>CAVZZW010000003.1:0-533612 GCA_963779985.1 uncultured Gammaproteobacteria bacterium
GCCCAAGGTCGACCACGCCGCGAACCAGATCGCATTGAGATAGGCGCGTGCGTAAAGGCTGTCGCTGACGAGGAATTGGTAATTCGCCGGACTCGCCTGGATCCGGCCGTTGGCGACGAGCGGCGTGTAGGGCGGGATGCCCATCGCTTGATCGGCGAGGCTGATCTTCAAGACAATGAGGAACGGCACGAGGAAAAACAGCGCCAGCCACGCATAAGGCGGCAGCACGGCGGCGAGCCGCCTCATCGCTCGAGCACCACGCCGGCATCGCGCCGCCAGCCGACAAAGATCTTTTGCCCAAGCGCGAGGCTGCTGCGTGCTTGGCGATCGGCATTGGCGATGGTGGCGCGCATCACCTTGCCGCTGGCAAGCGCGATCTCGACATCCGAAGCCTCGCCGCGATAGGCAATGCCATGCACCGTGCCGGCAAGGGCGTTGGCCCAGGCAGGGTTGGCGGTGCTGCCGATCAGCAGTTTCTCCGGCCGCACGGCGACAGTGACCAGCGCGCCACGCACCAAAGGATGCTCGTGCGCGAGCGTCAGCGCCGCGCCGGCCTCGGTGCATTCGAGCGTCGCGGTGCCGCTCTCAAAGCCGGCCACGCGCGCCGCGAGCAGATTGATCGCGCCGAGGAAGCCGGCGACGAAGCGATTGTCGGGATGCTCGTAGACATCGGCCGGCGGGCCGAGCTGCGCGATCTTGCCGCGATCCATGACGGCGATACGGCTCGCCATGCTCATCGCCTCTTCCTGATCATGCGTCACGAGCAGGAAGGTGATGCCGACGCGCTGCTGGATGCGCACCAGCTCGAAGCGCGTTTCTTCGCGCAGCTTGCGGTCGAGCGCGGTCAGCGGCTCGTCGAGCAGCAGCAGCTTCGGCTCCTTGACGAGGGCGCGCGCCAGGGCGACGCGCTGCTTCTCGCCGCCCGAAAGCTGGCCGGGCTTGCGCTGCGCCAGGGCGCCGAGTTTCACCAGATCGAGCATCGCCGCGACGCGCTGCGCGATCTCGGCGCGCGGCCGTTTGTCCTGCCTCAGGCCGAAGCCGACATTCTCGGCGACCGTCATATGCGGAAAGAGCGCATAGGACTGGAACATCATGTTGGTCGGCCGCGCGTAAGGCGGCACGAACGCCATATCCTGGCCGTCGATCAGGATGCGGCCGTTATCCGGCGTCTCGAAGCCCGCGAGCAGCCGCAGCAGCGTGGTCTTGCCACACCCGGACGGCCCCAAGAGCGCGAAGAACTCACCCGCGGCGATCTCCAGCGAGACACCATCGACCGCCGCCGCCGTGGCATCCGGGTAGCGTTTGACGACTTGCTCGATCGCGAGATGCGCGGCCACGCCTATTGGCCCGTCTTGATACGCGTCCAGGCGCGGGTGCGCAGCCGCTCGTATTGCGGCGTCACCGGCTTGTCGAAAAACAGCCGCGCGCGCACCTCGGCCGAGGGATAGATATTGGGATCGCCGCCGATCTTCGGATCGACCAGCTTCGTCGCCGCGAGATTGGGATTGGCGTAGGCGACCGTGTCGCTGATCTTCGCCGCGATCTCGGGGCGGAGAATGTAGTCGATGAATTTCAGCGCGTTCTCGGGATGCGGCGCATCCGCCGGAATCGCCATCATGTCGATCCAGATCATCGCGCCTTCCTGCGGAATGGTATAGCCGATATCGACGCCGTTTTTCGCATCCTGTGCGCGGTTCTTGCTTGCACGACATCGCCCGAATAGCCCCAGGCGACGCAGATATCGCCATTGGCGAGATCGTTGATGTATTCGGAGGAATGGAATTTCGGATGTAGGGCCGGATCGCCTGGATCACGCCGGCGGCGCGGTCGAGATCCTCATTCGCGCGGCTCAGCGGATCGGCGTGGAGATAAGCGAGCGCCGCGGGAAACAGCTCCTGCGCGCTGTCCAATAGCTCGATGCCGCAACCGGCGAGCTTCTTCGCATTCGCCGGATCGAAGATCAGCGCCGAGCTGTCGGTCGAAGCGCTGTCGCCCAAGGCTTTCTTCACCTGCGCGCGGTTATAGCCGAAGCCGGTGGTGCCCCACATATAGGGCACGCCGAACTGATTGCCCGGATCGGCATTGGCCGCCGCCGCCAGTATCTGCGGATCGAGATCGCCGTAATTCTTGAGCGCCGCCTTGTCGATCTTGCGATAGACACCGGATGCCGCCTGGCGCGCGAGATAAGGCGCGGCCGAGGGCACGACGACGTCGTAGCCGGAATGCCCGGCAAGCAGCTTCGCCTCGAGCACCTCGTTGCTGTCATAGACGTCGTAATTCACCTTGATGCCGGTCTCTTTCGCGAAATTCGCGACCGTATCCTCGGCGATGTAATCGGACCAGTTGTAGACGTTGAGGAGCTTCTCCTCTTGGCGCGCTCGCCGCGCCGGCGACGACCACGGCGGCAGCCGCGAGGATGGCAGAGAGAATGCGTGCGATCATGCTTTCACCTTGCGCGACGACGCCTCGCCGCGCGCCGGCTCTCGCGCCTCGACCGTATCGTGGAAGCGGCGGTAATCGATCCGGCGATGGCCGTCCTCGGCGCGGGTCAGGATATCGGCAAAGCGGTGGTTCCAGCGGATCTCGTCGGCCTCATAGGTATGGCGCGCGTGAAAATCGTCTGCGAGAAGGTCTCGTCGAGGCCCACGATGCTGACGACGATCTGTGCATGCGCCCGCAGCAGGCCTTCGCGGCTGGCGCCGAAGAGCGGGCTCGATTGATCGATCGGATGGATCACCGTCCAGGTCAGCGCGAACATCGGCGTGTGCGGCCGTGCCACCGCCATGTCGTGAAAGCGCCGCATCTCGATGCCTTCCGCGTTCATCTCATCGCGCAGCAGCATCACCGTCACTTGTGCTTCGAGGATCTCGTTGCGCCGGCGATTGGCGGCCCGGAACATCAGGCTGGGCACGCCGTCATGGTCGGTCACCACGGCGACGCGGCTGAACATCACCCGCGCCGTCGGCCGCGAGAAACGCGCGAAGACGAGACCGGTCGCCAGCGCGAGACCGGTCAGCCGAGCCGCGGCCTCGACGGTGACGAGGAGATTGGTGTAGACCGTCGCCGGCTACATCACGCCGTAGCCGATCGTCGCCATGGTCTGCACGCTGAAGAAGAACGCGTCGGAAAACGAGCCCGGCGCCGCATTGGCGATGCCGCCCGGCTGCAGCATAGAGCGTGGCGAAGACAAGATTGAAGGCGACATAGACGACGACCAGGATGACGAACAGCGTCCATGGCGAGACGGTCAGCAGGTGATGATAGAAATCGAGCGCCCAATCGCCACGATCGGCGATCCGCTCGGCTGAAGACGGTGTCCTCCTCGGCGTTTCGCGGTGCGTTTGGTCTTCCGGGAACGGCGTGCCGCCATCAGCCCGGCCGGATCACTGCATATGGGCGCGGTTGTAGTCGAGCTGGCTCTGGGTGAGCTGGAAGCCGACCACGATCGTATAAACATTGCCGAGTTGGGCATTCTTCAGCGGGATATGCACGGTCACCAATCGCTCGCCTTCGTGATCTGCGCGTCCGGCGTGAAGCTCGTTGCGCATCGTATATTGCTGCTTGCCGAGGATATTGCCGGTCGCATCGGCAAGCGCGACGAAATAGGGCAGCGCGATCTGGTTGATCGCCGGTGTCGTCCGGAGACCCGCGAATTCGACGGTCAGCTTGCTGAGCACACCGGCATCGCCGTCGCGGTCGCATTCCGCGGTTACGGTGTTGACGCGGCCCAAGGATTGGATCGTCGCGCCGTTCGGGCCGGGAACGACCTGGACCAGCGTTTGCAGCTGGGGCACGGTGGTCGTCGCGGGACAGGTATAGGAATTGCCGCGGCCGCCGAAATTGGAGCAGCCGGCCAGCGCCAGCGTCGTCAAAATGGCCAAGCTCCACCCGACAAATCTGGCTCGCCGGAGGGGCGCGCTGTGCCGGCGTCGATCCCCTCATTTCCGTTTCTGTTCCTTGCGCGTGGGTCCGGTATTCGCTTGCTCGCCCGCGGCGGCAGTCGGATGATGCGGCCCGCACTTTATTCGAGGCGTCGCGGTGGCACAAGCGTCAGACGTCTCATCCGCAACCCCGCGAGCCTGGGCGAGATGGCTGTCTATACCGACGTTCCCGACGACGAGCTGAGAGCTTTCCTGGCGGATTACGCACTGGGCGAGCCGGTCGCGTGCAAGGGCATCGCCGAGGGGGTCGAATTCGAACTACCTGCTGCGCACCGAGCGCGGCACCTACATCCTCACCCTTTACGAAAAGCGGGTCGATCCGGCCGACCTGCCCTTCTTCCTGGCGCTGCTCGACCATCTCGCCGGCAAGGGCGTCGCCTGCCCGACTCCGATCCATGCCAAGGACGGCAAAGCGCTGCGCCGGCTCTGCGGCCGGCCGGCGGCAATCGTCAGCTTCCTCGACGGCATGTGGCCGCGGCGCATCGAGACGCAGCATTGCAGCGCGATCGGCGGCGCCCTGGCGCAGCTCCACCGCGCCGCTGCCGATTTCCGTCTCAAACGCGACAACGCGCTGTCGCTCGAGGGCTGGCGCAAGCTCTACCAATCCTGTGCCGCGCGCGCCGACGAGATCGCCCCCGGCCTCAAGCAGGAACTCGGCGACGAGTTCGACGCCCTCACCCGGTTGTGGCCGCAAACCCTGCCCGCCGGCGTAATCCATGCCGATCTCTTCCCCGACAATGTCTTCTTCCGCGCCGGCGAAGTCTCCGGCCTTATCGATTTCTATTTCGCGTGCAACGATTTCCTTGCCTATGACATCGCGATCTGCCTCAACGCCTGGTGCTTCGAGGCCGATGGCAGCTTCAACGTCACCAAGGCGAAGCTCCTGCTGCGCAATTATCGTGACACCGCGAACTCACGCGCGAAGAAATGGACGCTTTGCCGATCCTCGCGCGCGGCAGCGCGCTGCGCTTCCTGCTGACGCGGCTCTATGACCGGCTCAACCATCCGCCGGGCGCGCGGGTGAAGCCGAAAGACCCGCTCGAATACCGCCAGAAGCTGCGCTTCCACCGCGGCATCACGCGCAGCAGCGCCTATGGCCTCGAGTCGATGGCCGAGACGAGCGCGGGCGCGGCGCGGGAACGTCGACATCGCCACCGGATGGCGCTTGCGCGGCAATCCGGGCCCCGGCGGCTGGGGCGCGATCCTGCGCGCCGGCGAGCGTGAGAAAGAGCTGATCGGCGCGGCCAAGCCGACGACCAACAACCGCATGGAGCTGATGGCGCGTCATCGCCGCGCTCGAAGCGCTGAGCGGCCGAGCGAGGTGCATCTCCATACCGACAGCACGTATGTGCGCGACGGGATCACCACATGGATCCACAACTGGAAGCGCAACGGCTGGAAGACGGCCGACAAGAAGCCGGTGAAGAACGTCGATTTATGGCAGCGACTCGAAGGCGGCGACGGAGCCGCATCGACGTGACGTTCCACTGGGTCAAAGGCCATGCCGGCCATCCCGAGAACGAGCGCGCCGACGCGCTCGCCCGACAGGGTGTCGAGCAAGCGCGGAACGGTATGACAGATTTAGCGTAGTCTCTTTTTTGAATTCGCCTCCCCGGACAAGCCGCGAGGCGGTGCGATCCGGGGTCCATTCATCAATCGCGCGATCGAGGAATGGACACCGGCTTTCGCCGGGGAAGCGAATAAATTTAACGAGCTAAGACGCGCTTACAGCGCCTTCAGGATCGCATCAGCGCTCGAGACCTCGAACGCGCCGGGTGCTTCGACCTGCAGCGCCTTGACGGTGCCGTTATCGACCACCATCGCATAGCGCTTGGAGCGCACGCCCATGCCCGGGCCGGTCAGGTCGAGATCGAGGCCGAGCTGCTTGGTGAAAGCGGCGGCGCCGTCGGCCAGCATCAGCACCTTGTCGCCGGTATTCTGCGCCTTGCCCCAGGCGCCCATCACGAAAGCGTCGTTGACCGCGAGGCAGGCGATGGTGTCGACGCCCTTGCCCTTGATCTCGGTCGCCTTCTCGACGAAGCCCGGGAGATGCTTGGCCGAGCAGGTCGGGGTGAAGGCGCCGGGCACGGCGAACAGCACGACCTTCTTGCCGTTGAAGATGTCGTCGGTGGAAATGTCCTTCGGACCTTCCGCCGTCATGGTCTTCAGCTTCGCCGAAGGAATTTTTTCGCCAACCGCAATCGTCATGAATGCCTCCTGGTTTTCGGACTTGGATTTTCGAACTTGGGCTTTCGGGATAAGGGGAGCTTAGCTACCGGCCTGCCGCCTGGGCAAGCGCCTCGGCTCACAGCGCCGCTGGTCAACAATTCGGGAAGCGGCAGCCCACCCGGCGCCGCCGGGCCGTAGACGACATTGAACGGAATGCCCACGCGGCCGAAGCGGGCGAGATACGCATCGATCGCCGGATTGGGCCGCGTCCAATCGGCGCGCATCGCCACCACGCCGGGCTTCGTCAGATCGTCGCGCACCGGCGCGCGATCGAGCACCAGCCGCTCATTGACCTTGCAGGTGAGGCACCAATCGGCGGTGACATCGACCAGCACGACCTCGCCGTTGCGCACGTGCTCACCGATCGCAGCGGGATCGAAAGCCTGCCACGGCCCCTCGCCCGATGCGATAGCGGCACGTGGCAGCGGCGGCGCAGCATCGGCACGAAAAGCGCGCCGATGAGCGCGGCGCCGACCAGCATCCAGCGCGAAACCGGCTCATGCAGCACAGCGAGAGTCAGGACGGCAAAGCCCAAGAGCAAGGCAATCGCGAGCGCCGCGCGCAGGCCAAGCTCGCCGCTCAAGACGGCGAGCAGCCACAGCGCGGTGCCGAGCAGCAACGCGCCGAGCCCCCAGCGCAGATAAATCATCCACCGTCCCGGCCGCGGCAACAGGCGCGCGAGCCCCGGCACCACTGCGACGAGCAGATAGGGCGCGGCCATGCCGAGGCCGAGCGCGAGGAAGATCGCGACGATCTCCAGGGGGCCCGCCGCGAAGGCAAAGCCGAGCGCCGTGCCGTGACGAAGGGTGCGGAGCACGGCGTCGCGAGCACGGTCGCGAAGGCGCCCGTCGCGACGCTGCCGATCGGCCCGCGCTCGGCGATGGCGGCGACGGCGCGCGGCAACGGCACCTCGAAGAAACCCCAGAGATTGCAGGCGAAGAGCACGAGCAGCACGGCGAGGGCAATGAGGAACAGCGGGTCCTGGAATTGCACGCCCCAGCCGACGGCGAGCCCCGCCGTTTTCGCCGCCGCCGTCGCGACGGCGAGCACTAGGAAAGACAGCACGATGCCCATCGCCGTGCCGAGAAAGCCGCGCCGCGTTTCGCGCAGCGTCTCGCCGGTGCGCGGCAACGCCGCAAGCAGCTTCAGCGACAGGACCGGCAACACACAGGGCATGAGATTGAGGATCAGCCCGCCGATAAGCGCGAGGCCGAGCATCGTCGCAAAGGTCGTGAGATCGATCAGCCCCTCGCCTTCGGTGACCGTCACCGGCGCGGTCATGCTGCGCGATCCATCGACCAGCGTGACGGTCAGCTTGCGGCCAACGACGTCGCGCCAATTGCCGCTGATCGGCAAGCGCAACGTCGTGGCCGTGGGCGCGCGCCTCAGCACCGCCGGCGCACCGAAGACCGCGTCATCGACGCCTTCGACGAAAGCGTCGGGCGCGGCGAGCGGATTCTGGCTGGCGATGGTCAGATCGAGCGCCGCTTTCGCGCCCGGGCGCAGCGCAGCGCCGGTCAGGGCGAGGCCTTCCGCCTGCCGTCGCCCGGCACCTGCGCGCGATATTGATCGATCAGCGCCGCATAGCCCGCGCCCGCACCGGGCAGATCGAGCGCGAGATCGGTCTCGCGCGGCACGCAAATCGCGCTGCAAGTGAGATAGGAGAGATGCGCCTTGAGATGCAGCGGCTGGCCCGCTGCGCGACGCGCACCGTGATCGGCAAGACGACCGCGCCGCTATAGCCCGCGGTTTCGAGCCCCTGCACCGAAAAGCGCTCGGGCGCCGGCCAGGCGATCGTTGCGTCGGCAAGATTGGCCGAGCCCTTCCAATCGAGCCGTCGGGCGGGAAGCCGGCATCGCCGGGCGAACGCCGAAGAGATCTTCCAATGCGGCGCAAGCTCGAATTGCAGGCCGAGGCCGATGCTCGCCGCGCTGCCGGGATCGGCCGTCGCCGCGATCAGCCGCGCCCGGCCCTGCTCGGTCTCATACCAGGGCGAGGCCGCATCGGCCGAGGCGCGCGCCGGGTATAGGAGCGCCGTGACGACGATGAACAGCAAAACTGCGAAACCGGGCCGCTTCATAGCGCCCTTATAAGTCGCGGCGACGCCCTCGCCAAAGGCGAGAATCGTCGCGGGGCGGCCACATTTGCGTGTTCTTGCAACAAGGCCGCGCCTCGCTTATCTCAATCGGGCGAAAGGAAGCACCGTTTTGACCTCGCTCACCGGCCAATTATTGATCGCGATGCCGCAAATGGAGGACCCGCGCTTCAGCCGCTCGGTCGTCTTCATGTGCGCGCATAATGCCGAAGGCGCGATGGGCCTCGTCGTCAACAAGACGGTCGAGCAGCCTTCGATGTGCGAGCTTTTGCAGCAGCTCGGCATCGAGGGCGACGGCTTCAAGCGCGCGCGCGTGCATTTCGGCGGGCCGGTCGAGGCGGCACGCGGCTTCGTGCTGCATTCGACGGATTACACCGAGCAGGCGACGCTGGTCGTGGGCGATGTCGGCCTCACGGCGACGATCGACATCCTGCGCGCGATCGGCCGCGGCGACGGCCCGCGCCAGCGCTTCTTCGCCCTCGGCTATGCCGGCTGGGGCCCAGGCCAGCTCGATGCCGAGATCCAGGCGAATGGCTGGCTCACCGTGCCATCGGACAATGCGTTGCTCTTCGACGAGACGAACGAAGACAAATGGCGGCGCGCGATCGCCACGCTCGGCGTGGATCCCTTCGCCCTTTCCGGCGACGCCGGCCACGCGTAGCCCACCACACTTCGTCATTGCGAGGAGCGCGCAGCGCGACGGCAGTCCAGAGTCACGCGCGCGAAAGCTGGATTGCTTCGTCGCTTCGCTCCTCGCAATGACGTTGTCGAAAAATCGCGCCATCTAAAACACGTCACCCCCGCGAAAGCGGGGTCCAGAAGCACGACTCGTCTGTAAATCCGGATTGCCGCCTACGCGGGAATGACGGAAAGAGAAGTTGTGCGCCCTCACCCCATCCGCTTCGCCCAGTCATGGGCGAGGATGCCGAAGAGGATGTGGTCCTGCCACTTGCCGTCGATGCAGAGATATTCGCGGGCATAGCCTTCTTCGGTGAAGCCCGATTTCAGCAATAGCCCGCGGCTCGGTGTGTTATGCGGCAGGCAGGCCGCTTCGACGCGGTGCAACCGCAACCGCTCGAAAGCAAAGCGCAGGGTCAGCACCAGACCTTCGCTCATATAGCCTTGGCGTGGGTGCCGTCTCGCCAACCCAATAGCCGACGCTGGCGCTTTCGGCGACGCCGCGGCGAACATTGGTGAGGCTGATCCCGCCGAGCAGCGCATCGTCTTCGAGACGGAAGAGCAGGAACGTGTAGCCTTGGTCGCTGTGCCATTCGAGCGCATAGCGCGCGACTCGGCGGCGGAACGCGGCGCGCGACAGCGCATCCTCGGCCCAACTCGGCTCCCACAGCGTCAGAAAAGCGCGCGAGGCGTGACGCAACTCGGCCCAGGCGCGCCAATCGAGGCGATCGGGCGCGCGCAGCACGGCGCGGCGTCCCGAGAGACGAAAGGGCGGCGGCGCTGTCCCGAACAGCCGCTGCAGTCTTAAGAAGATCGAGCGCCACCCCCTCGCTCCCCAATGTCCGGTTAGATCTCAATCGTTCGGCGAAAAGCTCCAGCTTCTCGAGCTTCCCGACCGGGCCGAGCGCCGCCACGGTCGGTTTGCCGGCGATAATGCGCTTGGCCACCCGCACCACCGCATCTTCGTCGACCGCATCGATATGCCCAACCAGCTCTTGCGGATCGAGCGGCCGGCCGTGAATCGGCATGTGACTCGCCTGCTGCTGCAGCGCGCGGTCGTGCCCTCGAGCGACATCAACAGCCCGGCCTTGAGCTGCGCCCGTGCCCGTGCGAGGTCGTCGCTCGAGAGGCCGGCGACGAGCTGGCGCAACTCATCGCGCAGCACCGGCATCAGCTCGGCGGCTTCATTCTCGCCGGTGCCGGCATAGATGCCGAAGATGCCGCCATCGCTATAGGAATGGCTGAAGGAATAGATCGAATAGGCGAGGCCGCGCTTCTCGCGCACCTTTGAAAAAGCCGCGAGGACATGCCGCCGCCGAATGCGGTCGACACCACCGACGCGGCGAAATAGTCGCGATCGCCAAAGGAAAGCCGGGAAAGCCCAAGAGCACATGCGCTTGCTCGAGCTCGCGCAGCTCGCGATGGTCGCCGCCCTCATAGTGGCCAGGCTCGGTCCGCGCCTCGCTCTTCGCGCCGAGCGCCGTGAAAGAGCGCTCGGCCAGCGCGACGAGCGCCTCATGCGTGAGGTTGCCGGCGGCGACGAGCAACATGCCCGGCGCGGCGTAGTTCGCTTTCATGTAATTCGCGACCGCGTCGCGGCTGAGCGTCTTGATGATATCGGCGCGGCCCAAAAAACCGGCTGACCCATCGGCTGGTTGGGATAGGCCCTCTCTGGAAGAGATCGTAGATGATGTCGTCGGGCGTATCCTGCGCCTGGCCGAGCTCCTGCAGGATCACCGTGCGCTCGCGCTCGAGCTCGGCGGCGTCGAAGGCCGCGTGCTGCAGGATATCGGAAAGGATATCGACGGCGAGGCCGACATCGGCCTTCAGCACCTTGGCGTAGTAGGCGGTGTGCTCGCGCGAGGTGTAGGCATTCACATGACCGCCGACCGCTTCGATCTCGGAAGCGATATCGAGCGCACTGCGCCGCTCGGTGCCCTTGAAGGCCATATGCTCCAGCACATGCGCGACGCCGTTGGATTGCGGCCGGCTCGTGCCGCGTGCCGACATCGACCCAGACGCCGATCGAGACCGTCTCGACCGATTCCATGCGGTCGGTGACGATTCGCAGCCCGTTGGCGAGCTTCGTGACCTGCACGCTCATGACGCTACTCCCGCGGTTTGCGCGGCACGCGCATGAGCGCGCACATAATCCTCGACCGCGGCGAGGTTGTTCGGAGCGCTGTCTTTCGGCGCCGGCGAGGCGAATGCGAATGACGCACAACCAGTCAACGTGGGCGGCTCGGTCTCGCGCCTGGATTTGGCGGGCTGGCTCAAGCTGGCCTCCACCGGCAAGAATGCCAAGCCGCTGTCCGAATACCTGCGTACGGCCACGCTGAATGTGTCCGAACTCGACTATCTGGGCTTGGCGTTCCGCGACCTGTCGTTGGATCTGGCGGTGACGGAGCGCAGTTTGCACATTGGGGTCGGGGGCCCCAACGTGGTCGGGACGATTGCAATGCCGAGTGCCAGCGACTCGTCCGAACCCTGGAGTATGCAATTCGAGCGCCTGCATTTCGATGTCGCCCCCGATGCTGAGCTGCAGCAGGGCAGCGGCGCGCCCGGCGAAGACCACGTGCCCCGGGTCGCCAACGCGGCCGGCGATCCGCGCGCCATCCCGGCGATCAACTTTCACGCCGCGGATCTGCAGTTCGGTGAACGGCAGTTCGGCGACGTACGCGCGACCCTGGTCAAATTGAACGACGGCATCAGCCTCAAGCAGCTGACCGTCACCGGCGCCACCTTCAATGTCAGCGCGGTCGGCGAATGGCGAGGCGCGGACGCCGGAACCGGGCGCATCGAGGGCGCGCTGAGCAGCAGCGATGTGCAGGATACGCTGAAGCGGTTGGGCTACATTCCGGTGATCGAGGCCAGAACAGGGCGCATGGATTTCGACCTCAGCTGGCTCGGCGCGCCGACCGAGGAGGCCCTCGCTCAGGCGATGGGGCATGTGCAGTTGTCGCTGGACAAGGGCCAGATCGTCGGGCTCAAGCCCGGCGCCGGCCGGGTTTTGGGCCTGACCAGCGTGGCGGCGCTACGCAGACGCTTGGCGCTGGATTTCAGCGATCTTACCGACAAGGGCCTGGCGTTCGACACCGTTCGCGGCGACTTCGACCTACGCGAAGGCAGCGCCCACACCGATAACGTGCTGGTCAAGGGGCCGGCGGCGGAAATCGGCCTGATTGGACGGGTAGGCTTGAAAAACAAGGATTACGACCAAACTGCAGTGGTTACCGGCAGCGTCGGAAGTTCCCTGCCGCTGGCGGCCTTCGCGGGCGGGCCCGTGGTGGGGGCGGCCGTGCTTCTGTTCACCCAAGTGTTCAAACAACCGCTGAAGGGGCTGGCGCGAGGGTATTATCGAATAACGGGCAGTTGGGATAATCCCATTGTCGAACGAATCAAGGGTGCGGACGCGGCCGCCGCGTCCGCCGAGGTGCCGAAATAGATGGGTAAAGTTGCCGCCATACAGATGACCTCGAGTCACCTCGTCGCAGACAACCTCACGGCTGCCGGTGACTTGTTGCGGGAAGCCAAGGATGCGGGCGCCGATATCGCCTGCCTGCCGGAGAATTTCGCATTCATCGGCCTGCACGACGCCGACAAGCTGCAGGTTGCCGAAGCGGACGGCGCCGGACCGGTGCAGACCTTCCTCTGCGATACCGCGCGAAAACTCGGCATGTGGATACTGGGCGGTACCATCGTCATCCGCAGCGACACCGAGCGCCGCGTCGCCAACGCATCCTTGCTGATCGATGCGGCCGGCAAACGAGTGGTGCGCTACGACAAGATACATCTGTTCGATGTCACCATTCCCGGCCGCGACGAACAGTATCGCGAATCGTCTCATGTCGCTCCCGGCCGCGAGCCGGTCATTGCGGATACGCCCGTCGGGAAGCTGGGACTCTCGGTGTGCTACGACATGCGGTTTCCCGAGCTGTACCGGGATCTGGTGTCGAAGGGGGCCGAGTGGCTGGCGATGCCCGCGGCTTTCACGGTGCCGACCGGGCGTGCTCATTGGGAAACGCTGCTCCGGGCGCGCGCCATCGAAAACCTATGCTACGTGGTGGCGCCGGCGCAGAGCGGTACTCATACCAGCGGTCGCGAGACCTACGGCGACTCGCTCATCGTTGATTATTGGGGTCAGGTGTTGTCACGCCTGGCAGAGGGCGCCGGAGTGATAACTGCGGAGATCGATCTTGCAAAACAAGCAGAGACGCGTGCGCGCTTTCCCGCGCTCGACAACCGGCAGTTGGGCTTGCCCAACGCCGCGACGGTGCTGACATGAATGCACGAAGTGCGGAGTTGAGTGAACCCATGTTCGATGTGGCCGAAAAAATGATTCTGGCGCCGTCGGGTCTCGATGAGAGCCGATTGTCGACGGTACTCGACGCCGTGATGAGCCGGGGCGTCGATTACGCCGACCTGTATTTTCAATTGTCGCGCGAAGAGTCCTGGTCGCTGGAGGACGGCATCGTCAAAGAGGGGTCGCACAGCATCGAGCAGGGAGTCGGCGTGCGCGCCATCAGCGGCGAGAAGACGGGCTTCGCCTACACGGACGAAGTGCTGCTGCCGGCGTTGCTCGAGGCGTCCGACGCGGCGCGCGCCATCGCACGCGGCGGCGGCAGCAGAGCGGTCAAGGCGTGGCAGCGTCCTGTGACTCACCGGTTGTACCTGCCCGTCGATCCGCTCGACGCGATACGCGACGAGGACAAGGTGGCGTGGTTGATGCGCATCGATGCCGATACGCGCCGCATCGACCCGAGGGTCAAGCAAGTGATGGCGTCGCTGGCTGCCGTGCATGAGGTGATACTGATCGCGACCAGCGATGGCACGTTGACGGCGGATGTGCGCCCCTTGGTGCGGGTGAATGTGTCGGTCATCGTCGAACAGAACGGCCGGCGCGAACAGGGTTATAGCGGCGGAGGCGGACGCTTCGGTCTGGACGAACTATTGCGCGGCGATGAGCCTTTTGCCCATGGCCGCGAGGCCGTGCGCCAGGCTCTGGTGAATCTCGAGGCGGTGGCGGCGCCGGCCGGGTCGATGACCGTGGTACTGGGCCCGGGTTGGCCGGGAATCCTATTGCACGAGGCCATCGGTCACGGATTGGAGGGTGATTTCAACCGCAAGGGTACTTCAGCGTTCTCGAATCGCATCGGGCAAAAGGTGGCCGCCGACGAGATCACCGTGGTCGACGACGGCACGCTGGATCGGCGGCGAGGTTCCTTGAACGTCGATGATGAAGGCACGCCGACGCAGTGCACGACGCTGATCGAGCAGGGCGTGCTGCGTGGGTATATTCAGGACAAGATGAATGCGCGATTGATGGGCATGCCGGCGACCGGCAACGGCCGGCGCGAATCGTTCGCGCACATGACGCTGCCGCGCATGACCAATACCTACATGCGCGCCGGCTCGCGCGCCCCGGAAGAGATCATCGCTTCGGTCGAGAAGGGTCTGTACGCCGTCAACTTCGGCGGGGGTCAGGTCGACATCACTTCGGGCAAATTCGTGTTCTCGGCGAGCGAAGCTTATGTGATCGAGAACGGCAAGATCGGTGCGCCGGTCAAGGGTGCGACCTTGATCGGCAACGGTCCCGATGTCCTGCAGCGGGTCAGCATGGTCGGCAACGACCTGAAGCTGGACGGTGGGGTCGGGACTTGCGGGAAGGAAGGGCAATCGGTGCCTGTCGGAGTCGGCCAGCCCACGCTGCGCATCGATGCGTTGACCGTCGGCGGCACCGGCTAGTATGTCGGCACCGTGAATTTGACCGATTGGCGAGAGGCAATGGCGCAGCGTCAGCGGGTTAGACGACATATGTCGAGAAAGGAACAGTGCGTCGCTGAGTAGCGACGCACGCTGTCGCTCGAGGGAGGGAGACGCCAATAACGTGCGCCGGATCTCATCTGAGCGGCCTTGGGAGCCGGTAGGCTGAAGTCACGCTACCAACGGCTCAACGACGGAGTTCCCATGGTCGACAATTCAATGACGGGCACGTTTCAGATCGATCTGCCCAAGGACCTGCTGTCGGAGTCCAAGCGAATACCCAAATCCAAGAGTGAGGAGCTCCATGTGGAAGGCTGGCGCAACTCCTGGCTGTCGCGCATGTCCGAGCTGCTGGTTGGCAAGGACTGAGCGGGTCGACAAGGACACCAAATTTACCGTGCTTTAAGTCAAATTTGGGGGATTTGTGCTCTGTATCGGCATTAACATGGGCCGCACGGAGGTAGTATCCATGCGCTTGTCTCGCCCTGTTTATGAAAGCCTGCCCTATCTCTATATGGCCATCGGCGGACTGGCGATATTTCTTTTCTACCTTGATCCGAACAGCTCGCTCGCCGGGGTAGCTTTCGCCATCGGCGTCGGCGTCGAGATCGCGGCGTTGACCGTGCTGCTGCGGCGAAAGGATTATCGTGCGTTGAGCCGGGAATATTCGGGTGAGAACATCGAGTTTCCTTCTACGCTTCGCAGCTAGTACCTCGGCGCAGTTCAACTCTGCCGGACGGCCGAGTTGGTTGGATCCAGCTTCTCGGGAAGGTCGGTTTCGGTGTTATCGCCGGTACTGCGCATTCGCGGCACGCGCTCGTCGATATACATGATTTCATGTTGACCCACCTGCACAATGTCGCCGTCATTCAAGTTGTAGCGTCGAACGCGCTTGGACTGGACATAAATGCCGTTGGTGCTGTTGAGATCCTCGATCAGGCAGGAGTCCGCCTGCGTGACGATCTGGCAGTGATGGCGGCTGATGAATTTGCTGTCGATTTGTAAATCGTTGTCGGCCGTTCGGCCGATCACCAGGCGGCCCGGCTTCAGTTCGCGCTCCACCACGGTTTTGCCCTCGCTCGCCAGCAGTATTCGCCCGACCGTATGCCCGCTGCCGGGGTGGGTCGCCGAGTGTTCCAAGTTGGGAATGCGCATGCGGTTGGTGCCGGCGGCGAATTCGGTCCACTGCAGCTCCTGAATCGCGGCCTCGAGATCTTCCATCGTTACCGTGTCCTGGTCGCGTCCGAAGGCAGCCATCAGGCAGGTATCGCACAGGGTGTTGACCAGGCGTGGGACGCCGCCCGTGTATTTGTAAATGGTGGCGTAGCACTCCTCTGCGAAAATATGCCGTCCCTGCGAGCCGGCTACTTCGAGACGATGATCGATGTACGCGACGGTCTCGGCCTTGGTGAGGGCGGTGAGATGAAATCGCAGGCGCACGCGTTGCGTGAGCTGGACCAGCTCGGGGGAGTTGAGCTTGTCATTGAGCTCGGGTTGTCCTGCGAGAATGATGCGCAGGGCCTTCTCCTTGGTGGTCTCGATGCCCGACAGCATGCGTATCTCTTCGAGCACGCGGTGACTCAAGTTTTGGGCTTCGTCGACGATCAGCAGAACTTTGCGCCCCGCGATGTGCTGTTCCACCAAGAATTGATTCAACGTCGCCAAGACTTCCGGTTTCTTCATGTTGAACGGTGAGAAACCGAATTGCACCAGGACGGTCTGCAGGAACGCCGTCGGCGACAGCTGAGTCTGATTGATCTGCGCCACGACCGCATCGGTCTGCAATTCGCGCAAGAACGTCTCGATCAACGTGGTCTTGCCGGCGCCGATTTCGCCGGTGATCACGACGAAGCCGTCGGTAAACCAGATCGTCGACTCCATGTACGCCTTGGCGCGTGCATGCTGCTTGCTCAAATACAGGAATTGCGGGTCCGGACTCAGGCGGAACGGCAGTTCATGGAGTTTGAAGAGTTCTAAGTACATGACTCCAGACAGTCTACGGGATTGGTCGGCTCCCCGTAAAATGACCGGTTCAGGTCCACTGAATCGATTTCAGGGCATCCGTGAGAGCCGAATCGCGCTCTTTTTTGCTGTCTTTGAGGATGGTGCAGTGGCCCAGTTTGCGCCCGGGACGCGGCTCCTTTCCATAATCGTGGAATGCCAGGCCATCGATGGCCAAGAGCCGCTCGGCGTCGGGCATGCTTCCCAGGAAATTGACCATCGCCGTATGCCCCAGGGGGCGGGTGCTGCCGAGCGGCAGGTCGCAAATCGCGCGCAGATGGTTCTCGAACTGGCTGGTTACGCAGCCTTCGATGGTCCAATGCCCGGAGTTGTGGACTCGAGGCGCCATTTCATTGGCAATCAACCGACCCTTGACGACGAAAAACTCGATCGTGAGCACCCCGACATAGGCGAGGGCGTTCATGACTCGTTTCAGGTAGATCCGGGCGCGACGCTCGAGGTCCGGATTGACGAACGGCGCAATGCTGTAGTGCAGGATACCCCCGCCGTGAGTGTTGGCGGAGAGCGGGTAGAACACGGTTTGACCTGTCGCGGAGCGCGCGCCGACGATGGATACTTCGCGCGAAAAATCCTGAAATTTCTCGTAGATCAGTCCGGGTCCGCCGATCGCAGCCCAAGCGGTGTCGATCTCGGACGGGTCGCGCAAAACGTATTGGCCTTTGCCGTCATAGCCCAAGCGCCGGGTCTTGAGCACCCCCGGTAACCCCAGTCTGCGGGCTGCGCGGATCAGCTGCTCTTTGTCGTCGATCGCCGTATGCGCGGCAACCGGGATGCGCAGTTTTGAAAACAGCGCCTTTTCCGCGATGCGGTCCTGGGATACTTCGAGTGCCGCCCGCGGCGGGCGTACCTGCGTCAGTTTCTCGAGCGGTGCGAGCGCCTTGCCTGAGATATTTTCCCAGTCGAAGGTGAGGACGTCGCTGCATGCGGCCAATGCGGCGAGCTGCGTCGCGTCCTCGAGGTCACCGGTGAGTATCGGCGCTACTTGCGCGGCCGGCGAGGAGGCGCTGCGGTCGAGGAACACGCAATGTATCCCTAAGGGATAGCCTGCCAGCGCCAGCATGCGCCCCAGTTGACCGGCCCCGACGATGCCAACGCGTGATGAGGTCAAGATCCGCGTGGATCCGGCTTGGCGAGCACGGCGGCGGTCTGTGCCCGGCGAAAGTCGTCCAAGGCCGTGCGGATGACGGCCGATTCATTGGCAAGTATCGCGGCCGCGAACAGGGCGGCATTCTTCGCTCCGGCGGCGCCGATGGCAAAGGTGGCGACCGGGATGCCGCTCGGCATCTGGGCAATCGACAGCAATGAATCGATGCCATTCAATACCTTGGACTGAACCGGCACACCCAACACGGGAACGGAGGTCTTGGCGGCGGTCATGCCGGGCAAGTGCGCGGCGCCGCCCGCACCCGCAATGATGGCCTTCAGGCCGCGTTCGCGCGCCGCCGATGCGTATTCAAACAGCAGGTCGGGTGTGCGATGGGCCGATACCACGCGAACTTCGTGTGCGATACCGAGAGAGTCGAGCACATCGGCAGCACCCTGCATCGTCTCCCAGTCGGATGACGATCCCATGATGATTCCGACCAGGGCTTTCATGTCGCTAGTCTACCAAAGCCTATCCGAGCAACTGGCGCAGAAGCGCAAAAAGCTCCCGCGCGCCGACGGGCGAGCGCTGTTCCAGGCGCTCCTTCTCTGCCTTTTCCAGCAGTTTCGCCAATTTGCTCCGGTCCGCTTGCGGGTACTCCTGCACAAAGTCATCCAGCCCCGTGCCGGGTTCCGACAGCAGCCGGTCGCGCCAGCGCTCGATCTGTTGGAAATGCCGAATCTCCAGATCATGGCGCTGTTTGCGCTCCGCCAGCTTCGCGAGCACGGGTTCCGGGTCGATATCGCGCATCAACTTGCCGATATACTGCCGCTGCCGGATTTGCGCCCCATGCGAAGGCAGACGGCGCAAGTCACGCAGTGCAACGAACAGGTTGTCCGGCAAGTCGAGCGCTTTGATCTCCTGATCGGGCAGGGCCGATAATTTCACACCCAGTTCTTGCAAGGAAGCGGCCTCGCGCTTACGCGCGCTCTTGCTCTGGCGCTGCTGCTCGGACTCGCCCGAAGCGTCGGTTTCATTCTCTCTCGTCATATTGCGCATGCTATCACTGGAGCCCGGTAGAATCGCCGCTTGGAATCCTCGAAGTGCGTTTTGGAGATATTGATGGCCGTATCCAGCAACCCTATCCGCCTCAGTCAAGAGGATTTGGAATCGATCATCGAGCGCGCCCTGGAAGAGGCACGCGCTCGAGGCGCCTCGCAAGCCGAGGCAGCCGTCAGCCAGGATACGGGTCTTTCGGTTGGCGTGCGACTGGGGGAGGTCGAGACCCTGGAACACCAGCGCGATCGCAGCATGGGCATTACGGTCTATTTCGGGCAGCGCAAGGGATCGGCCAGCACGGCCGATTTCTCGCTGGATGCGGTGCGGGCAACGGTGGCCAAGGCCTGCAGCATCGCCCGATTCACCGCGGAGGATGCGTGCTCGGGGCTTGCCGATGCCGCACTGATGACACGTGCGCCGTTGGACCTGGATCTTTCCCATCCGTGGAATGTCACCGCGGACCGGGCCATCGAGATCGCCAAAACCTGCGAGGCCGCGGCGCTGAAATTCGATGCGCGGATCAATAATTCCGAGGGCGCATCGCTCGGTACGCACCAGGGCCTGCATGTTTACGGCAATACTCACGGTTTCGTGGGCGGCTACCCGACCACATCGCATAGCCTGAGCTGCGTCGTGCTCGCCGGCAGCGGCGAAGATATGCAGCGCGATTACTGGTACAGCAGCTCTCGCGATTGGCGCGAATTGGAGCAGGCGGAGGCCATCGGCCGCGAGAGTGCGCGCCGCACGATTGCCCGTCTGGGGCCGCGCCGCTTGAGCACGCGCCGCGCGCCGGTCCTGTTCGTGCCGGAAATCGCACGCGGTCTGATCGGGCACTTCGCGGCCGCGATCCGCGGCAGCAGCCAGTACCGCCAATCCTCGTTCCTGCTGAACTTTGCGGGACAACGAGTGTTTCCCCCCGGATTCTCGATTACCGAGCGGCCGCATATCCCGAAGGCCATGGGCAGTGCGCCCTTCGATGACGAGGGTGTGGCGACCCGGGACCGCGATCTGGTCGCCGACGGTATTCTGACGGGCTACATTCTTTCCAGTTACTCGGCGCGCAAGCTCGGACTGACCACCACCGGCAATGCGGGAGGCGCCCACAATCTTCTGGTCGCGCCAACCCTCGCCGGCGGCATGGACGCTTTGCTGTCGCAGCTCGGCACCGGACTTCTGGTGACCGAACTGATGGGGCAGGGCGTCAACATGGTGACCGGCGATTATTCGCGCGGCGCGGCAGGTTTCTGGGTCGAGAACGGCTCGATTCAGTATCCGGTGGCCGAGATCACCATTGCCGGAAACTTGCGCGAAATGCTCAAGGGCATAGCGGCCGTGGGCGATGATGTCGACGTGCGCGGCGGCACGCGCGTGGGGTCGATCTTGCTGCAGGAAATGACCATCGCCGGCGAATGAATGCGCACGCGGCTCAAGTTGCTGCCGCGATCAAATCCTCGAGCGATCGAGTCCCGAGGCGCTCGCGCAAGGCCGTCTCCATCTCGCGCATTACCTCCGCCGCGGCGGCTACCCCGCGCACCTCGAGTCTCAACCGGCCGATTTGCAAGGAGCGCACGGCATCCACGATGGCGGTGAGCAGGATGCCGTCGGGATTGCGGCCGGGAACGTACGACTCCTTTTCCGTGGCCAGGATCAACCCGGCGCGCTCCAGGCGCGCGAGTACGGGCGCAAGCGCACTGCTGGGGACGTCGAGTTCTTCCGCGAGCCGGCCGGCGTTCCAATTTGACCGGCCGGCTGCGTAGTCGCGCCCGATCAGGTACATGATTGCGAGGCCCGCCAGCTCGCTATCCCTGCCGGTCAGTTCGATGGCCTCCTGACCATGGCGCAAGTATTGCGGGAATTGCAGGTAGAACGCGAGCTGCGCGCCGATCAGTAATATGAGCCAGCTCAAGTACACCCAGATCAGCGTCGTCAGCACGATGGCGAAACCGGTGTAGACCGCGACCAACTGGGAGGAATACAGAATGACGGCGGTGAACACCTTGCCGACCAGAGCCCAGATGATGCCGGCGGTCACGCCGCCGATGAGCGCGGAGCGAAACTGCACGCGGGTGTTGGGGATGAATGTGTACATGAACGTGAATACGGCGGTGACGATGGCATAAGGCACGATGCTCCCCAGCACGTCCAAGACCGCCGCTAAGCGGCGCAACGGCGTGCAGCCGCTGCGCGAACGGACTGTGCTGCGCGGATCCAAGGAGTCCGATGGCCACCGCGAGCAGGATGGGCCCCAGGATCATGACGCTCAAATATTCGGCGAAACGGCGGCCAAAACTCCGCGCGCGCTCGACTCGCCATACCAAGTTGAAGCTCGATTCGACTTTCTGAATCGTGGTGATCACGGTGTACACGAGAAATACCAGTCCGATCGCGCCGAGCAATTCGCCGCGCATGTTCGCGACGAATTGCATCACGGTCTCGGTCAGCTCCGTAGCCGCGTTGCCCATGGGGCGGAAGAATTCGTGAACGATGAACCGCAGGTCGCCCCGCGCGCCGATGCCCTTGAGTATCGCAAAGCTGAACACCATCAGCGGCACGAGAGACAGCAGAGTGGTGTAGGCCAGGCTCATCGCCCGAACGCTGATCTCACCGCGCAGCCAGTCGCGGATCAGCGCCGCCGGGTAGCGCAGCCAGCGCAGTGTAGGCCCCCAGGGCGGCCCCATGCTGCGCGACTTCTGAAACAATCCGTCTTCCAGGCGTTCCAACCAGCTGTGCATGGAGGGGACTTTACGCGGTCAGGAGCCGGAGCGCCTCTCGATAGTTGTCGCTGGTGCGCATCACGACATCCGCCGGCAGATGCGGTGCCGGCGGCTTCTTGTTCCAGCGCAGGGATTCCAAGTAATCGCGCACGAATTGCTTGTCGAAACTCGGCGGGCTGATTCCGGGCTTATAGGATGCCATCGGCCAGAAACGCGAAGAATCCGGGGTCAGCGCTTCGTCGATGAGCATGAGGCGTCCGGCCTTGTCGATGCCAAATTCGAATTTGGTGTCGGCGATGATGATCTGGCGCGCGCGTGCATGCTCTGCGGCAAATCGATAGATGTCGAGTGCGATGCGCCGCACGTCGTCGGCGTATTCGCGCCCGACCAGGCTCACCATGGCGTCGAAGTCGATGTTCTCGTCATGAGAGCCCGCGGGGGCTTTGGACGCCGGGGTAAACAGCGGTGTCAGGCAAAGCGTCCGCCATCTGCAATCCGTCGGGCAGCGCGATACCGCATACCGAACCGTGGGCCTTGTAGTCCTTGTAGCCCGAGCCGATCAGATAGCCGCGCACGACGGCTTCGATGGGCAGGGGTTTGAGCTTCTTCACGACCATGGCTCGTCCGGCCAACTGCGCGCGTTCCCGGCTGTCGTCGATGACATCCTCCACCTTCAGCGTGGAGAGATGATTGGCTACCATGTGCTGCGTCTTCGCAAACCAGAACAACGAGATTTGCGTCAGAACCTCGCCCTTGAACGGGATCGGGTCCGGCAGAACGACGTCGAAAGCCGACAGACGATCGGTCGTGACGATCAGCAGATGATCGGCATCCACATCGTAGATATCACGCACCTTGCCTTGATGAATCTTCTTCAGACCGCGTAAATGCGACTCGAAAAGCGGTGCCGATTGCGAAACCTGTTGCATGCGTGGGCGGCCTGCCGACTGCTACCATTAAGGGAGTGGAAGGCCGGCGATTGTGGCGGGACAAGGCGGATAGGTCAACGCGAATGAGTTGGAAAGGTGCATTTTTGGGGGGGGTGATCGGTCTGATGACCACCCACAGCGTGTGGGGAGCCGTGGTCGGCGCCCTCATCGGGCAATTGATCGAGCAGAGCGGAGCCCTGGGCGGTGCGGGCGGCGCCGCGAGCGGAGCCGGTTCGATATCGATTTCCGACGAATTCTTCCGCACCACCTTCGAGTTCATGGGGCACGTCGCGAAATCCGATGGCCGAGTGAGCGAGGCCGAGATCGATGCGGCGCGGCGTCTCATGAACGAGATGAGGCTGGGCGCTCCCGAGATCAGCATTGCCATCGCCTGCTTCCGGGCCGGCAAATCGGCCTCATATGACGCCGAACTCGGGGTCGAGCGGCTGCGCGAGGCATGCGGGCAGCGCTACGACCTGCTGCGCGCCTTCATGGAATTACAGCTGCGCGCGGCGCTCGCGGGCAACGGCATGGCGCCGCCCGCGCGGGCGATTTTGACGCGGGTGGCCGAGCGGCTCGGCATGGCCGGGCTCGAATTCGCGTACATGGAGGCGGCGTTGCGGGCCCGGCAGCGAACGCACGGCGCCTCCGCGGGCCGCTCCGCCGCCGGCGTCGGATCGCTGGCAGAGTGCTATGCGGAACTAGAAGTCGATCGCCGAGATCCCCGATCAAGAAGTCACCAAGGCGTATCGGCGTCAAATGAGCCGCCATCATCCTGATAAGCTGGTGGCCAACGGTCTGCCCGAGTCGATGGCGCAAATGGCAAAAGAGAAGACTCAGCGCATCCAGGAAGCCTACGAGGGGATACGCGCGGCGCGCGGCATGCGATGAAGGAGCGACGATGACGATCATTATTTCACCCTCGATTCTGTCCGCCGATTTCGCCCGTTTGGGGGATGAAGTCAACGCGGTACTCGCCGCCGGCGCCGACTGGATCCACTTCGATGTCATGGACAATCACTATGTGCCCAATCTCACCATCGGGCCGCTGGTTTGCGAGGCCTTGCGCAAGGCGGGAATCGTCGCGCCCATCGACGTGCATCTGATGATTTCGCCGGTGGATCAACTGGTGCCGGAATTCGCGAAAGCCGGTGCGAGCTACATCAGCTTTCATCCGGAAGCGACCCAGCACGTGGACCGCACGATTCAGCTCATTCGGGATTCGGGCTGCAAACCGGGCCTGGTGTTCAATCCGGCGACGCCGTTGAACTGGCTGGACTACGTCATCGACAAGATCGATCTCATTCTGGTGATGTCGGTCAATCCGGGCTTCGGCGGCCAGAAGTTCATCCCGCAGGCTCTGCATAAACTCATCGAGGCGCGGGCGCGCATCGATGCCGCCAAACGCGACATACGGTTGGAAATCGACGGTGGCGTCAAAGTCGAGAATGCCGCTGAGATTGCCAGGGCCGGCGCGGACACGTTCGTCTCCGGCTCCGCCATCTTCGGCAGCGCCGACTACGCAGGCACTATCAAGGCGATGCGCGCGCAGATCGACGTCGGCAGGAAGTCAGCCTAGGGCGTTGGCGCGGTAATGTGCCCGGCTTGAATTGCCCCAGGCAATTCACTTGTACCGATTGGCGTCACCCACCAGAACAAGAAGGTCCGACGAACTTTCCTCAGTATCTCGGTACCGGGATATCGACTGGTTGGAACACCCGCCGGGAAGGATAAGCAGCCGAAGGCCACTGCTGCCTTGACGTGGCCTTCGGCTGCTTATCCTTTCGGTGGGTGTGTCTCCCGCCAGCCGGCCAAAATCCGTCTCTGTGACTAACGTAGTCGGCCCGGGACGTTATTCGTCGTCGTCCTCATCATCATCGTCATCATCGTCGTGCGATTCGGGACGCGCGCTCTTGGTGGACGCGCCGCCGCCCGCACCGGCTTTTACCGGGACGATCAGCGGCCGGGTCTTCACCTTCGGGCGGGCATTGAATACGACGATGGTTTTCCCGGTCGCGCGCAGCAGGCCTTGCTCTTCCAGTACCTTGAGCACGCGCCCCGCCATCTCGCGCGAGCAGCCCACCAGGCGGGAAAGCTCCTGCCGGCTCACCTTGATCTGCATGCCCTCGGGATGCGTCATCGCATCCGGTTCGCCGCATAGATCCATGATGGCGTGGGCCACACGGCCGGTGACGTCGACGAAAGCGAGGTCGCCCAATTTGCGATTGGTGCGGTCGAGGCGCGTCGCCAACTGAGTGGCCAACTCGAAGATCAACCCGGGACTTTCGGCGGCGATTTGCCGAAAGCGCGGATAGGTCATTTCAGCGAGTTCGGACTGTTGGCGGGTGCGCACCCAGGCGCTGCGGGTGGGCTGTTCGTAGAACAATCCCATCTCTCCAAAGAACTGGCCCTTATTGAGATACGCCAGCACCATTTCGTTGCCATCTTCGTCTTCGATCATGACTTCGACCGAGCCCGAGATGATGTAGTACAAAATGTCCGGCAAATCGCCGGCGTGGATGATCACGGTCTTGGAAGGGACTGTCCGAATCCGGCAGTAGCTCAAGAAACGATTGATCGCTGGGATATCGCTTAAGGCTTTTGCCCCTTCTTCCATGGTCTCTCCCTGTTTTTGTCGTCTGTTAAACGCAAATGCTGGCGCACGTTTTATTACATAAGTCCCGGAATCGCAAGCACTAACGGGTTGAGGCTATAGCCAATACGAACCCTGGGTCATGAGCCGGGCAGTCAAACGCATCGCCGCCCCCACCGGAAACGGCAGCTCTTCGGCCTCCGAGCGAGGTTGCCTGGGCGCCATGTTGCATCTCATCGTGCGTCATCCGTTCGAGGATGGCACGGCTGCGCGGATCGGCCGTCCCCAAGCGTTCCAGATGGCCGCGCAAGTGCGATTCCACCTGCCGTTCGGTCTCGGCGACGAACCCGAGGCCGGTGCCGCGCCCCAGCGCCCCCGCGAAGGCGCCGATCGCGAAAGAACCGGCGTACCACAGCGGGTTGAGGATGCTGGTACGGCCGTTGAGTTCGCGCAAACGGCGCTCGCACCAGGCAAGATGATCGATTTCCTCGGCCGCGGCCTGGCGCATGGCGGCCGAAACGGCGGTATCGCGTGAGGTTAGCGCCTGTCCTTGGTACAGGGCCTGTGCGGCCACCTCCCCGGAGTGGTTGACCCGCATGAGGCGGGCTGACTCGACACGCTGCGCCGGCGGCAGCGTTTCGCCCTCCGGGGCGGCCGGCGCCTCACGAAACGACCGGGCAGGTGCGGCTAAGACTTTGATTGCCTTGTCTATTTCGCCTACGCAGATATCAATTAGGCTGAAACGGCGGGTATTCATGAGGGACACTATATTATAGGTGCTATTACGTGGCGCGGGGCTGGCATCTCGGCCCCGCGTTCTGTACACTTTCGCGCCTTTCGTTAACGACCTGAACCAGCTGAGTATTTTCATGTATACCGTATTTTCCAAGCCTGAAGAAACCCGTGGCGACTGGTTCCTGGTCGACGCGGCAGGCAAAACTCTGGGTCGACTGGCCTCGGAGATCGCGCATCGTTTGAAGGGCAAGCACAAGCCGAATTATGCGCCGCATCAAGACCTTGGCGATCATATCGTGGTCATCAACGCGGGCACGGTGCGCGTCACGGGCGCGAAGCTGACGGACAAGTTTTACCACCAGCACACGGGCTATGTCGGCAACTTGAAGAGTATTTCGCTCGACAAGCTGCTGAAGGAGCATCCGGAGCGCGCGATCGAGTTCGCAGTGAAGGGTATGCTGCCGAAGGGCCCGCTGGGACGGCGCATGTACAAGAAGCTCCATGTGTTCGGCGGCAACGAGCATCCCCACCAAGCACAGCAGCCCAAAGCGCTGGAAATTTAAGAGTTCTCGAGGACAGATTACAATGGCATCAAAGACAGCCGTCAATTCCTTTTACGGCACCGGCCGCCGCAAGACGTCGAGCGCGCGGGTTTACCTGCGTCAAGGCACGGGTCAGGTATCGATCAATGGCCGGACTCTCGATGAGTTCTTCGGCAGGGAAACCGGCCGCATGATCGTGCAGCAGCCTTTCGGCGCGGTACAGCTCGACGGAAAATTCGATGTCGATGCGCACGTCGAGGGCGGCGGAATCACCGGTCAAGCCGGTGCGATTCGGCACGGCATTACGCGCGCGCTCATGGCTTACGATGAGACTCTGCGGTCGCCCTTGCGCAAGGCGGGTTTCGTCACCCGCGACGCACGTGAAGTCGAGCGCAAGAAAGTCGGTCGCCGCAAGGCGCGTCGCGGCACGCAGTTCTCCAAACGCTAAACGGTGGTTCGCTGCTCACGCAGCGAGCCTTTCGGATGGGTTCGACGTATGCGCCGAACGGGTGACCAGGGCGGGACGCATGTGTCCCGCGGGTGGCCACGGAAGGTCACCCAGGGCTTGCGCGAAGCAGGGAGAGCGCAGCGCAATGCACCTCGACCCCGTAGATCCGCGCGTAGCGCATCGAAGAAAATTTGGGGGATCGTCTAGCGGTAGGACAACGGTCTCTGACACCGTTTACCTAGGTTCGAATCCTAGTCCCCCAGCCAAAACAGGGGCCCAGCAGTGGGCCCTTTATTTTAAGCACGGGTAACACATGTCGGGCGAACGCAACTCGGGTGGACGGCTCGCGCCAATGGCGCTTGCGGCGCTCGGCGTCGTGTTCGGCGACATCGGCACCAGTCCTCTCTACGCGATGTCGGCCTGTTTCACCGGTCCCGGCATCGACGTCACACCGGAACATGTACTCGGCGTGCTATCGCTGATTTTCTGGTCCTTGGTGCTGGTCATCCTGCTCAAATATGTCACCGTGGTATTGAACGCCGACAACAAGGGCGAAGGCGGGGTGCTGGCGCTGACCGCATTGGTGATCAATACCGCGCGCGAAAGTCCGCGCCGCAAGGCGTATGGGTTGCTGGGGATCCTGGGCGCATCGCTGTTCTTTGCGGACGGCGCCATTACGCCGGCGATTTCGGTGTTGAGCGCAGTGGAAGGTCTGCATGTGGCGGCGCCGGATGCGCAGATTCCGATTCTGCCGATCACCGTGGTGGTGCTGGTGGGGTTGTTCCTGATTCAACGCCACGGCACGGGCTCGGTCGGCAAGGTATTCGGTCCCGTGATGCTGGGCTGGTTCGTGATCTTGGCGGTGATGGGCGCCGGCTGGATCGTGCGCGAGCCGGGGGTGCTTCTCGCTCTCGATCCGTCACGCGCAATACGGTTGTTGATGCAACACCAGATCAGTTCGCTCGCCGTGCTTGCCGGCGTCTTCTTGACGGTCACCGGGGGCGAAGCCCTGTACGCCGACATGGGTCATTTCGGCAAAGCACCCATTCGCCTCGGCTGGATTTGCATCGTGATGCCGGCGCTGGTCATCAATTACTTCGGTCAAGGCGCGATGCTGATCGAGAACCCCGCGGCCATCAGCAATCCCTTTTACTTGATGGCGCCTCAGTGGTCGTTGTGGCTGCTGGTCATCATTGCGACCGCGGCGACCGTCATCGCATCGCAGGCGGTGATCTCGGGCGTCTTCTCGGTGACCACGCAGGCCGTGAGCTTGGGGTTGCTGCCGCGCCTGCGAGTGGAGCATTCGTCCGCCGAACACGCGGGCCAGATCTACGTGCCGACCATGAATTGGATCTTGATGGTCGCCGCGCTGGCGTTGGTGATCGGGTTCGGCAGTTCGGCGGCATTCGCCGGCGCCTACGGTCTGGCCGTCTCCGGCGCCATGACCATCGTGACTCCGTTGACGTTGAGTCTGATCAAATCACGGACGGGTAAGGACAGCCGGGCGCTGCGCATCGGGTCTGTCGCTGCTATTCATCGTCGACATCGGCTTCTTGCTGGCCAATCTGACCAAACTCGAGGAGGGCGGCTGGTTGCCGCTGACGTCCGGGCTGATCATTTATTGGCTGATGCAGACCTGGCAGAGCGGGCGTGCCTCGGTCATGGCGCGCCTGTTGCGCGAACAGAAGCCGGTGCGCGATTTCCTGGACGAATTGAAGCGCGATCCGCCGGTGCGGGTGACGGGTACGGCCATCTTCCTGGACCCGAAGGCGTCGGGCATCCCGCGCGCGCTGCTCAACAACATCAAGTTCAACCGCGTGATACATGAGCGGGTGGTCCTGTTGACGGTGGTGACCCGCGAGCAGCCGCGTATCGCTTCCTCCAAGCGCTTGACGGTCACCCCGGTATGCGAGGGCATCGTGCGGGTGGTGGCGCAGATCGGGTTCATGGAGAAGCCGAACATCACGGAGATCTTGCGAGAGGCTGAAGCTCGAGGCGTGCCTTACGAACCCGAGTTGACGACTTTCTTCCTGAGCCGCGAAGAATTGCTCCCGGGACAGCGTTCGGATCTACCCCCGTTGCGGCGTAGAGCGTTCATGCAGATGGCGCGGAGTGCTCAGGTGATCGCCGACTATTACGGTCTGCCGCCCAGCCGGGTGGTTGAAATCGGGACCCGCCTGGAAATCTAGGCGCAAATCAGGGTCTTTACGCCCTCATTGCCCGCCACGATCAGGATGTCGGCGCGGCGCAGGGCGAATAGCCCCACCGTCACCACTCCCGCGATTTGATTCACGGCGGATTCGAAGGCCGCCGGGTCGTTCGAGCCGCAGGTGGTGGACGTCCAGGATGACATTGCCGTTGTCGGTGACGACGCCTTCACGCCACACCGGCTGCCCGCCCATCTTCACGAGTTGGCGCGCGACATAGGAGCGCGCCATCGGTATCACTTCGACCGGCAGAGGGAACTTGCCCAGCACCTCGACCAGCTTGGTGTCGTCGATGATGCAGACGAATTTCGCCGAAGCTGCGGCGACGACCTTTTCGCGGGTGAGGGCGGCGCCTCCGCCCTTGATGAGCATGCCATCGGCGGTCGCCTCATCGGCGCCGTCGATGTAGAGGGTGAGGTCGCCCGCCGAATTGAGATCCAGTTCCGGAATGCGCGCTTCGGCCAAGGCCTGCGAGGTTTGGCGCGAACTCGAGACAGCGCCATCGAGCTGTATTTTACGGTCTTTCAGCACTTCTATGAGCTGGGCCACCGTGGAGCCGGTGCCCACGCCGAGCACCATGCCGGCTTCGATGTAAGCAAGAGCGGCTTCGGCTGCGCGGCGTTTCTTTTCCACTGACATCAGAGTTTTTCCTACCCTCAGAAACAACTGTGCCCGCTTACGCGGGCACAGTTGATTACTTTCGAAGGCTTACTTTTTCTTAGCGGCCTTTTTCTTCGCTACCTTCTTCTTCGCCTTCTTTGCTTTCGCTGCCATGATAGAAACTCCGTTATCGGGTTAGTCCGGGGTCCGAGTATATACACGAATAATTAATTTACAAGCGCCGTCGCGTTTCTTCCTCGCTTATGTGGTAGCGATGTGAGCGTCGTCACTCAAAGACATCACTCGAGAGTGAGAACGAAATCCCACTCCTTCTGCGCCACCGGCATCACCGACAGACGATTCCCACGGCGCAGTAGAACGAAATCCTTCAGGGTCTTCGCCGCGTGCTGCCGCAACTCATCGAGCGTGATGATGCGCTCGAACTTGCGCACCAACTTCACATCCACGACGAACCAGCGAGGCGCGTCCCGCTTGGAGTCGGCATCGTAGTGATGATGCTTGGAATCGAAGGCGGTCTCATCCGGATAGCCTTCCTTCACGATGCTGACGATGCCGGCTATGCCGGGAACATCGCAGCTGGAGTGATAGAAGAATGCCTGATCGCCCTTCTTCATGGAGTCCCGCAGCATGTTGCGCGCCTGGAAATTGCGCACTCCATCCCACGCCGTCGTTTGTCTGGGTGCGAGCTTCAGCGCATCGATACTGAAGCTGTCCGGTTCCGATTTCAGCAGCCAATGGTTCATGGTGTACCTTTCGAGTAGTGGTGCAGTCCCGATTCCGTCGCCAGCGAATCCACGCGCAAGTCCCAGGGTTCGGCGAAGCACGAGTCGGTCCGCTGACAGTCGAACGCGAGTCCGACCAGGTGCGGACCCCGCCAGTGGCGCCGGCGGCGGCGGAACTCCAGCGCTCGATCATAGAATCCGCCGCCCATGCCCAATCGCCGGCCCGCGGCATCGACGCCCACCAAGGGTATGACGATGAGATTCATCCATCGAGACGGGGTGGGGCGAGCCAGCGACGAGGGGACGGCGATCCCGAATACGCCGCGTCGAGTCTTACCCCCGAACGGATAGAAGCGTATTCGACTATGCCGCCGATCGACGATGACCGGCACGAACAAGCGCACGCCGCGGCGGCGCGCCGCGGCGATCAAGGCAGAGGTGTCCGTCTCTCGGTCGAAGGGTAGATAAAGCGCGATGCGCTTGCCGGTTCTGAACATGGGCAGTCGGGCGACGGCCTTGGCCGCGAGCCCCGAGCGGTAACCATGATCGGCAGCGCTCAGGGAGCGCCGCGCCGCGCGTAGGTGTTTACGTAAGCTTGCTTTCATCGAATGGAGATGGCGCTACCCGCAGATGCCGTTTTGGACCGTTGCTCCCGACCTGAGCAACAGGTGGGGCTTACTGCGGCACTTAAGGCTTTCCGCTCGAGGCGGACTTGCACAATGTTGCCAGCAAGCAATGGCCCCTGGGGTTTTAAAACTTAGGGTCGAGAGGTAACCCGATCCGCATCGAACACCGCAGGCAGCGCCAAACTTAATCGTCGGGAGAAGGGTAGCATGCGGGCTTGCCTCGTGGGCGCCTCCGATGAGCATCCTCCTACAGGCGGCTCACAGCTCGAGTTGCCGGCCCTTCTCCAAAGCCGACTCTACGCGCTCGCGCAGGATTCGCAAGCGCCCGCCTACGTCGGATTCGAGATTGCTGTCACGATTGCGGAACCGAAGCAGTTCGTTTGCCATATTGAGCGCGGCGATTACCGCAATGCGGTCCAGACCGACGACCTTCCCGCTGTCGCGGATCTCGCGCATTTTCATGTTCAAGAACTCGGCCGAGTCCAATAGGTCGGAGCGCTCTTCGATCGGACAGGTAATGTGGTACTCCTTCTCGAGTATCCGCACGCTGACCCGCGCTTGATTGTCGCTCACGCCTGTTCCATCGATTTCAACCGGCCGATCATCGCTTCGACCCGCGCGCGAACCTGTTCGTTCTTCTGTAGCAGGTTGGCGCGCTCGGAGGTCAAGGTTTCCTGACGCTGCCGCAACGCGCGATTTTCCTCTTTGATCTGACCGACGGTCGCGATGAGGTCTTCGAGCCGCTTCTCCAGCCGCTTCAGTTCGAGTTCGACCGCTGACTTAGGGTTGGCTTCGTTCATAGGCTGCCAATATAGAGCGCCCAAAAGCGCAATGCAAAGGGCGGCGTGGGTGCCTCCTGCGGTATTATTGCGCAATCATGATCTCCGACATTCGATTCACGGATTTTGAGGATGCCTTGGCGATGGCCGGGAGCCTCGCCGATGCCGCCGAGGCGCATGGCTCGTTGTGCGGCGCGCTGTGCTCGATGTCGCCCTACAAGATGCAAGACTGGGTCAATGAGATCCTTCCCGATGGCGCGGCGCTCTCCGATGAATCGGCTGCCATGATAGAACGGGTGTTCACGGCCACCGCGACGTCCTTTGGCGAGCAGGGAATGGAGTTCGAGCCCTTGCTGCCGGACGATGAATCGCCCCTCAACGGCCGTGCCAATGCACTGGCCCTGTGGTGCACCGGGTTTCTCTATGGCCTGGGAACTGGACATATTTCCGATCTCGAGGCGCTGAACGGCGACGTCGGAGAGATCGTGCGTGATTTCACCGAGATCTCGCGGGCCACCGGTGATGATGCCGCGGCTGATGAATCCAATGAACAGGCTTATGCGGAGCTGGTCGAGTTCATTCGGGTGGCGGCCCAGGTCGTGTTCGAAGAATTGCTGCCGCTTCGCCGGCAGGTCTATCCGGCGCAGCAGCGGCTGCATTGAGCAGAGGCGTGGACCGAAAGGAGTTTGCGCGCCGGCGGCGCCAATTCATGCGCATGATCGGCAAGGATGCCATCGCGATCCTGCCGGCGGCGCCGGTGCGCCATCGCAACGGCGACATCGAGTACGCCTATCGGCAAGACAGCCACTTCCACTATCTCAGCGGATTCCCGGAACCGGACGCCGTCGCGGTGCTGGTACCCGGCCGTCCCCAGGCAGAGTACCTGTTGTTCGTCCGTGAGCACGACGCCGTGCGCGAATCCTGGGACGGGGCGCGCGCCGGAACCGACGGCGCCGTCGAACGTTATGGAGCGGATGACGCTTTTCCGATCGCCGACATCGATGAAATCCTGCCCGGCTTGATGGAAACTCGCTCGCAGGTCTACTACTCCATGGGTACCCACCCGGAGTTCGATGCTCACGTCCTGAGCTGGGTCAATGGGTTGCGGGTGCAGGCACGGCAGGGGACCGCAGCCCACGAGTTTGTTGCGCTCCGGCATGTGCTCGACGATATGCGCCTTTACAAGAGCCGTGCCGAAGCCGACAGTCTGCGGCGCGCCGCGCAGATCGCCGTGGGCGCTCACCGCCGCGCGATGCGCTTTGCGCGTCCCGGGCGAATGGAGTACGAGGTCATGGCCGAGGTGCTGCACGAATTCCGTTCGCACAACGCGGATATGTCCTACTACCCCATCGTCGGAGGCGGTGCCAATGCCTGTGTCATGCATTACCGCGACAACGATCAGCCGCTGTGCGACGGCGATCTGCTGCTGCTCGACGCGGGATGCGAGCACGATTACTACGCCTCGGATATCACGCGCACGTTTCCGATCGGCGGCCGGTTCACGCCGCCCCAACGTGCGGTCTACGACATCGTGCTGGAGGCTCAGCTCGCCGCCATCGACAAGGTGCGCTCCGGAAATCATTGGAATCATCCGCATGAGGCGGCGGTGCGCGTGATCACCCAGGGTCTGGTCAAGCTGGGCCTGCTCAAGGGCAAGGTCGCCTCGCTCATCAAGGATCAGGAGTACCTGCGGTTCTTCAGTCATCGAACCGGACATTGGCTGGGTCTCGATGTCCATGACGTCGGCGACTACAAAGTCGGCGGCGAGTGGCGGGTATTGGAGCCGGGGATGCTGCTGACCGTCGAGCCGGGTATCTACATTCGACCGTCGCCGCTGGTGCCGAAGGAATTTTGGAACATCGGCGTGCGCATCGAAGATGAGGTGCTGGTGACCGCACACGCGCCGGAGGTGCTGACGGCTGCTCTGGAGAAAGCCCCGGAAGAGATCGAATCACTGGTGCAGGCCGCATGACGGCCCCCGCGATGTCCCCGGCATTCGACATCGCCATCGTGGGCGGCGGCATGGTCGGCGCCAGCCTCGCCGCCGCATTGGCGCCGTTGGGGCTGAAGGTCGCGCTCATCGAAGCCGTTGCGCACGATTCCGCCACGCAGCCCAGCTTCGATGAGCGCACCACGGCGTTGTCGAACGGCAGCCGCCGCATCCTGGAGACTCTCGGCGTATGGCCCGGCGTGTCGTCGCTGGCGACGCCGATACGCAAAATTCACGTGTCGGACCAGGGCCGATTCGGTTTCGCGCGCATCGATGCGGCCGAACAGGGCCTGACGGCGATGGGCTACGTGGTGCCCAATCGCGCGCTGGGGGCGGCGCTGTGGCCGCCTCTTCGGGTAAGCGCCAATGTCGATATCTTTTGCCCGGCGCAGGTGTCGCAGGTCGCGGCGGGTGAGCACGCAGTCAGGCTCGAGATCACTCGGGACGGCGTCGCCATGACGCTCGATACCAAGTTGGTGGTTGCGGCCGACGGCGCGCAATCGGCCGTGCGCGGCGCCTTCGGCATCGAAGCGCAATCCCGCGACTATGAGCAGACCGCGATCATCACCACGGTGTTGCCGCAGCGATTTCACGATGGGGTGGCTTACGAGAGATTTACCGGCAGCGGACCGCTGGCGTTGCTGCCGCTCGAAGGCGGCCGATGCGCCCTGGTGTTGACCCTGAGTACGGCCGCCGCCGCATCGGCCATGGCGTGGTCGGATCAGGAGTTTCTCGCCGAGGTGCAGCGCCGCTTCGGTTTTCGCCTCGGGCGCTTTCTCAAGGTCGGTCGCCGGACCGCATACCCGCTGTCGCTCACTCGTGCGGCGCGCACCAGCGCGGGGCGTTGTGTCATCGTCGGCAATGCGGCACAAGGGCTGCACCCGGTTGCCGGCATGGGGTTCAACTTGGGACTGCGCGACGTTGCGAGTTTGGCCGAGCTGATCGCCGAGCGCCGCCATGCACCTGACTTCGACGCCGGCGCCGCGAGTTTGCTGGCCGAGTATGACGCGTGGCGCGCGGCGGACCGCGGCGGCGTCATTGCGTTCACCGACGGTCTGGTGCGGATGTTCGCGAGTCCGTCGAGAGTGGTGCAGCGGCTGCGCAATGTCGGACTCTTGGCCTTCGACCTGCTGCCGCCGGCGAAGGCGGCACTGTCCCGCTTGAGTACGGGCGCCGGCGCCGGTGCCCGCGTGCCGAAGTTGGCGCGAGGCGTCGCGCTGCGATGAGCGCGGCCCCAGCTCGCGACTTCGATGTGATCATCGTGGGGGCCGGTGTCATCGGCGCGGTCATGGCGAGTCTGCTCGTGGCGCGTAAATTGAGCGCGCCGGGGCGCGTGGCCATCATTGCCGATCGCTTTGCGGCTCCGGCGGCGGCGCACGCCGATTGGGATCTGCGGGTGTTTGCCCTGAGCCGCGCATCGGAGCGGTTGCTCGAGGCGTGCGGTGTTTGGGATTCGATGCCCGCGTCGCGCGTGTTCGCGTATGAGCGCATGTGCGTCTGGGATGCCGGCGGTGAGCCGCACGGGAAGGGATCCTTGAGCTTCGACAGCGCGGAAATCGGCGAGCCGAATCTCGGATTCATCGTCGACGGGCACGCACTTGCAATGGCAGTGTCTGCAAGCCGCGCGGTCCGCCGGCACCGTGCTGCTCGAGGCCGGGCTCGAAAGGCTGGCCGTCGGCGATGCGGATGTCTCGATCACCTTGAGTGATGGTCGGACGCTGCGCAGCCAGCTGTTGATCGCCGCGGATGGACCGGAGTCCAAGACCCGAGAGCTGCTCGGCATCGAAACCGCCGGCCATAGCTACCGTCAAGATGCGCTGGTCGCGCATGTGCGCACCGCCAAGCCCCACGCCAACACCGCGTGGCAGCGATTCCTCGAGCCAGGCCCTCTTGCGCTGCTGCCGCTGCCGGATGGGCGGTCATCCATCGTGTGGAGTGCGGCGCTTGCGGAGGCAGCCCGCTTGAGCGACGCTGGACGCCGAGGCTTTCGGTGCCGCCGTCGACCGCGGCGAGCGGCGCGGTCCTGGGAGAGTGCGAACTGTCGACGCCGTTGGCGAGTTTTCCGCTCAAGCTGCAATATGCTTTGGAATACGCACGGCCGCGCGCCGTGCTGCTCGGCGATGCGGCGCACGTGGTGCATCCTCTGGCCGGTCAGGGTTTGAATTTGGGGCTGCTGGACTGCGCCGCGCTCGCCGATGTGCTTGGGCAGGCGGGAGCCAGCGGCTATTTCGGCGAGCACAAGCTGCTGCGGCGCTATGAGCGGCGGCGGCGCAGCGAGAACCTGCTGGCCGCCGCCGCCTTGGACGGCCTGGAGCGGTTGTTCTCGAACGCCGATCCCTTGAGCACGGCATTGCGCTCCGCGGGTTTGAACGCGGCCGACAAGCTGCCGTTCGTCAAGCGCGGCTTGGCGCAGCGGGCCCTGGGCCTGACCGGCGATCTGCCCGTCATTTCTAAAAGCGGATGCGAGGATCGACCCGGTTTAGCGTAAATTGGCGCGTAGCGCCTAGATAATCATATCGAGCTTGGCCGCGCAGATGAAATCGTTCTCGGACAGCCCGCCGATGGAATGCGTCGAGATAGGTGACGTGGCAGTAGTTGTAGCCCAGTTGCAAGTCCGGATGATGGTCTTCGATATTGGCAATGTGCGCCAGCGCGTTGACGAAGCTCATGGTGCGATAGAAATCTTTGAACTCGAGCGAGCGCTTCAGGCTCTTGGAATCGTCGGCGATCTGCCAATCGTCATGCAACTGCTTGCGCAACAGCTTTGCCTGGGCCGGCGTCAGCGGCGGCACACCGCCCTCGCAAGGTACGCATTTCCTGGAGGACAGTTCCTTCACGGGTTTCTGGTATACGTCCGTTCGATGTAGCGCTCGACCAGATCCTGGAACTCTTCGGCAATCCGATCGCCTTTGAGAGTGACCGTTTTTGCGCCGTCTTCGTAGACCGGGGCGACCGGGTTTTCACCCGTGCCGGGCAGGCTGATGCCGATGTTCGCGTGCTTGCTCTCGCCCGGACCGTTGACCACGCAGCCCATGACCGCGACCGACATGTCTTCGACGCCCGAGTGCCGTTTGCGCCACTCCGGCATGCGGTGGCGGATGTGGCTCTGGATCTTCTGCGCCAGTTCTTGGAAATACGTGCTGGTGGTGCGGCCGCAGCCGGGGCAGGCGATCACCATGGGAGTAAATGCGCGCAGCCCCATGGTCTGCAGTATTTCCTGGGCGACGATCACCTCTTGGGTGCGGTCGCCGCCGGGTTCAGGCGTCAAGGACACGCGAATCGTATCGCCGATGCCTTGCTGCAGCAGTACGCCCATGGCGGCGGTGGAGGCTACGATGCCCTTGCTGCCCATGCCGGCTTCGGTCAGCCCCAGGTGCAGCGGGTAGGTGCAGCGCGCCGCCAGGTTGCGGTACACGGAAATCAAGTCCTGTACGCCGCTGACCTTGGCGCTGATCACGATCATGTCGGAGCTGAGGCCCAGGCTTTCCGCGCGCTTGGCGCTGTCCAAAGCCGACACCACGATGGCTTCGCGCATCACGTCGATGGCCGCCAGCGGCGCCGCCAGCTTGGAGTTCTCATCCATCATGCGGGTGAGCAGGTCCTGATCGAGGCTGCCCCAATTCACGCCGATGCGCACCGGTTTCGCGTACTTGCAGGCGGTTTCGATCATTTCCGCGAATTGCGGGTCGCGCTTGCTGCCGCGGCCGACATTGCCCGGATTGATTCGCAGCTTCGAGAGCGCCTGCGCGCAGGCAGGATGCGCCTTCAGCAGCTTGTGGCCGTTGAAATGAAAGTCGCCCACCAACGGCGTGCCGACGCCCTGCGCGTCCAAACGCTCACGGATGTGCGGTACCGCCGCGGCGGATTCGTCGTTATTGACAGTGATCCGCACCAATTCGGACCCGGCACGCGCGAGCGCTTTGACTTGCGCCACCGTGCCGTCGATGTCGGCGGTATCGGTATTGGTCATGGACTGAACGACGATCGGGGCTTTGCCGCCGATGGTCACCGAACCTACTTTTACGCCTAGGGACGTTCTACGGGGAGTCATCCGGCGATTATACCAGGGGTGTGCCTTTGGCCACGCGTACCACCACCGTACCGGCGATTTTGTCGTGCCAGGCTTGCTTGTGATCGTCGAAGGCGATCCAGAAGAACCCCAGGCCGGCCACGGCCAATGACAGAAAACAGCCCAGCGCGCGCACGATTGCCGTTTCCCAGCTGATTTCCCGCCCGTCCAACCGGACCACGCGCAGATCGAACACGGTGCCGCCGATGGTCGAACCGCGCAATTTCCACATCACCGCGCCATAGGTGGCGAGGGCGAGCAGTTCGAGGTGATGCCCGTGGTGGAGTACGCTCATGAGAAAGCCCACCAAGAGGCCATCGAGCAGCAGCGCTGCCATGCGAATCCAGAAGCCCGCACGCGGCAATGCCGCGGTAATGGGCGGTGGGGCCGGCGCCTGCTGCGCCCCCGCTGCCGGTGCCGGGCCCTCATGTGGAGGGGGTGTATGGGCGGCGTCCGATACCGGCGCTGCGCCGGGCGCTGGGCCTAAGCCGATGGCCGGCTGCGGGCTGTTCGCGGGCGTGGCGCCCGGCGGCGGGGTCGGTGATGAGGCGGAGCTAGGCGATGAGGCGGGGCTCGGCGATGAGGTGGAGTTCGGCGATGAGGTGGAGTTCGGCGATGAGGCGGGGTTCGACGATGAGGTGGCGCTCGGGGTGGGGCCGCGACGAGATTCTTTGGCAGCCTGGTGTGCCCGTGTGGCCAGGATCACGGTGTAGACCACGACGCCGAGCCCAAGCAATCCGAGAAGCTTGTAGACCAGAAAGCCGAGCACGGGCACGAGGTACAAGGCCAGTACCAGTACGCCGCCGAGCAGCACGGCAAAGACAGGGTGGCTCATCGGTCCCACACTGGGCCTCCCCATGACGCGCCGGCCCAGCCATGCCAGCATGACCGCCTTGCCAAACAGGCCGGCGCAGAAAAGCGTGAACACGACGAAGGGGACGGCCGCGATGCCGATCACCGTGATGCACAACAGCGCGATCAGCACGGGAGTCAGCAAGACGGAGATCAGTGCGGCCAGAATAGTCTGGCCCGGCTGCGTCTCGAATGTCTGAACGCATCGAGAAAGACCCTCCCGAAACAACAGCGCAAGACCCGCATACAGCGCCAAACAGGCGAGGGCCAATCCCCAAGCCCAACCGAGTCCGGGAGCAAGGGCGAGCGGGCGTCCATAGAGAAAGCAATGGTGAATCCAGGCGCGTAACCAGCCAACATTGCCGAAGTTGCCTGCAAAGATGTTCTGCACATTCCCATGAACGATCGCTGCGGGGTCACGTTGCAGGGTGCCGCCGACCGCGACGACATCGCCGCCGATCTCTGCGTGGGGCCCGAGATCCATATTTCCGAGCACGGTGACCACGTCGCCATCGATCTTGCCGTCGATATAGGCGTTGCCGAGAATGGCGACGGCATTGTCGCTCACCGGTCCGGTGACGCGGGTGTCGCCGAGAATGGAGACGATGTCTCCGGCCTCGCCGTCGCTGGTCGATGAACCGAAGATGGACACCACCGAGTCCGCCGTTTGCCCGCGAGGCAGATTGGAATCGTGGCCGATGTTGACCAGACCGTTGCCGTGTCGATGGTGGCTGTGCCAGCCGTGGCGGGCGTGGCGATCCGATTGGTCGAGCCAGTCTGCGTCGTCGTGCGTGTCTTCGCCAGCCGGTGCGGCCGAGGCAGCTGCATCGGTCGCGCGGATTTCGGCCGCTGAGGATCCTCGTGCCGGGATCTCAGCCGCGCGCGCCCCCGCAATGATGATCAACGTGCATAGCGGCAGCACGGCCAGAAACGTCAGTCGCTGCAACGTGAAAGTATTCATGGTCGAGTCACCTGCCATTGTGAGGCTGAAGGTAGAGCGTGCGGTACAAGGCGGCGCCGAGCCCGAACAAAGCTGCATACAGCACCGCGCATACGGCGATGCCTGCGTAGAGCCAGGTCGCCGGCACGGTGCGCCCGAGCAATGCGGCCAGATTCCCGCCCGACGCCACCAGTACCGCCGCTTGGTGCGCCCAAGATACGGACAGCGCGCCGGATGCTTGCAAAGAGTGGACACCTGCGTCCGCGCCGGCGCCGCCTAAAAATGCCAACCTGATCAGAGCGCCGCAAATCACGAGGAAGACGGCGCGTGCGAGAAGCGGCCAGTGCGTGAAACTGCGGCGCCACCAAGGAAGCGCGGCGCGACGTTCCAATTCACCCAGCAGCCGCGATTCGAGCGTCGGCGGCGCGCGGCGCAGGGGCAGGTCGTGCAGCGCACGATCGAGCAGCCGTTCCAGTGCGTCATGAGATTCGTCCGTGGTCATATCAGTTCCGAGCCGTCGGCGCCGATGCCGCCGGATTGCAGAAGAGGTAGCAGCGCCGCACGGGCGCGCCGTATGTCGGTTTTCACCTTGGCGAGCGAGACACGCAGCTTCATGGAGATCTCTTCATAGGAAAGTTCCTCGAAGTGATACAGCACGAGCGCCAGCCGCTGATGTTCCGGAAGCTTGCGCAATGCGGCGTCGACCAATAGACGTCGCTGTTCCGCATCGAGATCTGCGAGCAGCATGTCCGGCAGAGCGCCCAACTCTGGTTCGGATGAATCCGCGTCTGCGGCCGCCGGTCGCAAGTCCGAAAACAGGCGCCAGCGCTTGCGATACCGGCTCAAATAGTTGAGCGTCAAATTGGTGGTCACCGTCTTGAGCCAGCCGCCCGCCGCCGGGCTGGTGTGCAGTTGCGCGAAATGTTCATAGGCTCTCAGGAAAACCTCCTGCGCAATATCCTCAGCCTGACCGTCATTGCCTGCGAGGCGGGCGGCCGTCGAAAAAACCATATCCTGATAAGCACGCATGAAGGTCGTGAACTCGGTAGAGCGGTCGGGTCCGTGGGGTGGATGCTGCACTGGAGTGTGTTCGTTTAAACCCAAAACACGGCTGCCCGGAAAAAGTTGCAAATTTGGCGGCAGACCTTTCTTCTTATCTGTGAGCCGGCTCCCGGGTCAGTTGATAGTTGAGATGTTGATCCTGATGAGTGGCGATGGAAATGAGGATGGAAATGGCAACCCGCCGGCGCCAGTCGGCATAATACGGCCATGAGCACGCGAATCGTCTATTCCACCGGAATGGGGAGTCTTTGTCCCAATTGCCGCAGGCCGGTGCGTGAATGTGTGTGCCCGAAGGGCGCTCCCGGCGCCGCCAAGCCCGCAGCCGTGCGCGTGGGCCGGGAAATCAAAGGGCGGGCCGGCAAGGGAGTGACGACGGTTTCCGGTCTGCCGATGTCGCTGTCCGACATCGATGCCTTGGCAGCCAAACTCAAGAAGCGCTGTGGATCCGGGGGCACCGTCCGTGAGGGCGTCATTGAGATTCAGGGTGAGCATCGGGACGTGATCGTCGCCGAGCTGATCAAATTGGGGTGGCCGGCAAAAAGGTCTGGCGGGTAGGCGGAGGCGGCGGCATCAAGGCGCCGCCGCGGCGGGGACGCGGCGATTCTATTCGCTCTTGGCACCGCCTGAAGCGGATCGTGTATCATGTTGCGATCGCGATAAGAGCTGTCTGGAGAGAGTCCTGTCGAGTAGGACCGCCGAAGGCGCAACCGCCCGGAAACGCTCAGGCACATGAACGGCAGACTCTCGTGATCTCTGGAGAGCGATCGCAGCGGCGATCCACCGAAGGGGAGTAGTGCCCACGAGGGCGCGCGATCTCTCAGGTTCAAAGGACAGAGGGGCAGGGCACATCGGTGCTCGTGTCACTATTGTTCTTTACGCCGAGAGGTTGCGATGGGCCTGAAGACCGCGCTCTATGACACCCACGTTCTGCAGGGTGCAAAAATCGTCGATTTCGGCGGCTGGGAAATGCCGCTGCACTATGGTTCCCAGATCGAAGAACACCACGCGGTGCGCCGCGATGCGGGCATGTTCGACGTGTCGCACATGGGGGTCGTCGACCTCACCGGCGACCGGGTGCGCGAATTTTTGAGGATCCTGCTGGCCAACGACGTCGGCCGCCTGAAGACTCCCGGCAAGGCCTTGTATTCCTGCATGTTGCTGCCCAGCGGCGGCGTGATCGACGATTTGATCGTTTATTTCATGTCGGAGACCTGGTTCCGCCTGGTCGTCAACGCCGGCACTCGCGACAAGGATGTGGCATGGATTCGCCGGCATGCGGAGCCTTTCGCGGTGACCGTGGTCGAGCGCGGCGAATTGGCCATGATCGCGATTCAAGGTCCGAATGCGCGGGAGAAGACTATGCGCCTGCTGGCGCCGGCGCAGCGCGCCGCCGCGGGTGAACTGGCGCCTTTCTTCGGCAGGGAGTTCGGTGACTGGTTCATCGCACGGACCGGCTATACCGGCGAGGACGGCTTCGAAGTGATGCTGCCGGCCGCCGAGGCCGCACAGACGTGGAATGCGCTGCGCGCGCACGGCATTCAGCCCGCGGGATTGGGTGCGAGAGACACCTTGCGCCTCGAAGCCGGCATGAATCTCTATGGCAACGACATGGACGAAAATCACCACCCCTTGGAGTCAGGACTCGCTTGGACCGTGGCATTCGAACCCAGCGAGCGCGATTTCATCGGGCGCCGGGCGCTCGAGTCCCTGGGACGCACGTCCGGCGAGCAACTCGTCGGCCTGGTGCTCGAAGAGCGCGGGGTGCTGCGCAGCCATCAGAAAATAGTGCCCGCCGGCGAAGTGACCAGCGGTACTTTTTCTCCGACCTTGAACCGTTCCATCGCGCTGGCGCGCGTGCCAAGAACCGCTTCTTCGAGCGTGCAGGTCGAGATTCGCGGCAAGCTGCATTCCGCGAGCATCGTCAAGCCGCCGTTCGTGCGCCACGGGAAGGCGCTGATTTCAGTCTAGCCTAAGGGGGATCTACGTTGAGCAACATACCGAGTGATTTGCGATACACCAAGAGCCACGAGTGGGTGCGCGCGGCGCACGGCGCGGCGCCTAACGGCACCGTCGAGATCGGCATTACCGAACATGCACAGAGCGCGCTCGGCGATTTGGTGTTCGTCGAGGTTCCGCAAGCGGGCCGCGCCTTGAAAGCCGGCGAAGCCTGCGCGGTGGTCGAGTCGGTCAAGGCCGCCTCGGATGTCTACAGTCCCGTGACCGGCAAAGTCACCGAGGCCAATGCCGCGCTGGCGGCCCAGCCCGAACTCCTCAATCAGGATCCGTATGGCGCCGGGTGGATGTTCCGCGTGCAGACGAGTGCGCCGCTGGACGCCGCCGCGCTGCTGAGCGCCGCGGAATATGCGGACTACCTGGCCGACGAAGCCAAGTAGAGGTCCCTCATGGCATTCATTCCTCACACTCCCGATGACGTCGCCAGCATGCTGGAAGTGATCGGCGTGCAATCGATCGGCGATCTGTTCGACGAAATTCCCGGTGAATTGCGCGCCGGCGTGCTCGGCGTGCCGCCGGCGATGAGCGAAATGGAAGTCGGCCGCCTGTTGGCCGAGCGCGCGGCGAGCGATGGGCGCCCTTTGAATTTCATCGGCGCAGGTGCCTACGAACATCACATCCCGGCGCCCGTATGGGCGATCGCGACCCGCGGCGAATTTTATTCGGCATATACGCCGTACCAGGCCGAGGCGAGCCAGGGCACCTTGCAATTGATCTATGAATATCAATCGATGATCTGCGCCCTGACGGGCATGGAAGTATCGAATGCCTCGCTGTACGACGGCGCGTCGGCTTTGGCCGAAGCCTGTCTCATGGCGGTACGCGCCAATCGCAACGCGAGCTCACGGCGCATTCTGCTGCCGCGCGCGGTGAACCCCACCTATGCGCAGGTGGCGCACTCGATCGCGGGCAATCAGGACATGGTGTTCGAAACGGTGGAGTACGATCGAGCGCAAGGACGCACGCTGCTCGAATCGCTGCAACCCTACGGCGGTCAAGACATCACCGCGTTGGTGATCCAGCAGCCGAACTTCTTCGGCAGCCTGGAAGAAGTCGATCGGCTGACCGACTGGGCGCACCAAAATCAGATCCTGGTGATAGCGGTGGTCAACCCGACTTCGCTGGCGCTTCTCAAGGCTCCGGGACAGTGGGGTACACGGATCGACGGCAATCAAGGCGCCGACATCGTCTGCGGAGAGGGGCAGCCGCTGGGTGTGCCGCTGGCGTCGGGCGGCCCTTACTTTGGATTCATGGCGACGCGCATGCACTATGTGCGCCAGATGCCGGGCCGGATCGTCGGACGCACCCTGGATACCGAAGGGCGCCCGGGTTTCAGTCTGACCTTGCAGGCGCGCGAGCAGCATATCCGGCGCAGCAAGGCGACCTCGAATATCTGCACCAACCAGGGATTGATGGTGACGGCTGCGACCATCTACATGTCGCTCTTGGGCGCATCAGGTTTGGAACGCGTGGCGGCTGCCAGCCTGCAACGCACCGCGGATTTGGTGGCCGCGCTCACCAGAATCACCGGCGTCAAGCCGGCCTTTTCGGCGCCGCGCTTTCATGAGGCTGTGTTGCTCCTGGATCGGCCGGTGGCACCGGTGCTTGCGGCCTTGGCACGCCGCGGAATCTTCGGGGGGCTCGACCTCATCGACCGCTATCCGGAATTGGGTCCCGCGCTTCTGGTGTGTGCGACCGAGACCAAACTTCAAGCCGACATCGATGCGTATGCCGGCGCGCTCGCCGATGTGATGGGCGCATCGCGTGCTGCCGCCTGATGTCTCGAAGCCGCTTCGTCATACGCGTTAGCGCGCAAACCCGCCCTCGGGATTGAATGGAATGCACTCTAAAGGACCGACCATGCCAGAATTGCAAGCGAGAGAGCCGCTGATATTCGAATTGAGCAAGCCGGGGCGACACGCCGCAACCCAGTTTCCGCCGCGCGCCGCGGGTTCCGCCGATATTCCCGCGCATTTACGCCGCGCGCATCCGCCCGTGCTGCCGGAGGTATCCGAACTGCAGGCGGTGCGGCATTTCACGCGTCTGTCGCAGATGAATTTCTCCATCGACACGCATTTCTATCCCTTGGGCTCCTGCACCATGAAGTACAACCCCAAGGCGTGCAATACCTTTGCCATGCTGCCGGAATTTCTCGGCAGGCATCCGCTCGGCCCCGAGCCACAAGGGTTTCTGGCCTGCATGTACGAACTGCAGGAGATGCTGCGGGAAATCACCGGCATGCAAGGCGTCAGCCTCACGCCCATGGCCGGCGCGCAGGGGGAGTTTGCCGGGGTCGCCATGATCCGCGCCTACCACCGGTCGCGGAATGATCTGGGCCGTACGGAGATCATCGTGCCGCAGGCCGCGCACGGGACCAATCCCGCCACCGCCGTGATGTGCGGCTGCACTGTCAAAGAGATTCCCTGTGATGCGAACGGTGACATCGATATCGACGCCTTGAAAGCCGCGGTGGGCCCGGCCACCGCGGCCATCATGCTCACCAATCCGTCCACTCTGGGCGTGTTCGAGCGCAAAATTACCGAGGTTGCGCGCATCGTGCACGAAGCGGGCGGGCTGCTCTACTACGACGGGGCCAACCTCAACGCCATTCTCGGCAAGGTTCGGCCCGGCGATATGGGTTTTGACGTCATACACATGAATCTGCACAAGACCTTTTCGACACCGCACGGCGGCGGAGGTCCCGGTTCCGGAGCGGTCGGTGTCGGCGCGCGCTTGCTGCCGTTCTTGCCGATACCGGTGGTTGGAAAGGACGGCGCGCGCTTTCGCTGGTTGACGGAGCGCGACCTGCCGCAGTCGATCGGCAGGCTGTCGGGCTTCATGGGCAACGCCGGCGTGAATCTGCGGGCGTACATCTATATGCGGCTGCTGGGCCGAGAGGGCATGGTGCGGGTCGCGGATTTCGCCGCTCTCAATGCCAACTACTTGCTGAAGCGGCTGCAGGCGGCAGGCTTCGAAGCGGCCTATCCCACACGGCGCGCCAGCCACGAATTCATCATCACCTTGAAGCGTGAGAACCGGCTTTATCAGATCACGGCGATGGATGTGGCGAAGCGGCTCCTCGACTATGGCTTTCATGCACCGACCACCTACTTCCCTTTGTTGGTGCCGGAATGTCTGCTGATCGAGCCCACCGAAACAGAGGCGAAAGAAGATCTCGACCGTTTTTGTGACGCGATGATCGCGATCAGGTGGGAAATGGAGCAGGAGCCCGAGAAACTCTCGTCGGCTCCGCATACAATGCCCGTGCGGCGGCTCGATGACGTACGCGCAGCGAAACAGCTGGATTTGGCATGGAAACCCGCCGCTTGAATGAATGATAGACACAAACCGACCGGAATAACGCGGCTGCTGCGCGCCTTTGGTTATTCTTTCCAGGGGTTTCGCCACACCTGGCGGGAAGAGGCCGCGTTTCGCCAGGAGGTGGCACTGTCGCTGCTGATCATTCCCGCGGGCCTCTATTTAGGCACTTCGGGGGTCGAGCGCGCCCTGCTGGTGAGCCCGATGTTGCTGATCTTAGTGGTGGAAATTCTCAACAGTGCCGTCGAGGCGGTGGTGGATCGATCCGGTACCGAACGTCATCCCCTGGCCGGTATGGCCAAGGACATGGGATCGGCCGCCGTGATGCTGAGTTTTGCCTTGTTAGGAACCGTTTGGCTCCTGATCTTGTCCGACCACGGGCACTCACACACAATCTAAACCCTAGGATCGGCATGTCCCGCACCGCGTTGTTTCTGCCTGTATTGCTGTTGTCAGTCGCCGGCGTCTGCAGCGCCGCCGGCCTCGCGACGGCCCCCGTGCCCATACCGGCACCGGGCATTCCAAACTCGCCCGCCAATTGGGCTCAGACCCTGGAGAGAATCGCCAGCGGAGTGGTCACCATTCAAATCGACAGCACACGTGCTTTCGATACCGAGTGGAACACGACGGCGCAGGCGACGGGCTTCGTCATCGACGCCAAGCGTGGACTCATCTTGACGAACAGACATGTGGTGACGCCGGGACCGGTGACCGCGCAAGCGATCTTCCTCAATCGCGAGGAGGTTCAGCTGTATCCCGTGTACCGTGACCCCATCCATGATTTCGGCATCTATCGCTACGATCCGGCAAAGCTCAAATTCATCCAGCCGGCTGAATTGCCGCTGTATCCGGCGGGAGCGGTCATCGGCCGCGAAATTCGCGTGGTGGGCAACGATGCGGGTGAGCAGTTGTCGATTCTTGCCGGCACTCTGGCGCGCTTGGATCGTGAGGCCCCGGAATACGGCTACGGCAAGTACAACGACTTCAACACCTTTTACTTCCAGGCCGCGTCCAGCACCTCGGGCGGTTCGTCCGGCTCGCCGGTCATCGACATCGAAGGCCGAGTGGTGGCTCTCAATGCGGGCGGAGCCACGGGCGCCGCCTCGAGCTTCTACCTGCCGCTGGCGGCGGTGACGCGGGCATTGAAGTTCATCGATGCGGGCAAGCCCGTGCCGCGCGGCACTCTGGAAACGGTGTTCAAGTACACACCCTATGACGAGCTGCGGCGCCTCGGCCTGAATCCCGAGACTGAGGCGCGGATTCGCAGCGCCTATCCGAAATTGACCGGCATGCTGGTGGTCCAGGACGTACAGCCGGGGTCGGGAGCCGACGGGGTGTTGTCGCCGGGCGATATTCTCGTGGCCATCGATGGCAAGCCCATCCCGGAATTCTTCGCGCTCGAGGATGTGCTCGACGGCCACGTGGGCCGGCAGATCAATATCGAAGTGCAGCGCGGCCGCGAGACTTTGCAGCATGCACTCGACGTGCGCTCCTTGAGCGCGATCACGGCGGATGAGTACATCGAGTTCGGCGAAGCCGTGGTGCACACGCTGTCATACCAGCAGGCGCGGCATTTCAACGTGCCTGTCAAGGGAGTGTATGTCGCAAACCCCGGTTATGTGTTCGGCAGCGCCGGCATTCCGCGCGCCGCTCTCATCAGCTCGTTCAACGGCAAGAAAATCGACGATCTCGAGGACTTCGAGGCGGCGCTGGCGGACCTCGCCGACGGCGCGCGGGCGCCGGTCCGCTATGTGACTCTGGAAGATCCGCGCGCCGCCCAATTGAAGGTCATCCGCATGGATCGACGCTGGTTTCCCTCGCGCAAGTGCAAGCGCGACGACGCCTTGGGGACGTGGCCGTGCATCGTGATCAGCCCGGGACCCACCTCGACCAGCGTCAAGCCGGCTTCCACGCAGTTCGCCAAGACCGGCGACGTGCGCATCGACCGTCTGGCGCCGTCGCTGGTGATGGTGAACTTCGACATGCCGTATTCGGCGTCCGGCGTCACCGAGAAGAACTATCACGGCACGGGCGTCATCGTCGACGCCGAGCGTGGACTGGTGGCCATCGACCGCAACACCGTGCCGATCGCCGTGGGCGACGTGCGCATCACATTCGCCGGCACGGTCGAAGTGCCGGGCAAAGTCGTGTTCGTTCATCCGCTGCACAATCTCGCGGTGGTCGCCTACGATCCGAAGTCCATCGGCACGACGCCGGTGCGTGCCGCGACTCTGCTCACCAAGCCCTTGAGCGCGGGCGATGATGTCTGGGTGGTGGGGCAGCGCGCAGATTCCAAGATCCTGTCGCAGAGGACCCAGATCTCCAGCGTCGACGTGGTGTCGTTCCCGCTGTCGCGAACGCTGCGTTTCCGCGACAGCAATCTGGAGGCGGTGAGCCTGATCAACCCCCCGGGCGACTACGACGGCGTGCTGGCGGATGAAAAAGGCAATGTGCTCGCGCTCTGGTCCAGTTTTGCATTCGAATCACAGCGAGAACTGGAGCAGGTCAATCGCGGCATGCCGGCAGAGTTGGTGTCGGAGATGATCGGTGTGGTGGCCGATCGGCGGCCGCTATACTCCTTCGAAGCGGAATTCAATGTGCAGTCACTGGCGGGCGCCCGCGAGCTGGGTTTGCCGGATGAATGGGTGAAGCGCTTCGAGGAGCACAATCCGCAGCGCCGGCAGGTCCTCGGCATCGATAGGCTGGTGGCCGGTTCACCCGCCGCGGCGCTGCTCGAACCCGGCGATTTGGTGCTCGCCATCGACGGCAAGGTGGTGAACCGTTTCCGTGAGGTCGAGCGCGCCGTGCAGAATCCCGAAGTCAAAGTGAGCGTTTGGCGCGATGGAGCCGAAAAGACGCTGCAAATGAAGACGGTGGCGTTGGACGGAGGCGACATCGATCGCGTGTTGATTTGGGCTGGTGCCACGCTGCAGGCCCCGCATCGCGCCATGGCGGCGCAGCGCGGCATCTCTCCGTACGGCGTTTTCGTGTCGTTCTTCTTTTACGGCTCTCCGGCGACGCACTACGGACTGTATGCGGGCCGGCGCATCACCGAGGTCGACGGCCACGCCACGCCTGACCTCGACGCCTTCATCAAGGCTGTCGGCGGCAAGCCTGATCGGGCCTCCTTGCGCTTGAAGACCGTGAGCTGGAACGGCCAAACGGATGTGATCACCCTGAAGCTGGACAAGCACTACTGGCCGGCTTACGAACTCAATAGGCAGAAGGACGGCACTTGGACCCGCACGGCGCTCGATCCGCCGCAGGTCACGGCGTCGATAGCCCCCTAAACGGCACGGGGCAAAAATATTTGGTGAGGGACAGGGGAGAACGGTGTTCTCCCCTGTAACACTACCCGGCAGAAGCGGAGGGAACCCCGGCGATCAAAATCCGGTCGCGTCCTTCTCTTTTTGCCCTGAGTAGAGCGCCATCCGCTGCGGCCAGGAGTTCCGCAGCGGTCGTCCCATGGTCCGGCAAAACGGCAACCCCCAAAGAAAGAGTCACTTTGCCCAATACGATGTCTCTATGCTTGATCGATAGCTGTTGAAAGGAGACGCGCAGTTCCTCCGCCCGGGCGAGAGTGTCTTCCAGGGAAGACTCGGGGAAAATCAACGTGAACTCCTCTCCGCCGTAGCGGCAGGCAAGATCTCCATCTCGGGTGAATTTGCCCAAGTAGTCTCCCAGTTCGCGGAGCACCGTATCCCCGGCATCATGGCCGAACAAGTCGTTGAACTGTTTGAATCGGTCCACATCGAGCATGATGACGCCCAAGCTGCGGTTTCTGCGCAGTGCATTGGGCACTTCGCGCTCGAGCGATTCATCCAGGTAGCGCCGGTTGAACAGGCCCGTGAGGGGATCGCGGACGGACTGGTGACGCAGCTTCTCGCGCAGTCTTAGGTTGGCAAACGACAGAGCGGCCTGTTCCGCAACGGACACGCTGAGCTGCACGTTCAATTCGGATATGGAAGCCGGCGCTCCCATGTCCCCATTCGATTCCGTCACGAGACAGAGAATGCCGAGTGTCTCGCCATGAGCCATGAGCGGTATGCAGAGACAGGGCAGGCTGGACTCTGCGCCGAAATGTGAACACCGGACTGCGCCGTCGCCGCCGGCGGAATGATGCAGACGTCCCCGCCGCAAAGCCCAGCAATCGTTCGGGCTGAAGACCCGTTCCGCGGGGGAACTCGGGCCCCAGGCTGTGATGACTTCCAGCACATTGCGCGAAGCGCTGAACACCAGCACGGCACCGGAGAATCCGTGGAACAGCTTCCGGGAGGAGGAAGCAATCACGCCCGAGGCTTCCTCGAGTGTGAAGCACGAGTGCAGCAAATCCGCCATCTCGCTGAGCGTGCCGGCGTCACGGTTCCGGCACTCCAGTTCTGCCATGGAGTTCTTGAGACTTTCGTGTGTTTGCGACAGTTGGTCCTGCGCCTGACCACGCTCCCGCATGAGCTTCGTCAGGCTATCGGCCATGACGTTGAACGAACCCGCAAGTTCTCCCAGTTCGTCTGCCGAATGTATGGATATTCTCGTGTCCATTTGGCCGCGGCCCAGTTGCAGCGCCGCATCGCGCAGCTTTCGGATCGGGCCAATCACAGCGCCCGAGACGACCGCTGCCAGAGCGATGCTGACCGCCACTCCAAAAAGGACTATCAGGATGGTCTGCTTGTAGGAGTCTCTCAGCGCCTTCTCGATGTTGAGCCGGTATTCGCCGGCTTCGCCATCGGTAACGCCGGCCAGTTCGCGCACGGGCTTGATCAATTCGTCACGCACCTGCGGCTCGAGCACCTTGTGGAAAAATTCTCCCTGGGCTTGGGAGAAGCTATCCGAGAGCTGGATGAATCTTTCTGCGTTCGACTTGAGGCTTGGAAGCGACTCGCCCAACTCCTTCAAGAGTTGGGATTCGCGCTGATCGATAGCGTCGGTACTCTTCGCGCCTCCCGCTATCAGACGTTCATGCTCCTGCTGCGCCTCGGACCGCGTGATGGTGTCCAAGTGTGCTTCATAGGCCGTGAACCCGGAGCGGAGCGCGCCATTTGCAATTTTGCGCTGACGTTCGGCGTCTTCGCGCTCCCGCGGCTCGACGCTACTGCGATACGTTTCACTGATGGATTCCTCGGCTGCCCATCCGATTGCTTGCAGATCGGCTTGAAGTCTTTGAGCGGCCACTCCCTGTTGCGCTTCGTATTCGTTCATGCGCAGGGCGAAGGAAATGCCGGGATTGCCGATGAGAGCAAAGTACCCCGCGATCGGTGGGAATAGCGAAATGATCCCCAGCGCCGCCATCAGCTTTGTTTTGATCTTCATTGTATTGTTTAAGGGAAGGCCCTGAGAAACCAAGACCGGCACTGTTACTGATTTATTGCAAAACGGCTGGCCGAACGGGTCTCATTTGAGGGGGCGAGAGCACGCAACGGTCGGCATTTTGATGGGTTCGACCGCCTGGTGGAGCGTTGCGCCGGCGTTGGTTCCCATGGGCTATGTGGGCAAACGTACAGATCGCGCCGTGAATTCGGCGCAGGCTACGGGCAATTGAAGTTGCAGCCAAAACCGACAACAGACGAAGGACAGATGATGAACACCAAATATACTATTGCCGCACTGGCGCTATGTACGTTCTTCGGATCGGCCGTGATTTTGGCGGACGATGATTCGGACAAGGATCGTTCCCATCCGCACGCCTTCGTCAAGGATTCGGCCATTACGACGAAAATCAAGACCAAGCTCGCGGCGGAACATCTGACCAGTCTGGGGCGCATTCATGTCGACACGGATAAGGACGGCGTGGTCTGGCTGAGCGGCACTGCCAGAACCCAAGAGGCCATAGACGAGGCGGTGTCCATCGCGCGCTCGACGGAACACGTGAAATCGGTCCATAACGACCTAACGATCAAGAAGGACGATTGAGCCCCCCGGCGCCGCCGCCAGCGGCGTGAGGTAGGTTGATTCGAAGACCTCGCGCGGTACCGGTTTGCTGAACAAATAGCCTTGCATTTCGTCGCAATCGAGCAGGCGCAGAAGGCGCGATTGTTCCTGCGTTTCCACCCCTTCCGCCACCACGTTCAGCTTCAGCGAATGGGCGAGGTTGATGATCGTCGATACCAACGCCAGCCCTTCCGGACCCATGCTCATGTCGATGACGAAGGACCGGTCGATTTTCAGCGTGTCCACGGGCAGCCTGGCAAGATAACTGAGCGACGAAAATCCGGTGCCGAAGTCGTCGATTGCAATGCTCACGCCCAGTGCGCGGATCGCCCGCAAGCTGGCGATGCTGAACCTTACATCCTCCATGACGAGACTCTCGGTTATTTCCAGTTCCAATCCGGCCGCAGCCTGGGGGTCGATGCCGATAGCCTGCTTGAGTTGAGCCAAGAAACCTCGATTGCGGAGTTGCAGCGCCGATACGTTGACCGCGATGCGCACCGCTCGCAGGCCGTTCGAGCGCCAGCGCCGATGGTCCTGGATGGCTTCGTTGAGCGCCCATCGCCCGACTTCATAGATGAGTCCGGTCTCCTCGAGGATTGGAATGAACCGCCGCGGCGGAACCAGGCCGGTTCTCGGATCATTCCACCGCAGCAGCGCTTCGCAGCCCGTGAGTTCGCCGCTCGCGAGGTTCACCTTGGGCTGGTAGTGGAGTACGAACTCGTCGCGTTCGAGCGCCAGACGCAATTGATTTTCCAAAGTGAGCCGGCTGGCCACCGAGGCGGTCATCTTTTCCGCATAGCAGAGATATCGTTCGCCGCTCGCCTTGGCTTTCTTGAGGGCGGACTCGGCGTTCTTGAACAAAGTATCGGCGTCGGCACCGTCATCCGGAAAAACCGCTACTCCGACTTTGGCGGAGATCCGGAATATCGCATCATTGAGACGAAAGGCATGGCCCATGAAAGATCTCAAGGTCCTTTCCAGCAGCCGTGTGACCTCGCCGAGCCGCTTGATATCCGGCAGGACGACTGCAAAATGGTCCGCGCTCACGCGCGCCACGAGGTTGGCATCTCCCACGTTGCGCTTGAGCCATTCGGCGACTTGTCTCAAGAGCGCATCGCCGGCCGGCCGGCCGAGGCTGTCGTTGATATTCTTGAACCGTTCCAGATCGATCAGATACAAGGCCAGCTTGCGTCGGCCGCTGTGGGCGCCGCGGATGTGTTGTGCGGTCCGCTCGAGGAAGAGATTTCTATTCGCAAGTCCGGTGAGTACGTCGTAATAGGCAAAGTAGTCCAGCTTCTCTTGTTTTTCGATGTGATCTATCGCGAAGGCGATGTCGCCGGTCAATTCGGTCAACAGCTTCAACTCTCCTTCGTGGAAGAATTCACTCTCGTCGGCGTACAGTCCGACCACGCCCACCGCCTCGCCCGCGATCAATAGAGGAAACGTTGCCATCGAGCGGATGCCCGCTTCGAAAAGTCCCTTGTGAAACGGGATATCGACGTTGGTTTCCAAGTCATTGGCCACCACGGCTTTCATCTCTCGAACCGCCCGCGCGGTCAGGGTGTTGCCGAAGGGGGCGCCGTCTTGCAACGAAAACTGATCGCTGAGGAAGGCCAGAAACTCATCGTCCAAGCCGACCGAGGCGACGGGGACGATTTTCATCAGGGTCTGATCGATGAGGCCGATCCAAATCATGCGGAATCCGCCGTCTTCGATTGCAATGCGGCAGGCTTCGCTGAAAAGGTCGTCGCGGTTACGCACGCGTACGATGAGTGTATTGATTCCGCTCAACATGGCGTGAACCCGATTGAGATGCACGATGCGGGTTTCAGCCTCCTTGCGTTCGGTGACATTGCGTACCAGAGTAACGATCGTCCAACGCTCGCCGGAGCGCTGGGCATGGCGCCGCAATTCCATCCATACCTTTGAGCCATCGTCGCGGCGGCGCAGCACCTCCTCCGGTTTCGGGTCCGCACCGCTGGCAATCAGAGTGTCATAGATCTGCTCCAGTTCTCCTTGCGAAGCGGCGAGCACCTGCGCCGGCTTCAATGCAAGCATGCCCGCGCGCGTCTGCTTCTGTAGGCGGCAGGCCGCTTCGTTGACGTGGATGAAGCGCATGCTCGAGCGATCGACCAGATAAATGGCATCCGCGGTTGCGTCCATGGCTGCGGCGAAGCGCTGCAACGATTCCTCGCCGCGCTTCTGATCCGTGATGTCGATGTGCATGACGATGGCGCCGCTGGGGCGGTCTTCGGTCAGAGGCGTGACCGTCATTAGAAACCAGCGTTCACCGCCCGGCAGATCGCAGGTATATTCCATGGAAAAGCGCTGCATCTCGTCGGCCAGCACGGAGCGGATGCCGGCGGCGACACGGTGCGCATCCGCCGAGTCCCGGCCGCGCGCGCTGTCGCAGATTTCGAGGTAGTTGAGTCCTATGCCATAGGCTGGGCCTTGGAGGACGTTGCCGCCGGTCAATCGCCGCCACGTTTCGTTCACCGAGACTATCTGTCCTTGCATGTCGAGCAAGACGATATGCGCGGGCAGCGCGTCGAGGATGGCTGCCTGCTTGGCGGCCTCCGCGTCGCGCAATTGATCCTGGGCCCGCTGCAGCAGATACGAGCGGCCGTCCCGGTCGGAGACGGTATCCACCTCGCCGGCCGTCAGCTCTTCCAGGCGCAGATCCGCCTCGCGCAGGGCCTTGATCACCACGGAGATTTCGCCGCTCGTGTCGTCTGGGGGTGCGGACTCGGAGGTCATGCGGCGCCGGGCTCCAGTCCCAGGGTTTCCAACACGCGCTGCGTTTGACAGAGAGTGCCCACGATCCTGGTCGTAGGGAGCGGCGCGAGCTTGATCAGAGTCGGCGTCATGCGAATGCCCTCGGCCAGCGCGCGTTGCGGTTCCCGAAACACGTCCACGACCTCGATTTCATGCCGGCCCGCGAGGTGTGTCCGGCAAAGCGCGCTCAGATTGGCAATGGCCTGGGTGGAGTTGAGCGTACCAGCGGCGACAAAGAGGCGGAACTTGAATTTTGCTCGTCGGCTCATGACTGCTCACTTGCGCCGCGGGACCGTCGCATCGCCCCCGCGCAGCTCGCGCATGCGCACGCGGCCGCGCAAGATCTCCGCCTTGCGGCTGGCCGTGGTGCGTGCCAGCAGGGTCTTTTCCACCTGCTTGGCGATGAGCTCCGTCTGCACCGACTTCAGGCGCACCTCGAGTTCGGCCTGCTCGGCATCGAGGGTGACACGCTTGAGCTTCCCGGCGACTTCGGCAACTTCATTTGCGACACGTTCGGCGCTTTCCTTTTCCCAGCGCATCGTGCCCATCAGTACTTCGCCGCCGGCGGTGAAGATGTCGGCCAAGGTCACGCCCGCATTGCTGAGGATCAGTTCGCGCACCTGATTCGAATGCGCGGTGCCGCGCGACTTGATGATGGACATGCCGCGATTGCGTTCACCGGCCTGCACCAGGTAGTTGAGGTGGATCCAGGTGTCCGCCAGTGTCGAAATCTGCAGCGATGTGTCGCCTTCGGTCTGTCCGGAAATCTCATTGAGCAGGCTGGTGCAGACCAAGGTGATGCGTTCGGCTTTCGACCAGTCGATCAGCCGTTCGGCAACGCTGTGGGCCGTCAATTCGTTTCCGGATTTGGACAATGCGGACACCGGATCGATGACCAGGCAGCGGGCTCTATGCGCCTGCGCAGTCGCCTTGATGCGCACCAGACACATCTCTGCGCTGCCGGTGATGGTGCGGGCCGACACCATGCGCAGCAGTCCGCTCTTCAGATGGCGGTCGAGCCGGATTCCTACCGAGGCCAGGTTGCGGATCACTTCGGTGCCATCGGAATCGAAGCTGACGAACATGGTGCGCTCGCCTCGCCGGCAGGCGGCCTCCGCGAATGCGCCGCTCAAGGTGGTCTTTGCCGTACCGGGGAAGCCGGTGATCAGCACGCAGGCGGCACGGTAGTAGCCGCCGCCCAGCATGGTATCCAGCCGCTTCACGCCGCTGGTCACGCGTTCGTTGGTCACCTCGGCGTCGGCGCGGCCCAGCAAGCGCACGATGGCGACGTCAAAGCCGTCCTTGCCGATCACGAACGGCGATTCATTTTCATCGAAGCTCGAGCCGCGATATTTCTGCACCCGCAGATTGCGTTGCGAGACGCCCAATACCACGCTGTGATTCAGGATCACCGAGCAGTCGACCATGAATTGCATGAATCCATAGGGCTGCTGGGTGATGGAACTCGTCGGCTCATCTGCGGCAGCTTTCAAGGTGATCAGGCACGTCAGTTCGCGCTCCAATAGCCACTCGTGCAGCCGATAGATTTCCCGTCTTCTGGCGGCAAGATCGGGGAGCAGCGCCAACACGATGTCCAGGGCGTCGAACACGATACGCCGCGCCTTGATTTGGCTGACTTGGGCCGCAGAGGCCTGCCAACATTCCGCAGAGATCGAAGTCTCCCGCCTGCACGAGCTCAGGGTTTGGCTGAGCATCGACGAACAGCAGGTTCTTGCGCCGCAGCTCCGCGAGTTGCCAGTCGAAGCTTTCCGCGTTGGCCTGAATGCGCTTCGAGGTTTCCTCAAAGGCGACGAATATCCCCGGTTCCTTGTAATTGCGCACGCCATTGACGAGGAATTGCAGCGAGAATATGGTCTTGCCTGATCCAGGACCGCCCGTCAGCAGCGTCGTGCGTCCGCGCGGCAGGCCGCCGCCGCTGATTTCGTCGAAACCGGCGATCCCGGTCGGCGCCTTCCTCGACACCCGTGGGGCGTGAGAGCGGTCGGATTTCATAGTATTTCCTTTCCCTAGGAATGCGACGGAGCCAAGCCGGCTCGGCGGACTAAACGCAGATAGTTTCCCGCACTGTGGGAGAGTACGTGCTGTTGCCGCAGCCGTATGTGCGGTAGCCCACATTGACCAGTACGGCGCACGATGGTCACGCTTTTCTGGATGGAGCTCCTGTATTTCCTGGACGGAGCTCTCGTGGGTAAGTGTTGACATCTCTTGGCTGCATCGATGTAATATGCGGACGCGCCGATTTGATATTCAGCTTGCGGGCGCGAAATAAATACGGCTAAAGTGGATGTGGCGGACCTGCTGCAGCTTGGCTGGGCGGGTTTTTTTATGCCCCCCTTCCCGTGCACGGTCTTCCCTCGGCTTTCGCTGCGGAGGGAAGATGCATGCAAGATATCGTCGTTCTGAAATTCGGCAGCTCGGTACTGCGCACGGCGGCCGACCTGCCTGCCGCCGTTCATGAGATCTATCGCTGGTATCGCGAGGGTTCACGAGTGCTGGCGGTGGTGTCCGCCATCGGCGAAACCACCGAACAACTGCTGCTGCAGGCCCGGGAGTTCTCTGCCGCTCCCGAGCCGCGCGCCACGGCCCGTTTGCTCGCCACCGGGGAGCAGACGTCGGCGGCGCTTCTCGGCATTGCGCTCGACCGGGTCGGTGTGCCGTCTCGCGTACTCGATCCCTGCGACATCGGTTTGACGGTGGCGGGCGAACCGCTGGACAGTGAGGTGATCGGGGTCGACGCGCAGCGGTTGCGGACCGCCCTCGATCAATGTCCCGTCGTCGTCCTGCCGGGATTTTTCGGTCACACCCCCGATGGTTCCTTGCATCTGCTCGGCCGGGGCGGTTCCGATCTGAGTGCCGTCTTCCTCGCGTGCTCGCTGCGCGCACAGCGCTGTCGATTGCTGAAAGACGTGGACGGCGTCTACGAATTCGATCCGGCACGGGCAAGTTCGCCGCCGCGGCGCTACACGAGGCTCGGTTATGCGGACGCCTTGCGCGTCGCGGGTTCGCTGATCCAGACGAAGGCCGTCGCCTTTCTCGCCTCTTGCGGCATGACGGCCGAAGTGGCAGCGCTCGGCGCCTCCCACGAGTCCCTGGTGCATTCCGGACCCACCGTCCAAGCTGCCGAGCAGCCCCCGCAACCGCCGAGCCGTGTGCTGCTGCTGGGGCTCGGGACGGTCGGTCTCGGTGTCTACCGGCGGTTGCTGGCGGCGCCGCAGTTATTCGAGCCGCTCGGGGCGCTGGTGCGCCATCGCGGGAAGCACGAATCGGCCGGCGTGCCGGTGGAACTGTTGCACTCATCGGAGGATGCCGTTCTCGCGTCGCGTCCTGACATCGTGGTCGACGCTCTGCCGGGAGGCAGCGTGTCGCAGCGTCTCGTGGGCGATTTCCTGAGCCGCGGCATCGACGTCGTCACCGCCAACAAGGCCCTCATCGCCGATCACGGCGCGGCGCTCACGACGGCGCGGCACAAAGGCGGTGCCTTGCTGCGCTATTCCGCCGCCGTCGGCGGCAGCGCGCCGATGATCGAGGCGGTGTCCATGGCTGCGAGGCGCGGTCCCGTGCAGGCGATCGCCGGTGTGTTGAACGGCACCTGCAACTACCTACTGGAGAGATGCGCACTGGGAGCGTCGTTCGAAGAAACGCTCGCCGATGCACAAGCTCGCGGTTTTGCCGAAACAGACCCGACCGAGGATTTGTCGGGACGCGATGCGGAACGCAAGCTGCGTATTCTCGCCGAGCATGCCTTCGGCGAGCCTGTGCTCGACGTGACGACGGAACCTTTCACCGTGGAACATGGCAGCGCGGCCTGGGAAGCGTCGCGCCGCGGCTCGAGTCTGCGCCAGGTGGCCAGCGTGCGGCGTGATCGTGGCAGGCTGTCAGGCCGGATCGCATTCGAAGTACTCGAACGCGAACACCCGCTCGCCCTGGTGAGCGGGGAATGGAACGCGCTGGTCGTCACGCACAGTGATGGGCGTTCGCTGAAAGTCGTCGGACGCGGCGCCGGGCGTTGGCCGACCAGCGAGGCAGTGGTTGCGGATCTGCTCGAAGTGCGGCGGGCGCGGCAATCCTCCAATCAAACCCCATGAGTTCCGGCAGTGGCCGGATCTCATGGGGGCTACGGTCAGCGGGCCGCGATATGCGGAAACATGTGACGCCGCGCCTCATCATCCATGTCGGTTTTGAACGCGTACTTGTCTTTCAGGGCATTCGCGCGTACGGCGGCCGGCCGGGCGCTGACCAGATCGAACCAACGCTTCAGGTGCGGCAGCGTTCCCCACACATCCTCGCCCAAAATGAACGGCAGGGCCCGCGCCCATCCCCACGCCGCCATGTCCACGATCGTGTACGTCGCGCCGAGCATATAGGGGCCTGTCGCGAGCTGCGCATCGAGAATGCCGTAGTGCCGGCGCGCCTCGTACAGGTATCGGTCGACTGCGTAATCGAGACCCTTGGGGGCGAAGTGCTTGAAATGGACGGCTTGGCCCGAATACGGTCCGATGCCGGTTGCGATGAACATGAGCCACGACAATAGTTCGCCGCGCATTTTCGGCGTGTTTTCCGGCAAGAACCGGCCGGTTTTGTCGGCGAGATAGAGCAGGATCGCGTTACTGTCGAAGATGCGGGCTTCACCATCAACGATGGCCGGCGTCTTGGCATTGGGATTGATCGCGAGGAAGCTGGGGGTGAACTGCTCCCCTTTGCGCGTGTCCACCGGTACGACCTCGTAGTCCAGACCTGCTTCTTCGAGGAATAGGGCTACTTTGGCGGGGTTTGGCGACGGGTGGTAGTAGAACTTAATCATTGGGGAACGATCCTCTCTGTTGCTCGGTCGGTGAACTGTCTGCAGTCTGATCCAATATACCTTGCGGCTCGTCTCGGCAATGAGCCCGTTTCGGCGGTTACGCTGCGGCTGACGTATTCAGTCGCTTCAGGATCGGGAGCAGCTCGCTCGGATCGGGGCGGTGCGTGTAATCCGGATTGATCTCGGCGTACGCAATCACGCCGTCACGGCCAATCACGTAGCGCGCGGGCATCGGCAGGGTCCAGCTCGGCTCGCCATTGGTCACGGCGAGATCGTTGCCGAAGCTCTTGTAAATCGCTATCAGCTCGTCCGGCAACCGGAACCGTAGCCCGAATGCGTTGGCCACATTGCCGCCGTGATCGGTGAGAATGGGAAAGCTCAAGTCGTTCTCGCGCTGCGATTTACGGCTGTTGACCGCGACCTGTGGTGAAATTGCAATGATCGAAGCCCCGAGCGAGCGGATCTCAGCGGCGGCCGCTTCGATGGCCTGCAGCTCCATGTTGCAGTAAGGGCACCACACACCCCGATAAAAGGTGATGACGAGCGGCCCCTCTGCCAACAGGTCGGCCGCGCGTACCATACGGCCGGTGGCGTCGGGTAGGCCGAAATCTGGAGCGCGGGCCCCGGCCTGCAGGGCGCGGTCGGCTTGCCCCGAGGCGGTGAGTGCGGCCGTTGCGCGGTGCATCGCCGCGACGACTTCGGGCGGTGCCTTGCGGCCTTCGAAGTCGGCCTTGAATGCGTCAAGGTGGTCTTGCAGCGACATGAGAGATCTCCATCGGCTATGTGCGGGATAATCCGGTGACACGAAATATCGGCCATCCATGATCTCTGGACTAGATGGAGGCGACGAGTAAGATATATTCGAATTCCAAATGACAGATCGACTCACCGCCCTGCGGGTATTCGTGCGGGCGGCACACACCGAGAGCTTTTCCCGTACGGCACGTGAACTGGGGCTGTCGCAGCCCTCTGTGTCGCGTATCTTGGCCGGCCTCGAGCGAGAACTCGGTTCGGTGCTCTTGGTGCGGACGACGCGAGCGGTGACGCTCACCACGGCCGGCGCGGACTATCTTGCGCGCATCGAGCCCATCCTTGCAGCGCTGGCCGAAGCGGATCATGCGACCCGCGGAACCGGAGAGTTGCGAGGTGTGCTGCGGGTCGCGCTTTCCTCGAGCTTCGGGGTTCGCGAAGTGATTCCCCGCCTGCCGGTCTTTTTGGCTCAACACCCGGCATTGCGGATCGATCTTGGAATCAATGATACGCGGCAGGATCTGATTGCCGATGGCGTCGATGTGGCGCTGCGGTTCGGTGTGCTGGCAGACTCGAGCGCCGTCGCCCGCAAGTTGGCGCAGTCGCCTCGGGTGGTGATTGCCGCGCCCGATTATCTGGCACGCGCCGGCATCCCGCAGATGCCGGCCGACCTCGCGGCACATGCAGTGATCATCGGTCCTGGGGGTGTAAATCCCGACGCTTGGGCGTTTGGCAAGGACGGCAGAACTACGTCGATCCGCGTCGAAGGCCGCATCACTTCCGGCGCAAATGAGGGCGCTGTCGCTGCCGCTGTCGCCGGCCTTGGAATAACCGTCACATCCGTATGGGGTTGCCGCGCGGAGTTGGAGCGCGGCGTGTTGGTGAGAGTGCTTGCCGATTGGAGGATGGAGCCGGTCGAAGTTCACGCGATCTTTCCCGCGGGTCGCGCAGCATCTCCGGCGGCTCGGCTGTTCGTCGCGTACTTGGCAGCCGAGCTGGCGGTTACCTGATATCCCGGCAGAGGGATGTTGACCGGTTATCGGTCAATATTACGGTGCCGAGGGCCGGTTTAAGGGAAGCGAGAGTCTTTTGGGCGAGCCAATCGTCAGCCAGACGCCGCTGAGAATCAGAATGGCGGCAGCTGCAAGGGCGAAAGACGGTGTTTCACGCAGCCAAAATAGCCCGCCTGCCGCTGTTATCACGGGCACCAACAATTGCGTCGCCCCGGCGGTGGCCACGTTCAATCGAGGCAAAACCGCGTACCACCCAACATAGCCCAAGGCGGAAGTTATCGCCCCAGATGCAATTGCCAGGACGACCCCCTTCATGCTCGGCGTCGATGATGCAAACGCCAGCATGACGAACAGTGCGAAAGGAGCCGCACCAATGAAATTGCGGGCCGTGCGCGCAAACGGATTGGCCGCACCGCGGCCCAGAAATGTGTAGACACCCCAGGCGATGCCGGCCAACGCCATCGACAGCGCGGCTGCGGGCGGAGGTGCGGTGGCACCGGGTGCGAGCATCAGCACCAGCCCCACGAGCGCTATCAGCAACCCGGTTCGTGCGCGGCCGGACGGCGGTGTCCCTTGAAGTGTGGCTGTCAGCGCGAGGGTCAATTGAACCGTGGGGAACAGAATGAGGGCTCCGGTCGCTGCCCCGAGACCGGTGTAGGCAAAGGTGAATGCCAGGGCATAGACCAGGAGAGACGCGATGCCCGGAATGTCCGCGCCGCGGGGCACGATTTCGCGCCGTCGGCGTACGCCGAGCAGCGCCAGCATCACCGCACCTGAGATCAGCCGAATCCCGACAAAGTGAGCGGCGCTGATTTCTGCGGGGGCGAGGGCCATGCGTGTTAGCAATGAATTGCCCGCAAACGCGAAGATCACCAACGCGGTCAGGGCAAAGGTCTGCGTCGCAGTCTTACTCACGCTTTTGGACCCCTTACTATTTCAACTCGACGTTGGGCAGGCGGCTGCCCGCCGTGGCGACGATGGGGCAATTGATGACGATGTCGGTCCTGGCAACCTTCACCTCGCCGCTTGCTTCAGCGTCCAGGATAATGGCCTCACTCAACAGCGGCCGGTGGTGACCCACCGCGTTCCAGGTCACCATGTACGCGATCCATAGCGGACTATATTTCACATCGGTACTGCCCGGTCCCAGCGGTCCTGGTGCCGAAGCGAACACGGCATCTTGGTCATTCGCCGGAAACTTATATACTCGATCGAGCACAGTCGCCCAATCGGGAGGTCTTGGATTCGGCGGCAACGCATCCCAGAGCCGCGGTGCGTACGTGGCGCCCGCTGCTACCGCCATCTCTGGGTCCGAGATCTCCGTTGTGACGTAGTAGATGCGCTTGCCTTCATACCAACCGGAAAGCACGGGCAGCGAAACTCGGGTGACGGCCGGTTCCGGATGGGTGACCAACGATTTACAGCCGATCAATGCTGCGGCGAGCACAATGCCAATCGCAACTCGTCTCACGTTTTCACTCCTTCTCGCACGGCACATGATTAGACATGACGTCCAACCCTACTTCAATTCGCGGCAATCCCGTTCAGGCCGGCCGCGGCAGGAAGGCGGCGGCGAGTCCAACTTCCGACCATGTGGCACCCCCCGACCCATCGGGTTGCGCGACAGCAATCAATAGACCCCAGTGGGATATGCGTTTATTCCGTCGAGCGCACAATAAAATGGCGTTTCGCGTCGAATTCAGTTCACACGGGGACGCGCAGGGGGGGCGCACGCACTGGAGTGATCCGTGCGAAGCTCGAGGATGAATTTGGCGTTCTTGGTGCAGAATGGAACGGGCGATCGGCCGGTGCCGACAGCCCGTTCACCGCAGGCTAGATCGACGTGTTACTTGGCCTTGGCCTTTGCAGCGTCGCAGTCTTTCTTCGACAGCTCCAGGAAACCCTGGCCCTTGCAAGAGTTCATGCCTTTGCAGGCGTTATTCGCGGATTTGCAAGCCGACTGGCCCTTGCAGGAATTGACCCCGGTGCATTGAACTTTGGCTTCTTCCGCGCCCGCCGTGCTGATCGCAAGCGTGCTGAACATCAATGCGGCGGCAGCGGCAATCGCGGCGCTCGTTGTCTTGGTAGCATTCAACATGAAAATTCTCCTGAAGTTGTTACGATCCAGCATCACTGGATTTCATAGATCGATCCAGGCGATCACGAGTGATCACCTGCGAATAGGACCGGATACGCGCCGAGGTTATTTCGCCGTCCTGCATGTCCATATTTCTCGGGCCGCTTCGATATCCGGACACGCGCCGGTTGGCTCGGACTTTAGAATCGTGTCGTGACCGCAGTGAGCCAATCCGGTGTCCGGTCGAGAATCCATGCTTCCACGGATTTATCGGTCCCCGTTGCAATCAGCACGCCCAAGCCCACCATGACGAATCCAAATGCCTGCTTGCCGTACTTGCCGGCGTTCAGCAACCGGCCGCGAACTTTCACCAGGCTGGCACGCGACAACGATCCGAGCAGTACCAATGGCGCGGCCGCGCCGACGCCGAAAATCAGCATTAGTAAGCCGATTTGAGCCAGGTCTCTGCCCTGACTCGCCAGGGTCGTTGCCGCCCCCAGAGTAGGCCCCACGCAGGGACTCCAGACGACACCCAGCACCAGGCCGACGAGGAATTGCCCGGGGAGCCCCTCGAAGGTCACGCGCGCCAGCAATTGGTTGCCGGAATTGCTCAGCGCGCCGGTTGCACTCGCGAACACGTTCTGCAGCTGCGGTACCAGCATGGTCAGGCCGAAAATCGCGAGGATCACTGCACCCACGGTGCGAAACGTCTCAGGCTCGAGGCCGAGCGAGACACCTACCGTGGCAAGAAAGAGTCCGATGAACGCAAAGGACAGTGCGAGTCCCACGCCAAGGGCCAGCGCTCCCCACCGGTGCGCGTTCACGGCGGAGGCGATCAGCACCGGTACCAGGGGAAGGACGCACGGCGACAGCGTGGATAGGGCACCGGCAACCAAGCCCAGTCCGTACGTGGCGGCCCCGATACTCATTCCGCCCCCGCGTCAGGAAATGGCACGGCGCAGGAGCATGGCGAGCCTGTCCCGCTGCGTGTCGCCGGTTGATCGCGCGCTTTCCTTGCCGTCTTTGAATACCACCACCGTACTTTGCGTGGTGACTCGCAGCGATTTCTTCAAGCCTTCTTCTGTATCGAAGTCCGCAACGAACAGCGTCAGGGCCTTCAATTCCGGTGTTTGACTCAGCTCTTTCAGCAAGGGCGCCTGCGCGCGGCAGACGGGGCACCAATTGGCGTGGAATACCACCGCGACGGGATTCCCGGCAGCCCGCATCGCATCGAATTGCGTCTGATTGAATGGAGTTTCCGCAGCGGACGAGAGGGTCGACAATAGAGTCAGCGAGGCCGTCAAAACTACGGCAACGAGGGATTTCATACGACGTTTCTCCGAAAGAGTGTTTGCGTTGAGTTGACCGGCAAAAGCGCCCGCGTATTACCGACTGCCTGAGACACTCGGTAATCGGTCCTGGGGCGCTCTCGTATCAGGCCCGTTCCCAAGCGTGTCGTTCTCGATGGGTGTCTGTCTTTTGGTCGACCCTGGTAACAATCATGGAGGACAGCCGGTCTACTCCAACGAATAGCTCGTCCGGGTGGTGCCAGATGTTGGTTTTGGTGCGCCGAGTGGTTTTGGCTCGGGAATGACTGCAGTTCACGTCGCGACATTACTTGCTCTGTTGCGGGCGGGTGAACAATCGGCCGCCAGTGCGTTCAGTCGCATTGCCCGCCGACTGTCGGCCGGCGAACTGCAATTGGCAGCGCCTCGGCTGACGGCACTCATCGCCGACGAGCAGCGTCACGACCTGGCGCTCGCGGCGCACTGCGACATGTTGCCGCACGTTATCGTGGGTGATGCAATGACGCGCCGATTTTTCCGTAAGCTCGAGAGTCGGGAGCCCGCCGTGCATCTCGCACGCGTCGCCGCGCTCGATTCGTGTGTGTGCCAAGTGTTGACACGCGTACTCGCGCGTACGACGCCGCGGCAATGGGGCGAATCATTGATGGATCTGCTGTCGGGAATTCGTCGCGATGAGGCGCGGCATGTTCACACGACGCGTGATCTGGTGCGGATGTGCGGCGCGGATGCCGGGTTACTTCTCGCGGTAAATGCGGAGGTTCGCTACGGATTTGCCGCTTTGCTCGATGCCCGTGCGCCGGCGTTCGAAGCCCTGGGTGTCGATTGCACCAGCCTAGTGGCCTACATACGCCGTGAGCATTGACTCGATCGTGATGCAGACCCGGCTCAGTGTGCTGGGCACGGGAGCCGCCTTGCCCGGTGCGGCAATGACCACGGCCGACTTGGTGAAACGAACCTCAGGTTATCTCCCGGCGGGCACACCGGAGTTGGCATTGCGAGTCGGTAGACGGTTGGGAATCAGTAGCAGGCACTTCGTGAGGTCGTTTAATCGCCCCCTGGAGGTGCCGCGCGCGATCGACACTGCGCCCAAACTTGCCGCGCGGGCGGTGCGCGCCGCGCTCCAAGCCGCGGCATTGGATGTCAGCCGTCTGGGCATGCTCCTCGGCCACACGGCAACCCCGCATACCTTGCTGCCCGGCAACGTCGCTTGGGTTGCCGACGAGATCGGGTATCGCGGCGCGCACGTGGAGCTCCGTCAGGCGTGCACGGGATTTGCGGCCGCAACCGTGCTGAGCGCCGCTCTGGTGGCAAGTGGTGTGGGTCCGATTGCGATCGTGGGGAGCGAGACGGGCTCGGTGTTTCTCGATCCGCGGCACGTGGCCGTCGACAAGACGCAGCTGGTCAATCTTCTGCAAATGGGTGACGGCGCCGGCGCGATTGCATTGGGTCCGATCGACAGCGCAGCGGGTGCACGCATCGAGATGACGTTTTACGGCAGTCTCGGGGGCGAGCGCGCACCGGGCATTGCACTCGAGCAAGGCGGCTCCGGCGAGCCGCGAATCAACGCCACCCGCATTCCTCACTTTTCCCACGACTTCGAGGCGGTTCGAACTCACGGGATGGAGCTGCTGCGCGCGAGTTTGCGCGCAGCAACGGAGGCCGGCGTCGCGCCGGAGAGCATCGACTGGTGGTTGGCGCATCCGGCCAATGGTCGAATGGCGGAACATGTCGCGAAATGGCTGAATCTGCCCGCAGATAGAGTGGTCTGCGAGGCCTCTGTTCTCGGCAATCTGGGTAGCGCGGCGATTTGGGTCGCCCTAGATCGCCTGCGTCGCTCCGGCCGGCTCGCGGCGGGTGATCGAGTGATGGTACTCGGCGCCGAAGCCAGCAAGTACATGTTTGGCGGGTTTCTTTACATTCACGGCGATTCCTGACGGTTCGACACATGAGCACGTGTGCCGCGCCTCCGACATTCGAACTGTACGACGTCTGCAAACGATACGGCGCCGTCACCGTGCTCGATCATGTATCGCTGGCCTTCGGCGCCGGCCGGAGGCACGCCTTGCTGGGACCGAACGGAAGCGGCAAGACGACCTTGCTGCGGGTGTTGGCAGGCAGAATAGCCGCGGATTCCGGCGAGGTTCGTTGCGCGGGCGTGATGCTGCGCGCCTCGACGTTCGGGGAGCGGCCTGAAGTGCGCTATTTGACGCAACATTTTTCGCATTACGGCGAGTTGACGGTGCGGGAAAATCTGGAGTTCTCGGCTGCCGTGCGCGGGGTATGCAGCAGCCCGCAAGCAGTGGAACTTGCACTGAACGAATTCGATCTGTTCGCCGAACGCAATCAGCGCGCACAGAGGCTGTCCGGTGGAGTGCGGCAGCGGCTGATGCTGGCTGCGGCGCTGCTGGGCAATCCGCAGGTACTGTTGCTCGATGAACCGACGGCGGCCCTGGATAAAGATGCCAGGCTGCGTTTCTGGCAGCTATTGGACCGCAGACGCACGTCCGCGACCACGCTGATTCTGACGACCCATCTCGAGGAGGACATAGAACGTTGCGATGCCGTAACGTATTTGCGTGACGGTCGAGTTCAGCGCCATGCCGATGCTTGCGGACGGGCCGTTTTGACCGACGCGCCCGGAGTGATTCCATGACGTTCACCCCTGCTGCATTGATTCGAGTCACGGCCCTCATGCTCAAAGAGTCGCGGCAGTTGCTGCGCGACCGGGCCACCTTCGGTATGCTCATTGGGATACCGATCTTACAGATCGCTCTGTTCGGCTGTGCGATCGAACTCTCTCCGCACTCTCTCCAAATCAGCGTCATCGCGGCCGACTCGCAGCGTTTCGCTCGAGTGCAACGGGCCCTGGCACCCTATGAGGGAGCGGTGCGTATCAGCCGAGCGGAGCGGCAATCGGCGGAGGCGGCGCTGCGGCGAGGATTGGCGCTGATGGTCATCGACATGGACGTTCACCCTCCCGTCGTTCATCTCGACGCCACGGATCCGGTGCTCGCGACGCAGGCGGAGTGGATGATTGACCGCGTCGTCCACTCTGTTTCGGGCCCGGTCGAGGACGATGCGGCGGTACCGTCGTTCCATGTGAATCGGCTTTATAATCCGACGTTGCGCACGCAACCGTTCATGGTGTCCGGACTCATCGGGGTGATCCTCACGATGAGTCTGGTGATGATGAGCGCACTGACGATCGCGCGCGAGCGGGAACGCGGCACTCTGGATGGATTGCTGACGACCCCGGTACGCCCGCTCGAACTCTGGGTCGGAAAGCTGGCGCCCTATGTGCTGCTGGGTATAGTGCAGGCTGCGTTGGTCTTGCTGATCGCTCGCTTCGCATTTCATATTTATCCGGCCGGCTCGATCCTGCTGCTCGGTATCGGCACACTGGTGTTTGCCATCGCGAACCTGGCGTTGGGATTCTTGTTCTCGTGCGTCGCTCGACAACAAATGCAGGCGATGCAAATGACGTTTTTCTTTTTCCTCCCATCATCGCTGCTGTCGGGATTCATGTTTCCGTTCAGTGCGATGCCGCGATGGGCGCAATGGTTGGCAGAGGCATTGCCTCTCACTCACTACCTGCGCATCGTGCGCGGGATCTTATTGCGCGGCGTCGACGCGGTCTTCGTATTCAACGAACTGGTACCCATAGGCATTTTCGCCGCATGCGCCACCGCAGCCTCGTTGCTCGTTTGGCGCCGTACGATTTCATAGACAGATCATTTCTCGTTCCGTTCCGAGGTGCAGAGTCATGACATTATCGATGAGACAAAGTACCGTAGCTGTATTGCGTTGACGGCCCCCGTGAATCGCCATGATAGGTGAGGAGTAGTTATGCGTAATGCCTCGATTCTCATTCTCGTTGTGGTGCTTGCGGCGGGCCTATCGAGCCAGGTGAATGCCGCGGCCTGTCCCGCTCAAACCACCGACACCCTGCGAATTCGGGAATCCACGCTGTGCCTGCTCATGGACGACCCGAGCCTGGGGCGACGGCAATTGCTGCGCTCTTGGGTCGAGCGTTCGGCGAACATCGTTGCTGATTATTATGGGCGCTTTCCGGCGCCGCTCGTGGTTCTGCGCTTGAGGAGCGGCGTCGGTGCCGGCGTCAGCGGCGGGCGCACCACCAATGACTCGGGGCTGGTCATTCAAGTCAATGTCGGTCGCGAGGCCACGTCGGAGGCTTTGTCGGACGATTGGGTCATGGTGCACGAAATGGTGCATCTCGCGCTGCCCGAAGTGGGCCGCAGGCACAATTGGTTGGCGGAAGGTTTGGCCACCTATGTCGAGGGTGTCGCTCGAGCTCAGTTCGGCAATCGCGAAATTGCCGATGTCTGGGCGGAGGATCGGCATTCGATGCCCATGGGGCTGCCGAAAACAGGCGAGGGCGGCATGGATGAAACGTCGACGTGGGGGCGTACCTATTGGGGCGGCGCGCTCTACTGTCTGCAAGCCGAGGTTGCGATACGCGAACAGACCGGCAATCGCGTCGGGTTGCAAACGGCGCTGCGGGCGATTCTCGAGAAGACCGGAGGTTACGGTTACGAGCGCGACATCGAAGAGGTATTGCACATTGGAGACGCTGCGACCGGCACGCGTGTGCTCGACGATCTCTACCAGCGGATCAAGGCCGCGCCGCAGGCGCCCGATCTCGAGCTCTTATGGAGCCGGCTCGGTGTCCCCGGAGATCCCAAAACTCAGCCGTTCGATGATCATGCGCCGCTGGCTGCCATCCGCATTGCCATCACCGCCCCCCGCAAAAATTAGGCGCCGTTCGATTACAGTTCTATGGGCGACCCGTGCGGCGTGCGCTCGGCGGCTTCAGCCCATGCGGCCCGAGATCGGGTCAGTTCATCGCCGGATGCCGCACCCTTGCGCTCGACCATGGTTTCGAGTGCCCGCAGCCAGTGCTGATAATAAGTATCGCCGAGATCGGCGTCGCCGGCGGCCTGCGAGCCTCGTATGGCATGCGCCAGCGAGTCGGCCCATTCGCTCCAAGTGAACAATCCGCGCTCGTGAAGCCGAAGCACCATGGCGAAGGCCTTCGCTTCCCAGGGTTGCTCGAACACCGGGCCTCGATCGTCGCGCGGGAGGCCGGGAAGCGCGAAGGGTGATGCGTCCGTCATGCGGGTTCCAGATACGGCTCCCAGGCATCCACCGAGACGGTGGTGTGCTGCCGAAGCCGGTTCGCGCCCCAGAGTTCCGTTTCATCGAACGCCACCGTGTACAGCCATTGCGGCTGCTCGCCCTGCCCGTGCGCATGCGTGTCGGCGAACACATGTGCGCCGTGGACCCGCTCGATGATCCCGCGCTTGCCGCGAGCGTAGCCGGGTAGGCGGGTGTGGTGCTGAGGCACGGCGGTGCTGGTCCGTACCCATTGCCCCAGCGAGTAGCGCGCGGGGCCGCCCGGTTGCCGCACCGTCGGTGCACCGCGCGCCAGCACGGCGGCGACTTGATCGGCGCGCAGCACGTTCGGAGCGGACACCGCGGCCTGCATCGATCGGCCCTGTGCAATCTCTCGTGCTTGCACCGCGCCGGTTTGCAGCAGAAGTTTTTCCAGGCCCGCCAGCCAAATCCGGTAGTAGCTGAGCTCGCGATAATCGGCGAGCGTCTCACGCGCGGCGCGACTGATATCGATATTCCACAGACGGGTGGCGCCCATGGCCAAGGTGAGCGCCAGAACGCGCGGCTCCCAAGCCGCATGAAACAATTCGCCCTCCGGCTCCGGCTGCACGGTGCCGTACCCGTCTTCACCGCCGAGATCGGCGTGCGAGCGGTAGCTCATGGCGATGCGCCCGCAGACTTGTCCTCGGGCTTATCCTTGGGCTCGAGCGGCTGGCCGGTGCCAATCATGGAGTCGCGAGTCACGAGTTGCGCGAGTTGGCGTTCGCCGAGATGCAGGCTGCCGGCGGGACGTTGCGGCACCACGAGATAACGTACCTCGGCCGTCGAATCCCACACCCGGATGCGCACCGTGTCGGGCAGATGCACGCCGAAGTCCTGGAGTACGCCGCGCGGGTCCTTGACCACTCGTGCGCGATAGGGGGCGCTCTTGTACCAGGTGGGCGGCAGTCCGAGGACCGGCCAGGGGTAGCAGCTGCACAGGGTGCAAACCACCAGGTTGTGCTGTTGCGGCGTGTTTTCGACCGCCACCATGTGCTCGCCCTGCCTTCCTGAGAAACCCATGGAGGCGATCGCCGACGTGGCGTCCTCGAGAAGCCGGCGGCGGAATTCGGCGTCGCACCAGGCGCGTGCCACGACCTGCGCGCCATTGCGCGGGCCGATCTTGGTTTGATAGGTGTCGATGAGTACGTCGAGCGCCTCAGGATCGATGTACCCCTTTTGGGTGAGCACGGTCTCCAAAGCGCGTACCCGCAGCTCCAGCGGGCTCAATGTGCTGTGTTCGTGCTCATGGGCCGGGTGGCCGTGTTCAGGTTCATCCATTCGGCAATGCTAAGGCAGGGGGACGAATGCCGCCACTCGGAGTACGAGGACCCAGTGTCCCAGGACTCGGTGGCCGAGAACTCGGTGTCCCAGGACCTGTATGCGGCAAGCAAGGCGCTCGCATCCCGCCGACTCGAGTCAGCCGGGCCGAGCAGGTACTGCGACCGCTGATGTGCATTGCTCTAATATAAGGGCCCCCAACATGATCCATGCGCAGGTGGCACGTGAGTGATACGAGGCCGGCAGTCGACGACGCGTCCCGCCGCGATCTTCCGCAGATTCTGGAAATCTATAACGAAGTCATCCGCAACTCGACGGCGGTCTATTCGGAGGAGGAGTTCACCTCCGCCCGCGGGGAAGCGTGGTTCGATGCCAAGAGGACGCATGGCTTTCCCATGATCGTGGCTCGGGATGCATCGGGCATCACTGGGTTTGGAACCTTGGGTGATTTTCGGGCGTGGCCGTGCTACCGGCACAGCGTCGAGCACAGCGTGCACGTGCGTGCGGACCGCCGCGGCCGGGGTATCGGGCGAGCCCTGGTGGTGGAGCTCTTGGCGCGCGCCGCCGGCATGCGCAAGCACGTGATGATTGCCGGCATCGACGCGGACAATGCGGCGTCGATCGGCATGCATCGCAGCCTGGGCTTCACCCATGTGGGCCACTTTCATGAGGTGGGATTCAAGTTCGGGCGCTGGCTCGACTTGGTATTCATGCAATGTATCCTTCCGCCGACAGTTGACTCCTTGGCGGAGTGAAGCAAAGTGGCCCCGTCCTTCTAGAAAACAGCGTTTACCGAGAAAAAGCGGCATTGCGGCACATATCGGCCACCCGGAGCCGTCAGCGGCCTTGGTTGGCATCGCAGTCTTGATATCATGGGTACGTGGTAAGAGCTACACAGACTGAAATCGAAGAAGCCGTCGAAGCATTGCGCGACGGCGAATTGGTGGTGTTCCCGACCGAAACCGTTTATGGGCTCGGGGCGAATGCCTCCAATCCGGCCGCCGTGCGCAAGATTTTCGAGGTCAAAGGGCGTCCGCCCGATCATCCGGTGATCGTGCATTTGGATGATCCGCGCTACTTGCATCGCTGGGTATCCTCCCTGCCGCCGGTCGCGGAACAATTGGCGGCCAAATTCTGGCCGGGACCCTTGACTCTGATTCTGCCCAAGGCGGACAACGTCAATGACATCGTCACGGGCGGCCAGGACAGCATCGGTATTCGCGTTCCCTCGCATCCCATAGCGCAGCAGTTGTTGAACGCTTTCGGCGGCGGCATCGCGGCACCGTCCGCCAATCGCTACGGCCGATTGAGCCCGACCAAGCCTGAACACGTGCGCGACGAACTGGGCGATGCGGTCAGAGTCATTCTGGACGGGGGTGATTCGCCGATTGGGCTGGAGTCGACCATCGTCTCCTGTCTCGGCAATGAGGCGCGCTTGTTGCGGCCCGGCTTCATCACCCGCTCACAGCTCGAACAGGTGGTGGGTAAGCTCACGGTCGGCGGATTCATTCCCCGCGCCCCCGGCGATCGGGTACTGCACTACGCGCCGTCCACTCCCCTCGAGATCGTCCCGTCGGACGACTTGGAGGTGCGGGCCGGTGAGGTCACCGCGCGCGAGGAGAAGGTGGCGGTCCTCGCCATGCGGCCGCCGCTGCAGACGCAGCGGCACATGACCTGGATCAATGCGGGCAAGAGGCCCGACATTTACGCGCACAATCTCTACAATCATCTAAGAACGCTGGACCGCGCCGGCTGCGTGAGAATTTTCGTTCAAGGCCTGCCCGAAGATGAACGCTGGGCGGCGATTCTCGACCGGTTGCAGCGCGCCAGCGGCATGGGCGACGACTCTCTCGAACTCAGTGTGAGCTAGTGACCAAAACCGCGTTGAGCGCAAATCCCGCCGTTACCGAACCGTTGGAGCTCGACCCTGCACTGGATCCGTTCGCGCACGAGTCGGTCAAGCACTTGGTGGACCGCTATGGCTCGCCGCTATTCGTGATCGACGTCGAGCGCGTGCGCCGGCAGTATCGACGCCTCGCCGCGGCACTGCCCCGGGTCGATCTGCACTATGCGTTGAAGCCTTTGCCGCACTGGTCGGTCGTCGACGCGCTGCACGCGGAAGGCGCTTGCTTCGATCTGGCGACCAATGGCGAAGTGGAGCTGGTGCGGCGCCTGAAGGTGGCTCCCGAACGCTGCATTCATACCCACCCGATCAAGCGCGACAGCGATATTCGTACGGCCTTGGCCTACGGCGTTTCTCGATTCGTCGTCGACAACCCCGATGAGCTGCGCAAATTCGTGAAGTACCGCAATCGGTGCTCGCTGCTGATTCGGGTCTCGTTCAGCAGCCCCGAGGCTCGATGCGATTTGTCGAGGAAGTTCGGTTGTGAACCGGAGGCGGTTTCCGGGCTCTACCGGCTGGCAGCCGAATTGCGGATCAAGATCGACGGTTTGTCCTTTCATGTCGGATCGCAAGCGGCCGGCCCGGCGAAGTTTGTCGAAGCCATTGCAAGCTGCGCTGCACTGCTGCGCCTTGCCGGCGAGTGGGGCCACGAGCCAGGTATTTTGGATATCGGCGGCGGCTTTCCAGTGGACTATCTGCAACGCTGTATGCCCATCGAAGAATTCTGCGCTCCGATTCGCGCAGCGCTGCAGGAACTCCCTTCCACGATACGCATCATCGCGGAGCCGGGCCGCTATATCGCCGCCCCGGCGGCCATCGCGGTAAGTTCGGTGATGGGCCGCGCAGAGCGCAACGGCCGTTGGTGGTACTACCTGGACGACGGTTTGTACGGCAGTTACAGCGGTCAGGTCTACGATCACGCCGCCTACTCGGTCGAGGCGCTGGTGCCTGCCGGCAAGACCTACCCCTCGGTGCTGGCGGGTCCCACCTGCGACAGCATCGACGTCATCAGCGAACATTTGGAATTGCCCAAGCTCGACGTGGGCGATCTTCTCGTCGGCAGTGCCATGGGCGCGTACACCTGGGCTTCGGCCTCGGAATTCAATTTCTTTCCGCGCGCCACCGTGTTGGCGCTCGACGGCGGACGGTTGCTCGCCGACAGGGGACGCTGATGACCTGGAGCCGCCGGCGGGTGTTGAGAGCGGGCGGGGTGCTGGCGGGCGCCTCGGCAGCGGGTTTGCTGCTAGGAACCGCACGCGCGCAGACGCCGCAGCGAATCGCGCTGCTGAATCTGCATACCGACGAGCGGCTGGAAATCGAATACCTTCGCGACGGCGCTTACCTGCCGGATGCGCTCTCGGCCATCGAAGTATTGCTGCGGGATTTTCGCAGCGGCGAGCGGCATGCCATCGACCCCAGTCTCATCGACTACTTGGTTCAGGCCGCGCACACCGTCGGAGCCGAGCCCTCGTTCAAGGTGATCTCAGGCTACCGATCCCCGCAGACGAACGCGCGATTGCGCGAGCAGAGCACCGGAATTGCACAACATAGCCTGCATATGGATGGGCGAGCCATCGATGTCCGCATGACCGGCGTCGATTGCGCAGAGCTCGCGACGCATGCCTTGGCTTTGAAGCGGGGCGGCGTTGGATACTATCGCGCCTCGGATTTCGTGCACCTGGATACGGGTTCGTTCCGCACCTGGAAGGGATAACCGCGGCACTCGGCGCGGACCGTTGTGACGCGCGACCGGCATTGGTAGGATTTACCCATGTCGACACGACGCGTATTGTCCCTTCTGCTACTGGCCGGCGCTCTTGCCGGCTGCCCCGCGAAGAAAAAGCCCGGCGAACCGCAGGGAGTTGCGGCCGGCTCCACGGCTGCGGCTGCGGCCGCCGGCGGTGCCGAACCTGCTTCGGCGCAAGTCGGTGAGCGCATTTACAACGGCAACTGTGTGCCTTGCCATCAGCAGACCGGAATGGGAATCGCCGGCGTGTATCCAAGCTTGTCCGGATCGCCGGTGGTGCTTGGCGATCCGGTGGAATTGGCGCTGTGGGTGGTGAAGGGGCAACGGCCTGCTTCCATGCCCGCGGGCCGCTACTCCACGCAGATGCTGCAATTCGGCTGGATGAAGCCCGCGGACGCCGCCGCGCTGCTCTCCTATGTGCGTTCGAGTTTCGGCAACTCGGCGGCGCCGGTCGATGCCACAACGGTGGCGAAAGCGCTCGGGCAATGACGCCGCCGCCGACCGCCATCCATGGCATGGTGGACCGCTGCCGCGCCGGGGATTATCCGGCCGCGGTCGCGAGACTTCGTTCCGGCTGGGTGGTCATGGGCGAACGGCAAGTGTTCACCGGCTATTGTCTGCTGCTGCCCGATCCCGTCGTGCCGCATTTGAACGCGCTACCTCCCGAATTGCGCAGTCGATTCCTGGCCGACATGGCAATGGTCGGCGACGCTTTGCTGGCGACCACTGGGGCCGTGCGCATCAATTATGCGATTTATGGCAATGTCGATCCGGCGCTGCATGCGCATATCTTCCCGCGCCACACCACCGAGCCTGAGGCCACGAGAACCGCGCAGCCCTGGGCCCTCGATTGGAATGCAGCGCCGAGTTACTCCGATGCGTTGCACGGTGCATTGAAAGGACGCATAACCGCCGACATTCAGCGGCGGTCAGCGCTGTGAATGGCTTCTTGGAGCGTGCTTGCTTTCCCGCAGGCATCCGCATACATTGTACAAGTCACTTGTACATGTCAAGAGGTCACCGTGGCGCCCCCAATCCTGACCATTTCCACCGCCCGCCAGAAATTTTTCGACCTGTTCGAGACGGTTACGGCCCATCGTGGACGCAAGGTGGTCATCAGCAGCCGCGGCACCGAGAATCATGCCGTGCTGGTCGGCGAGGGGTATCTCAACGACCTGGAAGCCGCCGCCAAGAGGTTGCGCGACATCGAGTCCGGCAAGCTGAAACCGGCGTCCGATTTCAAGCTGATCGGTAGCGGCCGACTCGCGGCGGGCGTGGAACATCCGCTGGCCGACAGTCGTGCCGAGGCGAATGCGCTTTGGGAGAAGAAGTTGGCGTCGTTCGGCAAATAATCACGTGGACTCGAAGGATGCCCTCGCAGTAACGGACACGCACGCGCTCATCTGGGCAATTGATGGCAGGCGCAAAAACCTGGGCAAGCATGCGCGACGACTTTTCGACAGGGCGGACGAGGGAAAGTGCGCCATCTACATTCCCTCTCTTGCGCTGGCGGAGCTCGGTGAAGCTTGTCACAGAGGCAGGGTGATGCTGTCCTTGCCCTTTGAGGAGTGGGCGAGCGCCGCGTTCGGTAGCGGCAAGTACCACGAAGCCGAACTCACCGCTGAGATTGTTTACGCAGCTCAGAGGTTCTATGCGATTCCGGAGCGCGGCGATCGGCTGATAGCAGCCACGGCGGTCGTGCTCGATCTGCCTCTGATCACGCGTGATCCTGAAATTCAGCAGGTCACTGGCGTCGAATGCATTTGGTAGCGCAAAAGCCGCTACTCACCGGATCCTTCAGGCGCAATCCTCTACGCAAAACCTAGTGGAGTTCGCTTACGACTTCGCTCAAGTCCGAGAGCGGGGTCGAGCACGTCATGCCGGTGCATACATAGGCCACGGTGTCGGCGGTGGCGCGCTTCGCGGCAAGCGCCGCCGGCAGTTCCTCGGCATCGCGGGGAATGGCGAAGATCATGCGCGTCGGTGCATACAGGGCGCCGAGTTCCGCGGACCAGTGTTCGATCTGCGGTGCGTCGCCGCGAATGATCACAATTTGGTTGGACGTCAGGAAATCCTCCAGCGCGTTGACGAGGCTCATGTGGGCCTGCGGGTATTCCTGGAGCATGGGCCATCCCGCCTGCAAGGTGCGCTCGGCAGCGTCCAGATAGGGTAATTCGCCGAGCAAGTATCCGAGGCGGCACAGGACCGATGCGGCGACTCCGTTCCCCGATGGCAGAGACTCGTCGCTGAAGGTCTTGCTGCGATGAATGAGCTGCTCGTGGTCGGTGGCGGTGAAGAAGAATCCGCCGGCCGCATCCTGGAACTGGGTCAACAGGACCTCAGTCAATTGCCGTGCGAACTGCAAATCGCTGCTGCGCCAGCGGGTTTGCAGCAGCTCGAGCAGGGCGTCCGCGAGAAAGGCGTAGTCATCGAGGTAGGCCGGCAGGTGTGCGCGCCCGTCCTTGTAGGTTGCGAGCAGCCGACCGTCGCGCCACAGGGTGCGGTGGATGAAGTCGACGGCCGCCGTGGCGGCATCGGCCAGGTCGGGCCGGCGCAGTGTGCGTGCCGCGATCGCCAGCCCCTTGATCATGAGCGCGTTCCACGCGGTGAGAATCTTCTCGTCGCGCGCCGGCCACACGCGAAGGTCGCGCACCTTCAATAGTTTGGCGCGCGCCGCTGCGATCAGCGCAGCGACGGCGTGCGCCGATTCGCCGAGCCCCGCGGCAATGGCGTCGATGGACTCATAGGTGTGCAGATGCCACTCGCCCTCGAAATTGGCGTTTCGATCCAGGCCGAAGCGGCGCGAAAATGCCGCATATTCCTGCGGCGTCAGCAGCGCCTGCACCTCGGCACGGGTCCAGACGTAGAATTTCCCCTCGTGGCCCTCGGAATCGGCATCCAGGCTGGAATAAAAGCCGCCTTGGGGCGAGCACATGTCTCGCAGCACCCAATCCGCGGTCTCGCCGGCAATGCGGGCGAAGAGAGCTTCGCCGGTCGCAAGCGAGGCGCGCGCGAGTTCGCCCAGCAATTGGCCGTTGTCGTAGAGCATTTTCTCGAAGTGCGGAATCATCCATTGGCCGTCGACGGAGTAGCGAGAGAATCCGCCGCCGAGCTGATCGTAGATGCCGCCCTCGGCCATGCGGGTCAGGGTGAGGGTCGCCATGTACAGCGCTTTGAGATCCGGCGAGGTCTCGGTCGATGTGCGCTGCCACTGCCGCATGCAGCGCTCGATGCTGGTGGGATGCGGAAACTTGGGGGCCTGGCTGAAACCGCCGCAGGTCCCGTCGAAGGTTCGCTCGAGGGCGGCGCGTGCCTCGCGCAGCGGCGCTGCGTCGAGCGTGGCGCCGGCAGCCGGTTGCGGCGCGAGGCCGGTGAGGGCGAGTTTCAATTGCTGATTTTGCTGGGCGATTTCCGCGCCATGGCCGCGATAGTATTCGGCGACGCGGCGCAGCAGATCAGTGAACGCGGGCATGCCGTAGCGGGCTTGCTTCGGAAAGTACGTGCCGCCGAAGAAGGGCGTCTGTTCGTCCGGGGTCAGGAACATGGTCAGCGGCCAGCCGCCCGAGCCGTGCGTGATCAGCTGCTGTGCCACCTGGTAGATCTTGTCCAGGTCGGGACGCTCTTCGCGGTCCACCTTGATGTTGACGAACAATTGATTCATCACCGCGGCGGTGGCGGGGTCTTCGAAGGATTCGTGCGCCATGACATGGCACCAGTGGCACGCCGAATAGCCGATGGACAGGAGAATGGGCTTGTCCTGCTGTTTGGCCGCGAGCAGAGCCTCTGCTCCCCAGGGATACCAATCCACCGGATTGTCGGCATGCTGCAACAGATAGGGGCTGGTTTCTGCGGCAAGGCGATTGCGCTGCATGCTACGGCTCCGGGTCGGTTAGAATGCGCGTCACTTTATCCGAAGTACTTTCCATGTCTGACCTTAAGTTAGCGGCCGAGTTGCCCGCCCTGCGCCTGAAACGTAACGAAGACCGCCGTCTGCACGCGGGGCATCTGTGGATCTTCAGCAACGAGGTCGACACCCAGCAAACCCCCTTGACCAAGTTCAAGGCAGGGGAGCTGGTGCGGGTGCTGGCGCACAATGACCGGGCGCTCGGACTTGCCTATGTCAATCCGCAGTCGCTGATCAGCGCGCGCATGCTGGAAACATGGAAGGTTCCCGATGCGGCTTGGCTGGCGGCGCGCATCCGCGCGGCGCTCGAGCTTCGCGAGCGATTGTATTCAAAACCCTATTATCGCCTGGTATACGGCGAGTCCGACGGCCTGCCCGGGCTGGTGATCGACCGCTACGGTTCGGCCTGCGTGGTGCAGATCGGGACCGCGGGCATGGAACAGCTCAAGCCGCAGATTCAAAAAGCCCTGGAACAAGTGCTGAATTGCCAGGCGCTGCTCTTCAAGAATGACAGCTCCGCCCGCGAAATGGAGGGCCTGCCCAGTTATGTGGAGGCTGCCACGGGGAAGTTCGACGAGCTGGGGCAGGTTTTGGAGGACGATCTCGAGTTTCAGGCGCCCCTGGCCGAGGGACAGAAAACCGGATGGTTTTACGACCAGGCGGCCAACCGCCGTGCCTTGTCGAAATACGTGCGCAAGGGTGCGCGCGCACTGGACGTATTCAGCTATGTCGGCGCCTGGGGTGTGCGTGCGGCGCACAGCGGCGCGCGCGAAGTGCTGTGCGTCGACAGCTCCGCGGCGGCGCTGGAGTTGGCCGCGAGCAATGCCGAACGCAACGGCGCCAAGATCGCCACGGTCAAGGGCGATGCCTTCGACGTGCTGGAGGATTTGGTGAAAAAGCGTGCCCGGTTCGATGTGGTGGTCATCGATCCGCCGGCATTCGCCAAGCGCAAGAAGGATGTGCCGAAGGCACTCGCCGCATACAAGCGCTTGAACCAGCTGGCGATGCAGGTGTGTGCCGATGACGGGATTCTGGTGTCATGCTCCTGCTCCTATCATGTGGGCCCGGAGGAGCTGCAGGATGCCATCGCCAAGGGGGCGAGAGCAGCCGACCGGCACGTACAGATTCTGGAGGCGGGAGGCCAGGCGCCGGACCACCCCGTGCATCCGGCCATTCCCGAGACCCGATATTTGAAAGCCTATTTCTGTCGGGTGAATGACAGTCTAAAGTAGCGCGCATGCTGACCTACCCACACATAAATCCCATCGCCATCTCGGTCGGTCCGATATTCGGGTTTGGACCGCTGCGCGTGCATTGGTACGGCATCATGTACCTCATCGGATTCGTCGCTGCGTGGTGGCTCGCGCGCCACCGTGCGAAGCAACCGGGATCCACCTGGACCGCGCTCGATATCGATGACCTCATTTTCTACAGCGCCATGGGCGTCATCCTCGGCGGCCGATTGGGTTGGTGCATTTTCTACGGCCGTGATGTGATCGCCGAGAGTTGGTTGAACGTGTTTCACATCTGGGACGGCGGCATGTCCTTTCACGGCGGGATGACCGGAGTGCTGGTCGCGGGCTGCGTTTTCGCCAGGGTGAAACGCAAGCGAATTCCCGACGTGCTCGATTTTCTGGCGCCCTTGCCGGGCATCGGCCTGTTGGCAGGGCGGCTGGGTAATTTCATCAACGGCGAACTGTGGGGCAAGCCGACGGATCTGCCCTGGGCCTTCGGCGTACCCAACGGCGACGGCGTGCTGATCGCCCGGCATCCCTCGCAACTCTATGAAGCGAGCCTCGAGGGCCTGGTCTTGTTCTTGGTGCTGTGGTGGTTCACCAGTAAGCGGCGACCGCGGCTCGCGCCCACCGGGCTATTCCTGCTGGTATACGGGTGCGCTCGGTTCACGGTCGAATGGGTGCGCCTGCCCGATGCGAATATCGGTTACTTGGTCGGCGATTGGCTGACCATGGGCATGTTGTTGACGATGCCGATGATCATCGTCGGCGCCGGATTGATGATCTATGCCTATCGGCGCAACGCCGCGACTGGCAATCTGGGTGCAGTGAAGGCCTAATGCGGCAGTATCTCGATTTCTTGCGCCATATCCGACAGCACGGTGCCCGCAAGGACGATCGCACGGGCACCGGCACCTTGAGCGTGTTCGGTTATCAAATGCGCTTCGACCTCGCCGCCGGATTTCCGCTGGTGACCACCAAGAAGCTGCACCTGCGGTCGATCATCTACGAACTCTTGTGGTTCCTTACCGGCGACACCAACGTCAAATATCTGCGCGATCACGGCGTCAGCATCTGGGACGAGTGGGCGGACCGCGACGGGAATTTGGGGCCGGTGTACGGCAAACAGTGGCGTAGCTGGCCGGCCGCCGACGGCCGAACCATCGACCAACTGGCGCGCGTGGTGGAGCAGCTCCGAAGCAACCCCAATTCGCGGCGCATTCTCGTGAGCGCATGGAATGTCGGAGAATTGGATCAGATGGCGCTGCTGCCCTGTCACGCTCTGTTCCAGTTCTACGTCGCCGACAACCGCCTGTCCTGTCAGCTGTACCAGCGCAGCGCCGATGCACTGCTCGGCGTGCCCTTCAACATCGCCTCCTACGCCTTGCTGACGCACATGCTGGCGCAGCAATGCGGCCTCGAGGTCGGCGAGTTCATCTGGACGGGCGGCGATTGCCATTTGTACCTGAATCACCTGGAACAGGCCGATCTGCAGCTCACGCGCACGCCATTCCCACAGCCTAAGCTCACGATCCGGCGCAAACCGCCGAGCTTGTTCGACTATGCCTTCGAGGATTTCGAGATCCTCGATTACCACTCTCACCCTGCCATCAAGGCTCCCATCGCCGTATGAAAAAGACTGCAAATCGCCGCCGTGCTCCCTTGTTCGAAGTGCGGCATTCCCCCATCCATGGGTTTGGTGTGTTCGCCGCGCGCCGCATCCGCAAGGGCACGACGATCATCGAGTACCTCGGTGATCGCGTGAGCCATGCAGAGGCAGATGCGCGCTATGAGGATAAGGATCCCGACGACAACCATACGTTTCTGTTCACGGTGGACGCGAAGACGGTGATCGACGGCGGCGTGGACGGCAATGAAGCGCGCTATATCAACCATGGTTGCGATCCGAACTGCGAGAGCACCACGGTGAACAAGCGTATCTTCATCGAAGCGATTCGGACCATACAGCTGGGCGAGGAGCTGGCCTACGATTACCAGATTCAGCGCGACAGCGACGACGCCCCCAATGTCGATGAAGTGTACGCGTGCCGTTGCGGAACTGAAAAATGCCGCGGCAGCATGCTGGAAGCTGCCAAGAAACCACGCTCGGCCAAGAAACCGCAGGCGGCGAAGAAGCCGCGCAAGCCTGCGCATCGTTCGCCGAGCCGCGCCGCAGGCAAAAAGAGCGCGACCCACAAGAGGGCGGCGCGGCGCGCCGGCACGCGCGAGCGATCGCAGCGGCGCGGCCGTTGACGCTGCGCGGGAGGTTGCAGCGAATCGGTGAGCATTGATGCGGACCTCGAGGTAGGCGGGGTTTCGGTCCAGGATGGATTCCTGCCGCCATCGCAGATAATCGCTCTGGCGGAGTGCGCGCGCCAGCGCCGTGCACGCGGTGATTTCGACGCAGCCCGTATCGGCAGTGAACGGAGCTTGCAGCGTCGCGAGGACATTCGCGGCGATTCCACTTGCTGGATCGTCCCGCCGCTGTGGCCGGCGGAAGAAATTTTGTTGGAGGAACTCGAGCGGGTGCGCTTGGGGTTGAATCGCGACGCGGGGCTCGGGTTGTTCGAGCTTGAACTGCACTATGCCTGGTATCCCCCCGGCACCGGTTATGCGCGTCACGTGGATCAGCCGCAGGGGCGGGCGCAGCGCCGAGTGTCGCTGGTGCTCTATTTGAACGAGGATTGGACTCCGGGCGCGGGCGGGGAGCTGCGGATTTTCGATGCGGCCGAGGACGGCCGGGATGGGCCGGGTCGTGGTGGGCGCGACGGTGCGGGTCATGGCGGCCGTGACGTGGGGGCCCAAGACCCTGCGAGCATGCCGACCGAGGGACATCGGGACATTGAGCCGATTGCCGGCCGCCTGGTGTGCTTCCTCACGCCGGGCCGCGAGCATGCGGTGCTGCCGACGCAGCGTGATCGCCTGAGCATCAGCGGGTGGTTCCGTACTCGCGACTGACTCAACGAGACTATCGAAAGATACTTGGGCGTTGCGGAATTGACCGCACCACTCGGTTTTAGTCAGTGATGAGGGATCGCGAAGGATCGAGTGCTCTAAATATTAAACTATATATGAAAAACATATATAGTATGAAAAATTGCATATTTGGGAATACTGCCATGGCTATCCTCTTCCACCATCGTCCTGAGCTGGCCAGTCAGTTGGCTGATGATCTGTTGGCGAAGAGCCCGTTCAGCGACGCCCCCAACGGTCTCTTTCTGGCGGCTCCGCGGCGCACTGGCAAGTCCAATTTTCTGCAATACGACCTGCAGCCTGAGCTCATACGACGTGGCTGCCTGGTGGTGTACGTGGACTTCTGGTCACAATCGAGGCGCGATCCCGCTCAGCTTCTGGTCGAGGCAATCGCCTACCAGGTCCAGAAAGTCCAAGGATTGGCGGGTCAATTGGCCGCTGTTCTCTCCAAGGTCAAGCTCGTCGGGGTCGAAATCGATCTGTCGCGCGTAGGCCAGCCTGATGGTACTTCCATTCCTCAGGTTCTGGAGCTGCTCAGCCGGCAGGCGGGTTGCCCGATCGTCCTGATCCTAGATGAAGCTCAACATGCTTTGACTACGGAGGCGGGAGAGTCGGCGATGTTTGCGCTGAAGTCGGCTCGCGATCAGATGAACTCACCGAGCAACCATCGCTTACTACTGATCTTCTCGGGCTCCGATCGAGACAAGCTCTTGCGGCTAGTGAACTCAGCCAACGCTCCTTTTTACGGATCGCAGGTCCACCATATGCCGGAGCTCGACCGCCCCTACATTGAACGGGTCGCTGATGCGTTGGAGAAGATCCACCCGTGGTTTGCACCGATGAACGTAGAGCGACTGTTTGAAGCCTTCAAGGCGGTGGGGCTGCGGCCGCAGTTTCTCAACCAGGTGTTGGAGCGAGTGCTACAGGGGCCGAAAACCGATCACGTGCAGGCGCAGAGCGACATCCTCGCCGAAGCGTTGAAAGTGGAGCAGGCGGAAACGAAGGAGCGTCGCCAGTTGTATCTGGGCCTCAAGCCCCTCGAACAGTACGTGCTGTGGCGCATGCTCGAGCAAGGCCCTGCATTTCGGCCCTACGATGCTGACTCCAAGGCATTTTACAGCGCGCTCCTAGCGCGCAAGGTGTCAACGCCTATGGTTCAAGGGGCACTGATTTCGCTGCGCGATCACAATCCAAGCGTAGTGTGGAAATCATCCCGAGCAGAATATGCTGTCGATGACACCGGTATGCAGACCTGGTTCACCCATGAACGGGAAGCCGGAATATGGCCCCCGAACGATGACCGTGCCGAGCTGATGAGTCGGCTGAAAGGAAGTCACGTTCACCCTCGCCGAACTAGGCAGGCGAATCCGCGAGCTGCGCATCGCCAGGGGTGAATCGCAGGAGCTTTTCGGGTCTCGAATTGGCGTGTCCCGGCCCACCGTCAAGGCTATCGAGAAGGGAGAGCCCACTGTTCAAGTAGGTCACTGGATGGCGGCCTGCTGGGCGTTGAATCGACTCGGGGACATGCGCGAGTCATTCAAAGAGTCCGTTCACCTGCTCGATCTTCCTGCGCCGACCAAGCGTCCGCGCGTCCGTGCCAGCCGGCGAGTCATGCGGTGAAACGATTCGATATTGCCGTTCGTCTCGAAGATGGCACCCGGGAACTCGCCGGCGTGCTGGCCATGGGCGATCCCGCTGCAAACGGGCGATATGGCGCAGGGTGTCCGGTTACGACGAGCTAGCCGATGCGGTACGCAAACACTCGGCCAATCCATGCGATGACCTCGCCATGTTGTTCAAGCACGCGATCTTCAGTGGGCTCGCCGGCAATACCGACGATCACTTGAAGAATTTCGCCATGCTGCACGATGCCAGTGGCTATCGGTTATCCCCGGCATACGATCTGCTTCCGGACATCAATGCGAACCAGGAGCACGTTCTCTTCTTTGGAAATCAGCGATACATCGAATCTTGCATCACCGTGATCGACATGGCTCGGCGCGAGACTAGATCCTTAAGGTCCCTTCAGATTCCTGTGTATTCTATGTCTCCTAGCGGACTAGTTGACAGGCTTTAGTATCGGGAGTAAAAACTATTTCACTAGTTTCAAGTGGAATCAGCTATGCGAATCATACTGGCCGACCGCGAAACGGATTTGATGGAAGTCCTCTGGGACCATGGTCCCTCGACCGTGGCCGAAGTGCGCAAGAAACTCAAGGCCAAATTGGCCTACAACACTGTCTTGTCCATTCTGCGCACGCTCGAGACCAAGGGCTACGTCGGACATGAGGAGGAGGGTCGGGCTCACCGTTACCTCGCTCGTGTCGAGCGGGAGGCCGCCCGCCACAGCGCCTTACGGCACCTGTCGACCAAGCTTTTCAAGGGATCGGTCGAGCTGTTGCTAACCAGCGCGGTCTCGGATCGGAAGCTCTCCGACGAGGAAGTGCAACGGATTCGAGCATTGCTCGATCGGCGCAGTCAGGGGGATAAATCATGATCATTGATCTCGTTCCCTACGGCGTCGCCGTCGCGTTGCTCCTCGGACTGGCCGGGCTCGCGCTCGAACGGATTGCCGCTTGGCGGGGGGTGGCGCGGCGCGGCATCTGGGTGGCCACACTGATCCTCTCGGTGGCCTTCCCCGCGATGAAATTTCTCGCGCCCCACTGGCTCGCACCGCCTCCGGTGCCCTCCTTTTTCCACTCAGTCCCGTGGTCTGAGCAGAACCGCGTCACCGCGGCCCCAAGCCTCGAGGCACAGATTGAGCGGCCGTCCGTCGCCGTGGTTGATTCGGGTTGGCAGCGCCGACTGAGTCGGCACAGCCAGGCGTCAATCGAGAACGTTCTTCGGTCTTTGTGGTTAACGGCGTCTGTGGGGATGGTGACGTTCTATGTGCTGCTGAGGCTACGATTGCGGCTGGCAGCCCGTCGTTGGCGACTCGAAAGGATCGGCGGCCAGGAAGTGTGGGTTACGGAAACGATTGGACCGGCAGTCTATGGATTCATTCGACCAATCATCCTTGTGCCGCAATGGGTGCTTGACGGCTCGCACGCCACGCGAGCGGTCGTACTGGCGCACGAGCTGGAACATGTTGCTGCGCGTGATCCCCGATTGCTAATGCTCGGATTGCTGTTAATCGCCATCGCGCCGTGGAACGTGCCGCTGTGGTGGCAGTTGCGCCGGCTGCGCTTTGCGATCGAAGTGGACTGCGACGCTCGCGTCCTGAGTCGCGGTACTGAGGCAAGAGCCTACGGCGAAGTACTACTGAGCATTGGGCGGCGACGCAACTTTACGCCGATTGGGGCGATCGCCCTCACTGAGCCGGCTTCGCAACTGCTTAGACGAATCCGGATCATGATGTCCCCGATTCCAAAAAGAGGAAATCTAATTATTGCAGCCGCTGTTAGCATGTGCTTGATTTGTGTTGCGATCGCCGCTGATTTGCGCGCGCCCCATGCGGATGCGACCTCGTCGTCGATGCAGCCCCAGTCCACCGAGATGCCCAGGAAACCACCGCCTCCCTCAGACGCTGCACAGCTTAGTTCTATGCGCCATCTGGTCGAGCAGACGTACCCTGATTTGTTCAGCCCCACGGCCGATTCACGCCCTGTTTTCGTGACCTTGCTGTTGAACGGGGATGGGACGCTCTACGCGAGCTACAAGGAAGATGTCGAGCCATTGCCATTCATCAAGAATTCCATTCAGGCGTTCAAGGCACTCGGCGTAGACTATGAGCGACGCGGTCAAGGATTGAAGCACAGAATACCGGCGCCGGGCGGGCACAGTTATGTAGACGTGGCCGCATGGTACTTTCAGAAGGACGGGCCGCCGTGGTCCGATCCCACGAGCGTGATCAACCGCGGCATCGCTGAGCACTACTTCCCGGACCTATATACCGCCTCGATGGACTGGCCGCGCGCGGATCCCTGGGTGCTGCTCGATCGCCAAGGGAACGTGCTGAAGACCGGGCGTCGAGTCGTGGATAGTGCTGCGGACACCAAACTCTATATTGAATCCATGTACCCAGGAATCAAGACCGCGGAATTTTCGGCGGAGACAATCCATCCGGCGAAAATGCAGGCAAAACGCAGCGAATGGCCGTATGTGGCTTTCGTCTGGCTCGCCAATGACTCGCCAGTCACGGATGTTTCTCTGGCGGATCGCTCCAAACGCAAGCACTTGTTCCTCTATGCTGACGTTAACGACGGAGGTCGCACCACTATCACACAGTTGGTGGCGATGACACTGGGATCCCCGGCCGTGATCAACGAAAGCCCGTACTTTAACCCTCACAGTATCAGGTACATCGAAGTAACCGCGGCGGATGCCGGTGCGGACGCTGTGGCTCTGCGCGTGCGCTCACAGCCGTTGGTCGTTGGACTCGATGCCCAGCAGATGGCTCAACTGGTCGCCCGTGGAGCCGATCTTAAGATCCCGGATCCGAACCCTTCCGCATGGTCGTCGGAAACTGCACCCATTCGCGTCCCCTATGGCGAATCGGGACAAATTGAACTGACCGACCCCAATGGCCACAAATGGTCGATCGTGCTGCATCCGGCTCCCCTAAAGCGAGCACCGATCTAGGCGGTTCAGCAAAGAGCGCGTTAACGTTGACGTCAGGCTCTTTTAAACTCGATTTATGCACGATTACCAATTCCTAGTCGTATCCTGTTTTAATGCGGCGCTTCCGCTGGTGTCCGAACGAGCATTGGAAGCTCTTCAAGCCCACGACATGCGTCGACGATTTAGGGTTACGGAGTCGGACGTGTCTACGGATAAGATCTATGTGGGAGCGCCAACACCTGGCGGAGCTCATCCGAAGTCCGCGCTATTTTACGCGCCGACGTACCGACCCGATTCAACTGTGTTATTTGCAAATATGGAGGATGGGTGGTGGACACTGATTAACGCGGTTACAGCACGGCTACAAGGGACACATGCGCAGGTGCGCATTACGCAAAGTAACGTCACTTATCCGATGTTCAACTTCGAGGTCTGGGAAGATTGTCGTAGCCGGCGTGCTGTCACATGCACACGCGAAGACACAGGCAAGTGGAGTTTCACCGAAGTGGGGGAGCCTATGCCCTTTGAAAATTGCGCTGATTACAAGAAGCGCCGCATTGCAGATCGCTTGACCCGGCAAGGGGTGTTAGGGTACTTGATGGCGCTGGGGTGGGATATCAGCAACAAGGGCTTTTGGACCTCCGAGAGACCAGGTATCTATTTAACTGAAATCGCGACCCAGGCGTAATGATATCCACAGCACCCGCGATCGCCACGGATAACACGCGGCATGCGACGAATTATCCTCGGGCGGCGCATGTTCGTATGCTATAGTCACAATTACTTGACGTGTCAACTATTGGGCGCAATATGAACCACTCAGAAATTCTGGCGCAGTTGGTGGGCGGCATCATGACGGGCGGCATCCGCGTCATCGATCTGACGGTGCCGCTGGGGGCGGATACGCCGGTGATCAAGCTGCCGCCGCAGTTCGCGCCGTCGAAGGCGTTCGAGCTCGATGAGATTTCGCGCTACGACTCGCGCGGGCCTGCCTGGTACTGGAATAACTTCTCCTGCGGTGAGCATACCGGTACGCATTTCGATGCGCCGATCCACTGGGTCACCGGCAAGGACTACCCGCAGAATGCGACCCACAACATTCCGGTGGATCGCTTCATCGGCCCGGCGTGCGTGATCGACGTGTCGAAGCAGGTGCGTGAGAACGCGGATTTTCTGCTGACCACTGATTTGATCGAAGCGTGGGAGCGGCAACACGGAAGGATTCCCGAACATGCCTGGGTGCTGATCCGCACCGATTGGTCGAAGCGCGTCGGGGCCGATGCGTATCTCAACATCGCCGCCGACGGCCCGCACACGCCGGGTTTTCATCCGGACTGCGTTCCGTTTCTGGCGCGTGAGCGCGACATCCTCGGCGTGGGTGTGGAGACGGTGGGCACCGATGCAGGGCAGGCCGCGACCTTCAATCCCATGTTTCCCTGTCACACGATCATGCACGGGTCGAACCGATTCGGGCTTGCCAGTCTCACCAATCTCGAATATCTGCCGCCCACCGGCGCGGTCGTGATCGCGCCGCCGCTGAAGATCGTCAACGGCTCCGGGAGTCCGCTGCGCGTGCTTGCTTTGGCGCCCGTGGTTTCTTAGGCGGCTCCGGTTCGGGGTCGACCGCGAACCGGTGCATGCGGCTGATGAGCTCTGGCGGAATCGGCGTTGCCCGGCCGGTGGCGGCGGAAATGAAAACCAGCACTTGCTTGGCGCGCATTCGCAGTTCGCCGTGATGGGACGCTTCGATTCGAAGCTCGCAGGAGGTATTCCCGGGCTTCACGGTCCAAAGATTGAAGGTGAGGCGGTCGCCGAACCGGGTGGGCTTGACGAAGTCGACCGTAAAATGAACCGATGGCGTCAACAGCTGCTTGTGATGGAACAGCCCAGGCGCGCTCGCCGCCAGTCCGTCTTCGAACCAGTCCTCGACGAAATCGCTGATCATTTCGAAGTAGCGCGGATAGAACACCCAGCCCGCGGCATCGCAATGACCGAAGCGCACGAGAATTTCACGCTGAAACGCCGACATAGTTCACTCCGGTAGCGCGCAGACGCCATGCTAAGCTATATATGAATTCGAATATATCATCGTCACCGAGGAGGCAGCCGTGGAAGCAGCCGCGATTGCCAGCCGCGAGGCCGGACTCCACAAAGATCTAACCCGTTCGCAGCTGGTGATGATCGGCCTGGGCGGCGCCATCGGCACGGGCCTGTTCATGGGCAGCGGCGTCGCCATCGGCTACGCCGGACCGGCCGTGATACTGAGCTATGCCATCGCCGCCATCGCCGCGGTGGCGATGGTCTTCTCTCTGTCGGAAATGGCGGTCATGCATCCGACTGCGGGGTCGTTCGGTACCTACGCCGAGATTTATCTGAACCCCTGGGCGGGCATGATCGCGCGCTACTCCTACTGGTTGGCGCAGGTGATCGCCGTTGGCGGCGAAGCGGTGGCGGCCGGGGTGTACATGACTTTCTGGTTCCCGGGCACGCCGGTGTGGCTCTGGTCGCTGGCCTTCGCGTTCGTGCTGCTCTACTTCAACTCGCGGTCCGTCAATAATTTCGGCTCGATCGAATATTGGTTTGCGCTCATCAAGGTCGTGGCGATCGTCATCTTCATCGTGCTTGGCATCTCGACGATCTTCGGTTTTTGGGCGAAACCGGTGGGCTTCCATAATCTCACTGGGCTTCCCGGCGGATTTATGCCGCACGGTTTCGGCGGCGTCTGGATGGCCGTGATCATCGGTATTCTGTCGTTCAACGGCATCGAAGTGATCGCGGTCACCTCCGGTGAAGCGAAGGATCCGGTGCGCGCGATTCCGGCGGCGCTGCGGACCATGGCGCTGCGGCTGTTCCTGTTCTACGTCCTGGCGCTCGCCATCGTGGTCACGTTCGTCCCTTGGACCGAGACCGGTGCCACCGTCGTGACCCAGAGCCCGTTCGTGCGTGTCTTCGCGCACTCAGGCATCCGCCATGCGGCCGGAATCATGAACTTCGTGGTGCTGAGTGCCGCGCTCTCGAGCATGAACACCAATGTCTATCTTTGCTCGCGAATGCTGTTCTCTCTGTCGAGGGGCGGGTATGCGCCGAAGTTCCTGGGCAGGCTCAGCAAGAACGGCACGCCCATCACGGCCATTTTGCTCTCCGGTGCCTGCATTCTGATTGCCGCGGGTGTCTCGAAGCTGACTCCGCTCGCCTACAACTACCTGTTCGGGGTCGCGTTGTTCGACGCGATGATCGTGTGGATCCTCATCCTGCTCAGCCACTTGAGTTTCCGGCGTAGGCACAAGGCGGCGGATCTGCCGGTGCGGATGCCCTGGTTCCCGGTCGTGCAGATTGTCGGCTTGGCGCTGCTTTGCGCGGTGTTGGTGACCATGGGTCTCGATAAGGAGACCTGGCGTATCTCGTGGATCGTCGGCGTTCCCTGGCTGGCGCTGATCTCGGCGCTGTATTTCATCGTCAAGGCACGCAATAGCCGCGCTGCCGCACCTTCCGCCGCGGCCGCGAACGAGAGTGGTGCCGGCTAGTCTCTCGGCACCGTGACAGCGACCGGTTGGAACACCCGCCAATCGGTCAAAATCCCTGTGTTGAGATGCAGGTCGGGCAAGTACGGCGGTCGGCTGGGTGATCACCCCGGTTGGCGGCGATCACGGTTAGGCGGACCCGGTCAGGCGGGAACGTGTCCCGCAAGAATCGCCGCGAGCACGGAGTTGTCGATATTGCCGCCCGAGACGACCGCACAGACCTTTGTCTCGGCGTACCGCCCGGACAGAGCCGCCGCGACGGATACGGCACCTGCACCTTCGGCGACCACGCGGTTGTGCTCGACCAGGGTCTTGATTGCCGCGGCCACCTCGGCGAGCGAGACGGTGATGACGCCGTTGATCATGGCGCTCACGAGCGGCCACATCTCGGGTAACACCGAGCCGACACCCACTCCGCTGACGAAACCCGTCTCATGCGGTGTCTCGGTAGGATGGCCGGCATCGAACGCCGCCTGAAGGGGATGTGCGCTCGTTAGTTCGCACGCGATGATCTTCACGGCCGGCTTCAGTGCGCGCACGGCGCAGGCGATGCCGCATGCAAGTCCGCCGCCGCCGAAGGGAATCAGGATGGCCTCGATGTCGGGCGATTGGGCCAGGATTTCGAGTCCGATGGTGGCATCGCCGGCTAGGGAGGCGGGGTCGCGCACCGCATCGATGTAGACACCCTCCTGACCGTCGAGTGTGCCCGCCTGGATCGCACGCCACCACTCGGCCTGCGAACGCACGTCGATGCGCGTTCCCAGGCGCCGCAGTTTCTCGAGTTTGGCCTCGGGCGCGTTCGCGGGCACGACGGCGGTCGCCGCGATGCCGAGCCGGCGGGCCATCCAGGCAAGCCCGAGCGCGCTGTTGCCCGTGCTGGTGGTGTAGATGCCGGCGGTCAAATCGGCCGGCGCCCGCGCGAGGACGGCGTTGCCGATCGGCCGGATCTTGAACGACCCGACTGGCTGTAGATTCTCGAGCTTCAGGCTAACGGCCTTGCCGGCCGGCGCCGCGCCGCAGGCGATGAGCGGAGACACGACGCTTAGACCGTCGAGGCGCGATCGAGCCGCTTCGATCTCAGGCATCGTGACAGGCTGTACTTCGCCGGGCATATGGAGCAATCCCTACCGCCGCATCATCGGCTCGAACGTGGGCCGTATAATTGCACAATCATATGATATTGCATATAATAAAATGCCTACCTTGAATTGATGGAGCAGTGATACATGGAACCGAACTTTCAGGCGTTGCGCAAGGAATTCCCGGTACTCGCGCGCAAGACCTACCTGAACAGCGGCTCCTACTGCGCGCTCGCAAACGACGTGAAGGCCGCGTTCGAGGCCTACATGAAAGATCGCCTGCTGGTGGGCGCGAACTGGGACGTGTGGATCACCAAGAACGAATCCGTGCGTGCATTGACGGCAAAGCTGCTGCACGCCTCGCCGGATGAGATCGCCGTCACCGCTTCGGTTTCCGCCGGCCTCAATGCGCTGGCGAGCGCCCTGGATTTTTCGGGAGAGCGCAACAAGGTGGTGGTCAGCGATTTCGAATTTCCCACCAATGCGCAGATCTGGCACGCGCAGGAGCCGCGCGGCGCGCGGGTGGTGCATGTGCCGCGCGCGGCCGACGGCTATATTCCGTTGGAGAATTTCGCCAACGCGATCGACGAGCAGACGCAGCTCGTGGCGATCACTCATGTGTGTTTCCGGAACGGCGCCAAGCTCGACATTCCCGGCATCGTGCGTCTCGCCCACGCAAAGGGTGCGAAGGTGCTCCTCGACTGCTACCAGGCGGTCGGATCGCTCGACATCGACGTCAAAGCGCTGGATGTCGACTTTGCCGCCGGCGGCATGCTCAAGTATCTGCTCGGCACGGCCGGCATCGCCTTCCTCTATGTGCGCGATTCATTCATTCAGTCCCTCTTGCCCACCAACAGCGGCTGGTTCGCGCAGGCTGAAATCACGGCAATGGACATCACCGCCAACCGGCCGGCGCCGAGTGCGCGCCGTTTCGAAGCCGGCACGCCGGCGGTGGTCAATGCCTACGCCGCCGAGGCCGGGCTCAAGTTCCTGTTGGCGGTGGGCACGCCGGCCGTGGAGAAGCGCAACTTCGCCTTGACTCGCAGCTGCATGCAGAAATTGGCGGAGATCGGCTGGCCGAGTGTGACGCCCACCGAGAACGAGCGCCGCGGCGCCACCGTTGCGGTGCCGTCGCGCGACAGCGGCGCACTGTCCAAGGAGCTCATGAAGCGCGACATCGTCACCTCGCACCGGGACGCCAATATCCGGGCGAGCTTTCATTTCTACAACAACGAGGATGACGTGGCGTCCTTCATCGCCGCGATGCAGGATCTGCGCGGGACTTTCGCGCCGAGATAGGATGTCCGAACGGGCCGCGGCGCGCAGCGGACGCGAGCGGCGAAGGAGTCAATGTGGAAATTCGAGTGTTGCGCGGCGCCGAGGTGCGGCGTCTGCTGCCGATGGCGGAATGCGTCGATCTCATGCACCGAACCATGATTGCGGTGTCGGAGGGGCGCGTCGTGCTGCCGCTGCGGTCGGTCATGATCATGCCCGGCGAGATCGGGATGCTGGGCAACATGCCGGGGTACCTGGCCGAGCCCGAATGCTTCGGCGTCAAGCTGGTGAGCCTGATCCCGCGCAACAAGCCGCCGCAGTATTCGTCGCACTTAGGTCTGGTGCTGCTGTTCGAGGCGGAGCACGGCTGTCCGGTGGCTCTGGTGGACGCGGCCGAGATCACCGCGATACGCACCGCGGCCGCCAGCGGCCTGGCCACGCGCTTGTTGGCGCGCCCGGAGGCGGGGGACTTGGCCCTGCTGGGCGCCGGTGAACAAGCGCGCAGTCATCTCGAGGCCATGCTGGCGGTGCGCACGCTGCGCCGTATCCGGGTCTGGGCTCGGGATGGCGGCAAGGCGGCGGCCTTCGCCGAAGCTGAGGGCGCGAGGCACCGGGTCGCGATCGAAACATCGGCGACGGTGCCGGAGGCGGTGGCCGGTGCCGACATCATCTGCACGACCACCAAGGCGCGCGACCCCATCCTCCTGGGCGAGCATTTGACCCCGGGCGTGCATCTGAACGTGGTGGGGTCGAGTATCGCGGCGGCGGCGGAGATCGACACGGCGGCCGTCGTCAAGTCGCGGTTCTTCGTCGATTATCGAGGCTCCACGATCAACGAAGGCGGGGAGTATCTGCGGGCGCTCAAGGTGGGTGCCATTACACCGGAACACATACTGGGAGAGATCGGGGAGGTGGCGAACGGCTCCAAGATAGGCCGGCGCCTGCCGTCCGATGTAACGCTGTACAAGTCCCTCGGCATCGCGCCTCAAGACCTCGCCTCGGCACACTATGTGCTCGAGAAGGCGCGCGCCGCCGGAGTGGGTCAGGTCATCGACTTCTGAAGGGCATGTTGCCATGCCGTCTTCAGTCCTGAAATTACCGAGCGGCGAGGAGGTCGCGGCGGCGCGCGACAACATTCGCGGCTTTGCGGTGCGCACGCCGCTGTTGAAGCTCAGCGCCGACATTCCCGGCGTCAACATCTACCTCAAGCTCGAGAACCTGCAGCCTCTGGGCTCGTTCAAGATCCGGCCCGCGCTCAATGTGCTGAGGACGATGGATCGTGAGCATCTGCGGCGCGGTGTGCTGACCGCGAGCGCCGGCAATTTCGGCCAGGGTCTGGCGTTTGCGGCGCGCGAGATCGGCGTGCCGGCAACGGTGGTCGTGCCTGACGGGTCGGCGGCCACCAAGGCGCAATCCCTCGCCGAGCTCGGAGCCAAAGTGATCCGGCTGCCCTTCGATGAGTGGTGGACGGTACTCACGACCCGCCACTTCGCCGGCGAACAGGGCATGTTCATCCATCCGGTGGCGGAGTCGGCCGTGGTCGCGGGCAATGCCACCGTCGGTGCGGAGATCATCGAGGATATGCCTGACTTCGATGCCGTGGTGGTGCCTTTCGGCGGCGGTGGTCTCGTGAGCGGCATCGGGTCGGTCATGCGGCGCCAGAAGCCTCACGTGCGAATGATTGTTGCGGAATCCGAAGCCGCGCAGCCGGCCGCGGCGGCCCTTACCCACGGCCGGCCGACGCACGTGCCCCACATCCAGAGCTTCGTCGATGGCATGGGCAGCACCACGGTGCTCGAGGAGATGTGGCCGCTGATTCGAGAGACGGTGGACCAGGCGGTTTGCGCCTCGTTCGCGGAGATAACGGAGGCGATTCGTCTACTGGTGGGCCGCCACCACATCATCGCCGAGGCTGCCGGTGCCGCATCGGTGGCCGCTGCCATGGCGGGCCGCGCCGGCAAGGGCAATATCATTTGTGTAGTCTCCGGCGGCAACATCGATGCGCCGAAGCTAGGCGCCATCCTCAACGGACAGAGGCCTTTCTGACATGGCTCGACTGAAACACACGCGGGGCTCTGCGGACGGAGCGCCGAAGCCGGCGGAACAATCGCTGTTCGATGATTTTCTTCCCTATCTGATCGCCCGGCTGGCACACCAGCTCAACAACGATCTGGTCGAGAAGCTGCGGCTCGAGGGCATCAACGTCACACGCTGGCGGATTTTGGCCGTGCTTGCCATGGGCGACGGCATCACCATCAACGAAATCATCGATCGGGCGATGATGCAGCAGTCGGCGCTCAGCCGCGCCCTCATGAGCATGGAAAAGGAAGATTACGTTCGGCGTGTGTTGCGGCGCGCCGATGCACGCTATGTCGAGGTGTTTCTGACCCCTAAGGGCCGCGCGCTGTTCAACTCCCTCGACATCGTGGTGCGCGGCCGCCAGCAGCGCCTGTTGAAGGGGTTCTCACCGCGGGAGATCACCGCTGTCTTCGCAATGATCCGGCGTATGAGCCGCAATATGACGAAGTAGGCGAGAGCCGCCCGGTTCCCAGGGGCGCCACGTCGGCCGAAAACAACATGCGGGGCGAAGACTTGATATTTCATATGATAACTCATATTGTCAATGCACCACAGGGGAGAACAAACAATGCTGAGCCTCGCAACCGAAACAAAACTAACGAGAATCTATAAGGTTTCCAGCTGCATGCTCGCGCTCGGCGCGGGCATTGCCGCCGCATTGGCCGGCGCGCCGGGTCTCGCGGCGGAATCTTCCAGTGAATCCACGCCGATCGAAGAGATCATCGTCACGGCCAACAAGCTGAGTGCGCAGAGAGTCCTCGATGTCCCGGCGTCGATCCAAGCGATCAGCGGCGATTCGCTGCAGCGCGCGGGTTCCTCGGCGTTCATCGATATCGCAGGCCAGATTCCCGGCCTCTCGGTCCAGGACCTGGGGCCCGGCGACAAGAAATACGTGATCCGGGGCATCAACTCCACCGGCGACTCGACTGCGGGTATTTACTACGGCGAAGCGGTGATCAGCGCGTCCAACGCGGACGACGGCGGCGGATTTCAGTCCGATATCCGTCTGTACGACCTGGATCGCATCGAGGTTTTGCGCGGTCCGCAGGGCACCCTGTACGGCGCGAGTTCCATGAGCGGCACGATCCGCTTCGTCCCCAAATCGCCCGATCTTCACGATCTCGGCGGCTACCTGACGGTGGAGGGCTCGGAGACCTCGCATGCGAGCGGCAATTACAATGTCAACGGCGCGATCAATCTGCCCATCATCGACGGTGTGTTGGCCGTGCGCTTGGTGGGATGGAAAGTCGATGATAGCGGCTACATCAATCAGACTCGGGTAGGCGATGGTGTCACAGGGCTCGTCAATGTAGGAACCGCCAAGCTTCCCAATTACCAATCCGCCCCCGTCGCGGGCGTCGGCTTCGTCAAAGGCGTCAATGACGACAATGTGGGCGGCGGACGGGCCACGGTGCGCTATCAACCGACTGACAACCTGACCATCGATGCCAACTACACCGCGCAGAGCGAAACCTCGGGCGGTTCATCGCGCTATACTCCCGCCGGAGTCGCCGCTTTCAGCGGAGGGCCCATCGCTCCCGCGCAGGGCTGCGATCTGTGCAACACCGACGTGACCAGAAGTCCCTGGACCGACGAGCTCAAGGTTTTCGGCCTGACCGTGGCATACAAGACGGGCGCAGGCACCGTGACCGGCACCACCAATCAATTCAATCGCACCACGGGCTTTACGTTCGACTCGACGCCCATTCTGGTGTCGTTCGGCGTTCCCGTGCCGGCCGAAACGCTCGAGCCGCGAACCCGGAAGGTCAACTCCAGCGAGTTGCGCTTTGCCAGTGATCTGGATTCCCCCGTCAACTTCGTGGTGGGCGGCTTCCGTCAACACGACAGCCAGGATCTGGCGGTGGACGTCATCGCCACCAACGGCTTCGGTTTGCCGAACGGGCCGTTCAGCAGCGCGAACTCCGCCGATGCATTGAATTTCCCGGGTGTTGGAACCACCTTCTTCGGGCGCACGGACGAGCGCAGCGATACCCAGTACGCGGGCTTCGGCGAGGCAACCTGGAAGATCACACCGGCCTGGACCGCCGTTGCCGGTCTGCGCTACTTCACCGAGACGCTGGATGGTGTGCAGACGCAGACACACCCCTTCGGCGGCTTTCCGCCCGGACCGACATTGGTACCGCTGCCTGACCCGACCGAGAAGTTCAACAAGGTCACCTGGAAGGCCAACCTCAGCTACAAGTTCGATGAGAGCTTGTTGGGTTACGGAACCATCTCCACCGGCTTCCGCGGCGGCGGTCTGAATGCGATCAGCGAACCCTTTGAACCGATCCCGGCCGCCTTCGCCCCCGATACACTGACCAACTTCGAGGTGGGTGCCAAGGGCCGCCTGTTGGATGGAGTGCTGGACTACCAGGCCGACGTCTACTTCATCCGCTGGAACAACATCCAGGTCCAAGAGACTACCGCCGACGGCGCTTTCGTCTTCCAGGGCAATGCGGGCACCGCCCACGTCAAGGGTGTGGAATTCGAACTCACGGCGCACATCGTCCAGTACTTGACCGCAAACTTCGCCGGCTCTTACCAGGATGCGGTTCTCACGCAGGGCGCCTCCGCCGCGCAAAAGGCACTCAATCCCACGTTGGGTGTGACCGGCGACGCCATTCCCAATGTGCCGAAAGTCCAATTCGATCTGGGACTGAACTATACGCGGCCGATGACCGGCAATTGGCAGGGGGTCATCGCGACGGACGTCAGCTACCGAGATGCCGAGAATGCCTATTTCGCTTCCAACACCCAGTTCAATCTGCCGCTCGCGCCGTACGCGCTGGTCAATCTGCGGTTGGGCCTGATCAACGGTCCCTGGAGCGTCACTGCGTTTGCGCGCAATCTGACCGACAAGCGCGCCGAAGTGTCGGCGATCAATTCCGCGCAGGACCCGGACGCGCTGCTGACGGTGCGCCCGCGAACGGTCGGACTTACGTTGACCCGGACCTTCTGAGGCAATGGCGACGGGGCGGCTTTCCGGAAGTTCGGTCATGCGCCGCATGGGTGCATCGGCGATTGTCTGTGCGCTGTTGATCGCTCCGGGTGCGCGGGTGGTCGCTGAAGACGAGGGCGGCAAAGGTGGGCCGCTCTGGGATTTTTACAACTCGGCTCTCAAGCACGCCAAATACATCGACCTGACCCATGCCATCGCGCCCGGGGGACCGATTGGCGAAGGCTTTACCGACTTCAAGGTAGGGCCGTCGTTGGCGGGTGTCGCCATCCCCGGCGTCATCAACCGGGGGGAGCCCTTCACCTACGAAAAGCTCGGTGTGGCGATTACCGCCTACGAGTTGCCGATGGACCATATCGGCACCCAATTCGGCCCGCCGGCGCATGAGAATGAGCACGGCGCGACGATCAGCGATATACCGCCTACGGTGGTGCTGCGCCCATTGGTGGTCATCAACGTGGTGCCGAAGGTCACTCTCGATCCCGGCTACCAAGCTACCGTTGCCGACATCAAGGCCTGGGAACGCGGCCACGGGCCGGTTCCCGCCGGGTCGGTGGTGATGATTCGATCCGACTGGTCCAAGAAGTGGAGCGATCCGAAGCGGTTCACGACGCAGCCGTTTCCGGGAGTCACCTTGGAAGCGCTCAAGTATCTATACCTGGATCGACATGTTCTGATGCACGGACACGAACCGCTGGACACCGACAACACGGCTCCCGAATTCGTTGGCGAAAAGTGGCTACTGCAGCATAATTTCGCCCAGGCCGAGGGCGTGGCGAATCTCGATCAGGTTCCCGAAAGCGGGGCTCTGATTGCGATCGGATTCGCCAAGTTCGAGGGTGGCACGGGTGGATTTGCCCGCTATATCGCGATTGCGCCGGCGAGTTGGCCTCTCGGAGTGACGATGGAGCAACAACCCGGCGCGCCGCTTCCGACGCATGTGCACGCATTGCGGCGCGGCGCGGACGGTGTATTGAGAGAAGCTCGATGAGTGATTTCAGGACATGGATGATTCCAACATGATGACTTCAGAACATGAGTGATTCCAGAACGCCTCCGGTCATTGCCCACCGCAAAGGGTTCTACTACGAGGTCAAGGCAGGGAAGCGCTATTTCTGGTGCAGCTGCGGCCGCTCCAAGACTCAGCCCTTCTGCGACGGCTCGCATGTGGGCAGCGGTTATCTGCCGGTCTCATTCAAGGCCGAGCGGGACGAGGATGTCATTTTCTGCGGCTGCAAGCACACGGGCACGGGGCCGTTCTGCGATGGCGCCCACAGCAACTTGCCCGGCGGCTATCTGACGGATGACCCGGACAGCCCCGAGAATCGCAAAGTAGCCACGCTCGCCGCGGGCGCCGCACCCATCGTGCAGCTCGACGGTCAGTGCTATGTCTTCTCGACCGCGCGCGCGGCGCTGACCCGGCACGGTTCGCTGGGATACTGCGCGGTGGTGAGCCCCGCCCTGGGCGCGCAGTTTCAATCTCAGTTCTACGCGCAAGCCGCGCACGGCACCTCGCCGGTGATCTCGGCGGATGGACGGCATACCGTGCTGTTCGTCACCGAGGGCGACGGCGAGATCGAGATCAGTGGCCGACGATTCCCCGCGAACGCACGCACGGGGTTCTATGTGCGGCCGAGCGAAGCCTACCGCGTGCACAACACTTCCTCCGCGCCGCTGAAATTCTTCATCTCCAACGGCCCCGGCAGCGAGGACCTGGTCTGGCTTGATGACATGCCGACGGCCTTCGAAGCGCAGTATCCGCACCGCGAGGCGACCATCGATCCGTCGCAGCGCCACAAGATGGCGGAGCGCTACTATCAAATGCTGGTCAATCGCGAGCATGGCTCGACGGTGGTGACCCAGTTCATCGGCAACATCCCGCTGTCCAAGGCGGAGCCGCACCGGCATCTGTACGAGGAGGCGCTCATCTTCCTGAACGGCGCGGGCGTGGTGTGGACCGAGAACGTCAAGACGGCGGTTGCCGCCGGAGATGTCTTGTTCCTGCCGCGCAAACAAGTGCACTCGGTGCAATGCGCGACGCCGGGCGGGTTCGACATCGTCGGGGTCATCTATCCCGGCGACAACCCGTCGATCAATTACTGAACCGCCGCATCGCGCAGCAGGCTGCGCCACTCGTTCAAGAAATCCGGCGTCGGCGCCGCGCCGAGCACGATCTCGATGCGGCTGTCGCGCCGGTAGGCGCTGTCTTCCGCGGACAGGCCGCGGCCGTGACTTTGCACCAGCCACGAGGGTCCCGGCCCGGTGCGAAATACTCCCTTCAGGCGGCGCAGCCATCCGTCATAGGCCTGCAGCAACCAGGTCAAGCGCGGTTCGATGACCACGCGCGAGAACATCAATTCGCGCGGCAGCACCCAGTTCACCCCCCACAATCCGAGCTGCTGTGAGTGCGTTTCGCTGCCGACCAGGCCCGCAACGGAGAACTCCTCCGATTGCGACACTGCCGCGCCCGCATCCTGAAGCAGGGTGAACGCAGCCGTACGGTCGAATTTCTGCATCGCCTCGGGCGGCAATTCGCCGTTGCGGCAACTGCCGAGGTAGCGCTTTGCAGGGTACTGAGCCGCGGCGATCTCGTCGAACGCGCGCCGCTCCGGCACGGCGGCCAGATCCGGCTTCGACAGCAGCAGCACATCGGCCGATTGGATCTGCGACCATTCGACCGGCGGCCGCGCGTGCACGATGCGGCCGGCGTCGAGTGCGTCCACCAAGCAAATGACACTGTCCAATTGCAGTGCGCGCTGGGATTCGTAGACGCTCAAGGTATCGACGATATCGGCCGCGTGGCCTGCACCGCTCGGCTCGATGAGCAGCCGCGCGGGTTTGATGTTGCGTAAAATGTCGTGCAGCTGCCGGGAGAACTCCAATTCCCCCACGCAGCACAGGCACCCTCCGGCAACCAATCGCACGTCATATTGTCCGCGCGCGACTTCGGCGACGCTGAGCGCATCGATACCGGCGTCGGTGAATTCATTGAGGATCACCAACCACAGTTCATTCTCGGGCTTCTCGGCCATCAACCGTCGAATGGCGGTGGTCTTGCCGGAGCCGAAGCTGCCCGTGATGACGTGGGCCCGTGTCATGCTCGATGAAATCAATTCGCAACCATCCTTGCGCTACTATCGTGCGAGGTGAGCCGTGCGACGCCCGCGAACAGGGCGACGTGGGACTATGTGGGGTCGTGGTAGCCACATTTATCCATGGTCGCGCATGGCACGAATGTTGCTGCGGCTACATGGTGTAGTATAGCGGGAGTATACCGTCAGGGGGCCGAACGGTAATTACTCCCCTTTATGTGTTGGTTGACCCTATGCGCTTGCCGTCGCTCAAGTTTCTGAAGACCTTTCAGGTCGCGGCCAAGCTGCAAAGCTTCAAGGCCGCCGCCGAGGAATTGTTCGTCACTCCCTCCGCGGTGAGCCATCAGATCAAAGCGCTCGAGGAGCAGCTCGGAGTCGCGTTGTTCGAGCGAGGTGTGCGCACGCTCACCTTGACCGATGCCGGCGCCCACTACCTCGAACATATCAACGATATTTTCTCGAAGCTCGAGTCGGTCACCGAACAGCTGCAAGTGCGTTACGGGCGCACCATCATCCGGCTGAACGTGCCTCCGTTTTTCGCCAATGAATTGCTGCTGCCGCGCTTGGCGTCCTTTTCCCAGGCCCGCGAAGAGACCGACATTCGCATCGAAACGACTTTTTCCGCGCCCAAGACGCACCCGCCGGAGGCAGACCTTTCCATCGTCGTGGGGTCCGGTCCCTGGGAAGGGCTGACCGTGCACGAGTTGTTTGCGCAGAGCTTCATCGCCGCCTGTTCGCCGGCCTTTCTGCTGGAGAATCCCATCCAGTCGTATGCCGATTTGAACGGCAAGACCTTGCTGCTGCACGAGGAGCGGCGCGAAGCGTGGGAGCGCTGGGCGGCGGGTTTGGGAATCGAGCCGATCAAGCCCAATCGGCTGGTGCGCCTCGACACCATGTCGGCGGTGGTGCTGGCGGCCGAGCAGGGCGTGGGCGTCGCTCTGGTGCCGTCGCGTCTGAGCGCCGATCGCTTCGTCGCCGGCGGCCTGGTGAAGCTGTTCGATGCGGAATTGACCACCAACGAGAGCTACGTGCTGCTGCACAGGCCCGAAGACCGTGCGCGCGAGGACTTGCAGGAGCTGACCGAGTGGATCTTGAGCAAGTGCCGCGTCGCTTGAATGCCGGCCGGCGCAACGCGGGCCAGCGAGCGGTATAGGATTGCGCGAGGACTTACCCGCGAGAGCTAACGCCGCGGCGCCGGCTGGCGAGATGATCGCTGCCGGCGTATAAACCCGGCATGAACATCGCATCGAACGGAGCGGCGGCTGCACCGGCAGCTGCTCTCGAATTGGTCGTCGCCGTGGCGGAGAACGATGTCATCGGCCGCGGCAACCAGCTGCCATGGCATCTGCCCGCGGATTTGCGGCATTTCAAAGCGCTCACCCTTGGCAAGCCCGTGCTGATGGGGCGCAAGACCTATGAGTCCATCGGCAAGGCGCTGCCGGGGCGCATGAACATCGTGCTCAGCCGTTCCTCGGAATTCTCGCCGGGCGACTGCGCCGTGGCGCAGACTCTCGATGATGCGCGCGCGGCAGCGGGATTCTCGTCCGCGTTGATGGTGATCGGCGGCGCCGAAATCTATCGGCAATGCCTGCCCCTCGCCAGCCGCATCCATCTCACTCTCGTTCATACCCACATCGGGGACGGCGATACGACATTTGCAGGCTGGCGCGGCGCGGAGTGGGCGGCGTCATCACGCGAACGTCACGAAGCCGACGACCGGAATGCGTACGCTTACAGCTTCGTTACGCTGGAGCGGGTGCGCTAGTACCTCAATCGTGGGGTTTTGACCGACTGGCGAGAGGCACCCACCGATAAGGATAAGAACCCGAAGGCCACGTCAAGGCAGCAGTGGCCTTCGGCTTCTTATCCTTCCAGACGGGTGTTCCTACCAGTCAATATCACGGTGCCGAGGGCAGTGTGCATCGACGGGGCTCGCTGGTCTTTATCGAAAGCGGGTCCGGCGGTGTCAATCGAGGGGCGGCAGCCGGGCAAGGATCTCCCGCTCTGCGCGCTCGAAGTCGATGTCCGCTAGGTTCGAGACCGTCCCCGCCGTCAACTCGGCCAGAAGTTCTGCTTGTACGGTTCCGCGACGGAGCGCGGCTTGGTACGGGATTTCGTGATGGAACATCACCATCGAGTAGCGCGGAATGAAGCGTCGCGGGAAGCGCCGTTCGAGTTCCAGCGACAGCGCCTGCTGCAGCTGAAATTTTGGATGGGCGACGCGTTCGCGCATTTCCAGATAGTTGTCGAGCGCCATGACGGCAATCGCGTCGGTGTTGGGTTTGCGCGCGGCGGTGAAATCCGCGAAGACACTCTCCCATGAAGCATGCCGACCCATGCAGGAGTCGAATTCCACGCAATCTTCGAAACAGCAATTCATGCCCTGGCCGTGAAACGGCACGATGGCGTGCGCCGAGTCGCCGATGAGTGCCGCCATGCCCTGATGATGCCAGGGGTTGGCCGACACCGTGCCGAGAAATCCGATGGGGTTGTCTTTGAATTCCTCAATACAATTGGGCATCAATTGCCGCGCGTCGGGAAAGCTCTGTGCAAGAAATCGTTCGATGGCGGCCGTCTCGGTCAAGCTGTCGAAGCTGACCTCGCCGTGCTTGGCCAGAAATAGAGTGGCGGTGAAGCTGCCGTCCTCGTTCGGCAGCGCGATCAGCATGTAGTTGCCTCGCGGCCAGATGTGCAGCGCGTCGTGCGCCATGCGATGGCGGCCGGCCGCATCGGCCGGTATGGACAACTCCTTGTAGCCGTGATCGAGATCGGTCTCGTGCGCGTCGATCAAGTGCAGCGCACTCATGCGCCGGCGCATCGATGAACCGGCTCCGTCGGTCGCGAGCAGCGGCTGCATGGGCTACGCTGAGCAGGCGGTCATGGCGCAGATCGCGTATGAGTGCGATGCCCTGCTCGACATCGGCGGTCTCGAACCGATGCTCGAAGTGAATGGTCACGCCGGGCTGCCGGGCGGCGACCTCGAGCAGGGTCTGGTTGAGCCGATGCCGCGAGATCGAGTAGATCAGTTCACCGGGCCGCTGCCCGTAGGGCTGAAGGGAAGTGCCGCCGTCGGCATGATGAATGAGCCGGCCGCGCATCGGCAGCATGGCGTGCTCGATGTCGCGGAACACTCCCGCGAGCCGCAGGGCATGTATGCCGCGATCCGCCAGGGCCAGATTGATGGACCGGCCTGATTCGGCAGGGCGGCCGCGCGGATCGGGGCGAGTTTCGTAGAGCTCCACCGCGTGGCCGCGGCGCTGCAGAAGGATGGCGAGCAGTGCGCCGGTGGGACCGGCGCCGATGATGCGCACCGCGGACCGATCCGCCTTCATGGGCGCACGGCTTGCGACAGGCGTTCTACCGCCGCGAACACATCACTGTATGAATTGTAGAGCGGGAATGGGCGCGAGCCGCAGCACGTCGGGTTCGCGCCAATCGCCCACCACTCCGGCCGCCGTGAGCAGGTCATGACTGCGCTTGGCGGCGGCGGGCGATCGCGCAATGCGCAAGCTCAATTGGCAGCCACGATCCGGCGCAGCGCTCGGCGTGATGATGTCCACCAGACCGGGCGGCAGGGTTTCGATGAGATGCTGCAGGTATCCGGTCAAGGCGATCGATTTCTCGCGCAGCCGCCGAATGCCGGCTTGCTGGAAGATATCCAACGAAGCGAGCAGCGGCGCCGCGGAAAGGACGGGGGGATTGCTGACTTGCCAACCCTGCGCTCCGGGAATCGGACTGAACTCAGGTCCCATCTCGAACCGCAGCGCCGCGTCGTGGCCCCACCAGCCGGCGAACCGCGGCAAATCGAACTTGCGAGCATGGCGCTCGTGCACGAAGCATCCGCCGATGGCACCGGGGCCGGCATTGAGATACTTGTAGCTGCACCACACGGCGAAATCGACATTCCAGTCGTGCAGCTCCAGGAGCGTATTGCCGATGCCGTGCGCGAGGTCCAAGCCGACCACCGCGCCGCTGCGGCGCGCGGCGTCGATGACCGGCGGCAGATCCAAGGATTGTCCGGTGAGATACTGGACGCTCGGCAACAGAACCAACGCGAGCGCGGCGCCTTCTTGCTCGATGCGGCGAATCATATCCTCGGTTCTCAACGTTCTCTCGCCGGGGCGCGGTTCGATCTCGATCAGATGCTCCGCCGCGTTCAGGCCGTGAAACGCCAGCTGCGATACGATGGCGTAGCGATCGGAGGGGAATGCCGATTTCTCGATCAGCACCCGATTGCGCGGCGCGTGCGGCCGAAAGAAACTCACCATCATCAGGTGTAGATTCACGGTCAACGAATTCATGGCGACCACTTCGCTCTCGTGCGCGCCGACGAGGGCCGCCAGCTGCGCGGCGGCCCGCTCGTGATAGCGGATCCACGGACGCTCCGCGACGTGATGCCCGAGCACTCCCAGGCGCTGCCAGTCCTTCAGCTCCTGTTCGACGTATTGCGCCGCCGATTTGGGCTGCAGCCCGAGCGAGTGGCCGCAGAGGTACACCAGTGGCCGGCCCGCACCGTCGACGGGGTGGTGAAATTGCGCCGCAAAGGACGCCAATGGATCGGCCGCGTCCCGGGCCAGCGCGTCTGCCGCGTCCAGCGTCACTTGCCGGGAGCCTGCATGACCGTGCCGCAGACGGCGCAGGTGCGATGCGCAACGCTCGAATAAAACCCGGCAAAGATCTCCGGCAGCTGCGTCTCTATGTCGCGCACGGCGACCCTCTGCAAATACAGACAATGACCGCAATGCTCGCAATACCAGGAGAAGCCATCCAGTTCATCCGCATTGCGCCGCCGTTCGACGACGATCCCGACGCTGCCCGCCGGACGCTGCGGCGAATGCGGCACTTCCGGCGGCAGCAGAAACACTTCGCCCTGGCGGATGGGTATGTCGATCAGACGGCCTTCCTGAACCGTTTTGAGCAGCATGTCCCCCTCCACTTGGAAGAAAAATTCCTCGCTCGGGTCATGATGAAAGTCTTTGCGCGAGTTCGGACCGCCTACGGCCATGACGATGAAGGCGCTGTCTTGAAACAGCAGCTTGTTGCCCACCGGCGGCTTGAGCAGATCGCGATGCTGTTCGATCCATCGCTGCAGGTTGAAGGGGGGCGCTAGTCGCATCACTGCATTATAGAGGGCCGTGATGATCATCGGTTAGATAGGGCTATGGAACCCATATACATTCCGATGCCGACGGTACTGATGGGAGTTGGACACGGGATTTTGTGGCCGACGGGCGCAACGATGCCACCCAGCGAGGATGGCCCCTTGGAACTCATGCTTTTTGCGCTGTATGTTGAGCGGCCCAGCGTGAAGGGCCAGGGGGGAGGGGAAGCGTCAAGGCAACTGCGCCCGTTCTTCGTTGCCTTGACGCTTCCCCTCCCCCAAGGCCCCATGCAAACCGGTCAAAATCACCGCTCCGATCTAATACCCGCCCGCCGCCGCGCAGGGCACCTGGATGGGCCCAGCATCGGGATCGTCCAATCGCAGTGCCGTCAGCGCTCCTCCCCACACGCAGCCGGTATCCAGACCCGTGACTTCGGCGTTGCTGAAGAAACCCAGCGTCGACCAGTGACCGAACACGATCCGCGGTCCGTGCCAGCGGGCCGCGGGTGCCTCGAACCAAGGAATCAGCGATTGGGTCTGCAACTTCTTCGGTGATCCCTTGGCGCGCAGCGCCAAGCGGCCGTCCGCGTCGACGTAGCGCAGACGCGTGAAGCAATTCACGATGAACCGCAGGCGCTGTTCGCCTTCCAGCGCGTCGTCCCAGCGGTCGGGTAGATCGCCGTAGAGCGGGTCGAATAACTTCTCGGGGTCGCGCCGCAGGGCGTGCTCGAATTCGCGGGCGCACTGCCTCGCCAGGGCCAAGTCCCATTGCGGCGCCAAACCCGCGTGCAGCATGCAGACATTGAGTGCCTGATCCTCGTGAAACAGCGGACGGCCCGCCAGCCACTCGAGCAGCACATCGCGATCGGCCGCGGCCAGAGTCTCGCTCAGGGTATCGTCGCTGCGGGTGCGGGCGGATCCGAAAGCCACGGCCAACAGGTGCAGATCGTGATTCCCGAGGGTGACCGTCGCCGCATCACCTAAAGAGCGGATTCTGCGCAGTACCGCCAGCGAATCAGGTCCGCGATTGACCAGGTCGCCGACGAACCAAAGCCGATCGCGATCCGGCGAGAATCGCAGAGCGTCGAGCAGGGCGCCGAGCTCGGCGTCGCAGCCTTGCACGTCGCCGATCGCGTACAGCGCCATCAGCCACCCATGGCGCTAGTGCAGTACTCCGGGCATCGCCAGCCTGAACGGAGCGATCGGCGCATCGAATTGCTGTCCGTCATCGGCCACCATCTGATAGCTGCCCTGCATGGTGCCCACCGGTGTTTCGATCACGGCGCCGCTCGAATAACGGAATCCCTGGCCCGGCTTGAGATAGGGCTGTTCGCCCACCACACCGTCGCCGCGCGTTTCCTTCACGTTGCCGTTCGCATCGGTGATGATCCAATGGCGCGTCAGCAGCCGCGCCGGCACCTGACCCTCGTTGCGAATGGTGATGGTGTAGGAGAAGACGAAGCGCTTGTCGCGCGGGTCGGATTGTTCCTCGATATAGGAGGTCTCGACCTCGACGAGAATTTTGGGATTCGCAGGTTTGGGGTTCGTCGGCTCGGATGTCATGGCGTGCATCGCACTACTTCAAGCGGACCGCCAACACGTCGCAGTGCGCGGCATGCAGAACGGTGTCTTCGGTAAAGTTGACCATGATGGCGAGACCATGGCGCTCACGGCTGCCGAGAACGATCAAATCCACTTGCTCTTCTTTCGCGACGCGGAGAATTTCCGATTTGGTGTTGCCGGCTTCGACTCGGCCCGTGGCGCGCAGCCCCAGACGTGTGATGAGTTCACCCAGCCGCTCGCGCGATCGATTGATCAACTCGTCCTCGATTTGCGCCGTCGGCATCAGGGATTCGCCCAAGGGTTCGACCGGCACGAATTCCACCACGTGCAGCACGATCATCGCGGCGTTGGAATGCGCCGCCATGTCCCGTCCGGCAATGGCGACCTGTTCGCTGCCCTGCGACAGATCCAATAGCACCAAGAGCTTCTTGTATCCGGCCATGTGGCTTCAAGTATAGCCGACCAGCCGAGAGTAATGGGCGGCGAGCAGGCCGAATTGCGACGGTGCGAGCGTTTCCGGACGCAATTGCGGATCGATACCGCAAGATTCGATATCCGGCCCGGCGAGCAGTCCCTTCAAAGAGTTGCGCAGGGTCTTGCGCCGGTGGGAGAACGCCGCCGTCACCAGGGTGCGCAGCGCGCCATCGCCGCCGATGTCGAAACGGGGGTTCTCCGTGGGGCGCAGGCGCACGATCGCGGACCACACCTTGGGGCGCGGCTGGAATGCGCCGGGACCGACGTCGAACAGACCCTCGACCTCCGCCACGGCCGCGAGCATGACGGTCAATCGCCCATAATCCTTGGTTCCAGGCTGCGCGGCCATTCGGTCCACGACCTCCTTCTGCAGCATGAAATACATGTCCGATATGGCGGCGCGCTGCGCCAGCAGGCGAAACAGCAGCGGTGTCGAGATGTTGTAGGGGAGGTTGCCGACGATGCGCAACGGCTCGCCCGACCCCCGCAGGCGAACGAAGTCCGTGTCGAGCACATTCTCGACGTGCACCTGCAGTCCGTTCTTGGCCCGCGGATCGGCCTTGAGGGCTTGAGCCAGATCGCGATCGATCTCGATCACCTCCAAGCCCTGGGCGCGTTCGAGCAGTCCCCAGGTCAACGCGCCGCGACCTGGGCCGACTTCGACGATGCGCTGGCCGGCCACCGGTGCCACGGTGTCGATGATCCGGCGGATCACTCCGGGATCATGCAAGAAGTGCTGGCCGAATCGCTTACGAACCGGCATGAGCGGAACCCGCACCGGCCAAGTCGACGGCAAGCCCCAGGGCTGCACGCAGGCTGCCTACATCCGCTTTGCCGGTGCGCGCCAAGCTCAATGCGGTTCCATGATCGACGCTGGTGCGCAGTATGGGCAGGCCCAGGGTCATGTTCACGGCATTGCCGAATCCCGCGTGCTTGATCACCGGCAGACCCTGATCGTGGTACATCGCGACGATGACATCCGCGGTTTGCAGGAAGTGGGGCGTAAACGCCGTGTCCGCCGGCACGGGTCCCTGAAGGTCCAAGCCCTCCGCGCGCAGCTCCTGGATCACGGGCTGGATCACGTCGATCTCCTCGCGGCCCAAGTGTCCGGCCTCGCCCGCGTGTGGATTGAGGCCCAACACCGCGATTCGCGGCGGGCTCAGAGAGAAATGCCGCTCCATATCCATATTGACGATACGCAGGGTGGCGCGCAGCCGCTCGCGCGTGATCGCATGCGGCACGTCGGCGAGCGCCAAATGAGTGGTCACCAGCGCGACTCGCAATTGACCGGTGAGCAGCAGCATGACCGGCAGCGCCGCGCGGGTTCTCGCCGCCAGATATTCGGTGTGCCCGGTGAACTTGTAGCCGGCATCCAGCAAGGTGCTCTTCTGGACGGGTGCGGTCACCATGGCCGCAAATTCACCGTTCAAGCAGCCGTCGCAGGCGCGGTCCAGCATGTCGATCACGTACGCGGCGTTGCGTGCGTCCGGCTGGCCCGCGTTCACGGCGTGAGCGGTTGGAATATGCATGACTTTGAGAATGCCCGCGCGGTGCGCGCCCGATGGCCGCGAGGAGTCATAGCGCTCGATCGCGAGCGGCAGCCCCAAGGCGTGGGCGGTGCCGGCCAGCAATTCGGCATCGGCAGCCACCACGATGTCGGCTTTCCAGGGAGCTTGCGCCAAGACGACGCAGGCATCCGGCCCGATGCCCGCGGGTTCGCCCGACGTGATGACGATCCGGGGTATGTACACTACATCTTGATGTCGACGGAATCGACGAAGAGGCGGGCCTCGAGCATTTCAGCTAGACCGAAACGGCGCCCACGAAGACGCGGCGATAGCATTACAGCTTGACCTCGACAGAGCCAACGAAGACGCGGCATTGGCACTACAACTTGACCTCGACAAAGGCCTCGTCGCGCAATCGGCGCAGCCACAATTCGGTCTCTTCGTCCGCCTTGCTCTCGCGGATGGCGGCGAACGCACGCTGCCGGCGCACATCGTCGGTGCTGTCATAGGTGCGGGTACCCAGCATCTGCACGATATGCCAGCCATAGCGCGACTTGAACGGTTCGCTGATTTCGTCGGGCTTGAGGTCCGCGATCGCCTTGTCGAATTCCGGCACGAACGTGCCGGGCCCGCTCCACCCCAAATCGCCGCCGTCGGGCGCAGATCCCGGGTCCGCCGAATTGGTGGACGCCAGGCCGGCGAAGTCCTCTCCCTTCAAAATGCGGTCGCGCAGCTTGCTGAGCTTCTGCCGCACCGTCTCGTCATCGTCCAACTCGTTGGTCTTCATCAGGATATGCCTGACGTGTATCTGATTGATGATGACCGCTGCTTCGCCGCTGCGCCGTTCGTTCAGCTTGACGATGTGAAAGCCGCTCGGGGTGCGCACCGGTGTGCTCACTTCGCCGGGCTTCATCTTCGTGACCAGATCCAGGATGAACTGCGGCAGCTGGGTCCCTTTGCGCCAGCCGAGCTGACCGCCGTCCAGTGCCGTCTGACTGTTGGAATTCGCGATCGCCAGCTGACCGAAGTCCTCGCCCTTGGACGCGCGCGCGGCCAAATCCTGGGCCTTGTGCGTGATCTCCTCCAGTTGCTGCGGGGTGGCGGCCTCCGGCAGCGACAACAGGATGTGGGACACGCTGAACTCATCGTTGGCGGCGGAGGATTCCTGCCGCGCGAGGAACTGTTCGAGCTCGTGCGGACTGACGTTGATGTGGGCGATCACGTCACGCTGCCGCAGAGTGTTCAGCGTCAATTCCCTGCGCATGCCCTCGCGATACTGCTTGTAGTCGACACCCTGAGCCGAGAGCGCGGTCGGCAGCTGATCGAAGGGAATCTTGTTGCGGCCCGCGATCTCCTGCAGAGCGCTGTTCAATTGTTCGTCGGACACCGTCAAGCCGACCCGCTTGGCGTGCTGCGCCTGGATTTCCTGCAATATCAAGCGATCCAGAACCTGCTGCTTGAGCACGCTCTGCGAGGGCAGTTCGACCTTCTGCTCCTGCAGACGTTTGCTGACGGCGTCCATCTGGGCATCCAGCTCGCTCTTCAGCACCAGGCCGTCGTTGACGATGGCGGCAATGCGGTCGAGCAGTTCGCCGTGCACGCCGATATCGCGCGTCTGGGCAAAGGACATGGCGGGCAAGAGGAGGATGGCCGCGGCGGCACTCAACCAAGAAAGGGCATGTTTACGCATCAGTCGAATTCGTCCTGGTTCTAGGGGGCCTGGTTCTGGGCATTCGGGTCCCGCGTGGAGTATCCGCGGATCGATTGTTCCAAGAAGGAATCCGCACGTTTTCCGACCGAACTTAGGCCCGTCAGTTCCAATTGTAATGCAATCGAGGTGTCCAGTCCTCCGGCCCGGTTGCTGATGTAGCGGCGCTGCACCACTTGAATGCGATAACAGCAGCTTTTGTACTCGAATCCGGCCACTTGCTCGATGGTTTTCCTGTCTTCGAGCGAATATACCCAGCGTCCGACGGTATTCCAGTGCTGGGCAATCGGCCAGGCGAATGACCCGTCCCACTGCTTCAGAATCACCTGGTCGTTCAGGACGTTCTGTTGGAAGCGGTAGCCCAGATTGACGACCCGGGAGGGATCCGGGCGATATTGCAGCGAAACCTCCGATTTGTCGGTCTGCGACGTGTAGGGATTCCACAGATAGTCGAAATTGAAGCTGAAGTGCTTGTACGCCGTCACCGCTACGTCGGCGACGATATCCGAGGCCGGATAGACGGGCGCCTGTCCCGAACCTGCGGTGAAAAAGGCCTGAGAGGGCAGTCCGGTGACATATTGCCCGGGTATGGCCAGGATGACTTGGCCACGCGAGTTCACCACCGCTTGACCGCGCAGGGCGAAGGGATTGACGCCGGGGAGGGTCACCACAGTCTGTCCCGCCGATGCCAGGAGGGTCTGGTCGGGCAGTCCGACCCTGGGAACCGAGAAATAGCGAATCTGGCCGATGGTTGCCGTCAGATACTGGGCCCCCGACACGTGGTCGAACAGCCGTGTGGTCAGGGCGAGAGCTGCCTGATTCGCATCGCCGATCCGGTCCTCGCCCACATACCGATTGGTGCGAAACAGCTCGGTCAGATTCAGATCGGGCAAGCCGCTGTCGAAAATCGGCAGTCCGTCCTGATTGCGGTAAGGCACATAGCTGTAGACCACGCGCGGCTCGAGCGTTTGGGTGCGCTGCCCCTGCGAACCCGCCTCGCGTTCGAACACCAGCCCCGCATCCAGGCGCGCGTAGGGCAGCGCCCGGGTCGGCGTGCTCGATGCGTTCGGCCCTTCGGCGGCGGCATTCTTCAGGTCGTACTGCGTGAAGTCATAGCCGACGGCCGGTTCGAAGAAGTAGCCCGCACCGCGGCTCGACCAGCGAATTTCCGGCGCCACATTGAAACGCACTCCCGTGGGGCCGATTTCACGCACGAAATTGACGATCTCGCTGTCCAGCGCCAGTTCGATGGGCGTGTCGGTCACGGGCCACAGCGCGTTCGCTTGAATCCGCGGCACGCGCGAGTAGGGCCGCTGGTCGCATGCCGCCGGAGCCGTCCCGGGCGGTGTGCCTGAAGGACACGTCGTGAGCACCCCGATATCGATGGTTTGAAAGTTCTGCAGCTCGCCGCGCACCCGCCAGGCATCGTCGTAATACAGCAGGTCCGCCCGGCGCTCCAGGAAGGTCACGCTGGTCTGGTCGGAGCCCACGGCGAAGTCCTCGAAGTACTTGCTGTCGCTCACGCTCGCGATATCGGTGTCGAAGCGCAGCCCGCGCTTGAAGTCGGTGATGTCGGTGAAGCGGAAATAGCTGCGATCGCCGTGTGCCTGCGCATCGTTCGGCAGAAAGGTGGCGTCGAGCTGGCCGTGGGAACCTGCGGTCAGGTAGCGAAACTGCTCGCCCAGCTGCACGCCGCGCGCCGACAAGAGGCCCGGCGTGAGCGTGAGGTCGTAGTTCGGCGCCAGATTGAAATAGTAGGGGACTTCCAGTTCGAAGCCGTTGTTTCCGGAATGGCCGAAGCTCGGGAACAACAAGCCGCTCTTGCGTTCGTCGCCCACGGGAAACGAAATGTAGGGCGTGTAGAAAATCGGCACGTCCTTGAAGCGCATGGTCACATTGCGCGCGACGCCCTCCTGCAGCTTGGTATCGAGGCTGATCGAGGACGCCTGCAGCATCCAATCCTCGTTGCCGACGGGGCAGCTGGTGTAGCGCACCTGTTCCAACCGGACTTTGCCGTCCGGGAGAACATCGATGTCTTTCGCGAAGCCGCGCCCGTTGCGCTCCATGACCTGGAAGTTGGCCTGGTCGAAATTCGCCGCGCCGTTGATGTCGTAATGGCCGGCATCGCTGCGCACGCGCAGTTTGGGATCCTCGAAATCCACGCGTCCCTTGACCGACACCCGGCCGGTCTCGTCGTCATAGGTGACCGAATCCGAGGTTACGGTGCGTGCGTCCTGACGAACTTTGACGCGGCCGTTCAGAACGGCATTGCCGTCGGGGTCGAATACGGCGTCGTCGCTGTCGATGTGAATCCGATGATCGTCCGCGGCGATGTCGGAAGCGACCGGCGCTTGGAACTTCGGCGGAGCCGGGCACATGTCTGCGGCGCGGACCATGGATGCGGCCGCGAGGCAGAAGAGTATGAATGCGGCTCGAAGATGAAAAGCCATGGACAAAATGCATCGCCTTAGTCGGTATACTTGACTCCGCCGCATTTGCGGTGGTGTGAATGGTCAAGCATGGGTCTACCGGATGCAAGCGATTCCCGCCTGGAGGATTTGACTCGATGGGTGTTCGACGATCTGGGATTCGCCGGCAGCCGGATTGCGCCTGCCTCCGTCGATGCGAGTTTTCGCCGCTATTTTCGCGTGACTCGCGGCGAGGATACCTACATCGTGATGGACGCGCCGCCGGAGAAAGAGAGTCTCGGACCGTTCCTGAACGTGGCGAGAATGTTGCTCGGGATCGGACTGAATGTGCCGGTGGTGTCTGGCCAAGGATCAGAAGCGCGGCTTCTTGCTGCTGTCGGATTTGGGTCGGCGGCAATACCTCGATGAGCTCGATTCCGTCGCAGCGGCGGATCGGCTCTACGCGGACGCCCTCACGGCACTGTGCACCATGCAAACGGCCGACGGCGCCATGGCGCGCGATTTGCCGCGCTATGACCACGCCTTGCTGATGCGTGAAATGGAGCTCATGCCGGAGTGGTTCTTGCGCCGTCATCTGGGATTGCAGATCTCACGCCGCCGAACGCAGCATGCTGGATCGGCTGTTCGAGACGCTCGCGCAAGACGCTCTGGCACAACCGGCCGCTTTCGTACATCGCGACTATCATTCGCGCAATCTGCTGGTCACCGCAGCCGACAATCCCGGTATCTTGGATTTCCAGGATGCGGTATGGGGACCCGTGACCTACGATTTGGTGTCCCTGCTCAAGGATTGCTATGTCGCGTGGCCGGCGCCGCGGGTGCGCGCTTGGGCCTTGCAGTACCGCGAACGCCTGTTGGCCGCGGGTTTTCCCTTGGCGCTATCCGAGGCTCGAGTTCATCCGTGGGTTCGATCTCATGGGATTGCAGCGCCATATCAAGGTGTTGGGGATCTTCGCGCGTCTGTACTACCGCGACGGCAAGGCGCAATACCTCGAGGATCTACCGCTCGTGCTGCGCTATACCCGGGATGCGGCCGCGCAGTACGCGGAGACCGCGGAGTTCGCCGACTTCATCGCCAAACGCATCGATCCGGAATTTCTCGGCGCTCAGGAGCGCGCGCTCGCATGAGCGCGCCGCTCGACCATGCCCGCGTGGCCATGATCCTTGCGGCCGGACGTGGCGAACGCCTGCGGCCGATGACCGACACCAACCCTAAGCCCCTGCTGAGGGTGCGTGGACAGCCGCTGATCGAGCGCCACGTCATCGGCTTGGCGCGCGCGGGTGTGGAGCGGATCGTGATCAATCTCGCGTGGCTGGGATCACTGATCAGGGAGTATCTCGGAGACGGCGCGCGCTACGGGGTGGCGATTGCGTACAGCGAAGAGCAGCCGCGCGCGCTCGAGACCGCCGGCGGCATATTCCGTGCCCTGCCGCAGCTCGGCCCCGGACCCTTTGCGGTGGTCAACGGCGACATCTATACGGATTTTCCGTTCGAGACTTTGCGGCTGGCGGGCGATCGGGACGCGCATCTGGTGCTGGTGCCGAACCCGCCGCAGCACCCTCGGGGAGATTTCGGTTTGGAGCGGGGTGTGGCGCTTCCCGCAGCCGCGATCCAGTACACTTTCTCCGGCATTGCCATGTACCGAAGCGAGTTTTTCGCCGGCTGTACGGATGGCGTGTTCCCTTTGAAGCCCCTGCTGCTGCGTTCCATGGCGGCGCAGCGCTGTTCGGCCGAGCTGTATACGGGTGTGTGGGAGGACGTCGGGACCCCGGAGCGGCTGCAGGCTTTGAACGCCTAGCTGGGGTACAATTTGGGGATGTCGGAATTCAAAGGCATTCCCATACTCGCAGGAACAGCGCCCGGCCCGCAGCGGTGATAAATACACCACCGCTCAGGGATTTACGGCCATCAAGGACGGCGTCAAGCAGAAGTCCGGCGGGCACGGCGCGACGCCTGCCGCCGCGGCGCCGGCGTTGCGCAAACCCGGCTGGCTGCGCGCGCCCTTGGGCACGGGGCGAGAATTTTCGAAGGTCAGACAGATCGTTCGCGAGCACGCTTTGAGCACGGTGTGCGAGGAAGCGAAATGTCCCAACATCGGTGAATGCTGGAACGCCGGGACGGCCACCATCATGTTGATGGGCGCCGTCTGCACGCGCGCCTGCCGATTTTGCGCCGTGGATACCGGCAATCCGCGTGGCTGGCTCGATGCAGGACGAACCGGAAAACGTCGCGCGATCGGTCGAATTGATGGGCCTCAAATATGTGGTGCTCACCTCGGTCAACCGCGATGACCTTCCGGACGGCGGTTCCGCTCACTATGCCGCGGCGATTCGCGCCATCAAACGGCGCAATCCCGGAACCGCGGTCGAGGCGTTGACGCCGGATTTCCAGGGCGTCATGCGCGACGTGCACACCGTCCTCGATTCGGGCTTGGATGTTTTCGCGCAGAATGTGGAGACAGTCGAACGCTTGACCCACCCGGTGCGCGATCCGCGCGCCGGTTACGCACAGACCTTGGGCGTGCTGCGCGCGGCGAAGGCTCATCGACCATCGGTGCTGACCAAGACCAGTCTGATGCTGGGCTTGGGCGAGAGCGAGGCTGAGATTCACCATGACCATGGCGGATCTGCGCGCCGCGTCGGTCGATATTCTGACCCTGGGGCAGTATTTGCGGCCCACCCCGAATCACTTGAGCGTCGAGAGGTTCGTGGCTCCCGAGGAGTTCGATCGGTACCGCGAATGGGCATTGGAGTTGGGATTTCTGGAGTGCGTGTCAGGCCCGCTGGTGCGATCGAGCTATCGCGCGGAACAGGCGCTGGCGCGCAACAACGCCGGCCTCGACAATGCCTCGCTTGCCGGGGCGCGCCGCGGCTCATGAGCGATGCGCCTCTGATCCGGCATCTCGGATTGGCGCCGTACGAACCTACCTGGCGGGCGATGCAGCGGTTCACCGACGACCGAGACAGTGCCACGCCCGATGAAATCTGGTTCGTCGAGCATCCGCCGGTATTCACCCTGGGACTGAATGCGAGCCGCGAGCACTTGCTGGCGCCGGGCGATATTCCGGTGGTGCAGATCGATCGCGGCGGCCAGGTGACCTATCACGGTCCTGGGCAGCTGGTGGTCTATCCGCTCGTCAACCTGCGGCGCCGCGCGCTTGAACGTGCGCGAATTGGTGGATGGCGCTCGAGAATGCCGTCATCGCCTACGTCGCCGAGTTGGGAGTGACGGCCATTGGCTCGCGCCAGGCGCCGGGTGTGTATGTCGACGGCGCCAAGCTCGCCAGCGTCGGCTTGCGCATTCGCCGCGGCGCGAGCTATCACGGACTCGCGCTCAACGTCTCACTCGATCTGCAACCATTCGAGCGCATCAATGTGTGCGGACATCGGGGACTTACCGTCACGCGGCTCGCGGATCACGTCGGCCGCTTTGCCGGTCCCGGCGCTGCCGGTGCCACGGCCACGGTGGCTGAGGGATTGACGCCGCATCTATTGCGGCAGCTCAAATTCGGGCCCGGCGACAACGCTGCCGACGGCAGTGGCGCCGATTACAGCGCCATCAGCACCGATTTGCAGGCGGTCAACTCGCGATAGATCGCATCCAGCTGCTCGCGGCTGGTGGCGAGCACCAAGTAGGTCACTGCCAGGAAGTTGCCGTCCGTGCTGGTACGGGTGCGTATGCTGGACTCGGGCTGCGGCCCCGCATGGCGCTCGATGATGGCCTGGGTGAGCGCGCGCAGGTCGCTGTCGCGGCGTCCCATCACCTTGATGGGGAATTCGCTCGGAAATACCTGCAGACTGTCGCCGCTCATAGCGCCGGCGTTCCCGCGAGTTCACGCGTGTAGTCGGCAAAGGCGGCGCTCATCCGCTTGAACATCGGGCCGGGCTTGCCGGTACCGACGGGTGCGCCGTCGAGGGCCGTGACCGGCAACACGCCGCGCGTGGCGAACGCCAGCCAGATTTCATCCGCGGCGCGCAGGGCGGCTTCGCTCACGCGGCTGCTTGCGCAGCGCCAGCCCAAGCGCGCGGCGAGTTCGGTGACGACATCGCGAGTCGTGCCCGGGAGAATGTGATGGCCGTTGGGCGGCGTATAAATGACGCCGTCCTTTACGACGTGCACGGTGGTGGATGAACCCTCGGTGAGCTCACCGTTCTCCAGCATGATGGTCTCGAAGGCGCCGGCATCGGCGGAGAGTTTCTTGAGCAGAATATTGGCGAGCAGCGCCGTGGACTTGATGTCGCGCCGGGCCCAACGCGTATCCGCTGCAGTCACCGCCGACACACCCTGCTCCAGAGAGGCGGGGGATATGGGGTCCAAGGCCGTGACATAGGCAAACAAGGTGGGCTTCAGGCCTTCCGGCCATGCGTGATTGCGGCCGAACTCGGCCCCGCGGGTGACCTGAAGATACAGGTACGCATCGCGGGCTGAATTGCGGGAAATCAGTTCCTGACACAGTTGCGCCCAGTCGGGATGCGACAGGGGCGCCGACATGCGGATGCCCGACAGGCTGCGGTTGAGCCGCTCCAAATGCTCGCGCAGGCGAAACGGGCGCGACGCATAGATCGGCAGCACTTCGTAGACCGCATCGCCGAACAAAAACGCGCGATCGAGCGGCGACACCCTCGCCTCCGCCAACGGCAGGTAATCGCCGTTCAAGTAGCAAATGGGCAGCGGCTCGGCCACGCTCAGGCGAACCACAGCCGAATGGTGTCGATCAAGCGGCGCCACCAGCCGCCCGCGGGCACCTCTTTCAGCGGATGCAGGGGCAGCGTAGCCAGGGTCTGGCCGCCGTCGACTACGCGCAGCGTGCCGAGATTGGCGTCCAGGGCGAGCGGCGCGATCAAACGCGGCTGAACCTCGGTGGTCGTCTTGATGCCGGCGTCGCCGCGCGGCAGGGTGATGTAGAGATCGTCCTTGATGCCGAGATCGACGGACGAGATCTGCCCCTTCCAGACGCGGGAGGTCGCAAGGACGGTGCCGCCTTTGACCACCAATTTGGTGTCGTAGAAGGTGAATCCATAGTTGAGCAGCGCGGCGCTGGCGTTTTCGCGCGCCTTCATGCTCGCCGACCCCATGACCACCGACACCAGCCGCATCCCGTCGCGCAGCGCCGAGGTCACGAGACAGAAGCCGGCCGAGTCGGTGTGACCGGTCTTCAAGCCCGTCGACCGTGGGATCCTTTTCGAGCAGACCGTTGCGGTTTTGCTGCTTGATGCCGTTGTGCTCGAATTCACGCACCGAAAACCATTTGTAGTACTGCGGATACTCGCGAATCATGGCGTTGGCGAGCAGCGACAGATCGCGCGCCGTGGTGTAGTGCTGGGGTGAGGGCAGGCCTGAGCTGTTCTCGAAGTGAGTGCCCACCATCCCCAAGCGCTTCGCATTGGCGTTCATCAGCTGCGCAAAGGTTTCTTCGGTTCCGGCGATGCGTTCGGCCAGCGCAATCGTTGCGTCGTTGCCCGACTGCACGATCATCCCGAGGATCAGGTCCTGGATGGATACCGGCTTGCCCAATTCGATGAAGGTGCGCGAGCCTTCCGAGCGCCAGGCATGCTCGCTCACCACCACCTGTTCGTCTAGTTTGAGCTTGCCGGCGGCCAACTCCTGAAAGACGATGTAGGCCGTCATCAGCTTGGTGAGGCTGGCCGGTTCCATTCGCGCCGTCGCATCCTTCGCGGCCAGAATCTTGTCGGTGCGATAGTCGACCACGATGTACGCGCGCGCCTCGACCTGCGGCGCGGTCGGTATGGCCAGCGGTGCGCCCGCCGGCGCGGGGGTCTCGGCAAAGCCGTTGACGACGGTAATCGAGGCGACAAAAGCGCTCAGAACGAAGGAACGAAGCATTTTGAGAGGTACCCTGGTGACGATGGCTTAGTCTACCGAGGATCGCTGCCGGACAATAGCTGCGGACGCCGCATCGCTACAGCGAGGTTATTTTCTGTGCACCTACGTCGGTCATCGGCGATAGCCTATGCCGGTGCTTTGAAAATCCTCCAACAGGTCGCGAACCTCTTCGCGGTAACGCTGATAGCGGCTGATCGCGTTTCCTTCCCACTCCAACACCCGGTCCGGGCAAGAAGAATAGAGTATTCGTCCTTCCGCCAGAACCTCGCGGCGCAGCACATCGCTCACTTTGCGCAGATCGACGAGGTCGATCTCACGGTGAACGTGTGTCGAGACTTCACTGATGACCGTCAGTAGGTCACCGATTTTCTCATCCGGTGGGAGCAACAGGGCTAGATCGATATCGCTCGAGAGCGATTCGTCGCCGCGCGCGAAGCTGCCGTACACGTAAATGGCCCAGGCATTCGGGAATGCCGCGAGGAGGGCGTCGCGGGCAGTATCGAGAAGATGCTGGCGATCGGTGTCGGACATAATCGAGAGTTTAGCGTGCTTTTGACAGTCCGATCGAGTTCCGGTATCCACAATCGAGGGCGGCCTACGATCGAGCTGAATCAGTCGAGCGCGAGATGCGCATCGTTGATGCCGGCTTGCTCCAGCGCGGCGACCACGCGGTCGAACTCGGCGACATCGGGTACCGGTCCGATCCGGACCCGGTACATTCTGCGGCCCGCGATCTGATCGTCGCGAACGAACACCTTGCCGTAGTTGCCGCCGCGCAATCTTTCCGCCAGGCGTTGCGCATTCGCGGGGTCGGAGAATGCGCCGGCTTGCACGAACAGCGCGGCGGCCACGGGGCTCGCGTTGCCGGCCGGCGTAATGGCGCCCGGTCCCGACGGTGCGGCAGGCTCCCCGGCGGCGGCGCCGGCGGGAGCGGGTGTCCCCGAGGCCGCGATCACCGCCGGCATCGATGGATCGATGGTGCGCACTTCGACCAGGGCGGTGCCCTTGCGCAGCATGTCGAGCTTGGCGGCGGCCGTGTACGAGAGATCGATGATGCGGTTGCCGACGAAGGGGCCGCGATCGTTGACTCTGACCACGATACTGCGGCCGTTCTGCAAATTGGTCACGCGCACGTAGGCGGGCAACGGGAGCGTCTTGTGGGCAGCCGTCATGCCGTACATGTCGTAGGGTTCACCGGTCGAGGTGCGTACCTTGTGGAAGCCGGGCCCGTACCAGGACGCGACGCCGCGTTCCCAGTAGCCGACGCCGGAGGACAGCACGTAGTAGCGCTTGCCGAAGACTTCGTAAAACGGCGGGTTGCCGTTGCGCGCGCGGGGCTCGACGCGCGGGATGGCATCCGGAACGGAGTTCGGTATCGGCGGCGGCGTCACCGATTCCGGCGGTGCGGTGTAGCGAGGGGTGGGCTGGGACGGCGTACTCGAGCATGCGGCTAGCCCGACCGCGACAGCTAGCCCCAGCGGCAGGGCGAGTGCGCGGCCGGCATTCACTGCTGCAAGACCGGTGGCGCAGCGGCGGCGTCCGGTGTGACGCTGTCCCGCTTGGCGTCCGGGAAGGCGACGCTGGTCGCGATGGTGCCCCGCTTGACGGCCTCCGGCGATGTTGCGCCGGTCGTCACGGTGGCTGTGGCAACGGAGCCCGCATCATTCAACAAAATCCGCTGTTTGACCGCGGCGGCCAGTTCAAACACCGCCATCGCATACAACGCGCTGTGGTTGTAGCGGGTGATCACGTAGAAATTATTGTAGCCGACGCGCCAGTGAACGCCGTCCGCATCGTCGACGGCGATCAGCAGAGCCGGGGCATCTTCCGCAAGTGAGCTGTCGAAGGTCACGCCCTTGGTGCGCAGCGACCCTACGGTCTCGGACAGAGCCAGCTTGCGGCCGTCCAGATCCGGCGCCTTCTCGGGGGCCACGCTGGCATCGCTCAGTACGGGTTCGCCGGCGTTCCAACCGTGTTCCTTGAGGTAGTTGCCGACGCTGGCGCATACGTCCGCCCAGTTGGTCCACAAATTGATGTGCCCGTCCGCATCCGCATCGACGGCATAGCGCCGGTAATTCGACGGCATGAACTGCGGCGCACCCATCGCACCCGCATAGGACCCCTTCACGCTCAAGGGATCGAGGCCGGCATCGCGGGTCAGCAAGAGAAACTGCTCGAGTTCGTCGCGGAAGAATTTCCCCCGGGCGGGGAAATCGAAGGCCAACGTGGCCAGCGCGTCGAGCACGCGATAGGAGCCGGTCAGGCGCCCGTAATAGGTTTCGACGCCGAGGATGGCCGCCAGATATTCGGGCGCCACGCCGCTGCGAACGCTGGCTTGATCGAGCGCCTGGCGATGCGCGATCCAGAATTCCGTGCCCTCGCGGATACGCCGTTCACTGATGAAGATCGGGCGATACTCGAACCACGGCTTGGCCTTTTCGGCGGGGTGCTCCATCGCTTCGATGATGGACGGCTGGCTCTGCGCCGCTTTGAGCAACTTGCGCAATTGCCGCTTCTTGAACGACGAGGTATCGGCCATGTGCGCGATGAATTCCTTGACGTCGGGGCGCTTGATATCGAGCGCGGGTGCAGGCGCGCTGTGCGCGCACAGCACGATCGCTGCCAGGAACGGGTACTTGAAGCGAAACAGCGTGCGCACGCGCCTAGGATCCTATGAGCTTGCGATGGGAGTGCAGGGACATCAGTATGCCGAAGCCCGCCAACAACGTGACCATCGACGTTCCGCCGTAGCTGATCATCGGCAGCGGCACGCCGACCACCGGCAGTATGCCGCTCACCATGCCGGAGTTGACGAACACATAGACGAAGAAGCTGAGCGCGATGGCCCCGCCCGTCAGGCGCGCGAAGGTGTCCTGCCCCTGCATCGCGAGGTACAGGGCGCGTCCGATGACGACGCCGTACAGAGACAGGATCAGCAGCTGGCCGAGCAAGCCGAATTCCTCGCCGATGACCGCGAAGATGAAGTCGGTCGAGCGCTCGGGCAGGAATTCGAGCTGCGCCTGGCTGCCGTTCATGTATCCCTTGCCGAAAACGCCGCCCGAACCGATCGCGATTTGCGACTGGATGATGTGGTATCCGGCGCCGAGCCGATCGGTCTCGGGATTCAAGAAGGTCAATATCCGCTGGCGCTGATAGTCGTGAATGAAGTGCCACCCCGCCCAGGCGACACCGACCATCAATGGTATCGATACCAGAATGATCTGAATCTGCAATCCGGCGAGCAACATGACGATGAGTCCGGAGGCGGCAATCAACAGCGCGGTGCCGAGATCCGGCTGAGTGACGATCATCGCGGTGGGAATCCCGATCATGATGCCCATCACCACCAGATCCTTGAACGTGGGCGGCAGCGGACGCTCGTGCATATACCAGGCGCACATCATGGGCACGGCCAGTTTCATGATCTCAGAGGGTTGGAAGCGCATGAAGCCGATATCCAACCAGCGCTGCGCGCCCTTGCCGATATGCCCGGTCACGTCGACCACGATCAGCAGCAGCACGCCGATCACGTAGGCGATGGGGGCGAACAAGCGCAGATACTGCGGTGTCGCGAGCTTGGCGAGCGCGAGCAAGGCCGTCACCGCAATGCCGATGTTCACCAAGTGGTGCTCGACCATTTTCAGGTTTTGCCCGGAGGCGCTGTACACCACGAGTGTGCCGATGCACACGATGATGGCCAGTACCCCGGTCAGCGGGCCGTCCAAGCCCAAAACACGCAGGGTGCGCCCGCCGGCGGTCAAGGTACGGCGGGTGCGGGACTGTGAGAACTCATCGAACATCATAGGACCTTTCCCAGTGCCGGTATCTTGTCGGAGACCGGCGCCTTGTCCGGCAATAGGTAGGCGTCGCACATCTTGCGCGCAATCGGCGCCGATCTGCGGCGTCAGCGTTCACGGAAGCGGCTCAATGCACCGAGCAGCACCGGCCAGAGCAACGCGCCGATGACGGGCGCGAGCCAGCGGCCGAACGCAGTCACGGGATTGCCGGTGGCGCCGTCGACCCAGAACAGCACGAATTGATATCCGGTCAACAGGGCGAATATGGTCAGGCATTGCGAGAGCATCGAGAACACTCGTAGGCGCAGCCGCAGGTGCGTAGCCCATGCGGCCATCAATGTGAGCGCGAGCGCATGCTGTCCCAGCACCACGCCCTTGATCACGTCGAGCGCGAGTCCGGCCATGAACGCCAGGGTGAGTCCGCCCGCCCGAGGCGATTCGATGGACCAGTAAAAGACTACCAACACCAAAAAGTCCGGACGAAATGCTTCCAGCACCGTGGGCAGCGGCAGCACCGCCAGCGCCAAGGCCACGAGCGCGGACAGCGCCATGGGCAATCGACGGATACGACTATCGCGCATCATTTGTCGTTCGCTCCCGCGGGCGGCGGGTTTTTCGCGGGCGGCGGAGTCTTCGCAGGCGGAGGAGTCTTCGCGGGGGTGGCCGACGGCGAAGGTGACGGTGACTGCGGTTGCGAGTGCGCAGGCGCGGCGCGCGCGGCGGACGCCGAAGATCCGGTCGATCCGGCGGATGCCGCGGGAGTGGCCGGCGTGGTTATAGGCGCCGCCTGCGGCTTCAGCCAGACGAACATGAGCTCGCGCGAACGATCGAGCGCGGCGGCGGGCTTGACGTCGACGTCTGCCAGAGACTGGGCGGGATCTCGTTTGACCTCCGCCACCGTGCCGACCGGGTAGCCGGCCGGAAATCCACCGCCCAGGCCGGAGGTCACCAATAAGTCCCCGGCGACCACGTCGGCGCTGGTCGGCAGGTAGGGGAGTTTGAGCCGGCTCATATCCCCCGTGCCGACGGCGATGGTGCGCAGTCCATTGCGATTGATCTGCACCGGTATGGCATGCGTCGCGTCGCTGACCAGAATGATCTCGGCAGTCAATTGACCGACGCGCGCGACCTGCCCGAATACCCCGCCGGCGTCCAATACGGCTTGCCCGACGAACACCCCGTCCTGGGCGCCTTTGTCGACCAGCACTCGCTCTCTGAAGGCGTCCAAGTCCACGTCCATGACATCGCCGATGACGAACCGATCCGTCACCCCTGCGGTGCTGTCGCGCAGTGCTCGCAGACGCTGGCTCTCAGCCTCGAGCGCCTCGTAGCGCTGCAGACGGAATTGCGCCAGACGCAATTCGGCCTCGAGCTTGGCCTTGTCGGCGCGCAACGCATCGCGGGTGGTGACGCTTTCGCGGAACCAATCCCAGCCTTCGAAGGGACCGGCGACGGCGATTTGCACGGGATAGGCCACGATCGACAGCACCCGGCGAATCTTGCCGAGATGGTCGTAGCGCTTGTCGACGATGATCAATCCCAAGGCGAGCAGGGAATACAGCACGCAGCGGAGCAGTAGTCCCGTCGTGCGACCTGAGGCGTCGGTGTTACGAAAGGCGACCATTGGGCCTTAGGCTCCTAGTCGCTTGCATTACTCCAGTCCGAATATGCCCGGTCCATGTTCCTCGGTGAGTTCGAGGATTCGGCCGCCGCCGCGCGCAACGCACGTCAGAGGATCATCCGCGACCACCACAGGCAAGCCGGTTTCTTCCATGAGCAATTTATCGACGTCGCGCAGCAGGGCGCCGCCGCCGGTGAGCACGATGCCGCGTTCGGCGACGTCGGCACCGAGTTCCGGCGGGGTTTGTTCGAGCGCTTGTTTGACCGCACCCACGATGCCTTGCAAGGGTTCCTGCAGGGCTTCCAGAATTTCGTTGGAGTTCAAGGTGAAGCTGCGGGGCACGCCTTCCGACAAATTGCGGCCCTTGACCGAGATTTCCCGCACGGTTTGGCCCGGGTAGGCTGAGCCGATTTCCAACTTGATGCGTTCCGCGGTGGCCTCGCCGATCAGGATGCCGTAGTTGCGTCGCACATAGTTGGTGATGGCCTCGTCGAACTTGTCGCCGCCGATCCTGACGCTCGCCGCATAGACGATGCCATTCAGCGAGATGACCGCCACCTCGGAGGTGCCGCCGCCGATGTCGAGCACCATCGAGCCGCGGGCCTCCTGAACCGGCAGACCGGCACCGACCGCGGCGGCCATGGGCTCAGGGACGATGTCCACGCTGCGCGCGCCGGCGCCTTCGGCCGATTCCTTGATGGCGCGGCGTTCCACTTGGGTCGACCCGAAGGGCACGCATACCAGAACCCGCGGGCTGGGGCTCAAGAACCGATTGCCGTGCACCTTCTTGATGAAGTACTGCAGCATCTTTTCGGTGTAGGTGAAGTCTGCAATGACCCCGTCCTTCATCGGCCGAACCGCGGTGATGTGGCCCGGGGTGCGTCCGAGCATGTTTTTCGCCTCCATGCCGACCGCGACGATGATTTTGCCGCCACGGGTGGGTTCGTCCTGCACGGCGACGACCGACGGTTCGTTCAGAACGATGCCGCGCTCGCGAACGTAAATCAGCGTGTTGGCGGTTCCGAGATCGATTGAGAGGTCATTGGAGAAATAACCTCTAAGGCGTTTGAACATGGGGTGTTTTTTCTTGCAAAAGGGGGTGAAAAAAGTTGGGGTAATGTAACAACCGACACGACATTCAGCAAGGCAACGTGTATCATTCGTTGGGCTTATTTTGCGTGAGATAGCACGCAGTTTTGGGCCATCCTATGAGCTTAACCCGTCAAGACGTCGAAAAAATCGCACACCTCGCGCGGCTGTCCATCACCGAACGAGAGATGCCGGTCTACGTGACCAGCTTGTCGAGCATCGTCGATTTCGTCGACGAATTGTCGCGAGCGCAAACCGGCAATGTGGAGCCCATGGCCCACCCGCTCGACGGCCAGCACCAGCGCCTGCGCGCCGATATGGTGTCGGAGAGCGACAACCATGAGAAGTACCAGGCCAACGCACCGGCCGTGCAAGCCGGTTTGTACGTCGTGCCGCGTGTGATCGAGTAGAGCCCGCCCGCCGGGGCCTGCTATTCTAAAGTGACGATGCTGCACACCCTTTCGATCGGCGAACTCGGCCGTAGCTTGAGACTTGGACAGATTTCGAGCGTTGAGCTCGCGCGCGCTTTTCTGGACCGAATAGAGCGCCTGAATCCGGCCCTGAATGCGCTGATCACCCTCACGGCCGAAGAGGCGCTGCTGGCTGCGGCCGCGGCCGATCGCCGTCGAGCTGCGGGTGAGCAGGGTGCGCTGCTCGGCATCCCCCTCATTCATAAAGATATTTTCTGTACGGACGGGGTGCGCACCAGCTGCGGTTCGCGCATGCTGGACAATTTCATAGCGCCCTACGATGCCACCGTCGTGGCCCGGCTCAGGGCGGCCGGCGCGGTCATGCTGGGCAAGGCCAACATGGACGAGTTCGCCATGGGCTCCTCCAACGAGACCAGCTTTTACGGACCCGTCAAAAACCCCTGGGACACCGCCAGAGTCCCCGGTGGATCATCCGGCGGATCGGCGGCGGCGACGGCTGCGCGTCTGGCGCCGTTCGCCACGGGCACCGATACCGGGGGTTCGATCCGTCAGCCCGCCGCGTTGACCGGTGTGACCGGTGTCAAACCGACCTATGGCCGGGTGTCCCGCTATGGGATGATCGCATTCGCATCCAGCCTCGATCAGGCGGGGGTCTTCACCCGCAGCGCCGCGGACGCGGCGATCGTCCTACAGGCCATGGCCGGATTCGATCCCCGGGATTCGACCAGCATCGATGCTCCGGTGCCCGACTACTCCGCCACCTTGGATGCGCCCCTCGCGGGCCTCAAGATCGGCCTGTTGCGGGAGTTTTTCGACGGCTTGGAGGCGCGCAACGCGGCGCTGATCCAGGAGGCCTTGAAGATCTATACCGGTCTCGGGGCAGAGATGGTGGACGTCAGCTTGCCGCACCTGCCGTTGTCCGTACCCACTTATTATGTGGTCGCACCGGCCGAGTGCTCCTCCAATCTCTCGCGCTTCGACGGCGTGCGCTTCGGTTATCGTTGCGAGAATCCCAAGGACTTGTTGGATCTGTACAAGCGGTCGCGAGGCGAGGGCTTCGGTGCCGAGGTCAAGCGCCGCATCATGACTGGCACCTACGTGCTGTCGGCCGGGTATTTCGATGCCTACTATTTGAAGGCTCAGAAGGTGCGCCGCCTGATCACCGACGATTTCCGCGCGGCGTTCCAGAAGGCCGATCTTCTGATCGGACCCACCACGCCGACGCCGGCCTTCGCCATCGGCGCGAAGATCGATGATCCGATCAACATGTATTTGAACGATATCTACACCATCGGCGCCAATCTTGCGGGACTGCCCGGCTTGTCGATGCCCTGCGGGTTCGTCGAGGACTTGCCCATGGGCTTGCAGTTGATTGGGCCGCATTTCTCCGAAGCGAAGATCTTGAATGCGGCACACCGATTTCAACAGGCAACCGATTGGCACAATCGTGCGCCGCGCGGGTACGAGTAATGGCCGACTGGGAAGTAGTCATTGGGCTGGAGATTCACGCACAGCTCGCCACGAAATCGAAGATTTTCTCGGGCAGCGCGACGGCGTATGGCGCGCCGCCGAATACCCAGGCCAGCTTGGTCGATCTCGCATACCCCGGCGTGCTGCCGGTGCTGAACGCGGAAGCCGTGCGCATGGCGGTCAAATTTGGACTCAGCATAGGCGCCGAGGTGGCACGCCGCTCGGTGTTCGCCCGCAAGAATTACTTCTACCCCGATTTGCCGAAAGGCTATCAGATCAGTCAGTACGAGCTGCCCGTGGTCAAGCAGGGCAAGCTGGCGGTGATGCTCGACGACGGCGCGGTGAAGACCATCGGCGTCACCCGTGCGCATCTCGAGGAGGATGCCGGCAAGTCACTGCATGAGGGCTTGGGCTCCGCCAGCGGCATCGATTTGAACCGCGCCGGCACGCCGCTGCTCGAGATCGTCTCGGAGCCCGACATGCGCTCCGCCAAGGAGGCGGTGGCGTACATGAAGAAGATCCATACCTTGGTCAGGTACCTGGAGATCTGCGACGGCAACATGCAAGAGGGGTCGTTCCGCTGCGACGCCAACGTCTCGGTGCGGCCGCGGGGCCGCGAGAAATTCGGCACCCGCGCCGAAATCAAGAATTTGAATTCCTTTCGATTCGTCGAGAAGGCGATCAACTACGAGGTCGCGCGGCAAATCGAGCTCCTGGAGAGCGGCGGCACCGTGGTGCAGGAAACGCGGCTGTACGATTCGGACAAGGACGAGACTCGTTCGATGCGCTCCAAAGAGGAAGCCAACGACTATCGGTATTTCCCGGATCCTGATCTGTTGCCCGTGCAGATCGACGAGTCGTTCATCGACGCCGTGCGGGCAACGCTGCCCGAACTGCCTGATGAGAAGGCGGCGCGCTTTGCACGGGATTTTGGCCTCTCGGCATACGATGCCGGCGTGTTGAGCGCGAGCCGCGAGCTGGGTGCCTATTTCGAGGCGGTCACGTCCCTGTTGAGCGCCGCGCACGCGAAGCTGGCCGCGAACTGGGTCATGGGCGAATTGTCGAGCGCGCTGAATCGCGACAACATCGACATTGCGGTGTCACGCGTCGCGCCGGCTCAACTCGGTGGCCTGTTGGCGCGGATCGTCGATCAGACCATCTCGGGCAAGATTGCCAAGGAAGTATTCGAGGCGATGTGGTCCGAGGGTGCGTCCGCGGACGCCATCATCGAGGCGAAAGGCCTCAAGCAGATCACGGACTCGGGCGCCATCGAAGGGGTGATCGATGCCGTGATGGCCGCCAACCCCAAGCAACTCGCCGATTACCGCTCCGGTAAGGACAAGCTGTTCGGTTTCTTCGTCGGGCAAGTGATGAAGGCGACGGAAGGAAAGGCCAATCCGGCGCAGCTCAACGAGTTACTCAAGCGCAAGCTGGGTGGTGTCGCTCCAGATGCATGACCGCGACTGCTTGCATCGCTTCATGTTCGAGCAATATCCGATTCGTGGGCACTTGGTGCACCTGGATGCGGCTTGGCGCGCATTGATCGAGCACCGGGAGTATCCGGCGGCGATCCGCGATACCTTGGGCGAGGCGGTGGCGGCCTCGTTGCTGCTCGCCGCAACGGTCAAGTTCGACGGTGTGCTGTCGCTGCAATTGCAGGGCGACGGACCCGTGCACCTCATGCTGGCGCAATGCACCGGGGGCCTCGGGGTCCGGGGGTTGGCGCGCTATCGGGAGGGTGTCCAGCCGGCTGCGGGCGTCGGCGCGAGCAGCGACGCGGGTCCTGGCGCCGGTGCAGGCGTGGGCGCCGACCGGATCGTCGATCTGATCGGTGCCGGAAACCTTACCGTCACCTTGGAAACCGACGACGGCGGGCAGCGCTACCAGGGAATCGTGCCCATTACGGGTCAGCGCTTGGCCGAATCGCTGCAGGTGTACTTCGAGAATTCCGAGCAATTGCCGACGCGGCTCTGGCTGCACGCAGATGCATCCGGCGCATCCGGGATGCTGCTGCAGAGACTTCCCGCCGCGGAAGCGCCGGCGGGGGCGGGTGCCGTGGATGCAGCGGCCATCGAGGACGCCTGGCGGCGCGTACAGCTCATCGGCGAGACGCTCACGGCCGAAGAATTGCGCACGCTGGCCGACGCGGAAATCCTGCGCCGGCTGTTCAATGAGGACGATGTGCGGCTGTTCGAGCCGGCTCCGGTGTTTTTCCGTTGCCGATGTTCGCGCGAGCGGGTCAGCCGCATGCTGCAGAGCCTGGGCGAGGAGGAAACTCACTCGGTTCTGGCCGAACGCGGCGAAGTCGAAGTGCGCTGCGATTTCTGCAATCGCGCCTATGTGTTCGATGCGGTGGATGTCGCCCAATTGTTCAATACGGGCGCGGCGAGCGACAGCGGCAGCTCGGTGCACTGAGGCGTCTCATTAATAAGCGTAGATCCCGAATTCCAGCGCTGGTGGCCGGGGGATCGCTCGTTTGGATCGCAGTCATCGCCGGCCAGGGCGCGGCGGCCGCCGAAGCGCGGTTCTACGCCAATACCTTCGAGAAGGTTCCTTCCGCCGCCGCGATGACGGATGTCGGCCGGGCGCTGTTCTTCGATACAACCTTGTCGGCCTCGGGCAAAGTGGCCTGCGCCACCTGCCACGATCCGCGGCGAGCATACGGGCCGCCGGACGAGTCGCCGGTGCGGCGCGGTGGCAGCGACGGGCGGCGCTTTGGCGTGCGCGCCGTGCCCTCGTTGAGGTACACGCAAAACATACCGCCGTTCACCGAACATTATGTCGATGACGAGGGGGACGACGGCATCGATCAGGGGCCGGCCGGCGGCCGTACCTGGGACGGCCGTGCGCAGTCCGCTCACGAGCAAGCGCGACTGCCGCTGTTCTCGGCCTTCGAGATGGCCAACGCGAGCGCCGGTGCGCTGATAGCCAAAGTGCAGCGCGCGAACTACGCAGCGCAGTTGCGCGACACCTTCGGCGACAAGGTGTTCGATGATACTGCGACGGCATTCAAGGCGGTGCTGATGGCCCTGGAGGCGTTTCAGCAAAACCCGGCAGAGTTCTATCCCTACACCAGCAAGTATGACGCCTGGCTGCGGCATGAGACTTCACTGAGCGCCGGCGAGTTGCGGGGCCTGGCCGCGTTCAACGATCCGGCAAAGGGCAATTGCGCGCGCTGCCATCCCAGTGCCATGCGCAAGGGCGCCTTTCCGCAGTTCACGGATTTCGGCTACGCCGCCGTCGGCGCGCCGCGCAATAGGGCCATTCCCGCCAATGCGGATAGCCGCTACTACGATCTTGGATTGTGCGGGCCGCTGCGCACTGATCTCGCAGATAGAAAGGAGTATTGCGGCTTGTTCCGCACCCCCTCATTGCGCAATGTCGCGAACCGCCGCGTCTTTTTTCATAACGGCGTGTTTCACCGCTTGGAAGACGTGGTGCGCTTCTACGCCGAGCGGGATACCCAGCCGCAGAAGTGGTATCCGCTGGGCAAGAACGGCGTCACGCTGAAATTCGACGATTTGCCGAGCCAGTATGCAGCCAATATAGACACCCAGCCTCCCTTTGATCGGCACGCCGGCGATCAGCCTGCCTTGAGCGAAGACGATATCAGGGACTTAGTGGTGTTCTTGAAAGCGCTCAGCGACGGCTACGCACCTTAGGACGGATCCATCAAGCGACGGCTACGCACCGCAGGACGGAATGCATCATAGGACGGGAGGTATCGGGATGCATCGCTCGAGGACCCCGGAGATTGCTCTCCGAGGCCCCGGTACTTGCCGCAACCAACGAGTGCGATTGGCGATCATTCCACGCTGTATCCGCGCCCCACCAGGCACGCGGACTGTGCCCTCAGGTAATCCTGCTGCTTGGCGCGAGAGGGCGTGGCTGTTGCCGCCGCCGTGCCGGTGCCGGGCGCAGCATCGGTCGACGTCTGGCCGGTGGCCCATTGCTGACATTCGATGCGATCGGTTGCCTGCTGTTCAGCCGTCTGTCCGTTCTTGGGGTATGCAAACAAGTTGAAATTTTCAGGCCCCTGGGTCGTCGCAACCTGGCTCGCGAGTTCCCTGGGAGGACGCACGGTCTCATACTGAGCCACTGCCCCGTTCCACTGGTAGTAGTTGTCATTCGCGTAGTAGTAGGGGCTGCCACCCCACCACAGCGTCGAGTAATAGAGCGGCAGAGTATCGAAAAACAGACCATATCCGAGCAGGCCAAAGCCGCCGTAGTAACCGAAGCCGCCGTAGCCGAATCCGCCATAACCATAACGGCCGTAGCCATAGCGGCCGTAACCGTAGCCCCCGCGGCCGTAGCCGCCTCGTCCGCCGTAGCCTCCGCGGCCCCCATGGCCGCCGCCGTAGCCTCCATGCCCACCGCCTCCGCCAAAGCTGCCGCCTCCGTGACCGCCGCCGCCTCCGCCATGGGCTTGCACGACCGTTGCCGCGCTTAGAGCGAGTCCCACGGCCAACGCTATCGCGCCTTTTCGCAACCTGTGAATCATCGCTGTATCAAACATCACGCCACCTCGCAGACGATTGGCAAGCATATTGCTTCCCATGCAAAAGTAGACTCACGGCAAGAGGGTTTTATTCGCGAAGTTCGGCAAAATAGATGCGCCGGCGGTCACGGGGTGGTCGCCCCGGGGCGGGTCAGCATCGGATGCCACGCTTGGCGCCCGTTTCTTAGGATCGCCCCTTCTGCGCCGCGGCGGGAACCGCCGGGCACCAAATCACGCTGCCGCGAGGAGACGGTGAATCAAATCCTGTCCAGCGGTGTATTGCCGCCGGTAAATTGCGCGCGTGCCTGCGCCAGCCGGTACTTGTGCTCGGCACGCCACCGGCGCCAGTCGCGCAGGCCGCTGATCGCATAGACCAGCTTGAAGAGCTTCAGACGCCACAGCACCTTGGGCGTATCGAACAGGTCGCCGGCCAGCATCGAGATCACACCCTGTTCCAACTGCCAGGTGTTGCGCGGCTGGCGGAACATCTGCCGCATCACCGGGCCATTGAAGCGATAGATGAAGAACGAGAAACGGGCCATGCCCGCGCGCTGGCGCTTTTCCAGCTTGCGCAATAGCGCCGCCTCGCGGGCGGGTTCGCGCAGTGCGGTGTCCACGGCGTGCACGGCCTGCTCCGCTCCGCTCATCGCCAGATACACGCCGGAGGAGAACACCGGATCGAGAAACGCGAAGGCATCGCCGATCAGCACCCAGCCCGGGCCGCCCATACGCAAGGAGTCGTAGGAGTAGTTGCCGGTGACGCGCACCTCGTCGTCGATCAGTGTGGCGTGCTCGATGCGCCGCCACAGCGCCGGACTCCGCCGCAGGGTGTCGAACAAGAATTCGAGAGTGCGGCCCTTGCGCTGCTTGAGGTAGTCGGGCCGGCAGACCGCGCCGACACTCATGACGTCGCCGGGCAGCGGAATCATCCACATCCAGCCATGCTCGAAGCCATAGATGCTGATGTTGCCGGCGTCCTCGCCCGTGCGCCGCAGGGCGCCGCGGAAGTGGCCGAAGATGGCCGCGCTTTGATGTTTGTCGTTCTTGCGCCGTAGTTTGCGCTTCGCGGAGATGAACGCGTCGCGACCGCTTGCGTCGACCAGGTAGCGCGCTCGGATGCTGTAGCTCTTACCCTCATCGGCGCGTACTTCGAGCTGAGTTTCGCGCGGCCCCATCTGCTCCACCGACAGCACTTCGTGACCCTCGCGCGCGTCCGCGCCGCAGTCGCGCGCATGGTCGTAGAGCAGCTTGTCGAAGTCCTGCCGCCACACCTGGTACGCGTGCGGTGGACTGTTGCCGATCGCGCGGGCGAACGCGTAGGTGTTGTAGCCGCGTTCGTTGTCCGCCTCGAAATCCGCGCCCGGCTTGAACACGCCGAGCGCACGCACCTTGTCGAGCACCCCGAGGCGCTCGAAAATCGGCAGATTCATCGGCAGCAGCGATTCGCCGATGTGGAAACGCGGGTGACGAGCCTTCTCCAGGGCGATCACCTTGTAGCCGCGCCGCGCCAGCAATGCCGCGGCGGTGCTGCCGGCGGGACCGCCGCCGATCACCGCTATGTCACATTGCTCGGTCGTCGTCACGGCGCGTCCCCAAGGCCTAGGAGCGAGTAATGATGCGCCTAGATTATTTTTGGTCCGAGTAGATCTTGATCAACCGGTAGAGGAAATCGCGGCAATCCATCAGCGATTTTACGCTGATGTACTCGTTCTGGCCGTGAATGTGACCGAGGTCGGGGCCGACGAACAGCGGTTCGATGCCATAGGTGGCAATACCCACCGCGTTCAAGAACTCACCATCGGTTGCACCGGGCTGCAGGATCGGCAGGACCGGTACGCCGGGAAAGAATTCCGCCGTCAGCTTCTCGACCGGCGCCAATATTTGCCGAGTCAATGGCGGCGGCGGCGAACTCGGTCCGCGAGTCTCCAACGTCGAGACCTTGACGACCGGGTCGGCAACCAGTTCCTGCAGCTTCATGCGAACCGCTTCTTGCGTGACGCCCGGGAAAATACGGCAGTTGACGTTGGCTCTGGCACGCTGCGGCAGGGCGTTGGTGGCGTGGCCGCCGTCGAGCATGGTCGCAACGCAGGTGGTGCGCAGCGTCGCGTTCCAGCTCGGGTCCTTCGCAGAGACGAGCGCGATTGCCTTGGCGTCGTTTGGATTCTTGACCAGCGCGCGCATGGCATCGGCCGCCTCGGTATTGCCCTTGGCCGCCTGGATCTGCGCCATCCCGGTAAAGTACGCCCGGCTGCCGTCGGTGAACTGCGCCGGGAAATCGTAGCCCTCGATGCGCGTCAAGGCCGCGGCAAGGTGGTAAATGGCATTGTCCTTGACCGGACGGGAGCTGTGTCCGCCGGGGTTGGTGACTTCCAGGCGGAAGTTCTGCGACGTCTTCTCGCCGGCCTGGATCTCCATGGCAACCTTGTGGCCTTCGGCATCCAGCTCGCCGCTGGCGCCTTCGTTGATGGCGAAGGCGGCGTCGATCAGGTCACGCTGATGTTCCGCGAGCCATTGTGCGCCATTGAACGCGCCGGCAGTCTCCTCGCCGCAGGTGAGGGCGAGTTTGATCGTGCGCCTGGGGACGTAGTTCTCTTGTTTGTAGCGAATCAGGGTGTCCACCCAAATCGCCGCTTCGGCCTTGTCGTCGATGACCCCGCGCGCATAGAAAGTGCCGTTCTCTTCGACCAGCGTGAACGGATCGCGGGTCCAGTCCTCGCGCTTCGCCTCGACCACGTCGATGTGGGCGAGCAGCAATATCGCTTTGAGCTTCGGATCGCGGCCGGGATAGAAGGCCACCAGACCCCCTTCCTTGGGATGATCGGGTGCCGCAAACGGATGCAGATCGGCGTCGGCGAATCCCGCCGCTTTCAGCCGAGCGGCCATGCGTTCCGCGGCCAGGGTGCAGCTGCCGTTCGACAGCGCGGTGTTCGTTTCAACGAGCTCTTTGTACAGCGTGCGGAAATTCGCCTCCCCGGAGGTGTTAGGAGTGCCGGCGTGCAGACTGGTGGTCAGCAGGGCGATGGCGGCCGCGGTGGTCAGAGCCTTATGCATGGTCGATCCTCGTTGAGTGACCCGCTATGGTAGTTGAATCGCGGCTCGAGAAGCGAGCGCGAGAAGTAGGCGCGGCAACCGTAAAGGGGCTTCCTCGACGAAGCCCCGCGGTCAGACAGTCATTCGAAGAGACCGAAGAGACCTAAGCATCGGGCCGTCCTTGGCCCATTGCGTAGGAGGCAGGACTCAGCGCGCGCCCACCACCAGCACGGTGAACGAATCGGGTATCGGTGCCGGACGAGGGTGCGGCTGCTCGGCGGTCGCCGCCGGTGCGGGGCTAAAATCGGCAGTCACCAGATAGACTCGCCCGTTCGCCGGGTCGAGCGCCATGGTGCGTGCTCCGCGCTGGGTCTTCACGCTTTGTGCCACGGTGTAGTGATCGGCCGAGTCCTGATGAACCACGGTCAGCGTGCCCTCGCCGTTCGAGCTGAAGGCCAGGCCGTGATTCGCATCGAATGCTGTCGCATCCGGACCTTCGCCGACCTTGACCTTGGCGACCTGCTTGCCGCTGTCGGCGTCGGTGACCGCCATGACGCCCGCATCGCATACCGAGAATAGACGGCGATGCACCTTGTCCAGGGCGAGTCCGCTCGGGCTGGCACAGCCGGGAAGCGACCAGGTCGCCTTTACCGTGAGCTTGCGGCTGTCGATGACGACCATCTGTCCCGCTTCGCTTTCGATGTTGGCGAAGATCTGCCCGGCACCGTCGTCGACCGCGAATTCCGGCTTGTCCGGAACCGGCAAGGTTGCGACCACGGACAGGCTCGAGGCATCGAGAACCGTGACGTCCTTGCTGCGGCCGTTGAAGGTGAAGACATGCTTGAGGGCGGGGTCATAGAGGATTGCGTCGGGGTTGTGGCCCGACACGGGTACTTCTTTGATGACCTTCAGGGTATCCAAATCGAAGACCGTGACCGAATCGCCTTTGCCGTTGCTGGTGTAGCCGCGCTTCAAGTCATCAGCCAGCGCAATACCGTGCACCCCTTTGGTGTCGGGAATCACACCGCTCACCTTTCCGGAAGCCGTATCGACGACGTCGACATGGTCGCCGCGGCTGATGAACAGCCGCTTGCCGGCCGAATCCAGGGTGATGTAGTCCCAGCCGCCGGCCCCTCCCAATTTCCAGCGTTGCAGCACGCTGAGGGCGGAGGCCGGAGCCGCCGTCGACGGCGAAGCCGCCGCCGCCGCGATGACCGTGCCTGCCGTGGAAACCAGCAACATGGGGGCCGCGGCCCAGCTGACGAATTTATTCACATACGACGAATACATCGATGACTCCCTTGCTCAGAACTTGTAGTTACCGCCGAATTGCAGCGTTATACCGTAAAATTCCCGTTGAATGACCCGGTTGTCGCCGGGGCCTTCCGTGAACTTGAGCGCCGTGTTGGTCAAGTTCTTCGCGTTGAAATAGACACTGAACGGGTCGGTGACCTTGTATTGGCTGCCGAAGTCGACCGAGAAGCGCTCCTGCGTCCAGATGTCGAGGGCGGCGCTGCCGCCGACGAAGAAGATGTTCTTGCTGGTGTAGTAGGCGCCGAGCGTCATGCTCAAGCCATACATGTCGTACAGACACTTCGGCGTTCGCCGTATTGCGCGACGTCGACGGCAGCATGGAGTCGCGCGACAGCGTGCTCAGGCCCGTCGCCGGGTTCACCACGGGAACCGTGTACCGCGAATCGACCCAGGTCCAGTTCGCGGATACACCCAGGCCGCCCAAGGGACCGGGCAATATGTCGCTGAAGTGCTGCACGAAGTTCGTTTCGAAACCATACAAATGCGAGGTCGGGGCGTTCCCGAAGCTGATGCGTCTCACGATACCCAGATTGCCGCCCAGGTTCTGTGCTCCGCCGACAGTCTGCACCGCATCGGTGACGATGTAGTCCTTGATGTCCTTCGCGAAGAATCCCAGTGAGGCGATGCCGGCATGCGGCAGGTAGTGTTCGATCGCCAGATCCAAGACCCGTCGCCGTCGTCGGTTTGAGGTTCGGATTGCCGGTGATGATGTCGCCGACGGCATCGGTCGTGGTCGCCGCCGTCACCTGCTGGAAGCCCGGACGAGCGATGGTGGAGGAGATCGCCGCGCGAGCGATCAGGTCCGACTCGATCTCGTAGCGAGCCTGCGCGGTCGGAAAGAAGTTGGTGTAGCTTCCTGTCGCACCGATACCGCGCACACATGAGTGGTCGGTTGATTGATCGGATCCGGAATCGGACACGTAGCGCTCGTGGCCGAAGTCCCGGAATCATCGAAGCCAGCGTAGGTGGCTTGGGTTTTTTCGATCCGCAGACCGGCAATGATGCCGAGCAGGACCGAATCCGAACTGGTACTGCCCATAGGCCGCGTATACATTTTCTTTGTCGCTGACGTCGTTGAGCGCATTGGCGACGGGATCAGTGATGATATTCCCGGCGGCCAATGCGGCGGCGTAAACCCCGCGCACCGTCGCCGCATCGATCTGCGGCCCGTTCGCGTAGTGGCCCTGGTAGAAAGTGATGTTGTTGCCGTAACAGCCGCGGTGAGCGGCAAATTGGGGACGACGCCTAGAAAGGTGGTGGGCGATCTCCGAGGTCCTGTTGCGCATTCGCGCATTGAGGCCGAACTTGACTTCTTCGTCCGACCGGTCGGTGAGATGCGTCGGCAAGCGTGAGATTTGCGCCGATCCCCCATTCATGGTCGTCGGAATGAGTGGACTGGGTCGAACAGAGAGGCGAACTGATAGCCGGCGGGATCGTACGGATTGACATTGACGGTTCCGTTCGCGGCAGTACCCGGAAGCATCTTCACTGCGGGAAAGTTCGGTTGCGTGGTGTTGTCGTAGGCCACATTCGCCAGCGCCGGATTGTTGAAGGCCGAATTGAAGTCATAGGGTTGTCGTACGTGCCCTTGGTATAGCCCACGTGGTAATCGAGGGTGTTGTCGCCGAACAGATTCTTGCCGCCGATCTCGGCGACCCTCGAGTCGAGGAATTCCTTTTCATCGCGCAGCGCCTTGGTGAAGGTCGCGGTATCGACGAAGCCGTTCGGATCGTTGGGTCGACCGTCGGCGCACCGGCGAAGTTCCAGACGAGACGGTTGCGGATGACCGTTTCTGAATATCCGGCATCGTAGTAGCGCAGGAAATAGTGGTTGGACTTCGTCCGGGTCGTAGCCGAAATCGGTTCCATACCCGTGCCGCTCGCGATGATAGTTGTAGAACCGCTGCTCGAAGGCCGCGATCGCCTTGTCGGGAATGCCGCCCGGCTGGTTGTCGATGAACCCCGCCTCGGCATCGTCGACGCCGCGGCGATCGGTGTATACGGATGCCGTCACCAGGACGCTGAACGGGTTGTAGCCGCCAGTTGCCGCCGCCGAAGCGTGTGCCCGCCGTGCCCGCCAGATCGGTGATCCAGGTGTGGCGCAGTAGTTCCTCGCCCGTGCCGAGCTTGAGGTCCGCAAAAGGCTTGCCGTCGGCAGGCGCCGTCTTCGGCGTGATGTCGATGGTGCCGCCCAGCGCCTCGGCGTCTTGTTCGGGCAAGTTGGACTTCGTGACCTTGATCGCGCCGACGAAACCGACCGGAATCGAATCGAATGCCACGGCGCGGCCGGCGCCGGAGGGTGAGCTGTTGTTGGTGGGCGGCAATCGCAGACCACCGAAGGTCGTGCTGTTGAGGTCGGCGTCCAATCCGCGGATGTTGATGTAGCGTCCCTCGCCGGTATCCGTTTCCAATGAAATGCCGGGCACGCGACGGATGGCCTCGCCGGTATTGACGTCGGGGAGCTTCTGCATTTCCTCGGCGGTGGTCAAATTGATGAGATTCGGCGCTTCCCGTTGGGCCGCTCGCGCGATCTCCGGCGTCGTGCGCTGCCCGAGTACGGTGATTTCCTTGAGGGCGTCTTCTTTGGCATCATCTCCACGGCGCGTTCGCCCGGAGCTCGCATCCGTCGACGAGTCGGCCGCATCGGCTGCGCGACAGCGTCGGGGCGGCCGCGGGGACGGCGAGAATGCACGCAATCGCTGCGGCAAGAACGGTGGAAATCGATGATGTTCGGGGCAGTTGAGTCATAGGGCTCTTCTTCGTGGCTGCAAATGAGGCATCCGGCACGGTTGTCTTGCGGCAACCGCTGGTTTCATCCCGTGCCTGATGGCGTTGTTTGGAGCCGCAAAGTGTCGCAGCGAATTCTTACGAGATTGTTACCGCGTCCGGCTCATCGCACGCGGCGCGTCGACAATCGGGAATAAAATTCCTGCGCCGCAAGTCAAGCGTAAATGCGGACGGCCGCTCGCGAAGAAAGGGGATTTATGACGAAAGCGCAATGGATCGAGGTGTCGGCGATTGCCGTCTTTACAGCGATCAGCTGGCTGGTTTGGCCGCAGTTTTCCGCCATGCCGCTGTGGCAGATCGTGCTCGGCCTTTCGGCGCTGGTGCTCGCGCAAAGTCTGGTACGCGACATCGCAATTCTGCTTCGCAGCCGGCGTTCGGCATCGCAGGAACCCCGCAAGGAAGCGCAGTGCTTCTGCTTGGAGTCCACCGTCGGTTCAACGGGCGTCCTCGCGGGCGCGGTGCTCGCCGGCTTCGGCGGGTCAACGCCGGTGGCGATCGATCGATGGGAGTTGTCTTTGGCAGCGGCGGCAACGATGGTTGCCGGGTTCCTCGTCAAGGACCTGGTCATATCATGGAGACCGTTCGGCGTGCGGCGCGAGACGGATCACTTGAATCTGGTCGTTCGCTGGAAGAGTAAATAGCCCTAGAAGATTAAATGCACGCCGGCGATCAACAGACTCCAGTTTCGCGGCGATACCCGTAATTTCTTGTAGGTATTGTCTGACGCACGGTGGGTAAATTCGGGCCTGCTTTGAATGCGACGCGCGGCGATTACTAACGCATAATGTGCGTGGCTATAGCAACGAGGGGCATGCCGTGGCGAACAATCAGCAGATCTCCGGCAGGACGGGAGGCGGGCACGTTCTGCTGTTCGCGCGCAATTTTTTTCGTCATCCGCGGATGCTCGGTTCGATCGTTCCGAGTTCTCGTTTCTTGATCAAGCAGCTGTTGGAGCCGATTGACTGGGCTGAGGCGCGCGTGATCGTGGAATACGGTCCCGGCGTCGGCGGCATCACGACCGAAATACTGCGCCGCATGCGGCCGGACGCTAGCCTCATTGCCATCGAGACCAATCCGGAGTTCGTGCGCTTCCTGCGCGCGTTGACCAAGGATGAACGCCTTCACGTGGTCGAAGCGTCCGCGGAGTCGGTGGTCGAGATTCTGCGGCAGCACGGCCATGACAAGGCAAACTACATCATCTCTGGCATTCCCTTCAGCACCATCTCCGCGCCGGTGCGCGAGCGCATCTTGCGCCGGACTTGCAGTGTGTTGGAGTCGCACGGTTCCTTTCTCGTCTATCAGTTTTCGCCTCGGGTTCTCCAAGACCTGCAGCGGATCTTCCGTTACGTTCGCCGCCGGTTCGAGCCGCTCAATGTCCTGCCCGCCTACCTGTTCTTCTGCCGGCCGGATACGGCCTGACACCGGCGGAACCAAGCGCGAGCCGCAGCGCGAACAGCAGCGCGGACTACAGCGCGGACACTCCCGCCAATTCAGTCAGGCTCTGGGTTCGGGTCAAGGCGATGAACTCTCTTATATAAGCGGCGTCGGCGCCCGTGGTGGTGGTCGCGGCATAGAGTTCGCAGCGCAGGCCGCCTTGTCCAATGGGGCGGGACACCACATAGCCGCGCTCGATATAGTTGCCCACCGTCCATGACGGCAATGCCGCGATCCCGCGGCCGCTGGCGACCAGCTGCAGTATGGCCACCGTCAACTCGGCCGTGCGCCGTTTGGGGTTGATCGCGGCCGGCGTCAGACGGTGCTTCATCACATCCAGCATTTCGTCCGGCACGGGATAAGTGATGAGGGTCTCGTCGGCGAAATCGGCCGCCTCGAGCCATGGCTTGGCCGCCAACCGATGTCGTGGGCTCATCAGGGCCACGCTTTCGTAGCGAAACAGAGGGCTGAAAACCACGTTCGGGTGCGTTTCCTGTGGATCGTGAATGATGGCAAGTTCAGCCTCCCCATCGTCGAGCAGCGGCAGGGGATCGACCACGAAGCCGGAAATGATGTCGAGTTCGACCTCCGGCCACAAAGATCGATAGGCATCCATGGCCGGCATCAGCCAGTCAAAGCAGTTGTGGCATTGCACGGCCACCCGCAAGGGTCCGGCGTGGCCTTGGGCCAGGCGGGCCACGTCACGTCCCGCTTCGGCCACTTGCGGCAATACCATGCGGGCCAACGCCAGCAAGCGCTGACCGATGGCCGTAAATCGCAGAGGCCGGACGTTCTTCTCGACGAGAGCCGCCCCATAGTGACTTTCCAGCGCTTTTAGCTGATGCGACAGCGCTGATTGGGTCAGGAACAGGCGCGCCGCCGCCTTCGACAGACTGCCGCACTCGGCCAGCGCCAATAGGGTCTCGAGGTGCCGAAGCTCCAATGCCGTCGATGACATGAGCCGGTTTCATCCTTGGTATGAGAATAATGAGCTTGGATCATAGCCTAGGCTCTTGCATGCTGTCAGTCGAGAACCTTCGGTCGAGAAAGCGATGTCCAATCCAGTAGCCGTGTCATTCGAATTCTTTCCCCCCAGCGATGAGCCGATGGGCCGGCAGCTATGGGAAGCCGTGCAGCGGCTCGCTCCCCTGCAGCCGAATTTCGTGTCCGTGACTTATGGCGCGGACGGCTCGACGCGCACCCGAACCCATGACTGCGTGCTGCGAATCCTGCGCGAGACCAATCTCACGGTTGCACCCCATCTGACTTGCGTGGGTGCGTCACGTGCCGAGGTGCTGCGCATCGCGCGTGACTATTGGCAGCAGGGGGTGCGGCACTTGGTGGCTTTGCGCGGTGATGCGCCCGCCGCCAATCTGTCACCGGACGGACGTTATATTCCCCATGCCGACGGCTTTGCGTATGCATCCGATTTAGTGGCGGGACTCTCCGAAGCCGGTCAATTCGATCTGTCGGTGGCGGCCTACCCGGAAGGGCACCCGGAGTCCGGCAGCGTCGATGCCGATTTGGAGAATTTGAAGCGCAAGGTGGACGCGGGCGCCGGCCGTGCGATTACGCAGTTCTTCTTCGATACGGACGTGTTCCTGCGCTATCGCGACCGGTGCGCAGCCGCCGGCATTCGTGTGCAGCTCGTACCGGGTATTTTGCCGATCACGCGCTTTCCGCAGCTGCTGCGCTTCGCCGAGCGTTGCGGCGCTTCGGTGCCCGCGTGGCTGCGGCAGCGCTTCGACGGATTGGACGACGATCCGGAAACACGGCGCATGATTGCCGCGAACGTGGCGATCGAACAGGTGCAGCGCTTGCGCGAGCATGCCGTCGACGAATTTCATTTCTATACCCTGAACCGGGCGGAACTGACCTATGCCATCTGCCATGCCCTGGGGCTGCGGCCTCGGTCGGCCGAAGCGCGGGTGGCCTGAGGTGCCGACGCGACGACAAGACGCGCGCGCCGCGGCGTTCATGGCTCTTCTGCAGGAGCGCCTGGTGATCCTCGACGGCGCCATGGGGACGATGATTCAGCGGCATGCCTTGAACGAGGAGCAGTTCCGGGGTGAGCGCTTCGCGGCATGGCGCAGCGATCTGCGCGGCAACAATGACCTGTTGTCGATCACACAGCCGGACATCATCGCCGCCATTCACCGCGAGTATCTGCTCGCGGGTGCGGATGTGATTTCCACCAATACATTCAATTCCAATGCCGTGTCGCAGACGGATTACGGAATGCAGTCGTTGGCCGGCGAGCTCAATCAGACGGCCGCACGCCTGGCGCGCCGGGTTGCGGACGAGGTGGCTGCCGAGACCGGGAAGCCGTGCTTCGTCGCCGGAGCGCTGGGTCCGACCAGCCGCACCGCGTCGTTGTCGCCCGATGTCAATGACCCGGGGTTTCGCAATATCAGTTTCGATGAATTGGTTGCCGGCTATTCGCAGGCCGCGCGCGCCCTCGTCGAAGGCGGCGTCGATGTCATTCTGATCGAGACGGTATTCGATACCTTGAACGCCAAGGCGGCATTGTTCGCGGTGCGCGGTGTCCTGGACGACCTCGAAGCGGATCTGCCCATCATCGTGTCGGGCACGATCAGCGATGCCTCGGGCAGGACCTTGTCCGGCCAGACCACCGAAGCGTTCTGGAATTCCATCCGCCACGCCCGGCCTGCCGTCGTCGGACTCAATTGCGCGCTCGGCGGAAAGCAACTGCGTCCGTACATCGAAGAGCTGGCGCGAATCGCGGACACCTACGTATGCGCCTACCCCAACGCGGGCTTGCCGAACGCATTTGGCGAATACGACGAAACTCCCCAGCAGACCGCCGCGATCCTCGCCGAGTTCGCGGCCAGCGGTTTCGTCAACATGGTGGGCGGCTGCTGCGGCACGACGCCGGAGCACATTCGCGCCATGGTTCGCGCCGTCAAAGATCTGCCGCCGCGCGCGTTGCCGAACATCGAGCGAGCCTGCCGCTTGAGCGGCCTCGAACCGCTGCAGATCGATGCGAACAGCCTGTTCGTCAATGTCGGGGAGCGTACCAACGTGACCGGCTCGGCCAAGTTCCGCAAGCTCATCGAAGCGGGCGACTACGCCGCGGCGGTCGACATCGCCAGGCAGCAGGTCGCCAACGGCGCGCAGATCATCGACGTGAACATGGACGAGGGCATGCTCGATTCCGCGGCGGCGATGACGAAGTTCCTGAGCCTCATCGCGGGCGAACCGGATATCGCGCGCGTACCGGTCATGATCGATTCGTCCAAATGGTCCGTGATCGAGGCCGGCCTCAAATGCGTGCAGGGGAAGGCGATCGTCAATTCGATCAGCCTGAAGGAGGGCGAGGAAGCCTTCCTCGCACATGCACGCCTATGCGTGCGCCATGGCGCGGCGGTCGTCGTCATGGCCTTCGACGAGCAGGGTCAGGCCGACACCATCGGCCGTAAGGTAGCGATTTGCGAGCGTGCCTATGCGTTGCTGACGGAGCGCATAGGCTTCGCGCCCGAGGACATCATCTTCGATCCGAACATCTTCGCGGTCGCGACCGGGATCGAGGAGCACAATCGCTACAGTCTGGACTTCATCGAAGCGACGGCGGCCATCAAGCAGCGTATGCCCTCGGTGCATGTCAGCGGCGGCGTCAGCAACGTGTCGTTTTCATTCCGCGGCAACGACCCGGTGCGCGAAGCCATGCACTCCGTGTTTCTATATCACGCGATTCGTGCCGGCCTGACCATGGGCATCGTCAACGCGGGGCAGCTCGCGATTTACGAGGACATACCCGCTGACCTCCGCGAACGCTGCGAGGACGTCATTCTCGCGCGGCGCGCCGGATGCCACGGAGCGGCTGCTGGACATCGCGCAAGCCTTCAAGGGCGGCGCGGGCGCCGCCAGGCGGGGCGACGATCTCGAGTGGCGCAAGCTTCCCGTGGGACAGCGCCTGCAGCACGCGCTGGTGAAGGGACTCGATGAGTTCGTTCTCGAGGACACCGAGGAGGCGCGGCTCGAGGCCAAGCGGCCCCTCGACGTCATCGAAGGGCCGTTGATGGACGGCATGAATGTGGTCGGCGATCTGTTCGGCTCCGGCAAGATGTTCCTGCCGCAAGTCGTCAAATCGGCGCGGGTCATGAAAAAAGCGGTCTCGGCGTTGATTCCCTACATCGAGCGGGAGAAGGACGGCACGAGCCGCTCCAATGGCAAGGTGGTGATCGCCACCGTCAAAGGCGATGTGCACGACATCGGCAAGAACATCGTCGGCGTGGTATTGCAATGTAACAACTTCGAGGTCGTGGACTTGGGAGTGATGGCCTCCTGCGAGAAAATTCTGGAAGCCGCGACCCGCGAGGGCGCCAATCTCATCGGGTTGTCCGGATTGATTACGCCGTCGCTCGATGAAATGGTGCACGTCGCGAAGGAAATGCAGCGCCTGGGCTACGACGCAGCCGTTGTTGATCGGCGGCGCCACCACCTCTCCCGCTCACACGGCGGTGAAGATCGATCCCCACTACCAAGGCGCGGTGGTCTATGTGAAAGACGCGTCGCGCTCGGTCGGCGTATGCCAGCAACTGGTGACCAAGAGCACGCGCGACGCGTATATCGCGGGCGTCAAGGCGGAGCATGAGCGGCGCCGCGAGCAGCATCGCAACAAGAGCGCCAAGGCGCCGCAGCTTTCGTTGCCGCAGGCACGGGCGAAGAAGCTCAAGATCGACTGGTCCAGCTACGCGCCGCCCGCGCCGAGTTTCCTCGGGGTACGCTCCTTCGATGACTATCCGCTCGATGAGTTGCTGCCGTATATCGACTGGATGCCGTTCTTCAATGCGTGGGAATTTGCGGGAAAATTTCCCGATATCCTGCAGGATCCCGTGGTCGGCGAGGCGGCCGGCAGCCTGTATGCGGATGCGACACGCATGCTGAAGCAATTGGTGGAGGAGAAATGGCTGCGGGCCCGGGCCGTGGTGGGCTTCTTCCCGGCCAATAGCACCGGCGATGATGACATCGCGGTGTTTGCCGATGACACCCGCCAGACCGTGAAGGCTCGGCTGCATCATCTGCGGCAGCAAAAATCCAAACCGCAGAACCAGGCTCAATCCTGCCTGGCGGATTTCGTGGCGCCGCTCGGCAGCGGCCGAGCCGATTACCTGGGAGCGTTCGCGGTGACCGCAGGTATAGGTATCGATGAACACGTGGCGCGCTTCGAAGCCGCGCACGATGACTACAGCAGCATCATGCTCAAGGCGCTGGCCGATCGACTGGCGGAGGCGTTGGCCGAGCGCATGCATGAACGGGTACGGCGCGAACTGTGGGGCTATGCTCCCGAGGAACGGCTCGACGGCGCCGGCCTGATCGGCGAGCAGTACCAGGGGATTCGTCCCGCCCCCGGATATCCTGCCTGTCCCGAGCACACCGAGAAGGCGACGCTCTGGCAGCTGCTCGATCCGGAGCGAAATGCGGGCATCCGCTTGACCGAATCCTTTGCGATGTTTCCGACGGCAGCCGTCAGCGGATTTTATTTCTCGCATCCGCAGGCTCACTATTTCGGGGTGGGCCAGATCGACCGCGATCAAGTGGCGAGCTACGCGCAGCGCAAGGGGTGGACTCTGGGCGAGGCGGAGCGCTGGCTCGCGCCGAATCTGGGATATGACCCGGACGTGCCCGATACGGCAGACGCAGCTTAAATGTCCCGAGCTGCATTCGTCACCGGCGGTACGGGATTCGTAGGCCTGAATCTGGTGCAGCAGCTGATGGCTGCCGGCTGGGATGTCACTGCGCTGCATCGCCCGGCGTCGGACCTGAAGTTTCTCAACCGATTCGATCCCCGGCTGGCCGTCGGAACGATCACTGATAAGGATTCGCTGATCGCGGCCATTGCGGATGGGACGGACACCGTGTTTCACGTTGCCGGCAACACCAACCTGTGGCGGCGTCGCAATGCCGAACAGACTCGGGACAATGTCGAAGGAACGCGGAACATCGTCGAAGCAGCCATCGCCAAGGGCGTGCGGCGCCTGGTAGTCACTTCGTCAATTTCGGCGTACGGTCCGGTCGTGGGCGAGGTGACGGAACAGACGCCGAGTCTCGCGGCGCAGTCGCGCGTCAACTACCAGCGGACCAAGTGGCAGGCCCAGGAAATTGCCCGCGCGGGCGTAGGCCGCGGTCTCGAGGTCGTCATCATGCAGCCCGGCGCGATACTGGGTCCCTATGACATCGGTACCTGGTCGCGCGTATTCACCATGGTTCGCGACGGCAAGCTGCCGGGCGTGCCGCCGTCGGGTCTCACCTTCACGCATGTGCGCGAGGTCGCCGCCGCGCATATCGCGGCCGCGGACAAGGGTGAGAACGGCGGTCAGTATCTGCTCGGCGGCGAGAACAGGAGCATGCTGGACTTGGTGCGCGAAGTTTCCGGGCTCTTGGGCAAGCCTGCCCCGACGGCGGAGATGCCTGCCGGCCTGCTGCGGGCGGTCGCCACGTTCGGCGACTTCATCAGCAATTTCACCGGCAAGCCGCCCCCCATCACGCCGGAAATGGCCGCAGGCTTCGGCCGACGGATCACGACGTCGTCGGCCAAGGCGCAACAGGAGCTGGGCTATCGGATCGTTGCCTTGAAGGTCATGGTCGAGGACTGCTACCGGTGGATGTTGGCGGAAGGGCGGATTTAACGCGCCGCCATCAGTTGAAGCGCACGAACTCGAAGTCGGCGGGCTGCTTGTTGATCGCGAGCGTCGGCGGCGATATCCAATTGGCGTAGGCACCGGGAGCCGCGACCCGGCCCATCAAGGAAGCGACGAAAGCTCGATCCTCATCGGTGGCGAGCCACTCGCGCTGCTGCGCGGCCCATTCCGCCTCGCTGATGACACGGCCGTCGGGTGCGATCTTGAGCCCCGCCAGGGGCCCTATCTTCCTGTTGAATGCCTTGTGCGGGACGATCAACCGGAATGCGCTTCCGGCCTTTTGGATGATGCGGTTCCAGCGCCCGACTCCGGCGACGGAATCCTTGATGTAGTCATCGCGCAGCTTTTCATTGAGCGCGTTGAGCGCCGGCGCCTCGCCTGCCACGAGACGCCCGTCACTGACCTGCAACACCGGGTACATCGCGTCCCGCAGCAGATGGTCGTCGTCGAATTTGGTTTCCTCGTAGCGGCCTTTGAGACCGCTCGAATAGAACGTTGCCGCATTCGACGACACGTCCGCGCCGAACAGGTCGATGGTCACGCTGAAATGAAAATTGAGATAGCGCTGAATGGTCGGCAGGTCGATGACCCCGAGCGCACGCAGCCGATCGGGATCATCGGTCTTGTGCTGCGTCATGACTTCGCAGGTCCGCTGGATGATGCGGCCGACGCCGGACTCGCCGACGTACATGTGGTGCGCTTCTTCCATCAACATGAAGCGCGTGGTCCGCGCCAGGGGATCGAAGCCCGACTCCGCCAACGCCAGCAGTTGGAATTTTCCATCTCGGTCGGTGAAGTAGGTGAACATGAAGAACGCCAGCCAGTCCGGAGTCCTTTCGTTGAAGGCACCCAAAATCCGCGGATTGTCTCGATCCCCGGAGCGTCGCTGCAGCAACGCCTCTGCCTCCTCGCGGCCGTCGCGGCCGAAATACCGGTGCAGCAAGTACACCATGGCCCACAAGTGCCGGCCTTCTTCGACATTGACCTGGAACAAATTGCGCAGATCGTACAGCGATGGACAGGTGAGCCCGAGATGGCGCTGCTGCTCGACCGACGCGGGCTCCGTGTCGCCTTGAGTGACGATGATGCGGCGTAGATTCGCCCGGTGCTCGCCGGGAACGTCCTGCCAGGCGGGCTCGCCCAGGTGATCGCCGAAATTGATCTTGCGCTCACCGTCGCCGGGACTCAGGAAAATCCCCCAGCGGTATTCCGGCATCTTCACGTAGTCGAAGTGCGCCCAGCCGCTCGGATGAACACTGACGGCGGTGCGCAGGTATACGTCGGTGGTGTGCGAACCCTCCGGACCCATGTCCGCCCACCATTTGAGAAATTCGGGCTGCCAGTGCTCGAGCGCACGCTGCAGCACCTTGTCGCCGGCGAGATCGACGTTGTTCGGAATCTTGTCCGCGTACGAAATGGTCATGAGTGCGTCCTGTTAAATGCGATCCCGATTGAATTTCGCTTTGCGGCCGGTGCCGAATACTTTCAGAGCGCCTGCGTCGCCCACGGCGTTGGGACGGATGAATATCCAGTTCTGCCACGCCGACAAGCGGCCGAATATCCGCGTCTCCGGCGTTTCGCCCGGACCGAACCGCAGGTTGGCTTCCATGCCGGTCAAGGCGTCGGGCGACAGCGCGCCGCGCTCTTCGAGCGCAATGCGAATCTCGTGCTCCCAGTCGAGTGCATCGGGTCCGAAGGTGACGAGTCCGAGGGACTTGGCGGAGGGACACTCGAGGCGGGCGCCGACGGCGGCGCGCGCGTCGGCCAGGAGTTGCGGATTTCCATGGAAGCGTGCCTCGATTCGTGATCGTCCGTGCACGGCCGGAAACAGTCCGAAATTCACCTCGGAGAGCATCAGCACGGGGCCGCCATCTGCGGCAGCCTGATTCAACATGTAGGTGCGATCCGACGCCAGCGCGAGTTCGAACAACGACCCGACGAAACAGCTGCCGGCCTCGATCAGGGCGAACAAGGAGCGCGACGAAACGTCGAGGCGCGCGAAAGTACGCCGCAGCTGGCCGATGACTTCGCGCACGAACCAGTGCTGGCGATGTTCGACGAGAAAATCATCGGTGGCGAGCATGGACTCCACCTGACCGCGCGTCTTCAATACCCAAACGCCGTAGTTGAGATAGTTGGTGCGCAGATTCAAGATGGCATCGTCGAGTTCCCGCGCCATCTGCAATGGCCACCAATGCGCGCCGGCGGCGAGCGCCGCGTCGATGGTTGCCGGCGGGGCTGTGATCGGGTGCCGAAGATGGTCAATTCAACGCGCTGTGCGGGGCCATCGAGAGCGACGTCGACGAAGCGATAGTGAAAGCCATGCGGCTCCAGTGACCCGATCGAGCGGCGGGAGATGCACGCCGGCCGCAGCCTCGGGACGCGCGCTCTCGGCGGCGAGCGCCTGCGCACGCTGCCGGATGTATTCCTGAAAGTTCTGCGGCTTGACTATGGCATCGACCAGCGCCCAATCGCGCGCGCGCTGGCCGCGTACGCCTTCGACCGTCGTGCAGAACACATCGGCGAGGTCGCGCCGCACGCGCCGCTTGTCGGTCAAACGGGTCAAGCCCCCGGTACCCGGCAGCACCCCGAGCAAAGGCACCTCGGGCAGGCTCACCGCCGATGACCGATCGTCGACCAGCACGATCTCATCGCAGGCAAGCGCCAACTCGTAACCGCCCCCGGCGGTGGTGCCGTTGCACGCGGCGATGAATTTGATGCCGGAGTGCGCGCTCGAATCCTCCATGCCGTTACGAGTCTCATTGGTAAATTTGCAAAAATTTACCTTCCAGGCGTGGCTGGAGAGGCCAAGCATGAAGATGTTCGCGCCGGAACAAAATATCCGCTCCTTGGCGCCGGTGAGAATGACCGCCCCCACCTGCGGGTGTTCGAAGCGGATTCGCTGCAGCGCATCGTACAATTCGATGTCCACGCCCAGATCATAGGAATTGAGCTTGAGCCGGTAGCCGGGACGAATGCCGGCTTCTTCGTTGACGTCCATGGTCAGCGTCGCAACGCAACCCGCGACGGCAAGGTGCCAGTGCCGGTAACGGGACGGATGCGTCTCGAAGTTCACCGGCGAAGCCTCAGGCTCGGAAGTCGTCATTGCGGGTTCCATGCTACTCCCGATATATGCAATAGAGTGCGCGCGCGTGTTCGGTGCGGTGCTCGAGGGTTGCGACATGTCGTGCGGCGAAATGCAGTATAGTGCATTCCCGAACGGGGACCAAAACTAAAGGCTAGGTCAGCGCATGGATCTCTGCGACATTGACACCACCACGAGCCCGCCGGCGTTGCGTATTCCGGAGCGCTTCAATGCCGCGCACGATCTGTTGGAGCGCAACCTTCGAGCGGGCCGTGCGCCCAAGACTGCGTACATCGATGACTGCGGTGCGTACACCTACGGAGATCTCGCAGTGCGCGTCAACCGCTTCGCGGGCTGCCTGCACGGCTTCGGCATGCACATGGAGCAGCGAATACTGCTGTGTCTGCAAGACGGCATCGACTTTCCAACGGCATTTCTAGGCGCGATCAAGGCGGGAATCGTGCCGATCCCGGTCAATACCATGCTGTCGAGCGCCGACTATGCGTACATGCTCCACGACAGTCGCGCGCCGATGCTGGTGATTTCGGAAGCGCTGTTGCCACAGTTCCAGCCCATCCTGGATCAGTCGCCATTCTTGAAACACGTGTTGGTATCCGGTACCGCCGCACCGCCGCCGGGCATGCGCTCGTTCAGCGAGGTTCTCGCGCGGTCGACGGATTCATTCGAACCCGCCCCCACTTTGCGCGACGAGCCATGCTTCTGGCTGTATTCATCCGGTTCGACTGGTGCGCCGAAGGGAGCCGTGCACGTGCATTCGAGCCTCATCGAGACCGCCGCGCTATACGCACGAGGCATTCTGGGGCTCACGGAAAGCGACGTGATGTTGTCGGGCGCAAAGCTTTTTTTCGCCTACGGGCTCGGTAATTCGCTGACCTTTCCGTTGGCAGTGGGCGGCACGGCCGTGTTGATGGCGGAACGCACCACACCGGCGTCGATCTCGGCGCGGCTGCGGCGGCATCGTCCGACGGTATTCTCGGGCGTGCCCACGCTGTACGCCTCGCTGCTGGCGAGCGATCAGCTGCCGAAAACGGAAGAGTTGGCGCTGCGCGTGTGCAATTCGGCCGGCGAAGCGTTGCCCGAGGACATCGCGCGGCGTTGGCGCGAACGGGCGGGTGTCGACATCGTGGACGGGATCGGTTCGACCGAGATGCTGCACATTTTCATCTCCAACCGGCCCGGTCGAATTCGTTACGGCACTCTGGGTCTGCCGGTGCCCGGTTTCGAGGCAAAGATCGTCGATGAGGAAGGGAATGCCGTCGCCGCGGGCGAGACCGGCAATCTGCTGGTGCGTGGTTCGACCAGCGCAAAATTCTACTGGAACCAGCACGCGCGCAGCCGCGCAACTTTCGTGGGATCTTGGACCCTGACCGGCGATCGATTCCGCGTCGACGCCAACGGCGACTATGTGTTCGCCGGCCGGGCCGACGACATGCTCAAGGTGGGCGGAATCTACGTCTCACCGATCGAAGTCGAATCGGCGCTCGCTGCTCATCCGGCCGTGCACGAGGCCGCTGTCGTCGGCAGGGAGGACTCTGACCGGCTGACCAAGCCGATCGCGTACGTCGTGCTCGCCGACGGCTTCTCAGCCTCCGAGGCGCTGGCCGACGAATTGAAGGCGTTCGTCAAATCACGGCTCGCTCCTTACAAGTATCCGCGATGGATCGAGTTCGTCGCCGACCTGCCCAAAACGGCCACGGGCAAGATTCAACGATTCAAGTTGCGCGCCGCGTGCAGTGCGGCCAGCCACGTGTCGTAATCGCTGCAACCGGGGTCCTCGCACCACCATCCGCATGCCAAGATCAACCAAGCCGCGCCGTTCCTCCGCCGCCCGTGCCAAACCCCGCCGCGCCGATCCGCAGGATGTCGCTTATCTCGGCACATTGGCCGACAAGATCCGCGATGCCCGCGCTCAGCGCGGCATGACGCGCAACGCGCTCGCTGCCGATTCGGGCGTTTCCCTGCGCTTTCTCGCGCAGCTCGAGGGCGGCCAAGGCAACCCGTCCATCTTGGTGCTGCGGCGGATCGCATCGGCCATGGGATTTCCAGCCGACGATCTGTTGTCCGATGACCCGTCGCTTGGCGAAACAGCGGGGAGTGCCCTGCTTCGAACTCGGCCGCGAAGTCGAGCGCGAATACGGCGCGATCATCAGTGAAATTCTAGATAACCGGAGACCCATCCATTGCCTCAGAAATTGCAATCCGCCCGGGCGCTCGTCATAGCGTCCGTGATGGCTTCCATGTTCATGGTCGCCATCGAAGCGACCATCGTTTCCACCGCCATGCCGCAAATCGTGGCGCAGTTGGGGGGCTTGCGTCTCTACAGCTGGGTGTTCTCATCGTTCCTTTTGGCGCAGACCGCGACCACGGTGGTGTTCGGCAATCTGGCGGATATTTACGGGCGCAAGCCGGTGATGCTCCTCGGCATCGGCGTCTTCATGGCTGGTTCGATACTTGCCGGCTTCGCATGGTCGATGCCGGCGATGATTCTGTTTCGGCTCATCCAGGGCGTCGGAGCCGGGGCGATGCAACCTGTCGCCATGACCATCGTCGCGGACCTCTACCCGGCACGCGAGAGGGGGAAGATCCAAGGCTATCTGGCCAGCGTGTGGGCGATCTCCGCAGTCCTCGGCCCGGTCGTCGGCGGCCTCATCATCCGCAACGTCTCCTGGGCATGGGTTTTCTGGATCAATATCCCGGTCGGCGTGGCCGCGGTGGCGGGTTTCATCGCCTTTCTGCACGAGAACGTCAAGCATGAGCGCCGCTCCATCGATATCGCCGGGGCGGTTTCGTTCACGATTGCGGTGACGTCGCTGCTGATAGCGCTGACGGAAATCGGCACTTCCAGCAGCACCTTGCTGACGGCCGCCGGCGCCGTATTCTGCGCGTCGACGCTGGCGTTCGTGCTGCAGGAGCGGCGCGCTGCCAATCCGATGGTGTCGTTTGCGCTGTGGACCCGCCGCCCGATCGCCGCCGCCAACGGAGTCTCGGTGCTTGCGGGCATGGCGCTGATCGGTCTGACTACGTTCTTGCCCATCTATGTGCAAATCGTGCTGCAGCGATCACCGGTGGTCGCAGGCCTCGCCCTGACCACGATGCTGGTGGGCTGGCCGGCCGGCGCCACTCTGGCTGCCCGTTTGTTTCACCGCTTTGCTCTGCATCAACTCTTGCTCACGGGCACCATGCTCTTGCCCGCGGGCGCGGCGCTATTCGTGTCGTTGGGGCCGCAGAGCTCTCCGATCACCGCCGCGCTCGGTTCCCTGATCATGGGATTCGGCATGGGACTCCTCAGCGTCAGCTCTCTGGTCTTGATTCAGGAAATCGTCGACCGGTCGCAGCGCGGCAGTGTCACGGCATCGAATCTGTTTTCACGCAACCTGGGCAGTACCCTGGGAGCCACCGCGCTCGGCGCCGTTTTGAATCACGGTCTTACTCGCTCGGCAGGCGTTGCGGCCGTTACTTCGGACCAGCTGCGGCAACTGCTGGAAACACCGGCTGACACGACGCCCGGCGGTGCGGGAATCCGCTTGGCTTTGCAGCACTCGCTCAATTTGACGTTCTGGGCCATGCTCGCGGTGTCGCTGTGCACGGTACTGCTTGCGCTGCTGGTTCCCGCGGTTGCAATCCCGCCGCTCCACAAGGCGGCGGTCGAACACAGCTAGTCCCTCGGCACCGAGATATTGACCGGTTGCCTACTGCCAATCGGTCAAAATCCCCGTGGCGAGGTACTGACGTAGGGCTGAGTGATCATAGTAATTTTTACACGGCTCTGGAATATGTTTAATCGAGTCCAAGAATTCCTACGCAGTAAGAAGCGTGAGTTCTACAGACGCGACCTGGCCGGCGAGTCACACTTCCTTCCAACGCTGTTGGGCCTACCGTCGGCGTATCGCTCCCTCCAGGCCGTCCCCTCAGGTGCCCTGGAGGGAGTTTTTATTTGGGGGTGCGGATTGTCGATCCGAGGATGCACGTTGGAATAAATCCTTCAGAACCGAAGTCATCGTAAGTACGCGATGAGCCCGCGGCGCTCCCGCTGCGTGCTTTCGCGAGAACGATAACGATAACGTAGTAGGTAATAGAAGGAGAAATCTATGCTGCGATCCTGTAAATCGCTCGCGCTCATGTGCGCCAGCCTGTTTGTATACAGCGCTTCCTCGTACGCGGACTCTGCAGTGGGGTCGCCGGACGAAGTAATACAGTGGAATAAAACGCTGCTGACCATCGTCCGCACGCCGGGAGCGCAACCGGCAACCGTGCACCCGACGCGTAGCTTCGCGATCATGCATGCGGCCATCTATGATGCGGTGAACGCGATCGACGCCACCCACAAGCCCTACCTCGTGCGCGTCGAACATGTGTCGCCGCATGCCTCGCAAGAGGCCGCCGTTGCGGCCGCGGCGCACGAGACGCTCATCGCCCTGTTCCCGGCGTTTCAGCCGACGCTCGATCAGCAGTACGATCAGTCGTTGGCACAAATTCCGGATGGCACCGACAAAACCACGGGAATCGACGTCGGTAGAGCGGTTGCGCTGGCCACTCTGGCTCTGCGCAGCGACGATGGATCGGCCGCGACACCGATTCCTTACGTCTTTGGCAACGCCCCGGGGGACTACCAATCCACGCCGCCCAATTTTCCGAAGCAACCCGCATTCACGCATTGGTCTCGCGTCACTCCGTTCGCGCTCGAGCGCGCGAAGCAATTTCGCCCAGGACCGCCTCCCGCGCTGACCAGCGCCGAGTACACTGCCGTCTTCAATGAAGTGAAATCGATCGGTATCGCCAACAGCACCGTGGCCACGGCAGATCAGGCGCTCATCGGCCGGTTCTGGAACGGTGCGATTCAGAACTACTGGAACGAGATCACGCAGACGGCGGCGACCGCGCATCACCTGACGACGGCGCAGAGCGCTCGAGTGTTCGCTTTGCTCAACATCACCCTTGCCGATGAAGTGATCGCATTCTACGACGCCAAGTACACGTACAACTTCTGGCGGCCGGTCACCGCAATTCGCGCCGCCGCTACGGACGGCAACCCCGACACGGCAGCGGATCCGAATTGGCTGCCGGAAACGACCAACACCGGCACCGATCCGTCGTACCCCGGCGCACATGCCGCGATCAGCTCCGGGGGAGCGTTCGTGCTGAGTGCGTTCTTCGGCAACAAGCCGTTTAATCTGAGCGTCACTTCTGAGGTGCTTCCCGGAGTCGTGCGCTCCTTCGACAGCTTCGCTGACATCGAGAACGAGGCCAGCTTGAGCCGGGTCTTCGCCGGCCAGCATTTCCGCTCAGATGAGAATGCCGGTGAGAGACTCGGCAGCTCCGTGGCTGACTTTGTCGTTGATAACTTCCTGACGCGAGTCCACGGTCGGGACGATGACGGGCGCGAGGGGGGGCAGCGGTAACTGAAGACACACCGGTCACTGATTGGGTGCGTCGCCGCAGGAGCTTCCGGCGGCGGCGCACTTTTCCGTGGAAAAGTCGGAACGACGCAGCCAAGGATTATGTCCGCAGCGTGGTCGCTGTCGTCGATTCGAGTATATTCGTTTGGTCGATGAGGGGATTTGCCAGCATTTTGCGCTTATCTATACGTCGGGGCACTGAACTGGCTGGAGTTCTGAGGGCGACGATCGAGTACCAATAAATTCGACCTATAAATTCTAGACAAAGGAACGATCATGAAAAATATATTGTCTGTTTTTCCGTGCGTCTGCCTGGCAGCCGCGATAGGCGTCGGCGGGACCGCGGCAGCGAAGGATGGGGACGCATCGAGGGATGAGGATGGAGGAAGAGACCGGGACTCCGCTCTCGTGCTCGGCGACAGCGTCCCGTTCGCATTCATTGCCTCAGCCGGCTTCGAATATATCAATCCCGACAACTTTCATGGGTTCGCAGACGACCTGGACGACAAGTTGCCGCTGGACACCGTGGATGCAGCCTGTCCTGGTGAGACTACCAGCAGCTTCCTGTCCGCAACCGGTCCCGACAATGGTTGCCGAGCCTTTCGCGCGCACTTTCCCTTGCACGTCGCGTATAACGCTACCCAGCTCCAATTCGCGCAAGCGTTCCTGAAGCAGCATCGTGAGGTGCGCCTCGTCACCATCACGTTGGGCGCGAATGATGGCTTCCTGCTCGAAGCCTCCTGCGCTTCACAGGCCGACCCGGCAACTTGCATCGCAGCGGGTGTGCCCACGTTGCTGGCAACGGTTGAGCATAATATGCAGACCATCCTCGCTGATCTGCGCGCCACTGGATTTGGCGGCACCATCATCATCACAAACTACTATTCGGTCGATTATTCCGACGCAGCGGGAACCGGGCTCACGGCGTTGTTGAACGGGGCCATCAAAGCTCCCGCGGCAGCCTTTGGGGCGGTAGTGGCCGACCTGTTCACCGCTTTCCAGGCGGTGGCCACCCAGCCGGCTTTCGGCGGCAAGACCTGCAACGCAGGCCTGCTGAATGCCAGCGTGAGCAACCAGCTGTTATGCGATGTTCATCCGAGCCAGTCGGGACATCGGCTCATTGCGCGAACGATTGCCCACACCTTCCGGGCGGTGAACTGACCGGTACGCGGTATCGAAGGGGGCGGACCGTGCAACGCGGTTCGCCCCCTCACCACGTGTGCGCCTCAGCGCGCGGCGCAATTCGGCGCTCAGCGGTTCCCTCGCTCGGTGATTGCCAGCGTCCAGAGCTGATTGGATCTCAGTGCGGGATTTCGGCGCGCGCGAGGATTTGCCGCGCCAAGTTGGCGTAGTCGCCGTCGAAATGATGGCCGCCCTTGAGCTTCACGATGTTGAATTTTCTCGGGTCGAGCTTCGGGCACAGCGAGTCGCTCTCGTCCGCGCCGTACATGCACAGCACCGGTATGCCGGTAATCCTGTTGATCTCCGGCAGCGTCGCCGGTCCCGAATTGCTGTCCGAGATCCAGCTGCTCACGTGAAATTCGAATAGCTGCGTGCTCGGACATGCCCATGACCGCAACCAATGCGACACGGGCGCGCGTCGCCTCGGGCAGCCGATTGACGGCGAACGGCAGCACGTCGGCGCCCTGCGAATAGCCGATCAGCAGCACGCGCTGCTTGCCGAAATGCGCAAGGTAGTAGCGGATCATGCGGTCGGTGTCCGCGGCCAGGCCGTCCGGCGTGCGCGCGCGTCCAGTAGTAGCGCAACGAATCCAGGCCGACGACCGGAATGCCCTTGGCGCTGAGCGCGGCGGCAACGTCCTGGTCGAGTCCCGCCCAGCCGCCGTCGCCGGACATGATGATGGCAAAGGCATCGACGCGCCGTGCGGCGCCGCCGCTGCGCGGGGCGCGACGGGTTGCGCGGGGATTTCCACGATCGGCAGGTCGCTCAAACCCGCGGGCGGCGGCGCCACGCGCGCCGGATTCTGCGTCGCCAGCGTGTCGTAGCCGGCGGTGTACTGCGGCAGCCAATCGGGCAGTGAGTCGGGCAGTGACGTAAATTCGTGCCCTACGTTGGGCAGCGTCACCATCGCTGCCCCGCGAATCTGGGAAATGAAGTCTCGCGTCGCGCTTGCCGGACAGGCCCGGTCGTTGGTCGCCGTGCAGGTTGACCCAGGGATTGCCAGGTTCTTGATCGGCAGGAGCTCGTACGCCGTGACCGCGAGTGCTGCGGACGGACTCGAACCCGGAACCCTTGCACAGCGGTTTGTCCAAATTCGAAATTGGGACAGAATCCCAACGTCAACGCGGCCGCAAAGGTGTTTCGCGGCGCCTGCACGAGCATGGCGTACGCCATGGCGGCGCCGGAGGAAACCCCCACCAAGACTCGGAGGCAGATAGGTGGAGGTGTGAAAATAGGCCTGCACGAAGTGACTCAAATTTTCCAGATCGCCGTCCGGAAACACGCATTGATCGCCATCGGCTTCGAGGTTTGCCTTGAACTTCGGCCCAATCGATGCCGGCGACCATCGCGCCTTGCAGTACGAGTTGCCGCGCCATCGCGTCCGCGGTGGAGTTCCAGCCTTGGTCGCCGGACAGCAGCAACACGAAACTCGCGGGCGTCCCTGCGGGCTTGTAGACGAGGAAATCCGGAAGCGGCCGTGACTGAGCTGCGTCGTGGTGACCGATGCCGGTGGGCTCGCCGCGTCCGGCGCATTCCGCTGAACCGGGCCGGGCCGCAACGGGGGGCGGCCCGGCCGCCGGGGCAGCGGCGCCGGCCAACAGCAGGCTCGCTGCCAGCACCCATGGCGATCGCAACGTGCGAGAAATTCTCATATCCACACCTCGGCAAGGGGACGCGGGCTACGCCTCGGCATGGCAACACAGGCTACCAGAACCAAGTTCATCGTTCGTTCATAGTCGGTACGCACAATGCGCGATCACCATGAAATCCATCGATCTAGTGTATTTCAATGCGGGGGGAGGGCATCGCTCCGCGGCCGTGGCGCTCGATACCGTGATCCGCGATTTGGCGCTGCCTTGGCAGGTGCGGCTGGTCAATCTCTTCGAAGTGCTCGATCCGCGCGACGTGTTCGGCAAGACCACCGGCATGAAGCCCGAACAGTACTACAACGCGCGTCTGGCTCGCGGCTGGACCTTGGGGCTGGGTCAGGAGCTGAAGATTTTGCAGGCGCTCATTCGATTGAGCCACAAATCCCTGACCGCCCAGTTGCAGCGTCATTGGCAGAAGACCAAGCCGGACATGGTGGTGTCATTGGTGCCGAATTTCAATCGCGCCATGTATCAGGCGCTGACCGCAGCGCGGCCGAACGTGCCCTATGTGACCATTCTGACCGACTTCGCCGATTCGCCGCCGCATTTCTGGATCGAGCCGCATCAGGCGCAGCACCTGATTTGCGGAACCGCCAAGGCGGTCGAACAGGCGCGAGCCGCCGGCTACGATGAGGCGAACATCCATGCGACCTCGGGAATGATCATTCGCCCCGACTTCTACCAGGCCATTGAATATCGATCGGCGCGCCGAGAGGCGCAAGCTGCAGCTCGATCCGGATCGACCGACGGGTATCGTCATGTTCGGCGGTCATGGATCGACGGTGATGCGCCGTATCGCCAAGCGCCTCGACGATACGCAGCTCATTCTGATCTGCGGGCACAATTCCGCGTTGGCCGATGAGTTGCGCGCGATGAGCGCGCGGGCACCCCGGGCCGTGATCGGATTTTCATCGCAGATCCGCTATTTCATGCAGTTGAGCGATTTCTTCATCGGCAAGCCGGGTCCCGGCAGCATCAGCGAAGCCATTCAACAGGGCCTGCCCGTCATCGTGGTGCGCAACGCGTGGACCATGCCCCAGGAACGCTACAACACCGATTGGGTGCAAGAGCACAACGCGGGAATCGTGCTGGATTCCTTCAAGTCCATCGGCAGCGGAGTGGCGGCGGTGACGAGCCGCCTCGACGACTATGGCGCCGGTGTCGCGCGCATTCAAAATCGTGCCATATTCGAAATACCGGTCATTCTCGAGCGCATCTTGCGCCTCAGCGACGCCGACTCGGATAGGCGTCGATTTCATCCAGCATTTCCGGGCCGCCCAGCGCCTGCATCTGACCCAGAATCCATTCGCGCCGCTGCTGCACGTACCTGGACGGTGCTGCCGCCGAATAGCGCTCTGGGCTTGGCAATACAGCGGCGAGCACAGCGGCATCGGCGCGGCTGAGCCGGGCTGCGGTCTTGTGGAAGAAGCGTTGCGCGGCGGCTTCGGCGCCATAGGTGCCGTAGCCGAACTCCGCGATATTCAAATAGACTTCCAATATCCGCCGCTTCGGCCATAAGGCCTCGATCAACACCGTGCAGTAGGCCTCGAGCCCCTTGCGAAAATAGCTGCGCCCGGACCACAGGAAAAGATTCTTGGCGACCTGCTGGCTGATGGTGCTCGCCCCGCGCACCTTGTGGCTATGCTGGTTGAGCGCGTAGGCCTTTTCGATGGCCGCGACGTCGAAGCCCCAGTGCGCGGGAAACTTCTGATCTTCCGATGCCACGACCGCAAGCGGCAGGTTGGGCGAGATTCGATCCAAATCGTCCCAGCTGTGGCGGAATACGTAGTTGGGGTCGCGGTTCGCCCACGCCGCGGCCTGTGCTTCGGCCATGAAAGCGGTGAACGGCGGATTGATCCAACGCAGTGACGCCACCGCGAGCACGCTCGCCGCAATGCAAACCACGACCAGCCAGACGATCGCCCGAACCAGCCGACCTGCGAATGATCGCTGCTGCGCCACGCGGGCGTTAAGCGGGTATTCGCCGTACGCTCTTCATGATGACCGCGTCGACGGGAACATCGTCGAAGCCGCGCCGCCGGCCGGTCTTGACCGCGGCGATTTTGTCGACCACGTCCATGCCTTCGGTGACGCGTGCGAACACGGCATAGCCGAAGTTCCCGCGCGAATGATCGAGGAAGTCGTTGTCCTTCAGGTTGACGAAAAACTGCGACGTTGCGCTGTTGATGTCGTTGGTGCGCGCCATGGAGAGCGTGCCGCGTTCGTTCTTGAGGCCGTTGTCCGCCTCGTTCTTGACGGGGGGCTGCGTCTTTTTCTGCGTCATGTCCTCGGTGAAGCCGCCGCCTTGAATGACGAAGCCCGGAACGATCCGGTGGAAGATGGTGCCGTCGAAGAATTCGTCGTCAACGTAGCGCAGAAAATTGGCAACCGATAACGGCGCCTCCTTCTCGTACAGCTCGATGGTGAAGTCGCCCAGGGTGGTTTCGAAGCGGATCATGTCTTTTCCCAGTGTGGTGAGTGGAGGGTTCCCAGCGTAACGCGGGGTTTGCCGGAGAGATCGAGGTGCGAGCAGACTTGGCTGAAGCCGTGACTCTCGAGTAGCCGGGCGACGTCCGATGCTTGATCGCTGCCGTGCTCTAAAATCAGCCAGCCTTGGTTCTGCAGATGCGCTGCGGCGGCTGCGGCAATCGCCGACAAGGCTTCCAGCCCCGAGGGACCGTCACAGAGTGCGATCGCCGGTTCCGCCGCCAGTTTTTCCAGCGCCGGATCAGCGGCGGCGACATAGGGTGGATTGGCAACGATCATGTCGTAGCGTTCGCCGGCCACCGGCGTGAACCAGGAGCCCAAGCGCCAATCGATGTGTGAAAGGTCGAGGTCGCGTGAGTTCTGAATCGCAACATCGAGCGCGTCCGGGGAAATATCGACCGCCGTGATCCGCGCCAGCGGTCGTTCGGAGGCGATGGCGAGAGCGATGGCTCCGCTGCCGGTTCCGAGGTCGAGAACCGAACTGACCAGGTCGCGGGGCAAGCGCTGCAGGGCCAGTTCGACCAGGATCTCGGTTTCGGGGCGAGGGACGAGTACGGCCGGGGTGACGCGGAGCGCCAGCGACCAGAATTCCCGGGTACCGGTCAAGTACGCCACCGGCGCACCCTGTCGGCGCTGCTCGATCAGGCTCTCGTAGGTTCGTGCGCATTCGTCCCCGACCAAATCGTCGGCGCGCGCGATCAATCCGGGGCGCGACAGTCTCAAGGTCTTGCCGAGCAGCAATTCCGCATCCAGGCGCGGCGAATCGCTGTGGCCATCGAGCGAGCGTGCGCCGCTGCGCAGGATCTCCCCGATCGTCCTTGCCGTAGTCTCGGGCGGCGGCGCAGGGATGCGGTGTGCGGTGGGCATCATTCGACTTGCTGCGCCAGCTCTTCGGCCTGGTGTTCTTGATTCAATGCGCGGATCAATTCTTCGAGGTTGCCGTTCATGACATCGTCGAGCTTGTACAGGGTGAGATTGATGCGATGGTCGGTGACCCGACCTTGGGGGAAATTATAGGTGCGAATGCGTTCGGAGCGATCGCCCGAGCCCACCTGCAATTTACGCGATTGCGCCTGCTGACTCTGTTGCTTCTCGCGCTCGGCGGCCAGCAGCCGGGCCTTCAGCAGGGACATGGCCCGCGAGCGGTTCTTGTGCTGCGACCGCTCATCCTGGCATTCGACCACGACACCGGTGGGTATGTGTGTGATGCGAATGGCTGAATCGGTTTTGTTGACATGCTGGCCACCCGCGCCCGAGGCGCGAAACGTGTCGATGCGCAGATCCGCAGGGTTCAGGTCGACGGCCTCGACTTCTTCCAATTCCGGCAGGATCGCCACCGTGCAGGCTGAAGTGTGAATGCGTCCCTGCGCTTCGGTGGCAGGCACGCGTTGCACGCGGTGCGTCCCGGATTCAAATTTGAGCAGAGAATACGCGCCGCGGCCGATGATGCGGCTGATGACTTCCTTGTAGCCTCCATGCTCGCCCGGGCTTTCGCTCAAGGTTTCGACGCCCCACCCTTTGGATTCGGCATAGCGGGTGTACATGCGAAACAAGTCGCCGGCAAAGATGGCGGCCTCGTCGCCGCCGGTGCCGGCGCGTACTTCCAGGAAAATATTGCTGTCGTCGTGCGGATCCTTCGGCACCAGCAGGCGCTGCAGCTCCAGTTCCTCGGCCGCGATGCGCGGCGCGAGCTCGGCGAGTTCTTCCTCGCCCATGGCCTTCGTCTCGGCGTCCTTGCCCGACGCCAGTTCCTCGGCGAACCTGAGGTCGCGCTCGAGTGCCGTGAAGCGCCGATAGCGTTCGACGAGCGGTCCCAATCGCGAGTACTCCATCGACAGTTCACGGAATTGATTTTGACGCGAAATCACGCCCGCGTCCGACAGAAGGCGGCTGATTTCCTCGAATCTTTCGTCCAGTTTTTCGAGCTTGCGCCGGATGGAGTCTTTCATGGGCGCGAATTATAGCGGCCCTGGTACCTCGACACAGGGAGTTTGACCGGCGGGTGTTTCTACCGGTCAATATCTGGGTGCCGAGGGTTAGTGCCGGTCGCGTTCTTCGATCAATAGACGAGTAACGGCCTCGGCGAGGGCGGAATCCGCCAGTTCGGCGGCCTGGCGCAAGGCCTGTGTCGGCGCGTGCAACAGCCGATTGGTCAGGGTGTGGGCGAGATAGTCGATGACTTCATCGGCGGATTTTCCGGCGGCCAGCAGGCGCCGGGCCGATTCCACGGTTTGCGAACGGATTCCATCGGCCTGGCGGCGCAGGGTGCGGATGGCGGGGCCCGCGTCGTGGGCACGGGATTCGGTGAGAAATCGAGCGACTTCCTCATCGATGAGCAGGCGCGCTCCATCCGCCGCCAGTGCGCGCTGCTGCCGATTTTCGTCGATCAGTTGCTGCAGGTCGTCGATCGAGAACAAGTACACGTCTTCCAGGTCGGCCACGGCGGGATCGATATCGCGGGGCACCGCCAAATCCACCATGAAAATCGGCCGCCTGCGCCGCGCGCGAATGGCGGCCTCCGCCGCGCTCTTGGTGATGAGCGGCAGGCTGCTGGCCGTGCAGGCGATGACGATGTCGGCCTGTGCCAATTCCTTGTCGAGGTCTTCGAGTCCTACGGCATAGGCTTTGAGTTCCGCCGCCAGGGTCTGTGCCCTGCCCAAGGTGCGGTTGGCAATGACCATGCGCTTGACCCCGGCGCTCATGAAATGGCGCGCCGCGAGGGCGTTCATTTCGCCGGCTCCGATCATGAGGGCGGTATGGCGCTCAAGTCCGAATACACCCGCCGCGCCAAACTCACGCGTCGCGGAAGCGATCGACACCGCGTTCTCGCCGATGCGGGTCTCCGAGCGCACGCGCTTGGCCGCGGAAAAGGCCGATTGGAACAGCTTGTTGAGCGCAGGTCCGGTGCTGCCGGCTTCCTGCGCCACGCGGTACGCATCTTTCAGCTGACCCAGAATCTGCGCCTCGCCGAGCACCATGGAGTCGAGTCCCGAGGCGACGCTGAAGGCGTGCTCCACGGCCTGTCTGTTCCTGATGAACGTACAGACTGGAGGTGAGGTCGAGATTATTGCCATGATGGCGTTCGAGCCATTGCGACAGCTCGGCGCCGGTGGCGGATCCCGCCCAGTACACCTCGGTTCGGTTGCAGGTGGAAAGAATGACCACCTCCGCGACGCCGGCTTCCTGCGCGCAAGGTGCGCAAAGCGGCAAGCAATCGCTCTTCGCTGAACGCCACCTTTTCGCGCAGCGCGACCGGTGCGGTCTTGTGATTGATGCCGAGAATGTTCAATGCCATTGAAGCGCTTTTGGGTCGTAACCCTCTGATTCTGGTGGAAGAGGCACCGCTAGATCAAGCAGGAATCCGCGGCATCGAGGTAGTCATTTCGCTATAGTGAGGCCGTGTTCTCGATTTCAATCTTTGCAAGGACTTCGCTGGGGCTCGGGCTTGCTGCCTGCGCCGCCTGTGCCGGCATGCATCCGAAGTCCGATGACACAGGCTCCACAGACATTTTATACCGTCACGGCCGAGATAGCCCTCGCACGACATCAGCCAAGCGTCGCGGCGCTCCAATATGCGGCCGCCGCGGCAACTCGAGACCGACCTGGGGTTGCTGGAACGGGCGGCGCAGGTCGCCGCCGACTCCTTGCAGCCGTCCGTGGCCGAGAAGGTGGCCGCGCGCTGGATGCAAGTCGATCCACAGTCGGTGGAAGCCCGGCGTGCGGCAGCGCGGGCCGCACTTGCGCTGCACAAGATCGATCAAGCCGCCCTGCATTATCGCTTCGTGCTCATGAATTCGCCGATCGGGACGGATGCGGAATTTGCGGCGCTGGAAACCTACCTCGCCGGCAACGACAACATCTTTGGCGCGCGTCAGCTCGCAGACCGCCTGGCGGCGTTCGTTCCCGTCCTCGGCGGCGGCTGTGCGGATGCAGGGATTCACCGCCCTGCGTGCGGACGATCCGGCGGCGGCGGTGCACAGTTTCATGGCGGTGCTGGCGCTTGCGGCCCCGGCCGGTGCCGACGGTGATGAGGGCGCGCGCCGCGAGTTGCTGCAGACGCTGGCGCGCGCGCGAATCATGGCGGGCGATGCCGATAATCCGCTCGCGCAAGCGAAGGAGACGCTCGAGCACGAAGCCACGCCCGCCAATCGTCTGGACTACGCTCTGTTGCTGATGACGGCGCAGCGCGACGCCACGGCCATACAGCAATTGGAAATTCTGACGCACAATCCCGAGTACGCACCCGTGGCGCAGCGCTTCCTGGGGTTCATCGAATTGCAGCAAGGGCATCTGGACGCCGCCACGGCACGGTTTACCGAGTTGGTCCGGGCCAATAAATTCCTCGACGATGCGTTCTATTACCTCGGACTGGTTGCCGACCGTCACGACGATCCGGAGCACGCCTTGCGTCTCTACGCGCAGGTGCAGAGCGGCGAGAATGCGCTGCCGGCGCTGTTGCGGGCGGCCACCCTGCTCGAGAAGCACAATGCCGCGGCGGTGGCCGAGGAATTGCTCGATCGGCTGGTCGAGGATGAACCGCAGCGCGCGCCCGAGATCCTGGCGGCGCGTGCACGCATGTACGCCGACGCGGGCGATTCGCCGCGGGGGATCGCCGTGCTCGCGCGCGGCATCCAGGAGTATCCGGACAGCGTGGATTTGCGCTATGCACTGGCGTCGGTCTACGAGGAACAGGGGCGAATTCCCGACGCCCTGCATGAGTTGACGGAACTTGCGAACGCACGGCCGGATGATCCGGCGGCCTTGAACGCGCTGGGCTATACGCTGGCCGATCACTCCCGAGACCTCACGCGGGCTCGCCGGCTGATCGAGCGCGCCTATGCCGCTGCACCGAAAAATGCGGCGATTCTCGACAGTCTGGGCTGGGTCCTTTTCCGCCAGGGCCACAGCGCAGAAGCCGAGACGTATTTGAGAGCGGCCTACGCGGATGATCGCGGCGGGGACATCGCGGCGCATCTCGGCGAAGTGTTGTGGCACCAGGGCAGGCCCGCCGATGCCGAGCGCATCTGGTCCGAAGCCCGTGACATCGATGCCGACAACCGTTTGCTCAAGACGACACGGCAACGATTGCACGCCGCGCAGCAATCCGGACCGCAATCAGAGCCCGTGAAGCGGCGGCCATTGCCCGTCATGAATTGAGCCCGCATTGCGCCGCGTACTATTGATGCTGTTGTGTTCTACCGTGCTCGCCGCTTGCGTGACGACTCGGCGTGCACCGGTGCCCGCACCGTCGGCCTCGGGATGGGAGCAGCGCGCCGCCGCCTTACAAGAGCTCGATGCCTGGCAACTCGACGGGCGCGCCGCCGTTGCCGTAGGCACGCAAGGGTGGCAAGCCGCCTTGGATTGGCGGCAGCGCGGCGAGTCGGCGGAAGTGCATTTGTCGGGGCCGCTCGGTATCGGGGCGCTGGTGCTCGAGCGCACGCCCGATGGGTTGTCGTTGAACGGCGCGCCGCCGAGCGATGCCGTGTTGGCGCAGTTGCAGGGACGCCTCGGGTTCGAGCTGCCGATGGATCACTTGCGGTTCTGGCTGCTGGGGGTGCCCGATCCGAGCGCAGCGTTCGACCTCAAGCGCAATGATCAGGATCGTGCTCTGCAATTGACGCAGGATGATTGGAATATCGATTACGATCGCTATATGCCCGTCGATGGAGATTTACTGCCTGCGCACTTGGTGCTCCGCCATGAGGGTGTGCGCGTGCGCATCGTCGTCGATCACTGGGGGCCGCAGCGATGAATACGCCGCGGGAGACGGCGACGCGCTCGGCACCTTGGCCCGCGCCGGCCAAGCTCAATTTGTTTTTACATATCGTGGGCCGGCGGCCCGACGGATATCACGAACTGCAGACCTGCTTTCAGTTCGTCGATCTTTGCGATGAGATCACCATCGACGTGCGCGCCGACGGCCGGATTCGCCGTGTGATCGAGATCGCCGACGTTGCCGAAGAGGCCGATCTTTGCGTGCGCGCGGCGCGCGCGCTGCAAACTGCCGCCGACTGCCCTTTGGGCGCAGACATCAGCGTGCTCAAGCGCATACCCATGGGCGGCGGTCTCGGCGGCGGCAGTTCCGATGCGGCGACCTGCCTGGTGGCGCTCAATCACTTGTGGAACTTGCATTGGTCCGTGGACGATCTGGCGGCGCTGGGGCTTAAGTTGGGCGCGGATGTGCCCGTATTCGTGCGCGGGCGGGCGGCCTGGGCCGAGGGAGTGGGCGAACGCCTGACGCCGTTGTATCCGCCATTGGCGCCATTTGAGGCCAACTATTTGATTTTAAAACCGAATATTGGAGTGAGCACGGCCGAGGTATTTCAGGATCCTGAATTGACAAGAAATTCGCCGCCCATCACAATTCACGGTTTCCTGGCGTCTGGTGGGCGAAACGACTGCTTGGGCGTGGTGCGGCGCCGATATTCGGAGGTGGCGCGCGCGCTCGATTGGCTGTCGACGTTCGGGCCCGCGCGCCTGACGGGCACTGGGGCTTGTGTATTTTTGGCGGTTGAGACGATTGATCGCGGCCGCGAAATCGTAGGTAAGTTGCCGCCGGCGTTGGATGCTTTTTTGGCTCGCGGACTGAATGACTCGCCCTTGCTTGAAAGATTAGCGACTGGCTGAGAATCGGCTTCGCGAGTTCGCTGATTGTAGTTTTCAAGTTGGGGTGTCGCCAAGCGGTAAGGCAGCGGGTTTTGATCCCGCCATACGGAGGTTCGAATCCTTCCACCCCAGCCATACTATTACGGTAGGGACGATTCGTCGGTTCGAAGCGGGCCCTAGAGTGAGAGTTGGGAACGGAAGGATAACGCCCGAAGGGCGGCCCCGAAGGGTGAGGCCCGTAGGGCCGAATAATCCTTCCACCCCAGCCATATTTTAGCGGTTGGAGCGACTCGTCGACTGGAAATGGTCCAGGAGGATGAGTTAGCAGAGGAAGGATAACGCCCGAAGGGGCGGCCCCGCAGGGGTGAGGCCCGTAGGGCCGAATAATCCTTCCACCCCAGCCATACTATTACGGTAGGGACGATTCGTCGGTTCGAAGAGCTAAGGCCCATGTCGCAAGGTAATGAGTTCGAATCACTGACGATTGCCGTGTTCACCGGCAAGGCGAATCCCGCGCTTGCGCAGGAGATCACGCGGCATTTGCGCGTGCCGCTGGGCCGGGCTCACGTGGGCCGATTCAGCGACGGCGAAGTGAACGTGGAATTGATGGAAAACGTGCGCGGACGCGACGTGTTCATCGTGCAGCCGACTTGCCCACCGGCCGAGAATTTGATGGAGCTCCTGATGATGACGGACGCCTGCCGGCGGGCGTCGGCCAAGCGCGTCACGGCGGTGGTCCCGTACTTCGGCTATGCGCGCCAGGATCGCCGGCCGCGCGCCACGCGGGTGGCCATCACCGCCAAGCTGGTGGCGAACATGATTGCGAGCGCGGGCGTCGACCGATTGCTGACCGTCGATTTGCACGCGGATCAGATTCAGGGTTTTTTCGACATCCCGGTCGACAATGTCTACGCCTCGCCGGTGCTGCTGGGCGATGCCTGGAAGCAGAAGTACCAGAACATGATCGTGGTGTCGCCGGACGTGGGCGGCGTGGTGCGCGCGCGCGCCTTGGCGAAGCGCTTGGACGATGCCGATCTCGCCATCATCGACAAACGGCGGCCGCGACCGAATGAATCGAAGGTGATGAACATCATCGGCGAGGTCGAAGGCAAGACCTGCGTCCTCATCGATGACATGGTGGATACGGCGGGCACCTTGTGCCAGGCGGCACAGGCCCTGAAAGACGAGGGCGCGATCAAGGTGGTTGCCTACATCACGCATCCGGTGTTGTCGGGCGCCGCGATCGAACGGATTTCGAAGTCGGTGTTGGACGAATTGGTGGTGACCGACACCATTCCTCTGTCGGAGGAGGGAAGGGCCTGCAAGCGCATACGCCAGTTGAGCGTGGCGGGATTGCTGGCGGAGACCGTGCGTCGCATCAACGACGAGGAGTCGGTGAGCTCGCTGTACATAGATTGAGGGTTCGGTGTGCCGGACGGGATAGGACCGGACTGGATCGGGTCGGAATGCATCGGATTGAATTGGATTGGATTGCCATTGGTCGGTGCCCGCGCAATTGGTCGCGATGCGCGGGCGCTGTGTTTGTGATGTAACTGGAGAAGATTATGAAAACCTCTTTCGAACTCGTCGCCGAGTTCCGCGAGACGCAAGGCAAAGGTGCGAGCCGCCGCCTGCGTCACGAAGGAAAAGTACCGGCGATTCTGTATGGCGGGCACAGTGATGCGCGCACGCTGACTTTGAGCCATCAGAAGCTGTTGATCATGCTCGACAACGAGCGCTTCTATTCCACCATCCTCAGCCTGAAGGTGGGCGATCAGACGCAGGCGGCCATCCTGAAGGACGTGCAACGGCACCCGTTCAAGAACGCGGTTCTGCACGTCGATTTCCAGCGGGTCGAAGAGAACGAGAAGATCCGGATCAGCATTCCGCTGCACTTCACGGGCGCGGCGGTTTCGCCGGGCGTCAAGTCGCAGGGCGGCCTCGTGTCGCACATGCGCACCGAGACCGAGGTGACTTGCCTGCCGAAGGATCTGCCGGAATTCATCGAAGTCGATATTTCCGGATTGTCGCTCAATGAGAGCATCCATCTGTCGCAGCTGAAGATTCCCGAGGGCGTGACGCTCGTCGAACTGGCGAAGGATGACGCGGCGGTCGTGGCCATTCACAGCCCGCGTGCGGAAGAGCCGGAGCCGACTGCGGCGGCGGCCGGTGCGGCGGATGCGGCGGCAGCAGCGCCTGCGGCGGCGGCTGCGGGGGATGCGGCGAAGAAGGCCGAGCCTGCGAAGAAAGAGGATGCCAAGAAGGAACCGGCAAAGAAAGACGCCAAGAAATAGCATTTCGGCGTCTTGGATCAGTGGGGCCGTCGGTATGGCGGCCCTTACTTTTTCTGTTTTCTGTCTGGTGAGTGCGTTCACGATGACTGGTTTACCGTTGCGCATTGTGGTCGGCCTGGGCAATCCGGGTCCCGAACATCTGGTCACCCGCCACAACGCGGGTTTCTGGTTCGTGGATCTGCTTGCGCGCCGTCATGGCGGCGAGTTCCGCGACTACCGCAAGTATTCCGGAGAGACCGCGCGCATCACGCTGAGCGAACAGGACATCGTGTTGCTGAAGCCCACGACGTATATGAATCGCAGCGGACTGTCGGTGCGTCAGCTCAGCGACTTCTACAAGATTGCGCCCGAAGATATTTTGGTGGTGCATGATGAACTCGATTTGCCGGTGGGCAGCGTCCGCCTGAAGCAGGGCGGGGGTCACGGCGGCCACAACGGCCTGCGCGACACCATTGCGCACATCGGTGAGAATTTTTGGCGGCTGCGCTTGGGCGTAGGTCATCCCGGCAACAAGGCCGAGGTGATCGACTATGTGCTGACGCGCGCGCCGCGCTCCGAAGAGGATCTCATCCTCGAAGCTGTGAGCACCGCGGCGGACTGCATGCCGCTATTACTTGAACAAGGCGCGGAACGCGCCATGACCCGGCTGCACAGCCGGGCGGGAAAGACTTAATGCCTATTCGGTGTGGAATCGTCGGTTTACCGAACGTGGGGAAGTCCACGCTGTTCAACGCATTGACGCGTGCGCAAATTGCGGCGGAGAACTATCCGTTCTGCACCATCGACCCCAATGTGGGCGTGGTGCCGGTGCCGGATCCGCGGCTCGATACGCTGGCGGCCATCGTGCACCCGGAGAAAATTCTGCCGACCACGGTGGAATTCGTGGACATCGCGGGACTGGTGGCGGGCGCCTCGAAGGGCGAGGGGCTGGGCAACAAATTTCTCGCACACATTCGCGAGGTCGATGCCATTGCACACGTGGTGCGCTGCTTCGAGAACGACGACATCATCCATGTGGCCGGCAAGATCGATCCCGCAGGCGACATCGAAGTGATCAACACTGAGCTGGCACTGGCCGACCTCGACAGCGTGGAGCGGGCGTATCAGAAGGCGCTGAAAGCGGCGAAGACCGCGGATAAGGATGCCGTCAAGTTACGGGATCTGCTGGAGAGGGTACGCGCTCAACTGAATTTGGCGAAGCCGGTGCGCCTGCTCAAGCTCGACGTTCACGAGCATGCGCTGCTGCGCGACCTGCATTTGCTCACCGACAAACCCGTGATGTACGTGGCCAATGTGGATGAGGGTGGATTCACAGGGAATCCGCGGCTGGATCGCGTGCGGGAAATCGCGGCGACGGAGGGCGCCATCGTGGTGCCGATCTGCGCGGCGATCGAGGCGGAGATCGCGCAGCTCGATGAGGCCGACCGGGCCGAGTTCCTGGCGGAGCTCAAGCTGGATGAACCGGGGCTGAATCGGGTCATCCGGGGCGGGTACTCCCTGCTCGGACTGCAGACCTATTTCACGGCTGGGGTGAAGGAGGTGCGCGCCTGGACGGTGCATGCCGGCGCCACGGCCCCGCAGGCCGCCGGCGTGATTCACACGGACTTCGAGCGCGGGTTCATCCGGGCCGAGGTGATCGCCTACGACGATTTCATCGCGTGCAAGGGCGAGGCCGGGGCCAAGGAGGCGGGGAAGCTGCGGTTGGAGGGTAAGGAATACATTGTCAAGGAAGGCGATGTGATGCACTTTAGGTTCAACGTTTAAGGCGGATAGGCGGTTCGGCCGGGCCGGTTGAGGGCAGCCTTGACAGGGTGGGCGAGGCTGCGGAGAATCCGCCGCTCTTCGGGGCCGCCGGGTCCCGGGGACAGATGGGTCAATAGATGGTGAGGTAGCTCAGCTGGTTAGAGCACGGCACTCATAATGCCGGGGTCGAGGGTTCGAGTCCCTCTCTCACCACCACGCCCCCTCCGACCGACTACGCCTCCACGCGCTCGCGCACGCTTCAGTACGTGTAACTCTTTGAATTTAAACGGTACGATTTCCAAAGTCGTCCGCCGGCGCCGTTTTGCGCGCATTTCAAGCGAGGGACAACTGGGGGCAACTTTCTTCCGAGTTGCCCCCAAAAGTCGGTCCAAAAGGTTGAGTTGCCCCCAGCGTTCTTCAACCTCAAGGAGGAGTTGCCCCCAATGCTTTCCAACTTATTGATCGAGAAGACGAAACCGCAAGCCAAAACTCTGCGACTTTCCGACGGTCGCGGCATGTACCTCGAAATCTCGCCCGACGGGCGGCAAATGGTGGCGATTCAAGTATCGGCTCGCCGGCAAGGAGAAGAGGATTTCCCTCGGCGTATACCCGGACGTTCCCTTGGCCACCGCCCGCGAGAAACGCGAGGAGGCGCGCCGGCAAGTCGCCGCCGGCATCGATCCGGGCGAGCAGCGCAAAGCCGCCAAGGTGGCTGTGGTGGAAGGCACCGAGAACACCTTCGAGACCATCGCGCGCGAGTGGTTCGAGATGTTCTCGAAGCCCTGGGCTCCGAGTCACGCCAATAAGATCATCCGCCGCCTCGAGCTCAATATTTTCCCCTGGATCGGCGCGCGACCCATCAAAGCGATCACGGCGCCGGAGTTGCTGGCGGTTCTGCGACGGATCGAGTCTCGCGGGGCAAACGAGACGGCGCACCGGGCTCTTCAGGTGTGCGGCCGCGTGTTCCGATTCGCCGTCGCGACCGGTCGGGCCGAACGCGATCCGTCCCGGGACCTGAGCGGCGCCTTGCCGCCGACTCAGGAGAAGCATCTCGCCTCGATCACTGATCCTCAGGAGGTGGGAGCCTTGCTGCGAGCAATCGATGGATACCATGGCGCATGGATCACGCGATGTGCTTTGCGGTTGGCACCGCTCGTGTTCGTGCGACCGGGCGAGCTGCGCCAGGCGCAATGGGCGGAGTTCGACTTCGAAAGCTCGGAATGGCGAATTCCCGCAGCGCGCATGAAGATGCGTGAGCAGCACATTGTGCCGCTGTCCACCCAAGCCATTGCTGTTCTACGGGACTTGCAGCCACTCACCGGCCGGTTTTGTCGCGATCGCGATGCATTCTTAACCGATTCGTCCCTTCCAGTAACCCGGTTCTCGCCTGACATGCATGACGGCGATGATCCATGTGGCGTCTGGCTTTGCTACATAAATTACTGCGTACGGAAATCCGTTGGTGAATAGTCGGCGTGCCGGCGGCTCGAATTGCTTATAGCGGAGGGGATGTTCGATGATCCGACGGAACACGCTGGTTATCTCGTCGTAGAAGCGACGGCCTAACAGTGGGCTGGCGTCGGTGTAACGTTGTTGCGCCAGGAGAAATTCAGCATCCGCCTGTGGATGTAGGACGACCTTCACTGGCCGGTGATTTTGCGCGCTTTTGCCAGCGTCTCTTCGAGAGGTACTCCCTGTACTCTGCCGCTCTCCATATCGGCAATTCGGCGCCGTGTCTCATCCTGCCAAGCCTTATCTAGCGACGGGTCGACTTCCCCATATTTGGCGCGCAATATCCTATCGACCAGATCGGCGACCGCGTCCTCGGGCCAATCGCTGGTCTCATCGACGATTTGATCTGCACTCAATTGCATTTCGTGAGTCTGCATCGGTGCTGGATTACCTGCAACAGTAAATCAATATCTTACGTCGGATGAGTTTGGAGGGTTCTCCACCGTAAGGGCAGTGTAAGTGCAACTGCACTAATTCCATGCTGCATTGCAGTAGGTGGTTCGGTCCATTGGGCTGGCTGACACTATTTCCATTCCATCAAACTTACGATGTTGCCCTTCGCGCGTGCTGCGCGGAGGTATCGCTCGTCGGCGGTGATCAGTACACAGTCGGGAGTTTCAAGCGCAACTCCATGATAGTAGCTGTCAAAGAGATGTTGTTTGAGCTCCATTGCAAGCTCCACTCCCCGGCGTAAGACCTGCAGTTCGGCTGTCGTTGGCAATTCCAAGGCCGTCAACATTCCGACGTCATCTACCGCCGTGCCAGGACTCTCCCGAGCAAGTACTGCGCCGACTTCTACAAGCCAGTGGGTCGGTTGCAATACCGGCTGCTCACCGTTTGTCACCAGCTCCATCAGTTGTGTTGCTTTCTCTGTACCCGCTTCGCGCTCTGGGTCCTGCAGCAACCACTTGATAACTACACTGGCATCTATAACAGCAATCACGGTCTGCCTGCAGTTCGAGACGTCCGGATCTGCGTGTCGGACAACGGCGGCCGCTCCCTTCGCCTCTGCGTCAACGAGCGAAAGATATCAACGCGACGCTTTCGCAGCTTCGCGTCGGCGATCGCCTTCCGCATCAAGTCCGCAATGACGGCGCTCTTGTTTTGTCCGCCGAAGGTTTTATCGAACTCAGCTTTGACGTCATCGGGGACGCTGAAATTGACCGTGGCCATATGGGAGTCCATTGTTGAAGATTTCAACAATGTCATTGTATAGGGATTTGGATGGCCATCAAACTCTGTATCTCCGACGAAAACATATTAATTCGTTTAATAATCGTAAGTGCATGATTATATGGATGTTGATGTGACCATGCGGCTCATAATGCCGAGGTTGAGGGTTCGAGTCCCTCTCTCAGTTACTTTATCTGCATGATGCTTCGGAGCTCGGCGATTTGCGAATTCCGCCGGGTAATCGACTTGAATCACTCAAGGGCGAATGGCGAGGGTTTCATTCGATCCGAATCAATGATCAATGGCGAGTCGTATCGGCGACAGTCGCGAATCAGGGCTATGTGGTAGCAAATCAGGAGAACCTGCTATTCCCTGCAATCGGCGTCAATACGTCCGGCAAAGCGGTGATCAGCTTCACGCTGGTGGGGCCGGACTTCTTCCCGAGCGCCGCCTATGCGACTTTAGATGCCACGAAGGCCGCCGGAGATATCCAGATCTCAGCACCGGGCGCTCTGCCCGACGACCTGCCGGCTCTCTCTGCATCTCAAACCGCTGCCCGACCTCGCCGAGCAGAGTCTTCCGGAAAAATAATAGAAACTTTCCGGTAGGAAAAATCCGACAGTAAGCACACCAGTGCAAGCTATATCGTTGAGCCGTTGGCTGATCCAATATGTCTCACGAAGGTGCATCACACATTCAATTGGGATGCACAAACTATTGTTTTGCATGCGGTGGGCATTGGATATTTTCACATGCCGCTGTGAGGCGTCGATGGAGCGGAGTTCAAGTTGGCTCCACGTGGTGGATTGCTCGCGGAGCGTGAAAATCAGCATTCGACCGTGGCCCACTTGGTTGGCCGATTCGCTGTGGCTTTGGTATCCAATCATTTCTTTGCACACGGGAGGCGCAAGGAGACGATCCAAAAAACAATTATCGTGTAGCAATTACACCGCGATGTCGGTTATGCGCGACGCTACGTCGATGGCAAGCCGCTTGCTAATATCACTCTGTGCAATCTGCGATCGGTTTGTCTTTAAGGGAGCATTCTCGTCATGAAGCGCCGTCACTCCGTGTTGAGAAAAATAGTATTGGTGTGTGTGTTCGGGGCCGTTTACGCGAGCGCAAGCAATTCCGATTCGTATGGCGAACCCGCCGCCGCATCGCTCGCCGGGAATCCTGCGAGTTTGCACGCCGCAAGCGTTGCTGCGCAGAGCGCGGTAACGCCCGGCAAGCTGAGACGCAAACGAGTAGAGCAGGCGAATCTGGCCAGTTTTGGCGGTGGTGTCGTTCAAGAAATCAGAGCGACGTCCGCGCTCGTCGAGGAGCGCGCCGCGAAGGCCGGAACGAGCGATAGCTGGCTGATCATGCTCGCTGCGCTGGGTTTGGTCGTTCTTCAGTTGCGGCGCAAGCACAAATCGTTGCCGCAGAGGCGCATCGCACCTTATGCCTGATTGACCTCTGGCCAGGGATTGTTTCCGACTCGACGCTTTTTCTGACGCAAGTTTGCAATGGGATGTTTCGTGCCCTTGATGTTTATCGAATGGTGAGTTGATGAATGATGATTCGCTAGCCGACGGCATCGTTCGCGCACGACCGGCGCCTCTGTCACAGGATGTGACATCATTTGATTCCAGCGCCGTGTTTTTGATCAAGGCGCTATTTTATCCGGTAACAGCGGTCGTCTTCTTCGTGCTCTGTCTGCGCTTGGGGCACCGCGCGTTTTCAGGCTCCTATTTCCTCATCGCGGTGCTGACATTTGCGGGAGCCTCGGAATTGCTTGGCGAATCACGGGTTGATCACGAGGCTCCGGACTTTCGCCAAGAACTTCACTGCCTGTTGGATATCACCGTGCGCTGGCTCGGGATCGGCATTTGCATGGCGCTGGTTCTGTATCTATCCGGGCTATCGGTCAAGCCATCGGATCGCGCCCTGGTCGCGTGGTTCGTTTTCACGCCGCTGGTGCTATGGGGCGGCGCCATCGGCATGCGTCAATTGCTGCTGTACGTGGGCGTCAAACACCTGCGGCCGCGGCACGCTGTGATCATCGGCGCCAACAGGTTGGGTCAGCTGTTGGGTCGGAGGATTCTGGAGCAACCGCTGATGCGCATCAAGTTGATGGGGTTCTTCGAGGATGAGCTGGAACAGCCCGCACCCCATTGGCAGACCTTGCTGGGCCGGATCGGAGATGCTCCCGACTTTGTGCGTAAAAACGGCGTGAATGTGGTCTATATCACGCTACCCTTCTCGCCGCATCCGGGCATCTCGAATCTGCTGGAGCAATTGAGCGACACCGTGGCGTCGGTCTATTTTATCCCGGACCTCTATTCTCTGAACAACGTTCAAGCGCGTGTCGACGTGCTGCACGGCATGCCCATGTTTGCGGTGAATGAGTCGCCGTTTTTCGGCATGCGATCGGTGACCAAGCGCGCCAGCGACATCGTAGTGGCTGTGATGATTCTGCTGGTCGTGTGGCCGGTTCTGGCTGCCGTTGCCATTGGCGTCAAACGCAGTTCAGCCGGCCCGGTAATTTTCAGGCAACTTCGTTACGGTTTGGACGGACGCGAGATTTGGGTCTACAAATTCCGCTCCATGACGGTGACCGAGGATGGCGCGAACAGCTATACCCAGGTTACCCGCGGGGATAGCCGTGTAACGGTGTTCGGTGCCTTCATTCGTCGGACATCCCTGGACGAACTGCCGCAACTGCTCAATGTGCTCGAGGGGAGCATGAGCATAGTAGGCCCGCGTCCGCACGCGATCGCGGTGAATGAACATTACCGACGCTTGATCCCCAGCTACATGTTCCGTCACAAGGTAAAGCCCGGCATTACCGGTTGGGCGCAGGTTAATGGCTACAGAGGCGGTGATGATTTGTTTACGATGACTAAACGCATAGAGTTCGATCTGGACTACCTGAAGCAATGGTCCATCTGGTTTGATCTTCGCATCATCCTGCGGACAGTGTCTGTACTTTGGAATGATCGCGATGCGTATTAACCGCCGCTCCAATTGGCAAAGCGTCGATTTGGCGCGGACCATCATCATGACCATGGTTGCCGCATTGCTTTGCCTGACGCAGGCAGAGGCAAAACCCGAGGACTATCGGCTCGGTGCGGGCGATTTGCTCAGAATAGTCGTGTTCGATCACGATGAATTCAATGTCGATGCCCGAATCAGCCAGACCGGCAATATCACGTTTCCCCTCATCGGCCAGGTTTCGGTGGCCGGTCTGTCAACCCGCGATGCGGAATTACTGCTGGCGCGGCGCGTGGCGGAAGGCGGCTTTGTAAAGCAACCGCAAGTATCGATACTGGTCGCCGAGTATCAGAGCCAAAAAGTGGCCGTGATGGGCCAGGTCACCAAGCCGGGGCAATACCCGCTCGATGCCTCGAAGAAGGTCCTGGACGTTTTGGCCATGGCGGGTGGCGTGCTCAACGATACCGCGGCAGAGGACGCGACGCTGGTGCGCGCCGACGGTAGCCGCACGGTGGTCGATTTGCAGAAGCTTTTCGATGGCGATCCGGCATTGAACCTCGCGGTCCAAGACGGTGACACGGTGTTTGTGCCGCACGCTGCACAGTTCTATATCTACGGCCAGGTGCAGCACCCGGGTCAGTATCGTCTGATTCGCAATACCACCATCTCTCAGGCCATCTCCATCGGCGGCGGACTCATGCCGCGCGGCACGCAACGCGGCGCCATCATCAAGCGCGTGGATGCGAAGGGTAAGGAACACAAGGTTTCCGTGCGCGACGAAGACGTACTGCAGCCCAACGATGTGCTGATGATCAAAGCAAGCTGGTTCTGAAACGCACGCAGGTTCATTTATGCGCCTATCACAATTGGTTCGAATTCTCTGGGTGCACAGGGGGATGTCCTTTTGCATCGTGTTCGCCGTGCTGGGGATTGCAGTCGCGGCGAGCCTGCTGTTGCCGAAGAAATACACCGGCGAATCCGCCGTCGTCGTTGACGCGCGCGGCATCGATCCCTTGGCGCAACCCGGAGCCGGAAGCGTACCGACGCAAGTCGCCGCAAATTATGTCGCGACACAGGTCGATGTCATTGCCAGCCACAACGTGGCCCTCAAGGTGGTGGATCGGATGCAACTGACGGCGGACCCGGAATTGATCGAGAGATTTCGCGACCAGACGGGCGGGGTGGGCTCCATCCGCGATTGGGCGGCCGAAGAGCTTTTGAAGCACCTCACCGTGAAGCCGTCACGCGACAGCGACGTGATTTTTATCGAGGCGGTGAGTAAGTCCCCGCAAGCGGCGGCGGATATCGCAAACTCCTTTGCGGATAACTACATCTTGACCAGTCTCGAGCTCAAAGTGGATCCCGCGCGCCGCCAAGCCGGGTGGTTTGATCAGCAGGTGAATGATCTGCGGACGGGATTGGAAACCGCGCAGCGCAAGCTCGCGGCGTACCAGGCGGAGCACGGTGTGATCGGCGCGGACGACAATCGACTGGACGTCGAAACCGCACGGCTGACGGAGATCGCCAATCATTTTGTGGCCGCGCAGGCGGCTATGTACGATGCCGAGACTCGGCAGCGGCAGATGAACGAGGCGTTGGCGAAAGGGCGCTCGGACGAGGCTGTCAATGTATTGCAAAACCCATTGTTGCAGAATCTGAAGACGGAACTTGCGCGTTCCGAGGCGAAGTTCGCCGATGTCTCGCAGCGCTACGACCACAATCATCCTCAATACTTGAGTACGAAAGCCGAGCTCGATGCGCTGCGCAGCAAGGTGGCGACTGAAGTGAGCAATGCGAATGGGACGGTGGCGAGAGAGGCGCAGATCGCAAGGCAAAACATGTCGGACTTGCAGCGCTCCATGGAACAACAACGCAAGCGCATTCTCGATCTGCAGCACAACCAAGATGAGCTCGCGGTACTCAAACGCGACGTGGAAAGTGCGCGCACAGCCTACGATTCCTCTTTGCAACGCGGCGGTGAATCTCGGCTGGAAAGCCGGCTCAACAATACGAACACGGCCATTCTGAATCATGCATTCGCGCCGATGAAGCCCTCCTCACCGCGCCTGTTGCTCAACATTGCCCTGGGGCTGGTCTTGGGGGCGCTACTGGCCGTCGGGGCGAGTCTGGCCGCGGAACGATTCGATCGCCGGGTTCGCTCGCGTGATGATCTGTTGGAAGGAGCGGGCATCGCGGTGCTCGCTGAATTGCCGCGCGCCCGCATTTCGATGCGACGCCATCGGGGGCGAGCCAAGACTTCGAGAGCTCGTGGCATGGAACCGCGGATCGAGCCCGCATAGTGGAGAGTCCATCATGATGGCAAAAAAAATGTCGAGACCGCCGGCGCTTGCTCCCAGCGCGGTCGATATGCGGCTGGGCGAGCTGTTGCAGGACGACGGCACGCTGACGGAACAAGACATCAGGGATATATTGGCGGCGCAACGCAACTGCGGCGAGAGGTTTGGAGAAGTGGCCTCCCGGCTGGGTTTGGTCAACGAGCAGGACCTGCAGCGTGCACTGTCGCGGCAGGCGGACTTTCCAGTCATCATCACCAGCGACTCCGGCTTGAGTCCCCTGCTGGTTGCCGCCTATCAGCCACAGTGCGCCCGGTCGGAAGAGCTGCGGACTCTGCGCAGCGAACTGATGCTGCGGTGGTTCGGGCGAGGCAACAGGACGCTTGCGGTCATCGAGGCGAGGGCGGGCCGGGGCGGCAACTTGCTGGCCGCGAATCTGGCGGTCTCATTTGCTCAGCTGGGCGAGAGAACGCTGCTCATCGATGCCAACTTGCGCGCGCCGTCGCAGCACGCGCTTTTTGGATTCAAACCCGACCATGGGTTGGTTGATTTCATCAAGGGCCAAGAGACTCTCGGTCGGGCGATTAGCAAGGTGCCTGGAGTCAGCTGCCTGTCGGTGATGTGCGCGGGCAGCGTTCCGCCGAACCCGCAGGAACTTCTCGGACGCGTCTCATTTGGTTACCTGATGGAAACCGCGCCCACCAAGTACGACGTGGTCATCATTGATACACCACCCATGTTGACGTGCGCGGACGCGCAGCTCATCGCAGGGCGTGCGCGCGGCGCAGTGCTGTCGACCCAGCGGCACGACACTCGTGTGACCGACGTGCTGCGCGTCAAGGCGCAGTTGGAGTCGGCGGAAGTGTCGCTGCTCGGCGCCGTGATCGACGGCTAGGTCGGGATGATGCCGGTCATTGCATCGAGACTGTCGGCAGGCAGCGCGGAAACGGAGGCGACCGGACTGCGATTTGCGTTGTTGGCGACGCCGCTCATCGGCGCCACGGTGCTATCGAAATTCGCCATTCCGCCCTTGGGCGCGCAGGGAATCGGTATCTCCTTGTTTTTGGTCGTGGGGGCTGTGGTAGCCGGCTCAATGAGCGGTTTGCTCCGCATCGAACCGCGGCGCTTGACTCTTTACGGTGCGCTGATCGGAATTCTGGGCCTTATTCAAATACTGCAACCGGAGTCGTTTTCGCCGACCTCGTTTCTGTTGCTCGTGGCGGTGCAACTTCCCTATGTTTTCAGTGTGCCGAATGGCGACACCGACGATCGCATCATCAAGTTCTTCATAGGAGTCGTCACGATCTTTGCGTGCTGTGGCATTGCGCAATACAGCCTTCAATTCGTCGTCGATGCGCGGTATCTGTTTCCCATCGAGAACTTCGTGCCGAAACCTTTCGTGGTGCAACTCTTCAATCATCAGGCAGCCATGGAGTACGGTTCACAGGAGTATCGAGCCAACGGCGTGTTTTTGCTCGAGCCGTCCTTTTTCAGCCAGGTTCTCGCGGTCGCCATCGTCGCAGAGTTATGTACGCTCGCAAGAATTACCCGGCTTGCGATCTTCGGAATTGCGCTGCTGGTTTCGTATTCCGGCACCGGACTCATGGTGCTCGCGGTTTGTTTGCCGTTGTGCATGATCGCCCAGCGCCGTTGGGGGCTGCTGATCCTTGGCATCGTTGCATTGATCCTGCTGATATCACTCCATGAGTACGTTCATGCGGGCCGTATCCTGTCGAGAGTCGCGGAGTTCAGCTCGAGGCAATCGAGCGGCTATTCGCGCTTTGTCGGCGGCTTTTACCTCTTCGATCAATTTCTCTGGCACGATGCGTGGCGCACGTTGTTCGGTTACGGCGCCGGGGCTTTTACGGCCTACGCTGCCAAGGCCCACTATGGCGCGGCAGAAATGGCGCTGTTCAAGGTGGTGTTCGAGTTTGGTCTCGTGGGCGCCGTGGTGTATTTCGGCGTCATCTTCTGTTGCTTGTACTATTCATCCGCGCCACGGGTCTTGACGCTGGCCGTGGGCGTCACCTATTTCTTGAATGGGATCTACATACCGTTTGCGCATGGCCTGGCGCTGAGCTTGTTGTTGTGGAATTCATCGCCTGCCAGGCAAGGAAATGCGGTCTGGTGGGGTCGGGCGGTGGTGGCGGCATTGCCGGCGCGCGCGGGAATCTGAACATGGTGACTGCGCTGCTCATTGTCGGAGTGCTCTGTCTGCTGGCGGCGTTGCATCCGTTCACCACTTATCCCTGGTCGTTGATCGTCCTGCAGGCTCTGCGGCCTGCAAAGAGTCCTCGATCGGACGACATTCCGGCACTCCCTTTGAAATGCGCGATCTGCGTGTGCGCCTACAACGAGGAGCGTGCAATCACGGCCAAAGTGGAGAATTTGCTGGCGCTGCGTGCACACGAGCCGGGTCTCGAAATCCTCGTCTATGTGGATGGCGCCAGCGATCGCACCGCGGACATTTTGCGCGAATACGAATCACAGATCGATCTGCATGTGGCGACACGGCGTCACGGTAAAACGCACGGCATGAATCTGCTGGCTTCCAAGGCCAGTGCGCCGATATTGATTTTCACCGATGCGAACGTGCTGATGGATTTGGATTGCGTTCGCGACCTGCGGCGCTATTTCGCTGACCCGGCTGTCGGCTGTGTTTCCGGCAATCTCATTTACACGAACGGTGGCGCGTCAGCGACCGCATCGTCCGGGTCGCTCTACTGGCGGTTCGAAGAGGCCGTCAAGAGACTGGAGATGGGGAGTGGCTCCATGATGGGAGCCGACGGCTCGGTGTTCGCCATCAGACGCTCGCTGCATCGGCCGCCGCCGGCACACATCATCGACGACTTATATGTCTCACTGATGATTATGTGCGAGGGGTATCGAGTGATTCAGGCCGACGACGCGTTGGCGTATGAGGAATCGGTCGTGTCCGGGCGAGAGGAGTTCAGGCGCAAGATACGTATCTCCTGTCAGGCATTCAATGTCCACCGATTGCTGTGGCCGCGGCTGCGTAAACTGGATGGAATTACGATCTATAAATATGTATCGCACAAACTGGTTCGCTGGTTCACGATTTACTTGTTGATACTCTCCTGCGTCGCCTTCGAGGCCGCCTTCCTCGTATCGGGACACGCGGCCGTCGGCATCGCTTTGTTCGCGTGTTGTGCCGGCGCGCTGTTGTTGGGATGTGTATCGTCGATGAAGCCCTTCGCCCAAGTGGCCGACATCTTGGGTGCCTTTGCCGGAACCGGCATCGGTGTATGGCGGTCCTTGCGGGGCGAGCGCTACCAGACGTGGACGCCTGCCGCGTCGATCCGCGGCGAGTCCACTCGATGAGCGGTCGAATGCGGTGCCTGTGGATCGCGCGGTACATCCCCTACCCGCTGGACGAGGGCGCGAAAGTCTATTCGGCGAACCTTGCGCATTCCCTATCGAGCGCCGGCGCGGTGGTGCGTGTGATGGGTTTCGGAGACGCATCTGCGGTCCCTGAAACGACAGCCAGTATTGAATGGCTGCCGGTGCCGGGTGGCCGGCGCGGGAAGCTGTGGGCGGTCTTCAGCGAGTGGCCGGTTGCCGGTGCCATCGACGCGACCAAGGCCTACCGCCGCATGCTCGCGGAGCAGCTGACAGAGTCATGGGACGCCATTGTCCTGGATGGGTATGGAACCGGGTGGGCGCTGGATCCCTGTCATGCCTATTGTCAAAGATCGGCGCGCCGGGCGGTGCTGGTGCACGTATCGCACAATCACGAAGAAGTCCTTTGGCGCTTGATGGCCGCCGAGGCCCGAGGATCCGCACTCAAGCGCTTCGCGCTACGGCGCAACGCCGTGAAGGTGAGCGCCCTCGAGCAGCGCCTCGTTCGCAAAGTGGACGTGCTGACGGCTATCACCGAAGAGGACCGACGCTCGCTGACAGCCGGTCTGAATCACGAGCGCTCGCTGTCTCTGACGCCCGGCTATGCAGGCAGGCGAGTACCGCCCCGGCGTATCACGGCGTTGTCGCCCCGACGCGTGATCATCGTGGGCTCGTTTCAATGGGTGGTCAAGCAGGACAATCTCGTCCGCTTTCTCGAGACGGCCGATCCGATTTTCAAGAGCCATGGAATTGAGTTGGACATCGTTGGCGACATACCTCGAGCGCTGCTCTCGACGCTCGAGGCCCGTTGCCGCGCTACTTGCTTCCATGGATTCGTGAGTGATGCCGCCACCTTGTTGTCGCGTGCGCGCATCGCGATCGTTCCGGAATCCATAGGAGGTGGATTCAAGCTGAAATTCTTGGACTACATCTTCGGGCGGATACCGATCGCCACGCTATCGCAGGCGGCCGCCGGCCTGCCGGAGGAACTGCGTCGCGCGATGCTGTCGAGCGACACGCTTGCCGGATTGGTTCAGCAAATCGTGGCGCACATCGATCGCCTCGACCAATTGAACCTGATGCAGGAGCGCGCCTATGCGCTCGGCGAGACGCGATTCGAATGGATCGACCGGGGCAAGGGACTTTGGCAGGCCATCGACGATGTGAGCCGGCACGGGCTGGCGCTGCATCATTCGCCGGCCGCCGCCGTAAAAAATGCCGACCTCGCGGCGATCTAGGCGGAGTATCGATGCGCAGTGTGCTCGTAATGGCAGTGGCAGTGGGGTTGGCATGTGGATCCCCGGCGTTCGCGGCAACGGATCCGCCCCCACTCACGACGGATACGCCCATTACGCGGGATTCACCCAGCAACCTCGATTTTTACATCGCGGATCAATTCACGTACGACGACAATTTGTACCGACTGCCTTCCTACATCGACATTCCGGCTATCGCGGGGCCCATGGCAAGACGGGAGGACGGTTTCAATTCCGTTACCTTGGGCGGAGATAGCCGTTGGTTTACCGACAATCAGGCTCTCGATTTGAACTTTCGCGCCGATGAGAATCGCTTCGTCCACAACGATTCACTCAACAACGTGTCGGGCAAGGGCAACTTGCAATGGGATTGGCGGCTGGAAACGCTGTGGTCCGGGCAGGTCGGGGTGAGCTATTACCGCGGGCTAGCCAATTTTGCAAACACAGGCTACTACGCACGCGATGTCGTACAAAGGGAAGACTATTTCGGCACGGTGCGCTATCAAGTGGGGCCGCATTGGGCGGTCTATGGCGGGTTCACCGGTGCGGATACCTCACAGACCGCTGTTCCCGAGCAACTGTACGACTTCCATAGCAACGCGGGGAATGCCGGAATTGAATTTGTCACCGCGTCCCAGAACAGTGTCGCTTTGGAGTATCAATATACCGGTGCCACTTTCCCGCAAGATTTCGTGCTGAACGGCGCACCCTTCAATCAGGACTATAGGGAAGAAACTACTCGCGTCGTGGTCAAATACGTGTTCACGGCGGCAACGGAACTCGATGTCGCCGCCGGCTACCTGAAGAGGGACTACCCGGAGTCGCGGTTTGCGGCTTTCTCCGGGGATATCTGGCGCGCGGCACTGCAATGGCAGCCGACCGATAATTTGCAATGGGTGTTGACGGGCTGGCGCCAACTGACCGCCTTTGTCGACGCGGAGTCGGATTATTTCGTCTCCAATGGCATCAGCATCGCGCCAAAGTGGACACCGTTGCAATCGGTGACACTGTCATTGATCGTCTCCCGAGAGAATCACGATTACCTCAGTTCCAGTCCCAGCTATTTGTCTTTCGCGCAACGCCGCGACCAGCTGACCTCGGCGCAAGGGCGCTTGAGCTACTCTCCCCGGGATTCGCTAACATTCACTCTGACCGGCCGCTACGATAAGCGCAGCTCCAATCAGCCAAATTTACCGTTCGACGATACGCTTGCGACGGCGAGTGTGACCTACAAGATCAGGCCGTGAAGATCCATCTCGTAAAGCAGGTTCACGGGAATTTCGGTGACGAGTTGAATCAATGGCTCTGGAACAGACTGCTTCCGGAGAGGTGGGCCGACGCGGCTGACGATGTCCTTTTTGTAGGGATAGGAACGATCCTCGACAAGAATCTTCCCGCCGCGAGACTGAAGATTGTTTTCGGTGCCGGTGCCGGTTATACCGCTGCGCCGCCGGATATATCGGCTAGTTCTCCTCACTGGAGAATCTACGGCGTGCGTGGGCCATTGACCGCTCGCGCATTGAAGCTCGATAAACGCCTCGCCATGACGGACCCGGCCATCTTGCTGGCGACTCTGCAGGAGTTCAAGGCACCCGAGCGCCATGGCGTCATCTTTGTTCCCCACTGGAAGAGTGTGCGTTATGGACACTGGCAAAAGATTTGCAAAGGGCTGGGAATAGAGTTTGTCGATCCATGTCAAGAATCCAGAGCCATCGTAAGCCGCATTGCCGCCGCGGAAAAGGTCATCGCCGAGTCCATGCATGCGGCGATCATTGCGGATGCATTTCGCGTTCCGTGGATACCCGTGGCTCTGTCGCGGGAAGTCTCGCCGTTCAAATGGGTGGATTGGGCGGCCTCGTTGGGAGTCTCCTATAGTCCTCGGTGCCTTCCCGCCAGCAACCGGATCGAGTACTTGCGCAACGCACTTCTCAAGTGGAGTGTTCACTCCAACGCAGCGGGTTACCCTTCATCCAGGCTGCTTGCACGGGGCGCGCACATGCACTTCAACGATTTGGATGTGTTGATGTCCGGATTTGAGGAGATCGGCCGTCGCATCAATCAGCAATGGCGCTTAAATGCCAGCGTCGGTGTCGAAATCGCTTTGAAGCGACTGGCGAAGATCGGATTAGGATCGAGTGATGAAATGCACGCGTTGGCGAGCGAGCACTTGGCAAAACTGGCGGCTGGCGAAGGGGTTTTGAGTTCCGATCAAGCGCACCACCGCTCGCTCGATGATACCGTCAACCGCCTGGAGGATTTCAAGAGCGATCTCGAGTGCGGCGCATTCACCTAACGTGCGCCGGCTCGCTGCCACTTGTGTTCGAAGGCGCTTTGCGCGAATGCCAGAAAATCTGTGACGAGGCGGCGATCCAGAAGGCATATGGCACAGGTAAAGATCGCCGCGCCCAATGGCACGAGCAGGGTCAACCGGAGTGTCACCCCGAACCCGGCGGGTAGTTGCAGCCGCGCTTCGATGACCGCGACGGCCATGAGCAACGTGGCGAGCAAAGGGTTCAAGATTCCGGCAAATTGATCGGGAAAACTATATCCGGTCACCCGCCGGAGTACCCAGCTCGAGACCAGAACCAGCACTCCTTCGCTCGCGACCCAGATGGCGATGGCCCACGGCAGGGAGGGCATCCCCAGGGTCCAGGAGACGATGAGCATAAAGAGCAGTTCCGTAATCAAACCGACGAGCGAATCGCGCGGCCTGCCGAGCGCCGTCAGCAAAGGCGTGAACAACAATCGTGGGGCCTGCAGAAGAACCAGGAAGCCGAGAGCTGCCACGTAGGGGGCGCTGGGCAGCCATCGCTGGCCGAACAGCCGCTGAACGAGGTCCGGCGCGACGGCGCCGAGGCCTACGAAGCAGGGATACAGAGCCAGGCAGGAAAACGCCGTTGAGGCTTGGTAGGCACGTTTGAGGCGCGCCGAGTCGAATTGCAGCCCGGCCAATAATGGCAGCGCCACTTGCGAGACTGCCGTGGCCGCAATTGCCCAAAACATGTCTACAACGCGGAAGCTCAAGTTGAGGTAGCCGGCGGCCTCGACACCGAGGAAGGCCGAGGCCAATATCGTAAACACGCGTCTGATCGAGGACGACAAGAAAAGGCCGCTGACCGACAGCACACCAAAACCGATCATTTCCCTGAATTCGCCGCAGCGAAACTGCAGACGGGGAGTCTCGTCGGCTGTGACCCAAAGCACCAACGAGCCGATGGCCGCGATGAGGACTTGCTGAATGACCAGGCTCCACAGGCCGGCTCCCATGAACGCCGCAGCGATTCCAATGCCGCCTCCGATCACACGGCCCATGAGGGAGCGCAGCGCCAGCGCGCGAAAGGCAAAGTGCCGCCGTTGCCGGGCAGCCAGTGTGGCGCTCAGCCCCAAGCATGGGAATACCAGCCCCATCCACATCAGTACTCGAGCAGCCGCGGGCTGATGCACCCATCCCGCGAACAATGGCGCCATCACCCAGCAGCCGATGGCCATCGCGAAGCTGAGTGCCATGGTGGCGGTAAAGGCAGTATTGAAGTGCAGCTCCGTGGCATCCGGTCGCTGCACCAGCGCATTGTGAAACAACATGGTAACCAAGACGCCCAACAACTCGACGAGCGCCAGCACGGTCGAAAATAGACCGAAATCCGCAGCCGACAGCAGCCGCAAGTAGACGATCAGCGAAACGAACGAAATGGCCGCAAGACCGCCGTTCTCGACCGAACTCCACACCAAGGATTTTGCAGTCGTGCTGCGGTTAATCGTCCGGTCGGGATGGGACATCGGTAGCGGTGCGTGGGGGTGCGGTGCGGCTTTCAGCCGGACTCGCCGACTACCGCGCTACCCCAGAACTGGTGGCGCACCTCTGCTCCCACCAGGCGCAGGCGCGCGAAGCGCTGCACGAGCTCGAGCGGGTTTCTGAGTATCGCGCGTTCGAAGAACACCTGTTTGATGAGTCCGGGCGACTGGCTGTGCGCGCCCGCGTGGCCTACACGGTAGATGGCGCCTACAAAGGGCAGCGGCTCGAGAGGCGCGCCTCGCTCCTCGAGATGTTCACGGATAAATACGTGACTGCCGAAAAGTTTGCGGATGTCGTCAGGATCAGCTTCGGCAACACTCGCCGGCAGTTCATAGAGGGCCGTCTTTACGATGTGCGAGGTTCCGCAAAATTGTGAAAAATGGGGGTATTCGTAGATCAATTTGCCGCCATCTCCCCAAATATAACCATTCTGCACATACCAGCCGTTGCCCTCGCGGTGAGCGCCGACGAAACCTGTCAGGCGGCAGCTGACGAAATCGTCATCGTCGACAACCATGACATGGCCGCCCTTGTCGGCGGCCAAAATGCCGGCCAGCACGCGCCTTCCCTTGTCGAGGCGCACGCTGTCGCGGAAGGCCTGCAGACCATGCTCTCCTCGTTCGAACATGGGATTGGGAGGGAAATCCACCTGCTTCAGATGAAATTTATCCGGTAACGCCGGCAGCTCCGCACCCTCATTGGCGACGATGATCGCCCGCCAGCGCGGATCATCTTGAGCGGCAATCGAGCGCACGGTTTGCGCGAGTCGTCGCTGGAGAGCCGGCCAGTCCGGTGAGTTCTGTGGGTGGCGCAAGGGAATGACAAAGGTCAGAACGCAGTCGTCGCCCTCGCGACGGCGATCATTGCTCGGACAGGCTCCTAGTGTCCTGTCCGATAAATAACTCATTCGCTGCTGCGCACATTCGGGCCGCGGCGAGCAGGTTCGCCCGGCTGAGCGCAGGGACAATACCCGCAGCGCCATCGCATGAAGCGCCGGGCGAAGCGTTTCGCGGTAGGCCGCAAAGATCGCAAATGCAACGAGCGCGAGCCAGCGCGGTGCCCTCAATCCGAGGCGCCGCGCATAGCGTTCATAGTACTTTCCATAGAAGTATCGTGTGTAGTAAATCGACCAATGGAGCCGCTGGAGCCGACGAGTTCGCTGGCCTCCGGTCCGAACCTGTGACAGAGGCAAATGAAAGCTGTGGCATTCGTTGGTGACATGGATACTGAATCCGTTCACGAAGAGATTCATTTGATAGTCCGTCTCCTCGCGATAGCCATTGCCTTTGGCGTAATGATCATCGAAAGGAAATTGCAGCAGCAGACTCCTCTTCGTGAGGATGACGGCGTTGGTGATCGGCATCGAGATGTCGCCGGAGAACCTCGCGCCATTCACATATTCGCAGATCAATGGCCGGAAAGGTTTGCCGGCGCGCAAGCCCCGGCCGAAGCGGCGCAGGGCCTGCGTCTGATCCTCGCCCGGCTGCATGTAGATCCGACGCCCGGAAACGGCAGCTGCATCGAGTGCATGCAGTTTTTGCAACAGGCTGCGCGCGTATCCCGCCTCCAGGTATTCGTCGTCATCGCAAAACAAGATGTAGTCATTGGTGCTGGCCGCGATTCCGATATTGCGCGACTGAGAGGCTCCGAGGCGCGTGGCGTTGTTCAGGATGAGCAAGCGCTTGTGCGAAAAGCGCTGCGCAATCTCGTTGATGACGGCAGGTGTGTCGTCATCGCCGGCGTCGTTGACGAAAATTAATTCGTTGACGTCATCCTGAGAAAAATAGCTGGGCGCCACCAGCCGCAAGGTGTGCGCACGATTGCGGGTGGGGACAATGAGCGTGATCAACGAGCACTCTCCAAGCGGTTACGACCGAAGCATACTACGCGTCGCGCTTGTCGGCGTTTGCCAACACAAATTTTCTGAATTTGTTCGGCGTGAATGGTAAAAAGGTTGCATATTACGGCCTATTTGCAGTGTCCGCCGTTGACGGAACAGGTGAGTGAATCGTATGAAGCGTCGTGATTTTCTTTATTACACGGCAGCGGGTACTGGTGCGCTGTCGCCGACGCTGCGTGCCCTTGCGGCATCATCCAAAACTGACATCATCATCATTGAAGATGATTTTCGTGGTGTAGAAATTACAATTCCTGATGTCGGAAAAAAACTTTATCCTGATGCCGGCAAATGGGCTTTCACATTCTGGCCCGGTACCAAGTGGCCGGACAGCTATGGAGATGGTACCAATTGGCTTGGAGGAAATTCCGAATGCCAAACTTATGTGACCTCCTTGACCACCAAGGTCAAGGGCAACGCTGTTCCCGCCAGCCTACGCTACGATCCTTTTTCCATTCAGCCTGATGGTCTGCATATCAAGGCCTCATTGTTGAACGCCGAGCAGCAGGCGGCCTATCAAGTCGGTGGCTATCGGCGTTTCGGCTCCGGTATGTTGCTATCACGAGCATCCTTTACTTTTGGGCATATCCGTGTGATCGCCAAGCTGCCGTCGGCCAAGGGTTCATGGCCGGGGCTGTGGCTCTTGCCCGAGTCCCACAAATGGCCGCCTGAAATCGATATTTTCGAAGCCATGCCATGGGGCAGGCATCAGCAGCAACTGCACTATGGGGTGCTGGTACCCAAGGGGGAGACCGGGAAAGTTTAGCCAATGGATGGATTTGGGCGTTGATCCGTCAGGAGCCTTTCACGAGTATGGCCTGGACTGGACGCCGGAGACCTTGACCGGGTTGCTCGATGGCAGAACGCTCTGGCAGCAGCCCACACCACCCTCGCTGCAGCAGAACATGTATTTGATCGTCAATTTTGCAGTTGGCGGCAAATGGCCATTCAACGAATTGAATGTAGGGCCGATCGATGGTGTCTCCCCCGAGCGGCTGTCCGCGGGTTCCGATCTCATTCAAGGCGACTACCCGGCGGACATGATCGTTAAATCAGTCAGGGTTACGGCCCATAAGAGCTAAACCGCCTCACTCGTCATGGATTTCACATCGACTCTTTATCTCGCGTTCGTTGCGGCCAGCGTACTCGCGTTCAACGCCTGGGGCTCCTTCGCTTTCCGGCAGTGGGTGTTGTTGATCGCCAATCTGTTGTTTCTCTCCAGCTTTGTCCGATCTCCGGAACAGCTTGTGCCGCTGGCCGGTTTTCTCATGTTGGGCTACGCAGCGACGCGGTGGGTCGCGCGTTGGCGAAAGCCCTGGGTCTTAGGCTCGTCGGTTGTATTGATCGTTTCTGTGTTCGTGGTGCTCAAGCGCTATACATTCCTGCCTGCCGGCATCGACCTGCCGTTTCTATACCTGCAGATCGGGCTCTCCTACATTCTGTTCCGCATTTTGCAAATGGTGATCGACAGCGCCGGCGGTGAGCAGGACGCTCGCTTGAGCGTGCTGAATTTCTGCAACTTCACCTGCAATTTCCTGTGCTTCGTATCGGGTCCGATTCAACGTTCCAACGAGTACCTGGCCGATCTTGGGCAGCTGACCCGGAAGGTCGACGAGGCGCTGGCGTTCTCGGCCATGCGCCGAATCATCAAAGGTTTCGTCAAACTTGCCGTGATTTCGGCGATCGCCAATTTCCTATTCGCGAATTTGTCCGGTGTGGTGCTGGCCGAAGCCACCACGATGCATGGCGGGCGCTACGTCGCGCAGTACGCGGCCAGCGCGGTCACCTATACGTTTTACCTGTACTACAACTTCTCAGGCTACATGGATATCGTGATCGGCATCGGCTGGCTTCTGGGCCAGAATCTGCCTGAAAACTTCAACCGGCCATTTTCGGCGCGCAACATTTTCGAATTTTGGGCCCGTTGGCACATGACGCTGTCGGAGTGGTTCAAGACGTACTTGTTCAATCCGCTGATGACGTATCTGGCCGCGCGGGTGACGGCGCCGGCGCTGCTGCCGTACCTCGGGGTCATCGCGTTCTTCGTCACATTCTTTGTGATGGGGGTGTGGCACGGCTCGACCGGCGTGTTCGTGATTTATGGATTGGTCATGGGGGCGGGCGCGAGCCTCAACAAGCTCTGGCAGGTATTCATGACCAAGCGGCTCGGCAAGAAACGCTACAAGTCGGTCGGCGATTCCTTCGCGTACGCGAGTCTGGCGCGTGGCCTGATGTTCGCCTTCTTCGCCCTGGCGGTCACGGGTCTGTGGGTCAACATGGATCAGCTCATCCGGCTGGCGCATCGATTGGGGGCGGGCGGCCTTGGGCTGGCGCTTTTCGGAACGACAATCTGTGCCGCTGTGGGCGGTGTACTGGTCGATAACGCGGGGCGCATGCTGGTGAGCCTGGCGCCTCGACTCGATCGAACCGGTGTGACCGGAGTGGTTACACGAAATCTCGTCCTGGCGAGCGAGGTGTTGTTGATATTCGCGGTGGGGTCGTTCTTCCACAAAGCCCCCGAATTTGTCTACAAGGCATTCTGATATGCGCGCCATCCTAAAACAGGGGCTCTACCTGCTGTTCGCGCTGGCCGGCGTGTATGCGGTTCTGTTGGCCTTGTCCATCGTGCTGATGCCGGTGCAGCCGCAACGAGAGGGACTCGACTCCAGTCTTGCCGGCGCCACGATTTTCACCACCGATCCGAAGTATGTGTTTTTGAACCGCGCGGCGCGAAGACCCGATGAACCGCGCATCGTCATCGTGGGTGCGTCGAATTCCTCTGTCGGATTCAAGCAGCGCGAGTTGCAGCGACTGCTGTCAAACACCGAAGTCGATAACCTATCCGTGAATGGATCAAACATGACTCAGGTCGCACAGGTGGTCGATCTGGTGCAGGAATTGCAAGACTCCAGGGTGCGCAAGCAAACCACTTTTGTCATCGGTATTTGGTACGGCATGTTCACGCAAGATCGCTTCCGGTGGGATACGCCGGATCGCCACCAAGGCGACACGGATATAGACATCGAGCGCTATCGTTACGGCTTTTACCGGCGTACCGATAGGGGGCCCGCGCGAGTGCTGCCCGCGGATGAATTGTCGCTTGGCGTAACACTGATCCAGCCTTACTTGGTGTTCGATCAGGTATCGCGTCTCGCCAGCAAAGAGTTGCGCGACCGTTTGTTCGGCCGGGCACCTGCCCGTACCGACGCCGATCGCAACGCCACCGTGCTCTCCGAAACCGACAAGGAAGCCGCCTTGAAGTACTGGCGGGAACAGATGCACAGCGATGGTCCGATCGCTCCGGAGCAGTTCGAGGTACTGCGAAATTTGATCGCTAAGATACTCGATCGAGGCAGTAGGGTAGTGCTCGTCGATCTGCCACTACCGCATTGGCACGCACAGCGTTCGCCCTTTTACGCGGATTACTCGAGACAAAAGCAAGCGTTGCTCTCCGACCTCGAGGGAAAGGATGGAATCGCCTATCTGGAGATGACCGGCCTCGACGGCGATCTTGATTTCTCGGACGAAGTTCACCCAAAGCCGCGCGTCACGGAGCAGTGGGCGGCGCGCGTCGCGGCTCTCGTGGAGCATCCATGAACCGCTATGGCCTCGAGTTTCATCATTTCGGGCTCGCTGTCAGGTCTCCCGAAGCCGCGTTCCGCTATCTCGAGGACCTCGGATACAGTGCCGGAAGCACTTGCTACGATCCTCTGCAGAAAGTCAATCTGGCGATGCGACATCATGATCGTATGCCCGATGTCGAGGTGATTTGGCCCGGGACGGAGGCCTCGCCGATAGATCGAATGCTGAAGCGGAACGACAGCATGATCTATCACCTCTGCTACACGTCGGCGGATGTCGAGCGCTCGGTGGCGGCGCTGGAAGAGGCGGGGTTGGAAGTACTGCCACTAGGGCTGGCTCAGCCAGCACTGCTGTTCGATGACATGGAGGTCTCGTTTTACAGCATCACCGGAGTGGGCATCATCGAAATCATTGCCGGGGCGCCCTCGCGCCGCCAGGCGTCATAAACGGAGCCTGTATGGAAGATCCAATTTTGACTGGTTTGACCACGGTATTTCGCGAAGTGTTTGACGACGATGAGCTGGTGCTGAAGCCCGAGTTCACGGCCAACGACGTCGAGGGGTGGGACAGCCTTGCGCACATCCGGCTGATTCTATCGGTGCAAAAAAAGTTCGGGGTCAAGTTCTCACCTGTCGAGATGAATCGACTGAAGAATGTCGGCGACCTAGTTGCGCTCACGAAGTTCAAGCAAGACCAGGCCGTTGCGCGCTAGGTATCGGCATCGACATGAGCGAATCGCTGTACACGGAACTGGAATGGCTGCCTCGGCCGCCCGATGATTTCGCCGCGCGTTGCCGGGCGCTGCGCGGAGCGGCGGGGGAGGTCGGCCGCGAGGTGCGCGCCTTGGCCTCATTCGGGCTCGACGAAAATAAGCTTGGCCGGCTTGCCAATTCGATAGAAGCGGTGCGCAGCCGATCGGACGCATTACGCCCGCTGACGCCCTTTCGACTCGGCATCGTCAGCAATGCAACGGTGCACTTCATGGTACCGGCGTTGGTGGCCACGGCAGCTCGCCACGGCATCGCGCTCGAATGCATCGAGACGAACTACGGTCAGGTCATGCAGGAAGCGCTGGCCGCCGACTCGATGATCAATAAAGCCCGCCCCGATGCCGTGCTCGTGGCGCTGGACTATCGCGGGCTGCCGCTCGACGCCCCGGTGGGTGATATCAGCGCGGTTGATGAAGTGGTGGCGGCTGCGCTCGATGAATTGCGCGTGGTACGTGACGCGCTACGAAAAAATTCCGGCGCCGGCTGTATCTTCCAGACACTTGCGAGACCGGTGGAGTCCACTTTCGGCAGTCTCGATCTGGCGCTTTCCGGCACCCGCCGCCATGTGATCGACGTCTTCAACCGCAGGCTGGCGGTGGAATTGGCCGGCAAAGAAGACTTGCTGCTCGATGTTGCGGGGCTGGCCGAAACCGTGGGACTGTCAGCCTGGCACGATCCGACCCTGTGGAACATCGGCAAGATTCCATTTGCCAATGCCTTCCTGCCCATTTACGCGGATTTTACCTGCCGTTTGATCGCCGCCATGCGCGGTAAGAGTCGGCGCTGCCTGGTGTTGGACTTGGATAACACGCTTTGGGGAGGAGTCATCGGTGATGATGGACTCGACGGTATCGTGCTAGGGCAGGGCGATCCCCAGGGAGAAGCCTTCCTGGGAACACAACGTACTGCACTAGCACTCCGAGAACGAGGCATCGTGCTTGCGGTGTCGTCGAAGAATAGTGACGAGATCGCTCGGCTGCCGTTTCAGTACCATCCGGAGATGCTGCTGCGCGAAAACCATGTGGCGGTATTCCAGGCGAATTGGAACGATAAGGCAACCAACATCCAGGCGATTGCCGGGGAACTCTCGCTCGGGCTCGAGTCGTTCGTATTTTTGGACGATAACCCGGCAGAGCGGCGTTTGGTGCGCGACATGCTGCCCGAAGTCGCCGTACCGGAGCTGCCCGAGGACCCGGCACTGTATGCGCGAACTTTACTCGCGGCAGGGTACTTCGAAGCGATTACGTTTTCTCCGGAGGATCAGCAGCGCGCTGAATTTTATCAGCACAACGCGCGCCGCGTCGCCTTGCAGCGCGCCACCGGCGACATCGACGCTTATCTCGAGACGCTCGACATGACGATCACGTTCCAACCATTCGACGAAATCGGCCGGGCGCGTATTGCCCAGCTCATCAGTAAATCCAACCAATTCAATCTAACCACGCGGCGCTACAGCGAAGCGCAAGTCGGGGAAATCGAGGCGGATCCGAATTGCTTCACGCTTCAAGTGCGGTTGGTCGACACGTTCGGGGACAACGGCATGATCAGTGTGATCATCTGTCGCCGCGAGTCGCATCGTTGGGAAATCGATACGTGGCTCATGAGTTGCCGGGTTCTGGGGCGGCGCGTCGAGCAGGCTGTGCTGCAGGAGCTCCTGCTCCATGCGCGCGAGCTGGGTATTACGCAGATCACCGGCACCTATCGACCCACCGATCGCAATCGGCTAGTCGAAGATCACTACGCCAAGCTTGGGTTTACGCAATGCCCGGACCAGGCGGAAGGCTCGACCCGGTGGAATCTCGATGTGGCCGATCGCGAAGTGCCAAGCCTGCCGATGCGCGTGGTGCGGGTGAAAAGCTCGCGCGAGGCGCTCGTTTAGCTCAGAAAGCGTCATCCGTCGGCTGTCGCGATGGGGTCGGCGATAGGTTCTGCTTGCATTGCAATGTAGAATGCTCGTCCGATAAACAATGTCAGATATTCAATGGATGCCATCGGCGATCGAGGGTTGTTGCGCGCCATTGGTCGGTGGGATCTTCTGGCTCTTGTGATCAATGGAATCGTGGGTGCCGGGATCTTCGGCCTGCCGGCCAAGGTGCACGTGCTGATTGGTGTGAATGGTCTCTGGGCAATCGTCGCCTGCGCCGCCATCATCGGCCTGGTCATCCTATGCTTCGCCGAGGTTTCCAGCCGCTTCACACAAACGGGCGGTCCATTGGTTTACGCCGCCACCGCGTTCGGCCCGTTCGCGGGTTTCTTGACTGGCTGGATTCTTTGGGTTGCAAGAGTGACCGGGTGTTGTGCCATATGCAGCCTCTTGTTGCAGTATGCAGCCTATTTCAGCCCGAACATCAACGATGGCGAAGGACGAGTCATCGCCGCTGTGGTGGTGATTGGAACGCTGACCTTCATTCATTATGTTGGCATCAAGCGCGCTGTGCTGTTCGGCAACATCATTACCGTTGGAAAACTGTTGCCTCTGCTCATATTCGTAGCGTTCGGTGTTATGCACCTTGACCCAACGCGCTTTTCGCAAACCGGTCCGCCGGCCTTGGGCCATTTCGCGCAGGCAGTGCTCATCCTTGGGTTTGCGATGGTGGGATGGGAGAGTGTGGTGGTCACGGCGGGCGAGACTCGTAACCCGCAACGCGATTTGCCGTTTGCGCTCATCGCGGGGCTTTCCGCCGTCGCGATTCTCTATCTGCTGATCCAAGTGGTGTGCATCGGTACCCTGCCGCAGTTAGCCGCTTCGGAACGACCCGTCGTGGATGCAGCCCGCACCTTTCTGGGGCCGGCCGGGGCAACGCTGATCACCATCGGTGCGCTGGTATCCATGCTCGGCACTCTCAATGTCACCATGCTTACGGTCTCGCGCGTACCCTACGCGATGGCACTGGCGGGACAGGTTCCCCGAGTTCTTGGCAGCGTCCATCCTCGGTACCGCACACCGCACGTGGCGGTCCTGCTCAGCGGTGTTCTCGTGCTTGCGCTCACCCTGAGCAGCAGCTTCGTGTACCTGCTTACCGTGAGCACCATATCCCGCCTCTTGGTGTTTGGCGTGAGTTGCGCATCGCTACCGAAGCTTCGACGAACGGAGGGAGTGCCCGCCGCTCAGTTTGTATTGCCGGGAGGCTCGAGCATTCCTTGTGCAGCGGTGCTGATGATTGCCTGGTTGCTCGCCAGCTCGTCTTGGATCGAGAGCCGCGACGTGGCGATTTTGATATTGTTGGGCACCTTGCTGTACGCGGCAGGGAGGCGGCGTGCAGGCAAGGTGGAACCGGTATTGTGAACAGCCTAAGGAGCGATAGATCAATGAGCGACTACGTCACTCACCTGGAGTGTGCCAATTGTTTCCAGCGTTACGACGCAAATCTCGTGCACGGCCTGTGTGTGAGCTGTCAACGGCCTTTGTGGGTGCGCTACGATTTGAACGCCGTGAAGAAGGCTGTGCTGCGAAGCGACTTGGCGTCGCGTCCCCAGACGATGTGGCGATACCACGAATTATTGCCCGTCAAGGATCCGAACAACATCGTTTCACTGGAAGAAACCATGACACCGCTCGTGTCGGCGCCGCGCCTCGCTGCCGCGTTTGGCACGGACGAGATCCTCATCAAGGATGAGAGCCGTTTACCGACCGGTAGCTTCAAGGCGCGCGGCATGGCCATGGCAATCAGCAAAGCCCGCGAATTGGGCATCAGTCGGGTCGCTGCTCCCACCGCGGGAAACGCCGGCGGCGCGATGGCGGCCTACGCCGCACGCGCGGGTATGGAAGCCTATGTGTTCATGCCGCAGGACACGCCTTCCATTAACGCGAAGGAATGCTGGTTGGCGGGCGCAAAGACGTTCCATGTCAACGGTCTGATCAATGATTGCGGGAGGATCGTGGGGGAGGGTAAAACCGAGAAGAATTGGTTCGATCTGTCGACCCTGAAAGAGCCCTATCGAATAGAGGGCAAGAAGACCATGGGGTTGGAGCTGGCGGAGCAGCTCCATTGGGAGCTCCCCGACGTCATTCTGTACCCGACGGGCGGAGGAACAGGCCTCATCGGCATGTGGAAGGCCTTTGCGGAACTCGAGCAGCTCGGCTGGCTGAGATCATCACGCAAGCCGCGAATGATTTCCTGCCAGAGTGATGGATGCGCGCCGATCGCCCGGGCGTTCGAGCGGGGCGAGAGGTTCGCGCCGAAGTTCGAGAACGCGCAGACCATCGCCAGCGGTGTGCGAGTGCCGGTGGCGGTCGGGGACTTTATGATTCTCGATGCGGTACGCGCGAGCGGTGGAACTGCCCTGGCGGTGCCTGAGAGCAGCATCGAGCCTTGGATGAAAAAGGCCATATCGCTCGAAGGCCTATCGATTTGTCCCGAAACCGCCGTGTGCCTCGGAGGGCTCGAGATGCTGCTCGCCAAGGGTGACATAAAACCCCACGAGAAAATCGTGTTGTTCAACACGGGCGCCGCTCAGAAAAATCCAGAAGCCGTCCACGAGGTAATTCCTCTGCTGGATATTCGGCACCCGATTGATTGGAGGCAAATATAGGTCGCCATTTCTTCGACGGCGTGTCGTGAATTCCGGAGGCGGCGGCACTTTCGGCAGGGCGAACCGCGCGGGCACTATTTTATTGGTCAATGGCAAAGAGCGGCTATTGGTTGATTGAGTTTACCTCCATTTCTCGCGTGATAAAAAAGTCGCCGGCTAAATATGCGAGAGCCTACCTTTACACCGAAACGGATGATAGTGACCTCACATATTTCATCGAGCATCAGCTCAATATCATTTGCGCCGCCATCGAGGCGCTGCACACGTACCTTTCGGAGAAGACCCGGGAGATCGCCGACACGCGGCGCCTCATCGCGTCTTCTCCGAAACTCAAAGGTAAGCTCAACCATCGACAGATTGCGGTAGTGGAGCGCTTTCTAAAGCAGGCACATCTCGTGTATCGCATCCAGGAACATCGGAACGCGCATCAAGTCACCTATGAGACGGCGCGGACGGATCTTCTGGATCTGGTTGATTTAGGAGTTCTCGAGAAGTATCGCGAAGGAAAATCTTTTGTCTTTCGCATGCGTGAAAAGCTTCGCGAGAAGCTGGCGGACAAAGTCGCGGCCGACTGACCAGCGACTGGGCGCGCCTGCTGCTGTGTGGCGGCCGTGATAGATCCCATGTAAATCATTTTGCAGCGCGCTCCCGTTTGCAAAGATCCCTATCTGCTAGCTCGCCCCAATCGGGAGATTGCGCTTTACGAGCGCAACTCGGCTATATATCATTGGATATAGCGAATTAACTGATAGCGATAACCGCTGGCTTGGAGAATGATTACCTTGAAAAATTCAGTCCTGGCCTTGGTGGCCATGAGCGCAATCGCGGGCGGCGCGCACGCGGAGCCCGCCGATCTTCCAACCGCCGCACCGGCTCCGGCCGCTCCGCCCAGCTCCGCAGGCTGCGCGAGTGTTCATGAGTTCGTCGCCACCGATTGTTCGTTGACCTGGAACGGCATCACTCTGTACGGCGTGTATGACGTCGGCGTGGGCTGGGTCAGCCATGGCTTGCCGGAAAATGGCTTCAACTATGAAGGCGAATCGCTGGTCAACCGGAACGGCAATCACTCCCAGTTCCTTCTCGCGCCGAACAACCTGCAGCAGACGGGTCTGGGCATCAAGGGCAAAATAGAGTTTCTGGACGGCTGGTACGCCGTGTTCAACGCGTCGACCGGCATCAATCCGCAGTCCGGCCTGCTCGCCAACCAGGCAGCCACCAACACCACGAACAACGGTCTACCCAGGGGCAGCTATTCGGAAACCGGCGACGGCGCGCGCGCGGGCCAAACCATCAATGACGAATTCTATGGGGGCATATCGTCCACACATTTCGGCACGCTGACCTTCGGTCGTCAGCGCGCGCTCGGTACTGATGTGGTGCTCGCTTACGATCCGGCCGGCGGCGCCTATTCCTTTTCGTTCATCGGCTATAACGGACTGACGGCCGGCGGCGGCGACACGCAGGACACCCGCTGGGACGAGGCGGTGAAATATCGCGTCGCCTATGGTCCGGTCCATTTCGGTGCGATGTATAAATTCGTCGACGGTTCGGGTGGCTGCTACTCCGCCTCCCCAACCTGGACTGCCGCCACCTGTACCTCGGAACAGGCGCATAACTCCGCCTTTGGATTCGATATTGGCGCAGAGTACGGCGGTTTCTCCGCGGACATCGTCTACCAACGTTACAACCAGGCGATCAGCGTACTCAACCCCTTGCTGGGGCCTGGAAGTCCGTCGGCACCCTATCAGTCGACCCTCAATAGCATCAATACGCACCCCATCACCGGGGTCAATGTGATCGGAACGGACAACACCGAATATGGCATCGTGACCGACAACAGCGCCCTCATGGCTGCAGCAAAATATACCTGGGAGCAGTTCAAGTTCTTTGGCGGTTACGAACACATCCGGCTGACTAACCCGTCGAACCCGTTGGGTATTGGCGCCTCGGCTCAGGGCGGTTATCTCTTGAGCGGCGTCGAAGACAACAATCTTGATTCGCCCAGGATCGTGCAGGTCTGGTGGACGGGCGTGAAATACGCTTACGACAGCAAAACCGACATCACCTTGTCCTGGTATCATATGCTTCAGAACGACTTCCGTGTTCCGTCGACCTGTTCGCCCGCCGCCGGTTTCCGCAGTTCCTGCGCGGGCACCCTCAACGAAGTGTCGCTCTATACGGATCATCACTTCACCAAGCGGTTCGACGTATATGCAGGCATTGCGTATTCCGACGTGAGCGGGGGCTTGGCCATCGCTATTCCTCACGGCCCCGGCGTCCCCTATAACTTCAACAGCAACCTAGCTCCGACTATTGGTGGTCGTTTCACCTTTTGATCGCTTTCCGCAACGATATATTTGATACCGAACTCCCGGCAGCTTCTGCTGTGTTGCTGCCGCGATGTTCGGATCACCTTCCACGAGTAGGCTGCGACCTCGGGTCGCTTCGGTCGCGAATTCCTTGCACAGTACGGCGTGCGTGAACAACGGGGATAGAAGCGCTCGCGCGAGCGCCGGGGATAGAAGCGCGTAAAGCGCAGTCCTTCTCATCTCCTCGCGCGATCATGGATCCGTGACCCACCGAAAGCCGCTGAAACGTCCGGCGGCTGTGAGGCCGCGCACAGGATTTCAAATCGGTTGCCGCCGCTGGCCGCCATCGGGTTATCATATGCTCCCCACCAGCGCAAGGAGCGAACATGGCGACGGAATCGAGCAACCTATACGCTCCCCCTAAGAGTGCGGTCGAAGATGTTGGTGGCGACGAAGCGCTCGCACCAGCATCCAGGTTGACGCGTTTGGTGGCTGTCACGCTCGATGGCTTTCTCGGCTTCATCTGGTTCACGCCGGCCTACGTCACGAATTTCGCGACGCTTGCGCAACATGGGCGCGGCAACGCAATTGCGATCTGGATCAGTCTCGCAAAAACCGGCGGTTGGTTTTATGTTGGCGTTCTCGGTGCGCTGGTCGTGCTCGCAATCGATCTCATATTATTGGCGCGGAATGGTCAGACGATCGGCAAGAAGCTGCTGGGCATCAAAGTCGTGCGCGTCGACGGATCGCCGGTATCGTTGTTTCGAGTCTTTTTTCTGCGCTATGTCTGCAATACCTTGCTGACGCTCGTTCCCATCTTGGGTTCCCTTTATTCCCTGGTCGACTCTCTGATGATATTCAGCGAGTCGCGACGAACGGTGCACGACCGCATCGCCGATACCATCGTCATCAAAGCTTGATCTCGACGATCGACACGGTCATCACGGCGGAAACGCCCGAGGGCATCGCGATTTCGATGCGGGCCGCAGGCTTTCCGGTGCGATGCATCGCCTTTCTGATCGACGCCTCGATACGCTACTTGATCGTTTCCAGCGTGGCCGCAGCCCTCGGTCCCGGGGGCCGTGTGGGCACAGGTGTGCTGCTGATCATCCTTTTCCTGGTTTTGTGGCTTTATCCGGTCATCTTCGAATTGACACCGGGCGCGGCCACGCCGGGAAAGCGCGCAATGGGCATTCAGGTGATGATGGCCAACGGCTTGCCCCTGACCCCCGCGGGATGCTTGATCCGCAATTTGATGCGCGTGGTGGACATGCTGCCGCTCTTGTACGGCTTCGCGATCCTGTCCATGCTGATGCGCCGGGATGCCCGCCGGCTGGGCGACCTGGCGGCCGGCACGCTCGTCGTGTATCGCGAGCGGGCGTCCCCGACAGGTGATTTCGGCCCCGGGGAGCCCGTGCCGCCGCGCGTGCCCTTGACCATCCGTCAGCAGACGGCGATCGCGGCGTTCGGCTGGCGCGTCACTCGCCTGACACCGGAGCGCGCCGAGGAAATCGCGGCTTTGGCCGCCGAAGCGGTGCCGGGCGCCGAAGACTCAGCCGTGACGGCCCGTTTGGTCGGGATTGCGCGCTGGCAGCACGGTCAGCGGCGCTTCAACCGGCGGGATCCGGCGGAGCAGACGTGACGCCGTTCGATTTCCAAGCCGCGAACCAGGCCAGCTGGAACGAACTCGAAGGCGAACTCGGGCGCGAACAACGCCACCTCGATCCCGACCGGTTCATGGCCCTGTACCGGTTAAGTTGTGAACATCTGGCGCTTGCCCGCTCGCGCGGCTTTCCGTTGCACGTGATCGAACGCCTGTCCTCGATCACCTCGCGCGCGCACCAGATCATTTACCGCCAGAGCGATGCCGGCCTCGCGCGAGTCGCTCGAGTATTGCTCGAGGATTTTCCGGCCATGGTGCGCAGGCTCCGGGTCTACGTCGTGATCGCGGCGGCGCTTCTCATGATCCCGACGATCGCGATCGGGATCGCGACCTACCTCAACCCTGACTTGATCCTGTCCATCGTCGATCGCAGCACGGCGGTGCAGTTCGAGCAGATGTACAGTCCCGCAGCGCAGGCCTTCGGCCGGCCGCGCAATATCGCGAGCGACTGGCTGATGTTCGGTTTCTACATCAAGAACAACATCGGCATCGCCTTTCAATGCTACGCGACGGGAGTGGCGTTCGGCTTGGGGGCTTTGTATTTCCTGCTGGCCAACGGAGCGTTCGGCGGCGGCATCGCCGGTTACGTCGCTTCCTTGGGCTACGGCGGCACGTTCTTTCCCTTCGTTGCCACGCATTCGGCATTCGAATTGACGGCGATCATCCTGTGCGGCGCGGGCGGTTTGCGCATCGGTCAATCCGTATTGTTGCCGGGGCGGCTGACGCGGGTCGCGGCATTGGAATTCGCGGCGCGGGAAACCAGCGTGATCGTGTTCGGCGCCGCGGTCATGCTGGTGATCGCGGCTGCCGTCGAGGCATTCTGGTCGTCGGCTCCGTGGGTGACATCGACGGCAAAGTACGTTTGCGCGGGATTTTGCTGGATTCTGGTGCTTTGCTTCTTCTTGCGGCGTCCCCATGCAAAATGACTCAGTGGACGTGGTGTGGCGGCCCCGCACCACCTGGGAGGGCTGTGACCTGGGCGTTCGGCTCCTGCAATCCTGGCTGCGTCCGGTGTTCACATGCTATCTCGCGGTCGCGGTTCCCTTGTTCTGCCTTTTCGCCGCGACTGGCGCAGCTGTTTCATGGTTGCCGCCCCTGCTGATTTGGATCTCGAAGCCCTGGCTCGACCGAACGATCCTGTTCGTACTGTCGCGCGCACTGTTCAGCGGCCCACCTCGCCGCTCGACGTGTGGCGCGCGCGCGAGGATGTGTGGTGGCACGGGCTGGCCGCCACGCTGACGCTGCGCCGGTTGACCGCGTCCAGGTCTTTCACTCAACCCATCGTTCAGCTCGAAGGCCTGCGCGGGCCGGAACTGCGGGCGCGGATAAGTCGGCTCGCCGCGCGCCATCGCGGCGTCGCGCGCGCCGCGACCCAGGCCTTCGGGGCGGCCGAGTTCGCGCTGTTCGCCAGCTTGTTTTTTCTGCAAGTTTGGCTTGCGCCGCACACGGACGCCAACCCTTGGAGCGATCTGCAGTCGCTTTGGCGACCCGCGCACGCATGGGTCAGCACGGTTGAATACGCGGCGGTGGTCTTTTTTCTCGAGCCGTTTTACGTCGCCGCCGGTTTTGGGATGTATCTGAATCGGCGCGTCGAACTCGAGGCCTGGGATATCGAACAGGAGTTTCGTCTTGCGTTCGCGCGCTAAGGCCGTTGTGCTCGTCGTGCTGATTGGCCTGCTATCGCCCGTCGCCGATGCAGTCAACTCCGTGTCGCCCGCGAACACAGCAATTTCCCCGGCGACAATCGAGGCCGCCATTGCCGATCTGCGTCATGACCCGAACCTCGGTGGCCAAACCAAGGTCCGTACGTTGCGCTGGGTCAACAAGTCCCAGCCGCGACCTGCGCCGGCATCACCCAATTGGATGATCGGGTTGTTCGACTATATCGGTCAATTCGCCGGATTGTTGCTGTGGATTGCCGGCGCCGGAACGGTGGCGATGGCGGCGGTTTGGATCCTTCGGCTGCTCAAATCAGGCGCACCGCTCGACGTTCCCGCCCAACCCGACGTTGGCAACCGCCGGGTGCTCGATCTCGATATTCACCCCGATTCGTTGCCCACCGACGTCAGCGCTGCAGCGCTCGAGCTTCTGCGTGCGAGCCGCCTGCGCGACTGCTTGTCGCTCTTGTACCGGGCGTCTCTTTCGTCCGCGGTGCACCGCTTCGGGGTTGCCCTCGGCGCCCATCACACCGAGCGCGAGGTGCTAAAAACGCTGAAGGGGGCGCTCGACGAACCCCGCGCCCGCTACTTCTCAGACCTGGTGGCGATCTGGCAAAGAGTCGTCTATGCCGGAGAGGCCGTGGCACCGGACGCGGTCCTTCCGCTCTGCGCAGGGTTCTCAACCTACTTCGATCCGCCCCCGCCGTGAACAGCAGCCGTTCGCTCCAATTGCTGGTCGCCGTGGTATTGGCGGCCGCGACCGTCTGGATTGCCATGCACACCTATTGGGACTACATCATGGTGGACAATCCCCCGCAGGGCGAGGCCGCGCGCAATCGCTACTACACTTTCGAGCACCTGGCACAGGGATTCGCCATTCATACGCGGCAAGTTTCCTCGCTGCAACCACTGCCCGCGACGGACAGTGTGTTGCTCGTTGACGATTTGCAGGGGGCTCTGCTTCGCGATCACATTGATGCGCTCGAAGCATGGGTTGCAGCCGGCGGTCGGTTGCTGTTGTCGCGCAATGCCTTGCTATCCAATCGCAAACTGCAATCGTGGAGCGGATTGGGCATGGCATTGCCCGGATCCGGCGATGAGGATGGCGAGCCCCGCACTCCATCCCGCACAACGGGTCCCGATGCCGACTGCGCACCCTACGCGGAGCGTCTTGGAGGTCGAGAAAGCGGAAGGACCTTTCGCGCCTGTCTAGGATCGATGCGCGTGGCGTTCTCGAGTGAGTACACGCCGGCGTGGTCCTTGTCGAACGGGTATGGATTTCAGATGCTGCGCATCCATATCGGCAAGGGCAGCATTGCCGTGATCGCGTGCGAGTGTTTGATGGGCAACAAAAGCCTACTGCGGGGAGACCATGCGCGCATCGTATTCGATTCGATTCCCTTGATGGCCGGCGATCAGGTGGACATTCTCAATCCAGTGGATGCGGAAAGCCTGCTGGCTTTGTTGTGGCGTTGCGCGGCGGCCGCGATCGTCTGCGGTCTGCTTGCCGTAGGATTGACGATCTGGCGCAACCTGCCGCGCTTCGGGCTCGATCGCTGCGCCGCCGCTGCCGCTGCGCCGATCGCTTGCCGAGCAGATTCGTGCCAGAGCGCGCTTCGCATGGCGAACTCGACGTCTCGCGTCCCTGCGCCGGGCCGAGTGCCAGGCGCTCACCCAATCGGCATGCCGCTGGCTTGCATCCTATGATCGGATGGACGCAGCGCAGCGTATCGGCGCGTTGGCGGCTCGCACGGGTCTCGACTCCGGCGCCTTACGCGAAGCACTGAGTGAAAATCTCGATGGCGGCGCGGAATCGCAGCGGGCAGCAATCATGCTGCTCGAAAAGGCGCGGCGACATTTGAATTCTCAAGTTCTCAAACCCAAGGTGCGCGAGCATGAACGATGAATCGAATACAATATTGAGGGCCGGCGAATTGCTGGCGAAGCTGCGCGCCAGCGTCGGCAAAGCGCTCGTCGGGCAGACTGCGGTCGTCGACCAGACCATCATCGCGCTCTGTGTGTCGGGGCATGTGCTGGTCGAGGGTGTGCCGGGACTGGGAAAGACATTGCTGGTGCGCGCTCTGGCGCAAGCAATGTCCTTGAACGTGGCGCGGATACAATTCACGCCCGATCTCATGCCGTCGGACATCACGGGTCACGCGGTCCTCGACACCACGACACGTGAGCTGCGCATCGTGCGCGGCCCGGTGTTCACGAACATGCTGTTGGCCGACGAAATCAACCGCGCGCCGGCCAAGACGCAAAGCGCACTGCTCGAGGTCATGCAGGAATACCAGGTGACACTGGAAGGCCGGACTCTGCACCTGCCCAAGCCCTTCATCGTGCTTGCTACCCAGAACCCCATCGAAACCGAGGGCACCTACCCGTTGCCCGAGGCCCAGCTGGACCGCTTCCTGTTGAAGATCGTCATGAACTATCCGAGCGAGGCGGAAGAGGTGGACGTGGTATTGCGCACCACCACCGGCCAAAACGGCGATCAACTCCCGCTCTCGGGCGTGACCGCCATCTTGAACGAAAGGGCCGTGCTTGCCTTGCAAAACCTTACCGCGCGCCAACATGTCGATCCGGCGGTGGTCGACTATGCGGTACGCATTGCCCGCGCCACGCGCGAGTGGTCCGGCATTGCGATGGGCGCCGGTTCGCGCGGTCCCATTGCACTGGTGCGGGCCGCCAAAGCCGTCGCGTTGATGGATGCACGCTCGTTCGTGATTCCGGACGACATCAAGTCGGTGGCGCTCGGGGTGATGCGCCACCGCATCGTGCTGTCCGCCGATGCACAGCTCGACGGACGCCGGATCGACGATCTGCTCCGCGGGATTCTCGAGTCGACGGCCGCTCCCCGCGTGTAAGCCGATCGAATGTTCACCGCCGTCATTCCATCCAGACAGCTGATCGCCATCGCTGCGGCCGGCGCTGCGATCTGCACTGCGTTGGCCTGTGCATCGATCGAACCTGCCGTCGTGGAAGGCGCCGCCCTGGCGGGCGGTGTGCTCTTGTTCGCGGTGTGTGGCGCCGACCTGCTGCTGAGCGTCCTGGATTGGCGCCGCGCACCCCTCGAAATGCGCCGTCATTTGCCCCACGCATTCGCTATTGGAGTGCCGGTCATGGTGCAGGTGAGCCTCGACAACCAGGGAGGCTCGCGGCGACTCGGGTGGTATCAGGAATATGCCGATCCCTCGCTCATGATGCCCCGATTGCCCCTGCCCTTCGATGTGGGCCCGCGGCGGCGCGAACTGCTGAATATCGAGGTGACTCCCACAGCGCGCGGTTTGCAGCGTTTCGAAGCCGGTCAGATTCGCCTGCGCTCGCGTCTTGGCCTGCTGGACTTGGATCTGCGGATTGGGGAGAGCGCGTCGCGCCGAGTGTTTCCGAACTTCGAGGAGCAGGCTCGGTTTGCTTGGCTGGCCGGCGACCGCCGCATCCAATCGGCGGGGCTGAAGTCCGTGCAACGCCGCGGATTGGGCACGGACTTCGATCAATTGATCGACTATCGGGCCGGAGATCCGATCCGTCACATCGACTGGAAGGCGACAGAGAAGCATGACCGGCCGATCGTTCGCAAGTTCCAGGACGAACGCGATCAGGATGTAATCATACTGCTCGATTGCGGCCGCAGGATGCGCGCCGACGATACGCAGCATGGCATCGGTGCGACACATTTCGATCAATGTCTGAATGCGTTGATGTTGCTCGCGTTCGTAGCCTTGAGCCATGGTGATGCGGTCGGCGCGATGACCTTTGGCGTCGCCGACGGCGCGCAGAAGCGCTTCGCACCGCGCAAGGGACGGCAAACCCTCAACGCCTTGATGGCGGATCTTGCCGACGTGCAAGCCACGGCGACGTTTTCCGATTACGAGCACGTAGCAACCGAATGCCTGTCGCAACGGCGAAAGCGCGGGTTGGTGGTGATGATCACCAACAGCCGCAATGAGGACGCGCCGCAACTCGAAGCCGCCCTCGCGCTGCTGCGCACGAGGCACATCGTCATTCTCGCGAACCTGCGCGAAGAGGTGGTGGCGTTGATCGGAGAACAAGACTTGGCGACTCCGGAAAGCGTACTCGAGTGCGCGGCCGCGCTGGAATACGCACACGCGCGCGATCGGTTGCTCGAGCGGCTTGCGATCAGTGGGGTGCAGGCCATCGACTGCGAACCCCGCCGCCTGGGCGTGGAACTCGTGAATCACTACCGGGCGCTCAAGCGGTCGGGATCGATCTGACCCGGCAGACGAAGCCAAAAAACCAGGTCACACCCCTCCGAAATCAGGGATTGCCTCTACCGCAGGTGTCCGAGCCCCAAGATTATGGTCACTTCCGGCAGTGCCGCTATTCCCGAAATCATCCCTACTTGAATCCGATCCGTGACGTTCACCTCGATCAAAATGCTATCCAGGGCATTTAAATCAGGCGACAATCTCACTGAGGAACCGACCGGCCGCGTACAGTTGGCCCGAGTGGCGCGGACGATGCGGATTGCGTGTTCGAGTCGAAGGCAGTGGCCCTTCTCGTGCGCAACGGCCCTTGATTGTCACGGATTTAGATGAAAATTCAATTGCCACTCACTCTGAAAGTGCAAGCCGCGTTCGGCTCGGTCATGGCACTCCTTCTCATCGCGGGAATCCTCGAATACCGCAGCGATCTCGCTTCCTCTGAAAGTGCCCAATGGGCGCAGCATACGAATGAGGTTCTCGCGCATATCGCAAACCTGCGCTTGGGGGTGGAAAATATTGAAAGTGGGTATCGTGATTTCGCGTTGAGCGGCGCCGACTCCTTTCTCCGATGGGCTCGCGCCAATACATCGTCGGCCGATAACGAACTGACAACCCTGCGCTCACTGACGATGGACAACCCACGTCAGCAACATCGTCTGAGCATCATCACCGATTTGCTGCGCCGGGTAGTTCAACGTGGTGACTCAACTGTTGGATTACGGGGGGCATCGGCCGCCGCAGATACGGCGGAGCTCGTTCGCAGCGGACGGGACGACCGCATTCTGGACGCATTTCGCGGAGCGGCCCATGATATGGAGGTGGAAGAGCAGCAGCTGCTGCGCGAACGCAATTCAGTTGCCGTAAGCCGTCATCGCGAGACGCGAATCGCGTTGATCGCGGGAAGCGTCCTGGGACTATTGATCGCAGGCGTCTCCGGTTGGCGGGTGGCCAAGGATCAGTCCAAACGCAAGGGAGCAGAAGATAGGCTCAAGCACCTCAATCGGGTGTACGCAATGGTCACCGGCATCAGCGCATCGATGGTGCGAGTACGCGATCGCGCGGACCTTTTCAACCGCTCCTGCCAGATTGCGGTCGAGGACGGCGAATTCGAAATGGCGTGGATAGCGATCGCCAATTACAACGAGAACAAGATTGTCCCGGTGGCCTGGGCGGGCGTCGAGGGGCCGATCAGGTCCGCAATCGAAGAGTGTTTTTCATCGAGCGAGGGCGCGCTGGCAGGAAAGACCTTGGCCGCGCGCGCGATCAGAGATAAAGCGGCGATCGTCTCCAATGACGTACGAAACGACGAAAGTCTCATATTTCACAAAATGCATGCCGAGTCCGGTGTCCGTTCGTTAGTCGTAATTCCGCTGATAGTCTCCGGCAATGCAATCGGCGTGATCGCGCTGTACACCAACAAGCAGGAATTCTTCGACGCGGCGGGCCTGCTGCTCTTGACCGACCTGGCCGACAATGTCGCGTTCGCAGTAGATCATCTCGAAAGGGAGGAGCGACTTCAGCGCCTTTATTACTACGATGCGCTCACGGGACTTCCGAACCGACGGTCGTTTCTCGAACGCGTTACGCAGTCCATGCTGACGGCCGACGACGATGGACACAAGATCGCTGTGTTTCTGATCGATTTGGAACGGTTCAAGAAACTCAACGACAGCCTGGGTAGGCCGGCCGGTGATGCGCTTCTGAGGCAGGTTGCCGAGTGGTTGGCGCACAACGCCGGGAACATCGATCTCGTCGCACGCATCGATGCAGACCATTTTGCCGTCGTGCTGCCCAAGGTCTCGTACGAGGTCGATGTGTCGCGGGTGCTCGAGAGAACAATCGCGGCTTTTATGAGCAATGAGTTCAGCCTGAATGATGCGGTGTACCGCGTGGCCGCCAAAATCGGCGTCGCCATTTATCCGGATGACGGCACTGATGCCGATACCTTGTTTCAGAATGCAGAGGCGGCGCTCAAGAAAGCCAAGACGAGCCGCGACCGATACCTGTTTTACGCACAGAAAATGACTGAAACCGTGGCTACTAGTCTAGGCATGGAGAATCGCCTGCGAAGAGCACTCGAAAGGGACGAATTCGTCCTTCATTACCAGCCCAAGGTAAACCTCGTGAGCGGTAAAGTGACGGGGGCGGAGGCATTGATTCGCTGGAATGATCCGGTATCCGGCCTAACCTTGCCCGGTCGCTTCATTCCCATCCTCGAAGATACCGGGTTGATCCACGATGTCGGGCGTTGGGTGCTACGCAAAGCGATTGAGGACTACCAACGTTGGCGAAGTGACGGTCTTCCCGCCGTGCGCATCGCGGTGAATGTGTCGCCGCTCCAACTGCGCAATCCAAACTTCATCGCAGAGATCCAAGAAGCCGTCAGTGTTGCCGCAGACGCGGCGGCGGGGCTTCAGTTGGAGATCACGGAAAGCCTGATTATGCAGGATGTCAATCGCAGCATCGTCGGCTTGCGTGCGATTCGCGCATTGGGCGTCACGATTGCCATCGACGATTTCGGCACTGGCTTCTCCTCGCTCAACTACCTGGCAAAACTACCCGTGGACACGCTCAAGATCGACCGCTCGTTCGTGACACAGATGGCTTCGGGAACAGATGGACTGACACTGGTCTCGGTCATCATCAATCTGGCGCACAAACTCAAGCTCAACACCGTGGCGGAAGGTGTCGAGACAGAGGAGCAGTTGCGTCAGCTACGATTGATGGACTGCGACGAAATGCAAGGTTATCTCTTTGGCAAGCCGGTGCCGGTCGAGATTTTCGAGCGGATGTATCTGTCGTCTCCCCCGAGCGAATCCTCACGGTGGTCTTCCGGTCTCCCGTCTTGATAATTACGGTCCTTCCTTAGGGCCGACGTAGATCCCCTTGACTGTCTGTCATGGGTGCAGTGCCCAGTTGCAAGAGGTCAAGGGGCCTGTCGACTTGGCGCAAGGTTTATTCGATCGGCGCCAAACGCGTCGCAGAACTGAGACCTCGATCGCAAAATGACAGAGCGACACGTTTAAGCTGGCGCTAGTCAGCGTCGAGGTGTTTTCTATGGAAGATCTGATCCAGGTCATTTACGTAAGTTCAGTGGCAACCGGCATTTCCGAGCACGATACGGTCAAATTCCTCAATGAGGCGCGCAAGGCGAACCGCAAGAATGACGTTTCGGGATTGATGCTCTACATTGACGGCTGCTTTTTGCAGCTGCTCGAAGGCCAAGCGGCCGATGTCGACGGCGTTTGCAGCACGATTTTCCACGACCAGCGCCAAATGCGCAGGATTTTCCGGGAGGCAGTCGCGGAGCGGGAATTCCCCGAATGGACCATGGGGTTTGAAGCGGTCGCTCCTCTCGAGGCCGCCCGATTGCTTGGCGAGCCGCTGCTGTTCGACTCCGTTTCCCGCGTTGCGAACATAAAGGCCAATAGCGCCAAGACACTGTTGTCCATCATTGGCCGGCGCCGGTGGCAAGCGGACCGCAGCGGAATATTTCGTGCCATCCGTCGCACGACTAAGGCGTCAACCGCTCCCTAAATGGTATCGTGCGGCCTCGTGCAGGCATCGCTTGCATGCGAATCGGCCGGCGGTGATGCCGCGTGTGTTTTCTTCATGGGGATGACCAATGAATTCCAGAGGGTGTCTACATTTGGCGGTCTGCTGCGTCCTTGCCTGGCCGCTGTCGGGTGGTGCGGCGGCCGGCGCGCCGGCATTTCAGCTTGGCGATCTGCAGAAGATCGTCAGCCTGAGCGAGGCTAAGATCTCTCCCGACGGCAAACAGATCGCAGTGATCGTCTCGACACCGGACTGGAAGACTGACAAGGCGCAGCAGGAGATCGACATCGTCGATGTGGCGAGCGGTGTGCGGCGCGCGGTGACCTGGAAGCGAACGGGTATCTCGTCTCCGAAGTGGTCGGGGGACGGCGCGCGTCTGGCGTTCCTGGCCGAAGACTCGGCACCCAAGGACCAGTCGGGTGCCGACTCGAATTCCAAGGACGATGCCGGCAAGGATTCCGACGAAAAGCAGGTGCAGGTGTTCGTCATGCCGATGAACGGCGGCGACCCGATCCGCGTCACGGAAGCGAAGCACGGCGTGGAGGAATTCTCGTGGAGCCCCGACGGCAAGCAGATTGCCTTCATCACCGCGGACGATGCCGTGAATGCGAAGGCGCTCAAGGAGCACGACGATGCCTTCGAAGTTACCGACAATAACTTTCTGGTTCGCGCCGCGCTGACGCCATGGCATCTGTGGACGGTCCCGAGTGCGGGCGGTGCGGCGAAGCGGCTCACGCAGGGTACGTTCAGCCTGCAGACCGATCAGCAGGACTCTGGGCCGCTGCCGGAATGGAGCCATGACGGCCGCAGCATTGCCTTCACGCGCTTTCCCGCGCCGTACTGGGGGCCGTCGCTTCACTCGGTCATCGCCACGGTGGATGCAAGCGGCGGCGAACCGCGCACGCTGGTGTCCGCGGAGGGCTCGATGAGAGTCTCGTATGCATTGGGCAGCGATGCGCTCGCTTACATGCGGCCCCGCGACGGCGACCTGAACAACGGCAATGCCGTGTATGTGGTGGCAAACGGCAAAACTCGCGATGTGACGCAAACACTGGCGCGCAACTTCAATGCTTATGCCTGGCTGCCGGACGGCAAGGCACTGCTGCTGGAGGGCAACGACGGCACCCGTTCGGTGCTGTGGGAGCAGCCGCTGCAGGGTGCCGCGAAGAAGCTCGAGCTGGGGGAGGTGGACGCGAGTCCGGATCTGAGCGTCTCCAAGACCGGTGCGGTGGCGTTCGTGGGCGGCACCGCGACGCATCCGGGTGAGCTGTACGTCATGAATTCGGTGAGCGCCAAGCCACGCCGGCTCACCAATGTGAATGCGTTCGTGGATGGCATTGCGCTCGGCCGCACCGAATCCATAGAATGGCAGGGACCGAACGGCTTTCTCGAAGATGGTGTGCTGACCTATCCGGTCGGCTACCAGAGCGGACAGAAATACCCACTGGTGCTGGTGATCCACGGCGGCCCGGCGTCGGGATCTACGCTGCGCTTCGCACCGCTGTCGCAGCTGCTGGCGGCAGCCGGCTTCGTCGTGTTCCAGCCGAATTATCGCGGCAGCACCAATCTCGGCGATGCCTACCAGCATGCAATTTACCGCGACACCGGCGTGGGCCCGGGCAATGACGTGATGGCGGGGCTGGCCGCGGTGGAGAAGCTCGGCATGGTCGATCAGAACCGTATCGGCGTAAGCGGCTGGTCGTATGGCGGCTACATGACGGCGTGGCTCACCGCCCACTATCCGGTGTGGAAGGCAGCCGTGTCGGGCGCGGCGCTGACGGACTGGGTGATGGACTACACGGTTGCCTTCTACCAGGAGGGCGACACGTATCTCTTCGGCGGCTCGCCGTGGACGGCGAAATACCGCGACGTCTGGCGCGAGCAGTCGCCGATCAGCTATGCACAGAACGTGACCGCCCCGACTCTGATCATGGGTGACGTGGGCGACCCCAACGTTCCCCTCGTGAACAGCTACGAGTGGTATCACGCGCTGCGGGATGCGAAGGTCGATGTGGAATTCTATGCGTATCCGGTGGATACCCATTTCCCCAAAGACATCGTGCGCAGCACCGACGTGTACCGGCGATGGGTGGCATGGATGAGTAAGCGTCTGAAGTGAGCCGCATCGTGCGGCACTCGGAAGGGGAATCGCTGCTGCAGAGCTGCCATTCCCGGTCGATCGAGTTATTGAAGCGAAATTTGGTGCCCGCCGGCATCCTGGCCGCCTCTCCCGGTCCGCGAGCCGGTAAACGCGGTTATACCGCGATATTCGGGCGGGACGCCGCCGTGTGTGCAATCGGGATGGCGCTGTCCGGTGACCAACTGCTGGAAAGTGCGGCCGCGGCGGGTTTGCACACTCTGGCGGAACACCAGGCGCCGAACGGACAGATTGCGAAATTCGTTGACCTGCAGAGGCAGGAAGCGGATTTCTGGTATCTGGGGTGCATCGATTCGACTTTGTGGTGGCTGATTGCGCTGGCATTCCTGGATCGGCGCCGCCGTCCCGGCGGGCTGCGGCGGCAATATGCCAAGCGTGTCAAGCTGGCGATTCAGTGGCTGCTGGCGCAGGAGCATCAGCGTTTCTTTCTGTTGCAGCAAAACGAGGCCAGCGACTGGGCCGACATCATGCCGCGATCGGGATTCGTGCTGTATACGAACGCCTTGTGGTACCTCGTGAAGCGCCTCTACGGCATCGAGCATACTGCGGAGACGCACGAGAATTTCAACGGACTTTTCCATCCGTTTTCGGCGGGCATAGCAGAGTATCGCCGGGCGCGGCTGCTCAATGACTACGTGTTGAAGCGGGGGCGCAATCGTGACCTGTACCTGAGCTTCGTCAATTTCTCGTTCTTCGGCGAGGAAGGGGATGTGTTCGGCAACGTCTTGGCCGTTCTCATGGGGCTCGCCGATGCACGCGCGAGTACGCGGACGCTCGATGCGCTGACCAAAGCGCAGGTGAACGAACCTTACCCTGTGCGGGTGGTCACGCGCCCCATCAAACGAAACAGTGCCCTGTGGCGGCCTTACATGGCGCGTCACCGGCAGAACTACGTGTGGCAGTACCACAACGGAGGCATCTGGCCGATGGTGGGCGGATTCTGGATCGCGGCACTCGCCGCGGCGGGCCGTGCTCGGGCAGGCAAAAGAGGAACTGATCAAGTTGGCGCGTGTCTGCGCGCTTCGAAATTGGGCGTTTACGGAATGGCTGCACGGAAAAACGCTGGCGCCCAAGGGAATGCCGGGGCAGTCGTGGAACGCTGCGGCGTTTCTGATGGCGGAACACGTGATCTCGACGGAGGAGACGCTGTTCGCCAGCGAGATCGTTCCCGCCTAGGAGCCTGTCCGAGTAATGATCGCCGTCGCGAGGGTACGACGCATGCGTGCCACGAGTGGCTGGGAATGGCCGCTCAGGGCTTGCGCGAACCAGGGACTGCGCCGCGCAGCGCGGCTCAGGTCGGGCGGGCCGTCGCCTCGAAGACCAGTATGGCGGCCGCGAGATCCTCGAGGGCTGCGCCGACCGACTTGAACACGGTGATCTCGTCCGCGCGTCGACGGCCCACCTCGACTCCGCGGCACAGGTCGTGCAGGTCGCATACCGCGTCCTCGCGCAACACTCCGCTCGCGACAGGGGATACGATGTCGCCGGCCTCGTGCATCGCGCCCGCGCGCGTGTCGACGAATACCCGCGCTTTCTCGATCAGTGCGTCGTCGGCTTCGCGCATGGCGGGCGTGTAGCCGCCGACGAGGTCAACGTGTGTCCCCGGTCGGATCCAGCCGCCGTGGATCAGCGGTTCGGTGGCCAGCGTCGCTGCGCAGATGATGTCGGACTCCGCGGCGGCGGCCGACAGGTTCGGCGCGACGCTCGCCTCGATGCCGCCGCGGCGCAGTTCATCGGCGAGCGATGCGGCGCGGGCCGGCGAACGTCCCCAGATGCGCACGGTCAGCCCGGGACGCAGCGCGACGTAAAATTGTGCGAGTTGCCGCGCGACCCTTCCGGTGCCGACCACCAGGAGTATCCTCGCGTCTGCGCGCGCCAGATATCGTGCGGCGAGCGCGGATGTTGCGGCAGTCCGCCGTGCGGTGAGCTCGCCGCCGTCGATCATCGCCTGCACCGCCCCGGTATCGGCGTTCATCAAAATGTACGACGCCGCCACCGCGGGCAGATTTCGCTGCGAGTTGCCGGGAAAAACCGTAACCACCTTGATTCCGAGATAGGCGCCGGCGCGCCAGGCGGGCATCAGCAACAAAGTCCCGTCAGGTCTTCCGGGCACTGGAACCGTGTGGTGGTGGCGGAGCGGCGCGGTACAGCCATCGCGGAACATTCGTTCGAGGGCGGAAACGAGGGCATCGGGTTGCAAGCACGAAACGACGGTTGCGGCATCGATGATCTGCACCGTGGGATTGTAGCATCGGCTACTCACTCTTAGACTATTGCCGATCGAGGGCTGACGGTCCACACAACGATGAACAATATGCGGCGCGCCGGCCCGGCACTCGGCGACTTCCCCCCGGTTCGTGGATTGTGGGAGGACACTGCACCCCCGCCGCCCACCACGTCCGCGATTCGTGAGCCGGTAACCGCCGATGTGGTGGTGATCGGCGCCGGCTACACCGGCTTGTCGGCGGCGCTTCACTTGGCCTTGGCGGGAGTCTCCGTCGCCGTGCTGGAATCCTTTGACGTCGGATTCGGGGGGTCCGGGCGCAACGTAGGTCTGGTCAACGCCGGCATGTGGGTGAGTCCGGACGAGGTCCGCGCAACGCTCGGGGCGGATTACGGAGAGCGGCTGCTGCGTGTACTCGGCGACGCTCCGGCGCTGGTGTTCGAACTGATCGATCGGTATGGCATCCAATGCGAGCCCGAACGCAGGGGAACTCTGCATTGCGCCGTCGGCAACGGCGGTCTCGAGGATCTCGCCCGCCGCGCCGCACAGTGGCAGGCGCGAGGAGCCCCGGTACACCTGCTGAGCGCCGTCGAGACTGCGACGAAACTGGGAACAGATGTCTACACAGGTTCGCTGTGGGATCAGCGCGCCGGCACCATCCAACCGCTCGGATATGTACGCGGGCTCGCGCGGGCGGCACTGCATGCGGGCGCGCGGCTCTACACGAGCAGCCCCGTCCAAAGCGCCACTCATCATCACGGCGTCTGGACCGTGCGCACCGATCAGGGAGCAGCCAAGTCAAAGTGGATTGTCGTCGCGACCGATGCCTACACCACCGGACCGTGGCCCGAGATCAACGAGGAACAGGTGCACCTCCCCTATTTCAATCTGTCGACGGCGCCCCTCGATGATCGCTCCCTGGCGACGATTCTCCCTGAACGACAGGGCGCGTGGGACACGCAGAAGATCCTGTCTTCCTTCCGCCTGGACCGCGCCGGACGCCTGATATTCGGCAGCGTGGGCGCGCTGGATGGCGCGGGAGAGAAGGTGCATACGGCGTGGGCCAAGAGGGCGCTCAAAAAAATCTTCCCGCAACTCGGTGCAGTTACCTGGGAACGCGCTTGGTTCGGGAAGATTGGCATGACCACCAACAGCCTGCCCCGCTTTCACAAGTTGGCGCCGAACGTCGTTTCCTTCAGCGGCTACAACGGCCGGGGAATAGCGCCCGGTACCGTATTCGGCCGCCTCCTCGCCGAATACATCGTAGGTAGTCTTTCCGCCAGTGACCTGCCGCTCCCCGTGACGGACGTTCGCGTGCCCGTGCTACGCAGCGCGAGGCAGTCCCTCTACAGCATGGGTTCGCGGTTCGTCCATTTCACGCAAGCGCGCTGGTAACGCTGAATCGTGCGGCTACTCGATCGCGTCAAGCTCGCAGCAGCGTCATCGTCATTTCTATCGGCAATGCGCCGCCGGGCGCCACGGTGAAGACGCCCGGTTTCTCGCGGAAGTCTCCGGAAAACCCCGCCGGGTCTGCAATGCCGTGCCAAGGCTCTATGCAGATGAAACCCGCTCCCGGCTTGGTCCAGAGGCCAAGATAGGGCGCGTCCGGATAGCTCAGCCGTATTCGAGGTCCGTCGTCGGCGCCGTAGGTCACGGAGCGGCTGCGGATGTCATCAAAAATGATGACGTCGTCTTGAAAAAGCGCATCCGCGAGTGCGAGGCGCCGCAGAGAGATCGGCGTCGGATGGCGCTCGGGCGACATCAATCCATCGGCGCCGAGGCGCCGGATGGGAGCAGGCTCATCGTTCGTGAACTCGATGAAATGAGATGAGCGTGCTCGGCCGAACGGCAGCGGCCAACGAAATGCGGGGTGGTAGCCGAAACTCGCCGGCATATCTTCGGCGCCTGCGTTGCGGACGTACGTCGTCACTGACAACGTCGGCCCGTCCAGCGCGAAATGGACCTCCAATTCGAATCGAAAGGGATACATCCGGAAACTGGCCTCGTCAGCCTTCAGCCTGAACACGGCGGTTGAGGAGGTGGCATCCACAATGTCGAAAAGCATGCCGCGTGCGAAGCCATGCCTCGAAAGAGGACGAGTTTGCGAACCCAGGCGATAGCTGCCTCCGGCGAGCGTTCCTATGATGGGAAACAGGAGCGGCGCACGCCCGGCCCACACCGATGGCTCGCCATCCCACAGCAGATCATGCCCACTGCGATCCCGCAGAATGGACAGTTGCGCACCGAGAGGATTGACCTCCGCGGCAAGGTCGCCGGAACTCAGCGATACCCACTGGCTTTGTTGAACTGGCATGTGATCCTCAACCGGTGCCCGATGCGCGGGCAGAGATAGAGAGTCAATCCTGTTCGCAGCCGCCATGCAAGGACGGGTGGACGACGGGGGTTTGTGCCTTGCCCGTCACCGGCCGCGCTCATGCGCGACCGAGCTCGATTTCGAGGCTTTTTCTCGAGAATACACGTCGCAAAGTCAACGGCTGACCCCCAGGGCATCAGCCTGCTCCCGGCTCAACGGTCGCGGTTTTGGTCGAAGCGGCCCGCCGGCTACAGGGTTTTAGCGGACTGTCTCGCGATCAAACCGGCTCAAAATCCACAACGCGCCCGGCAATGCGGTGAAATCGGCCAGCAACGCCAGAACGAACGCCGACGAGGCAACGATGCCGAACTCGCGCATCGGCGGCAGATCCGAAAGCGCGAGCGCCAGGAACCCGCTGGCGTTGATGAAAGTCGCAAATAAAATCGGGCGGCCGGCTACCAGCATGGCGTGCTGCAGAGCCCCCGCGGTCGTGCCGGCCGCGTGTCCTTCCTGAAAATGATAGAAAAAGTGAATCTGATCGTTCTCGGTCGCCCCCAATATCGTCGAACCGATGAGGATGGTCGCGATATTGAGAGAAATACCCGTCAAACGCATCACCAGAAACACGGACAGGATGGCGAACAACGAGGGGATCATAGTCATCAACCGGGCGGACGGGCTGCGAAACACCAGCAGGAAGGCGAGGAAAATGACGCTCGCCGTGAGTGCGAAGCTTTGGGTCAGCGTCGGAAGGAGGCGCTGCGTGATCTCCGCGCCGAGCACGCCCTTGCCGACCACACTGCCGCGCACGGCGCGCAGCGCCGGATCGGCCGCCTGAGCGGCGGCCCAATCGCGCTCCACGAAGCTGCGCATCTCACCGACCCGGCCGAAGAGCTTTGCGCGCCCGCGGATGCTGATCCGTACATTGGCGAGATTGGCCACATCGACGTACTTTCGCGCTCCGGGGGTGGTCAGCAAGATCTGCTCGAGATCCTCCGCGAGCTTCGGCCAGGCGGACGCCGCTGTCGGCAGCTGATCCGATCCTGATTCCACATAGCGCGCCCAGCGCAGCACCGACGTCGGACCGTCGATGGCGGTGATGCGTGGATCGCTGTCGAGGCGGCTGGACAACTGCTCCAGAGCGCGCAGAAAATCGGGATCCAATGCATGGCCGGCCGGCGTCTGCAGCCACAGCTCGACCACATCGAGTCCGTTGGACTCCTCGAAATGCCGAGTATCCTGCGCCGCGCGCTCGCCGGGATTTACGTAGGTCAACACGTCCATTTCGAGTGCAATGGGCGCAAACACGCCGGGAATGCCGAACAATGCGGCCGCTCCGCACAGCATCAACACGAAGGCTCCGCCGACGAACGGCCAACGGTACCGGCGGCTGGCCGGGACCAGCGCATCGACGAAGCCCGGGAACCACTTGCCGGCCGGTGCTTGCTCGGAGCGCAACGGAGTGCGCAGCAGCGATTGCAGCGCCGGAAACAGGGTGAAGCACCCTATCCACGCCACGATGAGCCCGGACGCGGTCCATAGGCCCATCTCGCGTACGGGCCGGATGTCCGAAATCGCCAGCGCGCCGAATCCGACCGCGGTCGCAAACATCGAGGCCGTGCAGGGCAAAAATTTATTCGCCAGCGCGCGCGCGTGGTGATCGAGCAGAGTCGGGGAATCGTCCGGTTCGATGTACCGGGAATGCACATACACGAGCGTGGCGGTGGTCGTGACCATGACGGTCAGCGGAACCAGGGTCGAGATGACCGTGTTCGACCAGCCGAACAGATGAGCCAGCCCCATGGCAATCGCGACCAGGGTACCCAGGGTGAGAATGATGGCTGCGAGCGCCCGCCAGGAGCGATAGATGACCAGCACCAGCGTCATCAGAAAAACGCCGAATAACGGCATGAAGCGCGCCGTCGCCGCGCCGGTCTGCCGCTCGAGCCAGGCGTCGAGCCAAGACGATCCGACGCGCCGAACCTTGGTGAAGGGTCCGCCGGACGCCTCCAGGGGTAGAACGAGCGCATCGATCGCCGCCAGCGCGCGATCACGTTCGGCGGGCGAGTTTACGTTGAGCTCGAGTGCAATGCCGAGATGGTGGTCGCCCAGCAGTCCCGCTCGGCGGAACAACGGCGTTCCTGTGGCAAACGTGCGCAGCAGCCCTGCTTCGGCGGGGCTGATTTCTCCCGCCGCACCCCCGCGACGATAGAGGTCGAGAAGACTGTGAGCCTCGATGTGCGCAATGGCGGCGAGTTGGTGCTCGAGACCGTCAGCGGCGCGCAGCGCGGCAAGACTCAAGGGATCCGGTGATTCGAGCATGATGAGAGCCTGCTCGCCCTCGGGAAACAAGCGATCGAATTCGAGCGTGGCGCGGGCGACGGGATCGCCGGCGACGACCAGCCGCTCGATCGCCGGATCATCCGGCACCCTCATGGCCCCATAGATGCCCGCTGCGGCGAGGACCAGGAATGCGCCGGCGATCCAGGCTCGCGCCCGCAGTACATGGAGGAAGAGTTGAACGACCTTGGGAGAAGCAGACACACTCATGGATGAAGCGCGTTCCTTTCGGCCGGGGGAGGCTCTTGGCGCCGGAGCATGATAGCCTAAACACATATGACTACAGTGTTAGCAGCAGCACTTGCAACTCTGGTGTTCTGTGCTCCCGGATATCCGGGCGGAGCCGGCGATGCGCAGCCTCTGGTGGATCAATTCGCGGGCGCCGCCGTGTCTGCCTCTGGCTGGCCCGCGGGAAGTCTCGTGGCGGTCTACGATCCGACCGAGGAAGGCGGCCTCGCGAAACTCCGGCAAGCCGACGCGGTACTCGCCTTCGTCCCGTATCCATTTTTCGTCGAGCATGCGGCTCAACTGCATCTGACCCCGCTCGTGCAGGCAGACGTGACGGACGTGGGTCCGCAACAGCGATGGACGCTGGTTGCAAAGTCCGGCCGCGTCACGGGACCGGCGTCGCTGTCGGGGTACACCATCCTCAGCGTGGCGGGTTACGCCCCCAACTTCGTGCGGCACAGCGCTCTCGAAGGCTGGGCGCTGCCGCCGGATGTCAAGATCGAGGCGACGGGACAAATACTGAGCGCCTTGCGCAGAGTTGCCGCCGGCGAACCGGTCGTGGCCTTGCTCGATCAGACTCAGGCGGCGGCGCTGCCGACGCTGCCGTTCGCCGCGGAACTCAAGGCCGTGATGCAGTCCGCTGAACTGCCCGTTGCCCTCGTCGCGGTGGTCGATTCCCGGGTGGCCGCGGGGCGTGCATCAGCCCTGCAGACAGCGCTGATCAAGATGGGTCATACATCGGGGAGTGTCGATGCACTGGGCCCGTTGCGTTTGCACGGTTTCGTGATGCCGAAGCTTCCGCCCTCCCACTAGGCGGTTCGATGACGAAGGGATTCTGCTGTGGCCTCCTGATGCTCGCCGTCGCCGCATGCGCGACGCGGCCGCAGCCCGCGCCGACGCTACCGAGCGCGGCGCCGTCCTCGATCGCGGAATTGGCCGCGGCAATCGAGGCGGACGCAAAACGCAGCGATCACGAACCCGATTCGAAGATTCGCGGCGAGCTGGCAGCGCAAGCCGGCCGGGACGCGCAAGCCTGCCTGGCGCGCGAGCCGCAGGCAGCTGCCTGTCTTTACGGACGCGCGGTCGCGCTGGGACTCGAGGCGCGGGCGCATCCCACCCGTGCGGGCGAGGCCTTGGGCGGCATGCTCGATACGCTGGGACGCGCCGAATCGGCGGATCCCAACTACGATGAGGCGGGGCCTGCGCGTGTGCGCGCCCTGGTGTTGATTCGCGCGCCGGGATGGCCCTTGGGACCCGGCGACGCCGAGGCGGGATTGGTTGCCGCGCGCCGCGCCGTGGCGCTACGCCCGCTATATCCGCCGAATCTGCTTGCGCTGGCGGAGGCGTTGGCCAAGACGGGAGACACCGCCGGTGCGCGGGAAACCTATGCCCGCGCACGCGAGGCGGCACTCGCACTACCTGCCGCGGCCGATCGGGATGAATGGCTGCGTGAAGCAGACCAGGGACTGCCGCACAAATAATAGTTCAACGTCGAGGCGGATCAGGCCCGCGGCTGTGCGCGGATGAACGGACCTTTCTGGGATGGCGGCACCGGTCTGCGCCGCGATTTGCGCCACAGGTCGTAGACCGCGAGCGCACCGGTCAATCCGGCAAGCGTTGCGAAGTAGGCCGCCGGCCCAAAAGCCGTGATCAGGCTGCCCGCGAGCAGGGGACCGATGGCCGCGGCGGACCCATTCAACAGGAGAAGGGCGCTGCTCGCAGCGACCATCTGCGCAGGTTCGAGCTTATCGTTGACATGCGACACGGAAAGCGAATAGAGCGTCAGAGCGAGCCCGCTGAACAAGGCCGCGAGAGTCAGGAAAGCGCCATGAGGCATCTGGGGGAACGCAACGATGCCGGCTGCGACCAACGTCGCGACCGCGCAAACGCCCGCGATCACCGTCCGCCGATCCATTCGATCCGACATCCGGCCCACGGGATATTGGGTTGCCACGGCGGCAAGGATGCTCACCGCCATGAATGTGGCGACGTTCGTCGTTTCCAAGCCGCTGAGCCGGGCATAGACCGGACCCATCGAGAAAATGATGGCGGAAATCAGGCCGGACACGATGACGCCCACCACGCCGAGCGGCGAATTGCGATACAGGTCGGGCAGGCGCACCGTGCGCGGCACGGCACGCTCCGGCAATTGCTGCGCGGAAGCCACTATCGGAACCATCGCCAGCGAGATCAGCACCGACACCAGCATGAACGGGGTGGGCGTGAGCGGGCTCGATACGATCAGCAGGAACTGTGCCGCGCCTAGTCCGACATACAGGATGAGCATGTACACCGCGAACAATCTGCCGCGGTTCGCGCGGCTTGCGCGATCGTTGAGCCAGCTTTCGGCCACCACGTATATGCCGGCAAAGCACACCCCGGAGACCAGGCGCATGGCGCCCCAAGCGACGGCATTGATGAAACAGCCTTGGACGAGAATCGCAGCCGAGGCGATGGCCGCGAGGGCGGCGAATACGCGGATGTGTCCGACTTGCCGCAACAACCGAGGCGCGATCAGGGTTCCGAGTACGTAGCCCACGTAGTAACAGGACATGATGGTGCCGGTCACCAGAGTGGGGAATCCTTCGAGCGTGGCGCGTAGACCGAGGAGCGTGCTCTGTAGGCCCGCTCCCAACATGAGCACGCCCATGCCGAGAAGCAGCGGCCAGGTTGCAGCGATTGCGCTGAGCGGCACGCCGTGCCTCTTAAGGACTCAGGCCTCGGTACTTCATCATGGCGTCGATGGTCGGGGGCTTGCCGCGCCAAGCCTGATACATCGCCGCCAGATCCTGGGTATTGCCGCGCGATAGGATCATCCGGCGAAAGCGGTCCCCGTTTGCGCGGCTGAGTCCGCCGTGGTCGTCGAACCACTGGTACGCGTCGTCATCCAGCATCTGCGTCCAGAGGTAGGCATAGTAGCCCGCGGAATATCCGCCGGCCCAAATATGGCTGAAGTAGCTGGAGCGGTATCGCGGCGGGACCGCACGAATGTCGAGATGCGTTTTCCCGAGCGCCTGCTTTTCGAATTCGTCCGGATCCTGGCGCGGCGCATTCGCCGGCAATGCATGCCATTGCATGTCGAGCTCGGCGGCGGCCAGTACTTCCGTCAAGTTATAACCTTCGTTGAAATTCTTCGCCTTCTTGATTTTCTCCACCAATGCTTCCGGCATCGCGGCGCCCGTCTGGTAGTGCCGTGCATAGTGATTGAAGACGGTCGGATAAAGGGCCCAGTGTTCATTGAATTGCGAGGGAAACTCGACGAAATCCCGGGCAGGGGTGGTCCCGGAGAGCGTCGGGTAGCGGGTGTCGGCAAACATGCCATGAAGCGCATGGCCGAACTCGTGGAACATGGTCGTCACATCGGTGAAACTGATGAGCGCAGGCGCGCCGGCCGCGGGTTTCGGCAGGTTGGCGACGTTATAGACGACGGGAAGGTCGCTCAGCAGTTGCGACGGATGGACGAACGTCGACATCCATGCACCGCCGTTCTTGTTGTCGCGCTTGAAGTAGTCGCAATAGAAGAGCGCCAGGGGCTTGCCGTCGGCGTCGGTTATCTCGAAGACCCGCACGTCCGGCTGATAGACGGGGATGTCCTTGCGCTCCTTGAATTGGATTCCATACAGCTGATTGGCCGCGTAGAACACGCCGTCCTCGAGGACCCGGTTCAGTTCGAAGTAGGGTTTGACCTCCGCATCGTTGAGATCATATTTTGTCTTGCGCACCTGCTCGCGGTAAAAATCCCAATCCCACGGCTCGAGCGTGAAGCCGCCTTTCTGCGCATCGATCACGGCCTGGATGTCGGCAGCTTCCTTCGCCGCCCTCGCGGTGGCGACCGGCACCAGGGCGTCCATGAATTGCAGGGCACCCTGCGGCGTCTTCGCCATCTGATCCTCGAGCTTCCACGCGGCGTGGCTGGGATAGCCCAGGAGCTTTGCCCGCTGCGCACGCAGCTCCGCCAGACGCGCAGCGATGACCCGGGTATCGCTCGCATCGCCGTGTTCGGTGCGATTCCAGGAGTTTTGAAAAATGGCGGCGCGGGCCGCACGAACGCTCAAGGATGCGAGCACCGGCTGCTGGGTGGTGTTCTGCAGCGGAATCACGTAGCCCCCGGTGTTGCGCTTCTGCGCGGCCTGAGCTGCGGCGGACAGCTCCGCATCGCTGAGCCCCGCAAGCTCGGTTCGTGCCGCAGTCGAATAGGCGGAGTTCTTGGTCGCTTCCAGCAACCTGGTCGAAAAATCGTTGGAAAGGGTTGATGCCTCCTCGTTCAGCTTCTCGAGCCGCGCCTTGTCCGCGTCCGCGAGGTTTGCGCCGGAGTGAACGAAATCATCGTAGACCACCTCCACCAAGCGCAGCGATTCAGCATCGAGCCCGAGCGTCGCGCGCTGCCGGTAGATCGTGGCTATGCGGCGGAAGAGCTTCTTGTTGAGATAGATGGCATCTTCGTGCGCGGCGCTTTTCGGCGCGAGTGCAGTCTTCGCGCTTTGCAGAGTGGGATTCGTATTGGCTTCGCTGACGCCGTCGAACGCCGCCATGGCTCTGCTCAGCAGGCGTCCGCTCTTCTCCATGGCAACGAAGGTATTGTCGAACGTAGGCAGGGCGGGATCATTCGCGATGCGCTCGATCTCTGCGAGTTGCTGCGCCATTCCGGCTTCGATTGCCGGTTGGTAGTCCTCATCCTTGATCCGGTCGAACGGCGGGGCGTGAAACGGCAGCGTGCTCGGTGCATAGAAGGGATTGGCAGGACCGAAGTTCGCGGCGCGCGCGGGCAGCGAACCCGCGGCCAGTGCGATCGCGCCGCCGACGATCAAAGCGTTTACATGTTTCATAAGGGGTGCTGTTCAGTACAGGCTCTATGTTGGATGGGAGAAAGGTCGTCGGGAAACGAAGCTGGATCAATCGCGCCGAATGACGACCGGATGCGACGTGGACAGACCCCCGTCCACGGCAATGGCCTGGCCGTTGACATAGGACGATGCGTCGGATGCCAGGAACAGCGCTGTCTGCGCAATCTCATCGGGAGATCCGGCGCGCCGCAGGGGATTGAGCTGCCCGATCTTACGTTCGCTGCCACGTGCGCGTGCCTGCTCGAATATCGGCCGTGTCATTCCGGTTTCGATCAGGCCCGGGCAAATGGCATTGATGCGCACGCCCGTGCCGGCGAGTTGATTGGCTGCGGTTTGAACGAGACTGATGACGCCGGCCTTGCTGGCGCTGTAGGGCAGGCCGCCGGCACCCGAACGCAGTCCGGCCACGGAAGCCGTGCAGATGATCGAGCCGCGCCGCTGCGCGACCATGGCGAGGGCCGCATGCTTGGCCGCCAGAAAGGTACCGATCAGATTGATCTTGAGAACCTGCGTCCAGCGCTCGGCGGTTTCCTCGAAGAACGGCACCATGCCGCCGCTGATGCCGGCATTCGCGAAGCACACGTCGAGTCCGCCGTAGTCTTTCACCGCCAGGGCCACCGCGCCGGCGACATCGTCTTCCACCGAAGAATCCTTGATGAGCGCCACGGCGCGGCCGCCGTTCGAGGTGATCGCCGAAACGGTCGCCTCCACTTCCGAGGCGCGATCCAGCGCCACGACCGTCGCGCCTGCGGCTGCGAACAATAATGCGCTGGCGCGTCCGATGCCGCTGGCCGCGCCGGTGATGAGGGCGACCTTGCCCTGCAATGCATTCAAGTCCATCACCATCCGGATCCCTCGAGGTTCAGATTAGTATTACCCTTGTGTCCCGGCCTAGGCAACTAAAAGTACCAACGTGAAACATGATTTCAGCGTGATGAGACCCGTGTATCGGCACGCCGAACTCGACCGCGTGCTGAATCCGAAGAGCATCGCGATCGTCGGCGCCTCTCCCAAGAACGGCTCGTTCGGCGATCGAGTGCTCGCCAATCTGGCCGGTTTCGACGGTGAAATTTACTTGGTGAACTCCAAGTACCAACGGATTGCCGAACGGCTCTGCTTCCCGTCCATCGCCTCGCTGCCGGTCGTTCCGGATTGTGTGGCGGTCACGGTGCCGCGTGAATCCGCGGAAGCCGTGGTGCGCGAAGCGGCTGGGGCCGGCGCCGGCGGGGTCATTCTGTATGCGTCCGGCTACGCCGAGACGCAGCTGCCGGAGCGCATCGAGCAGCAGCAACGGCTCTGGCGGATTGCACGCGAATCGGGCTTGAAAATCCTCGGTCCGAACTGCCTGGGAATTGCCAACTATCTGCGCGGCGCGCGCATTTCGTTCTCCGAATATCCGCCGCCACGCGCGCTGCGCAGCATTTCGGTCGGCATCGCCAGCCAGTCCGGAGCATTGTCGCAGTCCCTCGCTCAGGCCATCGAATGCGGCGCATCGGTCAGTCACGCGTTCTCCGCCGGAAATCAGGCGGATGTGGACGTGGCCGATCTGGTCGCCTATCTTGCCGAGGAACCGGCCTGTCAAGCCATCGCCTGCGCCTTCGAAGGCATGCACTACCCGCAGCGCCTGCTGGAAGCGGCCGAGATCGCATGGCGCAGCGGCAAGCCGTTGTTGATCAACAAAATCGCGACCGGCACCCTCGGTGCGGCGGCGGCGATTTCGCACACCGGGAGCCTGGCGGGCTCGGATCGCGCATACCGCGCGGCATTCGAACGCGGCGGCGCCATCGTGATCGAAGAATTCGAAGGGCTCATGGAGGCCGCTGCGTTTTTCGCCAAGGCACCGCCGCCCAAGGCGCGCGGCATCGCAGTGATCGCGGCCTCCGGCGGCGCCGCCATCATGGCCGCCGACAAAGCCGAAATGCACGGCGTGTCCCTGCCGCAACCCGGCGAGCAAGTCAGGCGCGTACTCGAATCGAACATTCCCGATTTCGGATCCGCGCGCAATCCCTGCGACGTTACCGGCCAGGTGGTCAACAATCCCCAATCCATGTGGACCTGCGGCGAGGCGCTGTTGTCCGATCCGGCTTATGGCGCCGTGGTCGTGCCGCAGACGCTTGCTTTCGAATCGCACATGCCGCGAGTGTCGGCCTTCAGCAGACTGTCGCAGCAGTACGGCAAGATCACGTGCAATGTGCTGATGTCCGGATGGTTGCAGGGGCCGGGTGCGCTGCAAGCGGAGATCGACCCGCACGTTGCGCTGTTCCGTTCGATGGACCGGTGTTTCGGCGTATTGGCCGCATGGCATCATCGCGCCGATCTGCTCGCGCGCGGCGAGCGCGCGGTGGTTCGAGTGTCGGACCCGGCTGTGGCGGCCGCGGCCGCGCGCATGATCGCGGACGCGCCGCGCGACCAGCTGACCGAACGCGAGTCGAAGGCCATTCTGGATCTTTACGGCGTTCCGACGGTGCGCGAAGTGTGCGTCGATTCCGCGGATGCTGCCGTTGCCGCCGCCGCGAGCCTCGGATTTCCATTGGCGGTCAAGGTCGAGTCGCCTGATATCGTGCACAAGACGGAGGCGGGAGCCGTCGCACTCGGCGTGCGCTCGAGCGCCGAACTGCGGGCAGCGTACGACCGTGTCGTGGCCAACGCTCGGGCGCATGCGCCCCAGGCAGACATCCGTGGTGTGCTGTTGCAGGCCATGGCACCTCCGGGCATCGAAGTCATGGCCGGCGTGCGCGTCGAACCGGGCCTCGGGCCCTTGATCGTCGCCGGATTCGGCGGCGTGCTGGTCGAGCTGCTGCGCGACTCTGCCGTCGACTTGGCACCCATCAATGCGCACGAGGCGCTGCGCATGCTGCGCAAGCTCGAGGGCGCCGCCTTGTTCGATGGATTTCGCAAAGGCGCAGCGGTGAACCTGGATCGGCTCGCCGACATCATCGTGCGGCTATCGGAGTTTGCGGCGGACCAGCAGGACCTCATTCTCGAGGCCGACATCAATCCCATCATTTGCGCCGGCGATGATCTGATCGCGGTCGATGCCTTGATCGTACGGCGCGCGCTCGGCGGTGCGCGTGTTTCAAGCGCCGGCTGACAGGGCCTATAATGCGGGTCGACCCAGTGCCCGTAGATCACAGCGCACATTAACCTCAAGGGGGAGTTCCCATATGTCCGAGGAGCCGAACACAATTTCACGCCGCGAGTTCACCGCGCTATCCATCGCCGCCGGCGTCACCGCCGCGACGGGTGCCGTGGGAGCCGCAGCGCCGGGCGCCGCCGCGACACAGGTGGTCGACGCGGACGTGCAGATAACGACTCCCGCCGGTATCTGCGATGCCGCGCTCATACATCCGCAGAAAGGTGCGTGGCCGGGCGTCATTCTGTTCACCGACGTATTCGGACTGCGCCCAACCATGCGCGACATGGCGAAGCGGTTGGCCGCGGACGGCTTTACCGTGCTCGTGCCCAATCCTTTTTACCGCACGGCCAAGCCGCCCGGGCTGTCGACCGATATCGACTTCAACAACGCCGCGGACCGCGCGAAAATTGACCTGTTGCGCGCGCCATTGACCAGCGACGCCGTCATGCAAGACGCTGCGGCGTACGTGAAATTCCTGGATTCGCAGCCTTCGGTCAATAAGACCGCCAAGATGGGCGCGTTCGGCTATTGCATGGGCGGGCCGATGACCATGCAGGCCGCCGCCGCCAACCCCGAGCGCATCGGCGCGGGCGCATCGTTTCACGGCGGCGGGCTGGTGACCGACAAGCCGGATAGCCCGCACTTGCTGGTGCCGAAGATGAAGGCGCAGTTCTACTTCGGTATTGCGATGAACGATGATCAGCGGCAGCCCGATGCGAAGGCCAAACTGAACGCAGCCTTCGCTGCGGCCAAGCTGCAGGCGAAAACCGAAGTCTATGAAGGCTGCTTGCACGGCTGGTGCGTGAAGGACATGCCTTTGGCGGCCGGCAAGCCCATATACAACGAACCCCAAGCCGAGCGTGCATGGGGAGAACTGGTGAGCCTCTTCAAGCGAGCCCACGTCTAGAACCTATGAAAGAAGCATTCATTTGCGATTTTGTGAGAACGCCCATCGGCCGGTTCGAGGGCGGTCTATCGCGCATGCGCGCCGATGATCTGGCGGCGGTTGCGATCAAGCATCTCGTCGCTCGCAACGGTGCCGTCGGCGAGGCTATCGACGAGGTGTTCATGGGTTGCGCCAATCAGGCCGGCGAGGACAATCGCAATGTCGCGCGCATGGCGCTGCTGCTCTCCGGGTTGCCGGCGCACGTCCCCGGTATGACGGTCAATCGCCTGTGCGCATCCGGGTTGGATGCCGTGGCGGGAGCGGCGCGCGCGATCCGTGCCGGAGAGATCGAACTCGCCGTCGCGGGCGGAGTCGAGTCGATGACGCGCGCTCCCTTCGTGATGGGCAAGGCGGAGCGCGCCTTCCAGCGCACGGCGGAGATCTATGACACGACCATCGGCTGGCGTTTCGTCAACGCTCAAATGAAGGCTCTGTACGGTGTCGATTCGATGCCCGAAACCGGGGAGAACGTCGCTCGGGACTTCAACATATCGCGCGAGGCTCAGGACGCCTTTGCGTTTCGCTCGCAGCAACGCGCCGCGCGGGCCCAGGACGCAGGCGTGTTCGCCGCGCAGATCATCCCCGTGACTGTCTCACAGACGAAGGGTGCGGCTCCTCATACCGTCGAGCGCGACGAGCAGCTTCGACCGGACACCACGCTGGAGGCACTCGCCAAGCTCAAGCCGGTGGTACGTGCCGACGGCACCGTGACGGCCGGAAATGCATCCACGATCAACGACGGCGCCGCGGCGCTGTTGTTGGCGTCCGCCGCGGCCGTCGAGAAATACGGTCTCAAGGCACGCGCGCGCGTGCTCGGCTTCGCCTCGGCGGGAGTCGCGCCGCGCATCATGGGGGTGGGACCGATCCCCGCGGTGGAGAAGCTCGTGAACAGACTGCGGCTGAAATTGTCCGATTTCGATGTGATCGAGCTCAACGAGGCGTTCGCGTCGCAGGCGTTGGCCTGCGTGCGCGCTTTCGGTCTTGCCGACGATGCCGAGCACGTCAACAGCAACGGCGGCGCCATCGCCTTGGGACACCCGCTTGGTATGTCTGGAGCGCGCATCGCGGGGGCCGGAGTTCAAGAGTTGTTGCGCCGCTCGGGCCGGTATGGACTGGCCACGATGTGCGTGGGAGTCGGGCAGGGTGCGGCGCTGGCGTTCGAACGCGTGGGCCAATGAGGCAGGCCTTGGCATGCTTTCAAAGGAGAACGCACGCTGCTACATTACCTGCATAGGGCGGAACTCAGTTCTGCATAGTGGAATTGTGTTATGAATAAACTGAGTTTCGAGGCGAAGGGCGGCATTGCCGTCCTCAAGCTCGACAATCCGCCAGTCAACAGTCTTGGCCATGAACTGCGTGAGGCGCTGGTGGCGGGACTCGAGCGCGCCAATGCGGATCCCGGCATCGAGGCCATCGTGCTCATCGGTTCGGCGGCTGGTTTTTCCGGCGGCGCAGATATCCGTGAATTCGGCACACCCAAGGCGGTGGCCCATCCGAACCTGCGCACCGTGCTCAGCGAGATCGAAAGCAGCGCCAAGCCGGTCATTGCCGCCATCGGCGGAGTGTGCATGGGCGGCGGCCTCGAATTGGCGCTCGCCTGCGATTACCGAGTGGGGGCGCCGGGGGCGCGCATCGCACTGCCTGAAGTCAAGTTGGGGTTGTTGCCGGGCGCCGGCGGCACTCAGCGGTTGCCGCGCCTGCTCGGCGTCGAACCCGCACTCAATATCATCGTCTCGGGTGCGACGATTGCCTCGGAGATGCTGCGCGACACGCCCCTGTTCGATAGCTTCGGCGACGGCGACTTGCTGGAGAATGCCCTGAGCTTTGCGCGCCGCGTGATCGCAGAGAAATTTGGGCGCAAGCGTGTACGTGACCTGAAGCTCGACATGCCGAACGCGGAAGCCTTCTTCCAGTTCGCGCGCAACACGGTCAAGAGCGTGGCGGGTCCGTACCCCGCGCCCTTGGCCTGCATCGAGGCGGTGGCCGCGGCGGTCGAGAAACCCTTCGACGCCGGGCTCAAGAAGGAGCGCGAACTATTCACCACGTTGATGCTCTCGCCCGAGTCGGCGGCACTGCGCCATGTCTTTCAGGCCGAGCGTGCCGCCTCGCGCATTCTCGACGTGCCGGACGACACGCCGGTCCGGCCCATGGCCAAGATCGGCGTCATCGGCGCGGGCACCATGGGCGGAGGCATCACGATGAGCCTCATCAATGCGGGGCTGCCGGTCGTGCTGCTGGAGACGAAGCAGGACGCGCTCGACCGCGGACTCGCCAACATCCGCCGCAATTACCAGGGCGCGCTGCGCAAAGGTACGCTCAACGAGCAGAGCCTCGCCCAGCGTCTGGCGCTCATCACGCCGACACTGGACTATGCCTCGTTGCGCGACGTCGATTTGGTCATCGAGGCCGTGTTCGAGAACATGGAGATCAAGCGCCAGGTCTTCGAGACATTGGACGACGTGGTGAAGCAGGGCGCGATTCTCGCCTCCAACACCTCCGCGTTGAATCTCGATGAGATCGCGAATTTCACGCGCCGGCCGCAGGATGTGATCGGACTGCATTTCTTCAGCCCGGCCAATGTGATGCGCCTGCTCGAAGTGGTGCGCGGCGCCAAGACGGCGAAAGACGTACTGGCCAGCGCCATGCGGTTGTCCAAGACCATGGGTAAGATTGCGGTGGTGTCGGGCGTCTGCGACGGCTTCATCGGCAACCGCATGCTGGCGCGCTACGGCGCTGCGGCTCACGATCTGATCATGGCCGGCGCGTTGCCGCAGCAGATCGATGCGGCACTTCAGGAGTTTGGCATGGCGATGGGCCCGTTTCGCGTGGGCGATCTGGCCGGACTCGATATCGGATGGGCGCTGCGCAAGCGCCGTGCGGCCGAGTTTCCCGGCCGCGATTTCTCCAACGTGTCGGATGCCTTGTGCGAGGCCGGCCGGTTCGGCCAAAAAACCAGCGCCGGTTGGTATCGGTACGAGCCGGGTTCGCGGCATCCCATTCCGGATCCGCAGGTCACGGCCATCATCGAGCAATACCGCCGGCAGAAAGGCATCACGCCGCGCAAGGTGGGTTCCGAGGAAATCGTCGAGCGCTGCATCTATGCGCTGATCAACGAAGGCGCGCGCATCATCGAGGATCGCATCGCACAGCGATCCTCGGACATCGACCTGGTCTATCTCAACGGCTACGGCTTCCCGGCCTACCGCGGCGGGCCCATGTTTTTCGCCGATCAAACCGGCCTGCACGAGATCGTGCGCGCCCTGCAGCACATCGCCGCACAGCCCGGCAGCGACACGGAGTTCTGGACGCCCGCGCCGCTGCTCGCCCGTCTGGCCCAGCAAGGCCAGACTTTCAGCGCATATAAAGGAACAACCTAAGTGACAGAAGCGGTCATCGTATCTACGGCGCGCACCGGCCTCGGCAAGAGCTGGAAAGGTGCCTTCAACATGACTTATGGCGCCACTCTCGGCGCGCATTCGGTGCAGCACGCGGTGCAGCGAGCCGGCATCGACCCCGCGGAAGTCGAGGACGTGATCATGGGCTCAACCTTCGGCGAAGGGACCACGGGCGGCAACGTTGCGCGTGCGATCGCGCTGCGCGCCGGCCTTCCCACGAGCACGGCGGGCTTGAGCATCAACCGCTTCTGCAGCTCGGGATTGCAGTCCATCGCTCTGGCGGCGCAACGCATCATGACCGAAGGCGCATCGGTCATGGTCGCGGGCGGCGTCGAGAGCATTTCGTGCGTGCAGAACGAAGCCAACACGCATATGCGCCGCGATCCGTGGCTAAATCTGCACAAGCCCACGCTGTACTGGAACATGCTGCAGACCGCCGAGCAGGTGGCCAAGCGCTACCACATTGCCAAGGAGGCCCAGGATGAGTACGGGGTTCGCAGCCAATTGCGCGCGGCGGCGGCGCAGGCTGCGGGCAAGTTCAAGGACGAGATCGTACCGATGACCACCGTGATGGGCGTGCTCGACAAGGCGACCGGTGCCATTGCCACCCGCGAAGTCACCATCGCGGCCGATGAGGGCATTCGTCCCGACACCACGCTCGAGGCGGTGGCGCAAATTCGCCCGGCCATTCCGGGCGGCGTCGTCACCGCCGGCAATGCCAGCCAGTTCTCCGACGGCAGCAGCGCGGTGGTCGTCATGGATGGCAAGCTGGCGGAGCGGCGCGGCCTGAAGCCGCTGGGGATTTTCCGCGGCTTCGCCGTTGCCGGTTGCGAGCCCGACGAGATGGGCATCGGTCCGATTTATGCGGTACCGCGTCTGCTGCAGCGTACCGGCTACAAGGTGAGCGACATCGATCTGTGGGAACTGAACGAAGCGTTCGCCTGCCAGGTACTGTACTGCCGGGATAAGCTCGGGATCCCCGACGAGCGCTTGAACGTCAACGGCGGCGCCATTGCCGTAGGCCACCCGTACGGCGTGAGCGGCGCCCGGCTGACCGGGCATGCGCTCATCGAAGGCAAGCGCCGCGGCGCGAAACTGGTGGTCGTGACCATGTGCATCGGCGGCGGTCAAGGTGCCGCCGGTCTGTTCGAGGTGACTTGATATGGGTGTGCGCGAGTCATTCGAGCTCAACGGGAAAGTGGCGCTGGTCACCGGCGGCTCGCGCGGCCTTGGGTTGCAGATCGCGCAGGGCCTCGGTGAGATGGGCGCACGAATTGCGATCAGCGCGCGCAAGGCCGACGAACTCGAAGAGGCAAAGGCGCACCTGGCGAAGCTGGGAATCGAGGCCCTCACCGTGGTCAATGATCTCTCCAAACCGGAACAGGTTCCGGCGCTGGTCGACGCGGTCGTCGGCCACTACGGAGGGATCCACATCCTGGTCAACAATGCCGGCACGAGCTGGGGTGCACCGGCGGAGCAGTACCCGCTCGAGGCCTGGAACAAGGTCATGACCTTGAATGCCACCAGCGTGTTCATGCTGAGCCAGGCCGTCGCGAATCGCTGCTTCATTCCCCAGCGCTCGGGCAACATCATCGTCGTGGCCTCGGTCGCGGCGCTGCGCACGGGAGAGCAAATGAAGGCGGTCGCTTATTTCGCCTCGAAGTCGGCGGCCTTGCACCTGACACGGGCGCTGGCTGCGGAGTGGGGAACCTATGGCATCCGCGTCAACGCGATTTGCCCGGGCTTCTTTCCCTCGAAGATGTCGGGCGCGCTGCTCGCAAAGATCGAGGCGTCGGTCATCGAGCGAACCCCGCTCGGGCGTCTGGGGGGCGATACCGACCTGATGGGTGCCGCCGTTTATCTGGCGTCGGACGCTTCGCGGCATGTAACCGGGCAGTACATTGCCGTGGACGGCGGCGCGTCCATCGCATGAACGGGCCGGCGCGACCTGTCACGGCCGCCGCATCTACCACCAGGGTCGGCGCGTGAGCAGCCCGGCGGCCGGACTACGGTCTCCGCCCGAGCAACATGCTTTCGATGCGCAGCGGCTCAGCGCCTGGATGGGGGAGCACATCGATGGTTTCTCCGGGCCCATCCACGTAGAGCAGTTCGCCGGCGGACAGTCCAACCCCACCTACCTGGTGCAGTCGGCGAACCATCGTTACGTGCTCAGGCGTAAGCCGCCGGGCAAGCTGCTGCCGTCCGCGCATGCCGTCGACCGTGAATACCGTGTGATCGTGGCGCTCGCCGATACCCCGGTACCGGTGGCGAGAGCCTACGCTTTGTGCGAAGACCCCGCGGTGATCGGCACCGCGTTCTATGTGATGGACTATGTCGAGGGGCGGCTTTTTTGGGATGCTGCGTTGCCCGAGGTGGCTGCGCCTCTGCGCCGCGCCATCTACGACGAGATGACGCGGGTGATCGCAGCCCTGCACACGGTGGACTACGCCGCCGCGGGCTTGGGCGACTACGGCAAGCCCGGCCGCTACATCGAGCGTCAAGTCGCGCGCTGGACGCAGCAGTACCGCGCGTCGCAAACCGAAACCATCGACGCCGTGGAACGGCTCATCGAGTGGCTGCCGCAGCATATTCCCGCCGATGAGGAAACCAGCATCGTGCACGGCGATTTCCGGCTCGACAACGCGATATTCCATCCGCGCGAGCCGAGAATCTTGGCGGTGCTCGACTGGGAGCTGTCGACATTGGGCCATCCCCTGGTCGACCTGGCTTATCTTTGCATGCGATACCACCTGTCGGCAGAACAGTTCCGCGGTCTCGGCGGCTTGGATCCGGCGGCATTGCAGATTCCGAGCGAAGCTGAGTGCATGGCTGACTACTGCCGCCGCCGCGGCCGCGCGCCGGTCGCGCCGCAGGACTGGACCTACTATCTGGCATTCAACATGTTCCGGCTGACGGGGATTCTGCAAGGCGTGCTGGCGCGTGCCATCCAGGGCAACGCCTCGAGTGCGACCGCGCTGGAGGCGGGGCGCAGGGCACGGCCGCTGGCCGAGCAGGCCTGGGAGCTGGTGCGACAATCATTCGACGTCTAGGCGGCAAAGGATCACAGCATGGATTTTTCGCACAGCGATAAGGTTCGTCTCCTGCAGGCACAGCTGGAGCGCTTCATGGCGACCCACATTTATCCGGCCGAGCAGCGCTTCGATGAGGAAATGGAAAAAAATCGCCAGGCCGGCAATCCCTGGCAGCCCACCGCGGTCATGGAGGAGTTGAAGCGCAAGGCAAGGGCGGAGAATCTTTGGAACCTGTTCCTGCCGCATTCCGAGCACGGCGCCGGCCTGTCGAACCTCGAGTACGCGCCGCTGTGCGAGATCATGGGACGCTCGCATCTCGCGCCGGAGGCCTTCAACTGCTCGGCTCCCGACACGGGCAATATGGAAGTGCTGGCCCGCTATGCCACACCCGAGCAGCAACAGCGCTGGCTGGTGCCGCTGCTCGAGGGCAGAATCCGCTCGGCGTTCGCCATGACCGAGCCCGACGTCGCGTCGAGCGATGCCACGAATATCCAGTCCTCCATCCTGCGCGACGGCGATCACTACGTCATCAACGGCCGCAAGTGGTGGACCTCGGGCGCCGGCGATCCGCGCTGCGAAATCCTGATCTTCATGGGCAAGACTGATCCGAGCGCGGCGCTGCACAGCCAGCAGTCGATGATACTGGTGCCCATGAACACACCCGGCGTCCGCCGGCTGCGCCAGCTGCATGTGTTCGGCTACGATCACGCGCCCCACGGCCACTCGCAGATCGACTTCGTCGATGTGCGTGTACCCGTGGAAAATCTCCTGCTGGGCGAGGGACGCGGCTTCGAAATTGCCCAGGGCCGCCTGGGTCCCGGGCGCATTCATCATTGCATGCGTTTGATCGGCCTCGCCGAGCGGGCGCTCGAAATGATGTGCAAGCGCGCCCAACAGCGCGTCGCATTCGGCCGGCGCGTATCGGAGCAGGGCGTCACGCTCGAACGCATCGCCGAATCGCGGATCCTGATCGATCAGGCTCGATGGCTGGTGCTGAATGCGGCCTACATGATGGATACCGTGGGCAACCGTGCTGCCAAGAAGGAGATCGCCATGATCAAGGTCGCCGCGCCCAAAATGGCCTGTCAGGTCCTCGATTGGGCCATTCAGGTGCACGGCGCCGGCGGCGTGAGCGATGATTTCCCGCTGGCGGCCGCCTACGCAGGAGCGCGCACCCTGCGTTTTGCCGATGGCCCGGACGAGGTGCATCGCGAACAGATCGGCAAGCTGGAGTTGGCGCGGCACTGGCGCGAACCCGCCGCGCCGAAGCGCTGAGCGGATACTCGAGGCAGACATGTCGGATCGACATTTCAAATTCTGGCCGGCTCATGCGATGCACGAGCTGGCTGCACCGGCCACCAATCTCTTCTACAACGCCGAGGTGTCGGCGCGCCGCTATCCGGACAAGCCGTTCTTGGTGTTCTACGACACCGCGGTGACCTTCGCCGAACTGTTCGATGAGGCAGAGCGTGTCGCCGGCTTTCTGGAGAACCGGTGCGGGGTGCGCAAGGGCGACCGCGTGCTGCTCCTCATGCAGAACAGTCCGCAGTTCGTGATCGGCTACTACGGCATCCTGCGCGCCAACGCAGTGGTCGTGCCGCTCAATCCCATGAACCTGACGCAGGAAATTCTGCGGATCGCCGAGGACGCGGGAACGGCCACGGCCATCGTATCGCAGGAACTGTATGCCCGGGTCGAGCCGCTGCTCGGGAAATCGGTCCTCAAGTCGGTGATCGTCGCCGCGTACTCGGATTACTTGAAACAGCCGACCGCTCTCGCGGTACCCGATTTCATCGCCGCGCCGCGCCAAGAACTTGCCGGACCGGACGTCACTTTGTGGCGCGACGTGGTGGCGAGCGGATTGCGGCCCGGTCCATTGACGGCCGGCCCGCACGATCTATGCGTGATGCCCTACACGTCCGGCACCACCGGGACGCCCAAGGGCTGCATGCACACCCACCGCAGCGCCATGCACACGCTGGTGGCCAGCATGCGATGGTTTTCCGTGCAGCCCGAGTTGACGTTCATGGCGGTGGCTCCGCTGTTTCATGTGACCGGCATGCAGGGCGGCATGAATGGTCCGCTCTATGTCGGCAATACGGTGGTGATGCTGTCCCGCTGGGACCGCTCCGCCGCCGCGGAATGCGTCCAGCGCTACCGGATTTCGAGTTGGACCGCGGTGCCGACGATGATCCAGGATTTCTTTGCGAACCCGGACATCGCCAAGTACGACCTCAGCTCGATCCGCCGCTTGAGCGGCGGCGGCGCCGCCATGCCCGCCGCGGTTGCGCAACGGCTGCTGGATATGGGCGTCACTTATTTCGAAGGATATGGCTTGTCGGAAACCATGGCGGCCACCCACATCAATCCCGCCGACCGCGCGAAGAAACAGTGTCTCGGCATACCGATTTACGATGTCGATTCGCGAGTGGTCGACCCGGTCACGTTGAGTGAACTGCCCGCCGGCGAAGTCGGTGAGATCGTCACGCACGGCCCGCAGGTGTTTCTGGGTTACTGGAACAGACCCGAGGACACCGCTCAAGCCCTGGTCGATATCGACGGCAAGCGATTCTTGCGCACCGGCGATCTGGGCCGGGTCGACGAAGACGGCTACTTCTTCATGGTCGATCGACTGAAGCGCATGATCAACGCCTCCGGATTCAAGGTCTGGCCCACCGAAGTCGAATCCCTGATGTACCAGCATCCCGCTATTCTGGAAGCCTGCGTCATCGGCACCCAGGATGCGCACCGCGGCGAAACCGTCAAGGCCGTGGTGGTGCTGCGGCCCGAGTGGCGCGGCCGGATCGACGCAGGAGCGATCATCGACTGGTGCCGGCAGAACATGGCGGCCTATAAAATTCCTCGAATCGTCGAATTCGTCGACGCACTGCCCAAATCGGGCGCCGGCAAGATCATGTGGCGTGAGCTGCAGGAGCGCGAAACCGCCGCCAACCCATCGGGAACGCTCTCATGAAAGCACTGCTCAGCAAACAAGCCGGTGGTCCGGAAACCTTGGTAATCGAAGACGTTCCGGAGCCCATCCCCGGCCCGAAGGAGGTGCGCATCGCCGTGCGTGCCTGCGGCGTCAATTATCCCGATCTCTTGATCATTCAAGATCTCTATCAGTACAAGCCGCCGCGTCCGTTTGCACCGGGTGCCGAGATTGCGGGCGTGATCGACGCGGTCGGAGCAGGAGTCGAGCATCTCAAAGCGGGCGACCGCGTACTGATGTCCCCGGTGCGCAGCGGCATGGCCGAGAAGGTGGTCGGTCTCGCGGGCAATTGCTGGAAAATTCCGGATGCCATGCCGTTCGACGCAGCGGCCGCTCTGCTCATGACCTATGGCACTTCACAGCACGCCCTCAAGGACCGCGCGCAGCTGCGCCCCGGAGAGACACTGCTGGTGCTGGGTGCGGGCGGCGGCGTCGGCCTCGCGGCGGTCGAGCTGGGCAAGGCCATGGGCGCGCGGGTCGTGGCTGCCGCGTCGAGCGCGGAAAAACTCGCCTTGGCGCGTGATCACGGGGCCGACCAGGTCGTGCAATATCCGGTAGGGCCTCTCGACAAGACCCAAGCGCGCGCACTCACGGATAGCTTCAAGGCGGCATGCGGCACCGACGGCGCCCAGGTCATCTACGACGGCGTCGGCGGCGACTACACGGAGGCGGCGCTGCGCGCCATCGGCTGGCAGGGACGGCACCTGGTGGTTGGGTTCCCCGCCGGCATTGCGAAACTGCCGCTCAACCTGGCGCTGCTCAAGAGTTGCCAGATCGTGGGCGTGTTCTGGGGCGAGTTCACCGCCCGGTATCCGGCGCTGCACGCGGCCAACGTCGCGGCGCTGATGGCTCTGTATCTCGAGGGCCGCATCAAACCGGCGATCACCGAGCGCTTCCCGTTGGCGCGCGGCGCAGAGGCCATCGCAAAGCTCGGCACGCGCGCGGCGCGCGGCAAGATGGTGGTGATGATCGACGGCTGAGCGGTGTCGCCGGGTCAAAGCCGATTGGCGCCGCCGGTCAATAGGTTGTCGTCAAAAGCACGGCACTCCGCGCCGCCGGGTGCCATAAATATCGAATGGAAGATCTCTCGTGGATTTGAAATACACACCTGAAGAGGATGCGTTTCGGGCTCATGTGCGCGCCTTTTTCGAGGCCGAACTGCCCGTCGATATCCGCGACAGAATGCTTCTGGGAAAGCGCATACGCAAGGACGACTTGACGCGCTGGCAGAAAATTCTTCACGGCCACGGCTGGGGCGCGGTGATGTGGCCGGCGCGCTTCGGCGGCACGGGTTGGAACGTCATCCAACAGCATATTTTCGAGGAGGAGCGGGCCGACATCGGCGCGCCTCCGCAGAACGCGTTTTCATTGAGAATGCTGGCGCCCGTGTTGATGACGTTCGCCAATTCCGCGCAGCAGGAATATTTCTTGCCGCGAATCCTCGCCGGCGAAGACTGGTGGTGCCAGGGATACTCCGAACCGGGTTCCGGCTCCGATCTCGCCTCGTTGCGCACCAGCGCCGTGCGCCAAGGCGAGCATTATCTGGTCAACGGCCAGAAGACCTGGAACACGCTCGGCCAGTACGCCGACTGGATGTTTTGTCTGGTGCGCACCAGCACCGAAGGGCGGCCCCAGCAGGGTATTTCGTTTCTGCTGATCGACATGAAATCGCCCGGCATTACGCTGAAGCCCATCACCATGCTGGACGGCGAGCATGAGATCAACGAAATCTGGTTCGATGACGTGCGCGTGCCGGTGCAGAACTTGGTCGGCGACGAGAACAAGGGTTGGACCTACGCGAAATTCCTGCTGACGCACGAGCGCACCAACAATGCCGGTATCGGCAGCTGCAAGCGCGCGTTGAAGAAGCTCAAGGAGATAGCGGCCGAGCAGATTGCCTACGGCCGGCCGCTGATCGAAGACTCGCGCTTTCGCGACCGTATCGCCCAGGTGGAACTCGAGCTGATGGCGCTCGAAGTCACCAATTTGCGGGTATTGTCGGCGGCGAACGAGTCGCGCCCGCTCGGACCTGAAGTCTCGGTGCTGAAGATCAAGGGTTCGGAGATTCAACAAGCGCTCGCCGAGCTGCAAATGCAGGCCTTGGGGCCCGACGCGCTGCCGTATCTGCGTGAAGCGCTCGAGATGAACTGGGTAGCCGATCCCTCATTTGCGGAGCATTACCGCCCGTACGCGCCGCCGCTCTCGGGCCAGTACTTCAATCTGCGCAAGACCACGATCTACGCGGGCTCCACCGAAATCCAGAAGAACATCATCTCGCAGATGATCCTGGAACTGTAGCGAGCGCCGCCATGGATTTCAATTACAGCAACGAGCAACTGGCGCTGCAGGATACCTTGCGGCGCTTCATCGATCGGGACTACGGTTTCGAGCGGCGGCGCGAGCTTGCCCGCTCGACCCTGGGGTTTTCCGCCGAGGCGTGGGCGCAGTATGCCGACCTGGGTCTCCTGTCGCTGCCATTCCCGGAAGAATTCGGCGGCCTCGGCGGCAACGGCATCGATATCATGCTGGTGATGGAACAGGTGGGGCGCGGCTTGTTGCTCGAGCCCTACATGAGCAGCATCGTGATGTGCGGCGGGTTGATCCGCGACGCCGCCTCGGAGCCGCTCGAGCGAACGCTGCTGCCGCGGATCGGCGCCGGAGAGATCAAGCTGGCGCTCGCCTGCTGCGAGTCCGGAGGGCGCTATGAGTTGTCACGGGTTGCGTGCAGCGCCGTGCCCAGCGGCGGCGGTTGGCGCTTGTCGGGCCGCAAGACGGTGGTGCTCGACGCTCCGTCGGCCGACTATTTCTTGGTGACGGCACGCATCGGCGGCGATGCCGGCGAGCGCGAAGGCACTTCCGGGGAGGGCCAAGGCATTGCGCTGTTCTTGGTCGGACGCGAGTCGGCAGGGGTGACGCTGTTTCCCTATGCCACGCAGTCGGGCGGCCGCGCCGCGGATTTGCGTCTCGAGGGCGTGGTTCTCGACTCGGGCGCCCTGATCGGCGCGCCACAGGGCGGGCTGGCGATCGTCGAACGCGCGGTGGATCGGGGCATCGCCGCGCTGTGCGCCGAGGCTGTCGGCATCATCACGGCGCTCAACGAAGCAACGCTGAATTACTTGAAAACCCGCAAGCAGTTCGGAGTGCCCATCGGGAAATTCCAGGCATTGCAACACCGCATGGCGGATATGTTCATCGCCGCGGAGCAGGCGCGCTCGATGGCAGTCATCGCGGCGGTGCACGCCGATTCCGATGACGCCGCGGAGCGCCGACGCGCCGTATCAGCCGCCAAGGCGTACATCGGCCAGGCTGCACGCTTGGTTGGCCAGCAAGCGGTGCAAATGCATGGAGCCATGGGTGTGGTCGATGATCTCATCGTGAGCCACTACTTCAAACGGCTGACCATGATCGATCTCTGTCTGGGCGATACCGATTTTCACCTGGCACGCTTCAGTACCGGTCGTTGATCCAACCCTATGTACGGTAGCGCACCGACCGCTTCAATCTGAAGCGCGCAGGATCACTACGAATTGACTCTACGCTGCGCGTGAGTCGCCTCAGCATTCGATCCAGAGCAGATGAGCGCCCGCGACCCTGCTGGGCTGCCCAACGTGGGGGGGCAGTGGAAACAAGAAAAGGAATCCCTCAACATCTGCCCAAGATAGCGACGGGCATTCAAGGGTTTGATGAGCTGAGCCATGGCGGTCTGCCGCGAAACCGCATCAGTCTGCTGAAGGGCGGCCCGGGCTCTGGAAAGACGGTGTTTGCCCTGCAAACCTTGGTCAGCGCAGCACGGCAGCGGGGAGAGTCCGGGATCTTCGTGGCGTTCGAGGAACGCCCGCAGCAGATCATCGCCAATGCCGCCGGTTTCGATTGGGATCTGCCTGCGCTGCTCAAGAGAAATCTCTTTTTCGTGGACGCGAACTTGTCCCCCGATGTCGTCCAATCCGGGGAATTCGACCTGCGCGGCATGCTGGCCATGCTGAAGGCGAAGAAGGAGGAAATCGGCGCACGATGGATCGTGTTTGACGGCATCGATGTGTTGCTGACGCTGCTGCAGAATGCGAAATCCGAAATGCGCGAAATTTATCGCATCCGTGATTGGTTGGCGGAAAACGAGGTGGATGCCGCCATAGTCACGGCCAAGATCGACAGCGACGGCACGAAGATCGTGAACTACGGCTTCATGCAGTTCATGGTGGACTGCGTGATCGGGTTCGAATCACGCCTGGAATGCGGGGTCGCGCTGCATCGAATCCAGGTCGCGAAATATCGCGGCTCGGCATTTGCCAAGGGTGAGTATCCGGTAAGCTTTGGCGCGGGCGGCATGGAAATAGCCGCTCCCGAACCGGCCGAAATCCAGCAGGTCGCTTCGGGCGAGCGGGTCTCCGCCGGCTTCGAGCGGCTCGACACGATGCTGGGCGGGGGATTGTTCCGCGGGAGCAGCACCCTGATCACGGGTGTGCCCGGTACGTCCAAGACGACCTTGTCCGGTCAGTTCGCGGAGGCCGCCTGCCGGCGGGGCGAGCGCACGCTGTTCGTCAGCTTCGACGAAGGCGCCGATCGGATCGTGCGAAATCTCACGTCGGTCGGAATACAGCTCAAGCCGTTCCTCAAGAGCGGCTTGTTGCGGATGTATTCGGGCCGCACGGAATCGATCGCCGCAGAGGACCATCTGGTCAAGCTCAAAACACTGATTCACGAGCATCAGCCGCGCTGCATGGTCATCGACCCACTGTCGGCAATCGCCAAGGCTGGAGGGCTCGCATCCGCGCGCTCCGTCGCCAATCGATTCATCTACATGGCGAAGGATCAGAAGATCACAGTGGTGGTCACTGCCATCAACGAGGGCGACCAGCCGGAGACCGAAGCGACTGACCTGCAGATATCCACAATAGCGGATACCTGGATTCACCTGTCGTACTTGATCCGCGGCGGGGAGCGCAATCGGGCACTGACCATCATCAAATCGCGAGGCACCCACCACTCGAACCAGGTGCGCGAATTGGTGCTAAGCGACGCCGGTCCGATGCTGGCGGATGTCTATACCGCGGGAGGCGAAGTGCTGATGGGCACCTTGCGCTGGGAAAAGGAAGACGAGGAACGGACCAAGGCGATACAGCGCCGCTACGAGTTCGATCAGAAGCGTGTGTCGCTGGAACTCGCCGAGGCGGACACGCGTGCCCGGATCAAGGCATTGGAGCATGATCTGGAGCGGCAGCGGGTCGATCTGGCGACATATTTCAGCGACGACCGGGCACGCATGGTTTCTTCGACCGACCGGGAGGAATCGTTGCGCAGGATTCGCAGCGCGGATGCGGCAGGACGCGCGGCGGCAGGACCGGTCGCTTTCCCAGCGAAGCGCCATGCCTCCAATGGTTCCGGAAATTCCGGAAAGAAGAACAAGACGGAGGCGCTCGATGGTCCGTAAGCGGAAGAGCCTCGGCGCATCCGACCCCGCGGCCGGCACAGCTGTGGCGATGGTCCTGTACATTACGGACAGCGGTCCCAATTCGGTTCGGGCCGTCGCCAATCTCGAAGCAATTTGCAAGGAGCATTTGAAGGGCAACTTCCGGCTGGAAATCATCGACGTGCTCCAATATCCGCTGCGCGCGCTGGCCGATGGAATCGTCGTCACGCCGAGCCTAGCCAAGTTGTTTCCGTTGCCCACCGCAACGGTCGTCGGCAATCTCAGTGATAAAAGCGGTGTGCTTCGCGCGCTTGGAATAGTGGAATAGCACCGATGGACGCTGCGCCCCTGCCGAATCCAGTACCGTCCGGTACGAATGTGGAACGCCGCTTCAAGAGAGCCATCCTACGCCTGGTCAAGGGCGGCCCCGAGCGTCTCGCGATCGAAGCGGGCCAGATAGACGCCATAATCGATCCTGCGACCGGCAACGCCATCCTGCTGCCTGACGCCCAACGGGCGCTGATTGAGCGCAAGCAGGCGCAGGCGTGGGTCCAGGAGCGGCATCGTCTCGCCCATGACGCCCTTGATGCGCTCGGCATCCCTATCGCGGTACTCGACCAGACAGGAGTCGTGCTTTGGGTCAATCAGGCATGGCGTGATGTGGCGGGCACTCATTCCGGCGTCGGCATGGGTGTCGCGGAAGGATCCAACTACCTTGCACTCTGCGATGACGCTTGCGGTGCCGTACGGGTGGACGGGACGGCGATCGCCGCGGGGATCCGCCAGGTGATTGGCGTTGAGCGCGCGCTTTTCCGCTACGATTACGCCTGCGATTCGTCTGCCGGGCGTTGCTGGTTTGCGCTCAAGATCACGGGCACCACTGGAAATGGCAGGGCGCGTGCAGTCGTTTCGTGCGAGGACTTCACCGAGCGCAAACGCGGACAGCTACTGCTGGAGCTCGAATTCACCGTGGCAGATTGTCTTGCCGACGCGGGCACCGCAACCGCCGCAGTGCAATCGGTGATTCGCGCAGTATGCGAAACACAGGGCTGGGATTGCGGCCGCTATTTTTTCCTTGATCAGTCGGCCGGAGTGCTGCGCTTCCTCGAGTCGTGGGGAGTGCCGTCCCCCGCTGTCGGGCAATTTCTGGAGAAGTCGCGCGGCATGGTTTTCCGTCCCGGCGCCGGCTTGGCAGGCCGCGTATGCCAGTCAGGCCAGCCGCTCTGGATCCTCGATTGTGCGCGAGGCGCCGAGCTGTCGTCGATGGCTCTGGCGCCCGAAACCGGCGAGAACGGGGCCTGTGTCTTTCCGGTCACGGCGCAAGACAAGGTAATCGGCGTACTCGCTTTTTCCAGCAGTAACATCCGCGCGCCCGATGACCGGATGCTGAAGACGGTGCATTCCATCGGCAGCCAACTCGGCAGATTTCTGCAGCAGCAGCAAACAGTAGACGCGCTGCGGCGGAGCGAGATGCGCTTCCGCATACTGAACGACCTTACATCCGACTGGTACTGGGAACAGGACAGCAACTTTCGATTTACGCAAGTCGTAGGATCCAGCGCCTTTGGCGGCGTCGACATTCTCGGTATGACGCACTGGGATCTGCCCAACATGGTTCTCTCCGATGGCGAGTGGGCCGAACACAAATCACAGCTCGCCGCGCGCTGGTCTTTCTGCGACTTCGAATTCGCGATCGTCCATCCGGACGGGAAGCATGCCTACTACTCCATCAGCGGCGAGCCGGCGTACGACGAAGTGGGCACTTTTACGGGATATTGCGGCACCGGCGTGGACATCACCAGGCGCAAACGGGTCGAGATCGCGTTGCGCGAGAGCGAAGCGCGTTTGCGCGCCCTTGCCGGGGCCTCATCGGTTTGATCGTGACGTGGAAGTCGGTCGCCCGCGATTGTCGGGGCGAGTGCGGATCGGCTAACATCCGTGCGCATGAAATTTCGCATTGCGGTGCTCGCTCCATTCATCGTCCTCGGCTCCGCGGTCACCGCCGGCCTTACGGCCATCCCCGCCTATGCGAAAGCTCCCGCGCTGCTTTCACTCACCATGGAACACTTCAGGGATACCGCAACCGTCAAGGATGACGCGGTCGATGCCGTCACCACGATTTCCACCGAGAACGGCTTCGCGGAGCGTAATGGCCCAATGCGCATGGTGTGGAGCGATGAATATCTGCGCAGCGTCATCGATAGAAAGACGGGTCAGAAGTCGTTTCAGATCTATGCGCTGGTCGTGTACAACGGGAACTGGCGTTCCTATGAGACCGTGAACTATGAGACGGTGGCCGGCACGAAGTCGGTGCCTGCGGTTCGAATCGGCAAGGAAGGGGCGAATTGCGCGGTCGGCGACTGTCAGTACACCGAGCGCATCGCATTCCCTGTCGACGAGCAATTGCTGCGCCGGCTGGCGGCGGGGTACGTGCCCGGCAAGCCAACCATTTGGGCGTACAAGCTCATCGCAAAGGCGGGCCTCGACCACACCGGTGGGTTGTCGAGCGCGGAGATCGCGGGATTCCTCGCCAGGGTGGACGAGACCGCGAACTCGGTCCCGGTCCTCGGAGCAAGTCCCGCTGCCGGAGCAAGCCCAACGGCGGGAGCAAGTCTAGCCGTTGGAGCAGGCCTTGCCGCCGGAGCAGGCCCAGTAGCTGGAGCAAACGCCGCTGGAGCAAGCCCAGCCGCCAAAGCACACGCCGCCGGCGAGTCAGTTGCACGCCACCTGGGCATCGGCGGACTGCCGGTTGCCGCGACCCCCGAGCAGCCGAATCGAGCGGGAATCTTGGTCTTTGGAGTGACCAGCGGTTCCGTGGCACAGAAGTCCGGCATCATCATCGGCGACATTCTCTACGAATTCGACGGTCATCCCATCAGGGCGCTGGCTGAGCTCGAGGCGGCGGTTGCCGCGAGCACTGCGAATTCGGCGGTAGCGATCAAGCTGCACCGGGGCACCGACGACCTGGCGGTGACCGCCCGGTTTTAGCGGGCGGCCCGTTCCTGTTTGAGAATATCGGCTTCCACGGTGCGCGATCCCGCGAACAGCACCAGCGATGCCAGCACCGCCAGCACGGGAATGGCGTACATGGCATCGTGCAGGCCGATGGCCTTGAACGGTTCCGCCATCGCAGTCGCGCCTGCGTCGTGCATCGCCCGGTGCGCGAAGTGATCGCTCAGCATGCCTAGCCCGAGCGGACCGAGACTCGCGCCGAGTACATACATGGCGCAGAAGTAGATGGCGACCGCCGTGCCGCGCAGCCGCGGTTCGATCACGTCCTGTATGGCCGCATAGACGGTGGCGTAGTAGACGTACATGGTCATGGTGCCGATCGCCATGAGCAACATGAATGCCGCGATCGACCCCTTGGGCTGGTTCAGCGCCAAGAAGATGCTGGGCGCCGCGATCGCCATCGAGCACGCAGCCAGGAGCAGTCGCCCGTCGCGGCGCTTCGCCCTCAGTTTGTCGGCAAGCCAGCCGCCCACCAGAAGACCGATGGCGCCCACGGCACCCACCGAGATCGCGGAGACATTGCTGGCTTGTCTGAGTCCCATTTCGTGGAACCGCTGCAGAAACGGGGTCTGGAAGGCATTGATGGCATACATGTTGAAGTTGTGGAAGATCCCCGACAGGATGATCCACCACATCGTCGGCAACTTGAGTACGGCCGCGTAAGGGGATTTCATCGCGGCCTCGGTGAAGGCGGCCGATCGCGCGGCGTCCAAACCGCCGCGCACGGGTTCCGGAATGCGCAGCGCGAGCCAGGCGAACAGCAGTCCGGGGACGCAGGCGAAGAGGAACGCGGCACGCCAGCCGAATGCGGCGCCGATGACGCCTGCGCTGAAGTAGGCGAGCGAAATGCCGGCGGGCAGGCCGAGCATGAAAACGCCCATGGCGAGGGCGCGCCGCTGCGGCGGAAACAAGTCTCCGATCAGCGATTGGCCGGCGGGCGCACAGCTGGCTTCACCGAGACCCACGCCTACCCGTGCAACGAACAACTGCGCATAGCTCTGCGCGAGACCGGACGCCCCGGTCAGCAAACTCCAAACGGTGGTGCCGAGCGCGATGAGGCGCGTCCGCGCCCATTTGTCGGCCAACCGGCCGAGCGGCAATCCGACCAGGGCATATATCAGGGTGGCCACCGTGCCCAGCAATCCGAGCGAGGTGTCGCTCAGGTGAAATTCCTTGCGGATCGGCTCCCCCAGAGCGCCCGGCAACTGGCGATCGAAGAAATTCAGCAGATTGATGGCGAACAGCACGAACAGGGCAAACGAAGCGCTCGATGCACTCGATGCGGATTTCGTCGGACTCGGCATTCACTGCTCCTTGAATCTCTACGGGCGATCGGTCGGAAATGAAAACGGCGGGCTCGAGGCCCGCCGTCGAATTGCCATCGGTTCCGACAATTCCCTAGCTAAAACTTCGTTCGAAACGTGAGCCCGAAAGTTCGCGGATCGGCCAGGAATGCATCGATCTGGTTGTATTGGAACGGTGCGTCGAACGCGACCTGGTAGTAGTTCTTGTTGGTGAGATTGCTGCCCCAGGCCTCGATGGTCCACCGGCCGTCCGGCGAACCGACGCCGAGTCGCGCGTCCAGCAAGCCATACGCCCCTTGAAGCTTGCCCGGATCGAGATCGGAGCCCGTGTTGTACGAGGAGTTGTATTTCTCCTCGGCGCTCGCGCGCAATTGCAGCGTCGAGGACAGGGGAACGGTGTACGTCGCTCCGACCACTCCCGACCACAGCGGCGCAAAGGACAATCGGTTGTTCAGGCGGTCGGGTTGGAACAGCGGCAGCGAGCCGCCGAAGTCGGTGATGTTCGTGAAGGCATAGGTCGCGCCGCCGGAGAGGGTGAGTCCCGACACCGGCGTGGCCCACGAGACGTCGAACTCCGCGCCCTTGGACTCGACCTTGTTGATCGAGCTCACCACGAATTGAATACCCGTGAAAGTGTTCAGCTGGAAATTGGTGTACTTCTGGTCGAACACCGAGGCGTTGAAGCGCACGGTCTTGTCGGCGAGCAGACTCTTGAGGCCGACTTCGTAGGACTGCACCGTTTCCCGCGGGAATGCGGTATCCAAATTCGGCGTCAGTGGTCCCTCGAGTCCCGTGGGTGAGGTCACGCGCGCCAGGTTGAATCCACCGGCCTTGTAGCCGTTCGCCCAAGACACATACGCCATGACATCGTCGGTGAATCGATAGGACAGCTTGAGCGTGCCCGACAAATTTCCTTCGGTCAGCGACTGGGCGGTGGACTGGCCGGCGAAGAAGGGATTGAAAATGGTCGAGCAGCCGTAGCCCAACAGGAATAGGGGGTTGTAGGGTGAAGCGGCAGCCCCTGTGGGCGCGAGTAGCCGACCGCAGCCCGCACCGTGGTCTGGATCCACGTAGTTCGAATCCGCAGCCTTCTTCTCCGAGGTGAAGCGCAGGCCCGCTGTCAGGTCGAAGCCCCGCGCGATGTTGTAGGTCTCGTTGGTGAAGAGGGCGTAGCTCTTCGAACTCTGGTGGAAGAAATCCTGCTGGCCGGAGACTCCCGGAATGAAGGTCCCCCCGGAGGGCTGCCTGTGAGTTGCGGAATCAGACCGAAGTTCGGCGTCCCGGCGGCCGCGGACGACAACCCGCCGACGTACAGATCGAAGTCGTTGCCGGCATAGATGGCGGTGTTGTAGGTCAGGATTTCGTTCGCGAAGAAGGCACCCACCAACCAGTCGAGCGGTCCGTTCTTACCGGCGAGCCTGAGCTCCTCGCTGAACTGCTTGAAGTCGGTTTGATTGCCGTCGTTGCCCGGCGCTTGGAGGATGTCGATGCCGGTGTAGTCGAGGTCGTTGCCGGCCACGATGTTGTTGTCGCGCCACGCTGTGATCGAGGTGAACTTGCCGAAGCCCAAGTCCCAGTTGAGCTCGCCGGAAATACCCGTGTCGAGGATCTGCTGGGTCACCGGCTGGTTGGCCCATGCATGCCGGTCGAACGCGTTGGGCGGATCTGCAAGGCCGACGATGCCGGGTTTGCCACCGAGGAGTGGATTAGCTCCCAGCGCGTTGACGATGCCGGTGAACGGGCCGTCGGTGACGGGCACCGCTCCGCAGCAGGACTCGTTGCGCCTGGAGTAGTCGGCGATGACCAGGAAATTCAGCGTGTCGCTTGGCGTCATCAGGAATTGGCCGCGCACGGTGTACGCGTGCCGGCTGTCGGTGTTGTTGCTGGTGTTGGGGCCGAGGCTGGGATCGAGCGTGAGAAAGCCGTCGCGCCGCTGCCATCCCGCATAGAGACTGGCCGCGGAATTCTCGCCCACCGGCCCGGTGACCGAGGCTTTGAGTTCGCGGTCGTTGAAATTGCCGACCGTGGCCTCCCCCGTCGCTGCGAAGGTTCTGGAGGGTCGCTTGGTGGTGACACTGATGACGCCTGCGTCGTTGTTCTTGCCGAACAACTCGCCCTGCGGACCTTCGAGGATTTCGATTTGCTCGAGCTCGCCGAGATCGCCGAAGCCGACACCGTTGCGGGGGCGATAGACGCCGTCGATCACGATGCCGACCGAGGACTCGAGTCCGGGATTGTCGCCGACGGTGCCGATGCCGCGGATACGCGCGGTCGTCACGTTCTCGGAGGTGGTGGAGGTCACTGTCAGGCCGGGGGTGATCGCCTGCAGATTCTTGATGTCGGTGATGCCCGCGTCCTTGAGCTGCTCGGCGGAAAGCGCGATGACCGAGATCGGCACGTCCTGGATGTTCTGCGCGCGCTTCTGCGCGGTGACGATGATTTCAGTCAATGTGGGCTGGTTCGTCGCCTGTTGCGCCCAACTTGAACCGGCTGCCATGGCACTGGACACAGCCAATCCCAAAGCAACACCTCGCCGCAAAGGCACACGTCGAATTGTCATACACTCCCCCCTTGTCCAATTTTCTTGATTGACGGGGTGATTCTTAGCCAACCCCTTGTGGACTGATCGCCACAATATATCTGTATTGAGCCTACGGGAAGGGTGGGACAGCTACCTCGCTTCGGGCGTCAACTTGTTGACCCTGGGCGCCACTCCCCAGGAGAGAGCCGTCCGGTCCGCCAAGTGAGCGCCGGCTGTGGTATTTATGCAACGTTGGGGGGCTGGAACGCGCGCCGCGCAGCAAGGCGCGGCGCGAACTCCGGTTGTGTGGCTTGAAAGGCGGCCAACGTCCGGGCAGGCACGGTTTGCAAGTCGGTGAGAGTTCGTCAGAATCGTCCCATGAGGAATCCCGACAAATGGTCGCCCATGGAACCGGAGGAACCGGATATCCCTGCCCCCCGTGGAGGCGATGGGGAGGCCGAGGCGCCCGGTACGCGTCGCGGCGCGCTGATCGGGCTCGTCATCGTGCTGCTGCTGGTGTTCGGTGGTCTGCTATTGACGCACGTGCTGCACGGCATGTCGCAACTTCAGGACTGTGCCTTGTCGGGCCGCTCGAACTGCACGTGACGGTCACGCGGCGGCCATTGGCCGCCGCGGGCGAATACGGCGTGGCGCACGCGCACGAGAGCCGTGCGCGAAGGACCTTGCGGCAGCTTCTTAGATGCCGGGACAGCGCGCCGGCGTGGTCAATTCCGCATCTTCGGGATATAGCGCGATGAGCTTGCGCATCACTCCATTCGTCCAGCCGAAGCCGTCTTGCAGCGGGTATTCGCCGCCGCCGCCGCTGCGGCCGGTGGTGACGACATCGTATTTCTCCACCAATTTGCCGCTTTGCCGGTAGACGTCGTTCACGTTGGCCATCCATCGGCATGCGATCGCGGCGGCGAGCGGTGTCTGGCCGTAGTCGCGCAATCCGGAGATGGCGATCCATTGCAGGGGCGCCCAGCCGTTCGGGGAGTCCCATTGCTGTCCGGTGTGGAGGGTGGTGGTGCCGATGCCGCCGGCCTGGAGTAATTCTGCCGCCGCGGTCTTCGCCACCGCGGCTGCCTGATCCTTGGAGGCCAGGGAGACGAACAGCGGGTAGAGGGTTGCCGCCGACACCAGCGGCATGCGGGCCCGCTTTGTCCAACGATAGTCGAGGTAAGCGCCCTTGGCTGTATCCCAGAGATAGCGGTCGACGGCATGGCGGCGCGCGGCGGCGCGGCGTTCAAACTCCAGTGCACAGGCTCTGTCGGCGCGGCGCACGCAGCCCGCGTGGATGGCGTTCTCCAGGCCGAACAGCAGGCTGTTGAGATCGGCCGGTATGATTTCCGTGGTATCCATGGTGGCGCGTGTGCGCCCGTCGGCGAACCAACGAGAACCGAAGTCCCAACCGCTCTCGGCGGCGGCGCGAATGTCGCGAAACAATTGAGGCGCGGGCCGACCGCTGCTGCGCGCGAGTTCCGTGTCCTCGCGGTAGGACTCGTCGCGCGGCGTGTCCCGATCGTCCCAGAAGCGATTGAGCACGGATCCGTCGGGCAGCGCCACCACGCGCCGGTGCGATGTGCCCGGCCGCAGCCCCCGTTCGCCTTCCATCCAAAATGCATATTCGCGACGCAGCTGCGGGAGGTAGGCCGCGAATGCGTCGGCCGGATCTTGCGGCGACACCAGCCCGACCATGGCGAAGAAGAACGGCGGCTGGGAGCGGCTGAGATAGTAAGTGCGCGCGCCGTTCGGCACATGGCCGTAGGTATCGATGAGATAGGCGAAATCGCGGACCATGCCGTCCACCAAGTCGCGGCGGCCGCTGGTCGCGAGTCCGAGCATCGTGAAGTACGAATCCCAGTAGTACATTTCCCGGAAGCGGCCGCCCGGTACCACGTAGGGTTCCGGCATGGCCAGCAAGGACGAATGGGCCGGCGCGGCGGCGGAGGTGCGCGTCAGCGGATCCCATAGACCATCGATGTGCGCGACGATGGACACCCGCTCGGGCGGAGAGGGCGCTCCGATGACTTCCGATGGCAACGTGAAATGCGCCTCGACGAAGGCTTTCAGCGCGGCCGGTGAATCGGGCCGCTCGGCATGGTACTGCTGCAGAATGTCGCCCGGCGCCGCGTTGGGGACCGCATCGGGAAATGCCTTGCCGTCGGAGTAGATCTGCGCAGTTTGCACCGCGACGAACAGATCCTGGAACAGTACCTGCGGCGGATCCGGGAGCGCGCTCGGCGGGCGCGATTGGGTCGATGCGACCGGCAGCAGCGCCAGCCAAAGCCCCAAGGCGATACCGCCGCGCCCAAGCCGGGTAGTCACGCTTTCTGCCTTGGTCATCACTTCTCTCCAGGAACGGTTGGTGGCTTGTAGATCAGGCGCCGAACGACGCGCCCCGACGGCAGACGCGAAATCAGCACATCGAGCGTCTTGCCGCGAAACTCGAGGTTCACCAGTCGAAGATACGACAGGGCCGGCGGAAGCGTCGGCGCGAATTTCGCGGTCAAACCGGCTTCCTCGATACGCAGTCCGGTGAGGCCGAAGACGAATGCCTGGACGAAACCGCCGGAGCTGGCCAGCAAATAAGTGGAATCATTCTGCGGCGTTTCGCTGCGAACGTTGAACGGGGGCTTTAGGAACGGGTCGTGTCCGCGTTCGCTGCCGCCGATGAAATCACTGAAGTAATCCGACTCACCGGCAGCGGCGGCTTGGATGGCGAGCATCAACAGAATCATTTGATTGGCCCGGGTGCGCACCGGGCCGATGGCGTCCACGGAATGCCGAAACAGTCCGTGGAGCACGCCGGCGCCGGCCTCGAAATTCAAAGCAGGGATGCTGAGCATGGGTACCGAGGTCGCCATCCAGGACGTCGATTTGTCATGGGGCGTCGTGGGATCGAAATCGAAGTAGGCGCCGCCGTTGCCTGAACTCGGAAGGTAAAGACCATCGGCTACTTCGCGCCACTTTGGATCGGGTGCAGTGCCGAGGATCCGGGCCGCTTCGATCGCGGCTTCGAGACTTTGATACGCGACTTGGTTGGTGTAGATCTCGTTGTCGACACCGGTGTAGTCCTCCTCCGGCGATGTCACTCCCAGGATCTCGAACCGTTGCTTCGCCGAATTGAACGTTGCCCGGCTGGTCCAAAAATCGGCCACCGCGTGCATGACCGGAAACGCACGCTGCTCGAGCCAGGCTCGATCGTGGGTGGCGAGATAGTACTGCCACTGCGCCAGCGCCACGGCGCCGTTGACGTGAATTTCGCGGTCGGCATTTTGCACGGCGAAGGCCGGAGTGACATCCTCGCCGCTCCACGGATCTGCTTCCCAGGGGTACATGGCGCCGGAAAATCCATGCGCCGCCGCTCTGGCCTGCGCTTGGGCCAAGGTGCGCTGGCGAAACTGGATCAGGGATTTGGCCCGCTCCGGCTGCAGCAGCAACAACGACGGAAACACCCACAGATCGTTGTCCCAGAAGACGTGGCCGAAATAGTGGCTGCTGAATCCGCAGGCGCCGACCGGCCACGCCGTATCGGCGGTGGAATTTTCGAGAAGATAAAAGAGATCCGAATGAATGGTTCTCTGCAGTTCGCCGCCGCCGCCCACCCGAATGTCGCTGCGCCAGAGATCATGCCATGCCTGCATGTGCTCGCCGAGCAGTGACCGCAATCCTCGTTGCCGTGCTTTTTTGGCGGCCGCCAGATCATCCGCCGCACCGCCGCCCCAACCCGAGCCGGAAGCGGCCACGAACTTGGTGAATCGATAGCGATGACCGCGCAGCACCGGCATCTCCACGTCGAGGGCGGCCCCGCCGTCCGCCGTCTGGATGGTCTTGTGCACGAGTTGCAGATCCCGAGGCAGCGACATGGCCGCGGCCAAGGCAACGGTTCTGCCGCGCACGGCCGCACCGGTGATGAATACGGTGTCCGTCGCGGTATCGCCGCCCGAATCCGTGACCTCGACATGACCGGGATACCAGATGGCGTCCCGGTGGCCTCCGGAGGCGAGTTCGTCTCGATGAGTGGCCTTGCCCAAAGCACTGAACTGCTCGGCGTTCATCCGCGCGAGCGGCAGCCGCTCCGGGGAAGGCGGTGATTGCAAGGTAAACCGCAATCGAACGCGTCCGCTGAAGCGCGGAATCAGCTCCAGGCTGACGACACCCAAGTGCAGCGACTTCTCGCTGATGAACGACATCACCGACACATCGGTTGCGCGCTCGCCGTCGACCCAGCGGTAAGCGGTGTGCAGCACGCCATCGTGCATGTTGAGTGTTTGGCGGTAGCGGGTGTGGGTTTGTGCGCCGACAGTGCTGCCGTTCAGCCACGCATCGCCGTCAAAATAATCGATCTCATTCCAATTCGGAATCGCCGCCGGCCTCGATACGTCGTCGGCCTGGTAATCCATCACCCCCACCATATGGGCTACGGTGGGCGCGGTGCCGAGCAGAGAACTCTCGACCGACCAGTAGCCATTGGCGAGGTAGGTCGGATAGTAACGGGAGAAATCGGCCTGGGTGGCCGTCAGCGTGAAGGTGTCGGTTGCCGACCGCGCCAGGTGGGCGGACACACCGGCGACCGGTAGGCAGGCCATCCCAACCGCAAGGAGTGCCCTTCCGCAGAAACGATGCGATGTCCGTCGATCGGTCATGCCAACGTTGCTGCGGAAACGCACACCAACGATCAACCCCTCAGGCACCGCCCGGGTGTGCGGCCGTCGATGACGGTCGCACACCCGGGGGGCTCTTATCCAAGACCTAAGCGCTAGAATTTATAGCGCACTTGCACGTTGACTTCGCGTCCGAAGATCGGCCGGGCGAACTCGGTGTTGCCGGCGATGCCGCTGCCCGCGCCGAGCGCGACGCGCGCGTTGCCTTCGGTGAGGCCCAACTGATCGGTCAAGTTGGTCCCTTGCAGGCGCACTTCGAAGTGCTCGCCGAAGTCCGACACGATACCGGCATCGAGCGTGTAGTAGGACGGCAGAATCTGCTGGTTGGCGATATCCGAGTAGCGCAGGCCCACCTGGGTGTAGGTGGTGAAGAACCGCACATCACCCCAATCTGTCGGCATGTCGTAGGCCGGAGTGAAGCGGAACTGCAGCCGCGGCTGGCGCTGCAAGGTCAGCCCGCTGTAGCTGGTGCCGGTCGCGGTGGCCGAGTTGTAGCCCGAGTACACATCATGCTGCCAATCGCCGCTGAGGTCGAAGCTCAGGTGGCGGATGGGTTCCCAGCGTGTTTCGACGGTGACGCCGGTGGAGTTGGCGCCGTAGGTTCCCGTGATCTGATTCCCGTTCCCGTCGAACTGCTGGAACGGTACGCCGCTGAAGGTACGGTGAAATACATCGACGACGCCGTACAGGGTCTCGGTCTGCGCGCGGTAGCCGACTTCGTAGTTCTTGATGCTCTGGGTCTGCGGCTGGCCGCTTCGCAGGTCATCGAAGCCGGGGAAGTGAACACCCTGATTTACGCGGCCGAACACGGCCATGTGTGGGGTGATCTCGTAGTTCGCGCCCAAGGTCCAGGAGCCGCGGGTGTGCCGATATTCTGTGCACTCGTTGGTGCCCGAGGTGTCGCAGCTCACGCCCTGGTTGAAGGTGCCGTTCGGCACGCTGACGCCCTTGTTGTAGAGATTGCGCGGATCGCTGTCGAGATCGACCGATGAGTCGTTCTCGATGGTGCCGTGGTCGCGCTGCTCTTCGATACGGTAGCCTGCGTCGAACAGCCAGTTGTCAACCTTCCACTGGTCGGAGGCGAACAGCGCCGTGTTGAGTCCGGTCCAGCTCTCGTTCAGGGTGAAGAAAGACGCGCCGAACTGGCCGGCCGGGTTGGTGAAGTTCACGCCGTTGTTGAACGTCAGGTCGATCAGCTGGGCGTTCTGCGTGGCGGTGACGAGCTGATTGTTCCCGAGCCACCAGTTGTCTTTGGACGAATAGGCGGCGATGTAGCTGCCCACCGTCAAGTTGTTGCCCGGCACCAGTTCGAAGGTGAAGCGCAGATCGTCGGTGAAGGATTGGATCTGCTTCTGCACGATCCAGAATCCTATCGGGGCCACAAACGAGTTCGGATCGACCGGGGCTCCGGTGCTGACCAGCTTCGCCGTGGCGCTGGTCGCGAGGCCGTACGGCTTTGTGATGGCCGAGTTGCCATTGATCGATGCGATTTCGTTGGAAATCAACGAGCCCAAGGTTTCCAGGGGGACGCCGCCGGCGAAGCTGCCGTTGAACAAGCAATCGCAGTTGACGGTGCCCGCCGAATACTGAAGCTTGTTCGACAAGGAGACCTTGTCATTGAGTTTCAGATCGACGTCATTACCGAACAGGTGGGTGTCCGCACCGCGGCCATCGGCGAGGTCGCCGGTCACCGGTGCGCCGTTCGGAGTTTCCTGCACGGAAATACCGCGCAATCCGCTGCCCGCGAAGGTTCCGGTGTTGGGGTTGAAGCCTGGGAACCCGGAGACGGTTTGGTTCTTGCCGGTGCCCGAGACGGTCACGGGGATGTCGGTGATGAACAGGTTCTTGTCGTTGAGCGAGCGCGCGTAGAACAGGATGCTGCCGTTGTCGAGCGTATGGCTCAAGGTGGCGGTGAGCTGGCCGCCGTCATCGGCGGGGAACTGCGAGTCGCGAACGCCGCTCGAGTAGCGGTAGAAGCCGCCGATGCTCATGTACCAATCTTGCGCCACCTGTCCGCCGTAGAAGCCGTCGAGCCGGTACAGCCCTTCCGAGCCATAGGTAATACCGAGATCGCCGTGCGGGGTGGCCGTGCCCTGGCGCAGGATGAAGTTCGCGGTGGCACCGATCTGGCCGTTCGACAGCACGACGCTCGGGCCGCCTACCAGCACTTCGCTGCGTTCGACGGTGTCGTCCAAGCGGAATTGCGAGGAATTGTCCAAGAACGACAGCGTCGGCACCGGGAAGATGGGCGAGCCGTTGATCTGATACGTGATGTAGGGGGCATCGCCGCCGCCCGGAAAGCCGGCCACTTCGATGTTGGCCCCGGCGGCGCCGCCGCTCGATTCGGCCCACAGACCCGGTACGACCTTGAGCAGATCCGCCGAGCTCGACGGGTTGATGTCGCGAATCTCCTCGAGGCTCGCGGTGGTGATCGAGAAGCTGGCATCGAGCTTCTTCAAGCCCTTGGCCTCGGCCGAACCCGTCACCACGATTTCATCGAGTGAACTCGTGTTGGCGGCGCTGGCGTCGGTTGACGCCGCCGGCGCTGCCGTCGTGTCCTGGCCGTAGGCGTGACCGCCGGCCATTACGGCTCCGCTGAGCGCGAACAGCCCCGCTAAGCGTGTGAATATTCCACGGTGATTCATGTCGTCGTTCCCCTTCGTTTGATTTCCATTACCGACCGGATCGGGCACCGCGCCCGGTCCGAAAGTCTGCGGATGTTGCGGCTCTGCCGCGTTGCTTACTGCGCTGATGGCGATGGTCGTCGCGCTCACCTGCGTGAAGGACAGCCCGGTACCGTCCAGCAGCTTCTTCAAGGCTTCGAGCACGGTGAAGTCACCCCTGATGCCGACCATCTGATGTTTGTCGACGAGCGAGGATGCGAACACCAGCGTGATATCTGCCTGCCGCGCGAACTCATTGAGCGCCGAGGCGGTGGCCTGAGTCTGGATGTCGAAATGGCGCAGAGTCGGGTCCGCGAATGCCTGTGCTCCGAGCATGGTCAGAGCCAAACAGCGAATCAGCACCCCGAGTTGTCGCTTCATTGCCTTCTCCCCCAGACATACCCCTCGCGTCGTTTGTCAATGGTCGACGTGTAAGGGCCCTCAGCTATGGATAGACGGTTAGCGAGGAATAAACCGCTACTGCAGATGTGAATGCCGAACCGGTGCGGCGGATGCTCCCGGCGCCGGCGCCGGCGCCGGCGCCGCCGCGGCGGCATGGCCTCGCCCCGGCGGCGGCCAAGAGCCGGGGTTCGATCAGCGCAGGGGCCGATCAGTGCTTGGGATCGATGTATACCAGTCCCGCGCTGTTGTGGCGGATCGATACCGGCAGGGCGGTCTGCAGCGCGTCGAAGAACTCCTGCATGTCGCCGGTACGGAAGCGGCCGCCGACCCGCAGCCCGGCGACCTGCGGGTCGCTGATGACGATGCGCGCGTCGGTGTAGCGTTCGATTTCGGCGATCGCCTCGGACAGCGGTTCACCGTCGAAGATGATGGCGCCTTCGCGCCACGCAAGTTCGCTGGACATTTGCCGCGCGCTGATGGGTGTGACCGCGTAGTCACGGCTGGCAGTGGACAGCCGCTCTCCCGCCTTGAGGGCGCGTACGGTAGTCGCGGCGGCCGGGCGGGGGCGTACATTCGGGTAGGGCGAAGAGGGTGAGGGCTCGGCCGCGGCCGCTTGCACCTCCACGCGCCCTTCGTTCACGACCACGTCTATGTGCTGGTCCGTGAGCACGCGGACCTCGAATGCGGTGCCTACCGCCCGCACCACGGCGTCGCCGGCGTGCACCAGGAACGGCCGCGTGCGGTCGTGTGCGACTTGAAAGTGCGCCTCGCCTTTGCGCAGATAGATCTCCCGGGAATGCCGGCGCAAGTCGGTTTCGACGATGGTGTTGGTATTCAGTGTCACGATCGAGCCGTCCGCCAGAGTCACATTGCGTTGTTGGCCGACGGCGGTCGCCAAGGTCTGGGATTCGCCGCCTCGTTGCAGCCATATCGCGCCGGCGGTGACGGCGACAGCGGCGAGCAGTGCGGCGGCGGCGAACCACCGGCGTTGCGCCTGGTGCAGCTGCGGCCGCTTCGCGGTGTTGGTGAACGTGGCGATCTTCTCTTCGCGTTTGGCCTCGGCAAGACCGTCCAGGGCACTCCACACCGAGGAGAGCTCCGCAGCCGCGCGCCGATGACGCGGATCCTGGCGCTGCCAGGCCTCGAACGCCTGCCGGTCGGCGGCGGTAGCCGCGGGGCTGTCCATGCGCCAAATCCACGCTGCCGCTTCCTCATCGATGTCGGCCCGCGTCCGCAGTCTCACAATCTCACTCATTCACCGTCTCCAACGTCCCGCAACCGGCGCGGGGCATCCGACCAGTGTTTCGATTCGGCCGCGTCCAGTAGTCCGGAGTCGCGCAGATAGTCGCGGCAGCGAACCAGGCCTTTGGCGACATGCTTTTCGATCGTGCTGTGCGAAACACCCAGCACTTCCGCAATTTCATCGTGAGACAGCCGATACACCTTCCGCAACACGAACACGCGCCGGCACAGTGGCGGCAGACGATCCACCGCCGCGCAGAAAGACTCGAATCGGCGCCGTGAGTCGACTTGCTCATCCGCCGGGGCGTCAGAAGAGTAGACGGTTAACCGCTCCAAATCCCCCACGCTGTCGGTCGCCTGGGATTTTTGGCGTCGCGCGCGTTCCACCGCCATATTGTGGGCAATTCGAAACAGCAGGGCGCGCGGCGATTCGACCGCTTGGCTATCGGAGAGGGCGTAGACCCGAACGTAGGTCTCCTGTACCAAGTCCTCTATGTCTTCGGCCCCGGACGTGAATTTCCGCAGGTAGCGATACAGAGCCGCGCGATGGCGGAATATCTGGCTCAGGAACCATTCGTGTCGTTCGTCGGGCATACGGGCGTCGAGTGTAGATGCAGGACGCGTGTTTCGCCAAGACAACAGATGAGAAACCGGGCCGTAGAAAAAGAAAATGCCGCGCTGCGCCTCATGAACGGCGCAATGGCAACTGCTCCACTGTCCCGCGCATGACACAGTTCGCGCCGAGCCATGCCGCAATCCCTTGCTCGGCAAATTGTAAATATCTGATTTGAAACGATTTCTGATCTGATTCTATTTTCTTTCGGTATTTGCGGCGGATGGCATAGGCATTGCTATTCCATGGTGACGACCCAAGGCGGTGGTGCTTATCGCTGACTTGCCATCTCGTTGGGATCAGACTGGCCGCCATTGGCATGCGGCCCGATAAATATAAGCACGGGTTCGCATCGCGAAGGAGGGAGTTTTGGCAGCAACGACTAACAATCCACGCATATTCCGCAGGGCACCCAGGACAAGGACTGTGTGCACGCCGTTTGCGACCGCAGCGGTGATCAGCTTAAGACCCCACGCAGCAGGAGAATTGAGATGAAATGGGCTACGTCAAAACGTCAGGTCAAGATGATTTACGCCGTCGCAGCGCTCGTAACGACCTGTGGTGCCGCGATGGCCGCGTCGGATTCCGAACAAATGCAGCGATTCAGCGACCCAAATCAGTGGGGCGCGCCCGCGGGCAATTTGAATTTGACCCGCTATAGCACGCTGAAAGACATCAACACCGGCAACGTCAAGGAACTGCAGATGTCGTGGTCGCAGTCGAGCGGCACCCTGCGCGGTCACGAAGGCCAGCCGCTGGTGATCGAGAATGTCGGCGGCAAGCCGATGATGTATATCGAAAGCGGTTGGCCGAACATCGTTCAGGCGCTCGACTTGAGCGATCCGGATCATCCGCAGCAGCTGTGGCACTACACCAAGACCAGCGGCCGCGATGAGTCCGCGGTGCCGCGCGCTTGTTGCGATACCGTGAACCGTGGGCTGTCGTACGCCGACGGAAAACTCGTGTTCGGCACGCTCGACGGGTATGTCATCGCTCTCGATGCCACGACCGGCAAGGAAATCTGGGTGGTCAAGCACGCGCATCCGGATCACGGCGAGACCATCACGCCGGCGCCGATCATTGCGAACGACAAGGTGATCATCGGCTTCGGCGGTGATGAGTTCGCGGCCCGCGGCAGAGTCACCGCCTACAATCTCGCCGACGGCAAGAAAGTGTGGGAGTGCCATTCCACCGGCAGTGATGCGGATGTGTGTCTGACCAAGAACACCAATAAGAAGCATCCGGAATACGGCAAGGCCGGCAAGGATCTCGGCATCAGCACCTTCCCGGGCGATGAATGGAAGCGCGGCGGCGGAGCGGCATGGGGCTGGTATGCCTACGATCCGGCGCTGCACCTGGTCTACTACGGAACCGGCAACCCCGGCCTCTGGTCCCCGCAGTATCGTTGCTCCGAGCCGATAACGCAGGAAAATTGCAATAGCGGCAAGTTCGACAACAAATGGTCGATGAGTATCTTTGCCCGCAATGTCGATACCGGCGAGGCGGAATGGGTCTATCAGATGACACCGTTCGACCAATGGGACTATGACGGAGTGAATGAGGTGGTGCTGGTCGATATGGAAGTCGACGGCAAGATGCACAAGACGCTGGTGCATTTCGACCGCAACGGTTTCGCGTATGTTCTGGACCGCACCGACGGCACTCTTCTGCGTGCCAACAAGTATGTCACCACGAACTGGGCGGAGAAGGTGGACATGAAGACCGGCCGTCCGGTCAAGGTTCCCGAGCATTCTCCGCTCAAGGTGGGCGGCAACACGCAGGCTTGTCCGTCCGCCATGGGCGGCAAGGACCAGCAGCCGGTGGCGGTCGATCCGACCGATCCGACGAATTTCTACGTGCCGACCAACAACTGGTGCATGGAAGATGAACCGCAGGAGCGTTCGCACACCCAGCAGGGAACCGTGTACGTGTTCGCCAATGTATACATGTATCCGGAGAAGCCGGGTGTGACCGGCAAGTTCAAGAAGTTCAACGTGGTGACGGGAAAGACCGAGTGGGAAATTCCCGACCAGTATCCGAACTGGGGCGGTGCGCTGGTGACTGCGGGCGGATTGGCGTTCTATGGCAGCCTGGGTGGCGACTTCCGCGCCGTCGACCGGGCGACGGGGAAGGTGCTTTGGTCGCGCAAATTGGGCTCAGGCATCATCGGCAATCCGATCACATACTCGGTGAAAGGCAAGCAGTATGTATCGGTGTGGTCGGGCATCGGCGGTTGGATCGGTCTGCCGGTGACGGCGGGCCTGGATCTCAGCGACAAGTTCGGCGCCATCGGTGCCACCGCAATGACCAAGGCCGCCAACCTCGCCTCGGTTCCGCAGGGCGGCACGTTGTACACATTCAAGGTGGGGGGTATGTAGGGCAGGAGTGATTCGAGAACCAAGAGTGATTTCGAGAAGTGTGCCCGGTGGCGAAAGCCACCGGGTTTTTGTTGGGAATTGCGCGAGGGTCCGGTGTCCGGATCCTTGTAGTGAAACCTTCCTCACGGGCACGGGTCCAATTCGGGACCGCTGGTGATCGTGAATACCCTGTCGCGGAGATCGGCAATGAACAACAAGACCGTACGATTGGCGCGGCGCTGCGGATTGCTCGCCGCTGGCCTCGCGGCAAGTGTCGGAGTCATGGGCGCGCCGCTCAAATCCCTCACTGTCTGCGCCGACCCCGGCAACATGCCATTGTCCAATCAGAAGGGCGACGGTTTCGAGAACAAGATCGCCCAGGTGATCGGCGCCGAGATGGGCACGGGAGTTCAGTATTACTGGCGGCCTTCGATCGAACGCGGACTCATGCGTACGACCTTGAGTGAGGGGAATTGCGATCTGTGGATGGACATGGCCTCCGACACCGAAGGTGCGGCGGTTCTCGCGCCGTTGTACCGCTCCACTTTCGTGCTGGCCTACCGCAACGACAAGGGCATCGATATCAAGAGCCTGGACGATCCGGCCCTGAAGAAACTGCGCGTCGGCGTGTTCCAGGTCTCCGCCATGCGTCAGGCCCTGGCCGAGCACCACATCGTCGACAACACGGTGATTCACTACCTGAGCCACAACGCCGACATCGAAGCCGGCAATCAACCGTCGTACCAAGTTCAGCAAGTGATCGACGGCAATCTCGACGTCGCTGCGGCGTGGGGCCCCATGGCCGGATACTACAAGACCGTGGCGCATGCGCCGCTCACGATCCTGCCGGCTAATTTGATGGAAGACGAAGTGCCCATGGAATTCGACATGACGCTCGCGGTACCGCGCGGGCGGCCGGATATCAAGGCCGCCGTCGAAGCGGCGGTGGCTCAGCACAAGGACGAGATACATCGGATTCTCGTCGACTTCGGCGTGCCGCTGATCAAGTGCGATGAGTGCACGGTGTCCGGCGATCTGCCTTCCCATGGCCCCTATCAGCTGCGCAAGCCCGATGTACAAACGGCCGCGCAGACCGCAAAACTACGTGCGGCCAGAATGGCCGATCTCAAGAAATGGCTGGCTCAGGGCGCAAATCCCGACAGCGAACTCGGCAACGCCATCGTCGCCGACGACGTCGACCGCGTGAGCTACCTGCTGGTGCACGGAGCACATGCCGACTCGCCGGACGGCGACGGTTACACGCCCCTGATCAGCGCCATACGCGCCGGGTTCGTCGGCGTCGCGACCTATCTGGCCGAGCACGGAGCCGACGCGAATCTGACCGACCGCAGCGGATGGACGCCGCTCATGTGGGCGACCTGGGGCGACAATCCGGCGTTGGTCAGCATGCTGCTCGCGCACCGGGCAAAGCTCGATGCGACGGACAATGACGGTTTGACGCCGCTGGGCATCGCCGCGCAAAACGGCAAGGTCAAGGCAACGCGGGTGCTGCTGGACGCCGGTGCCGATGTCAATGCACCCATCGCCAAGGGCGGATACACTCCGTTGATGCTGGCATCGATTTCCGGTTCGAATGAGCTTGCGGCCGCGCTGATCGAGCACGGCGCGAAAGTGAACGCCGCCAATCCCGGAGGCGTCACCGCCTTGATGATCGCCGCCGCCGGCAATCGTTCGACCATTGCCGGGTTGCTGCTCCGATCCGGCGCCGACGTCAATGCACGCAGCGAGGACGGCCGCACAGCGCTCGGCATAGCACGAGCCAACAACAGCGACGCCGTCATCAAGGTCTTGGAAGAGGCCCTCGGGCACGGTGCAGCCAAGTCGGGTTGATAAATCGGTCAAGGGGAGATAATCAGTGAGAAGACGAGTTCTGGTCGCGGGTATGGTCGCGATATTCGCCGGCGTAACCGCGCTCTGTACCCTCGGCAGGGTATGGGCGAACGACGCGCCCGCACCGGTGGACTACACCAAGATCTCGCCGGTCGAACTGGCGAGAAACACCCCCAAAGGCAAGCTCGCCAACCCCTACAAGGACACCCAGGCCGACGCGGTCGAGCAGGGCGGAAAGTTTCTGTTGAGCTATTCCTGCAGCGGTTGCCACGGCGGCGGCGGCGGCGGCGGCATGTGCCCTCCGCTGATCAACGATACGTGGGTGTATGGCGGTGATGACGACACATTGTTCCGGCTCGTCGCCTTGGGCACGGATGAACTCCAAAAACAGGGTTATACCCGCAAGGGCCGCGAAAACGTCGTCGGCCCAATGCCGCCTTTCGGCGGCATCATCAAGAGCGCCGACGATCTTTGGAAAATATTGGCCTTCGTCCGCTCGAGATACAACGGCGATCCCGCCTACAAGTTTGGCGCGCCCGCTGAAACGCCCTGAAATGTTGCGGCGCAGATTGCGCGATCGGCGCAAAGGGGTCAGGCTTTGTAGGGGGGTGGCTGAGTCCTTCGCATGGGCGCGGCGTATCGTGGATTTTCCGCAACGAGCGATCGGTTGAGCAGGGAAGCTATAAGTCGGGGGATGTCATGACCAACCTGAATCTCGCCACGAGTCACGCGTCGCGCATTCTTCATGTGGTCGAAAACGGACTCCAGCCCGCCGGAATCGAGCCGCACGTCACGCGCTCCTGGTATCGGTGTCTGCGGGAATACCGCATCGAACCGTCGGCGCCGCGTCAAAATGCCGTGCTCAACTCGCAATCCCTCAAAGAAGTGCAGCAAAGAATGGGGGAACTGCTCCCCGTCGCGCGCGCCGAGATGGAGAGTCTCTACGAACAGATCGCTGGATCGGGCTTCGCGGTCATCTTGTCGGACACTCAAGGTGTGGTGCTCACGACCATCACTGACCCTGCCTTACAGCGCGAATTCCGTCAGGCCGGCTTGTCGCTCGGCTCTCTGTGGGACGAACGTCACGAAGGCACCAACGGCATCGGAACCTGTCTCGCCGAGGGATGCCCCGTGACCGTCCATCGGGAGGAGCACTTCCGCGGATACAATCTTTCCCTGTCCTGCTCCGGTGCACCCATTCTGGATCCGCAGGGCTCGATCATCGCGGTGCTCGATGCGTCCACTGCAAATTCCAGCGACAGCCGTCTGATCCAGCGCCATACCATGGCTCTGGTCAACATGTCGGCGCACCTGATTTCGCGCTGGAACTTCCTCAACGAGTTCAGCCAGTCCTGGATCTTGCGCTTTCACAGCAGACCTGAATTCGTCGGACTTCTGCACGAGGCGCTGGTTGCGATGGACGGGGCCGGAAGAATTCTGGCGGTGAACGAGAGTGCGCTTCTGCAGCTGGGATGCTCGACCCGCAAGGCACTGGTCGGCGAGCCGATCGAACGGTTTTTCCAATTCGACTTCGCAACGCTCGAGCGGCGTGCGCAATTCGAACCGAGCACGATTTGGCCGGTGCGGGATCTGGCGCACGGCCGGCGGTTCTTCGCGATCGCGCGGGCGCCGCTGCGCGCGCCCGCGCGGTCATTGGAACTGGCCGCGCCCGATGCCGTTGCCGACGCAGCCGAAGGAACTGCGCGCGGTCGCGGTCAACACCACGTCGGCGAAGATGCCCAGATGCGCAAAAACCTGACCTTCGGCAGGCAGCTGTTCGCGAAGCAGGTGCCGATTCTGCTGCAGGGCGCGACCGGCACCGGCAAGGAAGCGTTCGCCAAGGCCTTGCATCACAGCGGCCTTTGGTTCGACAAGGCATTCGTGACCGTCAATTGTGCCGCCATTCCCGAAAGTCTGATCGAGAGCGAATTGTTCGGCTACACGCGCGGCGCGTTCACCGGCGCGGTGAAGGAGGGCCGGGTCGGAAAAATCCTCCAGTCCAACGGCGGCACGCTGTTTCTCGATGAGATAGGGGACATGCCGTTGATGCTGCAGACGCGCCTGCTGCGCGTGATCGAGGAGCGCGAAGTGGTCCCGCTCGGAAGCGATCAGGCCCTGCCGGTCAATCTGCACGTGATCAGCGCCACCCATCGCGACATTCGGCAGATGATTCAGGACGGCGAATTTCGCGAGGATCTTTATTACCGCTTGAATGGAATTACCCTGCACCTGCCGCTGCTGCGCGACCGCAGCGACAAGGCGGACCTCATCCGCACTCTGCTGCAGGAGGAGAACGCCGACCAGGAATCTATCGAGATCGCGGATGATGCGTTCCGCAAGCTGTTGGACTATTCCTGGCCCGGCAACATACGTCAGCTGCGCAATGCGTTACGGACCGCCTCGGCGCTGTGCCGCGACGGAATCATCCGGCTGTCGAATCTGCCGCAGGAGATTCTGCATACTGAGACGCGCGCGAGCACGCCGGCGGGCGCGGCAGCGCATACGGAGGCCGTTGCGGCGGCGATGAACCTGCCGTCCGCCGCGCTGCGTGACGCCGAGTGCGCGGCGCTGTTGCGGGAGCTCGAAAGAATGCACTGGAATATCAGCCGTACCGCGCAGGCGTTGGGTATCAGCCGCAATACCCTGTACCGCAAGATTCACAAACACAACATCGTTCTAGAACAATAGCCGCCGCAGGCGCGCGGAGGCGCGGCGCTGCCTCGGCAGCGTCGCGCCTCACCTAGGAGGATTGCGGTTCAAGCCTTGAGAACACCCGATTGCTTGGCCGCGTGGGTTGCCAGGGCGTCCATCAACGGCGGACTCAGGCAGTCGTAAGGCTCCAGACCCAGCTCTTTGAGCCGGGCGCGTACGGCGCCCATGTTCGCCGGACTCGAGCCGGCCTCGATGATGGAGGAGACGAAGGCCGCAAACCCCGGCGCCGCCCAGCCCGGCTCCGTCGACAGTTCCGGATGAACGAAATCCAGGCCGTAAAACGCATGCTTGTCGTTCTCGATGCGGCCGAACATGTGCGTGCCGCACACCTTGCATGCGTGACGCTGAATGGTCTTGGTCGGATCGACTATGCCAAGCTTGTCGCCGTTCTGCGTGACTTTCACCTTGTCCTTCGATACGACCGCTATCATCGAGAACAGCACGCCCTTGGGTCTCCAGCACAGCGTGCAGCCGCAGACGTGGTTGTGCGCGACTTGCGCACCGACCGATACCTTGACGGGTTTATCCGTGCATTTGCAGGTCAAAGTCCCCCCCGCAAAGTCCTTCGATCCTTGCTTGACGCCGTTGTCGACCGACGGATGAATTGAAACTGCCATGATTCTTCCTCCCCACTGGTTTTCATACAGCCGTTGACACGGCATCTCTCAATACTTGATCACCGAACGAATGACCTTGCCCGCATGCATCAATTCGAAGGCATCGTTGATCTCATCCAACGGCAGCACTTCGGTGATCATCTCGTCGATCTTGATCTCGCCGTCGAGGTAGCGGTCCACGTAGCCCGGAAGTTGCGAACGGCCTTTGACGCCGCCGAACGCCGAGCCGCGCCAGACGCGGCCGGTGACCAATTGGAACGGACGGGTCGATATTTCCTGACCCGCCCCCGCGACGCCGATGATGATCGATTCGCCCCATCCCTTGTGGCAGCACTCCAGTGCCGACCGCATCACATGCACGTTGCCGATGCATTCGAACGAGTAGTCGACGCCGCCGTTGGTCAGATCGACGATGACCTGTTGCACGGGCTTGTCGTAGTCTTTGGGATTGACATAGTCGGTTGCGCCGAGCGCTCGTGCCATGGTCCATTTGCTCGGATTGAGATCGATGGCGATGATGCGTGACGCTTTTGCCATCACCGCGCCCTGCACGACCGACAGACCGATGCCGCCGAGACCGAATACCGCAACCGTCGAGCCCGGCGTGACCTTCGCGGTATTCAGCACCGCTCCGATGCCCGTCGTGATGCCGCAGCCGAGCAGGCACACCTTGTCCAGCGGCGCCTTGGGGTTGATCTTCGCCAGTGAGATTTCCGGCAGCACGGTGTATTCGGAAAAGGTGCTGGTGCCCATGTAGTGCAATATGGGCCTGCCCCGGAAGGAGAATCGCGAGGTGCCGTCCGGCATCACGCCCTTGCCCTGGGTGACGCGTATTCGTTGGCACAAATTGGTCTTGCCGGACAGACAGAACTCGCAGGTTCCGCATTCCGGCGTGTACAGCGGAATCACGTGGTCGCCGGCTTTGACGCCGGTGACGCCGGCGCCGACTTCCTGGACGATGCCGCCTCCTTCATGACCCAGTATCACCGGGAACAGTCCCTCCGGATCGGCACCCGACAGGGTGAAGGCATCGGTATGACACACGCCCGTCGCGACGATGCGCACCAACACCTCACCTGCTTTGGGTCCGGCCAGATCGACCTCTTCGATGCTCAGCGGTTTGTCGGCTTCCCAGGCAACAGCTGCTCTCGTCTTCATTGATCTGAGCTCCTTCGCTTCTCGGTGATAACCCACAAGCAGCAAGCGTGCCAGCCAACCCTGGTGCGCGCATAACATCGACCGATCAACTACTTGCGCAGGCAGGCATGACGCAGGAAAGCAGTTGCGGCGCGCGGTGTTTCTGATCCGCCACAGTTTGTGCTTCAAAAATGTAGCAGCGCGGCCGCCGCCGGCGGCAAGGATGCCGGGCGAACGACAGGCAAGCGATTCTGGCGCGTGTCTCTAATCCAACACAGAGTGCGACAAATCTGATCCTTGGGCGTGACACTGATGTGCAAGCCCGAGGATGGACGCAAAGCCGATTGCCGCGCGGCCTCGGCAATCACCCGCCGTTGCGCCATTGGTACGTCTCTTGCAGACATCCAATCTAGGCTTCATCCAGACGCCGCGTGCGTTTGGCGACCGGGGGGAAGGCAGCGGTCGGCTGCGGCAACACGCCGTCGCAGTTTTCGACGTCACGATAAAGAAATCGAAACGGAGGGAGTTTTCATGAATACGCGTACCAAGCTTGCCATCGCGCTCGGCGCTGCGATGTGGATGGTTCCGATGACCCGCGCGGTTGCGGGTATCGAAGTCAACGCCGGCGACTGGAAAATAGATTTCGCCGGCAATGTGAATGCGTTCTACGTGGGCGCCGGCTGCGACTCGAGCGCCAACGACGCGGTGGTAGGTGGGCTCGCCTGCACCGGCGACCATGCCGCTTCCGTGCGCAATGGTTTGCTGCCGGCGGCGCTGGTATTCAATGCAACGACGCGGCAGGATGACTTCGATATCGACGTCACCGTCGGGCTGTATCCCGGCATCAATAGTTCCGCCGCAGCCGGCGTGAACGGACCCGGTCAACCATCGGCGCTGGCAACACCCGGCATCGATGCACGCCAAGTTTATTTCACGTTCGGGGATGCGAGCTGGGGAACGGTGAAGATGGGACGCGACATCGGCCTGTTCGGCAAGGACGCGATTCTCGACGACATGACCTTGCTGGGTGTGGGCTCGACCGGCGGCAATTCCGCCCCCGGCAACACCAGCCTCGGCCGCATCGGCATCGGCTACATCTATACGGATTGGGAGCCGCAGATCACGTATACAACGGCGAACTACAACGGCTTCAGCGCATCGCTGGGTATATTCCAGCCGCTCGATGCGGCGGGGGCGGCCGGGGGCGCCGTGCTGCCGGGCCAAGCGGCGGACGCTACCTATCACTCGCACAATGCGCCGCAGGTGCAAGTCGGCGGCGGTTATGCGTGGGGAGACCCGAAGGTCACCGACGCGCTCAGCGGCAAGGTCTGGCTCGACGTCGTCAGTCAGCAAGCCAAGGCGTCCAAAACGGATATCTTGGCGAATCAAGCGGGCGCAGCGACCAAGTTCACGGGCACTGCCGTGGACGGCGGTGTGAAACTGGACATTGCCGGCTTCGAGGGAGTCTTGTACGGATATACCGGCAAGGGTGTGGGCACGACCGGTCTATATATTCTTCCGACTTCTTCATCGGGCGACAAGCGCAAGTCCGACGGCGGCTACCTGCAAGCCACCTACAAGATCAACAAGCTGAAATTAGGACTCAGCTACGGTCTGTCCGAACTCAAGCTCGCGGATGATGAGCGGCCCTTCCAGGCCGAAAGCGACTTGCTCAAGCGCAATTCTTCCGGCGTCGCCGGAGTCTATTTCAGCCTGACCAAAAGCGTAACCCTGGTGGGCGAATACATTCACACCAAGGCGGAGGCCTGGAATGGAAACTCGGCCAGCGAGAACGATGTTGCGATCGGCGGTATTCTTTTCTTCTGAGTGCCGTAGGCGAACGGCATAGCAGCGACGGTGTATCCGAGGGGTGCGCGGGCGAGTATTATCAGCCAAAGAGAAATAATCACTGGCTTAGGTACGCGTGCATGTGGCGCTACTGCGCTGTCGTTTCCCTCGTCGGAACGTTCGCCGGCTGTGTGCACTATCACGCGGTGCCGCTCGAGCCCGCGCAGAGCGCCGATGAGTTTGCGGCGCGCCGGCTCACCGGAGTGGGGCCGCGCGATTTGGATCGTGCGCAATTGCTGTCGGTTGCGTTGACACAGAATCCGCAACTGGCGCTGGCCAGGGCGCAAGTGCAGGCGGCGCTGGCGCACGAGATCACCGAGGCTGCGGCGCCCAACCCCGATCTGATTCTGCAGTCCGAATATGCCCGGCACGATGTGCATCCATGGCTGTACGGCGTGAGCTTGAATTGGCTGCTGCGTTCGTCCGAACGACGCCGTCTGGACGTCGAGATCGCGCAGTTCGATACGGCAAGCGCGCGCCTGCAGCTGATGGATCAGGCTTGGACAGTGCGCAGCGCGCTGGCCGCGGCGCTGTCCGATTGGGAGAGCGGGCGCCGCGGCTTGAGTTTGCTCGCTCGGCTGGCGGCGGCGCAGGACCGCCTGCTTGCTCTCGAGTCACAAAGAGTCAAAGTTGGCGAAGATGCTCCCAGCGCATTGGTGACCGCTCAGCACGCACGCATTCAAATCGAGCAGCAGGAGGCGGAATTGCGCGAAGCGGTGAACTCGGCCCAGGCCGCAGCTGCCAGGGCGTTGGGCCTGCCGCCGCAGGCACTGGACGGCGCAACGCTCCGATGGCCGGACTGGGGCGAGCCGCCGCCCGTGAATGAGGACGCCCGTCGCGAGACCCGCGAGCAGGCCCTGCTGTCGCGCGCCGATCTGGCGCAGGCGATGGCTGAGTACGCGGCCGCGGAAGCGAAGCTGCAACGATCGATCGCGCGGCAGTATCCGCAATTCGTGCTCTCGCCGGGCTACTACTGGGATCACGGCATTGCGAAGTTTCCTTTCGATGTGGGTTTCACGCTGCCGTTCAACCGCAATCAGGGCGAGATCGCCGAGGCGCGTGCCGGCCGTGAACTGGCCGCGCAGCGTATGCTTGCGCTGCAAGCCGACATCTATGGGCAGATCGTTGCCGCGGAACGTGCGGAGAATATCGCCCGCGCGAGCGCCGATGCGGCGCAGCGGCAGCTGGAGGCGGCACGCCGGCAGCAGCGAACGGCTGATCTGGGTTTGCGCTTGGGCGCTGCGGATGTCCAGGAGCAGCTCGCCGCGGAAATTCTCGTCACGCGGGCCGAACTCGAGGTGGTGGAGATGAGCGCACAACTGCAAAACTCGCGCAATGCCCTCGAGGATGCACTGCACGCTCCCTTGTCGGGTCCGGAACTTTCCTTGGCGAAATCCATGCCGTCGATCGTTACCGGAGGCGGTTCATGAAGGTTGGTGCGCGGGGCGTGGGGGCGGCCGCTTGCTGCGCGTTCTTCTGCATGTCGATCATCGCGATTGGCGGCGACGACACGGCCGCTGATTCGAGTCGGCAGTCCGCACAGCCGGGTCTGAACGGTGAGCAGCAGCGCGCAGTCGGGATCGGCGTCGCTCATCCCCTCGCTGCGCAGGCGCCGGAACGTCTCGAGGCGCTGGGCCTGGTGCTGGATCCGACCGCACTGATATCCGATATGGGCGAAACGACTGCCGCCGCGGCCGCGGAGCACTCCGCGGCGGCCGAGGTTGCACGGCTGCATGCGCTCTACGAGGGGGGTGCCGGAGCTTCGCTCAGGATGCTCGAAGCGGCGCAGGCGGAGCACGCGAAGACGCAGGCACAGGCGCAAGCCGCCGCGGCGCGCTTCGATTTGCGCTGGGGACCGTTGGCTGCATTGCCGATCGGCGCGCGTCAGAAAGTGATCGAGGCGTCGACGAGCGGCCGCAGCTTGCTGCTGCGCGCCGACCTACCGGGCCGGCATACGCTCGGGGTGCTGCCCACCAAAGCCGTGCTCGACGTGGACGGCATCCAGGTTGCGGGGCGCGTGCTGGGCATACTGCGGGAAACGACTGAATTGCAGAGCGTTGGTGTATTGATCGAAGTGTCGAACGCACCCGGCGGCCTCGGTCCGGGCGCCCGCGTGCCGGTTGCCTTGATGGCGCCCGAGCGCAAAGGGATGCTGCTGCCTCGCGACGCGCTGCTGTACGACGAGAATGGAGCCTATGTCTACAAGCAGCTGACCCGGCAGAAAGGGTTGGAACAGACGCGCTACGCGGCGGTGAAGGTGCGTTTACTGCTGCCCTATGGCGATGGCTGGCTGGTCGAAGGCGTTGATGACGATGACGACATCGTCGTGCACGGGGCTGGCGTACTGTGGTCGCTGCAGGGAGTGGGCGCCCCCGCGGCCGACGAGGACGACTAGGACACAGCAATGCTCGCCGCCATCGTCCGCGCTTCGCTGCGCAATCCTCGTATTGTCACCGCGCTCGCCTGCCTGATCGCCGCGCTTGGGCTGGCCGCGGTGGTGTCGGCGCGATTCGACGTATTCCCGGATTTCGCTCCTCCGCATGTGCTGGTGCAGACCGAGGCGCCCGGTCTCGACGCGACCCAGGTAGAGGCGCTGGTCACGCGCCCGTTGGAAGGGTTGCTTGCCGGTACCGAGAACGTAAAGACGGTACGCTCGACGTCGAGCCAGGGACTCTCGGCGATCCAGGTTGTGTTCGTGCGCGGCGGCGATCCGTACCGCCAGCGCCAAGTCATCACTGAACGCCTGTCCGAGTTTGCCAGCTTGCTTCCGCCCGGCGTCGGCGCTCCGCTGCTGTCGCCGTTGAGTTCCTCGATGGAATACCTGGTGCATTTCGGCTACACCAGCGATCGGCTTTCGCCGCTGGAGCTGCGCGATGTGGTGCAATGGATAGTCAAGCCGCAGATCCTCGCGGTTCCCGGTGTTGCGCAGGCGCAGATCTTCGGCGGCGAAGTGCGCGAGCGGCAGATCGAAATCGATCCGGTGAAATTGGCCGCGGCGGGGCTGGTCCTCGAGGACGTATTGACCACCGCCAAGCGCGCGACCGCCTTGATCGGCGGGGGCTATCTCGAAACACCCACGCAGCGCATCGTGATCCGGGCACCGGCCCCCGGCGCCACGCTCGAAGCGCTGGCACAGGCGGTGGTCGGCACGCGCGACGGCGTGGCGGTGCATCTGGGGGATGTGGCGACGTTGCGCGAAGGTGCCCAGCCGCGATTCGGTGATGCCTTGATCGCCGGCAAGCCGGGCATCCTGATCGAAACGTCGACCCAATTCGGCGCCAACACGCTCGAAGTCACGCGGGCGCTCGAACTTCGGCTCGATGCGCTCGCACCGGCGCTGGCCAAACAGGGCGTGCAGTACCATCCGGCGCTGCTGCGACCGGCGAGCTTCATCGAAAGCGCGATCGAGAAACTGAGGAATTCCCTGGGCCTCGGCGCGGTGCTGGTGGTTGCGTTGCTGTTGATCACCCTGCGTGATTGGCGGGGCGCATTGGTGTCCTTCAGCGCGATCCCGCTCGCGCTGCTGACGACGGTGTGGATCCTCGAAGCCTTCGGCATGAGCCTCAACACCATGACGCTCGGCGGTCTCGTGGTCGCCCTCGGCGTGGTGGTGGACGATGCGGTCATCGACGTCGAAAATATTCTCCGCCGCCGCCGTGCCGCCGCGCGCAATGTGGATATCGGCGAGTTGTTCATCGGTGCGTCGCTGGAAGTGCGGCGGCCGGTGTTCTATGCGACGGCGGCGGTGGCGGTGGCGTTTCTGCCCATACTGATGATGTCCGGATTGCAGGGCGCATTCTTTCGGCCGTTGTCGATTTCCTTCCTGCTCGCCGTGGGCCTCTCCTTGCTGGTCGCCATGAGCGCGACGCCGGCGCTGTGCGTGCTTGCGATGGCGCGGCATGTTCCCAAGTCCGAAGCGGCCTTTCTGCGGCGTTTGAAGGGCTGGCAGCTGGGTGCAATCACCTGGCTCGACGGCCGGCCGCGCGCCCTCATCGCGATCGTCCTCGCCAGCGGTACGGCCGGGCTCATCCTGCTGCCCTTGCTGGGTGCGCGATTGCTGCCCGACTTCCGTGAGAATTACCTGATCGCGCACGCATCGCTGCGTCCCGGAATTTCGCTGGCTGAAACCGCGCGCGTCGGCGAGCGTATCTGCAAGGGACTGCTGGGCATTCCCGGCGTCAAGAGCGTCGCCGAGCAGATCGGCCGCGCCGAGAACGGACAGGACCCCGACGCACCGAACAAGAGCGAGTTCGAGGTGCAGATCGACCCGCGGCAAGGCCGCAGCGCGAACGAGATCGATGCCGCCATCCGCGACGTGTTCGACGACTATCCGAATCAACTCGTGGAAATCTTTTCGGTGCTGGCCGAACGCATCGGCGAGACCCTGTCCGGCGAGTCCGCGCCGTTTTCGATCAGCGTGATCGGTTCCGATCTCGATGCAGACGACAGCGTCGGGACACAGATCGTCGAGGTGCTGCAGCACCTGCCCGACAGCGGTAACGTGCGCTTGATGGTTCCGCCGCGCGAGGTGGAGTTGCATGTGGAACTGCTGCCCCGGCAGCTGGCCCTCTACGGTCTGCAGGCGGCGGATGTGCTGCAGACGGTCAATGCGGCGTATCACGGCAGCGCGGCGGCCGAACTCAATCAAGCGGATCGCAGCATACCGGTGGTCGTGCGCATCGCCCACGCCGGTGCCGACCCGCGTGCAGTGGGCGCGCTGTTGCTGCGTGGCCGAGACGGTGCGCTGACGCCGCTGGCCTCGGTGGCCAGGATCAGCATGGCGTTGGCGCGCAGTCTGGTGGATCATCAGGACGGGTTGCGCCGCCAGATCGTCGTCGCCTCGCCCAAGGGTCCCGATCAAGTAGGGTTTGCCGAAGCAGCGCGCAAATCGATTGCCGCGAAGGTTCAGCTGCCCCCGGGAGTGTTTCTGCAGTACGGGGGAGCGGCCGAGGCACAGATCGCCGCCAGGAACGAATTGCTGCTGCACTCGGCCGCCGCCTTCGTGCTCATCGTGCTGTTGCTGGCCCTGGCATTCGGACAGCCGCGGCACGTGCTGCTCGTGCTCCTGTCGCTGCCGAGCACGCTGATCGGCGGGGTGGCTGCGGTCGCGCTGACGGGCGGTACGCTGACTCTGGGGGCGATGGTGGGCTTCGTCGCCCTGTTCGGGATGGCGGCGCGCAATACCATTTTGCTGGTGTCTCACTATGACCATCTGGTGCAGGCAGAGGCCCAGCCTTGGAATCTCGCGACTGCGTCGCGCGGCGCCGAGGAGCGGCTGACGCCGGTGCTGCTCACGGCATTGCTCACCGGGCTCGCACTGCTGCCGGTGGCGTTGCAGCTGCGTCAACCCGGACACGAAATCGAGGGTCCGATGGCAGTGGTAATTTTAGGCGGCTTGGTGTCATCTACCCTGGTCAGCCTGTTGCTGATTCCGCCGTTGGCTGCGCACTGGCTGCGGCCGTGCAATTTTGGGAGTAGTGGTCGAGATAATTTTCTTCACGAGGAATCAAGACAATGAAAATCAGATCTGCGTTTGCATTCGGGTTGTCCATGCTGGTATGCGGGTACGTTTTGGCGGCGGCGCCGCGGCTCACCACCAGCAAACAAGTCACCATCGACGCTTCGGCGTCCAAGGTCTGGAAAACGGCGAAGGACTTCGACGGCTTGGCCGCCTGGCATCCGGCCGTCGCCACGGACGAGATCGTCGAGGGCAAGAACAATACCGTTGGAGCCGTGCGCCTGCTGACACTGAAAGGCGGCGGCACGATCAAGGAGAAGCTGCTTGCCTTCGATCCGGCTGGGCGCTCGTTCAAGTACGCCATCGTCGAAGGGGTGCTGCCGGTGAGCGACTATACCTCGACCTTCGTGGTCAAATCGGTGGGCAAGAATAAATCCCTGGTCATCTGGTCCGGCCGCTTCAAGCGCAAGAACGTCGGCGATGCTCCCGCCGACAATGAAAACGACAAGACGGCAGTGGATGCGACCGGCGGGGTTTATAGAGCCGGTCTCGACAATTTGAAGAAGGTCGCGGAAGCCCAGTAAGGGCGCGACAGGAGTAATCGGCCGAGGGCGCCCGGCGAGGATCCCGCCGGGCGCCGGAAATGAAGTGAAGCATCGCCCCAGGCTGGAATGCGTCTGGGAGCTCGGAGAAGCATGCGGCGGTGCCGATGCCGATTATGCTATTCATAGCATAATATTGTTATTTTACGAAATTTATGCCTTGTGACACATGTTATCTCTTGTGGAAATATGTGTTACAGGGCATAATTTGTCCTATTAATTTTAAATTATGCTGTGAATAGCATATTTATTGGGGGCTCATAATGAAAACGGTGCTGGACCTAGGTGCCGAGCTCAAGGCGCGGCGGCAGGAACTGAAGAAGAGCCAGGCGGAGCTCGGCGTCGAGTCGGGTTTCCGACAGGAAGTACTGTCGCGGCTCGAACACGGGCGGCTTGCGGATTTCTCGGTTGGCAAGCTCCTGCGCCTCGCGCATTCGCTCGGGCTCGAGGTAACGCTCACCCCTTTGACTCGACGCCGCCCGACGCTCGAAACACTTCTCGATGAGCGCAAACAGGGTGCCAACACCGGGCCGGAGTCCCGATGAGCGTCACCCGCCTCGAGGTCTTCGTCAGTGGCAAAGAAGTCGCGACGCTCGCAAGCGAGGATGGCTTCGAGCATCACCTCACCTATCGACCGGAGGCGAAGCCGGAAGACTTCGTCAGTCTCGTGATGCCGGTCCGCCCCGAAACCTGGTCGTGGCCTTCGCTTCACCCCTTCTTCCAAGTGAACCAACCGGAAGGATTTCTCCTCTCGACGCTCAAGGAGCAGCTCGGTCCACATCTTGGCAGCCGGCCACTCGATCTCTTGGCCGTGGTCGGCCGAAACTCGATCGGTCGCGTGCAGCTCGCCTCCGGCGGACTCGGGGCGAGCACCGCAACGCTCGACCTACGAGAGCTTCTGCATGGTGAGCGGTCCCTCGATGTTTTCATGGATCTCTTGCACACGTACGCCGCCTCCGGGGTGTCGGGCGTCGTGCCTAAATTTCTCTCCCCCGAGGCCCGAGCACTCTTTCGCAAAGGCACTTTGAAAACCGAGCGACACATCGTCAAGGGTAGCTCCGAGAAGCTCCCATATCTTGCGCTCAATGAACACCTCGGCATGCAAGTCGCCGCGCGCTCAGGTGCCGCAGCCGCTCGCACCCAGGTTTCCGACGACGGGCAGGTGCTCGTCGTCGAGCGCTTCGATGTAACGGAGGCGGGTGTGCGGCTCGGGTTCGAAGACTGCTGCAGTCTCTTAGGCCTTGCACCCGACGATAAGTACAACTCCACGTGGGAGCGCGTTGCGCGGCTCGTCGACGACTTTGTTCCGGAAGCACAGCTGGCCGCATCGCGTGAGCAGCTTGCGCTAACGCTGCTCCTCACCTACGCGCTGGGCAATGCCGACTGTCACACGAAGAATCTGGCGCTCCTTTACTCACACGAAAATGATGTGCGATTGGCACCTGTCTACGACATGCTGACGATCATCGCCTACGACTCGTACGCCAAGAACCCGCCCGGCATGTTCGTCGGCGGCCGCAAGAGTTGGACGCCGGGCAAGGCCCTGAGTATCTACGTGCAACACTTAGGCTTCGAGCCACCCCACCTTCGTGAACTCGTCGATCGCGTGCTGCAGGCGATGTCCGATACGTTCCCCGATCTCCTCAACCATATCCGCAATACCCCCGGCTTTGCACCAGTAGGGACTCGGATGGTGAGCGAATGGACCGCGGGCCTCATGCGACTCTCTGATCACACCTCGATCGTCGTGCCGGATCTTCTCGCCCTCGCGAAAGCTGAGGGCGTCATACCCGCGGCCGCTGAACCGCGGCCGCCTCGGCGCACCGGGGAGTCTGCGCTCCTCGGCCGACGCGGGCGCGGCCGCCGGGCGTCCTGAGCGGATGCCGACGCGTACCGTTTACAGGCGGATCTCGTAGTCACAACACGCGTTCCCGAAGGTTGATGAAACCCTTCGCCCAACGATGAGCCTCCATTCAAGCGGTCATGCTCACCGATGGCGGGGTTTGCCGTAAGGGGTTATGCTGAATTTCCAGCTGACGCCGTGTCATGAACGCCCTAGATTCATTCCATCCTGCCGTTGCCGCCTGGTTCTCGCGGACTTTCGATGCACCGACGCCTGCGCAGGAGCGCGCGTGGCCGGCGCTCCAGGCAGGCCAGCATGTGCTGGTCGCAGCCCCGACGGGATCGGGCAAAACCTTCGCGGCTTTCCTTGCGGCAATCGATCAGCTCGTCAAGGAGGGACTGCAAGTACCGCTGCCCGACGAGACCCGTATCCTCTATGTATCGCCGCTGAAGGCGCTGTCGAACGACATTCAGCGCAATCTCGAGGCACCGCTCGAGGGGATTCGCGCGGAACTCGCGGCGTTGGATCTGCCCGACGTGGCTGTTCGTGCGCTGGTGCGCACGGGCGACACCTCGCAATCGGAGCGCGCGAGCATGAGGCGCAAGGCGCCGCATATCGTCGTGACCACCCCCGAATCGCTGTACATCCTGCTGGGTTCACAGTCGGGCCGGGACATGCTCTCTACCTGTCGCACGGTGATCGTCGACGAGATTCACGCAATTGCCGGCAACAAACGCGGCGCCCATCTGGCGCTGTCGCTCGAACGGCTGCGGGCGTTGACGGGACCTAAGTTGATACGGATCGGGTTGTCGGCGACACAGAAGCCCATCGAAGAGGTGGCGCGGTTCTTGATCGGCTCTGCTCCGGGAACTGCCGCCAGTTGCACCATCATCGACAGCGGCCACGCGCGCAGCCGCGATCTGGCCTTGGAATTACCCCCGGCACCGCTCGAGGCAGTCATGTCGGGCGAAGTGTGGACGCAGGTCTATGACCGGCTGGCTGAACTCGTGCGCGAGCATCGCACCACGCTGGTGTTCGTGAATACGCGGAAGCTGACCGAGCGAGTGGCGCGCCATCTCTCGGAACGGCTGGACGAGAAGAACGTTGCCGCGCATCACGGCAGCCTGTCCAAGGAGCGGCGCCACAACGCCGAGCAGCGCTTGAAGCGCGGCGAGCTCAAGGTGCTGGTGGCAACCGCTTCGTTGGAGCTCGGCATCGATATCGGCGACGTCGATCTCGTCTGCCAGATCGGTTCGACGCGATCCATCAACGCCTTTTTGCAGCGTGTGGGCCGTGCGGGTCACTCGGTGGGCGGCATTTCCAAGGGTCGGCTGTTTCCGCTGTCCCGCGACGAGTTGGTGGAGTGTGCGGCGCTGCTCGACTCGGTCCGGCGCGGTGAATTGGATCGCCTCAGCATCCCTGAGAATGCGCTCGACGTACTCGCCCAGCAGTTGACCGCGGAAGTCGCTGCGCGAGAGTGGGCCGAAGACGATCTTTTCGATCTCATGCGCGGCGCGTACCCCTACCGCAACTTGCGGCGTGAGGAATTCGACGAGTGCGTGCGCATGCTGGCGGAAGGATTCAGCACCCGGCGAGGGCGCCGAGGTGCGCTGCTGCACCACGATGCCGTCAACAAGATGCTGCGTCCACGTAAGGGCGCTCGCCTCACCGCGATCACCTCCGGCGGCGCTATACCGGACAATGCCGACTACAAGGTGATGCTGGAGCCGGAGGGCCACCTCGTAGGCACCGTCAACGAGGACTTTGCGGTCGAGAGCCTGCAGGGCGATATATTCCAGTTGGGGAATACCTCGTATCGGATACAGCGAGTCGAACGAGGTACCGTGCGCGTGGAGGATGCGCACGGCCAGCCGCCTTCGATACCATTTTGGCTGGGCGAGGCGCCGGGCAGAACGATGGAATTGTCGGCGGCGGTCTCGAGGCTAAAAAAAGAAATCGAAGAGCGTTTGCTCAATGTTCACGCGCAGCAGAATGGCTTCGGTGCCGCGGCGCCGAATGCGCCCAGTGGCTTAGCGCATAGCAAGCTGGGCAGCGCCGCACACACCGAGCTCGACGCCGCGCACCGGCCGATCGAAACCGCCGCGCAGAGTGAGTCAGGCGGCCTTGTGCATAGCGAGTCGGGCGGCGCTGCACACACGGATTCCGGCGCCGCGCGTTGGCTCATCGAAACCGTCGGCCTCGATGAAGTGGCGGCATTGCAGCTGGTTCAATACTTAGGCGCCGGCCGCGCGGCTCTCGGCTGTCTGCCGACATTCGAGACGGTCGTCTTCGAGCGTTTCTTCGACGAGTCCGGCGGCATGCAGCTGGTGATTCATTCCCCCTTCGGCAGTCGCGTGAATCGTGCATGGGGACTGTCCTTGCGCAAGCGGTTCTGCCGGACATTCAATTTCGAGTTGCAGGCCGCCGCGACCGAAGATCACATCGTGCTGTCACTGACTCATGCTCACAGCTTCGAACTGGCGGAAGCCGCGCGATATTTGAACTCGAATTCAGTTCGTCAGGTATTGGTGCAAGCGTTATGCGCGGCGCCGATGTTCGGGGTGCGCTGGCGCTGGGACGCCGGCATCGCGCTGGCGCTGCCGCGATTTCGCGGTGGCAAGAAAATTCCGCCGCAGATCGCGCGAATGAACGCAGAGGACCTGCTGGCATCGGTGTTCCCGGATCAAGTTGCGTGCGCCGAGAATCTGCCCGGCGAGATCGAGATACCGGATCATCCGTTGGTGCGCCAGGTGATCCGTGACTGTCTCGAAGAGGCGATGGATATCGACAGCTTCGAAGGTGTGCTGCGCAAGCTCGAAAGCGGCGATATCCGCGTCGTCGCGCGCGATCTCACCGAACCCTCGCCGCTGGCGCTCGAGGCCTTGAATGCGCGCCCCTATGCGTATCTCGACGATGCGCCGCTCGAGGAGCGGCGTACCCAGGCCGTGATGAGCCGCCGCTGGCTCGACCCGGAGTCCGCCGCCGACTTAGGCAAGCTCGACCCCGAGGCGATAGCGCGCGTGCGCGCCGAGGCGTGGCCCGATGCCGGCAGCCCTGATGAGCTGCATGATGCGCTTTCGTGGCTGACATTCCTGACCGACGAGGAGCGAGGCAGTCATGCGGCGTGGCCGGCATTGATGGACATGCTCGAGGAGCAGGGGCGTGTGGTACGGATAACGGGGAAACATGCCTACCTCTGGGTGGCGACCGAACGGCGAACGCTGTTCGAGCCCATGCCGGTCTCGGACCAATCCTTGGTGGAGATCGTCCGCGGCCGCCTCGAGGGATTAGGACCGATGACGGCATCGAATTTGGCCGCTCCGCTGGCGTTGCCCGCATCCAGGATCGGCATCGCTCTGGCCGCACTCGAGGCTGAGGGTTTTGCCATGCGTGGGCGGTTCACACCAAGCGCCGCCCAAGCGCCGCACACCGCCGAAGAGGAGTGGTGCGAACGCCGGCTGTTGGCCCGAATTCACCGCTACACCGTCAAACGTCTGCGCGCGGAAATCGAACCGGTGCCGGCTCGGGACTTCCTGCGGTTTCTTTGCGAATGGCAGCGGGTGCTGCCGGCGTCGCGAATGCAGGGCGCCGATGCGCTGGCCGCGGTGTTGGCGCAGCTCGAAGGTTTCGAGGCGCCCGCCGGTGCGTGGGAGACGGAGATTCTCCCGACTCGCATCACCGAATATGATCCGCAATGGCTCGACGAACATTGCCGCGCGGGCAGAATCATCTGGACGCGGCTCGCTGCGCGCGGTGCCGCGCGCGGGACTTCCGGAGGGATGGCGCACGAGGCTGAAGGCGCTGCGGACCTCGAACCCGCCCGGGGAGCTTCCCCCATTCGTTCCACTCCCATCGTGCTGCTGGCGAGGCGTAATGTGCCTGCGTGGTCGGCTTTGACGGATCAGTCCACGCCGGCACATCTGACGTCGAGAGCTGAGGCCGTGGCCGAATTCATCCGCGAGCACGGGGCCTCGTTCTTCGATGAGATCGCGGAGCACGCCGGCATGCTTCCGGTGGAGGCGGAGGATGCTCTCGCCGAACTCGTCGCTTCAGGGGCGGTGAATTCCGATAGTTTCGCCGGGCTGCGCGTGTTGCTGTTGCCGAGCGGTCGCCGCGGCAGGTCAGCGCCCCATGCGATGCGCCATAAGCGGCGGCTGGCATTGTTTGGAATGGCGGACGCCGGGCGCTGGGCGTTGGTGCGGCGGCCGGCGGCGAATGCGGTGAAGCGCGGCGAAGAGGCGGTCGAACTCATCGTGCGCACTCTGTTGCGCCGCTGGGGAGTTATTTTCTGGAAGCTTCTCGGGCGCGAAGCGGAGTGGCTGCCGCCGTGGCGCGACATACTCCTGTGTTGCCGCCGATTGGAGGCACGAGGCGAAATTCGCGGGGGCCGGTTCGTTGCCGGCTTCTCGGGTGAACAGTACGCCACGCCCGAGGCCGTCGGCCTGCTGCGCGACGTGCGCCGCAGACCTTACGGGGAGCAATACCTGTCACTGTCGGCCGCCGATCCCTTGAATTTGATCGGCATCATTACCCCGGGGGCACGGCTGGCTTCGCTCGCCGGCAATAGGCTCCTGTACCGAGACGGGTTGCCGGTGGCGACCTATGCCGCGGGCGAAGTCCACTACCTGGAAGAGATCGCGGAGAAGGATCGGTGGCAGGTGCAGACCGCGCTATTGCGGCGACATGCGCCTGTGGCGCTCGACGACTTGGCCGGGCTAGTCCCTCCGCACCGATATTGACCGGTTCACAGAGGTCTCTAGGAGCAGTTCCGGTTGCCTTTTGCGTCTGGGTGCCTCCAGCCAATCGGTCAAAATCCTCGCCGACGCACTACGGCAAGGGCAGCTGCGACGCGTTCCAACCTCCGCCCAGTGCTTCGATCAACGCCACGCTGGCTTGCAGTCGGCTCGATAGCACGGAGAGCGCTGTTTGTTCCGCGCTCAGGCGGGTAGTCTGAGCGGTGATCACGCTGCTGTAGGGCACGGTGCCGGCCTTGTACTGATTGAGCGTGAGCCTCTCGGCTTCCCGCGCGGCCGCCACGGCGGCGTCTTCTATGCCTGCCTGCTGCTCGAGCACGTGCAGCGTGACGATCTGGTCCTCGACCTGCTGGAAGCTGGTCAGGACGGTTTGCCGATAATTGTCGACACTGGCCTCGTAGGCTGCGCGCGCTTGACCCACTTGGGCACGGCGTAGGCCGCCGTCGAACAAGGGTTCCGCAAGCGAGGGACCCACCGACCAGACTCGATTCGCGGCACGGATCAAGCGGCTGAAAGTGCGGCCTGCATAATTGTCCTCACCACTGAGCGTGAGATTGGGGAAGTATGCCGATTTGGCGACCCCGATCTGCGCATTCGCCGCCGCGACCTTGCGCTCGGCTTCGGCCACATCCGGGCGCCTCTCGAGCAGGCTCGATGGAACCCCCGCCGGCACGGTAGGCACATCGGTCCGCAGCTGCGAGGGCGCCAAGGAGAACGAAGCTGGTTCCTCGCCGATCAGCACGGCGATCGCGTGTTCGAGCACCGCGCGCTGAATCCTGGCGTTCACCTGCTGCGCCTGGCTGGACAGCAGCTGCGCCTCCGCATTCACCACATCGGCACGTGCGGCAACGCCGAACTTGTAGCGGCTTTGGGTGAGCTTCAAGGATAGCTCCTGGGCCACGACGGTATCGTCGAGCAGCTTCTGCAATTGGTCCTGGGCGCGCAGCTCGAAATAATCGGTGGCGAGTTCGCCCTGGGCCGACAGCCGCGCGGCCGCGAGTGCCGCGGCGCTCGACTGGGCGGAAGCGCGATCACTCTCCACGGTGCGGCGAATTTTGCCCCAGATATCCAGATCCCAGCCGGCCGACAGACCCGCGCTGTAGGTGGTGGAGGGATGCGTTGCGGTGGTGATCGGCACCCCGGCGGCGTTGGTGAAGGTCGCGGGCGCACCCGACGCTTGCGTCTGGCGCGCAGCGTTGGCCGTGATGGTCGGCCAGAAGCCGGCACGCGCCTGCGCCACCAGCGCCCGCGCCTGGTCGAAGGCGGCTGCGGCGGCTTTGACGTTTTCGTTCGAGATGTCGATGCGCACTTCGAGCTGGTTCAAGGCATCATCGTGGAAGATTTCCCACCAGGGTCCTCTGTTCAACGCATCGTTGGGCTCGCTCGGCTTCCAGTCGCCGGCTTCCTTGTACTCGGGGGCGGCGTCGAATTTCGGGCGATGGTAGTCGGGACCCACCGCGCACGCGGCGGCGAGGGTGAGTGCCACGGCGGCGCTCGGCCATCCTGCGAAGCGCACCAACGAGTTGCCGGCGGGACACGCATCAGATGCCCACTCCCACGGGATCGAAACCGCTGCCGGGGTGTTGGCCGGCCGCGGGCGTCGACGGAGTGCTGTACTTGCCCTGCTTCAAATGCTTCCAGTAGCGATGTACGTACAGGTAAACCACCGGCGTCGTATAGACCGTGAGCAACTGGCTCACGACCAGGCCGCCGACTATCGCAATCCCTAGGGGCCGGCGCATCTCCGTGCCGTCGCCGTAGGCAATGGCCAGAGGCAGCGCGCCGGCAATGGCGGCGCATGTGGTCATCATGATCGGCCGGAAGCGCAAGCTGCAGGCATGCGCGATGGCTGCGCGCGGGTCCATTCCCAGAGTGCGCTCGGCCTCGAGCGCAAAATCCACCATCATGATGGCGTTCTTCTTGACGATGCCGATCAGCAGCAGAATGCCGAGGAAGGCGATCAGGCTGAATTCGGTGCCGGTGGCCATCAGGGCCAGCAGCGCACCGACTCCGGCGGAGGGCAGGGTGGAGAGAATGGTCAGCGGCTGGCTGTAGCTTTCGTACAGCACGCCCAGCACCACGTAGATCGCCAGCAGCGCGGCCACCAGCATCAGCGGCGTGTTGCCGTTGCTTTGCTGAAACAGGCGGGCGGTCCCATAGGTTCCGCCGCGAATAGCTGACGGGCACGTGAATTTCGTTCATTTTGCGTTCGATCGCGGCGAGCGCGATATTCAGCGACTCGCCCTCGGGTAGATTGAATGCGATGGCGGTCGATACCGAAGTGCCGGTGTGATTGACGCTCACCGGCGTCGTGCCGGTGGCGAAGTGACTGAACGCCGAAAACGGTACGACGGTTTCTTGCGCGATACTGACGGCGGAGCCGGTGGAGGTATTGCCGCGGCCCGCATTCGCCAGTGAATTCGCGGCCAGATTGCGCGCCGCATCTTCTGCGATGAGCGGCGCCGGACGACGCAGCCGTTGACCGAGGTGGGTTTGAGCACCGTGGTGCCGGCCACCGCCTGCGTGGCCTGCGTTCCCGTGACGGCGCCGCCGGAGGTGCTCACGTACAACTCCTTCAGCACTTCCGGGTTCTGCCAGAACTCGGGCGCCACTTCCATGACGACGTGGTATTGCTGCGGGCTGAACGGGTTGTAGATGGTCGACACCTGCGCCTGGGCGAACGCATCGCCCAGCGCATTGTCGATCTGAATCTCCGTGAGCCCCAGCCGCGAGGCGCTGTCGCGGTCCACGATCAGGTCGGCCTCGAGCCCGCCCGGCTGCAGGTCGGTGTCCACGTCGGTGATCTCCGGCATGTCCTGCAGTGCGGTGCGCAGCTTCTGCGACCAGTAGCGCAACTCGGTCAGATCATCGCCGAGCAGGGTGTATTGATATTGCGAGTTGGCCGATCGGCCGCCGCCGCCGCCGATGTCCTGCACGGCCTGCAGAAAGGTCGAAACTCCGGTGACCTCGTTCAACTTCGGCCGCAAGCGCGCGATGATCTGGTCCGCCGAGATCCCGCGCTCCGCGAGCGGCTTGAGCGCGATGGTGACGTTGGCGCTCGCGCCGCCGCCGCCGCAGGTCCGAAGCCGCCGCCGCCCACCGAGCCCGTGACGGTATTGACCGCGGGATCCGCCTGGATGATGGCCGCCACTTCCTGCAGCTTGCGCTTCATCAGTTGGAACGAGCTCTGCGCATCGCCGCGAATGCCTCCCTGCAGCTGGCCGGTGTCCTGCTGCGGGAAGAATCCCTTGGGAATCGCGATGTACAGGTAGACGTTCAGTCCGATGGTCGCGAACAGCATCAGCATCATGATGCGCGGGTGATCGCAGCGCCCAGTCGAGCGATCGTTCATAGCCGCGGCGCAGCCGCCCGAAGCCGCGCTCGAACGCCCGCCGAAATCCGCGAGGACTTGCGCCTGTCCTCGCGTACCAGCAGCAGCGAGCACATCATCGGCGTGGTGGTCAGTGAGATCACCAGCGAGATGAGGATCGATACCGACAGGGTGACGGTGAATTCGCGGAATATCCGTCCGACGATGCCTCCGGCAAACATGAACGGAATGAACACCGCGACCAGCGACAGACTCATGGACACGACGGTGAAGCCCACTTCGCGGGCGCCCAGCAGGGCGGCGCTCATGCGCGGCATGCCGGCTTCGATGTGCCGCGTGGTGTTTTCCATGACGACGATGGCGTCGTCCACCACGAAGCCGGTGGCGATGGTCAGCGCCATCAGCGAGAAATTGTCGAGGGTGTAGCCGAGCAGGTACATCGCACCGAAGGTGCCGATCAACGACACCGGCACGACCAAGGCGGGAATCAGCGCCGCGCGATAGCTGTTCAGGAAGATGTAGACCACCAGAATGACCATCGCCACGGCCAGCATCAGCGTCTGCTCGACCTGGCGCAGCGAGGCGCGAATGGTGATCGAGCGGTCGAAGGTGACCACCAGATCGATCTTCGGATCGATCGAGCTCTTGAGCAGCGGCAGTTCGGCCTTCACGGCGTCGATCATTTCGATGACGTTGGCGCCGGGCTGCTGAAAAACCGTGACGAACACGGCGGGCTTGCCGTTGTACAGGCCGTAGGTGCGGATGTTCTCGGTCGCGCCGTCCTGCATGTCCGAGACCGCGGCCACATCGCCGAGCCGCACCGTGAGCGCCGTTGCGGTTGGCGATGATCAGATTGCGGTACGGCCCCGCGTCGCGGGCATTGTCGTTGGTGTAGATCTGGTAGTGCAGCCGGTCGGACTCGATCGCGCCCTTGGGCGCATTGGCGTTGGCGTTGGAGATGGCGGCGCGCACGTCCTGCAGGCCGATGCCGTACTTGGACAGCGACAGCGGATTGATCTCGACCCGCACGGCGGGCAGCGCGCTGCCGTTGACGTTGACTCCGCCGACGCCTTGAATCTGCGACAGGCGCTGCGAGATCACGGCGTCCGCCGCGTCGTAGATCTGGCCCTGCGTGAGCACGTCCGAGGTCATGGCGATGGCCATGACCGGAAACAAGGCGCTGTTGAGCTTGCGGTAGGAGGGATTGCGCGTCAGCGAGGAGGGCAGGTCGGCGTGCGCGGCGACGATGGCCGCCTGCACGTCGCGCGCCGCGCCGTCGATGTCGCGGTCGACTCCGAAGGTCAGCTGAATGTTCGATGTGCCCACGCCGCTCGTGGAGGTCATGTCGTCGACGTCGGCGATGGCGCCGAGATGCCGCTCCAGCGGCGTGGCCACCGTGCTCGCCATGACCTCCGGGCTCGCGCCCGGCAGCTGCGCCGAGACGAAGATCGCCGGCACGTCGATGCGCGGCAGCGGCGCCACCGGCAGCAGCATGAAGGCCGCGACGCCGCACAGCGCGACGCCGACCGTCAGCAGGATGGTCGCCACCGGTCGATGAATGAAGGGCGCGGAGATGTTCACGCGGAACTGTCCGCCGCCAACTTCGTCGCCTGCGGCGGCCCGCGCGGGTCCGCGCATGCGCGCCGCGATGCGGTCGAACGCCAGGTAGATCACCGGCGTCGTGAACAGCGTCAGCACCTGGCTCACCAGCAGGCCGCCGACGATGCTGACGCCGAGCGGATGGCGCAGTTCGGAGCCCGTGCCCGTGCCGAACATCAGCGGCAGGGCGCCGAATATCGCGGCAACCGTCGTCATGAGAATGGGCCGGAAGCGCAGCAGGCAGGCCTTGTAGATGGCCTCGCGCGGCGACGAGCCCCTCGTCGCGCTGCGCCACGATCGCGAAGTCGATCATCAGGATCGCGTTCTTCTTCACGATGCCGATGAGCAGGATGATGCCGATCAGCGCAATGATGGTCAGATCGTCTCCGGCCAGCATCAGGGCGAGCAAGGCGCCGATGCCCGCCGACGGCAGCGTCGAGAGAATGGTGATGGGATGGATGAAGCTCTCGTACAGCACGCCGAGCACGATGTACATGACGAGCACGGCGGCCAGCAGCAACAGCAGCTCGTTGGTCAGGTTGCTGCGGAAGGCGAGCGCCGCGCCCTGGAAGGTGGTGCGGATGCTGTCCGGCAGTCCGACGCTCGTGCTCGGCGTTCTCGATGGCCGATACGGCGGCGCCGAGCGAGGCGCCCTGGCTCAGGTTGAAGGAAACCGTGGTCGCCGGAAATTGCGCCAGGTGATTGATGAGCAGCGGCCGGGTCTCGACGTCGACCTTGGCGATCGCCGACAGCGGCACCTGGCCGCCGGCCGCCGACGGCACGTAGATGGAGGCGAGCGAGTCCACGGACTGGTAGGAGGCCGGATCCGCCTCCATGATCACGCGGTACTGATTCGACTGGGTGAAGATCGTCGACACGATGCGCTGGCCGAAGGCATCGTACAGCGCGTTGTCGACGGTGCCCACGCTGATGCCGAGGCGCGCCGCGCTGTCGCGGTCGATGGTGACGTAGGCCGCAAGCCCGTTGTCTTCCTGGTTGCTGACGACGTCCGCGAGCTCGGGCTGCTGGCGAAGCGCTGCCAGCAGCTTGGGCGTCCAGGTGGACAGGCCGCGGAGTCCGCGCTCTCCAGGGTGAATTGGTACTGGGTGCGGCTGACCGTGTTGTCGAGGGTCAGATCCTGCACCGGCTGCATGTACAGCGTGATGCCCGCGACATCGGCCGTTTCGGCGCGCAGCCGGCGGATGACATCGGCGACGTTGCGTGCTGCGCTCGGCGCGCGGCTTCAAGTTGATCAGGAAGCGCCCGCTGTTCAGCGTGACATTGTTGCCGTCGACGCCGATGAAGGACGACAGGCTCCGCACATCCGGGATCCTTGAGAATGGCGGCGGCGAGCGCCTGTTGCCGATCGGCCATCGCGGCGTAGGAGACCGATTCGGTCGCTTCGGAGACGCCCTGAATCAGTCCGGTGTCCTGGTCGGGAAAGAAGCCCTTCGGAATCAGAACATAGAGAATCGCGGTCAGCGCCAGGGTGGCCGATCGCGACCTACAGGGTCAGTCGCTGGTGATCGAGCACCCAGGTCAGCTTGCGGCCGTACCACTCGACCACGGCGCGAACCAGCGCCCCGACTCGAGCGCGGCGTGTTCGCCCGGCGGCCGGTGTTTGAGCAGCTTGGCGCACATCATCGGCACGAGCGTCAGGGACACCACGGCGGAAATGAGAATCGTGACGGCCAGCGTCACCGCGAATTCGCGGAACAGACGCCCGACCACATCCTGCATGAACAGCAGCGGAATGAGCACCGCGATCAGCGAGACGGTCAGCGATATGATGGTGAAGCCGATCTGTCCGGCGCCCTTGAGCGCGGCCTCGAGCGGCGTCTCGCCCGAGCTCGATGTAGCGCGAAATGTTCTCGATCATCACGATGGCGTCGTCGACGACGAAACCCGTCGCGATCGTCAACGCCATCAGCGACAGATTATTGAGGCTGAAGTTCGCCAGGTACATCACCGCGAAGGTGCCGATCAGCGACAGCGGCACGGAAAGGCTGGGAATGATGGTGGCCGGAACATTGCGCAGGAACAGGTAGATCACCAGCACGACCAGCACGACGGCGAGCACCAGTTCGAATTCGACGTCGGCGACCGAGGCTCTGATGGTCGTGGTGCGATCGGTGAGGATGGCGAGGTCGACTCCCGCCGGCAGCGCGGCCTGCAGCGAGGGCAAGAGATCGTGGATGCGGTTGACGACGTCGACGACGTTGGCGCCCGGCTGGCGCTGCACGTTGAGGATCAGCGCCGGGACCCGGTTCATCCAGCCGCCGAGCTTGGCGTTCTCCGCGCCCGAGACCAAGTCGGCCACATCCTTGAGCCGGACCGGTGCGCCGTTCTTGTAGGCGACCACGACGTTGCCGTAGTCCTCCGCGTTGCGGATCTGATCGTTGGTATTGACCGTGTAGGCCGATGCTGGGGCCGTCCAGCGTGCCCTTCGGACCGTTCTGGTTGGCGTTGTTGATGGTGGTGCGCAGATCGTCGAGATTCAATCCGTAGGCCGCCATGGCGCGCGGATTCGCCACGACGCGCACCGCCGGCCGCTGGCCGCCGCTGATGCTGACGACACCGACCCCCTTGATCTGCGAGATCTTCTGCGCGATGCGCGTGTCGGCCAGGTCCTCCACCTCGGTGAGCGGCATCACCTTCGAGGTGAGGCCGAGGGTCAGCACCGGCGCGTCGGCGGGATTGACCTTGGCGTAGATCGGCGGCGCGGGCAGATCCTGCGGCAGCAGGTTCTGCGCGCCGCTGATGGCCGCCTGCACCTGCTGTTCGGCCACGTCGATGGCGAGCGCCAGACTGAACTGCAGGGTGATCACCGAGGCGCCGGCCGAACTCGTCGAGGACATTTGGCTCAGGCCCGGCATCTGGCCGAACTGCTTCTCCAGCGGCGCGGTGATGGCCGAGGTGATGACCTCGGGGCTGGCGCCGGGGTAGAACGTCTGCACCTGGATCGTGGGATAGGCCACCTCGGGCAGCGCCGACAAGGGCAACTGCAGGTAGGCGATGGCACCGACGATCAGTATCGCAACCATCAGCAGCGTGGTCGCGACCGGTCGCAGGATGAATATGCGCGACGGATTCATGCGGCAGCGAGCGTGTCCGCGGCCGGCGATCATGGCGGAGGCGTTTGGGACGGTGCCCACGGTGCGGAGCGGGCGAGCCCGGGGTGCCGGGCTGCGCACGGCCGGCCCGCGGGCTGCCGGGCTGAGCGCTTGCCGGACGGGCGCGTGGCGGCCGCGGGTGCCGGCCGCGCCGGGCAGCTGCACTTCCGCGCCATCGCGCAGCCGGTCGCCGCCCTCCGTCACGACGACTTCGCCTGCGGCGAGGCCCTGGGTGACGGCGACGCGCTCGCCGTCGACCACGCCGAGGGTCACCGGACGCACGCTGACGGTGCGGTCGGGATTCACCACGTAGACAAAGGTGCTCACCACGCCGTTGGGCGCACCGCGGCGCACCGCCGAGTTGGGCATGATGACTTGGTTCTGCAGCACTTCCTGCAGCAGCTGAATGTTGACGAACTGGTTCGGAAACAGCAGGCCGTCGGCATTCTCGAATTGCGCGCGCAGCTTGACCGTTCCGGTCGTGACGTCGATTGCATTGTCGACGGTGAGCAGCTTGCCGTCCGCGAGCTTGGCGCTGTTGGTGCGGTCGTAGGCCTCCACGGTCAGCGGGGCGCCGCTCGTGCAGGCGCCGCATCAGCTCCGACACGTTGTCCTCGGGGATGGAGAAGATGACGGTGATCGGCTGCAGCTGGTTGATCACGACGATGCCGTTCGCATCGCCCGGCGTGACGTAGTTGCCCTGGTCGACCTGGCGCAGACCGACACGGCCGGTGACCGGTGAGATGATGTGCGTATACGAGCAGATTGACGGTTGCGGTTTTCAGCTGGCCCTCGTCCGATTCGATCGTGCCCTGCGTATTGGTCGACCAGCGCCCGCTGTGTATCGAGCTGCTGTTCGGCGATCGAGTCCTCCTTGACGAGTCCTTCATAGCGCTTCATATCCAGCCTGGCATCCGCCAGCAGCGCCTGGTCGCGCCGCAGATTTCCCTGCATCTGTTGCAGGGCCGCTTCGTAGGGGCGGGGATCGATCTGCGCCAAAGAGTCGCCCATGTGTACGGGTTGACCCTCCGTGAACAGGATCTTTTGCATGATCCCGCTGATCTGCGTCCTGACGGTCACCGTGGCCAGCGGCGTGACCGTGCCCAAGCGCGGGAATGCGCAGTTGAATGTCGCCGGCTGTGACCGTCGCCACCGACACGGCTACCGGCCCGTTCTGCCCGCCGCGTCCGCGGCCCTGACCACCGGCCGCGGGCACCGGTTGCTTGTGCTGGATGTATCTGGCCAGCGCGACCATGAGCAACACGACGACGACGACGATGAGCAAGGCAATCCAGTGCCGACGGATGAATGCCCAGGGGCCGTGCTCGGGTGGCGAAGTCGCCACATCGTCTTGATCTTGTATCACTAATTCACCACATACTCGAACCCACGCCCGGGCACGCATTGCCAATCGAGGACGTTCGGGCGATGCTCAGACTATAACTAGATTTCATCGCGGCCGACCACTCTCGCAGTTTCGCACGCGCTATTGTCAGGAATTGCAAAGACTTTGACACAAAGTCGTCCCGGTGACCGTAAAATGAGGATTGGGATACGGGGATTGGGATAGGGTGGGGAAATGGGTAAAGGAGCTTTGATGAAATTACTGAACTGCGCTGCGTTGGCGGCCGTGCTTACCTTGAGTATTTGCGCGCCGGTCCGCAGTGCGACGACATGGACCGAGGGCGTCAACTATTTCTTGATCCAGCCGGCGCGGCCGGCGCCCCTGCCCGGCGGCAAGGTCGAGGTCACTGAAGTGTTTTCCTATGCCTGTCCGGCGTGCAATCTATTCGTGCCCACCATGCATAAGTTGAAGGCGAGTCTGCCGCCGAATGCAGTGTTCGACTTCCTGCCGGCGTCCTTCAACCCGAGCGAGGACTGGCCCATGTTTCAGCTGGCGTACCTAACTGCTCAAACCCTCGGTGTTGCGGACCAGACTCACGATGCGATGTTCGATGCGGTCTGGCAGGGCGGTGATCTGGCCGTCATCGATCCGGCGACCCGGGGCATCAAGAGCCGCCTTCCGACCATCGAGGATGCCGCCAAGTTCTACAAGGCCAAGGCGGGTGTGCCGGTCGACAAATTCCTCGCGACGGCGAAATCGTTCTCCGTGGACGTCAAGGTGCGCGCCGCCGAGAGCTTGATCCAGGCGTATCGCGTCGATCGCACGCCGACCATCATCGTGAACGGCAAGTATCGATTGCAGACCGAGTCCGCCGGCGGCACCGACCGGCTGGTCGAACTGGTGAATTGGCTGGTCGCGAAAGAAACCAACAAGTAGCGTTCGAGCTCGCTCATGGCGCCGCGTGTCACAGACCAGACGGTGGCCCCGATGAGGAAGCTGCTGCTCTACCACCCCAGGATCTGGATTTCCGGGGTGGTGGGGGTCGTGGCTTTTTTCTTGCTTCCGGCTGAGTGGTCGGCGATCAGCCGGCTGCTCGTCAGCTGGAATTGCGCCGTCGATCTGTTCCTGCTCCTGATCTACGCGTGGATGCGGAGCTTGAACGCGGAGCAGATTTGCTCTCGGTACGTAGAGGAAGACGAGACTGCGCCTTTCGTGCTCGCTGCGGTCACCGTCGCCGCCTTGCTGAGCGTCGTGGCCATCGTCGAGCCGCTGGCCACGATCAAGCATGTATCGGGTGCCGCGCGGGTTGCGCATCTGGTGCTGGCCGCGCTGACCTTGATCAATTCGTGGCTCTTGGTTCCGACCATGTTCACCACGTGGTACGCGGACATGTTCTACAGCGTCACGGAAGACGAACGTCCGCTGCTGTTTCCCAAGACGCCCATGCCGGTATTCTGGGATTTTGCCTACTTTTCCTTCACCATTGCGGCGGCGTGCCAGACGTCGGACGTATCCACCACCCAGCGTTCGATCCGCAAGGTCGTCATCGCCCACACCCTGGTTTCATTCTTCTTCAATGCGTCGATTCTCGGGTTTGCGATCAACGTCACGGCGGGTCTCATCGGCGGAAATTGAAGCACTCCTCGGGAAATTGAAGCACCCTCAAGGGGAGGTTGACTTGACGACCTCGCCGCCCTTCATCACGAACGCCACGGATTGCAGGCGAGTGATGTCGGCGAGCGGGTCTCCCGCCACCGCGATCAGATCGCCGTAGCGGCCAGCCGCTATGGCGCCGACATCCCCGCTTCGACCCAGCGCCTCGGCGGCATTGACGGTTGCGGCTTGGATGGCCTGCATCGGAGTCATTCCCCACTGGACCATGGTCGCGAATTGGCGCGCGTTGTAGCCATTGGGATAAACGCCGGCATCCGTTCCGAAAATCATCTTTACCCCGGCTTTGACGGCCGCTCGAAAGGTCTGGCGCTGCTTCAGGCCGATGACCCGTTCCTTCGCCAGTGATTCCTTGAATGTGCCGTTGTTCTCGCCCTCGGCCAGGATGTAGTCGTCGTCGTAAATGTCCATGGAAAACCAAGTGCCATGCTGTTTGGCCAGCGCGAAAGCTTCTTCGTCGGCGAGGCTGGCGTGTTCGATGGTATCCACTCCGGCGCGTATGGCGTCCTTGATGCCGGCGGTTCCGTGCGCGTGCACGGCGACCTTGAGGCCGAGCATGTGGGCCTCGTCGACGAGCGCCTTCATTTCCGTGAGGTCATACTGCTGTGCGCCGACCGAGTCGGTTTTGGAGAGAACTCCGCCGGTACCGCAGAATTTGATGACCTCCGCGCCGTACTTGCGCAGCCTGCGCACCGTTTGGCGAATCTCTTCGGGGCCGTTGGCCACGGCAGGGTGCGGAACCGAAATGGACGGGGGAAACTGCGTGGAATCACAGTGGCCGCCGGTTGCACCGATGGCGTAAGTGGCGGGTACGATTCGCGGTCCGGGCACGAAGCCCTGCTCGATGGCCTGTTTGATGGCCACGTCGTCGAAGTTGCGCGAGCCCACGTTGCGGATGGTGGTGAAGCCCGCCTCGAGGGTTTTCTTGGCATTGGCCACGCCGACGACCGTCCAGAAATTGTCCGTGAATTCGAGACCACGATAGCCGCTGTAGCGCGGATCCACGGTGATGTGCGTGTGCATGTCGATCAATCCCGGCAAAAGAGTCATGCCGGTGAGATCGACGCGGCGCGCACCGGCGGGCACTGCGGATTTCTCCGCGGTCACCGTGGCGATGCGGCCGTCGACGACGGTGATCTGCGGATGATCCACGACACGGCCGGCAAGCACGTCGATCATCCGATCGGCGGTCACCACGACGGTATCCGCATGCGCCATCGCGGCTATGACTGAACTCGATAGGATGGCGGCAATGAGGGCTTGCTTCATGTTCATTCTTGGTCCCTTGATTCTCGTGGAACGTGACGCTACCACAGGACCGGCTTGGCCGGCTCTACATCAGGCATCAGGGTGGCCAGGCGTGGGGGTTCGGCGCCGCGCACCCAAGTGAATGCGACGATGTGCTCGAGGATGTGCTGAACGTAGCCGCGAGTCTCGGAATAGGGGATATTTTCGATCCAAACGTCCGCATCCATCGGCTTGGACGGCAGCCAGCGCGCGACCGCTGTCCCGCCGGCATTGTAGGCTGCGAGACTCATGACGAGTTGGCCGGCGTAACGATTGAGCAACTCGCGCAGGTATGCCGCGCCGAGCGGCACTGCCACGGACGGATCGAACAAGGCGTCGCTGCGGGGCGCAGGCAGGTGCCAGCGCCGCGCGACCGCCACGGCGACGGCCGGCAGCATTTGCATGAGGCCGCGCGCATCCGCGCGCGACACGGCGTCCTTGCGATACAAGCTTTCCTGGCGCATGACGCCCAATATCCAGTCGGAGGGCACGCCCGCAAGCTCGGCGGCCGCGGCGACGGCGTCCGGGTAGGGCCTGGGATAGCGCAATCGAACATCGTCCCATTCGCCCGCTTGCGCCAGCGTGGCGATGGACTCCGCGTACCAGCCCCAGCGTGCGGCCAGGTGTGCGGCCTGGATCTTCACGGCAGGCTCAGCCGCGCCCAGCGCCGCCGTCCATTCGGCGGCGGCGTCATCCGCCAGGTCGCAGGCGATGAGTTCATGGGCTCGGATCAAGCCGGGTTCGGCTGCGAGCACCGTCTGCAGCTTCAAGTCGTCCGGGGATGGCCGCGCACCGAGGTCATAGCTGCGATGCAGGCGGTCCGCCGCGAGATAACCGTAGTAGTCCCGAAGCCCGGCGATCTCTGCAAACAGAGGGGCCGCCGCATCGGCGCCAACGACGACAGCCGTTGCACGGGCGCGCCAGTAGCGCCAGCGCGGCTGCAGCGCGAGACCGGCAGGCATGTGCTCTATCTGCTTCAGCGCCTTGTCGTAGTCGCCGATCCACAAGGCGGCGCGAACGCGCCATTCCTCCACCGGGTTATCGATGACGTCCGCGGGCAATCCGTCGAATGCGGCGCTGGCCCCGGGATCACGGTCGTAGGCTGCGCCGAGCGCAGCCGCGCGCCGGAGTCGAGTTTGCACCGTGGATGTCAATCCCTCGCGGGCCAGGAGCATGGGCAGCAGGCTCAACGCCGCGTGCGAATCGGTGTGAGCCAGTTTTTCAAAGCCGGCCGCGAGCGCATCCGGTTCCACGGTCAAGGCGGGATGAGTGGCCAATACGTTCAGCGCCGACTTCGGCGCCTCCAGTAGGTCAGACCATTGCAGCAGGGCGGCGGTCCGCGCCAGCGGCACATCGGCGGCAAATTCGCGCGCCAGGCGCGGATTGTCCGCCGCCAGCGCGGCACGCGTCCGATTCTCCGCCAGCGTCGGCGTGGTGAGATTTTGCTGCTTGAGCCACGCAAACACATCGTTGCATTCGGGGGGCTGCTTCTGCGGCAGAGTCCAACGCGCGAGCATTGCGGCGCCCAGGCCTTCCGTGTCGCCGGTGGTCAACCGCCCCTCGAGCCGGTCGCAGATCAACGCAGGATCGGTGACATCGAGTGTGCGCGGCAGAAACCAGCTCCAGCGCCGGCGCTGCGCCAGGCTCGCCAGCCAATCGTGCCGCAGGCTGCGAGTGACGGGTTGACCCGTGTGGGCTTGCAGAAACACATCGATCGGCGTGTCCAGAGCATCATCGAGTGTCCTCGCGAGGTCGCGCCGCAACCTCGCCGCAACGAGATAGTCGTGGATGGGGTAGGCTTCGAGCGCGGCAGAATCCGGCGTTTCCGGCAGATTCTGCCGAATGCGTTGCATGGCGACGACGAATTCCTGCCGGGTCGCGTCCGAGCCGGCGGCGGTCGGAGGTGCGCCGGCGCCGGCCAAGGCGCATTGTGCGCAGAAGAGGGGCAGCGATAGGGCAGACAGCAATTTTGAGCGGATCAACATCTGTGCATTTTAGGCGCTTGCGGCGCAACGTGCGATTCGCGCTGCATTCGCCATGACTGCGTGGTTGAATATCGAGATGAAATCCAAAGTCGTGGCGATTCTAGAGACTCGCACCGGAGAGCATTTGGGGGAGCTGATCGCGCGGCGAGGCGGGATACCCCTGTTGGCGCCGGCGCTCGAAGAGGTGCCCGATGTCGACAGTGAAGCCGTGGCCGCGCTGCTCGCGCAATGGCGAGTCGATCCCTTCAAGATCGTCATATTTCAAACCGGCGTGGGTACCCGCGCCTTGTTCCAGACGACCGATGCACTGGATCTCACGGGCGAACTGCTGCGGCACTTGAGCTCCTCCGTGGTGGTGGTCCGAGGACCCAAACCTGTCGGAGAATTGAACGCGCGTGAAGTGCGCATCGACATCCGCGCAGCCACACCGTTCACCACGGAAACGGTTTTGGCGGCGATGTCGGAAATACCGGTGCGCGCCGAGCGGGTGCTGGTGCAGCGCTACGGCGCGGCGAATAAACTGCTGCGCGAGACCTTGGAGCAGCGCGGCGCCGGCGTGCAGGAGATTGCGACCTACCGCTGGGCATTGCCGGCGGACACCCGGCCGCTCGACCTGCTGCTCGAGGCACTGGCGCGCTCGAGCGTCGACGCCGTCGTGTTCACGAGTGCGGTGCAGATCCACAATCTATACGCGGTCGCCGAGAAAGCCGACCGGGCTTCGGATCTCGCGCAGCAGCTAAATCGTTGCGTCATCGCATCCATCGGTCCGGTGTGCTCGCGGGCGCTGCGGGAACATGGGGTTACGCCGTCGTTCGAAGCCGATCCGCCGAAACTGGGACCGCTGGTCGCCGGACTGGAGCAGGCTTTGTCGGAGCATCACCGACGTTGATTGAGGTATTGCGCTGACGCCGGGAGCGCCGAGGTTCCCGGAGCGGATTCCGATCGGCCGTGTATAAGTGAGGATCAACTCACGGCGCGGAGGAGAAGACGATGCACAGCCAGAGCCAGAATTCCCAGCCCTTTCTCACCGACGTCAAGACGTTGCGTGAGCGCGCCCGGAAGAATATTGCGAGCGGCGGGGTGACATTCACCTATCAAGGCGACGTGAAAAAGGCCATCGACATCCTGCAATCCGTGCTCGCCACCGAAATCGTTTGCGTGCTCCGGTACACCATGCACGCGGTGGCTGCCACGGGTATTTCCAGCGAGGGCGTCAAGGCGGAATTTGCGCAGCACGCCAAGGAGGAGGCCGGCCACATGAACCAGGTCGCGGAGCGCATCAATCAACTCGGCGGCAAGCCTGACTTCAACCCCGAGGGTTTGGCGATGCGCGCGGCATCGGAGTACGGCAGCGCGGATAATTTGATCGAGATGATCCGCGAGAATTTGATTGCCGAACGCATTGCGGTGGATCACTACCGCGAGCTCATCCGCTATTTCGGAGACAATGATCCCGGCACCCGCACCTTGATGGAAGGTATTTTGATGGTGGAAGAAGAGCATGCGAACGACATGCACGACCTCTTGGTGGCGCACGAAGGACGCCCCATGCTTCCCGGCTAGTAATCTCGGCACGGTGATGTTGAGCGGCCCAGCGTCATGTAAACCGGTCAAAATCTCTAGCTGGTTCCGCCCACGGACGGCGAGTCGCTCGCGGGGAAAGATTCGTCGAGCGCTTCATCCAAGAGATCGTCGATATGTTGCTTGTCAGACTTTCGCGGCTGCGATGCCTGGGGATGCTTCTCCATATAGGATTTGGCATACGAGCAGGCCGGAATAACCGTCCAGCCTGAGGCGCGCGCGGTGCCCAGGGCCGCTTCGGTCAGCTGGGCGGCAATGCCGCGTCCGCCGATTGCCGGCGGCACTCTGGTGTGGGTAATGGTCATGATGCCGCCGGCCAGTGTGTAGTCGAGTTGCGCGCGGCTTCCGTCCACCTCGGTGGTGAACCGGTGCGCAGCCGGATCATGGCTGATGGTACTCATGGCTCCTTGCTCTGGGTGATTCCTAATGCTCTGGAGGATGTTCTTTCGGATGCTCGGGCGCCCGCGGGGCCTCCCGGGGTTTGGGTTCGGGCGCGTTCTGGCGCGGCGGCGGCGGCGATTCGGGACGACGCTGTTCAACCGGCCGCTGTTGCTGTTCGACCGGGGGACGACGCTGTTCGACTTGTCGTTGCTGTTGCTCAACCGGACGTTGTTGCTGTTCGACCGGGGGGCGCTGCCGCGCCTCGGGCGCCGCCACGCGGGGTGCCGGTTGAGGCAGGCGGGTCTGCGGTTGCGGGCGAGTTTCCGGCTGCACACGCGCTTCCGGCTGGGTTCGCGACTCGGGCTGCGCGGCCTGCGGCTGCGATCCGGGATGAACCACGCTCATGGTGCCTCCCGCCCTGGCCCTCACCACCCCGGGCCCGGAGAATGCCCCGGCTCTCGGCGTCGCCGCAATCGACGGATGGCCTTGGTTCTGGCTCGCGCGCAGCACCGGGTTGCCTCGCGCGGCCTGCTCATGCTGGCGTTGCACGGGGGTGGCGGTGATGTGCCGTTCACGGGTCGCCTGCATCTCGGCCGCAGTGGGCTGGGCCCGCACGCCGCCATTGCCGCCGTTGTAACTGACACGGGTCACGGTGACGTTATTGATGACGGTCTTGTTGTACACATTGGTGATGCGAGTGTTATCGATGTTGTTCACGGTGCGGTTGTAATACAGGTGGCCTCCCTGCCAGTAGCCCCCTTCGTAGCCATTGCCGCCGTAGCCGTAGCCGTAATTGACTCCGCCGTAGAACCCCACATGCGGGCCCCAGTAGCCGCCATGCCAGATGAATATCGCGCCGTCCGTGCCCCAATAGCCGGGGGTCCACAGGTAATCGGGCTGCGGGGCAGGTACCCAGGTGCCCGGCACCCAGTAGTAGTCTTGGATATCGTCGCCCCAGGCCCAGTACCCAGGGGTCCAAATGTATCCGTCCTCGGGAATGGGTGGTTGGTCGTAAACCGGCAGTTCGGGCGGTGGAACGTCGACCGATATGTTCACCGACACTTGGGACATGGACAGAGCGGGTAGGCCGAGCAGGAACAGTGTCGGCAGGATGGACCGGCTCCAAGTTTTCAGTGGCATTTTTATGCTCCGCGTACGTGCGTGCGTGAGACCGCCTGATTGGCGGATAGGATCTATGTCGAGGCCACTATATAGAGCGGCCCTTGGCCCCCTCGTCAGTGACCAGCGGCCGTCCTTGTAGGATAACGCCGACGCGGTTGCCCCGTCTAATGGGCGGGTTGCGGAGCGGCGGTTTGCTGAGCGATCAGGCGGCGCAACGCCTCGCGGGGCAGTTCATCGAGGGCGGCATCCCCGTCGCGTTTGACATGCGCGGTGAGCTTTTCGCGCATGCGTCGGGTCCAGTATCTGGCGATGTGATTGGCGATACCGGCAATCGCATCCTCGCGCTCGGGTTCCGCGTGAAAGAAGCGGCCGATGTCGTTCGCCATCTTCACCAGATTCTCCGACCCGCCATGTACATCCCTGCCGTGGCGGGACGCGCCGTCTGCATCTGCGTTCATGGGCCTATCCTATTTGGCGACGAACATGACGTCGGCGGCGCTCTTCAACAGCGTTTCCTGAGTCTCGCTGAACTCGCGGAAGCGCTTCTGCCACTCGGAGGGCTGGCTCACGCGGGTAGCTTGGACGGCAGTGACCTTGTACTCGGGGCAATTCGTGGCCCAGTCGGAGTTGTCGGTGGTGATCACATTCGCGCCCGACTCGGGAAAATGAAACGTCGTGTAGACGACGCCGGGCTGAACCCGCTCGCTCACTCGGGCGCGCAGCACCGTATCACCGGCGCGACTTTCGATCCCCACCCAATCCCCTTCAGCAATGCCGCGGTCCTCCGCATCCTGGGGATGGATCTCTATGCGGTCCTCGTCGTGCCAACGATTGTTCTCGGTGCGCCGGGTCTGCGCGCCCACGTTGTACTGGCTCAAAATGCGGCCGGTGGTCAGGATCAAGGGGAAGCGGGCGTTGACCTTCTCCGCCGTAGGCACGTACTCGGTGACCAAGAATTTCCCTTTGCCGCGCACGAATTCTCCGATGTGCATGGTCGGGGTGCCCTCGGGGTGCGCCGCGTTGCAGGGCCACTGAATGCTGCCGAGTTCATCGATGCGGTCGAAACTCACGCCCGTAAAGGTTGGAGTGAGGGCTGCGATCTCATCCATGATCTCGGACGGGTGAGCGTAATTCATGGGGTAACCGACCGCGTTGGAGAGCAACTGAGTGATCTCCCAATCCGCGTAGCCGGACTTCGGCTGCATGACCTGGCGCACGCGCGAGATCCGTCGCTCGGCGTTGGTGAAGGTGCCGTCCTTTTCCAGGAAGGACGAGCCGGGCAGGAATACGTGCGCGAACTTCGCCGACTCGTTCAGGAACAAGTCCTGCACGATGATGCATTCCATCGAGGTCAGGGCCGCGGTGACGTGCTGGGTGTTGGGATCCGACTGGGCGATATCCTCGCCCTCGATGTACAGTCCCTTGAATTCGCCGTCGAGCGCAGCCTCGAACATGTTCGGAATGCGCAGGCCCGGTTCGCCCAGCAGCTTCAAACCCCAGGCATCTTCGAACAGCGCGCGCACCGAGTCGTCCGAGACGTGCCGGTAGCCGGGGAATTCGTGCGGGAACGAGCCCATGTCGCACGAGCCTTGCACATTGTTCTGCCCGCGCAGGGGGTTTACGCCCACGCCTTCGCGGCCGATGTTGCCGGTCGCCATGGCGAGGTTCGCAATGCCCATGACCATGGTGGAACCCTGGCTGTGCTCGGTGACGCCGAGGCCGTAGTAAATGGCGCCATTGCCGCCCGTGGCATACAGGCGTGCGGCGGCGCGTACGTCGGCGGCGGGCACTCCGGTGACGGCTTCCATCGTCTCCGGGGAGTTTTTCTCCAGGGCGACGAAGCTGCGCCACTTCTCGAAGGAGGGCATTTCGCAGCGCGCGCGCACGAAGTCTTCTTTGACCAGTCCCTCGGTGACGACGACGTGCGCGAGGGCGTTGATGAGCGCTACGTTGGTGCCGGGGCGCAGCTTCAGGTGCTGCGCGGCCTCGATGTGCGGCGTACGCACCAGATCGATGCGGCGCGGGTCGGCGACGATGAGCTTCGCTCCTTGGCGCAGGCGGCGCTTCATCTGCGATGCGAACACCGGATGGCCATCGGTGGGGTTCGCGCCGATCACGAAAATGACATCGGCCTTCATCACGGAATCGAAGTTCTGGGTGCCGGCCGACTCGCCCAAGGTGTTCTTGAGACCGTAGCCGGTGGGCGAATGGCAGACGCGGGCGCAGGTGTCGACGTTGTTGTTACCGAAACCGGCGCGCACCAGTTTCTGCACGAGGTAGGTCTCCTCGTTGGTGCAGCGCGAGGAAGTGATGCCGCCGATGGAATCGCGGCCATACTTCGCTTGAATGCGCTTCAGTTCCGAGGCGGCGTAGCCGATCGCTTCTTCCCACGAGACCTCGCGCCACGGATCGGTGATCTTGGAGCGGATCATGGGCTTGACGATGCGGTCCGAATGGGTGGCGTACCCGATCGCAAAGCGTCCCTTGACACAGGAGTGTCCGTGGTTGGCATGGCCGTCCATGTTCGGCACCATGCGCACCACTTCCTCGCCCTTCATCTCGGCGCGGAAGGAACAGCCGACTCCGCAGTAGGCGCAGGTCGTGGTGATGCTGTGCTCGGCCTGACCCTTCTCGATCAGTGTGTTCTCGGTGAGAGTGGCGGTGGGGCAGGCTTGCACGCAGGCACCGCAGGAAACGCACTCCGAGTCCATGAAGGATACGTTTTGGCTCGCCGACACCTTGGAGTCGAAGCCGCGGCTCTGAATGGTCAGCGCCAAAGTGCCCTGCTGCTCATCGCAGGCGCGTACGCAGCGCGAGCAGACGATGCACTTGCTGGCATCGAAGGTGAAGTAGGGGTTGCTCGTGTCCTTCTCGGCGGTCAGGTGATTGGCGCCCTCGTAACCGTAGCGCACCTCGCGCAGGCCGACGACACCCGCCATATCCTGCAGCTCGCAGTGCCCGTTGGCAGGACAGGTCAAGCAGTCCAAGGGATGGTCGGAGATGTACAGCTCCATCACTCCGCGACGGATGTCGGCAAGCTGCTTGTTCTGCGTCGTGACCTTCATGCCTTCGGCGACCGGGGTCGTGCAGGAGGCAGGCAATCCCTTCATGCCCTCGATCTGCACCAAGCACAGGCGGCAAGAGCCGAATGCCTCCAGCTGTTCCGTGGCGCAGAGCTTGGGGATCTTCACATCGGACAGCGCGGCCGCGCGCATCACCGAGGTGCCGGCAGGTACGGTGACTTCCTGGCCGTCGATGGTGAGGGTCACCAGTTGGGCGCTGTCGCGCTTCGGCGTGCCTAAGTCGTTCTCGGCAATGGATAGCATGGGTAAGTCCTCGTGTACCTTAACCGGCGGCGGTCGATGCCCTAACCGGTTTGACGAAATCCTGGGGGAAATGGTTCAACGCAGAGATCACGGGATACGGGGTCAACCCCCCGAGTGCGCACAGGGAGCCGTAAGTCAGCGTTTCGCACAGGTCGCGCAAAATGGCCTCCTGCTTGGCCGCGTTCTCGCCGGCGATGAGACGATCGATGACCTCCACCCCGCGGGTCGAACCGATGCGGCAGGGCGTGCACTTGCCGCAGGACTCGATGGCGCAGAATTCCATCGCATAGCGGGCTTGGGCCGCCATATCGACACTGTCATCGAAGGCAACGATGCCGCCGTGCCCGAGCATGCCCTTGATCGCGGCAAAGGCCTCGTAGTCCAGGGGCGTGTCGAATTGCGATTCCGGATGATAAGCCCCCAAGGGTCCTCCCACCTGGACGGCGCGGATGGGACGGCCGCTGAAACTACCGCCGCCAAAGTCGTACAGCAGCTCGCGCATCGTCATGCCGAAGGCGATCTCCACGAGCCCCCCTGCTTGATGTTGCCGGCGAGCTGCATGGGCAATGTGCCGCGCGAGCGGCCCATGCCGAAGTGCTGATAAAATTCGGCGCCGCGATCGAGAATGATCGGTACCGAAGCGAACGTGATTACATTGTTGATCACGGTGGGCTTGCCCCACAGCCCTTCCAGGGCGGGGAGCGGCGGTTTGAAGCGCACCTGGCCGCGCTTGCCCTCCAAAGACTCCAACAGCGAGGTTTCCTCGCCGCAGATGTAGGCGCCGGCTCCCATGCGCACTTCCAATTCGAAGGCCTTGCCGCTGCCCTGGATGTTCGGTCCCAGGTACGCCGCGGCTTTGGCAGCGGCAATCGCCGCCTCGAGGGCGAGCTTGGCCTGGGGGTACTCCCAGCGTAGGTAGATGTAGCCTTGGGTCGCACCCGTAGCCAACCCAGCGATGGTCATGCCCTCGATGAGTACGAAGGGGTCGCCTTCCATCAGCATCCGATCCGAGAATGTCCCCGAGTCGCCCTCATCTGCATTGCAGACGATGTATTTTTGCGCATTCTGCGCGCCCAATACGGTCTTCCACTTGATCCCGGCCGGAAACGCCGCTCCGCCGCGGCCGCGCAATCCGGATGCGGTGACGGTCGCGACGATGTCTGCGGGAGCGCGCGCCAGGGCGGCGGCGAGTCCGCGGTAGCCGCCGTGCTGCTGGTAATCCTCCAGACTGCGCGGGTCTGTGATGCCGACGCGGGCGAAGGTCAGGCGTTCTTGCTTCTTGAGATACGGGATATCCTCGGTGACCCCGTGCGCCAAGGCATGGGGTTTCCCGGAGGTGAACCCCGCGTCGAACAAGCCGGGTACATCGTCGAACTGTACGGGACCGTACGCCATGCGCGTGCCCGCGACGTCGACCTCGACCAAGGGCTCGAGCCATAGGAGGCCGCGCGAGCCGTTGCGAATGAGTTCGACGGTGATTCCGCGCCGCCGCGCCTCGGCGACGATGGCCTTGGCAGTTTCATCGGCGCCGACGCCAAGCGCCGCGGCGTCGCAGGGCACATAGATCTTCACGTGCTCTCCCGGCCCTGAGTCATCAGGGCATCGAACCGCGCGGCGGTGACGCGCCCATACAATTGCTCGTCGATCATCAGCGAGGGGCCGAGCGCGCAATTGCCCAGACAGTACACCGGTTCGAGTGTGATGGCGCCGTCGCTCGTGGTGCCATGGAAATCAATGCCGAGACTCGCCTTTGCGTGCGCCTCGAGGGCCACGCTGCCGCGGGCCTGGCAAGCCTCAGCCCGGCATAGGTGCACTACCTTGCGACCCGGCTGTTCTTGCAGGAAGTAATGATAGAAACTCACCACTCCGTGCACTTCGGCCACCGAGAGATTGAGCTCGCGGGCAATCAGCGGCACCGCATCTTTGGGGACGAATTCAAGCGCGTCTTGCACCGCATGCAGAACCGGCATCAGCGCCCCGGGGAGGGCCTTCAGCCGCGCGCACGCATCGAGAACGGCCGACCGTTGCGCAGCGCTCAGGCTGGACGGCTGCTCTATTTTTATCGGTATCACTCGCCGCGGAGTTTGATTACTCATGATACCCGGTATGGTGCCATAGATATATCAGATACTACACCCCTGCAGCCTGGCTTTCTACCGAACGTAGAGTAAACAAGACTGGGCGCACACTTGCGCCAACGTGGGATATTGTCCGTCATGAGTACACTGCCGTCTACCCTCAGTCAGAACGCCGACGTCCGGTTTCTCGGGAAGCTTTTGGGCGACGTGATTCGCTCTTACGGCGGCCGGGCGCTGTTTGAGCGCATCGAAGCCATACGGGCGGCGTCCGTGGATCGCTATCGGGGCATCGCCAACCCTCGGGGGCTGGCGGCGGGGTTGGAGACCTTGTCGCTCGACGAAACCGTCGCCTTCGTGCGCAGCTTCATGTTGTTCTCCATGCTGGCCAATCTTGCCGAAGACCGGCAGAGCACCGCAGCGGAAGAGGGCAGCACGCTGGCTTCAGTCCTGCAATTCCTGAGTACGCAGGGCATCCAGGCCGCGGAAGCCGCCTTGCTGCTGGACCGAGCGTTGATCACTCCCGTGCTCACGGCGCATCCCACGGAGGTGATGCGCAAGAGCATGCTGGATCATCGCAACCGTATTGCGGCACTGATGCGCCAGCGCGACGGCGGCTTCACCGAAACTCCGGAAGGAGAATTGATCGAGGAGGGGATCGCGGCGCAGATCGCCTTGCTCTGGCAAACTCGGGCGCTGCGGCGGGAAAGACTGTATGTGGCGGACGAAGTCGATATCGCGCTGACCTATTTGAGAGACATCTTTCTGCCCACGCTGCCGGCGCTCTATGCGCGCTGGGAGCGCCTGCTGGGGCGGCGCCCGGCGAGCTTTCTGCGTCTCGGCAGCTGGATCGGCGGCGATCGCGATGGAAATCCGCACGTCACCGCCGACTCGCTGCACCTGGCCTTGAGCCGCGCAGCGCAAGCCTTGCTGGCGGAGTATCTGGAGCAGCTCAATGCGCTCGGCGCCGAACTCTCGGTGTCGAGCGAGCTCGCGGGCATCTCCGCCGCCTTGGATGCGCTGGCACAACGCAGCGGCGACCTCAAGACCGCCCGCGCCGATGAGCCCTACCGGCGTGCCATCACCGGCATCTATGCGCGGCTCGCCGCCACCTACCAAGGAATGACCGGACGAGCGCCGCAGCGGCCGGCCTCGGTCAGCGCCCTGCCGTACGACGATGCACAGAGCTTGCGTGCGGATCTCGGCGTACTCGAACAATCCCTGACGTCCGAGACCCGGGTGGGACCGAACACCGGCGGCACCCTCGCTCGACTGTGCCGGGCCGTGGAGACCTTCGGCTTCCATCTGGCGACGCTGGACTTGCGGCAGAACGCAGATGTGCATGCGCGTGTGGTTGCGGAACTGCTGCGGATCGCGGGAGTGGCGCCCGATTATCAGGCGTTGGAGGAAGCGGAGCGGGTGCGGCTGTTGCGGCGCGAACTCGCCAGCGAGCGGCTGTTGGCAAGCCCGTTCGCGAGCTACTCGCCGGAAACGCTGTCGGAATTGGCCATCGTGCGCGCCGCCGCCGAAGCGCATCGGCGCTACGGTCCCGGCTGCATCACTGCCTACATCGTGTCCAAATGCGAGAGCGTGTCCGATCTCTTGGAGGTGAATATTCTGCTCAAGGAGGCCGGCCTGTATCGCGTACACGGCGAGCCGCGTGCGCGGATCATGGCGGTGCCGCTGTTCGAAACCATCGGCGATTTGACCAGGTCCTCCGAGGTGATGACGGCCTGGTTCGAGCTGCCGGAATCCGCGGCCATGGCTTCGGCGCACGGTTTTCAAGAGGTGATGGTCGGATACTCGGACTCGAACAAGGACGGCGGCTACCTGACCTCCGTATGGAGCCTGCACCAGGCTACCCGTGCGCTCGCGGCGGTATTCGAGAAATTCGGCACGGCGATGCAGATCTTTCACGGCCGCGGCGGGGCCGTGGGGCGGGGAGGGGGTTCGTCGTTCGCGGCGATTCGCGCCCAGCCGCACGGCACGGTGCAGGGCCGCATACGCATTACCGAGCAGGGAGAAATCATTGCCGCCAAGTACGGCACGCGTGAAAGCGCGGCCGCCAATCTCGAGGCCATCACCGCGGCGACGGTGCTGGCGTCGCTCGATAGCGCCTCGCTGCCGAGCGCGAGCCGGCTGCGCTTCGCGGCGGCCATGGACGGCCTCTCCACGCAAGCATTCCGCGCCTATCGTTCCCTGGTGTACGAGACCGAGGGATTTTCGACATTCTTTCGCCAGATGACGCCGTTGGTGGAAATCTCCGAACTCAAGATCGGGTCGCGGCCGGCATCACGTTCGAACTCAGAGCGCATCGAAGATCTGCGCGCCATCCCCTGGGTGTTCAGTTGGGCTCAAGCCCGTGTCATGTTGCCCGGCTGGTATGGCGTGGGTCAGGCACTGCGTTCGGCGGACACCGGATTGCTGCGCGAGATGCTCGAGGCGTGGCCGTTTTTCCGCGCCACCGTCGACAATCTGGAGATGGTGCTGTCCAAATCGGATATGGGTATTGCCGCCCTCTATGCCACGCTGGTCGAGAATCGCGCGCTCGCCGAGGCCCTATTCGGACGCATCCGGGACACGTGGTCGATGACCCAGGAAAGTCTGTTGGCCGTTACCGGGCAGACCCGATTGCTCGAGAAGCATCCGGCTTTGGATGCTTCGATCCGGCTGCGACTGCCTTATATAGAACCCTTGAATCTGTTGCAGGTGGAGTTGCTCAAGCGCCACCGGGCCGGTGAGAGCGATCCGCGGGTCCGAGAAGGCATTCAGCTGTCGATCAACGCCATCGCCACGGCGCTGCGCAACAGCGGTTGAGCGAAATGATCGGGGAAAGATGCCGATGAGGGACGGCCGCAGCAGGCGCATCATTACTCGGACAGGCTCCTGACGCTCATGCCGCCGGAGACCGAGCATCTGGTCGACGAGGCGTACTCCCGCCTGGCGGCATGCCCCGACCATGAGAGCCGCATCGGCGCGACGGCCGCGCTGATACTGACGATCTACGACGATTTCTACAGACAACTCTGCGAGTACCCGCACCGGGCGCAGCGCGCGTTCGAAACCATGGATCCGCACGCGTCCATCCGCATCAGTCAGGAGCGCTTGGGCCTGTATAGCCGATACATCGCCGAACACGGGCCGAGAATACTCGCGGTGTTTCCTGCGCTTGCCGCCGACGCGGCGGATTGGGAGGCACTGGATCGTCTGTTCATGGCGATGATCGTGGATCGGTACGATGCCGACATCGCCTTCAGCTTCGCCCATTCGATACGGCGCAATATCGGCCGTGGACTGTGGAGGCCGGTCGCCTACTCGTTCCCGCCTCCCAGCAAGCTGCGCGCGTACTCCATGGCTTCGGTGCATCGCCGGCTCCCGGTGCGGGGCCGCATCGATGCCGAGCTATTGTGCACCGCTTTGCAAGTGCCCAATTTCTCTGTTCCGTTCAGGGACCTGCCGGGCGATGCGCAGAAGATTAGGGAAAGGGTCGAGCAGTTGCTGCGGGACGTCACGGCCGGCTCCGCGCCGCTGGCTCTCGAGGTCATCGAGGCCGGCTTTTTCCGGGATCGCAGTGCATTCATCGTCGGCCGCTGGCTGCTGACCGACGATCGCATCGTGCCGTTCGTGGTGGCGCTCTTGAACAGCCCTCGAGGCATCTACGCGGACGCCGTTCTGCATCGCGTCTCGGACATTCATGATCTTTTCAGCTCGGCGCTGGCCAACTTTCACGTGACCACCCGGCTTTATTATCAAACCTGCGTGTTCTTGTTCAGCCTCATGCCGCGCCGCCCGTTCGGGCATCAATATTCGACCATCGGATTCAATCACGTCGGCAAGGTCGCCATATTGAACGAGATCAACGAGCAGGTTCGCCGCGGCCGCCGATTTCAACGTTCCCCCGGTGCCGCGGGCACCGTCGCGCTCGGATTCACCTTCGATGCATGCGCCTACCATCTGAAAGTCATTCGCGACACGCCGACCAACTCCTATAAATGGGGCTCCTATCCGGGAGTGGCGGCCGTCTGCGACAAGTATCGCGTGGTGCACGAGATCAACCGCGCCGGGAGCATGTTGGACAATGTCATGTACTTCAACCTGCGCTTGGATCGCGACATGTTCGACCCTGCGCTGCTGGATGAGATCTGCCGGCAGGCCGCGGGCAGCGTACAAGTGGATCAGGACGGGGTGTACCTGCGCGTGCTGATCGTGCAGCTGAAAATCGTGCCGTTGCCGGTTTTTCTGGAGACGGCCGACGAGAACGCGACACGCGCGGTGATGGTGAGGCTCGGGCAGTGCATTCGCAACAACGCCGCCACCAATATATTCAACAAGGACTTGGATTCCAGGAACTACGGCGTCGGCAGGTATGGCCGGGTGTTTCTCTTCGACTATGACGCGGTCGAAAGACTGACTGACGTGAAAATCCGCACCAATGCCGACCGGGAGCCCGGCGAGGAGGCGGCGCCGGAGTGGTTTTTCGAGGATGGAGTGATCTTCCTCCCCGAAGAACTCGCGCACGGCATGCAGTTCAAGAGCTCTTACGCGCACCGCTGTTTCTGCGAAGAGAATTCCGATCTGCTCGGCGTCGCTTATTGGCGGGACGTGCAGCAGACGCTCGAGCGCGGCGAAGTCCCCGGGCTTCAGGTCTACCCCGACAGCGCGAAACTCGAGGCGAATGCCGCGCAGTAGTGGTGCCTCCCGCCAATCGGGTCCTGTGTCGACTGCTAGGTGGTTACCTGCGATACGCCGCGAGTTTGCTATGAGTGCGGGTTGCCTCGTCCTCGGTCAGAGCATCGGCGGGGTGCGACTCGCGGATCAGGCGTTCGAAATCTGCGGCGGGCAGGGGGCGGCTGAAATGGTAGCCCTGGTATTCATCGCAACCGGTCGTCTTCAAGAAATCGAGCTGCGCGGGCGTCTCCACGCCTTCGGCGATCACCTTGAGATGCAGGCTGTGCGCGAGCGAGACGATGGCGCGGACGATCGATGCGTCCTCCGGACGGCTCACGATTTCGTCGATGAACACGCGGTCGATCTTGAGTTTGTCGATCGGGAACCGGCGCAGGTAACTCATGCTCGAATATCCGGTGCCGAAATCGTCGACCGACACCAGAATTCCCATGCCGCTCAGGTGCTCGAGAACGGCGATCGATTTTTCCGGATCGCTCATGACGACGCTTTCCGTGAGTTCGACTTCGAGATAGCGTGCCTCGAGGCCCGCATCGTCGAGCGCACCACGAATGTTGTCGACCAGCCCGCTGTCGCGGAACTGCGATGCCGACAGATTTACCGACACCCGCAGCGCGGGGACGCCGCCGACTTGCCAAACCCGTGTCTGCCGGCAGGCTTCCTGGATCACCCATCGGCCGATGGCACCGATGAGTCCGCACTCTTCCGCCAGGGGGATGAACTGCGCCGGTGAAACGATGCCGCGCGTGGGGTGAGTCCAACGAATCAACGCCTCCGCGCTGCGCACCTCGCCGGTCCGCGTATCCACTTTGGGTTGGTAATAAAGTTCGAACTGGTTCAGCGTCAACGCATTGTGCAAATCACTTTCGAGCTGCACGCGATCTTCGGTTCCGGCATCCATTCCCGGCGAATAGCGGCGAAAGGTGCCCCGTCCGTGCTGTTTGGCCGAATACATGGCCGCGTCCGCGTGTGCCAGCAGGGTCTGCATGGAGGCGCCGTCGTGGGGATATATGGCGATGCCGATGCTGGGCGAGGCATGAATGTCGATGGCGGCGATCCGCACCGGGGCCTGCAGGACATCCATGACGCGCGCCGCGAGTTCCGCGGCATCGTCGGCTTCGTCGATGGAGGTGCCGATGAGGACGAACTCATCGCCGCCGAAGCGCGCCACCGTGTCGGCGGCCCGAACCACCGTCACGAGCCGGCGAGCGACCTCTTGAAGCAGTTCGTCGCCGGCGCGGTGTCCCAGGGAATCATTGATGAGCTTGAACCGGTCGAGATCGCATATCAGCACTGCGAAGGACCGCCTGTCGCGGTCGGCTTGCGCGATGGCCTGCTGCAATCGGTCGTCCAGCAACACGCGATTCGGAAGGCCGGTCAATGCATCATGGGTGGCCAAATGCCGGAGTTGGCGATTCGCGGCTTCCAATCCGCGCGTGCGCGTGGTGATCACTGCTTCGAGGCGCAGCACGTGCTCTCTGACCAGCTTGTCGTTTTCCCACTTGCGGCTGAGCGCCGTGGCGCATTGCAGGACCTCGATCGGTTCGGCGGGTTTGCGCAGCACCAGCAACTTGTCGGAGTGACCCAATCGATCCACGACCTCGGTCCAGTCGTAGTCGGTGTGGGCGGAACAAATGACGACCTGCACGTCGGGATCCGTTTCCCAGAGGCGTTCGATGGTTTTGAGGCCGTCCCAGCCAGGGGGCATGCGCATGTCGACGAAGGCCATGGTGTAAGACCGTCCCTCGGCCAGCGCTCGGCGCACCATGTCCACTCCTTCCTGCCCTTGGTGCGCGGAGTCGATGTCGAAGTTCGGGCGCACCGTGGCGGTGACGCCGTCGCCGAACAGATCCGCCTCCAAGGCATCGAGCGCCGCCTGCGCGGAGTGCTCGGGCTGGGAGCCGAGGACCTTGCGGAAATCGGCATGAATGGCCGCATTGTCATCGATGATCAGAATGCGCCGGTTGACGAGCGCAACGGACTTAGACACGCACGGCCCCCGGAGGGTTGGTCGGCAGCTCGAGAATGAATGTGGCGCCGCATCCCGGCCCAGCGCTCGTTACCAGCAGCGAGCCGCCCAGTTCCTGGGCGGCGAGCGCCCCGCTATGCAACCCGAAGCCGTGTCCGGACGCGCGGGTGGTGAAGCCGTGGGTGAACAGGCGGGACATGTTTTCCGGGGCGATGCCTACGCCGTTGTCGATGACGCAGATGCGCACACCGGCCGGCGCGCTTTCGACGCGCAAGGTGAGAAGCTTGTCGGATCTGCCCGATTCATCGCACGCGTACTTGGCGTTGCGCACGAGGTTCACCAAAATCTGCAATACCTTGTGCTTGTCTACGGTGATGGGCGGCACCTCGCTGAATTCGCGGTGCACCGTCACGCCGTGGCGCACGAAGGCACCGGCGTTCAAGCGCAGGCTGTCCTCCACCAGATCGGCTACCGCAATGGTCTCGGTGACGCCGCACAGCTTGGCGTAGCTCTGCTGCATTGCCACGGTGTCCTTGATGTGTTCCAAATTGTCGCGCAGCGATGCAAGTTCATCGAGCGCCATTTTCTGGTCGCTGATCAGCTGCTCGCCGAGCGAGGCGAGGTATTCCGGTATCCGCCTGCCGCGCTCGTCATGGGCGAGGAAGTCCCCCGCCGCGGCGCCTTGCTCGCGCAGCAGCGCGGCGAGGCGCGCCACGCCCGGGGCTTTGGACTGTTTGACGCGCTCGGTCACGAGACTCGCCGAGATATTGATGCTGTTCAGAATGTTGCCCACGTTGTGCAGCACGTTGGTCGCCACTTCGGCCATACCTGCCTGGCGGGACGCAGTCATGAGCAGCTTGTTCACGCGCTCGAGTTCCTCCTCGGATGCCTTTCGCGGGCCGATGTCGCGCAGAAACTCGACCGAGTATTCGGGTTTGCCGTCACCTTCGCGCACCAGCGCCGTGGTCATGCGCACCCAGAGCACGCTTGCGTCCTTGCGGACGTAGCGTTTTTCCAGGTCCACGCAGTTGATTTCGCCATCCCACAAGCGCTTGATCTCGGCCGACACGCGCGGGATATCGTCGGCGTGAGTGATATCACCGATGGCTTTGCTCGCGAGTTCCTCGGGCTCGAAGCCAAGCATCATCCAGAACGCCCGGTTGAAGCGCAGCAATCGGCCGCGGCGGTCCGCGTGCGCGATACCGATCGGTGCTTGGTCGAAGGTATTGCGGAACATGGCTTCCGCCGCGCGCAAATGGTTGCGGGCATTGACCAGTTCGGCGAGATCGGCAGCCGTCGCATCGGGGTGCGGCGGCGCGGCGGTTGCGGACTGCGTCTGCCCATCGGGCGCAAGACCGATAGCTTTTGAAATCATTGGCCTGGCATTTCCCGCCGCTGTGTTGTTGGTGGGGGCGTCCATGCCGATGTCACGTTATATCGGCGTATGTTGGCGTATCTGAACACCGGTACCGGCGCCGACTGCGTCACAAGATACGGCACGAGACGGCGAATTGGGTCGCATCCACCGGGCCTGCATCACAGTTTCAGCGGGTTGGGTATGATCTCTGCCATGGCAAGCGTGGATGCGAATAACCCGGTGCAGCTCGCGAATCACTCCGGCGAGGCTCCTCTGCATGGGCCCTGGAACCCCGGCATTCAGTCGCAAATGCCCAAGGAACTGCGGCACCTGTCGACGATCTTCCGGCCGGAGAATGTGTACACCAGTGTTGCCGCGGTCGCCGACATGCAGGGTCTCACCGGATTCTCGCCGAGCGAGCTGGTCGCGTTTCGGCCCGAAAGACTCGTTCTCCACGAACTGCTGATACGGGTCACGGCCGATTTCGCCGTGCCCGACGGATCGCGAATCGGGGACTTGGGCATCAATTTTCGCGAGATGGCGAGTCTGTTGCTCGAGCGCTATCTGCGTCCGGAGATGGACGCGGTTACCGCAGCCTATGATCGCACCCGGCATGAGCTGCGTGATGCGATCGATGCCGCCCTGGCGGACGTGGTGCCGGGACCTGCGCCGGCGGCTGCGCCCACGGCCGCGCCCGCAAAGCGGCCGGCGTCCCGCCTGTTTGCGCGCATCGCACCTCGTCGCGGCGCAGCGGCGATTCCGGTCGACCGCAGCTGGGGGCCGCGCCACATCGCCGACTGCGAGCGCCTCGCAGACTCGAGCGTCGACCCGCAGCAGAAGGTCGTGTACCGAATGCTGGCGCGAGTGATGTCGGCGCTGTTCGCCACCCAAGGCCACGCGTGGGGCACGCGCGAGCTGATCGCATCGGTCGCGACCGACATGGCGTGCAATGTTTGCGGCAGCGACGCCATCGGCCGAATGATCGAACCCATCCTGCTGCGCGCGGCACGCAGCGAAGGCTATCAATTGCTGCCCCGGCAGGAGCGGCCCATCGTCATCAATACCAAGGGGGCGTCGGCGTCGGGCAAAAGCACGCTGCGTCCGCTGCAGAAAAAGCTGACGGGCGACATCGGCGTGCAATGGAGCGATTTCGCGCTGATCAGCCCGGACATCTGGCGCAAGCAATTGCTCGACTACGCGGCGCTCGGTACGGCTTACAAATATGCCGGCGCGTTCACCGGCGAGGAACTGCAGATCGTCGACCAGAAGCTCGACCGATACATGGCGCGCAAGCACCGGCGCGGCGACATGACGCACCTGTTGATCGATCGGTTTCGTTTCGACAGCTTCGCGCCGGATTCCGACGAGGCGGGCAGCAATCTATTGACGCGCTTCGGCGATACGGTCTACTTGTTCTTCATGATCACTCCGCCCGAACTGCTGGTCGAGCGGGCGTGGAAGCGGGGATTGGAGTTCGGCCGCTACAAAGCCGTGGACGACACGCTGGCGCACGCGGTCGAGGCCTACACGGGGATGCCCGACGTTTTTTTCACGTGGATCCGCCGCAGCGACAAGCGCATCGTCTTCGAGTTTCTGGACAACACGGTGCGCCTCGGGGAGCGTCCGCGGACGGTGGCCTTCGGCGACAACGACACGTGCAACGTGCTCAACGTCAAAGCGATGCTGGACATCGAGCGCTACGGGCGCGTCGATGTCGATGCGGCAGCTCCCGAATGCCTCTATGCGGATCGCAGGCTGCTGGATCCCGAGCACAATACGGGGTTCCTGCGGCGCTGCATGGACGGATTCCACGTGGTCAATTTTGCCGATCAGGCAACCGGACGCATCTATCTTCGGATGGAAGCCGGGACGCCGGTATGGATGGACGGAGCCGCGATGCAATCGGCAATCTCGGATCCCGACACCTCGAGCGGCGTAACTGCGGTCGCGCCGCGTGCCTTGCGTGCCGAGATACCGCAGACGGGCGCCGCGCAATTTCTGCGCGCCGAAATCGGCGCCGATGCGGCGCCGACGCTCGGTCAGTGGGGTGCCTAGTGTCCTGTCTGACAGGCTCCTAGCCCAAAAAGTCGCAGTTGCGGTCGACATGCGCCGCGAGATCGAGAGTGTGCTGCCGGGTGAGCTGCTCGGCCAACTCCGTGTCGCGCCTCTCCAGAGCCTCGATGATCTTCAAGTGATCGATGATCGAGCGGGCCGCGCGGTCGCTTTGCGTGATGGTTGCACGGCGAATGGCGCGTACGTGAGTGAGCAGGTTGCGCGTCGCATCCACGATGGTTTGCGAACCGCCGAGTGCGATCACCGCCGTATGAAACGCGATATTGGCATCGGAATATTCGTTCAGATGCTCGGAAGGCGGCGAGTTTTGGAACTCGTCGAACAAGTGGCGCAACGTTGCGATTTCCGCGTCGGTCGCGTGCAGCGTCGCAAGCCGCGCCGCCATGGACTCGAGCGCCGCCCACATCTGGATCATCTCGATCATTTCGCGTTTCGACTTGCGAATGATGTAGATGCCGCGCCGAGGTATGGTGCGGATGAACCCCTCCTGTTCGAGCAGCGACAGTGCTTCACGGATCGGGGTCCGGCTGACGCCCAGCGCCGTCGTGAGCTGCCGCTCGTCCAGCCGCAGTTCTTGATTCGGATCGTAGATGTCGGTGTCCGCGATCGCGTTCTTCAAGAGCGCATAGGCCTGATCGCGCAAACTCGTTGCGTTCAGGGGCGCCAGCGTGAGCGGGGTTGCAGAGGATGTTCGCTGTACCAGCGTTGCGATGGTGTTCATTTGTTCCCTCGATGCGTTTTTCGATTCATCGCATTCCCGTCCTTCAGCTCTGTAATATCACAAGCCTGATCTTTTGCATTACTACTTATCAGGCGGGCCATGAGACCAGGCCCGCGACAGCGTCGAGACATGGAGATGAGCAGGTGGTCGCGCGCGGATCGATCCGGCAGCGGCACTGCAGATATATCACAGTGTTCCGCCGTCCGCAGCCCAAAATAACCGGCACATCGCCGCCTAAAATACGTGCGTTTTCATGGCCCCGGAAGTCGCTTGACAGTCTGAAACTCGTTCATATATGGTATACCACGATAAGAATGCAAGGCTGGTTTTGGGTTCGCACGCCCGCGCGCGCGAACTACATGAGGGGCTTACAGGTGAGTCAGTCTCGGCGCGTCCGTAAGTACAGCAACGACCTTTCTATGAGCGCCGCGGGTCGCGTACCTTTCCAATCGTCAATACTCTACGTATCCCTAACGAGCTTGCGCTCGGTCAGGCGGTAGGGGTCACTCGCCAGTGATCATCCGCCGGACATTGCGCACAACCCTTAGGTGATTTCGTACCGACCAGGATGAATAAGGAGAACTATATGAATGCGAATGTGAATTCCCGGCAATCAACGTCGCTGTTGGCAAATCCGTGGGTGCAGCTGTTTCTCGGCGTCATCTGCATGGCCTGCGTAGCGAACTTGCAGTATGGATGGACGTTGTTCGTCAATCCGATCGATGCCAAGTATCACTGGGGCCGACCTGCGATTCAGGTGGCCTTCACTCTCTTCGTCTTGATCGAGACCTGGCTGATTCCGGTCGAAGGCTACATGGTCGATCGTTTCGGGCCGCGTTGGGTAGTTCTGGTCGGATCGGTCTTGGTTGCGGCCGCCTGGGTGCTGAATTCCGTCGCAAGCTCTCTGCCGGTCCTGTATTTCGCCGCGGCGCTCGGCGGCATCGGCACCGGGTGTGTCTACGGCACCTGCGTCGGTAATGCGCTCAAATGGTTTCCCGGCCGGCGCGGGCTCGCCGCCGGAATCACCGCCGCCGGATTCGGCGCCGGTGCGGCCATTACCATCGGACCGATCAAAGCCATGATCGACTCGGCCGGCTACGAGCATGCGTTCCTGGTGTTCGGGCTCATTCAAGGCGCCATCGTTTTCGTGGTGGCATGGCTGCTGTTGGTGCCGCCCGTGCAAATGATCGCGGCGAAGGTCAAGCCGAATCAGACCGCGCATGGCTATACGCCCGCCGAAGTATTGCGCAGCCCCGTGTTCTACGTCCTGTACATCATGTTCGTGCTGATCGCGGCCGGCGGACTCACCATGGCGGCGTCCATGGCTCCCATTGCCAAGGACTTGAAGATCGACAAAATCCCGGTCGAGCTGTTCGGCTTCGTCATGCCCGCGCTGGTGTTCGCGTTGTCGCTGAATCGTATTTTCGACGGTTTCGGCCGGCCGTTTTTCGGATGGCTGTCGGACCAGATCGGCCGCGAATATACGATGGCGCTGGCCTTCTTCGTCGGTGCCGCGGCGCTCTACTCGCTCAGCCAGTCTGGCTCCAACCCGGTGCTGTTCGTCCTGGTGACCGCGCTCTACTTCGGTGTGTACGGAGAAATCTTCAGTCTGTTCCCCGCCACGCAGGGCGACACCTTCGGTTCCAAGTTCGCCGCCTCGAACGCCGGCATGCTGTACACCGCGAAAGGGGCGGGTGCGTTGCTCGTCCCGGTTGCCGCCGGCATCGCGAAGGATCATGGCTGGGGAGCCGTGTTTTCCACCGCAATGACCTTCAATGTCATCGCGGGACTGATGGCGCTGTTCGTGCTGAAACCCATGCGCGTGCGCCATTTTGCCAAGAGCCGTGAAACGTACCCTGCTTCGGCGTCAGGGAGTGTGGCGGGCACGAGCACCTGATCCGGTCCCAAGACGGTACCAGGTGATTTAACGACATCGCAGGCTGTCACTGTGCAAGTGGCAGCCTGCGTTCAGATTCACGAAGTTGGAGGCAACATGGCAACCGTAAATCCTACGTCGATTCAGCCCAAAGCCACGACAGCCGAAGATACCCTGCAGCGAAAGAGCCGCGATGCCGGCGTGATCTCCGGCGGCCACCTGGTTGCCAAGGCATTGAAGAGCGAGGGCGTGGATACGATATTCACGCTTTGCGGCGGCCATATCATCGACATCTATGACGGTTGCGTCGATGAGGGCATTCGCATCATCGACGTGCGCCATGAACAAGTCGCCGCGCATGCCGCCGACGGCTACGCACGCCAGACGGGCAAGCTCGGCTGCGTGGTCACCACCGCCGGCCCCGGATGCACCAATGCGGTCACCGGCGTTGCCACTGCTTTCCGTTCGGAGAGCCCGATTCTGCACATCGGCGGGCAAGGTGCGCTGACCCAGCACAAGATGGGTTCGCTGCAGGACCTGCCGCATGTCGAGCTGATGTCCCCCATCACCAAGTTCGCGGCGACGGTTCCCAGCACGGAACGAGTCGCGGACATGATTGCCATGGCCGCGCGCGAGGCGTTCAACGGCGCGACCGGTCCGGTGTATCTGGAGATTCCTCGCGACGTGCTCGACCGCGAGGTCGACGTCACCAAGGCCGTCCTCCCCCAGGCCGGCAAGTACCGTGCGTCGACGCGCTCGATCGGCGATCCGCGCGATATCGAAAAGCTCGCGGACATTCTCGTCAATGCGGAACGCCCGGCCATCCTCTACGGCCAGCAGGTGTGGACCGCCCGCGGCCACAAAGAGGCCATTGCGCTGCTGCGCGGCCTGGACGTCCCCGGATATTTCAACGGCGCGAGCCGCGGCCTGCTGCCGCCGGGCGACCCGCATCATTTCGACCGTACGCGCACCCAGGCGTTTGCCAATGCCGACGTGCTGTTGATCGTGGGCACGCCGTTCGACTTCCGCATGGGTTACGGCAAGCGCATCAGCAAAGAGCTGACCCTGGTACAGATCGACATGGATTACCGCACCGTCGGCAAGAATCGCGACATCAGCTTGGGGCTGGTCGGCGATCCGGGCGCGATCCTGGGCGCGGTGCTGCAGGCGGCGTCGGGCCGCATCAAGAATGACAAGCGCCAGGCGCGTCAGCAGTGGCTGAAGCAGCTCGGCGACGGCGAGAAGACCGCCACCGAGAAGCTCATGCCGCTGTTCAAGTCGAACAGCATGCCGATTCACCCCTACCGCGTCGCCTGGGAGCTCAATGAATTCCTCGGAGACGACACGATCTACATCGGCGACGGCGGCGACGTGGTGACCATCTCGGCCCAAGCGGTGCGCCCGCGGGGTCCGGGACAATGGATGGATCCGGGCGCACTCGGCTCGCTGGGAGTCGGCACCGGCTTTGCCATCGCGGCCGGCCTCGCGAATCCCTCCAAGGAAGTTCTCTGTTACTACGGCGACGGCTCGTTCGGCATGACCGCCTTCGACATGGAAACGGCCAACCGCTTCGGGGTGCCTTACCTCGCCGTAATCGGCAACAACTCGGCGATGAATCAGATTCGCTACGGCCAGCTTGCCAAGTACGGCGAGCAGCGCGGCAACGTCGGCAACTTGCTGGGCGACGTGCCGTTCGGCAAGTTCGCCGAAATGCTCGGCGGTTATGGCGAAGAAGTGCGCGAACCCGCGCAGATCGCGCCGGCGCTGCAGCGTGCCCGCGAATCGATACGCAAAACGAAGCGCTCGGCGGTCGTCAATATCTGGGTCGATCCGCGCGAATATGCGCCGGGCACCAAGAATCAAACGATGTACAAATGATCGGCATCAACGATGCACGAGTGATCGGCACAGGGAGTTTCAAATGGGTAAGGCGTTAGAGGGAGTCAGGATCCTCGACTTCACGCACGTGCAGTCGGGCCCCACGTGCACCCAACTACTCGGTTGGTTCGGCGCCGATGTGATCAAAGTCGAGAAGGCCGGCGCCGGCGATATCACGCGCGAGCAGCTGCGGGATATTCCGAATGTGGACAGCCTCTACTTCACGATGCTGAATCACAACAAACGTTCGGTGACGCTCGACACCAAGAGCGCCGGCGGCAAGCAGGTGCTCGAAAAGCTGGTGAAGCACTGCGATGTGCTGGTGGAGAATTTTGCGCCGGGTGCCCTCGATCGCATGGGCTTCACCTGGGAGAGAATTCAAGAGCTCAACCCGCGCATGATAGTCGCTTCAGTGAAGGGCTTCGGCCCGGGCCCCTACGAAGAGTGCAAGGTGTACGAGAACGTCGCCCAGTGCGCGGGCGGCTCCGCCTCGACCACGGGGTTTGACGATGGGCCGCCGCTGGTGACGGGCGCGCAAATCGGCGACAGCGGCACGGGGCTGCATCTGGCGCTGGGCATCGTCACCGCCCTGTATCAGCGAAACACCACCGGGCGGGGCCAGAAAGTGTTGGCGGCGATGCAGGACGGGGTGCTCAATCTCTGTCGCGTCAAGCTGCGCGACCAGCAGCGCCTCGACCGCACCCATGTCATGAAGGAATATCCCCAGTATCCGAACGGCAAGTTCGGCGCGGCCGTGCCTCGCGCCGCCAATGCGTCGGGCGGCGGCCAGCCGGGGACCATCGTCAAGTGCAAGGGCTGGGAGACGGATCCGAACGCGTATCTGTACTTCATCGCTCAGGCGCCGGTCTGGAAGGAAGTTTGCAAGGTGATCGGCAAGGAAGACTGGCTCACCAATCCCGACTTCGCCACACCGGAGGCGCGCCTGCCGCGGCTCAAAGAGGTGTTCGCTGCGGTGGAAAAGTGGACGGTCACGAAGACCAAGTTCGAAGCGATGGATCTGCTCAATGAGCACGACATTCCCTGCGGCCCGATTCTCTCCATGCAGGAGTTGGCCAATGAACCGTCGCTGCGCAAGACCGGCACCATCGTCGAAGTGGATCATCCGACGCGCGGCAAGTACCTGACCGTGGGTAACCCCATCAAGATGAGCGACAGTCCGACGGACGTCACGCGCTCGCCCCTGTTGGGCGAGCACACGGACGAGGTTCTGGCGGAATTGGGTTACGCGGCTACCGATATCGCGTCGCTGAGATCTCAGAAGGTCATTTGATGCCCGCACTCTGGGCGCTCGAACGGACACAAGGCAGGCAGGCGGGCGACGTTCGCATGCCACGAGGGAGGGAATCTGCGATGAATGGGCGCGTGGCGCAGGTCTCATTCCTGCCACATAGCAGGACGCACTTTGTCCCGGTTGCTACACTGCGCACTTCTCGCAGGAGCCGCCGGGCGGATGGATGATTGTTGTATCAGGAGAGGAAAGAGGAAGAGGGAGATTTCACACGCTGTTGGGGGTTGTGAAATCGCAACAGGGATCGGGAGCGGCCGGAGTAGCTTCACCAATCCGGTCGGCAAGAGGTGACGGTGGATGGCGACGACGAGAATGATTCAAATAGACGCGTTTCATGAGGAATCACACAATGACTAAATTTCAATTGGCCAAGCCTATGCTGGCGGCGGTTGCGGCATGTGCCGGCAGCGTCGCTTTGAGTAGCGTCGTCTTTGCCGACGATGCTCAGGACAGCAAGGCTCTCAAAGAACAGATGCGCATCATGCAGCAGCAGATGCAGGAGATGCAGAAGAAACTAGAGACGTTGAGCAGCAAGCAGGCGGCGGCGCCTGCCGCGGGCGCCGGACCGAGCGTCGCAAAGGGCAAGGAAGCAGCCCCTGCGGAGCCGAAGCTCGAGAGCCTTCTCAAAGGATTCTACGGAACTCTGGACGTATCGCTCGACGATGCGACCAAAGGGATCGGCGGCCTGGTCGCCTATCCCTATTCGCTGGTCGATCCAGCCAATCCGAAGTCGGGTTACGTGATATCCGGAGGTCCGAAAGTGGGGCCGCAGGGTCGGGTAGGTTGGTTAGGCGGAGTGTCGACCAACAAGTCGGTGATAGGCTATCGCGGATCTCATAAAATCCCCGGAACCGGTGTCGAGTTGATCTATCAGCTCGAAGCACAACCCCAGATCACCAATGCTCCCGGCACGAGCGGGGGTTACACGGCGACCTCCAATGTCACCAAAGGCGCGCTCGGCTACGGCGATACCTTCGTAGGCCTCTCGAGCAACAGTTGGGGTAAGGTGAAAGTAGGCACTACATACTCGCCTTACAAGAAATCGACGGACCGTTTGAATCCGTTCTCGGGCATGCTCGGCGACTACGCCGCTATCATTGGCAACTCGGGTGGTGACAACCGGGTGGAGTTCGGCACACGCCTCGATCACTCGATCTGGTATGAATCACCGAAATTCGGCCACGTATTCAGCTTCGACGTGCTGTTCTCGCCAGGTCAGAACCGTACCGACAACAGTATCGTGCAATCGCAAGGCTCGCCTGACTGTAATGGCGGCAACAACCCGGGCAGCGGCAATCTGCCGCTCTCCTGCGATGACGGCGGTTTCGACACCGCGTATAGCGTCGATCTGAAATTCGAACAAGGACCGATCTACATCACGGCAGCGTATGAGCTGCACAAGGCGGCGAATCGCAACAGCGACGGCATCGGTTCGAACAGCCCGTTGTACGGATATTTGCTCAGTCAGGGCAATGGCGTCTCGCCGCTGCTCGACTGGAACGGGTACAACGCGCTTGCCGCGGAATTTCCCGGCGCGGCTGCTGCCGGCTCCCCGGGGTACGTGGGTGACGTAGGGAACGAATCCGCCGCCAAAATCGGTGTGCAATACACGACCGACTTCGGTTTGGTGGTGAGCGGGATCTATGAAGACCTGCGTAGGTACTTGCCGCAAGCGTTGCAATTCCAGAACGAACGGCAGAGGCACGGTACGTGGTTTGCGGCTTCGCAGAAATTCTCGCCCAAGGACGATGTGAGCATAGGCTGGGCGCATGCCGGAGCCACACCGGGCGATCCGGGCGGGCAGCACAACTACAATCCGACGAACGCAGACAATCACGCCAACATGTACACGATTGCCTGGAAGCACCATTTCGACAAGCAGCTGTACTGGTATGTGGATGCGGCGGACACGGTCAACAGCGGCAACGCTCATTACGACATCGGCGCGGGTGGCCGTGGCTTGACGACGGACTGTCATGACGGCACGACTTTCCAGTTCGTCGATTACAGCAGCGCGGGTCCGACCACCTGGGGTGGGTGTCACATCATCGGCTTCTCCACGGGCTTGAACTACAAGTTCTGAGCAAGGACGGCCGAAGAAGTAGCAAGGACTGCTGTGAAGTTTGCAGTACTTTGTTCGGAGGAGACCAGGGGTGCAGTGCACCCCTGGTCGCTTCGGTAACAGTTAAGTAATTCTGGTATGGTTTCCTACGCTCCATGGGCGGATGTCATTGAAGATAGCGATCATCGGTGTCGGTGCGATCGGCGGTTACGTCGGAATTCGGCTTGCGTTGGCCGGAGAGGACGTGACCTTCATTGCGCGTGGAGCGAATCTCGAGGCGCTGCGTAGCCACGGGATCAAGTTGATCACTGCCGACGGCCAGGAGCAGTCCGTCCCGAATGTCAAGGCAACTGATGATTACGCGGCCGCAGGCCCGCAGGATGTCGTCATTCTTGCGATGAAGGCGCACCAGCTCGAAGCGGTTGCTCTCGACGTGCCCAAGTTGTTCGGCCCCGATACCGTCGTGATTCCGATGCAGAACGGCATTCCGTACTGGTACTTTCACCGGCATCCCGGCGCACTCGCGGGTACGCGGGTGACCAGCGTCGATCCGCATGGCCTGATCGGCGAACATATTCCGTGCGAGCGCGTCATCGGCTGTGTGGTTTATCCGGCCGCCGAAATGACCTCGCCGGGGGTCGTCAAACATATTGAAGGCAACCGGTTCCCGGTCGGCGAACCGGACGGTACGGCCAGCGCGCGCGTCACGCGCGTGTCGGAGTGCCTCATCAAGAGCGGCTTGCAGGCTCCGGTGCTCGCCGATATCCGCGCGGAGATTTGGCTGAAGCTCTGGGGCAATTTGACGTTCAATCCGATCAGCGCTTTGTCGCGTGCCACGCTCGCCGATATCTGTGGGTATCCGCCGAGCCGCGCCATCGCGGCGGCGATGATGGGCGAGGCCGAGGTCATCGCCCACAAACTGGGCGTCAGCTTCCGCGTCTCTCTCGAGAAGCGCATCGCCGGCGCGGAGAGGGTGGGCCACCACAAGACCTCGATGCTGCAGGATGTCGAGGCCGCGCGCGCGCTCGAAATCGATGCCCTGTTGGGGTCGGTATTGGAGCTGGCTCGATTGACGGACACGCCGACTCCGCATATGGATACCGTGTACGCGCTGACCAAGCTCTTGGAGAAGACGCTGGATGAGAGTAAGACATCCGGCGGCACGCGATCGCCTACAGCGTGACTTGGACGGGTTATTCCGCGTGCCGCAGCGCGGCAGATCAATCCTGGCTATGATTTACCTGGGTATAATTCGCCCCAGTTAAATACTTCACCGATTGACGAGGCCGAGACATGAATATTCACGAGTACCAAGGCAAGGAAATTCTACGCAAGTACGGGGTCGCCACACCGCGCGGCTTTCCCTGCTTTTCGGTAGCCGAGGCGGATTCCGCCGCTCGTGAGCTGGGCGGCAAGGTCTGGGTGGTGAAGGCCCAGATTCATGCCGGCGGCCGCGGCAAGGGCGGCGGCGTCAAGGTGGCCAAGTCGTTTGACGAAGTGCATGAATACGCCTCGAAGATTCTCGGCATGACACTGGTCACGCACCAGACGGGTCCCACAGGCCGCTTGGTCAAGCGCCTGCTGGTCGAGGAAGGCGCCGACATCCGCAAGGAATTGTACGTGGGCATGGTGGTCGACCGCGCCACCCAGCGGGTGACGCTGATGGCGAGCTCCGAGGGCGGCATGGAGATCGAGGAAGTCGCCGCGCACACGCCGGAAAAGATTCACAAGGTTGCCATCGATCCGGTTGCCGGATTGACCGACACGCAGGCCGAGGATGTCGCGCGAAAGATCGGCGTTCCCGACGGATCGCTGGTGCAGGCTCGCCAGTTCATGCAGAGCCTGTACCGTGCCTTCGTCGAATGTGATGCATCGCTCGCCGAGATCAATCCGCTGATCCTTACCGGCGACGGCCGGGTGCTGGCGCTCGATGCCAAGCTCAATTTCGATTCCAATGCGCTGTTCCGGCATCCGGAGATCGTCGCCATGCGCGATCTCGATGAGGAGGATCCCGCCGAAATCGAAGCATCCAAGTTCGATCTGTCCTATATCTCGCTCAGTGGCAACATCGGTTGTCTCGTCAATGGCGCGGGGCTTGCGATGGCGACGATGGATACCATCAAACTGTTCGGCGCGGAGCCTGCGAATTTTCTCGATGTCGGCGGCGGCGCCACGACGGAGAAAGTGACCGAAGCGTTCAAACTGATGCTCAAAAACCCGGCGGTCAAGGGCATTCTGGTGAACATTTTCGGCGGCATCATGCGTTGCGACACGATTGCGGCAGGTGTCATCGCCGCCGCTAAAATGGTAAAGCTCAATGTTCCTCTGGTCGTGCGTATGAAGGGCACGAACGAGGAATTGGGCAGACAGAAACTGCGGGAATCGGGATTGCCGATCATTTCCGCCGACAATATGGCGGACGCGGCCCAGAAGATCGTCGCCGCCGTCGCCGGGAAATAGGAACACAGCATATGAGCATCCTGATCAACAGGAACACCCGAGTGATGACCCAGGGCATCACGGGCAAGACCGGTGCTTTTCATACCCGCTTGTGCCGTGACTACGCGTACGGCAAGGACTGCTTCGTCGCCGGCGTGAATCCGCACAAGGCCGGGGAGAACTTCGAGGGCATTCCCATCTTCGCCACGGCTCGGGAGGCCAAGGAGAAGACCGGAGCGACCGTGTCGGTGATCTATGTGCCGCCGCCCTTCGCCGCCGGCGCCATCGATGAGGCGGTCGACGCCGATCTCGACCTCGTCATCTGCATCACGGAGGGAGTGCCGGTGCGCGACATGATCAACACGCGCTACCGGATGCGCAATAAAAAGACTTTGCTGGTGGGGCCGAACTGCCCCGGCGTGATCACGCCGGATGAGATCAAGATCGGCATCATGCCCGGCCATATTCACAAAAAGGGACGCATTGGTGTCGTCTCGCGTTCCGGCACCCTGACCTATGAAGCGGTGGGTCAGTTGATGGAACTGGGGCTGGGGCAATCGACCTGCGTGGGCATCGGCGGCGATCCCGTCAACGGCTTGAAGCACATCGACGTCATGCGGATGTTCAACGATGATCCCGAGACCGACGCCGTGATCATGGTAGGAGAAATCGGCGGCGACGACGAGGAGACCTGCGCGCGCTGGATCAAGCATCACATGAAGAAGCCGGTGGTCGGATTCATCGCCGGCGTCACGGCGCCGCCGGGAAAGCGCATGGGCCATGCGGGCGCGATCATTTCCGGCGGCAAAGGCACAGCAACGGAAAAGCTTGCGGTCATGGAAGAGTGCGGGATCAAGGTCACGCGCAATCCGGCCGATATGGCGACTCTGCTCAAGTCGGTGCTCTAGCATGAGTCAGTGCTTCAGCATGCGCTTCCGAGGCTGATCCGGTCATGACCCGCTGGGTGCGTTTTCGGTCGAACGACGGCCGCATCGGATTCGGTACATTCGAGGACACCCACATCCTGGAGTTTGAGGGCGACTTCTTTGGCGCAGCGCAGCCTACCGGGCGCTCCTTCGCGCAAGGCGAGTTCGTGCTGCAGAGCCCCTGCGCGCCCTCGAAGATCGTTGCGCTGTGGAATAACTTCCACGCGCTCAGCGTAAAGCTCGGCAAAGCGGCCCCGACGCATCCGCTGTTCCTCATAAAGCCGGGTACGTCGGTCATCGGCCCCAATGAACCGATCAGGCGGCCCGCCGGCTATGCGGGAAAAATCGCCTACGAAGGTGAACTGGGCATCGTTATCGGTAAGCACTGCAAGGACGTGCCTCTCGCCAGGGCCGCGGAGTTCATTTTCGGATATACCTGTGTGAACGATGTGACGGCTACGGAGGTGCTCAACGAGAACGTGGACTTCCCGCAGTGGTGCCGCTCCAAGGGCTACGATACCTTCGGTTGCCTCGGCCCGGTCATCACCACGGACTTGGAGTGGCGGCGATTGTCGGTGGTCACTCGGCTCGATGGAGTCGAGCGCCAGAACTATCCGCTGTCGGACATGATCATGTCACCCGAGGAATTGGTGAGCGGAATCTCGCACGATATGTCGCTGTTGCCCGGCGACGTGATCGCGTGCGGGACCTCGTTGGGAATCGGATCGATCAAAGATGGATCCACCGTCGAGGTCATCATCGAGGGAATCGGTTCCTTGGGGAATGTACTCAGCCATGGTGCCAGCGGAATTGCGCCAAACATATCCTGACGCGCGGACTCTGCTGCGGCGCATGTTCGATGCCGCCATTGCGTCCGCGCAGCCGGCGCTGTGCATCCCCGCGCATCTTCCGGAGCCGCCTCGCGGCCGGCTCATCGTGGTGGGCGCGGGCAAGGCCTCCGCAGCCATGGCGCGCGCCGTGGAGGACAACTGGCCGGGTCCGCTCTCGGGCCTGGTGGTCACGCGCTATGGTTACGCAGTGCCCTGCGAGCGCATCGAAATCGCCGAGTCCGCGCATCCGGTGCCCGATGCGGCCGGATTGCACGCCGCGCAGCGCATGCTGGAGCTGGTGGGAGGGCTCAACGAAGACGATCTGGTGCTGTGCCTGATATCCGGCGGCGGTTCCTCGCTCTTGCCGCTCCCGGCTTCGGGACTGACACTCGATCTGAAGCAGGCCGTGAGCCGCGCGCTGCTGGCCTCAGGCGCCACCATCAGCGAGATGAACTGCGTGCGGCGCCACATGTCCGCCATCAAGGGAGGGCGGCTGGCCGCCGCCTGTCATCCGGCGCAGGTGCTCACGCTGTTGATCTCCGATGTGCCCGGCGATCGGCCGATCGACATCGCTTCGGGTCCCACGGTGGCCGATCCGACGACCTGCGACGATGCGCTCGCCATCGTGCGCCGCTACGGCATCGAACTGGCGGGGCCGGTGCGCGAATCCTTGGAGAGCGGTCGCGGCGAGTCCGTGAAGCCCGGTGACCCGCGCTTGGCGCGCTCCGGCGTGCGCATGATCGCCACGCCGCAGATGGCGCTCGAGGCCGCGGCGCGTGTGGCGCGCGCGGCGGGCATCGAGCCCTATATTCTTGGCGACGCCATCGAAGGCGAGGCGCGCGACGTGGGCAAGGTATTGGCCGGCATGGCACTGCAGGTGGCGGACCGCGATCAGCCCTTCAGGGCACCGTGTGTCTTGCTCTCGGGTGGCGAGACCACGGTGACGGTACGCGGCAATGGGCGAGGCGGGCGCAACGTGGAGTTTCTGCTCTCGCTCGCCATCGCGCTCGACGGCCATCGACGAATCCATGCGCTGGCCGGCGACACGGACGGCGTCGACGGACAAGAAGAGATCGCGGGGGCCGTCCTAGGGCCCGACTCGCTCGCCCGCGCCTGGTTGCGTGGATTGCGGCCCAAGGACATGCTCGCCAACAACGACGGGCATGGCTTCTTCTCGGCGCTCGGCGACTCGGTCATTACCGGGCCGACGCTGACCAACGTCAATGATTTTCGCGCCATTCTCATCGAGAACTCGATCAGCCATCAGCTCACCTGAGGTGCGCGATCAGCCATGAAGAGCCAGCCGCAGCTGCGCCCAGCGATTCCGTACTTCCAGTACGCCTTTATCGCGCTGCGCATCGTGTGCGAACAGATCGCGCGACGCCATGAGGGCGGCGAGCTGCAAAAGCCTGGTTTTCATCGGAGTGCGGCGAAGCTCTTCAAGCTGGAAGGCCTCAACTGCGGCCCAGCGACCGGTATACGCTAGAGCCTCTTCGAGGGTAATCTTCACCATGCGCTGATTATAGCAATTTGAAGCAGAGACCGTACTCATCGCGCGACTACGGTGTTTTCCCCGCACTTTCGATCCTCTCGAACACCCGTTTCATGCCGCTCACGCGAGCGACGTAGCCGCGGGCGTCGTGATCTCCGCAGCGCTCGCCCTCGGCCAGCCGCAGGCCGCGCCTGGCGAAGGTATCACCCGCGCCCGCACCGCAGAGGTGGATGACGGCGGCCAGCTCTTGCTTGCGTTCCGGGGTTGCGGATTTCAGGGAATGGCGCTCCAGGATGCTCGTCACACTCCGATCGAGGTACGCCGCGGTCAGCTCCACCGCATGCGAGGGGATTACGCGGGTGTACAAGCGATTGAACCAGCATGATTTCCAATCGTCCCAGGGGCCATCCTCGACGACCATATGATCGCGGATGCAGTAGCGTCTCGCTTCGGCAAAGGTGCCGTCGGTGATCTGGTACATGCCTACCGCGCTCGAGGCGGGTCGATAGACGTCGAAGGGCTTGGGGCTGGCGGACCAGCGCCAGTACGTGCGCACCACCGGATTGCCCGAGGCCTCGACCTGGGCGAGCGCCGCGAGCAGTTCGGGGGAAATGGCCTTCGTGGAATATCGCTGAAAGAGGGCAGAGTACTGCCGCCAGGTTTCGGCCGGGATCTTGTTGAGCGTGCCGCTGACGGGAAAGAAAAGCTCCGAGGGTTTGCGGGCGACCTGGTATATCCAGTTGACGGCCAGCCCCAATGCCGCGGCCATCGCCAGCACGATCAGCGCCTGCAGCGGGAGCGGCGCGCGTTTGAATGCGCGCAACGTATAGCGGCGCACCCGGGGACTCCATAAGAATCTCCAGATGGGGCGGAAGAATTTCCAGATGCGCAGGCGCTGCGCGGACTTCTTGCGAGGCTTCTTCCGCCTGAGCCGGCCGTTGGTCGAGCGTCGCTTCACGAATCGCGCGCCGGCCGCGTCACCTTTTCTGGAAGCGGGGAATGGCCTCCAGGATCGAACAGGGCCGGTGACGGCTATCCAGCTGTAAGCTGATCAATTTATCCCAGCCATCGCGGCAGGCGCCGTTGGACCCGGGCAGAACGTAGATCACTGTGTTGCCGGCCATGCCGGCGCAGGCGCGGGATTGCATGGTGGACACACCTACCGTCTCATAGGATATGAGGTGCCACAGAACGGTGAATCCCTCGAGTTCCCGATCGAAGATCTCGCGCAGCGCTTCCGGCGCCACGTCGCGGCTGGTGAGACCGGTGCCGCCATTGGTGATGATGACATCCACGGCGGGGTCCTCGATCCAGGTGCGTGCCTGCCGCTGGATGGCGGATCTGTCATCGCGCACCAGCGCGCGAGCCCGCAGATGATGTCCTGCGCCGCTGATGCGCTCCGCCAGTACGTCGCCCGAGGTGTCGGTGCTTGCATCCCGCGAATCGGAGATAGTCAGCACGGCTATGCCCAATGGGGTGAAGTCGCGTTCGGTATCGATCCTTCCGCCCGGCATGTTCAGGTTCCCCCGGTGTTCAACCCAACTTGCCGCGCACCAGTGTGTATACAGCTTCGCTCTCGGCAGCACACGACTCGAGCAGCTTTTCGATCTCGGTGGTGGCAGCTTCGGCGAAGGCGCGGTCCTTGAGCGCGGGTGCATTGATGTAGACATTCAGCGCCGCGCTGCGCAGTCCCGCGAACCCGGCCAATACCCCGACGCCGCCGTCGCTGATGACATTGAGATAGCCGCGTTCGCTGGCGCGGCGCGACAGTGCGATGACTTCGGCGCATACGCGCGCGCAATCCAGAGGCACCTCCGTGGCACGGCGCAGGCCTGTCTGGATGGCGGCGCCCCGCCGTGCGATCTCATCGCCGGTCCCTTTCGGCAGCTTGTATGCGGCCATCATGCTGTCGAAGGCGGCGACATCTTCGGCCACCATCGCAGTCAGGCGCCGGCGCACTTTTTCGGAGGCCTCGAGCACGGACTTCATCTCAGCCTCGACCCCTTCATAACCCTTCTTGCCGATGGTGACGTTGCAGACCATGGACACGAGGGCTGCGCCCATGGCACCCATGATGGCTGCCGCGCTGCCGCCTCCCGGTGTCGGTTGGCTGCCGGCGAGATCGTCCAGAAATTTTTCGATGGAGCTGTCAGTGATCATTGGGGCGCTTCGTGGGGAAAAGAGTTGTTTCGGTGGATGATGGTTCGATCGCAATGGCAGACGATGGTTCGATCGGGTTCAACCGACCATCGTCTTGGCAATGGCGTAAATTTCCTCGGCGTCGAGCAGCAGATCGTTCTGCTCGAACAGGCGCGCGACGCAGGCGCGGTGCAGCGCCAGTTTGAGCGCTCCGAAGCCGAGCGCTCCGAAGAGTATCTTGCCATGCTTGCTCGATCCGCGATCGTTCAGTCCCACGCCTTCGATGCCGGCCGGCGGCGACGCATTGGCATCGGCCACCAGTTCCAGCGTGGGACTGTCCTGCCACTGCCGCTCCTCCAGCAAGGTGATGCCGGCTGCGCCCGTGGCGAGCACGATCTGCGCGCCCTCGACGGCAGCGCCGCGCTCGGCGTTGGTCGGCGCCTCGATGGCTCGTATTACGATGCCGAAGCGTGCATGGATCGAATCACAGGCCGCTTGTACGACATCGCGCTTTCGGCCGGTGATCGCCACATCGGCTCCCTCCCGGGACAGCAGCACCGCGGCGCGTTGGCCGACCGGACCTGAACCGCCCAACACCACGGCACGCTTGCCCGCGAGCGAGCGGCCGTGCGCGATCCACGCCACGGCCGCCGAGGCGGTGGTGTTGGAGCCGTTGCTGTCGAACATCACCGAGACGCGGAATTTGGCGAAGAATTTCTGGCGTACCGCGGCGAGTACGGCCTCGCCTTCGATCAGGTTGCCGCCGCCGATGAAGATCGCGGTGTTCTTCTTATCCTTGGGGCCGCGGGTAAAGATGGCCCCTTCGACCAGCCCGCCGACATTCTTGGCGTTGACCCCGCCGTATGCAGAGATGTGATCGGCACCGCCGTCGTAGCCTACGACATTATCGAAGACCGAGGGCAGGGCATCCGTATCGAACTGATAGAGTAGCTTTTTCATTGCTCGCGATCATGAATGGCCCGGACGGCCATATCAAGTCACGAGATGCTGCGGCTTGCCTGCCGCCCAATGCTCGATGTTGTCGATCAATTGGTCGGCGAGGAACTGCATCGCCCCGTCCGAGGCCCACGCGACATGCGGCGTGAGGATGAAATTGGGACGGCGCACGTCGAGCAGCGGGTGGCCGTTCTTCGGCGGCTCGACGGTCAGCACGTCGAACCCGGCGCCGGCGATCAGGCCTTGGTCGAGCGCCTGAATCAGCGCCGCCTCATCGACCAGTCCTCCGCGGGCGGTGTTGATGAGCAGAGCATTGCGCTTCATCTTGCGCAAGGCGTGAATGTCGATCAGGTTGCGCGTGGACGGAAGCAGGGGGCAATGCAGCGAGATCACATCTGATTCCGCGAGCACCTGCTCGTGCGGCGTGAAGGTCACGCCTTCCATCTTGGGCGGCGCATGATCCGCAAACAGCACCCGCATACCGAAGGCGCGGCCGATCGCGGCCGTACTCTGCCCTATGGCACCCTCGCCGATGATGCCGAGCGTGCTGCCGTGCAGATCGCCGATGTCGTGCGTGAAAAAGCAGAACTGATCGGATTTGTTCCACACGCCGTTTTCGACATCCTGCCGGTAGGCCAGGAGATTGCGCCTGAGCGCGAGAATCATCGCGAACGCATGTTCCGGTACAGTATGCACGGCGTAGTTGCGGATATTGGCGACCGCGATGCCGTGTTCCTTGCAATACGGTACGTCCACCACATCGTAGCCGGTTGCCGCCACGGCGATCATCTTCAGCTGCGGGAGCTGGCGCAATGTCTCCGCCCGCATGGGCACCTTGTTGACGATGGCGATGGCAGCGCCCGCGAGCCGCGGCACGATCTCGTCCACCGCGGTTTTTTCATGTTCGACGTATTCGTTCTCGAAGGAGAACTTGCGCACCTTGGCCTTGAGTGAAGCGCGGTCCAGGAATACCACTCGCGTCGTCATGCGGCGACGCCGGCCTTCGGCACATGGGCGTTCTTCGACGAGCTGACAGCCGAATGGCTGCGCCAGTAGTTTTGCGCAGCAGCCACACCGCTGCCGGGCTCGATCTTCACGCCCACGTCGAGCATGGCCATTTCGGAGCCCGCAATGGCGCCCAGCAGCATGAGTTCGTTCATATCGCCCAGATGGCCGATGCGGAACAACTTGCCTGCGACCTTGGACAGGCCGGCGCCGAGTGCCAGGTTGTAGCGCGAAAACGCACGCGCGATGACCTCCGCTCCATTGATGCCTTCCGGCACCATGATGGCGGACACGGTATCCGAGTGCCACTTGGGCGCGGTCGCGCACAACTTCAACTTCCAGCCGTCGAAAACTGCGGCGCGCACGCCGCCGGCGAGGTAGCTGTGGCGATGGAACACGTTCTCCAATCCTTCCTCAGCGAGTATGGCCAGCGATTCGCGCAGACCGTACATCATCGGTATCGACGGGGTGTAGGGGAAATAGCCCGAGGTGTTGGCCGTTACCATGTCGGCATAGTCGAAATAGCAGCGCCGCGAGGTCGCAGTCTTGGCGGCATCGAGAGCCTTCTGGCTGACGCAAGTCACACCCATGCCGGCGGGCAGCATCAGGCCCTTCTGAGAGCCGCTGACGCACACGTCGACTTTCCACTCGTCCATGCGGAAGTCGATGCTGGCGAGCGCGCTCACCGAATCGACGAACAGGAGAGCAGGGTGCTTGACGCTGTCCATTGCCTGGCGAATGGCGGCGACGTCGCTCGTCACGCCGGTCGCGGTCTCGTTCTGGCACACCAACACGGCCTTGATCTTGTGCTGCTTGTCCGCGCTGAGCGAGGCGAGGTAGCGATCCACCGGAGCGCCTTCGCCCCAGGGAGTTTCCAGCATCTCTACTTCGAAGCCGAGCCGCGTGCACATGTCTGCCCAGAGATGGCTGAATTGCCCGAAGCGCGCCACCAGAACCTTGTCGCCGGCGTTGAGACAGTTGGTGAGCGCGGCTTCCCAACATCCCGTGCCGGACGATGGAAAGAGGATGGGACTGCCGGTCGTCGTCTTGAACACGGGCTTCAGGGCGTTCAAGCAAGCACGAGTCAATTCAGGGAATATGGGCGAACGGTGATCTTCCATGGGCACGGCCATGGCGCGCAAGACGCGGTCGGGCACGTTGGTGGGCCCGGGAACGAACAGAAAATTGCGACCCGCCATACGATCTCCTTTGATTGCGCTGATTGTGCGATCTTTGAGTGAAAATTAGCTGGTACGTACTGACCGCAAGCGCGATATTACGCCGGGTCGGCGGGTACCATCGACTGAGGAATGCTCGAACTCCCTCGGTTCTCGTTCAGGCTCTTTTGGCCGATTGTACGCTGAGATTTGTCCTTATGATATATGAGATATCAGGGAATAAGTAAAACGGATTCGGAGAGGTTGATGCGAATTGCCATCATTGGGCAGAGAGATTTCGGCAAGGCAGTCCTTGACGCGTTCCTCGATCGTGGCGATACCGTGGCGGGTGTGTTCTGCGCCCCAGAAAAGCCTGGCACGGCTCCCGATCCTCTGCGGCTTGCTGCGGAGCAGCGCCAGATTCCTGTCTACCAGCTGGCGTCCCTGAAGACTGAGGAGGCACGCCAAGCCATGCGCGCGCTCGCTACGGACCTCGGGGTCATGGCCTATGTCCTGCAGTTCGTGCCGCAGGACTTCGCCGTCATTCCGCGCCACGGGATGATTCAGTTCCATCCTTCGCTGCTGCCGCGATATCGAGGCCCCAGTTCCATCAACTGGCCCATCATCCGCGGCGATCGCCAAACCGGGCTCACCATCTTTCGGCCCACGGACGGTCTGGACGAGGGCCCGGTCATCCTGCAAAAGGAGACCCCCATCGGTCCGGATGACACCCTGGGAAGCGTGTATTTCGATCGGCTGTTTCCGATGGGAATCGCCGCCCTCCAGGAAGCCGCCGACCTGGTCGTGAATCGAGGGATAGTGGGTACCCTGCAAGACGAATCGCAGGCAAGCTACCAGGGCTGGTGCCGCGATCCGGAAGCGCGGGTCAACTGGCACAACCACGTCGATCTGGTCTATGACCTGATCCGCGGGTGCGATCCGGCTCCGGCTGCATGGACCACGTTCAAGGGCAAGAAATTGCAACTTCACGCGGCGCGCAAACACCCGTCGCGCAAGTTTGCAGAGGTCAAGGGAGGTATCGGCGCCGTGACCGCCATCGGCGACGAGAGCCTGTTCATCACGGCGCAGGGTGGGCAGATCGAGGTGTTCAAGTTGCGCTACGACGGCGGCAAGAAGCTGCCCGCCGCGCAGGCGTGCGCCAACGCCGGCATCGCGCCCGGCGCCGTTCTCGGTGAGTGACGCGCCGATGCGAGTGACCCTCTACCTCGACACACGGATTTTGACCGATTGGCGGGAGGCACCCACCTGGAAGAAATTAAGAAGCCGAAGGCCACGTCACGGCAGCAGTGGCCTGCAGCTTCTTAAGCTCGGCTCCTAGAACAGGCCGATCACGCGCCCTTGCGCGTCGATGTCGATCTTGTCCGCGGAGGGCACCTTCGGCAGTCCGGGCATCGTCATGACATCACCACATACCACGACGATGAACTCTGCGCCGGCGGCGAGCCGCACCTCGCGGATGTTCACCATGTGTCCGCTCGGCGCGCCGCGCAGAGCGGGATCGGTGGAAAACGAGTACTGCGTTTTCGCAATGCACACCGGATAGTGTCCGTAGTTCTTCTGAAGTTCTTCGAACCGTGCGCGAATCTTGGAATCGGCCGAGATGTCGGAGGCGCCGTAGATCTTCGTGGCGATGGTCTTCACCTTGTCCCACAGGGTCTGGTTCTCGTCGTAGACGAAGCGGAAGTTCGACGCGCCCCTGTCGACGATTTCAACCACCTTGCGGGCGACGTCCGTCGCGCCCGCGCCGCCTTCGGCCCAATGCCTGGCGAGCACCAGCGGGACATCGAGAACCGCCATTTTCTTGGCGAGCAGCGCATGCTCCGCCTCGGTATCGGCAGTGAAGTGGTTGACGGATACGACGCAGGGCAGCCCATACTGATTGCGAACGTTGCTGACGTGCCGCTCGAGATTGGCGATTCCCTTGTCGAGCGCCGCGAGATTCTCGCGATTGATCTCCTTGAGATCCGCACCGCCGTGAAATTTGAGGGCGCGCACGGTCGCGACGATCACTACGGCGGCCGGGCGCAGCCCGGACTTGCGGCACTTGATGTCGATGAACTTCTCGGCGCCGAGGTCGGCGCCGAATCCCGCTTCCGTCACTACATAGTCCGCCAGTTTCAACGCCGTCGTGGTCGCAAGCACCGAGTTGCAGCCGTGCGCAATGTTGGCAAAGGGACCGCCGTGGATGAAGGCCGGATTGTTCTCCAGCGTCTGCACCAGGTTCGGCTTCAGGGCTTCCTTGAGCAGAACCGTCATCGCACCCTGGGCCTTGAGGTCGCTGGCGTGGATGGGCGAGAGGTCGCGGCGGTACCCGACCACGATGTTGCCGAGCCGCTGCTTGAGGTCTATCAAGCTTTTCGCAAGGCAGAAGATGGCCATGACCTCGGAGGCCACCACGATGTCGAAGCCGTCCTGCCGCGGGAACCCGTTGCCGGGACCGCCCAGTCCGACGGTGATATCGCGCAATGCGCGATCGTTCATGTCCACCACGCGCTTCCAAGCGATGCGTCGCACATCGAAGCCCAGTTCATTGCCGTGGTGGATGTGATTGTCGATCAGCGCCGACAAGAGGTTGTGCGCGAGACCGATGGCGCCGAAGTCCCCGGTAAAATGCAGGTTGATGTCTTCCATCGGCACGACTTGTGCGTAGCCGCCGCCGGCGGCGCCGCCCTTCATGCCGAACACGGGTCCCAGGCTCGGTTCGCGCAGGCAAATCACGGCCTTCTTGCCGATCTTGTTGAGCGCGTCTCCGAGTCCCACGGTGGTCGTCGTCTTGCCTTCGCCGGCGGGCGTCGGACTCAAGGCGGTGACCAGAATGAGCTTGCCGTCGGGCTTGTCCTTCAGCGTCTCGATGTAATCGAGCGCGATTTTCGCCTTGTAGTGGCCGTAGTTCTCAATGCTGGCACCCGGAATCCCCAAGCGCGCTGCAATCTCGCCGATGGGTTTGAGGGTTGCGTTCTGAGCGATCCCGATATCGGAACTCACGATTCCTCCAGGTGTTGCCAGGGGCGATAAGGCGATGGACCTCGGCCGCAGCTGACGCAGCGACCGAGGGAGATTTTTTTCGCGTTGAAACTATAGCACCTAATACCGGTGCCTCAAACGGCCCGATGCGATGATTCTCAGGCCATGCGCATGCCTTTTCTAGATGGTGAGAACGATTTTCCCGATGTGATTCGACGATTCCATGAGCCGATGCGCTTCGCTGGCTTCGGCCAGAGGAAACGTGGCGTGAATGGTCGGCCGCACTCGGCCCGCGGCGAGCAGAGGCAGGACGTTTTTCCGGACAGCATCGGCGACCTCTGCCTTTTGTGCCACCGTTCGAGACCGCAGCGTCGAGCCGGTCAGGGTCAGCCGCTTGGTGAGGATGGTGCCCATGTTGATTTCCGCGCGCGATCCGCCGAGCAAGGAAATCATGACGACTCGGCCCTCGAGCGCCGCGACTTCCAGATTGCGTGCGACGTAGCTGCCGGCGACCATGTCCAAAGTGACGTCGACTCCGTTGCCTTTCGTTTCCGTGCGCATCACTTCGACGAAGTCCTCGGTGCGGTAATTGATCCCGCGGACGGCGCCAAGCCGTTCGCTGGCACGCGCTTTGTCATCAGATCCCGCGGTCGCGAAAACGCGTGCTCCCCATGCCGAGGCGAGCTGAATCGCGGTGGTGCCGATACCGCTGGTGCCGCCGTGAATCAGCACGGTGTCGCCCGCCTTGCAGCGGCCGCGATCGAAGAGATTGGTCCACACGGTAAAGAAGGTTTCCGGGATCGCAGCCGCTTCCACCATGCTGATTCCATCGGGCACGGGCAGGCACAGCGGTGCCGCGGCGATCGCAAAGGCGGCGTAGCCGCCTCCCGGCAGCAAGGCCATGACCTTGTCGCCCACCGACAGTCCCGTGACCTTCGGTCCGAGCGCGGCAATTTCTCCGGCGACTTCGAGTCCCGGCAAATCAGAGGAGCCGGCCGGCGGCGGATAGCGTCCCTGGCGCTGCATCACGTCGGGCCGATTGACCCCGGCGGCGGCTACACGCACCAGTACTTCCCCCTCCCCGGGCTCAGGCACCGGCCTCTGACCCAGCTTCAGCTGCTCCGGCCCTCCTGGGGCAGCGATTTCGATCACCGACATTTCAACAGGCACGGTCATTGAATGCTCCTCGGCGTCACACAGTTGCGCCGTTACATTTCGCGATGCGGGGGCGAGTCTAATTTAATGTTAAATTTGATATCCAGGGGAATCATTGCAGCGATTCTCGGTCCTATGCTACGGCGAGCATCGACCGCATCCTTAGGATAAGCGGACCCGTCATGCGCTGACAAATGGCGTTCACCGTGCGACCAACGATACGACGTTCTTTCGTGGCCGCCGGCGGGATGAAGTAGGATGGGTTGGATACTGAATCTATTGGGAGTGTCTCATGTCTCAGGTGACTCGGCGATTTTTCCTGTTGTCGTCCGCTGCGTTGTCGATTGGATGCGCAGTGCGCCGGCCGGCTACTGTCGCAGCGTCGTCGACACCGGGCGTGCGTCAACCTGCCATCGGCCAGATGTGGCGCTACTCCCAATATGACCTGTTCACGCGCGCGCTCGTCGTCAATCAAGTCGATCGCGTCAACGCAATCAGCAGCAATGTCGAGATCGCCTCGAGCACCGAACCGGTCAAAGATCAAAGCGGCGCCGGTTCGCGATGGGGAACAGATTTTTTGCGGAGGTACGTCGCTCACCGTGATAAGCCCGCTGGAGCGCTGCCGAGCGAGATTCAGCATCCTTGGGGCATGGTTCTGGTGGATCCGCACTGGGGCGATGTGCAGGTTTACGAGAAGCCGATCCCGCTCTGGCCGGAAGAATTGCGGCCCGGTTGGCAAGGTCACGTCAGCACTAGGTACAAGACGCCTTCTCACCAGGACCCGTTGCAGTGGGACCAGGCCATGAAGGCGCATGACTGGGAGACGATTACCGTGCCTGCTGGCCAATTCAGGACGCTTCGCTATACCAATATGATTCAATTCCGGAATGGCGATATCGAACGGACGGATTCGATTCGCCAGGAGACGCTTTGGTTCGCGCCGGAGATTGGCCGTTGGGTCGCTCGTGAGAGCAGCGGCAGCTACTATATGGATGACTCGGTGGTGGACCAGCCCTACAATGAAAACGGCTTCCGCTGGGAGCTCATAGAATGGGCGTAGGCATCGTGTAAGATTGCCCGATGACGACAGCCTATATCACCCATCCTGATTGCCTGCGCCACGAGATGGGCGGGGGGCACCCCGAGAGCCCTGCGCGCTTGAATGCGGTCAATGAGCACATGCGCACGTCCGGAATGCTGGACGAGTTGCGTTGTTTGGAGGCGCCCTTCGCGCAGGCCGACGACCTCAAGCGGGTGCATCGGGCCGCCTACGTGGACCTGATTTTTGAGAATGCGCCGGCCGAGGGGTATGTGCAGCTCGATCCCGATACCGCGATGAATCCGCATAGTCTTAGCGCGGCGCGGCGCGCGGCAGGCGCCGGACTATTGGCGGTCGATGAGCTGATGGACGGACGGGCCGTGAACGCGTTCTGCGCAGTGCGCCCCTGCGGCCATCATGCGACTCAGGCGCGATCGATGGGCTTTTGCATTTTCAACAACATCGGTGTCGCCGCCGCGTACGCGCTCGAGAAAAAAGGCCTCGAACGGGTTGCGATCATCGATTTCGACGTGCACCACGGCAATGGCACGGAGGATATGTTCGGCCAACCGCAATGGCAGGACCGCGTGCTGATGGCGAGTTTCTTCCAGCATCCCTTTTATCCCTATAGCGGCACGGTCAGCCCCGCGCCCAACATGGTCAACGTGCCGCTTGCCGAAGGCAGCGGCGGCGCCGCGGCGAAGCGGGCTGTCGAAGAGGAATGGCTGCCTGCGCTGGAGAGCTTCAAGCCGCAGATGATCTTCATCTCCGCGGGCTTCGATGCCCACCGGGAGGATTTATTGGGCGGCATGGCGCTGGTCGAGGCCGACTATGCCTGGATCACCGGCGAATTGATGGCACTGGCGGCTCGACATTCAGAGCGGCGCATCGTCTCCATGCTCGAGGGCGGCTACAACCTATCGGCCCTCGGACGCAGCGCCGTGGCGCATGTGAGGTCGTTGGCTCGGCACTGATTGCGCGGGCATCGTTACGTTCCGACGTAATGCCGCGCCACCGATTCGGCGACGCATACCGGCTTCGTGTGGCCTTCGCGTTCCGACGTCACTTCAACGACGATCTGCGCGCCGCCGGGGATGGCTTCGAACGTCAACAGCTTGAAATGACCGCGCAGACGGCTGCCCACCGGCACGGGTGCCGGAAATCGCACTCTATTGAGCCCGTAGTTCACGGTCATGCGCACATCGGCGACTTTGAAAGCGGTCCTTACCATGACGGGCAGCAAACTGAGCGTCAAATGACCGTGGGCCACCGTCGAACGGAAGGGGCCGGCCGCAGCGCGCACCGGATCGACGTGAATCCACTGGTCATCGCCGGTGACTGCCGCGAATTGATCGATGCGCGCTTGATCGATTTGGATCCAGTCACTGGTGCCCAAGGTCGCACCGATGAGTGCCTGAAATTCGGATAAATTCTGATACGTGTTCATCGCCGACCTCGCCCGATGGGAATCAATGATGCAATCGAATTTGAGCCAACGCAAACTCGGACATCGCGCGCGGGAATGGCTCCGTTGTTGCCGATTCGCCGGCGTTACGCGCCTGGCTCAGGCCGTCAGTTCCGCGACGGCGCGGTGCGCTTGATCGATAGCGACGTGCGTATAGGCATCCCAGCCTGAGTCGGAGCCGGCAATGGCGATGCGCCCGAACCGCTGACGCGCCTCCCTGGCGATACGGGTTTGGTGCGCGGGGTCGTCGTACAGTGGCGTTGGCGTGTAGGCATATCCGTGCGGCCATCGATTGACGGTGATCGCCGTGACGTCGCGATCGAAATCGAAACCCGCCGAGCCCAACATGCGGCCGAGTTCGTCGCGGATTTCGCGCTCGAAGTCGGCAAAACTCATGGCGTACAGGCGCGCGCGGCCGGCGCGATACTGTTCGCGCATGTTCAGCCCCTGATTGGGTGCGGTGGGCGCATGCATCAGATGCAGGCAGGTGGGCTTGGAAGGATCGGGGGTGAACCGATAGCCGTCGAGACTGACCGGATAGTCGAGGGCGGCGGAATAGGTGCCGCCGGGATTGTCGATGTATGCGACTCCGAGCTTGTGCCAAGGATGCCAGTTGCGCACGGCCACATTCACATAGACGAGCGGCGCCCGCACGTTGTCATGCAGCGCCGTACGTTGTTCGGCGCTCGCCTCGGAAGCGATATAGGGAATCATGGCGTGGTAGCAGGCCAGCACGCAATCGCCGGCGGCGACACGCGTGACCTTGCCGCTGTTGACATAGGCGATCTCGACGCCCGCGGCGGCGTTGCGTACGTCCACCGCGGTCGAGTTGAGCCGAATGCGCACCGGCTGCCCGGGGAGATCGATTTGCCCGTAGTCGAACCGCGCGAGGACGATGTCGTCCATCGTGTGGCCCGGTGCAGATCCGGGAATCAGTTTGCGCACCAACATGCGCGCGATCGACGCATTGCCGTCGGGAAAATGATAAATGTAGGGCTCTTCGGGTTCCGCCCCCAGCGCTGCGCGTTGCGCTTTGAGGCCGGGCAGGGTGAGTGTTTCGCTGGCCGGCACGGCGTCGATGCCCACTGCCCATAGTTCGTGGGTACGCGTCTGCAGAAACTTCAGCACCTCGTCGTCGGCGTTCCAGTACTGCTCGATAAAATCCCGATAGCTCATGTGTTCGAGAACGGCGAGGCGTTGCTGCCGAGTCTTGCCGGGCAGCACGTCGCGGTCCGACCAAATCATCTCGAACAATTGCGTGCGGGCCTTCTGGCCCAGCGGAAATTGGTCGAGATACGCGCGCAGTGCTTGGCTGTCATGCGGAACTTCGTCCAATTCCTGCCAGGTGCCGAACGGCCGGCGCACCAGGCGATCGACACCGAACACTTCCTTCTTGAAGAACACGCCCTGGCTCAGGTTCCAACGCGCATAGAAATCGTGATCGAAAGCCTTGTCGAATCGCCGCACGTCGATGCCGAGATCTTTCAGCAATCCCTTTGCGATGCCGTCCCACTTGCGTGCCGGACTATCGATCGACTGGGTGCCGCCATAGCTGATGAGGGTCTGTCCGTCCACGACGAATTCGTTGCGCTTGGCGTGTCCGCCGAAATCATCGTTGGTGTCCAAGATCAAAACGCTGGAATTCGGGCGCCGCTGTCTGTAGAAGTGTGCGGCGGCCAGACCGCTGATGCCGGCGCCGACGACGACCAGGTCGTAGCGTTCGGCAAGAGCTGCTTGGGATATGTCGAACGGGGAGCCGTCGCGTAGCCGGTGTGCCGCCTCGAAGGAGCCGGCGTGGCTGCCGCGCAAACCGTCGCGGCCGGGCGGATAGGTCTGCGCCGTGGAGGCGTCTGCGGCGTGCGTCCTGGACAAATCGATGCTTGCGGCTCCGACGACGGCAATTGCGATGCCGTTCATGAAGTCGCGGCGGGTGATCCCGGTGGTCATCCCCCGATACTCGCAATACGGCGGGGTATTCGCAACACCGGACATCCGTGTGAGGGCGTTGGTGCGTGCTGGTGCCGGGTGCTATGCTTCAGAAACAAGGCGGTTGCAGCAGTGAACAAGGCGGCTCGCGGATTTCTCGACCCAAGGCATCCCCGGCGGCGGCGATGCAGCTTCGGCGTCGCGCTGATCGGGGGCATTGCACTGTGCCCGCAATGGGCGGCCGGCACGGCTCCCCAGGTCTCGCCGCAGGCGGGTACCGACGCGGCCATCGAAGAGCTCGCGGAACTCATGGTCGAGGCGCCCGAGCCGCGCTACGTCTCTCCCACACGACACGATCAAATCGGGCGCATCTGGGCGCCGGTCATGATCAACGGCCACGGTCCGTTCCGGCTGGTGCTCGACACCGGGGCGAGTCATAGTGCCGTCACCTCGCTGGTCGCGCTGGCGCTCGGAATCCCGACGGATCAGTCACCGCCGGTGATCCTGCGCGGGGTTACGGGTTTCGCCACGGTGCCGACCATTCGCGTCGATACCTTGACCGTCGGCGATCTGGCGGTGGATTCACCCATCCTGCCCATCGTGCCGGACGCCTTGGGCGGCGCGCAGGGGATACTCGGCGCCGAAGGCTTGGCCGGCAAGCGTATTTTCATCGACTTTCGTCATGACAAGATCGAGATTACCTATTCCCGCAACGAGAAGTCCACGCGGGGTTTCGTGGACGTGCCGTTTCACGCCCTACATGGGACGCTGGTCGTGGTCAATGCGCTGATCGGCGATGTGCATACCAAGGCGATCATCGATACGGGCGGCCAGACCACCATCGCGAATCTTGCGTTACGCTCCGCGCTGAACAAGCGCAGCGTGCGCCTCCGCGGCCAGCCCGATCAGATCATCGGGGCGACCAAGGACGTTCAGGACGGCGAAATCATCCCCATGCCGGCGATAGAATTCGGCTCCATCCAGATACGCGATGCCGGCGTCACCTTCGCCGACATGTATATATTCAAACAGTGGAAACTGTTGAACGAACCCGCGATATTGATCGGTATGGATGCACTAGGGGTGCTCGACACGCTGGTCATCGACTATCGCCGACATGAACTGCAGATGCGCATGCCGCGGGCGGGCGCGGGTTAACTCATCGAGGAGCATTGATGATCAATAAGCCGGTAATCGGAGTGGCGGCTGCGGTGGTCGTGGTCGCCACGGGAACGTGGTACTACCTGCAAAATCGTCATGCGGCGCTCCCGACCGCGCCGACGGCCGCGCAGACGCCGCTGCCCGCCGAGCCGCCGGCCGAACCGGCCATCCAGCATCCGTTGCCGGGTCAGGACTCGCCCGCGATGGTTCCACTGCCGGCGCTCGCCGACAGCGACGCTGCGTTGAGCGACGCTCTCACGTCAGTGCTCGGTGCGTCCGCCATGAAGGACTATTTGCTGCCGGAAAGCATCATTCGTCACCTGGTGGTCACGATCGACAATCTGCCGCGGCAAAAGGTGCCGGTGCAGAAGCGGCCGACCGGCGCGGTGGCCGGGTCCTTCGTTGCCGACGGCGATGAATTGCACGCGACGCTCGCTTCGCAGAACTTCGCGCGCTATCAGCCCATGGTGGCGGTGATCGGCAAACTCGACATGCAGCAGCTCGCCGCCGTCTACATGCGGTTCTATCCGCTGTTTCAGCAAGCGTATCAAGACCTGGGATATCCGAACGGATATTTCAATGACAGGCTGGTGCAGGTAATAGACACCTTGCTGGCGACTCCGCAGCCCACGGGTCCGGTCGTGCTGGTTCGGCCGAACGTCATGTACCTCTTTGCCGACCCGGCGCTCGAGTCGCGGCCCGCGGGGCAAAAATTACTGATTCGGATGGGTCCGGACAATGCGGCGGTGATCGAAGCCAAGCTTAAGGAACTGCGGTCGGCCATCACCGCCGCGCCGCCGAAGCGGTAGACTTGTTCGAGTAGGAATAATTATATCTTTGAATTGGGGGGATTCTCATGGCTAGCACGTCCTCGACGGTGGTTTTGCCCGACGAAAAAGCAGCAGCGCATAACCAGTGGCTGGTGATCGGCGCGTCCTCACTCGGCACCGTATTCGAGTGGTATGACTTCTACCTGTATGGATTGCTGGCGAGCGTCATCAGCGCCCAATTCTTCTCCGGCGTCAACGACGTCACCGGCTTCATCTTCGCGCTCGCCGCATTCGCGGCCGGCTTCGCGGTGCGGCCCTTCGGCGCACTGGTGTTCGGACGGCTCGGCGACCTCGTCGGGCGCAAGTACACTTTCTTGATCACCATGAGCATCATGGGCGGCGCCACCTTCGCGGTGGGCCTGCTGCCGAGTTATGCCAGCGTCGGGGTATCAGCCCCCATTTTGCTGCTGCTGTTGCGGCTGTTGCAGGGATTGGCGTTGGGCGGCGAGTACGGCGGCGCTGCGACCTATGTTGCCGAATTTGCGCCTGCGGGCAAGCGCGGGCTGTACACCAGCTGGATCCAGACCACCGCGACGCTGGGGCTGTTTGCGGCGTTGTTGGTGGTCATCGGCACCCGCACTTACGTGGGCGAGGATGCTTTCAAGCTCTGGGGTTGGCGCATACCGTTCCTGGTATCCGTCGTGCTCCTGGCGGTTTCCCTGTGGATTCGCCTGCAGCTGTCCGAGAGTCCGGTGTTCCTCAAGATGAAGAACCTGGGCACGACCTCGAAAGCTCCGCTTGTCGGAGGCGTTCGGGCGGTGGATCAATCTCAAAGTGGTGATCATCGCCTTGCTCGGCGCGGTGATGGGCCAGGCCGTGGTGTGGTACACGGGGCAGTTCTACGCCTTGTTCTTCCTGGAAAGAATGCTGCGGGTCGACGGCGCGACCACCAATATACTCACGGCGATCGCTTTGGCGCTGGCCACCCCGGGGTTCATATTCTTCGGTTGGCTGTCGGACAAGATCGGCAGGAAGCCCATCATATTGGCCGGCTGTCTGCTGGCATTGCTGACGTATTTCCCGCTCTTCGAAGCGCTCACGCGTTATGCGAATCCGGCGCTGTATGCGGCGCAAGCTGCGGCGCCCGTCACAGTGATCGCCGATGCGCGGCAATGCTCATTCCAGTTCGATCCCATCGGCAAGAACACGTTCGATTCGACTTCCTGCGATATCGCCAAGAGCTTTCTGGCGAAGGCGGGAGTCTCCTACCAAAGAATGGATGCGGCACCGGGGGCGGTGGCGCAGATCCGCAGCGGCACGACCACCTTGACCGCGCCCGATCCGAGGGTCGTGACGGGCAAGGAGCGCAAGGCGGCGATTGCGGCCTTCCAAAAGGAGGTGAAGGCGTGTGCTGTCGGCGGCCGGCTATCCGGACAAGGCGAATCCGGCGACCATCAACAAACCGATGGTGGTGCTGATTCTGTTCGTTCTGGTGCTGTATGTGACGATGGTGTACGGGCCGATCGCCGCGCTGCTGGTTGAGCTGTTCCCGGCGCGTATTCGCTACAGCGCCATGTCGCTGCCGTACCATATCGGCAACGGCTGGTTCGGAGGATTCCTCCCGACCACGGCGTTCGCGATGGTGGCTGCGACCGGTGATATCTACTACGGGCTCTGGTATCCCATCGTGGTGGCGGGAGCCACGCTCATCTTGGGCCTGTTCTTTCTACCGGAGACCTTCAGGCGGCCCATCGACGGCTAGCGTGTGCAGAGCGGAAGCGGGTGTCGCCGTGCGGGGACACCCGTAATTCCACGCGTTACATTCGCTTCACGGTACTAGCCGATCTTCATAGTGTGACGTTATACGTCTATGAACGGCGTACGGCTGAGTACGCTCTCGGGTACAACATCAAATTGGGCGAGTCACTATGAGCACACCACGAAAGAATTCCAATCACTCCGCTGTGCCGCTGGCGAGCGTTGCGCTGGCGTTGTCGACGGCAACCCTGCTCGGTGGCTGCGTCGTCGAGACGCCACCACCGCGTGTTTATGCGCCGCCGCCCCGTGTTTATGAAGCACCGCCGCCGCGTGCTTACGAAGCACCCCCGGCTTACGACGAGCCGGCGGTCGATGTCGAGGTGCATGCGACGGAGGCCCCGCCGCCCCTGCCGGACTATGAGCAGCCGCCCTGTCCCGAAGATGGATATCTGTGGACCCCCGGCTATTGGGCCTGGGGCGGCGGCGGGTATTACTGGGTGCCCGGAACGTGGGTGCAGCCGCCGCAGGTCGGAGTGCTCTGGACTCCGGGCTACTGGGGCTTCGTCGGCGGCGTCTATGCATTCCACGCCGGCTACTGGGGGCCGCATGTCGGCTTCTACGGTGGCGTGAACTACGGATACGGATACGGCGGCGTCGGCTTCGTCGGCGGCCGCTGGGCGGGAAATTCGTTTGCTTATAACCGCACCGTCGTCAACGTCAATGTCACCAACGTGCACAACACGTACAACGAAACCGTGATCAACAACGTCACCGTCAACAAGGTGAGCTACAACGGCGGCGCCGGTGGCGTTGCTGCCGTGCCGACGGTCCAAGAAAGAGCGGCCGCGCAGGAGCATCATGTTGCGGTGACGCCGATGCAGCGGCAGCACATTCAGGAGGCAGCGCGAAATCCCGGGTTGGCGGCGCGAGCCAACGGCGGTCATCCCGCGATTGCGGCCACGCCCAAGCCCGCGGCGTTCAACGCTCCGGGAGTCGTCGGTGCGCACGGTGCAGGTGCGCCGCCCCCGCGGGCATTCGGGTCGCCGGCGCCGGGAGCGCCGCACGGCCCCGCCGCACAGGCCAATGCAGCGGCGCATCCGCAGGCGGTCGGCGGATTCGGGTCGCCGGCGCCGGGAGCGCCGCACGCCCCCGCCGCACAGGCCAATGGAGCGGTGCATCCGCAAGCGACCGGCGCGAGACCGCAGGCCCCGCAGGCGCCAGCCGCGAAGCCGCAGCCGAAGCAGCAACATCCGAAGGAAGAGAAGAAAGAACCCGAACATGGTGGTAAATAGCCGCCATTGGGCAGACCTGTAGTGACCAACGCGGGTCGGCAATGAAGCCGACCCGCGCATCGTCGATGACTACGAGGGTGGGTACGGGTTTTGGTGGCGGCGCGCCCGCCGTCCTAGTGAGCCGCTCCCGCGGCATGCACCACAGGCAGATCGACGAAGCTCGCGTTCGCTCCGCCATCGAATATCTTGATGGTCGCCTTCTTGTAGTCGGTGGGTTTGGCAAAAAAGATATTCTCTACATAGGTCTGCGGATTTCTGTCGTACACCGGAAACCAGCTCGATTGAACCTGAACCATGATGCGGTGGCCGGGTAGGAACACATGGTTGGCGGTCGGCAGGGCAAAACGATAGACCTGCTTCTGATCGGCGGGAATGGCCTTGGGATTGCTGAACGAATCGCGATATCGTCCGCGCAGGATATCGGCTGAAATCATCAGCTGATAGCCGCCCATCTTCGGATCGCGGCCGACTTCATCCGGGTAGACGTCTATCAATTTCACCACGAAGTCGCCGTCGGTCCCGGTGGTCGAGGCGATGAGGTTGGCAATGGGCTCGCCGCTGATTTTCACGGCTTCCTGCAGCACGGGCGTCGCGAAACTCAGGACGTCGGTACGCGACTGCGCGTCGCGCTGGTCGCTCACCAGCCAGGTCTGCCAGTTCGCCGCACCGTCGTCGCCGCCGATATGAATGGGACGCGGCAGATACGGGACGGGCTTCGCCGGATCGGACACGTAGGATTCGAAGGCGCCGGCCGCGGCGATGGATGAGCCGAGGTGCAAGCTACCACCTGCTTGCAGGTAGAGATTCTGATGATCGATGCCGCATCCGGCCGCGCAACCGCTCGGCCAAGCGGGCAGGGCCAGCCAACGGTTCGTGCCGGTCTCGAAGGCCGTAACGGGCGTTATCGCCACAGGTGCGGGATCGTCCTTGAGATAATGATCCAAGAACGGCCGCAGCACATGCAGCCGGAAATACTGGGCCGTGTCGCTGCCAAAGCGGATCTGCCCGATCGCGTTGCCGTCGAGGCGTTGCTGGTGATGGAACCAGGGTCCGATGACCAGGTACAGATCGGGATTGTGGGGCTGCTGCGCCTCGAGCGCCTTGTAAAGCGCGATATTGCCGTAAATGTCCTCTTGGTCCCACAGGCTGTGCACCAGCATGACGGGTACCGCGAGGCCTTGTTTGGCGAGGATCCGATCCATTGCTTGCTCCTGCCAGAATGCATCATAGGCAGGATGGCTCATGACCTTGGCGGCGAAGCCCACTTGTTCCAGGCCGTGCAGCCGAGCCATTTCGCCCGCCGAACCCACGCCGAGCCAGGTGTCATAGTCGTCGTAGTGATCGGTCCACCACGCGAGACTGCTGGTGCGGGTCGCTTCCTGGTTATGAATATAAGTCAGGCTATCGAGACGAAACGCGCCGTTGTGGAACCAGTCATCGCCCCTCCAGCCGTCGACCATGGCATTGATGGGCACCGCCGCGCGCAGCGCCGGGTGCGGATTCACCAGCGCCATGAGCGATGTGAAGCCGTCGTATGAAATGCCGAGAATCCCGACTTTGCCGTTGGATTCTGGGATGTTCTTGACCAGCCAATCGATGGTGTCGTACGTGTCGGTCGAGTGATCGACGTCGCTCGGGTTCAGCGGTCCGTGCAAAGGCCGGGTCATGACGTAGCCGCCTTCCGATCCGTGCTTGCCGCGCACGTCCTGCATCACGCGGATGTAGCCGCCGTTGACGACGGCATCGTCCGCGACATCGGTGCTGTCGATGAGCGCGGACAGGTGCGCGCTGGTGTTCTTGGTGATGCGTTCCGTCGCGCCGTAGGGAGTGCGCGTCAGCAATATGGGCGCGCGCTGCGCGCCTCGAGGAATGAGGATGAGGGTTTGCAATTTGACGCCGTCGCGCATCGGGATCATGACTTCCCGCTTCACGTAATCGAAGCTTGCATCCCGCGCGGCAAAGGCGGCAGGTGTCTCGCTTGCCAGGGTGTCGGCGGCGATTGCCGGCATGTTCGCCAGGAAACCGGCGGCCGCCAACAGCAGACCGGCGCAGCCGCGCCCAGCGCATGCGCGCCCATATATCGTCGACATTATTATACTCCGGTTGTTGGGTCGCTCATGCGCGACGGAAGTTTGCGGGATCATGCGCCGGCGCGCAACGGCGCCCCCGGCATCCCGTGACCTGCCCAATGTTGCGATGGTGGTGGGTAGGGGGCATGATCACGGTACGGACATTGGGCGAAGAGACGGCTTTACCACAGATGTGAGCACGGCAGGCTGGAAATCCTTGGGACGCTGACAGGCGAGCAAGCGGGAGGGCAGGCGCATGAACAATCTATCGTTCACGGTTTCCGACGGAGTTGCGACGCTGGCGATACAGCGCTCGGCGGTGAGCAACGCGATCGACATCACGATCATCCGTGCGATGCACCTGGCGCTCGATCAGATTCAAAAGGGAGAGAGCGGCGCTCGGGCCGTGGTCATCACCGGCAGCAATGACGTCTTCTGCAGCGGCTTGGATCTGCACTCGGTCGATCTGAAAAGCGACGAAGCGCGGCAGCGCGCGCATTTCGAAATGCGCCGCTTCATGGATCCCTTGATTCTGCGCCTGAGCGGTTTCCGCTTCCCCATCGTCGCGGCGGTCAATGGCGCGGCGGTGGGCGCGGGCATGAGCCTCGCGCTGGCGAGCGACATCATCATGGCCGGCGACAACGCGTACTTTCTGCCGTCGTTCGCGCGTCTGGGTCTGGTGCCGGACGCGGGAATCACGTTTCATCTGGCGCGCCGCATCGGCGCGGGACGCTCGCTGTCGTCGTTGCTGCTCGCGGAACGCATTGACGCCAAGACCGCGCTGGATTGGGGCCTCGCCTATGCAGTGGTGCCGGCGGCCGAGGTGGTGATGCGCGCGCAGGCGGTGGCGCATCGTCTTGCCACCGGGCCGTGTGCGGTCCTCGGCCAGATACGCACTCTGCACGCCTCGACCTTCGATAATTCGCTGCAGGAACAATTGCGCGCCGAACGCAGCGCGCAGGAGATGACGCTGGAGACCCACGATTGCGTGGAGGGCGTGCGCGCCTTTTTCGAGAAGCGCGAGCCGCATTTTTCGGAGCATTGATCCGCGGCAGCGGCGCCCGGCGTTTCTCGCCGGCTACGAGCCGGCTTCGGCGCCGATGGCTCGATGCACGCCTCGTTTCACGCTTCGAATGATTTCCGGGCCGGTGCGGCAGCATCCGCCGATCAAGCGCGCGCCCTCATCACGCCAGCGGTGCGCCAAGTCTCCGAAGGATACGGAACCGCAATCACCGCTCCATTGCTTGGATGCGGGTTCGTAGCATTCACCCGAGTTCGGGTAGACCACGAGCGGCTTATCCGTCTCAGCGCGCATGCGCCGCAGCAGCGGCGTGATGTGCTGCGGCGCCGTGCAGTTCACGCCGAGCGCGGCGATCTGCGGCTGGCTCTGCAGTTCCGCGACGCACTTGCCGATGGGGTCGCCCTCGCAGGTGTACTCGCCATCGCGGCAGGAAAAGCTGACCCACGCACGAGCGTCCGGAAATTCCCGCAACAGGCTCGCCAACACCCGCGCTTCGGCGAGGCACGGGATGGTTTCGCACGCCAGCAGATCGGCGCCGGCGTCCGCCAGCACCCGCAGCCTCGGCCGGTGGAACTCTGCGAGGGCGATGGCGTCGAGCGCGTAGTGGCCGCGGTACTCGGAGCCGTCGGCGAGCATTGCGCCATAGGGACCGATGGATGCGGCGACGAGGGGCCTGGAGCGGCCGGCGCGGTTCGCCTCAACGGCCCAAAATTCCGCGCGCGCACCCGTCGCCAGCGCCACGGCGTCGCGCATCAGCTGCGCAGCCCGCGGCCGCTCGATGCCGCGGCGTGCGAAGCCCTCGAAGGTTGCCTGGTAGGTCGCGGTCGTTGCGACATCGGCCCCGGCATGGAAGTAGTCGAGATGCACCGCGCGGATCAGCTCCGGCCGCTCGATCAGGCATTTCGCGGACCAGAGCGGATCATCGAGATCCGCGCCGCGCCGTTCGAGTTCCGTCGCCAGCGCGCCGTCCAAGACCATCAGCGGACGCTGCTCGAGAAAATTAGCTATCGGATCGTGCATGATTACTTCGCGCCGGGCGCAAATTACGATCATACTCCCACAAGAATTTGCCCGTGGATTGGTAAGGGATATCTCATGCTCACCGCCGAGAACAAGACCGACACGATCGCCGTGCCGATCGCGGTGCTGATCGTCGCAATGGTTTGCTTTCAAGTCGGCGCGGCGATGGCCAAGGGATTGTTCCCGGTCGTGGGCGCCGCCGGCGCCGCCGCGTTGCGGCTGGGGTGGGCGGCGATCATGCTGCTGATCGTTTGGCGTCCGTGGCGAATGCGTCCCAGCGCGAGCGAAGTGCGCGTGATCGTCATCTACGGCCTCGCGATGGGCTGGATGAATTTCTTTTTCTATCTGTCGCTGCGCTCCATTCCGCTGGGGGTTGCGGTCGCGCTCGAATTCACGGGGCCGCTCGGTTTGGCCATGGTGGCCTCGCGCCGCGCAGTCGACTTTCTATGGATCCTGATGGCGGCGCTGGGCTTGCTTGCCTTGCTGCCGCTGGGGCTGGAATCGAAGGCGCTGGATGTGCTGGGCGTCGGGTGTGCGCTGGCGGCAGGGATGTGCTGGGCCCTGTATATTTATTTCGGCCGCAAGGCGGGAGCCGCGCACGGCGGACAAACTACTGCGCTGGGCATGGTGGTGGGCGCCATCGTGATTGCGCCCATCGGGGTCGCGCAGTCCGGCGCGCAGTTGTTCTCGCCGGCGATCCTGCCCGCCGCGCTCGCTGTGGCGCTGGTCTCGAGTGCGCTGCCCTACTCGCTCGAAATGCTGGCCATGCCGCGGCTGCCCACACGAACCGTCGGCGTGCTCATGAGCCTGGATCCGGCGTTCGGCGCCCTGTCGGGCCTGTGTTTTCTGGAAGAACGCTTGAGCTGGATCCAATGGGCCGCGATCGCCAGCATCATGGCCGCTTCGGCCGGCAGTGCTGCAACCAGCCGAAGCGCCACGCCGCAGTTATTGCCCGACTAGAGCGATCGCCGCATACAGCACGGCCGCCCCGGCCAGGGTCATGGCGGTGGTGAGAAACTTCGGATGCGCGTGGTAGCTCTCGGGAATGAGATCGCTGGCGCCGATGTACAGAAAGAATCCGGCAAACAGCGCCAGTGTGGCGCCGAACCCTGCGTCGGGGAGCGTGAAGAAACAGGTCGAAGCCACCCCCAGCACCGGGGCCGCCGCATCGACCATGAGCCAGCGAAAGCCCTGAGAGCGACCGCCCCGATTCTTCAACACGATGTTCATGGTATTGATGCCGTCGGAAAAATCGTGCGTGAGCACCGCGATCGCGACCACGATGCCCACTTCATGCGAGGTTTGGAACGCGAGCCCGATGGCGACGCCGTCGAGCAGGCTGTGGACACACAGCACACCGGCGGCCACGGACCCCCGGGGCGCGGACTCGCCATGAAATAACAGAATGCGATCCAGAACCAGGTAGGACAGGAAGCCGAGTGCAGTGCACGCAAGAATGGCGGCCGGGCTGTGAAACTTCTCGCCGAAAACGATCGCCTCGGGCAGCAGATCGAAAAATGCGACGCCGATGACTGCGCCGGCGCTGAATCCCAAGATCAAATGCAGCTTGTCCTGCAGCTTGAGCGCCAGCATGCCGCCGAGCAACGTGCTGAGGAACGCCGCACCGGCGATGACTACGAGTAACACGTTTGATTCATTCCACGACTTCCGGCCGACAGGTTATATTGTGTGCACTCAATTGGCTACGGCGGGGGACGCGTGAGTTACGACACTTATCATAAGCGCAAAATCGGCAAACACGTGCTCAAGCCCGAAACTCAGATGATGGGCTACGGCTACGATCCGAGTCTTTCGGAGGGGTCGCTCAAACCGCCGATTTTCCTGACCTCGACATTCGTGTTCAAGACGGCGCAGGACGGCAAGGATTTTTTTGACTTCACTTCGGGCCGGCGCGAGCCGGGCGCCGGGCAATCCTCCGGCCTCGTCTATTCGCGCTTCAATAATCCCAACCTCGAAGTGCTCGAGGATCGCCTGGCTCTGTGGGAGGAGGGCGAAGCGGCCGCGGTGTTCTCCAGCGGCATGTCTGCGATCTCCACGGTGCTCTGGACCCATGCGCGGCCGGGAGACGTGATCCTGATGAGTCAGCCCCTGTACGGCGGCACCGAAACTCTCATCGAAAAAACCCTGCCCGCGTTCGGCGTGAGCGCCGTCAGTTTTACCCTGGGCCATGATAAGAGCGCGGTCGCGGAAGCCGCCGAGCGCGCTTCCCAGCGGGCCGCCGAGACCGGCGGCAGGGTCTGTCTGATCATCGTGGAAACACCGGCCAATCCGACCAACAGCTTGGTCGATCTCGAGCTGATGCGGGACATTTCCGTGCAAATCGGCGCGCGCCAGAGCGGCGGCCGGCCGGCCGTGGCGGTCGACAACACCTTCCTCGGCCCGGTCTTTCAGCGTCCGCTCGGCTTTGGCGCGGACCTGGTGATGTATTCGCTGACCAAGTACGTGGGCGGACATTCGGATCTGGTCGCAGGCGGAGTCGTCGGTTCGCGCGACGCCGTGGGTCCGGTGAAGAAGTTGCGCGGTGCGCTCGGCACCCAGCTCGACCCGAACACCGCGTGGATGATCATGCGTTCCATGGAAACGCTGACCCTGCGCATGCACAAGTCGGCGGAGAATGCGGCACTGGTGGCGAATTTTCTGCGCAGCCATCCGAAGATCGCAAGCGTCAATTATCTCGGCTTTCTCGCGTCGGATGACCCGCGGTATGCGGTCTTCCGCCGGCAGTGCCAGAGCGCGGGCTCGACGTTCGGATTTGCCGTCAAGGGCGGCGAGGCCGAGGCGTTTCGCCTGCTCGATGCGCTGCAGGTGATCAAGCTCGCGGTGAGTCTCGGCGGCACGGAAACTCTGATGTCGCATCCGGCAAGCACCACGCACTCCGGTGTGTCCAAGCAGACCCGGGATCGGATCGGCATCACCGATGCGCTGATCCGCATTTCAGTGGGCATCGAAAACGCCGACGACCTGATTGCGGATCTCGGCGCGGCGCTGGATACCGTGTAGGGACGCGCGCCGGAGCGGCGCGCGGCGGCGCTAGGCGGCGCTACTTTAATGATTATCTCTGGGACTTCGCAGGCAGCCGGCGGTTACCCTCTCTGATCTATCGTGGCGGGCGTTTTGGCCCGCCGATACTTCGCCAGAGGGATGGACATGGGTGGACGGGCAGCGTTGTCGGTTGCGGGAGTTCTATTGGCCGCAGGGGCCTCATGCGGGAGTGCGCTGGCCGACAGCGACTCTGAGCTGTCCGGGGTCGTGGTCACCGCCACTCGGGTCGCCGAGTCCGGCGCCGACTTGCCCGTGTCCATCGATCGGGTCGATCGGCGCGCCATTGCCGAGGGTCAACTTCAAGTCAATCTCTCGGAGTCGCTGATCACGGTACCGGGCGTGTCGGTGCAAAGCCGGCAAAACTATGCCCAAGATTTGCAGATCTCCGTGCGCGGCTTCGGTGCGCGATCGAGCTTCGGCGTGCGCGGCATCCGGTTATATTCCGACGGCATTCCCGGCACCATGCCGGACGGCCAGGGCCAGTTTTCGCAATTCGACTTAGGGTCCGCGGATCACATCGAAGTGCTGCGGGGACCGTTCTCGGCGCTGTACGGCAACTCATCGGGCGGAGTGATCGCGGTCTTCACCGAAGACGCGAAGCCGGGGCGGCTGTTGGAGGGCACGGCCGAGTACGGCACGTTCAACACTCAGCGCTACGCCGTGAAAACCGAGGGAGACGACGGGGTCGTCAACTATGTGGTGGATGCCGCGCATTTCCAGACCGATGGCTACCGGTTCCACAGCGACGCCGAGCGCGACAACTTCAATGCGAAGCTGCGGCTGGCAACGAGCGATGCATCGAAGCTGACGTTGGTGGCCAACGTGGTCGACACGCCGAGCGTCCAGGATCCTCTCGGACTCACGCGTGCCCAGCTCGCGGCGGACCCGCGCCAGGCCGGCGTGGGCGCGGTTCAGTTCAATACGCGCAAATCCCTCGATCAGGAACAGGTGGGCGCCGTTTACGAGGACAAACTCAACGCCAACGACGACCTGTCGGTTCTGCTCTACACGGGGCATCGCGCCACGACACAGTTTCAGGCCATACCGGTGGCGACCCAGAGTGCACCACTCTATCCGGGCGGCGTCATCGACTTGGATAGGGCGTATTGGGGCGTGGATGCGCATGTGACGGACGCTCGCGAAATAGCCGGCTCGCTCCTGCAGGTGGTCGCGGGCATCAACTACGACGATCTGGCGGAGGCCCGCAAAGGATTTCTAAACTACCAGGGCGCGCAGTTGGGAGTCGAGGGAGCCGTGCGCCGCGACGAAGCGAATTATGTGTACGACTTCGATCAGTACCTGCAGGCGCAGTGGGACCCGGCTGCGCGCTGGCGCATGATCGCGGGTGTGCGCAATAACCTCGTGGAGGTGACTTCTCACGGTCACCTGCCGGTGATCGACGGCGCGGACAGCAGCGTGCGCTACTCGGCCGTGAATCCGGTCGGCGGCATTACGTTTCGCGCGAGTTCCGCGGTCAATCTTTATGGCTCGTACGGTAAGGGTTTCGAGACCCCGACCTTGAACGATTTGGCCTATCGGTCGGTCGATGGCTCTCTTCCGGGACTCAACTTCGGGCTGAAACCGGCGCGCAGCGACAACTACGAAGCCGGCATCAAGGCGGGCGGCGAGCATGTGCGCGCGAATTTCGCCGCGTTCTACACTAAAACCGTGGACGAACTGGCCGTGCTGCAGAATTCCAGCGGCAGGACGGTAGCTCAGAACATCGGCGAGACCAATCGCCGCGGGATGGAACTCGCCGTCGACGCAACCTGGGCCGGCGGATTCAGCGGCCGGCTCGCGTATACCTACATCCGCGCGGTAGTCGGGCAGGCTTACGCCACCTGCATCGCGGCGCCGTGTAATCCGCTCGCCAATCCGCGAGGTCCCTTGCCGGCCAACTACAAGACCGTCGAGGCGGGCGACCATCTGCCGGCGGTGCCGATGAACTCCTTGTACGCGGGTCTCACCTGGGACTATGCGCCGATGGGCTTTTCGGCCACCTTGGAGACGCAAGGCCGCGCGCGAATCTATGCCGATGACCGCAATTCCGATGCCGCCGCCGGCTACTGGGTGGCGAATCTGCGCGCCGGGTTTGACCAGGAAACGAGACACTGGCGATTCAGCGAATTTGCTCGCCTTGATAACCTTGCCGATCGGGCCTATGTGGGTTCAGTGATCGTGAATGAGACGAATTCCAGGTTCTTCGAGGCGGCGCCCGGACGGACTGCCTATATTATGTTTAATGCCGCATTGCGGAATTAAGCATGGTTTATGTACACCAAAGAGCCTGAACCGCGTTATATACGGTAGGTCTTATTTTATAGGTTCAGGCGCAGCGGCGCGGTCGGGCAACGGAAGGTGACAGTCATGGGTACCAAGGCTAGGGGCTTTCTTCTAACGGCGGGCTTTCTGGGGTCGATTCTGATCGGCGCCGCGCCCGCACTGGCGCAGTCCCATGGCGGAGGACACTCAGGCGGTGGACACAGCTCGGGCGGAGGTCACTCGGGTGGTGGCCACGGTTCTTCCGGTGGTCATTTCGGCGGGGGCGGCCACTACGCCTCCGGCGGCCACTATGGCAGCGGGTCGGCCTATTACGGGCACGGTTATTCCGGCGGCGGGTACCATGGTGGTTACGCGGGATACCACGGTGGACACGGCGCCTACGGGGGCGGGTATGGACATTCCGGCGGTTACTATGGGCACGGCTATTACGGGCATGGGTACTCCACCGGCGCTTACTGGCGGGGCGGGTACTGGCACGGCGGCTTCTGGCCGCGGGCCTACTACGGAATAGGGTTCTCCTGGTTCCTGCCGGTGCTGCCGCTCGCCTATGCGACCTATTGGTACGGCGGTCTCCCGTATTACTACGCCAATGACGTGTACTACACCTACAACCCGGACTACGAAGGCTATGTCGCGACCGACCCGCCGCCGGTGGCGGATTCAGGTGCGGGAGCCGAAGGCGCGGCGCCATCTGCCGGACCGCCGCCCAGTGATGGGGCCGCTGCCGCCGCAGGTCAGATTTTCATGTACCCGAAGAACGGTCAGAGCCCCGAGCAGCAGGCCACCGACAAGGCGCAGTGCCAGCAATGGGCGCAGCAGCAGGCCGGGCAGGTGGCGCAGAACGGGTCGGATTACCAGCGCGCGATGGTGGCTTGTGTGGAGGGGCGGGGGTATAGCGCCCGCTGATTATTTTAGGTAGGACTAGTCACCCCAACACGATGCGGCGGTAGCCGTTCCCGATACTGTCTGCTGGCCGAGTTGGTTGAGGGAAAAGGCTCCGCACGCTGTGTCGTTGGCTTGACTCCCGGCTGGTGTCGCCGTTAGAAGAAAAGTCGAAGGCGTAGTCGTGGCAGTTAGCTTGTAGTAGCCATTGCCGAATGGCATATTCGTCATGACAGTCGTGGATCCAGCCGCTGCATAGCCCAATGAAGCCTCAAGGTTGGAATACGTATTCGTGGTGCTGAAAAGCCGCTCTTCCTGCCGGCCAGATCAAGCAACGCAGACTTGGCTTCCGTGCGCCGCGATTTGAGCACTTGGCTGGAATACGACGTCACAGCGACGGTCGCCAGAATGGCGACTATCGCGACTGTCACCATGAGTTCGATCAGCGTGAACCCATGGTGCTTTCTCGGTCCTGATAGCTTTCGCATGAAACTTAGCTCCGACGGTTATCGACGTTCAACCCAGGTCAATCGCTTGGATTTGGTATTCGCGGGAATGTTGACCTGCTGCGACGAAGGAGTGCCGCTAACGGTTTGAAAAATGAGGTTGGTAGTTTGTTGTGCGGTAGTTACGACATAGACGCTACCCGTGGCGCCTGTTTCTATTCCAGCAGCCAATGAGTCAGACGCCAGCGTGCCATTTTTCGTGTAATTGGGAAACGCGTTGGTGAATATGCCGCCGTTGGCGACGTTTATTGCGTAAGTGAACCCGCTGTCCAAGTTACTAGAACATGAGGTTGCAATATTGCTGGCAGGAACCGTCGAATCCACGAGAATCGCACCCTGAAAGAACACCGGGTTGAAGATCACTTGCTCGGAACCGCCGGGCCCAGAATTGCCGGGCAAGGTTACGTACCACCCGAATTGATTGTTCCCAGAGGTACACGCAGTGCTGGCCATCCAGCAGACCGGCGCGTTCGTTCCATCGCGTATTCCTAAGGTGTTAATGGTAAACGTTTGCTGCGCGAGGCGGCCCGACGACGGAATCGTAAACGGTGACGCCAGTCCCGATGCAGCCGGGGTTAGGCTTAAATAGTGCGTGGTCGATAATCCATTCCAGCCCGAGAGGTTCCAGTCCCAAATCCCGTAGATTGCTTGAGGACCGCTCGCGAAGCTCACCGGCGCCGTGTTGGTGAGTTGCGTTCTTTGCCCGGTAGCAAATTCGATCATGAGGCGCTGGGGGCCGCCGGCGGTCGTGGATACCACCAGCAACTGAGTGGTGATCGGTTGACCCGTCGGCGTCGTAAAAAGGGGTGCGGAAGCGGCAGCCCACTGTGTCGGATCCGTGCTCGTCAGGTCGAAGCGCCAAACATTGCCCAGCAAGTCGCCGGCATAGACATAGTCGGTAATGTGATCGCCATCCAAGTCAGCGGGCGTGACATACGCGATGCCGTTGCCACTACCGACCGGCTGGTGCGTGGAGAGGTAGTAAAACGTCGTCACCGGCACACCGGAGCTTGAAACGTCGATCGACATGACGTATATGCCCGCGTCGCCATTGGCGCTGCCGAAACCGTTTCCGAATATGACGCCCCATTTGCCATTGTGCAGACGGCGAATCTGCGGTGTTCCAAAGGTGCTGCCGAGGTTTCCGGCGCAAGACGGAGAGCATGTCAGCGTGGAGGCATTCCACTCACCCACGACGAGACTTGACGCATTACCCTGGCTGAAATTGCTGGGATTCGTGATGTCGAGGGCGTAAATAGCGCTGCCACCGGCGCCGAGGCCGCCGACCAGCCATGTGTGCCAGGTGCCGCCATAAAACAAGTCGCCGGTCCCCGGGGTTGCGTCCACGAAGAAGTTGTGACCGTATTGGGGGTTGGCATAGTCAAGGTTTGGGTCCACGCAGAGCGGATTAGCGCCGATAGCCGGTGTCACCCCATGGATGTTCTGAGCGACCGTCTGGGTGTGACTGTGATCGGTGCAGCTGGGGACGGCAGGTACGGACGGTGCCGCGGGACTTTGTAGCAGGGCCCCCGGCATATAGGCCAGCACTTCCTGACCGTCGTTCGGCGTGGTGTTGTCACTGATCAAGAGCCCGGTGGTATCCAATCGCCCGGAACGAAACCCATGTAAGAAGCCGTCGTTTGCGCCCACGTAGACCACGTTTAACCGCGACTGTTCAGCGGACACGAATTGCAAGTAATTCTGAGTGCCGGTGTTCTCCACCATCGAATCACCAGCCTGCAGGTGATCTGTCCAAGTCGAGGTATAGGGCAGTATGGGCGGTCCTACCCAAATTGGGCTCGAATCAACAATATCGCCCAGCACGCCGGCACGCTTGCGATACAGACCGACGCCTCCGGTACTGAGTTCATTGGTACGCGAGCCACGCAGGTAGTTTAATCGAGTGGCAGTGACGGAAGCATCGAGCGCATCCAGCGTATTCTGTTCCGCAGTACTGAGGCCAGGACTGGCGAATGAAAATGGAACGCCGGTGCCTCCATCCCATGTGAGCATGACGCGGCTTCCGGGAGTCGGCACGGGGACAGTGGGACCGGCGGTGTTGGTAGTGAGGCACCCGCCACCCGTTGCCGGGGTTCCGGTGCCCGTGCCGGTCAGCAGGCATGACGCATCCCAATTGGCAGTGGCACTCACCGTGACGATACCGGCATTGTTTAGCAGCGTATTCGCCGTCACCGAGCCGGTCCAGTCGTTTGGGTTGAAGAATGCGAAAAATGCCTGCGTCGTGGTCTCAACCTTCGCCGATTGCTTCTCGTTGACGGTAGCGGAGCTTCCCGACGACACCTGCGGGGCTGCCTTGAAGCACATGATCTCGTGAATATTGGTGGCGCCGCCGGTCGAGCCGGCGAAACCGAAACGGAAAGTGGCGGGCAGGGGGCCGTTGTCCAGGGTAATGTCATGATTGGTGATGATGGGCTGAAAGGCAGATCCCATCCGGCTGTAGGAAACACTCAACAGACCGTTGGGGGTAATTTTCAGGTTGTAGAAGATCGGTGTGGCATCACCGCGCTTCAAGGCGCTCTCGTTGGCGATGTTAAAGCCCGACAGGGTCACAAAGCCATTCGCAATGGCTGGATAGTCGGCTATGGTGACATTCTGGCCGGGCTGGGATGACGAAAAATTTATGATGTTTTCGACAGTGCCATTCTTCCCTGCACCAGAGGCCGCGCTGTTCGACATCGTTATGGTAGTCGTGCCGATGCTGCTGACTGTAGTGCCGCTAGGGATGAAGCCCAACGGGTCCGTGATCGTCGCGCCGACGATCAAGCTGGACGGAATGCTGGGGATCCCGGTAATCTGATTGCTGTTTTTCGTGAGCTTACCGGAAACTGTACTCGTCACCGTCGTGCCGGCGGTCAAGACAGGCACGGGACTCGAGGGGTTGGAGTAGTTCTGGAGGTTGCCGGACTGGCAGGTGGCAGCCACCGCCGCTTGCTGTTGGGCGGTGGTCAGCGAGGACGGATAGTACTGCGGGAAATTGGTATTGAGATAGCTCCACGACACATTGCCGGCGCCACGCAACCCAATGCGATTCCCCTGGAACCCAAAACCCGTGGCTGTATTGTCTGAAGCGTTCAGGAAGTTGCCGAACTCGTCGATACCTAAGCCCAGATAGCCGCCGGTCACTCCGTTGATGACAGGGTGCCCACCGATGTTTCCAGGATTCGAACAGGTGTAGGCCAGGCTTCCGCCCTGGGAGCCGATACTGGGAGCAACCGAGCCGTCCACCAGAAAGAAGCTGATGCCGTCGGCGCCATCCACGTTACCGGAGTTGCCGCGGTAGCTAACGGATTTGAAGGTAATCTGTACGCCATTGGTCGCGTCGAATGGCACGGCAGAAATGATGGCGCCACCCTCGTTGAATCCAAAGGGAGCGCCGTTGGTAAATCGCAGCGCACCGGTGGTCGCATGGGTGACCGGGTCCGGGAGGTCGGGCAGGGTTTGAGTGGTACCGCTGACACCGTTCTGGCCGCCCACCAGGTTCTCGCCGAAGTAGTAGGCTGACTTGACGGCCAAACAGCCGGGCAATGAACCGGGGTTGGTGCCGGCCGCGGCGGTGCTCGCCGTAAGGCAGGCGCCGTTGAAGAAGTACCAGGAATTGCTCGTTGACGTACCGGTGAAGTCTTCAGAGACGATGCTTTGACTAACGGTCTGTGCGTTGCTGTGTTGCGCATGCAGCATGACGAGCAGGATGGTCATGCTCGCAATGAGATGTTTTGTGTTCATCGTAAAGTCCTGTTGGAGTGATCTAGGGTTGCCGTTGCCCAACCGATGGTGCTGATCTTCGAGAAGCGGGCAGACATGCTAGGGTCCGCCATGGTTGCTGGAACTCGAGTACACCACGTAAGTGCTTTCCACCACCGCTGCAGTATTGCCGTTGCCACCATATCCAACGGCATCGATTTGAAAAACTTCGCCCGGCACGCTGGTGTCGGCCGACGCGCCAACATCGGAAATGTAGAAGCTCGGAGCGCTGAAGTAGGAATTGGTGCTCGAAACGCTCGCCGCCGCCACATTCATGCCGGGCGGCAGATAGGTCACTCCCACATTTTGGGTGCCGATTTGCCAGGGCACGTTCGTGATGTCGAGGACCGCGGTCCACAATTTATTGGAACAAATCTGTCCCTGACCAATGTTGGCATTGAGCTGACTGCTGCACACCACCGCGGTGGTGGTTGAGTTGGTAATGAGCCATTGTTCGGCGTACACCTGCGCGCTTTCGGCCGCCTGCAAAGCGCGTTGCTTTTCCCGCATATTGCCGGCGATCTTCTCCTGAATGCCGAAGTTGCGGAACATGGCGAGCGCCATGATGGTGACGACCAGCAGCAACAGCAGGCTCGATATCAAAACGACGCCGCGTTGACGAATGCGCACGCGATACCCTGGTGTAATCATGTTGTGGGGCCTGACTGATTCATCAAGTTGACGACTCGCTGGAGAGTGATGGCCTGAGGTTGACCGGGTTGAGTCGCCAATGGATTATTGAATGTCAGCTGTATCATGACCGTGATGACGCTGCTCCAGTTGGTGGCGCTCATTTGGCTGGCGAGAAGATAAGTGTCGGCATTGTTGCCGGCGGCGGCCAAATTGGTCTTCACCCCATAGAACACTCTCAAGTTTGTGACACCGTTCACCAATGTGTAAGCCGTGCCATTCATGGTGCAAACGAGCTGACCGCCCGGCACGCCGGCCGTGACGGCGACGTTGAATTGATTGACGTAAAGCGTGTTGGGGCCGCCAATTGGATTGGGCACTCCACTGCAATTCAGGATGCCGTCGCCGCCCGCCGTCATGTAGCGCACCGATATCGTATCCCCCGGAGCAGCTGCGTTGGAAAGGCCGGTGATGGTCTGTCCGTTCACGAAGGCACCGCTGGCGATGAGCGTGCCGCCCGCGGTATTGACGGTCGGGTCGGGGAAATAGCCCGCCGCCTGAATGACGTCAGTCATCAGGGTCATGGCCATGCGCTCACTGTCCTGCAGTTGGGCGAGCTGGGTCTGATTGACGAAGACCGCTTTGTTGGATTGAACGATGGTCACCAGGGCTCCCAGCAGAAACAGCCCGATGGTCATCGCAATCATGATTTCCAGCAAAGTAAAGCCCCGCTGATTCCTCGGGCGACGAAATTTTGGATGAATGGCTGACATGGATTTAGGGCTGCACGTACAAGGTATAGGTCGGCGCAAAGGTCGCGGTGGTGGTGGCTGCGGCAGACTGCGCATTCAGCGCCACGCTCTTTTCATTCCAGGTCACTACGATGGTGCAGTTGATCGGTATGGAGCCGGTGGGGCAGGCAATGGTGGTGACAGGATTCGCATTTTGTAATTGATTGTTCAATGCAGTGGCCCAGGTGTGCAGGTCAAAGGCGGCCAGCGAGGCGGGGGTGCACGGCGCCAGAGCACCGGCCAACATGCAGTCCGTCGCCCCCGTCGCCGTCGCGGCCAAGGTCGCATCTGAAATCACCGTACCGGTGATCGTAAACGAAGCCGGTGCCAACCCATTCGCCCAGTAACTGCGATTGGCGTGCATCGCCGAGGCCAGGCCCGCGGCCTGGATCGCCACCAGCGACCGCACACTGGCGGTACCGGTGTTGGCGTAAGCCAGCGCTTGTATTTTGGCGATGCCCAAAAGTCCTATGGCGGTGATGATCAGCGCCACGAGGACTTCAATCAGTGTGAAGCCCCGCGCGGTAGCGGCTGCCGGGGATCGCGATCGATGTCGTTGAATCAGTTGCATGTGTAACCATTGACGGTCGTGCCGTGGGTTTGCGAGGTCATCAGTCCGACCAGGGTGATGGATAGGCAGCGGGTCCAGCTGGTGTTATTCGTACTATCGTGTAGCGCGATCAAGCTGCCGTTGGCAATGCCGTTAGCGTAACCCTCGCGATTGAACGTAACAGCCTTAACATTGTTGGTTGCGACGAAGGTGTCAGTACTCGAGAACGGCGTTTGAACCCGCAACACAATGTCCGTTGCTACATCCACTGCGGCGTTGCCGTTCACGTCCGAGAACACGATCCAGCCGCTTTGCCAAGTATTCGCATTGGCGCAGGTCGCTCCGTCCGTAGAGACACATACAGTAACCGGTCGCCCCTCTTTGACTGCTTCGGCGCGCGCAAACTGCATATCGCCGAGAAGGCCATTGATTTCACCGGCGATGCGATTGGAATTGGTGACGTAGCGGAACGACGGAACCCCAATCGCCAGAAGAATGGCGACGACGGCCATGGCAATGAGCACTTCCACTAAGGTGAAACCGGATATTCTGTTCAACGTCATTCTCCAGAGCCTCGACTCGCAGGCCGCTAGGCCGGCATCCGCTTTCCTTCCAAATCCGATTCTTCCAGGGTTATCCTAGTTGTCGAGCCTTGCTCGAAGCTGACGGCGGCGCCTTCAGGTGCCGGGAATGAGACGTGGTTCGCAGAGCGGCGGGTGAATCGCGGGTGCCGGCTCTCGACACGTCGAGTTCACGGAAATTGCAGCAGTACTTTGGTGCCCCGGCCACCCGCTCCGGCGCCGATGGTCACCGACGCGCCGTAGAGCTGCGCGATTTCATCGACTATCGCCAGCCCCAGACCGCTGCCGTGCCCGGGCGAATTCGGCAATCGATAGAACCTCTGCCGCACCCGCTGGCGCTCCGCCTCGGGAATGCCGGGGCCGGTATCCTCCACCGCGAGGTATGGACGGCCCGTTCTGCACCCCGGCGCTCGACCGTGACGCTGCCCCCGGCCGGCGTGTATTTCAGCGCGTTGTCGACCAGATTGCTCAACAGATCGTCGAGCAGCGACGGGATCGGCGTGGATGGATGACCGGCTGCGCCTCGACCCCCAAGTCGATGTTGGATTGCAGGGCGCGATCGAAGAATCTTGGCGACGACCTCGCCGACGATGGCGTTCAGATCGACGGGCTGGTTCTTGGCCGCGATGTTCGCGGCGGGGTCGGCCCGCGCCAGTGTCAGCAGTTGATTGGCGGAGTGGGCCAATTGCCGTATGCCTTCTTGCAGCGTCAGCAAGCGCCGCGTATGGGCTGCGCGGCGGGTTCGGCGACCAGAAGATCCAATTGAGCCTGCATGCCGGTGATCGGGCGTGCGCAATTGATGTGCGGTATTGGCGATGAACTGCTGTTGCGATTGCACGGAGGTGCGCAGCATCGTGAACAAGCGATTCAGCGTGACGACCACCGGAGCGATCTCACGAGGCACCGTCGATTCGACGATGGGGCGCAAATCGAGCGGTGAGCGATCGGCGATTTCGTCGCGCAGCCTCTTGATGGGCCGCAGGCCGAGCTGGATTCCGACCCACACCAGGACCAGCGTCACGTCCAACTGCACGAAGTCCCAGAGCAGGGTACTCATGAATCCGAACCGCGCCGCGGGTTCCGTGGGCGGTCTGGTGTCCGCCACGGTGATGATGATGACTCCGATTCGGGTATCGAATCGGGTAGTCAGCGTACGCAAGCTGCGATGGTCGATTTGCGCCATGGCGAAGAGCTGCGCGTTGGCGCTGGTCATCGCGACGACCGGCAACTGAGGGTCGCCGGCCAGCAAGCGACCCTGGGTATCGCGCAGCGCGTACTTGATCGAGTCGGGCGTCGGCAGAGGGGTTTCCCATCGGGGCCGGCGCCCGCGTCGAGCGTGGCTCGTCCGTCCTTGATCACCACGTGCACCATCAGCGCGTTCGTGGCCTCTTTCAGCCGCCGGTCGCTGCTGATGACTCCGGGCGCAATGCTGTTGAAGTAGTGCACCAGTGCGCCGCAGAGCGCCAGCACCATGAGCGGCACCGCCAGCCAGAATATCAATCGCCGGCTGATGGATGAAGTCACGCGGGCTTCGCTTCCTCGAGGCGATAACCCAATCCCCGCAAGCTGCGGACGATGGCGGCGGTGCCGAGTTTGGCCCGCAATCGAGAGATATGGACTTCGACGGCGTTCGGGGTGACGTCGTGGTCGGGATTTGCCACCGCTTGCTGAAGGCGCTCCTTGGAGACGATCGATCCGATGCGTCGTACCAGACACTCGAGCACCGACCATTCGCGCGCCGTCAATTCGATTTCGGCGTCGTCGATGCACAGCCGTTTGCCCACAAGATCGACGCTCATGCGATTGAGCTTGATGATGCCGCTGGCCGCGCCGTTCGAGCGTCGCATCAGGGCTCGGCAGCGCGCGGCGAGTTCGGCGGGTTCAAAGGGTTTGCTCAGGAAATCGTCGGCGCCGAGGTCCAGCGCCTTGACCTTGTCGGTGAGTGTGCAGCGGGCAGTGAGAACCAGCGTAGGCATGGTCTTGCCCGCGCTGCGCAGGCGGCGCACCAGGGTCAGGCCATCGGCGCCCGGCAAGCCGACGTCGATCACGGCCATCGCGAATTCCTCGTTCACGAGCGCGGCCTGGGCGGCTTCGGCGCTGGTGACCCGGTGTACCGAATAATTGGCCGCGGCCAAACCGCGCGTGATGGCGTCGGCGACGATGTCATCGTCTTCTACGATTAGGAGCCGCATGGGGCGCTACGGGATCGGAACGCGCTCGATGTCCGGGGCGCACGTTTCCGCGGAAACGCCGACACGGCCATCCAACGGTTGATTCGACGTTTCCGCGGAAACGTACGCTGCCGCAAGGTTCCACGCTGCCGCAAGGTTCCTCATTTAGAGATCACCGACCGCTTCATTGTCCCCATCGAGCTCATCTCCCCGCTCGGCGCCGAAACTGCTGCGTCGAGGCGGAACCAGGCTGCGCATTTTCGCCTCGAAGGTTTTGGCGAACGTTTCGGTGAACAAATGCGGGAATCCGTCGGCGGGGCGTTGCGCAAGACCGGCGAACATCTCGGCATAGAGTTCCCAATACTTCGCCTTGTTCTGGGATCCAAAGACGCCGCGCTTGGTTGCACGGTCGAATCGTTCCTCCAATTCCGTGGGGTCGACGCGGCCGAGAAACTCCTCGAAGGCGGCGCGGGTCGCGGCCAGCGTCGCCGTGTTCTGCGCCTTGAGTTCACGGAAGTTGCTGCGTATCGCTTCGACCGATCCGGCGCGTGTCGACAAGGTGGTCAGCAAACGGACCAGTGCCTCGTCGACTCCGCGTGAGAAATTCAGCGGCGATTCCGGACCGTCGTTGGCCGGCGGCGAAATTCGGAAGCGGTTGCGGAATTCGTTGCGGCTCTGATTCAGATCCATCAAGCCCGAGCACGGCTTCGCGCAGCAATTGGCCCGCGAGCTGCAGCGCCGCGCCGCGGGCCTCGCTGGTGACGGCGCCCGGGTCGATCCCGGCGCCGCGGCAGAAGGCCGTCAACCCAACGTCGAAATCACCCTCGTAGAGGACCGGATTTTGTGGCCGAGAGGGGGGTATGGAGCGTTCAGCTTTGAGGCCTTCGACCTTGAACGGTCGGGTCATCATGTGCCAGGGGGTGGCCGCGTCATCGGCCTCTAGGTCGAGTTGCGGACGCGGTGGTTGCTGTGCGGCGAGGGGCGGTTCTGCGCGGCCGGGCACGGCCTGGCCGTAGGCGTCGCGCGGCCGGACGCCGGAATCGGCCGCTGAGACCATGGAGAGGTCGCTGGGCTCCAGGAGTTGACTGAGGTCCAGGTCCGCCCCCAAGTCGTCGGCGGTGGATTTCCTGACTGCCGAGGAGGGCGACTGCCCGTCGTAGGCCACGATGGCACTCTCTTCGGGCGGAAAGTCGTTGCTCTTGTCGATGCTGACCAGCAGCTCGTATTCGCCGAGGCGGATGTAATCGCCGTCTTTCAGCACGTAGTCGTGGAACTTGCCCAGGGGAACCTGGGCGCCGTTGACATAGGTGCCGTTGGAACTGGTGTCGACCAGGACGTAGGTTCCGGCCCGAAAATCGACCCGGGCGTGTTTGCCCGAGAGGTAACGCTCAGGGTCGGGTAGAATCCACTCATTGTCAGTCGAACGCCCGATGGTGCCGCCGTGCACGCCGAACAGCTTGGTGGTTTGCTCGCCGAGGCGGCTTGCATGTTCGCTGACGACGCGTAAGCGCAAGGCCATATTCAATCCCTCCCACGGGTCGACAGGTTTGCGCTAAGTGCCCGTATAATATGGTGAAATACTAGCAATGGTTGGAGCCTTCTAAATGGCCGCGAGTCACATTTTCAAAGTTCAGTTCGTAAATCAAGGCAAGGTTTATGAGATCTACGCTCGAAAAGTGAGTCATGGCAGCCTGTTTGGCTTCATCGAAGTCGAGGAACTGGTCTTCGGCGAGCGCTCCACCGTGGTCGTCGACCCTGCCGAAGAGAAGATAAAGGCCGAGTTCAACGAAGTAAAGCGTACCTATTTACCCATGCATTCGGTGCTGCGCATCGATGAGGTGAAGAAGCAGGGTGTCAGTAAAATCGTGGCTCTGGAAGGTTCGAATGTCGCTCAATTCCCCGTCCCCATCTACACGCCCGGCGGAGATTCCAACGCGCGCAAATAGCCGTAGGCCTGCCAGAATGATGCATGTTTAGTCTTTTCGGCGCGCCGGCGCTGTCGCAGTTTCGCCTCGATCACAGCCTGCGTGCGTTGCAGGCGCAGGATGCGCGCGTCACGGCGCTCAGTTGCCGCTGGCTGCACTTCGTCGACGATTCACGGCCGCTGACCGAATCCGAACTCGGGCTGCTCGGGAAGCTTTTGACCTACGGTTCGCGAACTGCATTGCGCGAGAACCGCGGTCAGCGCGTGCTGGTCACGCCGCGCGTCGGCACGGAATCGCCTTGGTCGAGCAAGGCCACCGACATCTTGCATGTCTGCGGCCTGGACGCCGTGCGGCGCGTGGAGCGCGGTACGGTGTACTTCATCGAATCCACGACAGCGTTGGACGAGGCGGAACTGCGCCGCCTGGCGGCTCACTTGCACGATCGCATGACCGAGTCGATTTGGATCGAAACGATCGGTGCCGCACGACCTGTTCCATGCGGGCGCCGCGGCGCGGCCGCTACGGATGGTGAAGCTTGGGCGCGGATGGCCACGCGGCGCTTGCGCGGGCCAATCGCGATTGGGGGCTCGCGCTCTCCGCCGACGAGATCGATTACCTGGTGGCAGCGTTCGGCAAGTTGAATCGAGACCCCACCGACGTCGAACTCATGATGTTCGCGCAGGCGAATTCGGAGCATTGCCGGCACAAGATATTCAATGCCGAGTTCATCGTCGACGGCGCCGCGTGCCCGATGTCGCTGTTCGCGATGATTCGCGCCACCTACGCGCGCAATTCCGCCGGAGTGCTGTCCGCCTATCGCGACAACGCGGCCGTCATCGAGGGCGCACCGGCCACGCGGTTCTTTCCGGATCCCTGGACCCATCGGTACTGCGGGACAGCGCGAGCCCGTCGACATCTTGATGAAGGTCGAGACGCACAATCATCCGACTGCGATTTCTCCGTTTCCCGGCGCCGCCACCGGGGCGGGCGGCGAGATTCGCGATGAGGGCGCGACCGGAATCGGCGCCAAACCTAAGGCCGGCTTGACCGGGTACTCGGTGTCGAATCTGAAAATTCCCGGCATGCTGCAGCCCTGGGAGTGCGATTTCGGCAAGCCGGAACGAATCGCTTCGGCGCTCGACATCATGATTGCCGCGCCCTTGGGCGCCGCCGCCTTCAACAACGAATTCGGGCGCCCGAACATCTGCGGTTATTTCCGCACCTTCGAGCAGCGGGAGGCTCGAATCCGGCCGCGCGGTGATTCGCGGCTACCACAAGCCCATCATGATCGCCGGCGGCCTCGGCAATGTGCGCAGGCGCGACGTGGAAAAGAAGGACGTCGTCGTGGGCGCGCCGCTGATCGTTCTCGGCGGGCCGTCGATGTTGATCGGCTTGGGCGGCGGCGCGGCCTCCTCCGTCGGGAGCGGACAGAGTTCGTCGGATCTTGATTTCGCCTCGGTGCAGCGCGGCAATGCCGAGATTCAGCGCCGCGCGCAGGAGGTCATCGACCGCTGCTGGGCGCATGGGCGATGCGAATCCGATTTTGTTGATTCACGACGTCGGTGCCGGCGGGCTGTCGAACGCGCTGCCCGAGGCGATCGCGCACAGTCAGCGCGGCGGCCGCATCGATTTGCGCAAGATCCCGAGCGCCGAGTCCGAATTGTCGCCGATGGAGATCTGGTGCAACGAAGCGCAGGAGCGCTATGTGCTGGCGCTGGTCCCCGGCAGCGTGGCGCTGTTCGCGGCCCTGTGCGAACGCGAGCGCTGCCCCTACGCCGTGGTCGGCGAGATCACCGGCGACGGCCGCCTGCTCGTCACCGACCCCCTGCTGTCCGCCACGCCGGTCGACATGCCGATCGAGGTGTTGCTGGGCAAAGCGCCGCGCATGACCCGCGACGTGCGCACGGTGCAGCAAGACGGCAGCGGCACTCTCGACCGCCGGAGCGACGATCGGCGAGTCCCTCGATCGATTGCTGTGTCTGCCGACCATTGCCGACAAGTCGTTCCTGATCACCATCGGCGACCGCAGCGTCGGCGGCATGATCAGCCGCGACCAGATGGTCGGCCCCTGGCAGGTGCCCGGTTGCCGACGTCGCAGTGACCTTGAATAGTTACGACGGCTATGGCGGCGAAGCCATGGCCATGGGCGAACGGACGCCGGCGGCGGTGTTGAATGCGCCCGCCTCGGGACGATTGGCCGTCGCTGAAGCGATCACCAATATTCTCGCGGCCGACATCCGCAGCCTCACCGATATCCGTCTGTCCGCGAATTGGATGGCTGCATGCGGCGAGCCGGGCGAGGATGCCGATCTCTATGCCACGGTGCGCGCGGTGGGTGTGGAGCTGTGCGCCTCGCTGGGGATCACCATCCCGGTCGGGCAAGGACTCTTTGTCCATGAGAACCGCGTGGCGGGATGCCAGCGGGAGATCATTCGGTGGTCGCGCCCATTTCGCTGATCATCTCGGCGTTTGCGCCCGTGCGCGATGCGCGCGCGACGCTGACGCCTGAATTGGATTTGTCGCAGCCATCGCGCTTGCTGTTGATCGATCTGGGCGCGGGCAAGAACCGGCTCGGCGGGAGCTGTTGGGCGCAAGTACACACCGAAGAGCGGCGGCGAGCCGGCGGATCTCGACAGCCCCGGTCTTCTGCAGCGCATTGTTTGCGGCGCTGCGCGAGTTGAAGGACCGCGGCCTGCTGCTCGCCTATCATGACCGTTCGGACGGCGGCGTGCTGATCACGGTGTTGGAAATGGCCTTCGCCAGCCATTGCGGACTTGCCATCGACTTAGGAGAGCCGGCAGATCCCATCGCCGCGTGCTTCGCCGAGGAATTGGGTGCGGTGCTGCAGGTGTCGGCGGCACGGGCTGCTGAGCGCTTCGATGTGCTGGAGCGCCACGGCTTGGCAGCACTGATCCGAGATATCGGCGAACCGCTCGCCGGATCCGAGGTGCAAGTGCGCGCGGACGGCCGGATGCGTCTACTCGGCGTCGCGGCTCGATTTGCACCGGCGCTGGAGCGAGGTGTCGTTCCGCATCCAGGAGATGCGCGACAATCCGGAGTGCGCGCGCGAGGAATTTTCGCGGTTGACCGATGCGGCCGATCCGGGCCTGCATGCTTCCTTGAGCTACGACCCCGCGACGACGTCGCGGCGCCCTTCATCTCGAGCGGTGCACGGCCCGCGATCGCCATCCTGCGCGAACAGGGCGTCAACAGTCAGACCGAGATGGCCGCCGTGTTCACGCGCGCCGGGTTCGATGCCTACGATGTGCACATGACCGATATTCTGAGCGGCCGGGTGCGCTTGGGACGATTCCACGGTCTCGTCGCCTGCGGCGGCTTCTCCTACGGCGACGTCTTGGGTGCCGGCGAGGGGTGGGCCAAGTCGATCCTGTTCAACAGTATGGCCCGCGAGGAATTTGCGGCGTTCTTCGCGCGCGATGCGACATTCACTCTAGGCGTGTGCAACGGCTGCCAGATGTTGTCGGCGCTCAAGGAACTGATCCCCGGCGCCGACAGTTGGCCGCGCTTCGTGCGCAATCGATCGGAGCAGTATGAGGCGCGCTTGGCACTGGTGCGGGTACCGCCGTCGCATTCGGTGCTGTTGGCCGGCATGCACGGCTCGGTGCTGCCAATCGCCGTGGCGCATGGCGAGGGCCAAGCCGAATTCGATTCAGGCTCGGACGCAGGCAAGCTGCTCGCCCAGCGCCTGGTGACATTGCAGTATGTGGATACTCGCGATCAGCCCACGGAAAAGTATCCCTATCAACCCGAACGGCTCGGCGCTGGGACTTGCCGGATTGTGCAGTGCGGACGGCCGTGTCACCTCGTTGATGCCGCACCCGGAACGGGTGTTTCGGACGGTGCAGAACTCCTGGGCGCCCAAGGAGTGGTCGGAGGACGGCGGTTGGATGCGCCTGTTCCGTAACGCGCGGGTGTTTTTGGCTTAGTGCCTCGGCACCGTGATATTGATCGGTAGGAACACCCCAGATCGGTCAAATGTCCCTGTTGGAAAAATATGGGCGGGCGCGTTTCCGCGGAAACGTCGAAACGTCTGCCCTGCCGACGAAAGAGCGGCGGCAGGCTACCGCAGCACTCGGAACTCGTTGGTCGAACTCGATTCGGACTGCGAGCCTGCCTCCGGCTTCGCGGGAGACACGTACTTGCGAAAGGTCATCGCCTGCAGCAGACGCGCCTTGCGCACGAAGGTTTGATACAGCAGATCGCGGATGACCTCCAACAGGATGCCTGCGCGCTCCGAGTTGATATCGGGCTGATGCGGCCAGGGGTCGCTGTCGCTGCCGAAGAGCACCGCGCGTAAGGCGGAAAAAGTGTCATCGTCGAGTTCGGCCAGGGCGCGAATTTCCTGCAGCGTATCGAACAGCTCCAGCTTGCCGCGCTCGCCGAGCTCGCGGAACAGCGATTGGGCAGTGCGCCGGCTCATCGCCCCGAAGGCATTGAAACAGCCCGCTGCGTAGCAATTGAGCGCTTCTTTGAACAGATTCTCCGCTTCTTCCGGAAGATAGGTCAGCGGAAAATTCTCGCGCGCGCGCTCGATCTCGGTGTAGTTCGAAGCGAGTTCCACCCGCAGTGCGGTATAGGCCCTGACCACGAACTTGAGGAATATCGGCTCGGCGCAAGCGTCGCAGCGGAATACGATACCGACGTGCTTCGGTTTGCGGTGGCTGAGATCCTCGAATTTCGGGGTGGCCACCGGCGTGAGATGAGTCAGCGTCTGGCAGTGCGGGCAGGTCAGGGCGATGCCCTGATATTCGACGTGCAGTTCGTCTTGCGGAGTGATGTACATGATCTGGCCTCAGCCTGTCAGTGGTTTGTAGCGTATCCGATGCGGCTGTGCGGCATCTTCGCCTTTGCGCTTCCTGTAGTCCTCAACATACTCCTGATAGTTGCCTTCGAACCATACAACTTGTGAGTCGCCCTCGAAAGCGAGGATGTGTGTTGCGATGCGATCGAGGAACCATCGATCGTGCGAAATGACCACCGCGCAGCCCGGAAACGCCACCAACGCGTCTTCGAGGGCGCGCAGCGTTTCGATATCCAGGTCATTGGTGGGCTCGTCGAGCAGCAAGACGTTGCCGCCTGCCTTCAGTACCTTGGCCAGGTGCACGCGATTGCGTTCACCGCCCGACAGATCGCCGATGACCTGTTGCTGCTGCACGCCTTTGAAATTGAATCGCCCGACGTAGCCGCGCGACGATGTTTCGTAATTGCCGACCTTGATGAGATCGAGGCCGCCGGATATTTCCTGCCACACCGTGTTCTTGTCGTTGAGCGCTTGGCGCGACTGATCGACATAGGCGAGCTTCACGCTGGGACCCAAGCGGATCTCGCCGCCGTCGGGCTTCTCCACCCCGGACAGCATGCGAAACAGCGTGGTCTTGCCGGCGCCGTTGGGTCCGATGATGCCGACGATGCCGCCCGCCGGGAGGCTGAAGCTCAAGGAATCGATCAACAGACGATCGCCATAACCCTTGCGCACGTCCTTGCACTCGATGACGAGGTCGCCCAGGCGGTCTCCGGGAGGAATGTAGATTTCGTTGGTCTCATTGCGCTTCTGGAATTCCTGCGACGCCAGTTCTTCGTAACGCTGCAGGCGTGCCTTGGATTTTGCCTGGCGAGCCTTCGGATTGGTGCGCACCCATTCCAATTCGCGCTTCAAGGTCTTCGCCAGCGCGTCCTGCTGGCGTTCTTCCTGCGCCAGGCGCTGCTCCTTCTGCTCCAGCCAGGAGGAGTAATTCCCCTGCCAAGGGATTCCATGGCCGCGGTCGAGCTCCAGAATCCATTCCGCGACGTTGTCCAGAAAATAGCGATCGTGCGTCACGGCGATCACCGTACTCGGGTATTCCTCGAGGAAGTGCTCGAGCCACGCAACCGATTCTGCGTCCAGATGGTTGGTGGGCTCATCGAGGAGCAGCATGTCGGGTTTGGACAAGAGCAGGCGGCACAGGGCAACCCGGCGCTTCTCGCCGCCGGAGAGCTTCCCCACCACCGCGTCCCAGGGCGGCAAGCGCAGGGAGTCGGCTGCGATTTCGAGCTTTCGCTCCAGTTCCCAACCGCCGACCGCATCGATTTTGTCCTGCATCTTGGCCTGCTCTTCTAGAGCCTTATTCATTTCATCGTCCGACATGGGCTCGGCGAATCGATCGCTGATGGCGTTGAAGCGGTCGATCAGGCTCTGTACGTCGCCCACCCCTTCTCCGACCACTTCCCGAACGGTTTTGGCCTCATCCAGCAGCGGTTCTTGGGGCAGGTAGCCCACTTTGATGCCGGCCTGCGCGCGTGCCTCGCCTTCGATGTCCTTGTCGACTCCGGACATGATTTTCAGCAAGGTGGATTTGCCCGACCCGTTCAAACCCAGCACGCCGATCTTGGCGCCGGGGAAAAAGCTCAAGGAAATGTCGCGCAATATGATGCGCTTGGGCGGCACGACCTTGCCTACCCGGTTCATGGTGTAAATGAACTGAGCCATCTGGTACCTATATTTGAGTGAGTTGCACGGGATGCGGGGGATCGGGGCGAATTATCCGCGAGTCCCCAGGGCTTGTCACGCCGCTGCCGGAGAGGGAGCGCCCACTCGGAGGCGGGCAGCCAGGACCTCGACCCAGGGATTTTGACCGGTTGGCGGGAGACAACCGGTCAATATCACGGCGCCGGCAGGCGCCTAGGGAACCTTAGCCGAATCGGCTACAATATTCGGCTATCTTCACGGAGACTCTAGTCAATGTTTACCGCCCAAATGACGATTGCCGGCTTCGATCCTGAACTCGCGAAGGCCATCGCGGATGAACGCAATCGCCAGGAAGACCATATCGAGCTCATCGCGTCGGAGAACTACGCGAGTCCCCGTGTGCTCGAGGCGCAAGGCTCGGTGCTCACGAACAAGTACGCCGAAGGCTATCCCGGCAAGCGCTACTACGGCGGCTGCGAATTCGTCGATGTCGCGGAAACACTGGCGATCGACCGGGCGAAGCAGCTATTCGGCGCCGCCTACGCCAACGTGCAGCCGCACTCCGGCAGCCAGGCGAATGCCGCCGTGTATCTGGCCTTGCTCAGTCCCGGGGACACGATTCTCGGCATGAGTCTCGACCACGGCGGGCACTTGACGCACGGTGCCAAGGTGAATTTCTCCGGCAAATTGTTCAAAGCCGTGCAGTACGGGATCAAGTCCGACAGCGGCGAAATCGACTACGACCAGGTGCAGAGCCTGGCGACAGAGCATCGCCCCAAAGTGGTCGTGGCCGGGTTTTCGGCGTATTCGCGCGTCATCGACTGGGCGCGTTTTCGCGCCATAGCCGATTCGGTGGGCGCGTATTTGTTCGTGGACATGGCGCACGTCGCAGGGCTCGTGGCCGCGGGTGTTTATCCTAACCCGGTGCCGTTCGCCGATGTGGTGACCACGACGACCCATAAGACTCTGCGCGGCCCGCGCGGTGGCCTGATTCTGGCGCGGCCGCATGCCGACCTGCACAAGAAATTCAATTCGCTGGTGTTTCCGGGCACGCAGGGCGGGCCGCTGATGCACGTGATCGCCGCCAAGGCGGTGGCGCTGCTCGAGGCGCTGCAGCCGGAGTTCAAGGTGTATAGCGCGCAGGTGGTCACCAATGCGCGGGCCATGACCCAGGTTCTGCAGCAGCGCGGCTACAAGATCGTGTCCGGCGGCACCGACAACCATTTGTTCCTGCTCGACCTGATCGACAAGAACATCACCGGCAAGGACGCCGATGCGGCGCTCGGCCGCGCGCACATCACGGTCAATAAGAACGCGGTACCCAACGATCCGCGCCCGCCGGCCATCAGCAGCGGATTGCGCATCGGCACACCCGCCGTCACGACCCGCGGCTTCAAGGAGCCCGAAGTGCGGCAGTTGACGACTTGGATCGCGGATGTGCTCGACCACATGGGCGACGAATCGGCGGTGGAGCGGGTGCGGGCCGAGGTGGTGAAAATATGCCGGCGATTTCCCGTGTATGGTTAGCCGCGGAGCGGTCCGCATCGGGACCGGATTAACTACTTCCCATGCATTGTCCTTTTTGCGGTCACACGGAGACTAAGGTTATCGACTCGCGCCTCGCGGGCGAAGGGCGGCAGATTCGCCGGCGCCGCGAATGTCTGGAATGCACTGAACGCTTCACTACGTTCGAGGCGGCGGAGTTACTGCTGCCCACGGTCGTCAAGGGCGACCGCAGCCGCGAGCCGTTCGACGAGAACAAAGCTGCTCCACGGAATGCAGAAAGCGCTCGAAAAGCGCCCCGTCAGCCGGGATGCCATCGAGGCGGCGGTGGCGAGAATTTGCCACAAGTTGCGCAGCTTGGGCGAGCGGGAAATCGCGTCGCGAAGCGTCGGTGAGATGGTCATGGAGGAGCTGCGGCATCTGGACGAGGTGGGCTATGTGCGGTTCGCGTCTGTTTACCGCAGTTTCCAAGACATAGAAGCCTTTCGTACCGAAATCGATCAATTGCGCCGTCATCGGCGCCGCCGCGAACCGAGCAAGGATCAGCTGCCTCTGCTGCCCGGCGACGAAGAGAGCGACGAGAGTCAATGAACGAGGCCGGAGCACTGCAGCATTCCGCCGCGTCGCCGCGGGACCAAGCGCACATGGCGCGAGCGCTGCAGCTTGCCGCCCGCGGCCTCTACACCACCGATCCGAATCCGCGAGTCGGCTGCGTGGTGGTACGGGACGACCGGGTATTGGGCGAGGGCTGGCATGTGCGGGCGGGCGAGGCGCATGCGGAGGTCTTGGCGCTGCGCGCCGCGGGTCCCGGCGCCCGGGGCGCCGACGGCGTACGTCACGCTCGAGCCCTGCAGCCACACGGGACGCACGCCTCCCTGCGCGGACGCGTTGATCGCGGCCGGCGTGCGCGAGTGGTGTGCTGCACCGTCGATCCGAATCCCGCGGGTCGCAGGCGGTGGCCTCGGAGCGGCTGCAGGCAGCGGGAATTTCCGTGTCGGTCGGGATACTCGCTGCGGAGGCGCGCGAGCTCAATGTCGGATTCTTCTCGCGCTTCGAGCGCGGCCGCCCCTTCGTCCGGCTGAAGCTGGCCATGAGCCTGGATGCGCGCACCGCGCCTGCGTCCGGCAGATCGAGCGTGGATCAGCGGCGAGGAGGCGCGCGCCGACGTTCAAGTTTGGCGGGCGCGCAGCGGCGCGATACTCACCGGCGCAGGCACGGTACGCGCCGACGATCCGCGGCTCGACGTGCGATTGGCAATACGGCTCCTGGGTCAGACAGCCGTTGCGGGTGCTGCTCGATCCCATGCTCACGTGCGCGACGAGTGCGCGGCTGTTTCACGGGGATGGCGCCTTGGTATTCGCCGCGCCGGACGCTCCGGTGCGTTCGCAGGATTCTGCGAGAGTCGAGCGGCTGCCGCGGGCGGCCGGTGGGGTGGATCTGCACGCGGTGGTCCGGCGTTTGACCGAGCTCGAGATCAACGAATTGCTGGTCGAATGCGGACCGCGTCTGGCCGGAGCCTTTGTTCTGTCGAACCTCGTGGATGAATTCGTGTTGTACGTCGCACCGGCCCTGCTCGGCGCCGATGCCGCCCCGCTACTGCACGTCAGTGGATTGGGGCCGCCGGGCTCTTTGCCCGCATTCGAATTCAAAGATGTGCAGCGCATCGGGGCCGACCTTCGCCTCACTCTCATACCAAAGAAGTCCTAATCATGTTTACCGGAATCATCGTAGCGACGGGCCGAGTGATCTCCATGGCGGAGAAGAGCGGCGACTTGGAATTGGCAGTCGACGCCGCGGCGCTCGAGCTTCATCGCATTGCCATAGGCGACAGCGTCAGCGTGCAAGGCGCTTGCCTGACGGTGACCCGCAAGGACGGGACATGTTTCTATGCGGACGTTTCGCGGGAAACCATGGCCAAAACGACGCTGGGGGCGCTGAGTCCGGGGTCGAGGGTGAACTTGGAGCCCAGCCTGCGCGCGGGCGACGCCCTGGGCGGCCACTGGGTCAGCGGACACGTCGATGCGGTGGGCAGGCTGAAGGCGCTCGATCAAGATGCGCGTTCATGGCGCCTGGAGTTCGAATTACCGGCATCGCTGATGCGCTTCGTGGCGCCCAAGGGTTCGATATGCGTCAACGGCGTGAGCCTGACGGTCAACAAGGTCGAGGGCCGCAGCTTCGACGTGAACATCATTCCGCATACTTTTAATGTCACCACGCTCGGCGAGCTGGGAATCGACGACGGCGTCAACATCGAAATCGACGTGATCGCCCGCTATCTGGAGCGGCTCATGACGACAACTGAAGAGTAAGACCCAATGCCCACGTTCAATACGATAGACGAAATTCTCGAAGACCTGCGCCGCGGCAAGATGGCGGTGATCATGGACGATGAGGATCGCGAGAATGAAGGCGATCTGATCATGGCGGCGGACAGCGTTCGTCCGCAAGACGTGAACTTCATGGCGCGCTACGGACGGGGCCTCATATGTCTCACGCTGACGCGCGACCGTTGCCGCCAGTTGCGCCTGCCGCTCATGGTGAGCGACACCGACAGCACGCATCGCACCAACTTCACCCTGTCGATCGAGGCCGCCGAAGGCGTGACCACGGGTATATCCGCGCATGATCGCGCGCACACGGTCAAGTCTGCGGTCGCGCCGGATGCGAGACCCGAGGATCTGCGTCAGCCGGGCCACATATTCCCCTTGATGGCGCAGCCCGGCGGTGTGCTGACGCGCGCCGGCCACACGGAAGCGGGTTGCGATCTGGCCCGTCTCGCCGGATTTTCGCCGGCGGCCATGATCGTCGAGATCCTGAACGATGACGGCACCATGGCGCGGCGGCCGGATCTGGAGCTGTTCGCGAAGACGCACGACCTCAAGATCGGCACCATCGCGGATCTGATTCGCTACCGTCTGAAGAACGAGCGCTCGGTGGAGCGCATCTACGAGGAAACCGTGCAGACGGAGTACGGCGATTTCCGGCTGCATTGCTACGAGGATCACGTCAACAAGACCGTGCACATCGCGTTGGTCAAGGGCGACTTGAACTCCGCCCAGCCACCCCTGGTGCGCGTGCACATCAACGACACGCTGCGGGACATGGTGGGTGTGCGCAATGAGCGGCTCGGCTGGCCGCTGCATGCGGCCATGCGCCGGGTGTCGAACGAAGAATCCGGCGTCATCGTCATCCTGCGGCCCGAAGAAACGCCGCGGCATATCATGGACAGCGTGCGGATGCTGGATGCCAAGACCGAGAACCCCCGCCACCCGGGCGCCACCGTCATTAGAACCTATGGGATAGGTGCGCAAATCCTCAAGGATCTCGGGCTGAAGCGCATGCGCGTGTTGAGCGCCCCGAAGCAGCTGCAGGGTCTCGCCGCTTTCGATCTGGAAGTGACCAACTATGTCGATGGCGGCGAATGACAGCCGCGAAGGCTATACTTCGCGCCAATCTATCGTGAGGAAAGACTCGTGCCCAATGATCAGCCGAAGATAATCGAAGGGGAATTGCTGGCGCGCGATCTGCGCTTTGCGCTCATCGCCGCGCGGTTCAATGATTTCGTGGTGGAACCTCTGGTGCGCGGCGCTCTCGATGCGCTCAAGCGTCACGGGGTGAATGAGAAGCAAATCGAGATCGTGCGGGTCCCGGGAGCTTTCGATATTCCCATCGTGGCACGCAAGCTGGCGCTGTCGCGCCGTTATGAGGCGCTGATCGCGCTCGGCGCCGTGATTCGTGGACAGACTCCGCATTTCGATTACGTCGCGGGCGAATGCGCCGGGGGAATTGCGCGCATTGCCCTCGAGTCCGGTGTGCCGATTGCATTCGGCGTGTTGACGACCGACACGGCGGAGCAGGCCGTGGATCGCGCCGGAGGCAAGGCCGGCAACAAGGGCGCCGATGCCGCGCTGGTTGCGATAGAAATGGCCAATCTGTTGCGCCGCCTGGAACCTTGAGTGACCGGCAAGCGCTCCGACGCGGGCAAGGAGGCCGCCGACCGGCATGCGCCCGGCAAGGCCCGCTCCGGCTCCCCGAGCCATCGGGCCCGCAGTCTTGCGCGCCGATTGGCGCTGCAGGCGCTGTATCAACTCCAGATCAATCCGCGTCCATGGATGGATACGCAGCAGGAATACGCCGCCGATCCGGAGGCGGAGCGGGTGGATTTGGATTATTTCCGGGCGCTGATCGCAGCGATCGCGCCGAATCGAGAAGCGTTGGATGCGCGCCTCGCGCTTCTCTGCGAGATTCCGCCGCCCGAACTCGATCCGATAGAACACGCGGTGTTGTGGCTGGGATTGCATGAGCTGGAGTCATGCCCCGAATTGCCGTACCGAGTGGCACTCGCCGAGGCGGTGCAGCTGACCAAGCAATTCGGCGCGACGGATGGACATAAATTCGTCAATGCCGTGTTGGATCGAGCCGCGAAGGAATTGCGGCCGCACGAGTACGGACTCGACCGAATCTGACCGGCGCCATGAACGCAGAGACCCCCGCTCTCGGCGAATTCGAACTGATAGACCGCTTCTTTCGGCGCCGCCACGCGGCGCAATCCGGCGTCATCCTCGGGATCGGCGATGACGCCGCGGTGCTCGCGCTGCCACCGGATACGGAATTGGTGGCCGCCGTGGACACCATCGTGGCAGGACGCCATTTTCCGGAAGGCACCGATGCACGCTCGATAGGCCATCGTGCCCTTGCCGTCAACCTGAGCGACTTGGCCGCCATGGGCGCCACTCCCGCATGGGCGACACTGGCGCTTACCATGCCGAACGTGGACACCGCTTGGCTGGAGCGATTCTCCACGGGGTTCATGGAGCTTGCCGATGCCAACGCAGTCGCATTGGTCGGCGGCGACACCACGCGGGGTCCCTTGACGGTCAGCGTGCAAATCATGGGACACGTTCCGCACGGCGCGGCGCTGCGCAGGAGCGGCGCAGGCGCGGGAGATCTATTGGCGGTGACCGGCACGCTGGGTGATGCCGGCGCGGGTCTGCATTTTCTCGGCGCGCCGCCGGCCGCCGGCATCCGCCCCGCGGCCCTGGAACTCATTCGGCGCTTCGAATACCCGTCGCCCAGAGTGCGCTTCGGTTTGGCAGCGCGCGGTGTTGCGACGGCGGCGATGGACTTGTCCGATGGATTGATCGGGGATTTGCCTAAGCTCGCTCAGGCGAGCGGTCTTGCCGCACATGTCTCGGTCGAGCGATTGCCGTTGTCCGAGGCGATGCGCGCCGCGGTGCCTGCGGCCCAAGCGCGCAATTGGGCGCTGGCGGCGGGCGACGACTACGAGTTGCTGCTCGCGGTACCGGCGCCGCGGCTTGCCGATCTCGAGGCGGCGGCGGCGCGATTGAACTTAAGCTTGACCGTGGTGGGCGACTTGCGCTCCGGAAGCGGTGTGATCTGGTCGCTGAATGGCAAGGAATTCGCGCCCGGCGTGCGCGGATGGGATCACTTCGCCCAAGCCTCGACCCAAATCACAGTTTAGCTCCGGTCTCCCCAGTATCCTCTGCGTCACTCAGTTGACTACGCCCTGCAGCGCACGGTTACCCTTGACCAATACTCGTCTAAATACTCAAGTGAAGCCCCAGAACGGCCGAGCCTCCTTGCCCGAAAAGATCGGCAAGTATGTGATCATCAACGAAGTGGGGCGCGGCAGCACGGGCGTCGTATATCTCTCGCACGATCCTTACTACGGCCGCGACGTCGCCATCAAGGTGTACAACGTCGACGCCAGCGGCGATGAAAGCCGCAAACGCATCGCGCGCAAGATGTTCCTCTCCGAAGCGCACATGGTCGGCATGCTGCAGCACCCGAACATTCTGCCGATCTACGACGCAGGCGAAGAGAACGGCCATTGCTACATCGTGACCGAGCATGTGCACGGTGCCCGCACCCTCGCGGCCTATTGCCGGCCCGACAACTTGCTGCGCATCGACGATGTGGTGGAACTGGTGTACAAGGCGGCGCGAGCGCTGCACTATGCGCACAGCCGCGGGGTCATCCACCGCGACATCAAACCCAGCAATATCATGCTCACTCTCGATAGTGACGTGCGCATCATCGATTTCGGAATCGCCTTGGTGGCCGATTCGGAGATCTCGCGGATCGAGGGGATCGCGGGCAGTCCATCCTACATGTCGCCCGAGCAAGTCCAGTCGATCGAGCTCACCAACCGTTCCGATCTGTATTCGTTGGGTGCGGTGATGTACGAGCTTCTGACCGGAACCCGGCCATTCCGGGCGGGCAATTTGCAAAAGCTGCTGCACCAGATCGTGTTCGCCACTCCGCCGCCCATTCACACGCTGCGCCCCGAGATCCCCGAGGAGCTCGAGAACGTGACCGCGATGGCGCTGCAGAAGGAGCCGGAAAAGCGCTACAAGACCGGGCTGGACTTTGCCGCCGAACTCACGCGCGTGCACCAGAAATTGCGCGCTCAATACAATCGCATCGATCAGCAGGAGCAATTCAGCCTGCTGCGCAAGCTGAAGTTCTTCCATGAATTTTCGCATGGCGAAATCTGGGAGGTTCTGCGCGCCAGCAGCTGGCAGGACTATGCCGACGCGGAGGAGATCGTCAAGGAAGGCGAAATGGACGATCGCTTCTACATCATCGTGCAAGGGCGCGTCAGCGTGCAGCGTCTCGGGCGGGCGCTCGGATATCTGGAGAACGGTGATTGCTTCGGCGAGACCAGCTATGTGCGGGGGGCAAAGCGCACCGCGACCATCAATGCCGCCGGCTCCGTGACGGTGATGAAGGTCAGCTCCACGCTTCTCGAGCAGGTGTCAGCCGAGTGTCAACTGCGCTTCAATCAAGTGTTCCTGCGCAGCATGATCGGGCGTTTGCAAAACGCCGAGAGAGGCAGCGCTTCTTCCTAGCTCCCCGGGACGCCCGGCGGGCAGCCGGCGCTCACGGCGGGTACTTCAGCCGGCTTTGGATTCGTCCGGCGTGAACTCTTCGATTGCAGACTCACCTGCCTTCTTGAGCAGGATCTCGACTTTCTGTTCCGCCTCTTTGAGGGCGGTTTGACAGGCACGAGTCAGCATCACGCCGCGCTCGAACGCAGCCAGCGATTCCTCGAGCGGCAGGTCGCCCTGTTCGAGGCGTTCCACCAGCTCTTCGAGGTCGCGCATGGCCGTCTCAAAATCGGGCTGTGCTTCTTTTGGGGGTTTGGGTGTAGACATGGTCGGGAACGGTACACATGCGCTGCGGCGGGGTCAAACGGGCGCCAATCCTGCCCCGGAGGGTGCACATGCCGCAAAATCCGAGAGATCTGGGCAAGGAACATCTCAAGGCGTGAGATGCGTCACAGGCGGAACGTCGCGCCGCGGCGGCTTTTGAGTACCATGGTCAGTGGGAAGCAATATGACAATTCCGATCAAATCAATCGTCGCGTGCGGGTGTCTGGGGGCCGTGATTTTGGCCACAGCAGCCTGTAGTCCGCGGCGCATTCCGCCGATGACGGTAGCCGACCTCATGGAGGATCGCGTGACCCTCGATGGGGTGCTGATGAAGTGCAACCAGAGTCCATCCAAGGCCCGTAGCGATTCGGATTGCCTGAATGCCCGAATCGCCGTTGAGCGTCTGGCCAGCCAAAACGAGCCGGCCCAAGAGGCGAAGCGCATGGAGGAATTCGAGCATAGCCGCGAGAAGCTGCGGATAGTGCAAGAGAAGCAGCGGCAGGAGCAGGAAGCGAAAACCAAAGTCGATGCCTATCAGTTGCCGCTGGTGCCGGTCGAGCCGACATCGCCGTCCCTCCCTGCACCCAGTGATGCAAATCCACCGATAGCCCGTCAGTCGAATCCCTGAACGGATCCCGAGCCCGCCGTCTGGTTTGGGCTTGAAACAGGACGGTGCCGGCCACACACTGTGGTCATGTCCCTATTCAGAAAAGCCGCTGTCATGCCGACGCGCGAACGAGCTCTTCCCGGACGCCGCGATCCCATGCGAGTGTCCGGACGTCACTTCGTTTCAGGCAATGGTATCGTGGCCCCGTTTCCGCTCGGAACCGAACTTGCGCTGTTTGGTTTGGGTTGCTTTTGGGGCGCCGAACGCAAGTTTTGGCAACTCCGCGGCGTTTATGCGACCGCAGTCGGCTACGCCGCCGGATTCACGCCCAATCCGACCTATGAGGAAGTGTGCAGCGGCATGACGGGACACAACGAAGTGGTGCGAGTGGTATTCGACACCAAAGAGACGAGCTACGAAGATTTGCTGAAGGTCTTTTGGGAGTCGCACGATCCGACGCAGGGCATGCGGCAGGGCAATGATGTCGGCACTCAGTACCGCTCCGGCATCTATACCTACGGCGACGAACAGCAGCGGCTCGCGGAAGCATCGCGCGCAGTCTACGCGCAGGCGCTCGCCAGGGCGGGGCGCGGCAGCCTCACCACCGAAATCATCGCCGCTCCGGAATTCTATTACGCCGAGGAATATCACCAGCAGTACCTGGCGAAGAATCCCGATGGATACTGCGGGTTGGGGGGATGCGGAGTCCCCTTCAAAATTGCGGAGTTATCGGCGGGCTAATCAAATGGCCGCCCAGTGGCCGCGTAGCATCGTAGCCTCAGCCAAGATGGCGAGCAGCACACCGTCATAGCCGACCTGCGGGTTCGAGGCGCACCGATGGCGGAGCTTCCATCGGTGCGCTATAAATTTGCAATGGGTGAGTGAGCCGGCTCCGGTCACGAGCCCGGTTGCAAATAGGTGTTGAACCAGTTGACCAGCCGGGACATCACGTCACCCTGGTCAGAGCGCTTGAAGAAAAAGTGGCCCTCGTCGGGGTAAACGACGAATTCAGTTTTCACACCGAGGCGTCGCAGCGCGTTCCAATATTCATAGGACTGGGTTATCGGCACTTCCGCATCGCGATCACCGCCCACGATCAGGGTGGGTGCCGACACGTGCTTGATGAAGGTCATCGGCGAGCTGCGCTCGTAGACCTTCGGATCCTCGTATACCGATTTGCCGAAATAGGGAATCATCCACGTATCGATGTTGTTCGTGCCGTAATAGCTCAGCCAATCCGACAATCCGGCGCCGGCGACCGCAGCCTTGAAGCGGTCGGTTTGGGTCAACGCCCACATCGTCATGTAGCCGCCGTAGCTCCAGCCGGTGATGCCGACTCGCTGGGGGTCTATCGGCGCAGTTTTCAGCACGGCGTCGAGACCATTCAATATGTCGCGCAGATCGCCGTAGCCGAAGTCCTTGATGTTCGCTTCGGTGAACGCCGCGCCCTGACCGTAGCTGCCGCGGGGATTGGGCTTGAACACGAAGTAGCCCTGACTCGCCAGCGCCGCATCGAAGGCGTCCGCGCTCGAGGGGAAGAGCGGATAATGTGCATACGCCGGGCCGCCGTGCGCCACGACGACGAGCGGATACTTCTTCCCCGGAACGATCGATGCCGGTTCGATCAGCATGCCCTGCACGCTGAAACGATCGCTCTTCCAGAACACGTTCTTCGCGTTGCCGGTAATAGGATGCACACCCGCGTTCACCTTCGTGATCGGCCTCCACTTGCCGGGTGCTCCGGTCTCGATTTCGGGGGGTGAGGTATAGGATTGGCGGATGATCGCCGAGAAGGTTGCGTCCTTCGACAGCGAGATGCCGGCATCGCCGGGCGCAAAGCCGAGCAGGCTGTTGGCCCAGATCATCTGCGGAGCGCGCCAAATCTCGCGCTGCGACTTCGTATCGACATTGATGGCCGCAAGCACTTCTTCTCCGGCGGCAAATTCGGTCGCGATCAACTGTTTGTTCGAGCCGTTCCAGGTGATCGTATTCACCGAGGCAGGCAGGTTCGGAGTCGCGTTGACGGGCATGCCGCCGCCTGCAGGCATCCAATAGACGTCACCGCCGGTTATGCCCTCGTCACTCATGACGCCGCTGATGTACGCGATGCGTGAGCCGTCTCCGGACCATCGCGGCGAGGCGATCTGCAGCGGCGGCTTCAACAAAGTACTGATGGCTCCATTTCGAGCGTCCAACAAGTCGAGTTCGGCTATCCACCAATTGTCATCACCAGAGCCGTGTGCCGCGGTCACGGCGAAGCGCGTGCCGTCGGGCGACCAATCGTATTCGTAGATGTTGAGATCAGCAGGGCCGAGCAGTGTCGGTTCGCCGCCATGAGCAGGTACCACCGCCAGCCGCTGCTCATACACGGTCGATGACAGCACACCCGCATCGCGAGTGAGCGGATTGAGGGGGCCTGGGGTCTTCGGCGCACCCTCCGAGTAGAGGAAGGCGATCCGTGTGCCGTCGGGCGACCATCGTGCGGTGTCGAGCGGGCCGTGCGCGTGGGTGATGATTTTCGCGTCGCGTCCATCGAGCGAGGCGACCGCCAGTTGGGTTTGCTCTTGCGCGTCGGTGGTGACGAACACGATCTGTTTGCCGTCGGGCGACCAGGCGGCGCTGTGTTCGTCGCACACTGAGCCGGGGCAGGCCGTCAATCGCACCGCGCCGGTACCGTCTTTCGCGTTCACGATCCAAAGGGCTGATACATCGACGTCAGCATCACCGCGCTTTCCGGTCACCACGTCTCCATAGATCAGGTGCTTTCCGTCTGGCGCAAGGGCGACCTCCGCGAGCGGATGCACCGAACTGAGCGCGTTCAGCACCTGAGGTATGGGTAATGGTATGGACGATGACTGCGCGGCAGCGGGTTCAACGTGAGCGCAAGAAAGCAGCAGGGCCAGAGCGCTGCATGCCAGTATGGACTGTTTTTTCATGGAAATTATTATGTTATCGCCAAGTCGGCCTCCATCTCATTGTCGATGATTGTTCTCAGAATGCAAGACTAGTGTCCTGTCCCATAAATAACTTGCTCGATCCGCCAGCGGATTTTCGTGCCGGGCAAGGCGCGCCGACGAGCCATGGCGGGCACTATGGCGAGGAGGCGCAACGCCGCCCGGCGCGAAAAGACGCGGCGCAGCGAGTGAGTTATTTATGGGACAGGCTCCTGGCAGTGGATCTAGGGCAGTGTGTGCGAGAGGCGGCGAGTCGAGTGCCGTTGGCAACATACGTCTCTGATTTGCCAGTGAGAAATGATGTCGCGCCGATCATCGCAGGCGGCACCCACACAGGCGGCCGGCCCGGGCCGAGGCAAGTTGCTCACAAAACAGTCGCTTAGAATACCACAGCCGCCGCTTCGTGGTTTCCACGCGCCCTGTGAATCGGGCGATCCCGCAACAGGCGTGGGTCTGTCGTGCAATCGTGCTATACCATAGCCACTGGTTTTAATTGAGAGGAACAATTTGGAGCGGTGACCTCTCTAATTGACGATATCGTCAGGAGTTGAACGCGGTCACACATTGCTTGGGCCATTTGCTTTTAACTGGAGCCGAGCGTTGCGATTTGTCTGAGAGCCCTGTCTAAATCCTGATCGGAGGTTGGATGATGGGAGCATCACAGTCTAATGATGGGTCCAAGTCCGAGGACTTCCTCGAATCCCTGAGCGCCTACAGCAGGCAGCACCGCGCGCAGCGCTGGGAGGGAACCTTCAGCGATTTCCTGACCCAGATCGTGCCGACGAGCCCGGTACGCCTGGTACGCACCAGCCACGAATACATATGGGACATGCTGCTCTGGCATGGTCGTGATTTGCCGGCCAGCGACTCCCTCAAGGCGAGGGAGCTCTTCAAACGCGAATTGTTCGGCGTCGATGAGCCGCTCGGGCGCGTGGTGGACTACTTCAAGGCCGCGGCGGCGGGTTCCGACGTCGGACGCCGGTTGCTGCTGTTGCTCGGCCCCCCGTCGGGCGGCAAGTCGACCATGGCCATACTGCTGAAGCGAGGCCTGGAGGAGTACAGCCGCACGGATGAAGGTGCCCTGTATGCCGTGAAGGGCTCGCCTCTGCGCGAATCGCCATTGAATCTGATTCCGATAAGCCTGCGTGCCGGATTTCGCGAAACCTACGGGGTGGATATCAGCGGCGAGCTGAGCCCGTGGGCGCGCGACCATGTGGACCGCGAATACGGCGGCGATCACCTGCGCGTGCCCGTAGAGCGCATTTTTCTCTCGGAGGCTGCCCGCTGCGGTATCGGCACGTACGCGCCGCACGATCCTTCGACCGCGGACATCGCGGATCTGGTCGGATCCGTCGACTTGTCGAAGGTTGCGCAAGTCGGCGATGAGGGGGATCCACGCGCATGGTCCTGGTCCGGCGCGGTGTATGCCGCCAGCCGCGGCGTGCTCGAGATGATCGAGATTCTGAAGGTCAAACGCGAGTTTCTCTATCTGCTGCTGACGATGACTCAGGAGAAGAACGTCAAGGTGGCGCGGTTCCCCCTGATCTATCTCGATGAGACGATACTTGCTCACACCAACCTGGCGGAATTCAACAGATTCCTTCAGGAGAAGGAGAACGAGGCGCTGCTCGACCGCATGGTGATCATCAAGGTTCCTTACGCGCTTTCGTACCGCGACGAGGCACGCATCTACCAGAAGCTGGTGCAAGGCGCATCGGCATTCCGCAACACACATCTGGACCCCCACGTGCTGCATCTTGCCGCCGTCTTCGCGATTCTCACCCGCCACAGCAAGCCGGAGCGCGAAGGGCTGGACCTGCCGAAGAAGGTGCGGATTTTCGCCGGCGAAGCGGTCGAAGGGTTTTCGGACACCGAGATGGTACGGCTGAAAGCCGAGTCACCCGATGAAGGTCTGGCCGGGGTGAGCCCGCGATTCGTGATCAATGCCATTTCAAACGCGATCACGCGCGGCAATGCGCGCAGCCTCACCAGCATGGAAGTGCTGCTTGCGCTGAAAGACGCCATCGACAGCGATGCGCGCGTCGATGCCAAACAAAAGAAGCAGTGGTTCGATCACTTGGTCACGGCCCGGAAGGAATTCTATAACCGCTGGGTGAAGGAGGATGTGCACCGCGCTCTGTTTGCTTCCTTCGAGGAGGAGGGTCAGCAACTCTTGGAGAAGTACCTCGACGAGATCGAAGCGTCGCTCGATCAGCGGCAGGTGACGGATCCGATGACCGGCGAGAATAGGGCGCCTGACGAACGGTTTCTGCGCTCGGTGGAAGAGAAGATCAAGGTTTCCGAGTCGGGTAAGCAGTCCTTCCGGCAGGAAGTGATACGCAAGGCCATGGTCGCGTTCAAGGCGGGAGAGAAGTTCCGGCTCGGAAGCCATGCGCGGGTGCGAGAGGCAATAGAGCAGTATCTGTTCGAGGAGCGGCGCGATGTGCTGCGGCTGGTGACATCCACGAACCGGCCGGACGAAGAAGCGCGGCAAAAGATATCCGTCGTGCAGGAGCGGTTGGTCAAGGAATACGGCTATGACGAACATAGTGCCCAAGAGGCGCTCAATTACGTTACAACACTCTTATCACAGGAGTAGCCCGTCCCCATGGTGTCCATTCTAAAGATGGTACCTGTATGAGTTCGGATTCAGGGAAGGAGCGCCCGCCCACCAATGGATGGTACGAACTCTTTTCGCGCGGTTCGCGCGACTGGCTGCGGCACAGCGACAAGATACGTGAAGCGGTCCGCGAACACCTGCCGCAGATCGTGGCGGGTGCCGATATCATCAACCACGGCACCCGGACGGTGCGTGTGCCGGTGCGCATGCTCGAGCACTATCGATTTCGGCTCTTGGACGACGGCGAGTCCCAGGGCGTCGGGCAAGGCAAGGCCAAGCCGGGTGACACGCTGGGTCAGGGCACCCCCCAGAGTGGTCCGGGGCAGAAGGGGGCCGGCGGTAAGGAGCGCGGCGGCACGGAGTTGCTGCTCGAGTTCAAGATCGACGATCTCGTCGACTGGTTGTGGGACGATTTGAAGCTGCCCAATCTGCAGCCGCGCGTGGGTCCTTCGGAGGACGCGGACTGGAAACGCGAGGGGCTGGATCGACGTGGTGCCCGCTCGCGGCTCGACCGGCGCCGCTCGTTCAAGGAATCCATCAAGCGCCGTGCAATGGATACCTCGTCACCGTCGTTCACCGACGAAGATCTGCGCTTTCGGCAATTGACGCGCCGCCCCCTACCGGCGCTTCGAGCCGCGGTGTTCTTTCTCCTCGACGTCTCGGGCAGCATGACTGAGCGCGACCGCCAGTTGGCGAAGACGTTTTTCTTCTGGGTGGCGGTGGGGCTGCGGCGTGAGTATCGCTCCCTCGACATCGTCTTCGTCGCGCACACCACCGACGCCTGGGAGTTCAACGAGGCGGATTTCTTCCAGGTCACCGGCAGCGGCGGCACGGTGGCCTCGACCGGATTTGCCAAGGTGCACGAACTCATGCGGGCACGCTTCAATCCGGCAAACTGCAACGTCTATCTGTTCTACGCGTCGGATGGAGACAATGCGGCGGACGATCGGGCATCGGCTCACAGTGAGCTCGAAGGAATCGCCAAGCTGGCGCGCTACTGCGGTTATGTCGAAATATCAGTGACCCCGACCCGTCATCTGTCCAGCGAAACATTCCGCCTGTTTCAGGACATAGCCGCCGCCGGCCTGCCGGGCGGGCGATTTTCGATTACCGGACCCGATGACGTCTCGGCGGCCGTCCGCCATTTCTTTGCCGCCGAGTCGCAGGCCGCCGGAGCCGCTCCATGAAGCGCGCGTGGCGCAGCCATGTGCCGCAAATCGAAGAGCTGGCACGCAAGCTCGGCCTGCAGTGGTCACCCGTCATATTCGAGGCGGTCCCCGACAGCTTCATGACCGAGATAGCCGTCTATGGTCTGCCGGTACGCATGCCGCACTGGTCTTTCGGCGCGCGCTACATATATCAATTGGTACAGCGGCATATGGGCTATTCGCGGCTATTCGAGGTGGTGTTTCCCGGCAATCCGGGCCACGCGTACCTTGCATCGAGCAATGGCCTGGCAGACAACATTCTTGTCACCGCCCACGTGCTGGGTCATGCGGATTTCTCCAACAACAACTTGCTGTTCCGCCGCTGCCAGGATCAAGGCAGCGAACACATCGTCGAACATGCGGCGAGCCATGCACGGCAGATCCAGCGGGACATAGAGTCCTATGGACTGAATGCCGTGGAACAGGTGTTGGACGCGGCACTGTCGTTGGAACAGTACATCGACGTCGATCAAGTGCTGCGTCGTGAGCACTATCCGGAATATCTGTCCGCTCCAACGCAGCCGGCGGATGATGCATTTCGCGCCCGCTTTGCGGCGCTCGACGGCGGCGTAGCGGCGGCTCCGCAAACGCGCAAGATCCGCGCGCCGCTGCCGCCGCATCCGGAGCGCGATCTGTTGTGGTTCATCGCCACCTATGGACCGGAAATGGAGAGTTGGGAGCGCGATATTTTTCTCGCGGTGCGCGAAGAATCGTTCTATTTCTATCCGGTATACGCCACCCAGATCATGAACGAGGGCTGGGCGTCCTATTGGCATGCGCGTCTGCTGCGCGAGGCGGAATTCATTCCGCAAGAGGTCTACCTCGATGCGATCAAGTGCCATTCGGACGTCGTGCGGCCGATTGCAGCCGGCGAGCAGGTCTCGCTGTCGGTCAATCCCTATCATTTGGGCTTCACCCTGTGGGAAGAGATCGTGAAGAACTCGGGGATCGATGCAGCGCGGCAAATCATGCGCGAGGACGATGATTTCAGCTTCGTGCGCAACCACCTCACGCACGATATCGCCGCGGACATGGGGCTGTTCCGTTATCAGCGGCAGCAGAATGGTCAAGTCAAAGTCGTCTCCGGGGACATCGAGGAGCTGCAGGAAAACCTGCTGTCGGAGAAGTACAATTTCGGGGCTCCGCGCATTTCCGTGCTCGAGGTGCGCAGCGACGGCACCCTGGTGTTGCAGCACGACAGCCAGATGGATGGGCGTGGTTTGGATGCGGACCGGACTCGCAAGGTATTGCAGTACGTCAAACGTGTCTGGCGTCGGCCGGTGCTGCTCAAGACCGTCGATGCGGCCCTGCAGCCGGTGGAGCTGTCGACGGATTCAGCGGCCGCGGCCTGAGATCCGCAGAACCGCACCATCGCCTCCCGCAACGCGTATCGGACGCCCGCGACCGCCGCGCTGCTCGATGCCGCCTGCGAGCCATACCGCAACGCCCGCCGCTTCGCGCCGATCGCGCACGCAGCCTGAAGGCGGCAACGCCGCACCGCGCGGGCGGCGGCGACTATCGCGGCGGCGGGGGCAGTGGTGGCTCGAGCATTGCTATTTTTGCTGTTCCAGGGGGTAGGTGCGCGGGGGCTCCGAGGTGGGTGCGGGTGCCTGTGCAGCCGACGTCGCCGGCATATCGGCTTGCGGTGCCGGTGAGCCGCGCACGGCCGTGTGAGTTGCCTGCGCCAATCGGTCCAGGAAACGCTGCGCGGTGGGCGGCGGCGCCGGTGCCTGGCCCGAGAAGATCTCCGTGGCCGTCACTCCGCTCTTGTTGTACAGCGCGGCGTTGGCCGACCGGTCGATCGAGATGACGCTACCGTCCAGTGCAATGCCGCCGAACAATCCGCGAGTCCGTGCATAGGAGTAGATTTCGGCATGGAAACCGATATCGGTCGCGGCCGAGCCTTGCCGGCCGACCGGTCCCGTTGCCACCGACGCGTCCGCGCCCAAGGTGAGCTTGCCCCCGGCGATACCTTCGATGCCGGTCTTGGTGGTGAGCACCAGAATGATGTCGGAGGACTGAGCTCCGACTTGAAAGCCCCAGCTCCCCCCTGTGAGCGAAATGAACGTCGGGTTGCTCCAGGGCGAGTTCAGTTTATCGCGTACGACCAACACGCCGTTGCCGTGGCGGCCGCCGAATATGAAGGCCACCTTGGTGACATCGGGAATCACGGCAATTCCATAGGCACGGGAGAGCAGGGCGTCCGGTATCTGTTCGTCCGGCATGGCTTGCACTTCTTCGAGCACTTGGGTCGCCGTGAGCAGGCGGCCTTCCTCACGTGCAGCGCCCGCTTCGGCAACATTTACAATTGCGGCGGTGGCGAGGGCCGGGACGAGCAGCATGGAAGCGAATCGTGTTTTTATAGACATCAAGACTCCTCTAAAGGTGGGCGTATTTCGCCATCATAGCGGGGCGGACCCCGTGCCGGCCGGATAGTTCCTCAAGCTTACCGCTTGTCAGGCGCCGCGAGAACCCGTGCTGCATCGTCATTGCGATGATGCGCGCGGTAATACTCGACCAGCCAAGCGGTCGCCTGCTGTGTGGCGGGGTGTTGGGGCCCCACCTTCTCCAGCAGTTTGGAGCGAGCCGCCAGGAGCATGGGCTCGCCTTCTTCAGCCTTATCGTGCTGGATCAGCGCCCAGCCGACGCTCGCCTCGCTGCGCGCGGCACGCCAGCTGTCGGCTCCGGCGAGCGCTACGTTCATGTCCAGCGCAGCACGCAGTTCCGCTTCTGCGGCCACCAGCGCCCCGCGCCGCAGCAGCACTTCGCCGAGGAGCTGGTGCGCGGAGGCGACATACAGATGACGCGCGGGCAACGCCTGGGCATAGACCGCAAGCGCCTGGCGGGCGTCGGTCTCCGCGGCCGGGAGATTATTGGCCTTCAAGAACAGGTTTGCCAGAGCGTCGAGATAGTATCCCACCATGTAGTGGTTCGGACCGCGCCGATCCCGGGTGATCTTGACTGCGCTCTCGGTCGCCGCAATGGCGCGGCTCATGTCCCCTTCCCGATCGTACAGAAGACCAAAATCCGCCTCGATCGCGGCGATGCGTGGATTGTCCGCTCCGAATACGTTGCGTTCGATCTGCAACGCTTCGTTCAGGACCTGCTCGGCTTCCGCGTACTTTCCCCGCTGCGTCAGTATGTATCCCAAAGTCGCCAGGCCGACTGCGTTGTCAGGATGGTTGCGGCTGACATTCGATTGGAAGATGCCCATGGCTTCACGCTGATAATGCTCGGCCAGAGAATAATCGTCCGTCCATACCGCCGCGGCCGCGAGGCCGTTCAGCGCCGCGGCCGCCTGCAGATTCTGATCGCCGATCGAGCCCCTGTAGATTTTGAGCGCCTTGCTGAACAACTCGGATGCGCGCGCCGGATCGCTCTTGGCGTCGAGTGCGAAATTGCCGAATTGCACCAAAATGTCCGCCGTGGCACTTGCTTGAGCATCGCCGCTGCCTTCCGACAGCGCGACCGCCTGCTCCAAGTACGCTTCCGCCGAAATCAAATGACCGGCGTCGGTCAGCGCGCGTGCCAAATTCGCCAGCGCCACGGCGACGTGGCCGTTGTTGAGCGGGCGTTCCTGACGCCGTATGGCGACGGCCTGTTCGAACAACGGAATCGCCCGCTCGCTCAAGCCTTGACGTCTATAGGCAAGGCCGATGCTTTCGAGAAGCTGGGCGCGCACTTCCGGCTGGAGGTTCGAGTTCCCCGAGATTTTCTCCGCGCCCCGGTCCAGCAGGTCCTTGGCAGTCGGTTCCTTGCCTTGGGCGTTGAAAGGATCGGCTTGAGAGAACACGTCGACCAAGAACGCCGACACCTGCTGCGCCCGATCGCGTTCTTGGGCGGTGGCGTCTCTCGCCATTTCGATACGGTGATTCTCCCAGAACATGGCGCCCGCAAAGAGGGCAAGTCCCAGGAACGCGACGGCGACGCCGGCTACCGCCAACAGATGCCGCCGCAGAAACTTGACGGTGTTGTAACGCCAATCTCCGTGCCTTGCGCGCACCGGCTGACCGAGCAGATGCCGGTTCAGATCATCCGCCAATGCCTCCACGGACGGATAGCGGCGGTCCGGCTCCTTGCGCATCGCCATCGCCACGATGGCGTCCAAATCGCCGCTCAGGCGGGCGCGCAGCCGCTGCGGTGATAGCCCGCGGCGATCGGAGATCCGGCTGCGGTCGACATCCTTTTCGCCGCTCAATTTGGAAATGACCATTTGGCTCGGACGCACCGGATCATCCATGCAGATGGCGCGCTCCAGCTGCAGCTGGCTGTAGCTCAGCAGCCGATAGGGCGAACGTCCGGTCAGCAGCTGGTAGAGCAGCACGCCGAGCGCGTAGATGTCGGTGGCCGTGGTAATCGGGCGGCCGAGTACTTGCTCGGGCGCCGCGTTCTCAGGCGTGAGAATCCGTTCTTGAAGCCGCGTCACCGGCAGGGTGTGCGAGAGCGTTTCCGGCGCGAGCAGCTTTGCGATGCCGAAGTCGAGCAGCTTCGGCGCCCCTTCGGCCGTGACGAAGATATTGGAGGACTTGATGTCCCTGTGCACCACCAGATTGCGATGCGCATACTGCACCGCGGAGCACACTTTCACGAACAGTTCCAAGCGCTCACGGACGAACAGGGTGCGGGTATCGCAATACGAATCGATGGACTCGCCGTCGACGTGCTCCATCACCAGGTAGGGGGTTCCATCCTCGAGTTCGCCGCTGTCGATCAGGCGCGCGATCGATGGGTGGTCGAGAGTGGCCAGGATGTGCCGCTCGCTGTGCAAACGGCTGCGTAGACGTGGATGCAGCGTCGCGTGCTGCAGCACCTTGATGGCGACGGTTTGTCGATATTGAGCGTCGTCGCGCTCGCCGAGGTACACCGTGCTCATGCCGCCGTGCCCGAGAACGGACATGACCCGATACGGTCCGATGCGCGTCCCGATCAACCGATCCTGGTGCTCCTCCAACAACGACTCCGCGGCTTCGCCGATCGCCTGCAGCAGCAGGTCTTCGCGCTTGGCGTCTGAACTCAGCAGGGACTCGACGGATGAGCGGAGCTCCAAATCATCTCCGCAGGCGCTCGCCAAGCGCGCCGGACGGTCGTCGGTGCCGGTGTCGATCAGCTGCTCGAACAACGACTGAATCTGCTGCCAGCGCGCGCGTGAAATCATGCAGGCCGAGCGCCGCCGATTTCGTTGAGCAGCCAGGCACGCGCGAGCCGAATGTCGCGATGGACGGTGGCGGCCGACGCGCCGACGGCGGTGGCGATCTGGTCGTACGTCAAACCGCCGAAATAGTGCAGTTCTATGACCTGCGCCAAGCGGGGTTCCATCTGTTGGAGGCCTTCCAGGGCGTCATCCAGCGCTACGACGTCGAAATCCATCGGCGGTGCCGTCTCGGGCGCCTCGTCGGAAACAGGATCTTTGGTGCCGCCGTTGCGCTTCATTCGCGAGCGCGATTTCGCATGGTCGACGAGAACGCGGCGCATGAGACGCGACGCCAGCGCGAAAAAATGTCCCCGATCCTGCAGCGCAACGTTTGCCTGGATCAGCCGCAGGAAGGCCTCGTGCACCACCGCCGTGGCTTGCAGAGTGTGGCTGCCTCGCTCCGCACGCATGTAGTTGCGGGCGAGCCGCCGCAGTTCGTCGTAGACCAGCGGCGTCAAGCGATCCAGCGCCTGCGGATGGCCCGATCGCCACTCAGTCAGCAGCTGCGTGAAATTGGCCGGGACCTGCATCGTCGTTCTCTCATCGCCACAGAAAGATCCTTGACCGTCGGATCAGGTTTTCCCCTAAGCATACATTGTCACGAGAACGTGAGGGGATTCTCGTCTTTCGTGTCGCTGTTACCTGTGCAGGGACCCGTATGTGTGCGTCCCGCATCGCCGCACTTGTCAACAATTCACTCGGAGTATTCATATGAAGGTAAGTCTAATCGCTTTGGTTGCCGGCTGCGCCGTAGCCAGTTCAGCTTTTGCAATGACGGATTCGCCGCCGACCAGCCCGCCGCATGTCGCCGTGATGGATTCGCCGCCGACCAGCCCGCCGCATGTCGCCGTGATGGACTCCCCGCCGACCAGCCCGCCGCATGTCGCCGTGATGGACTCCCCGCCGACCAGCCCGCCGCACGTCGCCGTGATGGACTCCCCGCCGACCAGCCCGCCGCACGTCGCCGTGATGGACTCCCCGCCGACCAGCCCGCCGCATGTCGCCGTGATGGACTCCCCGCCGACCAGCCCGCCGCACGTCGCCGTGATGGACTCCCCGCCGACCAGCCCGCCGCATCGAATCTAGTCGGAAGAAGGGGTGGTGTATGTATCGTCGAAAAGTGATGGTGGCGGCCACCGCGGTGTTCGCTATCGGCGTCGCATTTGCGGCGCAACCGACATCACTGCGGGCCGATTGGGGTGAGCGTGCAGCGAGCCAGCGATCGCCTTGGGTTCCCGGAACGAATACCTTGATGTCGGCCCACGAGCCGTTCGTTCCGTTTCTGACGCCCCCGAGATAGGGTTCGGGGCACCGCTGCCAAGATTGGGGCTCCGTGAAAACGGAGCCTCAGCTTGCCGCGTGCGGTAAGCTTGGGGACCACGATCAACGGGTGCCCCTTGTACTAATATCCTTGTCATTGCTCATCGCGGCGCCAGCGGCGAGCGACCGGAACACACCATCGAATCCTATCGGCTGGCGATCGAGGAGGGTGCGGACTACATCGAGCCGGATCTCGTCATGACGAGGGACGGCGTGCTCATTGCGCGCCACGAGAATGAGATCGGGGGAACCACGGACGTCGCGCAACATCCGCAGTTCGCGGCACGGCGCCGCACGCAGATCATCGACGGCGAGACCATGACGGGTTGGTTCACGGAGGATTTCACCCTTGCTGAAATCAAGACTTTGCGTGCACGGGAACGTTTGCCGGAATTGCGGCCGCGAGAACTGCGCTTTCGACGGGCGCTTCACGATCCCCACCTTCGACGAGATCATGCAATTGGCGGCCGATGCCAATCGGCGGCGCGCCGGCATGCCGAGGATCGGTGTTTACCCGGAAACCAAGCACCCGGCCCATTTCGCCGGGATCGGCCTGCCGCAGGAAAAGGCCGTGCTCGATACCCTGCAGCGCTACGACTATGCCGAAGTCGGAAGTCCGGTGTTCATCCAGTCGTTCGATCCGCGCAATTTGCGGCAATTACGCGGTATGACCCGGCTGCCCTTGGTGCAACTGCTGGAGCACGAGCTGGGCGACTTGGGCGAGATTGCAACATACGCGGATGCGATCGGCATTGCCAAGTCGCTGGCGAGCGCCGCAGGCGTACGCGCTGCTCATGCGGTGAATCTCAAGGTCCATGTGTGGACCTTTCGCGCCGAGAACGAGTTTCTTCCCGACGAGCTGAAGAGGGGCGAGCCGGCGGCGGCGCATGGCGATCTTGATGCCGAAATACGGCGGTTTCTGAGCCGCGGCATCGACGGCTTCTTCGTCGATTTTCCCGCGATCGGTGTGCGGGTGCGAGACGCCTACATTTCCGGAGTCCAGGATTTGCACCAGCCGCTGACCGAGACCAGCTTGCCGGGAAACAGGTTGCAAGGACGATAGCTTTTACCGGCGCTGCCCTGCAATTGCAGGCAGTTCTCGCAATTCGATCCCTTCGCGTAGCTCCGGATATTTCTTGGCGTCGACTTTGGCGGCGTTCTCGACGTAGCCCAAGGCGATCGCGGCCGGATCTTTCACATCGAGTCGTGCCGGCTCCGCGCCCCTTGTCGGGCGCCAGGGCAGAGCGGCCGACAAACCGGCGCCCAAACTCAGGCTTTTGACTACCGTGCGCCGCGTAATGTTCATGGGCACTAATATGCATAAAATCGGCGGCGGAGTCACGCCCGGCCTGATTTGCCGCCCGTGGATTGCGGACTTGCCGCAGAGTCAGAAGAACAGCGACACGTAGACCTGATACACCATGGCGTCAAAGGCGTACAGCGGCTCGGTCCCGGCCGCGAAGTTGCCGCCGGCGGGGGTGTCGTTGAAAGCCCTGATATTTCTGAAGTCGCTGTATTTGAACTGAATCCGGGTCACGTCGAAGCTGGTCGTGGCGCGCTTGAATATGAGGAAACCCTGCGGTGCGAAGGCCCAGGTGACCTTCGCATCGACGGTGTTGTTGGTCGACGCCGCGAGATTCTGGTCGCGAGCCTCGAAGTTCTGCTGATTCGCGAAGTTGAATAGGTCACTGTAGAACGTCGCGTGATTCTGGCTGTAGTGCCGCAGCCGGCCTTCGAAAATAAACTTGTCGGAGACCGGCTGGGTGTAGCCGAGCTCGATGGTGTTCGCGCGTATGCCCAAGGTGTCGCTGAAGTACCGGTACGACACGGACGCCGCCGCACGGTACGGCAGATAGTATTTGGCCCGCGCCTCAGCCGCCGTGCTGGTATGAGTGTTGGGATAGACCTGGGTGCCGAGCGAATAGCCCAGGGGCACCGTGGGGTCGAGGAAGCGAATCGAGCGGTAGGGGTTGCTCAGGAAACCCTGGTCGGTGATGACCTCCACCGTCACGCCTGAAATCAGGTTCCTGGTGATGACCTGCGATAGGCCGCCTTCGTAGCTGCGGCTTTCCGCATGGCCCAGCCACGAAACCACCGGCCGGAAGGCCGTGCCGTTGTTCTCGCCCACCTTATCCCGGCTGTCGGTGAATCCGAGCGTGACGGTGGTCAAATCGCCGAACATGTCCTGGCTCAACGAGAAATGCGTGGTGTTCGAGATGTAGTCGCGTTCGGTGCTGTTGGTATACGAGAGGTTGTACTGGGTCTTGTCGTGGATGTAATCGACCGACAGGCTCTTCTGCTTGCGCTCATCCTTGATGACGCTGGCGTTGCTCAGAACGTCGACGGAGGCGCCGCTGACCTTGTCGATGAAGTAGTTGGCTTCCATCGAGAACTGTTCGGAGAACTTCTTGCGCACCAGCACCGACTCACCGGTGATGTCCATCCCACCGCCCTTGTAGCTGCTGTAGAAAATATCGGCGCGATCGTCGGGCAGCACGGCCGCTCCGGCAACGCACATGAGCGAGCAGGGCCGCGAGCGCGGCCATACGGCTCAGATGGCGCGGAAAAGTCGTCATATCGATGGCGACGGTCCTTAGTTGCAGCCGCAGCCGCCGCCGGCGGTGCCGGTGGCGCCACGCGATCCTTCGCGGGACTCATAGACATGATCGAGATATGCGCCGGAGATGGCATCGCGATCCCATGACATGATCGGATCCGCCAGGCGATCGCGCTCATAGGGCTTGACCCAGGGTTGGATGCCGCTGCATGCCCCGAGCAGAAGCCCGATCCCGACCACCCCAAGCTTCAATGAGACGGGCACTGTCACTCCCGAATCAGCTGGCGAATGCGATCTTGATACTCGTTCTCGTCGCCGGGCCGATAGCCGCGATGGATGTAGCGGATCTGACCCTTGCGATCGATGATCACGGAACTCGGCATTTCATCGACGTGATACGCCTTGCTCACCTGATTCGCCGGGTCGAGCAGCACGGGGAAGCTGACCGGCTTGCGCGCCATCAGTTCCTTGACCGGCGGCGCGTCCTTGTCGACATTGACGCCGATCAGGGTGAAGCCCGCCGGTTTGTACTTCTTGTACATTTGATCGAGCAAGGGCATCTCTTGCTGGCAGGGTCCGCACCAGGTCGCCCAGAAATTCACCATGACCACCTGACCTTTGTACTGGCTCAAGGCGGCCTGCTCTCCGGTCAGCGCGGTGAGAGTAAAGGCGGGCGCGGGTCCCGAAACATCGCCACTGGCCGCGAATGCCGCGGACGTGACGACGATGGCGGTCATTGCGCAGCGTTTGAAGAGCTTCATCGTGGAATTAAGCATCGATCTGTCCTCGTGATCAGTAGAAAACGGTCAAGCCGAGAGTGGCTTCAAGGTTGTGGACGTTCTTGGTCCGGCCGGTCAGATCCGTTTCGAACACGTGATCTCTCACATCCAGATGCATGGCGAGCCAATCGGTAATCAGCAGCCGCTCACCCATCCCAAAATTTAGTGCAAACTGATCCTTGTCGGCAAATTTCACATCACCCATGCCGACCGTCATATACAGGGCCGAATTGAACGCACGTCCCCGGCCGAGAAAGATCTCGCCCGGCAGTACGTTGTAGCCCAGGTCCAGGTCGTAATACGTGAAGCGTCTCCCAGAGTCGCTCACCACCGTGATGTCCGGGAAGACGTCCTCGAGACTGGTGGTGCCGGCTTTGGAACGGGCCAAGAATCCCTCCAGGAAAATGTCTTCCGACACGTGGTAGGCCGCGCGCACCCCGTAGATCGGATTGGTGCCGAAGTCCTGAATGCTGAGCGCACCGAAGTAGCCGCCCAGCTCGAAGTCCTTGGCCTTGATCTTCGGCGTCTTGACGTCGCGGCGGTTGACCTGCGGCTCGATGATCGACGGTTCCCCCTGCGGTTCCTCGGCGACGACCTGGGTGGGACCCTTCTCGCCGCGATGGAACCAGCCGCAGCCGGACAGCAGCGCGGCCGCTAGAAGAACACAGCTAAGCCGAATTTCCATTCTTCCGGTTCCTCATTCTGATTTTGGTTGGTGAAGACGACGTACTTGCGCCAGTCCGCACGCCACATGAATCGCCTGGTGATGAAGCCGCGCGCGCCCAAGGAAACGTAGGCCATTTGGTTGCTCGTTTGGAGCGGTTTCGGCGGCACCTTGTCGTCGATGTACTGGTACCCCGTGCCGATGCCCGCAGTGGGGGAAAACCAGCGCCATTCGGGGATGAATGTGTGCCGCAAGCCCAAAGTCGTGATGTAGCGGTTATCGATGGTTCCCAATGCCTGCTGCAGGACGAATTCGGCGTCGAGGCTGTCCGTGAGACCGAAATCGCCCCAGGCAGTGACCAAATTCTGGTGATTGAAGACACCGTAGCCCGCGCCGATCTCCCAACGGTGAGTCGCGAACTCCGGATAGGGCGGTATCGGCGCAGGTTCTCCCGAGGGAAGCCGGGTGAGCGCCAATTCCGAGCGGCGCGCCCAGCCTTCCTGGCCGCGCGGCGCGCGCACCTTGAACCATTCCGTGCGGCTATAGAGCACGGTGACCACCTCGTCGCGGCCCACCACATAGACCACGGGATAGCCGCGACCCGGGCCACTGTGCATTTCCAGGAAGGGCTCGGCAACGACGACTTCAAGCGGTTGTTCCTTCGCGTGGACCAGTGTTGCACTGAACGCCTGCAGCAGCAGTAGTAGCGCGAGCAGTGGTCGCATCAGCTCAATTCGCAGCCGGCGCGACGAATGGGTCGTTGTAGTACTGCGCGCCAATGTCCAGCCATTCTGAGATCAAACGCAACTCCGCCTTCGTTAAGAAGCCTCTATGGTCAACTTCGCCCGGCTGACCGGCATTGGGGTCCTGATAATTTGCGTCGAATATACCCAAAAACTTCGTCACTGAAGCGTTCGCGCTGCCGGCCGTCATCGGCGGCGCCAAAGACACCGGCACCATGATGGTCGTGGGCTGTCCCGTCACTGGATCCGGCGGACCGGGCGCCGGCACCAACAGATCCTGCAACACGCCCATATTAAGCGTCTGCTCGTTATGTGCAAACAAGAGTTCCTCGTACGAGGTAGTCACGGTCACGTCGACCGAGGAGGCGCTGTCGGTCAAATCCAGCTGACCCGCAGGTACCTGGATGGCTTTTGCGGCATTCGCCGGGTTGTGACAGAGCACGCACATGTGATCGGGGTTGGGATCGCCCGCGACGGTGCTCGGCCGCGATAAATTCCATAACGGTTGGATCTGGTGCGACACATTGCCGTCGGCCGTGGCATCGGGGTAGTGAATGGTGCTGCGGCAAAGCGGATCCCATGTCGCGCAATGGGCGTTGACCGGGCTGGGGGTCGAGAGATCCGCATATAAATAGGAGAATGCCTGATCGGCCGCCCGGCCGGCCGCGACCGGGTCGGTCCAGACGTCGCTGTAGATCACGTCGATGGCCGGCAGCTCCGAGCACAGCGGCGTGGTAACGCCGACGGGAGTGAGCGCATTGGCACAGGTGTTGGCTGCGCGCGTGTCCGCCATGGTATCGCCGGCACTGGCGGCCGGCAGGCTGGTCAGGGTATTCGGAAACGGCGCACCCGCGGCGGTGGCCCCGGCGTTGACCGATGCGGTAAGTCCCGAACGACCGTGAGACGGCGTGGCTTTGCTGCCGGCGACATGGCAGCCATTGCAGGTTTTCGTTTCGCCGGGGATCAATTGCATCCAGCTGTCGTGACGCGCGCCGATCCGCCGGGCGTTCTTATCGAGTATGTCGATGGTGAAGGGTACATTGGCCGGCAATTGGATCTTCACGGAACCGTCCGGTTCCACCGGCACGTAGGCGAGAATCTCGCGCATGCCCATGCCCGCGGGCCCGAACGCCGAGGCGTTGATCTTGCGCACGGTCTTGTCGGGGATCTCGACGGCCTTCTCGATTCTCACGAAGCGGGCCGGCCGCTGGTCGGCGGTGGCCTGCTTGGGATCGGCCAAGGCGGCAATATTGGGGAAGGCGTTGGCGGTCTCGGCGGCGACCATGTCGATTCCGTCGAAATCATAGACGCTGCGTATGACGAGAAGTCCCAGTCCGCCGTTGGTGTTATCGGCCAAATTGGCGGCCGCGCTGCCGGATGGCGGAACGAAATCCGGTATGAAGGTCGGAACCGGAGTGCGCGCCTGCATGATGACCGGGTCGACGATGACGGTATTTGCTTCGGCGCCCAGTATCGGGCTCAAGGTACCCTTCGTCACGTCGTAGATCCAAATCGTATATTGCGGCGGGGCCAAGTGCACATTGGCCCCGCTGGTGTTGGCGGTGGTGCAAATGCTGGTGGTGGCCGGGGTCACGGTTGGATCGATCACCAAGCAAGGGGCCCAGCTGACGAGCATTCGATTGGTGCCGTCATACAGCGGATAGGCAGAGGCAAACCGGCCGCCCATGGAGGGCAGGTTCGCGTCGGTGGTGACGCCGAGCGTGGTCGCACTGGATTGCGCCGGGCCGGCGCCACCGGCGGGCTTCGAGGGCTGATTGATTTCCACGAAGTTGTCGGCGTCGACCTGCACGATGTCGCCGCCCTGCTGCGTGCCCAGAAACGGGCGGACGATGGCAAGCAGCTTGCCGTCGGCGCGTTGCCGGGCATTCAGGAATTGGATCACGTTGTCGTTCGTACCGGCGATATTGGCGCCGGTGGCGTGGCTGTTCTCGCCGTAGTAGAGCTCGAGTCCGGTCCCGTCCGGATTGGTGCGATACAGGCTGATCTGATTGCCGTTGATGGATTCATAGCGAGAGAACACGATCTGGCCGTTGGCCAAGACGGACGGTGCGAAATCGTGATTGGTGTTGAAGCTGATCTGGTGGATGCCGGTGCCGTCCGCGTTCATGACATGCAATAGGAATATGGCCTGTTTGCGATCATCGGTCTGCGCCGGGTATTGCGGGCGGCCTTCGTCGATCAGAATGGCCTGAGTCGCCGCCTGGCGTGTCGAGGCGAAGACGATGCGGCCGTCGGGCAGGTAATGCGCGCCCACGTCATGGCCCGCCGTCGTGTCATCGTTGGTGAGCTGCGTGACCGTTTTCGCCACCGCGTCGTATTGATAGATCTTCCAATTGGGCTGAGTGACGTCCGTATTGGACTTGTTGGGGTTCAGGGGCAGCCGCAGCGAGAACACCAGCTTCTTGCCGTCGGGAGACACATCGAGGTCGCGGACGTCGCCCATCCCCTGGGTAATCGACTTCGTGACATTGGTCTCCACGGAGCCCGGACTTGCCTGCTCGCGGACGTACAGATCACCGCCGGCGGTGGACGTGATCAGATCGCGTACATCGATGTCCGCATTCGGAGTCGACGCGGGCGCCGGCCGCTTCACATAGGCCAGCGGAAAATTCAGGGTACCGGGATCCTGGGTCTGTATCCCGGCAAGACCCGGCGCATGTCCGCTGACGCCGCTCTGGCAGCCGACCATGAACAAGGCGGGGAGCAACAGTGCCGCGAGCTTCAGGGGGCCGTGACGCAGTTCACGTACTGGCAAAGTGTTCATGGTGGCGGATACCTATGTTCAGTCATCGGTAGAGCGGTCAGTGTGCACGTTTGCGCGGGATCATTGAACTTAATTGGTCCAAGAACCACATCTTCGTTACATGTGTGTGTGCGTTCTGTTAACACACTCACAGAAGAACTTGGCTACATCCGTTTCTCTGTGCTTCTCGGAACAGATCTTCGCAAATTAGGCCGAAGGATATAGGCGGGCAGCAGGCCGTTGCCATGTCGCGAAACACCGACGTCGTTCGGATGAGACATACCTCGAGCCCCTTTTGCTGCGTATATTTGCGCCACGTCGAAATCACAACTCACGAGAGTGGATGTGCATATGAAGAATGGGATGGCAACGCCAGAGATGAACGGTACGCACGCCGTACGGCGGTGCGCGCGCGTGAGCGCTCTCGCCGGCGCGCTGTTGCTCGGAGCAGCGGCACACGCGGGCCCGCCCAGCGCGGACCAGGCGACGCGGATGTACAACCGCATCGCGGGCATTCCCCCCACCGCGGCGCAACTTGCGCAAATGACGGGCTCTGCCGATCCGGTCACTGCCGCGTTGATCGCGACTCAGGACCCCGCGTTCTACAACGGCACCATCCGCAACTTGGCGGCGCCCTGGACCAACCGCGATCAATCGGTGTTCGTGCCGCTCAACGATTACACGGCCACGGTCGTCGGCATGGTGCGCGACGACGTCGCGTTCAATACCTTGCTCAGCGCCGATCTCGTGTACATCGCCGATTCGGCCGCCGGCGTCCCGGCCTACTCGCCGACCAACAACGACATGTATCTAACCATGGACGAGAACAATGTCGACCTGAAGGCGCACCTCGTGCAGAGCACTCAGTCGGCGCTGTCGGGCATTCCCGCGCCGGCCACCGCCGGCGTCATGACCACCCGGGGCGCGGCGAGCGCCTTCTTCATCAACGGCACGAACCGCGCCATGTTCCGCTTCACCATGTTGAATCACCTGTGCAACGACCTGCAGACCGTCATGGACATCACTCGGCCGCCGGATCGAATACGCCAGGACATAGCGCGCAGCCCGGGCGGCGTCAGCACCTTGTTCTTGAACAATTGCATCGGCTGCCACAGCGGCATGGACCCGATGGCTCAGGCCTTCGCCTACTACAATTTCAATAACATCGACCCCACGACTGCCGGCACCACCGGACAGATCGTGTACACCGCGGGTCAGGTTCAGCCCAAGTACCACATCAACAACACCAATTTTTCGCAGGGCTTTTCGACTCAGGACGACGGATGGAACAACCACTGGCGCACCGGGCCGAACCAGGTCCTGGGATGGAGCACGACGCTGCCGGGCTCCGGCAACGGCGCCAAGTCTCTCGGTCAGGAACTCGAAAACAGCGCGACTTTCACCAGCTGCCAGGTCACGCGGGTGTTCAAGTACGTGTGTTTGCGCGCACCCAATACCGCGGCCGACTTTACCCAGGTCAACTCGATGATCGCCTCGTTCCAGGCGCATCAATACAAGTTGCGGCAGCCGTTCGCTGAAGCCGCCGCTTACTGCATGGGGAATTGAGCATGAACCTTACACGCATAGCCGGCTTAGCTCTGCTCGCGGCCTCGCTCGCCTTGAGCGCCTGCGGCGGCGGGGGTGCCCCCACGACGGCCACCGCGGCCACGGCTCCCACGAGCGCGGCGAACGCCTACACCGGCCCCGCGCCGGCGACGGCGGACGTCCAAGCGTTCGCGGTCAACTTCTGGGCCAACGTACGCGTGCAAAATCGCTGCGGCCAGTGCCACAACGCGACCAGCCCCGCGCAGATGCCGAACTTCGCACGCAGCGACGATGTGAACCTGGCGTATGCGCAGGCCAACACCGTGGTCAATCTCGCCTCGCCCTCGACGTCGCTGATCGTCACCAAGGTGAGCGGCGGACACAACTGCTGGCTGGCCGACCCCAATGCCTGCGGCCAGATCTTGACCACCTGGATCAGCAACTGGGCCGGTGCGACCGGGGCGGGATCCGCCACCCAGGTGCAGCTGCAGGCGCCGCCGATTCAATCCGTCGGGCAGAGCCTGAATTTCCCGGGTGACGGTGGGATCGACTACTCGAAGACGGTGTATACGCTCACCAGTCAGTACTGCGTGCGCTGCCATTCATCGACCGCGAGCGCAGCCAACATGCAGTCGCCGTATTTTGCGGACCCGACGTTGGCGATCGCGTATCCGGCGGCGATTCCGAAGATCGACTTCACCGGATGCACTCCCTTCGTGGCCGGCAACGGGCCTGGTGCCTGCGGCACGAATTCGCGCTTCTATCAGCGGTTGCTGATCGACAATCACAACTGCTGGGACAATTGCGTGGCCGATGCGGCGGCGATGCTGGCCCAGATTCAGGCGTTCGCCCAATTGCTGAAACCGTCCAATATCGATCCCACTCTGGTGATCAGCAAGGCGCTGTCCCTGTCTCAGGGCACGATCGCGAGCGGCGCCAATCGCTACGATGCCGATACCATCGCGAAGTATGAGTTCCAGACCGGCAGCGGCTATACGGCCTACGACACCAGCGGCATCGATCCCTCGGCCGACCTCACCATCTCGGGCAATGTGCTCTGGGCCGGCGGCTGGGGCATCACCGTGGGCGCCGGGGGCAAGGCGCAGGCCAGCACCTCGGGAAGCTCGAAGATCTACAATTTGATCCAGGCGACGGGTGAGTTCTCGGTCGAGGCCTGGGTGGCGCCCGCTCTGGTGGCGGTCGACAACTCCTATATGGTGAGCTATTCGGGCGGCGACACCTTGCGCAATTTCACGCTGGGTCAGACCAACCAAGACTATGACTTCATGCTGCGCAGTTCGACCTCGGTGCTGAACGGCACGCCGCAGCTCAAGACCCCGGACGCGGCGACGCTGCTGCAGGCTTCCTTGCAGCACGTGGTGCTCACCTATGATCCTGTGAACGGGCGGCAAATCTATGTCAACGGCGTGAATGCGAACGTCCCCGACCCGCAGAAGGGCGGCACGATCTCGAATTGGGACAGCACTTTCGCCTTGGTCCTCGGCAACGAGGTGTCGGGCGATCGCTCGTGGCAGGGACTCATCAAGTTCGTCGCCATTCACAGCCGCGCGATGTCGGCGGCGCAGGTGATGCAGAACTTCAACGCCGGCGTGGGCCAGCGCTTCTACATGCTGTTCAACGTTTCGGACGTGACCGGCGTGTCGCAGGCCTATGTCATGCTCACGGCCAGCCAGTACGACAGCTACGGCTACCTGTTCGTCCAGCCGACCTTCATCTCGCTGGATCCGACGGTGACGCCGAGCAACATCCCCACCATCCCGATTCAGGGCATGCGTATCGGCATCAACGGCACGATCCCGCAGGTGGGTCAGGCCTTCATACCGCTCAAGACCAGCGGTCACCGTGGCGAATTACACTGCCCAGGGCGAGGTGCTGTCGAACATCGGTACCGTCATCGGCTTGCAGAGCGGACCTCTGACCGACCAGTTCTTCCTGACCTTCGATGTAGCTCGGCAGCCATCAAAATGTGGTGGTCGAACCGACACCGACGCCGGCGCCGCCGGCTCCGGGGCCGGTGGTGGCCGACATCGGTGTTCGCACCTTCGCGCAGATCAATTCGACTCTGTCGCAACTCACGGGCGTACCGACGACGGACCCCAACGTGAATTCGACCTATCTGGCCGTGCAGCAGCAGCTGCCGGCGAATCCGACGCTCGAGGGCTTCTCTTCCTCGAACCAGATCGGCGTCGCTCAGCTGGCGATCCAGTACTGCAACGCGCTGGTCAGCAACCCGACGTACTCCTCGCAATTGGCGCAAGTGCTTCCGGGCGTGACGATCAACAGGTCGCTGTATCCGGCGAACGCGGGTTCGGTGACCAGCGCGCTTGCGGCGCGCGTTCTCGGCAACGGTCTGAACAGCCAGCCGCTGGCCTCGACCGTGACTACCGAACTCGGCAATCTGATCACCAATCTTTGCAATACCACGGCTTGCACGACCACCGCGCGAGCACAGGCTGTGACCGCTGCCGCCTGCGCTACCGCCTTCGGCAGCGCCGATATGTTGATCTATTAAGCACGATGAAGCGAAGAGGTCTTTAATATGAGCAAGAAGTCAAAGGCTCTGGGATTGCACGAACCGCTCCGCCACCAGGATCATCCCCGGCCGCGCACGCGCCGCGAATTCCTGGCGCAGAGTTTCATCACCGGCTCGGCTACGGTGATCGGGCCGTCCCTGCTTGGACTGCTTGCGGCTCCGCGGCAGGCGCGTGCCGCGCTCTCCACCGATATCTCAAACTTGCTGGGGCCTTGCAGCATCACGACGGGCGCGGGCAAGATCCCGTTCATCTGCTTCGACCTCGCGGGCGGCGGCAACATCGCCGGTTCCAATGTGCTGGTGGGCGGTCCCAACGGCCAGCTCGATTTTCTGTCGGTTGCCGGCTACAGCAAGCTGGGCCTTCCGGGCACGATGGTCCCGAATCCCAGCACGAGCGGGAACTTCATCGACTCGAGCTTCGGATTGCGATTTCACTCCGACAGCGCCCATCTGCGCGGCATGAAGGCGCGAGCCAGCGCCAAGGCGATGGCCGGTACCAACGGTACGGTGATTCCGGCTCTGTCGCAGAACGACACCAATACCAATCCGCACAATCCCATGTACGCGATCTACCAGTATGGAGCGCGCGGCGGCTTGCTCAATCTGATCGGCTCGGAGAGCTCGATGTCGGGCGGCAATTCCATTGCGCCGCCGACCATGGTCATTTCGGCCGCGCAGCCCACCAAGGTGTCCAGCCCCGCCGACACGCAAGGGCTGGTGAGCACGGGTCAGCTCAGCCAATTGCTGCCGCCCTTGCCCAACGGCACGAATCCCGACGTCACGCACGTCCTGGAATCGATGAAGCGGATCAGCGACGCTAAATATAGCCAGGTCACGGCTTACCCCGTCCCCGCTACTCCGGTCGCCGGTGTGAATTACGCTCAGCTCAATAGCGTCGCGTTGGGCAACGGTACTACACCCGGAATTACCGGATGCGGCTACACCAAGGCTGCTTACACCGTTGATACGTATAGCAATCCGGGATCGGTCGATGCCAGCAAGGATCCGCATATCGTGGGGACCAGCGGTATCTTCAATGCGGCCGAGTTCGCGAGCAACTCGGACTACCAGAAGACCGCCGCGGTGATGAAACTGGTCATCGACGGCAACGCCGCCGCCGGGACCATCGAAATGGGCGGTTTTGACTACCACGTCGGTGATCGCATGACCGGAGAGGCGCGCGATCTGAACCTCGGCAATTGCATCGGCGCCTGTTTGGAATACGCAGCCCGCGTGGGCAAGCCTGTCATGATCTACGTATTCAGCGATGGTTCGCTGGCGAGCAACGGCATGATCGACAACTCGGTCGGGGGCCGCGGCAAGGGCGTGTGGACGGCCGACAACCAAAGTGTCGCGGCGACCTATTTCTTGGTCTACAGCCCCGCGGGCAAGCCGGTACCCGCGCAGAGCAACCCGGAAATGAGTCTGCAGATCGGCAGCTTCAATTCCGATGGTTCCATCAATACCACCGGCAGCCCCGCGGGCAACAACGTGGCCAACTTGGCGCAGATGGTAGTGCTGAATTACATGGCCCTCCACGGCGATGCAATATCCGGCTTTTCGCTCAACGGCAGTGCCGTACCGAGTTTTCGCGAATCTGTATCCTGCGCCCAACTTGAACAACACGCTGGGAACGGGCTCGGCGTTGGAGTCCTTGATCGCCTTCAACCCGATCGTGCACGGGAAGGTTGGGGCTTGACGAATGAGGATCCGGCCACGAGGTTGGATCCGATTGCACTCGGCGGTCCGCCGATTGTAATGCCTACAAAACCGGGCGCCTCGCATGATGGCGATGCTGCATCGGACGGAAGATTTGAGTGCGTCCCATCAATTACCTCGAATGTGCGCCAGGTCATGCGGAAATACGGCAAAGCGGCAGGCTGCCGCGTTGACACTACGGCTCGCATTGTGCGATTTTGCATAAGGTCTGATCAGGGCAAACTCGCTGAAAAGTGAGGGCGCAAAGCTTCCGGTACGGGACCCTATTTCAAGAGCTCGAGGTCCTAGGACAGCGGGGTTACCAGCGTGAGTGATTTATTGCCGCGCTTCGAGCGCGGCGCGACGACAGTCTGCTCGAGAAGGTCGCGGTGAGGACGTCACCGCATGCGTAGAGTATTGCTTGCCGGCAGCCTGATGATGGGCGCCGCATTGACCGCGCCGTCGCTGATCACACCGTCGATCGCGGCCGCGCCCACGCCCACGCTGGTGGGCAGGGAAGCGCCGGACTTCGTACTGAAGGCCCTGGACGGCAGGAATCTGCGCTTGTCCGAATTTCGCGGCCAGGTGGTATTGGTGAATTTCTGGGCGCGATGGGCGGGCGACTCGCGGCAGGAGATGCCGGCTCTCGATCGAATCAATACGACCTACGGCCGGGCCGGCCTGGTGGTGCTGGGGGTGTCGGTCGACGAGGATCTGGGCCGCGCGCGTGAGTTCGCGGCGCCATGAAAGTATCGTATCCCATCATGTTCGACACCGGGGTCGGACATCGGCCGGGATTATCTTGCTGCAGAACATGCCCATGACGATTCTGGTCGATCGAGCGGGTGTGGTGCGGTATTCCAATGTCGGCTTCAAACGCGGCGATGAGCGCGCTTATCTTGATCACATTCGCGAATTACTGCGCGAGTAAACGATAGGTCAGCTATGAATTCCAAGTATCGAGTGGTGTCGATCATTGCGCGCGGAGCGGTGCTGGCCTGTGCCTGGGTCGCAGGGGCGGCGCTCGCCGCGGCCGGCGCACCTCCGGCGACCGGGCCCGCGTCCCCGGCACCTCGCGCCGCGACTGCGGCTGCGGCACCTACCGCCGCCGTACCCAGTGCGCCGGCTGCCGGAGCCACCGCTACGCCGGATACCGCTCCGGCCACGGGCACCCCGGCGGCTGACGCGCCGCCCAGCGACTTCAAGACGCTCGATCAAGAAGTGCAGGGCCTGAAGAAGGATGTCATCGATCTGAACAAGGATTTGTTCGTGCTGGAGGAGGAACTGCTGTTCCCCGCCAACACCCAGGTTGCCTTGTACGTATCGATGGATGTCGGCACGTTTTTCGCCTTGGACTCGGTGACCGTCAAGATCGACAACAAGGAAGTCAAGAATTACCTGTATACCGCACGCGAGGCGGATGCGTTGCTCAAAGGCGGCGTGCAGCAAATCTATTTGGGCAATCTCAAAGTCGGCAAGCATGAGCTGGTGGCGTTTTTCACGGGCAAGGGACCGGCTGAGCGCGATTACAAGCGCGGCGCCACGATCAACTTCGACAAGGGCGTCGGCGCCAAGTATTTGGAACTCAAGATCACGGACCGTGTGGCCAAGCATCAGCCAGAGTTCACCATCAAAGACTGGGAATGATGCGTGCAACGTGTGATTAACAGACTCCGGCCGCTCATTCTGGGCGGGTTGCTGCTGGCGTTGCCGTTGGCGGTTGCGCCGGCGAAGAACCTCAAGCCGGATCCGGACGGCCTGCCCCCGCAGGACGTGAAGGATCTGCACTACGGCGATGTGCTGTTCTATTTCTATCAAGACGATTATTTCGATTCGCTGACACGCTTGCTCGCAGCGCGGCAACTCGACCGCCTGCCGCACACCCAGGGCGAGGCGGAGCTGCTCTTGGGCGGACTGTACCTGTCCGTGGGCGAGCATGTGGAAGCGGGCAGAATCTTCGAGGCGCTGCTGAATCAGAATACCTCCGAAGCGGTGCGCAACAAGGCCTGGTTCTACTTGGGAAAAGTCTGGTATCAACGCGGTTATCTCAAGGATTCGGAGCGTGCTCTGCGGCAGGTTTCGGACAAGATCGATCCGCGTATCAGCGCCGAACGCTACATGCTGCTTGCGCAGCTGATGATGCGGCAGGAGCGCTATGACGATGCCATCGCGGCATTGAGCAATTGGCACGGCGCTCCGGATTGGACCGCTTACGCACAATTCAATCTAGGGGTGGCGCTGGTTCGCAAGGACCGGCTCGCCGATGCGATGCCGTATCTGGATCGGGTGGGCCGCATGGAGACCCGCAGCGAGGAACTGCTGTCGCTCAAGGACAAGGCCAATCTGGCGCTGGGGTTCGCGCTGCTGCAGGCGCAGCGCGCCGCGGAAGCCAAACCCATCTTGCAGCGGGTACGTCTGGAAGGTCCCTACTCCAGCAAGGCACTGCTCGGCGCCGGGTGGGCGGATGCCGGGGTCGGTGATTTCAAGCGCGCATTGGTCCCTTGGCTCACTCTGCGCAGGCGCAATTTGCTCGATTCGGCGGTCCAGGAGTCCTTTCTCACGGTGCCCTACGCGTACAGCCAATTGTCGGCTGCGGGCCAGGCGGCCGAATACTACAGCTCCGCCATCGAATCCTTCGATGCGGAGATGAAGCGGATCGACGACTCGATCGAACAGATCCGCGGCGGACATTTGCTCGATCGCTTGCTGGACGACGACAAGAAGGACACGTTGACCTGGTATTGGCAGCTGACGACGCTGCCCAACGCGCCCGAGTCGCGGTACTTGTACCAGCTGTTGGCGAGCAACGAATTCCAGGAGGGACTGAAGAACTATCGCGAGCTCAATTATATGAGCCGCAATTTGGACAATTGGCGCGAGAACGTGTCGGCCTACGATGACATGCTCGATACGCGCCAAGCCGCTTACCGGCAGCGCGTGCCGAAGGCGGACGCCGTCATGGCTGCGACCGATCTGGACGGTCTGACGCAAAAGCGCGTCGACTTCGAGTCGCGCATCAACGAAATCGAGAAATCCAACGATGTCGCGGCCTTGGGGACGCCCGAGGAGCAGCGGACATGGCTCCGGTTGAAGCGCATCGAGGACTATCTCGCGGCACATCCGGACGATCCGGATCTCGCTGAAATGCGGGAAAAGCATCGCCTGATGAAGGGCGTCATGTACTGGCGGCTGTCGGCGAGCTTCAAGGCGCGGCTGTGGAACGAACGGCGATCGGTCAAGGAACTCGAGGCCGACCTCAAGGAAACACAGAAGCGGGCGGTGCTGGTCAGGCAGGCGCGGGCGGGCGTGCCGACGAATACCGGCGCCTACGCCGGGCGTGTCACGGCGATCCGCGCCCGCATGGATCAGCTGCAACAGCGCCTGTCCGACGTGTCGGCGCAGCAGAATCGGTTCTTACAGGCGCTTGCCATCCGCGAACTCGAGGGTCAGAAACAGCGCATCTCGACTTACCAGATCCAGGCGCGCTACGAATTGGCGGCCATCTATGACCGCGCGGCGAACGATAAGCCCAAGGCGAAGCCATGAGGCGCGCGTCGCACAATCCGTGGAGCAGGGGCGGCGGCTGCGGCCGCAGCGCTGCTTGCGCAGCTCTGCGCCGTGCCCTGTGCCGCGGCGAACAAGAATCCGCCGACCATCAAGGATCTCGATGCCCAGCAGGTCGACGTCAACACCGATCCGCCGAGAAACGTCGACCCCAACAAGACCATGGACAGCTACAAGCGCTTTCTCGACCTGAATGCGGGCGATGCCGCGTTGCGCGCGGAAGCGCTGCGCCGGCTGGGCGATCTGAATCTCGAGAGCTCCGAATCCGAGCGCATCGAGCGCGAGCTCGTTACCAACGAGGGCCTGCGCGCCACGGAAGCCATCCACTTGTACTCAGCCTTGCTGAAGACCTATCCCAAGTACGAGCGCAACGATTCGGTGCTCTATCAGTTGGCGCGCGCCTACGAGCTCAATGCGCAGCCCGACAAGGCGCTGGCGTCCCTGGATCAACTGGTAGCGAGCTACCCCGGCAGCCACTACATCGATGAAGCGCAGTTCCGGCGCGGCGAGTTGCTGTTCTCGAGCAAGGCGTATCCCAAGGCGCAGGGCGCTTACGAGGCCGTCATCAAGATCGGCCCCTCGTCCGCGTTCTACAACCAGAGTCTCTACAAGCACGGATGGTCGCTGTTCAAGCAGGGAGAGAACGAGCGCAGCTTGGACTCTTTCGCGGGCGTGCTCGATTCGGTGCTGGTGTCGAAGCGCAGTCCCGCCGAGTTGATCGAACTCGAGACCCTGAGCCGGCCGAACCGCGAACTGGTGGAGGACACCTTCCGGGTCATGAGCATCACCTTCTCCTATCTCGATGGTCCAAAAACGATCGACGAGTTCGTGAAGCACCATACGCCGCCGGGGCGGCCGCCGCGGCCCTATTCGTATCTTCTGTACGCGCGCTTGGGCGATCTCTACATGGAAAAGGAGCGCTATACGGACGCGGCCGACAGCTACCGCGCATTCGTTTCACAGGACCGCAACAACGAGAAGGCACCGTTGCTGGAAATGCAGGCGATCGAGGCTTACCAGAAAGGCGGATTCCCGCAGCTCGTATTGCAGGGCAAGAAGGAGTTCGTCGAGGACTATGGCTTCGGCACCACGTACTGGCAGGGCCGGGACGCCGAAGAAAGAGACGAAAGTCGTGGCCGAGCTGAAGACCAATCTCAAGGACGTGGCGCAGTACTACCACGCCCAGGCGCAGCGCACCAAGAATGTGGCGGACTATCAGGAAGCGGCCAAGTGGTACCGCAGCTACCTCACGTCCTTCCCGGATGATCCGGAGTCGGCAGTCACCAATTTCCTGCTGGCCGACACCCTGTTCGAGAGCAAGCAATATCTCGATGCCGCGAAGGAGTACGAAAGCACCGCCTATCAATACGGCAGTCACGATAAGGCCGGGGCAGCGGGTTATGCGGCGATCATCGCCTACGGCAAACAGGAAGAGGTGCTGAGCGGTGAGGCGAAGGCGGCGGTGCACGGTCGCAGCGTCGAGAGTTCGCTGAAGTTCGCGCAGACCTTTCCCGTCCACCCGGAAAGTGCGGCGGTGCTGACCCGAGTCGCCACCGATCTCTATACGGTCAAGGACTACCCACGAGCCATCGCGGCGGCCGATGCCCTGTTGGCTCGCCAGCCCCCGGTGGACACGGTCAAACAACGCGTGGCGTGGACGGTAATCGGAAATTCGAATTTCGATCAAGGTGTGTTCGACCATGCAGAGGCGGCTTACATCCATGCACAGACGCTGATGCCGGCCGGTGATCCCGAGCGTCCGGTGATCGTCGAGCGACTGGCGGCGTCGATTTACAAGCAGGGCGAACAGAAGAGCAAATCCGGCGACGGCGCGGCGGCGGTGGACGATTTTTTGCGCGTGGCGGCGCTGGCGCCGACCTCGAAGGTTCGCGCGAATGCGGATTTCGACGCGGCGGCGCTGCTCATCAAGAACGAGCAATGGGATCGAGCCATCGTCGTATTGGAGGGCTTCCGCCGCAATTTTCCGCAAAGTCCGCTGCAGGCCGACGTCACGCGCAATCTCGCCGTGGCCTATTCGGAATCGAATCACCCGGGCCAGGCCGCGGTTGAATTCGAGCAAATTGCACAGGCGCCCGGCGAATCGGCCGACGTGCAGCGTGAAGCGACGTTGCAGGCGGCCGATCTCTACGACAAGGCCGGCAATACCGCCAAGTCGCGCGCCATGCTCGAAGTATTCGTGAAGCGCTTTCCTCAGCCTTTGAATCCGGCGATGGAAGCACGCAACCGTTTGAGCGTGATCGAGGCGAAGGCGGGCGATACCTTGGGCCGTGATCGCTGGCTCAAGGACATCATCGCGGCCGATCGCGCGGCGGGTGGGGCGCGTACGGATCGCAGCCGGGCCTTGGCCGCGAAGGCAACGTTGACCCTGGCCATTCCGGCTCGCGAGGAGTTCCGTCGCATCAAGCTGGTTGCACCGCTCAAGAAGTCGCTCGCTGAGAAACGCAAGTCGATGGAGGCCGCGCTCAAGGCTTACGAACAGGCGGCCGACTATCAGGTGGCCGACGTAACCACCGCGGCCACCTTCGAGAGCGCCGAATTGTACCGGCAATTGGGCAAGGACTTGCTGAGCTCGGAGCGGCCGAAGAATCTATCCAAAGATGAATTGGAGCAGTACGACGTATTGCTCGAGGAGCAGGCTTTTCCCTTTGAGGAGAAGGCGATCAAATTGCACGAAGTCAACGCAGCGCGAACCAAAGACGGCACCTACGATGAGTGGGTGCAAAGAAGTTTTGCCGCGCTGGCGCAACTCAACCCAGGCCGTTACGGCAAGGCGGAGATTGGTGAGCAGCTGGTCGACTCGCGGCTGCCCGAAGCAGAGGCTGCCTTCAAGGCTGCTCTCGAAGTCAAGCCCACCGATGCGGTGGCCGGCAATGAACTCGGCATCGTCGAGCGCAAGCTCGGCAAATTCGCGGAAGCCGAGGCGGCCTATCAGCGTACGATAGCCGCTGAACCTAATTACGCTCCGGCACATCTGAACTTGGGCGTACTCTACGATTTGTATCTTGCAGAGCCGCAAAAGGCGCTCGATGAGTTCGAGCGCTACATCGAGATCGCCGGCGAGAACAAACAGGTTGCCGGCTGGGTGATCGAATTGCGCAAGCGCGTCGGAGCACCGGCCCCGGCACCCAAAAAGGAGCCTGCATGAACTACTGGACCCAGGTCATGAGCTTGATGGCGCTGCTTTGCGCCACGGATGCGGCCTTGGCGCAGCAACAACAGCCCCCGGCTGGGACGCCGCCGAGCGCCACTCCGCCCGCCGCGACGACACCACCGGCGGCGACACCAGCCGCGGTCAAACCGAGCCGGGCGACCGCACAATCCGAGGCCGGCGACCCTCGCGCGGACACATCGAGCCAACCGGCAACGAGCGAGCCGGCAGCGGGCACGGCACCGGAAACGGCAACTGCTGCGGTGCCCTCAGCCGGCCGAGAGCCGGCCGTCCGGACGTCGGCCGGCCGCGCCCCGCCCGGGGTGAATTCGGGTCAGAAAACGGCCTCCAAGACCGATCGGCTCGAATTGGGCACGGCCACCGTGACAGGCGATCGCGAGCAGCCGAAGGTCATGTATATCGTCCCCTGGAAACGGTCGGATATCGGCGATTTAACGGGCAAACCGATGAACAGCTTGGTGGATGAGATTCTGACTCCCGTCGATCGGGATGTTTTCAAGCGTGAGGTCGTGTATTACCGCGCCGTACAAGCGGACGCGTCTCAAAATGGTGCACAGCCGAAACCGGGGCAGCAGGTTGAGAAGTGAGTCATAGCCGATTTTACGGAATCTGGTTGAATCTCAAGTTCGGAGCGGATGGCATTTTTTAGGAGCGCGCAGATGAATTTTATGAATTCGGTGGTCAATTTCTTCAAGGACGGTGGATTGTTCCTATATCCGCTGGCCGTGATATTCGTGGTCGGCGTATCGATCGCCATCGAGCGGTACGTGTATCTGACCCGAGAGACCTTTCGCAACCGCAGTCTGTGGGATGACCTGGTGCCCGCCTTGAGCGCCGGCAATTTCAAACAGGTGGTGGCCCTGACGCAGAATTCGAAGGCGTCGATCGCCACGATTCTGAACTACGGCGTGGCCCGAGTCGCGAGCGCGCGCCGCCGCGACGACATCGAAAAGGCCATGGATGAGAGTCTGCTCGAGGTCATTCCGCGCATCGAGAAGCGCACTCACTATCTGGCGTCGTTGGCCAACGTCGGTTTGTTGATCGGCTTGCTCGGCACCATCACCGGCCTGATCGGCGCGTTCAGCGCCGTGGCGACCGCGAACCCGGCGGAAAAGGCCAGCCTGCTCGCAGCAGCCATCTCGGTGGCGATGAACAACACCGCATCGGGCCTGGCGGTCGCCATCACATTGCTCACGGCGCACATGTTCCTCGAATCCAAGACCACGTCGTTGATCGATAGTCTGGAGATCGCTTCGGTGAAGTTCTTGAACTCCATCACCGAACGCCAATCGGACCGTCCGGCGCACGAGTCCGGCGCCCCGGCGGCGCCGACGCCGCGAACTCCGGCCGCCGCCCGCGGCACCATCTAAACCTAGGGTCCGCCGGGATGGTGCTCCAACCATGAAGTCAAAGTCCGCGCGCCTCGTCCGACGCAATCACGCCCGCTATCACCACGGGCGTGACGATCTCAATATCGTGCCGATGATCGACATGATGGTGATCCTCGTGTTCTTCTTGATTTTCACCGCGGTGTTCTCCAAGACGAACATCCTGCAGCTCAATCTGCCCGCCGCCAACAACGCCGCTCCGCTCGACTTGCCCAAGGGCCTGAAACTCGAAGTCATCATTCGTCCCGATGACATCGTGATCAACGACCGCAACTCGGGTCCGCTCAAGACCCTGGCCAATACGCCGAGCGGCTACGATTTGGACAGCCTGTCGGAGTTCATGCGCCGGGTGAAGTCGCAGTTTCCGCAAATGACCGATGCGACCATCCTGCCCGGCCCCGCGATCACCTACGATACCTTGGTGCAGGTCATGGACGCGGTTCGCGTGTATCAGCTGCCGGTGGCGCCGTTTTCCAAGGCGGAGCTGTTTCCGGACATTGCCATTGCGGATGCGCCCACATGATGTCCTATAGGATCAAGCGCCACCGTCAGCGCAGGCATGGTGCGAATCATTTCGCGCTGATTCCGTTCATCGACATGATGACCATTCTGGTCGTGTTTCTACTGGCGCACACGGCGGAAGTGGATATCCTGCCGAACACCAAGAACATTACGATTCCGCAGTCGCTGTCCGAGCGCAAACCCAGCGCCGCCGTCGTGGTCATGATCACCAAGGATTCGGTGTACGTGGACGGTCAGCTGGTCGGTTCCGTGAGCGAAATCGCCGCCAATCAGGGGCCGTTTTTCGCACCGCTCAAGAATGCCCTGATGGCGCAAAACGACCGCAGCCTCCGAGCGGCGAATCAAACGGACATCGCCAAGCGCGAAGTCACCATCATGGGCGACAAGAGCACGCCCTACAGCTTGTTGAAGAAGATCATGTTGACGTGCAGCGAAGCCGAATACGGCAAGGTGTCCTTCGCCGTGGTCGAGCGCGAAAGGGCGGCGACTTAAATGGCCGCCGTCAACCCCGTGCAACGCGCTCCCGTCGCACTGGCGCCGTACTACCGGCGCTACGATCTGCCGTGGTCGCCGTCGGAGGAAATGGAACGGCGCTTCCGCACCATTCTGCGCAATCTCGCCATCGTGTTCGCCATTTTTGCCGTCCTCATGCCTTTTCTGCCTCGGCATGAGCGCACCGTGAACACGGAATCATTGCCCGAAAGAGTGGTGCAGCTGGTGATGGAGCCGCCGCCTCCGCCGCCGCCACCACCGCCGCCGAAGCCGGAGAAACCGGTCGAGAAGGCGCCGGTGACGGCCAAGCCGACGCCTCAGCCCGTGGATCCGCGCGTGAAGGCATCGAAGAGCGGATTGCTCGCGAACCTGGACGACCTGGCGGCGTTGCGCGATCAAGTCGACCTGGACAAATTCGCGAAAAATCAGCCGAAGACTACCGATCCCGGCGACGTCAGCGTGGTGACGCGCAGCATCATCACCTCGAAGGCCGGAGGCACCAGCGGCGGCATCAGCGCACCGAGCAGCAGCGGCCTTGCGGCCGGATCAGGCTCGCTGCGCGGCATTTATACGACGCAGGTGAAGGACCCGAACCTGGGAGCGTCGGGCCAGGCTACTCGCGCCGGTGGCAGCGGCAAGGCATCGCGCAGCGCCGATGAGATCGCCTTGGTGTTCACCAAGAACAAAGGTGCGATCGATGCCATGTATGCGCGCGCGCTGCGCGACAACCCCGCCCTGCAGGGCAAGGTGGTGCTGGAGTTGACCATCGCCCCGTCCGGCGACATCACCGCGGCGCGCATCGTCTCGTCGGAGCTCAACGACAAGGAGTTCGAGAGCAAATTGCTGGCGCGCATCCGCCTGTTCAAATTCGACGCCAAGGATGTTGCGGCATTGACGGCCACCAAACCCATCGACTTCTTCCCAGCCGGATGAACATACAATCGGAAATCGAGTTCTTCAGCGACTTAGGCCTGGTCGACAAGGCCCGATTCGTCACGCGCCTGATTTGTGAGATCGCCGAAGAGGCCAAAGTGGGCGCAGGCGACGGCAACGATGCGCTGCGTTTGCGGTTCGCGAATGAAATGAATCAGCGATTGGGGCGCTTCGCCTACCAGATATTGGGCGAGGATCCCACGCGGCCTCAGGATGACGTCGTGATCCGCATGTTGCTGGGCACGCGCGCCGACAAGAACGCGGAACGCATCATGCAAAACGCCTACCGCCGCGTTCTCACCGGCTTCGAAAGCTTCGACACGACCGTTTTGCTCAACCCTCGCTGAGAACCTGCCGTCCGGCGCTTGAGGGGCGGTTCCAGGGATTCGACGGCATCGCTTTCGAACAGATGCAGAAGCTGTTCGGCGGATTCGCGGCTGGTCTGCAGGAACTTCTTCTCGTCATCCTTCACGGCTTGTTGCTTCGCCATGGTGGTCTCGTCGTGAGCGCGGAACCGGCGCACCGTTTCGGTCGCCTTGGATTTCGACAGCCCGAGCGTCTCCAATACCTTCTCGGACATCTCGAGACTCGACCCCAACGTCTCGCGAATGGTGTAGCGCACGTCCAAGTCCAGCAGTCGAAATGCATGCTGGCGATTGCGCGCGCGCGCGAAGATCTTCAAATGCGGAAAATGCTTGCGGATCAGTGCCGCGGTCGCCACCGACGCTTCGACGTCGTCGATGGCGAGCACGAACACTTCGGCGTTCTCGGCGTGAGCGGATCGCAGCAACTCCAGGCGCGAGGCGTCTCCGTAGAAAACCTGGTTGCCGAAGCGGCGCAGAAAATCGACTTGGGTTTGATTGGCCTCGAGCGCGGTGAAGGGAATCTGCTTGGCGCGCAGGATCCGGCCGACGATTTGTCCGAAGCGGCCGAAACCCGCGATGATCACCTTGGGGTAAAGTTCCTCCGGCTTGTCGAACGGCCGGGTGTCCGCTTCCTGCTTCTTGAACAGGACGTCGTGCAGCGCCAGCAGCAGCGGGCTCAGGATCATGGAACCGGTCACCACCAGCACCAGGAGCTCGGCGACGGCACCGTCCATGATGCCGAGCGCCGCGCCGAGGCCGAACAGCACGAAGGCGAATTCCCCGCCCGACGGTAGACTGAACGCCAGGCCGCGGCTGGCCGCGAGAGGCAGGCCCAAGAGCCGTCCGATCCCCCGCAGCACGGCGACCTTCGTCAGCATGAAACCCACGGTGAGGCCGATGATGAGCCAAGGTTTCTCGAGCGCCAATCCCAAGTTCGCCGACATGCCGACGGTAATGAAGAACAGGCCGAGGAGCAGGCCCTTGAATGGCTCTATGTCGGCCTCGAGTTCATGCCGGAATTCACTGTCCGCGAGCAATACGCCGGCCAAGAAGGCACCCAATGACAAGGACAAGCCCACTTGGCTGACGAGCAGCGCGGTGCCGATCACCACCAGCAGACCCGCGGCGGTGAACGCTTCGGCGACGCGCGTCGCGGCGACGATCCGCAGCATGGGGCGCAGCACATAGCGGCCGCCGAGGATGGCGGTTGCGAGCACGGCGATGAACTTGAGCGCCAGCCAGCCGCCCGGACCCGCGGTTCTGGCCGAGGCCGCACCCAGCAGCGGCAGCAACGCGAGGGCCGGCAGAACCGCCACGTCCTGGAACAGCAGGATACTGAACGCGGAGCGGCCATATTGAGAATTGAGTTGTCCTCGTTCGGCCAGCAGCTGCAGCACCAGTGCCGTGGACGACATTGAGAGGCCGAAGCCGATGACCAGCGCGGCTTCCCTGGGCTGCCCGAATCCGAAGTACGCGGCCGAGCTGATTGCCAGCGTAGTCACCAGCACCTGCGCCAGTCCCAATCCGAAAATCGGTTTGCGCATCACCCACAGGCGCGACGGCTGCAGTTCGAGCCCAATGACGAACATCAGGAGTACGATGCCGAACTCGGCAATATGCTGGGTGGCGTCGATCTTGCTGATGAGGCCGAAGCCGGAGGGGCCGATGACGATTCCGGCGGCCAGATAGCCGAGAACCGAACCTAATTTGAAGTAACGGAACAAGGGGATGGCGATCACCGCAGCGGCGAGAAATATGGCGATCTGGGCCAACAAGCTCATAATATTTCTCCGTGCAATCCCGAGAGCCTAGCATTATGTATCGCCAAAGCATTCAATTTCCCGTCAAGGACGCAGCCTTACGCGAGGACGTGCATGCCCTCGGCGCCTTGATCGGCGAGACGCTGCGCGACCAAGGGGGCGAGGAGTTCTTCAAGCTCGTCGAAGGCGACCGGCTCGCGGCGATTCAGCGGCGCGAGGGCGACCCTGCGGACACAGGCGACCTGCAGCAGCGCACGATGGGCCGGTCGCCGTCTGCGGCCACCGACCTTACACGCGCGTTTTCCATCTGGTTCCAGGCCGTGAACACGGCGGAAAAGGTGCATCGCGTCCGCCGGCGCCGCGAATATCTCAACGATTCCAGCACGGCGCAGCCCGGCGGTATCGCGGACTGCATCGCGCGTCTGCAGCGCGACGGAGTGACGCTGGAGCAGGCCTTGCAGTTGGTCGCCTCCATGCGCATCGAGCCCGTCTTCACGGGGCATCCGACCGAATCGACCCGGCGCACGATCTTGCGCAAGCAGCAGCACATCGCCCAGGACCTGCTCGATCGGCTCAATCCGGCGTCGACGTCCACCGAGTTGGATACCTTGTGGGCGCGCGTGAGGCTCGAGATCACCAGCATCTGGCAGACCGAAGAGCATCCCCGCGAAGGCCTGACCGTGGTCGACGAGCGAGAGCACGTGCTCTTTTATCTGATCGACATACTTTACCGCGTGGTACCGCTTTTCTATGAAGAAATCGAGGCGGCGCTGGCGAAGGCGTTCGGAGTTGCGCCGGAACGATTGGACGTGCCGAGCATACTGCACTTCGGATCCTGGGTGGGCGGCGACATGGACGGCAATCCGGACGTGCACGGCAAGACGATTCGCGAGACCTTGCACCGCCACAGCCAAGTGATCGTGTCGACTTATTTTGCGGAATGCGGCCAGCTGGCCGAATCGCTGAGCCAGAGCGCAAACCGGATAGGCATCAGCGCCGAACTCGCCCGACGCATCGATTCCTACAGCGCAATCTTGCCGGGCGCACAGGCGCTGGCGCCGGCGCGGCACGACCGCATGCCCTACCGCATGTTCTTCGGCCAGATCGGCGAGCGGCTCAAGGCGACCTACGAGGGCCGGCCCAACGCGTACCAGAGTCCGGACGAATTGCTGGAGGACGTGGGGCTCGCCGCGGACAGTCTGATCCAGAACCGGGGACGCCACGCCGGATACTTCCTGGTTCGCCGCTTCATGCGGCGCGTGCGCACTTTCGGTTTTCATCTGGCGACGCTCGACGTGATTCAGCATGCGCACGTCCACGATCAAGTGATCGCGCAGGGATTGGGGCAGGCGGATTGGCCCACACTCGATCCGGAGGAGAGGTTGCGGCAGCTGCGTGATTTGTTGGCCCGCGATCAGGGACCGACGTCGGCGTTCGATGCCGTGGGCCGGCGCTGCCTCTGGGTGTTCGAAGCCACTGCCCAGGCGCGCCATAAATTCGGCGGCCGCGCCATCGGCCAGTACATCGTGAGCGGCGCGCAGGGGCCCGAAGACGTCCTGGCGGTGCTGCTGCTGGCCAGATGGGCCGATATCACCGACAAGCGCACCGGCGAGTCACCCCTCGACGTCGTGCCATTCCTCGAGTCCATCGACTCATTGGAGCGGGCGGGCGATGTGTTGAGAGCGCTGCACCACGAGCCCGCCTATCGGCGGCATTTGGCAGCGCGCGGCAATGTCCAGGTGGTGGTGATCGGCTATTCGGATGCCAACAAGGAAGGCGGGATCGGCGCCTCGCGCTGGGCCTCTGCAGGTGGCCCAGACGGCGCTGTTGGACGCGGCGCGCGAGGCCGGCATCAAGGTGCTGATCTTTCACGGCCGCGGCGGCACGCCGGCGCGCGGCGGCGGCCGCACCGAGAATCTGGTCGAGGCCGTGCCGGACGGCGCCATTCGCGGTGTGCTGCGTTTGACCGAGCAGGGCGAAGTCGTCAATCAGAGTTATGGCTTGCGTCCCATTGCCATGCGCACGCTCGAGCGCACATTCGCATCCGTGGCGTTGGCGACCGCGCACGCCGGAGAAAGGCCGCCGATACCGGCGGCACAGGTGGCGGCGATGCAAACCATCGCCGCACGCAGTCTCATGGCGTATCGCGAACTGATCTTCGGCAGCGCACAGTTCTTCGAATACTTTCGCGCGACGACGCCTCTCGACGTGATCGAACGCATGCACATCGGGTCGCGCCCGGCGGCACGCGCAGGCGGCAACGGCGTCCGGGCGCTGCGCGCCATTCCATGGGTGTTCGCCTGGACGCAAAGCCGCCACATGTTGCCCGGATGGTTCGGCTTCGGCAGCGGCCTGTCGGCCGCCTTGGAGCAGCACGGCGATGAGGTGCTCGGCCAAATGGCGGCGCATTGGCCTTTCTTCGGACACTTGCTCGACGACGTGGAGGCCATGTTGGCGCGAACCGATCTGGAAATCGCGAGCCATTACGATGCGCTGGCCGGCGCTGCGCTGCGCGTGCATGCCGACGCCCATCCGCAGGGAATACGCCTTGACGGTGATGCAGGTGCTGCGGCTGCGCGGTACAGAGCGCCTGCTCGACGGTGATCCGACTCTGCAGCGCTCGATCAAGCTGCGAAACCCCTATATCGATCCCATGCACCTCATGCAGGTGGATCTGCTGCAGCGTTGGCGCAAGACGGGGCGCGAGGATCGGGCGCTGTTCGGGGCGTTGCGGGCTACCATCAGCGGCATCGCACAGGGGTTGCAGGCTACCGGGTAGCGCTCGCCCCGCAGGGTAAGAAGCCTCGAGGCAACGCCTCACACGCAGATCTTGACCGAATGACGGGAGGCAACCGGTCAGTAGCACGGTGCCGAGGTACGAGGGGAACACGGCGAGTCTCGGACCGGTCGGCATCAATGTGCCGAGAGACTTGGGGTGTTCAACACTCGGGGACGTTGACGGCGAGGCCGCCTTGGGAGGTCTCCTTGTAGATCGTCGACATGTCGTGGCCGGTTTGGCGCATGGTGGCGATGACTTGGTCGAGGGATACCTTGTGCGAGCCGTCGCCGCGCATCGCCAGGCGCGCGGCGTTGATCGCTTTCACCGAGCCCATGGCATTGCGTTCGATGCAGGGAATCTGCACCAATCCTGCGACCGGATCGCAGGTCAATCCGAGGTTGTGTTCCATGCCGATTTCGGCGGCATTCTCGATCTGTTCGTTGCTACCGTTGAGTGCCGACACCAATCCGGCGGCCGCCATCGAGCAGGCGACGCCGACTTCGCCCTGGCATCCCATCTCGGCCCCGGAAATGGACGCATTTTGTTTGTAGAGCATGCCGATGGCGGCGGCGGTGAGCAGGAAGCGAATGATGCCGTCATCGTCGGCTCCCGGTTCGAAACGCCGGTAGTAGTGCAGAACGGCCGGCACGATCCCGGCCGCACCATTGGTAGGCGCAGTCACCACCTGGCCGCCGGCCGCATTTTCCTCGTTCACCGCCAATGCATAGACATTGACCCAATCGAGAGCGTGCATGGGGCTCGAGGGATTGCCGCTCATGAGCTGGCGATAGAGTTTCGGCGCACGCCGGCGCACGCCCAGCACGCCGGGTAACAGGCCTTGCGCCTCGAAGCCGCGCTGCACGCAATCCTGCATGACCTGCCAAATTCGCAACAGGCCCGTCCGGATCTCGACATCGCTGCGCCATGTGCGTTCGCGGGCGAGCACGAGTTCGTGAATCTCCAACCCTCCGGTCCGTCCGTGCTCGAGCAGGTGCGCAGCGGAGTTGAACTGGTACGGAGGCTCCGGCCGGACGTCGCCGACATGCGCTTCGGCGCCGGCTTGTACGATGAAGCCGCCGCCGATGCTGTAGTACTCGTCGCGCGCCAGAATCTGCAGAGCCTCATCGTGGGCGGTGAAGCGCATGCCGTTGGAATGACCGGGCAGCACTTGATCCATGTGAAACAGGAGATTGAGCGGCTCGTCGAATGCAATCTCGTGCCGGCCCAATAGGCGAATGCGCCCGTCGATGCGTATTCGGTGCAGCGCCGGTTCGATTGCGGAAGAATCGATGGTGTCGGGGCTCATTCCCTCCAGCCCCAGGAGAATGGCGCGGTCGGTGCAGTGGCCGCGGCCGGTCAATGCCAGGGAGCCGTAGAGTTGGGCAGACACCTGCGCCGTGCGCTCGAGCAAATCGCGGGCCGCCAACGACTGGACGAAGCTGCGTGCGGCATTCATCGGCCCCATGGTGTGCGAACTGGATGGACCGATGCCGATCTTGAAGATATCGAAGACACTCAAACTCATGCGTGCAAACCTGCGCCGATTCGGGGAGTCGTCGATCATACGCCGCCGCGGCGGACGCGGCGGGCAAAACCCGCGCCCTCTCCGGTGGTAGAATCCAAGAAACGACAACCCTGCACTCGTCAGGCTCAAAATGGAGTACTCCATGATTCGCTGTACCCGCGTTTTCGCCGCCGCCGCCCTGGTGGCGCCACTGATGCTCGCCGCAACTTTCGCGGGCGCCGCATCCATTCCCGGCAACATTGCGGCGGCTGTGGCCGACAGCAGCAGGCCGGATGCCGACAAGCAGCGCGATGCGAACCGCAAGCCGGCGGAGATTCTGGCATTCACGGGCGTCCACGCCGGAGCGCAGGTCGCGGAACTGCTGCCGGGCGGAGGCTACTTCACGCGCCTCTTCAGTAAGGCGGTCGGCAGTTCGGGACATGTGTACGCGGTGGTGCCGGCACCCCTGGCCGATGCGCCGCGCCGATGCGCCGGATTTTGCAGCGAGGGTGAAGGCGATAGCCGCCGACCCGAACTATGCGAATGTCAGCGTGGTGATCGAACCCTTCAGCCATCTGAGCTTGCCGGCGCCCGTCGACCTGGTATGGACGTCGCAGAACTACCATGACCTGCACAATTTCCCGGGTTTGGATGTGGGTGTTTTCAACAAAATGGTGTTCGACGATCTGAAGTCGGGCGGCATCTATCTGGTCCTGGACCACACCGCGGAGCCGGGATCGGGGGGGCGGGATACCAAGACTTTACATAGGATCGATCCGGAAACCGTGAAAAAGGAGGTCCTGGCGGCAGGTTTCGTCTTCGTGGGAAGCAGCGATCTGTTGCGGCAAGCCGGTGATACCCACTCGGTGAAGGTGTTCGACCCGGCGGTGCGCGGCAAGACCGACCAGTTCATATTAAAGTTTCGTAAGCCGTAAGGTGATGGCCCGCCCCGAACTCCAGAGCCGAATTGCTGTCAACTGAAGTAGGTCTTTGACGTTGATCAGGTAGGAAATTGGAGTAAAGGATTTGGAACACATGAAATTGCCACATTTTTCGCCCGGATCGCTCAGGGGTCTGAGGTTGGCCGTCCCAGTGGCGGTGACGGTCGTTTTGGCTGCGTGCGTGGCACCGCCGCCCCGTGTCGTCGCAGTGCCGGCGCCCCCGCCGCAACGAGTGTTCGTCTATCCTGCCAACGGTCAGAGTGCGGAACAAACCGAACGTGATCGTTACGAATGCCATGTCTGGGCAGTCCAGCAAACCGGAGTGGATCCGAGCCGCGCGGATGCGAGCGCCTATGAGCGCGTGGTCGTTCAGCCTGCCAACCCCCCGGGGTCGGGTACTGTGGCCGGAGTGATCGGAGGCGCCATCATCGGTTCGATCATCGGTGGTCCGCGCAATGCCGGGGCCGGGGCGATCATCGGCGGCGCTACGGGCGCGATCATCGGATCTGCGTCGGATGCCAACGCGCAGGCTCAGGCACAGCATGACCCAGCAGCAGATCAACCAGAGCGCGGCCGAGGGGCGGGCGCGGGCCGATTCCTATCGGCGTGCGATCGGCGCGTGTTTGCAGGGACGCGGCTATACCGTCACCTGAGACGCGTATCGCAGCATTTGCGGTAGTCGACAGTTGAGGTAGCGCAGACCATGAGTCACACACTGAAAATTGCCTTGTTGTCCGGGCTCATCCTGTCGTGGGGCGTTCAGATGAGCACGCCTGCGGCGGCTGAAGAGCATGATCGACCCCGTGGCGAGGAGGCGCGCGGTCGGCCGGGTCCTCGTCCCGAGGCGGGACGATTCGATGGCCGCGGGCAGGTACTGGACGGCCGTTACAACCACGGCCGCTACTATCCGCCGCGCGGTACGGTTCTGCGCATCTTGCCGGAGGGCTATCGGCCGTACTATCGCGGCGGAGACCGCTTCTATTTCAGCGGCGGTATTTGGTACGCACCGCGCGGACCGGGATTTATCGTGGTGAGTCCGCCGCCGGGGCTGGTGATCTCCGCGTTGCCGCCTTACTACTCCACCGTTTGGATCGGCGGTGTTCCCTACTACTATGCCGATAATGTTTACTACTCGTGGCAGCCGGATCAAAGCGGCTATGCCGTGGTGGATCCGCCCGACAATGCAGATGCGCCATCGCCGCCTCCGCCGCCGCCGGACAGTGCGCAGGGCGATCTGATGATTTACCCCAAGAATGGCCAGACCCGGGAACAGCAGGCAGCGGACCAATACGAGTGCCACAATTGGGCAAGGGGCCAGACCGGCTTCGATCCGACACAGCCCGGCGGCGGGGTGTCGGGCAATGCCGATGCAGCTCGCAACAGCTACAACCGCGCAATGTCCGCATGCCTGCAGGGCCGAGGCTACCAGGTCAACTAACGAGCCTGGCGGCGAGCCACTCTGGCGACGGGGGCCTGGCGACAAGCGAGGCCTGGCAAGAAGCCCAGGTACGAGAGCGAGTGCAGCGCGTCCGCGTCGTCAGCGGGTGCTCTGCGTCGCCGATTTGCGTCGTGAGTGGAATCCTACGGAGGTCACTGTTCGCCGCCTATAGTGCGCGGCGCCGCTCACATGCATCCTCCACCAGCGCACATTCACGCTGAGGAGAGATGCCATGATGATGACGAGCCACCCAAGCTCAGTTTTCCAGAAGAGGGATTTGCATGTGGGCGGTCTTGGTTCGAACGTTTCGGGAGCGCCGGCCTTCGTCGCCGATCCCCTGTTCAACGCGGATTCATGGCTCGACACAGCCCGCGACATGGCACAGAACGCGGACGACTATGTGCGTGAAAACCCCTGGACCGCAATCGTTGCGGTGGGCCTGGTGAGTTTGGCCGCCGGCTATCTACTGTCCCAGCGCTCCTGAGTCCGGGGAAAACGAATGACCAATCTGGATCAGATGAGGCGCAGGTTCTCCAACCACCGTCAGTGGCGCGATTTCATCGCGGCAGTTCACGCATCCGTCACGCATCCCTGCTCCGCGACTTACCCGATGGTTTTGGGTGCGTTGCGCTCGGGTCGAGCCTGGTTCAACGATGGCGCGGCGCGCGCATCGAATTGGCTATCCCCCCGCAGCGGAGTCCAGAGTCAGACGCTGCGGGTGTGAATACACATTGCAGTGAGTTTCGCGCAAGAATCCCACCAGTGTGAGACCAGAGGTCGTCGCGAGATTGACCGCAAGACTCGAGGGCGCGCCAATGGCCGCGAGTACGCTCACTCCGGCACGGATCGCCTTTTGCACGAGTTCGAAGCTCGCCCGGCCGCTCAATACGACGATGCGGTTGGTCAGCGGCAAATCGCCTGACAGCAGACTCATTCCCACGAGCTTGTCGAAGGCGTTATGACGGCCCACGTCCTCGGCCAGGTTGAGCAACGTCCCCGAGAAATCGAACAGCGCCGAGGCATGAACGCCGCCGGTGTCGCCGAACTTCGACTGCGCCGCGCGCATACGGTTGGGCAGGCGCAGCAGCAGCGACAGCGCGACGTGCCCCATATCCGCAACATGCGTGGCGGCGGCACGCGCAATGGCGGCGTCGAGCCCGGTAGTGCCGCACACACCGCAGCTGGAACCGGCTGAAAAGAGTCGCGAAGGAGTGTTGGGGACGATCTGTACCGCGGGATGCAGGCGTACGTTCACCACATTCGGCCGCCGCGTGCTCGATTCGAGAGCCTCGATGTCCGCGGCTTGATTCACGATGCCCTCGCCGTAGAGCAGCCCCGCCGCCAACTGCTCATCCTCGCCCGGGGTACGCATGGTGGTGCCGAATGACATCGGTTCGGGCCCGAGCGACGGATGGTGCAGGAGGAACTCCAACGGCGCCTCCACCGCGACCCGGTCGTCCCTTGCCGTCTGGCTGCCGGCGCTCGAGCGCAGAATGCGCACGTTGAGCGTTCCACTCGCCGCCCGAGGTTCGGGGTCCGGTAACTCAACGTCGGCCACGCTCATGGGGCACCGCCCGCCTTTTGCTCAAAGTACCTCCCAATGATACCGTTCCGGCTCTTGGCAACGCCATCTGAGGGCAAGAAATGTCGAAATCAGCCGATTTGAAGGCCCGCAAAGCCGCGGCGGTGCCCGCCGGCGTCGGTACCCGGGGCATTTACGTGGTCAAGGCGGAAAATGCGGAGCTGTGGGACGCCGACGGCCGGCGCTACATCGATTTCGCGGCGGGTATTGCGGTGCTCAACACCGGCCACCGCCACCCGCGAGTCATGGAGGCCGTGGCGCAGCAGGCGCTGGCGTTCACTCACACCTGCTTCCATGTCGCACCCTACGAGTCCTACGTGCGGCTGGCGGAACGCCTGAATGCACTGGCGCCCGGCGACTTTCCCAAGAAGACTTTGTTCCTGAGCTCCGGCGCCGAGGCTGTCGAGAACGCCGTCAAAATCGCGCGCTATTCCACGCAACGTTCCGCGGTGATCGCGTTCTCGGGCGGCTTTCACGGACGCACGCTCATGACCATGGCGCTCACGGGCAAGGTCATGCCGTACAAGCGCGGCTTCGGTCCGTTTCCCGCCGAGGTCTATCACGCCGAATTTCCGCAGCCCTATCGGGGCATCACCACGGAACAGGCGCTCGCCGATTTGGATCGGCTGTTTCACGGCGACGTCGATCCGAAGTCGGTCGCGGCCATCATCATCGAACCGGTGCAGGGCGAGGGCGGCTTCAATGTGGCGCCCTTCGATTTCCTGCGCGCGCTGCGGCGTCTATGCGATGAACACGGCATCGTGATGATCGCCGACGAGGTACAGGGCGGCATCGGCCGAACCGGCAAGATGTTTTCCATCGAGCACTCGGGCGTCGCGCCCGATGTCATTACCGTGGCCAAGGGTCTGGGCGGCGGCTTCCCGCTCTCGGGAGTCACCGGCCGCGCGACCATCATGGACGCAGCGCATGCCGGGGGCCTCGGCGGCACTTACGGCGGCAATCCGATCAGCATCGCGGCGGCGCATGCGGTATTGGATGTGATCGAGGCAGAGGGCCTGTGCCATCGGGCGGTGACTGTCGGAGACAAAATGCGCAACCGGTTGCAGGCGCTCGCGAAGGAGCTCCCCTGCATCGGCGACGTGCGCGGCTTGGGTGCGATGGTGGCCTTCGAACTGGTCAAGGATCCTAAAACCAAGGAGCCCGATGCGGAGCTGACAGCGGCCATCCTGACCCACGCCGAGCAGCGCGGCTTGATCCTCCTGTCATGCGGCACGGCGGCGAATGTGGTGCGCCTGCTGGCGCCGCTGACGATTCCGGATGCGGTGCTGGAGGAAGGGCTGAATATTCTGGCGCAGTCCATCAACGATGCGTGTGGACGAGCATCCGCACGGGCCGTGGCTTGAAGAGTACGGCGCGCCGCGGGCAGCCTTTGGCCTTTGCATGACGAATCGAACGTCCGGGAGCACTCGCTGAGTTGCTCCCGGAGGCGCGTTCGCCTGTTGCGTTTTAATATCGGAAAGTCGCGGTGATGCCGATGGTCCGCGGACGATAGGTGATGAACCGGTAAGCGGGAGTTGCCGCGCCGTTGTTGCCACTGCCGTAAGAGTTGGTCTGATGGTTGTAGTTCAAGAGCGTATGGCTGTCGGTGAGATTGTCCACGAACAGGGATACGCCCCAGTCGCCTATATTGGTGCCGGCCCGCAGCGAGGCGAAACTCTGTCTCGGCGTCCCCAAGCCCGTCGGGTCATACGAGGAGGTGCGCGGATCGAGCGCGGCATGCACCCACTTGTCCCCCGCCTGGTATTCGTAATCTCCGCGCACGAATGATTCGTGCGCAAAAACGCGGAACTTGTATTCCAAGCCGACGGCCGCCGAGTAGGGCGGAATCGAGTAGCCGGTGCCGATACCGTTCGGCCCGGCGATCGCATCGCCGCTGGCCACCAGCGGCAACGGCGGGTTCGGCCCGCTGATGAGCGCACCGCTCGGGAAGGCGTTCTTGGTGTAGCGCGCGTCGGTGTAGCCGAAGCTCGATTCGATGGAGAACGCGCTGGTCAGCTGAATATCCGCCTGCAGATCGAACCCCTTCGAGACGGCGTCGCCGAGGTTGTCGGTCCATTGGATCTGGCAGATCGGCGGCACCACATTGCCCTGGATGTTGTTCCACTTGATGTAGTAGATGCTGGTCGCAAGGCGGACGCGATTCTCGATGTTGTTCTTGGCACCCACCTCGAAACTCTGCACCGAATCGGACTTGTAGGTCGTAGGGGCGTGGGGAATGCCGAAATTGAGGAAGTCCTGTGTGCACCCGATGCCGGGATTCTGAAAGGTCGGGTCGTACGGGATGGACGGGTTGCCGCCGCCGCTGCGAAAGCCCTTGGCGTAGGTGAAGTAGTACATGTCATTCGGCGTGGCCTGCCACTGGATGCCCGCTTTGGGCGTGACCGGGGTCTCGGTGTTCGACTGCGTGCCGGGCCGCGGTCCGCTGTTCTGCGGCCCGTCCGACAGGCTCTCGATGGAGTACGAGGTCTTCGAGACGCGCACGCCGGCGGTCAGCTTCACGGTATCCGTTACATTGAAATTCACTTCCCCAAAGCCGGCAATCTGGCGGTCGAAGCTCACCAGACGGTTGAAGTAGGAATCGCCCATCGGCAGGACGGAACTGCCATCCGGGTTCTGGGGTGTGCCGAAGTAGGCTGCGATGGGTTCGCCGATGAGTTGATTGAACAAGGCATCCGCCATCGGATCATGGATTTCCTCCAGGCTGGACTGTCGATCGAGGGAGTAGAACGCCCCCACCGTCCACGCCAAGCGCGCCGTCGGATCGGTCGACTGCAGCCGAAATTCCTGAGTCACGTTGCTCTGCTGGTTGGTGACGCTTGCCGGCGAGCGGTAATCCTGCAGCCCTGGAGGAAGATGCACGCCCGCCCCGTCGAGCAGCGGGAAGGCCGGGGAGCCTGCAGGCAGCAGTGTTTGATAATAACCAAGGTTGTACAGGGTACCGTCGTAGCCGCTGATTTCATCGCGATGAAAATACGCAGTGGTCGAAATCAGCCTGACCGGCCCGAAGTCCGCCTGTATGTTCAGCGCCGGCAGGTAAAACTTGTCGGGCTCAGGCCGCGCCGTGGGATTCGCGCTGACGTAGTGGTCGTTGCCGGGATCCGAGTACTGCGGCCAGTAGATCGTCACGTCGTTTCGGTGGCTATTCTGATACAAAATACTGGGTGAAACGCTGAGCGCGTCGTTGGGTTGCCAAAGTCCGGCGACCCGTAGCACGGTCGTATCGACGCGATTCGCATTCTTGTCCACCACTTGGAGCGTGGTCGGATCGACGCGATCGATCCATCCACCGTCGCGCCGAAACCAGGCACTTACGCGCACGCCAAAGACGCCGTCGATGACCGGTGCGCCTGCCGCCACGCCGGCCTCGTAGCTCGGCGATCCGCCCTGCGTGTAGGAAGTTTCGGTCCTGGCATACATGCTGGATTTGGTGAGACTCGGCTGGGTCGTGATGTAACGGACGGTGCCGCCCTCGGAGCCGGCGCCGAACAGCGTTCCCTGCGGACCGCGCAGCACTTCGACCCGGTCGAGGTCGAAGAGCTTCAGCAGCGCGTCATCGGAATTGAATCCGAGCGAGCGCACCTGAATCGGTACATCGTCGATGTAGATTCCGGTCGTGCCCGACCCGCCGCTGGAATTGATGCCGCGAATCGAGATCTGGTTGGTCTGGCTGGTGTCGAACGACACGCCGGGCGTGAACCGGGCGACGTCCGCGAAGTCCTTGATGCCCTTCTGGTCGAGCGCCTCCTGGCTGAATGCCGTAATGCTGATCGGCACGCGGCTGATGTTTTCCTCACGGCGGGTCGCCGTCACGACGATTTCCTCGAGGCCTACGGCGGCTGTGGGTTCCGTGGCCGTGGTGGCTTCGCTGGCATTGGTCAGGGCTGCACCGCAGGCACCTACGCCGACTATAAGGGTGCGCAAAAACAACACTTGCCAGGAAATCCGTTGGTAGAACGGGTTCGAACGAGTGGCACGCATGGCATCCCCGCTGATTAGTTATACGCTCAGATAACTCTCTCGACAGTAGCACCGCGCAATATCTCGCGCAACCGCAGATCGGATAGCATGTGGGGATGACGCTACGACTGCAAAATCCCGACCTCACATCGGACAACGCCGCTTGCTGGGTCGTGAAGGACGAAGTCGTGACGGTAGAGTTCGCCGCCGCAGAGGGGGTGCTCGAGAGCGCCGTAGGACTCAATCGCCATGCTGCGCGCGATGCACTGCTCACCGGTTCGACGGGCGATCGCTGGTGCGTGTCGCGCGAGCGATTCGACGCGAAATATCAGGCGCAAGCCCCCACATTGCCGGGCGAGGCGGGTAGATACCGCAATCTTCCCGTTGCGGTGCTCGCCAAACGCATGACCGTTGCGTTCAGCGTCGAGCGATCGGCCGGCGGCGACGTGCTATGCGGGGATGCGGGCGATTGGCTGATGCAGTACGCGCCCGGCGATCACGGCATCGTGGCGCGTGCCCGCTTCGACAGCGTGTATCGGGTGATCGAGAGCACCGAGGCCGCGCGTCCCGGGCGGTTGCCCGGCTCACCTCGAGGGTGAACCGGGCAACCGACGCGCTATCCCAGAGGCAGCCTCGCCGATCCGGATGCGCTCTGCGGCCTAACGACGGTAGGTGAACGTCAGGCCGACGGTGCGCGGACGGAATGTGAACTGGCGTTCCAACCGGCTGTCGCCGGTGCCGGGATCGATCGAGAAGTTGTAGTTCGTGACGGTGTGGGTGTCGGTGAGGTTGTCGACGAAGGCGGCCACCTGCCATCCACCGAAGGTCATGCCGGCGCGCGCCGATGCAAAGTTGGTCGACGACAGTATGTAGTTGGCCGCATCGAACTGCGATGTATTGGCGTCCTGAGTTGCGCCGGGCCACTTGGGTCGACCCTGGTACTCGTCATCGACCCGAACGAAGGAATCGCGGCTGAAGACCGTGAACTTGTACTCGAGTCCGATGGACGCGGTGACCGGTGCTCCGGGCTGGCCGCTCTGGCCGACGATGGCATCGCCGCTCGCCACGATGGGTTGCAGTTCATTCGCGGACAAACGGGAGTCCTTGGTGTAGCGGCCATCCGTGTAGCCGGCAGTCAGTTCCATGGTGAGACTGTCCGTCATCGCGACTTCCGCTTGGATATCGGCGCCCTTGGCCACCGCCTGGCCGAGGTTGTCGATGAAGGAAATTTGGCAGATGGGAGGAATTACCGTCTGCTGAATGTTGTTCCAGCGGATGTAGTAAATGCTGCTGGCGATCTTGACGCGATTGTCGAAGTTATTCTTGGCGCCGATCTCGAAGCTGTTCACGGTATCCGAGTTGTACTGGGTAGGGCTTGCCTGGATGCCAAAATTCGCAAAGTCCGCGGCGCAGGCTGCGGCGGGTACCGGATTGTTGGCACCGCCCGGACGGAAGCCCTTCGCGTAGGTGAAGTAGTAGAGATCTTTCGGGTCCACCTGGTAAGCGAGGCTCACCTTCGGCGTGAAGAAGTTCTCTTTCTTGTCACCACTGCCGGTCCGCGGCGCCAGGAACAATTGCGGGCCTCCGGTGAGAGTGTTGAACGAGTACTCCGTCTTGGAGTAGCGCGCGCCCAGCGTCAACTTGAGCTGGTCGGTGAAGGAATAGGTGCCCTCGCCGAACCATGCGTATTGCTGATCCTTCGCTTCGGTCTGCAGAAAGTACGCGTCATTGGGAAATCGCGGGTCGTAAGTGACGGGATTTCCATTGTTATCCACGAAGAAATTGGTATAGGGCTGGCCGGTGGCAGCGACTGACAATTCATTGAGCAGCGGATCGTGGATCTGTTCGAGGTAGCTTTGGCGATTCGAGCTGAAGAAAAGCCCCGTCGTCCAGCTAAGCGCCGCAGTCGGATCGGACGATTGCAGCCTGAACTCTTGGGTGAAGTTCTGTTGACCGTTGTCGACCGAGGCCGGCGAGCGGTAGTCCGTCGCGCCCACCGGCAGATGGACACCGTTGCCGTCGAGCAGCGGGAAGACGCCGGGCAGAAAAGAACTCACGCCGCCTCCCTGCTGAAACACCGAGTATTGCCCGGAGGCCTGGTAAAAGCCGAGGTTGTACAGAGTACCGTCGTAGCCCGTCTCCTCCTTGCGGTGGAAATACGAGGTGTTGGAGATCAGCTTGGACCAACCCAAGTCGCCCTCGATCTTGAGTGCCGGAAGATAGAACGTGTCCGGGTCGGAGCGCTGCGTCGGATCCGCGTTGACGAAGCGATCGTTGCCCGGATTGGAGTAGAGCGGCCAGTAACTCTCGACATCGTTGCGATATCGGTCCTGGTAGTAGTAGCTCGGGGTCACGGTCCATTTGTCGTTCACAGCCCAGACCGCCGCCAGGCGAATCAACGTGGTCTGGTCGAAATTGGCGTTCTTCTGATCGGTGGCGAGCGTGACGGGATCGATGCGGTCGATGTAGCCGCCGTCGCGGCGGTACCAGACGGTGGCGCGTACGCCCAAAACGCCGTCGATGAGCGGCGTGCCTCCGGCGACGCCCACTTCGTAGCTCGGAGCGCCGCCCTGGGTGTCGGAGACTTCTTCCCGGCTGTAGATGCTGGACTTCGTCAGGCTGGGCTGGGTGGTGATATAGCGCACCGTGCCGCCCTCGGAGCCTGCGCCGAACAGAGTGCCCTGAGGACCGCGCAGCACCTCGATGCGGTCCACGTCGAAGGACTTCGGCAGTGCGTCGTCGGGATTGAATGCGAGCGCGCGAATCTGGATCGGCGTGTCATCGATGTAGATGCCGGTCGTGCCGGCGCCGCCGGTGGATGAGATGCCGCGAATCGAAATGTTGTTGGTGCCGGAGTTGTCGATATTGACCCCGGGGGTGAAGCGCGCCACGTCCTGGAAGTCCTTGACGCCGCGAATATCCATCGCATCCTGAGTCAATGCCGTGACGCTGATCGGCACCTTGCTGAGGCTGTCCTCGCGTCGGGTCGCGGTGACGACGATTTCCTGCAACGGTCCGGTGGCATCGTCGGAAGCGGGCGCGGCGGCATTCACCAGGGCTGGCGTAACAGTCACGGCGAGACCAGCAGCGCACAGCGCGCTCTTGCATCCCCATCCGTCGCGGCCCTTCTGCAACTCCCGATGATTCCGGCGTCCTCGCATGATGCATCCTCGCTGTGACTTGAACGATGTACGCTCGTCGGCGTGCCAAATTTTGCTGACCGCAACACCATAGCCGGCCGTGGTATGAAAGGCAATTGGGGCAGAACTCTGGGGATGCACGCGTTGCCGATGCGCAACGGACGAATCCGCATCGTCCACTGCACGATCACGTCTCCATTACGCGATCGCCATGCAGTTATGGGATCATGGCGGCCATGAGTACCAACGCCGATCGTCCCCGCGCCAAGAGCTTGAATCCGTTGCGCTCGCTGCTGCCGTTCCTCCGGCCCTACCGGGGGATGATGGTGGCCGCCTTGGGCGCCTTGCTGGTCGCGACGGTCGCCATGCTGGCGTTGCCCGTGGCGCTGCGCCAGCTCATCGACCACGTGGTCGCCGCCAAGGACTCCAGCACTCTCAACGGATATTTCATCGGTTTCCTGGCTGCGTCGGTCATATTCGGCGTGTTTGCCGCGCTGCGCTTCTATCTGGTGACTTGGCTGGGCGAACGGGTGGTCGCGGACCTGCGTTCGGCCGTCTACCGGCGCGTCGTGCGCATGGATCCGCTGTTCTTCGAGACCACCCGGGTCGGTGAAGTGTTGTCGCGTTTGACGACCGATACCACGCTGGTGCAAGCCATCTCCGGCGTCAATCTGTCGATCATTTTGCGGTCATCCTTGAGCTTGATCGGCGGGCTGGTCATGCTCGGGACTCACCAGCGCGAAACTGATGGGCATCATGCTGGTGCTGATTCCGGTCGTGGTCGTTCCTCTCATCGTCATCGGCAGGCGCGTTCGCGGACTGTCGCGCGCGTCTCAGGACCGCATCGCCGACACCAGCGGGCTCGCGGGCGAGACGTTGAACGCGATCCAGACGGTACAGGCGTTCACCTTGGAGGAACTGCAAAGCGAACGGTACCGCAAGGCGGTCGAAGACAGCTTCGTCACCGCGGTACGCCGCACGCGCGTGCGCGCGTCGCTCACGGCGATCGGCATCATGCTGGTGTTCGCCGGCATCACCGTTCGTCTTGTGGCTGGGTGTGCGCCAGGTGCTCGCCGGCACGATGACCGGCGGGCAGCTGTTGCAGTTTCTGCTGTACGCCGGCTTCGTCGGCAGTTCCGCCGCCGCGCTCACCGAAATGTGGGGCGAGGTGCAGCGCGCCGCCGGCGCCATGGAGCGCTTGAGCGAACTGCTGCAGGCGCGGCCGACCATCGGCGCGCCGCCGCACCCCGTCGATCTGCCGGCGCGAGTCACCGGCAGCCATGCGCTTCGACAATGTCACGTTCCATTATCCGTCGCGGCCCGATAGCGCCGCGCTCGCCAATTTCAGCCTCGACGTGGCGCCGGGCGAGACCATCGCCTTCGTGGGTCCGTCCGGCGCGGGCAAGAGCACGACGTTCCAGCTGCTGCTGCGGTTCTACGATCCCGATTCGGGCCGGGTCTTGATCGACGATCGGCGGCTCGCGGATTTACGGCCGGAAGACATCCGCGCGCAGATCGGACTGGTGCCGCAGGACACGGTGCTGTTCGGCGCCAGCGCGCGCGAGAACATCCGCTATGGGCGCCCGACGGCCACCGATGCCGAGATCGAGGCCGCCGCGCGTCGCCGCGGCCGCCGACGAATTCCTGCGCAAGCTGCCGCAGGGCTACGACACGTTCCTGGGCGAGCGCGGCACGCGGCTATCGGGCGGTCAGCGGCAACGGATCGCGCTCGCGCGGGCCATCCTCAAGGATCCGCCGATCTTGCTGCTGGACGAGGCGACCAGTTCGTTCGACGCGGAATCCGAACGGCTGGTGCAGGAGGCGCTCGAAAAGCTCATGCAGGGCCGCACCACCATCATCATCGCCCATCGCCTGGCCACCGTGCTCAAAGCCGACCGCATCGTGGTGATGGACCACGGGCACAAGATTGCCGTCGGCACCCACGCGGAACTCCTGCTGCACAGTCCGCTGTATGCGCGGCTCGCGTCGCTGCAATTTGCGGCGGCGTGCCGAGCGAGGCGGCGCGACGTCTGCACGGATCGAGCTGAGTCCGGTCAGCGCGCAGTGGTGATGCGCCGCGCGCCCATGAAGCCCTTGGAATAGGCGGCGCGGCGAGCGAATCGATGCGCACATGGCCGCCAGAGGACGGCGCATGAATGAATCGTTCGTCGTCGATGGCGATGCCGACGTGCAGTTCCTTGTGCGCGAGATGCATGAAGACCAGATCGCCCTCATGCACCTCGCCGCGAGCGATCGGCTTGCCGATGCCGAGCTGCTCCAGCGCGGTGCGCGGCATGGGAACATTCGCGCGCCCGCGCCGCATACACGACCAGTCCGCTGCAGTCGAACCCGCCCGGCGCGGCGCCGCCCGAATCGATACGGTTGGCCGAGCATGGATTTGGCGAAGTCGACCATGACGATCCGTGGATCAGGGGGCCGCGCGACGTCGGATGAATTCTGCGCATCGGACGCGGTAGGCGCGCCGACGCCCGGCTGCCGCGGAGCGGCGGTCTCGAGCGGCGCACTCGCGCATGCGGCCAGCAAAATCGACAGAGCGGCGGCGAGAGCGGCTCTGATCAAGCCAGAGTGGTGGCCAAGGCCGCGCCGACGATGCCGGCTTCCGAGCGCAAGGTCCCTACGCACAACCGTGCCTCGCAGTGCAGTTTGTCCAGGAATTTCTCTGGCTCTTCGGTGATGCCGCCGCACAGGACGATGAGATCGGGCCACAGCAAGGCGTGCATTTCCTTCAGCACGAGATTCAATTGGGCCGCCCACGCATCCCAGCCGAGGTGCTGGTCCACCTTGGCGCGGCCCGACGCCCGCAGTTCCGCCTCGAGCCCTGCGACCTGCAGATGGCCGAATTCGGTGTTGGGCACCAGCTTTCCGTCGACGAACAAGGCACTGCCGATGCCGGTGCCCAGGGTCAACAACAGCACGGTGCCCGGTACCTCGCGCGCGGCGCCGTAGTGAAGTTCGGCGAGACCCGCGGCGTCGGCGTCGTTGATGGCGACCACCGGCCGCTGCAAGCGCTCGCCGGCGAGCTCCGCCAAGGATTTGCCGATCCATGCCTTATTGAGGTTCGCCGCCGTGCGTACCGCGCCGTTGCGTATCACGCTGGGAAAAGCCAGGCCCACCGCGTGGTCGCCCGGTACCTTCGATACCACGGATTGCAAAGCCGCCAACAAGGTTTCGGTCGAGTCTTGGGCCGGGGTCGGCGTACTGAACCGCTCGCCGGCAAATGCACCCGTTTTCAAGTCCACCAGTGCGCACTTGATGGATGATCCGCCGACATCGATGCCTATGGCTACGGGTGAGGTAGTCAATTTAGGGTACGCATTGTGAGGTTCGCCCGCCGTCCAGCCGTTGACGACCCTATAATAACCCGTAACATGAACTCGATTGATACCCAGTTTGCGACCCGCCGGAACGTCGCTTTACAACCCGGCACTCTCCAAGCAGCTCTGCTGGATCGTCTCACCCGCACCCTCGGCAAGAACCCGGAGTCGGCGACGCCGCGGGATATTTACGATGCATTGTCGCTCGCGGTGCGCGAGGAGTTGACCTTACGCTGGTTGTCGACGCAGCGCCGCGTCGCCAATGCCCACGTGAAGCGTGTGTGCTACTTCTCGGTCGAGTACCTTCCGGGGCGGTCTCTGTTGAACGCCTTGTCCAGCCTCGAAGGGGATTTGCTGCAGGAAGCGCGCACCGCTTTGCGCGACATGGGTCATGATCTCGACGACATCGCCGCGCAAGAGGTCGATCCCGGTTTGGGCAACGGCGGCTTGGGCCGTCTCGCGGCGTGCTTCCTCGATTCCCTGGCCACGCTGCATTACCCGGCCGTCGGCTACGGGATTCGCTATGACTACGGCATTTTCACGCAGGTCATCGATGCCGACGGCGGACAGCGCGAAGTGGCGAGCAGCTGGCTGCACCTGCGCAACGTCTGGGAAACGCCCCGTGGCAATGTGCGCTACACCGTGCGCTTCGGCGGCCGCGTCAAGGCGCCTGAGAACGCGGGCCCGGGCGATTTGCATCAGTGGGTCGATACCACCGACATCTACGCCATCGGATTCGACCAATTGGTTCCGGGCAACCGCGGTCCCACCGTGAATCACCTGCGGCTCTGGTCCGGCCGAGCCATTACCCCGTTTCATATCGATGCCTTCAATGCGGGCGATTATCCCGCCGCCGTGCAGGAGCAGCTGGAAGCGAAGAACTTGTCGCGCGTGCTGTACCCCGACGACTCCACGCCGCAGGGCAAGGAGCTGCGGCTCAAGCAGCAGTATTTCTTCGTGAGCGCCAGCCTGCAGGACATCTTGGCGACGCATCTGAGCGAAGAGCGCTCGCTCGCTTCCTTGCCCGATTCGATCGCGATTCAGTTGAACGACACGCACCCGGCGGTGGCGATTCCGGAACTCATGCGTCTGCTGGTCGATGAGCACGGCTTGTCGTGGTCCGAAAGCTGGCAAATCACCACGCAAGTGTTCTCTTACACCAACCATACCTTGCTGCCGGAGGCGCTCGAGACATGGCCCGTGGCGATGTTCGAGCGGTTGTTGCCGCGGCATCTGCAAATCATCTATTTGATCAATAGTGATTTTCTGCAATCGGTCGAAGCCAGGTACCCAGGGGATCATGAGCGGTGCCGGCAACTTTCCATCATCGACGATGGCGGGGATCGACGGGTACGCATGGCGCATCTTGCGGTCATCGGCTGTCACCGGGTCAACGGGGTGGCGAAGTTGCACTCCGATCTCATGCGCAAGCAAGTGTTTTCCGGTTTCGCCGACCTGTATCCGGATCGATTCGTCAACGTGACCAATGGAATCGCCGTGCGCCGCTGGCTGAAGCAATCGAACCCCGGCCTGTCGTCCTTGCTGACCGAGCACCTGGGGTCGGCGTGGGAAAATGATCTCGAGGAACTCGGACGGCTGGCCGGCGCCGCCGACGATGCGGAATTTCGCCGCCAGTTTCGCGGCATCAAGCGCACCAACAAGCAGCGGCTCGCCGACGAGATCATGCGGCGCACCGGCGTCGAAATCAGCGTCAACTCGCTGTTCGACGTGCAGGTCAAGAGAATCCACGAGTACAAGCGTCAGCTCTTGAACCTGCTGTACGTCGTAACGCGCTACCAGCGTATTCGCGACAATCCGCACGCCGACGTCGTGCCCCGCACCGTGATCTTTGCGGGCAAGGCGGCTCCGGGCTATGCGATGGCCAAGGCCATCATCAAGCTCATCAACAATGTGGCGCGCACCGTCAATGCGGACCCCGTCATGCGCGACAAGCTGCGCGTCGCGTTCCTGCCGGATTACGATGTGTCTCTCGCGCAGAAGATCATGCCGGCGGCGGATCTTTCGCAGCAGATATCCACGGCCGGCATGGAGGCGTCCGGTACCGGCAACATGAAGTTGGCCCTGAACGGGGCGCTGACCATCGGCACGCTGGATGGAGCCAATATCGAGATTCGCGACCATGTGGGAGCGGAAAACATGTTCATATTCGGCCTCACGGCGGAGGAAGTGGCCGCGCGGCGTGCGGGCTACCAGCCGCGCCGCGAGCTCGAATGCAATCCCGAACTCGAGCGGACCTTGGATCTCATCGAGTCGGGATTCTTCTCGCCGGAGCGTCCGGATGATGCCAGGACGGTGGTCAACCGATTGTTGAGCGACGGCGAGCCCTTCATGGTGCTCGCGGATTTTACTGCGTACGCCCGGGCGCAGGCTCAGGTGGATGCTCTGTACGTCCGGGAAGACGAGTGGAGCCGCACGGCGATCATCAACTGTTTGAACATGGGCTACTTCTCGAGCGACCGCAGCATTCGCGAATACGCGGAGCGCATATGGGCCGTGAAGCCCGTAATGTGAAGGTGCGATCGATTTGACCGAGCAGGCGATTACCGATTTCGATCTCTATTTGTTCGGCGAGGGCACGCACGAGCGCATCTATGACAAGCTCGGCGCGCACACTTACGGAGGCCCCAGCACCAGTCAAGGCTCAGGTCAGGGTCAAGACCCAGGTCAGGGTCAAGACCAAGGTCACGGCGGCGCAGCGGGCACCCGGTTCGCCGTGTGGGCGCCCAACGCCGAGCGCGTCAGCGTGGTCGGTGCCTTCAACGATTGGAACGGGGACGTGCACGTGATGCGGGCTCGCGCGAGCTCGGGCATTTGGGAGCTGGCGATTTCCGACATCGGTACGGGCACCGCCTACAAGTATGAAATCCGCGACCGCACCGGCCGACTTCACGTCAAGGCTGATCCGTACGGCTTCGCGATGCAGCTGCGCCCGGAGAATTGTTCCGTCGTGGCCTCGCTCGACGGCTACGCCTGGCAAGATGCAGAGTGGCTGGCGCAGCGCGAGCGCGGCGATCCGCGGCGCCGGCCCTTCAACGCCTACGAAGTGCACTTGGGCTCGTGGCGACGCCCGTGGGATCGACGAATACCACCCTTCATGAGCTGGCTCGAGGCGGCCGATCAGCTCATCCCGTACGTTGTGCAGATGGGCTACACGCACATCGAGTTGATGGGCGTCGCCGAGCATCCGCTCGACGCATCGTGGGGATACCAAGTAGCCGGCTACTACGCGGCGACCGCGCGCTACGGGTCCCCTCAGGACTTCATGTTCTTCGTCGACCGCTGCCACCAGGCCGGGATCGGCGTGATTCTCGATTGGGTGCCGGCACATTTTCCGCGCGATGACCATGGTCTTGCGTCCTTCGACGGCAGTGCGCTGTATGAACACGCGGATTCCCGGCTCGGGGAGCACGTGGAATGGGGCACCAAGATTTTCAATTATGGACGCCATGAAGTGCGCAATTTCCTGGTCGCCAATGCCTTGTTCTGGGTGGATCGCTATCACGTGGACGGGCTGCGCGTCGATGCAGTGGCGTCCATGCTGTATCTGGACTACAGCCGAAAATCCGGGGAGTGGCTGCCGAACCGCAACGGGGGCCGCGAGAATCTGGAAGCCATCGCATTTCTGCGCCAGATGAACGATGCGCTGCACCGCGCATTTCCCGGCGTGTTGACCATTGCGGAGGAGTCGACGTCATTCGCAGGCGTGACTCTGCCGCCCGAGCACGGCGGACTTGGATTCAATTTCAAATGGAACATGGGCTGGATGAACGATACCTTGCGCTATGCCGGGCTCAATCCCGTTCACCGGCGCTACAGCCACCAATTGATCACTTTTTCGTTCGTGTACGCCTGGTCGGAGAATTTCGTCTTGCCGATCTCACATGATGAAGTGGTGCACGGCAAGCGTTCGCTGCTCGCCAAGATGCCCGGGGACGATTGGCAGAGACGCGCGAATTTCCGCCTCTTTCTCGCTTACATGTGCGCCCATCCCGGCAAGAAACTCTTGTTCATGGGCTCGGAATTCGGGCAATGGCAGGAGTGGCGGGACGAGGGTCAACTGGAGTGGTCGCAGTTGGCGGCTGCGGAACACCAAGGCTTGCGCGACTGCGCGCGAGAACTGAATCACCTGTACCGCGCCGCTGCGCAACTCTATGGCAGCGATTGCGACCACGATGGATTCCGCTGGGTGGACCTGCACAGTGCCGATGAAAGCATCTGGGCATTCGCGCGGCGTGCCGTCGGCGAGGACGTCGGCGCTCCCATTACCTGCGTGTTCAATGCGACTCCGGTGCCGCGGGATGGATATGTCATCGGGGTCGCAGAACAGGGGTCCTATCAAAAGCTGTTCGATTCGGACGACGCGCGCTTCGGGGGTTCCGGCTATAACACGCAGTCGCAGTTGAGCGCGGCTCATGAGGGCGCCCAGGGGTATCCGTACTCGTTGCGGGTGAACTTGCCGCCGCTCGGCGCAATGTTCCTCATCGGACCGACGTAGTGAAGCTTCTTCAGGCGGGCAGACCGCGTCCCTTGGGCGCCACCTTGACCGACCGGGGCGTCAATTTCGCCCTATTCTCGAGCAATGCGACCCGGGTGGAAGTGTGCCTGTTCGATGCCGACAGCGGCGCCGAAACGGCGCGATTCGACTTGCCGGCACGCACCGGAGATATTTGGCATGGCTTGATCTCGCCGCGGCGCGCGGGCCGGGGCACACACTACGCTTTCTGTGTTCATGGACCGAACGAGCCGGAACAGGGTCATCGCTTCGATGCCACGGCGACCCTGATCGACCCCTATGCGCGCGAGTTGTCGCGCGGCTGGCCGTTGCGCTCGCGGGTGATCGACGGCGGTTTCGATTGGGGCGGCGACCGGCCGCCCGCGATTCCCTGGCGCGATACGCTCATCTACGAGCTGCATGTGAAGGGATTTACGCAGCTGCATCCTGCGGTGCCGGCGGATTGGCGCGGCAAGTATCTGGGCTTGACGATGGCTCCGGTGATCGAACACTTGAAGTCCATTGGCGTGACGGCGGTCGAATTGCTGCCTTGCCAATCCTTCATGAGCGAACAATTTTTGCGCGACCGGGGGCTTTGCAACTACTGGGGCTACAACTCCGTTGCGTGGTTTTCACCGGCGAACGACTACGCTCTGCACGATGCCGTTGCCGAGTTCAAGACCATGGTGAAGGCGCTGCATGCGGCGGGAATCGAAGTGATCCTGGACGTGGTGTTCAATCACACCGCGGAGGGTAATGAAAACGGCCCGCTGCTTTCCTTGAGAGGCATCGACAATTCGGTCTACTACCGCCTCATGCCGCCGGACAAGCGCTCGTATGAGAACCTCACGGGTTGCGGCAACACCGTGAATTGCGAGCATCCGCAGGTTCGTGCACTGATCATCGACTGTCTCGAGTACTGGGTCGAGGACATGCACGTGGATGGCTTCCGATTCGATCTGGCGACGACTTTGGGGCGCGAAGGCAACGCTTTCAACGAGCGCTGCGCCTTGTTCAAATCGTTGCGGGCCGAACCCTCGCTTGCCTACGTCAAGCTGATCGCCGAGCCCTGGGATGTGGGCTGGGGCGGCTATCAGCTCGGACGGTTTCCGCCCGGTTGGGCGGAATGGAACGACCGCTATCGAGACGCGGTCCGTTCGTTCTGGCGGCGCGACGGCGGAAAAATCGGCGAGTTCGCGGAGAGGTTCGCAGGCTCCAGCGACTTGTTCAGACACAACGGGCGCAAGCCCACTGCCAGCATCAATTTTCCGGCGGCGCACGACGGCTTTACCCTGTGCGATCTGGTTTCCTACAATGAGAGGCACAATGCAGCCAATCTCGACGGTGGCGCCGACGGCCACGGCGACAATTTGAGCTGGAACTGCGGAGCCGAAGGCCCGACGGACGATGCCGCCGTGAACCAGCTGCGCAAACGGCAAATGCGCAACTTGTTGGCCACTCTGTTCCTGTCGCAGGGTGTGCCCATGCTGCAGGCCGGCGACGAATTTGCACGAACTCAGCGCGGCAACAACAACGCCTACTGTCAGGATAACGAGATATCGTGGGTCGATTGGCATCTGCGCAGCGCCAACAAGGATTTGCTGCAGTTCGTGCAATTGCTCGCGCAACTGCGCCGGCAGCACGTCGAATTTCGCCGCGAGACCTTCCTCAAGGGCGCGGTGTCGCGTGCCAGCGTCAAGGACGTAACGTGGTTAAATGTAGGCGGTACGGAGATGACGCAGGGTGAGTGGCATGACGCGAACCTGCGCACCCTGGGTATTTGGTTCGGCAAGCGGAATATGTCGGAGGGACGCCTGCTGCTGATGATGAATGCCGGCGACTCGGCGCAGACATTTACCCTGCCTTCCAGTCCGGCAACTGGACCTTGGATCCGGCAATTCGACACGACGCTCGACACCTGCGAGGCGACCAGCCTCGGTCATGCGCGTGACTATCGGCTGGACGCCAGCAGCGTCGCTCTATTGGAGTGCTGACATGGCGGCGGACACCATGCTGATCGAGAGGCTGGCCCGGCTGCGGGGCATCGGCGACGCCTATCACGACTATCGCGGTGAATTGCGGTACTTCACACTCGATACGAAGAGAGGCTTGTTGCGGGCGATGGGGTGCGACGTGGACGACCCGGCCGCCTTGGCGCTCGAACTCAGCCGGACGGAGGTGGCTCGTTGGCGCAATTTCCTGCCGCCGGTCGCGGCGGCGCGCGGCGCTCGCATCGGCGTCGATATCAATATCGCCGCGCGGGAATTCGGATCCTCATTGGTGTGGTCGATCCGCTTGGAGAACGGCTCGCAGTGCGACGGGGCGGTGTCGACGGCCGATTGCCCGGAGCTCTGGAGGGGCGAAGTCGAGGGAACGTGGATCACGCGCCGGCGCTTCGAGTTGCCGCTCGATCTGCCGACGGGCTATCACGAATTGGAGGCGAAAATCTCCGGCAGCAACGCCGAGCGCTGCCTGTTGATCATCTCGCCGCCGCGCTGCTATGAGCCGGCATCGATCATCGCGGGCCGGCGACTATGGGGCATCGCCGTGCAGCTGTACACGCTGCGGTCGCGGGACAATTGGGGTATCGGGGATTTTGCCGATCTTCGCGCGTTGATTCGCTGGGTGGCGCCGCACGGCGCGGGATTCATCGGTTTGAATCCCCTGCATGCGCTTGCGCCCGCGGATCCTGAGAGGTCGAGTCCTTACAGCGCGTCGAGCCGCCACTTTCTCAACGTGTTGTACATCGCCGTTCCGTCGGTGCCGGAATTCCAGGAATGCGTGGCGGCGCGGCAACGCATGGCCGATCCCGCGGTGGTGCAGAGGTTGAGCGAACTGCGCCGCCGTGAACGGGTGGACTACCGCGGTGTGGCGGAACTCAAATTTGAAATTCTGGAGTTGCTGTACCGCGATTTTTGCGATCGGCATCTGGCCTTCGATACCACCCGGGCACGGGACTTTCACGCGTTCACGGTCGGTGGCGGCGAACTGCTGCAGATGCATGCCCGCTTCGACGCGCTCGATCGGCATTTTCGCGCGACCTTGGGAGTGGCTTCCGGCTGGCTGAGTTGGCCGGAGGAATTCCGCGATGTGAACGGTGGCGCGGCGACGCGATTCGCGGCCGCGCACCCCGGCGAAGTCGAATTCCATGTTTACCTGCAGTGGCTTGCGCACGAGCAGCTGTGCGGCGTGCAGGCGCTGACGCGCGAGCTCGGCATGCCCATTGGTCTGTACGGGGACTATGCGGTGGGCGCCAATCCCTCTGGATCCGAAACGTGGATGGATCAAGAGAGTTTCCGCAGGGGTGCCGAGATCGGCGCGCCGCCGGATCCGCTGGCGCTCAAGGGTCAGGGCTGGGGCATACCGCCGCAGGATCCGTCGGTAATGCTGACACAGCGGCTCCAAGGCTTCGCGACCCTGATCCGCAACAACATGCGCTACTACGGTGCACTGCGTTTGGACCATGTGATGGCGCTGTTCCGCCTGTGGTGGGTTGCGGCCGGGTCCTCGCCCATGGAGGGTGCATACGTTCACTATCCCATGCAGCAACTGCTCACCGTGTTGTCGCTGGAGAGTGCGCGCAACGCCTGTGTGGTCGTGGGTGAAGACTTGGGTGTCGTGCCGGATGAAATGCGCCGCGCCATGCCCGAATGTGGCCTCTACCACTACAAGGTACTGTTGTTCGAAAAATTGGACGGCCGCTTTCGGCGTCCCGAGGAGTATGTGCGGCATGCGTTGGCCACGGTCACCACCCACGACATGCCGACCTTGCGCAGCTTCTGGGAGGGGCGCGACATCGAGCTGCGCCGCCGCTTGAATCTCTATCCCAGTGCTGAAGTCGAAAGCGACGTGGTGCGGGAGCGTGCGCGGGACTTGGAGTTGCTGTTGGATGCCCTGCAGGAGCAGGGACTCAAACCCGCGCAGCCGGCGACACCGTTCGATCCATTCACCGCCGAGCTTGCGCATGCATTGCATCTATACCTTGCGCGCTCGGCAACGACGTTGACCGCCCTGCAAATCGAGGATTTATTGGGTGAAATCCTGCCGGTGAACGTGCCGGGAACGGATCGGGAATATCCCAATTGGCAACGCAAGGTTTCGGCCGACATCGAGGACATGGCGGCGCGTGCGGATTTGGCGGCGCAGTTGCAGGAAATAAGACTGGCGCGAGGGCAGTCCTACGGCGACGCCGCATCATAGTGGCGCTCGGCGGGGCTGGTGCCGGTGGGATGGCAGCTGGCCGAATCGTCACTGAGTTACCTTGGTTTAATCGATTTGGTCTATTAGTGGTTATTTTTAATTATTTTTGGTTAAAAGTGGGTAGTTATAATTGTTTCTGGCTTAGAATAAGCGTTCCTGTCTATGCAGGAGCGAAAGCATGGCGGACTGGATCGGTTATCGGTGGTTGGTCGAGCACTACGGCCTGACTCTGGCCCAGGCGTTACGCAACGAGACGCTCATAGGTCCGACACGGACGATTGTAAGCGATGGCACGACCGTGCGGCGCACAGTGCAGCCGCTGCTACGCCCGAAGGCGACCGTGTCCGCGCACTTGAGCTTTGCGCTCAAGCACGAGGGCGTTCATCTTGAGGCGCTGTCGCGCCTCTTCGCCGCCGTGCCGCCCGCTGAACTTGTGGACTGGATTGGGCGTGAGCCCACCGGTCAATACGCCCGGCGTGCGGGATTTTTGTACGAGTGGCTGACGGGGCGGCGACTCGCCGTGCCGGACACCGCCCGCGGCAACTACGTTCCCGCTCTTGATCCTGAAGCGCGAACTCGCCGCTGCTGCACCCGTGAATAATATCCGCTGGCGAGTGCGCAATAACCTGCTCGGCGGCGCGGGCTTCAGCCCGCAGGTGCATCTCACGTCCGACACAAAGCGAGCCCTTGCATTCGACGTCGGCGAACGTATCGCGCGGCTCGAGAGCCAGTTCAGCGTGGAACTCGTATTGCGGAGTGCGGTGTGGTTGACCGCCAAGGAGAGCCGCGCCAGCTTCGCGATCGAACACGAGGAGAACAAACGCGACCGCATCCAGCGCTTTGCCGCGGTGATGGAGCAACGCACCGGGCGGTCAGCCGATCCGTTCAGTTCCGCCGATCTGGAGGCGTTGCAGCGCGAGATTCTCGGACCGAATGCTTTGCACTATGGTCTGCGCAACTCGCCGGTGTTCGTCGGAGAATCGGCGCGCTTCGGTGAGGAACGCGTGCACTACATCGGACCGCATTGGAATGATTTGCCGTCGCTCTTGGAGGGATTGCGCGAGCTCTTGTCGCGCACGTCCGGTTTGTCAACGGTGGCGCGTGCCGCGCTCGTGTCTTTCGGCTTCGTGTATCTTCATCCTATGGTCGATGGCAACGGCCGCATTAGCCGCTTTCTCATCAACGACGTGTTGCGTCGTGACGGCGCGTTGCCCGCGCCCTACATCGTGCCCATCTCTGCGATATTGCAGAGGGCGGATTTGAGGCCGTTGAGTTATGACGGTGCGCTCGAACTATTTTCACGGCCACTGATGCAGCGCTATGCGGGTCACTGGTCATTCGGAGCGGAACAGCGGGGCGGGGATGGGGTGACGTACAACCTGGAGTTCGACCGTTATGAGGATGCATTGCATGCATGGCGCTATCCCGATCTGACACGCCATGTCGCCTTTCTATCCGAAGCGCTAGATTTGACCATTGATCAGGAGATGCGAGCTGAAGCTCAATACCTGCAGCAGCACGGCGCAGCAAGAGCGCGCTTGAAGAGCATCATTGAGGGACCCGACGCTGCGCTCGATCGCATCATTCGCTCGGTGCGTGATTCGCGTGGCGCCATCAGTGGCAAGTTGCGGACGGAATATTCAATCCTCGAGCGCTCCGAGATCGCGGACGATGTGGTGCGCGCGATTCGCGAGGAGTTCCCTTGGACGGCCGCGGATACGGGCTGACATGTCCTGGGCGGATCGGTGCGTGGGATCAACTTGCTTGTGGGCGCCCCTGCCCCTGCGCACGCGCCGCCCAGGCCCAAATGCAACCGCCGATCACTACCGCGATGGGCACTATCTTGACGGCCTGCGCCAGTGAGAAATGATCCGATAGTGCGCCGATGAGAGGGGGTGAAAGCGCGTCGCCGAGCAGATGGATGACGAAGACTTCCAGGGCGATCGCCGTGGCGCGCTCGGTGGGTGAGACTAAGTTGACGATGGCCGCGTTGATGGGACCGGTCGACAGGAAAAGGCACAGCTGCGCCCACACCATGCACACCAGGTACACCGTGTGCGACTCCGTGGTCAGCGCCAGCCACACGAAGGGAGCCGACACCAAAGTGGCGATCGCGGACAACCATAGATGAGCTTGGCGCGAATACTTGGCGCAGTAGTCGCCCAGCCAGCCGCCGGCGAAAGTGCCGATAAAGCCGGTGATCACCACGATGGCTCCGAAGCTGACGGTGGCTTCGCTGCGCGGCATGCCACGCGCGCGCTCGAGAAACGCCGGCATCCAGACGGCGAGACCGCCCACGGCAAAGGTGTAGGCGGCGTATCCCAGCACCGTCAGCACATACGGCCGGTTGCGCACGAGCCGCTGGTAGGCCGCCCATGTGTCTTTGCGCAAGCTGGACGACCGAGCTTTCGACGCCGAATGGACGGCAGGCGCGTTGACGGGAGGCGTGCTGACGGCAGGCGTGCTGACGGCAGGCGTGCCGGCAGCCGGCACGGCACCCGCGTGCGCGACACCCCCATGTGTGCCACCAGGTCCGCCCGCGTGCGCGGCGTCAGCGTCTTGCGCCCCGCGCGGAGGGTCGCGCAGCAACAAGCACAGCGCCGCCAGCAGCAAGCCGGGAACGCCGGCGACGAAGAATGCCATGCGCCAGCCGTAGTGCTTGTCCACCAGTCCGCCGACCACATAACCCAGCGCGGAACCTACCGGAATGGCGCAGAAGAAAATGGCCATCACTCGGCCGCGCTGGCGCATGGGAAAGTAATCCGACAGCAGACTCGGCGCGATGGTGACATAGGCGGCTTCGCCCACGCCCACTGAAGCGCGTGCCGCGAGCAGGGTCAAGTAGCTGCCGGCAAACCCCGACAGGGCGGTGGCGAAGCTCCAGCAGGCGACGCCCAGGGCGATCAATCGAGGCCGTGAACGCCGGTCGCCCAACGCGCCGAATACCGGCGCCGTCAGGGTATATACCACCAAGAAGCCGGACATGAGAGATCCCAGATTCGCATCCGAAAGACCCAAGTCTGCGTGTTTCAGGCTTTCGATCAGCGCGGATACGATGTAGCGATCCAAATAGCTGAACAGATTGATGAACGAGAGAATGGCGAGGCCGAAACTCGCGGAGCGCATCCAGGACTTTTGTGATTGATCTGCCACGCCCCGGTATAGTAGCAACGCGGGATTGCATTTAGATTTATTTTGTCGGAGCTCAATGGTTCGCAAGTCATCGATATTCGGCGTAGCCGCGGTTTCCTGCACCGTGCTGTGGTTCGCTCTCTTGGCCGGGCGGCCGTTGTTCGACCCCGACGAAGGGCGTTATGCCGAAATTCCTCGCGAGATGCTGAGCGGAGGCGATTGGGTGATTCCGCACCTCGATGCGCTCGTGTACTTGGAAAAGCCCCCGCTGCAGTACTGGCTCACCGCCCTGGCGTTCCGCGGGTTCGGCCAGAATGAATTCGCGGCGCGGCTGTGCACCGGCGTTGCCGGTTTTCTGTCGCTGGCAACCGTGTTCTTCATCGGCCGGAAGCTGTGGGGAACCGATGCCGGTGTGAGAGCCTTGCTGTTCACTTCGGCATCGACCTTGTTCGTGCTGCTGGGACATCAGCTGACGCTCGACATGTTGTTGAGTTTCTTTTTGACCGCGGCTCTCGGATGCTTTCTGCTGGCGCAAACGCAAACGCAAACGCAAACGCAAACGCAAACGCAAACGCAAACGCAAACGCAAACTCAGGCTCAGGCTCAGGCTCAGGCTCAGGCTCAAGCTCAAGCTCAAGCTCAAGCTCAGATGCGGCGGGGCAGCCTCATGGCTGGGCGCGTTTGGATGCTCGGCTGCTGGGCCGCGATGGCGTTCGCGATGCTCACCAAGGGGTTGATCGGGGTGCTGATTCCGGCCGCCACCCTGATCGTGTACGTTGTTTGGCAGCGGGATTGGACGCTGTTGCGCCGCTTGAACCTGCGCTGGGGCCTGCCGCTGTTCACCGCGATCGCCGCGCCCTGGTTCGTATTGGCGGCGCGCGCCAATCCGCAGTTCCTGAGGTTCTTCTTCGTCCGCGAACATTTTCAGCGGTTTCTCACGCCGATCGAACATCGCACTCAACCGTGGTGGTTCTTCGCGCCGGTGCTGGTGGTGGGCATCATGCCGTGGCTGCCCCAGGCAGTGCGCGCCTTGGCTTCGCCGTTGGCGGAGCGCGCGCCGCGCGGCCAATTCGATGCGGTTCGAGTGCTCTGGATATGGTGCGTATTCGTGCTGATATTTTTCTCCTGCTCCGATTCCAAATTGATTCCGTACATTCTGCCGGCCGTGCCCGCGCTCGCGCTGCTGTGCGCGGACCGCAAGGCCGGCGACGGGCGCGCCGGCGTGTTGGCGGGGGCGCTGCTGTCCTTGGCGTCCTGCATGGGGATACTGGCCTATGCGAGCGGCCGGTGGAGTTCGGCCGAGGCGCGTGAACTGCTGCTGCTGATACGTCCGGTGCTATGGTGGACCTGCATCTTGCTGGCTGCCGGCGCCCTGATCTCTATCTCGTGCGTGCTGCGCGGCCGGCCGCGCGCGGCGCTGGCGGGCTTGTGCATCTCGTGGTTTCTGGCGTCGGGAACGATTCTGGTCGCAGCGAATGCCGCCCAGGCCTTGTTCAGCGCCAAGGACATCGCTCTGGCGCTGCGGCTGCGGATCGCTGCGTCCGGCGCTGCGGACGTTCCAATATTCGCGGTGCAGTCCTATCAACAGTCGCTGATTTTCTATCTGCAGCGTCCCGTAGTGCTGGTCGATTATCGAGATGAGTTCGACTTGGGCCTGACCCAGGACCCGTCGCGCGGCATCGCGACTCTGCGACAATTCGCCGACGTGTGGCAGCCGTTGAGCGACGGATTTGCCGTCATGCCGCCGGGTACCCGGGATCGTTTGTCGCTCCTTGGGGTGCCGATGCGCGAGATTGCGCGCTTTCCGGACCGGGTGATCATGAGCCGACGCTGATTGCACAGCGCGGGCAGCAGCGTTTATCGGTACGCGTTTCCGTGCAGCGGAGTAACATCAAAGCACGAAATCATTACCAGGAGAGTCCATTGGCCAAACCGAATTATCGTCACGCGAAGAAGCAAAAAGAGGCCGCCAGGAAAGCGCGCCAGGACGCGAAGCAACAGCGCCGGGCGAATGTGCCGGCGGCTTCCGAAGCTGCTGAGACGCCGGCTCTGCCGCTGCCTGCCAAATCCGTCGAATGACATGCATGATGATGCTTCGCCCTGGACGCAGGAATTGATGTCCCGGGCGGGCGCCTAGGCGCTCCTGTCGCGGGTATGCGACCCCGCGCTCGTGACACCTTGAACGACTTCACAGATCTTTGCCAATCTAGTGCTTCAATTGTGGCGAAAATCGCTGAACAATACGGTACCGAAAGGGGACTGATCCGACCCATGAACGCGTCTTGCCCAAGTCTTCTTTCCAGCCTGCGCTTCCCCTGGCGCAGAGTGCTCGCGGCGCCCGCGGGGCTCGCATTGCTGGCGCTTGCAGCCTGCAGCGGGACGGCCGTGGTGACTTTGACCAGTACGGCGTCGCAGGACAATTTTCTCGCGTACCGGGTCGCATTGGTGTCCGTTCAGCTGCAATCGTCGGGCGGCAAACCGGGCCTGACGGTGCTGCCGGCGAGCACTACCGTCGATCTTGCGAATTTGACCAACGTCAGCGAAGTATTGGGCGCCGCCTCGGTCGGCAAAGGCAGCTACCAGGGTGCGCTCATCACCCTGGATTTCAGTTCGGCCCAGATCGTCTACGACGATGGCAGCTTGAACGGCGTGACTCTGACGCCGGTCGGCGCAAACGGCCAAGCGTTGGGCCAGATCCAGGTCACGGTGACGCTCGATCCCAACGACTCATTCAGCGTCGCGTCCAGGGGAGCGGCGCAGCTGGCGCTCAACTTCAATCTGGCGGCATCCAATGTGGTCAATTTGACCGATGACACGGTGACCGTCACACCCCTGATGGCCGGGAGCGCCATGCCCATCGATGGGAAACAGGTGCGTATTCGCGGTCCGCTGGCCAGTGCCGCCGCCTCCAATGCGCCCGCCGCAGCCGCCTCGTTCACCATGGGGATCATGCCGTTCAACAGCATCACGAACGGCACGGGACGGCTCGGGATCGTCACGACCGATGCGACCACCTACGAGGTCAACGGCATCGAATCCACCGGCAGCGCGGGGCAGGGGCAGCTCGCTGCTCTCGGCACCGGTGCGCTGGCCGTCGTATACGGCACGCTCACCGCCACCAACGCGGTGACGGCGGCGCCGGCGCCGGCGCCGGCCACGACAGTCTATGGAACGCCGGCGGCGACGACCACGACCACTTATGGGACCGCAGGCACCACCGGCTCGGCCAACCTGTCCTTTACCGCGACACAGGTGTTGGCGGGCAGCAGCGTGCAGGTCGCCGGTGTCGATCGCGTGTCGGGAATCGTGTCGGCGCGCAGCGGCGGCACGGTCACGATCGAGGATGCAACTCTGGTCGGTGCCGACGGCAGCGACACCTTCATTGGCGGTACCACCGCCGTAGTTCTGGGGCCCAACACCCTGGTGACGGTCTTCGGTCAGGGAGGAACCGCAATCGATGACCCGCAGCAAATTTCCGTGGGTTCCGCGATCGACGCCTTCGGCGTCATCACCGCCCAATCGCTGAACAATGCGACTTTGGATGCGAGCGCCGGCCATGTACGCCTCGACACTACCAGCGCATCCGGCTTGGTCACCGCGCAGGGTTCCGGCGTTCTGGGTCTCAATCTGACATTGCTCGGCGGCCGGTCGATCGCGGCATTCGATTTCATCGGGACCGGCGCGGCTCCCAGCCAGTACATCGTGAATACCGCTGCATTGGATTTGACGAATGTGACCGGGGGCGCGCCCGTCATCGTGAGCGGATTGACCAACTCGTTCGGCGTGACGCCGCCGAATTTTAACGCCTCGACGCTGCTCGATCCGACCACGATTCAGGCGGAATTGATCGTCGATTGGGGCGCGGGAACGGCCGCACCCTTCAAGAGTGACGACAGCTCCGCGATCGATCTGGACGCGCACAACGGCAGCATCGGTCTACGGCATCAGATCCAGGTGGGCGCACAGACGATAAACGTCATCGGACTGGCGTCGGATCCCTTGATCGTCCCTGCCTCGACATCATCGAATACGGTATTCACCATCGGGCACGCCGCGAGCAGCTCGATGGAGAACTTCAACACCTATGCGGCATTCATCACCCAGCTGCAAACGGAGCTCACAGGCACGACTTTGGCGACGGGGCTGACCGCCGCCGGGCAATACACGGCGTCGACTTTCACGCTGAGCGCGACCAGCATCACCCTTTTCTTGAACAACTGAACCTCGCTCTCATGGGGATGCGTTGCTAGACCCAAGGATAACCCGCCGCGACTTTCTGAAGGCAGCATCGCTGCTCGCCGCGCCGGTGGCGCATGCGTACGCCGCGAATGCTCCGGCGGACCGTGCGGTGCCGCAAGATTATGCCTATGCGTACGTCGGTACCTACACGCCAAACGGAGGCGGCATTTACCTGTTTCGGGTGGATCGAGCGTCCGGGGCCCTGACGCAGCTGCAGGTGATCGACGATATTCGCAATCCGTCCTGGCTTGCCCTCAATGCCGCCCGCACGCGCCTGTACGCGGTGAGCGAGATCGACAGCTACCAGGGAACACGCAGCGGCGCGGTGGTCTCGTATGCGATCGACGGAGAGAATTTGCAGATCAGGCGATTGGGCGCCGTGAATTCGGCCGGTGCCAGTCCGACGTATGCCAGCGTTCATCCCTCCGACCGATTCGTGTTCGTCGCCAACTACGGCGGCGGCAATGTCGCCGTTTTTCCGGTGGGTCCGGACGGCGCGCTCGGCGAGCCTTCCGATGTGAGACCGAGCGTGGGTCCCCGCCATCATGCCCGCGCGCTGGACGATCCGCCGGGCCAGTTCGCAGTCAGCGATCATGACAGTCCGCACGTGCACATGGTCGCGGCGGATCCGAGCGGGCAATTCGTCATCGCCAACGATGCGGGACTCGATCTGACCTTGATATGGCGATTCGATGCACAGGCGGGGCGGCTGCTGCCCGCCGACGTGCCCGTGGTCGCCGCGCCGTCCGGAGCCGCGCCGCGCCATTTCGTTTTTCATCCGAACGGCCGGATTTTCTACAACTTCTATGAGCACGATGCAAAGATCGCGGTGTACGACTACGACGCTGCGAAGGGTGGTCTCAAACCCAAGCAACTCGTGTCGGCGTTGCCGCCGAAGTTCAGCGGGAGCAATCTGTCGTCGGAAATTCTGATCAGCGCCGACGGCCGATTCGTGTATGCGGCGAATCGATTACACAATGCCGTCGCGGTCTTTGCGGTGGCGAATGACGGTCAGTTGCGGATGATTTCTGAAGTATGGGTGCACGCCGACTATCCGCGCTGTCTGGCGATCGATCCCAGCGGCGAATTTCTCTATTCGTGCAACCAGAAGGGCGATTCGATCACCTCGTTCCGCATCAGCGCGGCGACCGGCGGATTGCAGTTCACCGGCCGCTTCGAACCGGTGGGTAGTCCCGCCGTCATGGTCATGCTGAAGCGCGCCTGACGGCCCGCGCCCCAAAAGATCGCGCTGTACCTCGACTCGTGCCGAGATCTATACTGAATACCGGTGCGCATGCGCGAGTGAGTTGAAAATTATGCAAATCGCGATGATCGGCTTGGGCCGCATGGGTGCCAACATGGCGCAGCGGTTACTCCGTGGCGGCCACAAGGTGGTTGGTTACGATCCTGCCGACGCCGCGCGCGCCGCGCTCGAGCAGAAGGGCGCGCAATCCGCAGCCTCGCTGGAGCAGCTGGTCGCAAAACTCACTGCACCGCGCGTCATTTGGCTGATGGTGCCGGCCGGTGCGATCACCGACAGCACGATCACGAACCTGCTGCCCTTGCTGGCTGCGGGCGACACCATCATCGACGGCGGCAATTCGAATTATCGCGACACGCAGCGCCGCGCGGCGGCGGTGGCGCAGCGGGGGATTCACTACGTCGATTCCGGGCACCAGCGGCGGAGTGTGGGGTCTCGCCGAGGGTTACAGCCTGATGATCGGCGGCGACGAGGCCGTGGTGGAGCGTTTGCGGCCGATCTTCGAGACGCTCGCGCCGGCACCGGATCGCGGCTGGGGCCGAGTCGGGGCGGTCGGCTCCGGCCACTACACCAAGATGATTCACAACGGCATCGAGTACGGCTTGATGCAGGCCTACGCCGAGGGCTTCTCCATTCTGCAGCACAAGAGCGAGTTCAAGCTCGACTTGCACCAAATCGCCGAAATCTGGCGCTACGGCAGCGTGGTGCGCTCCTGGCTGTTGGATCTGACCTCCAACGCGCTGGAAAAGAACCCGACCTTGCACGGGATCGCTCCCTACGTGGCGGATTCGGGCGAGGGCCGCTGGACCGTGGCCGAGGCCATCGAATTGGGTGTGCCCGCGTCGGTCATTACTCTGTCGCTGCTCGAACGCCTGCGTTCCCGCGACGCCGATTCGTTCACCGACAAGCTGCTGGCGGCCATGCGCAATCAATTCGGCGGCCACGCGATCAAAGAAGAGTAGTCAACCCGTGAGTTCCGCCTTGTGGCGGCTCACCGCGTCGCCGTCGCCGCTTCTGAGTTCATTGAAGACGAAGGTCGATACGATGGTCAGCGCGCCGAGCGCCCACAGCGCCAGGTGTATGCCATGGATCATTTGAGGCGCCGTGGCATGGACTCGGTCGGGGATGAATAGGTCGGCGGCCAACGAGGCGGCGGCCACGCCGAAGCTCACCGCCAGTTGCTGAACGGTGCTCGCGATGGTGCTGGCGCCGCTGGCTTCGCGCTCGTTCACGTCGGCATACGCCAGCGTATTCATGCTGGTGTATTGCAGCGAGGTGAGGAATCCGTAGATGAATGCCATCAGCACGATCATCCATACCGGCGTGCCGGCATCGATGGTCGAGAACAGGAAGATCATCAATCCCAAGGCGAGGGTGTTGACGATCAAAACCCGGCGGTAGCCGAATCTCTTCAGGATGTGCGGCATGGTGAGCTTCAGTGACATCGCGGCGAGGGCCTGCGGCATGATGAGCAGTCCGGATTGGATCGGTGAATAGCCCAGGCCGACTTGGTATAGAAGCGGCAGGAGGAAGGGAATTCCGCCGATGCCCAAGCGGGTGCATAGATTGCCGGTCACCGCGACGCGGAAACTGCGAATTCGCACCAGACCCAAACCGCAGCAAGGGATGCGGGGTGCGCATGGTGTGGAGGCCGTAGGCTCCGAGCAGCGCGGCGGATATGGCCAGCAATCCCAAGATCTCGCGTCCGCTCAGGGTGGTTTCGCCGAATACTTCCAGCACGTAGGACAGCAGTGAGATGCCGGAGCCGAACAACACCAATCCAACGATGTCGAGCGGATAGTTGCGTTTCTCGCGGTAGTTGGGCAGGTGCCGATAGACCAGTACCAAGCCGCACAAGCCGATCGGTATATTGACGAAGAAAATGACGCTCCAATGAAAATAGCCGATGATCAGGCCGCCCAGGATGCGGTCCGAGCATGGGGCCGATCAGACCCGGCATGGCGACGAAGCTCATGGCGGTGATGAGTTCCGACTTGGCGAAGGTGCGCACCATGGTGAGCCGTCCCACGGGGAGCATCATGGCGCCGCCGCAGCCCTGCAGCACGCGACAGGCCACCAGCAAGTGGATGTCGCTCGAGATGCCGCACAGACAACGAGCCCAGTGTGAAGATGCCGATCGCGGACGCGAATACGCGCCGCGTGCCGAAACGGTTGGCCATCCATCCGCTGATCGGGATGAATACGGCGAGACTCAGCGTGTAGCTCGCGAGCACGGCCTTCATGCTGAGCGGCGGGACCTTGAGTGCATGCGCAATGGCGGGGACGGCGGTGTTCAGGATCGTCGTGTCCAACGATTCCATGAAAAAACCGACCGCCACCAGCCACGGCAGCAGGCGCTTGGCGGTGTCGCTCAGGGTGGGGGTGTCGCGTGCTTGCACGACGTTCGATGCAGGGTCAGGCGCCCGCGAGCGCCGCATCCACGATGAGCTGCGCCTCGGCGATCAGCCGCTCCAAATGCGCGGCGTCATGAAAACTCTCGGCGTAGATCTTGTAGATGTCCTCGGTTCCCGACGGCCGCGCGGCGAACCAGCCGCCGCGCGAGGTGACCTTGACACCGCCGATGGGCGCATCGTTGCCGGGTGCAGTAGTTAGAATTTGATCGATCGGCTCGCCGGCGAGTTCGGTGATCCGCACCTGCCGCCGGTCGAGCTTGCCGAGCCTTTTCTTCTGCTCCGGGGTCGCCGCCGCGTCCACGCGATTGGCGTATACCGCGCCCAGTTCCTGAGTCATGGTGCGGTAGGCGTCGCCGGGATCCCGTCCGGTGCGCGCCGTGATCTCCGCCGACAGCAGCGCCGGCACCAGGCCGTCCTTGTCGGTCGTCCAGACGCTGCCGTCGAGACGGCTGAACGAGGCGCCGGCACTCTCCTCGCCGCCGAAACCCAGGCTGCCGTCCACCAGCCCGCTCACGAACCATTTGAAGCCCACCGGAACCTCGTACACGGTGCGGCCGAGGCGATGGCTGACCCGATCGATCATGGCGCTGCTCACCGCGGTCTTGCCGACGGCCGCGTCCGCGCGCCAGCGTGTTCGGTGGCGAAACAAATAGTCGATCGCCACCGACAAGTAGTGATTCGGCGGCATCAAGCCGCTGCTGGCAGTGACGATGCCGTGGCGGTCGTGGTCGGTATCGCAGGCGAAGGCGACGTCGAATCGATCCTTCAGGCCGATGAGGCGCTGCATGGCATACGGTGAGGAGGGATCCATGCGAATCTTCCCGTCCCAATCCAGCGTCATGAAACGAAAGGTGGGATCGACGTCTTCGTTGACCACCGTGAGATCGAGCCGGTAAGCTTCCGCGATGCGCGCCCAGTAGTGCACGCCCGCGCCGCCCAGCGGATCGACCCCCATTCGAATGCGCGAGCCGCGTATCGCGTCCATGTCCAGAATGGCACCCAGGTCGCCCACGTAGCTCTGCAGGTAGTCGTGAGCGTGGGTCGTGGCGGCACGCCGCGCCGCGGCGAATCCGATTCGCTCGATCGAACCGGCGCCCGATCGCAGCAGATCGTTGGCTCGGGACTCGATCCACCGGGTCACGTCCGTGTCCGCGGGTCCGCCATTCGGCGGGTTGTACTTGAATCCGCCGCTGTCGGGAGGATTGTGCGAGGGCGTGATGACGATGCCGTCGGCGAGCCCCGTCTCGCGGCCGCGGTTGTAGGTCAGGATGGCATGCGATATGGCCGGCGTCGGGGTGTATTCATCGCCCGCCGACATCATGACTTCGACGCCGTTGGCGGCGAGCACTTCGAGTGCGCTGGCGAAGGCCGGCGCCGAGAGTGCGTGGGTGTCGAACCCGATGAACAGCGGTCCGTTGATGTTCTGCTGCCGGCGGTACTCGCAGATGGCCTGACTGATCGAGAGCACGTGAAATTCGTTGAAACTCGACTGCGAAAGAGCTGCCGCGATGGCCGGAGGTGCCGAATGCAACGCGCTGCGCGGCGATCGCCGGATCCGGCCGCTCGCTGTAATAGGCGGTAATGAGCCGCGGGATGTCCACCAGCGACGCTGCCGGCGCGGCGTGGCCTGCGAGCGGATGGATCTTCGGACTCAAGATGTTGCCAGTACCGCGCTTTTGTCGGCGATGCGCTGCATGAGTTCTTTCCAGGACTTGACGAACGACTCCGCCCCTTCGGACTGCAAGCGGGCGGCGAGCGCGTCGATGTCGATACCGGCGTTGGCGAAGCGAGCAAGTACCTGTTCGGCGTCGCCGCCGTCCTTCGCCATCACGGATTTGACGGTTCCATCGGCGGCGAATGCCAGCAGGGTCTTCTCCGGCATGGTGTCGATGGTATCGGGCGCCGCCAGCGCTTCGACGTACAGGCCGGCCGGAGCCTTGGGATCCTTGGTGCCGGTGCTTGCCCAGAGCATGCGCTGTTTGCGCGCGCCCGCGGCTTCGAGATCTCGCCAACGCTTGCTCGCCAGCAATTCGCCGTGCGCGCGGTAGGTGCGCGCCGCGATGGCGATCCCTAGGCGATTGCGCAATTCCTCCGGCACCTTGTCGCCGACGGCTCGGTCCCAACGGCTGACGAACAGGGAAGCGACCGAGTTCACCCGCGGATCGAGGCCTGCAGCGATGCGCCGTTCGATGCCGCGAAGATAAGCCTCCGCAATGCCTAAGTAGTGTTCGCGAGAGAACAACAGGGTCACGTTGACCGGCACACCGGCGAAAATCGCCGCTTCGATCGCGGGTACCCCGGCGGGGGTGCCGGGAATCTTGATGAACAGATTCGGCCGATTCGCCTGTCGGTGAATGCGCAAGGCGGCGTCGATGGTCGTCTTGGTGTCGTTCGCGAGCAGGGGCGACACCTCCATCGAAACCCAGCCGTCGACCCCTTGGGTGCGGTCGAACACAGGCCGGAATAGATCGGCGGCGCGCCGCAAATCCTCCAGTGCCAATTCGACGAAGAGCTCCTCGCCGGCGAGGCCTGTCTGCGCCTTCTGGCGAATACCCTTGTCGTACGCCGATGTATTGCCGATTGCCTCGTCGAAAATAGTCGGGTTCGAGGTGAGGCCGGTGACCGACAGATCATCGATGTAGCGGCGTAGGGTGCCGTTGTCGAGAATCTCGCGCGTGATGTTGTCGAGCCAGAGGCTCTGCCCCAAATCGTGCAAGCGTTTCGTGCTTTTCATGGCCGTTCCCGGAAGTCGGATAAGTTGAGGTTGATGAGATCTCCGATGCGCTCGATCGTCATATCGGGCGCCGGATCCACGGAGTTCGACTCCGCGGCGAGTGCATAGTGCCCCTGGCGCACGAATACCGTGGTTAGTCTACTCTTCAGCGTGGATTTCATGGCAGCCAACAGATTCGGCTTGTCGTCGACCATGACATAGTGCGCTGCCGGGTAGCGCTGCTGCACATGATCGAGCACGCGTTCCTTGTGCACGTAAATCATGACGCGGCCCCCTACCGCATCCCATATTCCCGAGCGTTGAATCTTGCGCGGCTGAAAAACGACGTCGCCGTCCGACAGCACCATCGAACGGCCGAGTGTATTCAAATGCGCCACTGCCTCGAGCGCGCGCGGAAACAGGCGTGCGGCAAACGGATATTCCAGCAGGAATTCCGACATGGCAAGCAAATCCGGATGGTCGTCGAGACCGGCGCGAAAGGACTGCAGGCTGGCCAGGTAATCGGCGAGGCCGAACCGTTCGCGCAAGTCGGCCGAAGATCGCCCAGTAGCGCGCCCGCTCCGCGGCACCGAACGCCTGTTCCAGCCGGTCACCGAGATCCGCGGAAAAGCGGTCGTTGTCCAGCAAGGTGTTGTCCACATCCAGCAAAAAGACCATCTGCCCGGCACTCAACACGGCGAGGATTGCTCGATGACAGGATCATGCCAGGCATCTGCCGTCGTTCACGATGCCGGCAGAGGCCTGGGGACCCCAGGTACCGGGTTCGTATTCCAGGACCGGCGGGGGCGCCTGCAACACGGGATCCACCACCCTCCAGGCCGCCTCCACGCTGTCGTCCTGAGTGAAGAGCGAGGTATCGCCGCGAATGGCATCGCCCAAGCAGGCGTTCGTAAGGCGACTTTTCGCTCGCGGAGTGGTGGCGGGCGATCAGTTCGACGGGCTCGCCGAGCATTTGCTCGCCGTTGCGCTTGACCAGCGCGCCCTCGCTGATCACCACTTCGGGGCTCAAGCGCAGGCGGAAATAGTTTCGGGACATGGTCTCGTTGGGATCGAAGACGGCAAGCGGCGGACGCTTGAGAGTCACGGTGACTTCCGTGGCGCTGATGGGCAGGCATTTTCCCGCACGAATGTAGAACGGGACGCCGGCCCAACGCCAGGTGTCGATGTGCAGCCGCAGCGCGGCGAACGTCTCGATCTGCGAGTCCTTGGCCACGCCGGGTTCATCGCGATAGCCCTGTGAATTGACCGCGCACGACCTCCTTCGGGTCGAGCGGCCGCATCGCGCGGAACAGGCGCAGCTTCTCCGCCTGCATCGCCTCGGGTTCGTGACCGGTGGGGGGATCCATCGCCAGCAATGCGATGACCTGCAGCAGATGGTTCTGCACTACGTCGCGAATGGCGCCGACTTCTTCGTAGAATGCGCCGCGGCCCTGCACGCCGAATTGCTCGGCCATGGTGATTTGCACGTCCTCGACATAGTGGCGGTTCCAAATGGGCTCGAGAAAGGTGTTGGCGAAGCGGAAATACACGAGATTCTGCACCGCCTCCTTGCCCAGATAGTGGTCGATTCGAAAGATGGCGGGTTCGGAAAATACCTCGTGCAGCGTGCGGTCGAGGGACTGCGCCGTCGGCGAGATCGCGGCCGAAAGGCTTCTCGACGATGACGCGGGCATTCGTCGGCGCACCCGGACTTTGCCAGACCCTGCACGACGCTGGCAAACATGCTCGGAGGAATCGCTAGATAGTGGATCGGCCGGGTCGCGAGACCCAGCGCCTGCTTCAATTTCGCAAACGTCGCGGGATCGGTGTAGTCGCCGTCCACATAGCGCAATTGTGCGGCGAGTTTCTCGAAGCACCCGGCGTCGAAGTCGCCGTCGTGCTCGACGCTCTCGCGGGCGCGAGCCCGGAGCTTGTCCAGGGTCCAGCCCGCGCGCGCCATGCCGATGATGGGAATGTCGAGCCCGCTCCGCCGCACCATGGCATAGAGAGCGGGGAAGATTTTCTTGTACGCGAGGTCGCCAGTGGCACCAAAAAAGACGAACGCATCGGATTTGAGGACGGGCATTTAGCGTCGCGCCTCGAGTTCGCGCCGCAGGCGCTCCAGTTCTTCCATCAGTTCGAGCGCCAGTGCGACACCGGCGAGATTCAGTTCCAGATCCCGCTCGAGACGCAGCGCGCGGCGCGCGCGGCGCAGGGCGGCGCCGGTGAAACGCCATTCGGCCGCGCCGATCTCGACGACGCTGAGCACTCCTTCCTCGACGTATTCCACGATGTGCCGTTCCTCGACGGCGCACATGCGGCTCAAGTCCTTCACGGTGAGCAGCGCGGATTCCTCGAATATGGCGCCGGACAGTACCTGATCCTCGGATGATGACATATGGCTTACACTCCCAGGTTCGCGCGGGGATTGAAGGGTAGTGCCGCGGCCATGGCCGCATAGGCGGCTTTGGCCTTGTCGTCGTTGGCGGGCGGCAGCGCAATCTGCAGGATGACGTAGAAATCGCCGGGCGGGGAGGCGGGAATGCCGCGGCCCTTGAGCCGCAGCTTGGTCCCGGCGTGCGAGCTGCGGCGGGAATCTTCAAGTCCACCGTGCCGGTCGGTGTCGGCGTTTTCACCACGGCGCCGAGCGCCGCCTCCCACGGGGCGACCGGCAGGTCGAGATACAAATCACGCCCGTCGAGTCGATACAAGGGATGCGGTTGAAATTCGACCTCGATGAATAGATCGCCCGGTGTTCCCTCGCCGGAAGGGCGCGCGCCCTGGCCGGCCAATCGTATGTGCTGACCGGCCAGGATGCCCTTCGGCACTTGCACATTGAGCACACGCTCCTTCGTCTTCAGCCTGCCCTCGGCATCGATTTCAGGGACACGTAGGGTGAGCTGCCGAGCGCCGCCGCGCAGTGTGGCATCGAGATCGAGCAGCACCTTCGCGTGATGGTCTTCGCCGCGTCCGGGATGGAATGCGCCGCGACCATTGCCGGTTCCCGTCCGTCCCCGCGCGCCGAACAGCGACTCGAAGAAATCGCTGTAGTCCGAATCGCGCCCGCCCGCACCGCTGAACTCAAAGCCGGTGCCCCAATCAGGAGGCGGGCGAAAATCTTCACCGGCGGAACGACCCTGTCCCAGTTGATCGTACGCGGCACGCTTCTCGGGACTTCTGAGCACTTCGTACGCCTCGCCGACGTCCTTGAAGCGGGCTTCGGCGTCCTTCTCCTTGCTGACGTCCGGGTGGTATTTGCGAGCGAGCTTGCGGTAGGCCTGCTTGATTTGCTGCCTCGGTGGCATCGCGCGCCACGCCCATGACCTTGTAGTAGTCCTTGAACTCCATCGCACCTGCCAATGCCACGCACCTTCGGCTGGCCCAAGAGAATACTATGCGCCAGGCGCCGCCGATCAATAATCCTGTGTAGGCGCTTTCCTACGACGCAACCGGGCGACATTGCCAGGAAGCACCTCGTTACAGCTGATAGGCAACCGTCAACAGCAAACCTTCACCGATGTCGCGCCACAGGCCGGGCGCCCGCAAATCAAACGGCTGCGCCTCGGGAATCAACGCTCGAATCCAATTCGCGAGCCAATCGATTTCGCGTGCTCCGTAGAAGACCACGGCGCATTCGTAGTTCAGCAGCAGGCTGCGCGAGTCGAGATTGACTGACCCGGATATGGCGAGCGACTCGTCGAACACGACGGCCTTGCCGTGCATCATGTACGGCAGCAAATGAATGCTGACACCGGCAGCGTTGAGGGCCCGCAAAGCTCGGTTGCGCGCAAAATCCGCCAAGCGATGATTCGAGACGGCAGGCAGCACCAAGTCGATTTTCACGCCGCGATGCGCCGCCAAGCGCATCGCCGTTTCCAGGCTGGCGTCGGGGACGAAGTAGGGGGTCACGGCCAGCAGGCGTTCGCGGACATGGAAACACGCGTCGATCAGCAACGCGTGCACGGTATCTTCGGCCTGGTCCGGGCCGCTGGGAAGAAACTGGGCCCGGCCGGCCGCAGAGAGCGGCAGGGTCGCGGCGGCGTCCGGTGCCGCGGTCGCCACCGCCGCGACGGATGCCGCGACGTCTGCGGCGGTGGTGCCAGTGGTTGTGGTGCCCGCGGCTGGCCTACCGCCGGCGGCGACCCAATCCGCCTCGAATTGAGCGGCGGCTGCAGCCGCAACCGGTCCCTGCAGATCGAAGGACAGATCGCGCCACGGTGTCGCGCCTTCGAGTCCGGTGAAATATTCCGCGGCGATGTTTCTGCCGCCCGCCCAGAGTTGCGCGCCGTCGGCGATGACCATTTTGCGATGATTGCGCAAGTTGCGCGGGCCTTGAGTCTTGCGCGCGAACAAGGGACTGAAGATCTGCGGTCTCAACGCCGGCGTCATTCAATTGCTTGAAGCAGGAACGCGGCAATTGCATCGCACCGACACCGTCGATGAGCAGCCTGACCTGCACGCCGGAGCCTGCGCATTCGATCATGCGCTGCATCGCCTCGCGACCGAATGCGTCGTCGCCGAGAATATAGGTGCAGATGTCCAGGCGCTCGGCCGCGTTCGACATGGTGGCGAACAAGGCGGAGGCGGATTCGCCGCCGTCGCGGTGCAGGTGAATCGAGGAGGGCGCGGACGGTGCCAGTCCGAAGCTTTCGATGAGAGCTTCGGCCCAGTGCTCGTCGTGCGGGCGAGTTCCGGACCGGTGCAGCAACTTGCGCGGCAATTTGCGGCGGCCGAACATGAGATACGTGGGCAAGGCGATATAGGGCACCGCCATCATGCCGAGAACCCAGGCGATGGCGATCGACGGCGGCCGACGTTCGCGTTCCACGCGTGTGGTCAGGACGTAGACGAGCACGCTGATGGCAACGACCAGCGAATGCAGGGTGACTCGCGGAAACCAGGCGTTCACCAGCCTGTCCTCGCTCGGGGTTCCAGCTGCCGCAGTACCGCGGGTACGAGGTCGGGTAGATCTTCAGCGATGCAGGCCGGGACCAAAGCCGGCGGCCGCCGCGCCATGCACCCAGACGCCGGCGGCGGCGGCCAAGAAGGTATCCATGCCCTGCGCGAGCAGGCCTAGGATCAATCCGCCGAGAACATCGCCGGAGCCGCCGGTGGCGAGGCTGGGCGGGGCATTCGTATTGATGATGGCGCGGCCGTCGGGAGCCGCAACCACGGTGTCCGCTCCTTTCAGCACGATGACCGCGCCGCTCTGGCGGGCGGCGGCTCGGGCGCGGCTCAGCTTGTCGCCTTGGAGCTGGAATACTCGTGCGAACTCGCCCTCATGCGGGGTCATGACGCACGGTCCGCGGATCGCTCGCGCCAATTCCGGCGCTCGAGCGGCAAAGATGCTGATCGCATCCGCATCGAGCAGCACCGGCTTTGCAGTCTCCAACAATTGATGCGCGGCTTCGCGGGTGGCATCGCTGACGCCGGCGCCGGGCCCGATCAAGAACCCCGTGTAACGCGAGTCCGACAGCAGGTGTGCCAGTCCGCCGTCCCGGGTGAGCGGATGCACCATGATGCTGGTGAGGGCCGCGGCGTAGACGGGAAATGCGATCTCCGGTGCGGCGATCGTCGTGAGACCGGCGCCGATGCGCGCCGCGGCGCGCGCCGCCATTCGAGCCGCGCCGGTCATGGGATAGCCGCCCCACAGCAGGGCATGACCTCGCGTGTATTTGTTGCTCGAGGAATTCGCCCGCGGCAATGCCGTACGCCACAGAGCGGGATCGTTCTCCCAGGTGTCGATGGGCAGCGATTCGAGTACGGCCGAGGAAATGCCGATGTCCGCAACCACGATCTCCCCGCACAGATCCCGACCCGGCAGCAACGCGTGGCCGGGTTTCTTGCGCGCGAAGGTGACGGTGCAGACCGCGGGTGCTGCGCCGACACTCTCTCCGGTATCGCCCATCACGCCGCTCGGCACATCGACCGCGACCAGCGGCAAGCCGCGTTGCGTGACAGCGGTCAGGGTGGCGACGACTTGCGGATCCAACGTGCGGCTCAAACCGGATCCGAACAGGGCGTCGACGACGAGCTCGGCGCGCTCGATCACGTCCGGGGCGACATCGTCGATGCCGCCGTTCCAGAGATCTGCATGAAGACGCGCATCGCCGCGCAGGTCCGATTTGCGTCCCAGCAATGCGACTCGCACCGGCCAGCCGGCTTGCGCGAGAGCAACCGCCGCGACGAAGCCGTCGCCGCCGTTGTTTCCAGGTCCGCACAGGATGACCACGGGTCGGGGCGACCAGCGGCGCGTGATCTCGCGCACGACGGCATTACCGGCGTTTTGCATCAGCACTGATCCGGCCGTGCCCGCGGCGATCGCCGCACGATCGGCCTGCGTCATGTGCGCGACGCTGAGCAGAGCGGCCGTGCCTGCATTTCCGGTCAAGCGATGATTCCTTGCGGCTGGTCCAGACTGGCCACGAGTTTGCCGAAATTGCGGCCTCCGATGCGGCGGTTCATCCCAGTGTGCCGGCCACGGTGCCGACGAGAGTGGTTACCGCCATGGCGAGTGCACTCCAAAACGCAACGCGCAGCGCGCCCGTACGCACATCGGCGCCGCCGACCTTGGCGGACCAGCCGCCGAGGATGAACAAACAGAAGAGAGACACCACCACGATGGACATCATTCGATAGCGCTGCGGAGCCAAGGCCGCCACCAACAGAGGAAGGACGGCGCCGGCCGCAAAACTGCCGGCTGACGCCAGTGCCGCCTGCAGAGGGCGCGCTCGGGTGCCGGCGGAGAATCCCAATTCATCGCGGGCATGCGAGCCTAGGGCATCATGCTCCATGAGCTGTGCGGCGACTTGCGCGGCAAGTTTCACGTCCAGTCCGCGCCGCACATAAATTTCCGTCAATTCGCGGCGCTCTCCGGCGAAGTCGACATCGAGTTCGGCACGCTCCTGCGCCAGAGCTGCGGCTTCGGTGTCCGCTTGCGAATGCACGGAAACATATTCTCCGGTCGCCATCGACATTGCCCCGGCGACCAGTGCGGCGGTGCCGCTGATCAGGATATTGGTCTGCGAGGCGTGCGCAGCGGCAACGCCCAGGATCAAACTGGAGGTCGAGACGATACCGTCGTTCGCACCCAACACGCTGGCGCGTAGCCAGCCGATCCCGCCCAAACGATGGTGTTCATGACTATGCGGACGCATGGTGGTCCTGTATATACCAACATCGGGCCGCCGGCACCACGGTCGATGCCGTGTCCGTGCTCGGACAGGCCCTTAGGCTCTGCCGGTCTTGGGACCCAGAAAATACCAAAGGATGAATCCCAGCACGGGCAGGAGAATCACCAAAACCGTCCAGATAACTTTTTTCCCGGTGTCGGCGCTGCTTTGGAAGACGTTGACGATTGCCCAAACATCGGCGATCAGAACGATGAGACCGAACAAGCCTTGGTATTGCATTTGTTATCCTCGCTCATTTTACCGGGAATCGTGCTACACCTTCGTCGATTCTGCGCGAACTCAAACATAGTGCTCTCAGCTTGGCCTGGTTGACAACGGTGATGCCAAAAAATCATCGATGCGCGCCCCCGCGATCCACGCCGAGCGCCCCCTTGATCCGGGCGCTCGGCGCGCTGGTCACACGATCAGCAGGGCTCCTGCGACCGCGCTCAAGGTCAGCACGAGTTTGTCGAACAGCTGTTGGTCGATGCGTATCAGCAGCCAACGGCCCGCGAGCGCGCCCGCCAGCACCGCCGGTGCCAAGACAAGATTGAATTCTGCGCTCTGCGCGGTGATCAAGCCGAGCTTGACCATGAAGGGGACCTTGAACAGGTTGAGCGCCATGAAAAATACCGCGGCGGTGCCCATGAATTGCATTTTCGGTAAGCGCATGGCCACCAGGTAAATCGCCATCAGCGGGCCCGCCGCGTTGGCGACCAAGGTGATGAATCCGGCGACCACTCCCAGCGCCGCTGCGAGGGCCCAATGCCATCCCGCGGGTGTTTCCTGCGTTTGGACGCTGACGTAGCGCCGCCAATACCCCAACACGCACAGGGAAACGATGATCGCCCCGATCATGATCCGCACGGTCTGGTCGGAAATATGGGAGAGCGCGAAATACCCGAGCACGACGCCGGCCGCGGTCCACGGCATCAGTTTCCACAGAAAGCGCCACTGGGTATGCGTCCGATAGGAGAGTACGGCCACGATATCTCCGAAGATCAGCAACGGCAGCACCAAGCCCGTGGTCTGCTTGCTGCTCGGAAACACATGCGTGAATAGCGCGATCGACAGAAGGCTCAATCCGGTGATGCCGGCTTTCGATATGCCCACCATCAAGGCGCCCAAGACGGCGCATATCCATTGCAATGGTTCCGTTATCATCAATGGTTCCGCTGTTTACATCGATCTGGCAAGCTTACGCGCTGCTTTTGGCAAGCTTACCGCGCGCACCAGGCATTCACATGGCTATCCTTTATCGAGATACTGCGGAACCCGCGATACCGACGCCGTCGCTCGACGGGGATGCACGAGCGGATGTCGTCGTGATCGGCGGGGGCATCACCGGATTGTCGACCGTGCTGCATCTGGCTGAACTCGGCGCGAGGGCCGTGCTGTTGGAAGCTGAGGAGCCGGGTTGGGGAGCGTCCGGCCGCAACGGCGGGCAAGTCAATCCGGGCCTGAAGCTGGACCCGGATACGGTAGAACGTCAGTTCGGCAATGATTTGGGCGGCCGTATGAATGCCCTCGCCGGGGGCGCGCCGACGTTCGTCTTCGATCTCATCGAGCGCCTCGGCATACGCTGTGATGCACGCCGCAACGGAACACTGCGCGCGGCGGTACGGGCGAAACATGCGGCGCAAGTGCGCGCGAGCGCCGAGCAGCTGGTTCGCCGCGGCGCTCCGGTCGAACTGCTCGAAGGGTCGAGTCTCGAGCGCGCCACCGGCACGAGGCGCTACCTGCTCGCCATGCTGGATCGCCGGGGCGGAGATTTGAACCCCTTGAGCTTTGCGCGTGGGCTGGCGCGCGCCGCGGTTGGCGCGGGCGCTGCCGTACACGGCGGCACGCGGGCGCTCGGCATGCAGAAAAGTGGTGCCGGTTGGCAGATCCGTACCGCAACCGGAACCGTGTCTGCGCAGAAGGTCGTGCTGGCGACCAACGGCTATACGGACGATCTCTGGCCGAATTTGCGGCGCACGATCGTGCCGCTATTCGGCGCGATCGCGGCCACGGCTGTTCTTCCTGATGCAATCGCGCGCGGCGTCATGCCGAGCCGCGCGGTGCTCTACGAGAGCGGCACCGTTACCGTGTACTACCGGGTGGATACGGGCGGGCGCTTGTTGATCGGCGGACGGGGTCCCATGCGCGAGATATCCAGCCCGGCGGCCATACCCCATCTGTCGGCCTATGCGCGATCTCTCTGGCCCGCCCTGGCGCAAGCAGAATGGACTCATGCGTGGGGCGGGCGGCTGGCCATGACCACCGATCACTATCTGCACATTCATGAACCGGCCGACGGCGTCTTGATCTGTCTGGGCTACAACGGCCGCGGAGTCGCCATGGGCACGGCAATGGGCGCGCAGCTCGCGCGCCGTCTCATGGACCCATCATCCGCCTTCGACATGCCGATCACCGGCTCGAAAAACATACCCTTGCATGGTTTCTGGCCGCTCGCCGTGAAGGCTGCGATCGCGCACGGCCGTGTCGCCGACTTTCTGGGGATCTGACCCGAGCGGCTCAATTGTCGGTGTAGAACTGACGCAGCCGGTGCAAGTCGATGATCACATCGAAGCGCTGGTCGACGGGTAGCTTGGGACCCGAAGAGAAGTCATAGCGAGAGTCGAGATTCGCGATCTCAGGATGCAGGTCGTGCATCGCGCGCTTGAACATTTCCTTCGGCACCCATTCCGAGTTCGACGAGAGCGAACCGAATTCGTCATGGTAGATGGTGGCGGTCGAAATATCCGCCGGGGTCGATGCGATGGCAAAGACGCGCGGATGCGAACCTTCCAAGTGGACGTGCTTGGCGCCGGACATGATCAACTGCCATTCATTGCCCTGGGGCACCGCAATCAACGCGTACACATGATGTTGCGCGGTGAAGAAAGCCAGCGACACCACGGCCGTTGCCAGCAATCGGCGGCCGCCCGGGCCCCAGCTTTCCGTCAACGCGCGCATCGATGCCACGAGGAAGCACAGCAGCACCGCGGTCATCGCCAGGATGGTCCGATAGGTGGCGTATCGTTCCGAGGCGATCAAGCTGACCGCACAGGCAAACACGGGCAGACCCAGCAGCGCCGTCAACCAGATGATGCCGCGCGAGCGTCCGTAGCGCCGCCACTCCACGAACACCCCCGCCAGCAAGAGCGCGCCGACGATGGCGGCGCTGCCGAAGTACAGCCCATGATCGCGATGGTTGTTGTCGTTCAATACGAACAGACTGAGCGCATTCGGCAGTGTTTCCTGCAGGAACCAGGCGATCTTCTCGCCCCAGTGATGTTCGAATGCCACGCGATTGGATTTGACGAAAACCCCTGTCGCGTAGAGCACGGACATCACGCCATAGGCCAAGCCCAGAGAGCCGACTACGAATCCCAGATGCAGCCCCACCCAACGTGCGGTTTGCACCATGCTGCGACGGCGTTGCACGATCAACGCGCCCGTCAGCGGCACCACGTAAAACAAGGCGCTCGGCTGATACATGAGGGCGCTCACCACCATGAGGCCGAGCGCCACCAGCCACTGACCGACCGCGCGGCCGGGGCCGGCGCTCATGCCCACAGTCAGTGCGCCTTCGACGGTGAAGAATCCGGCGAAGGCCAGCAGGGCGGTCGCCACGTAAGGCCAGCCGACGGCCCAGCTCGCCATCACTTGCGCGGACGGAAGCAAAGCGAGCAGCATCGCGAAACACAGGCTGGAGCCGAACGACCAGCCGAGCGCACGCAGACCCCGAAAACTGACCAATGCCACCGCGCCCAACAACAGAGAGGCAGCGAAGCGCATCCACTGCAGATCCTGCACGGAACCGGTCTGGCCGTACGTGGATTGCAACAGCCAGCCATAGATCGGCCGTGCATGCGATGCGCAGAATTTGAGTACCTTGCCCGGTTCTTCGTGCGCCTCGCGCAAATTGGAGTAATCGTCGCGCAATCCAAAATCGTGGAACGTCGCCGGCCAATAGGTCACCAACGGCACGAGAAACAGTACCGCGGTGAGTATCCAGGCGCGCAGGCCCAAAGCGCTGCGCTGACCAGCCGCAACGGCGGCGCCCCCAATGGGGACGGAGATTGACGGTTCGGTGACGATCGTTTCAGGAACGGACATAAAATTGGCAACGGACCCCGTGATGCTGCGATGCACTGTCAACTTGCCGCCCTAATCCGTTGCCGATCGCAATGAGTAGAACCGCGGCTCGGAGATTGAATCTCGATAGAAATGATTTTAGCTGCACCTCCCCCCCAAAATGCGTGCAGAAACCGTAACAAATACGTTAAATATCTGTTAACTAGCCGAATATCGACAGGCGGGCCGCCAGGCGACGCAGCGGTTGCGTGGCGCTGCTTTTGGCAAGAAAAAGGCCCCCCGCGCGCCGACCGGGCAGAGCGGATGAGCGCCCGGCCGGTCTGCCGTCGCCGTTTCTTGAAGCAGGTCCCATCGGTGGTCATGCCCTTCGCGATACGCTTTCGCCGAAGGGAGTCGACAAATCATGGTGCCCAAATCCGTATTTCTGATCGGCGCGTTGCTGTGCGCATCGGGCGCCGCGGCGCACTCGCCTATCTATACCTTCGTGGACGCGGACGGCCAGCGGCACTTCACGGATGTGCCGGACGACAACCGGTATCGGCTGCTGGTCCTCTCACCGCGGGACAGGACGGCGAGCGGCGATCGTTACGATACGGTGCTGTTGGCAAAGGCCAGCCGGTACGACTCGATCATCGAGAAAGCCGCGATGTCGGCATCCGTGGAGCCGAATTTGCTGCGGGCCGTGATCGTGGTGGAGTCGGGGTTCAATTCGCACGCGGTTTCGAAGCGCGGTGCGATGGGATTGATGCAGTTGATGCCGGCGACGGCAACACGCTTCGGCGCGTCGGATCCCTACGATCCGCGCGAGAACGTGCACGCGGGCGCGCGCTACTTGAAGTTTCTCATCGATCGGTTTGGCCAGGATGTCAGGCTCGCGCTCGCGGCATACAACGCGGGCGAAGAGGCGGTCGACCGCAATGGCGGCCGGATACCGCCGTTTACGGAAACGATGGCCTACGTCCCCCGGGTGTTGAAGATCTACCGCATGCTCCGAGATCAGCCGAGCGCGACATAGGTGGCTCGTGCTTACGCGTCTTGTCGGCAGCCCGACATGAGCGTAAGCAGATGGAGCGGTTCAAGAAACTGATCGACTTGAAGGTCACCGGTTGATTTGCGCGCCCGTCGTCCCCATTGGGGGACGAGCGGCGATTTGGCGGAGACGCGTTGACCCTACCATCCTCAGATAGCGGCCGAGATACGGATCCTGTACCGGCGCTCGCCGTGGTTTTTCGCGGCTCGAAGCCACTCTGTCACGAGTTCAGTTTGGTGCTCGAGGCGAGGGGCATCGAACATGAAGTGCGGGAGAGCTGGGGCTCTTGGACGTTGAACGTACAGACGCCCTTGGTTCACCGGGCGTATGACGAGATCAGCCGCTATTCCGCGGAACGCAGCGTGCCGCGCAGCACCCCACAGCTGATGAAGCCATTCTCCGGCGCGGCCATCGGCGCCGCGGGCTACGCGCTGATTCTATTGGTCACGGCTTACTGCGCCGGTATCGGCTCATTCGGCGCGGACTGGCTATCGTTGGGTGCTCTCGACGCCGCGGCAGGACGCGAATGGTGGCGGGCGCTGACGGCCCTGACCTTGCATTTGGACCAGGAACACCTGCTGGGCAATCTGCTCTTTGGCATGGTCGCCGGAATCGCTGTCGGTCGATTGCTCGGGCCCGGCGTGGCGTGGGCGAGCATCTTGGGCGCGGGCGCGCTCGCGAACTACATGGAAATACTCATTGCCCCGGCTGCTCATCGCGCGGTTGGTGCTTCCACTGCCGTGTTCGCGGCCTTGGGGCTGCTCGCGGGATTGGCGTGGCGGCAGCGGCTGACCCTTCGCGAACGGCTGTGGTATCGATGGGCGCCGCTCATTGCCGGCGTCTCCTTGCTGACGTTGCTGGGCGCGGGCAATGAGCATGTGGATGTGCTCGGGCATGCGCTCGGATTCATCTTCGGTGTCGGTGTCGGTTGGCTCTACGCGCGCGCAGGAATGCCCCGCAATCGCGGCAGGCGCCTGCAGATCGCGACGGGCGCCGGCGCCGTATTGCTGGTATGCGCGGCGTGGTTCCTGGCGTTGGGCCACGCGGCATGAGCCCCGGACGCCTACATATCCCGACGCCGGCAGGCGCAATGAGGCCATCCTTCCAGGCCCGATGCAAACCGGTCAAAATCCCTGTCGAAGGACTAGCTAGGCGCGCTTCGCGAGCAGGTCGCGAATCTCCTCGAGAAGCACTTCCGATCTTGGCGGCGGCGCTGGAGCGGCCGGTGCCGCGGGAGCCGGCTTCTTGAGTCGGTTGATCCCCTTGATCACCAAGAAAAGTACCAGCGCAATGATGGCGAAATCAAAAATGGTTTGCGCGAATGCGCCGTACTTGATCAACACTTCCTTGCCCGTGGGGTCCTTGCCCAGGTTGATCGCCAAATCCGAGAAATTGATGCCGCCTATGAACTTGCCGAGAGCCGGCATGAAAATGTCGCCGACCATCGACGATACGATTTTCCCGAAGGCCGCGCCGATGATTACGCCGACCGCCAGGTCGACCACATTGCCCTTCATCGCGAATTCTTTGAATTCTGCACCTAGTCCCACGGCAATCTCCTTATTGATGAGCGCTGGTTGATGTCTATTCGTTGGTGATGTTGATACGCAACGGTCGTGCGCCACCTGCACAGGGTCGCGCTCATGGTACTGAGCGGGTGCAGTGCCGGCAAGTGAAGTCCCCTGACAGCCTCCGGTCAATATTACCGTGCCGGGGTACTCACGCTCACCCCGGCAGTTGCCGTGATGCGGCAAGGGGGAGGCGCCCGCTGAACGGTGCGGCGAACTGCGCAGTGTGCAGTGCGCGCAGGATCAGAATTGCGCGTGCAGGCGCGCTGCAACGACCGACACCGGTCCGCGATCGCGATTGTAGGCCGGGTGATCGATCCGCTGATAATCGAAGGTCAGATGCGCTGCCCCCCATATCGAGAGCGAATAATACGTCTCGATGATTTGCTCGGGTCCCGGACGCGTCAGCCGCCCATCGCCGACCAGAATACCGAGTCCGCCGGCGTTCAAGTAACGCTCGCGCGCGGCGGATATGCCGTTGTCGATCGCGGCCAGACCCAGCGTATCGTCGGCACGATTCCAGCGCGTCCCTTGCAGCGACAGGCCCGTGGACACGGTGCGGTCGATATCCGTGAATTCATACGTCTCCACATTGCCCGCGGATTTGCCGATGCGCGCGAACACGCCGAGATCGGGCGCCAGTTGCTGCTCGAGGTTGAGGCTCGCACCGGCGCGGCCGCGGTACCTGCGGACCGCGGCGATGTCCACCGCAGTTCCGGTGCTCTCGGCGCGCTCCACGGCATCATCGAGAAGTCCCATGCGGCCGCGGCTCTCGAAGACGGTGAGCGCCACTCGGCCGGGGAGGGCGACGATCTCATGGCGTCGCTCGAGCTCGAGGATTGACTGAAATTCATGAAAGCCCGGGTCGAGGTGCGCACTGTTCGGTACGGTGGACAAATCGAACAAGCCGCCGCGCAGTGCCCACTCACTCTGGTACCACTCGACCGCGGTTCCCACGGAGTAACCCCAAGAATCCGCTGCATAGTCGAAAGTGCCGGCATCGATGGCAGACCAATTCAAGAAGTCGCCGCGCGGATCGTGGGCATATTGATTCGTGTCGAAAATGTCTGCGGCGCTGAATTTGCCGACGGTAATGACTACCCGGTCCGCGCTGCGAGAGCCGCCCAACTGGTTGGCCCCCGCATCGACCGATTGTCGGCTATCGTCCAGATTCAAAGTCTGGCGCAGAAACAAACGCGGCAGGCGCAGATAGGGCTGATTCTTGCCGACCTTGTAGGCCTCGCCGCTGGGAAAACCCGCAGCACCCAGCGTGTCAGCGAGGCCGAAGCCCTGATCGATTTCGCCGTCGATCCAGCCTTCGGCGCCCGGCCAAAGGCGCGCGCCCAAGAACAGCGTGGCATCGGTCGTCTCGGCGCCGCGGTTGGGCGACAGACTGTTTGCGCCGGCGTAGGGCGCATTGAAACCCGCTGTCTCCTGTTCCACATAGGTGAATTGGCCGTGCACGGCAAAAGCCTGCGCCGCGGGCTCTTCGGCGGCGGCCGTGGCGGCAGTGGTCAATGGTGTCAAGAGTGCCGCAATCGATAATGCAATCATGGTGCATCGTGCTCCGCGAGCGGCGGCCGCGCGCGCAGAAGCATCCGTAAACAAAACGATCATCTCAGTTGCTAACTCCGGAGGCTGCAATCAGCCAGTTTGCCACGGCTCACGCCCCGGTGTTGGTCACCTCAACGGTGACGTGTGAAAGTGACTTGTAATTCTTGAGCCGCGCGCGGTAGTACTCACAATCGCGGGACTTGTCGGTCAGCACCGATACCACGGCTCCCAAGTGTCCCGGGCCCAGACGCCACAAGTGCAGATCCACCAGCCGGTCGCCGTCCGATTCGATCGCCTCGCGCACCCGTTCGGTCATGCCCTGGTCGGGATTCATGTCGAGCAGGATACGCCCCGTGTCGCGCATCAAACCGTACGACCAGTTCGCGATGACGAGAGCACCGATGACGCCCGCGAGCGGATCCATCCACATCCAGCCGAATACGCGCGCCAACACCAGGCCGGTAATGGCCAACACCGACACCGCGGCATCGGCGAGTACGTGGATGTAGGCGGAACGGATGTTGTTGTCGCGGTGCGCCGAGCTCGAATGATCGGCGTGCGCGTGGCCATGCGAGTGCTCTTCGAACGTGACTTCATGTCTGCCATCGGCGAGCTGGAGCGATACCTTGAAGGCGTGCGGCTCCGGGATCTCCTCGGCCGACTCCCAATAGCCGCCGCGATTCACGAAACTGAACGATTGTCGCGAACCGTCCGGCCGGAACGTTTCCAGACTCAATGGACGCAGGTCCACGGCGGCGTTCTGTGCGCGGCCCGTCAAGCGGAATCGCGGAGGCACGCCTTCCTCGAAGATGGACAGGAAGGCCATGCCGCTTGCGGTCGAAATTTCCCTGTTCTCGCTCTCATGTTCGGGTGCGGAGTGATCATGTCCGTGTTCGTGGCTATGACCATGATGGTCGCCGCCGCTCAACAGCCAGGCGCTGGCGATGTTGACCATCAGGCCGACCACGGCAATGGGAATGGCTTCGGCGAAACGGATCGGAACCGGCGACAGAAATCGCAGGACCGCTTCATAGCCGATGAGAACGGCGATCAGCGCGAGGACGACGGCGCTGGTGAAACCGGCCAGATCGCCGAGTTTTCCGGTTCCGAATACGAAACGCGCGTCATGGGCATGGCGGCGCGCGTAGGTATAAGCCAATGCCGCGATCAACATCGCGCCGGCGTGCGTCGACATGTGCAGGCCATCGGCGACCAGCGCCAGTGAGCCGTACATGCTGCCGCCCACGATCTCGACGACCATCATCGCGGTGCATAACACGATCACGGCCCAGGTCTTACGTTCGTTCTTCTCGTGTCCCGTGCCGAGAAAAACGTGGGCGTGTCCATCAGACATTTCACTCATAGATACTTCGTGACTCCTTGGAACTCTTTGATCAAATCTCTGATTTCGCGCGGCAACGCCTCGGAGGTCTCTTCCATGCAATGGTGAATATGATCCTTGATGAGCTCCTTCTTGGCATTGCCGACGGCTTTCTCCACCGCGTGCAGCTGCTGGGCCAGATCCATGCAGGGACGGCCCGCTTCCAACATGTCGATCACGGCCAGGAGGTGTCCTTGGGCGCGCTTGAGCCGGGTGGCGATCTCGGGGAACTTGTGCATTACTCGAATCTCATGTGTGCGCGATATCCTATCCCCCTAGACAGGATAAGGGAAGGGGCAAAAAAACGCAGAAGGGCACGGATAGCGAGCCGGCGGGCACCTGATGGTCTATTGTATGGCGTCGCACGATGCGCGCGCATGCGGGGATGTAGGTGTTTGTCCTATATGAGGTATCGTCGACACCAAGGACTCGATCTCGAGCGAAGGGAGAGCCATGCCCAATGTGCTGACGATCAACGCCGGTTCCTCGAGCATCCGCTTCGCGATATTTGAGGCGCATCAATCGCCCAAGCGGCTGCTGCTGGGGAACATCGAGCGTATCGGCAGCGATGAGGCGAGTCTGACCGTGGATCACGGTGCGCCGATGTGCATCCGGACGCAGATCAATCAACATGGCACGGCGGCCGAGTATCTGCTCGCTTGGCTGGAATCACAGCCGCTGTTCAAAACGCTCGAGGGGGTGGGGCACCGCGTGGTGCACGGCATGCTGCACACGCAGCCCGAGCGGGTCACGGCGGCACTGTTGGATGAACTGAAGAGCATCGTTCCCTTCGACCCCGAACACCTGCCGCGCGAGATCGAGCTCATCGAAGCGCTGCAGCGCCGCTGCGGCCGACTTGCCGCAGGTCGTCTGTTTCGACACGGCGTTTCATCGAAGCATGCCGCGCGTTGCCACCCAGTTGCCGATTCCGCGCCGCTACGCGGCGCAGGGCATTCAGCGCTACGGTTTTCATGGCCTGTCGTACACCTTTCTGATGCAGGAATTGGCGCGTCTCGGCGATCCCGCCGCGGTGCGCGGCCGGGTCATCCTCGCGCATTTGGGCAGCGGCGCCAGCCTCGCGGCGGTGCGGGACGGGCGGTGCATCGATACCAGCATGGGCTTTACACCGACGGCGGGGTTGGTCATGGGCACCCGATCGGGCGACTTGGATCCCGGACTCATGAGCTATCTCGCGTTGACGGAGTCGCATGACTGCCCAGCGCGTTTCAGACCATGGTCAATCATGAATCGGGGTTGCTCGGAATCTCCGAAACCAGCGCCGATGTCCGCGATCTGCTGGCCCGCGAAGCCGAGCGATCCGCGTGCCGCAGAGGCGCTTGCGCTGTTTTGCTACCAGGCAAAGAAATGGATCGGTTCCTTCGCCGCGGCACTCGGCGGCGTGGATACGTTGGTATTTGCCGGCGGCATCGGCGAAAACGCGGCGCCGCTGCGCAAACGTATCTGCGAAGGGCTGGAATTTCTGGGAATCGAGATCGACGACGACGCCAACGGCCGGCATGCACAGCGCATTTCGACCGACACGGGATCACGGGTCACGGTGCGCGTGATACGCACCGACGAGGAGTCGGTGATTGCGGCGCTGTGCATCCCGCTGCTGGGAATTGAATCGACATAGGAGAGGTGCGTATGCAACAGCGAGCAATGACGCCGACGCTCGATGCGGAACTGGCGCGGAATATCGACGCCTACTGGCGCGCCGCCAACTATTTGTCGGTCGGACAGATTTATCTCTGCGACAACCCACTGCTCAAAGAGCCGCTGACGCTGGCGCACGTCAAGCGCATGCTGCTGGGACATTGGGGGACCACGCCGGGACAGAATTTCATCTACACGCATCTGAATCGGGTCATCAAGAAATACGATGTCGACATGATCTACCTGTCGGGGCCCGGACATGGCGGTCCGGCGGTGGTGGGCAGCACCTATCTCGAGGGCACGTACAGCGAGGTCTATGCCAATGTGAGTCAGGATGAGGCCGGCTTGAAACGGCTGTTCACGCAGTTCTCGTTTCCCGGCGGGATTCCGAGCCACGCCTCGGCGGAATGCCCGGGGTCGATTCACGAGGGCGGCGAACTCGGATACTCGCTGAGCCATGCCTTCGGTGCGGTATTCGACAATCCCGAGCTCGTGGCGGCCTGTGTGATCGGCGACGGCGAGGCGGAGACGCGGACCGCTCGCCACGTCGTGGCACTCCAACAAGTTCTTGAATCCGGCGAGCGACGGCGCGGTCCTGCCCATTCTGCATTTGAACGGCTACAAGATCGCCAATCCGACGATTCTGGCGCGCATTTCCCGCGAAGAATTGGAGCAGTTGCTGCGCGGCTACGGCTGGACTCCGTACTTCGTCGAGGGCCATGAGCCGATGCTCATGCACGAGGCCATGGCCGCGACACTCGATACGGTCATCGAGCAGATTCGGAGGATTCAGGCGGATGCGCGCGGTTCCGGCAACACGGAGCGTCCGCGCTGGCCGATGATCGTGCTCGCGTTCGCCCAAGGGCTGGACCGGACCCAAGACTGATCGACGGCAAGGCGAACGAAGGAACCTTCCGATCGCATCAGGTGCCGCTTGTCGGATCCTGCGAAGAATCCCGAGCATCTGCGGCAGTTGGAAAGTGGCTGCGCAGCTATCGCCCGGAGGAACTGTTCGATCGCGCAGGGCCGACTGAAGCCGGAGCTGGCGGCGCTGGCGCCGAGCGGCGAACGGCGCATGGGCGCGAATCCCAACGCCAACGGCGGCATGCTGCTGCGCGACTTGCGGATGCCGGATTTCACCGACTATGCGGTGGACGTTCCCAAGCCCGGCATCGGTGGGATCGGCGATACGCACGTGCTGGGACGATTTTTGCGCGATGTGCTGAAGTTGAACGCCGAACAGCGCAATTTCCGCATCTTCGGTCCCGACGAAACGCTGTCGAACGGCTTGGAGGCGGTGTTCGAAGCGACCAACCGCCAGTGGCTGGCCGCCACCGCCGACAACGATGAGTTTCTGGCGCGCAGCGGCCAGGTCATGGAAATGCTGAGCGAACATCAATGCGAGGGCTGGCTCGAGGGCTACCTGCTCACCGGACGGCACGGCCTGTTCAATTGCTACGAGGCGTTCATTCACATCGTCGATTCGATGTTCAATCAGCACGCCAAATGGCTGAAGGTCACCGCCGGCCTGGCGTGGCGCCGCAAGATCGCGTCGCTGAATTACCTGTTGAGCTCGCATGTCTGGCGTCAGGATCACAATGGATTCACCCATCAGGATCCCGGCTTCCTCGATCACGTGGTCAACAAGAAGGCCGAGATCGTGCGGGTGTACCTGCCGCCGGACGCCAATTGCCTGCTGTCCGTGATGGATCATTGCCTGCGCAGCCGCCACTACGTCAATGTGGTGGTGGCCGGCAAGCATCCGGCGCCGCAGTGGCTGTCGATGGATGCGGCCGTCAAGCATTGCAGCGAGGGCATCGGGATCTGGCAATGGGCCAGCAACGATCAGCGCAGCGATCCGGACCTGGTCATGGCCTGCGCGGGCGACGTGCCGACGCTCGAGACTCTGGCGGCGGTGTCCATCCTGCGCGAGCAGCTTCCCGAGCTCAAGATTCGCGTGGTCAATGTCGTCGATCTCATGAAGCTGCAGCCGCCGTCGGAGCATCCGCACGGCTTGAGCGACAGCGATTTCGATGCGCTGTTCACCGACGGACAAGCCGGTCATCTTCGCCTTCCATGGCTATCCTTGGCTGATTCATCGGCTGACCTACCGCCGCCGCAATCACGAGAACCTGCACGTGCGCGGATACAAGGAGGAGGGCACGATCACCACGGCGTTCGACATGACGGTGTTGAACGACATGGATCGCTTTCACCTGGTGATGGACGCCGTCAATCGCCTACCGCAGACCGGCAGCCGGGGCGTCTATCTGCAGCAGCAGTTGCGCGACAAATTGATCGAGCACAAGCGCTACATCGAGCGTTACGGACAGGACATGCCGGAAATCCGCGACTGGGTGTGGCCGCGTATGGCGGGGGCTGACGCGGCAGCATTGTCCTACAGACGCTGTGGCCGCCTGCCGACAGAGGCTGCCGTGCTGCGTCCTACGGCTCGCGCACTCGCAACCTCAATAATGCGAGCACCTTGAGTCCCGCGATCATCCGCCAACTACGACCGGTCTCACCAGACCGCCGGGTCGCCCTTTCCGCGCGGCGCGAATTGGGATGGCCAAGGCGTCAATTTCTCGCTGTTCTCCGAGAAGCTTCCGAATCCGTCGAACTGTGCTTGTTCGACGCGTCGGGGAACAACGAACAGCGCATCCGCATCCGCGAGCGCACCAACGGCGCCTGGCACATCTACGTGCCGGGTGTCGGGCCCGGCCAGCTGTACGGTTATCGCGTGCACGGACCCTACGTTCCCGAGAGCGGGCTGCGCTTCAATCCCAATAAGCTGCTGCTCGATCCCTATGCCAAGGCGATCGGCCGGCAACTGACGTGGGCGGACGAGTTGTTCGGCTATCAGCTCGGGGATCCGGACGGCGATCTGTCGTTCGATGACCGCGACAGCGCGCCCTTCGCTCCGCTGGGCGTGGTCATCGATCCGCACTTCGACTGGAGCGGAGAGCAGCGGCCATCGCATCCGGCGCACGAGACCATCATCTACGAAGCTCATGTGCGCGGCATGAGCTAGCTGCACCCGGATGTACCCAGCCACTTGCGCGGCACCTATGCGGGCATGGCGTCCGAACCCATCATCAAGCATCTGCAAAGCTTGGGCGTCACCGCGCTCGAGCTGATGCCGGTGCATTACTTTCTGCATGACCGCCATCTGGTCGAGAAGGGCCTGCGCAACTACTGGGGCTACAACACGCTGGGATTTTTCGCCCTGGAGCCGGGTTACGCGTCCAATCCGCCAAGATCCGCGCGACGTGATCCGCGAATTCAAGGAAATGGTCAAGACGTCTGCACAACGCCGGCATCGAAGTGATCTTGGACGTGGTCTACAACCACACCGCCGAAGGCAATCACGACGGCCCGACGCTGTCGTTCCGCGGCATCGACAATCTTGGCCTACTACCGCGTCGTTCCGGGCGACCCTCGCCACTACATGGATTACACCGGCTGCGGCAACACGCTCAACATGGTGCATCCGCATTCCCTGCAACTGCTCATGGACAGCCTGCGCTACTGGGTGACCGAGATGCACGTGGATGGGTTTCGCTTCGATCTCGCGTCGGCGCTCGCCCGGGAACTCACGGACGTGGATCAATTGGGCGCGTTCTTCGACACGATTTATCAGGATCCGACGCTCGCTCCCGCGAAATTGATTGCCGAGCCGTGGGACCTCGGCGAAGGCGGATATCAAGTCGGCAACTTTCCGTTGGGCTGGATGGAGTGGAACGGCAAGTATCGCGATACGGTGCGCAAGTTCTGGAAGGGCGACATGGGGCTGCACTCGGACATCGCCACTCGTCTCGCGGGCAGCGCCGATCTGTATGAAACGACCCGCCGGCCGCCCTCGGCGAGCATCAATTTCGTCACGGCGCACGATGGGTTCACGCTGCAGGATCTCGTGAGCTACGAGCAGAAGCACAACGAGGCCAACGGCGAGGAGAACCGCGACGGCACGCGACGACAACAGCTCGTGGAACTGCGGCGTGGAAGGTCCGACCGACGATGCGCAAATCATCGAACTGCGCGAGCGGCAGAAGCGCAATTTCTGGTGCTCTCTGATGTTCGCGCAGGGTTCGCCCATGATCTCCGGCGGCGACGAATTCGAGCCGCACCCAGCACGGCAACAACAACGCCTATTGCCAGGACTCGGAACTTTCCTGGTATCACTGGGATTTGGACGCGCCGCGCGCGCAATTCCTGGAATTCGCGCAGCGCGTGATTCACTACCGCAAACAGCATCCGAATTTTCATCGCTATGCGTTCTACGATCGCTGATCCCGAAGCGATCCACCCCGACAAGAACATCGTCTGGTTCCGGGCGGACGGCAAGCGTATGGTGGCGAAGGATTGGGAGGACGGCGGCTGGATGCGCACGCTCGGCATGTTCATCAACGGGCAGAGCGCCGGAGATACGCGACAGCGAGGGGCAATGCGCCGAGGACACGGACTTCCTGCTGCTCCTCAACGCCCATCACGAACCGGTGTCGTTTCGAATTTCTCACGAGCTGTACCCCTCGGGGTGGAAGGTGGCGTTCGACACGGCGCGTCCCACGCTGCCCGTGGAGAAGAGCCGGTGAAGACGCAATCGATTGGTGAGTCTCGCCGCGCGCTCCTTCGTCGTGCTCAGCCATGAACGGTAAATGGATCGCCAGTTATCGCCTGCAGCTGCATGCCGGATTTCCCTTGGCGCAGGCGCAGCAGGTGCTGCCGTACCTGGCCGACTTGGGCATCAGCCATGTCTATCTGTCGCCCTGCCTGCAGGCGGTTCCCGGCAGCCAGCATGGCTACGATGTCACCGATCCCACGCGGATCAGCGACGATCTCGGCGGCGAAGCCGCCTGGATCGGCTTCGTCGAGTGCGCGCGCTCCCATGAGCTTCGCATCCTCCTGGACATCGTGCCGAATCACATGTCCGCGTCGCGAGCACAATCCGTGGTGGGATCATGTGCTCGCGCATGGGCCGTTCAGCGAATTTGCCGGACTACTTCGACATCAGGAACCTGCCGGACCAGCCCTTTCGGGTGCATTTGTGCTCCTTGGCGCGGCCCTACGGGGCGGCCATCGAGGCTGGCGAGCTCACGATCGAGATTGCGGACGGGCGTCCCCGCGTCCGCCATTACGAGAATACCTGGCCGCTGGGTCCCGCCTCTTGGGGCAAGCTGCTGTCGGCGGCCGCAACGTTGGCGGCGGACGCGGCATTCTGCTTCGATGAACTCGAACGACTGCAATTCGTCGTCAATCCGGACGCGGAGGATCGGATCGCGTACGCGAAGCACGCGGCGCGGGCATCGGAGTCGCTCGCGGATGCGCTCGAGATGGCCCAGCTCGCAGGATGCCGTGGAGCGCACGCGGCGCGACCAGGAACTGCTGAACGCGGTGCTGCAGCGGCAGTTCTACCTGCTGCACGGCTGGAAGCTCGCGGGAGAGCTCGGCAACTACCGGCGCTTTTTCGACATCGGCACCTTGAGCGGCATTCGCACGGAATTGCCGGCCGTGTTCGCGGCCACGCATGCGCGCATCGAGACGATGATCGCCCGCGGCGAGATCGACGGCGTACGGGTCGATCATCCGGACGGCTTGCGTGAACCGCTGGAGTACTTCAAGCGGCTGCGCGACCTTGCTGCCGAAGGGCCGAATCTACGTCGAGAAGATCCTGGAGAACGATGAGCGGCTGAAGGAGGACTGGCCGATCGACGGCAGCGTCGGCTACGAGTTCCTCGCCAAGGTGAATCGCCTGTGGATGGACGATCAGCGCACCGACGTGCTGACCGCGACGTATTCGGATTTCACCGGCCATTCGGTGAACTTCGCCGCGCCTGGTGCGGGAAAAGAAGCGCGCTATCGTCGAGTCGACATTCTGCGCCGATCTCGATCGACTGACCGACGCCGCGCTCGAGATTGCGCGCGCCGAGTGGCAGACCCGGGACTCGAGCCCGCGGCAGCTGCGCGAAGCCTTGGCGCGCTTGATCGTCGCGATTGCCCGTGTATCGGACCTATCGAACCCTCAACACCCTGCACGATGACGACAGACGCACACTGATCGAGGCGGTCCACAGCGCGCGAATCGGCGTCTCCGGAAATCGATGCCGCGACTCTTCGATTTTCTGGCGGCGCTGCTCACCAAATCGCGGCTGAACGAGGCCGAGGCGGACTTCGTCGCCAAGTGGCAGCAGCTGACGCCCGCCGTCATGGCCAAGGGCGTGGAGGACACCACGTTCTATTGCTTCGACCGGCTCGTGTCCTGCAATGAAGTGGGATCGCAGGCCTCGCTGATCGGAATCTCGGCGGGCAAATTCCACGAGTTCTGCCACTCGTTGAGCGATCGATGGCCGAACAATCTGCTCGCAACCTCGACCCACGACAACAAGCGCAGCGAGGATGTGCGTACGCGTATTTCGATCCTGTCTGAAATTCCCGAACGGTGGGCGGAAGGCTTTGCATCAATGGTCGACGCTGAATGCTCCCGCCTGGCAAGAATCACGCACCGGATCGGCATGCGGAATATCTCCTGTACCAAACGCTCATCGGCGCGTGGCCCATCGACGCCGAGCGCTGCTGGCAGTACATGCTGAAGGCCTGCCGCGAGGCGAAGATCAATACCTCCTGGCACGAACCCAACGCCGCCTACGAGGAATCGATTCATGCCTTCGTCGACGGGGTCTTCCAGACGCCGGAATTCATTGCAAGTCTCGAGCGCTTCGTCGATCCGCTGATTCTGCCCGGCCGGATCAACAGTCTGGCGCAGACTCTCATCAAAATGGTGGCGCCCGGCGTGCCGGACTTCTATCAGGGCACTGAATTGTGGGATCTGAGTCTGGTCGATCCGGACAATCGGCGTCCGGTGGATTTCGAGCTGCGCGCCGCGATTGGTGCGCCGCGCGCGCTCGCTGTCCGCTGCCGACGTGGCGGCGGAGTGGGATTCCGGATTGCCCAAGTTGTGGATGACGGCGCGCGTGCTGGCGATGCGCCGCGAACGCGCGGAAGATTTTTCCGATCAAAGCAAGTATCAGCCGCTCATCGCGCAGGGAACGCATTTGGCGCGTCTGTTCGCATTTCGCCGCGGCGAGAATCTCATTGCCGTGGTGCCGCGGTTCACCATGTCGCTGGGCGGCGATTGGGGCGATACGCGCCTGCCGCTGCCCGGCGGGGCGTGGCGCAACTGCTTCACCGGCGCGGTGCTGCAGCGGGAAGTCATTCCGGATGCATTATTCGAATGGTTTCCGGTGGCACTGTTGATGCGGGACGGCGCATGAATATCACCGTGTGGGCACCTGCGGCTAATTCCGTTGAACTGGTGACGCCGAAGCGGCGAGTTCCGCTGCGGCGAGGTGCAGGGGGATTGGCCGAGGCCGCCAAGGAGGGCGCGGTTGTCGCCGGGCATGCGGGGGTCCCCCGGTACGAGGCTGTCTCCGGGGATGCAGATGTGCCTGGATATTGGCACGCCGATGTGAGATGCCGCGCTGCTCACGCAGGGTTATCGATACTCCCTCGACGGCGGCGAACCGATCCCGGATCCGCGATCGACATGGCAGCCCGACGGGGTTCATGGCGCGTCGCATTGCGTGGACATTTGGCAGCAGGCTGACACGCGGCGCCGGTTTTGCCGCGAAAGCGCTGCGCGATGCGGTCATCTACGAACTGCACGTCGGCACCTTCACGCCCGAGGGGACGTACGCGGCGGCGCAGGCGAAAGCTTGCGCACTTGGTGCGGCTTGGCGTCACGCACGTCGAACTCATGCCTCTGGCGACATTTCCGGGCCGGCGCGGTTGGGGATACGACGGGGTGGATCTGTATGCGCCGTTTCCCGCCTACGGCTCGCCGCAACAGCTCGCCTCATTCGTGCAGGCTTGCCATGCACGAGGGTATCGGCGTGCTGCTGGATGTGGTCTACAACCATCTGGGACCGGATGGAAATTATCTGGCGCAGTACGGCCCCTATTTCACCGACCGGTACAAAACCGATTGGGGCGCGGCGATCAACTACGACGGACCGCACAGCGATCCGGTGCGCCGTTTCGTGATCGACAACGCCTTGATGTGGCTGCAGGGACTATGGCTTCGACGGACTGCGCCTCGACGCGGTGCATGCCATTTTCAGCTTCGACGCCGTGCATGTGCTCGAGGAGCTGGCAGGCGCCGTCAAGGAGCTGGGTGCGCAACTCGGCCGCAGCTTCGTGCTCATCGCGGAGAGCGATCTCAACGATCCGCGCCTGGTGCGCTCGCCGTCTCAGGGCGGCTTCGGTCTGGATGCGCACTGGGCCGACGATTTTCATCACGCCGTGCATCGGTTCTTCACGGGGGAGACCGACGGCTACTACGCGGACTTCGGCGGTCTTGTGGACGTGGCGATCGCGCTGCGCGACGGCTACGTGTATCAGGGCCAGTATTCGCCGTATCGCCGGCGGCGGCATGGGCGTCCGCCCGAGGGTGTGGCCGCGCATCAGCTCGTGGTATGCGCGCAAAATCACGATCAGGTCGGCAATCGTGCGCAGGGCGAGCGCCTGAGCACGCTGCTGGGTGTGCCGCAGCTCAAGGCTATCGCGGCCTTGACGGTGCTGTCGCCATTCGTGCCGCTGTTGTTTCAAGGCGAGGAATGGGGTGCGCAGACTCCTTTTCTCTATTTCACCGACCATGAGAATGCCGAGCTGGGGCGCTTGGTCGCCGCGGGGCGCAGCAAGGAATTCAGCAGTTTTCGCTGGCAGGGGGCGGTGCCGAATCCGCAGGAACTCGAGACCTTCACGCGATCGAAGCTCGATTGGTCCGAACTGTCGGAGCCGCGGCATGCGGAGATGTATGAGTGGTATCGACAGCTCATTCATTTCCGGCACCGGCAGCGAAGCCGGGGGAAAATCGCGGTGGGCGGTCGAGCAAAGGCCGCTGTGAGTGGCCGGTTTAAGGCTGTGTCGAGCAGCCGGGCGAAGGCTGTGGCGAATGGCCGGGCCAGGGCCGCGGTGAAGGTCGATGCGGCGGCAGGATGGTTGAGTTTCGTCCACGACGATGTGCTCTGCGTGTTCAACCTTGCCGACACTCCGCAGCGGGTGCCTATGCCGCGCGGCGCGTGGGACCTGGCACTCAGGTCCGATGGGAAAGAGGCGGCACTGGCGGGCGAGGTGCCGGGTCAGACGACTCTGATATTTAGACGGGGCGGATAGCTTTGGGTAATGCTGTCGGATCGGTGGCTTGCAGCGGCTATAGGTCGGCAGCCTGAACTGGTAGCCGCTGCCGAGTGAACGACGGTCATGAGCTTGAAGATTATTCGGGCAGGTCAAATTCGCGGCGCAACTCTGCGGTGCTGACCACGCGCCCGGCCTTCACGTCGGCCAGCCCCTCCTCGATATCGGCGCGCACTTCCAGCCGGTAGGCCAGCTCCGTCCAGGTCGCATCGTCGGGCAGCGCGTCGATCAGCGCGTGCGCCTGCTGCTTGGGAGTGGGCGCAGTGAGTGTGCTCATAGACATGATTCTATCCCCTTGGGTGGTCAGTGCCCACAGTGATCGGCGGTTGCTGATTGGCTAGGTGTGAAGCAACGCCAGGGCGACTCCGGCGACCGCTCCGAGGACAACGACCAGCAGCGGCGGTGCACGCCACAGGGTCAGCAGGATGAAGCCGATGAGGGCGACGCCGAAGTCGCCGGTCGTCCTGACGGAATTGGTACAGACCGGGCTGTAGAAGGCGGCGCCGAGAATGCCGACGACTGCGGCGTTGACGCCGCGCATGGCGGACTGTGCGCCGGCGCGAGCGCGCAGTGTTGTCCCAAAAGGGCAGCGTGCCGATGAGGATCAGCATGCCCGGAAGAAAGATGCCGATCAGTCCCAGCGCGGCTCCCGCCGCGCCGTGCGGCGACGGTCCCGCGACGGCGCCGAGATAGGCGGCGAACGTGAACAGCGGCCCGGGAACTGCTTGCGCGGCGCCGTAACCGGCCAGGAAGGTGTCGTCGCTGACCCAGCCCGGCGCCACGAAGGCATCTCGCAGCAGCGGCAGCACCACATGGCCGCCGCCGAACACCAGTGCACCGGAGCGATAAAACGCATCGAACAGCGTGACCTCCTGGGACAGTCCGAGCCCACGGAGCAGGGGCAGACCGACGAGGAGGAGAGCGAAAATCACCAGTGACGCGATTCCGACGTTGCGCGAAACGGGAACGGGAACGGGAACAGGAACGGGAACGGGAACGCTCATGGTGCCGGTGGATGCGGTCGCGGGAGTTCGGCAGAGCCAAAGTCCGGCGAGGCCGCCGAAGAGAATCGCGGCGATCTGGCTGCCTGCGGCTACCGTAGAGAACGATCAGTGTTGCGATGCCGGCGATCGATGCACGTTGCCGGTCAGGGCACAGGGTGCGCGCCATTCCCCAGATGGCCTGGGCGACGATGGCGACCGCGACGAGCTTCAGCCCATGCAGCAAGCCCAGGCCGACCGGACCGTCGAGCGCGTTCGCGCCGTACGCGAACAGCAGCAGCGCAACGGCTGACGGCAGGGTGAAGCCGGTCCAGGCCGCAAGTGCACCCGCATAACCTGCTCGCATCAGACCGATGGAGAATCCCACTTGGCTGCTGGCCGGACCCGGCAGGAACTGGCAAAGCGCGACGAGATCCGAATAGGCCGTGTCGTCCAGCCAGCGGCGGCGCACGACGAACTCCTCGCGGAAGTAGCCGATATGCGCGATCGGTCCGCCAAACGAACTCAGTCCCAGTTTGAGGAACACGCGGAAAACCTCGAGAGGCGAGTGCGGCTGCATGCAAGGTTGAGTTTGCCACAGCTGCACGCGTCGACCGCGGCTTTGCGCGCCGACCGCAAACTTGCCGCAGACTTGCGCGTCGACAGCTTTCCCGTGTACTTTGCGCATGGGCTTTGCAGTGCAAAGTGAATCGGTGCCCGACCATGCCAGACTTCCATTGTCCATTCGCGCAGTTCATCCGTCCATGGGCAAAGCTTGCCGCCACGACGGCTATCGCGCTGTTTGCGCAGTGTGCCGCTGCGGGCGGCGGTCCGTTCGGCATCGATCATGAATTGCCGCTCGATCAGAACGGCATCTGGGCGCGCAAGTATCAGAACGGGCTCGAGACCGGGGTGGTCGTGCTCGAAGTGGCGGGAAGCTTGTGGTTCGGCAACGACAACGAACTGGGCCATACCTTCTGGCAGACGGTCGATGCGTCGGTGATTTCGGGCGTCGGTGCGCAGTTGTTCAAGTACGGATTCGGCCGCGCCCGGCCGAGTCAAGGCGACAATCCCAATCTATGGTTCAAAGGGAGCCACGACCAGAGCTTTCCGAGCGGTGAGGTGACTCTGCAGGCGAGTTTCGTGACGCCTTTCATCGCGAATTATGCGCGGCAAAATCCCTGGGTGTGGTCTCTCGAAATACTGCCGGTGTACGACGCCTTCGGACGGCTGAAGAGCCAGGCCCATTGGCAATCGGATGTCATCGCGGGTTGGGTGCTGGGCACGGCGGTGGGGTATTGGAGCAGCACGCGCACCACACCGATATCCGTTCAAGTTCTACCGCGTGGATTGTCGGTTGGGTATTACAAGCGATTTTAGCGTTTGCACTGCAGAATAGTCGCCTGTCAGTGGGTCAACGCGAGTGCAAGAGATGACGATCAGTCTACGCCTGAGCTGTCTAGCGGCAATTCTGTTGTGGTTGGGATACTCACCGGCGGTTTTCGCGCAAACCGACGAGATTCAGGTCTATGACGCCGGGATCGCCGAGCCCGGTGTCTTCAATTTGACCTGGCACAACAATTTCATATCCAGCGGCAGCAGCACGCCGAACTTTCCCGGCGCCATCGTGCCGGACAAATCGCTCAATGGCGTGACCGAGTGGGCTTACGGGGTCACCCCGTGGTTCGAAGGCGGATTGTATTTGCCATTGTATTCGGTCACCCGCAGCAACAGCGTGCTCTACAACGGGTTCAAGCTGCGCACCCTGTTCGTTACACCGGATGCGGCCAATCGCGACGTCTTCTACGGCGTCAACTTCGAATTCAGCTTCAACACCGCGCATTGGGAGGATCGGCGCTATACGTCGGAGATCCGCCCGATCATCGGTACCCATGTCGGCCGGTTCGATTTTATCTTCAACCCCATCGTCGACAATTCCTACAACGGATTCTCGAATTTGGAATTCGTGCCAGAAACCCGGGTGGCCATGAGAGTTTCCGATACGTACAAGGTGGCGCTCGAGGAGTACGACGACTTCGGCCGGGTGAGTCATTTTCTTCCCGAGTCCAAACAATCGCACCAATTGTTCTCGGTCGTCGATATTCATACCCGCAGGGTCGACATCGAAGCCGGCTTCGGCGCCGGTCTGACCAGCGCTTCGGATCATCGGGTGTTCAAGCTGATACTGACGAAGGATCTTTGACGGCGCGCCACCACGCCGCGGTCAGCAACTCCGCGTGATGCTGCTTGAACACGGCGCCGAGTGCCGGTGGTATGCAGAGGAACGGCAGCCATTGCTCGGGAAATACGTCGTGCGGCCCATAGTGGAACCAGGGCTCGGCGCTGGTTTCCTCTTCCTCGCGAGCTTGGTTGGGGCAGGTCGCGAAACACGCAGTCGGATACGCAGGCAGATCTCATCGTAGTCGTAGAAGATCACGCGGCCGTGGTTGGTCACGCCGAAATTCTTCAGCAGCAGATCGCCGGGAAATACATTGCTGGCGGCCAGATCGCGCAGAGCGTTGCCGTAGTCGATGATGGCCGATTCGGCGGCGGCCGGTTCGGCCTCGCGCAGGAAAAGATTGAGCGGACGCAGGCGGCGCTCGATGTAGCAGTGTTCGACGATCAAATCGTCGCCTTCGATGCGGCAGCTCTCGCTTGCCTCGTTCAAGAGCTCATCGGCGAGACCGGGCATGAAGCGCGCGCGCGGCAGCCGCAGGCGCTTGAACTCCTGGGCGTCGACCAGGCGGCCGGCGCGGTCGTGCCGGAACACGAATTGGTAGCGCTCGATGACGTCCTCCCGTGTGCTGGTCTTGGGCGCGCCGAAGCGGTCGCGGATGACCTTGAACACCAGATCGTGAGAGGGCAGGGTGAACACGATCATCACCAGGCCGCGCTCTCCGGGGGCATGCACGAAACTGTCGATCGACTTGTCCAGATGCCGTTGCAGCGCGAAGTATCGTTCGGTCTTGCCCTGCTTGGCACGGCCGAGCACCGTGTAGAGCTCGTCGATGGACTTGCGCGGCATGAAGGAGCGCAGCAGCGTGATGGCGGCGCTGACCACCGGCAGATCGACGTGAAAATAAGAACGCGCATAGCCGAACAGCGATCCGACGTCGGCGCGCGACAAGCATGACCGCATCAACGCGCACGCCCTTGGAGGAGTTGGTGAAGGACAGAACCAGGGGTGTGATCGAACCGTCGCCGATCAGACGGCCGACGACGAAGGCGTGCATGCCGCGGTAGAACACGGGCTCGATCAATTCGACGGACTCAGGATGGCCGCTCTGGCCGGCCGGTCTGGAAGAACCGGCCGATTTCAGCGCTGATGCGATGCACCGCCGCTTCCGGATCGTCGATCGCTGCGCCGAACGGCAAGTCGCTCAGGATCTCCCGCACGGCTGTCGGCAACGATCCGCTCACCCGATAGACGCGGATCGGCACCGCGCCGGAGGCGCGGCCCACGCTGGTTGCGCAGAACTCGACTTCGGGATTGACGCCGACCGTGCCGAACAGGTCGCGGGTGACCGAATTGAAGAAGGTGCGGTAGAAATCGCTGTCGGGCCGGCGTGCGACGATGACTTCGTAGGCGCGCTTGATATCGATCCACAGAGCGACCTCGGTGCGTCTCGAGTGCAGCTGGCTGGCGATCGCAGCCACGCAGCGCGCCACGCGCAATTCGTACAACTCGATGCGCGCCACCGCATCGAGCTGTGCGTTCTGCCAGTCCTCCGCTAGAAAATTCAGCGCCGCACGGCGCGTGATGCGGCCGAACTCCTCGTTGTACTGGCGAAAGTGCTCGGCGATCAGCGCGGCGTGATCTTTCGCCGCCGCTCCGCCGCGAGGCCCGACGGCCGGCATGACCGCGACGGAGCTGTTGGCGGCGTTCATCTCTCGCAAGCCGCTACGCCACCACGCGGGTCGGACCGGATTTCACCGCGGCGGTGAATTGCTCGGTCTCGGTGCTGCCGGCCATGGCGCCGGTCGAATGCGCCCCGGCGCTGATCGCGGTCTGAACGGCATCGAAATAGCCGGTGCCGACGAAGCTCTGATGCTTGGTGGCCCTGTATCCCGCGCTCTCCTGGGCGAACTCGCGCTGCTGCAACTGCGAGTAGCCGAGCATTCCATCCGCGCGATAGGCAGCGGCCAGTTCGAACATGGACAGATTCAGTGCATGCCAGCCGGCGAGCGTGATGAACTGGAAGCGATAGCCGAGCGCCGCCAATTCTTCGCGCCAGCGCTTCATCGCCCCCGCATCGAGCTTGGCCTGCCAGTTGAAAGAGGGCGAGCAGTTGTAGGCGAGCAATTTGCCGGGGAACTTGGCGTGAATGGCGGCGGCAAAACGCCGCGCTTCGGCCATGTCGGGTTTGGATGTCTCGCACCACAGGAGATCGGCATAGGGGGCGTAGGACAAGCCGCGATCGATGGCCTGCTCGATGCCGGCCTTGACGTAGAAGAACCCCTCGCTCGAGCGCTCGCCCGTGAGGAAGCGCGCATCGCGCGAATCATGATCGGTGAGGAGCAGGTCAGCCGCGTCGGCATCGGTGCGGGCGATGATCACGGTGGGCACGCCGAGCACGTCCGCGGCCAGGCGCGCAGCCACGAGCTTGTTGATGGCCTCGCCGGTCGAAACCAGGACCTTCCCGCCCAGGTGGCCGCATTTCTTGGCGGACGACAATTGATCTTCGAAGTGCACGGCGGCTGCGCCGGCGCGGATCAAGGCCTTGGTCAGCTCGAAGGCGTTGAGATTGCCGCCGAAGCCGGCTTCGGCATCGGCGATGATGGGGACCAGCCAATCGGTGTCGGACTTACCGTCCATGTGATGAATCTGATCGGTGCGCAGCAGCGCGTTGTTGATGCGTTCGACCATCTTCGGTACCGAGTCGACGGGATACAGACTCTGGTCCGGGTACACTTCACCGGCGGTATTGGCGTCACCGGCCACCTGCCACCCTGAGCAGTAAATGGCCTTGAGACCGGCTTGTACGGTTTGAATGGCCTGGTTGCCGGTCATGCAACCTAAGCCCGCGACTACCGGCTCGCTGTGCAGCTGGCGCCAGAACTTTTCGGCGCCCAATCGCGCCAGTGAATGCTCGATGTGCACGGAGCCGCTCAGGCGCGCCACGTCGGCTGTGCCGTAGGGGCGCTGGATGCCGGTCCACCTGTCGTTCGTTTGATCGCTCAAGGCAATTCTCCTTTAAGGCTCGGGATGAGGGCGAGCTTGCGTCTCGGGATGCCATGAGCTTAAAGTACGAGAAGCGCGGATTTACACATTGGAAATTTGACAGTGTGAATTTCACACCGGGGGTGCCTAATGACAACCTGCGGTCTAATGCTCGCGCAGCGAGCGCTAACGGACGGGGTCGCATCGACCCCGTTGAGAGTTGCGCGAAGCCCATGGGAACATTGATCCGGCAGGGGCATTTCCTCGGGACCAAGCTCAGGTCCCTGCGCAAGCGCAATGGCCTCACCCTGGACGAACTCTCGGCCCGGTGCGTGCAAATCGACGCGGCCGGAGCCCCGTCAGTGTCCTACCTCAGCATGGTGGAGACCGGCAAACGCATGCCTTCCCCCGATATGTTGGACATGCTGGCGGGTATCTTCAGCAAGGATGCGCGTTGGTTCCTCGATGAAAACACGGAGGTTGAGCCCGTACCGGCACAGCGCGAACGAGGGGGGCTCGAGGCCATGCCCTTGGAACCGGCGTTTCTGTTCTCGCACGAGCTGCTGCAGAACGCGCTGCCTGAACTCCTATCGCAAACCGGCACCACCGGGCGGCAATTCGCGCAATTGCTGATTCGTGTCTGGCAGGAAACGCGCCACAACAATTTTCCCGACATCGAGCGCGCCGCGGAGGAGTGCGGTAAGCGGCAGATGCCGCTCACGCTGGGTGCCGTGATGGCCATCTGCAGACAGCACGGACTGGACGTGCAATGGTTCGACGGCAATGCGCGCAAGCCGAGCGGAGGCTTGGTGCGATCGCAATTCGAAGCACCCGGAACGGTGCTCATCAACGAGCGCTTGCGCCATCAAGAGGAGCGGCTGAAGTACGAACTGGCCTTCTTCATCGGTCACAAGATTCTGCACAACGGTGACGGCGCCATTTCCCCGCACAGCGCCATTCATTCCGGAGACGGCGAGTTGTTGGGCTCGGCGGCCGGCATGGGCGCGCAGGATGTGCTTTACGCCTGGCGCGACTTCGAATGTAGTTTTTTTGCCGGGGCGCTCCTGTGTCCTCGCGTTCCGTTTCGGCGCTTCCTGATTCGCGAGGCGCATTGCGTCGCTGCCTGTCGCAAGCTGGGTGTCACGCCGGCGCTGGTCATGCGACGCATGACGGCCGTGTCGCCCTACAGGCATTGGCATTTCTTCGACGCGTACGCGCCCGGCTACTTGCGCGCGGTGTATCGCGGCAACGGCATCCCCTTGCCTTGGGGCAATATGAGTCTGGTGTCCGACCCCTGCCCGCGCTGGGCGGTGTTTCGGCTGTTGCAGACGACGCCGGCGGCGCCTCCGATGCAGAAACCGAAGTCGCAGATTTCGGTGATGCAGGATGGCAAACGCGCGCGGCTGTATTGCTGCCATTCATTGCTGACCCGCGACGCGCTGGACGAGGTGCACGTGCTCTCGGTGGGTGTGGATCTCTTGCCGGCGCTCGATGCTCAGGGCTTTGACGGCGACGCGATGGTCGAGGCAGTGGCGGAAGCCTGCCGGCGCGGCGGCGGCGATGGGGTGATTCCGGAGCAGGCCGCCGCCGGCATTCGCGCCGTCTCGCAGGTACTCAACATCGAATGGATCGCCGAAGCGCTGGACTCGCCTGCGAGCGTCATTTGCCCACGCAGCGGTGCGTGTCCGCGGCAGCCGCAGGGCTGCGTTTAGCGGATTTCTGATCAAGAAAGCCGCGCTCACGCCGGCTATACTCTCCGGCCATGCGCACACCGACATTCACGTTTGCCCTGTTCCTTCTCTGTTCCACTGCTGCCGAATCATCGCCGGCCAGCCACTCAGGTGCTGATCTCGATGCCATCGTGCAACGGGTCATGGCGCGGGAGCATGTAGCCGGTGCTTCAGTGCTGGTAGCGCGCGGCGACCATATACTGCTGCACAAAGGGTACGGCTTTGCGGACCTCGGCCTGGATGCGCCGGCCAAAGATGAAACTGTCTACCATGTAGTCGGTCCCATGCTGCCATTCACCGGAGTCGCCGTGATGCAGCTGGTGGAGCGGGGCAAGGTGTCACTGGATGATGACATCTCCAAATTCATTCCTGAGTTTCCCCTGCAGGGCCATCATGTAACGATACGTCAGTTGCTCAACCACACCTCAGGCATCGTCGATTATCACTATCTCGGTGATCCCATCGAGGCCACCAGCCGCCAGCCGAAGGCGCTGGACGAAGTGATGGCCCTGTACGCCGGGAAAAACTGGGTGAATGACCCGGGCAAGAAGTGGGACTGGTCCATCTCCGGTTTTCAGCTGCTGGTCACGGTCGTGGAGCGCGTTACCGGCCAGAGCTTTCCGGACTATGTCCGGCAAAACATCTTCCAGCCGGCAGGAGTCAAGTCCACCACTTACTGTGACGATTTCGTCCTGGTGCACGGCCTTTCACACGCATATCGGCGGTTCAACGGCAGCTATGTCCCGGCCAATGAAGACGGCATGGCCTACAACTCTGACCTGCGTTTCTGCAGCACCGTGGGCGATCTCTTGCAGCTGTGGCGATCCATCAAGGATAAAAACCTGGTTCAACCGGAGACCTTCCGGCTCATGTCGACCGCGGAAGGAGCCGCGGCAGAGATGAGCGCGCAAGATCCCAGGGCGCAATACGGCTTCGCCATGATTCTGAACCACGAAGACGACCACTCACGTATCGGGCAGCATGGTTCACTGCTCGGCTATAGCGGCAGTCTGTATGATTTTCCCGCAGATCAGCTCACGATCGTCGTGCTCACCAACACCGAGGGCCAGAACGCTTACGCGATCACGCGCGCGCTGGCTCGCGCCATCCTCGGGCTGCCTGCACTGCCCGCTCCCACGCCCGCCACGGAGCAAAAATTTGCCGATGAGCCCGTATCCGCTGCCGAGCGCAAGCAGCTGGCGGGAACGTTCGTGCTGAAGCTCGACCGCATCTCTGCCGATTTGCACGATTCCTTCTCGCAATATAGGCGGACCTACCGCGTGTTCGATGAAAACGGCCGCCTGATGATCCAGCCGCTGGGCCAAGGACCGGAGCGGCTGCTCAAGCAGGAAGACGGCAGCTTCTCCTTACGCTCATCGCCGGAATCTCGTGTCTCGTTCGTCGTGCAGAATGATCACGCGACGGCCATGAAGATGGACTCGCCCAGGTTTCCGCTGGCGGGGGATCGTGTCGGCGACGCTGACCCGGCAACGTTTCACATGCAGTTGCGGTAGTGATGGGGGAGGCGGCCGAAGCCGCCTCTCCCATCTCGAAACTGCGTTAGTAGGATTTCGATGGGCTCTGATGCGCCCCAGTCCACGCCGCAAGTGAGTTCTTTTCCAGATGTTCGCGCAGGGCTGCGCACTGATCGATGGTTTCGAGCGACTGTGCCAGTGCGCGTCCGCCGCCGATGAGATTGTTGAGACGAGGCGTAAACCATGTCCGGAGTTCGTCGGATTGGGATTTGCTGCAACGGTTATGGGCAGCGAGTCCGATGACATAGTTTTGCAATTGATCGGGCAAGCGTCCCACGAAGGATTCATAGTGCGGCTGAAGCCATTGCCAGAAGGCGGCGCTATTTTCATTTTCGCCGACGTGGCTCGCATATAGGAAGCGCATTTCGCCCACCGCGACGGCCGGGGTCAGGCCGTAGTTGCGTGCCTGCTCGCCGAGCTTGGGATCGCGCGTGGCCCCCAGCGCGGCGAGCAATTCATAGCGTTGCCGAGTCTGGTGATTGATGGCAAGTTCGCCCAGCACAGCTTTGAACGCGAGCTCCCCGGAATCCTGAACCGCCACTTTGAGTGCAGCCCCGCGCAAGTCCGGATCGGCGCGCGACAGATCGACCGTGCCGCCCGCATCCAGCCCCAAAGCGGAGCGGCCCTGTGCGTTCAACGCCCGGCGCAGCGTTGCGTCACGCGTGGTAAAGGCAAGGAAATCGACCAACCGCACGCGCAGCTGCGTGTTCATGTCGGTATCGGTCGGCGACCGCCGCAGACCCAGTGCGGAGATACGCGGGGAGAACAACTTTGCCGCATAGGCATCCAGGCCCGGGCGAGCCGCATCGGTCGCCAGGTGTTCGCGGATCCAGGCGAATTGCGCGAATAGCGCGGTGGCGACCTGCGGTACATTGGAGCCCGCCAGTGCCGGCATCGCATCGAGCAGCGCGTCGGGCGGGAGGGAGCCCTGAGAAAATGCGCTCGAAATGGCATCGGCATAAACGACCTGTTCGGTCGCCGAGAGTCTCCCGACCAACGCGTGCAGCGCGGTGAAGTCGGAAGCGGCCATGGTAAAGCGATAGTAGCCTGTGGCATCGGCATTCGGCAGATACGAATCCGCGCAGCCGCCGTCGACGGCGAATTCCCGCTGCGGCTGATCCAGGATGAAACACTGCTTGGTCGATTTTCCGCCGCGATCGAAGCGCGCGCAGACGGGCAACTTCCATTGCAGATTGTCGTTGCCGACTACGCCGTACGGCAGATAACGCGACTGGCTCAAAGCCAGTGTGGCCTTGCCATTCTTGCAGTTCAGCGAACTGTGCACGAGGGGTAGCCCGGGTTGATCGAGAAAGCTGCGCATCGCAGCTTTCAGCGTATCGCCCTGGCCGCTGACCTTGGCGATCGTCGCAATCAGGTCATCCGAGCTGCCGCTGCCGAATGCATGCTTGGCGAGATATTCACGCATGGCCGAGCGGTAGACGTCTTCGCCGAGCCATTCCTCGAACATGCGCAGCACTGCCGCACCTTTTTGATAGGTTATGCCGTCGAACGCGGTTTGGATATCGTCGTTACTCTTGATCGGCTGGCGAATCCTGCGCGCGGAAAGCAGGCTGTCGCTGTCCATCGCGCCGAGCGTGCCTTCGAGTCGGCCCAGATCGCCCCGAAAGTCCGGTTGCAGAGCCACCGTGGCTTTCGCCTGCGCCCAAGTCGCGAATGCCTCGTTCAGCCAAATATCGTCCCACCACGGGACAGTAACCAGATCACCGAACCATTGATGCGCAATTTCGTGCGCATTGACGTTGAAGCCGCCGCGGTAGCTGGACGCCGATGAACTGGCGTCGATGCGCAACAGGGCGTCGCGGTACACGATCAGGCCGGCATTCTCCATTGCGCCTGCGGAGAAATCAGGCGCGCCGAGCAGATCGAGCTTGTCGAACGGATATGCCTGATGAGTGTAGTCCTCGTAATACTTCACCGTCGCCGGGGTTTGCTCGAGGATCCACTTGAATTGCGGACCGGTACCCCGTGGACCGATGCCGCGCAGCGAAATCGGCTCCTTGCGTACGGAGTTGGCTGCAATCGTCGGGCCGGCGACGACATCCCATGGGCCAACCGCCAATGCGACCAGGTAAGTCGGCAGCGGCTTGGTCCTTGCAAAAGTGAGCGTTTTCCACTTCGCATCATCAGAGTCTCGTTCTTTTACCGGCTGCGTATTCGAGATTGCGACCTCGCCTTTCGGTACGGTCAGTGTGACATCGAACGGCGTCTTGAAACGCGGCTCGTCAAAGGAGGGGAAGGCGTAGCGGGCGCTGGTCGCCTCCATTTGCGTAACCGCGTAGGCGTCGTTGCCGACCTTGACCTTGTACAGCCCCTGCAACTTGGCGTTGAACGCTGCGCTGTAGTCGATCGCGAGTTCGATTTCTTGTGCGGGCAACGTGCCGTCGAATGACACTTCGGCTATTCCCGACGGATCGCGCACCGTGAGTTGCGCCTTATGCGTCTTGCCCAGCGCGTCGGTCAGCCCGATTTTGCCGACGTCGATCTCGCTCGCGTGCAGCCAAAGATGGTCGGCCGCCTTGGCCAATTTCACGCGAATACGCACCTGGCCGCTGAAACGCTCGGTATGCGGGTCGACTCTAAGATCGAGCGCATAGGCGAGCGGTGTGGCGTCATCGGGTAACTTGCCGGTGGGCGGTGCGTCGGCTATCGCACTTCGCAGGATCAGTGTGGACGCGAGCAGCGACCAACGAACCTTGTTCGCGATACGCTTTGAATTCCATTTCGTCGAATCAGTTTTCTTAAGCATGCGAGATTACCCTTTGCAATCAAGAAATCCGGGCGCCGGGGCGGTACCCGTTAGAGAAAAACACGTCGTGAGCGCGGACCGCTTAGTGCGGTACTTCGAGCCACATGGGCTTCTTCGGATCCAGCAGCGTGGAGTCGGCGGGACCATCGCCGATGATTTGTACGATGACGGTTTCATCCCCGCCGGAGCCGTCCCAGTGAGCCGCCTTCGCCGGGTGCACCATGAAGCTGCCCGGTTTCATGGGAATTGCGCGGGCGAGATCGAAAGTGTCGCCGGTGCCTGCGTACCAGGTCCCCTCGATCACCGTCACATATCGAGTGTTGGGATGCCAATGCGGCCGATCCATGACGTGCGGCGGAAACTTGACGCGTATCACGTAGATGCCTGGTTGGTCGGGATGGCCCGACAGCGTCGCCTCCTGGGCGCCATGGCCACCCGGGATGTCGTGCCATTGCACATCCGCCGGTTTGATTTGGACGAAGTCCGGCGTACTCAGCGCGACGCTGCTCGAGCCGCCGGCGAGAATGCCCGCGGCGATCAGGCACGAGGCCAAGGCTCGACGATAATAGGTTCTCATGTGTGGCATCCGCCCTCCGTCACCTGCGGGAACAATCCGTATAATGCAAATCACGAATTTGAGGGTACCGTATTGGCGGCAGGGCGTCACTTCAAGCCTGAGGCGATCAGCATCAACATGACCCGGAGGGATTTATGGGCTACGTGGACAATAATCTTTTGCCAAACGAGCAAATTACCTATCGGGCAAAACTCCACTGGATCATCTATGCGCTTCCGGTGATTGTATTCGTGATTGCGCTCGTCGTAGCATTGAGCGGCGGCGGCTGGATCGCGTTCGTTGCCATAGGCGTCATCGCCCTTGTGCTGTTTCTTCCGCCCTGGATCAAATCCAGCAGTTCCGAATTTGCGATCACCAATAAGCGCGTGTTGATCAAAGTTGGACTCGTCCGGCGGCATTCTCTCGAACTGCTGCTGCAAAAGGTCGAAGGAATTGGCGTGGACCAGGGGATACTGGGGCGAATACTAGGCTATGGAACGATTACCGTATCGGGAGTCGGCGGTACCAAGGAGCCTTTCCAGATGATCTCGAATCCACTGGAATTCAGGCGACAAGTCCAGGCCAGCCTTGCGGCGTGATGCTCTGCATGCGAGGCGCATAGAGCCGGTGGCGGCGGCGTCATTGCCGAGGCGCTGATGACGGCGGCCCGTAACGTCCGATACCTGCTGGATGCTAGCTAAGCTAGGGGGCCTCTGCCGACTGCGACTCTCAGCGATTCACCGTGCCCATGCTGGCCGCCGGATACCGATCACCCGCGGCCGCGTTGGGTGTAAACACGGCGTCGAGTGCGGCCGATTGCGCCGGTGTGAGGCGCAGGTCGATGGCGGCGACGTTCTCCTCGAGATACTGGCGTTTCTTCGTCCCTGGGATAGGAACGATGTCGTTCCCCTGCGCCAGCACCCACGCGAGAGCGACTTGCGCCGGCGTGCGGCCGATCTCGGCGGCGACCGCCCTGACTTTCTCGACCAGTCGCATGTTCTTGGCGAAGTTCTCGCCTTGAAAGCGCGGACTGGAGCGGCGGTAGTCATCGGACGCTAATTCTTCCGGACGATTGAACGTACCGGTCAAGAATCCCCGGCCCAGCGGGCTGTAGGGCACGAAGCCGATACCAAGGCGGCGGCACGCGGCCAGCGCGCCGCCCTCCGGCTCGCGTGACCACAATGAATATTCGCTCTGCAGCGCGGTAATCGGGTGCACCTTGTGCGCCCGCTCCAGAGTCGCCACGGATGCCTCGGAAAGTCCGATGTAGCGCACTTTGCCCGCACGCACGAGATCGGCGAGTGCACCGACGGTGTCCTCGATCGGTACCGTGGGGTCGATGCGATGTTGATAGTAGAGGTCGACGGTGTCCACGCCGAGGCGCCGCAGACTACCTTCGATCGAGGCGCGCACATGGTCCGGCTGGCCGCTGACGCCGCGCACCGCGACGTTGACGGGATCACGCAGAATGCCGAACTTCGTCGCGAGAAAGACGCCGCTGCGCCGGCCCTTGATGGCGCGGCCCACGAGTTCCTCGTTCGTATGAGGTCCGTAGACGTCGGCCGTGTCGAGGAAGTTGATACCGAGATCCAAAGCGCGTTGAATCGTCGCGATGGATTCCTGGTCGTCGCGGCCGGCATAGAATTCACTCATTCCCATGCAGCCCAATCCCAGCGCGGATACCTGGGGGCCGTGGGCGCCTAGTTGCCTCATCTGCATTCACATCTCCTGCAATAATGGGAAACAGCGCCCATCATTCAGTTCAACGAGGTCAAAATATCGAGCGTGCCGTAGCGGCAATCTCGTCGGCCGTTCGCGCTTAGTGCGGGCGTATGACGCTGCTGCTGAACCGCTCCATTTCTTCCAACTGCGGGCTGAATTGCAGCAAGAGAAGGTCGACGCCGGCCTCCTCGAACTTGCCGATCTGGTCCTGCACCTGCGACGGTGTTCCCACCAATCCCGAGCGCAAACCGCGATTCGAGACTGAGTATTCCTGGATCGACATGGTCTGTTCCAGCTGGGTGCCTTGCAGCCACTGTTGGTAGTTCGCGAAGCCTTTGGCGTTCTGCTTCACGTCGGTGATGCGTTCGAGCTCCTGCTGGACTTCTCGATCGGAATCCCGCGTGAACGCATAGCCCGCGACGCCAAATTGCATGCGCCCCAGTCCGAGTTTTTCGCGACGCTCGCACATGTCCTTGATCTTGGCGGCGACGTGAGCCGGGGAATCGCCGTGCATGACATACGCATCGCACTGTTTCGCGATGAGATTCTTGGCGGCTTCGGATTCCCCGCCGGCATAAATCGGCGGACGAGGAGAGCGGACCGGCTTCGGCTCGAGGACGGTGCCTTCGGTGCGGTAGTACTTGCCCGTATGGCTATAGGTTTTTTGCGACCAGGCTCCATCCAGCACTTCCAGCCATTCGGCCGTGCGGCCGTAACGGTCGTCGTGGCGCTCGAAGTCTACACCGTACATGCGCGCTTCCTGTTCCCACCAGGAGGAAACCACATTGAGCGCGAGCCTGCCGTTGCTGATACGGTCGATATTGGCGGCCTGTTTCGCGAACAGAGCGGGTGAATGAAAGGTCGGCCTCACGGCCACCATCAATTCGAGGGTTTCGGTAACCGCGGCGAGGGCGGCGGACGTCGACCAGGCATCAAGGCTCGGGGCATCGACACCCTTGATGTCATTCATGTTGAGTTCGGCGATGAGCGATAGATCGAAGCCGATCTTCTCGCTGCGCTGTGCGAGCTTGCTGACGTACTGCCAGCTCGCTTCCATGTGTTCGTCTTCCACATTGCGCAGCCAGCCGCCGAATACCGGCATCCAATACCCGTAACGAATTCCCTGTTTAGCCGGCACGTCGCACCTCCTCTTGAAGATAGTCGGCAAGATTCTCGACCGGGTTGAAGCCGATTACCCGGGGCGCATCCGCGACGAAGTTCGACAGTGCGTTGATGTCGTAATAGTAGGTGTTGCCGTCTCGATCATCGACTATGTACTCGATGCCTCCGACGTCGATGCCGGCGGCTTGCACGATCTGCTCGATATCACGGACTATCTGCGGCGGAGCGTCATATCCATCGACCTTGAGGCCGGCCTTCGCGGCCTCGACCACGCAGGCGTTCTCCAATACTTGTCCGGTCGAAGTGCGGCAGATGTCGGCAGGACACAGATCGAAGGTCTCGCCACTCAGGTGTACTTTGATGGCATAGAGATACTTGCCGCCGATGGTCTCCACTCGCGTTATGAATCCCCCGCGCGCCGGGATGAACTCTTGCACCAGCGCGACACTGTCGTTGCCCAGGTCTATCTGGTTCGCCTCGATCGCGGCGACCAGCTCCGCCTTTGAATTGAAACGTGTAATACCCTTGCCGCTGCCGCCGGTGTTGGCCTTGACGATGATGGGATAGCGCAATCCCTCCGCAGCCGCCAACGCCTGACCGGCCGAGTGAATGACGCGGGAGGGTAGGTACTTGAGTCCAAGCGACTTCAGCAGCGAGGCTTGGCCGGCTTTCGATATTTCATAGCGGAATGCCTTGGCGCCGTTGATGACGCGCACGCCCTGGAGTTCCAGATGATCGAGATAAGCCAATGTGTGGAAGATTCCGGATCCGTGGTTGCGGCTGTTCGCGGACGGACTCATTCGATTGAAGAGCACCCGGAAGGAAGTCAGATCCGCGCCGATGTCATAAAAATGGTCGGGGATGTAGATCTTGTCGAACGGCACCTGGCGCCGCTCGAGTTCGGCGAAGATCGGCGCGAACCACTGCGGGTGTTCGAACAAGAATGCGAGCGGTGCGTGGTCGGCACGCACGGCTCTAGCGGACAGCGGCTCGCGGTTCGGCATCGACATGAAGAGCTCCCACCTGAAAAATACGATCGCGTAGAATACTATGGAGTTGAGGAAATTTGACCATGTGGCGGCAAGTTTGTTCGATAGGCGGCTGTCGACGGCGCTGCGGCGCGCTCGGCGGTTCCGCCAGCCGAGTCGGGTTTCTCCACCCAGAGAGGGTCAACAAGTCGTATAGGGCCCCCTACGGGCTACGGGGGGCTTCGGGAAGGTTCTCGCAAGCGGCTTGCGGCACGCGCCTCGGCAGGCGCGTGCCGCAACAACGAGCATACTTCATCCGGACGCTGCTGCGCGCAGTCGGCCGGCGATGATAATCAGCCGGGGAACAGTTTCTTCGCGGTCTCGCCGATGAGCTTGCCTTGATGACGCGCGCCGGCGAGATCGAGTGCGCTCGGCTGGCGCTGTCCGGCTCCGCCGGCAACCGTCGTTGCGCCGTACGGGCTGCCACCGACGATTTCATCCAGAGTCATTTGTCCCTGATGGCTGTACGGCAGGCCGACGATGGTCATGCCGAAGTGCAACAGATTGGTGATGATCGAAAACAAGGTCACTTCCTGACCGCCGTGCTGAGTCGCCGTCGAGGTGAACGCACCACCCACCTTGCCGTGGAGGGCTCCGCGCATCCACAAGCCGCCGGCCTGATCGAGGAAGGTGGCCATCTGTGAAGCAATGCGGCCGAAGCGCGTGGGGGTGCCCACGATGATGGCATCGTAGTTCGCCAGCTCGTCGATGGTCGCGATGGGCGCACTCTGATCCAGTTTGAAATGCGACGCCTTGGCCACGTCGAGGGGGGCGGTCTCGGGGACGCGCTTGATGTCGACGCTGGCACCTGCCGAGCGGGCACCTTCGGCGATGGCGTTCGCCAGGGTCTCCACGTGGCCGTAGGACGAATAGTAAAGGACCAGTACTTTTGCCATGACATCTCTCGGGTAGTAGGCCGCATCGGCTCGTGAGTCAGACTATGCCAACGTCGATTCACCGACAAGATGGAATAATAGGAATAGACTAAGCCAAAATCAGAAGGAATCCATCCGGTGCTGGACCTCAATGAAGTCCGTATGTTCGTGCAGGTGGTTCGCGCCCGGAGTTTTGCAGAAGCGGCGCGACGCCTGGGAGTGCCTCCCAATACGCTGAGCCGGCGGATACGTCAGCTGGAGACGGGTCTTGATACCCGCCTGATGCAGCGCTCGACTCGCAAGCTCACTCTGACCGCAGCGGGCTCTGCCTTCTACGAGCGCTGCGCGTCGGCGGTGGACGGTGTTTTGGAAGCGGGCAAGGATTTGGCCGGCGGCAGTCAAACCGTCAGCGGCACGGTGCGAGTCGCCGCACCCGCCGACTTTCTCGATTTCTTCAACATCGAGTGGGTGATGCAGTTCTTGGCGCAGCACCCCAAGGTGCGCTTGGATTTCGTGCTGAACGATGCCCGGGCCGACCTGATCAGCGAAGCAATCGACGTCGCGTTTCGCGGCGGTTCCGCGGCCGATCAGCAGATCGTATTCCGCCGGCTGATGCCGCAATCCTTCAAGCTGGTTGCGAGTCCGGTCTACTTGCGGTCGCACGGCAACCCGCACACCTTGCAGGAGTTGGGCCGGCACGATTGCCTGACCGCCTCCGGGCGGCCGGGTCTGGTTACATGGGCACTGCACGGGCCCGGCGGGCGCGAGGAGGTCAAAGTCAGCGGTCGATTCCGGGCCAATAGTGCACGAATTCTGCTCAAGAGTTGCGTCGCCGGGTTGGGGGTTGCGTTATTGCCGGGGGTGCTCGTCGCCGCCGATATGCATGCCGGTCGCTTGATTCACGTGCTGCCGGGCTATCGTCGCGAAGGGGGTGACCTCAACGTGGTTCTCCCGAGCAGTCAGCAGATTCCGACCGCGGTATCGGCGTTCATCGAATTCGCGGCTGACAAGCTTCGTCTCATGAGCGAACAACGAGCGCCGAAGTCAGCGCCCAAGGGACGCCGGAGGCAGGAGTCGCGCAGCTGATGCGCATGAGTCTGCCGTAGCGGGGGTCCCCAGTCGCCATTGAATCCCTCAACGCCGGGATATTGCAAGTGTGCGCTACGCCGATGGCGTCGGTCGGCCCGCCCACCTGCGGAGCACCTATATATTGATGGGTGTCGCAGTTCTCCCAGTACTCGCTACTGGCTGTGCGGCCAAGCTCGTACGCTACAGCTTCTGCGTGACGAGCCGATAGGGATTGTGCACATGCGCCTTTTGAAACGCCTATTTGGACACGTCGACGGTCCGCTGCTGGGGGTCGCGGACGCCGAGCCGATCGCGGCACCACGCAGTCTCGGGGCGGCGGAGTTTGGCGCGGCCCGCTTACTCCTGGTCGAGGATAATTTCGTCAACCAACGAGTCGCCGTCTACATGCTGGCCAAGCTCGGGCATCGAGTCGATGTGGCCAATCACGGGCGCGAGGCGATCGACATGCTCGGCAAGAGCGGTTACGACCTCGTTCTCATGGACTGCCGGATGCCGGAAATGGATGGTTTCGAAACGACGCGCGTGATTCGCGATCGCAGTTCAGCCGTTCTCGATCACGAGGTTCCGGTGATCGCAATGACCGCAAACGCGTTTCCCGAGGATCGGGCACGCGCGCTCGCCTGCGGCATGAACGATTTCCTGGCCAAGCCGGTGGATCGGCCCATCCTCGCGAGCATGCTCGCCAAGTGGCTGAAGCCGACCTCGGGAACCGAACCGCACGCGGCGGTGGGCTAAGCTGCGCGGCGCGTCGGCTCAGCCCTTCGTCCCGGCCGGCTGAGGCGCACGCCACCCGAGTGTCACGCGGGGCCGCTCTCGCTCAACTCACCGGCGGCCGACTGGATGTAATTCTGCAGTCCCATCTTGTCGATGAGTCCCAGTTGTTCTTCGATGAAGTCGATGTGCTCTTCCTCGCTTCTCTGGATGTGGACCAAAAGATCGCGAGTGACGAAGTCCCTGACCGACTCGCAGTGCTGGATGGCGGCATCGTACAAAGGATGTGCCTCCATTTCGCGCCGCAGATCGCACAGCAGAAGCTCCTTCACGTCCTCGCCGATGAACAGCTTGCCTAGGTCCTGCAGATTCGGCAGACCTTCGAGGAACAGAATGCGCTTCACCAACTGGTCCGCATGCTTCATTTCATCGATCGATTCCTGGTACTCGATCTTGCCGAGGCGCCTCATCCCCCAGTTGTCGAGCATGCGGGCGTGCAAGAAATACTGATTGATGGAGGTAAGTTCGTTCTTCAACGCCTGGTTGAGAAAATCCAAAACTTTGACGTCGCCCTGCACGGTAGCCCCTTGGGTGGATGGCGCCTGTATGGCGCGGAGAATAGGCGAGGATTGTATGCCCGGAACCGCCTCGAGACATCAGTGACGGCTGGACGCGTAGTACCTCGACGTAGGGATTCTGACCGGTTTACAGGGGCAAAATCCCTGGGTCGAGGTACTGAGCTAAACGGCGAATTCCGCACTCGTGCCGGGAAAGCACGGGTGGGCTGCGGCGATGACCGCGGATCTGCCGTGCGAGTCCAGGGAGGCGGATAGGGTGGCCTTGGCCTCCGGAACGCATTTGCCGCAGCAGGTCCCGAGGCCGAATTTGCGAGTGAGGTCGCGCAGGTTCTGGGCGCCCCCCTTGACGGCGGAGGTGATGTGCCGGTCGGAAACCGCTTTGCAGACGCAGATGATCATGCAGCCATTGTAAACGCGAATGCGAATGATTGTCAATAACGTTCTGGGCCAACAACCACAGGCATAATGGCGGCTTCGGCTCGCCGGCAACCATCATGAGAGATCCGCAATGAAGATTTTTTCCTGGAATGTCAACGGCATTCGCGCCGTACTCAAGAAGGGGCTGTTCCAGCCGTTTCTCGATGGGCACCGGCCCGATATCGTCTGTCTGCAAGAGACCAAGGCCGAACGCGGTCAGTTCGAGATCGATCTGCCGGATTATCGCGAGTACTGGAATTCCGCGGTGAAGAAGGGGTATTCAGGCACCGCGATTTTTTCGAAGCAGGAGCCGCTGTCCGTCATCAACGGTTTTCCCCGCGAGTTCGCGCAACGCTTCTCGTTCGCCGACGAATTGCAGCGCGACAGCGCCGAGGAAGGACGGGTTATGACGGCGGAATTCGAAAAATTCTATGTCGTGACGGTGTACACGCCGAACGCCAAGGACGACCTCAGCCGCTTGGCGCTGCGCTTCAAACATTGGGATCCGGCCTTTCTCGCTTATTGCAGCCAACTGGAGACAGCGCAAGCCGGTGATTTTTTGCGGCGATCTCAATGTGGCGCATACCGAGCTCGATCTGGCCAATCCCAAATCGAATCGCGGCAAAAAGGGCTTCACGGACGAGGAGCGCAAGGGATTCCAGAATCTCGTGGATGCCGGTTTCGTCGATACTTTCCGGCTGTTCACGCAAGGTAATGGGCACTACTCGTGGTGGAGCCATTTCGCCAATTCGCGGGCACGCAACATCGGGTGGAGAATCGACTACGTGCTCGTATCCGACCAATTGCGCGGCGCGGTGAAGAGCGCCGAGATCCATCCCACCGTCATGGGCAGCGATCATTGTCCGGTCAGCATCACTCTCGATGCATAGTCGCAAGGGCGCACATTGGCGCGGGCAGTGCCTCGCGGAGCGCTGATAGAATCGAATTCTCCCTCGGCAACAGGTGACCGAATGCGAAAGATAGTTCTGCTGGCAATCGTATCTTGGGCGGGAGTGGCCGTCGCGGGCGAGCCGCCCAGCCGGTTCGGCGTGGATGCGCCGGAACTCGCGCACCTCGGGACCTACGCGGTGGGGGTGAAGACATTGCATCTGGTGCAGCATGGGCAGATCGATGTGCTGGCCTTCGACGCCGCCGCGGGAGCCGCGCCACCGGTGGACCGAGTTCTGGGAGTGGAGCTGTGGTATCCGGCGCGGCCGGCGCCGGCCGCCGCACGCGTCGTGTATACGGCAAGTCTTCCCTCTGAACCGCCCGCGCCGCCGGCGCGCTTTTCGATTCCCGGCATTGCCGTTCGCGACGCACCGTCATCGGGAACGGGCCATCCGTTGGTGATCGTCTCGCACGGCTACAGTAACGATCCGAACGCGATGACGTGGCTGACCGAGAATCTCGCCTCCAAGGGATACGTCGTCGCCGCCATCCGGCACGATGACCCGCCGATCACGGATCGAACGCGATTCGCACAGCCTCTCATGCGCAGACCCCTCGACATTGCCTTCGTCGCGCAGACGCTGCAGAGCACGCTTGCAGCGGACCACCTCGTCGATCCGGCGCGCACGGCGCTGATCGGCTATTCCATGGGTGGCTATGGCGTGCTGACTGCAGCCGGCGCGGCCCTCGATCCTGACGGCGGTGCCGTCAAACGGGTGCCGGGCGGATTGTTGCTACCGTTCGCACGCGGCGGTGCGATGCGTGACTCGCTCACGGTCAAAGGACTGCGCGCGGTGGTGGCGATTTCGCCCGCCGGCGGTGGCGCGCTCGCATCCTGGGGCGCGGACGGAGTGCGTATGATCACTGCACCGCTGCTGCTCATTGCCGGCGACGATGATAGAACGGTGGACTACGCGACCGGAGCACGCGCGATTTTCGACACGGCGAGCGGTGCGCATCGATATCTGCTGACCTTCAAGGGCGGCGGACATGCGATGGGCTTGAATCCCGTGCCGGACGCCATGCGCAGCACGCTCTGGGATCAGGATTGGTTCGAAGATCCTGTTTGGCGCAAGGATCGCATCAGTGCCATCAACGCGCATTTCATCACCGCGTTCCTTGATCTATACGTGAAGGGTGACGAGGGTCGCGCCGCGTATCTCAACGTTCCCGTCACCGAATCGGCGGCCGGTGTATGGCCGGCTGCGGTGCCGCCTCCCGCCTATGACGCCTACAGTCCCGGTACCGCGGGCATCACCCTATGGAGGGGCTTCCAGCGCAACCATGCGGCGGGATTGGAACTGCGGCAGGCGAACGCGCGGTCGACCCCATGACATCGACATCGACATCGACATCGATACCGCTGCCGCTCGCGGCGCCTGAACAGATCGGTCTCTCGCCCATTCGCCTCGCGCGTTTGGGCTCGGTGATGCGCGGCGAGATCGAACGGGGGCGTGTGCCGGGTGCCGTCGCACTCATCGCTCGGCGCGGAAAATTGGGGCTGTTCGAAAGCTTTGGTCACCGCGATGCGGTGAGCGGTGCGCCGATGCAGACGGATGCGATCTTCCGCATCTATTCCATGACCAAGCCCATCACGTCAGTGGCGGCGATGATGCTGTGGGAGGAAGGACGGTTTCTGCTGGGCGATCCCATCGCCAACTACCTGCCCGAATTCTCTAATCTCGAGGTGGCAGTGGAGCGCGGCGCAGAGATCGAACGGGTGCCGCTCGAGCGCCCCATTACTATCCAGGACCTACTGCGCCACACCTCGGGGCTGACCTATGAATTCCGCGGTGCAGGGCCCGTGCATAAAATGTACATGGGTGCCAGAGTGTACAGCCGCGCGCAAAGCAGCGCCGATCAGGTCGCAACCCTTGGCAGGTTGCCGCTGCTCCATCAGCCTGGCGCTCGGTGGGAGTACGGCCGCTCGACCGATGTGCTCGGCCGCCTCATCGAGGTACTGTCGGGCCAAGGACTGGGTGAATTCTTCGAGCGGAATATTCTGGGGCCGCTTGGCATGGTCGATACGGCATTTCACGTGCCACAGCGGCATCACTCGCGCCTTGCCGAGGCGTTTGCCAAAGATCCGGACAGCGGCGCCACGGTGCAGCTGCTCGAGGTCCGCGAACCACCGAGATTCGAGTCGGGCGGCGGCGGCCTCGTCTCGACCGCGAGCGACTACGCACGCTTCCTGCAGATGCTGCTCGCCGGTGGAACGCTCGACGGACGTCGATTCCTGAGCCGCAAGACGATTGAATTCATGACGGCAGATCATCTCGGGCCGGTCACCGGAGCGCCCGACCTGCTGCTCCCCGGCCACGGCTTCGGGCTTGGTTTTGCCGTCCGGCTGCATACCGGGATCGCCCAGGTACCGGGTTCGGTCGGCCAGTACTTCTGGGGCGGCCTCGCCGGGACCACCTTCTGGGTCGATCCGGCGGAACAGCTGTTCGCGCTGTTGCTCATTCAGGCCCCGGGGCGGCGCGACTATTACCGCACGCTGTTTCGCGACCTGGTTTATTCGGCGATTGACGACTAGACGCCCGGATTGCGGGGCAACGAGGCGGTCGCGACGACGCGCGTCACAGTCCGTACTTTCGGCGGTGAGAGAAAACCTCGGGCAACGACCGAGAGATGACGCTCGTCACGCCACTCTATGCGCGAACATGGCAAAAATGCGGACTATGTGGTGTTGCACTGCGGGCTAATGCCGGCCGGACATGAGAAAAGTTAACCATCCTGCGTTGATCGGCGCAATTTTGCTGTCCGCCGCGTTTGCGTCCGCGGCGATGGCAGAGTCGACTTTCGCCGATCGGCTGGAGATGCTGGAGTGGTCGGACCCCGAACGCGCCGCACAGATAGTCGACACATCGCCGCCGCCCCCGGCGGATTCTCCCGCCTCGGAAATCGAAATGCTCGAGATCCGCGCAATGATTTACGCGGATGCTACCCGCGACGACGATGTCGGTGCAGTCCTGCGGCGTCTCGATGCCATCGCACACGCGGGTGACACGGCGGCCGTCCGTGCGGCCCGCTTCGTGCGGGCGTATTCAGCGCGCCAGCACAAGCAGTTCGCGGCGGCTGAAGCCGAACTCAAAGGCATCGACATGAGCTCGATCAGCGCCGATTCCGAGCGCTATCGTGTGCTGTCGCTGCGGGGTCATGTGCTGCGCGTGCTCGGCCGGGACGAGATGGCGTTGCCCTTTTTGGAACAGGCGTTGGATCTTGCGAACAAGATGCGCGACGAGTTTCGAGCTCTGCACGCGATTCTTTCGCTCGCCAGAATCTACGCCGACAGCGGCAATTTCGATCGTGCCACGGTTCTGGTGAAATCGGCGCGCAGTCTCGCCACGAGCTTGGGCGACGAGGCGGGATTGGTGGAGACCGAAGAGCGTGTCGCCGACATAGCGGACCGCAACGGGGATCGGACCGAGGAACGGCGCGCTTCTCTGGCGGGACTCGAGCACGCGAGGCGCTCGGGAAGCAGCAAATTTCTGGAGATGGCGCTGCTCAATCTCGGCGACTCCTACTTGAAGACCCGTGACTTTGCCGAATCTCTGAAATATTCCAAACAAGTGCTGCCGCTCATATTGCGAACGCATCATCGAGACGGTGAGCAGATAGCTCTCTTCAATGAGGGTTTGTCCTATATCGGGCTCGGCAACATCAAGGCGGGCCAGAAGCTCGCCGAGGATGCGATTGCGGCGGCGCTCGCGGGCAGCGATCTGCTGGACGCCAAAGAATTGCTTCGAGAATACGCGGACGCTTTGGAGCGCTCGGGCTACTTGATGATGGCGATCCAGGTCTATCACCGCTATGACGAGATCAGCGAGAAGTCCATGACGAACACGCGGCAGCGCGCGTTCCTCGAACTCTCCGCCCAGTTCGACGATGAACGCAAGGCCCGCGAGCTCGAACTCTTGCGGCGCGACAATGCGCTCAAGGTCTCCGAAATGCGCGAACAGCGCCTGCGTCAGCAATTGATCCTTGCCGGCGCGGTGTTCATCGCATTCATCTGTGCCGCGCTCCTCTGGGCCTTCGCCCGCGTGAGCAAGGCCAACGAGCGGCTGCGTTTCAGCAGCGAGCATGACCCGCTCACCGGACTGTCGAATCGCCGTTACTTCAACGAGCACGTACTCGCCGTCGACGGCGGCCGGCCGATCGGCGGTTGCGTGCTGTTGGCGGATCTGGACCATTTCAAACGCATCAACGATACACACGGGCACCCGGCGGGAGATGCGGTGCTGGCGGCGATGAGCCAGCGGCTCGCCGCGGCACTGCGCGAGAGCGACAAGCTCGTTCGCTGGGGCGGCGAAGAGTTTCTGGCCGTACTCGGCCCGATGGCGCCGGCGCAAGCGGATCTGACGGCGCAGCGGCTGCTGCATGCGGTTCGCCGCGAGCCCGTCGTGTGGAATGGACACAAGATTCACTGCACGATTTCCATCGGCTACGCCAGCTTCCCGATGGAAGGCTCGACGACCGATATATCGCTCGACAGCGCAATCAGCTTGGTCGACAAGGCGCTCTACGTGGCCAAACGCAGAGGCCGGGATCGAGCCTGCCTCATCAAGGTGATGAGCGCTCGCGATGAGAAGGAACTGACGAGAATCAGCGCCGAGTTCGAGTCCGCCACGAACGACCAGCGGGTGCAGCTGGTCGAAATTCTGGGCGCCGCCGCTTAAACCAGCAACAGCAACGAAGCGAGCAAAGGAACGGAGTATTCGACTGGACGCATACGCCTGGCTCCGTAAGCCGCCAAAACGAACCGGCGACGGAGGGTTCGATCGGACGCTGCGCAGCGTAGTTCCTTCGATCGGCTGTGGGATGTCAGGTAGGCGCGTGTCGGCCGAATGCCGACGCGGCGCGATGAGCAGCCGCAGCGCGATCGCTTCAGTCGGCGGCTTTCGTCCGCGGGCCGCGCCGTCTCAGCAGCGAGAGCGCCAGCACCGCGGATGCGATCATGAGGAACAGGCTGACCGCGTTCAGCACCGGAGTCGCACCTTCGCGCATTCGTCCGTACATCATCACGGTCAACGGCGTGTCCGCACCGACCAGCATGAGTGTGGTGTTGAAGTCCGCAAATGACATCAGGAAGGAGATGGCGGCTGACCCCAGCAGCGCGGGCCGCAGATACGGCAATACGATAGTGCGAAACACAGCCGCTTTGGAGGCGCCGAGGTTGAGCGCCGCCTCTTCGAGGGTGCGATCGAAGCGCCGCAGCCGAGCACTGATGGTCAGCGTCGCAATGGTCGCAATGTAGGAGAACTGGCCGAGTACCACCAGGGGCAGTCCGGGTCGCAGAAAATCGAGCTCCAGGCCGAAGGCGTCATCCGCGAAATCCGCGACGCGGCTGGCAAAGGCTAGGATGGAAATACCGAGGATGACTCCGGGGATCACCAGCGGCGCCAGCATCAATATCGACAAGGTCTGCTTCCCGCGGAAGCGTCCGCGCTCGATGAGGAATGCATTGGCCGTCCCGACCAATGCCGACAGCACCGTCACGCAAACGGCGACGATACAACTGGTCCATATACTGCCCAGCAATTCGCCGTCGGCGAACAGCCCGGTGCGCCCCAGCGCCGCGTTGCCCAGAAACCAATCGAGAGTAAAGCCGCGCCAGGGCGGCGCCGGGTAGGGCGCATCGTTGAAGGCGAACACCGCGACCACGGCCAACGGCAGAAACAAGAACGCCAGGAATGCGATCAAGTACACCGCTGTCGCGGTACGCAGCCAGATGGGTCGCGGCAAGGAGGGAATCATGTCTGCCGCATCACGTCGCCGAAGCGCTGCCCGCTGATCCGCAGACCCAGAATCACCAGTGCGGTGGACAGCGCGAGCAGCAGGAAGCCGAAGGCGGCGCCCTGTTCCCAGTTGAAGCGGGTAATGAACTGCGTGTAGATCTGCTCGGTGAACCACTGCGAGTTCTTGCCGCCGAGCAGCGTCGGCGTCAGATAGTTGCCCAGCGTCAGCATGAACACCACGATGCAGCCGGCCGTGATGCCGGGCGCCGCGTGCGGAATCACGATGGTGCGCAGAATGGCCAATCCGCCGGCACCGAGATCGTATGCAGCTTCGATCAAAGAATTATCGAGACTCTCCAGGCTCGACACCAGCGGTACCACCATGAAGAGCAGCGAGGTATATACCAAACCCACCAGGATGGTCGCGTCCCGATACAGGAGTTCCACCGGTACTGCCGTCAGGCCCAATTTCACCATCAAGGCCGGCAGCACGCCGGATTCTCTGAGCAGGATCATCCATCCCAGCGTGCGCACCGTCTCGCTGACCCAAAACGGGATGAGGCAGATGATGAATAGCAGTGAACCGGCGCGGCCCCGCGCGAGCTTGGCAATGATCCACGCAATGGGAAATGCCAGCAGCAGCGTGAACAGGGTGGCGATCACGGACATCACCGCCGTGCGCAGGAATACATGCCAGTACAGAGGCTCGGTGAAAAAGGTTTTGTACTGCGCCAGGCTGGCCGTGTACTGGCGCGGCCCGATTCGCTCGCGGAACGACAGCACGGCCAGATCGACATGCGGCAATATGATCAGCGCACCGAGCCACAGCACGGCGGGTGCGAGCAATAGACCGAGCACGAGGCGTGCGTGCCAGCGGGACTCCATTGCCGTGTCAAGCATCCTGTCCCGCCATACCGGCACGTGCCGGAAAGCATGCCGCCCGGGAAGGATCGAAACTGAATACCACTTTCTCCCGCGGCTGCAGATCGGAAAACTGCCCGGTCTGGGGCAAAGCTATGCGAAATTCGCGGCGAGTGCGTGCTTCCTGCAGCAGCACCGCCGAATTCGCTCCATCGAAAAGCACGCTCTGCACTTCTCCCGCATGCTGCGGCTGGCCGGGCGGCAATTGCGCCGCACCGCGCGCGAGGGTGGCAACTTCCGGACGCACGAACACCTCGACGGCATCGCCCACGGCGATGATGCCGGTCTTGAGCGCGCGCACGACCCAGCCGTCGGAGGTCGCAATTTCGGCCAGGGCGCCGTCCGTATGGGTGGTTCGGCCCACTATCCGGTTGTTCGCGCCCACGAACCCTGCCACGAATGGGGTTTGCGGCCGGTAGTACAGGTCCTGCGGAGTACCCAACTGTTCGAATCGACCGTGACTCATCACGCCGACATGATCGGACAGCACCAGCGCTTCGGATTGATCGTGGGTGATGTAGACGAACGTCGTGCCGAATGCTGCCTGCAATTGCTTGAGCTCGATTTTCATGTGCTCGCGAAGCTTCAGATCGAGCGCCCCCAAGGGTTCGTCGAGCAGCAGCAATGTGGGCTCCAACACCAGGCTGCGCGCGATGGCAACGCGTTGACGCTGGCCGCCGGACAGTTCGTCGACGCGCTTATCCGCGGCGTTGCCCAAACCCACCCGTTCCAGCATCGCATTGCTGCGTCTCATTCTTTCCGCCCGGCCCATGCCGCGCCGTGCCAATCCGAATGCGACGTTCTCGCCGACCGACATCATCGGGAACAGCGCCAGTTGCTGAAACACCATGTTCACCGGGCGGCGATTCGGCGCCACATCGCGCATGCTCTTGCCGCCGATGGCGATGTCGCCGCTATCGGGCGCGATGAATCCCGCGATCATGCGCAGCAGCGTCGTCTTGCCGCAGCCCGACGGGCCCAGAATCGAAAAGAAGCTGCCGCGCTCGACCGTGAACGACAAGGAGTCGACGGCCACGTGATCCGAAAAGCGCTTGACGACGGCGTCCGCCGCCAAATCCGGCGCGCTCAATTGGCGGCCTTCACGCGGTCGAGCACTCGCCCTTCCATTTCCTCGAGGCCCGGCGGTATGGCGGGATACCAATGGATGCGCTTCAGGGCGTCATTCGGGAAGGCGGCGGCGAACTGTGCCTTCAGGCGCGGGTCGATGAGCGCAGTCGTGTTCGTGGCGGCCGAGAAACTGCCCACGGATTTGATCACTCGCGCCGCGTTCTCCGGACGCATCGTGAAATTGATCCAGGCGTAGGCTGCGGCGTCGTTGCGGCCGCGCGCCGGCAGGGCGAAGGTGTCGAGCCATCCGAGGGCGCCGGAGCGGGGCACGATGAATTGAATGTCCGGATTGTCGCGATTGAGCGTCCATCCGCCTGTGTCCCACATCATGGCGGCCACGACTTCGCCCGAGCGAATGCCGTTGAGCAACTGGTCCTTGTTGTCGTAGAAGAACTTGAAATTTGCCTTGCAAGCGATGAGCGTGGCACCCACCTGATCCATGAGCGCGCCGTAGGCTTTCGGATCTCCGTAGAGCGCGAACGGGTCCTTGCCCGCGGCGAAGGCGAACGCCATCAGTGTCGGGCGCCTCAGGCGGATCGCCGTCTTGCCTTTGAGGTCTGGCTTGCACAGATCGGGATAATCGGCAATCGTCGCCCGTTTGGCGTTGACCACGAGGCCATCGGTGCCCCACAGGTAGGGCAGTCCGTATACCTTGCCGTCGAGAGTGGTGTTCTTGCGGACGATGTCCAGAAATTCAGGTTGAAACTGTTCCAGCTTGAGCTTGGCAAGATCGAAGGGCTTGTAGATGCCGAATTCGCGCTGCGCGGCCAGGATGCGATCCTGCGACGGCTGCGCGAGGTCGTAGCCCGCGCCTCCGGTGGCACGGAGCTTGGAGATCATTTCCTCGTTGTTCGACAGGGTCAACTCCACGTCGATGCCGGTCTCCTTTTTGAAGGCGGCAATCAGATCGGCGGGCACATAGTCGGCCCAGCTGATGATGCGCAGCTTCTGGTTGTCGGCTTGGGATGCGGCGGCACCCAAACTCAACGCGAGTACGAACGAGGCCATCAAGATGTGTTTCATCGACGCTCCCTGCGGGCCGCGATTGCCGTAGACGGCTTATTTCGTCGCCCGTTGCCAAAACCCCCCGGTATCTTATCATCGCGATGCCCGGACACATGGCAACATCTGTCGTTGCGGCACGTAGGGATCCGGACGGCCATTCATTCGCCCCGCCCAGGGAAACTAACAAGTCCGGCCGCCGCGCGGCATAATCAGGACTCTTACGGCAGGACAAGATCCATCATGGATATTGATCAATGGGAATTCGCCTATGTGCCGACCACCGGGGTGCGGCGCGCGCACGAAACTCCCATCGTCCTCGCCACCGAGGCCAGTCTTGAAGGGTTTGGCCGTCTCGTCGATGATCCCAAGACCTTCCCCATCGAGATCGTGCGCTGGCCGGCGCAAGGCTGGCGGCCCATCGATCTGAATTCCGGCGACCAGGGTGGAGTAACCGAGGGTCTGTTCGAATTTTGCTGGAAGGGGGAGACCCTGTACGCGCGGAACAATGCGGTCGGCGACAGCTATCTATTCGGCTGGAGCAACTGGCCGGAGCAGGCCGCGACCGGTGCCTGCGACCGAGCGCGAGAGCGTGCTCTGATCTGGCGCGCGAACTACCACCCGGACGGCGGTCAACTCTTCTATCCGCTCAGCGGACAGAGTTTCGTCATTCCGCTGGCGCTGCCGGGAGACGATGTAACGCCGGACAAGTTCGTGACCTTCTGGTGCGAAGGCGGCCGCGGCTTGTACCTGCATCCCAATGTTTGGCATGGGGCGGTGGTGCCGCTGGACGAGGAGGCCGAGTTTCTCGACCGTCAGGGCCGAGTTCACGCCCGGGTCTCGGTGGACTTCGTCAAGGAGTTCGGCTGCTACCTTGCGGCACCAATGCGGCGGCCTTGAATGCAACGCTTCACCTACAGCGTTCGAATATTCTCCGTTTCGCGCTTTAGATCGCTGAGAAATTTTTCCAGCTCGGCCTTGAGCGGCGCCACCCGAGCCCGCCCGGCGGGGGAGAGCACTCGTGCCGGCACGGCTTTCAGATTTTCCTCGAGCAATTTGACTGCCTTGGGGCCGTCGGGATCTCCGCCCTTCGGGTCGACGAGCGCCATGATTCGCGCCACGCCGATCGCTCCCAACCAATCGAGGGCATCCGCATCGTGCAGGTACAGAGCTTCCGGACCGACCGGATCGCGATAGTACATGTGGGTGCGAATCGCTCCGCGGACCGCATCGATCTTCGCCATCGGGAAGCCCGTGCCATTGAGGACGGTGTCGACGATGCCGGCGGCCACGTCCGAGTGATCGAGCTTTTCATCCTCCCAGGGCTTGAATGCCGCCATGTCGTGCAGATAGGCGGCTGCGAATAGCACATCGTCATCGAGGGTCACGTGATCGGCGGCGGCCAATTCACGCGCCAGCGCGTAGTCGCGCATGGAGTGCGAATAACCCCACGCCGGATGCTTGAAGTGCTGGGACGCGAAATCACGCACGGTCGCGTGCCAGTCGGCGGCGGCAGGTGTGGTCGACACCGGAGTGGCTGCGGCGGCCGACGTTGGCGCGCCGATCGCGGACTCGGCCGAACCGGTGATTCCACCGACGATTCCCAGGAGCAACACCGCTGCTCGAACCGAAGCCCATTGCCTGCAGAAATTCGTCATATCCCTTCCTGTTGAGCGATTTTTCCGATTGTAACGTAGCCGTTTCGGCAAGACGATGGAATAAAGAGTCCGTGCCGTGGCAGCGAGCGGGTTTGCCGCGCCAACCTTCGAGACCCCATCCCCGCCCACTGCAACGGGTTATCTCTCCGACGCCCTTGTCGCAAGATTCGCCGTCAACTGAGTTCAGAGGAACGCCGGCTACACCGCGAGCGCCGCGTACACCAAGCCGATTTGCTTTTGCGCTTCTACGAGAATGGCGTCGCAGACTGGCCCCTTCACACGCACTGATTGGAATGCATTGATCCCTTCGGTCGCCACTGCGCGCGGTTCAGGTGTTTTCAATGCGTCGGCAAGCACGATACTCGCGATCAGCACGTCGGAAAGCGCCGCTTCGTGTTTCGCGCGCCGCTCATGATCCGCCTGCTCGCCCACCGCCTCGCACATCTGCTCGGCGAAGCCCCAGCTTTCCAGTACTGCTTTACCGATGGACGCCTGCCAGCCGGCCAACATGTCCAACCAGGAATGCTCGTTCGCAAGGCCGGTCGCCTGGGTGGCTGCGCGCGCCATGATGTAGAGATTACCGATTCCGTGCAGCAGACCGGTCAGAAAGGCCTCGTCCGGGCTCACTTTGGTCCGCGCGGCAACGATCCGGCAAATCGAGGCGACCGCAATGCTCCTGCGCCACAATTCGGTCAGGGGTTGAACGATCGATCGCAGCGATGATTCGTTCCTCATCTGCTGCACTGCATAGGACATTGCGGTCCCATGCACCATTTGATGTCCGAGGCGCGTGACGGCGGAACGCAAATCCGTCAGAGGCTTTCCCGAGGTATTGAATGCCGCCGAATTGGCGGTTTGCAATATGCGCGCCGCAAGCCGGGGTTCGGCACCCACGATGGTGACCACATGATCGGTGGTGGTTTTCGGATCGGCCAACGCCGTGCTGATGCGGATGACCACGTCGGGAAAGCACGGCAGATCGATCGAACCTTCGGAGACCTCGGAGGCCAAATTTTGCAGGAAGGCGAGCGCCGCCGCGCGCTCCTGCGGCGTGGAAGCAGCGCCGCTCGCCGGAACGGATTCCGTGCCAGACCGGTAGGTCGGCGCTCTTTCGGGATCAGACATGGGCATTTAATACGATACCATGGACGGCTGAGCAACCATCGACGGTTCAACGGCGCTGCGCCCGGCCAGCCACGCATGGATTTGACTGACGATGGCGAGTGCAATACCTTCCGGCGTGACCGCGCCGATGTCGATGCCGACCGGACCGCGCACCCTGAATTTAAGCTCTTCCGCCGCCGGCCCCAATTCTTGGGCGAGCCGGCTGCGCCGCGCTTCGGGGCCCAACAAGCCCACGTAGCCCGGGACGCCGGCATGCGCCAGTTCGCGCAGATACGATGCGTCCGATGGCAGGTGATGACTCATCACCACTGCAGCATGACAGCGCTCGAGCGCGACGGCGGAACCCAACGTACGCGGATCGCACAGCCTGACCGCGGCGCCGGGGAAATCCGCCGCCGCCGCGTAGGCCGGACGATGATCGACCACCGTTACTCGCCAACCCAGCGCGCGCGCGGCGCTCACCACCGGCTGCGCATCGGGTCCCGCCCCGCAAATCAGCAGATGCGGGGGCGGTGCGAGGAATTGTACGAATGCCCGCGTACGCCGGCCGCCTTCCTGCGTGTCCATGGCGCGCGATTCGCCTGCGCTCTGCGATTGCGCGGCCGCGTGTATCAGCGCGGACGGCAGCGGCGGCGCGGCAGCATAGGTACCGAGCGGAAAAACCGGGGATTCGTGTACCGCCACCAGCGACGTCGATTCACCCGCATGGGTCGCGCGACCGGCGGCCGCGAGCGCGTGCGCCGCGGCACTGCCGGGACCGGCGGGCTCGAGCAGCACGCGCATGGCCCCTTCACAGCCCGCACCGATTCCGAACAGGATATCGTCGGGGCCGCGCATGTCGTATTCGACGGCGCGCGGCACGCCGCTGTCCAGTACCTCTTGCGCGTGCAGTTTGAGATCGGCTTCGAGACAACCGCCGCTCAGCAGTCCAAAATAACTGCCGTCGCCCATGATGAGCATGCGCGCACCCGGTTTGCGGTAGGTCGAGCCGGCCGTCGCCACCACCGTCGCGAGAATGCGCGCAGTATGCGCAGCGGGTGCGCGCTCCAACAGCAATTCGAGACTCGTATCGAGGCGTACAGCGTGGCGGCCCGCTCGAGCGTGCCCGGATCCGCCGCTCAACATTCCTAGGTGCATGCCCGGTATTGTTTCAAATTCCGGGCATAAAGTGTGTCCAAGTTCGCGGTGGACAGGGGGCCGGCGCCCCCGTGACCGAGGTCATGTGCCCATCGCGTGATCTTCGGCGATGCTCCCGGCCAGAGAGAGTGCCTAGCGGCGCGACCGGCGGCGCTCGAGCCGACACCGCCGCATTGCCGCGATGGTTTTCGCCGATTGTCTCGTAGGCCTGCTCTGACTGTGTCAGCGAAACACCGACAGAGACTGTCACCTTTCTCCGGCCCGGCTGCGGCGCCGATTGGCTAAAAATAGACATCAATGCCGAAAACGCCCCCACGATATGCGTCTCAAGGAGCGATTCGCTTCCTTGCGCGCTATGTACGGCGCCGCATCTTCAGTCATGCCATCGTGCTGGGCGCGGTGCTCGCGGCGGTGGTGTGTGCCGTAGGCTCGCAGTACGCGGTCAAAAATCTGGTGGACGTGCTCGGAACTCAACATCCGCCGGTGTACCGATTGTGGAGTGCAGTCGTGTTGCTGCTCGCATTGGTGGCGGGGGACAACCTTCTGTGGCGGCTCGCCGGCTGGGTGTCGACGCATGCCTTCGTGGCGGTGGGCGGTGACATCCGTCTCGAACTGTTCAATCATCTGTCGGGCCACGGCACGCGCTACTTCGTCGACCGTCTTCCCGGCGCGCTTGCCGGACGCATCACTGCCGCGGCGAACGCCGCCTGGACGATCGAGAATTCGCTGACGTGGACCACCATTCCGCCCGGGGCAGCGGTGATCGGCAGCATCATCGTGCTCGGCACGATCAATTGGTATCTTACCGCCGTACTGCTCCTGGTCGTCGGCGCCCTCGGCGTGAGTATCGGCCGGCTGGCGTCGCAGGGCAGTCATCTGCACCAGAGTTTTGCCGGTCATGCGGCGCACGTGAGCGGCGACCTCGCGGACATCGTCAGCAACATCGGACTGGTGCGCGCCTTCGGCGCCGCGCGCCGCGAGCAGGATCGACTGAGCTCCAAAATTCAGGACGAGATGCAGGCGCAACGCGCCAGCCTGCGGTCGCTCGAGAGATTGCGCTTGGTGCATGCGGTGACCGTATTCATCGTCACTGCCGGCGTGTTGGTCTGGTCGGTCGAGCTTTGGCGTCGCGGCAGAATCTCCACCGGCGATGTGGTGTTGACCACGACGCTCGGCTTCACAGTGCTGCATGCGTCGCGTGATTTTGCGATGGCGTTGGTCGATATGGTGCAGCAGGTCGCCAAGCTGGGTGAAGCCGTGCAAGTCCTCGGCCTGCCGCACGAAATGCAGGACGCCGCGGATGCCCGGCCGCTCGTGGTGCGCGGCGGTTCCATCCAGTTCAAACGCGTGAGCTTCAGCTATCCGAGCGGTCAGCATGTGCTCGACGATTTCGATCTCGACGTGCAGGCCGGGCAGAAGGTGGGCCTCGTGGGGCGATCCGGCGCGGGAAAGTCGACCCTCATCGCGCTGCTGCAGAGACTTTATGATCCGGATTCCGGCGCGGTGCTGATCGATGGACAGAACATTGGGCACGTGACGCAGGAGAGCCTGCGCGCTTCGATCGCGGTAGTGCAGCAGGAAATTTCACTGTTTCACCGCTCGCTGCTGGAGAATCTGCGCTACGGCCGGCCGGATGCAAGCGACGCAGAAGTGTTCCGCGCCGTCGAGGCAGCGCGCTGCACCGAGTTCATCGATCGCCTGCCGCAGGGCTTCGATACCGTGGTCGGAGAACGCGGCATGAAGTTATCCGGCGGTCAACGGCAGCGTCTGGCGATCGCGCGTGCCTTCCTGATGGACGCGCCGATCGTCGTGCTCGATGAGGCAACCTCCTCGCTCGACACCGAATCCGAGCAATCTATCCAGGAGGCGCTGTCGCGGTTGTTCAAAGGCAGGACGGTGATTGCCATTGCGCATCGGTTGTCCACGCTCGATGCCTTCGACCGCGTCGTCGTGCTGGAGCGCGGTCTCATCGTCGAAGATGGATCGCCGCGGCGGCTGCTGCAGACCCGGGGTGCCTATAGCCGCATGTACGGTCGCCAGTTGCCCATCGGTGCGGAGCAGCGCCCATGAACGGCCTCTGCGATGCGGTCGGGCGCCGGCTGGTCGCGGTATCGCTGGTGTGTGTCTGGGTATTGTCGGCATGCCACAGCGCGGCGGTTGTCGATAGGCCGTCCAAGGAGCAGCCGGCCCCCGCTGCCGAAAACCCGCAGCCGCAGCCGCCGGCGCCGCCGCTATCGGCGGATGAAAGGACTCTCGACCAGGCCATCGATGCGCCGATCGAAACGCCGGCCGTGCCACCCTGCCTGCCGTCGCCGGCCGCGCCGCCGCCGAAGCGCCGTTCCACGCCGAAGCCGCAGCCGCCGACAGCACCAACCCCGGTCAATGTTGCCCCCGCTCTATCCGACGCCGAGGCCAAGTCCCTCGAAAATCCCGTGGTTTCGGTGCTGGGCAAGAAAGTGCAGGGGGCGAAGGGCGAGGATCTGGGCCGTGTGGTCGACGTGCTGGCCGACGCCGGCGGGCGAGTGCGTGTCGCCGTCATCGAGTTCGGCGGCTTCCTCGGAGTCGGCAATCGTCGCATTGCCGTCGATTGGTCGTTGCTGCATTTCGATCCCGATGATCAGGGAAAGCCGCTGACATTGAGCGTGAGCAAGAACAAACTGCAGTCGGCGCCGGAATTCAAGGACTCGGTTCACCCGCATGCACTGATCGCGCCGCAGGTCCCCGCCGCGGCGCCCGCGCCGAGCGCCGCGGAAGGCAAGAAGTGAACGAATGGCCGTCCGAGCCGAGTGCCGCCGTCCCGCGAATCCGCCACCCGCAGGAGTCCTTGCCGCAGGACGCGGGCTCGATTGGTTCAACCTGTTCGTCGCCAATATCCAAACCGGCTTCGGGCCTTTCATCGCGGTTTATCTTACCAGCCAAAGCTGGACGCAGACCTCGATCGGTCTCGCCCTCGGCATAGGGACCGTTGCTGCCATGGCGAGCCAGGTGCCGGCCGGCGCTCTGGTGGACGCGATGCCGAACAAGACGCGCGTCGCTGCATTCAGCGTCTTGGCATTCACGGCCTGCGCGCTCATGTTCGCGATTTATCCGATTCCGCTGTTCGTCTACCTCGCCGAAGTGCTGCACGGCATTTCCAGCTGCACTCTCGGACCGGCAACGGCGGCGATGAGCCTGGTCATCGCCGGACGATTCGGCATGGGTCTGCGTCTCGGGCGCAACGCACGCTACGCGGCCATCGGCAACGGCGTCGGCGCTCTATTGATGGGTGCCTGCGGACAATACATATCCGAGCGCGCCGTTTTTTTTCTGACGGCCGTGTTCACACTGCCGGCGCTGGTGGCACTCCTGCCGCTGCGCCGGGTGGCGATTGCCGGCAGCGAGCTGCGGCCGCCTCCGCGACAGCCGGGGCACGGGCGGGGACAATTTCTGCGCGTCCTGGCGGATCACCGGCTGCTCGTTTTTTGTGGCTGCGCCATGCTGTTCACTTTCGCCAACGCGCCGATGCTGATGCTGATGAGCGGCACCATGACCGCGAGAGTCGGCAATCCCAGTCTATTGATCGCCGCATGCATCGTGCTGCCGCAGATCATCGTGGCGCTTGCATCGCCCGCCATGGGGCGGCTCGCCGAACGGCGCGGCCGCCGAATCGTGCTGATAATCGGGTTCTGCGCCTTGCCGCTGCGCGGCCTGCTGTTCGCAACGTCATCGAATCCGACTCTCGTGGTGGCCGTGCAGGCCCTCGACGGCGTCGGCGGCGCCTGCTTCGGCATCATGGTGCCGCTGATCGTCAGCGACGTCGCGGCGCGTTCCGGCCATTTCAATCTATCGCTGGGTTTCGTCGGATTCGCTATCGGCATCGGCGGGACATTGAGCACACCGGCAACCGGCTGGCTGGCGGATCACTTTGGCATGCGCGCGGCATTTTTCTTCCTCGCGGCGA
>CAVZZW010000004.1:0-1690823 GCA_963779985.1 uncultured Gammaproteobacteria bacterium
GATATAATGCTCCCTATGAGCTATTACGAACTCCAGCCAGCAAAGCGGCCATGGATCGGCGTCATCGCTCGGCAAGCCGCAGTAGCGGCGAGCCGTACCACTTCGCTGGTGCACGAGTGTTATCTGAGGCTGGTGAAGGTGGGCGAAATCGAGCGGCGGCGCGGGGAATTTCCGCGACGATCTAAATTCTAGCTATATTATATATCTCATTGATTTTGTTATTGACAGGAGATGATGGTGGGACGGCTGGGGCTGCTACAGGTCGGCAGCAGCATGCGCGACAAGTTGAACGCCGTGAAGAGCGCGTCGTCAGGAGCTGGGGGTTGTTCCGCTACGGCGTAGTCGTTTTCGTTACGTTTTCGATCCAGACAACCTTGTTGCCGTACCTTACGGGGGCCGGGGCGCCGGACTCCATCCACTTAATTTTTGCGGCGGGTCCAATTTCACCTGAGCCCGCGCCCGAAGCTTTGATCTCGATCACTACATAGGTCAGGTCAAACCCTTTTTCGATGGGGCGTCTTTCTTCGTCCCGCCTATGAAACCTATCGCCTCGTCACTGATGACGGTTAAGTTCTGACCGTTCGCGAGGGGATAAGCATAGGCAAATCGAATAGGTACGCGCCGGTCCTCGACTTCGATGACGCCAAGTTGCGGTTTACCGGCGAGCACGCTTTTTGCGGCATTCGGGTTGGGCTTCACCTGCTCCACGATGGCCAATCGCTCCGCGTCCGAAATAGTCCGATCTAGCGTGACTGTGACTTTTGCAGTGACCTGTTTACCCGCCGCGTTCTCAAATTTTACGGTGCCCTGGTAGACGTCCGCGGCCAATGCCTGACCCGCGAAGAATGCACACATACATGAACTTGAAACAAACCAATGCATGCGAGTATTTCGGATCATGACGGCGGATCATCCTATTGAGTTGAGTAGTTAGGGCCATATTGGGCTTGTCGGGAATTGATATCAAGAAAAAATATTTCGCGACACAAGCATCGATGAACCGACGAACCGCTTGAAGACCGGGGAATATTCCGGCGACATTTTTCAAGAACTCCGGATGGTTTGTTGCGTCGTAGACCGGAGTGAGACCGGCAGAGGCCACAAGGTAGTTCAGGACGTATGGATAAAACAGTCCTGCGGGATTCAACTTCAGGTCGCCTAGAATCTGCAACGCGACAGAGTGCCCGGTCAACGTAAGTGAACCCGGACCAGGCTGAATTGTCGTCACAACCTTAGTCCCGTAAAGCCGGTAAAAGCCGTGTGGAGGCGATTGCGGATTCCTGCGGCTACGTAAGCTATTGATTTTCAGGAATTTAATGGTGGGACGGCTGACCACCGAATTCCCGGTCTAAGCGCCTGTTTTCACAGGTATTTAGTTTCTCGGTTCTTGCGAATGCCCCCGCTACTGCCCCCCAAAATGTTGGCTGCCGCCGGACGTCGTTGGACATTACGCCCGGCAATTCTGCGCCCGCGTCAGTTATCGGCCATATCCTTGTTGTGTCCGCATATTGTTCTCCGGCAAATTACGCTGCAAGTTTTAGCTTGGGCATGAGTCCAGCCCGTGCTGCCAACCGTACCAGCAAGTCCATGCTGAATCGGTTGATTTTGCCTCGCTTCAAATCGGACACGCGCGCTTGGGAGCAGGAAGATGGTTCCGAGCTTCAGGAAAGTGGAAAAGGTAATCGCGGGGCGCGAGCAGCCGCCACGCCGGCAGGTTCGCGGCGAGCCAGCTGCGGCAGTTTTGGCAGCTCGCGACCACGAAGTACCGCCAGACGATCCGGCACGGTCCGTGAAAGAAATAAAGCAATTGCCATGTCCACCTCCAATGTCGCGAACGCAGATTCCAAACTGCCGAACTGGCAAATCGCACGCCATGGCATTCTAGCTTTCGGCGAGAACAGGGTTCTGTCTCAAGACCAAGCGTCGCGGCCTTGAAAGGACATATGCTCACCTTCCCTATACTTTGGAAGCGGCAGATAGGTGTTGACGCCCGGTACGGCCACGCCGCGCAGATGGAAAGCCGATGGCCAGGGCTCGCTCGAAATGATTCGAGTGCTTGTCGGAATGTATCGAATCGTAAGTCCGCACCTGCGTTTTGACGAAGTATTGGCGTTGGATCCGTGTACAACGTTTGGGTGATGCACGGAAACATCGCCGGCCTTGAGCACAAGGTCGATGGTCCTGGATTCGTCCACCGACGCTTCGTCCATGCCGGATCGCAAAACGTTTGCAATCTCCGTCCGCGCCCTCAGCTGCTGCAAATCGAGGTGCTGTGACCCGGGAATCACACGCATACAGCCGTTCTCCGGCGTTGAGTCGTCCACCGCCAGCCACAGCGACACGACTTCCATCGGCTCGAGCGGCCAATAGGCGCCATCCTGGTGCCAAAGGACGGGTTGGCCGTCGCCCGCTGGCTTACAGATGTAGTGCGAAGCGAACAGAGCGATGTTGCGCCCAATGAACAGCTCGGCGATATCGAGCAGCCGGGGGTCGCTCACCAAGCGCATCCAGAAGGGATCCTTGCCTAGTAATTGATGGTCTAGATTCTCGGGTCGAAGCTCAGGATTGCGTGCCTGCAGCCATTCGACGTGACAGCTTGCCTCGCTCACGAGCGCGGGATCCAGCACTCCCCGGAAGATCGCGTAGCCGTCTCGCCGAAAGCTCTCTAATGGGCCCGCGGCAGCGGGTGGGTTTGTTTGGGCGATTGGAACGGACATATTGACTCCTCCGCTAGCGGCAGCGGGTTAAACCTTTGCGCGCAAGATCGTTCATGGGTGGATAGGCACTTTACGGTGCCAGTTGTCGAGCTTGCGCGCGCCGCTATGAGGCCGCATCGCCCATTCGATTCCGTTGCCGATGACCTTGTGCACCATCGGATCGTGATAGATCGGAAATGTCTCGTGACCTGGCGAGAAATAGAAGATGCGCCCCAGGCCGCGGTAAAATGTCAGCCCGCTGCGAAACACTTCGCCGCCCTTGAACCAGGAGATCGTGATGATTTCGTCGGCAGCCGGAATGTCGAAAGGTTCGCCATACATCTCCGACTGCGGAATCTCGAAATACGGGGGCAGGCCCTCGGCGATCGGATGGCCGGGATTGGTGACCCATACGCGCTCCAGGTCGCCCTCGCGGCAACTCGCGCCAGGCCAGATTGCAATTGGTCCCCATCATGCGGCGAAACATCTTGGAGTGATGGCCTGAGTGCAGCACGACCAGTCCCATCCCGGCGAGAATCCGCTGCTGCACGCGATCGATCACCGCGTCGGCGACCTCGTCGTGCGCGACGTGTCCCCACCACAGCAGCACGTCGGTGCGGTCGAGCAATTCCTGAGGCAGGCCCTGCTCGGGATCATCGAGCGTGGCGCGCTCGATGTCAAAATCGCGATCGGCAAGGCCCGCCGCAATCGCGCCGTCGATGCGGTCCGGATAGATTGCCCGGACCGGCGCATCGGTCTTTTCGTGCCGGCCTTCGTTCCAGATTGTTACTCGAATGGTCAAGATTGCCTCCAAGGAATTGCCAAATTACCCGTTCTCAGGCCGGAAACGCTCGCTCCGCCTGATCGAAAAGATGAAAGCCCGCACGATCGAACGCCAACTGCACGGTGTCTCCGGGGCGCAGCGCGATGTCGCCATGGACGCGCACGAGAAGCGTCTCCGCGCCCAGCACGACGTTGACGTACGTCTCCGCGCCGAGCCGCTCGACGATGGCGACCTTGCCGCAAAGATCGGCCGCGGAGGTTCGCATCGACGAGTCGATGTCTTCGGGGCGAATTCCGAGCCAGACAGGCTGCGTGCCCGCTGCCGCCAGATCCTGCCGGGTTCCAATGGAACCGTCCAACCGTCCATCGCGGCAAACGACGGCGTCGCGCCTTCGCCCGACGATAATACCCTTGATCAGGTTCATCCGTGGCGAGCCGATGAAGGTCGCAACGAACACGTTCCTGGGACGGCGGTAAAGTTCGATCGGATGTGCCCACTGCGCCACGTTTCCCCGATTGAGGACGACGATGGTGTCGGCCATCGTCATCGCCTCGACCTGATCGTGGGTCACGTAGACGATCGTGTCGCGGAGTTCCTGATGCAGGCGCTGCAGTTCGGCGCGCATCTGAACGCGCAGTGACGCATCGAGATTGCTCAAGGGCTCGTCAAAAAGGATAACCCGCGGCCGCTTGATGATTGCCCTGCCGATGGCCACTCGTCTGTCGCTGACCGCCCGACAGCTCCGCGGGCCGGCGGTCCAGCAATGTCCGAAAGCTGCAGCAATTCGGCCACCTGCTCGACTTCCTTGCGGATCTTCGCCTTGGGCACCTTCTTCAGATCGAGGGAAAAGCCGATGTTTTCGGCCACCGTCATGTGCGGGTAGAGCGCGTAGGACTGAAAGACCATCGCGATCCCGCGCTGGTCCGGCGGCACATCGTTGATCCGCTTGCCGTCGAGTTTGATGTCGCCTTCGGTTACCGATTCCAGCCCGGCAATCATGCGCAGGAGCGTCGATTTCCCGCATCCGCTCGGGACCGACGAGAACGGCAAATTGCCCGTCCGCGACCTCGAAGCTGACATCCTTGATGACTTCGACCTTGCCGAAATTCTTGCGCACGTTTTCGATCGAGATGGTGGCCATTTCTATCCCTTGATTCCGCCGGCGAAGGTCTGCACGAGGAAACGGCGGGCGAAACCAAAAGCAACCACCGCCGGCAGCATGTACAGCAGGGCGAGCGCGCTCAAATAGCCGTAATCGATCGTGTTCGCTCGCTGGAACGCCCGAAACAGTCCGATCGGCAGCAATTGCAGATCGGCTGACGAAATGAACGTCAGGGGCATCAGGAAATCGCCCCAGGCGCCGATGAAGGTCAGCAATGCGGCCGCGCCCAGGCCGGGCAGCGCCAGCGGCACCAGAATGCGACGAATGCGCTGAAAGACATTGGCCCCGTCCATCAGCGCCGCTTCCTCGTAGTCCTTCGGAGTCATATCGAAAAAGGTCTTCATGATCCACAGCGCCAGCGGCAACTGCATGGCGGACAACACCAGGATCAGGCCCGAGATATCCGTCGACGAAGCCGAAGATCTGCATCGCGGAACGAACACTGTCCGCGACGCACGATGCTCCGCACCACGGCGCCGATCGTAGCCATTGGCGATCAGCATGACCTTGTACAACGGAACGATCAGCGCCGTCGGCGGCAGGACCCGGACCAGAATGATGGCGTACAGAAACGGCCGCTTCCACCAAGCGTTGGTCCGCGAGAGCGCATACCCTCCCATTCCCGCCGACGACGACCACGAGCGCCGTCGTGGCACCTACTGTCACCAGCGAATTGAAGAACCAGCGCCCGCCATTCTTGCGCCGTGAAGATCTTGACGAAATGGTCGGCAGTTATTCCTTTGGGCAAGCGCCAGGAACAGGGAGGCGTTCGGATCGACCGAGGCCAGCATCACCCAGAGAAAAGGCAGCAGGCAGAAGACCAGCGTCAGCGTCAGGAACCCGTAGGCAGTCGCTTCGGCTCTCGTGAATTTGCGCACGCCGACTCATACCTGCACCTTCAGCACGCGAACATAAATGGCTCCGAATACGACGGATACTCCGAGCATGATGACGGCAACCGCCGATCCATAGCCGAGCTGGTATGCGGTGAAGGACTGGTTGTAAATGTAGATGCCGATGATTTCGGTCGCGCCGCCGGGACCACCGCGGGTCAGCGTGTAGATCAGCCCGAAAATCGCGATCGTGCCCAGCGGTCGATACCAGCATGTAGAGGAAGATCGTGGGTCGCAGCAGCGGCAAGGTGATCCGCCAGAATATCTGGCGCGGTGTTGCGCCATCCATGCGCGCAGCCTCATAGACCTCGGTCGGCACGGCGCTGAGACCCGAGGTCATCAGTATCATCGCGAAGGCGATGCCGCGCCAGGTGTTCACGACGATGATCATCAACAGCGGCACGGACTGCAGCCAGTTCTGCGGCGCAATGCCGAAGAGCCCGACGATCCGGCTCACGGTCGAATACTTGCCCCCCGCCAGCATCGATATCCAGATGAAGCCGGCGACGACCTCGGGGACGGCGTTGGGCAAGAGGATGGCGGCATTGAAAAGCGGACCTGAACGCAATCGGTCGACTCAGCGCCATCGCCGAAGCCAGTCCGAGCACAAACTGACCGACGATCGACGAGCCGAAAACGAAAAAAGCAGGTGACGATCAGCGAATTCCAGAAGCCGTCGTCGGAAAACAGCCGCACATAGTTTTGCAGTCCCACGAATTGGGGATGCGCCGCCGCAACACCGCTCAAGGCGTCATTGGTGAAACTGATGTAGATGGCTGCCCCGGCCGGTATCAGGATGAAGCACACGAGCAGCACGAGGGCCGGCACCAGCAACATCCGATTCTGCCAGGCCACTCGGTTGCGTAGGTCATGGCCATGGAAAATTGTCTTGAACGATCCGCGTTGCAGACCATTTCGCTGCGTCCGCGTGCCTTCAGGATTCGGCGAGTCGCGCTCCTGCTTGTCGCAGTGCGAGCACCGTCGGCGCGCGAGCTGCGAGCGCATAGTTTTGATAGGTTCTATTTGACGACATTGTCGCCGAGCAGATCCTGGACATACTTGACGAGGATCGCCTGCGCCCCGGCGGCGTCGGTTTGCTTGCGCAACAAGGCTTCAGTGGCGCGCGCGACGCCTTCGGATACTACCGAGAAGCCGGGCGCGGACTTGAGAAATGTTCCGTTCTCGACGTTCTTGAGGACCGGCACCAGTTCGGTCAGGGCCTGGAAATCCTTGTCTGTCGGCGGCATCCTTGCGCGCCGGAATATTGCCGAGCAACTGGGCATAGGCCACCGTCGCGTCGACTGAGCTCAATGCCAGCAGCACTTTCTTGGCCAAGTCGAGATGCGCTGATTTTGCGTTGACCGCCCATATGTTTTCGCCGCTGACGGTGACGCTTGAACCGCCGTCCATGCCGGGCACCGCCCAGGTTCCGACGTTCTTGGTGACGTCGGGCACGGGATTCTTGCTGTCCTTGCCCCAGTCATAGATGTAGCACCAGGTGCCGCAGGTCGTGGCCATCAAATCCCCGGCGGGGAACATCGTATATTTAGGTATTACCCACGGTTCCGGCCCGAGCAGCGGTTCGATCGGCATCAGGCCCTCGTCGATCAGGGACTTGTAGAGGCCAAAGATGTCCTTTATCCCTGCCCCGCTCAAATTCAGCGTGCCGTCGTCATTGGCGATCTGAGGCGTTTTCGATCCCGGCACGAACAAGGCGAAGCCTTCGCTTGAACGCCCCTGCGCCCCAGCTGATCCCCGCCGGCAGCAGCAGGCCGTACTTGCCGGTCTTGGCCTTTATCTCGCGGGCGCGATCGAGCAGGTCTTTCCAGTTCGTCGGCTGAGCGGTCGAAATCCCTGCCTTATCGAGCAGATCACGGCGGAAGTAGAGCTGCTCCACGGCCAGCATTGAATCCAGCGCATAGATCTGGCCGTCCGCGCTGGTAGAAAGCTTCTTGGCTACATCGAATAGCTGGTCGTAGCCGTCCCATGCCTTAACCTCGGCAGTGATGGGGGCAAGATACCCGGCGGATACCATGTCGGGCACGTCGGAATCAAAATTGGCGGTGAACAGGTCTGGCGCATTGCCGGCACCGAGTTCGGTCAGGAGCTTACTCATGTAGTCTTTTTCGGGGGCGGGATATTCGACCACCTCGATCGTGATCCCCAAGCTGCTTCTCGATGCTCGGTATCGACTTGTTCAGTGCGTCGATGCGCGGTTGGCGATGCTCGGCTATGCGAATGGTCTCGATCGATGCGCCCGGAATGGCGACCGAGCGCGAAATGACGAACCGCGCCGTAAACGGCGAGCGCCAGGATGGCCAGGCTTACAGCCGCGCGAAGCACGGTTGATTTCATTGCGTTCCTCCGGGGCGGCATTTCAGCCGCTGCGTACATTGACAATCTCGAATGTAGCACGTCAATGCACAAATCAGGCAATAGACTGTCGGGGAGTTCGATCCTGCAGCCGAAAGTCGATACAATGCGGGCATTGCGAGGTCGGTTTCTCAGACTTCATAGTGTCACACGTGTGCGCAATCGGAGAGATGTCTTGATGTTGCGGTTCGGAATTATCGGTGCGGGACTGAAGGCGGCGGAATACGCTCGCGGCTGGACGGCAATGCCGGACGTCGATATCGCTGCGCTTGCCGAAGATCGATCCGGCCTCTCGCAAGCGCTTGAGTGACATTTGCGCCGCCGCCGGCCGGCCGCGCCCGGCCGAATACGCATCCGACAAAGCCATGCTCGAAGCTGAGGCCGATCGGCTAGATGCCGTCTACGTATCGACGCCCCATGTCTTCCATGCTGCCAATGCGCTGGCGGTGATCGACGCCGGTCTCGACCTGTTGCTCGAAAAGCCGATGGTGACCACGGTCGCGGAAGCACTAGCCTTGGTCGACGCAGAAAAGCGCAGCGCGCGAACCATCGTCATCGCTTATCAGGGCGGTCTGTCTCCTCTGATCCACGACACCATCGCGCGCGCTCGGCGCGGCGAATTCGGCGATCTGGTCAGCGTGTCTGCTTCGATCTGGGAAGGCTGGGCCAAGAGCTACGCGGGACACTGGAAGCAGAAACCGTCCATTTCGGGCGGCGGCTTCATGTTCGACACCGGCGCGCACATGATGAACACGGTATGCGTGTTGGCGGATGCCGAGTTCGAGCGGCTATCCGCCTTTACCAACAATCGCGGGCTCGATGTGGATCTCGTCTGTGCGGTGGCTGCGCGTCTCTCCAACGGCGCTCTTGTGACGTTCAACGCTGCGGGCGACGGGCCGCCCGGCTGTGCGTCGGCGATCACCTTCTTTTATACCAGGGCGCTCGTGCGGATCGACGCCTGGGGCGGCTGGCGCGAGGTTGCCATCGGAGGCGGCGCCGCGGTGCGAGAAGTGAACGAAATCGTCGATACGCCGATGCACACCTTCAAGGCTGTGCGGGAGGGCAGGATGCCCAATCCGTCGACGGTGACGAACGGATTGCGATTTGCCCGGCTCTGGGATGCGATCAAGGCATCGGCGGCTGGCGACGGCAAATCGATTGCGATAGAAGTTGGCGCAAATTAATTTGAGACCGGCGAAGAGAGTGCAATGCGCCGCAAGGGGGTGACCTCGATAGAGCTGGCCAGGCTTGCGGGAGTGTCGTCGGCGACCATCTCTCGGGCCTTCAGTGCGAATTCGCGCATTAGCGCCGTTACGCGCGAGCGCGTCCTGTTGATTGCACGAGAGCACAACTATCATCCCAATGCGATGGCGCGATCTCTGAACAACCGTCAGTCTCGCCTGGTCGCTCTGGTGGTCAATACAATCGCGAATCCATGCGAGGCCGAGGACCTTAACACCCTGGTCCACCAGCTGCAGCAGCACGAGCGCATGCCCTTGCTGCTGTGCTGCGCCGATCACAACGACCGCAATCAGCTGATGCGTCTGGCTTCGGCCTATCAGGTCGAACATGTGGTGCTGTTCTCGGACATGGTGTCGATCGTCGAGGCCGTCGACATCTTCCACTCTGCCACGCCCATCATCGCCTCGTTCGAGCCGGTCAGCGATCCGTCGCTGGCCTGTGTGCGCATCGATGGCGCGGCCGCCTCCACCGAAATCGTGGATCGGCTGGTTACGGCCGGGCGGCGGTCCTTCGCCTACATTTCGGGCCGCGCCTCGAGTTGGGTGGACAAGAAGCGCAGGGGCTGGTTTTCCGACGCGCTAGCGCCCCACGGTCTGGCATTCGGGGTTGGCGGCCAGGGCGACTACTCCTACGATTCGGGCTACAAGGAAGCGGTCATGCTGTTGCGACGCCGGCGAGTCGATGCGGTGATCTGCGGCAATGACGTTATGGCGTTCGGCGTTCGTGACGCAGCCGAGCGGCTGCTGGGGCTCAATGTGCCGAAGGATCTCGCCATTGTCGGTCATGACGGGATTTCCATGGGCGCCTGGGAATCCCACAGCATCACCACGGTGGCGTTCGACCGCGTCGCCTATTTCGATGCGATCGTTGGCATCATCGAACGCGAAGACGAAGTCCGTGGGAGTAACGAAACGGTAATGCCCTGCTATGTGCGTTGGGGAAATTCAACCTGATCGCGGGACACAGGTTCTTTTGACTTCAGGTTTGAGCATTACCGTGAGCGCAGATTCTATGGCGGTTGGCCGGGATTGAATGCCCCATTTTGGGAGCGACATTTCATTAGAAATGGGCCCCGGACAGCCCAGCCCCCGTGCCCTATGCAACCAACTTACATATTCCATCAGCGTACGTGCGCAGGTAGGGAAGTTTTCCTGTCTCGCGAACGACTCCGATGTACACCCTGCGACCCGTTGTGCGATCGATCCTGTAGTACGACTCCTGCTTGCTCTCGATCCGGCTGATGGCCACCTCGCGGCGCAGTTGCCAATCGGTGTTGGTGTTGCCGATATGCGTGATGTGCTCGTGGCGGCTCTCACGATTCGTAAGCGTCCGCCGAAGGCATCTTGACGTTAACCGTGTTTTCGGTGCGCCGTATTCGTTAGCTTCTGCGCTTGGGTAATGACAGCTGTCGCGTGTGCGCTTCTTGCGGCGCGAACTCAGACCGAAGGATCGGGGTGACTCGATGATTGGACCGCTGTTCCTTCGAGTGGCGCCATCCACTGCTGTGACGTCCCAGGGTGATAGGTTGGCCGCACGAGGAACAGACGTATTTTGATGCCATTGAAGCATCAAGCTCCGTGAACGCCGCCGATTGCCGGATGCCATCGATGTGGCAGCAGGTCTTCGATCCGGCTTGCCGATTGAGTGGGCAAGCGCGCCAAGACGTCTTTAAGGTAACGATACGGATCGTGGCCGTTGAGCTTCGCCGACTGGATCAGGCTCATGACGGCGGCGGCACGCTGGCCGGCGCGCAGAGATCCCGCAAAGAGCCAGTTGATCTTCGCCGAGCGCGATCGGGCGGATCCGGTTTTCGACGTGATTGTTGTCGATCGGCAGATCGCCATCGTCGAGATAGCGAGTGAGCGCTGCCCAACGACCCAAGCTGTAGTCGATGGCTTTGCGTGTGGCAGACCCGTCCGGCACTTGCTCACGCTGACGAGTGAGCCACTGGCGCAAGGCTTCGGCGATGGGTTTTGCGCGCTGCTGACGCAGCTGCTGCCGGCCGTCGGCATCGAGTTTCAGCTCCCGCGCCTCGCGCTCGATCTCGTAAAGGCCGGCGAAGTACCTCAGGCCCTCTTCGGCGATCTCGCTTCGATGGTTGGCGTACAGATCGTGGAGTTTTCGGCGCGCGTGCGCCATGCAGCCGATCTCGATCACGCCGCGATCGAACAGCGCCTTGTAGCCCGAGTAGTCGTCGCAGACGAGCTTGCCCGACCAGCTACCTAAGAAGTCACGGGCATGCACACCGCCGCGGCCCTCGGCGAAGTCGTAGATGACCGTCTGCAGCTCATCGTATTCGCTCGTGCTGTAGCTCCACAGATACGCCCGGTGCGTGTTGCCGAGGCCTGGCTTTAACATCGGCACCGGCGTCTCATCCGCGTGCAGCACCGGTCGGGTCAGGAGCAGCGCCTTCATCGCATCGACGAGCGGCTGAAGCCGCACGACCGCAGGCACCCACCCACTGCGCCAGAGTCGAGCGCGGCAGCGCGAGGCCGGCGCGTCCGAAGATGGCTCTCCTGTCGGTACAGCGGCACGTGATCCAAGTACTTCGCGATCAGCACCTGGGCGAGTAGGCCGGCGGTCGGGATACCCTTGTCGATGACGTGCGGCGGCACCGGCGCCTGGATCAACCGCTCGCAGCGGCGACAGACCCACTTGCCGCGGATGTGCCGCTCCACCTCGAAGACCCCTGGCGTGTAGTCGAGCTTCTCGCTCACATCCTCGCCGATGCGCTCGAGCCCACAGCCGCAGCTGCATTGGGTATTCTCAGGCTCGTGACGGATCTCCCGGCGCGGGAAGACGGCCGGGAGCGCCACACGGCGCGGCTGCTCCTTCGGCGGCGAGGCCGGCTTCTCTTTCAGGGCTTCGAGTTCGAGACTGATCGCTTCGATATCCGCATCGATGCTCTCATCCAGGAGCGAGCGCTGCATGGGGTCCATCTGCTCGCTACGCCGATCGAAGTGCCAACGCTTTAAGATCGCCATCTCGTGCGTGAGCTGGTCGATCTTCAGTTGCTTGGCTTTGAGTTCTTGGTCGCGGTTGGCGAGCTGCGCATCCTTGGCGCTTAACGCGGCATCCCGTTCGGTGAGCTGTGCAAGGAGCGTCGCGGTCAGATTCCGCAGTGCTTCTGCGTCCATCTGATGCGAGCTCGCGCGACAACTCCATGGACTTCGATGCTGCCACATCTGCTGCAGATTTCAACAGCCTGCACAGCGCTTTTTTTCTCACAGCACTCGTATCTTTGCGCGTTCGTCGAGCCGCTCCCACGGCAGCCCGACAACGATCGCCTGCAGTTGCTCGTGCGAGAGCGGCATGCCACGATCATGTCTCACACCCGCGCGGATGAAGCTGCCTTCGTAGAGCTTTCTCGCGCACAGCCAGAGGCCAAAGCCATCGTGAACCAACACCTTCATGCGGTTGGCGCGTTTGTTGATGAAGAGGTAGGCGTGATGCGCACGCGCTTCGCCAAAGACATTCACGACGCGGGCCAGCGCCTTGTCGACACCGGCACGCATGTCGAGCGGCTCTACCGCGAACCAGGCCGCATCGATTCGGATCACCTCATCAGCTCGCGCAGCAGCAGCGCACACTCATGCGCCGCCGACGCCGGCCACTCGACGCATCACCGTACCGCCTCGGCGGCGCACCTTGATGCGGATCGCGGCGTCGGTGGGATTTGACGGCAGCGGCACCGGTACAAAATTCTGGCCGCCTTCGATTGCGAGGCTTGACGCCGAGTTTCGTATCGCAATGGGTATCCCGCTCCGTTCGGCCTCCTTGACCCAACGACGCAACACGCTGGCGTTGAGCCCGCGTGCCAAGGCAATGGCCGCTATGGATACTCCCGGCTGCTGGCATTCCCCAACAGCTTCCGCCTTGAAAAGTGGGCTATGGCTCCGGCGACGCCGACGGCCGATACCGACCGCCTGTTCTGTAGTGCGCACGTGTACACCTATCGCGCTTAATAAGCGCGCATCCTTGCATCACTATCGACGCGCTAAAAGGTGCCTTTCCCGGACGCTTACATGGCGCCGGCACGCCGAGCATCCTTTTTCGCGCGCCGCTTCGCTTGGCCAGCATGCTTCTGCTGATTCGCGATCTGATTGCAGATTTGCCAGTCCAAACTTTCAGGAGCGACAAAGGCTTCAAGGTGGGCCTTTTGCGCGGGAGTGATCGTAGCGTCCTGCCTAATCCACTCACGCAGGGAGTTGGCTGTTTGTATAAAGTCGTCAAGATCATCCCGGTTGAAATGTTTCTTCAAACGAGTGAATACGTTCCTTAGCTTTTGATACCGATCTTGCGCGGTCTTATGAGCATGATGGGCTTCCCCGCTTCGTTGTTCCGTGTCCAGGTTTGTCATTGAGCGTCACAGTTTATTAGTCCTTCTCAGGTGCTTGAAAATTGCCTCGCATTGGCTTCTTCTCCTGCGCCGACCCGGCCCGCATCGGGCCGAGTTGTTTTGTGAGGGACTTCGTAAGTTCGTCCAGCTGGTGGCGCTGCACTATCAGCGCATCGTCGGCGGGAAGGTCATCGCCGTAGCGTATGACCGACAGAAGAATGTTGAAATCAAGCTCCGCATAAATCAGCCAGCAGCATGAGTAAAGCGCATTGAATACCGCGCCGAAGAGCAGGGGATCAGTCTCGGAAGCGGCGCGGGCGACGAAATGGTTGTTACTGAGCGTGCCCGCGTAGTCCATCATGCGCCTGCCATTCGGATGCGCTGTATCGCTGATCTGGTTCCAGAACTCTTCCTTTCCTGGTTCCGTGGCCGCGATAAACGCCCTGACAATCTTGCCGATCTTCGGCGGCGAGAATTCCGTCGTCGCGCTCCTGGTTGGTCCCGAAGATGTCATGAAGGCATAGGCATCAACCAGTTCGCCGATGTTTGTCCATTGCTTCGCAGCGGCGGCGGATTCTGCGCGCGTAACGAACGAATGGAATGTTGCGACGCTCTCCAGGAGCGACCGCGCGGAAACAACGGCCCCTATAGGGAAGCCACCGTTCCAGGCTGCGATCACGGATTGCGCGAGATCGAGCACGCGCCTCATGACCGCCTGCCTATAGGCGCGCATGCAGCCCGTAATCAGAATGCCTTCGTTTCCCTCCGTCAAGTCGATATCCGACTCCAGTTCCCCCTCAATCTGCGCCAGTCCATTGCGAACCGCATTCATGAATGGCCATCGTCCCGGAGGTAGGCGAGTCGTCTCAAACCAGATCATCTGTTACCGCCCATGGGAATGTTCGCGCAGATACTCATATACCGAGCTTTCCAATTTCATAAGATCGTGCATGATCTCAGCCTTCCATAGTACGCTGACCATCAGCGCTTTCCGGCAAAAGAATTTTACGCCAATCAATCGGCTCAAGTTTGTCACGCGCCAGGCTCCTCTCGAATGCAAGAACGGAAGGGCCGGGAAACGCTTCCACTGCGAAGGAAATCAATTCTCGTGCCCGCGCGTCGTTTCCAGATAGCCTGCGTGCTTCGGCCAGGCGAAGCGTGAATACAGCTTCCAAGAAGGATCCAAGCATTAGGACGTTTGTGTGCCACCGCTGTTGTAAGTAAGACGCGTGCAGCGCCTCCAGTTGCTCAAGACTCCAGGGGAACTCCGTTCCGGTTACAAGGCACATCGCCAAACCTTCTACGGTGGGGTCACGAAAGTCGCTCTTATAGCGCGTTAACAGGTCCGCATGTTGCACTCGGCGCTCATATTTCTCGCCGCTAAGGACAATGAACAAGTGGTAGAGCGTCAGCATCGGCCTGCGTTGAATTGTCTTCACGGTGTCAAGTTGAAGAGTTTCGATCTTCTCGAGGATAGCGGTGAGGTCGGTTAGCGCGGCGCCAGGGGTACGGAGGGCCGCCATGGAAATCTGCAGTAGAAGAGCCTGCAGCCACATCGTCGCGGTTAATGGTGTGTAACCTTCGGGGCGTCCGATCCGAATACTGCGGAGCCAATCGCATCTGAAAGATATTAGGCAGTGCCGCGTGCCAGTCAAAAGTTTCACGTTCGACCTTCGGGGATCGGTGAACGAACTGGATGATAACGTGCCGCGCCAAGCGAGCCAGGCCCTCGAATGTGAGCGTTGGTTTGCCGTCGACTTCAATCGTCTCGGCGTAACTGAACGGTCCCGTGAGCAGTTTTGGCACTCCCTCAAGACGATGCACGTACCCAGACCGGATGTCGTATGCCCGTTTGAGTAACATTACGAGATCGAGCCGGCTAACTGGCAGGATACAATCCGCTGCTTCGGCACGGAAGAATTCCGGCGCGACATGTTGTATGGAGAATTCGCGAAATCTGCGCGACGCGGCGACGTGTTCGTTCGCTAGTACCGCAGATCTAACGCGGTCGGACAACTCGGCTGGCGAATCTGTCAGGGCATCGTCTATTCGGTGCCGCTTGCTTTGATCATACTCGGACCAGGTAGCAACGGGCACATCTGCCGTCTGTGCCAGGGCTTCGATCGACATGACAAATAGGGCGTATGCGAGGCTTGTGTCGTCTGCGATTCGATGTGTCGCCGTGACATACCGTCGTATTGCACGAATGGCTCCAGTGTAGGATTCGCGTTTAAGCCCGAGGAGTGCCTTGACGAAGGCAGTTACAAGCGTGGCGTCTTCGGGTCGCCCTGGAACTTCGGTATCAAAGACGCGGCGAAGATACTTGGAGGGGTCGTTCGAGCGTCTTAGGCCAGCTGCGCCGCCTGCTGTCAGGCGGCGCGCATGTTCTGGATTGGGAGTGCAGAGTATGTTTAGCGCAAACGCAATAACAGCGGCATAGTCGTCTATCAGTTCCGCGCCGCCCGTTGAGGTCACCACGCCTGGTTCAGGCTCCCGCCACTCGATTTTTTCAGTTATCTCATATGTGAGAGTCGCGGGGCTGGTCGCGTCGCCCGAGGAAGCCATAATCCCGACGGTGGTCTGGATCGGATCGCCCTCAGATATCCTGTAGTTTGTGTAAAAAATGCCCCGGTGAGGCGTTTCATAGCACCTTTCGGTGCCGAAGAATTTACCGCTGGCTATCTGCAGCATGATTCACCCCGCTTACTACCCAAGCAGCTGCGCAACCTCGTTTTAAAAATCGTTTTACTGCCGCAATTCCATCCATTCTGACGGCAAGAGGAGTTTAGCCGGCGCGGGAACCTTTCCGGGAAAAGTAAGAAGGAATTTCGGGTAGTGGAATGTTTGGTACGACGACATCGGTGCCGCGAAGGTCCCTTGCAATATCTTGTCTGCCGACGGGATATCCGTGAACTCGAACCATCCAGCCGGATTTGTGCTTACGGCCGCTGCGATTTCTGCGTGGTCGAGGAATTCTCTCGATCATCAGGCACAGGTGCGTGAGATCTATGCCGGCGCGCGACTTGCCGATGGGCTTCTCGAAGTTTGCATACAGCTGCATTTTATCAGCGGCCGTAAGGATGCCGTAACCCTTGGCGAAGACGGCGCGTTCGAGAGGGGCAATATAATTGAAGTTTCCGGAGAAGATCGACTTCGTACTACGGCCACCGTCTTTGTGGTGTACGTCGTAGGACTTCGATGCGGAGAAGAGTTGACCCCAGGACTCCAATTTTTCACTTAGAGGATTTCGGACAAGCAGTCTATTCGGTGGCCGCACTATTGAAATCCAATTATCGGTGCCGACGCACCACAATTCTTCGGTCGGGTTGACAACGGTTTCCAACTCAATCACGTGATGTGATCGGAAGAACAGGTCGAGGGTTGGAAGATCTGCCCGCTGATTATAGAGGCTGGGAGAGCCCTTTAGGCTACGAGCCAGCTCGTCGATGCGCGTACCGTATTGTGCTTCGTGCCGATCGTACTTGTGATCAATCCGGCGAGCGATCCTGGTAGGAAGTCGAGGGGCTGTGCGATGTCGATGAATCTCTCGTTCGAGATTGTCCATGTCCGCTTCTCCATTTGCGTGTATATCCATACTGTTACACCGTGCCGCGACCGGCGCTGCGACTGGAATCACAGATCTCGACCGAGCGTTTGAGCCCATACCGTGGGTTGCGAAATGTCATGGACGATTCGAGGATGGTGGAGTTGCTGATCATGGAAGTAGGGGGCCACGATAGCAGCATGCGGCGTGCGTAGAGAGGCGATCTCGCGATATGAGGGGTGGTACGGCGCTCGAATGGAGTTGCGAATGAATTCGGGAAACGAGGAAGCTCACGAGTTCTTAACTGCGCGGTAACTTCCGGTAGCTTCTGAGATGGAAGGCTGGGTCGGGCGTATCGTGCGCGAGACGAAAGGAGATCATTCGCGCCGGCATTTACACAGCCGGAGGCAGTTTTTCTTCATAAAGCTGTGGCGTGCGCCTACGGTGCCATGGCCGCGCGGCAGTGGCCTCGTTGATCGGCTGCCTCTTGATCATCAACAGACGCGCGATCGGCATGGTCCCTTTCTAGATCGGCGTGATAGTACTGGTGCAAGGGGGGGGCAACGATCGAAATCTCGTCTCGGTGATCCGCGAGTTTAAACGAGCGCCTGCGAACTATGCTCATGTGCTCAACAGATTGATGCCGGCATTTTTGAGCTTTTGACCACGCCGATCCACTCTGATGCGTATTACTTTAGGCATTCCAGGTTGTTGGGCTGGAAGTGGTTCCTTGTTGGCTACTTGACCGGCAGCAATTCGCGCCCAATAACCACGCTCTGGAACAGGTATTCCGTGGCGCCGGCAAGTCTTTGCGAAACCGACATCAGAAATGCCGAGCCGCTTGGATAGAACGGTCATAGGCTCAGACCACACCATGTCGTATAGTTCCTCGCGAGCAAAGCGGCCGGTATGCATTTTGGTGCCTTCCGTATCCAGTGGATCGGAGTCGGCTTTCGATCGCGTTTCGGTACGATGATTCGTTGCAAGATCGATCACTTTCTTCCCGTGTTTGTCGAGTGCCTTCTGTCGGTCTTGGGTTTGAAAATAGGCATAGCCGGCCGTCGTTTTCTGATCCTTGTGATTCAATACGGCGCCCACGAGGTGAAGGGACGCGCCGTCCTTCACGAGCCATGATCCGACCGTGCGTCGAAGGTCGTGAATTCTTAAGTCATGCAGGCCTGTCTCCTTGCGAACGCGGCGCCACATTGCATCGAGATAGATCAGCGGTTTGCCGGGAATTGCGCCGCAGACAATGTAGGGGTTGTTTTCAAGCCGAGGAATCATTTTTAACCGTGTGATAGCCGCTCGACTCAACGGTGCTAACACGGGTTCGCCATTCTTGGTTTTGCCCACAAAAAGCGTTCTGTGCTCCCAATCCACATCCTCCCACTTGGCCGCAAGCATTTCGCTGCGGCGAATTCCGGTCAGTAGCAAAAGCCATATAGCGTGAGCGGCAAATTCGTTCATATCTGCGTCAATGGCGGCCGCCAATCGCGGCATTTCGACGGGTGCCACATAGCGACGACGCTTGAACTCTGGAAAGCGTTCGATCTCCGTTGCTGGGTTTCTAATTTCGCGGGGAACGAGCCCCAGTTTCCTCCCTACGTTGAACATTTTGCGAATGATGGCGACCAGGCGATTAGCGGTGTACCCATGCGTCTTGCCCAATCTCCGCGTGAAGGTTCGCAATTTCCGCAGTAGTTATGCCCGCCGCTAAACGCGCACCGAATTTGGGCAACACAAATCGATTCAGCGCCGACTCGTCAACCTTCCACGATCGTTTCTTCGGCTTTGCGTGACGCTCAATATATTTCTCGACGAGCGCTTTTACGGTCGCCGACGCGCGAATTTTGTCCGTCATTTCCTGCGGGTCTTCACCATCCGAGACTTGACCCAAATAACTTCGGGCTTTCCTGCGCGCTTGTTCCAACGTTACGACGTCGGCCCGGCCGAGGACCGCGAGGCGTTTCCGTTTCTGGATTCGATATGAACACACGTATCCACGGCGACCGTTTGGGAGGACGCGCAAGCCAAATCCGGGGAAAGTCTCGTCCCAGTAGACGCATTGTGTCTTGTCGGACGCGACGCCGACATAGGGGAGCGCTTTGACGGTGTCCTGGCGTAGCTTGATTCGCGGCATCGACGACTCACTTACGGATAAAAGGGAGTGACCAATGTGTGACCAAGCGAAATATTACTCCTGGTTGTCGGAGCGTACAACGTCAAATAGCCTATAGAATAAGCCTTGGAATGGTAAGGTGTGGCGTAAGTTAGCGCGCTCCATGGTGCTCAAAACGGCAACTCGTAATCAATTGGTCGTAGGTTCGATCCCTACACGGCCCACCAAATTTCTAAGCTAATTCAGTAGCTTGCAGTCATGGATGATTGATCAAAAAATGTGCACTGTGCAATGAATTGGCACTTGTGCAATTTAATAGACAGGGAGTCGTTATGGATGACAGCGACAAAATAAGCAGGACGCTGGAGATAAGCACCGACAACAGAGAATTAATTAAGGTTCTCTGCCTTACCTGTCACGCCAGCACCAACCATAAAATCCTGGCTTCGGCTTATGCCACCGAGTCATTTGATGACGGCCAGAATAATATGTCGGGCTGGATCGATAATCAGATTATCGAATGCCAGGGCTGCAATACTATTTCATACCGCACGACCGCCAAACACAGCGAAGACTGGGACCACGACCAGTACGGCAACATGGAGTACAACGAAAAAGAAACGCTGTATCCAAATCGCGAAGGCGGTAGAACCGCAATTATTGATTCTTACATGCTTCCGACAGATTTAAGAAGAATCTACGACGAAGTAATAAAGGCGATGAACAATGATCAGCCTGTGCTTACCGGTATAGGCATTCGAGCTCTTGTGGAGACTGTTTGCAAAGACAAAAACGCAACCAAAGGCAACTTAAAAGACAAAATCGATATGCTGGTTACACTAGGCGTATTGACGCCAGCAGGCGCTACAATTCTTCATCAAATACGCACACTAGGAAACGACGCAGCGCATGAAGTTAAGCCGCACACGCCAGCGCAGTTAGGAATAGCGCTGACAGTGTGTGAGCATCTCTTCGAAGGCGTCTATGTTTTACCTAGTCACGCTAAGAAAATGCTTCCCCAGTCGGTCGAAAAGCAGAAATGAAAGACCACTTTGATTTGACGATAGCTAGCTTACTTACAGATGTCAAAAAATCCCCGCTGATCAACCATGGTCCCGAGCAGGGAAAAAAAATAATGAAAGCCTGTTCGGTAAATTCCTTCAAGACCATAGGGGAGTGACGATGCCGCGTTCGCTGTTTGCGGTTCCACCTCCTGAAGGCTGTGCTCAGAATTACCGCAATCTCTGGGAGCCGCCAAACGCGAGGTCAGCTCTGGTCAGACAGCAATGCGAGGAGTTGTCGGGCGCGACTTTTCTGATCTGGCGGATGGCAATTTCATCGAACGATTTCCGTTCGAGCTCCACCAGCGATGGTTCGAGATGTACCTGGGTGCTGCATTGCGTTGCGCCGGGCTTAGCCCATCCGCGCCAAAACCAGGACCCGATTTTCAGATCATCGTCGAGCGAGCTCCGATTTTCATCGAGGCGATTGCGCCGACTGCTGGAGATCCGTTGCATCCAGATATGGTCCCAGAGCCAGTCTATATCGATGCCGACGGCGAGGCCATGGCAGCTCAGGTGCCGCACGATCTCATCACCTTTCGACTTGCGACGGCCTTTCGAACGAAGGCGAATGCGTCGATGGGTATCGGCGTAAGGGATACGTCGGCGCCGGCGACGCCTGCATAATCGCGATGAATCTGCGTGCGATCCCGCACGCTTGGGCCGATGCCGAGGAGTTTTGGTTCAGGGCGCTGTATGGGGTCGGCAATAGGTCTTCGTGGCCATCGATCGCGCCGGAGGCGCAACAATGGCCGGCCGTGAACACCGAGAGTTGCTCCAGCCGGCGGGACGGCGCCAATGAAGACGTTGCGCCGCTTTTGCGCTCCGAGCTCGCCGGGATAAGCGGAGTGCTGGGGTCAGCGGCCGATTCGCGAATTTGCCGAATCCGTTGGGGGATGACTTTCTGCTGATGCCCCACGCACGGTCAAAGTCAGCCTATCCTCGAGGTCTCCTCAGGCGGGGCGGGGAGGTGGTCTTGCATGCAGAGGATGGCGAGCGATGGGGCGTCGAGACGATCGACCACGGCGCGCACGCCCCGCGAGGTCCGGAGCGACTCGTCGTGAACGTTGACGACCAGGCTGAAGAAGCCGAATGGGCTGTTGAAGGTCGGACGCTCTCGGTGCGCGTTGGAGGCCGCGGTTACGACACTCTGATCGCGGGCGGCACTGATCCGGCCGCCGCGGCGCGGGAAATCGCCCAGGAGATTGTCCGTTCAAATCGGGACCGAGATCGCACGAGATCTGTAGCTCCGAGGAGGCGGCCGTAGTCATCATCACGAAACTCGAAGCCGACGCCCATCGCCAACTGACGACCGCGATCCGCATGTTTTTCGACGATGATGACGTGGCGGCGATCCATACGCTGGTGTGCGCCGCACGCGAGATCTACGAGAAGCACTGCGAAGCGCAAGGCGTTGAGCGGATGTTCGAGCAGATCGAGGCCGCGAACCCAGAGCGGACTACAAAGGAACTCTGGGCGATACTCAATGGGTCACGGAACTTCCTCAAGCACCCCGAGGCGTCGATGGACCTTTCGGCTCGGCTTGAGCTCGATGACGAAATGAACGCGGCAATGCTATGGGTCGCGTGCCACGACTGCGGGATGCTGTGCAAAGAGGAACAGCCGCCGGAGGTCTCCGCGTTCATCACGTGGTTCCTGGGGACTCGATTTCCTCGGGACGGCAAGGGCGATGACAACGCGCGCGCCGACGAGATCCTGGGCGACATTGACCGGGCGTACCCCGGCCTGCGAGCGGCTCCGCTCGACGAACAGAAGCGCGTCGGCAAACGGATTGTGCAGGCCGCAGTCGACCTGGCGGCGAGCATTGGCCAGCTCATCAGCCTGCTGCGACACGGGGGCTCTAACGATGTCGCTTGTCAATCTCATCCCGGACGCCACGGTGCTGCTCGCGATGCCTCCCGAGGAGTTGGGGATGTATGTGCTGCAAGCGATGGCCCAAACGAGCCGCGGGCAGATGCATATCCAGACGCTCCACAACGACATCGCTGGGACCGCTGGGCGCGAGTCCCCTTATCCGCGCCAACTGCTCGGCGAGATTGAGGGGGCTGTCACGGAAGCGTGGCAATGGCTGGAGTATCAGCTGCTCATCGTTCCGGAACCAGGCATCAACGGGCAGAACGGCTTTCGTCGACTTGGGCGCCGAGCGAAGGATCTGCGCACATCTGAGCAGTTCAAAGCATTTCGGCAGGGAGCAGCCTTCCCGAGAGCATTGCTGCATTCGTCTATCGCCGAGCGCGTGTGGATTGACGTGATGCGTGGCGAGTTCGAGAAGGCCGTCTTTTTTGCCTTCAAGACCGTCGAGGTCGCAGTCCGCGACGCGGCCGCGTTTCCGGATACCGATATCGGCGTCACGCTGATGCGCAAAGCCTTCCACCCCGAGACCGGTCCGCTCACTCGATTGGCGGACCCGGTGGCTGAGCGGGAAGCGCTTCAGCAGCTGTTCGCGGGAGCGATTGGGTCGTACAAGAACCCGCACTCGCACAGGAATGTGACGATCAATGAGGCCGCCGAGGCGCAGGAGATGGTAATGCTCGCCTCGCACCTGCTGAGGATCGTGGACAGCCGGCGGCCGCCGTAGCGGCCGCCCATATTAGTCGCCGCTTTGAACGAGAAAGCTGTAGTTGCAGCCAGGGCATTGATAGCTCCCGGCTCTATTTCGTCGGTCCTGCAATATTTGGATCTGGCGGCTCTCGAAGCACCTTGGACAAGCAAAATGTTCGGGCGGCCCTTCCGATCGATACACCGTTGCGCCACCTGGCATCAGCGTCAGCACGTAGGCTTCCGACCGTGACTTCCATTCATCGCGCGCAAGCAAGGTCTCCTTGAGCGATTGGTTCTCCTCACGAAGCTTCAGAAGCTCGTCCTTGACGTTCAGCACTGCCTCACGCAGCTCCATTATCGTCTCTTTGAGACCGATGGTGGCGGTTGCCTTGACGAGCTCGCCGAGCTTCTGTGTGAGCTCTATCGCATCCGAAATCCCTAGCATGGCAGCGGCACTCCTCCCTGTGACGAGCAAATGCTACCACGCTGCTACCATCGTCAGCCGACATCAAGGAATCTCAGATGACGCGTCAATGGTGTAACTGACTGATTTTCTCCGGATTGACACCATGCGAGATCACTTGGGTTTGCGCCTGGGCAACCTCTTAATCAATTGGTCGTAGATTCGATCCCTACACTGCCCCCAATTTGGCCCGCAAAAATAATCAGTTACGCCGGTCGCCTGTTTTCTTCACTGCGGTATGTTCCACGTTCTCGGATACTCTTGATGCAATGGCAGACGTCCACTACAGCGCCGTTGGCAAATGCATCTACTGCGGGGAAACCAACCTCGCGAAGGGGTCGAGGAAATTTGGCGACGAACACATCATTCCGCTGGCGATGGGCGGCAATCTGATTCTCGACGAAGCGAGTTGCCCTTCATGCGAGAGAATTATCAACAGCCAGATTGAGACACCGGTTTTAGATCGCGAGTGGGGTCAATTCAGAGCGAGGAGGGGTTTCCCTACCCGACACAAGAAACAAAGAAAGGAAAAAACTCACGTGATAGTCGATTGCGTGGATGGAACGACGATGAAAGTGCCCCTTCGTGAGTATTCCTGTCCAGTGATGCTGTATAAATTCGGTGAAGCGCGGATTCTCTCGGGTTTACCGTACGGAACTGATCACCTGCGTTGGACGGTTTCAATCCTAACCGACCATGACACTGAAATGGCGATGCAGGAGAAATACCCGCAATGGAACAAGCGTCACCGACTAAAAGCGCAACCGCACGAATTTGCGCGGCTACTGGCGAAGATCGGTTATTCCTACGCAACCGCCGAATTAGGCCATGGGGCGTTCACGCCGCTGGTAACCGATCAGATTCGCGGAACGTCAGATGACTATTTCTTGCACGTCGGTGGCAGTTGGGATATCCCCGCAGCAGTTCCCGGCGGCGATCACGTAATGAATATATCCATGCAGTTCACCAGCCCCACGCGCGCATTAGTTATCCTCGCGATTCGATTATTCTCTGCAATGGTGACGCCCAACTATCACGCAGTTGTCGGCGAGATCGATCTAACGAACTCCGCGCACGCGGAGGCGTGGCAGCGCCACATCCGCGACGGGAAGATCCCACCGCCAAAATGAATCGATAGTCGACGATGCAGAAATAAAAAAGCCCCGTCGGGATTGGCGGGGCTTATCTAGATTCCAGGCGGGAGTCGAACCCGCGACCTTGCGCTTAGCATGCGCCTGCTCTAATCCGCTGAGCTACCGGAGCACTGAGTGCATCGCACTTTCATAGTGCCTCCAATACACCGCTCCTTTCAAACACTTATTTCACGGATTCAGCGAGAGTCCCTGCCTTATCCCTGTCAACCTACTGATATTTATGCGAGAATCGAGGTGCAGATAACAGGATTCGAACCTGTATGGGGTAGCTTCGGGGGGGTCTCGTACGCCACTCAAAAGCTAGAGCCCGGCGAGTGCGGACCTCGCTGCGTATACCAATTCCACCGCCCTCAGGTATCCGATGAAAGTGTAGACAGAATGCATATATCTGTATACGATTTCATCGGTGCGTACCAGAGCCGTAATTCCGTTTCACAAGAAACTCCCTTCGGTCTTTACTTACGCCGAGGCAATAGCTCGCGGTTTGTCCGCGGAGCGCCTCTATGCCTTCCGGGACCAAGGAATTGTTGAGCAAATCAGCCGGGGTCTGTACCGGTGGGCAGATGCACCGGAAATCGACCAGAACCTTTTGGAAATTGCCTACCGCATTCCCAAGGGAACTCTTTGCTTGACGACTGCGCTCGCGCGTCACGGTCTGACGGACAGCATTCCGACGCGTATCGACGTTGCAGTTCCACGGGGAAACCGAATTCCGGTGCTTCAGTCACCCGTTGATATTCGCGTTTTTGCAAAAGACACATTCGAATTGGGCCGAGGCCAGGTCAAGGTCGGGGAGGGCTTCGCTGTTGGCGTGTATTCGCCCGAGCGCACGCTTGTCGATATGATTCGGTTGCGGCACCGCGAAGGATCCGACATCGCCTGGGGAGCGCTGCGTCGTTGGTTAGGCCGCAAAGGCTCAAAACCGGCTGCCTTGATCGAGATGGCAAAGTCCCTACATGGCGCCGAGCGCGCCGTTCGCAATGCACTAGAGATTGTTCTGTGAGGCGCGCGAGCAACGCCACTCTGGCCGGCCGCCGCTATCTCGATCTCCAAAGAGAGGCGAAGCGCAGGGGACGGCCCACCGATGAACTCATCCAGCTGTACGCCTTGGAATGCTTTCTCGATCGCCTGGTCCATTCGAAGTTCGCCGACACCTTCATCCTGAAAGGCGGTGTCTTACTTGCAGCGCTGGATGCACGGCGGCCGACTCGTGATATCGACTTTGCCGTCCGCGCGATTGAGAACACAGCCGAAAAGGTTTTGTCGGCGGTACAAACAATCGCCGCTATTTCACTTGAGGATGGCATGGAGTTCGATTCCAACGGCGCCGCTGCCGAGACCATCCGCGAGGAAGATAGCTACAGCGGAATTCGCGTCACGCTCGAAGGAACACTTTCGCGAGCTGTGATTCGATTCCACGTGGACGTCAACGTCGGCGATCCTATTTGGCCTGCGCCGCAGCAGATTAGTGTCCCGCGTCTGATCGACGGCGTGATCGTTGTCCGCGGCTACCCGCTGGAGATGGTGCTCGCCGAGAAGATCGTCACGGCGCTCGAGCGCGGTACGACAAATACGCGTTGGCGAGACTTCGTTGATATCTATGTTCTGATTGGGCGTTACGCAATCAACGGTCAAACATTGAAATCGTCAATGGAGCGTGTAGCCCAATTCCGCGATGCTGAACTAGCTCCACTGCGGATCGCTCTCAATGGATATACCGCAATTGCTCAGACGCGTTGGCGCGCCTGGTTACGAAAACAGCGCCTCGATAGTACGATTCCCACGGACTTCTCGATTGTTCTTGAGCGGGTGGTTTCATTTGCCGATGGGTTGATCACGGGAGGCAGCGATCAAAGCAACTGGGATCCGGTTCAAGGAAGGTGGAATTGAGAACACCTATTTGTTTCAAATTTGGATTGACTGTTGCATCTCTTTTATTTTTCACAAATAGGGCCGGCAGCGATCAACTCTTGACGGAACAGACCAGCGCTTGCACCGGGGTCGATGCGTGTCTGCTTGTCTTAGACAGTTGGTCAAAATCGTATAATGGCCGCATCGAAGACGTCTCAGGCGCCGTGTTGAACCTCAAGCGGTTTGGAAGGCCGATGGGGCACGCGCTGCTGGAGCGTGCCGTCGGCACCGACTTGAGATCGCGACAATTGGCGGACCTCTTGTTGAGCGCATGGGGTGGTTGGACCGACGAAGACGTCCCCGAGCTGGCCAAAGTCCTCGCCTCAAATCATGGCGGTATGATAGCTCACGCGTTGGGAGATATAGGCACTCCGGAAGCGATTGAAGTGCTCGCAAATGATATTCGCTTCGCTGACATGGGACAGTCTGACTACGTGCTATCGAAAATTGGGCTGCGTGCCGTCCCTTATTTGTTTCCCTTGCTCGAGTATCCAGAGTCGGCTCGTGCCGCAGCTGGGGTCATAACCAGAATGGGCGCTGCCGCGTCTCCGTTCGCTGAAACCTGGTCTAAATTGGCGGCCGATCCTGATCAACAAATCAAGGCTCGACTTGGAGCCTTGCGAGGTATCGCCGCTCTGGGACAGGCGGCACGAGGATCGACCGGACGCCTACATCCTTTACTTACGGCGCCAGAAGAAGAACTGCGGTTGGCGGCCATCGACGCCTTGTTGTCCGCGGAAGATCCCGCGGCAATACAGTCAATCGCCGGGAAATGTCGTCCGGAGGCTGCTCCAATGGACTACTACGGCTGGCTGCACTCCACACTATGTCTGCAACAAATCTGGCGCTTTGGGACCAACGCGGCTGTCGCCGGGCCGTTATTGCTACCATTCTTGAAGTCAAATAGCGCGGATGAGCGATTGATGGGAGCCATCACCTTCGGAGTAATCGGCTATCGTCCTGCGTCCGTCGCCCTTCGAATAGCATTGGCCGATGCCGATTGGCGGGTGGTCTACGCTGCGGCCAGAGACCTTGGACGGTTGAGGGCAGCGGAGGCCGCTCCCGATCTTCGCGTCATCGCGAACACTCATTGGCTACCGGAAGTCCGACGAATAGCAACCGCATCGCTCGATGCGTTGGATTTGCCGCCCGAGGCACCGGCACCTGCGTTGGAACCGAGTAAGCGCTCGATCTATTATAATGGCACCGCCCGAGGCGATTTTGTTGACGGCTACGTACTCGATGATTTGGCTCTGTGCTCCCAAGAGCAATGGCAATGGCAATCAATTGATTTCGGATTGCCGGACAGACGCCGCAGGCAGGACCCCTATACGGTGACTGCGCGGCTGAAACGACCTCGAGGGCTCCTGACAGGTGTGAATCATGGAGAGTTTGGGGGCAGCCTGGTTTGGAATCCAGACGGTGGTCGATCAGCGGTCTTGTTTAAAGACTTTGGCATTATGGGAATCGAACCCGACGACGATGGCGCCGTTTTTATCACGGGTTTGAATCACATGGGTTTCAATTTTGGAGTAGTCGGTTTGTTGACCCGAACTGCCCGCGGACAATGGACTTTACGCGAACTCGCCCACTTGCCGGGGGAAGGTACTGAAATGAGCGTAATCAGTCCGGGCCTTTATGCGGTGTGGAGTGGATCGAGGGTGATTGTATTCAACAGTCGACAGATCTTGGGACTAGCCGCCTGCAGAGTCCCCAGACAGGACCGTGTCCGCTAGTCCGACATAATTTGAACCCGGATTTAGTCGCGGTATCTGTTGTGCAATTGAAAGATATGGCTATCTAGGAATTCAAAGGCTTATCTCGGAGTAACTCGGCAAATCGTGGCACAGTTATGAGGTTTTAAGTGATTGTTTTTGCTAGTATAAAAGCTTGTCTGCATCTACGTCTCTTAATCAATTGGTCGTAGGTTCGATCCCTACACGGCCCACCATTTAAATCAATCACACGATCTGTTCGCAGTCCTACTGCTGCGAAGTGAGAGCCGCGCTATTCCCCCGTGCCCGTGCCCGTACCCACTCGGTCGAAAAGACTGAGGATGCTTTGATACTTTTCGATGTAACCGCTATTTTCGCGGTTGTAACGCGGAATGCTGACCGCTTGCACTACAGAGCCTTCCTCGCGCCATACACAGGGACAGACGACGGCGGATCCCGGTGCCAGCTTGCCGGCTCGCCGTAGTGCGGCCAGTTGCACACCCATCCGGTTGAGCGCGCGATACAGCTTGGCGACGTTGCGACCACCGCCATTGTAGGCAGCGACGGGGAAGATGCCGAGCACGTCGGGTTTGGCGCGGTAGGCGGTACGGATTTCACTGCTCATCTGTGAGAGATCAATGTCCAGCAGGCAAACGGCTGCTTTCATGGCATTCTTCAGGCGGGTCGAGCCGCGCTCGAAGTTGGGGTCCAGCTGCGCGCCGCGACAGCTGCGCACGACGAACGAATAGGTGCCATGGCCGCGCCGATCGGTGAACTGCATCGGACCCAACGCCTTCGCGCTCGAGACGCTATAGCGATACGCTTCTTCGCGCTTCAGTCCATATTGGCTGAGCACCTCGTCGAATGCACCCGAGCCTTTCTCGAGGAAGTCCCCATCGTCGGTCTGTTCGATCACTGCGAGCGTCGCAATGACCTCCGCGGGGATCACGTCCGCGAGCAGCGCGCCCGGAAAGGCCTCGCTCGGAACGTTCGCTTCGCGAAGTTCGTCCATGGCGCCCCGTGCAGTGGCGAGCAGGAAGTCCCTGCCGCTGGTAATGAAGCGCGGGTCGAGGGTATCGGCGGTATAGGGCAAGTAGACAATGGATCGTGCCGTCGCCGCCGCCTCGCGCCAGCGCTTCTTTTTGATGAGGGTGTTGTCGAACACCGGGAACTTGCGGCCGTACACCTTCAGCTCTTCGCCACCGCGCGAAAATTCGAACATGAGCCGCTCCGCTCCCGTTCCCTTGACGTGCCGCGCCTCAATTCCGGGAGTACGCATGGTGAAGGGCAATTCACCGCGACCGGGCTTCCATTTCACGGGTGGGCGGGGGATCTCCAGGTGGGCAATGGTCCATTGCTTTTGAGTCTCGCTCCACAAGGCGAAGGCGACCGGCCGGCCGCGCATTACCTCGTGTCCAGCCTTACCGGTAAAGACGTATTGAAGCTCCACATCGCGCAGCTGCGCCTGGCCCTCGGCAACCAAGTCGCGGATGAGGACGTCGCGGGTGCGTCCCTTGACGATCAACTCAGGCAAGTCGCCCGGTTTAAGCGGCGCCTCCTGCTTTTCCGACTCGGCAACGGCCACCGGAACTTCACTGTCACCCTCGCTCTTCGTCTCGCTCGCCGCCACTGGAACATCGTGCAACAGGGGTGCTGAAGGGGTATCGGCGACCATCGGTGGGTCGTCCACCGGCCCGATTCGGCCCCGCGAGGAGATACAGCCGGAGCAAAGGAAGATGAGGAGCAACGGCAGCGCCAATGAGGCGCCACGAGGGATACGTGCAAAAGAACTCAACAATGCGGAATCGGGAGCTAGAAAGGACATCATGGTCCAACCGCAACAAGAACCAGCGCCCGATGGACGGCATCCCGGGTCGTTTCGACATTGGCAAGTTGTTTGACCCGCTCGACGAGCTTCGTATCGAGGACAATATTCGCGCGTTCAGCGCTGGATTTGCGCAACTGTTTCATAAGAAACATCATACACGTCATCCGGGCGGCCGGCCGCCGGCAACGACGATGGGTTCGCCGAGCGCCCGCCGATATTCCTCCTCGCCGATCGCGTTCACCGACCGCAGCTTCGCCGGTAGCTCGCCGATCAGCGAACGCAGTGAAGTCTCAATTCCCAGGAAATGTTGTGCCGGTGTCAGCGACCGCAGAGGTTCGCGGGGGTGAAGTCCGCCGGTCGATCCGACGGTTGGTTCCGGCAACAGCTTAAGAGCCTAGCGACGGGCAGCAATAACGCGCCGCCTGAGACATCATCGGTATCAGGCCGCGATGGCCGCCCATCGGAAATCCGGTGAGCGGCGCGGGACATTCAGCTTCCGTTATTTCCCCGGGGAGGTGACGCTTTGGGAACCCTGATGCGCATTCTCTCCGTATTGGGGCTTGAGTCGGATCTGGATCTGATTGCCAGTAATGACAAGCTTGGCCGTCTGCTGCAAGACAATGAACTTAGGCCTCGACGCCGCGCGCCCGCCATACGTCCAGGTACAAAGAGCCGCGGCAGCGGCGGAAATCCCCGTGAGCGATAGCCTTCAAGTCTGGTTGGACGCCGACTTCCTCACAGGCAAGCCAGACGCTGGTATCGACCAGTATCATCAGTCCGTTCTCATTGCGTCCAAGTCGCCCTGCAACGGAAGCTTGCAGCGTTATGGCTTGGTCACGCCAATCGTGTTGTCGTCGGCGATGCGGTCGATGAGCTTGTTGATGGGATCGATGCCGGCCCGGGTGGGCGGCTCGTCGACCGTGATCTCGAAGGTCCGCTTGCCTCGATTGTCCGAGGTGAACTTTTCCTTTTTCAGATAAAGCGTCTTCTCGTGATCCTTCGTGCCGCTGAAGACGCCGACGTCGATGTAGTCGGCCATCGCTATGGGGGTTTCGTTGCCGCTGCCGTCGGATTTGAGCTTCTTGGCCTGCACCGTCAGGGTGACTTTGTACTTCTTGTCGGGAGTTCGCACGTAGCTGGCTGAGATCGCCTTGTTGTCGTACAGCACGATGTCTTCGAAGGCGTCGGTGATGTAGTACTGATACTCGGGCGGAGTCTGGGCGCGCAGCGCGGCGACGAATTCACGCGTGTCGGGGTAGGGACCGGATTGCGCGTCGGTGGCGTTGGCGTATCGGTACTCGGTGAGAAAGTTGTGCAGGGCAAGGTTGACTTTGTCTTCGCCGATGTAGTCGGAGAGGCCGTAGAGCACCAGTGAGCCCTTCTGGTACCACACGTAGGCCTCGCGCTGGACCAGGACGATGGGCGGTTCCTTGACCGCTTCGCCGGCGCGGCCAGCGAGGTAGCCGTCGAGTTCGTGCCTCAAGTACTTGTGCATTTGTTCGTCGCCGTATTTTTTCTGAGCGACGCGCAGCGCGGAGTATTCAGCCAGCGACTCGGACATCATGTTGGAGCCTTCGACGGCGCCACCAACCAACTGATGTCCCCACCATTGGTGAGCCAGCTCGTGGGCGGTGGCAAAGTAGGTGAAGTCGATGTCACCCGGCTTGGCGACGCGGCCGATGAAGCCGATTCCTTCGGAGTACGGGACGGTGTTGGGGAAGGACTGCGCGAAGTTGCGATATCGCGGAAATTCTAGGATGCGAAACTGTTTGAACTGATAGGGGCTGTAGTTCTTCTCATAGTAGTCGAGGCCGGCCTTGGACGAGGCGATCATATCGTCCACGTCGTAGGGGTGGTGGGCATCGTAGTAGACCTCGATGTTGATCGGACCGTTGACCCCTTCGTAGACCTCGCGTTTGACTTCGTAGCGGGCGGAGACGTAGCTGAAGAAGTCGAGGGTCTTGACGTCTCCCATGCTGTATTCGAAGTAGTGACGACCGTTCTGGTGCCAATCGCGCTGCAGGTAGCCCGGGGCGATGGCGATCTGGGGCTGTCCTTCAGAGTCGTGGTCTGTGGTGCTGACGACAGTGTGGTAAGTGATCCAGTCGGAGTCAGGGTTGATGAGGTTGGTGCGGCTTCCGAGAGGGTCACCGCGATGAGGGAGATCGGTGACCGGGCCAAGATGCTCGTCGCGGCGGCGGCGCGGGTCGGTCAGCTCCGCCTTGGAGTCGTAGCCAATATATGGAAAGTAGCCGGCATTGAAGAAGGTGCCGCTATAGGCGAGTTCGGGACGCTCGTTGCCGTCACGGAAGCCGCGCGGGCTTTCGCCGACGCTGAAGGTCATGTTGGCCTTCTCGCCGGGCTGCAATGGCTGCTCTAGCGCGTAGATGCTGTAGTCGCCGCGCGAGCTGCCGGAGAGCTTATGGAAGGGCCGGTCGAAGGCGACCTTGGATACCGATAGCTTGCCGTCGGAGATGTGTATCCGTGCGATGGGCTGATCGGTCTTGTTCTGAAGGACGAAGTGGCCGCTGCCGGAGAAGGAACGGCGCTCGGGAAAGATGTCGATGTTGGCGTCGACACTGAGGATCTTGGGCTGAGGAAGGAATTGGTATTTTTTGTAGTTGCGTTCGTACTCGGCCTGGATGTGGCGCTGCGCCTTGGTGTTGAGGTACGGGTTGAGGACGTGGGCGTTGTAGTAGTACCAGCCGCCGCTGCCGAGGCCGACGGCGAGACAGACGGCGGCGGCAGGCATGAGCCGCGGTACGCGCTGACGGAAGAGCCGCCGACGAGCGGCCCAGGAGTCGTCCGAACCGCGCAGCGCGAGGCCGATGGACAGCACTCCGAGCAGAGCGGCGAACGCCAGCCAGTAGGTGATGGACCAGAAGAGCGCGGGGACGAAGTGACCGTAGCCATTCATGTCCGAGTAGATATAGGTCGGGGTGCTGCCAAATAGATAGAGCGTGTTCTCCCAGCCGACGCTGAACAGCACAATGTTCAAGACGAAGAGGCCGATAACGATGCCGTGGGCGATGAACTTGTTGCTGAGAATGGTTTGGAAAAACAGCGCCGCGAGGCTGTAGATGAGTACCTGCGCGAAGACGATGACGTAGAGTTCTCTGAAGTACTCGAGCAGCTCGTAGTGATAGTAGCCGGCGAAGGTCTGGCTGAGGATGCCGCAGAGCGTGACGACAGTGAGCACCATCAGTTCGATCGTGGCCAGGGCGGCGAGTTTGGAGAGCCAGTCGGTGGACTCGCGCATGGGTAGAGCGTCGTGGATGCCGGCGAAGCCGGTGTCGCGCTCGCGCCAGACCAGTTCGCCGGCGTAGAGGGTGGCGAGGATGTAGAGGAAGAGCCTGGCGATGCCCCCGACGGTGCCGAGCATGAGGAAGGTGATGGGGTAAACATTGACATCGCCGTTGTGGCCGGCGAAGTTGCCGGCGAAGAAGGTGTAGACCACGGTTACGCCGAGGATGCCCCAGAAGGGCAGCTCGGAGAGGATGTTCTTGACCCGTAGCCTGGTGAGCGAGAGGAACTGAAAGAAGGTAGTGGAACGTCCGAAGACCTGGTGGACGACGGGCAGTGGTTTGGCGATCAAGGTGCGCGACACGCGGACCTCTGAGGCTTCGTTTGCGCGTTCGCGCGCGGCGCGACGGCCTTGGGACACGGCGGTGAGCGCCTCCACCGAGAGCGGGAAGAAGACGCAGACGGCAACCAAACTGAGCAGGCCGACGCCGCTCCATAGCAGACGGTTGTAGAGGAAGACGCCCGACCAGGTCAGTTGCAGGGTGTTCTGTTCGACCGGTGTCCAGTAGAGGGTGATGGCACGGAGCAATTGTCGGCCGACGGGATCGAAGATGGCCGACCAGAAGTGCTCCAGCGAAAGGGTGACGGTGAAGACGGCGTTGACGATGAGATAGCAGACGAAGAAAACCACGCCCTGTAGATAGACGATGAACAGCTTGCGGGTGAGCGCGGCGACGGTGAAGAACAGCGAGCCGAGGAAGAAAATCTGAGGCACACAGATGGCGAGGAAGGCGTGGAGATACCAGCCGAAGTGGCCGGGCGCGATACGCATGTGGTCGGCCCAGGGGGCAAGCGTGCCGGCAAATTCGCCGAGCACCAGGCCGAAGAAGACGGCGACTGTTGCGAGGAATGAACCCGCCCAGCGCCCGCCCAGGTAGGAAAACTTGGTGATGGGCTTGGTAAAGATCAGCGCGTACGTGTCGCGCTGGAAGTCGCGCAGAATCGAGGTGCCGAAGATGGCGGCGATCACGATCATGCCGAAGAAGGTGAAGATGGTGTAGATGAAGCTGGTGGAAGCGGGACCGTTGAGCAGAACCTTGTCATTCCCCGAATTGACGAAGCCTTCGGCGGCGATGGACAGGAACGAGAGGAAGAAGAACAGCGCGAAGTAGACGTAGGTGGAAATACTTTTGGCGCGTAACTTCAGTTCGAATGTGAAGAATTCCCAGAACTGTGACATGGAGCGGTTCTCCGAAGATGATGCGGTGGATGGGTCAGCGGCCTGTGCCGTCCAACCCCTCGCGGCGGGGCCGCAGCCCGCCACCGGCAAAAAAGCGCTGGCCTGCGGGCAAAATCAGTGCTTCGCCTGGCGGGTGGCCTGCTCTGCGAGGCGCAGAAAGTAGACGTCTTCGAGGCCGGAGTCGACGGCTTGGAAGCCTGTGCCGGGCGAACTCTCGGAAAAAATCCGCACCTCGTGGAGGCCACCGATGAGATGGGTGGAAATCACCTTGAGTGAGGTTTCGAGCGCGCGCAGTTCGTCGTCGTTGGCGACTACCTTGGACCAGATCTTTCCCTCGAGCACATCGAGCGCCTGGGCGGGCGCGCCTTCGAGCAGCACCTCTCCGGCGGCGATGATGGCCATGCGCGGACACAGCTCGCGCACGTCCTCGACGATGTGGGTGGAGAGGATGACGGTGACGTTGGAGCCGATGGAGCTGAGCAGGTTCAAAAAGCGATTGCGCTCGGCGGGGTCAAGCCCCGCGGTCGGCTCGTCGACGATGATCAACTTCGGATTGGCAAGCAGAGCCTGCGCGATGCCAAAACGCTGCTTCATGCCGCCCGAATAGGTCGAGAGCGCCTTCTTGCGCGCATTCCACAAGTTGGTCTGGTTCAGCAGAGCGTCGACCATCTGGGTGCGCTCGGTCTTGTTCGTAATGCCCTTCAAGATCGCGAGATGGTGCAGCATGTCGAGCGCCGACATCTTGGGATATACGCCGAACTCCTGCGGCAGATAACCGAGCAGCTGGCGCACGGTGGCCTTGTCCTGCAGCACATCGATGCCATCCAGCTCGATGCTGCCTGTGTCGGGGTCCTGCAGGGTGGCAATGGTACGCATCAACGAACTCTTGCCCGCTCCGTTGGGACCAAGCAAGCCGAACATCTCGTTGCCGATGGTGAGGGAGAGATTGTTGAGCGCCTTGACGCCGTTGGGGTAGGTCTTCGAAAGACCGGTGATGGTAAGCATGTTCGTCGAACCCTTCCAAAAAGTGCGGGAGCGCGATTCTTTTCGCGCGATCACTGTACACAATATTGTCTATATTGTATACGATAGTAACATGTCACCCACCGTAAATCGGAGCGCAATTGCAAGTCCCTAAGCCCGACGCCGAGCACGACCGCATCTACGAGCGACTGCTAGCCGGTATTCTGGACGGAACCTATCGGCCCGGTACGCGACTGGTCGAGAGCAAGCTCTCATTGAAGCTAGGCGTCAGCCGCACTCCGGTACGTGAAGCTTTGTTTCGATTGCATCAGGGAGGATTTGTACTCACCTCGCCGGGAGTCGGCTTCTCTGTCAAGCCGTTGGACGATCGCGAAGCCCGCGAACTCTTCCCCATCCTGGCCGCGCTCGAGGGTTTCGCCCTGTCTCTCTCCGCCCCCCTCGTGGCGCTCGATGTCGAAGAACTGCGACGCGCCAACAAGGCGCTCGGCCGCCGCCGACGCAGCCCTTTGGAGGCGATTGCAGCGGATACCGCATTCCACAAGCTGATGCTGCGGCGATGCCCGAACGCCACGCTGGTTGCGATGACCGACAGTGTGCGGCGGCAACTGCTGCGCTACGAGTATGTCTATATGGCCGACGAAACCCTGCTCGAGCTGTCGACGGGGCAACATGAAGCGATCATCGATTGCATCGCCCGCTCGGATTTCGCCGGCGCGGCAAAGGCGATCGAGGTCAACTACAGCTCAGGCCTGGCCATGGTGCTGTCCAAACTAAACTAGGCACGACCGCACTGACGACGCACTACTCTTGACTAATTCCGTACAGTACCGTACGGTTCATGGCGAGGTGACTTATGACTACTCCGGTGCGCAAAGGGGCTGAAGAAGCCCGCAATCAGCTTCCCGATCTCCTAACGGCGGCCGAGAATGGGCGCTCCACGGTCATCACCAAGCATGGCCGACCGGTCGCCGCCATTGTACCCATGGCCGATTTCACCGGAGGCGCTCGCCAACTGCCGCTGCTACCTGTCAAGGGATCGGGCCGTGGTCTGTGGGGCGAAGATAGCAGTCGAACCCTGCGCGAGCTGCGTGACGAATGGAACCGTTAGACTTATCGGGGCTACCTGAACAACCTCTGTTGCTACTCGATACAGCTCCGATCATTTATTGTCTCGACGGCAACGCTGAGTTCGGACCACGCTTCCAGCCGCTCTTCGAAGCGCACCGTAGGGGCAATTTACGATTTGCGATCACTACAATTACTCTTGCCGAAGTGCTGACAGGACCTCTTAAATCCAGCGATGAGGCGCTCGCCCGCCGCTATCGCGCCATCTTGGAATCCTGGCAGGTCGTAGACCTCGATATCGACATCGCGGAGAGTGCGGCACGGCTGCGGGCCTCTTTGGGCCTCAAATTGCCCGATGCGGTACAAGCTGCCGCTGCTCTTGCCATCAACGCCGATGCGCTCGTCACTCACGACCGTGATTTTTCGCGCCTGAAATCGTTGCGTGTAATTTCGTAATCCGATCGACGGTGGTATCCATACCTGTCCTCGGGCGGGCAGGTATGTGGGCGCTGCCCGGGAATGACTGGCACTTCGGGCCTACGCCGCGCTCAAGGAATGAGCTTACGAGGAATTTCTGCTGGATGAATCGTTGTACGAGGGTGACTCTCAGGCTAGTAGTCAACGCAGCTTAGTGCGGACTAAGACAGAAGGAACAATACCCGTGAAAATCCGTGTAAATGGCCTTGCTCGAATGTCGGTTATGTCTTTTGTGCTGCTGGCGGCTTTTGCGCACGGCGCCTCGGAGCATGGGCCTGCCTGGCTCAACGATCACGGTGCCCAGACCATCAAGTGGCTCGAGGAGCGGAACTCGCAAACTCTGACGCAGTTGCGAGCGGATCCGCGCTTCGCAACCTTTGAGCGCGCGGCGGCTGACATCCTGACCGATCCCGGCCGTCTCACGCCGGTAACGTTCATGGGTGACCACGTCTACCAATACTGGCAGACCCGCGACAGTCCGTTCGGGGTGTGGCGGCGTACCAGGCGCGGTGACTATCTCGCTGGAGCGCCGAACTGGGAGACCGTCATCGACATCCAGGCGCTCGCGGTGGCGGAGCATGCCAGATTCATCTTCGCCGGTGCCGATTGTCTCGAGAGCCGCTGTCTCATCTCCCTGTCTCGCAATGGCAAGGACGCCGCCGAGCAGCGGGAATTCGATCTGCACAGCAAGCAGTTCGTCCGCAATGGCTTTCACATCCTGGAAAGCAAGACGCAGACGTGGTGGTATGACGCGGACACTTTGCTCGTCGCGCCGGCGCTCGTTCGCAGCGAAATGACGGAAGGGCTGACTGCGCGCACGATCCGAGTATGGCGGCGTGGCACCCCGTTGGGATCGTCACACACTTTGTTCGAAGGCCGCGACTCGGACGCCGGTGTAAGTGTCGAGCTGGTCAAGGGAGCGGCCTCCGGCAACTTCGTTGCCGCTCGGGACAAAGACTTCGAGCGGCGCGAATATCAGCTGGTCTCGCTCGATGGAAACTCGCGTCCGCTTGCCTTGCCGGAAGCCGCGGCTGTCATGGGCGTTCATGCGGGCAAGCTGTTGATCCGTCCGAACCGGGACTGGACCCTGGAGAGCGGGGTCGTGGTGCCCAACGGGACTTTGGCTGCGATCGATCTGAACACATTGATGCGCGAGGGGAAGATTTCATCAGTCGAAGTGATCTATGCCCCCACGGGCGATGATGCGATTCGCGGCACCCGATCCGGCGACGGACGCCTGTTTGTTGAGCTGCTGCACGACTATGCGAGCCGGCTGGTGGAGCTGAGCCCGCGCAAGGCAGGCACATGGGAGGCGCGGATCATTCCACGGCCGGGTGGACGATACATCCAGATCATGGACTTCGCGCAGGGCCAATTGTTGCTGCATGAACAGTCTCCGCTCCTGCCTGATCGAATTGTGCAGGTGGATCCGCAAACTGGAGCTGAAAAGCAGCCCCTTTATCAGCAACCCGCATTGTTCGATGCGTCCAACCTCCTCACTGAGTACAACCAGGCGCGCAGTTCCGACGGCACACTCATTACTTACAGCGTCACGCGCCGCCGCGACTTCAAGTTCGACCACTGTTCGGCGACCCTTGTTTACGGCTATGGGGGATACGACGTTCCGCTGACGCCCCGCTACGAGCCGCTGTTTGGAAAGCTCTGGCTGGAGCGCGGGGGCGTCTATGTGCATGCCTATCTTCGCGGCGGCGGCGAGCGCGCGCCCGAGTGGCATTGGGGAATCATGCGCGACAAGCGGTATCTGGCGTTCGATGACATGGCTGCGGTCCTCGAGGATTTGCACAGCCGCGGGATCACCCAGCCGAGCCACACAGGAATCTTGGGTCGTTCCAATGGCGGACTGATGGCCGCAGCTGTCATGGAGCGCACCCCCCAGCTCATGAATGCCGTCATCGTCGGCGGACCTCTGACCGACATGCTGAATTTCATCGAATTCCCGCCAGGTTCCACCTGGACGGCCGAGTATGGTGATCCTCGCGACAGCGTCGCGCGCCAATACTTGAGCACCTATTCACCGATGCAAAACATTGCGCCGTCGAGTGTTCGCTACCCTTCGGCTCTCATCATCACCTCGACGGATGATGACCGCGTGTTACCCGGGCAGGCGCGGCGGTTTTCGGCTCTTCTCACGGAGAAGGGACACGATAATCTGTACTTTGAGGATGGGCAGGGCGGGCACTATTGGGAACTGGCGGGGGGGCCGGCGCCCGGCGATTGGCATCGCAGGTCGACTGCCCGCGCGGTGGAATTTACCTATTTGTGGCGCCAACTCGGGCAGGCCACATGCCAGTGACGCGGCCCTCATGAAGCAGGGCATGCTGTCACATCGGGATCGTTGTTTTTGGGCGCATTGACGCGCCGCTTACCGCGAACGCGGGACGCGCTTCAGATTTGAAGCGCGTCCCGCCAGACGATCAAATCAAATCAAATCAAGTCAAGTCAAAGCGATCGAGTGTCATCACCTTGGTCCATGCCTTCACGAAGTCGCGCACGAACTTCGCCTGGCCGTCGGAGGAAGCGTAGACCTCTGCCACCGCGCGGAGCTCGGAATTCGAGCCGAACAGCAGGTCAACAGAAGTCGCCTTCCACTTGAGCGCGCCGGTCTTGCGGTTGTGCCCTTCGTAGATGCCGTCGGACGATGCGTCCTTGTTCCACGAGTAGGACATATCGAGCAGGTTGACGAAAAAGTCGTTCGTCAGAAGCCCCGGTCGATCCGTGAATACGCCGTATGGCGATTGCCCTACGTTCGCATTGAGGACCCGCAAGCCGCCGACCAGAACGGTCATTTCAGGAACGGTCAGCGTCAAATTGCTGGCGCGATCGACCAGCATTGCCGCCGGGGAGCGACTCACGCCGCTGCCGAAATAGTTCCGGAAGCCGTCCGCGGTCGGCTCTAGCACGGCGAAGGACACCGGATCCGTTTGCTCCTGCGATGCGTCCGTGCGCCCTGGGGTGAAGGGCACGTTCACATCGAAGCCCGCTTTTTTCGCAGCCTGCTCGATCGCGGCGCTGCCGCCCAAGACGATCAGGTCGGCGAGCGAAACCTTCTTCCCGCCGGATTGCGCGTGATTGAAGTCCTTCTGGATCCCTTCCAATCGCTGCAGCACTTTGGCGAGTTCTTGCGGATCGTTGACGTTCCAATCCTTCTGCGGTGCGAGGCGAAGCCGAGCGCCGTTCGCGCCGCCGCGCTCGTCGGTGCCGCGGAAGGTGGCAGCCGACGCCCAAGCCGTCCTGATGAGCTCGGGGCCGGTCAATCCTGAGGCGAGGATCTTGGACTTCAGTTGCGCGACATCGGTCGCCTCTATGATCTTGTAGTCGGCCTTGGGCAGCGGGTCCTGCCAGATCAAATCCACGGCCGGAACCTCGGCACCCAGGTAACGAGCGCGCGGGCCCATATCGCGGTGGGTCAGCTTGAACCACGCCTTGGCAAATGCCACCTTGAACTCCTCGGGATGCTTCCGCCAGCGCGTCGTGATCGCCCGGTAGCTGGGGTCGAACTTGAGCGCCAGGTCCGTGGTGAACATGATCGGCGCGTGTCTCTTGGCGGGGTCTTGCGCGTCCGGTACGAGGTTCGCTCCCTTGCCGTTCGCCGGCGTCCACTGAATCGCTCCGGCGGGACTCTTGGTTTGCACCCAGTCGAAGTTATACAGGTTGTCCAGGTACTGCAGCGTAAATGCGGTCGGACTGGCCGACCATGAGCCTTCCAGGCCACTGGTGACCGTGTCGGCTCCCTTACCCGTGCCGCAGGTGTTCTGCCAGCCAAATCCCTGCTGCTCGACGCCGGCAGCCGCGGGCGCGGGGCCCACGCACTTGGAGGGATCGTGCGCACCATGCGCCTTTCCGAAGGTGTGACCACCTGCGATCAGCGCTACGGTCTCCTCGTCGTTCATCGCCATGCGGCCAAAGGTCTCGCGAATGTCCTTCGCGGCGGCCAGCGGATCCGGATTACCGTTCGGGCCCTCGGGATTCACGTAAATCAAGCCCATTTGCACCGCGCCAAGAGGCTTTTCCAGTTTGCGGTCGCCGCTGTAGCGCTCGCTCCCGTCGAGAAACTTCTTCTCGGGGCCCCAGTAGACCAGATCCGGCTCCCAGTCATCCGCGCGTCCGCCTCCAAAGCCAAAGGTCTGAAAGCCCATCTGCTCCAGCGCGACGTTCCCGGTCAGGACCATCAGGTCGCCCCAGGAGAGCTTTGCTCCGTATTTCTGCTTGATCGGCCACACCAAACGGCGCGCCTTATCGAGATTCCCATTGTCCGGCCAGCTGTTGAGTGGCTCGAATCGCTGCTGAGCGCCGCTCGCGCCGCCGCGACCGTCGCCGGTACGGTAAGTCCCGGCACCATGCCAGGCCATGCGAATAAAGAATGGTCCGTAGTTGCCGTAGTCGGCGGGCCACCAATCCTGCTGTGTCGTGAGAACTTTGGCGATGTCCTTCTTCACCGCTTGAAGGTCGAGACTCAAAAACGCCTTCGCATAGTCGAAATTCTCTCCCAGCGGATTGGACTCGGCAGCGTGCTGCCGCAGCGGTGATAGGTCCAGTTGCTCAGGCCACCAGAACTGATTCGGCCGCGGTGCGCCCTCGGCGCCGACAGCAACTGTTGAAATCAAGGGCAGCGCTGCGATCGCACATGCGACCAGCGAACCCATTAACATCCTCTTTTTCACGTAGTTCTCCTCGATCGAGCGGAAGGTGGTCCCGATTCTAGCGGTACACCACGTCATGGTTGATTCATTTACTCGATTGCGGCGATAGATAGAAGGAATCGGAAAGGCCAGCAGCGGGCGGTCAGCTATTGACCATGTGCCCGAGTTGTTTCTTGACGGCTCGTTCCGCCCATACGGATCCGCAGCACCAGCACTTTCGGCTGGACGCCCGAGATGCCGGACTCGAAGTAGATTGCGACCAGATGATCGAATAGCTCGCTCGTCGATTTTCGCGTTAACAATTCCTTGCGACTGTAGCCTTGCGTTTGAACTCCCTTGTATCGCCCGCTGCAAGACAATGAACTTAAGCTTCGCCGCCGCCCACCGCACTCGCGAAATGCTCGGCCCGCGAGTCCACTGCGTCACCGTGAGAAGGGGGCGGCAACGGTCGTCGCAGAAGTCCGCAGGGCCGGCGGCCCGCCGAGCAGATCGCCGCCGATCTACGCGCGCCAGATGGACCGCACGCTCTGGCCGCGCGCGTACGCGCCATCGTCGGCGAGCTTGGTCGTTCCGTAGCCCGGGGTTAGGGCGTAGGTTGTGACATATTCCGGCCCCGGCGCCCTTAAACTGTGCTTCAACGCGCACTTCATACGGGTTGTGAGGCGCATATTTATCGTGACAGACGAGCAGGAAATGTCATGCGAGAAGGGTCACTGGCCGTAGGTGCGGAGTCATGAAGACAGCGTGGCGCAGTCATGGCGAGGATTGCGAATGTGTTGGATGTACACAGGAAAAAGAGTACATGCGCACACACTATCCGAACGAGTTGCCGGCAACCCCGGTAAGTTCGGCCGAGAGAGGGTTGGTGGCGCGCGTTCGAGCGGTATTCACGCTGCTCACCCATGGATGGAAATACTCGGCGGAGGTATTCGCCAATGCGCGCCGCGCACTGGCGGGCAAGGCTGATGAATGAGCTTCGCGCGAACCGGCCTGGTCGGGCCGCGTGATTGCGAAGGGTCCGGCGGCTCAGGCGCGAGGATCGGCCAACAATTGAACCCAGTACAGGCCGCGCTTGGACGCACGGCCCGGCGCGTAGGCGATGCCCATCTCGGCGAACTTCGGGTTCATGATGTTTTCGCAGTGTCCGGGACTATCGAGCCAACCTTGGACTACTTCCTCGGCTGATTTGGGGCCATAGGCAATATTTTCGCCCACTAATTTCTCTTGGTATCCGACTGCTCGGACCCGGTCGGCCGGCGTGTGCCCCGCCAGATCCTGGTGTTCAAAATAGCCGTGCTCGGCCATGTCGGCCGCATGTCCCATTGCGACACCCGCCAGAGACCCGGACAGCCTTACCGGCGGCGCCGGTCCAAACGACCGTTCGCCGCAGCGAGACCCGCGGGCGCGAGCCTCGTTGACGAGCTGCAGCGCTCGCGCCGCCAGTACCGGCGCTCGTGAGCTTGGCGGCACCTTGTAGGCGGAAGCCAGCACGAGCCACGTATCCTGGCCGCGACGATACACGCCGATATCGTGCAAGCCCTGATCTGTCACCGTACGGCAGCTCGATCGCTCGAGCAGCTGAATGATCGATGACTCCGGTCCGCTCACATGCAAACCGGCCGAGGATTCCGCCTCGTAACCGCTGCGTTTGGCGGCCACTGCCGGCGAACTCCCGGCCTTGGCCCAGAGCGCGGCGGCCCGGTCCAACGACACGTCGTGATGAAGTGGCCTGGCAGGCGGCAGGATGCCGCCGCATCCGCCCTCCCGAAGCAATTGCACCGCGGACACAGCGTCAGCCTGAGCGGCCGGATTGGCCGAGAGTCCGGCAAGCAAGATCAAAAAGCGCCACAATGACGTGATAGAAAAGCGATTCAAATGCGTAGCTCCGGCTGATCATCCGACAGGCCGTGCCCGGGGATCAGTCCACCTTGCCCGTCCAAGCGACGATACGCGATACAACGCGCGGGCGCGTCATCGGATGACCATGTTGGGCGGTACTCGATCACAGATTCGAACGGCGCAAGGGCGAAAGCGCACCGGGGCGGGGCGGGCAGGACGGCGCTGCGGGCAGGACGGCGCTGCGGACGCTACAATCAGAGCTGGCGCGGTCAGCCGGCTTGCCGGATGCCGCCTCCGCTCGAGGTACGAATGAGCAGCAAGGCAGAAGCATTCGAGCATTGGATTCGGACATCCTTTGTTCAGATGAATACCGAACTCGAGAATCTGTATTTCGCGAAAACAGACCGGGTGCAAGTGACCGGCTGTGGAGATCCGATCAAGGCGACGCTGCGCGATGAAGGTCATACACACGTCGTCGCCTTGCTCGCGGAGGGCAACACCGGAGAGGGGTTTGACAGCGGCTATGGCGTCCTCGGCTGCGTTGGTCTGTACCTCGGTGCATTACGGAGGCACGAGCTCACCAATCCGGCGCGCGAGGAGCGCTCTCCGTTCCCCGAGGCGTCTTCGCTGGCTCTGCACGTCGGTGCATCACTCGGGATGGCGCCGCGATTCTCGACCGGGCACCTGGCGACACACAACCGGGCGCGCGCCGGCGTTCGCAAGAGCTTTACCTCGCTTGCGGATGAGTTCCTGTTCATCGATGAGAATACCCGCGGAATTCTCTCGCTGCAGCGGGCGGCGGATGCGCTTACAGGCATCGTCCGCCTCGGCGTGTCGAGTCCGGTGGCGGACGTCATGTTCGATGCGGCGAAGCAGGCGCTGCGTGACGTCATGCGATTCAATGATCGGCTGATGGGCCAGTTGAACGTCGAGCGATTCTTCTATTCGGTGCGGCCGTATTACAAGCCATACCGTGTCGGCCGCCAGGAGTATCGCGGCGCAAACGCCGGTGATTTCTCCGGCATCAACGAGATTGATCTGCTGCTCGGCCTGTGCCGCGCGAACGACCCCTATTATGCGCAGCTGCTGGTGGACAAGATGCTGTTCATGATACCGACGGATCAAGCGCGTCTGCGCGACTGCATGACGCGTACGAGCCTGCTGGATGAGTTGCTGTCGCTCGCTGATGCGCATCACCGCGCAGATTGGTTTCAGCGCAACGCCCGTGCGTACCTCGAGGTCTGCGATCTGTTCGGGCAGGCGGCGGCGCAGCACCACGACGGTCTCGTCAGGCGATTCATCGAGGCGCCGGCGGCGCAGCTCAACGAGCAAGGGTTGGAGGGGCTCACTGCCAGCGGGCCGCCGCTGCCGGTCCTGCTGCGTTCGCTCGAAGTGCTGCGTGACTTACGGCTGGCTGCCGATCGTCGCGACATCAACACGCGGCATGATGATCTCGGCAAACTACGCCGTGCCGTCGGTGAAGATCGCGGGCCTGCCCGCACCACTTAGGCTGAAAGCGGTGCGCTCGAACTCAGGTCTTTTCAAGATGTACGGTGTGCGCCGGAGACGACAGCGACATCTCGAACGACGCGCCTTACGCGCAGTTGGCCAAATCGTCGTCGGCCGCCGGTTCTTCCAAAAACATCGGGTTGTCGGAGGCGATCTGACGGCCCATGTACGCGATCTTGTCCCACTGCTCGGGGTTCAGGTAGTCGCGGTCCCGTGCGAATTTCTGCACGACTTCCAGGAACGCCTTGCGGTTCGTGGCCGCCGCCGAAAAGTATAGTTCCAAGAGCTTCATGCGCAGATCGTGGCGGTCAGGTTCGCGCTCGATCGCGAGCTTCAGCACATCCGCAAGATTCGTGCGCCGTTCCTTCACCACCGCGTGTTCGTTGAGCACGCTGGGCATTTGCACGTGTTGCGCGGTCAGATCGAGATCGAGAAAGTTGTAGTCGAGCCGCGTCGGATCCATCCGCAGATTCGCCGTATCGACGCGCAGGTTGACCGTCGGGTCTTGCGGCACAGCGGGTGCCGCGGCGCCCGTGGTGATTTCGCTGCGGCCGGCAAGCTCGGCCGGTATTGCCGGCAGCATGGGATGGGTTGCGGCGTGGTCGTCGATTCCGGACGGGGATTCGGCCACGCCGTAGCCAATCGCCGCTTGGGTGATTGCAGCATCGCGTGCGGCATAGCCTGTCGCGGCATCCGCTGTCGTGGTGTCGCACGCCGCCGCGTCAGCTGCCGCGGTGTGTGTCGCCGCATCGCCTGCCGTGGCCTCGACTCCGCTCGCATCGGCCGCCGCCGCAACGCCGTCATCGCGCGGATCCTTCAATGCCGGCGCGCGCCGGCGAAGCCGGACGTAGAGAGCGGCCAACGCCGCGCCCAGAAGTCCCAAGCCGGAGACGATCGGAACCAGCGCCCCGTACCCCGCCTTGGGCTGGGCGTGCGGTGCGTTGGCTGCTGGCGAAGCACTAGCAGCCTGCGGCATTGCGGCGGGCACTGGTTCGCCCACACGCTCCGCTTGCTGACGCAACTCGATCAATTGGCCGCGTTCGCTTTCCAGCAAGCCCTTCATCTCACTCAGTTCCTGTTCCAGAGACTGCACGCGACGGCCGAGCGCATCCGTTCCAAGCGAATCGGATCCGGCGGTTACGATGCCCGAGATGGCTGCGGGGGATGGGCCGGCGACGGTTGCCACGGGTGCAGTTGCCGCAGGCACGGAGGCCGTGGGGAGGGGGTGCGCTGCCATTGCACCGGGCGCCACGCCTGCGCGTGATCGCCAAGCCGCCATTTGCTCGTGAACTTCGTGTTTCGCCTCAGTCTTGGAAATCGCCGCCACTTCCTCGTATGAGGGGATGGTGAGTACCGCGCCGCGATGCAGCCGATTGATATTGCCGTCGAAGGCAGTGGGGTTCGCGCGGAAGATCGCGACCATCATTCTCTGTAGATCGGATTCGGATCTCTCACCCACGCGCCACGCGACGCCGCGCAGGGTCGCTTTTGCGCCGATCTTGATCTGTGTGGTCTTGCGCACGGCGCGCTCGGCACCGATTGGATCGGGTTGAGCGCTCGGCGGGTCGACCTGACTCGCCGCTGTGTGACTTTTTGTCTCGACGGTCGGCCTGGCAACGGCGGGCGTAGCCGGGACCTCGTGGACGACAGGGTTACCGGGTGCCGCCGGCGCATTGACTGCGGCCGAGACAACGGTTGCGGCCGGGATCTTGGCTGCAGCCTCGATATTGTTGGAGACGGCGGGGGCCGACGGCAGGGAGGCAAAACCAGGCGGGTCGAGCAGCAAGGTGTATTGCCGGACCAGTTCTCCATGGCTCCAGCGCAGGTCGACCACGAAATTGACCAAGGGCTCGGTGAATGACTCGGTTGAACGAACGGCGAGCACCGGCCGCCCCTGGCTGTCTCGAGCCACCTTGAACGTGGTCGAGGACAGGAACCCCGGGCGATCCGCACCGTAGCGCAAGAAAGTCTCGCGGTTCGCCACGGCGGCCCGCAAATCGGTCAACTCGAGCGGGGTCGCGCCGACGATGTCGATTTCCGCGGCGAAGCGCTCGTTGAGCGCAGAATCGACATGGATGTCGCCCAAGCCAAGCGCATGGGCGGCACTGGGCACTGAGAGGGCCATCATCAACATCAACGGGTTCTTCCCGCTCGACATCGTCTAACTCCAGCGTACTGCTATGACGCCTCGACACTCCGGTCGAGGGGGGTGCCCAGCGCACACCATGCATCCACCTGGTGCAAATGCTATGCGACGGAATCCGCGCTTGATAGGGAGGAATTCCAAGACTTCGACGCAGTTCACGCATGTTCGTCGGAACGGGCGGCCGGTTCGTGCAGGCCCCTGTTTTCTAGGGCTGGGTCTGGTCCCACATGTGATCGAGTTGTTGTTTCTGAGTGCGCTTGAATGCAGCCCGGCTCGAGTCGGAATCGGTGACCAAAGGAGCCACGGGCCACAGTGAGAAGTCGCGATATGCGGTGCGCCGCGCCGTGCCGTGCATGGCCGCCAAGCCGGCTTGAATTTCATACAGCACGCCGCGGGGCAGGGCCCATTCATGTTCGTCGGGTTGGTACATGGTACCCACGGGATAGTCGAGGTAGGGCGTTCGGGTTTGTTCGATGTGGTTGCCGAGTATGTGAGCGAGCAGCTTGCCGTCGGTGAATTGCAGCATGCGTTGATTGCTCTTCTCGAACGCGGCTAGATCCTGGATGTAGAGGCGGCCCGGATAAACGCTGTCGCCGGTAAATAAAATTGCGGTCTGCCGGTCATAGAGCGCGACGCCGGCGGCATCGTGGCCGGGGATGGCGAGCACGTCGATGACGCGATTGCCCAGGTCCACGACGCCCGGATCATCCGGCCAGTGAGTGATGCCGTAAAACTTCTGATTCGCTTCCACCGTCGGGGCGATGTAAGTCATCGGGATCTTCGGGTCATTGAGAGCTTGCAGCTCCGCATCGCCGGCAACATGATCGGAATGCGAGTGGGTGTGCGCGACGACCAGCGGAATACCGGCGCGATTGTTGCGCAGCAGCCAGCGGTGCACGGTCAGTTGTACCTGCGCGGCGATGTTGCCGCGACGCGAGCCGGTGTCGAGCAGCAGCGCGCGATCGGCGCCGAAAAACAAGAACACGAACGGCTTCTCGTAGTCGGTGCAACCGGACTGCCGCAGAATGTAGAGGTCGGGGTTGTACTCGTGGACCTGCCATTCCGGCATCTGCATGCATTTTGGACCTCCGGTGGCCCATGCGGCGGGCAGCGTTCCGGGACGGACGCCGCCGCCGTCGGGTTGCGGCGCCTGCGCGAATGCGCGCGGCGCAGCAACCAGAATCCACACTAGCGCCAGCACGGCCGGAGATGCTCTGAGTGTCATTTGCCTGTTATCCTATATTTCAGTAGAATGCAAGTACGCTAAATTTTTCTATAGACATCGAATGCCGCGCACCTCCATCGCCAGCAAGCCCGAACCCCGCCGGGTCCTGACCGGGGCGGTGTTGCGCGCATCGACGTTGCTGGAAATTACACAATCCGGGCTCGCGCAAATTCTCGGTTTGAGCCCATCGACCGTGTCGCGCATGGCGAACGGAACTTATACCCTGGACACTCAGAAGAAGGAATGGGAGCTCGGCGCCCTGTTCGTACGATTGTTTCGCTCGCTCGATGCCCTGATCGGCTCCAATGATGCCGCCGCCCGCGGCTGGCTGAACGGACAGAATCAGGGTCTGGCGGGGCGGCCGATCGACTTGATTCGCAGCACAGAAGGCTTGGTCCGTGTCGTCCAGTACCTGGACTGCGCGCGCGGTCGGATCTGAGGCGCTGCGGGCGCGGCGGCGCCTCTGGCGAGCGGTCGAGGCCCAGCACATCGCTTCCACGCTGCGGCTGGTCGCGAACGTCGAGGAGCAACTCCTGCTCGAGCGGCTGCTGGACCAGAGCAAACCGCCGCTGCCGCCGGATACGCGTGATCTGCACTACCTGCTCGCGACCCCGTTTCGCTATTCCTCGCCCATTGGCTCGCGGTTTCGCTCGCCCGCCGACTTGGGAATTTGGTATGGCGCACAGACGCAGCGCACCGCCTGCGCGGAACTGGGATTCTGGCGCTGGCGATTCTTGATCGACAGCGCCGCGCTGCAGTCCATCGGACCCTCGCCGCAAACTGTCTTTCGAGCGGCGATCGATGGGCGCCTCGTCGATCTGATGCAGTCTCCCTTCAAGAAGTCACGCACGGAGTGGATGCATCCGGACGACTACGGTGCTACCCAATCCTTCGCTCGGGTGGCGCGCCAGGCCGCCGTCGATGCCCTGTGCTACGAGTCGGTGCGCGATCCCGAACATGGAGCGGCGGTGGCCGTGCTTCGGCCATCCTGCTTCAAGCCCCGCAAGCCGTTGGAACAGCACACCTGGTTCTTGACGGTACGGCGGACCGCGGTCACCTGGCAGCGCGAGGGAGAGACCTTCGAATTCGATTACAATCACTGCGCGCTGCAACGAGGCGCCCCATCATTATGAACAACGAGTGAACGAGGAATTCGTGAGCCGAAATTTCAAGAGCGACAACGTCAGTCCGGTATGCGATGCCATCATGGCCGCCATCAATGCCGCCAACAGCGGCTCGGTTCCCTCGTACGGCGGTGATGAGCTCACGCGCAAGTTGCAGACGGTGGCGAGCGAGGTCTTCGGCAAGGAGGTGGCGATTTTCCCGGTGACGACGGGAACGGCCGCGAATGCATTGTCACTGTCGCAGATCGTGCCGCCCTACAGCGCCGTGTACTGTCACGAGGCGGCGCACATCGTCACCGACGAATGCGGTGCGCCGGAATTCTTCACGGGCGGCGCCAAAACGATGGGGTTGCCGGCAGCCGACGGGAAAATCCTGCCTGAGCAGTTGGCGAGGGCGATTGCCCATGCGAATGACATGGGGGTGCATCACGTCAAGCCGGGGGCCTTGAGTCTGAGCCAGGCCACCGAGTGGGGAACGGTGTACGAGTTGGCCGAGCTGTCGGCGCTGACCGCTACAGCCAAGCAGCATGGTCTCCCGGTGCACGTGGATGGCGCGCGATTTGCCAATGCACTGGTGCGTCTCGGCTGCACTCCCGCCGCAGCCACGTGGCAAAGCGGCGTCGATATCCTATCGCTGGGCGCGACCAAGAACGGGGCAATGTGCGCCGAGGCCGTGGTGTTTTTCGATCCGCGCCAGGCGCGTGATTTCGAGCGCCGCCGCAAGCAGTCGGGGCATCTGTGGTCGAAGCTGAGATTCGTGAGCGCGCAGCTGCTCGCGTACTTCGAGAATGGCTTGTGGCTCGACAACGCCCGCCATGCGAATGAGATGGCGTCCATTCTGGCCCGGGGCTTGAAGTCCATCCCTGGTGCTTCGCTGCTGCAATCGGTGGACGCCAACGAGATTTTCGTCGCTCTGCCCGAGGCCGCCGTCGCGGCGTTGGAGCGGCGGGGGTTTGGATTCTATCGATGGCCGTTCAGTACCCCCACGGCCGGCGTGGCGATTCGTCTGGTGACTTCGTATGCGACGCCGCGCGCACATGTGGATGAATTCCTTGCGGCAGCGCAGGAATTTGCCCGCGGTTGAACCTGTGGGGCCGACTTCGATGCCAATGCGCGTCCCGCTGTGGGGTCGAACATGTGGCCATCACGGCTTCGGCTTGCGGCGCTGTGTAAGCGCGCTGATCGGACGCTCAACGCCTGTGGCAAGAAAAGCTTCTGAACGATCGTACAGTTGTGGCCGTGCGCGAGGCGGCGCCATCCGGGAGGGGCGTCGTTCAGCTGGATCCGTAAGAAGAATAATAATTTATTAATCAATTAGTTATAAGAATTTCTGCGCGAGGTGCGGGGCGTTGAGGAGGAATGCCTTCAGCATTGCGCTCGCGGGCCAGGTCCCGCGGCACCGAGCTGTTGCGGATTTGACAAAGGCGCCATAGGAGATTCATATAAGCGCATAACAATCTGCGGGGATCGATTGGATGTTCAATTGAACAGCGTCTCGGAGCCCGTTGGAACATTGGATGTTGCGCTGGGGCATGCTGCCCGATTGCTGGAGAGGGATGCTGCGCTTGCCGCCGAGCAGGCGAGTGAGATCCTCAAGGCCGTCCCGGGCCATCCGCATGCGCGCTTGCTTCTCGGGGTCGCGCATCGCCTCGGCGGCCACACCGGGTTGGCGCTCGAGATACTCGAGCCTCTGGCCCGCGAACAGCCGCAATCGGCCCCCGCCCATCTGGAACTCGCCGTCGCCCGCAGCGAGGCGGGCCGGGTGGGCGAGGCGATCGACTCGCTGCGGCGCGCGCTGCAACTGAAACCCGATTCTCCCGACGCTTGGCGTCTGCTCGCAGATCACCTCGATCTCGCGGGTGATCTCGGCGGCGCGGATCAGGCGCGGGCGCGCTACCTCGGCGCCGCCACCAAGGATCCGCGATTGATGGCGGCGGCGGCGGCGCTGGTCGAGAACGATCTGCCGCGCGCCGAGGCGCGCTTGCGCGCGCATCTCGCGCAGCACCCGACGGACATCGCGGCGCTGCGCATGCTCGCGGAAGTGGCGGTGCGCCTGCGCCGTTATGCGGACGCGCAGTTGCTGCTTGAACGCTGTCTGGAATTGAGTCCGAGCTTCGATGCGGCCCGGCATAACTATGCGGTAGTGCTCAACCGGCAGGGAAAGGCGGCGGCCGCGCTGCCGCATGTCGAGGCGTTGCTGGCGAAGGAGCCGCGCAATCCCGGGTACCGAAATCTCAATGCGGCGGTGCTCGCCAACTTGAGCAACTATGCCGAAGCGATCGAGGTATACGAGGGGGTGCTCGAGGATTACCCGCAGCAGCCCAAGATCTGGATGAGCTACGGACATTCGCTCAAAACGGCGCGCCGTCCGGATGACAGCGTGGCGGCCTATCGCCGTGCGATTGCCATGCAACCGACGCTGGGTGAAGCATATTGGAGCCTGGCGAATCTCAAGACATTCAGATTTTCGGACGGGGACGTGCAGGCAATTCGCCGCGCGCTCGAGCGCAATGATTTGACCGATGATGATCGGCTGCATTTCGAATTCTCGCTCGGCAAGGCGCTCGAGGATGAGGCGCAGTACCAGGAGTCATTCGCGCACTACGCTGCGGGCAACGGGCTGCGGCGCAAGCTTCACCCCTACAGTGCGGAAGACAACGCGCGCTTCGTGCAGCGTTCGAAGGCGCGCTTCACCCCGGATTTCTTCGCGTCGCGGAAGGGCGGCGCAGACGCCGCGGATCCGCTATTCATCGTCGGGCTGCCGCGTTCGGGCTCGACCTTGATCGAACAGATTCTGGCTAGCCACTCGCTGGTCGAAGGCACGATGGAGTTGCCGGACATCCCGCAAATCGCGCGTGAGCTGGCGGGCCGCGACGGCGGTGATGGTGAGGCGCCGTTCTTCGATTCGATTGCCGCCTTGTCGGCGGATGAGCGGCGGGCCTTGGGGGAGCGCTATCTGTCGGCAACGCGCGTGCACCGCAAGACCGAGGCGCCGTTCTTCATCGACAAGATGCCGAACAATTGCCTGTATGTCGGACTCATTCAACTGATTCTGCCGAACGCGAAAATCATCGACGCGCGCCGGCATCCGCTCGGCTGCTGCTTCTCCGGTTTCAAACAGCATTTCGCGCGGGGCCAGAACTTCGCTTATGACCTCGAGGACATCGGCGGGTACTATTGCGACTACGTCGAATTGATGGCGCACGTTGATGCGGTATTGCCGGGCCGTGTGCACCGGGTGTTCTACGAATCGATGATCGAGGACACCGAAGCACAAACGCGTCGGCTGCTCGAGTATTGCGGCCTCAATTTCGAGGAAGGCTGTTTGCGTTTCTACGAGAACGAGCGAGCGGTCCGCACCGCGAGTTCCGAGCAGGTGCGGCAACCGATATTCCGCGAGGGGTTGGATCAGTGGCGGCATTTCGAGCCTTGGCTCGGGCCGTTGAAAGCGGCGCTGGGACCGGTACTCGAGTCGTATCCGTCGGTGCCGCGTCTTTGTCGCTGATCAGTTTCGGGGATTTGGCGATTAAAAATCATGGGAGCAAGGGAAATGAGTCGTAGCCGTTCGAACATCAGCAGGCATCAGGGCCTGAATTCCGCCGGTGGCTGGCGCCAAGTGCGCCGCTACCGTCTGCCGCTCGCTTCGGCCATCTCGGCCATCCTCGCCGGAGGAGTGCCGGCCGCGCACGCCGCCTCCGCAGCCGACTCCGACGCTGCCACGCTGGAAGAGGTCGTGGTGACTGCGCAGAAGCGCGCCGAGAACCTGCAGGATGTACCCATCAGCATCGAGGTGCTGGACAGCAAGAAACTGGAACAACTGTCCATCGTCAACTTGGACGATTACGTGAAATACAGCCCGAGCGTCGCCTACGTGCGCGGCCAAGGTCAGGGCGGCAACGGCCAGCCGGGCAGCTCGCACGTCTACATACGCGGCGTCGTCAGCGGCGGCGACGGCAACCACTCCGGGTCGCAGCCGAGCGTGGGCACTTACCTCGACGAGCAGCCCGTCACCACCATCGACGGCACCCTCGACGTTCATCTGTACGACATCCAACGCATCGAGGTTCTCGAAGGGCCTCAAGGGACCCTGTACGGAGCAAGCTCGGAATCGGGCACCATACGCATCATCACCAACAAGCCGGATCCCACTAAATTCGAGGTGGGCTACGACGTCTCCGGCAATCGGGTGGATCATGGCGGAACCGGCTGGGAAGCCGAAGCCTTCGTCAACATCCCATTGTCGCCGATCGCCGCGGTCCGTCTGGTCGGCTGGGATGAGCACGATGCGGGCTACATCGACAATGTCGCCGGCACGAACGCGAGCGCCTGTATCCAGAACGGCGTGCGCACCTTTCCGGCCTGGAGCGGTCAGAACGTCGGCAAGGCTCCGTATCCCTGCCCCACACCGGGCGTGGTCGGCGCCGGTGCCATTTCCAATGCGGCCTATGTCAAGAAAGACTACAACACGGTCGACACTCGCGGCGGCCGCGCGGCGCTCAAAATCGACATCGGCGACAACTGGACCATCACGCCCACCATTATGGGGCAGTCCTTGTCCACGCAGGGCTTCTTCGGCTTCGACCCCGGGGTAGGCGACCTGCAGGTCACCCATTTCAGTCCGGAAAACTCGCAGGATACCTTCACGCAATCCGCGCTGACGGTCGAAGGCAAGATCAACAATTTCGATTTGACCTACACCGGCTCCTACCTCAAGCGCACCACGCATTCGATCGCCGACTACAGCGACTACTCGGAGTTCTATGACCGTGCCTTCGGGTCGGGCGCTGTGTGGACCGGCAACAACGGCCAGCCGATCGATCCGCAGGAAGTCGTGGTCACGAAGGGCTACTTCGAAAAGTTCAGTCACGAGCTGCGGTTGAGCACGCCGCAGGATCTGCCGGTCAGGGGAACCGTCGGTCTGTTCGTTCAGCGCCAGCTGCATGACATCTGGGAACAGTATGTGATGCCGGGATACGGCTTCGTCAATCCCTACGGTGGCCTGACCGGCCCGCAGAATCCGAACGGATTCGCCGATGCACTGTCGATTCCGGGACTCGCGAATACCATCTGGCTCACCGACGAGCAGCGCGTCGACCGGGACAAGGCGGCCTTCGCCCAGGCGACCTGGGACATCAACTCGAAGTTGTCACTGAACGGTGGCCTGAGGTACTTCGAGTACAACAACTCCCTGCAGGGCTTCTACGGATTTTCGAACGGCTACGATCAGGCGTCCGGATTTTCAACCGGTGCGAGCACGTGTTTCGCCCCGGCCTCGACGCCTTTCGCGCCTTGCACGGATCTTGATAAGACGGTCAAGGGGAGCGGCACGGTTCCGCGGGTCAACATCACCTACAAGCTCGAGCCCGACAAGCTGGTCTATGCGACGTATTCCAAGGGATTCCGGCCGGGCGGCGTCAACCGCACGGCGGTGCCCGGCGTTCCGCCCTACCAGGCAGACTTCTTGATCAACTATGAAGCGGGGTGGAAGACGCAGTGGTTCGATCACCGCCTGCGCTGGAACGGCGCCGTGTTCTGGGAGGACTGGAAGAACTTCCAGTTCTCATTCCTGGGGCAAAACAGCCTGACCATCATCGAGAACGGCGGCAACGCGCGGATCAAGGGCATCGAGAACGAGATCGAGTGGGTGCCGATCCCGGCGCTGTCGCTCAGCACCAGCTTCACGTTCCTGGACCCCGTGCTCACGCAGAATTATTGCGGTGTCGCGGGGGTGACCAGTTGTCCCAACCTGTCCACTCCGAACGCGTTCGGGCTGGCGACGATCGTAGGCCCGACGGCGCCCGTGGGGACTAATTTGCCGGTGACGCCGAAGTTCAAGGGCAACGTGGTGGCGCGTTACTCGTTCGACGATCTGGCCGGCTGGAAACCGTTCGCCCAAGTGTCATGGGTTTATCAGACGCAGACCGCGCCGCTGTTGCTGGTGACCGAAGTGCAGAACATCGGCATCCAGCCGGCGTACAGTCTGGTCGATCTCGCGACGGGCATGCATCAGGATAAGACGACGATTCAGCTGGTCGTGACCAACGTAGCGGACCGCCGCGCGGAGCTCTCCCGTTTCGTGCAGACCAACCCGCTCGTTGACAATCAGGCTTACATCATCCCTTCGCAGCCGCGCACCATTGCCATCAAGTTCGGGCAGAAGTTCTAGCGGCCAACCGGCGTGCTGGCGGGTCGTTCGACCCGCCAGCCTTGTGACGGATGGCCAGTACCTCGACCCAGGGATTTTGACCGATTGACGGGACGCAACCGGCCAACATCACGGCACCGAGTTACTAACTGGAGTCGGAGTGTCCATTAGGATTTTTTGCCGCACGGTGCTGGTTGCCGCACTTTCGTTGAGTGCGCTGGCGCATGCCGAGCGCCTGCCGGTTCTCCGGCAGATCGATCTGCCGCATCCTTATTATTTTCGCGAGATGTATCTGCCGCAATTGACCAGCGGACCGAGCAGTCTCGCCTGGTCGCCCGATTCGCGTGAGCTGATCTATTCCATGGCGGGTTCGCTGTGGCGCCAGGCCTTGGGTTCGGGCGTGGCGCGGCAGCTGACCGCGGGCTCTTATGACTATCAACCGGATTGGTCGCCGGACGGCCGCTGGGTGATTTACAGCTCGTATCGCAATGATGCGATGGAGTTGTGGATATTGGACTTAGGCACCGGGGCCGCCAAGCCGCTCCTGGCCAACGGTGCTGTCAATGTCGAACCGCGATTCTCGCCTGACGGCAGGCGCATCGTTTTTGTGTCGACGGCGTATAACAAGCGTTTTCATATATTCACGGCCGATATCGTTGACGGCAAGCTGCAGGACGTTGAGCGGCTCACCGGCGAGCACGAGAGCCAACTGCCGCGCTATTACTACAGTCCCTATGATCACGAGATCAGTCCGGTGTGGTCGCGTGACGGGCGGGACATCATCTATGTCTCCAATCGAAATCACATCTACGGAACGGGTGGATTTTGGCGCACGCCGTCGCGCGCGGGGGCGGTTGGGACAGGGACAGGGGCAGGGATTGACATTGCGGCCGCCGCACACGAATTTCACTACGAGGAAACGAATTGGAAAGCGCGGCCGGATGTTTCTCCCGACGGTTCGCGCCTGGTGTACGGCTCCTATTTGGGCCGTTCCTGGCACAACTTATGGGTGATGCCGGCCCAGGGCGGCGATGCTTTCCCGATCGGGTACGGCGATTGGGACGAGACCAATCCGCGATGGGCGCCGGACGGCACGCGGGTCGCCTTCATCTCGAACAGGAACGGCAACACGGAAATCGGCATCGAGCGCATTCCGGGCGGCGTTGCCGAGACGCTCGCGATCAGCGAGCGGCGCTACTTGCCGCCGATGGCGCGCCTGCATCTGGATGTCAGGGATTCACAAGGCCGGCCGGCGGCGGCGCGAGTGAGCGTTACGGATGCGTCCGGCCGTTTCTATGGCCCGGCGAACGTGTGGATCAGCGCGGACGATGCTTTCGACCGGCGCGAGCGGCAGGTCGAGGCTCACTATTTCCACGCGCTCGGCGAGCAGTGGATCGACGTGCCGGCAGGCGCGGTGAACGTGGATATCCTGCATGGCTTCGAGCGTCGATTCGAGCAGCATCGGTTGACGGTGGGCGCAGGGCAGACCGCTGATCTTGCCGTGAATCTGGATGAGGGCACGTGGCCGGTTCCGGATGCGGCGCATTGGGTGAGTGCCGACGTCCACGTGCACATGAACTACGGCGGTGAATATCGCAATACCCCGGCGCATCTGGTGCTGCAGGCGCAGGCCGAGAATCTTTCCATCGTGAACTCGCTGCTGGTCAACAAGGAGCAGCGCTTTCCGGATATCGCCTACGACGGAAGGCAGCAAGATCCTGCGTCGAAGCCCAACGCCCTGGTGGTGCACGGCCAGGAATACCACACGAGTTACTGGGGGCATCTGGGATTGCTCGACATCACCGGCGGCGTGATCTTGCCGGGGTACGTCGGTTATCCGAATACCGCCGCAGCGAGCTTGTACCCGATGAATGCGGATGTGGCGGATATCGCGCACTCTCGCGGCGCGTTGGTGGGTTACGTGCATCCCTTCGATGACTATCCGGAACCTCTCTCCAAGCCGCACGAGACGCTGACCAGCGAACTCCCCGTCGACGTGGCGTTGGGCAAGGTGGACTACATGGAGATCCTGGGCTTCAGTGATCATCGCTCGACCGCCCATGTCTGGTATCAGTTGTTGAACCTGGGATTCAGGATACCGGCGGCGGGCGGCACGGACGCCATGGCGAATTACTCCTCGCTGCGCGGACCTGTGGGCATGAACCGCGTCTATGCGCGCATGGCGGAGGGCGAGATCAAGCCGGAGGTGTGGATGGCGGCGCTCAAGGCGGGGCGCAGTTTTGCGACCAACGGTCCCTTGCTCGGCTTCACGTTGGGCGGCGCAGGCATCGGCGATGAATTGAAATTCGATGCCGCGCAACGGCGTGTCAATTTCTCGGTTCGATTGCGATCCATCGTCGCCGTGGATCATCTGGAGCTGGTGTGCAATGGCCGGGTGGTTCGTTCCTTCGCGGCGCGCGGGGGCGTGGATCGTGGCGAATTCACCGGCAGCATCCCGCTCGAGGACAGCGGCTGGTGCATCGCGCGTGCGTCCACCGACGCGGGTCGCTATCCGGTACTCGATACCTATGTCTATGCGACCACCAGCCCGATCTACGTCACGGTTGCGGGGCGTAAGCCGCGCTCACCGGACGATGCGCGATATTTCGCGGCGTGGGTGGATCGAATGACGGAGACCACTGCGGCTTATCCGGATTGGAACAGCGCGGCGGAGAAGCAGGGGGTGTTGGATCGCCTGGCGCAGGCCAAGGCGGTGTTCGTGGCGCTGGAATAGCCGGCGGCGAGTCTCGCCTGGCCCGATGCGGATGATGACGTTTCCGCGGAAATGCAGTAATGACCGACTCGTGGAAGATCTTTGGGACCGAATAGCGCAGGATCCCGATCGCGTACCGCTCCCGAATGGACATAAGCAAATTCTAGATGACCGATTGAACGCTTACGGATCGATTCCGAAGGCGGGTCGGCCTTGGAGTGAAGTACGCGACCAATTGTTGGCCCAACTTCGTAGTACTTGAAACGGGTATACGTCCAGCCGGTTGAGGTATTCGCGATACTCAGTCAAAAGCGAGAACCTGCGTTGTGGCAGGGGCGTGTGCCGTCGACCTGACGCTCCTTTTCCGCGCAGCAGGACGCCAGCCGAGTATAGGGCGCTGCGGCCGATTGTGGTTCACGAATGATTGGGCTTCGGGGCCGCAGCCATGAGATCATCATTCCCATGGTGAAAGCGCTGCGCGTGAACGGCGATCGATTGTGGTCGCGGCTGATGCAAATGGCAGAGATTGGTGCGACCCCTCACGGCGGCTGCAACCGGCAAGCCTTGACCGACGCCGACATGGCGGGACGAAAGCTGCTGTCGCGGTGGGCGGAAGCAGCCGGTTGCCGGGTGCGGGTCGATGCGGTGGGAAACGTATTCATCCGGCGTCCCGGCGGCGACGAGACCCTGCCGGTGGTCATGACGGGAAGTCATCTCGACACGCAGCCGACGGGCGGCAAATTCGACGGCGTGTATGGTGTGCTGGCCGGACTCGAAGTAATCGAATCACTCAACGACCATCAGACGACGACCGCGCATCCGATCGAACTGTGCGTGTGGTGCAACGAGGAAGGCAGCCGCTTTCCGATGGCGATGATGGGCTCGGCGGTCTGGTCCGGGCGCTTGCCGCTCGACACGGCGTACGGCTTGACCGACCGCGCAGGCATCAGCGTGCGCCACGAGCTGCAGCGCGCGGGCATCCCGATCGACGCCGCGCTTTCGCGCCAAGCAGTCAAAGCCTCCTTCGAAGTGCACATCGAACAAGGGCCGGTGCTCGAACAGAAGGCCAAGACCATCGGTGTGGTCACGGGCGTGCAGCACATGAGCCGGCACGAGGTCGTCGTCGAGGGTCAGGAGGCGCACGCGGGTCCCACACCCATGGATATGCGGCGCGATCCCATCCGTGTGCTCGCGGATCTGTTGCCGGGGCTGTATGCGGCGGCCGAGCGGCGCGGCCGGGATGCGCGGCTCACCTTCGGCTTCATCGAGACGCTGCCCGGGTCGCCCAATACCGTGCCCGGCAGGTTGCGCTTCACGGTGGACATACGCCATCCCGACGCGAACCAGTACCGTGAGCTGCGGGACGAAATGAATAATCTGGTGCATGCGGCACTTGCGCGGCACGCACTCGCCGGCGACATCCGCTGCCTGTGGGAGGCGCCCGGCGTCAGCTTCGATCCAACCTGCGTTGCGGCGGTGCGCAGCGCCGCGGCTGCGCTCGGTTTCAACTCGATGGAGATGGTCAGCGGCGCGGGCCACGATTCCTGCAATGTCGCCGCCGTGGTGCCGACGGCGATGGTGTTCGTTCCTTGCGCAGGCGGCCTCAGTCACAACGAGGCGGAGAGTGCACAGCCGGATGATTTAGCGGCCGGCGCCAATGTGCTGCTGCACGCCATGTTATCGATGGCGACCGCGGCAACCCCTAGAGCGGACGTGACAAACTCGATCAGGCCGCCCAATTCAGCTTGAGGCACGATGCCGTTCTGGGGCAGGTGACGTGTTCGAAACCATCGTGTTGAAAGGCGCCCCGCCGTATGTTGGAATGCCCGACGTCCAGCGATGCGCTGTCCGGGGATGACGTAAGAACCATTTAGAATTTCATCAATTTCCGACCCAATAAAGAACCGAAAACAGACCGCGACCCTCGAGTCCGGCTATCAATGAGGATTTGCATGCGAAACTCACGAATCGGAAGCCAGCTCTCTCTCAGCCTCACTGCGGCCGTCGCGGCCATTCTCGCCGGCGCGGCCGGTGCAGCCGACACCGATGCGCCGGCGGCTGCTGCGGTCACCGCGTTGCAATGCGGCCATCTCATCGACACGGCCAATGGCAAGATGCTGGGCGAGACCACGATCGTGATCGAGGGCGGCCGCATCAAGGAAGTGATGAGCGGAGCTCACGCGCCTGCCGGTGCCAAAGTCATCGACCTCGCTACGCAGACGTGCATGCCCGGTTTGATCGATGCGCACACTCATCTGACGCAGGAGACCAGCCGCTCCGAGTACGTCGATAAGTTTCGCTGGAACATAGCGGACTACGCCATCCGTTCGACGGTGTATGCGCGGCGCACCTTGTTGGCCGGTTTTACGACGGTGCGCAATCTCGGCGATCAGACCAACGAATCCGTGTCGCTGCGCAACGCCATCAACGCGGGGATCATTCCGGGTCCGAGGATATACACCGCCGGCAAGGCGATCGGCAGCACCGGCGGCCACGCCGATCCGACCAATGGCTATCGGAAAGATCTCGCGGGCGATCCGACGCCCACCGAGGGGGTCATCAACAGTGTCGACGATGCGGTGAAGGCCGTGCGCCATCACTATAAGCTCGGCGACGACGTCATCAAGATCATGCCTTCCGGCGGAGTGCTCGATGAGAGCTCGAGCGGCGACAACGCGCAGATGACCCTGGATGAAATCAAGGCGGTCGTCGCGACCGCCCATGATTATGGATTCGCGGTGGCCGCGCATGCGCACGGCGCCGAGGCCATTCGCCGCGCCGTGCTCGGCGGCGTCGATTCCATCGAACACGGCACGTACATGGATGCCGACGACATGAAGCTCATGGTGGAACATGGCACTTGGTACGTGCCCACCATCATCGCCGGCGACTTCGTCGCGCGGCAGTCCAAGGTTCCCGGCTATTACCCGCCGCAGATCGCCGCCAAAGCGGCGGCGATCGGACCTTTGATCCAAGCCACGGCGGGACGCGCCTACAAGGCGCATGTGAAGATTGCGTTCGGCACCGATGCCGCCGTGTATCCACACGGCCAGAACGCGCATGAGTTCGAATTGATGGTCGGAGCCGGCATGCCGCCCATGTTCACCATTCAAGCGGCGACGATCAGCGCGGCGCAGTTGCTGCGGCATGACAAGGATTTGGGCACGGTGACGGCGGGTAAGATCGCCGATGTCGTGGCGGTTCCCGGCAATCCGATCGACGACATCAGTGTAATGAAGCGCGTCAGCTTCGTGATGAAGGACGGAGTGGTGTACAAGCTGAACTCGACGCCGGTCGAGCTTTCGCCCTGACCGCTCGCCTTGCGCCGGTCGACGCTATTGCGCCGCCAGGCGCGCTGTCCCGACTATCGGGCAAGGGCAGCGCAGCTGGCGGCGGTCCCCGGAGCGCTTGTAATTCTACCGGGAAATATATAATACTTCGACATCGAAGGACTGGCGCTGGCGCAACCGGATCGGAGTGAGCGATGGCATCGCTGGTGAATGACGTGCCGGATCGGCGGCCCTGGCCGGCGGAAGAGACCTCGCGCGTGCCGTTCTGGATCTACAGCGATCCCGAAATCTATCGTCTGGAGCAGGAGCGCATCTTCGGCGGCAGTGCGTGGTCCTACGTCGCGCTCGAGGCGGAGATTGCCCATCCCGGAGACTTCAAGCGCACCGAGATCGGCGACAAGCCGGTCGTCGTGGTGCGCGACGAGACCGGCGAGATCAACGTCGTCGTCAACCGCTGCGCCCATCGCGGCGTAGCGTTTTGCCAGCATGCCACGGGCAACGCCAAGAGGTTCGTCTGTCCCTATCACCAATGGACCTACGATCTGTGCGGCAAGCTGCTCAGCGTGCCGTTCCGCCGCGGGTACAAGGGACAGGGCGGCATGCCGGCGGATTTCGCGGTCGGTGATCACGGCCTGCAACGCCTCAGCGTGACGCGACGGCACGGCGTCATTTTCGCGTCGTTCGATCCCGCGCCGGAGCCCTTCGAGGAATATCTCGGACAGTTGATGCTGGGTTATTTCGACCGTGTCTTCGACGGCCGGCCGCTCACCGTACTGGGCGCCATGCGGCAGCGCATCCCGAGCAACTGGAAGCTGATGTTCGAGAATATCAAGGATCCCTACCATGCGAGCCTGCTGCACGTCTTCCTGGTGACGTTCGGGCTGTTCCGGCTCGACCAGAAATCGGCGGTCGAAATGGACGCCACCGGGCGGCATGCCGTTCTGGTCAGCAGCAAGGGAGAGCAGGCGACCAACGATGCGACGCGAGAGATGCGCTCGTTCATGGCGGACTTCAAGCTCCACGATCCGCGGCTCCTCGACCCGGTGCGCGAGTTCGCGGGCGACGCCACCGTCGTCATGCAGACGCTGTGGCCGAACCTCATCGTCCAGCAGCAGTCGAATACGCTGGCGATGCGCCAGCTCGTGACGCGCGGACCGCAGGCGTTTGACCTGGTCTGGACCTTTTTCGGCTACGCCGACGACACTGAGGAGATGCGCCGGCGCCGGCTGCGCCAGGCCAATCTCATGGGACCTTCAGGGTATGTCTCGATCGACGACAGCGAAGTCATGAGGGCCGCACAAGCTGGCATCGCCCCCTATCCAGAAGCGGTTGGGCTCTTCGAGATGGGTGGCCGCGGCGCCGCCAACGAGACCCATATGGTCACTGAGGGAGCGATCCGCGGCTTCTATAATTTCTACCGCGGCGTGATGGGGATTTGATCATGACGCTCGCGACCGAGCTCAGGTTCGAGATCGAAGACCTGCACACCGCCTACTGCGCGGCACTCGATGACGGGCGCTACGAGGAATGGCCGGAGTTCTTCGCCGAGGACGGCCTCTACCGCATCGTCCCGCGCGACAATCACGATCGCGGACTGCCTCTTGCCATCATGCATTGCGAGGGCAAGGGCATGCTCCTCGATCGCGTCGTCGCGATCCGCAAAACCTCGTACTTCGGGCCGCGCCTGCTCCGCCACATCGTGAGCGGCGTCCGCAGCGTGCAATGCGCTGACGGCAGCATCAGGAGCGAGGCCAATTACCTCGTACTGCAGACGCTGCCCGACCAGCCGAGCGAACTGTTCAACTCGGGGCGCTATCTCGACCGTATCGTTCGCGAGGATGGGCGGTTGCGCTTCAAGGAGCGGCTTTGCGTCTTCGACTCGATCGTCGTCCCGAACACGCTGATCATCCCGACCTGACCGCATCCCGCGCCGCCGCGTGAATGCGGCACCGGGAAAGGCCACGGTGCCAAGCTATTTCTGGGCGGGCCGGTAGTCCTCATCCAGTGAGCTATTGATGCGTCGCAAGAGCTCCAGCAGCTGTGAAAGCTCCGCGGCGGTCACCTTCGCGAGCGCTGCCTTGTTGACCTCCGCAGCATAAGGCAACAAAACAGCTCTCAGCTCGCGGCCGGAATTGGTCAGGAATATGTTGGTCTTGCGGCGGTCGACACTATTGCGTCGCCGCTCGATCAGGCGGCGTTTCTCCATGACGTCCATGGCGGCAGCGGTGGTCGCCTGCGTAAGACCGAGTTCGTCACCCAATTCCTTTTGCGTCAGCCCGTCTTGTTCCCACAGCAGCCGCAAAAAAAACCACATGCTCAGTGAGACGTCGTGCGGCGCCAGGCGCTGTTCGAGCGATCGGGTGAAAGCGCGGAAGGTCTTGCGGACAAGATATCCGGCGCTCAAGCCTATCTTGCTGTGATCGATTTTCGCGGGCCGCTTGGCGGTACGCGCGGGAGCTTTCAGGGCGGCGTCTCTTTTCGAGTGCATGACGTGAGTCCTGGTTCGGGAAAACGTTGGTATCCACTAGGTGCTTGCGGAAGCAGTTGGAGCATATCTCAAACGCGACGTGCGACACCAACGGTGGCATCGATTCTGCATTCACTTTGCGCGCGGCCGGAAGCGGTTTGCCGAGCACTTGCGCTCCGATCGAGAAATGTATAATACTTCGACATCGAAGGACTGGTTCGATATCGAAGTACTTGGCGACCCGCAACGGAGTTCCCAATAAAATGAATGGTATGCGACTGCATTTCCATGCCCTGCTGATCTAGCTTCGGGGGCCGATAAATCGAGGGCGGGATGGGGGAGGCATGAGCATCTGCGGCATTATTGGAAATGAAAACGTCTCGCCGTGCGCCTTGCCCGGGCAATCGGGACGTTCCGTACTGCCACATCGCCTGGAGTAATCGCGTGACCGATCCAAAGAGTTCCCTTCCCATTCGATCTGAGACGCCGGTGCCATCGGCCAAGACCGGCAAGATTTTCGGCAGTGATGCAATCGCGGCGCTGCTGCGCGAGCTGGATCTGCCCTATCTGGCGCTCAACCCCGGCGCAAGTTTCAGGGGACTGCATGACAGTCTGGTCAACTACTTGGGCAATGAACAGCCTCAGATGATTCTGACGCTGCATGAGGAAAGTGCCGTGGCGCTGGCGCACGGCTACGCCAAGGCGTCAGGCCGGATGATGGGCGCGATCGTGCACTCCAACGTGGGACTGATGCACGCCACGATGGCCATATTCAACGCCTGGTGCGATCGAACGCCCGTCCTGCTGCTGGGTGCGACCGGGCCGGTCGATGCGGCGAAGCGGCGTCCCTGGATCGACTGGATTCACACCTCCACCGATCAGGGCGCACTGATACGCGATTACATCAAGTGGGATGATCAGCCGGGATCGATCGATGCGGCCCTGGAAGCATTGTTGCGGGCAGCGCAAATCGCGCAAACGGCACCGCGCGGCCCCACTTATGTTAATTTCGATGCCGCCATTCAGGAGGCGGAACTCGCCTCATTGCCGCCGACTCCCGACGCACGCCGCTATCAACCACCGCCGGACGTGCACCCCGCTCCCGAACTGGTTCGCAAAGCGGCCGAGCGGCTTTCCGGCGCGAACAATCCAGTGATACTGATGGGTCGGGTCGGCAGAAGCACCGAGGCCTGGCGGGAGCGTGTCGAACTCGCCGAGAAGCTGGATGCGACGGTCATCGTCGATCTAAAGACGGGAGCCTCTTTTCCGACCGATCATCCTTTGCTGGCGGCGGCGCCGGCTTTCTTCCTTACTCCCGACACCAATGCGCTGCTGCGATCGGCCGACGTCATCCTGTCTCTCGACTGGATCGATTTGGGCGGAACGCTGCGAGAAGCGTTTGGCGGTACCGAGATCAAGGCGCGCGTGGTGCAGGTATCGCTCGACCAGCATTCCCATCGTGGCTGGGGTAAGGAATATTTCGGTCTTGCGCCGGCAGACCACAGCCTGTTGTGCGATCCCGATGCGGCGGTAGCGTTGCTTTGCGCGGCGAGCAAGCAGCGGGTAAGGCGCGAGCGTGGATTGAACGCCATGCGCGAGGCCGCACCACAGGTGATTGCGGAGAATGTGCCGATCACCATGAAGAGCCTCGCGGGCGCGCTGAACGAGGCGGTGGGGGATTCGGCGGTGTGCTTGGCGCGGCTGCCGCTCGGTTGGAACGGCGGCTACCGCCATATGCGCCATCCGCTCGATTATCTGGGCTGCGATGGCGGCGGCGGCATAGGTTCCGGCCCTGGAATGAGCGTCGGAACGGCGCTCGCGCTCAAGGGCAGCGAGCGACTGACCGTTGCCGTGCTCGGCGACGGCGATTTCATGATGGGCAACTCCGCAATCTGGACGGCTGCGCATTATCGGGTACCGCTGTTGATGGTCGTCGCCAACAATCGCAGCTTCTACAACGACGAGTTGCACCAAGAGCGAGTGGCGATTCGCCGCGGCCGGCCGGTGGAGAACAAGTGGATCGGCCAGTCGATCGCTAATCCGGATATCGACATCGCTGCGATTGCGACCGCACAAGGCGCTCGCGGTATCGGGCCGGTTTTGACTCCCAAGGCGCTGCGCGATGCGATCGTCGAGGGCCTGGACATTGTCCGCGGCGGAGGCGTGGCGGTCATCGATGCGCGTGTTCAGCCTGGCTACGATTCCAACATGAGCGGTGCCCCGTCCAGCCAGGAGAGAAAATAAAATGAGCAATCGCAACACCCACTTGGCCAGCCTGCCCACCCATCGCGATCTGTACTACGGCGGCGAATGGCACAAGCCCGCAAGCGGCGGCTATCGCGCAACGCTCGATCCGGCGTACGGCACTGCTTTGGCGCAGGTTGCAGAGGCGCAAGCCGACGACGTGGATGCGGCGGTGAAGGCCGCCCAGCAGGGTTTCGAGGTATGGCGCCGTATGAAACCGCTCGCGCGCTCGAACATCATGCGCGAAGCGGCGGCGATACTCCGGTCGCAGGCGAAGGAATTCGCGTTGATCGATGCGCTCAACACGGGGAATCCGATCTCCGAGATGATGGGTGATGCGCAGTTTTCCGCGGCGTCGCTCGATTATTTCGCCGGGCTTACGGGTGAGTTGAAGGGCAATACCATTCCCATGGGCGAAGGGCAGCTCAACTACACCGTGCGTGAGCCCCTGGGCGTGGTGGCGCGCATCGTCGCCTACAATCATCCGCTGATGTTTGCGGGCGCGAAGATCGGTGCGCCGCTGGCAGCGGGCAACTCCCTCGTGCTGAAGGCAGCGGACCAGGCGCCCTTGTCGGCATTGCGGCTCGCCGAATTGATCGGGGGGCTATTTCCGCCGGGTGTGATCAACGTGTTGGCCGGCGGCGTTGCATGCGGCCAGGCACTGACCACGCACCCGCTGGTTCGCAAAGTGACGTTGATCGGTGGTATTCCGACCGGCCGCACCGTGATGCAGGCGGCGGCCGCAACTCTCAAGCCCGTAATCCTCGAGCTCGGCGGCAAGAACGCACTGGTGGCATACCCGGATGCCGATGTCGACGCGCTGATCGTCGGCGCCGTGCGCGGCATGAATTTCACGTGGGCCGGACAGTCCTGCGGCTCGACGAGCCGATTGTTCCTGCACGACTCAATTTACGATCGCGTGCTGGCGGGGATCACCGAGCGAGTCCGCGAGCGTCATCGACCGGGGATACCAACGGACCCAGCGACGACCATGGGGCCGTTGATCAGCGAAGCCCAATTCAACAAGGTCATGAACTACATCGCCCTGGGCCGCGAGGCGGGCGCGCGTCTGGTCACCGGGGGGCGGCGGCCGGACGATCCGGCGCTCGCCGGTGGATGGTTCGTCGAGCCTACGATCTTTGCCGAGGTCACTGCCGACATGCGCATCGCGAGAGAGGAGATCTTCGGGCCCGTTCTGTCAGTGCTTCGCTGGAGCGACGAAGAGACGATGCTCGGGCAGGTGAACGCACTGGATTACGGTCTCACCGCGTCGATCTGGACCCGCGACCTGGTCACCGCCCACCGTGCTGCGGCGAGAATCGAAGCCGGATACATATGGGTGAACAACGTCAGCGAGCATTTTCTGGGCGCGCCGTTCGGCGGTTACAAGCAGTCGGGAATTGGGCGCGAGGAGTGCATAGAGGAGATGTTCGACTTCAGCCAGATCAAGAACGTCAACCTGCGATTCGCTTGAGACCTGCAACACAGTTTCTTAGAACATCTACCGGGGGAGTCAACACGTGCAAAAAAAACTATCAAATCATCAAAGCACAGGCGTCAAACGGAGGATTGTCGCTTGCGCCTGTCTTGCCGGGTTCTTGACCGGTCACGCGCTGGCAGAAGACAAGAGCACTGCGTCGACGGGTACGGGCGGTGACCAATCTCAGCTCGAGGAGGTCATCGTCACAGCCGAAAAGAAATCGGAGAATGTGCAGCGCGCGCCGGTTTCGGTCACGTCCGTCGCCGGCGATGCCTTGGTCGCGCAAGGCATCGACAACATTCGCTCGTTCCAGACGGTCATCGTCAACTCCAATTTTGAACGTCAGAATGACTTCACGCAATTTTACGTGCGTGGCATCGGACAGAATCAGGATTCGGACTACATCGATTCCGGCACCGCCATCTACTTCAACGACATGTATACCTCGCGCGGCCTCGCCGCGACGTTGGGCTTTTACGATCTGTCCAGCGCTCAGCTGCTGCCGGGACCGCAAGGGACGCTGTATGGCCGCAACGCGGTGGGCGGCGCGATCCTGGTCTCGGCCAATCGGCCGACCGACAAATACGAAACCTCGAGCACATTGGAGCTGGGCAACTACAGCTCGTTGCATGCAACCGGTGTGCAAAACGTACCCCTCACCAATACTTTGAGCGTGCGCGTTGCCGCGGATGTGGACCGGCACAGTGGCTTTCTCAGCAACGGCGCGGATGATCTGAACGCCATCAGCGCACGCGTCGGCGCGCTGTACAAGCCCAGCGATACCTTCTCGATCTACGCCTGGGCGACCGATTACTACAATACCGGAGCGGCGCAGGACGGGGTTCCCTATCCGTTCAACTCCTCCAATCCGTACTACACCGGCAACCCGTACCGCGTTCCAGCGGCAGGCAGCCCGGTCGCCTCCGGCAACAAGGGTTCCACCTCGCAGCAAGCGAATGCCGCCGGCGCCGAGGTCAACTGGCGCGTCGCCGATGACGTTACTCTGACGTACATTCCGACTTGGTTTCACTACAACTCCGACAACAACAGCTGGATTCTGTTCTTTCCCTTCCAGGAGTTGAACGACGAGCGCCAGGTGACCCAGGAACTGCGGTTGGCGAACGACGGCGGTGGTAAATTCAATTGGGTGGCGGGCCTGTACTACTTGGACTTCCCGTCGTTTCAGTCTCAGCTGGGCTTGAGCACCCACGCCAAGGAGAACAGCTACGCCGGCTACGGCAATCTCACGTATTCACTGACGGACCATCTGCGTCTGACCGGCGGCCTGCGCTATTCGAACGACGGCAAGACCGGCAACGGGATCAATCCGTCGGCGCAGGACTTCAATTTCGATCACGACTGGACCCATGTCGACTGGAAGATCGGCTTGGCCACGGATGTGGCGCCCGCCTCGCTGCTGTATGCGAACGTCCAGACCGGGTACTTGGAAGGCACGTTCCTGACGGTGCCGAATACCCCGACATTCAACAATCTCATCAACCCAGAGACCGTGCTCGCCTTCACCGTGGGCTCGAAGAACCGGTTTCTGGACAACCGGCTGCAGCTGAATGACGAGGCGTTCTACTACAAGCTGAAGGACCTGCAGCTCACGAACCTGAGTATCGTTACGGGCTATACCCTGGTCGCGAATTCCAACGTCACCATCTACGGTGACGAGCTCAGCCTGACCGGAATCGTGACCGACTACGATCAAGTCACTGCAACGATCGGCTATCTGAGCTCGACCTACGACAATTACCCCGGCTTGGCGGGCCAGCAGACCATTTTTGCTCCGGACATGACGGCTAACTTGAGCTACCAGCACATCTGGCCGCTGGCCGCCAACGCCTATATGCTCGGGCGCGTCGATACGCATTATTCCAGCAGTTTCTGGGGCACGCTCGGGCACGCTCCGGATACGCAGCAGCCGGGATACACGAAGACGGATCTGTCTCTCGCCTATTATTCCGGCGACGGCAAATGGAACCTCGGCGCTTACGTGAAGAACGTCGAGAACTCGGCGGTTTGGGGCGCAGGCAACACGCTCGGGCCGTACGTGTTCACCTTCCCGCAGGCACCGCGCACCTTTGGTGTACGTTTTCGCTCGAACTTCTAGGGTCCTTAGGAGCAGGCGCCGGCTTGTTGCGAACCGGCGCCTGGTTTCCTTGGTTCGATATCGAAGTATAATGGCGGGCGTGGCAGCCTCGCCGTTGTCATGAAAACCGCTGCCGTGCAGGTGCAGACAATGCGACGACAAGATGCAGATGACATCGGTAAATTGCTCCTGCGGATGACCGTGGGCTTTCTGTTGCTGTTTCATGCGTATGGATTTTTACGCGGCGATCCCGGAATTCCCAACGCCGTGGCCGCCTGGGGACTGCCCGGTTTCTTCGCCTATGCCGGATTCCTCCTGGAACTGATCGGCGCCGTATTGATCATCCTCGGCGTCTATACGCGGATCGGGGCGCTATCGATCGTCACCTTCATGGTGGTCGGCCTCGTCATGTATCACGTCGCGGAGATAACCGGGCTGCGCGGTTCCGGCAATCATCTGTTCATGCTGGGAAAGAATCCGGCGGGAACTCATCCCGACAAGTACTTCCTCGAGACTCAGATGTTCTATCTGTTCGGCGGCTTGGCCGTCGCGCTGCTCGGTTCCGGGCGCTACAGCGTGCGCCCCGGCAAGTAACCAGGCGCAGGAGCAGCAGTCGAATGACTTCGCGCGTTGAGCAGGCGTTCCAGGGCAAGATGGCTTCGACCCGGCGCTTTGTCGGCTTCGACGAGGGCGGTCTGCTGCTGGCGGTCGTGTGCCTTGCGCTGTTGATCGGGATTCCGCATCCCGAATTCCTCGATCCACGCTCGATCGTGACCGTGCTGCGTCAAACGGCATTTTCGGGAATCATCGCGTTCGGAATGGTGTATCTGATTTCGATGATCGAAATCGATCTGTCGGTCGGCGCCATCTACTGTTGGGTGGCGACGGTCGCGGCGCTGCTGATCGACAGCGGCCTGGATCCCTGGCTTGCGGCGCTGGCCGGCGTGCTAAGCGCTGGCCTGCTGGGTGCGCTCAACGGCGTTCTGGCGAACGTACTCGACGTACCCATCATCATCGTATCTTTGGGCACGCTGTCGGCGATTCGGGGCGCTGCGTTGATCCTGTCGGGAGGGCGTGCGATTACCGGCATGCCGCGCCAGCATGCGCTTTTTGTCTGGTTCGGATCTGATTGGCTGGGCATGCCGGTGCCGGTGTGGTTCCTGGCCGGCGTGGGCGTGGTGCTGCACATCGTGTTCCGGCATACACGCTTCGGCGCCGTCGTGCGGGCCATCGGTTCGAATGCCGATGCAGCCAAATTCATCGGCATACGGGTCACGCACTATCGTGTATTGACGACTGCTCTGGTGGGATTGCTGTGCGGTGTTTCCGGGGTACTCACGCTGGCATTCTTCAAGGCGTCGGATCCGAGCCTCGGCGCGGGTCTCGAGCTGCAGGTGGTCGCCGCCGTGGTCATCGGCGGTACATCGCTTGCCGGAGGCATGGGAACGCTGCTCGGCGCGTTCCTGGGCATGCTCATCATCTCGATGATCGGCAGCGGACTGGTCTTTTACGGCGTCAGCGGCAACTGGGCGCAGTTCGTAACGGGCTTGGTCATCGTGGCCGCCATCGCGCTCGATCGCACGATCAAGCGCAGGAGAGCGCACGCGGGCCGAACGAGCGGGCAGCCGTGAACAACGAGGCGCCAATGACGTCTTCCCGCCTGGCCGGCAGGGGGATCACCAAGAAATTCGGCTTACAGACGGCGTTGGATCGTGTCGATTTCGATCTCGCCGCGGGCGAAGTCAAGGGATTGCTGGGGGCGAACGGCGCCGGAAAATCGACGCTGTTGAAGATCCTCGCCGGCGCGATCATGCCCGATGAGGGAGAGCTTTTGCTCAATGGCAAACCTATCAGAATGGGCTCGATGCGCGATGCCAACAGCCGCGGCATTGCGCTGGTGAGCCAGGAGCTCAGTCTCTTTCCGGCTCTGAGCGTGCGTGAAAATCTCGATATCGTGGTTTTCAACGGCCGTCGCCGGACTCGTGCCGAGCGCGACAACGCAGCGCGGTCGGTGCTGTCCGAACTTGGCCTTGACGTGCCGCTCTCGCAGCCACTTGGACGTCTGTCCCTGGGTGATCGCCAACTGGTCGAGATCGCGCGCGCGCTCCTGCAGGAGCCGCAGGTGCTGATTCTGGACGAGCCGAGTTCCGCCTTGCACGAGGCCGAAAAAAGAACGGCTTCTGCAAGTCATCAAAGATGTGCGCGCACGCGGAGTGGGAGTCATCTATGTTTCGCATTTCCTCGAGGAGGTGTTGGAAGTCGCGGACGCGCTCGTCGTCCTGCGCGACGGCAAACGCGTACCCGCAGACTTCAAGCCGTCGAAGGAACGCCTTCCCGAGCTGGTCTCCGCCATGTTGGGAGAAAAGATCCTTCCCGATGGAAGTCTCGAGTCCGGACGCCGCGACGCACCCCGTGCCGTCCAGACATCCACAAAGGCGAGATCGCTGATCATCAGCGGCCTCCGAGGCCCAGCGCAGCTGACCATTGCGTCTTGGACGGTCGAATCCGGCAAGGTGATCGGTGTTGCGGGTCTCATCGGCGCGGGGGTTGAAGAGCTGTTCGGCATTCTCTTCGGCCGCGTGCGCGCCGTGAAGGGAACGATCGAGCTTCCGTCGGGCCGCCCTGCACCGCGTTCGGTCAATCAGGCGGTTCAAAGCGGAGTTGCCTACGTTCCCGCGGACCGCAAACGCGTCGGCCTCGCGCTCGAACAGACCATCGCCGACAATGTTTCGGCCGTTCGTAGCCTGGTGCAACGAGCGGACGGGTTCTTTCTCAGCCAGAGCGGGTCCGACAGTCGGGCGCGCGATCGGTGCACTGCACTGCGGCTGCGCAACCATTCGGTTCGGCAGAAGGTAGGCTCGCTGTCCGGCGGCAATCAGCAAAAGGTGGTGTTCGCCAAGTGGCTCGAAGCGAAGCCCTCGCTGGTTCTGCTCGACGATCCCACCCGCGGCGTGGATATCGGCGCCAAGCGTGAAATGCACGGCATCATTCGCAGCCTGGCCGATGAGGGATGCGTCGTCCTGATGCACTCGAGCGATCCCTTGGAATTGGTGAACGTGTGCGCGCGGGTGCACGTTTTTGTCAACGGGGCGCTGCAAAGTCAGCTCGAGGGCGACAGGCTCACGGAGCATGCGCTGGTATCCGCCATGAACAGGCGCTCCCTCAGGGAAGAACACTCTGATATTGAGGCCGAGGCCGTGTAATGAGTACGACATGAGGAAACTGATCTATATCCTGCCGCTGCTGGGTTTCGTGTGCGGATGCGGAAAGAACGCCCACGACTCGAGCACCGGGGCCGCAGCCGATGGCCACGCGCCTGCCGGCAAGAGCGTGCGCATTTCGCTGGTATTGGGTGCGACCGGCAATGAGTTCGCCGGAGAGCAACGCGCCGGGGCCATGGCTGCCGTGCGGGACCTCGGCCCCGCCGTGAAGCTGAGAATATCCGGTCCTCCGCAGATCGATCCGGGCGAGGAAGTGAAGATCTTCCAGAACGAAAGCTCAACTTCTCCCGACGCGATCATCGTCGCGCCCATGCCGCCCTCGTTGTTCGCGGAGCCCGCCCGGAAGGCCACGGATCAGGGCATCCCCGTCGCTTATTTGATGACGCCGCCCGGCGCAGATGTCGCGGAGGCGCTGTTCGTCGGCCAACGTGAATACGATGTGGGCCGGCGTGTGGCAAATCTGACCGCGGACCGCATCGTCGCGAAGTCGCGCAGCGCGCCCCCGGAATCGGTTCCCGGCAAGGTCATCACCGCCAATTGCGTACCGGGAATGGAAAATCTGGACGATCGGATGTTCGGCGTACGCACTGCGCTGGCCGAGCGATTGCCGAAGGTTCTGGTCCCGCCGGACATGAATTCCCAGAACGAGCGCGGCAACACCTTCTCGCTGTGGCAACAGGCTGTTCAGGCCAATCCGAACGCGCTGGCGCTCATCGGCGCCTGTGAGAATGACTCGGTCAGCCTCGCAAAGATCAAGGAAGACGATCATCGCGGCTTTGAAATGGTCGTATTCGACACGCCCGAGGCGGTGCGCAACAGCATCAAACAGGGAACGATCACCGCCGCGGTTCCGCCCTCGCATTTCACCAGTGCCTATATGGCCGTGTGGACCGTGGCCAACGCCCTGTTGAAGGGTGAGAAGGTGCCGCAGGGTTGGCTCGAGACGCCCATCCGTGTCATCGATGCAGACAACGTCGCCGCGTTCAGCGCGGCATCCTTGCCGCCGCAGAATCTCGAAGGTTTTTACCGCCAGGACATCGAGACGCTCAAGGCGAAGGATCCACATCATCTTCCACCGCTGAGCGCAGCTCGCGCGCCGGCGGTTCATTGACGCGAGGAGACGAAAATGCCGAAGTCTTTCTGGCCCGGTGAGGCACGTTTGGTCATTTCCCTGTCCATGCAGTTCGAGGCAGGCGCGCAGCCCACCCGCAATGCCTATAGCCCTTACACCTCGATGGATCCGGAGTCCCCCGATCCGGCCATCGACAGCTGGTTCAACTACGGCGTGAAAGAGGGCATTCCACGTCTGCTGGATCTCTTTGAGCGCAAGAAGGTTCACGTCACATCCCACGTGGTAGGCAACGCCGCGGTAAAGGCGCCGCAACTGGTCAAGGAGATTCATGAGCGCGGGCACGAGATTGCGGGCCACGGCATGACCTGGGAGCCTCACTGGCGGTGGCCTGCGGACAAGGAGCGGGCCTCCTACGAAGAGTCGACGCGGTTGCTCGAGAAGATCACCGGCACGCGGCCGGTCGGATTCAATGCCTTCGCGCTGCGTGGTTCGCCGAATGCGCTGGAACTGATCCAGGATCTTGGATATCTCTATCACACCGACGACCTCAGCCGCGACGAGCCCTTCTTCATCACCGTGAAGGGCAAGCCCTTCGGTGTCGTCCCGTATACCAAGCGCAACAACGACATCGAACGCTTCCATGCACAATCCACCACGGCGGAAATGTGGATGCAGGATGTCAAGGATGAGTTCGAGATTCTTTACGCCGAAGCCGCTCATCGGCGCCGCATGTTGTCGATCAGCACGCATGATCGCATCGGAGGGCAGCCCGCCCGCGTCGCCGCCCTCGGCAGGTTTCTCGACTACGCACTGAAGTTTCCCGGCGTGGTATGCATGCGCAAGGATGAGATCTGCCGGTGGGCTGCCGAGCAGACGGATACGCCGCGTGAATAGGATGAAGCAACCGGTGGTGTTCGTGGGTGGGGACTATGCCGTGTCGGCCATTCTCGATGAGATCGCCGCACAGCTGCGCGCGCGCGGCATCAGAGTCATCCGCGGGCGTATGGAAGAGCCGCCGAAGATCACGGAGTATGCGCCGAGCGAATGGCCGGAGCTGTTTGCGGATGCCGATATCATCGTCATCAGCACGCGCACCCGCGCCCCGCGCGCCATGCTGGAGGCGGCGCCGAAGCTGCGTGGTGTGGTGTTTCCGACGATAGGCACTGATTCGATCGCTCTTGCCGATGCCATGAACCTGGGTCTGGTCATCGGTCACGGTCCGACGCCGGAGAATTTCACAGGGATGGCCGAATCGACCGTCATGCTGATGGCGGCGCTGTTTCTGGATCTGTCCGGGAAGGAGAGAATGACCCGGCAGAATCTTCCGCGTCCGCAGCACTGTGACATGCGCGCACGCCTGGTGCGCGGCCGCACCATCGGTTTGATCGGCATGGGCCGAATTGCCCGATCAGTCGTTGCGAGGCTGCAGGGCTGGGATGTCCACATTCTCGCCCACGACCCCTACGTCGCCCAATCCGCGGCACCACCGGGTGTCACCATGGTCGACATGACGGCGCTGTTGTCCCAGAGCGATCTGATCAGCATCCACGTCACACTCACAGACCTTACCCGCCACATGATCGGCGCGCGGGAGCTGCAGCAAATGAAGCCCAGCGCGTACCTCATCAATACGTCGCGCGGCGGGGCGATAGACGAGCAGGCGCTGATTGCGGCGCTTCGATCGGGTCAACTCGGCGGTGCGGCGCTCGATGTCTTCGAACGCGAACCGCTTCCTGCCGATTCGCCCCTGCGCACGATGGACAATGTCATGGTCATTTCGCACATCGTGGGCCAGATCAACGAGATGCATGCGTCGTTCGTGAACGCGGCGCTCGAGAACATCACGCGGATGCTGCGCAACGAGGCGCCGCTCCATGTGCGCAATCCCGAGGTGCTTCCGGCATGGCACGAACGTCTGGCTCGGCTGGATGGCGGAAACGCCGTTGCACCTTGAACCCCAGTACTCGCAATACCCAATACTCGCAATAGTCGATGAACGACTTGAACGTCAGAGGGAATCGAAAATGACCCACGTGCTCAAAATCGTTGCGGCAGCTGCGGCCGGCATGCTGGTCGCCGGCGCGGTGCCGGCTCAGCAAGCCGAGGGTCTTCTGACGGAGCACAATGTATCGCTCAACATGGCGCTGGCGATGGCGCAGGAGGCGATGGCGAGGTGCAAGCGGGACGGCTTTAACGTCAGTGTCGTCGTGGTGAACAAGGCCGGCGAGTCGGTCGTGCTTTTGCGCAACGACAATGCGAGTCCCCACAATGCGGAACTCGCGCGGCGCAAGGCGTACACGGCGCGGACGTTTCGCCGCACCTCCTTGGACTGGGCGCAGAGTTTGGTGACGACGCCTGCATTGGCGGCGCAGCGTGATCTGGCGCAGGTCATCGCTCTCGGCGGCGGCGTACCCATCATGTTCGGCGAAGAACCCATCGGCGGGATCGGCGTCAGCGGAGCCACTACCCAAGAGGTGGACGACGCCTGCGCGAAGGCCGGGCTCGCCAAAGTGACCGATCGCTTGCAGCAAGCCGCGCGCGAGGAAAAGCGATGAAGCCGATTTTATTATCGATCTTCCTGGCAATACTGGGCCTCGTCTCGGTGCAAGCGGGCGACGCGCCGCCGCCGGGTCCGATTTATGTGGTTGCGTATGTCGATGTGCTCGCCGGCGCGGCGCCGCAGGCAACGCTATTGCTCGAGCAGTATCGCGACGCGAGCCGCCGAGAACCCGGCGCACGAGGCGTTGATCTGTACGAGCAGAAGGGGCGTGCGAACGGCTTCGCATTGGTCGAAGTGTGGCAAGACAACGCCGCCTACGAAAGACATGGCAAGGCGGCGGCTGCCGCTCAGTTGATCGATGCGCTGAAATTATTACAACTGGGTCCATGGGATGTGCGCGCACACACCACCTATGCGGGCGATTCGGCGGCGCTGGCCAATGCCAAAACAAATGCCGATGCCGATGCCGACGCCCGCGCCGGTGCCATAACCTTGCTGGTTCACGTGGACGTGCCGCCGCCTTTTCTGTCGGACAGCGAAAAGATACTGAGTGCGTACATCGACAGCAGCCGCAAGGATGCGGGTCTGTTGCATTTCGCCATGCTTCGGGCTTTCCCGCCGCGCATCAATCATTTTACGGTCATGCAGACGTGGGCAAATGATGCTGCGCTGGAGGCGCACCAAAAGGCCGCGCACACGCGCGCCTATCGCGCGGATCTGGGTCCCAAGCTCGGAGCGCTGTACGACGAGCGTGCGTATCAAAAGGTCAATTGAATCCGCGAGCAGTGCGCGCCGCCGCGGCCGCGCAGGAGCAGCCCTTGAATAGTTCGATATCGAAGTGATATATAGATGCGACCGCCGAAGCAAACTCACCGGGACGTGACATGCCTGTAAGAAGACTGGAGTTCGAGGAGCTGGCGCCGGAAGTGGCAGATCGCCTGAGTGCGCGCGTCAAGCGGCTCGGATATCTCGGCGAGTTCTTCAGGTGCGCCGGCCATCAGCCGCGGGCGCTTGCAGCGTTCATCGACTTCACCGAAGCCGGCAAAGGCGCGCTGGACGATCGGTTGGTCGAAGTAATTGCTCTTACCGTTGCAGGCTGGATGGACAATGCCTATGAGCGCCACCAGCATGAGCGGCTGTCGATGCGGCTGGGATATGGGCGCGATTGGATCGAATCGGTCAACCGGCTGGAGCCCGATGAGTCTTCGGTGCTGAAGCCCGAGGAGCGGCGGATGCAGCGCCTGGTACTCGCCATACTTGAAACTCGAGGCAAGGGTGCCGTCGCTCTGTTCGAGGAGGCAGTGGCCCAGATGGGCCAAGAATCTGCGGTCGCCGTGCTCATGGTCATCGGCCGTTACGTGACCCATGCTCTGATCGTCAACACGCTGGCGCTCGCGCCGCCGGTTCCTTCGATCTTCGATGATGGGTTTGACGGATGAGCGCCGCGGCTCGCTGGATCACCGAAGCCGACGTCGTGGACCTCATGGATCTGCGGCAAGCCATCGACGCGCTCGAGGCTGGACTGAAACTCGAAGCCGGCGGCACGGCGCGCAATATGAGCAAAGCGCATGTCACTTGGGGACAGGGCGACACGCTCCACGCCATCGGCGCCACTTTCGAAGGGGCGGGATTCGTCGGCGCCAAGACTTGGGCCCATACGCAAGGCGGTGCGACGCCGTTGCTCATCATGTGGGCGGCCGCCACCGGCGAACTCGTCGCCATCATCGAGGCGTTTGCGTTGGGTCAACTGCGCACCGGGGGCATGTCGGGGGTTGCCACTCGATGGATGTCTCGTCCGGATGCGGACGTGCTGGCAATGATCGGGACCGGCAAGCAAGCTTTGGCGCAAGTGGCCGCCGTGGCCGCGGTGCGCGACCTCGAGGCGGTGCGCGTATTTGGCCGAGATGCCGAGCGCAGGAGCAAATTTATCGAGGCGGTGAAGGCCCTCGGATATCCTTTCACCGTTAGTGCTGCCGATACGGTCGCACGAGCGACCGCGGATGCGAGCATCGTCACACTGGCGACGCGGGCACGGGAGCCCTTCTTTACCGGCGCCATGGCCGGTCACGGGACGCATATCAACGCCATCGGTGCGATTACACCGGAGCGCGAAGAGTTCGGCGCCGACATTTTGCCGCGGGCCGGCCTGGTCTGCGCAGATGATCCGCAAGCTGCCCGTCGACTCTCCAAGGAGTTCACCACGTTTTATGGCAACGATTGGAGTGCGGTCAAGGCGCTCAGTCAATTGATTGCCGAAGGACGCGGCCGATCACCCGGATGCGATCTCTCGGTGTTCAAGGCCATGGGCATGGGAATTTCCGACATGGCGCTGGGCATGGAGATTCATCGTCTGGCGCTGGCGCAGGGGAGAGGCCGCCAGATCGACGCGCCGCGCCGCATCCAGCCGCGACTGCATATAAACCGACCATCGGAGTTACCGCGATGAAAGATATACGTATGACCTTTACCGAAAGGTCACCCAGCCTCATCGACCGTACGGGTCTGTCGCCGGCCCCCAACGCACCTTGGGCGCCGGTGATCATCACGGCGGAAGAGATCGATGCGGAGATCGATCGCTTGGCTTCCTTGCCGGCGCCGGCCAATGGCCGTCGCACGTCCTTGATCGTCCATCCCAGCGCTGCCGCGATGGCGCCCGGCCTCGCGCCGGGGATCCAGGTGAGTCTCAGCGTACTCAAGCCCGGGGAGAAGACTGAGCCGTTCCGCCACAACGCCACGGAGGTGAACTTCTGCATTCGCGGCGGCGGTTACGCGGTCACGGCCGGGCGACGGATCGAGTTCGGGCGTTACGATACCTGGAACACGCCGTCCTACGTTCCTTACTGGCGCGCCAACACCGGCAACGATCTGCAGGTTTGTCTCACCTATAGCAATGCTTCTCTACTGCAATTCATGCAGGTCTATCTTTGGGAGGCGAATCCGCCTCTTACCGCGGTAGCGCCCGAAGCGGTCGAACCCGTCGCAAATCCCCGCGCGGCCAGCCCCTACGGTACGTTCCAGATCGGTGACCATGGGGAAATGCTCATGCCCTATGAACTCCTGATCAATCCACCCGCGATCGAATCGAAGCCGTTGTTCTGGCCCTGGGAGCGCGTCAAGGCAGAGCTCGAGAAACTCGAGAGCTTGGGCCAGGAATACGCCGGCCGCCGGCTGTACCTGCTCTACAATCCTGTGACCGGCCGTACCAATGGCACCACGCCCAACTTCTTCGCCACGATCACCATCCGGCCGCCGAAGATAATCGATCGCCCTCATCGGCACGTCTCCGCCGCGATCAACTATTATTTTCGCGGCCGCGGCCGCAGTTCCGTCGCCGGGAATATCTACGAGTGGAAGGCGGGAGATCTGATGCTCTCCGCGCCGGGCTGGGCCGTGCACAATCATGCTTCATACGATGAAGTGGTCTATGAGATCACAGTTCAGGATCAGCCCCTGAACATCCTGATGGAATCGCTTTTGTGGCAGGAGAGCCTGAAGGAAGAGCCGGTGCTGTTGGGTACGGAGTCCGGTTTCGAAACCAACCGCAAGACAGTAGCAGGGTAATCATGATCACTCTGCCGCTGCCGTTCCTGAGAGGTTCCTATCCGCCGGTCATCACTCCATTCCTGGAAAACGGCGACGTCGACTACGCCACCTATGAGCGGCTGATCGACTTTCAGATCCAGGGAGGCAGTCACGGCATCGTCGTCAATGGCACCTCCGCCGAGCCCAGCGTGCTGACGGTTGCGGAACGGCAGAGCCTATTAGAGGCGGCGTTGCGCGTCGCCAAAGGCAGGGTGCCGGTAGTGGCCGCCACCGGCTCGCAAAGCCATGCCGAGACCGTGGCGCTGTCGGATCACGCGACCAAGCACCGAGCCGACGCGTTGATGATCGTAACGCCGTACTACATCCGCCCGCCGCAACGCGGACTTGCGGCTTACTACAACGACCTTGGACGCCGCACCGATCTGCCGATACTCATCTATCACATTCCCGGCCGCGCTTCCGTGACCGTCACTCTCGATACTTTGGAGCAGATTGCGGCAGCCACTCCGCACTTCGTGGGCATGAAGCACGCGGCGCCGGAACTCGGGCTGGTGACCGAGGCCCTGGCGCGGTTCGGCTTCGAGTTTCGAATTTTCGTCGGGCTGGAGGAACTGAGCTTCCCCATGATGGCGATGGGTGCCTGCGGCATGGTCAACGCGGTCAGCAACATCGCGCCGCGCCAGGTCGCCGATCTGTACACCGCAGTCGCCGCCGGAAACATGGTGGAGGGACGACGGCTGCACTTCGAGCTGTTCGAACTCAACCGCTCGGTGTTCTTCGATACGAATCCGATTCCCATCAAGTATATGGCGAAAAAACTGAGGATTCTCCCCGGCAACCATCATCGCCTGCCGATGATGCCGGCCACGCCGGATTTGGAGCGGCGGCTTGATGCGGTGCTCAAGGCCGCGAAGCTTTGATCGCCGCGCGCAGCTCCGCCGCCGCCTCGCGGATCGCGCCGGCCGTGCCGCCGCCGGCGTAGATGATGTTGCGCGAGGAGTTGATCAGCAGGCCCGCGCCGCGTGCATCCAAGCCCGCCGCCAGGGTCGCGTCGAGATCGCCACCTTGCGCGCCGATGCCGGGCACCAGGAACCAGACGTCGGGATGTGCGCGGCGCAAGTCGGCCATTTCACGCGGATAGGTGGCGCCCACCACCAGCATGAGATTGCCGTGCGTGTTCCAATGTCCCACGGCGCGCTCCGCCACTCGGCGGTAGAGCGGCAGGCCGTCGACGAGTAAATCCTGAAAATCCTGCGCGCCCGGATTGGAGGTGCGGCAGAGCAGGATCGCTCCGCGGTCCGGCCGGGAGAGAAAGGGCCGAACCGAGTCTTCACCCATGTAGGGACTCAACGTCACCGCATCGGCGCCGTAGCGATCGAACGCCTCGCGGGCATAGGCCTCTGCGGTGTTGCCGATGTCGTTGCGCTTGGCGTCGAGAATGACGAGCGCCGCCGGTGCGCGCTCGCGGATGTAGCGAATGCTGGCCGCCAGTTGGTCTTCCGCGCCGAGCGCGCTGTAAAACGCAATCTGTGGCTTGTAGGCGGCCGCGATGCCGGCGGTCGCATCCACGATGCGGCGATTGAAGGCATAAAGAGGCTCGGTGCCGCGCTGCATGCCGCGGCCGGCGCGCAGTTCCTCTACTCCGGGAAGGTCCGCGGGCAGTTTCGCCGGATCGGGGTCGAGGCCCACGCATACAAGGCTGCCGCTGGCCTCGGTGGCGTGGGTGAGCCGTTCGGCAAAGGTCGTCATGTCCACTCCAAGGTCGTCATGCCCATATCATAGCGAGCGCAACCTCAGAGTGGGGAGCGAGTGCGCGTTTAGGGGTATGCTTGAGGGCTACCCATGAGAGCCGCACTGCCCAGCAAACCCCGTACCGGACCGCGATTGGTCCTGCAGCCGCCTAGCTGCCGCGCGACCCGGCACACCAGCACCGGCGCGCTCAGGCGATTCTTTGCGATCGCCGACGCCTGGGAGCTGTCGCCGTTGCAGCAGTGCCGGCTGCTGAAGATCCCTTCCCCCCAGGTGTTGGCGCGATACCGCTTGGGCCAGGCGCCGCGTCTTTCGGCGACGCAGCAGGAGCGGGCGGCCTTGATCGCCAACATCCAATATTCTCTGACGGCGGGCACCAGTCGCGAGGATCGGGCCTGGGCGTGGGTGCACGCGCCGCGCGAGACGGCTCCGTTCGAAGGCGACAGCCCACTCTACTTTATGCTCGAGAATGGTCTGCCCGCGCTGCGGGAAGTGGCCCGGCTGCTGGTCCGGCAAAGCGAACCGCGTTAGGCGTCGCCTCTGGCGCCGCTCGCGGCCGTCCGTCCGGCGCCGCGGCCCGCCCGCCGCCAACCGCCGACATCTGCGGGACTGCGCAGTCCCCGGCGACTCCGCTATACTAGAGAGCTATTCCGATGCGAATGTGGCGGAATTGGTAGACGCGCCAGACTTAGGATCTGGTGGGGAAACCCGTGCGAGTTCGAGTCTCGCCTTTCGCACCATCGCCATTGCTGACAACTTAAGCTAACCCACGAGGATTGACATGCAGGTTTCCGTCGAGAGTATCAGCAAATTGGAACGCCGCATGCAAGTGCAGGTCCCGGCCGCGCGCGTGAGCGAAGAGATCGCTGCGCGCTTGAAGAGCTTGAGCCGCACCGCGCGCTTGAACGGCTTTCGTCCGGGCAAGGCGCCGCTCAAGGTGATTCGCCAGCAGTTCGGACCGCAGGTGCACCGTGAAGTGATCGGTGAGCTGCTGCAATCGAGCTTCACCGAGGCGGTGACGGAGAAGCAGCTGTCGCCCGCGGGCAACCCGCGCATCGAGCCGCAGAGCATGGACGAAGGACAAGACCTCAAATACGTGGCGACGTTTGAGGTTTTCCCTGAGGTGGCGCTGCAGCCGTTCGACTCGCTGGAGATCGAGCGCGTGACGGCCGAAGTCACCGAGAGCGACATCGACGCCATGATCGAGCGTCTGCGCAAGCAGCAGATGAATTACTCGCCGGTGACGCGCGCGGCGGCGAGCGGCGACAAGGTCACCATCGATTTCGTGGGCACCATCGGTGGCGTGGAGTTCGCCGGCGGCAAGGGCGAGGACATCGCGATCATCCTGGGCGAGGGGCGCATGCTGCCGCAACTCGAACAGGGATTGGTGGGCGCCGCGGCGGGCGAACATCGCGACATCAATGTGGATTTTCCGGCTGATTACCGCGCCACGGAGCTCGCCGGGAAGCTCGCGACCTTCAGCACCGAGATCAAGACGGTCGAGGAGCCGTCGCTGCCGGAGGTTGATGATGAGTTCTGCAAGTCGTTCGGCGTCACCGAGGGTGGCATTCCGAAGCTGCGCGAGGACGTGGTGGCCAATATGCGCCGCGAACTCGAGCAGAATCTGCGCAACCGCAACAAGACCACGGTGATGGAGAAGCTCTACCAGGCCAATCCGATCGACGTGCCGAACGCTCTGCTCGAGGCGCAGATTCGGGACATGCAAGTCGACGCCATGCGCCGCGCCGGGGCGAAGGACGTAGCGCAGGCGCCGCCACGCGAACCCTTGGTGGAGCCCGCACGGCGCCGCGTCGCGCTCGGCTTGCTGATCAACGACCTCATCCGCCGCGAGAAGCTGGTGCTCGATCCGAAGCGCGCGAATGCCCGTTTGGACGAAATGGTGGGTGCGTACGGTGATGCCGCCGCGATGAAGCGCGCTTACCAGCAGAATGCCGATGCCATGCGCCAGGTGGAGAGTCTCGCACTTGAGGACCAGGTCGTAGATTGGATTCTCGAGCATGCTAAGGTGCGCGAGAAGGCGTCGAGCTTCAAAGAGTTGATGAACTTCGAGGCGTGAAGCCCGAGCTGCATCTCTTGAAATGGTGCGAACGAGCCCTCACAAAGCATTGAGCGTTGGTTTTAAGCGGCTGGGCGGCAGTTTTTATTTCACAAGGGCAGGCATTCATGACGACGCGCGCACTCAATTTGGTCCCCATGGTGGTCGAGCAGACCGCTCGGGGCGAGCGGGCCTATGACATCTATTCGCGGCTGCTCAAGGAGCGGTTGATTTTCATCGTCGGTCCGGTCGAGGACTACATGGCGAATCTGGTGGTGGCTCAGCTGCTGTTCCTGGAGTCCGAGAACCCTGAAAAGGACATTGCGCTGTACATCAATTCGCCGGGCGGATCGGTGAGCGCCGGCCTCGCCATTTACGACACCATGCAGTTCATCAAGCCGGACGTGAGCACCATTTGCGTGGGTCTGGCGGCCTCGATGGGTGCAGTTCTGCTGGCGGGCGGTGCCGCGGGCAAGCGCTACTGCCTGCCGAACTCGAAAATCATGATTCACCAGCCCTCGGCCGGCTTCCAGGGCCAGGCTTCGGACATCGATATCCACGCCCGCGACGTCATGGAGACCAAGCAGCGCCTGAATGCGATCCTGGCCAAGCACACCGGCCAAACCGTCGACCGGGTCAAGCAGGATAGCGACCGGGACAACTTCATGACCGCAGAAACCGCCCGCGCTTACGGTTTGATCGATTCCATGCTCGAGAAACGCAGCGAGATCCCCGTAAAGGCCTAATGGAGGCTTGGATTCCCCCCGGTTCCGCTGTCCGGACCCCGGTCACAGCCCCCGAGACCTTATCTTTGCGTGAGGTCGGTTGGGTGCTATATAGTCTGTACTGTAGCCGCTTTCCCCGCGCGTTTTCGGGGGAGGTGGCCAATTTGAGGACAGCATGAGCGAAGATTCGCGCGGCAAACATGATGACGGCAAGCTGTTGTATTGCTCTTTCTGTGGAAAGAGCCAACACGAGGTTCGGAAACTCATCGCCGGCCCCAGCGTTTTCGTCTGCGACGAATGCGTGGAGCTGTGCAACGACATAATTCGGGAAGAGCTCGAGGAGCGCGCCGAGCGCACCCGGGACAAGCTGCCGAAGCCCCAGGAAATCAAGAAAGTCCTCGATGAATACGTCATCGGTCAGGAACGCGCCAAGCGGGTCCTGTCGGTGGCGGTATACAACCATTACAAGCGATTGCAGACTCGCGGCGCCGAAGGCGTGCGTTCGCGCGACGAGGTGGAACTCGCGAAGAGTAACATCCTCTTGATCGGGCCCACCGGGTCGGGAAAGACGCTGCTGGCCGAAACGCTGGCGCGGCTGCTCAACGTGCCGTTCACCATCGCCGATGCCACGACGCTGACCGAAGCCGGCTATGTCGGCGAGGACGTCGAAAACATCATCCAGAAGTTGTTGCAGAAGTGCGATTACGACGTGGAGAAGGCGCAGACCGGTATCGTCTACATCGACGAAATCGACAAAATTTCACGCAAATCCGACAATCCCTCGATCACCCGCGATGTCTCGGGCGAAGGCGTGCAGCAGGCACTCTTGAAGCTGATCGAAGGCACGATCGCTTCGGTACCGCCCCAGGGCGGCCGCAAGCATCCGCAGCAGGAATTCCTGCAGGTGGATACGACCAATATCCTGTTCATCTGCGGCGGCGCCTTTGCGGGTCTGGAAAAGATCATCATGAACCGCACGCACAAGAGCGGCATCGGCTTCGTCGCCGAAGTGCGCGAGCAGAACGCGCGCCCGCACGGCAACGACGTGTTCCACGACACTGAGCCCGAGGATCTGATCAAGTACGGTCTGATTCCGGAATTCGTCGGCCGCCTGCCGGTGGTCGCGACGCTGGAAGAACTCGATGAAGACGCGCTGATCTCGATTCTGATGCAGCCGAAGAATGCTCTGACCAAGCAGTACCGCAAGCTGTTCGACATGGAAGGAGTGGAGCTGGATTTCCGCGAGGACGCACTGCGGTCGGTGGCGCGCAAGGCCATGCAGCGCAAGACCGGCGCGCGGGGCTTACGCACCATTCTGGAGAATGTGCTGCTGGACACCATGTACGACCTGCCTTCGTTGCGCAATGTGCAGAAGGTCGTGGTCGACGAGCAGGTCATCGAAGGTCACAACAAACCCTACATTGTCCACCGGACGGAGGAGACTCGTCTGGTGGCTCCGGTTGAGGAACAGCGGCGTCCGACGGGTTCAGACCATCTCTGAACCGAGCTTGAAACTCATCGTGGACGGCCGCATGTACATCGATTGCCGTACGTGCAACTAACATAAGGCTAGCCTCGTGAGCGACGAACCCATTGCCGATGTCCCTGAAGTAGCGCCTGTCTCGAGCGGCATGCCCGTGCTGCCGCTGCGCGATGTGGTGGTGTATCCCCACATGGTGATTCCGCTGTTCGTCGGGCGGGAAAAATCCATCGTCGCGCTCGATCTGGCCATGAAGGCCGACAAGCGCATTCTCTTGGTCGCCCAGAAGCAGGCGGACGTGGACGATCCCAAAGCGGAGGATCTGTACCGCGTCGGCACGGTGGCGACCATCCTGCAGCTGCTCAAGCTGCCCGACGGCACGGTCAAGGTGTTGGTCGAGGGCGTGGACCGCGCCAGCATCGAAAAGCTGGTGGAGGGTGAATTCTTTTCCGCGGAAGTCGCGGTGTTCGCCGATATCGAGCGCTACGAAGAGCGCGAGATGGACGTGCTGACGCGCTCCGTGATCACCCAGTTCGAGCAATATGTCAAACTGAACAAGAAGGTGCCGCCCGAGATCCTGACCTCGCTGGCGGGTATCGAGCAGGCCGGCCGCCTGGCGGATACGGTCGCCGCTCACATGTCCTTGAAGCTCTCCGAGAAACAGAGAGTTCTGGAAATCCCCGATGTGCGCAAACGGCTCGAGCACATGCTCGCCGTCATCGAGGGCGAGATGGACGTGCTGCAGATCGAGAAGCGCATTCGCGGGCGCGTCAAGCAGCAGATGGAAAAGAGCCAGCGCGAGTACTACCTGAATGAGCAGATGAAGGCCATTCAGAAGGAACTCGGCGAGCTCGACGATGCACCGAATGAAATCGGCGAATTGGAAAAGCGCATCAAAGCCGCGGGCATGCCGAAAGAGGCGCGCGAGAAAGCGAATTCCGAACTCGCCAAGCTCAAGCTCATGTCGCCCATGTCGGCCGAGGCCACGGTGGTGCGCAACTACGTCGACTGGCTGGTGAAGTCGCCGTGGAAGAAGCGCAGCAAGGTGCACCTCGACATCACGGCCGCGGAGAAGGTGCTCGAAGCCGATCACTACGGCCTGGAGAAGGTGAAGGAGCGCATCGTCGAGTACCTGGCCGTGCAGCAGCGGGTCAAGAACCTGCGCGGTCCGATTCTGTGCCTGGTCGGTCCGCCCGGCGTCGGCAAGACTTCGCTGGGTCAAAGCGTGGCGCGTTCCACCAACCGCAAGTTCGTGCGCATGTCCTTGGGCGGTGTGCGCGACGAGGCGGAGATCCGCGGCCATCGCCGTACCTATATCGGTTCCATGCCCGGCAAGATCATTCAGAATCTGGCCAAGTGCGGCGTGCGCAATCCGCTGTTCCTGCTGGACGAGATCGACAAGATGTCGACGGATTTTCGCGGCGATCCTTCGTCGGCGCTGCTCGAAGTCCTCGATCCCGAGCAGAACAGCACCTTCAACGACCATTATCTGGAAGTCGATTTCGATCTGTCCGAAGTGATGTTCGTGTGCACGGCGAACAGCCTGAACATCCCGGCGCCGCTCTTGGACCGTATGGAAGTGATCCGCCTTCCGGGCTACACCGAAGATGAGAAGAGCAATATTGCGCGCCGTTATCTGCTGCCGAAACAGGTCAAGCAGAACGGCTTGAAACCCGATGAGCTGGTGGTGGCGGATGAGGCCATTCACGACATGATTCGTTTCTACACGCGCGAAGCGGGAGTGCGCAACCTCGAACGCGAGCTGTCGAAGATCGGACGCAAGTCGGTCAAGCAATTGCTGCTCTCACCGGGCGAGAAGACAGTGACCATCGATTCGAAGAATCTCGACAAGTATCTGGGCGTGCGCCGCTTCCGCTACGGCAAGGCGGAGGAGAGCAACCGCATCGGTCAAGTCACGGGCCTGGCATGGACCGAGGTCGGCGGCGAACTCCTGACCATCGAGGCCGCGGTGGTGAATGGCAAGGGCAAGCTCACCCACACGGGCCAACTCGGCGAAGTGATGCAGGAGTCCATTCAAGCCGCGATGACGGTGGTGCGCAGCCGCTCCGCCGTGCTTGGCCTGGACGTGGACTTCTATCAGAAGGCCGACGTGCACATTCACGTGCCCGAGGGCGCGACGCCGAAGGACGGTCCGAGCGCGGGCGTGGGCATGTGCACCTCGCTGATCTCCGCGCTCACCAAGATTCCAGTGCGCTCGGATGTGGCGATGACCGGTGAAATCACCCTGCGCGGCGAAGTGCTGCCGATCGGGGGCTTGAAGGAGAAGCTGTTGGCGGCGCACCGCGGCGGCATCACCACCGTGCTGATTCCCGATGAGAACACCAAGGACCTCGCGGAGATTCCCGACAATATCAAGGAAAAACTCGATATCCGGTCGGTGAAGTGGATCGATGAAGTGCTGCAGGTGGCCCTGACTCACATGCCGGTGCCGTTGCCGGAAGTAGAGGTCAAGGCGCCGCCGCCGATCGACGGAGAGAAGCGCCGCCGCAAACCGGCCCGGGCCAAAACCCAGGTTCGGGCGCATTGAGCGCTTCACGGCACTAGTACCTACCTCGAGGGATTTTGACCGGTTTGCATGGGGCCTGGAGGGATGGGAAGCGTCACGGCAACGAAGAACGAGCCCAGTTGCCGCGACGCTTCCCATCCCCCCAGACCCTTCACGCTGGGCCGCTCAGCAGCACCGTGCAAAGAAGAAGAGTTCGGAGGGCCATCCTCGCGGGGGTGGCCTCATCGCGCCCGTCGGCATCGGGATGTGTATCGGTCAAAATCCCTGTGTCGAGGTACTAGCCAAGCGGAAATCCGTCGCGTAGACTTCCGCGCCTCTTCCAGTGGGTGCTTAGCTCAGCTGGTAGAGCATCGCCTTTACACGGCGAGGGTCGGGGGTTCGATCCCCTCAGCACCCACCAACAGCGGAGTGGTAGTTCAGCTGGTTAGAATACCGGCCTGTCACGCCGGGGGTCGCGGGTTCGAGTCCCGTCCACTCCGCCATTTCCTGAAGCTGCGCGCGAGCCATTTGGCCGCGCCTTGGGGTATGAAAAGGTTGGGACCATGCTGCAGTCGATACACGATAAGTTGAAGGGTTGGTTGGCCGGTGTGGTGCTGGGCGCCATCGGCTTGGTATTCGTGTTCTGGGGTATCAACTGGACCTTGAGCGCGCCGATCTATGCGGCCAAGGTGAACGGCAGCGAAGTGTCGGCCGCCGAAGTCAGGCAGGCCTATCAGCAGCAGCTGGCACAGGTCGAGCGGCAGACCAACGGTGCGCTCAGCGACGCGCAGCGCAGCGTGATCAGGACGCGGGTGCTCGATGATTTCGTGAACAGCGAGGCGCTGGTGACGCGCGCCGATGCGCTCGGATACCGGGTCAGCGATCAGGAATTGCTGCAGGCCATGGCGCAGATTCCGATCTTCCAGGTCGACGGCAAGTTCGACTATGCGCATGCGGTGGCAGTGCTGCGGGCGCAGGGCCGATCGATACCTGAAATCGAAGCGCTGTTCCGGCGCGACGTCAAGCTGCGGCAACTCGACTCGGCCCTGTCCCAGTCGAATTTCGCGACCGCGACTGAACTGAAGCAATTCCGCGCGCTCACCAAGCAGCAGCGCGAAGTGACTTGGGCCGCCTTCCCGGCGGAGAAATACGCAGCCACGGCCACTCCCGATGATGCGGCCCTCAAGACCTACTACGAGGCGCACAAGCTCCAATACATGACGCCGGAGACGGTCAATCTGCGCTACGTCGAGATCAGCCTGGCGCAGCTCGCCTCGAAGGTCAGCGTCGACGATGCTCAGCTGAAAACCTATTACGACGAACAGAAGGTCAAGACGCCGGAGCGCTTCGTGCAGCCCGAGCAGCGCCGCGTGAGCCATATTCTGCTGTCGGTCGCGAATCCCAAGGACGACGCGGCGGTGAAGGCCAAAGCGGAGGAAATCCTGAAGCGTGCCCAAGCCGGCGAGGATTTCTCGAAATTGGCGAAGGAGTTCTCCCAGGATCCGGGGTCCGCGCAGCAAGGCGGCGATCTGGGATGGTCGGAGCGCAAGGTGTGGGTGGCGCCGTTCGCCGATGCCGCCTACAGCATGAAGGCCGATGAGATCCGCGGGCCGGTGAAGACCCAATTCGGTTATCACATTCTCAAGCTGGCGGGGATCCAGCCGTCGACGGTCAAGACGTTCGAGCAGGCCAAGGGCGATCTGGAATCCGAATATCGCCGCAATGAGTCCGAAAAGCTGTTCAACAGCGCGCAGGACCAGCTCGCCGATGCCGCGCTGCAGAACACCACCGACATCGACGTGGTGGCGCGCAAGGCCGGCCTCACGGTGCTCGAGGTGCCGGCATTCAGTCGCACCGGCGGGGGCGCTCCGTTGGGCAATGTGCCCGCGGTGAACGAGGCAGCCTTCAGCCAGGACGTGCTCGATGGACGCTTGAGTCCCATCGTCGAGGTGGAGAAAGGGCGGGGCGTGGTGCTGCGCGCCACGGATCACAAGCTGCCGCAGCAGAAACCGCTGGACGCCGTGCGCACGGAACTCGTCGCCGCGTGGAAGAAGCAGCGCGGCGTGGAACTCGCCGCGGCCGCGGCCGCGGATGCGGTCAAGCGCCTGACGGCGGGCGAATCCTGGGATGCGGTGGTGAAGAGCGCGGGCGTGACTGCGCCGGCGGCGAAGTTCATCGCACGCTCGGATCAGGACGTGCCGCTGGAGATCCGCACCACGGCGTTCGAGGAGCCCAAGCCCTCGGCCAAGCCTATTTATTCCAACGCTCGGCTCGCCAACGGCGACGCCGCGCTGATCGCCTTGAGCGCGGTGCGTGAGACGCCGGGCGATCCGAAGACCGAGGATGCGGGACTGCGCCAGCAGTACACCGCGCAGGTGGCCTCGAGCGAGGCGCAGAGCTACGCCGCCGGTGCGCGCGCCGACGCGAAGGTGACCTTGAATCCACAGGCAATCGAGTAGTTGACTGAACTACTGCACCATTTTTCGGATTGGTATCTTTCGACCTTAAGCCACGGTGGTTATTGGCTGATCGCCGGATTGATGGCGCTGGAGAGCACCATCGTCCCCATCCCGAGCGAAGTGATCATTCCGCCGGCCGCATATCTCGCACACACCCAGGGTCAATTTTCCTTCGTGGGCGTGGTGCTCGCCGGGACCGCGGGGTCGTGGGTCGGGGCCGCGGTGATGTACTGGGCCGCGCGTCTCTTGGGTCACCCGGTCATCGTGCGCTTTGGGCGCTACGTCGGGCTGGGACAGGCGAAAATAGAAATGGCGGAGCGCTGGTGCGCTCACTATGGCCCACCCGGCGTGTTCTTCTCCCGCCTGCTGCCGGTGATCCGCCACCTGATCGGCATCCCGACCGGGATTCTGCGCATGAACTTCCGCTGGTATGCGCTTGCCACGATCTTGGGATCGCTGCTCTGGTGCTCGGTGCTGGCGTGGCTGGGGATGGCGGTGGGGCAGCATCCCGAACTGCTGGTGGGGTCGCTGCACCGCTTCTTCGGGCTGGTGCTGGCGGTGGCGGGGGCGTTGGCTCTCCTTTATTACGTGTTTGTGCAGAGGGCTTCCGCGCGCTCGGCACGATGAGATCGATCGGTTGGGCTCGAAACCGATACACATCACGATGCCGTACTGCGGCTGTGCTGGTACCCGCCCTGACCGGCATGCGGTCCCGCGATCTCACGGAACGCCACGCTTCATTGGCATCCGCGCGTAGCGAATTGCTGGCGGCGGTCGATTACCTGTTCTTTGGCGTTTAGGTCGCTTTTCGCCCGCTCGCCGGCGGCGGCGGCGCACCTGCGACCGGGAACTTGGCGAAAATCGCCGCCGTGCCTGCGTTGATCTTGGCTTCCGCGCGCGGGCCGGTCAGATCGGACACGCTTTGGCTGACCGATGCGTGCCAAATCGGGGTGCGGGTCTTCGCGTCGAACAGGTCGACGGCTATGCGGGTCTCATCGCGCACATAGGGGCCATCCCACCCAAAACCGCCGCCATATAGACCGCCGCCGTAGAAGCCGCCGCCATAGAATCCACCGAAGCCACCGTAGAAACCGCCCAGGCCGCCGTAGTAGTCGTCGAACACTTGGCGGGTTCCCATGGCGTAGCCGACCACGCACTCGGCGGAGCCGTGATCCGCGCGTTGAATACCTTTGGCCGCCAAGTTGTTCTCAATTGCGATGCGCAGCCGTTCGGCATTCAAGGGATTGCCGTAGGCGGCAGGCTGGGCGGCATTGGCCACGTGTTCCGGCGCAAACGCATAGGTATGGCAGTTCAATACCGACATGTTGGGATTGGCATCGGTGGTGACGGGCAGGCTCGTGCAGGCAGCCAGACCAAGGCCCAGTGCTCCGGCGGCCGCAGCATGAATGAGATGGCGACTTGACATAATTCTACCCCTTGAAACAGCCAACACCCGCATTATCCGATGCATATCGCTTAAACGTTAGATCCCGCTAAGGGTTGACACGGCGACTCGTCCGAAGTTTCTAATTGACGCCTGTTTCAGGCGCCGTCGTTTTCCATCGGAAAGCTCATGCCCACGCTGCGGTATCCGCCATCGACATACAGCACTTCGCCGCTGATGCCGGCGGCTAGGTCTGAACACAGGAACGCTGCCGCGTTGCCGACGTCGTCGATGGTCACGTTGCGCTGAATGGGTGCGGCAGCCGCCACGTGGGCGAGCATCTTGCGAAAGCCCGGAATGCCGGCGGCGGCGAGAGTCTTGATCGGGCCTGCCGAAATCGCATTCACCCGCAGGCCCTGCGGTCCCAAATCGGCGGCAAGGAAGCGCACATTGGCCTCGAGGCTGGCCTTGGCCAAGCCCATGACGTTGTAGCCGGGGATGGAACGTATCGCGCCCAGATAGCTCAAAGTGACGATGGAGCCCGCGCGGCCCTGCATGAAGGGCAGTGAGGCACGCGCCAGCGCCGTGAGGCTGTAGCTGGAAATATCGTGGGCTACGCGAAACCCCTCGCGCGTGGTGGCGTCGATGAAGTTGCCGGTGAGCGCCTCGCGGGGTGCGAATGCCACGGCATGCACCAGAATATCGAATCCGTCCCAGCGGGACTTCAGGTGCGCGAATCCCTTGGCAATCTCCTCGTCGGAGCCGACGTCCATGACGAAGGTGATGTCCGAGCCCAATTGCTTGGCCAGCGGTACCACTCGGTCCGTCATGCGCTCGATGTGCGCAAAGGCAAGTTCGGCGCCTTCCCGATGCATGGCCTGCGCGATGCCCCAGGCGATGGAACGGTCCGTGGCGAGGCCGACGATCAGCGCGCGTTTGCCGCTCAAAAAACCCATATTTTATCCTTGTTGCCGGTTCGAATCGACGTACATGACCAGACGTTGTCCGGCTCTGATTTGATGATGCTGATTCAGGCCATTCCAGCTCTTGAGCTGCGGGACCGAGACCTGAAATTGCCGCGAAATGCTGAACACGGTGTCGCCGCGGCGCACGGTGTACAGCACGCGGCGCGCAGACCCCGCTCCCTCATCGCGATAGCGCCGCGTGCTCGCCTTGATGACCAGGCGCTGACCCTTCACCAGGACATCGCCGGGCCCCATGTTGTTCAGCCGGGCGAGGGTGCTCACCGGCATGCCGTGGCGGCGCGCAATGCTGCTCAACGTCTCACCGGCGCGAACCCTATAGACGATCTGGTGCTGTTTGCGCCCGCCCACATCGGACTGCGGGCGGTCGACCCGCGCGGCGGCCAGCAATACCTTGTCGGGCAGTTGTCCGGTGATTTCGGGAATCTTCAGCGATTCGCCGGCGGTCACCTTGCCGCTTTTCAGATCGTTGATCTTGGAAATGACGGCGATCGATGTGCCGTACTGTTTGGCGATCGACGCCAGGGTGTCGCGGCGCGTCACCTCATGAATGGCGAAACGCACGCGCTCCTCGGGCGCCAGGGTCAGCAGCGCCGCCTCGAAGGCGTCGGCGTTGTCGATCGGCACCAACATGCGGTGCGGACCCGCGGGGTCGGTGGCCCAGCGGTTGTAGCCCGGATTCAGGGCGACCAGTTCATCGTAGCTGGTGCCCGCCAATTTGGCGGCGATCTTCAGGTCGATCTGCGTCGTGGTGTCGATGACGGCGAAGTAGGGTTGATTCGGGATCACCGCGAATTCCAGGCCATAGCGTTCCGGCTCGGCCATGAGGCGCTTCATCGCGAGCAGCTTCGGCACATAGGCGCGCGTTTCGGCGGGCAGTGTCAGATGCCAAAAATCGGTGGGCTTGCCGTGCGCGCGGTTGAAGTCCAATTCGCGCTGCACGGTATTCTCGCCGACATTGTAGGCGGCGATCGCCAGCAGCCAGTCGCCGTCGAATTGATCGTGCAGGGCCTGGAGGTAGTCGAGTGCCGCGCGGGTCGATTCGATGACATCGCGGCGGCCGTCGAACCACCAATTCTGTTTCAAGCCGAAGCGCACGCCGGTGCCCGGAATGAACTGCCACAACCCCGCGGCGCGGCTGGTCGAGTAGGCAAAGGGTTCGTAGGCGCTCTCGACCACCGGCAGCAGCGCGAACTCCAGCGGCATGCCGCGCGCCTCGACTTCCGTGACCACGTGATACAGGTAGCGCTGGGCGCGCTGGAACACGCGCTCCAGATAATCCGGGTTGTGTTCGAACCAGGCGAGCTGCTGATCGATCGCCGGTTCCTGCACCTCATCGAGGGCGAAACCGGCGCGCATGCGGTCGAACAGATCGTCGTAGTCCTCGCCATTGTGGTGCTGCCACTCGCGCGGCATGGTGAGCGAGGGCGTCGCGCCCGCGGGCGGCGTGACGGCGGTTTCAGGAGGGTTCGGCTGGGGCGGTACCACGATTGGTGCGCGTGGTTCGGGTGGCGGTTTGGCCGGCTGATGCGCACAGGCGCCGAGCAGGAGCAACGCGCCGGTGATCAAACAATGTCGAGTGATTGTTGCCATTAGCCTCGAGCCCGCTAGCGGAACTGATCCTTCCAGGCGCGCAGCACGCCGAACACCTCGGCGGACCCGTCCAGCGAGCGGCCGGCATAGGCCTCGGCGGCCCTCACCACGACCGGCTCTTCGCAGCGCAGGAAGGGATTGACGCGAATCTCCAGCTCCAGGGTCGAAGGCAGCGTGGGGTTGCCCTCGGCGCGCACCCGATTCACCCGTTCTTGATACTCGAGCGCCGCGCTGTTGACAGGATCCACCGTCAAGGCGAAGCGCAAATTGGCCGCAGTGTATTCGTGGCCACAGAACACGCGAGTATCCGCCGGCAGGTTACGTAATTTGGTCAATGAAGCAGTCATCTGCGTAGGTGTACCCTCGAATAGCCGGCCGCACCCCGCACTGAACAGCGTGTCTCCGCAAAACAACGCCCCCTGTCCCCAAAACGCGATGTGGCTGAGCGTATGCCCGGGTATCTCCAAAATCGCGAAGGAAAGTCCCAACTCCGGCAAATCACAGCGTTCGCCGTCGCGCACGCGGCGTGTGCACTGCGCAATTCGGGTGTCGTCCGGCCCGATGACAGGGACCGCCCGATGGCGCAGCAGTTCCGGCACGCCGCCGATATGATCTGCGTGATGGTGAGTCAGTAAAATGGCGGCTAAGCTGGCGCCGCTGCGCTGCAATTCGGCGATCACCGGGGCGGCATCGCCCGGGTCAACCGCCACGACCTGGCCGGGCACTCGAGGCGAATCGATGAGCCAGATGTAGTTATCGGAGAATGCGCGCACCGGGCGCACTTGGAGAGGCGAGGTATGAATGGACATTTTGCGGCGTATTTAACCTGTAACATTCGAGCTTCGCTAGTGTTTTCATGAAGGAGCGAGGGTTGGAATCAGCGCGCGATATGTCGCCGGCCAATTGGTTCGAGGGTCCGCTCGGAACTCGCGTGCTGCGCGAGGAGGCGGCGCTGGCGCCGCTCGCCCTGGACGACGTGTTCGGTTTCGAGCTCCTGCAAGTCGGCACCTGGGGGCCCGCGCGGCACCTGCTCGACGGGGCACGCACCCAGCACACCATCCTGGCGGCGCCGCAGAGGAGTCCCGGGGTCACGTTGTGCTCGCCGCTCGATTCGTTGCCCTTTCGCTCCGATTCCATCGACGCTATCTTTTTGCCGCACACGCTCGAGCTGGTCGAGGATCCTTACGCCGTGCTGCGCGAGGCCGAGCGCGTGCTGTGCGCGGAGGGCTGCCTGATGATCTGCGGCTTCAATCCCTTCAGTGGTTGGGGTTTGCGCCGTGCGTTCGCACGCCAACTCGGGCGGCCGGCGTTCCCGCCGCAGGCGCGGCGCATGCTGTCCGAACGGCGGTTGCGTGATTGGGTTGCGCTCTTGGGGTTCGATGTCGACAGCGTGTACGGTTATCTCGGCCTGCTGCCCACCAAGGGGCGGCTCGCGCGTGCGGCGGAGGTCAGGCCGCGGGCGGCGTTGACCGCCGGCGCCTACTTGATCAAGGCGCGCAAACGCGTGCAGACCATGACCTTGCTGCGGCCGCGGTGGCGCGCCCGCCAGCGGGTGCGGGTCGGCGCGGCGGAGCCCACGTCCAAAGTGGGTCCGTGACGCCAACCGAAATGACCGAAGTCGAACTATTCACCGATGGCGCGTGTCGCGGCAATCCGGGTCCCGGCGGCTGGGCGGCCCTGCTGGTCGCCGGCAAGGAGCGCAAGGAGGTCTCGGGCGCCGAAACCCTGACCACCAACAACCGCATGGAACTGATGGCGGTGATCGGGGGCCTGGGCGCGCTCAAGCGGCGCTGCGCCGTCAAGCTCTATACCGACTCCAAATATGTGCTACAAGGCGCCACCGAATGGCTGCCGAATTGGAAGGCGCGCGGCTGGCGCACGGCGGCGCGCGCACCGGTCAAGAATCAGGATTTATGGGAATTGCTGGATGCTGCGCTCAAGGAACAGGACATCGAGTGGCACTGGGTCAAGGGACACTCGGGACATGACGGCAATGAATTCGTCGACCGGCTGGCCAACGTCGCCATCGACCGATTGCTGGCGGCGCGGTAGCCCTTAAGATGCGCCAAGTCGTGCTCGATACGGAGACCACGGGGCTCGAAGTCGAACAGCAGCACCGAGTCATCGAAATCGGCTGCGTGGAGCTGTTCAATCGGCGGCTCACCGGCCGGACCTATCACCAGTACTTGAATCCGCAGCGGGACATCGACGTGGGTGCGCAGCAGGTGCACGGCCTGACGCGCGAGAAATTGGCGCGCGAGCCGACGTTCGCGCAAGTGCAGCCCGCATTCCTGGAGTTCATCGGCGACGCGGAACTGATCATTCACAACGCTGCGTTCGATGTCGCCTTCTTGAATGCCGAGCTTGCGCGCACCCCGCTTGCATGCAAAGTCGACGAACGCTGCCGGGTGCTCGATACGCTGGCGCTCGCGCGGCAGATGCATCCCGGGCAGCGCAACAGCTTGGACGCCCTGTGCAAGCGCTATTCCGTCGACAATTCGCAGCGCGAATACCATGGCGCGTTGCTGGATGCGCGCATCCTCGCCGAAGTGTATCTGGCCATGACCGGCGGGCAGGCCATGCTCACGCTGAGCGCCGAATCGGACTCGAGCAGCGTCAAAGCGCGCCGCGCCGCCCCCGCACGCTATGCCGAAGGCGCGCGCATCACCGTCATCAGGGCGGACGAGAGTGAAATGGCTGCGCATGAGCACGTGCTGGCGCTGCTCGACAAGGTATCGGGCGGCAGAACGGTGTGGCGGCGGCTGTGAAACTGCTGGTCACCGGCGCCGCGGGCTTCATCGGGTTTCATACCGCGCGGCGGCTGCTCGAACGCGGCGAGGAGGTCGTGGGCCTCGATAACCTCAATGCCTACTACGATCCGGCGCTCAAAGCCGCGCGCCTGGAGATTCTGCGCAAGTTTGCGGGCTTTCGGTTCGCCCAGATCGACATATCGGACCGGGAAGCCATGGAGGATCTCTTCCGCACAGAGAAGTTCCAGCGCGTGGTACATCTTGCGGCGCAGGCGGGCGTGCGTTACTCCATCGTCAATCCGCACGCCTACGTACAGAGCAACGTCACCGGATTTCTGCACGTGCTCGAAGGCTGCCGGCACAACGCCGTCGAGCACCTGGTCTATGCCTCCACCAGCTCGGTGTATGGGGCGAACACGCGGATGCCGTTCTCGGAGCAGCAGAGTGTCGATCATCCGCTCACCCTGTACGCGGCCACCAAGAAATCGAATGAGCTGATGGCACACAGCTACTCATCGCTGTACGGCTTGCCGACCACGGGGCTGCGCTTCTTCACGGTGTACGGTCCTTGGGGCCGGCCGGACATGGCGCTGTTCCTATTCACCAAGAACATCCTGGCGGACGTGCCCATCGATGTGTTCAACGACGGCCATCATCGGCGGGATTTCACCTACATCGACGACATCGTCCAGGGAATCGTCGCCGCGATGGATCATGTGGCGGCCCCTGACCCGCGTTGGGATTCGGATGCTCCGGATCCTGCGACCAGCCGTGCGCCGTATAAGATTTACAATATCGGCAATCAACAGCCGGTGGAACTGCTGCGCTACATCGAGGTGCTCGAACGCTGCCTGGGAAGGCGGGCGCGGAAGAATCTCTTGCCCATGCAGTCCGGCGACGTACCCGACACTTGGGCGGATGCGCAAGCGCTCACGCGGGACGCGGGCTACCGGCCGAGTACCGATTTGGAAACCGGTGTGCAGCGATTCGTCGAATGGTATCTTGAGTATTACCACCCGCCATCCCAGGGTTGACGCTCGCCATGACACAGTTGAACTCGTCTCTCAGCGAGTGGAGTGCGGTAGCCACGCACGCCGATGAACTCGCCGGCGCGCATCTGCGCGATCTGACCGCCGCCGATCCGAAGCGGTGGCAAACCTTCCACGTCGAACACGACGGCTGGCTGTTGGACTTTTCGCGCCAGCGCATCACCGCCAAGACCTTGCCGCTGCTGTTCGAGCTCGCGCGCGCGACGGATTTGCCGGCGCGCACCGCGGCGATGTTTCGCGGCGACCCGATCAACACCACCGAGCGGCGCGCGGTGCTGCACACGGCGCTGCGCTCGGAGTTCGCGGGTTCCGCGGCCATTCAGGCCGAAGTGCGCGACTCGCGCAAGAAGCTGGTCGAGTACGTCGCCGCGGTGCGCGCGGGCAGGAAGCTCGGGATCACGGGCAAGCGCTTCAAGCACGTGGTGAACATCGGCATCGGCGGCTCGGATTTGGGGCCGCTGCTGGTCTGCGATGCCCTCCGGCACGAGTGGAGCGGCGATATCACGCCGCACTTCGTGTCGAATGTGGACCGCACACAGCTCGAGGATCTGATCCGCAGCATCGATCCCGCGGAGACTTTGGTCATCGTGTGCTCGAAGACCTTCGTCACGCAAGAGACCCAGGCGAACGCCAACGCCGCGCGAGCATGGATCGTGGGCGCGCTGGGGGAGAAATCTCCCGCGAATCACTTCGTCGCGGTATCGACCAACGCCCCAGCCATGGATGCCTTCGGCATTGCCGCGGAGCACCGCTTCACCCTGTGGGATTGGGTGGGCGGCCGCTATTCGGTGTGGTCGGCGATCGGCTTGGTCGCGGAACTCACCCTCGGCAGCGAGCGCTTCGAAGAGTTCTTGAAAGGTGCAAGCGACATCGACAAGCATTTCACCGAGGCCCCGTTCGAGCGGAATTTGCCGGTGCTGATGGGGCTGCTCGGCGTGTGGAACCGGACCTTCTTGAAGTTGCCGACGCTCGCGGTACTGCCGTACGACCAACGGCTCGCCCGCTTGCCCGCGTACCTGCAGCAGCTCGAAATGGAAAGCAACGGCAAGAGCGTGAGCTTGAGCGGCGAGCGCGTGGATTTCCCCACCGCGCCCATCGTCTGGGGCGAACCCGGCTCCAACGCCCAGCACTCGTTCTTTCAAATGCTGCATCAGGGAACGCTGACCCAGGCGCTGGATTTCATCGCACCGCTGCGCGGCTCGTGGGGCGGCACCGAGGGACAGGATCTCGCGCTGCAGAATTGCTTCGCTCAGTCACAAGCGTTCGCGTTCGGGTATTCGCTGGAGGAAGTCGAGGCCGACAGCGCCAAGGCTGGCGCCAATCCTGAGGATATCGCGCGGGTGGCCGTTCACCGGGTGCATGCCGGCAACCGGCCAAGCTCGCTGCTGCTGTATCCGCAAACCACGGCGCGAACCTTGGGCGCGTTGCTCGCGATGTACGAGCACAGCGTGTTCGTTCAGGGCACCGTTTGGGGCGTGAATTCCTTCGACCAGTTCGGGGTGGAACTCGGCAAGAAGCTGGCGGCGGGAATCGACCTGAAAGGGGCCAAGGCGCCTGCCGGGCATGGGGCGGCGGGGCTGGCGTCGCTGATTGATTATGTGGCGAGGCATCGGTGAGGCGGGAGTTGGACTCCGGCCAAACGCAGGTAGATTTGCGTTTGGTCTGACTATATGAGAACAGAAGAGCCATTGCGCGCTGCCGAAGTGGGCGTGATTGACGGGAATACGCCGGTGTTGACGCAGGATGGGCGCTTCCCAGCGCAACTGAATCGGGAATATGAAGAGCGGCTTCTGGATCTGTGCACGTCGGGCAACATTGAGCCGGAACGGTGGCGGCAATACGGGCCGCCTTTTTTCATGGCTGGACTTGCGGTCATGATGGCAAGCGGCCCCGAGTTTGATCGGCGTTCGTTGTTGGACCTCGCCGAGACGTTGCACGAGGGAAGCAGTCAAGTCGGGGTTTTCTCCTTGTGGTTAGAAGGCAGTCCCGTCCGTCCGTCGCGCTTCTTGCCAATGTTGGAGGCGGGATTGCGCCAGGTACCACTCCCCGGGGGTGCCATTGAGCTAGCGTGCCGGATTATCGCGGATGCGGAAACCCGCGATACCCTATAATCCCCGCCCTCGAACCGACTGAGAGCGCATGGTGAAACAACGCAAGGGCATTATTTTGGCAGGCGGCGCCGGCACCCGCCTGCATCCGATCACGATGTCGCTCAGCAAGCAGCTATTGCCGGTCTACGACAAGCCGATGATCTATTATCCGCTGGCGACGCTCATGTACGCCGGCATACGTGAATACCTGATCATTACCACGCCGCGGGACCAGGCGGCCTTCCGCGATCTGTTGGGTACGGGTGCTCAGTGGGGTTTGTCGTTCGAATATGCGGTCCAGGCCGTTCCCAACGGCATTGCGCAGGCGCTGATACTCGGGGAGGCGTTTCTGGACGGCGCGCCGTCGGCGTTGATCCTGGGGGACAACATATTTTACGGCGCGAATCTGTCCGCGTTGTTGATGTCCGCGGCACAGCGCGAATCCGGCGCGACGGTATTCGGCTACTACGTACAGGATCCGGAACGTTACGGCGTCGTCGAGTTCGACTCGCAAGGGCGGGTGACGGATCTTCTGGAAAAGCCGGTCTCGCCGCCGTCCAATTATGCGGTCACCGGCATCTATTTTTACGACGAGCGCGCGCCGGCGTTCGCGAAGGCGCTGGCTCCGTCGCCTCGGGGGGAACTGGAGATCACGGATCTCAACCGCGCCTACCTGAAGATCGGTGATCTGCACGTCGAGCGGCTGGGCCGCGGTACGGCATGGCTCGATACCGGTACGCACAATTCCTTGCTCGATGCCGGCGTGTTCGTGCGCATCATCGAGGAGAGGCAGGGACTGAAGGTGGCCTGCGTGGAAGAGATGGCGTGGCGGTCGGGGTTCATCACTGCGGAGCAATTGGTGGCGCTGGCCAAGCCGCTGGAGAAAAGCGGTTACGGTGAGTACCTGCTGCGTATCGTCAATGAGCATTCGCAATTTTAAAGTGTAGCCCGGCATGAAATTCATCAAGACTCCGATCGCCGATGTGGTGCTGATCGAACCTCAAGTATTCGGTGACGCCCGCGGGTTCTTCATGGAGACCTGGCAGGCAGAGAAATTCAGAGCGGCGGGTATCGGTGCGACGTTCGTGCAGGACAATCACAGCCGCTCCAGCCAGTGGACATTGCGCGGGCTGCACTTACAGGTGCGGCACACGCAAGGCAAGCTGGTGCGGGTGACATCGGGCAGTGTGTTCGACGTGGTGGTCGACCTGCGGCGCAGCAGCCCGAGCTTCGGCGCTTCGTGGAGCGTCGAGTTGTCCGCCGAGAATCATCGGATGCTGTGGGTGCCTCCGGGCCTCGCGCACGGCATTTTGATCACGTCGGAATCCGCCGATTTTCTCTATAAGGTGACGGATTTCTACAGTCCCGAAGATGAGCGCACGTTGGCCTGGGACGACGCGGCCGTAGGGATTCCCTGGCCCCTACCGGCCGGAGTGGCTCCCAAGCTCTCCGCCAAAGATACGCGCGGCACGAGTTTTGCCGAGATCGAGAAGTTCGCGTGAGAGTGCTGGTGCTCGGCGGGGGCGGCCAGGTGGCCACTGCCGTCGGCGCGGCGGTGCCTGCGCAGCATCAGGTCGTGGTCAAAACGCGCGCTGAACTCGACATCAGTGATGCGGTGGCCGTCGCGCGCGCACTGGCGGAAAGCGGCGCGCAGTGGGTCGTGAACGCCGCCGCCTATACGGCAGTCGACCTCGCCGAGGATCACCAGACCGCAGCCGTCGCGGTCAATGACACCGCCGTGGGCGTGCTGGCCGCGGCTGCCGCGGCGGCGGGAAGCCGGCTGCTGCATCTGTCGACGGACTTCGTGTTCGACGGCAAGTCCAACCGCGCGTATCTGCCGGGGGACCCTACCAATCCCTTGAGTGTTTACGGGGTAAGCAAGTTGGGTGGCGAGCGCCATGTATTGGACGGTGCGGGAGCGGGTATCGTGCTGCGCACCGCCTGGGTTTATGCCGCCGCCGGGCGCAATTTCGTGCTCACCATGCTGCGGCTGATGCGCGAGAAGGAGCAGGTGAGCGTGGTCTGCGATCAGATCGGCACCCCGACTTGGGCCGGCGGCATCGCCGCGGCAATTTGGGGGTTCATCGAGGCGGATGCGCCGGGCGGCGTGTATCACTGGACGGATCTCGGGGTGGCGAGCTGGTACGACTTCGCCGTCGCCATTCAAGATGAGGCGCTGGCACGAGGATTGCTCCGCCGTGCGGTGCCCATCACCCCCATTCTGAGCGCCGCCTACCCGACGCGGGCGCGCCGGCCCGCGTTCAGCGTGCTCGATACCGGATCCACGCGAGCCCTGATCAAGGCCCCGGCACGGCACTGGCGACACAACTTGAGGACCATGCTGGATGAGCTTCGAACCCCGTAACGTATTCATTACCGGCGGCGCCGGTTTCATCGGTGCCAACTTCGTGCGCCACTGGCTCACGAACACCCGCGAGGGGCGAGTCGTGGTGTTCGATGCGCTGACCTATGCCGGCAATATCGACAATCTCGCGGGCTTGGAGCGGGATCCCCGGTATGTGTTCGTGAAGGGCGACATCTGCGATGAAGCAACGGTGCGCGCGCTGCTCGAGCAGCATCACATCGACACCGTGGCGCACTTCGCGGCGGAATCGCATGTCGATCGATCGATCTTGGGCCCCGATGACTTCATACGCACCAATATCGTGGGTACGCATTCGCTGTTGAAGGCGGCAAAAGCGCTATGGATCGATCGAAAAACCGTCCCGGCGCATCGCTTCCATCACGTGTCGACTGACGAGGTGTATGGCTCCTTGGGGCCGACGGATGCGCCTTTCCACGAGGCCACGCCCTACGCACCCAACTCACCGTACTCCGCGAGCAAGGCCTCGTCGGACCATCTGGTGCGCGCCTACCACGAGACCTTTGGGCTCGATACCACCGTCACCAATTGCTCGAACAACTATGGCCCCTATCAGTTTCCCGAGAAACTGATCCCGCTCATCATCATCAATATTCTGACGGGCAAGCCCTTGCCGGTGTACGGCGACGGGCTGCAGGTACGCGATTGGCTACATGTTGAAGACCATTGCGCGGCAATTGCGCTCGCGCTCACACGCGGTCGGTCGGGCGAGGTGTACAACGTCGGCGGCAACAGCGAAACGACCAACATCGAGATCGTGAAGACCTTGTGCGGGCTGGTGGATGAGTCCCTGGGCGAGCGGGCGGATCTGCGTGCCGCCTTTCCGGCTTCACCGGCCGTTGGCGGCGGACGAGCGGTCGATCTGATCACCCATGTGCGCGACCGCCTGGGGCACGATCGGCGTTATGCGATCAATTACACCAAGGCGGCGAGGGAATTGGGCTACGCGCCGGCACGCGATCTCGCCGAGGGGTTGCGGGCGACGCTCGACTGGTACTTGGGCAATATGAGCTGGTGGCAGGCGCTGATGGGGCGCGACTATGCGGCGTGGGTGGAGAAGAATTACCGGTGATCGGTGGCTGAACGGACGGCGTTTATCTTTCAATCCCATAGGCAGGAAAGGGGTGCGGCTGCGAGCTTGTCTCCGAATGGAATCAGATCGCCGCTGTCATAGAGGACGACACCGAAAGCGAACTTGTCCTTGCACGCGTCGCTCAAGGTTCTCAATCCTGAGAAATCGTTCGCGCTCACGGTCGCGCTCGCCTTGACTTCAATGCCGACGATCATTCCGTCATCACGTTCAAGAACAACATCGACCTCGTGCCTCTCCTGATCGCGAAAATGGTACGGTGTCAGGCGCAGAGTCGAGCCGGTCATGAGCTTCATGATCTCCGCGAATACGAAGGTCTCGAGCACTCCGCCGAACTCGGTACGATGGGCTTTGATCCGATCGAACGTCAGACCCCGGCTCGTGCAGAGCAGGCCGGAATCGAGGAAATGCAACTTCGGTGTTTTGATGATCCGCTTGACTGCGTTCGTGTACCAAGGCTGGAGAGTTGCTATGAGAAAGATCTTCTCCAGGAGGCTGACGTAGCGTTGACTGGTTTTGTGGTTGACGTTGATGCTGCAGCCGAATTGCGAATAGTTCACGAGTTGCCCGGAATGCTGAGCAAGCAGTCGGACGAACTTCGGCAACTCAGTCAGCCTATCAACTTCCGCAATGTCCCGGAGGTCGCGCGTGAGCACCGAGGTCAGGTAGGATCTGGCCCAATCCTGTCGCCGCCGCTCATTTTTCCGGCTGATCGCTTCCGGAAAACCACCCATGAGCACAAGCTTGATCAAATCGTCGCCAACAATGGCGTCTTTGTGCCGACCAAGCTGGCCCGAGAAAATCCGCTCTAGGAAGGAAGATGTCCTGCCGCTCACTTCGACTCGCGCCAGCGGCAGCATATGGAGTGTCTCCATCCGTCCGGCGAGACTGTCAGCGATCCGCGGTAGAGTCAGCACGTTGGCGGAGCCGGTCAATAGGAAGCGGCCGGGGCGATAATCGTCGTCGATCGATTTCTTGATGGCCAAGAGCAGTTCCGGTGCGCGCTGGATCTCGTCGATGACGGCTTTGTCCAATTCGCGAACGAAGCCAACGGGATCGGTCCGTGCCGCGTCGAGGGTCGTTTGATCGTCGAGCGTCACATAGGAGCGCTCGGTCTCGCTGAGCTTGCGAACCAGCGTAGTCTTGCCGACGCGGCGCGGGCCGACAATCAGTACGGCCGGCGTATCCGAAAGAGCCTCCCTGACCCGATTTTCCACAATTCGCTCGTACATGCCAGTGCTCCCTCCGGTGATTGGCATCATACAGACCGGCGATTGGTAGTCAAATGACCGGTAATTGGTAGTGTAGGGGGCGATCCTGGGCGAATCGGGCTTGTTGCCGCCTTTTGAGTCGGCTGTCGCTCGCACCGACTGCCGACAACTTGTAGCGGTGTGCTTTCTTGGGCTTCAGCCGTTAAGTTTCAATATGCCCGTCGTCGAGACCTGTCATGTATTCGTGCTCGCGGCAGACGATCCTGGCCGCATTGTTCTTAAATTCGTGCTGCTCAGAATCGTTAGCGATAGCCGCTCCCGCGCATCAAGCGGTCGTTGCTACGGTCCGGGCTAGATCGTGATTCACAATTTCTATACAATTCGCGGCCACCAGCGGGTCTTAAGCTTTTGTTTTGCCATCAAAAACCAGGCCGCCGACCCGCTTTTGGTGTTGCCAAAGCGTCGCCGGGCAGCCGGCTCCAATATGCGCACTCGCAGAGTGCCCGGTTAGCTATCGACCCGCGCAAGATGCAAGTGAGGTTCTTCAGTGGATGACGGTGGATACATGACTGCACAGTCAAAACAGAATTCTATGTGGGCGTTAGAGCGGGATCGCCTGTGTTGGCACCATGCTCATTAAGTCACTAGGTTCCGCGCTGGTCTTGTCATTGATCGGGGCTCTCGCCGGGGCGCAAACGCCCACCGCCGATCAACTCAATATCCTGAAAAATCTGCCGCCCGATCAGCAAGATTCGCTGCTGCAGAGCGTGCTGGGAAAAAGCGACGGCACCGGCCGAAAGACGGACCCCAAACTGAGCACGCCGGATACGGTGCGGTCGAAGAATGATCAAACGATTGACCTGCAGGGCAGGGGCGCAAAGAAAACGAGCGACGGACGAGCGCTGCGCGTATTGGATGAAAATCCGGAGCTGCGCGCCGACGACACGGTGCTGATCGATCTAACGCCGGTTGGCCTGAGCAACGGCGCCAACGCAAACGCCGCCAATCCGAACGTCGCTAACCCGAACGCTGCCAACCCGAATGCCGCCAACCCGAACGGTACCCTCGGGATAGGGAATGCCGTCAATGGGGCTAATGGCCCGGGCAACAAACTCGATACTAACGGTGACTTCGGCCGCATCCGAGCCGAGCAGAATCCGCCCACCGACGAGGAAACGAAACGATTGGCGGAATATCGGGACCGGATTTTGAAGAGAAATCCCTATAAGCTCAATCGCTTCGGTGTGCTCGAGATTCCAGGGCTGCCGGCGATGCCGCTGGCCGGACTGACGGCGGATGAAGCGACCCGGCGCCTCAGTGCCGATCCGGATTTGCGCAACTTCACGGTGAAGTTGACCTTGTTGCGCTTACAACCGTTGGACGACGAAGCTCTGAAGCCATTTGGGTACGACTTGTTTGAGGGTTCGCCCAGCACTTTTGCCCCGGTATCGGACATCCAGGTGCCGACGGACTACGTGGTGGGTCCGGGTGACACCCTCAATATTCAGCTGTATGGCAACGAACCTGGGACATACACGCTCACCGTGAATCGCGACGGGCGCGTTAATTTCCCGAAGCTAGGCCCGATTTTCGTCGGCGGCATGTCCTTCGACGCGGCTCGAGCCATGATCGAGCAGCGCGTAGCACAACAATTGATCGGTAGTCGCGTGGGCGTGACCATGGGGGATTTGCGGTCCATTCGCGTCTTCGTGCTGGGCGAAGCGGAGAAGCCGGGATCATATACAGTGAGTGGCCTATCGACCATGACGAATGCGCTGTTCGTCAGCGGCGGGGTCAAAACGATCGGTTCGCTGCGCAATATCCAACTCAAACGCAACGGCCACCTGGTCACCGTTCTCGATCTTTACGATCTCCTGCTGCATGGCGACACCAGCGGCGACCGTCAGCTCATGCCTGGCGATGTCATATTCATTCCGCCCATCGGCAATACCGTATCGGTGTACGGCGCCGTACGCCGGCCGGCCATCTATGAGCTCAAGTCAGAGAAGACCGTCGCGCAGGTGATCGACGTCGCAGGCGGCCTGTTACCGGATGCAGACGGCAAGCTGGTGCAAATGGAACGCATTCAGCCATCACATCAGCGCGCAATGCACAATATTGATATGACGGCAAGCGAGGGCCGCGACGCCGAAGTAACCAACGGCGACAAGCTCCGCGTGCCGGCGATTCGTCCAACTCTGGAAAACTCAGTAACGCTCTCAGGATACGTGTTTCGCCCGGGTGCGTTTGAATACCGCGCCGGCCTACGGCTCAGCGACATCTTGGGTAGCTTCGATGAATTGCGTCCGAACGCCGATCAACACTACATCATGATCCGCCGCCAGGTACCGCCTGAAGAAAAAATCGAGGTCGTCTCCGCTGATCTCGAGCGCGCGCTCGGCGCGCGCGGATCGGCTGCGGATCCGGAGTTGCGGCCTCGCGATCAGATCATTGTCTTTGATCTGTCGGCAACTCGAGAACGGACCGTGGCGCCAGTCATTCGAGATCTGGAATTGCAAAGTTCACCCGACAAGCCGACGCAGACAGTGAGTATCGATGGTCAGGTGAAAGCACCCGGCCGGTACCCGCTGGAACCGGCGATGCACATCAGCGATTTGATCCGCGCGGGCGGCAGCTTGGAAGACGCGGCTTACGGGGGCGAAGCCGAGCTGACGCGCTACGAAGTGGTCAAAGGTGACGCGCGCCAAACTGAGTTGATCGCAGTGAACCTCGGGGCGATCCGGCGCGGCGAACCTGGCGCAGACCTGCAGCTCAAGCCCTATGACGTACTCGTTATCAAAGTAACGCCACAGTGGGAAGAGCCAGGGAGCATCGTACTGGAAGGCGAAGTTCGATTTCCGGGCAAGTATCCCATTCATCGCGGGGAGACGCTGTATACCGTGCTGCAACGGGCCGGCGGATTCACCGATCTGGCGTTTGGCGAGGGTGCGGTATTCATCCGCGAAGAATTGAAGAAGCGCGAAAAAGAGCAGCTGGAATTATTGACCAATCGGATGCAGAGCGACCTGACGTCGCTGTCATTGGAAGCCCTTGCTACCAGCGCGGCCACCACAAGCGGCAACGGTGGGGCCAACGCCGCCCAAGGCCTGGCGATTGGCCAGCAGTTGATATCGCAACTACGCGAGACGAAGCCAGTAGGCCGCCTTGTCATTGACGTTGATCGCGTGTTGAAGGGGCCGGCGGGTGTGCCCGGAGACGTGGTGTTGAGGGATGGAGATAAGCTGATCGTTCCGAAACAAACCCAGGATATTACGATCTTGGGCGAAGTTCAGAGTCCAACCTCGCACGTTTTCCAGACTGGGTTGACACGCGACGAGTACATCGCAAGGAGCGGTGGGACAACGCAGAAGGCGGACCGAAAGCGTATCTACGTAGTGCGTGCCAACGGCGACGTGGTGTCGAGCGGCGCGCGGACCGGATGGTTTAGGCGTTCTCAGGAATACGACATGCACCCGGGCGATACCATCGTCGTACCGCTCGATACGGAGCGAGTGCGGGCACTGCCGCTTTGGACGCAAGTGACGACCATTATTTACAACCTGGCCGTGGCAGTTCTCGCGATTCATAGCACGTGATGAACGCCGGCGACCAAATGGATCGCGATGAAGCGATCAGTTTGATCGACCTCTGGTTCATCCTGTGGCAGAACAAGCTGCCGTTGATCATCACGACGACGATCTGCGTGGGTCTGGCGCTGGCTTATGCGTTGACCGCTCGCATCTGGTATCGCGCTGAAGTGGTATTGAAAGTGGCGGAGTCCAAACAGTCGCAAGGCCTGTTGGGCGAACTTGGCGGACTCGGAGGCTTGGCGAGCCTTGCCGGACTCGATATCAATGACAACAAGTCGGCGGAGCCTCTCGGCGTGCTCAGGTCGCGGGAATTCGCGGGCGCCTTCATCGAGAACTTCGATCTGCTGCCGGTGTTCTTTGCGCGCAAGTGGGACGCGTCCGCAAAGCGTTGGAAATCATCGGATATCGACGATCAACCTGATATACGCGACGGGATTGAATACTTTCAGGACAATATCTTCAGGATTCAAGAGGATAAAAAGACCGGGTTGATCACGCTGAGTGTGGACTGGACCGACCCGAAGATTGCGGCGGCGTGGGCCAATTTACTGGTGGAGCGCATCAATGACCGGATGCGTCAGCGTGCGCTGATGTCCGGTGAGCTCAATATGAACTACCTGAAGCAGGAGGTCGCTGCCTCCAATGTAGTGGCGCTGCAGCAATCGATTGGCCGGGTACTCGAAGCCGAACTGCAGAAGCTCATGCTGGCAAAGGCCAACAAGGAGTACGCATTTCGAATCATCGACCCCGCACAGATCCCCAAGCGGCGCCACCATCCGCATCGCGCGTTGATCGTCATAGGGGCGTTTTTCTTTGGCGCTGCGATATCCTCGATCTACGTGGTATCGCGCCATGTCATCCGGCGCAACCGGAAATTGCGGGCCGAATCGCGGGCTTCTACACTCTCAGCATAGTGCTTCGACCGTGAATGGAAGTACGTACGCAGCCAGGTCGCAAAAGAGGCGCTAGCACGTGACGCTGCTCAATCCGGCATTCATGTATGCGGTAACGTGGATGTTCGTGCTGCTCATCTATTCTCTCCGGTTGAGCGATCTGCTCGACCCGGTGAAACCCAGCACCGCCGTACTGGTCGTCGGGACTTCGGTCAGCTTCATTCTCGGATGGATGATCGAATCACTGCCCAACTATGGGCGGCTGGCTGGTTCGACGGTGGACCTCGGGGTACTGCGTGCGACCCTCAGCTCGCCTCGCATCGGCAGACGTCTGAGGATGATTTGGATCATCTTCGGCCTGGGAATCGCATTTGAGATGGTCCTCTTCGGGGGCGCTCCCGCTCTCGGCTTGATCGGCGTCGGTGCGCCGATATTTTATGCGGAATTCGGAATTCCCGGCTTCCACGGCGTACTGAACGCGCTGTTCTATACCGGCTGCGTGGTCACATTCACTCGAGTATTGCTGGGCGCATCCAAGCGCACTCGATTCTTGCTATTGGTGTCCATCGGTTACCCCGTGCTCGTCATCAGCCGGCAGGTGTTGATCTCGCTGCTGCTGCAGTACATGTTCGTTTATTTCAGCGTCAGGAAGCCTTCCCCCCGAATCTATCTGCGCACTGGTGTGCTGTTCCTTTCGACGCTGTTGGCGTTCGGCTATCTGGGCGATGCCCGCAGCGGCCGTGACCAAATCATCGGGCTGGCGGCCCCGACGTTCAACTACCCCGATTGGCTGCCGAGTGCCTTCATTTGGGCCTATATATACATGGCCACGCCGATCAACAACGTCAATTACAACATCGATATCTCACCGAATTATTTTCCCCTGGAGACCGCAGGAACCTTCATTCCATCCTTCGCGCGTGATGATTTTCGAAGTGCATTGGGCGGCACGGAGCAATGGACTCTCGTGAGCGATACCTTCAACGTGAGTTCCCTGCTGCAGTCGCTGCTGACGGACTTCGGCGTGAGCGGCGCCATCGTCTTTACGCTGTTGTGCGGGGTGGTGTTCTCACGTTTGCGGCGGCTATCCCGCACCAGCGCGGCGGCTTTTTTTGCAGTCATCGTGCTGCTGCATGGAATTGCACTGTCGTTCTTCGCTAACCTATTGTTCCATCTGGTCTTCATGTTCGAGATCGTTGCGACTGCGTGGCTCGTCGGGCGGAGTCGTCTGCGGTGAGCGAGACTTACTCGGTGGTGATTCCGGCTTACAACGCGGAAAGAACCATTGAGGCGTGTCTGGAATCGGTGACGGCGCAAACCCTTGCGCCCCTCGAAGTGTTGGTGGTCGACGATAACAGCAGCGACGGCACCGAAGCGGCTGTTCGGCGCTGCGAAGCGCGACTCGCGGCGGCCGGCATCCGCCTCGAGTACCGCCGCCTGTCCCAGAATGCGGGCCCCTCTGCGGCGCGCAACCAGGCGATCCGGGTTGCGAAGGGCAGCTATATTGCGTTCCTGGATGCCGACGACACATGGGCCCGCGAGAAGCTGGCGATCGTCGACCGAGTCGCCGGCGGTTCCGGTGTGGGCCTCGTTTGCCACGCATACACCATGGAGCCGGAGTTTCCCTCCGGGACTTCTCATGTGATAGAGCGTGTGTCGCTGTGCGGCATGCTGACCCGCAATCCTGCGCAAACGTCGTGTACAGTGGTGCGAAAGCAGCCTGCCTTGGTGTTTGACGAGGCGATGCGTCATTGCGAAGACTATGACCTCTGGATGAGAATTGCGGAACATCACACAATATTGCGGATCATCGGCGATCCGCTGACACGCTTGGGTCGCCCACAGCTATCGGCCGGTGGGCTGAGCAGCGACACCCTGCAGATGCGCCGCGGTGAAGTGCGTGTTTATTTCAATTTCTGCCGCCGGGCTTGGCTTTCGCGGGCTTGGCTTTTCCCGGGATTGCTGATTTGGTCGGCTGTCAAGCACGTATATTCTTGGCTGCGCAGATGAGTCAGTTAGCAAAAGATCAAGGAGGGGCGAGCGGAGAGCGATCCAGGGAACAATCGAGTGTTCCGCTGATCACGATCATCACCGCGGTCTTCAATGACAGAAGTGGCTTGGAAGCGACCATTCAGAGTGTAATTGCTCAATCATCGGCGCACATTGAGCATGTGGTCATCGACGGCGGGTCCACCGACGGAACGCTCGATGTCATACGGGCACATGACGGCACGTTGGATTGCTGGGTAAGTGAGCCGGACAACGGCATATACGACGCCTTCAATAAGGGCGTGAGACTCGCCAAGGGGACGTGGGTCCTATTTTTGGGTGCGGGCGACCTGCTGTTCGATGGCGCGAGCATTGATGGCGCCGTTGCCGTGTTGAAATCGGCGAGCAGCGAAGTACAAGTCGCCTATGGCCGCGTGGTGAGGCTTGGCGTGGACGGAATGTTCGTCGAAGAAGAAAACGGACCATGGGCCTCGATGCGTGACGAATGGAGAGGAGGCCGGCGCGTAATGCCCCAACATCAAGGCATTTTCGAGAGGCGGAGCTTTCTCGCCACGCATCCGTTTGACGTAGGGTACCGAATAGTCGCGGACTACAAATCCTTCACACAAGCAATAGCCTCGCACCCGCCGCTATACATCGATTGCGTCATCTCTAAGGTGTTCGTGGGAGGCGTCAGCACCCTCCCACGTCAGAGTCTGGCTGCGGCCCGAGAGATTCTCAAACTCAACCGAGAACTAGGACGAGGGCTGGATCATTTGCCGCATCAGCTGTTCTTTGGCTTGAAGTCGGTGGCCAAAACACTCTTATCCATCGTGCTTCCCATGCGCCGAGCGATGCAGATTATCGATGCGTATCGTAGGTCGACAAAGCGGCGAAAAATGTGGACGTGAACCGTTCTGCGGCCAACTGCTTCTTCCCAAGAGAGTCCCAATGAGTCGTGTCGGCGGCATTGGATCATTCATTTCTCGGGCTCTCGGGAAATTGCGCGGCCGCTCCTTGGTCGACAACGCCGACCGAAGCGCCATATGGAGCGCGTTGGACTCGGTCTCGACGCCGCTTGCCTCCCTGCTCATGGCGGCCGGTCTGGTGCGGACCGTTGGCGCAGCTGAATACGGAATAATCGTCGTCGCCCTAGCGGTTTCCAATTTATCTGCGGCAGTGAATCCCGCAATAGCGGCAACCACGATCAAATTCATTTCTGAGGCTTCGGCCAAAGGCAATGGCGCAAACATTGCAAAGATAATTACGGCAGGTCTCTTGGCGGTAACGGCGGTTGATCTGATTTTGCTGCTGGCCGTCATCGGCTTCGGACCCTCACTGTCCAACTGGATATTTGGTCTGCAAATCGCCAAAGCCACCCCCCACATCGAAGTGATGCTTCTTCTTGCAGTGACGTCAGTCTGCCTGCAGCAACTCGACGGAGTCTTTGCCGCGACTCTGAAAGGACTGCAGCTGTTCAAACAGCAGAGTCTCACCGAAGTCGTTTCCAGGGGTGCCCTGGTAATTGCGGCAATTTCCGTGGCTTGGATTTCGAAGGACGTGCGTGCCGTCCTCGCGGCGTATTGCTGTGTTTGCGCGGCGTCTATTCTCGGACGGGCCGCTGTCGTAAGCGCATATGTCGGCAGGAATGGCTTGTTCGCGGCACCTGGAGCGGACGTCGCGAACCTGGTGAGGTTCGGCCGTTGGATGTGGCTGAATGCGATAGCGACTATGGCGTTCGTTACCGTCGATCGAATCATCGTGGGACGAGTCGCCGGACCGGCTGCGGCGGCTGAATACAATATCTACATGCAGATCGCGCAGCTCGTTCACTTCGTGCCGGCGAGCATTTTTGCATTTACCTATCCGGTGTTCAGCCGGCTGGGCGCGAACAGTCAGTCCACGATGGAGACGATCAGGATCCTGTATGGACGATACGCGAGAGTCGCCGGGTATATGGGCGTGGCGCTCGTTTCGATCGTTCTTATTTTGAGAAACGATTTGCTTTCGGTGTTTGGTCGCGCGGTGCTTCAACAGCGGCACGACCTGGTCTTTTCGCTGCTCGTCATGGGCTTTGGAGTTCTGTCCCTCAGCGTCGTTCCGTACTACCTGGCATTGGGCATTGGAACTCCTCGGTTCGTTTCCTTGGTGACGAGCGTATCGATGGTCGGGTCGATCGCTTTGACGGCGGTGCTTACGCCATTGTTTGGAATGGAGGGTGCCGCCTTTGCAAGATTGGCATATGGGCTGGGCGCGCTAACGCTGCTCATGCACGCCCACAGGCTGCTCACGAGAGAAGGCCGCGCTCCGGCGCTTGGTTCACCTTGATGGCTCTGTGGTGACCCACGCACAGGGTGACGGGCGTTCGACGACGCTTGACGGGGCCTGAGCTTGCCATTAGCATTTTTTTTCCTCCTATACTAGGCCTATCGGCAAGTGCTGGTTTAGTGCGCCCAACATGCGGCCGTCGAATTGGAGAAATGGAGGCCATTCCGTTATCGTAGTTGGTGGATTAGCCTATGCTGCGCTGCAGCGGCAACTATATCCGCCCCCCAAGCTACAGACCCATAGCGGGACCCTTTTCTGGTCCGGCATCGAGGGCAGCACTCCAGGAAGCGGTACCGTGATGGATCACATGCGATGTGTATTCAGATCCACGTTGTTGAGGGTTTCTAGTGGCAGGCAGCGAATGTCAGTCGGTACGCTAAAGGCTTCGCTGCGACGCGTTGTGCGGAGCTTGGGCTGGGAAGTGGGGCGGGCCAAAAATGCCGTTGTCGAGTCAGCGGTGTTGAAGAACGTTCTCAATGCAACGGGTGCTTCAATTGTGCTCGATGTCGGTGCAAACGTAGGCCAGTTTGGGGATTTGGTATTTCAAGGCGGTTACGGTGGTGTTCTCGTGTCCTTTGAGGCAATACCTACCGTACATGCGAAATTGGTGGAGTATGCAAAGAGGCGGAACCCTTTGTGGGTGGTTGCTCCATGCGCAGCTTTGGGAAGTTCGCGGGGCCGGATTGAGATAAACGTAGCCGGAAACTCCGTCAGCAGCAGTCTCTTGCCAATGACCGCCACTCATTTGGAAGCGGAACCACTCTCACGATATGTGGGAAAGCAGCTAACCGATGTCGTGAGACTGGACGAGCTTGCTCCAACGCTGGTTCCAGATACGGGTGCGATATTGATCAAAGTGGACACGCAGGGGTATGAAATGGAGGTCCTCAAGGGCTCGACGGGCCTCCTATCGCGTACGGTCGCGCTGCAGTTGGAACTGTCATTGGTGCCGATGTATCACGGGGCTCCGACGTTCGTGGAAATGGTGTCCTTTGCGGAAGCATCTGGATATGAGTTGTTCAGCATCGTTCCCGGGTTTCGCGACGGCCGGAGTGGCCGCTTGCTGCAAGTGGATGGTTTTTTTGTTCGAAAAGATACTCTTTGTCATTGACGCACGAAATTCACATTTCTTGTCAGCAAGCTGATGCACTTTGACTTTATTTTGTGGTCCATCGAAAGGCTCCGAATACGGCGCCCGTTCTCACTGGCCGCCTGAATCGATGATTGCTATGGGAGCGAACTACGGACTTGGAACACACGCAATGACGGAAAAGAGATCCTATGACTTGAGCGTCTCGATCGTGCTGTACAAGACGCCGATGTATCGAATTGCACCGCTTCTCGATGAGCTGCAAAAGGCCGGTGCGGCCAAAGTGTTCGTTATCGACAACAACCCGTCGAGTCTGGTTGACTCCGCCGGTTTGGATCAATTCCAGATCGTGGAGCGCTACTGCACGGGAAGGAATCTTGGATTTGGCCCGGCGCAAAATATCGCCATCCGCAAAGCGGTCGGACGCTACAAATACCACCTGATCTGCAACCCCGACATCGTTCTCTCGGAGGGCGCCATCTCCTCCATGATCGATTTTATGGAGGGCAACCCCGATGTGGGTCTCAGTATGCCGAAACTGGTCGGTGTCGATGGCGAGACACACTTCTGCTGTCGACGTTCTCCGGTCGCGTTGGACTATATCAGCCAGCTGCTGATGCCGCGAAGTTGGGGTAAGCGCCGAAGGGACGCATTGGAGATGCGCTCTCACAATTACGATGCGCCGATGGAGGTGCAGTGCCTGTCCGGCTGTTTCATGTTCTTTCGCAGCGATGTGCTCAGGAAACTTGGTGGTTTCGACGAAAAGTTCTTCTTGTACTTCGAGGATTTCGATCTATCTCGGCGGGCGCAGAAGCTGGCGAAGAACATTTATTGGCCTTCCACCTATGTAGTGCATGAGCGCCAAAGCGCTCATCGAAGGTCGTGGCAGCTAAAAACCGAATTTGCTCTATCTGCGATTCGGTATTTTGCAAAGTGGGGTTGGTTTTCACGCGTTCCGCAATGATGCCTTTGCGGAATTGATCGCACGGCGGGCGCTGCTGCACGGAACGTAGCTTGAGAAAACACGTATTATACGTATAATACGTGTTTTGATGGTCACGAGAACATCCGTATGGCACGAGCCACCGCCCTGGATTTCCAGCGAAATTTCGGCGATTACCAGCATCTGGCGCGGCATGAGCCCGTGGAGATCACACGCCATGGCAGACGAGAATTCGTGCTGATGTCCGTGGAGCACTATGATTCGCTTACATCGGCTGCGAAACGCGTGCATCGGACTGGGGATGCCGCTGCGGTGATCGATGCGTCGGCCGTTGAAGCGGCTCTCGAACGCCCGTCGCACCAGGGTCACCCGCTCTGATTTCAGGGCGATGCTAACCGCCGGTGCTCATGCAATCGAAAATAGTTGGATCCGATTGCTCGCCGACTGGAGCGATTGACGTATCCGCATCTCCCGAAAATGGGATGACGCAATACCCTATAATTGCCGCCTTCGAAGAGAGATGAGCGCATCGTGAATCCATGGCAAGGCATCATTTTGGCGGGTAGCACCCGTCTGTTTCCGGCCACGACGCCTCTCGGCAAGCAGTAGCTGCCAGTCTACCAACAGCCGATGACATACAATCCGCCCGCATCGTGGCGACATGGCTCGTGCGGTATCGTTTACACTGAGCGTTTTTACATGGAGTTGCGATGCGAGGATTGAGCAAGCACAAGATCGCCGTCATTGGTCTCGGGTACGTCGGCTTGCCTCTGGCGGTGGAATTCGGCAAGAAATACCGCACTGTCGGCTTCGACATCAATCGCTGCGCGCATCAAGGAGCTGAAAGCGGGGCGCGACGTCACACTGGAGACGACCAGTGCGGAGCTCGAGGCGACGCGCAAGCTGCGGTTCTCGGCGCAGACCAAGGATCTCAAGTCCTGCAACGTCTTCATCGTGACGGTGCCGACGCCCATCGATCAATACAAGCGCCCGGACCTGACGCCGCTGCTCAAGCGCCAGCGAGACGGTCGGCCGCGTCCTCAAGAAGGGCGACATCGTCATCTACGAATCCACCGTCTATCCGGGCTGCACCGAGGAAATTTGCGTGCCGGTGCTGGAGCGCGTTCTCATCGCTGCGCTTCAACAAGGAGTTTTATTGCGGATACAGTCCCGAGCGCATCAATCCGGGCGATAAGCAGCACCGTTTGGCGACCATCAAGAAGGTGACGTCGGGGTCGATGCCGCGGATCGCCGATCTCGTGAATGCCCTGTACGCGTCGATCATCACCGCAGGCACGCATCAGGCGTCGAGCATCAAGGTGGCGGAAGCCGCCAAGGTGATCGAGAACACCCAGCGCGATGTGAATATCGCGCTCATCAACGAGCTGGCGCTGATCTTCAAGCGCATCGGCATCGACACCGAAGAAGTGTTGCGCGCCGCAGGCACGAAATGGAACTTCCTGCCATTCCGTCCAGGACTGGTGGGCGGCCATTGCATCGGCGTGGATCCTTACTATTTGACGCACAAGGCCACGGAGATCGGCTACCACCCGGAGATGATCCTTGCGGGCCGCCGCATCAACGACGGCATGGGAGCGTATGTCGCGCAGCAGACTCGTCAAGCTCATGACCGAACGGCGCATCATGGTGGCGGACTCGAAGATCCTGATTCTCGGGCTTGCCTTCAAGGAGAATTGTCCCGATCTGCGCAACAGCAAGGTCATGGATATCGTCAACGAGCTGCAGACGCTTCGATGCCCAGTGTCGATGTCTACGATCCTTGGGTCGATGCCGACGGGGCCTATCGCGAATATGGACTTCGGCCCGTCAAAGCGCCGAAGCCCGCCGGCTACGATGCCATCGTGCTCGCCGTCGGGCATGATGAATTCAAGGCAATGGGCGCGCGCAAAATCCGTCCGTTGGGCGAAGAAGACTCACGTGCTCTACGACGTCAAGTACCTGTTTGCCGCCGATCAGACCGACGGGCGGCTGTAGTCTCATATGAAGATTTTGGTCACCGGCGCCGCCGGATTCATCGGATTTTTCGTGTCGCAAGGGTTGCTGGCGCGCGGCGATGAGGTCGTCGGGCTCGACAACCTGAACGACTATTACGATCCGCGCCTCAAGGCTGCGCGGCTCGACATATTGCGGCAACACAAGAATTTTCGCTTCGTAAAGCTGGATCTGGCCGATCGCGGCGGCATCGAGGCCTTGTTCGCGGCCGAGAAATTCAACCGCGTGATTCATCTCGCCGCTCAGGCGGGCGTGCGCAATTCGATCGAAAATCCGCATATTTACGTCGACAGCAACGTGACCGGCTTTCTGCACATCATCGAAGGATGCCGCCACAACGGCGTCGAGCACCTGGTGTACGCATCGACGAGTTCGGTCTACGGCGCCAATACGCACATGCCGTTCGCCGTCGATCAGAATGTCGATCATCCGCTCACTTTGTACGCGGCGACCAAGAAGGCCAATGAGCTCATGGCGCATTGCTATTCGTCGCTGTACGGGCTGCCGACCACCGGCTTGCGCTTCTTCACCGTCTACGGGCCATGGGGCCGGCCGGACATGGCCTTGTTCCTGTTCACGGCCAACATCCTCGCCGGCAAGCCGATCGACGTGTTCAACTACGGCAAGCACAAGCGCGATTTCACCTATGTCGGCGACATCGCGGCGGGCGTGATCGCCGCGGTGGACCACATCGCGAGCCCCGATGCGGAGCTGGAATTCGGATGCACCGAATCCCAGCACGAGCCGCGCACCCTACAGGCTGTACAACATCGGCAATCAACGGCCGGTGGAGCTGCTGCGCTACATCGAAGTGCTCGAGCAGTGTCTGGGCCGCAAGGCCCAAATGAACCTATTGCCGCTGCAGCCGGGCGATGTGCCCGATACGTTGGCGGACGTCGAAGCATTGACGCGCGATGTCGGGTACCGCCCCAGCACGCCCGTCGAAGAGGGTGTGAAGCGATTCGTCGAGTGGTATCGTGCGTATTATCACCCTCAGATAGCGTAAAAGCGCCTTCGCGGCGGCACGCGGAATCGACCGAAATCTATGGAAAAGGAAAGCGAAATCGACGTCGTGTCTTTGTTCTGGATCGTCTGGGATCAGAAATATCTGGTGCTCGCGATTTCCTTGTTCGGTGGAGCGATTGCAGCGGTTCTCGCACTAACGGCCATACCCATGTACCGGGCGCAGGTCATTGTAACCGAGGTGCAGCGATCCAGGCACTCGGCGGCGCGGGGTCCCTGATGGGTCAACTCGGCGGGTTGGCGAGTATCGCCGGATTGAACCTGAATTCGAACGGGCCGGACGCGGAGCGCCCGGCGATTCTCGCAGTCTCGGGGATTGGTCGAGGCTTTCGTCAAGCGCTACAAGCTTGCGCCACTGATCAATGGCAAATGCCAAGAGCTCGAATTCTGCATGGGCCGCGGTGGAGCGCTTTCGCAGAAGCGTGCTCGACCTCCACGAGGACAAGCTCAAGGGAACGACAACGATCACCATAGACTTGGCGCGATCCGGCTCGTCGCTGCCCGTTGGGCCAACGATTTCGTGGGATTGGCGAATGAAATGCTGCGCACGCGCGCTATCCAAGAGTCGACGCGCAATATCGAATATTTGAACAAGCAGCTCGCGCAGACGAACGTGGTCGAGATCCAGCAAGCCATTTATCGGCTGATCGAGGGCGAAACCAAGATCTCTCATGCTGGCTCACGGCCGTCAGGAATATGCGTTTACGATCGTCGATCCTGCGGTACCGCCGGAAGTACGCTTCAGCCCGCGCCGGACGCTAATGGTGATTTCAGGGCTCTTCATCGGCGGAGTCTGGGATCGCTCATTGCGTGGGCGCGCAAAACCCTACGCCGGCGCCCGTCCACCGCGACGAACTGAAACGTGGCGAAGGTCGCTTCGCAACCCAGGACCCGCGGTGCGCTTCTGGCTCGCCTGTGGGCTCATTTGAGCGCCAAAAGACGCCGTCAATTCAAGTGGGTCATGGCGCTTGACGGTGGTCAGCGCATTTGCGGAGATCGCAAGTCTTGGCGCGGTAATTCCTTTCATCGCCGCGTTGACCGAGCCCGAGCGTCTTCTTCAAGTGGCCAATCATCGCGCGACTTTGCGCGGTAGCTTCGGCATCGAAACCGCCGACCAACTGTTGCTGCCGATGACAATCGGCTTTGCGGTCATCGCCGCTGATCGCCGGCGCCGTGCGCATGCTGCTGCTGTGGGCGAGCGCGCGCATGACGTTTGCGAGCGGCGCGGACCTTAGCAGCGAAGTCTATCGCCGGACGCTCTATCAGCCCTACAGCGTACATGTCGCGCGCAACAGCAGCGAAGTGATCAGCGGAATCACCAACAAGGTCGGCGGCACCGTTCTCGGGATCATGTTTCCCTTGATGACGCTGATCAGCGCAGGCGTGTCACTGTTGCGCGACCTGGTTGACCCTGCTGATCATCGATCCCTGGCTCGCGCTCGGCGCCGGATTCGGCTTTGGTGCGTGCTACGGCGTCATCACCTGGCTCTCGCGCCGCCGGCTGCGCGACAATAGTCGGCGGATCGCAACTGAGTACACGCTGGTCGTCAAGGCGCTTCAGGAAGGGCTGGGCGGCATTCGCGATGTGCTGCTCGACGGCAGCCAGCCGGTTTATTGCGACGTATACCGCCGTGCCGATCAAGCATTGCGACGTGCGCAGGGTGACAATGTCTTCATTGCGCAAAGCCCGCGGTTTTCGATGGAGGCGGCTGGCATGGTGCTGATCGCCGCCCTCGCCTTCGGCTTGAGCCGTCAGTCGCACGGCATGGCGGCGGCTCTGCCTGTGCTCGGCGCACTTGCGCTCGGCGCCCAACGGCTGTTGCCGGCCCTGCAGCAGGTCTACAGCGCCTGGGCCACGATTGCCGGCAGCCACGCTCTCTTCGAGGATACGGTCGACTTGCTCGATCAGCCGTTGCCTGCGCGACGTCGAGGCTCCGCGCCCGGCGCCGATGCCTTTCAGCGTGAGATCAAATTCGATGATGTGTGTTTCCGTTACACGGCTGATGGACCCTGGGTGCTCGATCACGTGAATCTCGTCATCCCCAAGGGCGCACGCGTAGGTCTGGTGGGGGGCACCGGGAGCGGGAAGAGCACGATGCTCGACTTGTTGATGGGACTGTTGAAGTCGACCGAGGGATCGATCGGGATCGATGGACGTCGTGCTCGGCGCCGATACCGTGCGCGCCTGGCAGGCATGCATTGCGCATGTGCCGCAGAGCATTTTCCTCGCTGATGCTACACTAGCTGCAGAATATTGCGTTTGGCATGCCGCCTGATGCCATCGATCGCCGCGCGCGCGCGCCTCGCCGCGCAGCATGCTCAGATTTGCGATTTCATCGATTCCATGCCGCAGGGCTTCGATTCGCTGGTCGGTGAGCGCGGCGTGCGTCTGTCCGGAGGACAAAGGCAGCGCATTGGCATCGCGCGCGCGCTGTACAAAGAGGCGAGCGTGCTCGTATTGGACGAGGCGACCAGCGCTCTCGACAATTCGACCGAGCGCTCGGTCATGGATGCAATCGACGGCTTGTCGCGCGATCTCACGATCACTTATGATTGCACATCGATTGAGCACCGTGCGGCGCTGCGACACAATTTTAGAGCTGGAGCACGGTCGCCTGGTGGCGCAGGCGCCCTACGAGCAACTTTTGAAAAGCAGCGCAAGTTTTCAGCGGATGGCCTCGGCTGGGAAATTCAACGTCTAGATAGTCAAACTATGTTCAATGACAAGGCAGTTTTGATCACCGGCGGGACGGGCAGCGGCGAGAACATTGCTCTCCACTTGCTGTTGGGTCTGGTCATACCAATAAAATGTGACGCGTGGCAAGAATACTAGTTACAGGTGCCGACGGATTCATCGGCTCGCATCTCACGGAGGCATTGGTACGCAACGGCCATCAGGTTCGAGCGTTCGTGTTTTACAACTCATTCAACTCCTGGGGCTGGCTGGATTACTGTGCGAAGGACGTGAAGGGAAACTTCGATGTGTTCGCTGGGGACGTGCGTGACTCGAATGGCGTGCGCACGGCGATGCGCGATTGCGATGTGGTACTGCATCTGGCTGCATTGATTGGAATCCCGTATTCGTATCACTCTCCCGATACATATGTGGATACCAATATCAAGGGCACTCTCAATATCGTCCAGGCTGCACGCGACCTGGAAGTGTCGCGGATCGTTCATACCTCCACCAGCGAGGTATATGGAACCGCTAGGTTTGTGCCGATTACTGAGGATCATCCGCTTCAAGGTCAATCGCCGTACTCGGCGACGAAGATCGGCGCTGACCAGATTGCGCTCTCCTTCTACAAGGCCTTTGGGACACCGGTTGTGGTGCTTCGCCCGTTCAACACCTACGGTCCCAGGCAGTCAGCGCGTGCCGTGATTCCAACCATTATCACGCAAATTGGCAAGTGGGCAGCGCAGGATCAAGCTGGGCGCGGTAAGTCCGACGCGTGATTTCAACTATGTTGCCGACACGGTTGCGGGGTTTGTTGCCGCAATCGACGCCCCCGCAGCAGTCGGTCAAGTGATCAATCTCGGCAGTGGGTACGAAGTTTCGATCGGCGATACCGCACGTACGATCGCCGAACTGATGAGCGTACAAGTCGAGATCGATGTTGACGCGGAACGGCTGCGACCGGAAGCAAGCGAGGTGGATCGGTTGTTGGCCTCCAACGACCTCGCACGACGGCTGCTGGGCTGGGCACCGCGTTACGCCGGGCTCGTTGGCCTGCGACGGGGTCTCGCGGAGACGATTGCATGGCTTGAGCAGCCGGCGAACCTTGCGGGTTACAAGGTCGAGCGCTACAACGTCTGATGTGGAGAAAGGCATGAACGCCGTTGCGGATCGGTCCGGGCTCGTCGAGCGCATCGTCACGGCGATACGCGCGACAGTGGGCGCTCACCCGGTGGCGCTTCACGAGCCGTATTTCGGCGGAAATGAGTGGATATATTTGAAGGAATGCCTCGATTCGACCTTCGTTTCTTCCGTCGGGGCGTTCGTAGACCGGTTCGAAGCCGACATCGCCGCCTACACCGGCTCTAAGTACGCCGTCGCGGTCGCCAATGGAACCGCTGCGCTGCATATCGCACTTCAATTGGCCGGCGTGCGAGCCGGTGACGAAGTACTCGTTCCGGCGTTGACGTTCGTCGCAACGTCAAATGCCGTCGCGTACTGCGGCGCAGTGCCGCATTACGTCGATAGCGAAGAGCGCACTCTGGGGGTCGATACGACTGCTCTGCGGGAATATTTGGCCGGCATAACGGAATTTCGCGCCGGCGTGTGTGTGAACCGACTTACTGGCCGCGCCATTCGAGCTATCGTTCCGATGCATGTATTCGGTCATCCGCTCCAGATCTCGATGATCTGCTTGCCGTCGCGCACGATTTCCGACTGATAGTTGTAGAAGATGCCGCGGAATCTCTCGGCAGCACCTATCAGGGGCGTCATACAGGTACCTTCGGGCTCCTGGGAACTCTCAGCTTCAATGGCAACAAGACCATCACCACCGGCGGCGGCGGCGCGATCCTTACTGATGACGCGCACCTCGCTCGACGAGCGAAGCACCTTACGACCACAGCCAAGGTGGCACACCGCTGGGAATTCGCACACGATGAGCTTGGATATAACTATCGGCTTCCCAACCTGAACGCGGCACTCGGTTGCGCACAGCTCGAACAGTTGCCTGCTCTACTCGCCGCAAAACGCCGCCTATACCAGCGATACGCCGCGGCGTTTGCGCCGATCCTAGAGGCGCGTCTCATGGCGGAACCGAATGGCAGTTGCAGCAACTATTGGTTGCAGACTCTGATACTCAGTCGGGCCGCGGCCAAGGAGCGCGACGCGGTCCTGACCGCTACCAACGACGCCGGCCTGATGACCCGGCCGGTGTGGCTCCTGAATCATCGGTTGCCGATGTTTCTGAGCAGCCCGCGCATGTCGCTTGCGACCGCAGAATCGCTCGAGCAACGTATCGTCAATATTCCGAGTAGCGCACAGCTCGCCCTAGAGACGCAGACTTGAAGCGGATGCCGCTCCTGCTGATCGGCGCTGGCGGGCACGCCGCCGCGTGCATCGATGTCGTCGAGCAGGATGGTCGTTGTACCGTCGTCGGCCTTGTTGCGTCCGCGGCGGAAGTCGGGAAGGAATTGTTTGGTTACCCGGTCCTCGGTACAGACGAGGACTTGCCGAAGCTAGTCGAACGGTTCTCGAATGCGCTCATCGCTGTCGGCCAAATCAAGACGCCTGAGCCCCGGATCCGATTGTTCGACCGGCTGCAGGCGTCTGGGCTGTGTGATGCCGGTGATCGTTTCCACGTATGCTTACGTTTCCAAACATGCGTCCATCGGAATCGGCTCGATCGTGATGCACGGAGCGGTGGTAAATGCCGGAGCGGTCGTCGGGCGCAATTGCATCATCAATAGTCAGTCCCTCGTGGAGCACGATGTCGTGATCGAGGACCACTGCCATGTGGCCACGTCGGCCGCCATCAATGGTGGCGTACGCATCGGTGCAGGGACATTCATTGGCAGCGGCAGCAGGGTCCGCGAGGGCGTCATCATCGGCGAAAGATGCCGGATCGGAATGGGTCAGCAGGTTCTCGTCGATTGCGAATCGGGCACTCATCTGCCGAGGACAACTTCGAAGTGACTACGCTTCTGATCGCTGAAGCCGGCGTGAATCACAATGGTGATCCGACAATGGCGCGCCAACTCATCGAAGTTGCTGCGCGAGCCGGGGCCGACCTTGTGAAGTTTCAGACCTTCGAGGCGGATCGCCTGGTCACGCCGCTAGCTGCAAAGGCCGCATACCAAGCGCGGAACACTGGCACGCTGGAGACGCAGCATTCGATGTTGCGCCGGCTCGAGATGTCGCGCGAGATGCATGAGGATCTGATTGGTCATTGCGCGGCTTGCGGAATTGGCTTCTTCTCCACGGGATTCGATACCGAAAGCGTTGATCTTCTGGCGCAGCTCGGGCTCGATCGATTCAAAATCCCCTCCGGTGAGATCACCAATCTTCCCTACCTGCGCCATGTGGGCCGTTACGGAAAGCCGGTGATTCTTTCGACGGGCATGGCCAACCTCGGTGAGATCGAAGCAGCGCTTGATGCGATCGAGCGGGCCGGCACCGATAGGGAGCGCATCACCGTGCTGCATTGCACGACTCAGTACCCGGCACCCATGGCAGAGGTGAATTTGCGCGCCATGCTCACGATCCGGGATGCGCTCGGAGTGGCCGTCGGTTATTCCGATCATACCCAGGGAATCGAAGTGGCTATTGCGGCAGTGGCACTTGGAGCAACCGTGATCGAGAAACACTTTACCCTCGATCGAAATCTACCCGGACCGGATCATCAGGCCAGTCTCGAGCCGGCGGAACTCGCGGCAATGGTGACGGCGATTCGGCACATTGAGCAGGCCTTGGGAGACGGCATCAAGCGTCCCAGTGCGGGCGAAGCGCAGAACAAGCCGATCGCCCGAAAATCGATCGTGGCTGCATGTTCGATTCGCGCCGGCGAGCAATTCAGCGCAGCGAATCTCGCCATCAAGCGACCCGGCACCGGATTGTCGCCCATGCGCTGGGACGAGGTGGTCGGTCGCCGCGCACCGCGTGATTTCGCGCCCGATGAGTTTATTGACCTATGAAGCGGAAAATATGCGTAGTCACCGGAGGCCGTTCGGACTACGGCCTGCTGCGGTGGGTGATGGAGGGGATTCGCGAGGCACCTGGGCTCGAGCTTCAAGTCATTGCTACCGGTATGCATCTTTCGCCGGAGTTCGGACTGACGTACCGCGAAATCGAGCGGGATGGCTTTGTGATCGACCGCAAAGTCGAGATGCTCCTGAGTTCGGATACCAGCGAGGGCATTGCAAAGTCCATGGGACTTGCACTGATTGGCTTCGGCGCTGTATTGAGAGAGCTGGCGCCGGACGTATTGCTGGTACTCGGTGACAGGTTCGAGATACTGGCGGCGGTCGAAGCGGCGTTGGTTGCTCGCCTGCCGGTAGCGCATTTGCATGGTGGAGAAACGACGGAAGGGGCGTTCGACGAGGGCATCCGGCATTCGATTACCAAGATGTCGCACCTTCATTTCGTCGCTGCCGAGCCCTATCGCAAGCGAGTGATCCAGTTGGGAGAGCAGCCCGATCGGGTCTTTCTGGTCGGTGGTTTTGGGATCGACAGCATCGAGAGGCTTGCACTGCTCGAGCGAGACGCTCTGGAAAAATCGCTCGACTTTCGTCTTGGCGCCCAAGAATCTCCTGATCACATTTCACCCGGCGACGCTGGAAAATGTTGCATCGTCGACGGCAATGGGCGAACTTCTCGCCGCCTTGGATGGACTGGTGGATACGCATCTTATCTTCACGTTGCCTAACGCAGATACTGAGGGGCGAGCGCTGGCGACTATGGTGCGCAACTTCGTTTCTAGCTCACCCGAATGCATGCGCACACGAATCATTGGGGCAGCTGCGCTACCTGTCTTGCATTCGGCACATCGATGGCGTCGTCGGTAACTCATCCAGCGGTCTCATCGAGGCACCGAGCTTGCGGAAGGGGGCGATCAATATCGGGGACCGGCAGCGCGGTCGTTTGCGAGCGGCCAGCGTTATTGATTGCAGCGCAGACCGCGAATCGATCGTTGCTGCGATTGCACGCTTGTATTCGCGCGAGTTTCAAGTGTCGCTCGATACCGTAACTAATCCCTATGGCAATGGGCATGCGGCGCAGCAAGTCGTAGAGATCCTGCAGCGATACCCTCTTGATTCACTACTGAAGAAGACGTTTTATGATATTGCTTTCTGAGCGGACATGAAGATGGCGACGACTGGGGGTTCGCAGAAACGTTCGAAGACGAAAGACCTGCCGGCGCAATGGCGCAAGGCGCTTTTGCCGCTCAGTGCGACCTTGCATGACGCAATACGCAACCTTGACGAGTCATCATTGCAGATCGCCCTCGTCGTTTCCGTCGACGGAACGCTGATAGGAACGTTGACCGACGGTGATATTCGCAGGGGATTGCTGCGCGGCCTTGATCTGCAAAGCAACGTCGATTTGATCATCCACCGAGATCCGCTGGTTGCGCCTTCGGAATTGAATCGCGACACTGTCCTGCAGCTCATGCAGGCGAATCGCATTCACCAGATGCCGGTAGTTGACGAAAAACGACGCGTGCTGGGGCTTCATCTGCTGGACGAGTTGATGCAGCCGAGTCCCCGGTCGAACCTCATGGTGATTATGGCGGGCGGCGAGGGAAGGCGGCTCCGCCCGCACACCGACAATTGTCCCAAGCCTCTGTTGCCGGTAAGAGGGAAGCCGATCTTGGAGCACATCATCGGGCGAGCGAAAGCCGAGGGGTTTCACCGATTCACAATCGCCGTCCGATATCTGGGCCATATGATCGAAGCGCACTTTGGTGACGGTGGAAACCAGCAGGTTCAAATCGATTATTTGCGTGAGAATACTCCGCTGGGTACGGCCGGTGCGGTGGGATTGCTCGTGCCGCGGCCTCAGGCGCCATTCTTGGTTTCCAACGGCGACGTCCTGACTGACATCCGTTACGGCGAGTTGCTCGATTTCCACTGTAGGCATGGGGCGGCAGCGACCATGGCCGTGCGGCTCCACGAATGGCAGCATCCATTCGGCGTCGTGCATACGAAAGGCGTGGATATCGTGGGATTTGAGGAGAAGCCAGTCGCTCGCAGTCACATCAATGCGGGAATCTACGTGTTGGATCCGAGTGCGCTCGATGCCTTGAATCCGGGCGAACGCTGCGACATGCCAACGCTGTTCGCCGCACTGCAGGAGCGCGGAGCGCGTACTATCGTATACCCCATGCACGAGCCGTGGCTGGATGTCGGAAGGCCCTCAGACTATGACCAAGCCGGCGCCGACGTGGGCTCGATGGGCGAAGAGTCGGGCGCGGTGGGGCAAGAATGATCAACAGCAGGAGCGCTATTGGGATCATTCCAGCGCGTGGCGGGTCCAAGGGGCTTCCGCACAAGAATATTTTGCCACTATGCGGGAAGCCGCTCATCGCGTGGAGTATCGAAACGGCGGCGAGGTCCCGATATTTGGACTTGGTACTGGTGAGCACTGACAGCTCCGAGATTGCCGACGTCGCCAGGCGTCACGGTGCGGCGGTACCGTTTTTACGCCCGGCCGAACTCGCCACCGACACGGCCTCGACCTACGACGTAATTCGGCACGCCCTCGCGTACTGCAAGACGACCCAAGGCCGCGAGTTCGACTACGTGGTGCTCATGGAGCCGACATCGCCGTTAAGAGAGGATGACGACGTCGATCGGATGCTGGAGGCAATCGATGGAGATGCGGATGAATTTGACGCCATAGTGAGCGTAGGGGAAGTGACGCATCACCCTTCGATCATGAAGCGTCTGATCGGCAATCGACTCGAGCCGTTTTGGCCCAACCTTGACCAGACGACCCGGCGCCAAGACAATAGCCCCGCGTATTTCCCGTTCGGCGTCGCATATATTGCCAAGACGCATGTCCTGCTCGCGGAGAATACTTTCTATACCCGCCGCTGCATGTCATTTCCGATCCGGCGATACCAGAATTACGAAATTGATGACATATACGACTTGAAGTGTGTGGAAGCCGTGATGAGACACGAATGGAGATTGCCGTGAAATTTTTGGTCGTTGGGTTGGGGTCGATGGGAAAGCGCCGGGTAAGGAATCTTCTCGCACTCGGATATTCGCAGATTGCTGGCTTTGATCCGCGCGCGGACCGGCGTGCCGAAGCGCATGAGAAAAGCGGCATCGAGACGTTTGCCGGCTTCGAACTCGCCGTCGATACATTTCGTCCGGATATGTTGGTGATTTCCACTTCACCTGAGCATCACATGACCTACGCATGGGCGGGTTTTGAGCGGAGCATTCCTTGCTTCATCGAAGCTTCCGTCGTAGATGCTGAACGCATACTCGAGCTTCATCGACGGACCGCCAACACGCCGCTAATTATCGTGCCATCCTGCACGATGCGGTATTTTCCCGGGCCGAAAAAGGTTGCGGAATGGATTCGATCGGGAGTCATTGGCCGGCCGCTCAATATCAACTATCAGACCGGACAGTATCTGCCGGACTGGCATCCGTGGGAGCGCGTCGAGGATTTCTACGTTTCCAACCGCGCCACGGGAGCTTGCAGAGAGATCGTCCCGTTCGAACTCACCTGGCTGAACGGAATTTTCGGGGCACCGGAGCCTTTGACTTGCGTCAAAGCAAAGCTCACTGATATCAATGCCGACATTGACGACGTGTATCACTGCATGCTGCGATATCCGGGTGGGGTGTTGGCCAATGTGTGCGTCGAGGTGATTTCACGGCCCAAGGCTACCCGCGAGCTGCGGGTGCTCGGGACATTAGGCGAGATTGTGTTCAGCGCCGACGATCGCTGTGTGCGTCATGCGAGCACCGCCAATACTGGGTGGACCCGTTTTGATTTGGCTGGCGGAACCGTGGAAACGAGCTACATCAATCCGGAGGAGCCGTATATTGCAGAGATGCGAGATTTCGTCGAGGCTGTAAAGAAGGGAGACAGAACTGTGTTTCCCAATTCGCTTCTCGATGACTACCGTGTTTTGCAGACGCTCGACCAACTCGAGAAGCTGAGCGAACGGTCGCCATGAGCTACCAAGATCGACTGTTGAAAGTCATACCCGGCGGGGCCCACACCTATTCACGTGGCTTTGACCAGTACCCTACCAATGCACCGCAGATCCTTTCCGCGGGCAAGGGCGCTTACGTGTTCGATCCGGACGGTCAACGGTATCTTGATTACGGCATGGCCCTGCGCGCGGTCAACATCGGTTATGCTGAGGACGAGATAGACTCAGCCGCTTTCCGTCAAATTCGCAATGGCAACAATCTTACGCGGGCGTCGATGGTCGAACTAGAAGCAGCCGAGCTGCTGGTCGATTTGATCGATTCCGTCGATATGGTTAAGTTTACCAAGAACGGCTCGACCTCCGTGTCCGCAGCGGTGAAATTGGCTCGTGCCTATACCGGACGAGAATTGGTTGCGCGTTGCGCCGAGCATCCTTTTTTTTCCTACGATGACTGGTTTATCGGTTCGACACCGCTGAAGCGCGGCATTCCCAGCGATGCGGTCCAACTGACCAAGTTGTTCTCCTACAATGACGTCGCATCGCTCCAGGCGCTATTTGACCGATATTCGGGTCAATTGGCATGCGTCGTTCTGGAGCCGGCGGCAAACGAGGAGCCCAAAGAAGGATTTCTGCAGACCGTGCAGGAGTTGTGCCGAAAGAATGGGGCGGTTTTCGTGCTGGATGAAATGATTACCGGATTTCGTTGGCACATGAAGGGTGCTCAGCACACGTACGGAGTGAAACCCGATCTGTGTACGTTTGGCAAAGCAATGGCGAACGGCTTCTCGGTGTCCTGCGTCGCCGGGCGCCGCGAAATCATGGAGCTCGGTTCCATCGAGTTCGAGGGTCGGGAGCGAGTATTCCTTTTATCGACGACTCATGGTGCGGAAATGTCGGGACTGGGTGCTTTCATCGCAACCGCGGACTTCATGCGGCGCAATGCCGTCGTCGAGCACCTGTGGAACTATGGCCGCAAGCTGGTCGCAATGATGGAAAGCCAGGCCCGAGCACACGGCATCAGCGATTGCTTCAGAGTCGGGGGCGTGGCGTGTTCTCCCTTCTACGTGACTCTCGATCGCGCTGGTGCAAGTTCGTTGGCGCTACGCACCCTGTTTTCGCAGGAGATGATTCGTAACGGCATTCTTATGCCATGGATTGCGCTGTCGTACCGACATGGCGACGCGGAACTGGCCGCTACTGAGCATGCTGTCGATCGGTCGTTTGCCGTCTACCGCCGAGCGCTGGAGGACGGTGTGGAAAAGTATCTTCAAGGCCCTGCAATCAAGCCGGTGTTCAGGAAATACAATTGAGCGGCAGTTCAGAACGTTACACGGAAGCCCTAAAAATCGATGTTCGTGAGGGCGGCCCTTTATCGCCAATTGCACTCAAGCAGCTTCGATATGGCTGCGGTTGGCAGTTATTTTTTCATGGCTCGGCGATCCGGAGCGTGCTCTGCTAAACTGGCGGATTCTCGAACAGATATAGACCTTTTGCAGCGCTGCTGTGTGGAATTCGATGGCTATAGTGAACACTTTCATCATTCCGGGCGATCTCACGCATTTGTCGCGGCTGCGCGAATTTCTGAGCGATGAAGTCTGCGGTATTCTCATTCATAGCAAGATGACGGAAGCTGCGGCACGGTCGTCCGGCATGGTTGCGGAGAGATTTGCGCAGAGGATGTACACGCTGCGTTCGCTCGAGCAACTCACCCATGATGTTCTCAGCGAGTCCGGACAGGCCGACTACGAAAGATGCCTGGCCACTATCTGCGCTGATTCGCGCGTCCACTATCTTGCGACGAGATCATACTTCAATAGCGCATTCAACAATACGATCGCCATCGAAAGGATTGTGCTAAACAGCCTGGTGATAATCGGCAAAACCCTTCCTTCACGCTTGATTTCGAGTTCGACGCCGCACTCGGTCGAGGCATGGATTTTCGCGAAGTGCTTCGAGATTCTTGGATTACCCGTATTTATCCTGGAGCGCACGCCTGTCAACGACAGGGCGTGGATCTATCGTGGATTGGATACGCAGAGCGTCGTGCGGCAAAGTTCGGCGATCTCGAACGGCAATCTAAGTGAATCGTCTGCCAAGCTGATGCGAGAACAGCGCTGTGGAAAGCCTGGGGCGAAGGATGCGAACGGATTTTACTTGTCACGCATGGAATTGAGCTCGATAAAGGGTGCGGACTCGAACACTTGGTGGTCCTACAGACGGGAGATCGGATTCCTGCGTTCAGGGCGGCTTAATTCGCTGCCGCTCAGGCTCGCGAGCTTTTACCTCAAACGGTCGCTGTTGAGGTCTTATCGCGACGTTTCCACGAGCGGACTACCAGAGACGCCTTTCGTCGTCTATTTCATGCACTATCAACCGGAGCGGTCGTCACTACCGGAGGGTCTCCTTTTCTCGCAGCAATGGCTGGCGCTCCGGCTGCTTTCCTGGGCGCTTCCTGTAGGCTGGACCCTAGTTGTGCGGGAACATCCGTCGATGTGGCTTCATCCCATAGATATCACGGTGCGCACACCGGGCCTTTACCGCGAGATCGCGTCGCTGCCGAACGTGAAGATCTGTTCGATGGATGTGGATACTTTCGAAGTCATCGATAAGTGCAAGGCGGTTGCTACGCTGACTGGTAGCGTGGGCTTTCAGGCTATTCTCCGGAATAGGCCGGTATTCGCCTTCGGGCTTCCCGCCTACAAAGACCACCCTGCGTGCTTCTCCGTGTCTTCGCTAAGCGAATTGCGGAAGGCACTGCGTGTTGTTGAGGCGCAGGATTTGAAGGATCATTTCACCGACGAGGCGCTCGAGGAATACCTCACGTGGATCGAGCGGAATTCGTTTTGTACCGATCCTCACGAGGTGGACTGGCTCGAAGCCAGGTTGAAAAATTTTAGTGAGATTTACAAGAATATTCTCGCCAAGCAAATCGAGATTCAATGAGGCTAACCGTTGAAGTGACGATCTACGCTGCGGATCCAGGTTCGTCGTGATATGGCACTCGCTCAAAAGATCGTTGTTATTGTTGCTCGGGTACGCGCTTCGAGTATGCAGGGCTATTGCATATTGGGTGCGATTCCGTGGGCGCGCCGTGAAGGTCGATCCGTCGTCCCGCGTGTCGTGGCAATCCGTCATCCGAACTTCCGGCGGCGGTTCGATATCGATAGGTAAGAATTGCGAGATCCACGCTTTCGCGATGATCTTGACCTACGGAGGGGATATTGCCATCGGACACAATTGCAGCGTCAACCCCTTCGCAATCGTCTACGGCCACGGAGGGGTGCGGATCGGAAACGGGGTGAGAATCGCCGCGCACTCGGTAATCATTCCGGCAAATCACAACGTTCCCGCCACCGGTACACCCCTGTATCAGTCGGGAATATCCGCCAGCGGGATTACCATTGGTGACGACGTCTGGATCGGATCAGGGGCACGGATTCTGGATGGCGTAAGTGTCAACAACCACGCCGTGGTTGGTGCAGGTGCGGTTGTTACGAAGTCCGTGCCGGCTGGTGCAACAGTTGCCGGAGTGCCGGCGCGAGTAATCCGGGAACGCAATAGGCGGAGGTCTGATTGCAAGCCATGATCGGGCCAGATGAAGCCGACGCAAATGGGACCACCAGAGATTTTGTGTGGAAATTTGGGAGTGCATACCCTTGACAGTGTCTGATTCGAGTTCTGGGCACACAATCAACGGTGACGGGCGGCTATCTAAATTGAACCGCATTCTGTGGTTCTTCTTGAACTGGTCGAACAATACCAGGGCAACATCAAACCTCGACCCCTCGCTAGAAATTGCGCCTCTTTTCATCGGAAACGTATCGTCGATCTGGTCAAGGATCGATGCAACGGCATCTCCGGCGCGCAGACTCTGTGATCTCTTTTGGTTGACGCTACCCTGGCAACGGATCGCTAGTGAGTTGGGTGGTTCCGTCAAGGCGCTCGAAATAGGTTGCGGCACTGGCAGATATGGCCTCCTGATACAAGAATGCCTTGGCGATGCCTTTGCCGGATACGTGGGACTGGATCCGACGCGGCATGCCGAGTGGGATCTGCGCCGATCCGATCCGAAGTTCGAGCTTGTTTGCGCGGGTTCCGGGAGTACTGAACAATACCTTTCCGACGCGAACCTGATCATCACTCAGAGTGCGCTGGAGCATTTTGAGGAGGATCTCGCGTTCTTCCGGCAAATATCAGCGTACATTGCAACGGCAAATCGCCCGATCCTTCAGCTTCACCTCATGCCATCGGCGGGCTGCCTGACAACCTTCCCGTGGCACGGAGTACGCCAATACACGCCCAGGACGGTTTCTCGAATTACGAGGTTGTTCGGCTCGGAAACTACCAAACGCTTGTATGCCTTGGGTTCGGTCGCTTGCAATCGAATCCATCGCCGATACGTTACTTATCCGCGACTGTTACGGAAAGGCGATCAAAGACAGAAGCGCTCGGCCGCTTACGATCGAGACCTTCGGCAGGCAGTGGAGCAGGACGAGACTGAGCCGAGGCGAAACGAAGCCTGTTTTTACGCGCTAGTTCTGCAGAGCCATTTACCACGTGATATTTTTCTGCAGCCACGATCGTCATCGTAACCATGCTCGTAACTTTGAGCGTGTACGATGGTAATGACAAGAAGGGGGAGCGACTGCGAGTCAATAGAATACTCGGCTTGATGTGTTCATTCATTCTGTCGGCTGCCACTGTCATTGGGCTGATGATGAATGCCGTTTTCGAGTCCTTCAATCCAGCGCGCCTTGGAGCATACCTGGTGCTGCTGATCCTGCTGCACCTCGTGTTGTGCCCGAGGCTGCTATTCACGCGCGAGTTGATGCTGTACCTGATTTTCTACGCCTATATGGGTGTATCGCTGCTTTGGGCACCGAGCGTGGATGACGGAATGAATACTCTATTGCCTGCGACCAACTTCTTGCTCATTATGATCTTGTTATGTTCGCTCATTGCTTTCCACAACCTTCGCAGCGTAGTTGCGGGCAACTTCGTCGGGTTTCTTTGCGGAGCCGTGTTTTACACCAGCACCGTGGGCTTCCCGTTCGTATTTCCACCGGAATTCTCCTACAACGCGATTGCGATGATGTACTTGTGCGGCTTGTTTTCCACCCTCGTCTTCGGATGGCTTACACATTCCAGATTAGTGCCGCTGCTGGTAAGCCTCGTTATCATGATACACATTGCAGCGACGACGTCGATCAAGACGAATCTCGGGATCATCCTGGGCGTCAGCGCAGCCGGACTGATATACGTCAGGAGGTTCATTGACGTGTTGTGGCGAAATATCGTGCCAGTCAGCATACTCGCTGCTGCGCTGGTGTATGCAATCGCGTCTAATGACGCACTGCTCGAGCGAGTACAAACTGGGCTCGATCGCGTGTCCCATGGCGTTGATATTCTGCAACGGCGTGAGGATGTTGATCGGAACACTTCTTTCGGGGAGCGGGCTGACTGGAAGGATCAGGGTGTCAAGGGATGGATGAGGAGTCCGCTGTTCGGGAACGGAGTCGAGGCGTTTCGTACGGATTACGGTATAACATCGCATTCGACACCCATTGATCTTCTCTACAACACCGGAGTAATAGGGTTTGCGGTTTTTTACGCGATCTTCGTGTCGCTTGGCGTACGCTTGGCGCAGGTTCGCGGTTTAGATCTGGGTGGCCTGCCGGCGTTGATATTTGCTGGTTTGATCTGTTATTCGTTCATAACCTTGTCCGGTACCATGCACTACAATTCGTTCATGGCAGTATTTTTTGCCGCCAGTTCCGGTCTTTTACGACGGCAGACCGCGAGTCTAGTGCACTCGTCGTCTGATGTTGTCGAAACCTTTTCGTGAGGCGCGTCGTCTACTGGCCGGGGGCTGAGCGGTTGGTCTATTTGGATGAGAAGGCGACGCCGCAATTCTGGGATTCGCACTGGCGAGCCGAAGGCAGGCCGCCGAGCGTGAGCGCGCGAGATGATGTGATCACGGTCACCGCTAAATACCTACCCGCGGGCGCACGCGTACTCGAGGGCGGATGCGGTCGCGCGAATAAGGTCAAGGCGATGGCTGATGCCGGCTTCAATGCAGTTGGAATTGATTTTGCGAAGGAATCGGTGGCCCAAGCAAGACTCGACTATCCCGGACTGGATATCCGCACTGGAGATGTACGCGCACTTGACTTCCCTGAGGCCACGTTCGATGGGTATTGGTCGATCGGGGTCATCGAGCACTTCTGGCAGGGCTACGGTGAAATCTTGTCGGAAGCGGCACGGGTGTTGCGTCCCGCGGGGTTTCTGTTTCTCACGGCACCATGGTTCTCGCCGTACCGGCACCAGAAAGCTCGTGTAAACGGCTATCCGCGATGTGAATTCAATTCCGAGCCGGATTCGTTCTATCAATTCGCGCTTAGTCGCAGGGAAGTGAGTTCCGCGCTGGTGTCGCATGGTTTCAAGCTCTTGCGATGGCGCGGACGGGTTGCGGAAATTTCCATGAAAGAAGATATGGCGGCGCTCAAGGCGCAACGCGACTGGCTATTGGGCTCGCGAGGTACCATCGCAAAGCGATTGCTGCGGCGCGCCGTGACGGGCAGCCTCAATGCCTGGTGCGGCCATTCGTTTCTCGCCGTCGCCCAACGAATATGATTGGCGCCCAATCGGGGCTGAAATTGCAAGGTCATGCGACACTGCACTCTTATACGGACGTGACGCCGACCGTCGTGCTGGTGATTGGCACACTACAAGCGGGGGGGGCGGAGCGGCAGCTTTCCGAGATGGCCAATTACTGGGCGGCAATGGATTGGAAGGTGATTCTGGCGACTTGGAGCGGCCCGGAACTTGCTGATTTCTATCCCCTCCATTCGCGCGTAAGACGCATGTATTTGAATGTTGAAACTGCGCGCGGAGTGATCTTGTGGCGCGTCCGGGAAAATCTCAAGCGCGTACTGAAGTTGCGTAAACTACTGTTAGAAACGCGCCCGGACGCCGTATTGAGTTTTGTTACGGAAAGCAATCTGCTGACGATTCTCGCTGGATTCGGATTTGAGACCAGACTGGTTGTTTCGGAGCGAATTCACCCGGCGTTGCACACGTCGCTGCCGCGGATGTGGCGTATCCTGAGAAGACTTCTTTACGTGTGGGCCGACGACGTAGTCGCCCAGACGCGGGATGTCGCACACTGGTTGGAGAATCACTGTTGCACGTCCGTGAATGTTATACCGAATGCACTTCGTATCCTGCCAGAACCATCCGGCGTGAGACGTTCCGTGATCGTTGCGGTGGGGCGCCTCACACACCAGAAGGGATTCGATGTGCTGCTGAGGGCATTCGCACGTATCGCACCGAGATTCCCGGAGTGGAATGTGGTTATCATTGGTGAAGGCGACGAGCGGCGAAACCTAATGCGGTTGCGCGGGGAATTGCTTCTCGACGATCGAGTCAAATTCGTCGGCCAGACTCCCGACGTCGTTGACTGGATGGCTCATGCTGGCTTGGTCGTTCAGCCATCACGATTCGAGGGATTTCCGAACGTTGTGCTGGAGAGCATGGGACTTGGTGCGGCCGTGATCAGTGCAGATTGTCGCTCCGGGCCGTCAGAAATGATCGAAGAAGGCGTCAATGGACGCCTTGTCCCGATCGATGACGTGGATACACTTACGTATGTGATGGCGGAACTGATTTCAAGGCCAGAAGAACGCGCCCGGCTCGGGCGTGCAGCGTCAGGGGTACGCGAGCGCTATCGACAGGATATAGTAATGGACAAATGGGACGCATGCCTGTTTCCCCAGCCTGAGAATATGGGAGCACGGAGAGGGAAGCATGTGAGCAAATCTGGATGACCCCCCCTGCATGTGCGGATTAGTCGGGTTTCTACGGCCCGGCGGTCTTGTGACAGCGGCGGCGGAACAACTCGTGGGCACCCTCGCCGCGCGCTTGATCCACCGTGGACCTGACGATCAAGGCGTGTGGGTGGACGGTGATGCCGGCATCGCGTTGGGCCACAGGCGCTTGGCCGTTCTTGATTTGTCTCCGGCCGGACATCAGCCGATGGCTTCGATGTCGGGCAGATACGTCATCGCCTTCAACGGCGAAATATATAATCATCTGGAGCTTCGAAAGGAACTCGAACTGCTCGGGTCCGCCTGTGCGTGGCGCGGCCACTCTGATACTGAGACTCTGCTTGCGGCCTTCGATCACTGGGGAATAGAACCTACCCTTGTAAAGACCGTTGGCATGTTTGCATTTGCCCTATGGGATAGGCAGCTGCGCTCGTTGATTTTGGCGCGCGATCGGCTCGGTGAGAAGCCGCTCTACTATGGATGGCAAGGGGACACTTTCCTGTTCGGATCTGAGCTAAAGGCCTTACGGGCGTATCCTTCATTTCAAGCGGATGTCGACCGCAGCGCGCTCACGCTGTACATGCAGTATGGGTATATTCCAGCGCCGGCTTCAATTTATCGCAACGTATTCAAGTTGATGCCCGGCACCTACGTTCAGCTCGCCGCAGCGAGACCATGCGGTACATTGCCCGAGCCGCGACCGTATTGGTCGCTGCGCCAAGCCGTGGAGCGGGGTGCTGCAGACCCGTACAAAGGGGGTGATGAGGACGCCGTCGGTGATCTCGAAGCACACTTGATGCGTGCCATTTCCCTGCAACGGATTGCGGATGTGCCGTTAGGAGCTTTTCTATCGGGCGGCGTGGATTCGTCGATGATCGTCGCGCTCATGCAAGCCAGCACGTCTTCCGTCGTCAAGACCTACACGGTTGGCTATCACGAATCGGCCTACAGTGAGGCGGACTACGCGCAAGCCGTCGCTAAGCATCTCGGCACCGATCATACGGAACTGTACGTCACGGCACGCGAGACGCTTGACGTCATCCCGCGCCTCCCCATCCTGTATGACGAGCCGTTCGGCGACAGTTCGGCAATTCCCACGTTTCTGGTGTCATCATTTGCGCGCCGTCATGTGACCGTGGCGCTGTCCGGGGATGGCGGCGATGAGCTCTTTGGTGGATACACCCGTTACCAGCGCACGGCCGACATATGGCGCACTGTGCGGCAGGTCCCCTATCCCATGCGCTCGGCCGCAGCGGCTGGGATTCGCACGTGGCGGCGCGCTTGGAATGGCTCCTCTGCGAGCGGACGAGCCAAGCGCCTGGTGTCGTATCTGTCCGCGATGACGTTGGAAGAGTGCTACAACGCCCAAACCTCGCGTTATCCAGACGCGCATGGTTTAGTTATAGGCGGGCCTGCCGTTCACGGCTGGCTCGCGTCGCCATACTCCTTTCACTCCGGCGACGGCGGCTTCGGCGAGATGATGTACACGGATTCATCGAGGTATTTGCCGGATGACATTCTGGCGAAAGTCGACAGGGCATCAATGGCCGTCAGCCTGGAAGTCCGTGTACCCATGCTGGATCACAGGGTGCTCGAATTCGCGTGGCGCTTGCCTTTGAACATGAAGATACGGGACCGTCAAGGAAAGTGGCTTCTGAAACAGTTGCTTCGAAGGTATTTACCTGTCTCGATGATCGAACGCCCGAAGATGGGATTCGGTGTTCCGGTTGGGCTTTGGCTTCGGGGGCCGCTGCGCGAGTGGGGCGAGGACCTACTGACGGAAAACCGCCTGCGCAAACAAGGTTTTCTGGATCCGCAAACCGTTCGCAGCTTATGGCAGCAGCACCTCAGCGCCGATCGTGGGGAGAGCGACCTGCTCTGGCAGATCCTTGCATTTCAGGCTTGGGTTGCGGACGCGGCATGAAAGTCCTACTGATGATCGATCACTTCGGTCCGGGTGGGGCGCAACGTCAAATCGTCGAGTTGGCCTGCGGCATGAAGCGCCGCGGACACGAAGTCGAGATGTTCATCTATTTTCCCGAGCACGATTTCTTTCGACCGCTTCTCGATGAGCATCGAATAATCGTGCACCAATACGCCAAAGGTATGGGATTTTCACTCGGTGTACTTGCAAAGGTGATCGAACTCGTACGTAGCCGACGGTTCGATGTCGTCGTTTCCTATCTAACCAGCGCGAATATCTACGCCGAGTTGGCGATGCTGTTAGCGGGCAGCTCGAAACTCGTGATTTCGGAGCGAACTAGTCACCATGATGACAAATCGCCCGCACGGGCCTATTTGAGACGGGTGATGCATGCCGTTTCCGACAAAGTCGTGGCCAACAGTCGTACCCATTGCGATTGGCTGAAGCGGAAATGGTGGCTCAGAAAGAAAACGACGTACATTTATAATGGATTGAATCTACAAAGATTCTGTCCGGAGCCGGGCGTGGCTCTTTCGGCCGATCTCCATCTCATCGGTATAGGGCGTATAGGCCCAGAGAAGAACATTCTGAATCTGATCGCTGCTCTGGGTATATTGCAGACTCAATCCGGGGACTCGCCTCAGGTCAGCTGGGCAGGGCCCCGTGATGACAGTAAGCACGGCAGGCGCTACTGTCGGCAGATTGACGAAGCACTCGAGGCTTTGCCGGAGATCCGGCGGCGGTGGCACTGGTTGGGGGTCCAAGCCAACATCCCCGCATTGCTGCGGCGTCATCACGCGCTGATTCATCCATCCCTCTACGAGGGCCTGCCGAACGTCGTCTGCGAGGCTTTGGCCACGGGAGTTCCGGTGCTCGCGTCGGATGTCTGCGATCACTCGCTGCTCGTCGCCGAGGACGTGCGCGGGTTCCTCTTCGATCCTGAATCGCCGCAGAGCATCGCTGTCGCAATCGCTAGATTCAAGGGACTTAGTGTCAACGATAGGGCAAGATTTTCCCACAACGCCAGGGAATATGCCGAGGCAAACCTTTCCATCGAAAAGATGGTCACTTCCTACGAAAATCTGTTTACCCAATTGCTGCGGGACCAGGGCGGTGGCGCACTCGTGTCCTGAGCATCGCGTGCGACCGGCGGGCAGGTGACCTGCCGCGTTCAGACTTTGCTTTGCGGTAGAAAGTGATGCTGCTACCGATTGAAATGATATACTTGCAGAGATTGGGCGCCATATTCGCTGCAAACAGCGACTTCGCCCGGGTGGTGACAATTGCCGACCACGGAGATGCAGAGCGAGTCGCACCCCGGTTATTGGATGACTGATGGAGTTCCTGTTCTTTGATTGATGTTTCTATACGAATTGAACGATCGTTCAATCTATACCACGATTCCGCCGCCTTCTGCATCGGCGGGGTGTATCACACGTACGGTGAATTGCAGCGCCGCGTGTTGGCGATTCAGCGGCTCGTCGAAGCGACCTCGGCGTCCAACGAGTCGCTGATTGGGATCATCGCGGATGACAGCCTTGACACTTACGCTGCGGTCCTGGCGATTTTGCGCGCGGGACGTGCATTTGTGCCGATCAATCCGCAGCATCCCGCACCGCGGAATGCGGGAATCCTGCGGCAGGCTGGCTTGCAAACTTTAGTCGTGCCGGGTACGGATCTTGCGGACCTGCATGGTATTCCGCCTGGGGTCAAGCTGGTTCTCACGCAAGGTGACTCGGGCGCGGAATTAGGGACGGTCGCACCCCCCTCGCCGAGCGATCTCGCCTATTTGCTGTTCACGTCCGGAAGCACCGGTGAGCCTAAGGGGGTACCTATTACCCGAGGCAATTTAAGCGCATTTCTGGATTCGCTCGCAGGCTCCGGGCATGGTGTAGGCGTGGGTGATCGAGTGCTGCAAATGTTCGACCTGACCTTTGATTTCTCGATTGCTACCTATCTTGCGCCGTTGGGCGTCGGCGCGTGTATATATACGGTGCCGGCGGGGACTGCCAAGTTTGCGGAAGTCTACCGACTGCTATCGGAGGAGCACTTGACTGTTGCGCCGCTGGTGCCATCAGTGCTCACCTATTTGAGGCCATATTTTGCCGATATCCATCTGCCAGACTTACGGCTGACGATCTTGTGCGGAGAGGCGCTATTCGCGGACATTGCCACGGAATGGATGAGATGTGCACCCAATTCCCGTGTTGCAAATTTCTACGGTCCGACCGAAGCGACGGTATTTGCGATGGTGTATGAGTGGCTGCCTGCCAACGGACACGACAAAGCATTTAAGGGGGTTGTTTCGATCGGCCGCCCGATGCCGCTCAATAGTGCGATCGTCGTTGACGATGCGCGGCAACTGGTTCCAATCGGAGAGAAGGGAGAACTCTGTTTGGCGGGTCCGCAACTCACTCCGGGTTATTGGCAAGACCCGTCGCGCAATACAGATGCATTCTTTGAGATTCCAGCGACTGGCGAATACCGCAGGTACTACAGGACCGGTGACATTGTTACCGCCGACAACGACGGTGACCACTATTTCTGTGGTCGCATTGGCAATCAGGTAAAGTTGCAGGGCTTTCGGATCGAACTTGGAGAGATCGAGTACCATGCACGGGAGGTTGTGCGGGGGTGCGAATGTGTCGTCATCTCCGGCGTCAACCAGTCTGGCAGTGGCGAACTCAGTCTGTTTGTTGAGAACTACGTGGGTGATCTGAAGGCCGTGCTTGCGTTACTACGTGCGCGTGTTCCTGCGTACATGGTGCCGGCGCGCGCGTTGTCAGTCGCGCGCTTTCCGATGAATTCGAATGGAAAGATCGACCGGGTTGCACTGCAGCGAATTGTGGATGAACATCACGGATGAGATCGCCTGAGCAAATCTTGGCTGAATTGACGCCCGTATTCCGGGAAGTCTTGGATGACGAACAGTTGGTCCTAACCCTTGATCTGACGGCAAAGGACGTCGATGGCTGGGACTCGTTCACCCATACGCAATTGATTGCTGCGATCGAGGATCACTACGGAATCAATTTTCGCTTAAAGGAGATCCTTAATTTCAAGAACGTTGGCGACATGTGCCGCGCGGTTCTGCGGTCTGCGCAATAGCGTCGTTTGACATTGCTTTTCGATTCACTGGCATTTTTGGTCGCTTTCCCGCTGTTCAGCGCGATTTTTCTCGTCGCGCCGGCGCGTACTCAACCTGTGCTCGCTCTCCTCGCAAGCTGCGCCGCCAGTGCAGCTTTCGGTTGGGTGACTTTCACATGGCTTGTCGTAATTACCCTGCTTGGTTTCGTTTTCGGGCGCATGCTCGGCGCAGCGCCGTCGTCTCAACGATTAATCCTCGCGTTGTTAACGGTTATCGCCCCCCTTCTTTTGCTGAAGTACACGAATTTTGTGCTGACATCGCTCCAGTCGGTATTCGCCTGGGGGGGCGTAAAGCTCGCGGTTCCGCATTTCGTTGTCGTGCTGCCGGCTGGTATCTCTTTCTATACGTTTGTAGTTGTCGGCTACCTTGTCGACGTCCACATCGAACGAATCGAGTGCGAGTCTAGCCTACAGCGTTTTGCTCTATTCACGTCATTCTATCCAAAACTCGTCGCAGGACCGGTCGAGCGTGCCGCCGCCTTTCTGCCACAGATTGAGCTGCCAAAGCGATTTGACTACGTCCGAGTAACGGACGGCATACGAATAATGGCCGGCGGAATGTTCAAGAAGCTCGTCGTCGCCGATCGACTGGCCTTGGTCGTGAACGGAGTTTATAGCGAGCCGCGTGTCTTTGGTGGGCTGGCGTTGCTCCTGACGAGCGTGTGCTACATGTTCCAACTCTACTACGATTTCTGCGGCTACTCCGAGATCGCCGTCGGAGCCGCGAGGGTTTTGGGATACGACCTAACCTGGAATTTCAATCGCCCGTATGCGGCGCGTTCAATTTCCGACTACTGGCGAAGGTGGCACATATCGCTCACGTCGTGGTTCTTCGAATACATTTTTACACCCGTGGCTACATCGCTTCGAGGCCGGAAGAGCGCGGCGATCGTCATCGCGATGATGACGACATTTCTCGTGAGTGGATTGTGGCATGGTGCTCAATGGACCTTCGTGGTGTATGGGTTGCTGCACGGGGTGGCCATGTGCGTAGATTATTTGACCGTGCAGCAGCGGAAGCGATTGAGACGTCGCGTTCCCGCGCGTTTATACGGGCTTCTGGCGTGGGCCATCACATTCACTTTCATCGCCTGCGTGGATGTGCTCTTCCGCGCTGACACAATCACACAGGCCGGTGCATTTCTGTACCGAACAGCGGCCGGGTTACCGCTCGATTTGGCGTTTCTCGCGCAACATCGTTTCAGCCTGTCCTCGTTGAAGGCGTTGATCGCTGGTCTTCCGCTTCCGAAAACCGATCTGGTAATCGCCGTCTCGGCCGTTGCGTGTGTAGAGATCGCTGGTCTGCTCGGCAAGCGCCGGCCGTTCCGTGACCAACTTCTTTCCCAGCCGGTCTGGATACGATGGTCGGTGTACTATCTGGTTGTCGGCGCGATCGTCTATCTGGGTTCGCAGAACGCTGCTACAGCATTTCTGTATATGCAATTCTAGTCGCATTCATGAAACGAGTTCTTCAACGATCGGCGATCTTTGCTTTGCCATTTATTCTGCTGACCGTATTTGTCGGTGTAGTGGATCCATTCGACTGCCTGGGCTTTTCTAGCTTGGTGACGGACGTTGTGAAGTGGCAGGCGGCGCAGCCGCTGCACAACCCCTTGTGGAAAATACGGAAATTCACGGAGTCACCGGTCAGCCGTTTGATACTCGGTGATTCGTCGATGGCCTCCCTCAATATGAACGAGCTTCGCTCGGTGACGGGTCAGGAATATTTCAACTTCGCGTATGGTGGCGGTACTCTTGTCGAGGCGATTGACACATATTGGTTCGCTGCCGCCCGGATCCATTTGGATGCCGTGTACATCGGCATCGGCCTCATCAATTTCAATGAATATCAGAATCTCAACAGGGTTCCGGAAGCGAAAGCCATGGTCGCGAGCCCGCTCAAATACCTCACCAACAGGATCGTAGTGGAAGCTGCGTTCATGTCAGCGTACTCCGCATTGACCGGAAGGCTCGATAATCTGGAGGCGCCTCCGATGAGTCGAGAGGCGTTCTGGCGCTATCAGATCGACGAGTCGCTGCCGCAACTGTTGCATGCATACAGGTATCCGAGTTCCGTCGCCGCCCAACTCGAGCGTGTCGCCGCGGATTGCCGTATGCGTGGCACCCAATTCGTCATCGTAATTCCTCCTAATCACATTGAGCTGCAGGAAAAAATCGTTGCTCTCGGCCTTGCGGTCGACGAGGCTCGATTTAAGATCTTCGTGGCTGGCCTTGGCACGGTCTACGATATGGATTATCGAAACGCTTTCACTACGGAACGCACGAATTTTTCCGACCCATTCCATACCGTCGATGATCACATGATTATTCAGGAAGTTTGGGGAAACCGCGGGCTGTTCTCGCGACACGTGTCTCCCCTGTAGTGGGTTAGTGCCGAGAATTCCAGGACCCGACGGTACTTGCAATGCCGCTCGAGTGCTCGATGGCGTTACCTTGCGCTTCGCTGCTGGAGTGATTCACGTAGGCGGTCCCGCCCGGACGAACTCCGCCCGTGTGGTTGCATCGGCAAACTACGTTGTTCGCCTGGCTTCCGATTCGTACGGCAAAGCCCTGGGTCGTTTCTGAAACACCGTCGTGAGCAGGTTCGTAGCCAAACCTGTTACCCTCGATGATAAATGACGCGCATAGATCCAATTCTATTGCGGCGAATGCCCCCGCGGAGGCAATACTGTTTCCCGCGATGAAGCAATTGCGAATGAATCCCATTTTCTGGCGGGGCGGACTCCAAATCGATGACTGCTGGCCGATTTGCATGCCGATTTGCTTGCAACCGAAGATGTCGACACTTTCAATATTCATACGCGTGCATTCATGGGTGGTGACGATGCCGCGGGAGAAATTCGTGATTCGACCGTTGCGAATGTCCAGCTTCTCGCCGCTCGAGTGAATCCCGTATCCACCATCGAAATTGCCGCCGTCAATGGCAAATCCGTCGATCGAACAGTCGATGAGATCAGTTTCGTCGATCGCGGTATTGTTGGTTACACTCAGGTAGCCACCCGATTTTGCCGAGGCGCCGGAAATGGAGATCGCGGTCCCGGTTATTCCGATCCCTACAATATTGCGTATCGCGAGATTGCGCTTCGCCCCGATTTGATCGACGCCTGCCCATGGACGGTAGAATCCCGATTCTCCCGGCGTGCATGAGAGGAGGATTTTTGCCGATTTGACGTAAAGTCCATCCACCGAGCAGCTGTAAGCCCCCGCGAGAGTAAGTGCCTGGCCGTGCTCGGAGTTCACATTCGTGATGTTGATATTGCTGAAGCGCATATTGTGTGCGTGCGAGGTCTGGCGCAACTCTCTCTTTGGCTCATTTGTCGCCCAGCCGAATTCATAGTATATGCCGTTGTCCAGCGCTCCCGAACTACCATCTATCCAGATGTTTTCCATCAGCACGCCAGTCAGTCCGCCGATCATGTAGATACCGTTACCTCCCTTGGTATTGGAAGAAATTCGCAGGTTTCGCACGACGATGTTGCCCATCGGTGATGGCAGCAGGCTGTCGTATGTTGGACTGAAATAGTGACTATCGTCGCCGCGATTTCCGAAGGTGAGTGCGTTGCCCGCATTGCTGCCGCCGCCACCCATCTGGTAGTCGACCACGATCGACCCATTTGCTATGGAAAAATTGCGCACCGCGAAGATGAAACCGGAGTTGGTATCGCCGCGCACGCCGAGCTTGCTGAAGTGCAGCGTGCATCCTTCAAGGTCTACTTGTATGCCATCGTGGAACGGAATGATATCGTTCAGATAGTAAATATCTTTGCCGGTGGTATTTGGGAACCGGATGCTGCCGGCAAACGTGCCCGTCGGCGTCACGAGAGCTTTCAGTGCGGCCGTGTTGACACCTGCGGCGGCTTCATTGTTGGGAACGAGGCCGTAGCGCCGAACATCGCCAAGTGGGTACTCGCGGGACTTTGTCGCGTCGCTGGTTTCCCCTTGTGCGGGAGTCGCGCCGTTCGGCTGTGGGCCGACCAAACGGCCCGGTGTTGGGGCTTCGCCGATGCCCGCGCGGGTGCCCACTAGTGCGAGCGCACTGGACAGTACGTTTCTGCGTGTACTCATGTGGCACCCGTATCCTTCCGCTTGAATGGCTTGGATTAGACTGAGACAGTCTTGCTGGCGCGGCGGTTCCATACTGCAGCCCTCGTCCCGTGGTCTCCGGCCTTTGCAGGGGGTCTGTGCTCGAGCGCGGACAGAGGTATCCGTGGCGTGTATAATTTTGAGTTTGGAAGTCGAATGCGCGCTCGCTGAGGGGTTCGACGTCCATAGAATAAATAGAGTCTAAACCGGTCAATGTGCGGCATCTGCGGGCTATACGGCTTCCAATCTTCCGACGATCTTGACCGCACCGTCCGGCGAATGACGCAGACGATCGCTCACCGCGGTCCGGATGGTGAGGGAACGTTCGTCGGCGACGGCGTGGCTCTCGGGCATCGGCGTTTGAGCATCATCGACCTGTCGAGCACCGGGGCGCAACCGATGACGCTCGGCGCGGCTACCGTTGTTTACAACGGGGAGTCCTACAACTTTCCCCAGTTGCGGACTGAACTGGAAGCTCTTGGGCGTTCCTTTCGCGGCCACTCGGATACGGAGGTGCTCTTGCATGCCTACGAGGCATGGGGGCTCGCCGGCCTGGAGCGCCTGGAAGGAATCTTCGCATTTGCCCTGTGGGATTCCGCTCGCCGTCGGTTGATCCTGATGCGCGACCGGCTGGGTATCAAGCCTCTGTTCTACGCCTGGCAGGGCGGACGACTGGCCTTCGGTTCGGAGATCAAGGCGGTTCTCGCCAGCGGCGCAGTCGATCAAGAAGTGGACGATCAAGCCCTGATGGAATATCTGTGGTACGGCAACGCGTTCGAGGAGCGAACGATTTACCGCGGCGTGCGGGCGCTACCGCCGGGTTGCCGCCTGGTCGTCGAGGATGGGCAAGCGCGATTGGAATCCTGGTGGAATCTCGAGGCGTATCTAGCCCGTGCACAACCGCGAGGCGAATCTGCACGACGCGACGATCGCGGTCCGACGAGGCCGTCGACGCCGCAGTCGCTCGGCAACTCGTGAGCGACGTGCCGGTCGGGCTTTTCTTGAGCGGCGGCGTGGATTCATCGAGCATTGCGGCATCGGCCGCGGTGGCGAGCGGACGTCGTCTGACCAGCTTTTCGGTGGCCTTCGACTACGACAAGGGAGTGAATGAGCTGCCGAAGGCCCGACGCGTCGCGCAGGCGCTGGGACTCGATCACCATGAGTTGCGGGTCCGCGGCGATGCGCTGGAAGAGGTCATATCGGCTCTGGTGCAGGTCCACGATGAGCCATTCGCCGATGCGGCAAACATTCCCCTGTACCTGCTTGCCCGGGAGCTGCGCGGGAACGATCAAGGTCGTTCTGCAGGGCGATGGCGGCGATGAAATGTTCGCCGGCTACAGGCGCTACTCGATTCTGCGCGCGGCCGCGTTCTGGCGTATGTGGCCTCACGGGCTCGAACCCGCTCTGCATTCCCTGTTCGGCGGCCGGGGCGCACGGCTTGCGCGGATGGGCGCCGCGGCGGGACACGCCGACCCTGCTCTGCGCATGGCGTTGCTCCTCACGGTCGAAACGCTGCGCGATCCTCCGACTGCGATGTTCACGGACGCTGCGCGGCAGCGGTTGGAGGCGGTCGCCGATCCTTTCGCGGCATATCGGCGCTGCGCGGCCCGTTTCGCGAACGTCGATCCGGTGCAGCAGATGCTGTTGACGGATATTTCGCTGCAGCTGCCGTCCCAATTTCTCACCAAGGTCGATCGCGCCACCATGGCCCACGGCATCGAAGCGCGGGTGCCGCTGTTGGACGAGGGTGTAGCCTCGCTGGCGGTCGGTCTGCCGGTGGCGCTGAAGGTTCGCGGCAGGCAAAAGAAGATCGTGCTGCGCGATGCGATGCGCGGCCGCTTGCCGCCGGAAATTCTAGACGGACCGAAGACAGGTTTCGGTGTGCCCTACGAGGAATGGCTGCGCGGCGCGCTGCATGGGTTTGCTCGCGCGGCAATTCTCGACAGGCGCTTCGTCGAACGCTTCGGCCTGGACCGCACTCGACTCGAGACGGCACTGGACGAGCATCGCACGCGGCGCCGTGATCGGGGTTTTCTGCTTTGGAAGCTGCTGCAGCTGGCACTCTGGTCGCGGCAGAAGTTGTCGTGACGGAAACTCGCCGACGGGTCCTGTTCGTTGGGGCATTCCCGCCCCCCGGAAGTGCCATTCTCGGCGGAATGGTGACATCGTGCCGAATCCTGTTGTCGTCGAGCTTTCCCGCCCGGTTGGATCTGGATCTGCTGGACAGCACTCAAATCAGCAACCCGCCGCCCGGATTTGCGGTGCGGCTGGTGCGGGCGGCATGCCGATTCGTGCAGTTCATTGGCCGGTTTGAACGGCACCGCCCGGATACCGTCCTGCTGTTCGTCGCAGTGGGTGCAAGCATCGTCGAAAAGGGTGCCATGGCCTGGTATGCGCGGCTGCGAGGCGTGCCGGCCATTATGTTTCCTCGCGGAGGATCCGTAGTGGACGAATGTCGCGACTCGGTGTTCAACCGTGCTTGGGTCCGATTGTCGTTCCGCGGAGCGCGGAAAATTGTGTGCCAGAGCGACGCATGGCGACGATTTGCGATCGACGTACTCGGCTTCGCTGGTAGCAACGTTACGGTTGTACGCAATTGGACTGCCACTCACGAACTGCTGGATGTCGGCGCGAAACGATTGGTACGCCGAGAGTCACCGGTTCGTTTGCTTTTTCTCGGCTGGCTCGACCGCGAGAAAGGCATCTTCGAGCTAATCGAGGCGTGCCGGCGGCTGGCCGAAAGTCAGCGGTTCACGCTCGACATCGCGGGCGAGGGCAACGCGTCTGCCGCGGCTCGCGCGCTCGTTGAGCACCATGATTTGAGTCGAGTGATTCGCTTTCGCGGATGGTTGAATGGACCGCACCTGCTTCAGGCGCTGAGTGAGGCCGACGTCCTGGTGCTTCCGTCGTGGGCAGAGGGTCTACCCAATGCGATGATTGAGGCGATGGCGGGTCGGCTCGCCGTAGTCGTAAGCCGGGTTGGAGGCATTCCTGAGCTGATCACCGATCGCCATAGCGGATTGCTGGTCGAGCCTCGAAATACCGACTCTCTCACCCACGCCCTCGGCGAAATCATCGTCAATGGCGACCTTCGCGAAAGTCTTGCGCGGGAGGCTTATGGGATTGCAATTCGCGATTTCGAGGTGGAGGCGGCAGTCAATCGACTGGTCACGGAAATCGAGGGTACGATAGTCGCTGGGCGCGAGCACCGGTTGTCGGGCCGGGTACTATAGCCAAGGGAAGCTTCCGATGGATGCGGATAAGAAAGCTGTTTATGCTCATACAGGCTGTGAAGTGACTCAGCCAGCACACGAATCCGGGGACTGAAGATGAATCTCGAACATTTGAGGCTGCTAGCCTGCCCGGCTTGCCATGAGCCGCTGACATGCACCCAAGGCGACGCGGATGCCGCGATGGGTACCGTCATCGAGGGGACGTCTCGCCTGTGTCGGCTGCCGGCAAGAGTACCCGGTGATCGCCGGCGTGCCGCGTTTCGTCCCGCGCGAAAACTACGCCTCCGGATTCGGTTTGGAGTGGACCAAACACGCACGTACGCAATACGACAGCTACTCGGGAATTCCTGCCTCGGAGCAGCGTTTCTTCGGTCAGACCGGCTGGCCGAAAGATCTGACCGGCGAGGTGATTCTCGAGGTGGGCAGCGGTTCGGGCCGGTTTACGGAGCAGGCCGCGCGGACCGGCGCAACCGTCGTGTCGCTCGACTACAGCTACGCGGTGGATGCCAACTTTGCCTCGAACGGCAGCGCGCAACAATGTGCTCATCGTGCAGGCCGACGTATTCGCCATGCCGTTTCGGCCGCAGAGCTTCGATCGCGTGTTTTGCTTCGGCATGCTGCAGCACACGCCGAGTCCGTCGCGCGCGTTCGCGGCGTTGCCCTCTGTGTTGAAGCCGGGCGGGGCGCTGTGCGCCGATATCTACAAGGTTTCGTTCTGGCGCACGATCGCCCAAACCAAGTATTGGGTGCGTCCGTTCACGCGCCGCATGAATCCGGATCGCCTCTATGCGCGGGTCCGACGCTGGGTGGATTTCATGTGGCCGCTGGCCGAACATCATCCGCCGCCTGCCCAAGGGCTACGCCATCAATTGGCGGCTGCTGGTCGCTGATTACAGCTTTCTTGGGCTTGCAGGGCCAGATGCTGAAGGAGTGGTCGTACCTCGATACCTTCGACATGCTCGCGCCTCGATACGACCGGCCGGCCACCAAGGAAACCTTTCACCAATGGGCCGTGCAAGCGAATCTCACCGATATCGACGCGTATTATTCGCCGCATGGCGTCGTGCTGCGCGCGCGTGCGGCGCAGCGGGCATGAGCGTCAGGCGCGTTCGCTGAATGTGCGGCATCGTCGGAGTGCAGGGTGATTTCCCCACCGACCTGCTGAAGCGGATGACCGATAGCGTGGCGCATCGCGGTCCGGACGGCGAGGGTGCGCTGTGGATCGATATTCCGAACGAGGCGCGAACCGGTCTCGGTCACCGGCGCCTGGCCATCATCGATCTTTCCGCCGCGGGCTGTCAGCCCATGGTGCTGCGGCCGCCGGGATGCGGAAGCTGGCGCTGCGCTGACGCTGGTGTTCAACGGCGAGATCTACAACTACCGCGAATTGCGCGCGGAACTGGCGGCCGCAGGCCATCGTTTCACCACGCAAACGGATTCCGAAGTGCTATTGCATCTGTATGAGCGCGACGGGCTCGACATGCTTGGACGGCTGAACGGGATTTTCGCGTTCGCCATTCACGACGCGCGCACTCACGGCCGGCCGGACGGCGTCGATCGCGGCGCATTATTTCTGGCGCGCGATCAGGCCGGCGTGAAGCCGTTGTATTTCTCCAGCACGCCGCAGGGGTTTCTGTTCGCCTCGGAGATCAAGGCGCTGCTGTGCCATCCGGCGATCGCACGCGACATCGATCCATTCGCCTTGCATCAAATGCTGGCGTACCTGTGGACGCCGGCGCCGCGCACCATGCTGCGCGCCGTGCGCAAGCTGGAGCCGGGCTGCGCGATGCTGGTTCATCGGGGAGCCGTGGCGCGGCACTGGCGCTACTATCGTTTGCCCTATGACGGCGCGCGCGATACCCGCCCGCGCGCGGCGATCGCGGCAGAATTGAACGCGCGCCTGGAACAGGCCGTGCGACGCCAGTTGGTGGCCGATGTGCCCGTGGGCGCATTCTTGTCCGGCGGCCTGGACTCCAGCGCAGTCGTCGCCATGATGCGCCGTGTGCAGCCCGACCAGCGGATTCAGTGCTTCTCCATCGGATTCGGCGACGATGTCGACGACGAAGGCAATCCTGCGGATCTGCCCTATGCACGCCGCGTCGCCAAACATTTGAATGTCGATCTGGAAGAGATCCGCATCGATGCGACGTCCATCGATCGGCTCGAGGAAATGGTTGCTCTGCTGGATGAGCCGCAGGCCGATCCGGCGCCGATCAACGCCTTGTTCATCGCCGAGCGCGCCCGCGCCATGGGGATTCCGGTGCTGCTGTCCGGGCGCGGGCGGCGATGATATTTTCAGCGGCTATCGGCGGCATCGCGCACTGCAGTTCGAGCGCTGGTGGGCATGGCTGCCGCAGGCGGCGCGCGCCGCGATACAAGCGGCGGCTGTGCGGGCGGCGATGGGCGGAGGGAGGCGTCAGGGGAGTGTCGTCGGGCCGGCGCCTGACCAAGATGTTTGCTCATGCCGGCGAGGACGCCGAACGGCGGCTCATCTCCTATTTCTGGTGGAGCCCGGATCGATTGCGGCGCAATTTGTACTCGGCGGAATTTGCAGCGCAAATCGGCGCAGCGGACGTCGCCGAGCCGCTGCGCGCCAGCCTCGCCGAAATTCCTGCCGAGCACGATCCGCTTGCAACGCATGTTGTTCTTGGAAACGCGGCATTTTCTCGCCGATCACAATCTGAACTACACCGATCGCGCCGGCATGTCCGCCGGGGTCGAGGTGAGGGTGCCGTTGCTCGATCTGGAATTGATCGACTTTGCAGCGCAAGATTCCCGCCTCGATGAAACAGACGGGCAGCGAGGGTAAATCCATCTTCAAGGAAGCCATGCGAGGCATGTTGCCGCACGATGTCGTGTACCGGCCCAAGAGCGGTTTCGGCGCACCGCTGCGGCGTTGGCTGCGGCAGGAGCTGCGCGCGCAGAGTCGAGGATACGCTCGACCCGGCGGTGCTGCGCCGGCGCGGCTTTTTCGATCCGCGGCGCGGTTCGTGCGCTGATCGATGACGATCGGCAAGGAAGAATCGACGGCAGCTACACGATATTTGCGCTCATGTGCTTCGAGTTGTGGTGTCGCCGATTCATCGATGTTTAAATCGGCGATTATTACTGAAACTACGAAGCGAAGAATCGATGCAACAACTTCTGCAGTCGCTGGCCGACGGACGTATCGTTCTGGAAGAGATTCCGGTGCCGAGTCCCGCGTCGGGCGCAGTCTTGATACGGACCTCCCGCTCGCTGATCTCGTCCGGCACCGAGCGCATGCTGCTGGAGTTCGGCCGCGCCAACTGGATCGAAAAGATTCGCCAGCAGCCGGAGAAAGCGCATCAGGTGCTCGACAAGATGCGCACCGACGGCGTGCTCGCCACGCTCGAGGCGGTGCGCAGCAAGCTCGATCAGCCGATCCCGCTCGGCTACTGCAATGTGGGTCGCGTCGTCGAGGCCGGCGCCGGTGCGTCGGAATTCAGCGTCGGCGATCGCGTCGTTTCGAACGGCAGTCATGCGGAATTCGTCGCTGTCGGGCGCAATCTGTGCGCGCGCATTCCCGAATCGGTCAGCGACGATGAGGCGGTATTCGTCCCGCTGGCGGCGATTGCGCTGCAGGGACTGCGGCTCGCCGGACCTGCGATCGGCGAGCGCTTCTGCGTGATCGGTCTTGGGCTCATCGGCCTGATCACCGTGCAGCTTCTGCGCGCCAACGGCTGCAAGGTGCTGGGCATCGATCCGGATCCGGCAAAATCGGCGCTGGCGCGGCAATTCGGCGCCGACGTGGTCGATTTGCGCGCGGGCGAGGACGTGCTGAAGATCGCCGAGCAGTTTCTCCGCGGGACAGGGCATGGATGCCGTTCTGATCACGGCCGCGACCGACAGCAACGAGCCCATTGAGCAGGCGGCGCAGATGTGCCGCCAGCGCGGACGAATCGTGCTGGTCGGCGTCACCGGTCTCGAACTGAATCGTGCGGATTTCTACAAGAAGGAAATCTCGTTCCAGGTGTCGTGTTCCTACGGACCCGGACGCTATGACGAGGTGTACGAGAGTCGTGGTATCGACTATCCATTCGGGCTGGTGCGCTGGACCGAACAGAGGAACTTTCAGGCGGTGTTGCAGTTGATGGAATCCGCGCAGCTCGACGTGCGGCCGCTGATCAGCCATCGATTTGCCTTTGGCGCGGGCGGCGCGGCCTACGATTTGCTGGCCGATCGCGCGCAACCTTCGCTGGGGATCGTGCTCGATTACAAGGCGGAGGCGGGCGCGACCGGCTATCGTGCGCAAGATATCGTTGCGCGCGCCGTCCGCCGGATCTCGGCCGGCGAGCCCGGCGGTGGCGTTCATCGGCGCCGGCAATTATGCCGGACGCGTGTTGATTCCGGCATTTCGAGCGAGCGGCGCGCGCCTCTTCGCCGTGGCGACGGCCAGCGGGATCAATGCGGCGCGCTATGGGCGTCAATACGGATTCGAGTTGGTGTCGACCGACGTCGGATGCGGTGCTTGACTGCGCCGGAGGTCGACTGTCGTCGTGATCGCGACACGCCACGACACCCACGCGCAATTCGTGCAGCGCGCGCTCGCGGCCGGCAAGCATGTATTTGTCGAAAAGCCGCTGGCGCTCACCGCTTCCGACATCGACGCCATCGAGGCGGCGCTTTCGGAGTCCAGTTCGACAGCAACTCGCGGACGCTCATGATTGGATTCAATCGCCGCTTTGCGCCGCTGGCGATACGAATGAAGGCATTGCTCGGTGCCGTGCGCGAGCCCAAGAGCTTCATCGTCACGGTGAACGCGGGCGCGGCGGCCGCCGGACATTGGACCGTGGAGCCCGCCGGCGGGGGCCGCATCATCGGCGAGGCCTGCCATTTCATCGACTTTGTTGCGATATCTTGCGGGGTCGCCGATCACAGGCAGCGTCGCGCGCCGTACCGATGGCGGGGATGCGGGGTCCGCCGATCCTTCCGTATGCATTACCCTGAGTTTTGCCGATGGATCGCTTGGAACCATTCACTACTTGACGGGCGGTCACGCATCCTTTCCGAAGGAACGAGTCGAAGCATTTGCGGGCGGGCGAGTGTTGCAGTTGGACAATTTCCGCCGATTGCGCGCTTTTGGCTGGCCGGGCTTCAAGTCGCAACGGCTGTGGCGGCAGGACAAAGGTCAAATCGCCGTGCGCGGCGGCCTTCGTTAGCGCCATCAAGGCGGGAGATGCGGTCGCCGATCCCGCTCGAAGAAATTCTCGAAGTCAGCCGCGCGACCATCGCTGTGAGTGAAGCGGCACTGCATTGAGTCAGCCTCGCCAATTACTTTCATACGCTGCGATATCTGCGGCCGGTTCAGATCTTCGGACGAATCCGATTCAAGCTGTGCCGGCCGCGGCCCGATGAACGCCGAGCTCCGCCGCTGCGCGCGCGCGTCCAATCCTTATGCCACGCCGATCTGCCGCGCCGCGGTCGATGCTTGGCCCCGACCGGTTTCGCCTGTTGAATGTCGAGGGCATTTGTCCGGATGCGGCCTATTGGCAGGACCAAGGGCGGCGCACTGCTGTGGACCTACAATCTTCATTATTTCGACGATCTCAATGCCGCGGATCGATCCGCGCGCCGCGCCTGGCACGACCGCCTCGTCGAGCGTTGGATCGACGAGAACCCTCCGGGCGCGGGAATCGGCTGGGATCCGTATCCGGTGTCGCGGCGCATGGTGAATTGGATCAAGTGGTCGCTTGGCGGGAATGTGCTGACGCCGAAGGCGCGTCAAAGTCTTGCGGTGCAGGCACGCTGGCTGAATCGGCGTATCGAGTCGCACTTGCAGGGCAATCATGTGTTCGCCAATGCCAAGGCGCTGATTCACGCCGGGCTTTATCTTCGAGGGCGAGGAGGCGGAGGGCTGGCTGCAGCCGGGGCTTGTCACTAATGCGGACGGAAATCGCGCGAACAGGTCCTGACCGACGGCGGCCATTTCGAGCGCAGTCCCATGTACCACGCCGGATTCCTCGAGGACATGCTTGATACCATGGGCGTCATGCATGCCTACGGGTTCACGGCCGATGCCGCCTGGCGCGCAGCCATCGGCGCGCATGATGACATGGCTCGAAGCGATGTCGCATCCCGACGGGCGGCATTGCCTTCTTCAACGATGCGGCCTTCGGCATCTCGCCGGAACCGGCGCAATTGCGCGCTTATGCGGCTCGATTGAATGTCTCCCTCGAACCGTTCGGACGGGCGGGGCTGCAGTCGGCTGACTGCCGAGCGGCTATGTCAGCATCGATTTGCCGCCGTTCTTTCTCGCTATGCGACGTAGCCCCCATCGGACCGGACCATTTGCCCGCCCATGCGCATGCGGACACCTTGAGTTTCGAAATGAGTTTCGAGGGCCGACGCGTATTCGTCAATTCGGGTACCTCCGAATATGGCCTGAGCGCCGGAACGCCAGCGTCAGCGCGGCACGGCGGCTCACAATACGCTCGTGCTCGATGGCGAAAACTCGAGCGAAGTGTGGGCGGGGTTTCGCGTCGCCCGCCGGGCGCGGGCCCGCTTGCTCAAAGCACGAGCCGAGGATTCGGGATTCAGCATCGTGGGCGAGCATGACGGCTACCGGCGCCTGCGCGGCAGAAATTTGCATCGGCGCAGTTGGACAGCTGAGCGCTGAACGAGCTGTTGATCGAAGATACCGTCGAAGGCGGTTTTCGCAGCGCCAAATGCTACTTTCACCTGCATCCGGATATTCACGTGCGGCGCGGCCGGGGCTCGGAACTGCAATTGAGCGATTCGCGCGGCGTGCTGCTCGAAATGAACTTCGAAGGCGCGGCCGCCGTCGACGTCGTCGATTCGACCTGGCATCCTGAGTTCGGCGTCGCCACGCCGAATCGCTGCATCGTCGCGAACCTCGCCGGGCCGCGTCTGGCTACCCGGATTCGCCGGAGCGCCGCGAATTGAGGCTGTTGCTTCTTAGCTTTTATTTCCGGCCGGATTTGAGCGCCGGATCGTTTCGTGCGAGCACCCTCGTCGACTCATTGCTGGCGATGCTGCCCGCCGGCTCATCGATCGATGTCATTACGACGGCACCGAATCGATACAGCACCTTCACCCAGGAGGTCGCGGAGATCGAGACGATGGGCCCGCTCACATAAGGCGTATTGCCCTGCCGGCGCATCGCAGCGATTTGTGGGGGCAGTCCCGTGCGTTCCTGCACTTCGCGCGTTGCGCAAGACGGTACACGGCGAATGTCAAATACGATGTGGTGTTCGCGACCTCGTCGCGTCTCATGACGGCCGCGCTCGGCGCGTGGATCGCACGCCGCACGCAGCGCCCGGCTCTATCTGGATATTCGCGATATCTTCGTGGACACCATCGGCGATGTATTCCCGAGGATCGCCGGTGTTCTGCGGCCGCCGCTATCGGCCGTGGAGCGCTGGACCATGCGGCGCGCCGATCGCATCAACCTGGTGTCGCGCGGCTTCGAAGGCTATTTCGTTTCGCGCTATCCGGATAGCTCATATACCTGGTTCACCAACGGTATCGATGATGAGTTTTTGCGCGCGGACTGGCCTTTGGAAGAAACGGTCAGTGTGGACCGATCGTTGCTGGTGGTCTACGCGGGCAACATCGGAGAAGGGCAGGGACTGCATGCCATTCTGCCGAAACTTGCCGTGCGTCTGGTCGAGCAGAGTGCGGTTTCGGGTGATTGGCGACGGCGGGCGCCGCGAACTATTGCTGGAACTGCTGCAGCAAGCGGGCGCGCACAATGTCGAGGTTCTTCCTCCCATGCCGCGTGCCGCTCTGCTCAAGACCTATCTGAGCGCCGACATCTTGTTCTTGCATCTGAACGCGCATGCGGCATTCGAAAAGGTGCTGCCCTCGAAGATCTTTGAATACGCGGCGACGGGAAAGCCGATCTGGGCGGGTGTCGCCGGTTATGCGGCGAAATTCATTGCGGACGAGGTGCCCAACGCGGCGGTGTTTACGCCCTGTAACGCATCACAGGCGATCGAGAAATTGGCTGGCTTGATTCTGCAGGACCGGCCGCGTCGGGATTTCGTCAATCGATACGCTCGTCGGAACATTGCAAGTGCGATGGCGAATGATATTTTGCTCCTAGCTCGGGCGGATTTATCGTGATGATGTTGCGGCTGGCCGCCGCGGTATTGAATCATCCCCTGTGGTTGGCATTTATTATCGCGACGGTGGGATTGGTGCTCTTGCGCGGTTCGCGGCGCCAAATGGGCGCATGGGTCATCGCCGCCGGAGCGACCCTTGCGTATCTTGCTTCGACTTCGCTGGTCGGTAACGCCTTACTCGCACCCCTGGAACACCGATATCCGGCATTCGATCCCGCACAGGCGACGGGAGTGCGTGACATCGTTGTCCTAGGCAGCGGTTATGAGCCATACGATCATATTCCAGTGACCGGTGCACTCGACGCGGATGGCCTTGTCCGTATCGTTGAAGGAGTGCGCCTCGCGCGCGCGCGGCTTGACGCGCGCTTGCTCGTATCCGGCGGAGCACCGCCGGGATTTGCGCCGAGCGCGCTGGGCTACGCACAGATCGCCGGGGAACTGGGCATCCAACGATCAGCACTCGTTGTCATGGACCGCGCCATGGACACCGATCAAGAGGCGCAGGATGTGGCCGCCTTGCTGGGGCAATCGCCGTTCATTCTGGTGACTTCCGCGTACCACATGCCTCGAGCGATGCTGCTCATGCGCCGCGCGGGCGCAAACCCTCTTCCGGCACCGACGGGACAATTCTTGCACTCACCTGAAAGCCATGACGGTCTCGGCCTAATTCCGGGATCGCGCGGGCTGCGCAAGACGGAAACCGCGCTGCACGAATATCTGGGGCTTGCGGCCATCAGCTTGCGAATCCCCTCTAGGCGGGTGAGGTGACCAGTCGGAATCTGTATCGGTCCAGCAGAATCTTCTGAAGCGCGGCGCGCATTCTTGGATAATGTGCGGTTATGACGTCACAACCCATCCCGCCGTCGTCGCGTGTCCTGGTTACGGGAGCTACCGGTTTCATCGGCCGCACACTGCTCGCAACACCGACCCCGCTCCAATGGCGGGCGGCCGTTCGTTCTCCTGCCGTGTCCGGATTGAGGGAAGATCAAGTGGTCGTCGGCGATATCGACGGACAAACGGACTGGTCGCAGGCCCTGGCCGGTGTCGATTGTGTCGTCCATCTCGCGGCGCGGGTGCATGTCATGAAGCCCACGGCAAACGATCGCGTCGACTTCGAACGCACCAATGTGCTGGGCACCGAGCGGCTGGCGCGTGCCGCCGCCGCCGGCGGCGTCAAACGCTTCGTCTATCTGAGCAGCATCAAGGTGAACGGCGAGAGTACCGGGGATGGCGTCTTCCGCGCCGATGACGTACCGCGGCCCCAGGACGACTATGCACGCTCCAAATGGGAAGCGGAGCGCCGCCTAGCGGCCGTCGAAGCAGCTTCGGGCATGGCCGTTGCGGTCGTGCGCTCGCCGCTCGTGTACGGGCCCGGGGTGCGCGCGAATTTTCTTCGTCTATTGTCGTTGGCCCACAGCGGCCTGCCGATCCCTCTGGCGTCGATTGCCAACGTGCGCAGCATGGTGAGCGTGTGGAATCTCTGCGACCTCATTGGCGCATTGCTGCAGCATCAGCAGCGGATGAGCGGCGTATTCTTGGTCGCGGACGGTGAAGACGTCTCCACGGCCGAGTTGGTTCGCCGCCTTGCGCATTTGATGCATCGTCCCGCGCGCCTTTTTGCGATGCCGGTCGGTGCACTGCGGGCCCTCGCGTCGCTTGCCGGCCGAAATGCCGAGCTCAATAGACTTTGCGGCTCACTCGCCATCGATATTGCAGCGACTCGCGCCCGCCTGGGCTGGTCGCCGCCTTTGACTCTCGATGCCGGACTGCAGCGAACGGTTCAATGGTATATGCAAGCACTCACGGATCGGACGGCCGCATGAATCCTCGAAGCATTCACCTGATCGCGGCTGCGCGGCCGAATTTCATGAAAATTGCGCCGCTTTATCACGCCCTGTCGCGCGAAGAGCTGGTGCCGCGCGGTGATCGTGCATACGGGGCAGCACTACGACTACAACATGTCCGATTCGTTTTTTCGCGACTTGAAACTGCCGGAACCCGATTTTCATCTGGAGGTGGGCAGCGGTTCCCACGCCGAGCAGACGGGTCGCGTGATGATTGAATACGAAAAGATCGCGCAGCGTGCGCGCCCGGATTGGGTCGTCGTGGCCGGCGATGTGAATTCGACGCTCGCATGCGCGTTGGTGGGAACCAAGCTTTGCATCCCGGTCGTGCATCTCGAGGCAGGGCTGCGCAGCGGTGATCGCAGCATGCCCGAGGAAATCAACCGGTTGGCGACCGATGCCATCTCCGATGTGTTGTGGACCCCGTCGGCCGATGCCGACGCCAATCTGCTGCGCGAAAATGTGCCGTCCGCAAAGATCGATCGCGTCGGCAATTTCATGATCGATTCCTACGAGATGCTGCGCGACTCGATCGACGCCGCAAACATGGTCGAACGACTGGCGCTCTCGCCGCGTCGGTATGCGGTGGTTACCTTGCATCGCCCCGCGAACGTCGACAGCGCCGCTTCTCTGACGTCTTTGATCGAGCAGTTATCGAGCGCGTCCGAGTCCCTGCCCCTGGTGTTCGCCGTACATCCGCGCACCCGCAAGCGCCTGCAGGAGTTCGGGCTGATGGCAAAGTTGCAGGCGTGCCCGGGTATCCAGCTCACTGAGCCGTTGGGATACATTGAATTCATGAATCTGGTGTCGCACGCCGCGGCTGTAGTGACGGACTCCGGCGGCATTCAAGAGGAAACCACCTATCTCGGGATTCCTTGCCTCACGCTGCGCGATACCACGGAAAGGCCGATCACGATCGAGGAAGGTTCGAACCGTTTGGTACAAACGCATGCGCTGAAGGATGCGCTCGGTGATGTGATGAACGGCCGTTTCCGCGCCGGCCGACGACCCGCGCTGTGGGATGGAAAGGCCGCTCAACGAGCGGTCGCCGCCCTGAGAATACGCGCAAGCGTTGATTGAAGCCGCAGCCAGGGAAATCCGGAGCCGATCGTGAATCACGTGTGGAATATCATTTGCGTCGCAATAGTGACCTTCCTTTTTGCGACGTTTGCAACTGGGCTTGTCCGCCGGCACGCGCTTCGCAACGCGATCCTGGATATTCCCAATGTGCGCAGTTCTCACGTTACACCAACTCCGCGGGGCGGCGGCCTGGCGATGGTCATCGCATTCATGGGTGCGTTGGTATTTCTGGTCGTCGGCCGGACTGCTGCAATTCAACATGATGCTGGTGCTGATCGCGGGAGGCGGTGCGGTTGCATTGACGGGGTATTTGGACGATCGCAATTCCTTGCCCGCGAGCATTCGAATTTGCGTTCACATCGTTGCTGCGACATTGGCGGTGATGCTCGTGGGTGGTATCGCAGAGCAGACACTTCAGCATCTCGGGTTGCATGGAGATTTGGGCCGGCGGTCTGCTTGGCTGTCGCGGCATTGATCTGGTCAACCAACCTCTTTAATTTCATGGACGGTATCGACGGTATCGCGGGTAGCGAGGCTGTCTTTATGGCGGGTGCCGGAGCACTTCTCAATTGGAAATTCGGCGGTGACGACGGTCTGACGGCCGCGATGCTGGTTCTGGCCGCTGCGACGTTGGGCTTTCTCATATGGAATTGGCCGCCGGCGCGGATTTTCATGGGTGATGTCGGCAGCGGATTTCTTGGGTTTACTCTCGCGGTTCTAGGTCTCGCGGCAAGCCGGCAGGGCACCACTCCCATCGAAGTCTGGGTGATCCTGAGCGGGGTTTTTATCGTCGATGCGACGGTTACGCTGGTAAGACGGATTGTGCGGGGAGATCGCTGGTTCGAGGCGCATCGCCTGCACGCCTATCAGAATCTGGCGAGTCGATGGCAACGGCATTGGCCTGTCACCGTCTCGGTCATCGCAATCAATATATGTTGGCTATTCCCTTGGGCGTGGTTTGCCGCCACGCATCCTGCGAGCGCAATGTCCTACATGATCACGGCATTGGCGCCGCTGATAATAATCGCGCTTCTGGTGGGCGCGGGCCGCACGTCGCGCCGTTAGTCGCACATGCCATGCGCAATGCCGGTGTGATCCGGAGGATTAGAGACAATACCGCAATGGCGCGCCAAATCGCTCTCTAGCCCGCTCTATGCATGCAGGGTATATTGCCCTGAGTGCCACCCCCGCACACAGAGAGCTTTGCGAGTGTCGTGGGACTCGAGTTGCAAATATTTCAAAGACGCATTTGGAGAACGATTTGCAGAAACGCGCGTTGATTACAGGCATTACCGGCCAGGACGGCGCGTACCTCGCGGAGTTCTTGCTCGAGAAGGGGTACAGCGTTCATGGGGTCAAGCGGCGCGCTTCCTCGTTCAACACCGACCGCATCGATCATTTGTATCAAGATCCCCATGAAAGAAATGTGCGTCTCAAATTGCACTATGGAGACCTCACTGACTCCACGAATCTCATCCGCATCATTCAAGAGGTTCAACCGGATGAGATCTACAACCTGGCCGCGCAAAGCCATGTCGCAGTCTCCTTCGAGACTCCTGAATACACCGCGAACTCCGATGCGGTCGGTACTCTTCGCGTGTTGGAGGCCATTCGCATTCTTGGGCTCGAGAAGAAAACCCGCTTCTACCAGGCATCGACGTCTGAGATGTTCGGCAAGGTGCAAGAGATTCCGCAACGTGAGACAACGCCTTTTTACCCTCGATCGCCGTATGGCGCCGCGAAGGTTTACGCGTATTGGATCACGGTGAACTACCGCGAAGCCTATGGCTTGTTTGCTTGCAACGGCATCTTGTTCAACCACGAATCGCCCATGCGAGGTGAGACCTTCGTGTCGCGCAAGATCACTCGTGCCTTGACCCGCATCAAAGTCGGTCTCCAGGAGACGCTGCATCTCGGCAATCTGGACTCGCGGCGCGATTGGGGGCACGCACGGGATTACGTCCGTGCGCAATGGCTGATGTTGCAACAAGATGTGCCGGAGGACTTCGTCATCGCCACCGGTACGCAATTTTCAGTGCGCGACTTCGTTGTCGCCGCCGGGTCGCTGCTCGACATGAAGATCGAGTGGCAAGGGGACGGGGTTGATGAGGTCGGTATCGATACGCTCACAGGCCGCAAGCTGGTGCGCGTGGATCCACGCTACTTCCGGCCGACCGAAGTTGAGACCTTGTTGGGCGATGCCACCAAGGCGCGGCACAAACTTGGATGGACCGCGGAGGTGAGCTTTCCGGAATTGGTGGCTGAAATGGTCGAGTCGGATTTGGATCTCGCCAAGCGCGATGCATTGGTCGCCAAGGAAGGTTACAAAGTCTACAGCCATCACGAGTAAAAGCCGGTGCAGCTAAACCAATCTTCCAAGATTTATGTCGCCGGCCACCGTGGACTAGTAGGTTCGGCCGTGGTGAGAGCCCTCGAGCACAAGGGCTTCACTAACTTGGTGCTGCGCACGCACCATGAACTCGATCTCACCAATCAAGCCGACGTCAGTCGTTTCTTCGAAGCCGAGCGCCCGGAAGCGGTCATCCTGGCCGCTGCCCGCGTGGGCGGAATTCACGCCAACAATTCCCGGCCGGCACTGTTCATTCGCGATAATTTGTTGATTCAAGACAATGTCATCGATGCGGCGCATCGGTCGGGCGTCGGGAAATTCGTGTTTTTGGGGTCGAGCTGCATCTACCCCAAACTGAGCCCGCAACCGATCAAGGAGGAATATCTCCTCACGGGATCTCTCGAGCCGACCAACGAGTGGTACGCGATCGCCAAGATTGCGGGGCTGAAGATGTGCCAAGCCTATCGCCGCGAATTTGGCTTCAACGCCATTTCCCTGATGCCGACCAATCTTTACGGTCCCGGCGACAATTTTGATTTACAGAACTCGCATGTGCTGCCGGCGCTGATCCGCCGCTTCCATGAAGCCAACGCTCGCGGGGACGAGAGCGTCACGATCTGGGGTACAGGTACGCCGCGCCGCGAATTCCTCCACGTGGACGATCTGGCCGACGCCGTTTTGTACCTATTACATTCGTACGATGCCGAGCCCATGGTCAATGTCGGCTGGGGTCAGGATGTGACGATTCGCGAGTTAGCCGACCTCGTGATGTCTGCGATTGGCTACAAGGGTCGTCTCATTTTCGATGCCACAAAACCGGACGGCACAGCGCGCAAGCTGCTGGACGTGTCGCGATTGAAGGATCTGGGCTGGCAACCACGGATCCCGCTCCAGGTCGGCATCGAACGAACCTACGCGTGGTTCAAGGAACATTTCGCCGACGCGCGACTCTAGAGCCCTCGTGATGTAGTCAACGCGATCTTGCTTGACGCGTTACGAGAGCATTAACTCGCTGTAAACTTGCACGATGTACGGTGACTGACTAAATAATTTCGGTACACTACACGGGAGGAACTAGAAAATCCCTGTCAGTGACGGAGTTGAACGCTAAAGGTCATCGGCAGGGGAAAGCGTGTCAGGGAGGCTCACTTTGGGTTCAAAGAGCGTTGAAACAACTGGTAACTTTGCACGGCAAACCGTTGAACTGCCCGGACCACTGAAGCGGTTCATCGCGATCTGCGCCGATTCGATCATGATGCCGCTGGCTTTGTGGGCGGCTTTGAGCCTCAAGTCCGGTAATCCGGAATTCTCGATCACTGATTGGCCCGCCTACCTGGCGGTCATTGCCGTCAGCACCCCAATCTTCGTGCGCTTAGGCCTATACCGCGCCGTCATTCGCTTCCTGGGGCATAAGGCCGTCTTCGCCGTTGCCTTCGCGGTTCTCATGAGCGGCGTCGTGCTGGGTTTCCTGGGCTTCTGGCTGACGATACCGGCGCTTTCCTGGAGCGTCGTGACCATCTATTCCTGCCTCACGCTGCTGTACGTGGCGGGCTCGCGCTTCGTGGTGCGCTACTACCTGCTCACCCACTATATCCAGCCTACGGTCGCCCGGGTGGCCATTTACGGGGCAGGGGATGCGGGCGCACGCCTGTCCACGGCCTTGTCGACGACCCGCGCCTTCGATCCGCTGGTTTTCATCGATGACAAGAAGAGCTTGCACGGCCGCATGGTCAATGGAATCAAGGTCTATGCGCCTGAACAGCTCCCGATGCTGATCAAAGACCGCAATATCGACCGTATCTTGCTGGCGCTGCCGTCTTTGACGCGCCGCCGCCGCCGGGAGATCTTGAGCGGGTTGGAGCCCCTGGGCGTGCATGTGCAAACTGTCCCGGAATTCGAACAGTTGGTGACCGGGAGTGCGGCGGTCGGCGACATTCGCGAGGTGGACGTTTGCGACCTGCTGGGCCGCGATTCGGTGCCGCCCAAGGCGGGGCTGTTCGATGCCTGCATTCGCGATCGCGTGGTGATGGTCACCGGAGCCGGCGGCTCCATCGGTTCCGAGCTATGTCGGCAAATCATTGGCCTGGGTCCGAAGCGGCTCGTCCTGTTCGAAATGTCCGAATTGGCCCTCTACAACATCCAGCGCGAGCTGCGCGCCTTCGCGGACCAGAATGCGCTGACCGTTGATCTGGTCGCACTGATCGGCAACGCTCATCACAAGTATCGGCTGCGCGATATTTTGCAGGCCTATCGGGTCCAGACCGTGTATCACGCCGCCGCCTACAAGCACGTGCCCATCGTCGAACAGAACGTGATCGAGGGCATTCATAACAACGTCATTTCCACGTGGTATGCGGCCGAAGCGGCTCATGAGACCGAAGTGGAAACCTTCGTGCTGGTGTCCACCGACAAGGCCGTGAACCCCACCAACGTCATGGGGGCGACCAAGCGTTTCGCGGAAATCGTGCTGCAAGGGCTGCATCGACGCGGCAGCAAGACGCGATTCTGCATGGTGCGTTTCGGCAATGTGCTGGCGTCGTCGGGATCGGTGGTGCCGCTGTTCAATGAGCAGATCAAAGCGGGAGGCCCGGTCACGGTGACCCACCCCGAAGTGATCCGCTACTTCATGACCATCCCGGAGGCGGCGCAGCTGGTGATCCAGGCGGGCTCCATGGCGGAGGGCGGCGATGTGTTCGTGCTCGACATGGGCAAGCCGGTGCGCATCGGGGATTTGGCGCGGCGCATGATCAATCTCATGGGATTGACCGTGCGCGACGAACAACATCCGGATGGGGATATCGAGATTGCCTACACCGGCCTGCGCCCGGCGGAGAAGCTCTACGAGGAATTGTTGATCGGCGACAATGTCACCGGCACGGATCATCCGATGATCCTCCGGGCCATCGAGCATTCCTTGCCGTGGGAACGCGTGCAGGCTCTGCTGGAGGAGATCCTGGTGGTGATGAGCCGTTTCGACTGCCATCGGGCGCTGCATCTCTTGGGCGAGGTCGTCGAGGAGTACAACCCGGCGCCCGAATCCCACGACCTGGTGTGGTCGCGCCAAGCTGCCATGACTTCCGACGACCGCAAGGTCACCAGTCTCAAGCCGCGCCGCATTGTCAGAAACGCCGGACCCACCGATACTGCCCATCCTTAGCGGGCGTGAGCCCGCGGCGGAGGGGTAGGCATGTCAAGCGGTAGCATTCTGGTCACCGGCGGTGCCGGCTACATCGGCAGCCATGTGGTGCGGCAATTGGGCGAGGCCGGTGAAAAGGTCATCGTCCTGGATAATTTGGGCCGGGGCTTCCGTCAGGCGGTGACCGCGGGCGAACTCGTGGTCGGCGATGTGGGCGACCATGCGCTGGTGTCGCGTCTGTTGGCGGAGCATCGGGTCGAGACGGTCATGCACTTTGCGGCGCACACCATCGTGCCCGAGTCGGTTGCCCAGCCCCTCAAGTACTACGGCAACAATACGTGCTCGACGCGTGCGTTGCTGCAAGCCTGCCTCGAGAACCACGTCAAGCACTTCGTCTTTTCGTCCACGGCGGCGGTGTACGGCATGCCGGACGAGGGCTATGCCGACGAAGAGTCGCCGACGCGTCCCATCAACGCCTATGGCACCTCCAAGCTCATGAGCGAGTGGATGCTGCGCGATGTCGCGGCCGTGAGCGGTTTGCGCTACGTGGCGTTGCGGTATTTCAATGTGGCGGGCTCGGACCCGGGCGGGCGGATCGGCCAGGCGACCCAGGGCGCCACGCTACTGACCAAGGTGGCGTGCGAAGCCATGGTGGGCAAGCGACCGCATGTGTCGGTATTCGGCAGCGATTACCCCACTCCCGATGGCACGGGTGTGCGCGACTACTTGCATGTCGAGGATCTGGCGGCGGCGCATTTGAACGCTCTCGGCTATCTGCGCGGCAACGGCAAGTCGGTCACCCTGAATGTGGGGTATGGCCATGGCTACTCGGTGCGCGAAGTGCTGCGCATGGTCGAAACCGTCGGCGGCAAGCCGCTGGTGATCCGCGAGGAGGCGCGCCGCGCCGGCGACCCTGCGTACCTGGTGGCGCGCGCCGATCGCATCCGCACGGAACTTGGCTGGCAGCCGCGGTATGACGATCTTGCGGCGATCGTGACTCACTCGCTGGCGTGGGAGCGGAAGTTGCTGCGGGAGCCTTGGAGTTAGCTGACTCACAATGTGGGCATTTGGGTGCCAAATTACCCCGGGTATTTTGGCAGTCGATAGCCGGCGGTAGGCGAGTTTGGGTGAAAGTTGCCGTTTTACCGATAAACGGCTACTATTTTTTACCTATAAATGGCTGTATCTTTTTACCCAAAGATGGCTAGCCGTTATTACGGCCCCCTGGCTCCATCCTTCTGGAAAAGCACATGCCGAAATCCACGCCCGTCGAAGAAGCGCGCCGTTGGTGGAAAGAACGTGTCGATGCGGAACGTTACGTTGTGTCCCCGACAGAGTCGCCGTCCGCTGCCGTCGCACGTGTCTTGCGCCAGGAAGGGCTCGTCATGGATGTTGCAGGCAAGCGTGCGTGGATACTCACGGCCGAGCGTTCGCTGGATCGAAGAGCCACCTTTCTTGCCAATTACTGGCCGGTAGTTGCTCTCGTCCTGCAGCGGTATCGCCCGGCGGCTGTGATAGGCGCGAATGCAATCAAACTGTATTTGGGCGACTTCTCGCCACCCGAGGAATTGTTGGTTTACCACGCTGCCAATCAGAGCGATTACGATCTATGGCTCGAACCGGGGTTTCTGTTGCGCCTACGCCCGCATTCGGCGGACGGTCTCGAGCACCAGGTCAGCGTGGATGCGCCGGGTGCGTCGAAAATTCCGATTCTAGCGGCGGCGGAGTGTCTGCCGACCTTGGATGAGCGAAATATCGGTCAAAATATCGAATCCGTTTCTGCTTGGCTCAGGCACCTGGTCCTGCGCACGCCGGAACTCGAGCGCGCGACCGAGGCAAATGCACGACCGGTGATCTTGAAGCGCCTCGCGGACATGGCTGCGTTGCTGCAAAACGAACCCTTGGCCTCGCAGCTGAATGCGGTGGTGCACCGTCTTTCTGCCCGAACTAGCTCTCCATCGCGTACCGGAGTGGGAACTCGTATCGAGGTGCCGGAAGTTCTTCGGCAAAGCGCGCGCGGCACCGGCTCCCCCTGGATGGACGAACAAGCGATGCGGCTTGCCCGGCAAAGGACGGAAATCGAAGAACTGATCGGAGATAAATCGAGCCGCTTGCCTATTTTTACTTGGCGCATGTTGCGTGCCAACGCAGAGCTGGGAAAGGCGCATGACGCATACCACAGCACCACCATGGAGGGTTATCGGATCTCGCGGGAAGCCTCAGATGCCATCATCCGCGGTGAGCCTTTGCCTGCGGGTCCAGAGGACCGCAAGACTCTCGAGGCGGCAATGGCCGTACAAGGTTACTCCCGTGCTTTTAACGAAGTCCTCGCCAAAGCACCGCGGAAAACTGCGGTCGATACAGGTTTGATTCTGGATCTGTACGAGGCGCTGTTCAGGCCAGCCGTGGATGCTGGCATTACGGATACGGCGGCGCTTCGAGGGTGGCGAAATTCATCCGTGGGATTGCGCGGATGGCGCTTTGTACCCCCAAACCATAAGAAGGTACCCGATCTTATCGGAGGTTATGAGCGCTTCATGTCCGACACCGCGATCTCACCGCTCACCCGTGCAATCCTTGGGCATCTGGAGTTCGTAACAATTCATCCTTTCATGGATGGGAACGGGCGTTTGGGAAGACTATTGATGAACTACGTGCTGCTGGGTGCAGGCCACCCCTGGGTTACCGTGCTTGCCGATGAGCGTATCCCTTTTTTCAAATCGATCGAGCAGGCCCAGCTCGGCGGGAGCGTCAAGCCGTTCGCTGAATTTCTGTGGCACTTGATCGGGCAGTCTTCACAGGATTTGCAGCGCAAGTCGCCAGGGCGCCACAAGGGCGGTCAGACCGGAAGTTCGTAGCGCGCTGAGCGTCCCGAGCCGACCAGCGCAAGGCACCTAAGCGCGACCAGTTCTGCAAGATCGCGCTGCGCGGTCGCGGGGCTGGTCTTGGTGAGATGCGCATATTTGCGGTTCGTCATACCGCCGACAAACCCATCGGGGCCGGCATCCAACATCACGTTCAGAGCCTTGCGCTGTCGGCTATTCAACGGGTCCTGGGAATGTTGAATCCAGAAGCGCGCCTTGTGGGTCACCTGCTGCAGCATGCGTTCGCTCTCGTGAACTGCGGCCGCGAATTGATTGAGGAACCATACCAGCCAGCTCGTGAGGTCGAGGCTGTCGCGCGACACTCGTTCCAGTGCTGCGTAGTACTCGTCGCGGACCTGCATGAATCGCGCGGAGACACTGTAGAGCCTCACGGATCTACGTTCGTCCTGCGCCAGAGTTCGATCGAGTACGGCGCGGCCGATACGGCCGTTGCCATCTTCGAAGGGGTGGATCAGTTCGAACCATACGTGCGCGACGCCGGCACGGAGCAGTCCGTCCAATTCCGGCGGCGACCTGTTGTACCACGCGAGGAAACTGTGCATCTCTTGGTCGAGCCGATCGCGTGACGGAGCAACGTAGTGAATACGTTGACGTTCGATGGGTCCCGACACGATGCGCATCGGATCCTCGCCTCGTAAATCACCGGCACGCACGTCGTGGATTCCCGAACGCCCGGTCGGAAAGAGCGCAGCCTGCCAAGCGCACAGCCTTTCCAATGTCAGGGGCTCATCAAAACGTTGAGTGGCGTCCAGCAAAACATCCGCGAGCCCCTCGACCGATCGCGCGGGGTTGGGGAAGCCCGCGGTCGGCAGTCCCAACCGCCTGGCGAGCGAACTGCGTAAGGCATTGGCGTCGAAATGTGCTCCTTCGATGGCGCTCGTCGCGATACCTTCGCGGGTGAGTCCTTCCAGCTGTGCGGATAGGTCCATGTCAGGATTCAATAGCTTGCTCGCGCCGGTGGCGGCGGCTTGCGCAAGGCGGGCTGCGGAAAGAGGCAACGCCAGTGACGCCGGATTCCAGGTGAATTCCGGCCACCCTGACAGTTCCCAAATCCAGCGGTTGAGGTGTTTAGATGGCATAATCGCCTCATATTATGAGGTGATTATAGTCCTCATACGCCTCACTTGTCGTGCGCCGCCCTGTCACCGAGCATGCGCCCGCAACCAAGGCACCAGCACCTCAAAACTGAATCCATTGGTCGGATACAGATCCGCGATGAAGGCGTGCGTTTCCTCGGCGCTCGCCCGCAGCCGCAGACCATTGATGGTGAGAAACGTATAGGTGGACGCAAAGGCCGTGCGCTCGTTGGCGTCGATGAAGGGGTGGTACTGCGCCAGGCTTTCCCAGAGCGCGGCGGCTTCCTCGATGAGATCGATGTAGTGACCGGTGGTCGGCCGAAACAGGGCGGCCTCGAGGTGCCCGGGACCCCGCTGGCCGGGTCTGCCGCCGTAGCGTGCGATTTGATCCGCGTGCACCGCGAGCACCTCTTGGAGGGTGAGGTATTCCGTCATTGCGCGAGCTTCCGGTAGAGCGCCGCGTATTTCTCATGACTTGCGTCGTAGGCGCTCATCACATGCGGGCGGGGCCGGGAGTTTTTGCGTTTCTCGATCAAATCAGCCAGGGCTTCGTCCACCAGCGCCTGCAGCTGCCGGCCCTCGCTCTGCGCCAGGGTGCGCAGGGCGGCGAGGATCTCGGAGCTCACCTGGGTCGCGAACTTTTCCTTCGAAGCGGGCATGGCATCTCCCGATGTGCTGTCATGATAAATCATGATGAATCATGAAACGCGGGCGCCGTACCTGCAAGACTTTACTTGACCTCCCAAAACCGCTAGTCTTCGCGGTACTTTTCCTTGTTAAATCAGAATATTACGCATGCGAATTACAATCTTTGGCTCAGGCTACGTGGGCCTGGTGACGGGCGCGTGTCTGGCCGATGCCGGTAACCATGTGGTGTGCGTCGACGTCGATGAACGCAAGACCGCCATGCTCAACCGCGGTGAGCTGCCCATTCATGAGCCCGGCCTCGACGTGGTGGTCAAGCGCAATTTCGACGCGGGACGGCTGCGATTCACGACCAGCGCCGAGGAGGGCGTGCAGCACGGCCAGTTCCAGCTGATTGCGGTGGGCACCCCGCCCGATGAGGACGGTTCGGCGGACTTGCAGTATGTGTTGGCGGTCGCGCGCTCCATCGGCGAGCACATGACCGAGTACAAGGTGGTGATCACCAAATCGACCGTGCCCGTGGGCACCGCCGACAAGGTGCGAGAGGCGGTGCGCGCCTCTCTGGCGGCGCGGCGTGCAACCGTTGAGTTCGATACGGTCTCGAACCCCGAATTCCTCAAGGAAGGGGCGGCCATCGACGATTTCATGAAACCGGATCGGGTGATCGTCGGCACGGACTCCGAGCGTGCGACCGAGATGCTCCGCTCCCTGTACGCGCCGTTCACGCACAATCGCGACCGCATGATCGTGATGGATGTGCGCTCGGCGGAGCTCACCAAGTACGCCGCCAACGCCATGCTCGCGACCAAGATCAGCTTCATGAACGAGTTGGCCAATCTGGCGGAACACTTCGGCGCCGACATCGAGGCGGTGCGCTTAGGGATAGGGTCGGATCCGCGCATCGGCTATGCGTTCATCTACCCGGGCGTGGGTTATGGTGGGTCGTGCTTCCCGAAGGACGTCCAGGCGCTCAAGCGTTCGGCGGCGGAGGTGGGCTACGACGCCAGCGTGCTCAAGGCGGTGGAGAGCGTCAACAACCGCCAAAAGCACGTGCTGTTCAACAAGATCAAGGCGCATTTCGGCGATCTGCGGGGCAAGACCATCGCGCTCTGGGGTCTGGCCTTCAAGCCCAATACCGACGACATGCGCGAGGCGGCCAGCCGCGTGTTGATGGAGTCTCTGTGGTCGGCGGGCGCGAAAGTGCGTGCCTATGATCCGGTCGCGATGCCCGAGTGCCTGCGCATTTACGGCCAGCGGAAGGACCTGGTCCTGTGCAAGACCAGCCCCGAGGTGTTCGAGGGCGCGGATGCGCTCGCCATCGTGACCGAATGGCGGGAATTTCGCAGCCCGGATTTCGACGCCATCAAGAGCGCGTTGCGCACGCCGGCCATATTCGACGGGCGGAATCTCTATGATCCGGTGCACATGGCGCGCGCCGGCTTCAGTTATTATGCGATCGGCCGTGGCAAACGTTCCCTGGTGAGTGAGTCGTGACTTTATTGATTCCGGTGATTCTATCCGGCGGCGCCGGTACGCGGCTCTGGCCGCTGTCGCGGGAAATGTATCCCAAGCAGCTGCTGGCTCTCACCGGCAAGCACACCATGCTGCAGGACACGGTGCTGCGTCTGGCGGGGATCGCGGGCGCCCAGCCGCCGATCGTCGTGTGCAACGAAGCACATCGCTTTACCGTGGCCGAGCAGATCCGGGCCTTGGGGTTGACTGCGTCGGCGATTCTGCTGGAACCTGCGGGCCGCAATACTGCGCCCGCCGTCGCATTGGCGGCGCTCAGGGCGCTCGAGATCGATCCTGAGGCCACCCTCGTGGTCGCGCCCGCCGATCACGTGATTCGAGATGCGCGCGGCTTTCAGGCGGCGGCTGAAACGGCGGCGCGCTTGGCGCAGGACGGCAAGCTCGTGACCTTCGGCATCGTGGCCCATGCGCCGGAAACCGGCTATGGCTACATTCGCCGCGGCGAGGGCAAGGGACCGGCGTATCCGGTGGCGCAGTTCATCGAAAAGCCGCCGCTGGATGTGGCGACGCAATTCGTCGCTTCGGGCGACTACTACTGGAACAGCGGCATGTTCGTGTTCAAGGCCGCCCGCTATCTCGCGGAACTCGCGGCCTTCGCCCCGGACATTCTCGAGGCCTCCCGGGCGGCATTTCGGGCCGCCAAGACGGATTTGGATTTCGTGCGCATCGACAAGACCGAGTTCGAGAAATGCCGCAGCGAGTCGATCGACTATGCGGTGATGGAGAAGACGCGCGACGCGCTGGTCCTGCCGCTCGATGCCGGTTGGAGCGATGTCGGATCCTGGTCCTCGCTGTTCGATGCCTTGCCGGCCGACGAGGACGGCAACGTGCTGCAGGGCGATGTCATGGTGCACGACACCCATGACTGCTACGTGCACTCGACCAGCCGCTTGGTCGCGGCCGTGGGCATGGACGATCACATCATCGTCGAGACCAAGGATGCGATCTTGGTGGCGCCCAAGGAGCGCGTGCAGGACGTGAAGGACTTGGTCGCCATGATCAAGAAGGCCGGCCGCAGCGAGTCGTCCTGGCACCGCGAGGTGTTCCGGCCCTGGGGCAGCTACGACAGCATCGACAACGGCGAGCGCTTTCAGGTGAAGCGCCTGTCGGTCAAGCCGGGCGGGGTGCTGTCGCTGCAGATGCACCACCATCGAGCCGAGCACTGGATCGTGGTGCAGGGCACGGCGCGCGTGACCTGCAACGACAAGACGTTCTTGTTGTCGGAGAACGAGTCGACCTTCATTCCGATCGGCGCCACGCATCGCATCGAGAATCCCGGGAAAATGCCCTTGCACATCGTCGAGGTGCAATCGGGATCGTATCTGGGCGAAGACGACATCGTGCGCTTCGAGGACAACTACGGCCGTCAAGGGACCAATACTTGAAATCGATCACCTGCTTCAAGGCGTACGATTTACGCGGCCGGATTCCCGTGGAATTGAATGACGATGTGGCGTACCGCGTGGCGCGCGGCTATGCGCAGTTTCTCGCGCCGCGGCGCATCGTGGTCGGGCGCGACATTCGATTGTCGAGCGCCGGCCTCGCCGATGCCGTGTGCCGCGGTCTGACCGACAGCGGCGTCGATGTGTATGACATCGGGGTCTGCGGCACGGAAGGTGTGTACTTCGCGACCTTCGACGGCGGCTACGACGGCGGCATCATGGTCACCGCGAGCCACAATCCGCCCGATTACAACGGCATGAAATTCGTGCGCGAGCAGTCGAAGCCGATCAGCGGCGACAATGGTCTGCAGGACATCCGCGGGTTCGCCGAACGCGGCGAGTTTCCCGCAGCGGCGCGCGCCGGCGTGCGCCATCACATCGACACCACGGACGCCTATGTGGCGCATCTTCTGTCCTACGTCGATATCAAGAAGCTCAAGCCGCTCAAGATCGTGGTCAACGCCGGCAACGGCGGCGCGGGTCTCATCATCGACCAGTTGGAACCGCATTTGCCGTTCACGTTCATCAAGGTGCACCACGAGCCGGATGGCCATTTTCCGAACGGCATCCCGAATCCCATGCTCGAAGAGAATCGCGCCTCCACGATCGAGGCTATCCGCCGCCACGGCGCGGACCTCGGCATTGCCTGGGACGGCGATTTCGACCGCTGCTTCTTCTTCGATGAGCACGGCGGCTTCATCGAGGGCTACTACATCGTCGGGCTCCTGGCCTCGGTGTTGCTGCGCGGCCGCCCCGGCGGCAAGGTGGTGCACGATCCGCGCCTGACCTGGAACACCATCGAAGTGGTCGATGCGGCAGGCGGTGCCTCGGTGCTTTCGAAATCCGGCCACGCCTTCATCAAGGAGCGCATGCGCGAGGTCGACGGCGTCTACGGCGGAGAAATGAGCGCGCACCATTACTTCCAGCGTTTCGCCTATTGCGACAGCGGAATGATTCCCTGGCTCATCGTCGCGCAAATCCTGTGCGAGTCCGGGCAGACGCTCTCCGCGCTGGTGGGCGAGCGCATCGGTTTGTTTCCGGTGAGCGGCGAGCTCAATTTCCGGGTGCCCGATGCCAAGGCGACCATCGCGGCCTTCGAAGCGCGCTATGCGCCGCAGGCCTTGGTCCTGGATCGTACCGACGGTGTGTCGTTCGAATTCGCGGATTGGCGCTTCAACCTGCGCAGCTCGAACACCGAACCCTTGATCCGGCTCAACGTCGAGACCCGCGGCTCGGTGGATCTCCTGCACGCCAAAACCGGCGAGTTGCGGGCGTTGCTGAACGCGCACGGCGCGGTCGCCGCGGATCACTGAGCCCGAAGCCTGAAGTCCGAAACCATGGCCGCCACCCCCAAGCTCAGCGTCGTCATTCCGGTCTACAACGAGGAAGCGGTACTGCCGACCTTGTTCGCGCGGCTGTATCCGACCCTGGATGCGCTCGGCACCTCGTACGAAATCGTGTTCGTCAACGATGGCAGCAGGGATCGCTCGGTCGCCTTGTTGCGCCAGCAGTTCTCACTGCGGCCGCAGCACACGCGAGTGGTGTTGTTCCATGCGAATTTCGGCCAGCATTCGGCGGTGATGGCGGGCCTCGCCTACGCCCGCGGCGAGTACGTGGTCACGCTGGATGCGGATCTGCAGAATCCGCCGGAAGAGATCGGCAAGCTGGTCGACAAGCTCGATGAGGGCTACGACTATGTGGGCACAGTTCGCCAACAGCGCCAGGACTCATGGTGGCGGCGCTGGTTCTCCAGGGGCATCAACAAGCTGCGCGAATGGATCACGCCGGTGCGCATCACCGACCAGGGCTGCATGATGCGCGGCTATGCGCGTTCGGTGGTCACCGCGCTCAACCAGACTCGGGAGGTCAATACCTTCATTCCGGCACTGGCGTCGCTGTATGCCATGAAGCCCGTCGAGGTGCCGATCGCTCACGAGGAGCGTTTCGCCGGCCGGTCGAAGTATTCGATGTACAGCTTGATCCGCCTGAATTTCGATTTGATCACCGGCTTCTCCGTGGTGCCCTTGCAGCTCTTTTCCATGGTGGGCATGACGGTGTCGCTGTTCTCCGCGCTGTTCGTGCTCTTCCTCCTCGTGCGCCGCCTCATCGTCGGCCCGGAAGCCGAAGGCGTGTTCACTTTGTTCGCCATCGTGTTCTTCCTGATCGGCGTGGCGCTGTTCGGTATCGGCTTGCTGGGTGAGTACGTGGGCCGCATCTACGCCCAGGTGCGCGAGCGGCCGCGCTACATCGTCCAGGCGGTCCTGGAAGAGGGTGGAGAATCGATTGCGGCAATCCCGCCGCCCATGGAGCTGTCCCCGCGCGGGCAGGCTGTTCCGCGGTGACCCGCGCGGTGGTATTCGCCTACAGCGAGGTCGGTGTTCGCTGTGTGCGCGAGCTATTGGCGCAGGGCATCGATATTCCCCTGTTGTTCACTCATGCCGACGATCCCGGCGAAAGCCAGTGGTTCGGCAGCGTGCGGCAACTGGCCGAGGCCGAGGGCCTGCGCGTCGAAACACCGGATACGCCCAATACGCCAGAGTGGATCGCCGCAGGGCGGGCGGCGAATCCCGATTTCCTGTTTTCCTTTTACTACCGCCATATGCTGGAGAAGGCTTGGTTGGCGGTGCCGCGCCGCGGCGCCCTCAATATGCACGGCTCGCTGCTGCCGAAGTATCGCGGCAGAGCACCGGTGCATTGGGCCATTCTCAACGGCGAATCGGCCACGGGCGCGAGCCTGCACTACATGCTGGAGAAGCCCGACGCCGGCGCGCTGGTGGATCAGCAATCCGTGCCCATTTTGGAGAATGACACGGCGCTCGAGGTCTCCCTCAAAGTCGCCGCAGCGGCCGAACAGACGCTGCGGCGCAGTCTGCCCGCTTTGGTCGCGGGGAGCGCCGAGGCGCGGCCGCTCGATCTCGCTCGAGGATCGTATTTCGGCCGGCGCCGGCCGGAAGATGGACGCATCGACTGGCGCTGCACGGCCCGCGCGGTGCACGACCTGGTGCGCGCCGTGGCGCCGCCCTTTCCGGGTGCCTTTACCGAGTTAAACGGGTGTACCCTTGCGCTTCTCGAAACCCGTGTGGATGCCAAGCCTGCGAAGTATCCCGCCCAAGCCCCCTGTCTGTATGCCGAGGCGGGCGAGTGGTACGCCGATTGCGTCGATGGGAAGCGGTTGCGGATCCTGCGGCTGGCGCTCGAGGGTGAGCCGGTGCGGCCCGATGGCGCACCGCCGGCCCTGGCACAGCAGCCATTGGCACTGGTTTCGATGCCTTCTCTGGCCTGAATTTTCGTAGGTAGGGGTTTATTTTGAAAAACGTTCTCATTCTCGGGGTCAATGGATTCATCGGTCATCACCTGAGCAAGTACATCTTGGCTCACACCGATTGGAATATTTACGGCATGGACTTGCAGTCCGAGCGCGTCAGCACGCTCATGGGGAACCCCCGATTTCATTTCGTGGAAGGCGACATCACCATCAACCTCGAGTGGGTGGAATACCACGTGCGCAAGTGCGATGTGATTCTGCCGTTGGTGGCCATCGCGACGCCGGCGACCTACGTGCGCGAGCCGCTGCGGGTATTCGAATTGGATTTCGAGGCCAATCTGCCCATCATTCGCCACTGCGTGAAGTACAAGAAGCGCGTGGTGTTCCCCTCGACCTCCGAGGTCTACGGCGCCAGCAAGGACAAGGAATTCGATCCCGAGACCTCTGAACTCGTCTTAGGTCCCATCCACAAGCAACGCTGGATCTATTCCTGCGTGAAGCAGCTGCTCGACCGCATCATCTATGCCTACGGCCAGCAGGGGCTGCAATTCACGCTGTTTCGCCCCTTCAACTGGATCGGCTCCGGTCTCGACAGCATGGATGATCCGAAGGAAGGCTCATCGCGCGTGCTCACGCAGTTCCTGGGGCACATCGTGCGCGGCGAACCGATCAAGCTGGTCGACGGCGGCAAACAGACTCGCGCGTTCACCTTCATCGACGATGCCGTCGTGTGCCTGACCAAGATCATCGACAATCCGAACGGCATCGCCGACGGCAAGATCTACAACATCGGCAACCCGCACAATCTGTATTCCATCCGCCGGCTCGCGGAAATGATGCTGGAAGTCGCCATGTCGCGTCCGGAATACGCGCCCACCGCGCGCAATACCAAGCTCGTCGACATCTCCGCTCTCGATTACTACGGCAAGGGGTATGCGGACATACCGGCGCGCCTGCCGTCGATCAAGAACACCACGGCGGAACTGGGCTGGACCCCGACCACCGACATGCGCGCCGCGTTGAACGCGATCTTCGAGTCCTACGCCCACGCGCTGCCGTCGGCATCGGCTCTGTTGTCGAGCGATGCTTGAGAGATCGCACATCGGCCTGAAGGTCGATGTGGACACCCTGCGAGGCACGCGCGAAGGCGTGCCTCGTCTCATGGCGCTGTTCAAGAGGCACGGCGTCGATGCGACTTTCTACTTCTCGGTCGGACCCGACCATACCGGTCGCGCCATGCGCCGCGTGTTTCGCAAGGGCTTCGCGCAGAAGGTCGCGCGCACCTCGGTGCTCAAGCACTACGGCCTGAAGACCCTGCTATACGGCGTGCTGCTCCCCGGTCCCGACATCGGGCGCAGCGCGGGTGACGTGATGCGCGGAGTGCACGACGCCGGTTTCGAAGTGGGCCTGCACACCTATGATCACGTGCGCTGGCAGGACTACGTGGCAGAGGCGTCGGCGGCCTGGACTCGCACGGAGTTCGAGCGCGGCCTCGAGGCCTTCGAGAAGGTATTCGGATTTCTGCCGCAGTCGCATGCCGCCGCCGGCTGGCAGATCAACGCCCACGGCCTCGAGCTCGAGCAGGAATACGGATTGCGCTTCGCGAGCGACACGCGCGGCGGCCGGCCCTTCTTTCCGCTGCTGAAGCAGGCCACGAGTTCCTGCCCCCAGCTGCCCACCACCCTGCCGACCTTCGATGAGATCCTAGGCGTCGACGGCGTCGATGAATCGACCATCGCCGACGCGGTGTTTCGCCTGTCCGCCGCGGCGCCCAATGCGCCCGATGCGCCCAATGCGCCCAATGCGCCCAATGCGCCCAATGCGCCCAATGCGCCCAATGCGCCCAATGCAGCCCATGCAGCCCATGCGGCCCATGCGGCCGATGCAGCCGATATGGCCGGTGCGGCGGAGGCGGCCGATGTGGCTGGTATGGCTGGTGTGGCCGCCGATGCCGCCGCCGGTGACGACTTGCAGGTGTTCACCCTGCACGCCGAACTCGAGGGCATGCTGCTGCTCGATGCCTTCGAATCTCTGCTGGTGAAGTGGCGCGACTCGGGCGCCTCGATCACGCGCATGGCCGCGATTCACGAGCTGGCCATGCGGCGCCCATTGCCGGCCCGGTCGGTGGTCATGGGCGAAGTCGCGGGACGATCCGGCCTGCTCGCGGTGCAGGCGGCAGGCGCGACGGCCGCGGCGCGCGCGCCGGCACCGACGAGCGCGGCAGCCGGTACGTGATCGATCCTTCGGGCTTGGCTGCGCGCGAGCGGTGGATTTACGGGACACTGGCCGCGCTGCTCGCCGTGCTCTGGCTGGCGACGCTGGCAACCCGGCCGCTGTTCAATCCCGACGAAGGACGCTACGCGGAAATTCCGCGCGAGATGCAAAGCGGCGGCGACTGGGTCATCCCGCACTTGAACGGCCTGGCCTATATCGAAAAGCCGCCGCTGCAATACTGGGCTACGGCGCTCTGCCTGCGCTTGCTGGGTCCGAGCGAGTTCGCCGCGCGTCTGTACTGCGCGCTGACCGCGTTCGGGACCCTTCTGCTCACGTGGCTGGCGGCGTGCCGGCTCTGGAGCCCGGAGACCGGCTGGCGTGCCGCGGCCGTGTTGTCCGGCATGCTGATGTTCGTGGTCTTGGGCCAGCTGCTGACGTTGGACATGAGTCTGACGTTCTACATGACCTCGAGTCTGGTCGCGTTTCTCATGGCGCAGCAGGCGGCTCGACCGCGCCGGTGGATGTTGCTGGCCTGGGCGGCCGCGGGCCTCGGCGTGCTCACCAAGGGTCTCGTCGCCGCCGCCATACCCGTGGCGGTGTTGATTCTGTACAGCCTGTATTCGCGGGATTTCGCGCCATGGCGCCGGCTGCACGCCCAATGGGGCCTGCCGCTGTTTCTCGCCGTCACCGTGCCCTGGCATTGGCTCGCGGCGCGGCGCCTGCCGGATTTCCTGGAGTTCTTCTTCGTGCACGAGCACGTGGCGCGGTATTTGACTCCGATCGCCGATCGTCAGGAGCCGTGGTGGTTCTTCGGCTGGGTGTTCCTGGCGGGCAGCATGCCGTGGACCCTATCGGCGTTGCGAGTGCTGGGCGGGGGATGGCGGCGGCGCGCGACGCCCGCCGCCTTCGATCCTGAGCTGTTCCTGTGGATCTGGGTGGTGTTCATCGGCGTCTTTTTCTCGCTGTCCGACTCCAAGCTCATGCCCTATATCTTGCCGGTCATGCCGGCGCTGGCGCTGCTCATCGCCGCGCTGCCGGCGCGCATCCTGGAGCGTGATTTTCTGTTCACGGCGATACTCACCGTGACGGCGGGATTGGCGCTGGGGTTGGCGAGCCTCAACTGGGCCCGAGTGATCGCCTCCTCGGACCGCAGCGCCTACTTCCTGCCGCTGGCCAAGCCGCTGGGGCAGATCGCGCTGCTGCTCGCGGTGTCGGGTGCCTTCGTGCTGGTGCAGCGTGCCCGCGGCATGACCCGTGCCGGTGTATTTCTCGGCGTCGGGTGGTGTCTGGCCTGGCTGCTGCTGATTCGCGCCGCGACTCCGGCGGCACCCATCTACTCGGGGGCAGCCCTCGCGGCCGGGTTCCCAGCCGCCGACCGCGATGCGCCCGTCTACAGCGTGGGCACCTACGATCAATCGCTGACATTTTATTTGCGGCGAACCGTCACGCTCGTGGGGTATCGTGGCGAACTTGACTATGGATTGCGCAAGGCGCCGGGCGCCGAAATCGCCGATGTCGCGGAATTTCTTCGCCGCTGGTCGCCGCCGACTCAGGCCTTCGCGGTGATGGAGAAAACCATGTTCGATGATCTCGAGAGCCGTGGCGTGCCCATGCGTCTGGTCGCGCAGAACGCTCAATCGGGTCGTGGTGGCGCGGCAATGAGCTGGATTACCTGGACCATGATTCTCACCGGGGTGGGCCTGAACGCCGCCGCGCAGTTGCTGCTCAAAGTGGCGACCCGGCCGCTGGCGCATTTCTCCGAGTTCAGTGTCGATACCCTCGCCGGCAGTGCGCTGATCCTGTTCAGGAGCCTGCCGTTTTGGACCGGCATGGTGTGCTACGGCGCCAGCGTGTGTGTGTGGCTGGCCGCGCTCTCCAAGGCGCCGGTGAGCACCGCCTATCCCATGTTGTCCCTGGGTTATGTGGTGGTTGCGGCGGTGTCGGTGGTGTGGCTGGGCGAGAGCATGGGGCCCGCCAAGGTGCTGCGGCATCGTGTTGATCTGCGCCGGCGTGATTCTCGTGACCAGGAGTTCGGTATGAAGCCTTTTCTTCCCTTTACCCGTCCGTCCATCGATGCCGAGAGCATCGCGGCCGTCGCCGAGGTATTTCGCTCCGGTCAATTGGCGAGCGGTCCCAAGGTGCAGGCCTTCGAGGGCGCGCTCGCGGCCTACTTCGGCGGCAATCGCCAGGTGCGGGTGATGACCTCGGCCACCGCCGGCCTCGAGATGGCGCTCGAAGTCGCCGGCATCGGTCCGGGCGACGAAGTGATCGTTCCGGCCATGAGTTTCGCGGCGAGTGCCAACGTGATCGCGCGCTTGCGTGCCAAACCGGTGTTCGTCGACATCGAGCTGACCACGCGCAATCTCGACCTCGCCAAAGTGCCCGCCGCCATCACCTCGAAGACCCGCGCCATCATGCCGGTGCATTTCTCCGGATTGCCGGTGAACATGGAGGCACTGTATGGACTCGCGGCCGAACACGGCTTGCGAGTCGTAGAAGATGCCGCGCATGCCATCGGGTCGCGCTACCAGGGCAAGCCCATCGGCAGCTTCGGCGACCTCGTGGTGTTCAGTTTCCATCCGAACAAGAACATGACCACCATCGAAGGCGGCGCCATCAGCACGGGCGACGCGATGGCGGCGGAACTGCTGGAGCAGTACCGCTTCCACGGCATCAAGCGCAATGCCGACGGCGAAGTCGATGTCATGTTCCCGGGAGCGAAGAGCAATCTGACCGACATCGCGGCGCAGGTCGGCATCGATCAGCTGCGCCGCCTGGACGGATTCAACGCGCGCCGCCATGCCCTGGCCGCGCGCTATTTCGAGGAGTTCGACGGCTTTTCCGGCGTGGTGTTGCCGGCGCGCGGCGACTCGGGCCATAGCTGGCACATGTTTCAGCTGCTGATCGATTTCCGCGCGCGCGGCATGACGCGGCCTGCGTTCCAGAAAATCATGGCAGATCGCGGCATCGGCATCGGGGTGCACTATCCCAGCATCCCCAGCCTCAAGTACTACCGGGACTTGGGCTATCGCGAGGAGGACACCCCGGTGGCGGCGCGGGTCGGACGCGAGACGGTGACTCTGCCGCTATTCCCGGCCATGAGCGATGATGATGTGCTGCGGGTGTGCCGTGAGCTGCGCGAGGTCTTGCAGTAAGGGATTTTGACCGATTGGCGGGAGGCACCTACCTGGAAGGATTAAGAAGTCGACGACCACGTCAAGGAAAGGCAGAAACAGCAGTTATCCCTAGTCGCTCAGTCGAATTTCCCCACGCCGGATTCTATGTTTTGCCGCAAATTAGCGTAATAGAACCTTTGACACAGAAAACTGTCTAATTTGCCGACATCCTGTCTTCTTACATGCAATTGTGATCTTGCTGTAATTGACTATTGCGGTGCAATTGGTGCTAACTTACCTGAGGTTGTTGATGGCACGCAGCAGTGTTCGATAAATTATTGAAATCAGTTGTTTGCCTTAACATATTGAACAAATCAGGGAAGATGCGGACATGCCCGTTCACATACTAAAGCTAAAAATTAGATTTTTTGTAGAACCTGACGGCGACGGGTTTCATGCGTATTGCCCAGACCTAAAGGGTGTGCATGTTGACGGTGCAACAGAGCACGAAGCTTTGGAGAATGGCAAACTCGCCGTCGAAGCATATATGCGTTCTCTAATGAAGCATGAAGACCCCATTCCCGTGGGTGTCCTAGAAGACGAATGGCCATCTCTCTGGGATTTTGTACGACACAGATTCCGTGCAATTTTTTACCCATCTAGATCAACGCATTCGGTAATCCGAGAAATAACACTTCCTGCCGGGTGAGTTTCGCACCCCATATTTGGGGCCAACTGAAGAGCGTCACGTGGGATGAGCTAATCGCCGCGTTGAGGCGCGCTGGCTGGACGTGCGATACAAAAGGCGGATCGATGCGCATTTACATGTCAGCGGATCGACAGCATCGCGTTTCGATTCACTACCATCCTCAAAAGACATATGGCGCGAAGATGCTAAAGGGTCTTTTGAATGATACTGGCTGGTCAGATGAACAAATGAAGGAATTTGGTCACATTAAGTAAGTTTGGTTAGATCAAGGCTTACGGACCTATCTTGATTCGAATTCAAACTGAGACACTGCCGTGGCCTTCAGCTTCTTAATCCTTCCCGGCGGGTGTTCCTACCGGTCGAGAGCCGTTCCGCCTGTGTCGTGGCGCCGGCCGTTACGGCGGCGTCCACGCTGCAGACGTCGAGGGCAGGGAGGCTCGCTGCGAAGTATTGGCCGGCTTGCGACCGAAAATCGGATGGCGCAGACTGCCGCTGAGCCGATTCAGCTCCAAAGGAACCCTTAATATGAAGCGTTTAATGACTCTTGCCCTGGGCTGCGCGGTATTGTCTGCGCCTTTGTACGCGGCGTTGAAGCCCGGCGTCCAAGCACCTGACTTCACCACCGAAGCGACCCTCGCCGGCAAGCCGTTCAAGTTCTCCCTGGCCGATGCGTTGAAGAAGGGCCCGGTCGTGCTGTACTTCTATCCCGCCGCATTCACCACGGGCTGCACCATCGAAGCCCATGAGTTCGCCGAGGCCACGGACAAGTTCAAGTCCCTGGGCGCCACGGTCATCGGGGTGTCGCACGACCCCATCGATACGCTCAACAAATTCTCGGTGAGCGAATGCCGCAACAAGTTTGCGGTGGCCGCCGATGCCGACCAGAGCATCACCAAGGCCTATGACGCGATCCTCGCCATCAAACCTGAGTATGCCAATCGTACTTCCTACGTGATCGAGCCCAACGGCAAGATCATTTATGAGTACACCGCGCTCGATCCCGAGAAGCACGTCGGCAACACCATGGCCGCCGTCGAGAAGTGGAAGGCCGAGCACAAGGGCTAAGCTCTCAAAGCATCCCCTTGCGGGACCGGGCCGGGTGGACGGCTCGGTCCCGCTCTTCTTTGGCTGGTCTGATTCCCAGGCTGTCCGTTAAAATATCGGTTGACCCTTTCGCTTTCGGCTCAGCCAGGGAGGCTGTCAATGTCACGCACACTATTTTGGCGGTCGGTCTCAACTTCCAAGTGCGTATCTGCGTTTCTTTTTAAACGTATGACCCAAGAGTTTTTAAAGCAAAGTCTCCAAGGGAGCGAAACCCACCTGTCACGGCGGCACAGGCTGCCCATCAATAGAAAAATCTCGAGCAACGCTACCGTAACCTTCTCGCTCCCGCCGCCACATCTCGCTACTCCGCTGCTCGGCGACATGGCTCATGTCTTTCTAATCAGAGCTAGAGTTCGACTCGATGCTTTCGATCGCTCGTTCAGTGCTTGTCAGTCCACGCCGCCCGTTCGGCGCCGGAGCGGAATTGCTTATATTAATTGTGTTGAGGCGATCACTTGGCTCAACTGTGCGTTATTGAAAGCTTTCACGTTAACGGGTGGAGTATTGATGACGCTTGGTCTAAGTGGGTTTGATACGCAATGCAGAGCTCAAGAAACGCAATTTGTCGAGATAGACAATTCGCAACAGAGCCCCGCGCATTACTCGGAAGCACAGCCTCGAACAGAGTTACTCGAGAAGCTCAAGGGAGCATTAGAGGGCGGCGTATTCTTGCATTCCGATTTCTACACCGATGCAGGGCTCAAGGTGTTTTTTAGCGCTGCTGAAATAACTTGGCTTGGCAACAGCGACGGGTTTAAATCAGCTACCTTGCACGCGCTGACTTCACCTATGTCTGCCGAAATGTGGCGACCGTTTGTTTCTCTTAGCTTTACTGTCCAGCACCCCGGGAACAGTAAGGCTTCCGTCTCCATTGGATTTCAGGGCAGCGCATCGGAAATTACAGTGCAGGATATTGAAGGTATATTCGGTTCAAAGCCAACAAACATTGTGGGGGCATTTGATGACCCTTCATTTACTCATGGCCACCCTTGGCCCGTACTGCCGCCTTCCACCATGCCGATGGGCAACAAAGTGCTGAGGTATGATGTTCGCACATTCGGCCCGTTTGACGGAGTAGTGTCTTTCACAACAGATGCTAACGGAAAATTGAATTACATCGGCGTTAGCGAAAGAGAAATCTAAGTAGCCGAATATATCTTCTTCATTTGGCCCGGGCTTTCAGGCCCTCTATGGTCCGACGGCATTCCATGCCTTAGTCGCAGAAATCCAAAATTCATCTGTGTAGCAAAACCGAAGACGAAACACCGGCGCGCGACATTGGCCTCCGCCGAGCGACGTCTCTCAGGCTGTCCGTTAAAATATTGCCGATCAAAGTGTTAGAAAGCCCTTGAGTCAATTTAGTATCACAATATAGACTATATTAATAATGTAGTCTATATTGTGATACATGCCAGCCAAGCAGCCCCTCTTCTACCCAGCCCAGACGCGTATCCTCACCGCGTTCGGAGAGCGCATGAGGCTCGCCCGCCTGCGTCGCAAGCTCACGATCGAGATTACCTGTCAGCGAGCCAGTATCTCGCGCATGACGCTCTTTCGGGCCGAAGCCGGAAGTCCCGCGATCGCGCTCGGAACACTGCTACGAATTCTCTCAGTCCTGGGACTCGAGGGCGATCTTGAAGCGCTCGCGCGCGACGACAAGGCAGGCAGGCTCCTTCAGGACCAGGCGCTCCCACTGCGGCGGCGCCGTGGCGCGCGCGCGCATCTCGAGCCTTCCGGACCCAAGGAGCGCGCACCGTGACAGACGAAGTGGAAGTTTGGCTGGATGCCGACTTTCTGGAACGCATGCGCGTGGGCACCCTCTCCCACGATCGCGGGACACTGCGTTTTGCGTATGACCCGGTGTGGCTCAAGAATCCTCAGGCCTTCGCGCTCGACCCGGATCTCTCTTTGGGCGAAGGGACTTACTTCCCAAACGCGGAAGCGGGCAACTTCCGCGTCTTTGACGACTCCTCCCCCGATCGCTGGGGTCAGACCCTCATGAAGCGTCGCGAGGCCCTTGCCGCCAAGGATGAAGGCCGCAAGCCTCGCACGCTCTATGCTTGGGATTTTCTCCGGGGCGTCGAGGATGTGAGCCGCCAAGGCGCATTACGCTATCGCCGCAGCAGCGAGGAGGCCTTTCTCGCGCACGATGCCTTGACCGTGCCACCGGTGGCAAATCTCAACGAGCTCGAGGTCGTCGCTCGCGAGATCACTGCGAAGCGCATTGACGATCTCACAGCGCTGCGGCAGTGGCTAAAAGTCTTGGTGGCCCCCGGGGCGTCGCTCGGCGGCGCTCGCCCCAAGGCCAGCTTCACCGAAACCAATGGCAGCTTGTGGATTGCGAAGTTTCCCGCCTGCGATGACACCCGCGATGTCGGCGCCTGGGAGGCGCTCGCGCAGCATCTGGCGGTCCAAGCAGGCATCGAGGTGCCGGCCTCAGAGCTGCGCCGCTTCAGCGGCGAGTACCACACCTTCTGTGTTCAGCGCTTCGATCGTTCAGGCGCGCGCCGGCGCTTCTATGCCTCGGCAATGGCCCTTCTGCGAAAGGACCAGAGCGAGGGGACAAGTTACCTCGAGCTCGCGGAGTTTCTACACGTGCGCGGAGCGAAGGATCACATTGCCTCCGACCTCGAGCAGCTCTTCCGGCGAGTGGTCTTCAACGTGGCGATCGGCAATCGCGACGATCACTTGAGAAACCACGGCTTTCTTCTGACCCCGACGGGCTGGCGTCTCGCCCCCGCCTTCGATCTGAACCCGAACACGGACAAAGCCGACCACGTGCTGAACATCGATGAGTCTGACAACCGCCCGAGTCTTGCGACTGTGATCGAGACCTCCGAGTGGTATGTCGAATCGAAGGACAGAGGTCGGGCCATCGTCGCTGAAGTGCTGAACGAGACACGGCATTGGCGGCGTGCAGCGCAGACGCTCAGGATCGCCAGGGCCGACATTGAGCTGACCGCAACAGCGTTTGCGGAGTCGGACTTCGCCCAGGACTAGCCTGTTAGCACGCGCGTTTGCGTGTATTTTGCGGCGGCCGGCCAGAGTATCGTTGCTCGCGCGCTTCACAGAACAATTTCTAGTGCATTACGAACGGCGCGCTCGGCGCCATGTAGGTGCAGGGACTTTGCCGTCTCGATCAACGCAGCCGGCTTGGACGCAACGCGTGTTGCCTGTGGCGTGTTCATGTATTACACTTTTGGCAAATGAGTCAGACAGTAACAATACGTCTTACAAAAGAATTGGCTGCCTGGCTCGAGCAGGCTTCGAAGCGGTCCGGCATGCCGCGTGGCCGCATTATTCGTGAGCAGCTCGAGAAGGCGCGTGATAGCGGTGCGGAGCCGTCATTCATGAGGCTGGCGGGAACCGTTCGTGGGGCGCGCGATCTGTCGGCGCGAAAGGGATTCTCGCGCCCGTGAAGGGCATCGCCGACACTGGATTCCTGGTGGCGTTCGCAAACGCCAACGACAAACACCACTCGTGGGCGACTCAGATTGCCATCGGCGTTACGGAGCCGTTGCTGACATGCGAGGCAGTCCTCGCAGAAACGGCGTTTCACCTCCAGAGCGCGGCGGTGGTTCTCGCGATGGTCAACGAAGGTCTCGTAACCCCGGCATTCGACTGCCGCGAGCACCTTTCTCAGCTGACCCGGCTTGCGGACCGATACGCCGATCGACGTCCGGATTTTGCTGATTTGTGCCTTGTGCGGATGAGCGAGCTGTTTCCGAAGCATTCTGTGATCACCATCGACCGCCCGGATTTCCGGGTCTACCGTCGCAACAAGCGCGAGGCGATACCAATGTTGTGCCCTCCGGAGAGTTGATTCGCGTGTATTCGATGTCGCCGTCGCGTCAATTCAGCGAGACACCGGCGATTGCCGATGCCAGATTCTTCTGCCGATCGCACTCTCGAGCGATACCCGAAGTCACTCGGTCGACGACCGAGGGATCCGCCCCTTCCGCGATTGTGGCAACACCGACCGTTTCCAAGGAAGCGCGTACTCGATCCGATAGCGTTGAGAGTTCCCGGGCGACGAAGGTTTGCGGGAGCTTGCAGCGTTCGGCAAACAATGCCCACTCATACGCCGAGAGTTCCTCGGCGCTGAATGCGTCCCCTATGGCCATCGCATAGGTTCTATCGAGTGCATCGGACTCGAACGCGTGCGTGCTGACCAAATCATATGCCGGCGCCAGCGATAACCCTTCAGAGTTCGAGTAAAAGGATAGGTTCTTCGCATGGGCATCCGCGTTGGCGATGAGCACCTGAAAGATGGCCCATCGCAACAGTGCCCAGCGCTCGAGCACAGGCTTCGCGCTCTCTTGCAGAAGATCAAAGAGTCGCGGCAGGCTGGCCCCGTCGCGGATGTCTTTAACATCGCGGCCCGAGCCGTACGGCCGCTCATACTTGGCTCCCGCCGAAACGCCCAACGCTTGCGCGCCATCAATGACGTGGATCCGTTGGACGCCGAAAGGTTCGGTCTTGCGGTCAAATCGACGGACCTCGAGAACGCGCTCCGGGACCTGGAGCAATTCTACGTCCGCCGTCCGAATGCCGACGGCGGTGGCCAGCCGCATGCTGAAAAACTCGCTACTGACCAGGCCGTGAAGAACGGAACTCACGGGTTCGGGCTTTAGAATGTGGGTGGAGGCCAATTGTTCTCCATCGACCAAGAACCACAGCTCGCCTTCCGAGTACACCGCCACCTTGTCTTGAAAGCCCGCGATCGACAGTCGCAACTTCCCATCCCATATCGAGAATGGATCGAAAGGGCGGGCTCGAATGCGTATGCTGAGCTCTTCACGAGAGAGCAGTCGACGATTGGGGCGAGTTTCCGGTTCCTTGAACCCGTCGGGAAGTATGCGCAGAGCTCCCGCAGTTTCTCGCCCAAGCACTGCGAGCAGTCCTGCGACACTGAACTTGGAAATTTTGGCCGTCGTTGCGGCTGCATCGAGCGCGGGTCCTTCCGGAAGAAGGTTCTCGAAAAACTGTCGAACGTTGGTGCTCGATACCTCCGCAGTTGCAGGGACCGCTGAATCCAGCGGGATGTGAGCCGACAATGGAAACCGATCTGCGCGGTCGAGCCATTCCTTGGTGTAAATGAAGCTATAGCGGTTTGACTGCGAGTCGTGGGACAGGCGACCGAGCTTGATCGCATTGATGAAGACATCGAGATCCATCACGCCTCGCTCGATAAATTGCGGCGTGCGAGATCTTTGTGCGATGCAGGCACCATGAACAGGGCGACCCCCAATTGCGCGGCCGCATGAAGCGCGGTACCGATGGCCACTGAGGGTGCGCCTTGTTCAAGTTTCAAGAGGGTCGTCTTCGAAATTCCAAGAGCTAGCGCCGCCGCGTCGAGCGAGAGACCTGCCGACGTCCGTGCCGCGCGCAGCGCCGTTCCCAGGTTCTCAGGAGTTCGCAGGCTCGGGTTTGTCGGGAATGCTCGGGCAACCACGCGTTTCATCGCCTCGTCTCCCCAAAAACTATGCGCCAAGCGGTAAGGATATAAAAGTACACTATAAGGGTATTATATAGAATAATTATCATTTTTCTATTAAAAGCATCTAATAATGGACTTTTATAAGATAAAGGACCTAGTGACCCCTATAAGTATATCTTTGTGTACTATTTGGGGCGCAACGCGACTGCGGCTGGGTGCTTTTCCGACTCGATCCTTGAGACTACAGGGCACTTACCCACTAATAATGTAATTTAGCGGGTAATAAATCGATCCAGCCTGCAAGCGGGAGCCGCGCGGCCGCCGTGATACTTGCCGGCGGACACTGCTTTCCCATCATGCTGCCGGAGGTGGACGCTTCTCGCTGCACATCCGCAGGCGCTCGATGGGTTTCGGGAGCTGTAGTGTGCTGCCGCACTTCCGCGTGCCGCATATTTGCGTCAGCGACGTCTACGCGATTTGCCTATAAATACGCGATTACTGCCACTACGCGGGCGACGCAGTTATGCGTGCCGCTAAAATGCGGCGCATTGCATCTCGCCCGCAACACTAATTGTCCACGTTGGCGCAATACTTAGAGGCCGGGAGTAAGGAACTCGCAAGCGACTCCATTTGATCTGGAAAGAGCCTCATCCAGGGTTGCGAGCGGGAGTTTGAGCGCTTCGGCAATGGCGACATACCACGCGTCGTAACTCGTCACGTTGTGGCGCAGCTCCCAAATGCGATCGGCGAAGGGTACAAAGGAAAATAACTCGATCTCGAGCTGCATGAGATCGTCTTGCGCAGCATTCGCTTCCGACGTGGTAATTAGCTTCGCCCGCTCCAGGCGGCGAAATATGTTCGTTGCTTCCGCGTAGACCAGCTCAGGTGCGTGCAGAGAACCTCGGGCCAGAACGTGCTCCGCCCACACGCCGTTGGGGCCGGTGTCAATGAGCGCGGACACCAGCACCGACGAATCGACAACGGTAGTCAAGATCGGTCCGCGTTTCTGTTCTCGAGTATCTGCTTGGAGGAGATCCGAGTCTGTGCCGCACGTTTTCTCTTGCGCACCTGTTGCAGCCAGGCGTCTATCGAAGGACGCGCAGCCAAACGCTCCAGCTCAGCGCGCAAGAATTCCTGCATCGACTTACCCTGCAAAGCAGCGCGGGCGGCAAGTTCGTCACGCACTTTTTCGGGAACATCGCGAATGTTGATCTGAATCGGCATGATTTCATAATGCCAGCAATGAAAGCATCATGCAAGCGCGCGCGGCGACCAAGACGGGCGCCGGCGGCCGGCGGCCCCTTTGGGTGTGCTCACCCGACATCAGGCCCGTATCCTTAAAGAGCGTGCCATGCTTATAAAGGTTAATGCTAAACATTAAGGAAATCGTGTGCTTCTTAAGTTTCCAAGATATAATTAAAAATTGATTGAGCCTCTAAAGCTTCCGCATTCGAGCGGGGAATGCACATGCGCCGAGACCAGATCGCCAAAGATCGCCAGCCTTATTTGGTGCCTGCACTCGGGGCTCCGAATGCTTGCGCGCTCGTGGCACCGCCCACGCCGCGCATACTCCCTCCGGGAGGTCGGTACGAAGCTGGTTACCCCAAGGCACACGCAGCCTTGGGCCGCCTGCAAGGCACCCTCAAGCACCTTGCGAATACCGACATGGTGACCCGCACGCTCGCACGTCGCGAAGCAGTCATGAGCTCGCAGATCGAGGGCACCAAATCGGACCTGCACCAGTTGCTTACCTATGAGGCCACGCACGCCACTGGAGGCCTGCCTGCGGATGTGAGGGTCACCGCACGCTACGTCGCAGCACTCCAGCACGGCCTCGAGCGCGTCCGCGTTGGTGGCCGCGCAGTGCTCGACCTCGCGCTCATCCATGAACTTCATGCATTGCTGATGCAGGATGAGGCGACCCACTTCCCCGTCGGTGCCTATCGCGAGACCCAAGTCTGGATCGGACCGACGCTGCGAATTGAAGATGCGACGTTCGTACCGGCACCGCCCGCTCACGTGAAAGGCTGCATGGAGGAGATGGCCGCCAGCATCCTGCAGTACGCGCCGCGCGAAGATGAACAGACCACGCTCGCGATACTGGCGCAGCTTGCGATCGCGCACGCTCAGTTCGAGACCATCCACCCCTATCACGACGGCAATGGCCGAACGGGACGGCTGCTCATGCCGCTCATGCTGGCCGCCGAGGGCTATCCGCCGCTCTACCTCTCCGGAGCGTTGCTGCGGGCGAAGTCCGAGTACTACGCGGCGCTCGCGAGCGTCCAACTACGAGGGGAATGGGGCCCGTGGCTCGAGCTGCTGGGTCACGCCGTGGTCGAGTCCTGCGACGAGTCGATCTCGATTGCGGAAGACCTTCTCGCTCTCGCCGAGCGCTGGGAACAGGAACTTCGCCGCTACCGGGCTCATTCGGCCACGCGCCGCCTGCCTCGCTTCTTGATCGGGCACCCCGTGCTCTCGGTGCAGCAGGCAGCGGCGGGTTTGAGCATCTCCGTGCCCGCGGCGAACGCCGCGCTCAACAACTTACTCGCCGCAGGCATCGTGAGCCTGGTGAACGAGCGCCAGTGGGGCCGTGTGTTCCAGGCCACCCAGGTGTTACAGCGTCTCGATCAGCTGCCCGCCCGTCGTCAAAGCCGGGGATGACTCCTTCTGCATCAACAGATGCAGTGGCGATTGATTTCGGCTACTTCGGCTCGAACTTCAACGCCACCCCGTTCATGCAGTAGCGTTCTCCGGTGGGCTTCGGGCCGTCCGGGAAAACATGTCCCAAATGCCCACCGCAGCGGGCGCAATGCACTTCGGTGCGCGCCATGCCGAGACTGCGATCCGTGGTCGTGGCAACCGCCTTGGGCAAGGGTGCGAAGAAGCTCGGCCAACCGGTGCCGCTGTCGAACTTCGTGGATGATTCGAACAACGGCAAGCCGCAGGCCGCGCAGGCGTACATGCCGGCTCGATATTCCTTGTTGAGCGGGCTCGTGCCGGGGTGTTCCGTGCCGTGCTTGCGCATGACGGAGAAGGTCTCGGCCGGCAGCTCCTTCTTCCATTCCTCGTCAGAGCGCTTGATCGGTGATTGCGGGGTGTCGTTCATGGAGTGTCCTCGAGTTTGATCCGGTGTGTGGCCCTATCTTAGCGCTATCGCTGGTACGCGGCGCCACGCGGCTCGCCCCTGCGGGGCAGTTGCGCTACGCACCCCTTCGGGCGTTCAAGTCGGCCGGGCGGCCGACTAGCCATGCGCCCGCGGCACGAGCAGTTTGGCGATCAGCGAGGTCCACCCCGACTGGTGTGACGCCCCGACGCCGCGGCCGGTATCGCCGTGAAAATACTCGTAGAACGGGATGTAGCCCTGGTAGTACGGGTCCGACTGCAGCTCGGGCTGATGACGCAGCACCGCTCTCTCGCCGTTGGCGTCCTTCAGGAACAAGCGCGACAGGCGCCGCGCCAATTCCGCTGCCACCTCGTCGAGCGTCAGATAGCGTCCCGAGCCGGTCGGGCATTCCACTTTGAAATCATTGCCGTAGTAATGATGAAACTTTTGCAGCGACTCGACAATGAGGAAATTCATCGGAAACCAAATGGGGCCGCGCCAATTGGAGTTGCCACCGAACTGTCTTGTTTCCGACTCTCCCGGCGCGTAGCGCACCGACATGTCCGTGTGGTCCACCTTGAATACGTAAGGATCTGCGAGGTGTACGCGCGACAAGGCCCGCACGCCGTAGTCCGACAGAAATTCGGACTCATCCAGCATGCGTTGCAACAGCTTCTTCATGCGATGGCCGCGCAGCAGCGACAACAGCCGCCGCTCGCCGCGGCCCGGCGACTGCCAATGAGATACCAGGCTGGCGAGATCCGGCCGGTGATTCAAAAACCATTCCAACCGCTTCCTGAAGCCTGGCAGCTTCTCCAGGAGTTCGGGTTCCAGGGTCTCGACCGCGAACAACGGAATCAATCCCACCATGGAGCGAATTCGCATCCGCACCCGTTCATCGTTCCCCATATTGAGCACGTCGTAGAAGAACTGGTCTTCTTCGTCCCAAAGGCCGACATCCGCGCTGAGCGCGCAGCTCATCGCCTCGGCAATGTTCAAGAAATGCTCGAAGAACTTGCTGGCGATGTCCTCGTACACATGATTGTGCTGGGCGAGCTCGAGCGCGATGCGCATCAGATTCAGCGAATACATCGCCATCCAGCTGGTGCCGTCCGATTGATTGATGTATCCGCCGGTGGGCAGCTGCGCACTGCGGTCGAACACGCCGATATTGTCGAGGCCGAGGAATCCGCCCTGGAAGATGTTTCTGCCGGCGGTGTCCTTGCGGTTCACCCACCAGGTGAAGTTCAACATCAGCTTGTGGAACACACGCTCCAGAAACTCCAGGTCACCTTGGCCGCCGTTTTGCTTGCGGTCGATTTGATAGACGCGCCACGCGGCCCACGCATGTACGGGCGGGTTGACGTCGCCGAAAGCCCACTCATAGGCGGGGAGCTGCCCGTTGGGGTGCATGTACCACTCGCGGGTCAGCAGCACCAATTGATGCTTCGCGAACTCGGCGTCGATCAACGCGAAGGGGATGCAGTGGAAGGCCAGATCCCAGGAGGCGTACCAGGGGTATTCCCATTTGTCCGGCATCGAAACGATGTCGGCGTTGTTGAGATTGCGCCAATCGAGATTGCGTCCGTGCAGGCGCGATTCCGGCGGCGCAACCTGGCCGGGATCGCCCTTGAGCCAGCGCGGAATATCCAAGCTGTAGAACTGCTTGCTCCAGATCAGTCCGGCGAACGCCTGGCGCTGGACCGCGCGTTCGTCGGCCGAGACGATGTCCTTCTGCAAGTCCGCGTAGTATTGATCGGCTTCGTCGTGCCGCTGCATCATGCACTCGTCGAAATCCTCGAAGGGCGCGCCGATCACGCGCCGCGACAGCCGCAGGCGGTACTCCTGCTTGCCGCCGCCGGGAATGGTCGACTGAAACCAGACGCCGGCCTTGGTACCGGTCTGGGACGGATTCACCTTATCGGCGTGGCCGCCGACGATGCGCTCGTGAAAACCATCCTTGAAGTAACCCGCGCCACCGGTGTTCCAGAGACGCTGCGCATTGGATTCATTCTCGGTGAACAGCAAGTCCGCGTCGCCGTCGAAGTACAGGCGGCTCACGCCCAATGCGGCGGGTGCGATGGCGATGGCGCCGTCGCCGATGGCGCGCAGCCGTGGGCGTATCGAGCCGGGCTCCCAGGTCCAGGTATTGCGCAGCACCAGCTGCGGAATCATGTGCAGCACCGCGGGCGTGCCGCCGCGATTCCACGCGGTGATCTTCATCAGGATATCGCCGGGCTCTGCCTGCGCGTACTCGACGAACACGTCGAAGTAGCGGTTGTCGGCGAACACGCCGGTATCCAGGAGTTCGTATTCCGGAAGGTCCGTGCCGCGGCGGCCGTTCTCGGCCACCAGATCCGCATAGGGAAAGGCACGCTGCGGATACTTGTAGAGCATTTTCAAATACGAATGCGTGGGCGTCGCATCCAGATAGAAGTAGTGCTCCTTGACGTCTTCGCCGTGATTGCCCTCGGCGTTGGTCAGGCCGAACAGGCGTTCCTTCAAAATGGAATCGCAGCCGTTCCACAGCGCCAGCGACAGGCACACCAGTTGCGTCGGCATCGGAAAAGCCGGCGATCCCGTCCTCGCCCCAACGATAGGCGCGGCTGCGTGCGTGGTCGTGCGGAAAGTATTCCCAGGCCGTGCCGCCGGCGCTGTAGTCCTCGCGCACCGTGCCCCATTGCCGTTCGCTCAGGTAGGGACCCCAGTGCTGCCAGCCGTCGTGGCCGGGCACGTTGGCGAGCAGGCGCTCACGCTCGATGTTCATATGTTTCTCAACTGGTCGAGATCTTGCGCTCGAGATAGATCCAGGATCGCAGTATCTCAGCGACGCTCCAGGCCTGCGCGAAACAGCCGCGCGCACTGTGAGGCGCGTCACCATCGAATATCTCGCTCAAGCTGCCCAAACAGTCGCTATTCAGGTGCTCAGCCACGGGCTCCAGAAACGCCTGCGCCAGCCGCGCATCGCCATACACGCGGTAGTGAGCGCGCGCGAAGGGCCCCAGCAGCCAGCCCCAGACGGTGCCCATGTGGTAAGCGGCATCACGTTGCCGGGCATCGCCCCGGTAGCGGCCGATGTAGCCCCGATCCTTCGGGCTCAAGCTGCGCAGCCCGTGACTGGTCAACAGCTCCCGCCCACAGCAATCGACCACGGCGCGCATCTGGTCGGGACTCAAAGGGCAGTAGGGCAGGGACAGTGCCAAGATCTGGTTCGGGCGTATGCACGCGTCGTGTGTACTCCCCCCGTCGACGTCGATCACGTCGTACAAGCACCCGCGCTCCTCGTTCCAAAAGCGCTTAAAACTCGCGCTGGCGCGAGTGAGCAAGGATTGACAGAAGCTCTCCTCGTCGGCGACGCTCGCCGCACCAGCCGCACCAGCCGCACCAGCAACCTCGGCGACACCAGCGACCCCCGCATCGCGCACACGCGCAGCCAGCCGCACGGTGACATCCAGAGCGTTCAGCCACAGCGCATTGATCTCCACCGGCTTGCCCCTCCGCGGAGTGAACACCTGGTTGCCATGCTTGGCATCCATCCAGGTCAGCTGCGTCCCCGGCTCACCCGCATGCAGCAGACCGTCGGCGGGATCCACGTGAATCCCATAGCGAGTTCCCTCCGCGTGCGCATGGATGATGCTCATCAGCACGGGGAACAACGAGCGCACGAGGTCGGGGTCGGGGTGCGCCTGCAAGTAATCGTCGAGCGCGTGGAACATCCACAGCGTGGCATCCGCCGTGTTGTACTGGGGCGCTTCGCCGCCGTCGGGGAAGCAATTGGGCAGCATCCCGCGATCGACGAAGCCGGCGTAGTTGCGCAACAGGCCCGCCGCGACATCGTAGCGTCCCAGCGCGGTCGCGAGACCGGGCAACGAGATCATGGTGTCCCGGCCCCAGTCGGTGAACCAAGGGTAACCCGCGATGATGCTGGCCGAAGCGGCGGCAGCGCCTGGCGCTGCAACGCGTGGGCCGGCGACGCTCGCCGCTGCAGCGACGTTCGACGTGGCGGCGGCCGTGTCGCCAACGCCAAGACCGACGCCAACGCCAAGACCGACGCCGGTACCGCCAACCCCGTCACGCCGCACGACGAATTGGTCTGACGCCTGTGCCAGAGTACGAATCCACACCGGAGCACCTTTCGGCAGCGGCGCGATCAATCTCTGCGACGCCAACTTCAACACTGCGAGGACGTCGTCAGCGGGAGCAGGGGCTGCCGCCTCCGCCGTGGCCACCAGGCTCACCGCCTGCCGCGGGCTCAACTGCACCTCGAAGGACCCGGGCGTCAACAAATCCTCCGACGCATCGAGACCGCGTTCCGCTTCCATGCGATGCCAGAAGTTCCAATACCACACCGGCGCCGCCGTGAACCGTCCCCGGCTGACCGACAACCGGTAGGGCCGGGCACCGGCGAAGGCCCGCACCCCACAGAAATCCGCCCCCGCGTCGAGCTGGAAGGCTTTGGCCCCACGCCCGTGGCCGTGATAGTCGCGATAGGTGACCAAGGGTTTGAGCGTTACGCCCACAGGTTCCGTCGCGCGCAGCAGCTCCACGCGCAGGTAGCTGGTGTTGGCCCCGGGCGCCATGAAAATCCGCGCTTCCAAGAGCGCATCCGCGATCGCGTAGCGCCACACCGGGATGCCATCCTCGACGGCGAAGGATTCCAAGTGAACGAAACCCTGGCCGCTGATCGCACCGCCTGCGAATTCATTCGCCGACAGGTCCGTGTCCACTCCCAGGTAGCGCACGCTCAATTCGATCTTCGACACCATCAAGGTGCGCTCGACCGGAGGGCTCAGGCTCGCCGTCAGAAATCCATGATAGCGGCGGGTATTGGCGCCCGCGACCGTGCCGCAGGCAAAGCCGCCAAGCCCATTCGTCACCAGCCATTCGTAGCGGCTGGCGCTCTCCCAGCGGCCGCAAATCTTGCGGCCGAGCTTCAGAAGCGCGACCTATTCAGCAAATAGTCGAGCGAGAACTTGCCGGGCCCGTAAACGATGAGGAATCCCAAGAGTGTGCACCACAGAACATGTTGACCGAGCGCGGCCTCGGAGCCTTCCGCCAGCAGAACGTTAGAATAGGATATTACCGCCAAGGCGTTGACCGCAAACAGGCCGATGGCGCTGATGCGGCCCATGATGCCGATCACCAACAGCGTCGGAAAAAACAATTCACCGAAGGAGCCGGCCACTGCCGCCACATACGGCGACAGCAGGGGCGTGTGGTATTCATTCTCGAACAAATACAGGGTGCTGTCCCAGGAAGTCACCTTGAGATAGCCGGACTTCAAGAACTGCCAGCTCACATAGAGCCGTGCGCCGAGGGCGAACAGCGATTGCAACGGATTGAGCAACCGCGCGGCCATTGCATCAGGAAGCGAAATCTTGTCGACGAGTGATGACATGGTGTTAAACCTTCTCTGGGGACTTAGTTCTTGTGATTGACGAAATCGACGATGACCCTGGCAAGCACGAAGCGCTGCAGCGCCGCCGCAGCATCGAATTGCTCGGCCTCCGCCTCTGCCTCGCCGGCGCTTCGCCGGGCGCCGGCCTCGACCGCCGCAGCGAATCGTTCGCCGGCCTGCACGGATTCCAGAAAGGCCAGCTCGCCGTGGCTCAAACGATGACACTGCAATTGGCCGTCGGAGCGCACCAGCAGCACTCGATCGGGATCGGCGTCGAGGTCAATCATGTCCGGTTCGGCGTCGCTGCCCACATTGGCCTCCCATATGCGCACGCAGGGGAACTGCGAGGCGAACAGGCGCGCCGACGGATGCAGACAGAAGCGCAACTCGTCGTAGTCGCCGGTCGCCACCGCGCCGAGTTTGGCGAGATCGAGCGCAGCGTGATCGGCGGCCAGCAGCGACCCCTCGACCAGCCATTCCAGGCGCGCCACCTCACCGAGATAGCGAAACTCATCGTCGCCGTGCAGCTTCGCCAGATGACGCGCGAACCCCTCTCCCGCGGGCTGCAAATCGCCCGAGCGCGACGGATGGCGTGCGTGGAAGCCGCGTGCGACCTCGAGAAAGTAATCCTCGCCCACCAGGCGCCTGATCGCCGGGAAACTCGATCTCAAGCTGTCGATGAAATTGGTGCGCGCATTGTTGGCGTAGATCTCGAGGCGGGCCTCGGGCGCAATCCCCCGCGCCGCGATCCACGGTGCGGCGCGGCACGCATCGCCATCGAGCAGCGCGTGCATCACACCCGATTGCAACTCACGCAGCGAGGGCATGCGCATCCGCTCGCAGCGTGTCGGCCTTCGCGGCCTCGGCCATCAGCACCTCGAGCGCGGGAATGGTCGGTGTCCCACTCGATCAGGGTGGGCACGTCGCCGAATCGCCGCAGTGCCACGCGATACAAGTCCCACACCGCATCGCACACCGGCGTGCCGTGCGTGTCGATGAGCAATTCCTGCCCGTCGAGTTCGATGGATCCATGGCCCGCCAGATGAATTTCCGCGACGGCACGCGGATCCATGGCGTCCAGATAGCGCTGCGCCTCGAATCCAAAATTGCGCGCGGCGACATAAATGTTGTTCAAATCCAGCAGGATCCCGCAGCCCGATTCCGCGGCGACAGCGCTCGACGAACTCCCACTCCGGCATCCGCGAACAATCGAATTGCAAGTAGCTCGACACGTTCTCGATCAAGATCCGCCTGCCCAGGAAATCCTGCACCTGCGCGATACGCGAGCTCACGTGCCGCAAGGCCTCTTCGGTGTAGGGCAGAGGCAGCAGATCGTTCGCAAAGCGGCCGCCGACGGAACTCCATGACAAATGCTCGGACACGAGCGCCGGCTCGAAGCGGTGTACCGCGCGCCGCACGCGCGCCAGATGCGCATCGTCGAGCGGATCGGTCGACCCAATGGACAGGCCGACGCCGTGCAGCGACAGCGGATAATTCGCGCGAATCCGCGTCAAGACCTCCACATGCGCACCACCGTCCGCGAAGTAGTTCTCGGTGTGCGCCTCGAACCAGGCCACCGCCGGGGACTCGGACAGCACTCGCAGATGGTGCGCTGCCCGAAGCCCGATGCCGGCTTTCGCCGGCACTGAGCTGCAAGCCGCGGTGCGCGTGACGGTTGATCCGTACCGGCGTGCACTTATTTCGCGGTCAGACTGCCGCCGGACAGCCGCGCGCAGGTGCCCTTCGGCAGGGTGACGTATTCCTTGCCACCCGCATCCGCTTTCGCCTGTCCGGCGCAGGCATGCGCGGGACCCGCGCAGTCGTTCTTGCCGGCTTTCACCACGCCGTAGCACTTCTCCATCTCGACCTTGTCGGCGGCAAAAGTCGGCGTCGCAAAGGCGGCGCCCAAGCTCAGCAGGCTGCTGATGGCGGTCACGGTTGCACTGGTCTTCTTCATCGATGCTCTCCTGTAGGGTTGAATAACGAGCAAAATCCCGTATGCCGATAAGACCGCCGCATTGTCGCAGTTATTTCGCGCGGCGCTACCGGGCGCCCGGCACGGCCGAGACTCGAGAGCAGAGGGAGGCCGGTATGGTTCGCGATTCGCTGCAGCGGCCGTCATGGGTTGCTTGTAGAATGGGGGTTTAACTGACTGGATGTGCGGATGGTGCAAGATCGCTTGAATGGGAATGCCGCGTTGATTTGCGGCTCAGTGGCTTACGACACGATTTTGCAGTTCCAGGACCGCTTCAAATCGCACATTCTCCCCGACAAGATTCACATCTTGAACGTCTCGTTCCTGGTGCCCGACATGCGCCGCGAGTTCGGCGGCTGCGCGGCGAATATCGCGTACAACCTGAAGCTTCTGGGCGACCGGGGGGTCCCCATGGCCACCGCCGGCCACGATTTTGCGCCGTACCGCGAGCGGATGGTCGATCAGGGCATCCCCGTCGATCACATCAAGGTGGTGGACGAAACCTTCACCGCGCAGGCCTTCATCACCACCGACCTGGATGACAATCAGATCACCGCCTTCCACCCAGGAGCAATGCAGCATGCGCATCTGAACCGGGTGTCGGACGCGGGCCCCGGGCATCGCGCTCGGCATCGTGGCTCCCGACGGCCGGCAGGCCATGATCGAGCACGCCGCGCAATTCGCGGCCGCGAAGATCCCCTTCATCTTCGACCCCGGCCAGGGAATGCCCATGTTCGGCGCCGAGGAGCTCAAAACCTTCATCGCGCAGGCGCGCTGGGTGGCGGTCAACGACTATGAATGGGGTCTGCTGCAACAAAAGACCGGTTTGACGGTCTCTGATGTCACCGCCCAGGTCGAGGCCCTGGTGGTGACCCGGGGCGCAGAAGGGTCGAGATCTATACCAAGGGCAGGACCTTGAACATCCCCTGCGCCAGACCTAAGGCCGTGGTCGATCCCACGGGTTGCGGGGATGCCTACCGCGCTGGTCTAATTCACGGCCTGTTGCACGGTATGGACTGGGAAACCACCGGGCGGGTGGCCTCGCTGATGGGCGCGATCAAGATCGAGTCGCGCGGACCGCAGAACCACAGCATCACCCGAGCGGAATTCGACCGCCGCTATCAGGACAATTTTGGCTAACAAGCAAGGAATTTGACGTCATGAGCAGAAGCTTCTCGTTTACCTCGGAGTCGGTCTCCGAAGGACACCCCGACAAGGTCGCCGACCAGATCTCGGATGCGGTGCTCGACGCCATCCTGACCGCGGACCCCAAGGGCCGCGTGGCCTGCGAGACCCTGGTCAAGACCGGCGTGGTGATCGTCGCCGGCGAAGTCACCACCAGCGCCTGGGTCGATGTGGAAGCCATCGTGCGCAAAACCGTGCTCGACATCGGCTACGACACCTCGGACATGGGGTTCGACGGCGCCAGTTGCGGCGTGCTCAACATCATCGGCAAGCAGTCGCCCGACATCGCCCAGGGCGTCGACCGCAAGGACGAGCGCAAGCAGGGGGCGGGCGATCAGGGTCTGATGTTCGGCTACGCCACCAATGAGACCGACGTGCTGATGCCGGCGCCCATCACGCTCGCGCATCGCCTGGTGAAGCGCCAGGCCCAGGTGCGCAAGAGCGGCAAGCTGCCCTGGCTGCGGCCGGACGCCAAGAGCCAGGTCACCCTGCGCTACGAAAACGACAAGCCGGTGGGATTGGAAGCGGTGGTGCTGTCCACCCAGCACGAGGACAGCATCAGCACCAAGCAGTTGCGCGAAGCCGTCATCGAGGAGATCTTGAAGCCGGTGCTGCCGGCCAAGTGGATCGACAAGCACACCAAGTACCACATCAATCCCACCGGGCGATTCGTCATCGGCGGACCGGTCGGCGATTGCGGCCTCACCGGACGCAAGATCATCGTCGATACCTATGGCGGATTCGCGCGCCATGGCGGCGGTGCCTTCTCCGGCAAGGACCCGTCCAAGGTGGATCGTTCGGCGGCCTATGCCGCGCGCTACGTGGCCAAGAACATCGTCGCCGCGGGGCTCGCCGAGCGCTGCGAAGTGCAGGTCTCGTATGCCATCGGGGTGGCCGAACCCACCTCCATCATGGTCGAGACCTTCGGCACGGGTAAGTTGCCCGACACGCGCCTGACGCAGCTGGTGCGCGCGCATTTCGATCTGACGCCCTTTGGCCTGCGCGAAATGCTGGATCTCGCGCGGCCGATCTATCAGAAGACCGCCTCCTACGGGCATTTCGGCCGCAAGGAAGCGGAGTTCACCTGGGAGCGCACCGACAAGGCGGCACGTCTCGCCGCCGAATTCAAAGCAACGCGCGCCGCCTGAGCGCCGTCATAACGGAGATCGATCGATGAATGCAGCAATCAAACAATCCCAGGATTTCCTGGTCAAGGATCTGAGCTCTGGCCGATTGGGGCCGCAAGGAAATCAAGATCGCCGAGACGGAAATGCCCGGCCTCATGGCGATCCGGCATGAGTACGCGGCGCAGCAGCCGCTTGCGCGGCGCGCGCATCACCGGCTCCTTGCACATGACCATTCAGACGGCGGTGCTGATCGAGACCCTGAACGCCCTGGGCGCGCAGGTGCGCTGGGCGTCGTGCAACATCTATTCGACGCAGGATCATGCGGCCGCGGCCATCGCCGCCGGCGGCACGCCGGTATTCGCGGTCAAGGGCGAGATCGCTCGCCGAGTACTGGGACTACACGCATCGCATTTTCGAATGGCCCGACGGCGGTCATTCGAACATGATTCTGGACGACGGCGGCGATGCCACGCTGCTGCTGCATCTGGGCGCCAAGGCGGAGAAGGACGCATCGCTGATCGCGCGCCCGGCAACGAGGAAGAGGAATGCCTGTTCGCCGCGATCAAGGCCAAGCTCAATGCCGATCCCAAGTGGTATTCGACGCGCCTCGCCAAGATCAAGGGCGTCACCGAAGAGACCACCACCGGCGTCAAGCGCCTGTATCAAATGGCCAAGGAAGGACAGGCTGGCGTTCCCGGCGTTCAACGTCAACGATTCGGTCACCAAGTCCAAGTTCGACAATCTCTACGGCTGCCGCGAATCCCTGGTGGATGCCATCAAGCGCGCCACCGATGTGATGATCGCCGGCAAGGTCGCGCTGGTGTGCGGCTACGGCGACGTGGGCAAGGGCTCGGCGCAGGCGCTGCGCGCGCTGTCGGCGCAGGTCTGGGTGACCGAGATCGATCCGATCTGCGCACTGCAGGCGTCGATGGAAGGCTATCGCGTGGTCACCATGGACTATGCCGCGGACAAGGCCGACATCTTCGTCTCGGCCACCGGCAATTTCCATGTCATCACCCACGATCACATGAAGCGCATGAAGGACCAGGCCATCGTGTGCAACATCGGACATTTCGACAACGAAATCGAAGTGGCGGCGCTCAAGCAATACGCCTGGGACAACATCAAGCCGCAGGTCGATCACGTGATCTTCCCCGACGGCAAGCGGATCATCCTGCTGGCCGAAGGGCCGCTTGGTGAACTTAGGCTGCGGCACGGGCCATCCTTCGTACGTGATGAGCTCCTCGTTCGCGAACCAGGTGCTCGCGCAGATCGAGCTCTTCGCCAACACCCAGAAGTACCCCGTCGGCGTGTACGTGCTGCCCAAGCATCTCGATGAGAAAGTGGCGCGGCTGCAGCTCTCCAAGCTCGGCGCACAGCTCACCGAACTGACCGACACCCAGGCGCGCTACATCGGCGTCGACAAACAGGGCCCGTACAAGGTCGACCAGTACCGGTATTGACTCAAAGAAGGGCGGGCAGATGAGCGAAATTCGAGTGGCAAAGTGTACCGGGATGCCGCCGCTGCCCTGAGCGGCGTCGTGAAAGAGGGCATGACCCTGATGTGCGGGGGCTTCGGCGCCTGCGGCATTCCTGAAAATCTGATCGACGCCTTGCATGCCTCCGGAATAGGCAAGCTCACCGTGGTCTCCAACAATGCGGGCCTCGACGGCGTCGGTTTGGGGTTGCTGCTGCAGACCCGTCAGATCCGCAAGATGATTTCCTCGTATGTGGGCGAGAACAAGGAGTTCGAGCGGCAGTATCTCGCCGGCGAGTTGGAGCTCGAGTTCAACCCGCAGGGTACCCTGGCGGAGCGCATCCGCGCCGGCGGGGCCGGAATTTACGGCTTCTACACCAAGGTGGGCGCGGGCACGCTGGTGGCCGAAGGCAAGCCGACACGCGATCGTGGATGGGGAAACCTACGTGCTCGAGACCGGACTCACGGCCGACGTGTCGCTGGTCAAGGCGTGGAAGGGCGATACCGAGGGCAACCTCATCTATCGCAAGACCGCGCGCAATTTCAATCCCAACATGGCCACCGCCGCGCGCGTCACCGTGGCGGAGGTCGAAGAGCTGGTGGAGCCCGGGACCCTCGATCCGGATTGCATCCATACGCCGGGAATTTTCGTCCAGCGCATCATTCAGGGTGCGCGTTATACGAAGTTGATCGAGAAGCGCACCGTGCGCAAGCGCGAGGAGAAAGGCAATGCCGTGGTCGCGTGAGGATTTGGCGGCGCGCGCGGCGCGCGAGCTCTCCGACGGTTTCTACGTCAATCTCGGCATCGGTATTCCGACCTTGGTGGCCAACTACATTCCGCCCGGCATGAAGGTGGTGCTGCAGTCGGAGAACGGCATGCTGGGCACGGGACCGTTCCCGTTCGAGGGCGAGGAAGATGCCGACTTGATCAATGCCGGCAAGCAGACGGTGACGGCGCTGCCGATGACCTCGTACTTTTCCTCCGCCGACAGTTTCGCCATGATCCGCGGCGGACACATCGATCTGGCGGTGCTGGGCGCCATGGAAGTGGCGGAAAACGGTGATCTCGCCAATTGGATGATTCCCGGCAAGATGGTGAAGGGCATGGGCGGCGCCATGGACCTGGTTGCCGGGGTCAAACGCGTGGTCGTGGTCATGGACCATACCTCCAAGGACGGTGATCCCAAGTTCAAGACGCGCTGCGAATTGCCGCTGACCGGCACCAACGTCGTCGACATGGTGATCACCGATCTTGCGGTGTTCTCGCGGCCCACGCGCAAGGATGCATTCAAGCTCATCGAGCTTGCGCCCGGCGTGACCGCCGAGGAAGTTCGCCGCAAGACGCCCGCGAAATATTCAGTGTAAATGTCAACGCTGGACTATTTGCAGCGGCTCGAAGCCGAGAGCATTCACATTTTCCGCGAAGTGGTCGCGGAATGCGAAAAGCCGGTCATGCTGTATTCGGTGGGCAAGGACAGCTCGGTGATGCTGCATCTGGCGCGCAAGGCCTTTGCGCCCGCGAAGCCGCCGTTCCCGCTGCTGCAGATCGCCTCGGGGTGGGATTTCCGCGAGATGCTGGAATTCCGCGACGCCACCGCCCTGAAGTTCGGCTTGGAACTCCTGGTGCACACCAACGAGGAGGGCGAGCGTGCGGGCGTCAAGCCATGGACCCATGGCGCGGCGTATTCCGACATCATGCTTACCCAGGCCCTGCGCCAGGCCTTGGACAAGTACGGCTTCGATGCGGCCTTCGGCGGCGGCCGCCGCGACGAGGAAAAGAGCCGCGCCAAGGAGCGCGTGTTCTCGTTTCGCTCGGCGCAGCATCGCTGGGACCCGAAGAACCAGCGTCCCGAACTCTGGTCGCTGTACAACGCGCGCAAGCATCGCGGCGAGAGCATCCGCGTGTTCCCGCTGTCGAACTGGACCGAGCTCGACGTGTGGCAGTACATCCATGTGCAGCAGGTTCCCATCGTGCCCCTGTACCTCGCCAAGTCCCGGCCGGTGGTGCGCCGCGACGGGCGCCTGATCATGGTCGACGATGATCGTCTGCCGCTGGAGGCGACCGACCGCGTCGAGACACTGCAGGTGCGCTTCCGCACTCTCGGCTGCTATCCGCTGACGGGCGCCACCTTGAGCCGCGCCGATGACGTGCCGGCGGTGATCCGGGAAATGCTGGCGGCGAAGACCTCGGAACGCGAGGGACGCGGCGTCGACAAGGACGGAGCGGCGTCGATGGAGAAGAGAAAACAAGAGGGGTATTTCTGATGGCCGCGGGCACGGCGGGCTCGGGCGGGAGCGCGGCGGCTACCTCGAGCGGCGGCGCGGCCGACATCGAGGAGTATCTCGAGCGGCATCAGCGCAAGGGCCTGCTGCGCTTCATCACCTGCGGTTCGGTGGACGACGGCAAGTCGTCCTTGATCGGGCGCCTGCTGTACGAATCGAAAATGATCTTCGAGGATCAGTTCGCGGCGCTGCGCGCTGACTCGAAGAAGGTCGGCACGCGCGGCGGGGAAATCGATTTCGCGCTGCTGGTCGACGGCTTGGCCGCGGAGCGCGAACAGGGCATCACCATCGATGTCGCCTACCGGTTCTTCACCACGGAGAAGCGCAAGTTCATCGTGGCCGACACACCGGGCCACGAGCAGTACACGCGCAACATGGTCACGGGCGCCTCGACCGCGGATCTTGCGGTGATCTTGATCGATGCGCGCAAGGGCGTGCTCACGCAGACGCGACGCCATAGCTATCTCGCGGCGCTGCTCGGCATTCGCCACATCGTCGTGGCGGTGAACAAGATGGATCTGGTGGACTACTCGCAAGCGGTGTTCGACCAAATCGAGAGCGAGTACCGTGCGTTCGCCGCGCAAATCAAGCTCGAGGCGATCACCTGCATCCCAGTCTCCGCGGTCGCGGGCGACAACGTCACGTCGCGGAGCAAGAATACTCCCTGGTACCGGGGCCCCGGCCTGTTGGAGCATCTCGAGACCGTGGTGTTGCCCGACCCCGCGCAGGGCGCGGCGTTTCGCATGCCGGTGCAATGGGTCAATCGCCCCAATCAGGAGTTCCGCGGGTTTGCCGGGCTCATCGCGAGCGGTGTGGTGCGCCCGGGCGATGCGGTACGCGTGCTGCCCTCGGGCCGCACCAGCACCGTGGCCCGGGTACTGACGGGAGAGGGCGAGGCTTCCCTGGGGGTTGCCGGCCAATCGGTGACCCTGACGCTCGCCGATGAGATCGACGTGAGCCGGGGAGATGTGCTCAGCATCGCGGATGCGCCGCCGGCGGTTGCCAATCAGTTCGAGGCCACCATCATCTGGATGCACGATGAGCCGCTGCTGCAGGGCCGTGCCTATCTGCTCAAGCTCGGCACCAAGACGGTGACCGCGACGGTGGCGCCGATCAAGTATCGCGTCAACGTGAATACCATGGAACATCTCGCGGCAAAGAAGCTCGATCTCAACGATATCGGCGTCTGTGGACTCGAACTGTCCAACGCCATCGCCTTCGAGCCGTATGCGGACAGCCGGGTGCTGGGCGGTTTCATTCTGATCGACCGGCTCACCAACAACACGGTGGGAGCGGGACTGCTGCATTTCGCGCTGCGCCGGTCGCAGAACGTGCACTGGCAGGCGTTGGACGTGAACAAGCACGCGCGTGCGCAATTGAGCCATCAGAAGCCCTGCATTCTCTGGTTCACCGGCCTGTCGGGCGCCGGCAAATCGACCATCGCCAACTTAGTCGAGAAGCAGCTCCATGCCGACGGCCGGCAGACGTACTTGCTCGACGGCGACAATGTGCGTCACGGCCTCAACAAGGACTTGGGCTTCGCGGACCAGGATCGAGTCGAGAACATCCGCCGGGTCGCCGAAGTGGCGCGTCTGATGGTGGACGCCGGACTCATCGTCATGGTGTCCTTCATTTCGCCGTTTCGCTCGGAGAGGCGCATGGCGCGCGCCCTGGTCGAGGCGGGCGAGTTCATCGAGGTGTTCGTCGACACGCCGTTGACGATGGCGGAGGCGCGCGACGCCAAGGGACTCTACAAGAAGGCGCGCCGCGGCGAGCTGAAGAACTTCACCGGCATCGATTCACCGTACGAGGCCCCTGAAGATCCGGAAATCCGCTTGGATACCACCCGGTTGAACCCGGAGGCGGCGGCGGCTCGAGTGATCGCGCATTTGCGCGAGGCCGGCATCATCGATGCCGATTTGACCTGGGAGATCTAGGCGCCCGCGCTCATGAGGGCGCCCGCGGGGAGGCGCTAGGATAGGGCCCCTCGGCCCACCAAACTAGACGGCGGCTCGCAGCGTGGCGCGGCGCTGCTGCTCGTCGCGGACGTCGGCATCGGTCAGGCCGGTATTGGCCGCGATGATGTCCACCAAACGGTGTGCCGGGTCGCGCGGCAGAGTGACCTCATGAATGCGTTCCCAAATGCGGATCCGCTCTTCTGCGGTCTTGAGCCGTGAGCATTGCTCCGCGAGATCCGTGCGGCGACGCTCCGCGGCTTCGGCTTGTTGATGCACCAGGCGCGCCCGGAAGTCCATCATCGGATCATCGCCTGACGAAACCGAGGGGCGCCCGGAACCGGGGCTTGGCTTATATTGATTCACGCGAGTCTCCTGACGGGTAAGCCCATCAAGGTATCACTGTCTAGCCTCGAGCGGTTCGCTTTCCGAGCGTCGGCCAGCGCTGGATGTAATCGGCCTGTTCCGCGGTCTGCGGCACCGTGGGCCAGCTCTTGGCGCGCGGGCTGTGGCGCCACAGGCGATTCAGATCCTTGAGCGCCGTCTTGCCGTCACCGCTTTCCTCCGCCAGATAGCAGCCCATGACGAGGCCGGTGCGCCCGATGCCGGCGCGGCAGTGGACGTACAGGCTGCGGCCCGCCGCCAACGCCGTGCGCAGGTCGGCCAGGAGCTTTTGCAGCTGCGCCGGGTGCTGGGGAACACCCTGATCGGCGATGGCGCAGCGCAGGTACTTGACGCGAAACGGCAGCAGATGCGAATAGGCCGGCAGCTCACCCTCTTCGGTGAGATCGACGAAGTAATCGATGCCGGTATCTTGCAGCGCGCGCCAGCCTGGCGCGGGAGTCGGAGAAGTCGGTGCCGCCGGGGTATTCGCCGGCCAGCAAGCGACCGGGGATCACCCAATAGGTGTTGGGCAGGGGGCGGTCCATAGTCAATTCGAGCCGGCTTGGTGCATCCAGTCGGAATGTTACCAGCGATTGGCTAGACGTCGGTCACGGTGGGTGCGTCCTCCGTGTGGTTAAATCCGAGCGCTTTTCGCACACCCTCATCTAAACTAGTAATTTAGACGGCAACCAGAGTGCAGCCGAGGTAATATACTTTCGTGATGAGCGCCAAATCATTGAAATCGCGGGAATTCCTTGGGTTCTTCATGCTGTGGTTGGTCTCCATGACCGCCGCCGTTCCGGGGTATCCCGCCATGGCTGCCGAGCCTACGGTCGCGGGGGCGGTATCCCCGGACTACCGCATAGGCCCCGGCGACACCTTGAAGGTCTCGGTGTTTCAAAATGACGAACTGACGGCGACGCTCCCCGTGCGTCCCGACGGTAAAATTTCTACGCCGCTGGTGGAGGACATGGTCGCAGTCGGCAAGACTCCGTCCCAGTTGGCGCGCGACATCGAAAAGTCCTTGGCCGAATACATCAAGGCGCCCAAGGTCAGCGTTGTCGTCACGATCGCGCTGAGCGTGTATAGCCAAGTCAAGGTCATCGGTCAGGTAAAGACCCCTCAGTCCTTACCCTACAGAGATGGAATGACGGTGCTCGATGCGGTACTGGCGGTGGGCGGATTGAGCCAATTCGCGGCGGGCAATCGTGCGCGGTTGGTCCGTGCCGAGGGCGGCAAGCAATCGGAAATCAAGATCAAGCTCGATGCCCTTTTGAATGGTGGTGACATGAAGCAGAACTTGCCTCTTCGGCCAGGCGACGTGCTGGTCGTGCCGGAGACGCGATTCTGATGCTCAAGGCTTCGCCATGAAGCAGGAGTTGGACCGAGCTCTGGAGGAAGTCCGCAGCGCGTGGCGCTTTCGGTGGACGGCGCTGGCTGCTGCTGCGGCCGCGTCTGTGATTGGCTGGGGAATCGTGTTTACGCTTCCGGATCGATTTGCGGCCGATGCGCGCGTCTTCGTGGACACGCGTACCGCACTGAAGCCGGCCTTGCAGGGACTGACCACCGACCAGAATGTCGATGCGCAAATCAACTATGTGCGTCAGTCATTGCTGGAAGGGCCGCAATTGGAACAGATCGCCAAGGGCACGGGCGTGTTGCCGGCCACGGTTACGGATGAGCGTGCACGCACCACCATCCTCGACCGGCTGAGCAACCGCATCGCACTGACCGTGGTCAATGCGGGCAGTCAGGGCGATGAGCGCAGCACTGCCGGAACCATCTACAGTTTTCACTACACGGACGTGAGCCGGGATCGCGCCTTACGCGTGGTAGAGACCCTGCTCAATACTTTCGTGGAGCAGACCTTGGGGGGCAAACGCGAAGGGTCGGAACAAGCGCAAAAGTTTCTCGAGACCCAGATTAAAGATTACGAGCAGCGATTGAGTGCGGCCGAGGATCGCCTGGCTGCGTTCAAGAAGAAGAACGTCGGCCTGATGCCGAGCGAGCAGGGTGGCTATTTCGCGCAATTGCAGACTCAGGTGGATGCGGCCAAGAAAGCCGAGACCGATCTGGCGATCGCCTTGAGCCGCCGCGACGAACTCACCAAGCAGCTGCACAGCGATGCGGCCATATCCGCAGCGGGTATCTCGACGCCCACGCTCGGTGGCCGAGGTTTGACCGGCGGCAGCGACACGCTCAGCCGTATCCAAGAGGCGCAAGCGAAGCTGGATGAGTTGCTGCTCAAATTCACGGACAAGCACCCGGACGTGATTGCGGCGCGCGCGACGCTCGATGAATTGAAAAAACGGCGCGTGGTCGAACTGGCGAGCCTGCGCCGCGGCGATGCCAGTGCGGTTGCGTCGAGCGGCGCCGGCAACAATCCCGTGTACCAAAACATTCAGCTCGAGCTCAACAAGGAAGAGGTTGAGATTGCCGCCTTGCGGCGACAACTGACGCAGCACCAGAGCACCGTCGCCGAACTACGCCAGCGGTTGAACAGCGCGCCGCAGGTGGAAGCGGAATTTCAGCAGCTCAATCGCGACTACGACGTCAACAAAGCGCAATACACCGCGCTGCTGGAGAGCTACCAGAAGGCACGCTTGGGCGAACGCGCGGACAACGCGGGATCGGTTCGATTTGAAGTCGTGCTGCCGCCTACCGCCCCGATAACACCCGTCTGGCCCAGACGCACCGCGCTGCTCGGCGGGATATGGATGGCCGCCATGCTGCTGGGTGGCGCCGTTGCCTACGGGCTGCATGTGTGGAAACCCGTCGTGAGCTCCGTGCCAGCGCTGAGCGAGCTCACCGGCTTCCCCGTTCTTGGCGTGGTCGGTGTGGCTTTTCCGACCCGGCAGGGGCGGGAGTTTCGCCGCGACATGTGGAAGTTTTCCGCGGCGACGGCCTGCCTGATGGCGGCGTTGGCAGCCGCGTTCGCCTTGAACTGGGCGGGTGCCCGACTGACCGCCCACTCCATTCGCTCGCTGGTGCAGACATGAGCCTAGTCGAACAAGCGATCGCCAGGATGAGGGATCGGGCGCGAAGCGCCGCGCCGGCGACCGGGCATACGGCGACGATACCGATCGCCGCACCGCCGGTCGTCGATCAGGTGCACGATCCGGAGGCGACATCCGCGAAGCGAATGACGCTGAACATGGAAGCTCTGCGCGCCCGCGGATATTTGCCGGAGTCGGGCAAGGATCAACAGTTCGCCGACCACTATCGCCGGATCAAGCGCCCGCTCATCGACCGCGCCATGTCGGACATCACCGCCGCCGGCGAGCCACGCCTGATCATGATCACGAGCGCGCTGCCGGGCGACGGCAAGACCTTCACCAGCATCAACCTCGCGCTCAGCATGGCACTCGAACGCGACATCTCGGTGCTGCTGGTCGACTGCGATGTGGCCAAACAGCACGTCAGCGACATCTGCGGGGTTAGAGGAGAGGGCGGTCTCCTGGATGCATTGGTCGACGATTCGGTAGACGTCGAATCGCTGGTCGTGCAAACGAACTTGGGCGGGCTGTCCATTCTGCCGGCCGGAAGACGGGTCGAGGCTACGACGGAGCTCTTGAGCAGCAACCGCATGCGGCAAATCATCGCACAGCTCTGCCGCAGCCGGCGCCGCATCGTGCTGTTGGATTCGCCGCCGCTGCTCCTCACCAACGAGGGGCGTACGCTGGTCAAGCTTGCCGGCCAGATCGTTCTCGTGGTTCGCGCAGGGCACACGCCGCGGCAGGCGGTGCAGGACGCGATCGGATTGTTCGATATTCAACAAACGGGCGGCATCATCCTGAACCAAGTCAATGTAAGCGGGGCGGACGGGTACTACGGGTACGGATCGTACGAGACTCATCGCGATGCGACTTAGATCGGGCTCCCGGCATCTGCCGGGCGCAATCGTGTCCCTCCTTGCACTGATCTCCGTCAGCAAGGCGGAAACAGTGACTTCTGACGTTGCTTCCCGAGGGCAAACATTGATTTACGGCGTCGATGCGGGAGTTGCCGAATCCGACAACGTTACCCTGGTCTCCACGGGGAAGATCAGTCAGACCATTGCCTTGGCGGACGTCGACTTCGACGTCAAACAGAAGAGCCGGCTGCTGGATGTGGATGCGAAGGGCGATTTCACCTATCTCGATTACTTGCAGGGCGCCTACAACAACCAGGTCATCGGCCGCTTCGACGGCGGTGCGCATGTCGCGCTGATCCCAGAGCGATTGACCTGGGTGCTCACAGATGACTTCGGGCAAGCAGCTCTCGATCCATTCACGCCGGTCACGCCGGCCAATCTCGAGAATGTGAATTACGTGAGCACGGGCCCGGACCTGGCCTTGCGCTTGGGCGCGACGAGTTTCATCAACGCGAGCGCGCGCTACGGCCGTGCGCAGTATCAAACCAGCCCGTTCAACAGCAATCGGCTGCTGGGCGACCTCGCCTGGGGTCTGCAGCTTTCCGCCCAATCCAGCGTGTCGCTCAATGGCAATTCCGAGCGCGTGTTGTTCGACAATACGGCACTCAATTCCGATTTCGAGCGCACCAACGGTTTTGGACGCTATGAAGTGCATGGGGCTCGTAGCGATATTTCGGCTGACCTGGGCGCCACCACGATCGCCCAGAACGGTACCTCCACCACGGGCGGCCTCGCCAAGCTTCAGCTGGCCCGCAAGCTCTCCGCGGCGGCCAAGCTGACTCTGTCAGTGGGCCGCGAGTTGACCGATGCCAGTACCAGCTTCAGTAGCCTCCAAAGTGGGGCGATCGGCGTGATAGGAACGGCGCCGGCTGCGCAGACATCCGATAACTACACGGCCAACTATGCTTCGGCCGCCTGGCAGTATCAGCGCTACCGCACTTCGATTAGCGTGAGCGGACGTTGGGAGCGGGACATCTATGACGGCGTTTCCCTGCTCGACAACAGCCGCAGCGGGGCTGAGTTTCGAGTGGCGCGAAGATTGACTCGGGCACTGACCGCCGAGGTCCAGGGCCGAATCTACAAGACCGATTACGTTCACAGCCTCGCCGCGGCTGGAATCGGCAGCTCCAACTACGATGACGAATTGGTTGCCGCCGGGCTGACCTGGCGGCACGGCCGTGGACTCGAGGTGAGGTTGCGAGCCGAGCACAGTGCTCGCGTGACGGCGGGTAGCTTCGGGTACCGGGAGAATCGCGCAATTCTGACGGTAGGATATCGGCCGAACGCGCGGCCTGACATCGATCCGGACGCGCCCGAGCCAACTACCGGCTACTGACGCCCGGCTATCATTCCTTAGATCTTATTTTGCGGCGACCGCGCAGCACGGCCAGGCCGCCCGCCAGCATCGTCAGGCCAGCCATCGCCGAGGCAGGATCGATTTCGGGCGCCTGGACCGGACCATGCTTCTCTGAGGGTGGGCAGAAGTCAAACCAGAGAATCTGAAAGCACTTGTTCGAGTCTAAGTCCTTAGCAGAGGCGACGCCCGCCATGGTCATCAACACTAGGGCTAAACTGATCTTTCGAACCATGGTGAAATCCTCGCTCAATCGGAAGAGGGCACCAAAATAGTAGGCCGGGCATCGGCGATTGGCAACGCTTGCTTCCAGAAAGGCTGGCTCGTGTAGCACTTTGAAAATAATATGTTAATACCGCCGAAACACGGCGGCGGAGTTACCAGAGCCGCCAATCACTCGCCATGAGTACGCTTGCGGCGATCAGCGCATTGGTCGTGGCGTGAGCGGTGATGGCTTCGCCGATGCGACCGCTGCGCACGAGTATCACGCCATACGCGAGACCCGCGGCGATGGCGGGCAGCCAAAGGGTGCCATGCGCAAGGCCGAAGGCGATCGCCGTCACGAACAACACAGGCCAACGGACGGAATGGAAGGGTACCGACTCGAAGTCCACGTTGATCAATCGCCGCATGAGGTAGCCGCGATAGGCGAGTTCTTCGGCGATCGGCACGACAAGGATAGAACCGGCTGCCCGACTCACGATCCAAAGTCCCCGCAGCACGGTGGGCGCTCTTGCCAGATCCTCGGGCATCGTGCGCTCCGGCAGCAGGAAATGTGCGCCCACAATCCACACTAAAAAAACGAGCGCGCCCACGACGGGCCCGCGCCAGCTCCATTGCCAATCAATCGCCGCCAGCTCGTGCCGGTAGAGGGTGAGCATCAGTAAGGCCGCCATCACGCGCAGGGGATAGAAGAACTCGAAACTGCCGGAAATGGCGCGAGCAATGGCACCAGCCCCCAGAATTGCCAACAGGGGCATCAGGTAGACCGCCGTTGGGTTGTGCGTCGCCGTCGACACGCCGGAGTGCTTGGCTGTCCGATTCAGCCAGGCAGCATGCCGGCTCACCAGGACCAGACCGCAGGCCACCGCAATGAACGCTATCCAGCCCGCCTGTGAATGAAATCCGTAGATGGCCACCTGCGGATAGCCGGCATCGCCGATCAGAATCAGTGCGGCAATGCGCAAGACGTTGAGGCCAAACATTGCTGCGACGCCTGCGGGAATCAGCAACAGCGCGCGCGGGAAAATGTATTCGCGGCGGAAGTAAAGCAGCCAGGCGCCCGAGAATGCCAATATCAAACCGACACCTTCGAGGCCTGAGCAAATGTCAGAAACCTCTACTGCAAAGCGATCGGTGCTGAGGATACGGGTTGCCGGATCGGCGTTCAGCATTGGTATGACGGGCCGAAGCAGGTCGCGCACCAGATTGAACGTCAGAGTCGCCGTGGGAGCCCACAGTCGCTGGCTCAGTTGTATCGCGCTCGCGCTCAGCAGAGCCGCAATCAATGCGTACCACCACGTGGTCCCGAGCGCGGCCATCGCTTCGCGCCAGAGTGGCCAAGGTGCCATGGCAGCTGCGGCGCTGAGTGCGGCTGTGCCACCGATCGCTACCCAGAAGGTAACGGTCATCGCCAAGGGCAGCGGACTCACGTCGCTGTACAGCAAATGGCTCAATGGAATCAGGCACGCAACGAGCAGAAAATGTAAAACCGCCCACCCAACACGTACCGTGGTGCAGCTAAAAGCTGTATCCGCGCGGCGCAGCCTTTGTCCCGCGTCGACATAGGCAAACAGTGCAACGGCCCCCGACAGAGCGACCAGAAAGCGAAAGCCCCAGTGCTGCGTGTCGCGCACGACCGCACCAAGGCCCTCAGCCGTCTGTGCCCGGTCGAAGTCGACGAAGGTGTTGAGTAGGATCTTTTCGAGCAAAAAAGCCGCGCCGAGAATCGCAAGACGAGCGGGCAGTCCGAGGCGAATTCTCGGAAGGATATTGCTTATGGAGGGCCCGTGGATTACCCGGCTCGGCCGGAACCGCCAAGAATTGCCCGAGTAAGCGCGGGAGCGGGCGTGGTGGGTGTTGGCAGACCCGGTGTCGGAGGTGGGCTTGACGCCTCTTTGCACTCGCCCGGAAGTGCGGCGTGCTTGCGCACCCTCAGCTCAATGCGGGGCAACAACAGGAAAATGCGGGGACCGCGCACTAAATACCGCTTCGCCATGCGCCGCGGATTTTGCAAAAGGCGGAACAACCATTCGAAACCCAATCGCTGCACCCAGAGCGGCGCGCGCTTTTCTACTCCAGTCATGAAGTCGATGGCAGCGCCAATACACAGTGCCAGGCCGCGCGCGACGCCACGCTCCTTGAGCTTCTTGGCTATGATTTCCTGCTGCGGCGAACCTATCGCCAAAAAGCAAAACCGGAACGGACCGACCGTCTCGATCTCGCGCAGGCAGGCTTCCACCGCCGACGGATCGCGAATGAAATTCATGGGTGGGTCGATGTGATGGAGGGCCTTCAGGCCGAATCGCTCCCTCAGGATTTCGGCTTGTGCCGCAGTTGCGCCCACCAGAACGGTAACGTCAAGCGGCTTGATTACCGAACTCAGTACGGCACTCGTGAGATCGCTGCCCAAGCAGACCCGAAGGATTTGGCGTCGGAACAGGCCGATGGTGTGAGCGAGAAAACGGCTGTCGAGTAGCACGTACGAAGCGTGTGCGTACAGCGAGCGAAATTGACTGTCTTGGTAGTGACGGATTACATGGTCGACGTTCGGAGTGACCACATAGCCGAAACGGTCGCAGCCGAACTCTGCCACGATCTTCAAAGTCTCCTCGAGATCGTAGTCGTCGATATTTAGGACATTGGGCATGCTATTCGAGGAAACTTCAGCGCCTACGTTGTGCCGCAGAACGAGTAATGCGCGAAGTATAGCTGTCCTCGCGATACGAATTTGAGGGATCGTTCTCGCTTTCATGATGGCAACTCAGGCTCTGGACTTGAGCTCCCATATGTGAGGGGCCCTGTGGCGAGGACTAGGATGCCGCGCTAAGTCCTTGTTTTAAAAAGTGACAATCTGCAGCGTCGGCGAGATCGACGCCGGTCATTGACGACCTGATCGAGGTTCGCATCGAGCAACAACCATAAACTCATAATAGCTCGATCGAGGGCCAGATAATACCGCCCCTCTTTGTAGGAAGCGATTACCCGCCGCATCGATTCAGTCCTACTATCCCGTTCCTTCATCCCAAGGCTCGTCATCAGCGCTGTGTCGTCGTATGCGTGATAGATCGATGGCGTGCTGCTGCCGTCGGTGCACGGTTCCTGTGAATACGCGTAGAACACCGCCCCATTCCATCCCTGCATCGACGCGGAACCCAGGGGAAGTCGCAAGACCGATGAAATGGGTGCGTACTTTGGGTACGCGCCGGACGATTACTGGAAGGGCTTGAAGTCTGAGGAATCGGCCGTTTTTAACTCGAGAGTCCGACCCGGTGTGCTTTTACTTCGGCCGATTCATGTAAAGTTGCACGAAATCGCCGAACGTGACCGGAAACCTCATCTCGTCATCAGAATCGAAGGGATCGAACCCTATCGCATCTTCGAGACGAGCAACGATCAACGCAAAGCTGAGAGAATCAAGACCCGACTCAAGAAGCTTCAAATCATCCGAGAGATGGGCGAGCTTTCGCTTTTGCTCCGCCGCAACCTGCTCGAATTGCGCGGTGATCGTAGATCTGATCGACATGACTAGGGTCCTGCTGAATTACTCAAATATGAGTATAAGGCCTTCCCCCATGAATTGCATTGTCTCGAAACAGGCCCGGACCGGGCGCAGCACTTATCCGCCTTCTCACCTGCTGAGGAAAGCAATCTGTGTCGATAAATTTTCACGTTCCCGCCGGACCCTTATACTCTATGAGTCGTGATGCACGTCCCATTAAGCGATTCCGGTGATATTCGGTAAATCCTATTAGTTGAGGAATTTTGCCGATCATAAACAATGCACCTGCGCTGCCGGCCAATTTCAGATCTAAACCCGCGCGTAGCTTACGCAGTGCAATCTGCAGAACGCGTATCGGCCAAGGCAAAATAACAAGTCCAGCAAAGAGCCACCAATAAATGCTAGCAAAGATCGCCAGCGTCACTGTACCGATCAGAGCAAGTGGCATCACGCCGCCCCAAAAAATAATACTCTGAATGGTACGCGGCCAATTCGGATTGCGAGCGTCCGGATGACGGTAGGCAAGTTCTCCATAGGCGTGTCCTGTCCGCCGAGTTCGCTTCCACCACTGAATGAATCGGGTAATATCCGCGTCGTGAAATCCCATCTCCGCATCGATTCGGCGCAGACGCCAACCTTTTTTTCGCAAGCGCATCGCCAAGTCCGGTTCCTCACCTGCGATAATTGCGGGGTCGTAGAAATTTACCTGGCGCAAAGCGGATACGCGAAAAAGAGCAATTCCTCCGACAATTGCCGCCTCTCCGATCGGCACGTTCCAATCGTCGTCACAAAGGGCGTTATAGATCGATCGAGTCGGAAAACGCTCGCGGAGTCGGCCATAGACCGCGGCGAGATCCGGTTCGGCACGCAGAGCTGCCAATCCCGCCGGAATCCAGTCTTGATGGATTTCGCAATCACCGTCGATCATTTGAACGAATTTCAGGTCAGGCCTTTCCGCGAGCAATCTCACTAAACCGCTATTTCGCGCGCGTGCGGCGGTAAAGTTCGGCGGAATCTCGAGCTCTATGACCGAAACGCCTTCACGCATGGCGCGTTCGACGCTACCGTCTGTGGAACCAGAATCTACGTAAACGCGGTTGGGTATGGAGTGCACTGAAGCAAGGCATCGTACGAGGCGGTCTCCCTCATTACGGCCAATTACGACGAGCCCGAGACTTTCAATGTCTCCCGCTGACACCAGTCCAGTCATATTAGGATACCCGCATCCGATAGTTTCGCTCGGCTCCCATGCCTGATTCAAACGTCTTCATCTTGACTCACACTCCGGTACGGGAAATCCTCGGCAGTAGCAATATAATTGTCAAAAGTCCCGCGGTGCCCGACTCGCGCATTATTCTTACGTAGGGCCCAACGACGACGCAATCGTAATTGATTTCCGAGTATCTTTAAGAATATTAACCGCTTATGACAATAACGTGAAAGTTATTTGCTCAATAAAACGAGCGAGTCCTTCTGGCAGTATGGAAGACCTCACGATCCTGCTGTCCTGCGGGAAGTACATTCGCGGGTTCCCAGCGAGAGATGCAAGATATATTCGAAGGAAGAGAAGGATGAACGCCATCGAAATCTCAGTGGTGATCGTTACATACAAGTCTGCAAAGCTAGCCATCGAGTGTCTAGCTTCAATTGAATTGGAGCGAGATTCGCGAAATCTGAAGATACGTGTCGTCGTGGTCGACAATGCATCGGGAGACCTTCCGCAGATCGGGCAGGCCGTAGAGCGAAATGGTTGGTCATCTTGGGTAACGCTGGTACTTGCGCCTGAGAACGGTGGTTTTTCGTACGGCAATAACCTCGGCATTCGCAGGGCCTATGAGCAGGGGCGTCCCAATTACATTCATTTACTGAACCCTGATACGCAAGTACGTCCCCGAGCTATCGCAGCACTGGCGGAGTTTTTGGAAAGTCATCCGGACGTGGGCATTGCCGGTAGCAGCTTTGAAACCGAGGATGGCCAAGACTGGCCGTTTGCCTTTCGGTTTCCGACTTTGTTTAGCGAAGTCGAGCATGGAATGCAGTTGGGGCTGGTCACGCGCTGTCTTTCACGCTGGGCCGTAGCGAAGGCAATGAATTTTACCGCTCGACCTACGGACTGGATTTCCGGGGCATCGATGATGATTCGCCCCGCGGTACTTGCGGCAGTGGGCTGCCTCGATGAAAACTTTTTCCTGTACTTCGAGGAGACCGAGTTTTGTCACCGGGCTCGTCGCGCAGGCTTCACTACATGGTATGTCCCCGAAAGCCGCGTCATGCACATGATCGGAAAGAGTACGAAAGTCGAGGAGAAAACGCGTTTTCTGCAGCGCTTGCCGGGATATTGGTTCGACTCGCGGAGGCGATATTATGCGATGACTCATTCAATGGGAGCCGCGGTACTTATCGACGTGGTCGCGACCATTGCAAGCCTCGCGGGATTGTTGAAGCGTAAGCTACAGAGGCGCCCCAGTACGCCTCACTACATTCGTGATTTGCTGGCTCACAGTATCCTGATGCGGAAGAACCGGCGCATCGCGCCGCTAAAATCTTACTTTCCACCGGCGTAGCCAGAGACGCCTCATCATAGGTCAGGTCATTTTACCGAGATCTGCTGCGGGGTGCCCGATCGGAGTCGTCCGGTTGCCTCTTCTGCATCGTCGGCACGCGCAAACAGTTCTTCGCTCAAAACGGCTTCCATGAGCGACCGAGGTTCCCGTCGACTGAAAATGTGATCGCCGCTGTCGACGATGCGCACGCGGCACAGCTCTCCGAGTCGCGATACCGACGAACCGGCTTGCAGCTTCAGCAGATCGATACCGGGTTCGCCTCGAGCGAAGACGAACGTGATGCGAATACCGCTGGCGACGATCGTTTCAAGCTCCCACCCAAGATCCTGGGGCAGCCGGATACGGAGGCGACGGGCGAGGTTTCTCAGAGTGGCTTCGCCGGCGAGACGAAGACGGTGGAGGTAAATCATCGCGATGCGCAAGACGTTGACCTGACCCGTGAATATCCTCAGCCAAGCGCGAAGAGATAGCACTCGCTGGCGATACACGCCAGGGTTACGGACGACCTCGGAGAGTTGTATCTGTCCGAGAGTCATGCCTTTCTTCCAAAAGTAGTTCTGCGGATTGACCATCAGGATACGATTGACGCTGACGCCAGAGGCGGCCGCACGCAGTGCATGATAGGCGCCGGAACAGAGCCCTGCGAGCGTCATATCAACGATGGCATAATGCGACCGGATGAACTCGATTGCGCTACGAATGTCTTCAATGGCTTCGTCGGGAAATACTTCATCGTCGGCATTGCCGGATCGTGTCGCGCTGTCGCCGATACCGGCGAGATCCAGGCGAAGGACGAAGTAGCCGCGCCTGGCCCAACGCCGCGCCAGTGAGACGTACATACGGCTCGCGCCAATATGAGAATCGGCGGCCGGGTTCAATAATATGACCGCCCGGCGACGTTTCTCGTCGGAACGGGGTTCGGTGACTATTCCGAACAATGTCGCACCGGCGGATATGGACACCGGCCGTTCGGTAATCGATGCTTGCGGCGATGCTTCGTCCCCTACCAGAGGCAGCGTAGCGATTACCGAAGATTTGCGGTCTCTCGCCCATGAAACGGTCGGTGAATGATCCGCAGCTGCGTCGGCCTTGGTCTGTAGAGCGATTGTGGTCAACCATTGCCGTGTCGCTTCGATCATCGCTCGCGGCACCGTGGCAAACTGCGGCGCAGTCATAGCCATCTCGACGAGACCGGATAGTTTTTTGTATTCGAGTTCTATTCCGGAGCGAGAAAGGGATTCCGCACAGTGCTTGGCGGACGGTAGCTTGTCGTTGTCGAGGATGAGAATCGACCGAACCGCTGCCTCAGCCGCCGTAGGTAGATCCACCAGTGCTAGCGATTGCACCGTGGCTGCAGACAGGGAAAAACCGCCGGCTTCCAGCGACTTCGTATTCGTCCGGGTCGCCTCGGGTTCGGCATCCGAACCGGAAGACCCCGTCAGGGCCATGCCGGCGAGCTGCGTCGTGCGCAACTCGCGGACGTAGCGTCGTCCGCTGACGACCGGCCCGATCAAAATCAACGATTCGACCAGCCGGCATTCCGCGGCTGCGAGCGCGGCGAGCAATGCACCGAGCCGAATTCCCAACAAACATACACGATCGACGCCCGTTCGGGACTTCAGCTCGCGAATTGCCGCTATCACGTCCTGCGACCAGGCCTTTATGTAATCGCTATTTTCGTCGATGTCCGCGGAATCACCGGTGCCTAGGTAGTCAAATCGCAACGCAGGGATACCGACGGCGGCGATCGCTTCTGCGAACTCGCGCACGCTGCGATGTGCACATATGGCTTCGTACCCAAAAGGGCTGCAAATGACGACCCCGAGCTTGGGATCAAGCGGCGTGGAGGGGCTGTGCAACCAGGCAAATAGACGATTGGCGCCGGATTCAAAGTACAAAGGTTCTGCAATGCCATTATGGCGGGCGAGAGCCGAATCCGACAGTGAATTGGACTTCGTCATTTTTATGGGATTACGATGCCTGACCGTAGAGAAGATGAAAAAGATTAAACATATACCAGACACGATTCAGGCCGGGCATTGGCATTTCCCCCAGTTCGGTGTCTGGCGCGAAAACAATACTACGCGTGTCGGTGTCCGACACAGTCTTATAGAATAATCTTCCCACACTGGACTATCCAGTTAGACTGTTCAATTAGTCTATCCAGGCTTTTGTAACTCAACAATAACTTACGGCTTTTTGGCCGGCGACATCGAATTCGATCTTGAAAATCGCTTATTTCATCAATCAGTATCCGAAGGTTAGCCATACGTTCATTCGCCGCGAGATCTTGGCGCTGGAGCGACAGGGCTTCGACATTCAGCGCATCGCGCTTCGCGGCTGGTCCGAGACAACACCGGATCCGGTGGATCGGCAAGAGCAGGCGAGGACTCGGTATATATTGCGCCAGGGCGTGTGGGGTCTCGCGCTTCCGGCCCTGCACACCATTATCTTATCCCCAGTGAGGCTGTTCTCGGCGCTATGTCTCGCTATACGCGTATCCCGGCGGTCCGACCGCCGCATTCTGCGCCGCCTGGTCTGTGTTGCGGAAGCGTGCCGTTTGGTGCGATGGCTGCGTGAGCTGAAGGTAAGCCGATTACACGCGCATTTCGGAACAAATTCGGCCGAGGTGGGCATGTACGCTCATTGTCTCGGCGGGCCACTCTTTAGCTTTACGGTCCATGGGCCCGAAGAGTTCGAGTCACCGATGGCGCTGGCCGAGAAAGTAGGGGAGGCGGCATTTGTGGCTGCGATCAGCTCCTACGGTCGCAGCCAACTCTATCTTCGGTGCAGGGCGACGGAGTGGCCGAAAGTTCAAGTTGTACGTTGCGGTATCGAACCGTCGTTTCACCAGGCGGCGGCGATCGCTGCGCCAGCGTTACGCCGGTTTATTTGCGTTGGCCGATTATGTGAGGCCAAAGGGCAGCTCTTGTTAGTTGAGGCGACGGCGCGCCTGCGTGCCAAGGGCATCGAGATGGATCTTGTCTTGGCAGGCGATGGGCCATTGCGCAGAGAGATTGAAGCGGCCGTTGAGCGTCAGGGGCTTGGGGACGTCGTCCGTATTACCGGATGGGTCAGTAGCGATGGCGTACGCGATGAAATCTTGGCTGCCCGAGCCCTGGTGTTGCCAAGCTTTGCGGAAGGACTTCCGGTCGTGATCATGGAGGCAATGGCGCTGCGCAGGCCTGTGCTCAGTACCTATGTTGCCGGAATACCTGAACTGGTGCGCGACGGTGAGAATGGGTGGCTGTTTCCGGCTGGATCGCTCGACGAACTCGCGGCTGCCATGGAGGATTGCTTGTCGCGATCGGCTGACGAGATTCAACGAATGGGTGATGCCGGATACAGCAGGGTCATCGAACGTCATTCGATCGACGTTGAAGCGGCGAAACTCGCCGATCTTTTTCGGTCATCGCCAGGCGCGACCAGGGATTCCGACCACAGCCAATCTTCTCGTTCTTAAAAAAAGGCGGAGGTAAAGTAACCGCCGCCCAAATTCCGCGGGACGCTGGAGCGCTGGGATCAGTTATGCTCGATCAGTGATGCATGGCGCCTAGGTCCCAGGTAGGGGCCCAAGGCACGCCGAGCGTGTCGTACCAGACGGGCACGGCCAGGCCTCCCAAGTAGTTGGCAGTCGGCTTGAAGTCGGTGATCAAGCTAAAATCCCCGCTGCCATTCGTGAAGCCTGGGTTGTTGGTGACGGTGACGGTGTTGTTCGACACCGAGTTGCCGGTCCCGGTGTTGTCCACGGTGGGGCCGGTGGCTCTGGAGGGAACGTAGAACAGGTTGTTCCTGGCGACGCTATTGATCGACGGAGCGCTCCGGGAGCCTATGGTATCGAAGCCGATGCAGGTCTGATTGGGCTGAGAGTTGGGGGCATAGCAGGTGTTGTTGTAGGCCTCGTTGTACTGCACGGTGAGTAAATTGCCGGCCCCGCGCTGCGCGATCTGCGCACCCAAGATCGGATAGATCGTGCTGCTCGGCCCCGGCATGTAGAACACATTGTCGCGCAGAGTCATATTGGCGCCGGACACCAATAAGAGCTGGCCTCCCCAGGCGGTGGTGCTCGCGCTATAGAGATTTCGCTCGATAACGAAGTTTCGCAGTCTCTCATCGAGTCCGCCGTTTTGCGGGGCGATGTCACTTAAGATTCCCCCCGAATTACCGGTGAACAGGTTGTCCGAGATTTCGACGAGTTCGGTATAGATGCCTGTCCATGTGGCCACACTGCCGTTCGTGTTGCCGTTGTGCATCTTGAATACGCCGCCGATATCGTTGGCATTCTCGATGGTGTTATTTTCAAAGACACAGAGCCGGCAGGCAGACACGCGAAATGCTTCGATCCCGGCCCCGCTGCCGCCCGCGCTGCCGACGCCGTTGACGAAATTGCCGATGGCGGCTTGATAGTTGAGATTGGGATAAGCGCCGTTCCACTGAGTCGGGTTGTTCTCGTTGGTGTTGAGGAACACCGCAATGCTGTCCCGCGAGTTCAATTGCGTGCTGCCGATCAATCCCCATTGAGCGCCCTGAGCCCAGTAATAGCCCGCGGCGTTCCCGGTCGATTGCAGATTCCAGAGGGTGACCTGATAAGGGATGGCTTGAGTGGGACCGGCGGCCATGGACACGGCACCGCCACCCGAGCCGTTGCCATTGAAGTAAATGTCGGCAATGCGCAGATCCCCTGAATTGGGGCTGATATCCAACTGATAGGCACCCGATCCCGCGGTATCGTTGAAGATCGGCTGGCCCGTCTGAGTGCCTTCGCATCCTCCATAGGCCCCGATACTCGCGGTAGTCGCTGTGAGCGTCACATTGTCACCGCTGAAGGTATCGCCGCACTTGAACAGCACGCGCTTGCCGCTGCCGAAGTACGCTGAGCCCAGCGCCGTGTTGAAGCTCGAGGTATTGAGCACCGCCGCGCCCACCGGACAATCCCCGCTGCCCGGCGTCGGCGTCCCGGAGGCCGACACACAGGTGGTCTTCGTGCCCGCAAAGCCATTCGCCCCGGCCGGATCAAAGGCCGTCACCGGCACTTGGCAGCTCGCCGTATTCGTCCCGTCGGTGGCGGTCACGGTGGCCGTGTAGGGTGTGTCCGTGCCCGAGGTGACGTACAGATGCGCCGCTACCCCGCCCGTGGCGGTGTTCTTGCTGTTATGGCCGGCGTTCGCACCATAAGTCCAGGTGCCGGAGCCGGACGCCCCGGCATCGCCGAAATTCCAGGTGTAGGTAACATCCTGAAAGGTCGTGGTGTTGCCGGAAATTGAGGTATCGGTCGTGCTGGTGGCATCGAAGAATACCAAGAACGGGGAAATACCGGATGTGCGTACCGTGCTTACCTTCAAAGTCAGCGGGCCGCTCGTCACCGGACAGGCCACACCGCTGACCGGTGTAGTGGATGCGACGGAAACCGTTACGCTCTGGGCGGCCGATCCCCCGGTCCCGCTGCAATCCAGCGTGTAGGTCGTCGACGCGGAGATCGGACCAGTAGACATGGTACCGCTCGTAGGCATCAATCCGCTCCAACCGCCCGAGGCCGTACAGGTAGTTGCATTGGTTGCTTTCCATGTCAGCGAGGGGCCGGTGTTGGCAGCTACGGCCGTCGGTGTAGCCGCGATCGTCACGGTGGGCTCGGACGTCGTCCCTTGTCCGCCGTCGATTGTCACAATGGCTGAGGTCAAGTTGCCAAGAACGACGGTCTCGGCGTGGGCGATTGCGACCGCTAGAGTCTTGGTGCCCGCAAATGGCTTTGCATTGCTGATCGGAATGCTAAAGGTTTTGGGCGCCGAGTCGCCGTTTCGCCAGCTCAGAATGCCTTGTTCAGCGGTGTAATCGGTCCCTGCGATTGCCGTCTTATTGGCCGTGGCGTAAAACACCACTGCAGTACCGGCAGAGCCGCCGGTGCGATTCACCGATATCGTCGCGTGCCCTGCGTTCTGCGCGACGGTATAGGTGGGGGCGGCTACCGACACTGCACCGCCGCCCTTATTGCCATAGATCGTCACGGTGACCTTATTGGCCGAGCCCAACGTCGCACCGGTTGGACCGGATAACTCGATGTAAAACATCCGTGTACCGCTGAAAGGTGTCGCGTCGCTAATGGGGACATTGCATGACTTGGGTGTCGCATCTCCGCTCGCCCAGTGCAGCGTCGTGCTCACTGCGGTGAAGTCTCGCCCGGACAGCGCGGTACCGTTGACGGTATGACACAGCACGCTTGCTGCACCGCTGGAGCTGCCGTTGCGGTACACCATGACACTTTCTGCGCCATTATTTTGCACCGTGCCGGCGGATGTATGGGCCACATACAAAGTGTCGCTGGGCGTGCTCGCGTTTGCGGTGCCGTTCAGAGCTACTGAGCAGCAAATGGATAGCGTCGCAATTAAAGTTGCCACGGCTCGATGTAATAACATCAAGAACCCCTTTTATTCGATTGGTGAAAAACGCGCGAACAGTGGCATGAAGTCACGGCAGCGGAAAACCGGTGCGCCCGCGTTTGACTTAAAAGTCTGGCGAACGTTGTAATCGCAAAGAAGAAGAGTTTCTAGATGTCTCTGAACGGCGCCACTGTCGCAAAATGCTTGCACCTTCAAGCGAAAGCAGGCTCGCCGTAACGAGGAGATGAACTCGCCGCGGATCCGGCATGAACTTGGCTGTGCCGCCTAATCGAGCGAGGTATTGACTATGAGTCGCTCGATTTTCTCGAGTGTCTAGTCGCTGCGCATCGCGTCATGTCCCTTACCAGCGGCGATGCGCTTAATGATGCACGGCTCCCAGATCCCAAGTAGGCGACCAGGACACGCCGAGCGCGTCGTACCACACCGGCACGCTGATACCCCCGGAATAGTTCGCGGTGGGTTTGAAGTCCGAGATCAGGTTGAAACTGCCGCTGCCATTCTTGAAGTCGGGATTGTTGGTGACGGTGGTGGTGTTATTCGACACCGTGTTGCCGCTGCCGGTGTTGTCCACGCTGGGTCCAGTGGCTCGGGAGGGAATGTAGAACAGGTTGTTTCGGGCGACGCTATTGATCGACGGAGCGCTCCGGGAGCCTATGGTATCGAAGCCAATACAGGTCTGATTGGGCTGAGAGTTGGGGGCGTAGCAGGTGTTGTTGTAGACCTCGTTGTACTGCACGGTGAGTAAATTGCCGGCCCCGCGCTGTGCGATCTGCACACCTAAGATCGGATAGATTGTGCTGCTCGGCCCCGGCATGTAGAACACATTGTCGCGCAGAGTCATGTTGGCACCGGAGACCAGCAATAGTGCTCCTCCCCAGGCGGTGGTGCTTGCACTATAGAGATTTCGCTCGATAACAAAGTTTCGCAGTCTTTCATCGAGTCCGCCGTTTTGCGGGGCGATGTCACTTAAGATTCCACCCGAATTACCGGCGAATAGGTTATCCGAGATCTCAATCAGTTCGGTATATATGCCCGTCCACGTTGCCACGCTGCCGTTCGTGTTTCCGTTGTGGAGCTTGAATACACCGCCGACGTTATTGGCGTTCTCGATGGTGTTATTTTCAAAGACACAGAGCCGGCAGGCAGACACGCGAAATGCTTCGATCCCGGCCCCGCTGCCGCCCGCGCTGCCGACGCCGTTGACGAAATTGCCGATTGCGGCCTGGTAGTCTAGATTGGGGTAAGTGCCGTTCCACTGGGCGGGGTTGTTTTCGTTACTATTGACGAACACCGAAATGTTGCCTCGCGAGTTCAATTGCGTGCTGCCGATCAATCCCCATTGAGCGCCCTGAGCCCAGTAATAGCCCGCGGCGTTCCCGGTCGATTGCAGATTCCAGAGGGTGACCTGATAAGGGATGGCTTGAGTGGGACCGGCGGCCATGGACACGGCTCCGCCCGCAGTCCCGTTGCCGTTAAAATAAATGTCGGAAATGCGGCCGTCTCCGGCACCCGGACCAATGTCCAACTGATAGTTGCCCGTCGCGGCGGTGTCGTTGAATATCGGCTGATTCGTTTGCGTGCCTTCGCAGCCCCCATAGGCCCCCACGCTCCACGTCGTGCCGTTCAACGTCGCATTGTCGCCGCTGAATGTGTCGCCGCACTTGAACAGCATACGCTTGCCGCTGCCGAGTTTGGCCAGCGCCTTCTTGAAGCTCGAGGTATTGAGCACCGCTGCGCCCGCCGGACAATCCCCGCTGCCCGGCACGGGAGTTCCTGATGCCGAGACGCACATGGTCTTAGCGCCCGCAAAACCGTGTGTCCGCGCTGGAGCATAGGCCGTCACCGGCACTTGGCAGCTTGCCGTGTTGATTCCGTCGGTGGCAGTCACAGTGACCGCGTAGAGCGTGTCGGCACCTGAGGTGATGTAGAGATGCGCAGCTATCCCGCCGGTGGCGGTGTTCTTGCTGTTATGGCCGGCGTTCGCACCATAGGCCCAGCTGCCTGAGCCGGACGCCCCCGTGTCCCCGAAATTCCAGGTGTAGGTAATATCCTGAAAAGCAGTGGTGTTGCCTGTTAGGGAGGCATCCGTCGTGCCGGTGGCGTCGAAAAACACCAGGAACGGGGAAATGCCCGAAGTGCGCACCGTGCTTACCCTGAGCCTGAGGGGGCCGCTAGTGACTGGACATGAAACCCCGGGCGCTGCCGAGACTGGGACGGTCGGTGAGGTTGCCCGGAAATTTGATTCCGTGGCTCCGACCGACGGTCCACATGTAGACATCAGAGCAAAAGTGGAGGCAAACACCAACCGCAGATTGCGTACAAGAACGAGCAGTATCCGCAGGGTGTGCCGATTCATTTTGTAGCATTTAAAATGCTGCGGGTCCGAAAATGCAAGGCTCTCTGCCGGTAGAGTTGCCGAGTAGTCTCTATTTCACCCTCATGTTGGGGAACATTTCATCCGGAAGGTCCTTGATGTAATTGGGATTATAGCCAATAAACTGACCCCGGGCATGAGCTAGCGGTTGAGGCGGTATTTGGCAGTCTGGCGGCGAAAGTGTTGGGTCCGATTCCGCTCCGGTACAGAGGCTTGGTCCAAAAGGACGATGTGACTGCGACGGTAGTGCTTCTGAAATGATGATGACTGATTTTTTTGATTACGGGTGCACGGCTCCCAAATCCCAGGTAAGCGACCAGGACATGCCGAGCGCGTCGTACCAGACGGGCACGGCCAGGCCTCCCAAGTAGTTGGCAGTCGGCTTGAAGTCGGTGATCAAGCTAAAATCCCCGCTGCCATTCGTGAAGCCTGGGTTGTTGGTGACGGTGACGGTGTTGTTCGACACCGAGTTGCCGGTCCCGGTGTTGTCCACGGTGGGGCCGGTGGCTCTGGAGGGAACGTAGAACAGGTTGTTCCTGGCGACGCTATTGATCGACGGAGCGCTCCGGGAGCCTATGGTATCGAAGCCGATGCAGGTCTGATTGGGCTGAGAGTTGGGGGCATAGCAGGTGTTGTTGTAGGCCTCGTTGTACTGCACGGTGAGTAAATTGCCGGCCCCGCGCTGCGCGATCTGCGCACCCAAGATCGGATAGATCGTGCTGCTCGGCCCCGGCATGTAGAACACATTGTCGCGCAGAGTCATATTGGCGCCGGACACCAATAAGAGCTGGCCTCCCCAGGCGGTGGTGCTCGCGCTATAGAGATTTCGCTCGATAACGAAGTTTCGCAGTCTCTCATCGAGTCCGCCGTTTTGCGGGGCGATGTCACTTAAGATTCCCCCCGAATTACCGGTGAACAGGTTGTCCGAGATTTCGACGAGTTCGGTATAGATGCCTGTCCATGTGGCCACACTGCCGTTCGTGTTGCCGTTGTGCATCTTGAATACGCCGCCGATATCGTTGGCATTCTCGATGGTGTTATTTTCAAAGACACAGAGCCGGCAGGCAGACACGCGAAATGCTTCGATCCCGGCCCCGCTGCCGCCCGCGCTGCCGACGCCGTTGACGAAATTGCCGATGGCGGCTTGATAGTTGAGATTGGGATAAGCGCCGTTCCACTGAGTCGGGTTGTTCTCGTTGGTGTTGAGGAACACCGCAATGCTGTCCCGCGAGTTCAATTGCGTGCTGCCGATCAATCCCCATTGAGCGCCCTGAGCCCAGTAATAGCCCGCGGCGTTCCCGGTCGATTGCAGATTCCAGAGGGTGACCTGATAAGGGATGGCTTGAGTGGGACCGGCGGCCATGGACACGGCACCGCCACCCGAGCCGTTGCCATTGAAGTAAATGTCGGCAATGCGCAGATCCCCTGAATTGGGGCTGATATCCAACTGATAGGCACCCGATCCCGCGGTATCGTTGAAGATCGGCTGGCCCGTCTGAGTGCCTTCGCATCCTCCATAGGCCCCGATACTCGCGGTAGTCGCTGTGAGCGTCACATTGTCACCGCTGAAGGTATCGCCGCACTTGAACAGCACGCGCTTGCCGCTGCCGAAGTACGCTGAGCCCAGCGCCGTGTTGAAGCTCGAGGTATTGAGCACCGCCGCGCCCACCGGACAATCCCCGCTGCCCGGCGTCGGCGTCCCGGAGGCCGACACACAGGTGGTCTTCGTGCCCGCAAAGCCATTCGCCCCGGCCGGATCAAAGGCCGTCACCGGCACTTGGCAGCTCGCCGTATTCGTCCCGTCGGTGGCGGTCACGGTGGCCGTGTAGGGTGTGTCCGTGCCCGAGGTGACGTACAGATGCGCCGCTACCCCGCCCGTGGCGGTGTTCTTGCTGTTATGGCCGGCGTTCGCACCGTACGTCCAGGTGCCGGAGCCGGACGCCCCGACATCGCCGAAATTCCAGGTGTAGGTAACGTCCTGAAAGGTCGTGGTGTTGCCGGAAATTGAGGTATCGGTCGTGCCGGTGGCATCGAAGAATACCAAGAACGGGGAAATACCGGATGTGCGTACCGTGCTTACCTTCAAAGTCAGCGGGCCGCTCGAACCGGAGCATGCCAAAGCGATCGGCGCGCTGATAGTGACTGTTGTCGATTGCTGGGTGCTTCCCCCAGGTCCGGTGCAGTTCAGAGTGTAGGTGGCGTCTCGCCGAGAGAGCGCCGGTGCTTCGCGTACCGCTGACCGCTTCGGTTCCGGACCAGGCGCCGGAGGCCGTGCATGCCGTTGCGCCGGTCGAGGTCCAGGTGAGCGTCGTGCTGCCACCGCTCGGGATGATGCTCGGAACCGCACTAATCGTGACGGTCGGCGCAGTAGAGCGGTGGGCGGAGCCGCGTTGACAGTTACGGTCGTCGATTGGGTCGTGCTGCCACCGACTCCCGTGCACGTCAACATATACTTAGCAGTCGCCTTGAGGGCTCCTGTTGACTGCGTCCCGCTCGTCGACATCGTTCCGGTCCAAGCGCCGGACGCGGAGCAGGCAGTCGCATTCGTCGCATTCCACGCCAACGTTGCGGATTGACCCGGGGTTAGTGCCGCTGGAGTGGACGATATGGCCACCACGGGGCTTGAAGCGGTTGAGGCAGCTGAGGCCGTTGAGGTACTTGACCCGGTACTTGTAATTGTCGGCGTGCCGGCACCGGTAGTGCTTACGCCGGAGCCGCATGCGGATAAGCCGGCTGTCAGGGCAAATACCAGCGGCAAGTGCCAATTTCGTATTAGAAATTGCATTAGGGAATTCCCCCGTGGATCGATTACTAGAGTATCCATATGTCCCACGAGAGCTGTAGTCCGCTTGCCGTTTGCAGCCGAGTCTAAAGCGACGATGATCAACGCCATCCAAGGCCTCAGCCAAATGTCGCGATCTGCACACGTCGCAAATCGGCGACATGTGATTCAACGCACAATCGGAATAAGTTGAAATTCACGCCGCCCAATGCCCATTCGAAGCGGCTTATTGGCTGGGCACAGGACCGGGGCGGTATGCCGAGCTCAGCGGCAATCCGCGAACGGCATCTGTCCTGGCGCCGTTGAACGGCCTGAGTTCGTTTCGTCGATCGGCGTTTGTCGTGGAGACAGGGGATGTAGCCTGTTTGCCTTGACGGGCGTATGCCGCTGCAAGCGCGATCAAAAAGTAGAACATCTTTTCAACGCCGAAGATCAAGCTGCAGTCGGCGATCATGAAAAGTATCCCGACAATGCACGCAGAGATATTGAAACCGAGCAACGCCCAATCCGCGTCAGTGGAAATAGCTGCCTTGGCGGCTCTAAATACCCCTGTTACGGCACTCAAAATAAATCCGAGAAACAAGACGAGCCCCACCCAGCCATGAAATAGTAGGACACCAACATAGGTATTGACGATATCGATAATTCCTTGCCCCTGACGGAGATCCTCCATTTCCTGCATCGCCAGCGGATCTCCAAATAGTGGATGCCCCTCGACCAGTTCTAAAGCGCGATCAAGGAGCCGTTGGCGATAAATGAAATCGGCATCGGGTTGCCCACCCAGTGACGTGCAGCGACGTCATCATTTTTTCGCCTATGGGGGACAGGCTAGCCAATCCGAGCACGATGGCCATCAGGAAGCCAGCCTTGAAGAGGCGGGAAATTGCACGCGGTTTCAGGGCCGAATAGGCGAGGTAGATCAGTACCGCACCGATCCAGGGTCCGCGTGAAAAGGTCGCGACCATCCCCAACCAGAATACGATGCCGATCGCTAGATGCGCACGCAATGTCGCTCCGCGAGACTGCAGGTAAAGCCAAAACCCAAACGCCACGGCAAGTAGGAAACCCAGACTGAGCGAATGGCCGGCAGATGCCTGCGCACGAAGCCACGAGTCGCCACGGAGCAACCATGCCAACTGGTAGTTGGCGTCCGTCGGATTCCAGTGCGCTGCCAACTGCGTGTACAGCAGCCACCCCTTGAAATGCTCGAAAGTCGCAACCATGGCCATGATGCCGCCCGACAAGCAAAATGCCGCCTGGGCATCGACGATCTTGTTTCGTTCGTTACATGATCGACTGACCGCATAATACAAGACGAAAATATCGACGAAGTCGAGAAAGACTCTGCGCAGGAGGTTGGTCAGTGAATCTTGGAGAATGACGTGGTTCGGCAAGTCGGGGGGCACGAAGGTCGCGCATTGCACCACGAGAAATGCGATCAGGAGCAGGTCCGTCATTCGACTTCGAGCAGTGCGATCACGATCAATCGAGCGGCGGGCGCGCAGAGCGATGGGAATGAGGATGCAGAACGACAGCAGTCGGTAATTATCGAGGCTGAACAGCTCACCTACGCCGATTGCCGGGAGGTCCACCGAAACCGGGGGTACGACATGCATCAGCAGCAGGTATGCAGCAATTGGATTGGAATCTTTACGACCCATCCAGATGTAAATGGGCACGGCGAACAATGCAAAGATCCAAAAATTTGGACTGAGAAACGCGATGATGGTCAACGCGAACCACACGTTTCGGCGCCGCAGGAAGTCCTCGTTGGCGCTGAATCGAAGTGCGATAGGCTTCGCCAGCCGGAAGGTTAGGCCGGCGATGGCCAAGATGACTATTAATTCCTTCATTTCGTGCGAGGAAGCGCCAGTGAATTTATGTATACTACAGACTCGGCAAGCAACTATTCGAACGGATTGCGCAATCGCATTCTGCCAACGGCGGTTCGCAGCGGGATAAATTTTACGGGCATGGAGAATCCACCGCCTCCGACGGCCGACACGTCCGATGTCCTCGAAATACATGCGGTATCGGCCGACATTCCCGACTGGTCTCGAGAGCGCAAAGGAACGTTCGAGTGGGCGCCATCGCGATCGCTTTTGGCAAGTATTCGCGACTATCAGCGTCTGTCAAATTCGCGAGGCATATTCTCCGGATGGCTGCGCCGGTTCGTCGTACTCAGGCATCGATTGTGGACGGTAGTCACCGGTGCCGATATTCCGTTGAACTGCAAGCTGGGAGGCGGCCTGCTACTGCCCCATCCGAACGGTGTGGTGATTCATCCTGATGCCGAGATCGGACCGAATTGTCTGCTTTTTCAGCAGGTCACGATAGGCGATGCGGCTGGAGGTGTGCCGACGCTCGAGGGTCACGTTGATGTGGGCGCAGGCGCTAAAATCCTAGGTCGATTGAAGGTCGGAAAGCACGCCAAGATCGGCGCGAACGCGGTCGTTCTGGATGACGTTCCCGACGGGCGTGACTGCCGTGGGCGTCCCGGCAAGGATCGTCCGACGTTAGGGCTGCCGAACGTTCGGGAGTAGGCGGTCCCGTATCGGGGGCGATACCGTGGTCACGGAAGTGTAGAGCCAAAAAATGGCATATTTCAGCCTCCGTTCATTGGATTCTTGGATTGAACATGCCGTTTAAGGGTCGCTATGTATTGATCTCTCCGTGCCGCAATGAAGCGGCATTCATGCGACAGACGCTTGAAAGCGTCGTTGCGCAATCATTGACGCCAACGAAATGGGTCATCGTGGATGATGGTTCCACGGACGAGACTCCGGCGATTCTGGCCGAGTACGCGTCCCGATATGCATGGATATCGATCATCACACGGGCGGACCGGGGTCATCGCGCGGTGGGTCCCGGTGTCGTGGATGCCTTCTACTCCGGATACCAAACGATTGATCGCGCCGCGTATGATTTTGTCTGCAAGCTCGATTTAGATCTTCTCTTGCCGCCGCGCTACTTTGAGATCTTGATTCAACGGATGAATTCGGATTCCCGGATCGCCACATGCAGCGGAAAATCGTATATTCATGAGAAGGGCCGTTTGGTCTATGAGCGCCACGGCGACGATACGTCCCTTGGAATGACCAAGTTCTATCGCATGGATCGTTTTGAAGCGATCGGCGGTTTCGTGAGGGAGGTCATGTGGGACGGTATTGATTGTCATTTGTGTCGTATGCATGGCTGGATTGCATGCAGTTGGGATGACCCCGACCTCCGCTTCGTGCATCTGCGTCCGATGGGTTCCAGTCAGCAAAGCATCTATACGGGACGAATGCGCCATGGCTACGGTCAATATTTCATGGGCACCGGCTTCTTATACCTGGCAGCGAGCGCACTATCGCGAGTCAATCAGGAACCCTACGTGCTCGGCAGCCTGGCGATAATGTGGGGCTGGATTAAGAGCGCCGCATTGCGCAAACCAAGGTATGACAATTTGAAATTCCGTCAATTTCTGCGCCGCTATCAAATGCGCGCTTTGTTTGTCGGAAAGCAGCGCGCGATCGCCGAGCTCACGCAGGAACCGCCCGCAGGTTCCGCGGCGACACACGGGCAGTAAGCGATTCCTAGGGTGACGCTGAATGTGTAGGCGCCCATCCGCGATGGATCACGAGGTTAGATGTTTATGTGTGGAATAGCCGGCCTCATCGGGCGCATTGACGAGACCAATCGAACTGCTCTGAAACGCATGAATGACGCGATGTCTCATCGCGGCCCGGACGGCGAAGGCTTTTGGGAGGCGTCACCGGACGACGCCGGTTGGGGGGTGATGCTCGCGCATCGGCGATTGTCGATCCTCGATCTGACGAATGCCGCAGCACAACCGATGGTGGACCCGACCGTCGGAAACGTGGTCGTCTTGAACGGCGAGATTTATAACTACGTCGAACTACGAAAACGGTTGATTTCCGCTGGGCACGATTTTCGATCGACGGGCGATACGGCAGTCATGCTGCGGGCGCTGTGCACCGATGGACCTCGTGCACTCAAGACTCTACGGGGAATGTTCGCCTTCGCGTTCTGGAATGTTCGAGACCGCTCGTTGCTCATCGCTCGCGATCCACTGGGCATCAAGCCGCTCTATATCGCGCATAATGTCGACCCGCGCGGGAACTGGTCGATTGCATTTGCCTCGGAGGTACGCGCAATTCTCGCAAGCGGACTTCTCGGGACTCCGAAACTCAATCCTCTGGCGGCAGCGTCCATAGTCTGGAATGGTTTTATGGTGGCGCCGCAGACCGCAGTCCAGCAGATCGAATCGGTCATGCCGGGCGAACTCCGTATTTACGACGCCCGCGGAGCGGAAAAAGATCGCGAGAAATATTGGGTTTCCGTGCCGCCCAACCAAGCCGCGCCCATTGATGAGAACGAGTTGGCGCAGGTGTTACAAGAATCTGTGCACCTACATTTGGCCAGTGACGTGCCGTTAGGCGTCTTCTTATCCGGTGGCGTTGATTCCTCGGCGGTCGCGAATCTTGCGCAAAAGACCGCGGGAAGTCGTGTAAACACCTTTACCTTGAGTTTTGAAGAGGCGGAATTCAGCGAAGGACAGATAGCTCGGCAGGTCGCCGAAGCCATTGGCACGCAGCATCAAGATCTGGTTCTGAGCGAAGCGCATTTTATCGGCCGGCTCGATGCGGCACTGGATAGTTTGGATCAACCTACGTTTGACGGGCTCAATTCCTACTACATGTCGCACGCGGTTCGCGAGGCTGGATTCAAGGTTGCGCTGGTCGGCAGCGGCGGAGACGAGCTGTTTGGCGGCTACACGACTTTCAGAGATCTGCCGAAGCTCATGCGCTGGTCCCGATCCGCGCGGTGGCTCCCGGCAAGCTTTCGTGCTGTCTTGGGGCGAGCCGTGGCTGGCGGCGATGCAGTCGTCCAAGGGAGCATTCCCACCGCAAACTCGCTGGGCCAAGCTGCCGGACATGTTGGCGCGCGGCGACGACCCTTTGGCCCTTTATCAGTTGGCCTACGCATTATTCGTGCCTACCTCGCAGCGCTATCTGCTTGGGGGCCGGCTCGAACATGCTCTCCGCGACGGGTTGCCCGCAGCGATGCACGCTCGTCTGCGTTCCGAGACGGACTCAATGTGAGCTCCTGCCCGCGATAGGGCTTTTGGAGCGCACCTTGTTCCTCGGCGAGCGTTTGTTGCGGGACACGGATGCTACGAGCATGTCCGCATCAATTGAAATTCGCCTGCCGCTCGTCGATCAGGTGCTGGTCGAAAACGTCGAACGCTTACCCACGAGCAATCGATTCGAACCGATCGGGAAAAAGGCGGCACTGCGTCGGATTGGCTTGCGCGGACTGAATACGCAGTTATTTGAACGGCCGAAGTCCGGCTTCGTTCTGCCCTATGATCGTTGGCTGAGAACCGGTCTTGGCAAGGTGATAGACGGGACCATGCGAGATCCGCAGGCGATCAAACCCACGGGACTCGACCCGGAAGTGGTCGAGCGTCTATGGCAGGCGTTTCTCGACGGGGCGCCGGGCCTGTACTGGTCGCGTGTTTGGGCAATCTACGTCTTCATTCGCTGGTGCCATCGGCATCAGATCTATCTCTAATCTCCGCCATTGAGTTGTTCCGGAAACGTTGAAGACCATAGATAAGTCATCGCTCAAGGCGCTCGCCATCAGAGGTTCGATGTGGACACTGGCCGGTCACGGCGGAGTGCTATTGATTCGCATGGGGAGGAGCCTGATCATGACGCGGCTCCTATTCCCCGAGGTGTACGGCCTGATGACTTTGGTGTGGGCGGTGCTGTACGGCCTGCAGATGTTTGCGGACACCGGCATCGTCACGACGATTATTCGCGACCCACGGGGCGACGATCCCTCATTCCTCAACACGGCGTTCACCACCAATGTCCTTCGGGGACTATTGCTGTGGGTGATCTCGTGTGTGATCGCCTATCCGTTGGCGACCTTCTATCATCAGCCAGTGCTGGCTCAACTGTTGCCGGCAACCGGACTCACGGCGCTCATCCACGGGTTCGTATCCACAGCCATGTACACGCGCCGCCGTCACATGGACTTCAAACGATTGACCATACTCGATTTGTCCAACGAGACAGTCACATTCGTAGTGTTGATCATTTGGGCCTATTTTTCCCGAGACGTTTGGGCGCTGGTGGGTGGTGCGGTAATCGGTCAGCTCTATCTGGTCATCGCGAGCCATCTGTACCTTCCCGGCATTCGTAACCGGTTCCGCTGGGATCGGTCGGCGCTCGACACGTTCATGGGATTCGGAAAGTGGATTTACTTGAGCAGCGTGGTCTACTTCCTGTCGACTCAAAGCGATCGATTCTTGCTGGGTCGATACCTCGACATGGTACATCTCGGCGTCTACGGTACCGCGACAGTGCTGAGCGGTGCCGTGCAGACGGTCGTCCTTAAGATCAATTCCGACGTACTGTACCCCGCGTATAGCAGGGTCGTGCAGGAGGGAACCGGCAGACTGCGCCAGGTGGCGCTGCGCACCCGACTCGCGGTTGACGCGGGCATGATCTTGCCAATAGCAATGCTGATGATGATCGGGAGCCGCGTCGTCAGCCTACTGTACGATCAACGTTACCATGATGCCGGATGGATGCTGCAGATACTGTGCATCCGACTTTTGCTGGTCGCAACGCTTTCGAACAGCGAGTCGTGTCTGATAGCGCTCGGGTACCCCAAGTATTCGTTCATACAAAATTCTTGCCGTACGGTCGCGATGTTCGTCGCCATTCCGATGGGTTGGTCGCTAGCGGGTATCGAGGGCGTGATTTGGGCGATTGCCCTTTCGGAAGTCCCGCCCTTGATCGTCATCTGGGCTGGCTTGATGAAACATCGGATGTTCTCGATCGTCGTCGAAGGACGCTCGCTGTTGTTCGCCGCTGTGGGGGCGCTACTGGGTCTCGGTGTGCTGCACTTTTGGCGATAGTGGCCAATTGAGCAGGGCGTATCCGGCGAATATGGCGAGCATCGGGTCGATGGGAGCATGGTAGCGATCCATCGCCACCGTCAGCACTGGAAAGACGGCAAAATAGCCTGCACTCAATAACAGCGGCCACGTTCGGCTTGCTAGTCCTCGACATACGATGAGTACGGCGCCGACAAATCCTAGCGTCAACATAATCCACCAATACGCTGTCGATATCTTCTTCAACACGACCAATGATGAATTGCTATATTTTGAACTCAACCCCTTCTCGTTCCAGACGACGCCGATCGTTTCTCGGCTGTATGTTGTCATTATCCGTTTGACGGACAACTTCGTGTATGCAACCGGATTCGAAACGATATATTTCACGGCCTCATGGCCGTAGTAGTGGTCGCGGTCTACCTCGTTGGCGAATTGTCGATCCGGCAGATCCATATATCCGCCCGTGGAGCCTGGGTTATTGCCCATCCAAAGATTGACGCCGCCGTTCGCGGAAACGAGCGCGAATCTGTCGAAGAGAACGACACTCCTGTAGGACCACGGCGCGAAGAGTAACACGGCGGTCAGTGAGGACAGCACAACTCCCATCATGAACGCCCGCCAGTCCCGGTCAACCAGCCACTGCGCCGCCAAAAAAATAAATAGCACCGGCAGGGCCGTCGGACGAACGTAAGTTGCCGCAGCAATGCACGCTCCCCAGAAAGTCATGCGAATGGCAAATGGAACCCGTTTGCATGTCCATATGTTAAGCGCCGTCAAAACCAGCGCGACGAAAAGCAACTCGCTTGCATAGATCGTAGTGAATTCGACGAGTAACGGCCAGGCTGCCGTCAGCCATGCCGCAAGCGCAGCTACTTTAGAGCCAAGGGCATCGCGCGAAAGTCTCCATGTCAGGCCGACTATTGCCGCGCCAAGCAATGCCTGAAAGACGGTCACGACCCAGGTGTGCACCCCAAATACGTAGTACAGCAGAGCATAGACGGCAGAGGTCCCGACAGGCCAATATTCCGTCAGCGTGCCGTCCGCGAAGGCATATCCATGGCCGGCGACTATGCTTCGTGCGAACGCGTCGTAAAGGACGCCATCCGAGAGCGGGGCAACGGGGACGCACATCGACCCAAGTCAAGCGTATCAACAATGCAGCGGCCATGATGATCGAAGGGCGCGCCCAATAGGCCAATATAGGTGCCTGCGACTCTCCGTCTGCGAATTGCTTAAGAAATCGTGGCCGCTGCAAAACACATCCCCACAAGGACCAAAGTAACGAGACTTTGCCAGTCACGCGTCGCAAATACGACGGGATCGTCGTGCATTTCCCCACGATGTGTCTTCATCCACACGCGACTGACCCAGTAAAGAATCAAAGGTGGAACCGGCCACAACCAGATAGTCGTGGGATACAGATTGGTTGTGGCCGAATCGTTGATGTAGAGCGCCAGAACCACGATCGCGGCCATACCTGCGCCGACGCCCAAGGAAAGCAGTACCGGCATGTCCGCCACGGAATATCCCCGGCCCGCGGCGTACTGTTTGTCCTGGGAGAGCGTGATCAGCATCTCGGAATAGCGCTTCACCACGGCCAGGCTCAAGAATAGAAACATGGATAGCGCCAGCAACCAAAAGGAAGGAGCGACGATGGTCGCCACGGCGCCCGCTACGACGCGAATCGTGTACAGCCCCGCAAGCAGCATGACGTCCACTATGACCTGGCGCTTGAGGCGCAAAGAATACGCCAGCGTCATGGTAAAATATATGCCCAACGTCAGGGCGAATAGAGTCGATATTTGAAGGGCCAGGCAAACCGAAGTGATGAGCAGCAGCAAGCCAACCATCAAGGCCTGATTGATGGCTATCTTTCCGGACGCTACCGGCCGATTTCGCTTTCGAACGTGCTGACGATCGGATTCTAGATCCAGCAAGTCGTTCAGTACGTAGACCGATGATGCGCAAAAGCTGAACGCTGCAAAAGCAATCGCACCAATACCAATATCGTGCAGAGAGCTTAGCCTGTGTGCTGCGATCAGCGGCACCCAAATGAGGCAGTTTTTGACCCATTGATGGACGCGAATCATTTTGATAAATGTGAGGGGGCTCGCGCCATCTCGTGGGATCATGCTCTCCACCGACGCGTTCTTCTTTGCCCGCGCCATGATGGCGCGATTTGAGGTGACGATGAGTGCTCGCCGTGCGAGCTTGCAGACGGAAAGATCCCATCGGCCGTCGCCGATGTAGTCAAATCCCTGCGCACCAAATGAGCCAGTCAAGCGCGATTTTAGATTTTCAACGGATGCATCGGAGGAAACCCCATCCAAAAAGATAACTTCAGCTAGACCCAATTCGGCGACAAGTTCTTGCGCCCATATCTTTGGCATCGATGTCAAAAGTAAGATTGGGCGATGGTCAGCGTGCGCGGCTCGCATCCGCTCCAAGGCAGGCTCGCAGAATGGTATGAGGCTCCAAGTAATCCGGACCGCCTTCGATACCCGTTGTATGAGCGCCGATTTTCCTTGAAGAAGCCAAATCGGAAGTACGAATGCATATAGAAAATTATTTTTAATAAGATGAAATATCGCCTCGTGATAAATATTGGTCTTGAGCAGCGCGCGCTCACAATTGACGCACAGAGGCACGTCGACCGTTTCCGAGACACTCATGCACGGGCCATTACGGCGACGCCCAAGCAAATGGTAAGGGTCCCGATGACCTGGGCGATCGATGGGATTTCTCCTCGGATAAGCCACGCTAACAACATGGTTAGGACGAAGCCGAGGCCGACAAATGGATACGCAAGTCCTACGTTGACGCGTGCTAGTACGAACAGCCAAACGGCGGCGCTGGCGAAATAGATCAGCAGGCCGCAAAGGACTTTAAGATTCAGCGCGATTGCGATTGCCATGCGCACATTCATCCCGTGGGCGCTTGCCAATTGAATGCTCGTGCTGGTCATCCCTTCCTTGAGCGCTATCTGCGCGATGGAGGAAAGGAGCACGCTTACGAGCACAAGGGAGAATGCAGATCTATCCATAACGTTGACTCTCAATGTCCCGGAAATTATTGATTCCAATTCAGCCGTGAGATATTTCTTGCACGGAATTGCTTGTCGCGAGCCTTGTATCGACGAGGGCGTGTTCACCTCCGGCTTTGGAGCGACTGAACCAGCGCTCAACGGCATACCAGCTTAGAACGCCGGCAGCTAGCGAGAGCAGCATTGCGAGCGGAATATAAAGCCAAAAAGGAATTGCCATGCCCAGCCTTGAAATGACAATCTGCTGGATTGGGAATGCATAGAGATATGTTCCATATGAAAAGTCTCCATAGCGGGCGGCATCGAACAATTGTTTGCTGAATGCGAAATAGAACACGGTGTACGCCACGAGTGGAGGGAAGGTCAGACCGACAAGCGATAGTTTCCACGGCATGGCGATGGGAAGATTCGCTATTGCAATTACTAGAATCGGGCCAAACACCGCAATCCACAATCGGCGAGGTATCAAATCCCGATACAAGTAAATGAGCACGCCCGCCAGGAAGCAGGGCAAGACCTTGAACCACTCATAGGGCCATCCGATGATAAGACCTATGAACCCCCCGCCGGGTTTTCGCCCTGTAAGCTCCAGCCACCCTCGCACGAGCGCCAGTAATAAGAGAGCGCCGAGTATGAAAGCGCGTCGATTCGCCTTGAGAAACCCCAGGACTCCAAGGGCAAGTACACCCAAATAGCACCAGAACTCATAAGGAATACTCCACAGCGCGCCATTGAGGGCTGATCCGGGATTCTGGTGAAATGGCGCAGGGTCGATAAAGTAGCCTTGCAACAATAGATTCAAGCCAATTGTCTTGGCGACGGCGCCGGCGGTGTAGGCTGCAGTGCTGGAATATAGGGGAACGATGACAAAGGCGCAGATACTCGTTGCCACAATAAACGCCGGATGAATACGAGCAATGCGCTTTTTTAAATAACTCCAAGGGCTGGATGAACGATCAAAGCTTTGAGTAATTAGAAAGCCGCTCACCATGAAAAAGACGAAAACGCCACAATTTCCGCTGTTAATGAGGCCCTGCGTCAGCCGCGACAGGAGTTCAGTGCTCTCCGAACCCTTATAGAGCGCGAACGAATGCGACCATACGACAAGCATGGCCATGCTAATCCTGATTAGATCGAAATTGTTCGGAACCCGCGACCCTTTGTCGTTGGGAACAAGAAGTGGCCGTGTTGGAGTGCAAGGCATAATTGTCATCGTTGTGCCTGAGAGCCTCGAGTCTGGTCGCGAAGTTGGCCCGCAAGATCGATAACGGTTCTCGCCCATGTGCTCCAATTTGCTTCAGTCTCGTATCGGGCGCGGCAATTCGCTGACATCTGTTCGTATTGTCGGGGGTCCCGAACCAGCGAGCAAATCATTTGCGCAAAATCCTTCGCGACCGATCCTAACGGGAGGGTGTAACCGGTGATGCCGTCCAAGACCGCCGTTGGAGTGCCACCGACCGCATAGGTAAGGGAAGGGCATCCGAACGCCTGTGCCTCTGAAAATACAATCCCATACGCTTCAGCTGAGTCGTGGGCAAAACAAAGAAGTGGGCGAGTTCATAGAGCCTACACAATTCACGAAGCTGTTCTGCATCGGACTTATCGAGTCGGCCAAGCACATTGATGCCGTTCGCTGCAGGTATGTCCTTAGGGCAATTGCCGACAAGAAATAATTCGCAGGGTATTCCCAGAGAGTCCAGGTGTCGTTTTATTTCCACGACAACGGAGCCGCCTTTGCGTTCCCAATCTGCTCCAATGAACAACAATCGAACACCGCGAAGGAAGTCCGCGGTTTTGGTGGTCTTGTATCGTTCGATTAGGTCGCTAGCTATATTAGGTCCGAGTGGCAATACGGTAATTGCGGCGGGTGCCGCCCCGTAGTCGACAATCGCCGACGTCTTCGCCCAGTCACTGCTGAGAAGTACGTGGTTGCTTCTGCGGAGAGCCTCATGTTCAATCTTGCCGGCGTCGTCCTTCAGCCATTGCGGCATATTTGCAAAGGAAGAATAGATGCTGCTGATCGACGCGAATGTGGCATCAGACACAAAGATGATGGGTCGTGAAGTCTTCAACGTAAAAAAATAGGGAGCGGCCGCGATTGCCACGATCACATCCCCTTGCGCAAATCGGAGGCGCACGCTCGCTTCCATGCTGGCAAGCCGGGCGTACATCACGGATCGCATGTAATCAGCTCTTACACCGATTTTTCTCAACAATCGACCGATGCTTCTCACGAGCGTGTCGGTCCAGGTTGCACGAACGACTTCCACTCCGGCGGCGGATCGCAACAAGGCGTGATAGGCGGAGTAGGCGGTGCCGGACCAGGTGCCGATGTCATTTGGGTCGTGCGGCGACAAGAGAATTATTCGAGGCCGTGAGATCGGCATTGGTGCCTTGTGGCATAGTAGTAAGGTCTTTGCTTATGTCACCAGATCATCTTGGCGGCTATTGAGAAAGTACGAGCCCGATAGTTCAAACGATGGGCTCCGGCGACGCAAGTTTCGAAAACAGCGGAAGAGTTTAAGTTGCCTAAGCTTTACGTTCTCGGTGAAGTTGACGCATGATGATCGGCGGCACGAGGTCGTGTGCTAGCTTGCGCGCGCGTTGCCCAATAGTCATCCGCAAGTCTTCGGGTCCGCGCGCACGAAAAATCGTCGAGTGCTCCCCGCTCACTTCGTCCGCAGGTCTGCCCTTGGTGAAGTAATAGAGAGCGAGCGACTTGCGAGTCATCCCTTCGGGACAATCCAGTGGATCAGGGTGACCGTGGTAGGTGAAATCCGTCGTGCTAAAAATCATGACGCGATTGAATATCGGTAAGACCTTTGCCTCGCACCGGGTCATGTCCCGATTCCATAGCTGCAAATGGCCGCCGTATTCCTCGCGCCAGTTCTTGTTCAAATACAACAGCAGATTCAGTCGACGGTCGAGACCGTACACCGCATGCTTGTTGAAGTCCGCATGTACGCCGAGTTTGCCGCCGCGGACGATTTGATGAAGTCCACCGCCCTCGAATCGAGGGTCTGGTATCAAATTATCGATGCCCGTGACTCGACTCAAAAATTCGAGAAACGTGATCGAGTTCAAATGGTACAGGAACAGGCGTGTTAAGGGCCCGAACGAGGCATCCGCGGCGGACGCCAACTTGATCTCGTTAGCATTATCGAAGCGCTGCCAACGGATGGCGTCGGGCTTGGGAAATTCGGCAAGAACATCGTCTACGATCTCTGGGTCAAAGAAGTCGTCCAGAACGATATGCGGAAACGGCTTGGCATTGGCGTAAGTCGAGCGTGCGGATGGGCCGATTTCCGCCATGCGCGCGCTCGGGAGAAATGAATCTGATTGTCAAATCGCTGACCGATCGCATGACTTCTTAGATAGCCTCGTCCTACATGGACTGCGGAAATGTTAACAGAATCAAGCGCCCAAGGAGTATCTGGCCACCCACACTATGACAGCAGCGTGGTGTGACTGATGCTTGGGATGCCTTCAGGCGGATGTTAACCGATAGCCGAGATGACGTCGTGGTTCCGTCGTCGAATCGGCATCCATGTTCTAGTATTGACCGGGCATATTGAAAGGGGCGTGATTGGAGTCACTTTATGCATAAATCATGGTTCGGCGTGAGTGTGCTTGGAGATCGGCAGGCAGGCGGGACAAAGCTGGTACGATTGCAGTTTAGCCGTGGGGGGGCGTATGAGGAGCGGAGAGCGGGCAGAATTCGTTACGCGCCGGAATTGCATCGGTTGCGGGTCGCCGAATCTCATAGAGCTATCGTCCGGTTTGTTCAGTGAGCAGCCACTACACGATTTCCTGTCGAATGATCCATGGGGTGAGAGCCCGGTCCCTTTTCTGCAGGGGTTGCGCTGGCAATACGTGAAATGCGGGGATTGCGATCTCGCTTTTCACCAGAAAATCCTCTCGCCCGTTTGGAATGCACGTAACTTCGAGCGCTGGATGACGGCGGAGGCTATAGCTGAATTCGGTAAAACGCATGTCAGCCAACGGAACCGTTTCGATCGCGCGGCTCACTTCGTCAAACACATCCTCCAGCTCGAATATCTAACACGTAACCTGCGGGGCGAGAGCCGCCTGCGCGTGCTCAACTTTGGCTGCGGGGATGGCGACTTTATTGAGATGTGCAGTCTATTCGGATTTGACGCACTGGGTGTTGATCGATCGGCGGCGCGTCGCGGCAACAACCGTTCGATCGTTTTCGAAAACATTGATGACGTCAAGGAGCCGGTTCACGTCATTACTCTATTCGAGGTGCTGGAACACTTGGATGAGCCGAAGGTTGTCCTGAAGTCACTGGCTGCGTTGTTGGTAAGTGGCGGACTTCTGGTGCTGGAGACCCCCGATTGCACGGGAGTCACCTCAATCGAGGGTGCGCACGACTACGCGAAGATCCATCCTCTGCAGCACATCAACGGGTTTACTCCTACGACAATGCGCGCATTTGCCGAGCGACTGGGATTTAGGGCAGTCGCTAAACCAGTAAGCCACGTTACCTGCGATCTAAAGCGTGTGGCTAAGGATGAGGTCAAGCGTGCGTTGAGCTTTGCTGTGCCGCTAGGTACGCAACAGTATTTCGCTAAGATCTAGCTGATTGTTCTATCAGTGATGCATGGCGCCTAGGTCCCAGGTAGGGGCCCAAGGCACGCCGAGCGTGTCGTACCAGACGGGCACGGCCAGGCCTCCCAAGTAGTTGGCAGTCGGCTTGAAGTCGGTGATCAAGCTAAAATCCCCGCTGCCATTCGTGAAGCCTGGGTTGTTGGTGACGGTGACGGTGTTGTTCGACACCGAGTTGCCGGTCCCGGTGTTGTCCACGGTGGGGCCGGTGGCTCTGGAGGGAACGTAGAACAGGTTGTTCCTGGCGACGCTATTGATCGACGGAGCGCTCCGGGAGCCTATGGTATCGAAGCCGATGCAGGTCTGATTGGGCTGAGAGTTGGGGGCATAGCAGGTGTTGTTGTAGGCCTCGTTGTACTGCACGGTGAGTAAATTGCCGGCCCCGCGCTGCGCGATCTGCGCACCCAAGATCGGATAGATCGTGCTGCTCGGCCCCGGCATGTAGAACACATTGTCGCGCAGAGTCATATTGGCGCCGGACACCAATAAGAGCTGGCCTCCCCAGGCGGTGGTGCTCGCGCTATAGAGATTTCGCTCGATAACGAAGTTTCGCAGTCTCTCATCGAGTCCGCCGTTTTGCGGGGCGATGTCACTTAAGATTCCCCCCGAATTACCGGTGAACAGGTTGTCCGAGATTTCGACGAGTTCGGTATAGATGCCTGTCCATGTGGCCACACTGCCGTTCGTGTTGCCGTTGTGCATCTTGAATACGCCGCCGATATCGTTGGCATTCTCGATGGTGTTATTTTCAAAGACACAGAGCCGGCAGGCAGACACGCGAAATGCTTCGATCCCGGCCCCGCTGCCGCCCGCGCTGCCGACGCCGTTGACGAAATTGCCGATGGCGGCTTGATAGTTGAGATTGGGATAAGCGCCGTTCCACTGAGTCGGGTTGTTCTCGTTGGTGTTGAGGAACACCGCAATGCTGTCCCGCGAGTTCAATTGCGTGCTGCCGATCAATCCCCATTGAGCGCCCTGAGCCCAGTAATAGCCCGCGGCGTTCCCGGTCGATTGCAGATTCCAGAGGGTGACCTGATAAGGGATGGCTTGAGTGGGACCGGCGGCCATGGACACGGCACCGCCACCCGAGCCGTTGCCATTGAAGTAAATGTCGGCAATGCGCAGATCCCCTGAATTGGGGCTGATATCCAACTGATAGGCACCCGATCCCGCGGTATCGTTGAAGATCGGCTGGCCCGTCTGAGTGCCTTCGCATCCTCCATAGGCCCCGATACTCGCGGTAGTCGCTGTGAGCGTCACATTGTCACCGCTGAAGGTATCGCCGCACTTGAACAGCACGCGCTTGCCGCTGCCGAAGTACGCTGAGCCCAGCGCCGTGTTGAAGCTCGAGGTATTGAGCACCGCCGCGCCCACCGGACAATCCCCGCTGCCCGGCGTCGGCGTCCCGGAGGCCGACACACAGGTGGTCTTCGTGCCCGCAAAGCCATTCGCCCCGGCCGGATCAAAGGCCGTCACCGGCACTTGGCAGCTCGCCGTATTCGTCCCGTCGGTGGCGGTCACGGTGGCCGTGTAGGGTGTGTCCGTGCCCGAGGTGACGTACAGATGCGCCGCTACCCCGCCCGTGGCGGTGTTCTTGCTGTTATGGCCGGCGTTCGCACCATAAGTCCAGGTGCCGGAGCCGGACGCCCCGGCATCGCCGAAATTCCAGGTGTAGGTAACATCCTGAAAGGTCGTGGTGTTGCCGGAAATTGAGGTATCGGTCGTGCTGGTGGCATCGAAGAATACCAAGAACGGGGAAATACCGGATGTGCGTACCGTGCTTACCTTCAAAGTCAGCGGGCCGCTCGTCACCGGACAGGCCACACCGCTGACCGGTGTAGTGGATGCGACGGAAACCGTTACGCTCTGCGCAGTCGTCCCTCCGGTCCCGGTGCAGGTCAGGGTGTAGGTCGAACTCGCCGAGAGTGCCCCCGTGCTCTGCGTGCCGGTGACCGTCTCGCTTCCGCTCCAGGCGCCGGAGGCCGTGCAGGCCGTGGTGTTAGTCGAGGACCAGCTCAGAGTCGTGCTGCCGCCGCTCGCAACGCTGGTCGGGCTCGCGCTGATCGATACGGTCGGCGCGGATGCCGATACCGTGACCGTGGCCGACTGGGTGGCACTGCCGCCGGCGCCAGAACATGTGAGTCCATAGGTTGCAGTGGCGGTCAGGGTGCCGGTGGACTGAGTGCCGCTCGCCGCCTTGGTCCCCGACCACGCACCCGAGGCGGTGCAACTGGTGGCGTTTGTGGCCGCCCATGTCAAAGTCGAACTGCCGCCACTGGCGACCGTGCTGGGGCTCGCCGTCACGGTGACGGTCGGAGCAGGAGAGGTTACCGAGACGGTTGCGGACTGCGTTGCGCTGCCTCCGCTTCCCGTGCAAGTGAGTCCATAAGTTGCATTGGCGGTGAGTGCGCCCGTCGACTGCGAACCGCTCGCCGTCTTGGTGCCCGACCAGGCACCCGAGGCGGTGCAGCTGGTGGCGTTTGTGGCCGCCCATGTCAAAGTCGAACTGCCGCCGCTGGCGACCGTGCTGGGGCTCGCCGTCACGGTGATGGTCGGAGCAGGAGAAGTTACCGAGATCGTTGCGGACTGCGTTGCGCTGCCTCCGCTTCCCGTGCAAGTGAGTCCATAGATTGCATTGGTGGTGAGTGCGCCCGTGGACTGCGAACCGCTCGTCGCCTTGGTGCCCGACCAGGCACCCGAGGCGGTGCAGGCGGTCGCATTCGTGGCTGACCAGCCGAGTGTGGAGGCGCTGCCGCTCGCTACCGTGCTGGGGCTTGCCGTCAAGCTCACCGAGGGAGCGGGTGTGCTCACCGTAACCGTCGCAGACTGCGTCGCGCTGCCGCCGGTCCCGGTACAGGTCAAGGTGTAGTTGGCGTTGGCAGTGAGCGCGCCGGTTGACTGCGAACCGCTGATGGTCTTGCTGCCTGACCAGGCACCGCCCGCCGTGCACGAGGTCGCGTTAGTGGAGGACCAGGTCAGTGTCGAACTGCCGCCGCTTGCAATCGTGCTCGGACTCGCATTGAAGCTGACAGTGGCGCTCGGGGTGGCACTGACCGTGACCGCGGCCGACTGCCCTGCGGTGCCTCCTGGGCCAGTGCAACTCAACGTGAAGGTAGTCGTGGCCGACAGGGCACCCGTGGACTGCGAACCCTGTGCCGCCTTCGTGCCCGACCAGCCACCGGAGGCGCTACAGGAGGTGGCATTGGTGGCCGACCAATTCAATGTCGCGCTGCTGCCGTTGGTGATGGCACTGGGGCCCACACTGAGGCTGACCGTGGGCGCTGCGGCCTTGATGGAGACCGTGGTGGATTGGACAGCGGTGCCGCCGGTACCCGAACACGTGAGCGTGTAAGTTGCATCGGCGTTGAGGATGCCGGTGGACTGCGTGCCGCTCGCCGGCTTGCTGCCCGACCAGGCACCTGACGCCGAGCACGACGTGGCGTTCGAGGCATCCCAGCGTAGCGTTGAGCTCGTGCCATTGGCGACGGTGCTGGGGGTTGCCTTGATGCTGATCGTAGGTGCAGTCGACTTGACCGAAAGTGTCACGGACTGTGTCGCGCTGCCGCCGGCACCGGTGCAGGTTAAGGTATAGGTCGAATTCGCCGTCGGTGTTCCGGAGGATTGCGACCCGCTGAGAGCCTTGGTGCCCGACCAGGTGCCGGAGGCGATACACGCATTGGCATGATTGGCGGACCAAGTCAGAGTTGATGTGGTCCCTGCAGTCACGGTGCTGGGATTGGCGCTCAGCGTAACTAATGGCGGCAATCCAGAGACCGTGACGGTGACCGATTGTGTCGCGGAACCGCCGGGTCCCGTGCAGGTCAGTGCGTATTCGGTCGTATTGGCGAGTGCTCCCGTCGACCATGTGCCGCTCGTCGCCACCGCACCGTTCCAGCCTCCCGAGGCCGTACAGGCGGTCGCCTTCTCCGAGGTCCAGCTCAAGGTCGACACGCCGCCATTGGCAACCGTCGTCGGCGATGCCGACAGAGTTACCGTGGGTGACGTTGACGTTGACGTTGACGGTAAGGGTGATGTCGCGGCGACGTCCGCCGACTGCGGGGCGGCGGCGATGACGGGATTTGTGCTGCTTACTTGCGCGGAGGAAGATTGGCCGCAAGCTGCCAACGCAGAAAATGCTGCACAGCCGATCGCCCATCGAAGCAAGCGCCAAGGCCTGGCAGAAAACCATGCGCCGTGATTGCTACTGAGCTGATTGTCGCATCCCGAGCCCGATCGGAATTCGGATTCAAAGAGGGGGTTGCGATCGGCTAAGTTCATCAGGCGTCTCCGTGTATCGGCAGAGTCTTGGCGGCCGGATGATCAACGCGTTTTCTTCACATGCCAACGTGTCGCAATTTGAGAACGTGTCTTTGAGAGCGTGTCGCCATTTGAGAACGTGTCGCCAAATGGAGGCAGTCACGACGACTCGCGCTGCTTATGTTCAAGTGCTGTGCAAAGAGAATTGCGCGCACTACGGCTGTATGGCCGCAACCGATGAAACAGTGTCGCGGAGATTTGCCGAGAACTTGCGGGATCTAGGGAAACTCGATCCGTTCGCCGATCCGCCCGAATCGCTTGTAGTTAACCTCGCATCAAGCGAGGGGCGATCCGAGAGGCGGCGAATTTCGCGCCATAGGCGAAGCGTAAGAGGGGACCGAAACTGTTGGCGGCGGCGGCGCCGACAAAGTACAAGCCAGGCACCGATGATTCGAAGCGCCGGTTCAAGATCGGCGTTTCATGCGCTGTGTGTACGCGTGCCAGTAGCGACTCGTGCATGAAGGGTAGTCGTGCAATGGCCGCCTTGTAGCCGGTAGCCGCGATGACGTGGTCGAATTCCAGTTGCCTCTCTTTTTGACTGGGCCCGCGTAACTCCAGGCAGGCCCGGTCTCCACGAGCGTGGGCGCCGGCGAGAGTCACGCCCACGTGCATCGGCAGGCGGTCGGCCACCGCCTCGCGCGTGAACCAGCATGGGGCGGGACCTAAATGCTTCGTCACCGCTTTGATGCGCAGAGACTGCGGCAGGGCGTGAAAGACCAGCGGAATATCGGTGCACATGCGTGAACGCCACCCGAGCCCCAAGCCGGAGCGCGGTGCCTTTAGCCTTTGCAGCAGCGGGCGTGGTTCGTTGGGCGGTTCGTGAAACTGAATCGACGGGCGTCGCGCGATGAGATCTACCTCCGCGCCTGCTTGCAGGAGAAGCGCCGCAATGTCGAGGGCGGACGCTCCCGCCCCCAGCACCGCGACCTTACGGCCGGTGAATCCACTCAGATCGCTGTGCTGCGAACTATGCGAGACCATCGTGCCGGGAATATCTCTGAGCGGTGGCGGCAAATAAGCGAAATTCACGATGCCGGCCGCAATCACGACTTGCCGAGCCTGCGCGATTTCACCGGCCGCCGTCGTCAGTTCGAAGCATCCCGCCGACTGGTTCAGCGAGGTTATCTGTACGTTCTCGACTTGCGGCGCATATCGCTGCTGAAACTCACGTCCGTAGGAAATGAACGTGTCGATTGCCACCGGGAGACCGATATCCGCGTAGGGAATCCCATGTTCGGTGCAATAGGCTTTCAAGGTGAACTCGGCTTCCGGGTCATATAGATCTGAAGCGAAACCTTCCGACTTCAGGTGCATCCCTTGGGGCATGTGATGCGACCAAGAATGCATGGGCGATCCGAAAATCCGCACGCTTCGTTTGCTGTCGCGCAAGTGCGCCGCCAGCGACAATCCATAGGGCCCAGCTCCGATGATCGCGATGTCCACAATAGTAACTGCCAAAATTCACTCCAATGGACGAGATCGGGCCGGGCCTGAATGGGCTTCCCAAAAAAATCATCGTTCGAACAGACGGCGTCCGGAACGCCGTTGAAAGTATACCGATTATCTTTTTGATGTTGGCCCGCGAGAAGAATAGCCGCGAACAAGCTCACAGAGTTGTTTCTTTTCAAAAGAAGCGGTCAGTCGTCACTGCATCCCGTGGTTCTGTCCGTTAAGCTCTTTCCCCGCGGTGTCGATTTTTTGTCGCTTCTCTTTCTGCGACGTACTCGTGGCAAAAGTGGAGCGAATTGTGGTAAAGCTGTTCTAAATGGCGGCGGGGTCATAATGCTTGCAGGAGATTGGGGCGCGGGATCAGGGATACGAGATCTTGGATAGAACCCAACCGACAGTGTTGATCGTGGCCGCCAAATGGTGGGCTCTGTCGGCTCGTATGGCCGCAGTGCTGTGCCGGCAGGGCTGCACCGTGCGAGCGGTCTGTCCCGCCGGACATCCGCTGACTCACTTACCCGGTGTCTGCCATTTTTATCGATATGGCGGATTATTTCCGCTGTCCAGGGTTCGACGCGCTCTGCGCGAATGCCGGCCCGATTGGGTCATACCCTGCGATGACGGTGCCGTGGCGCAGCTCCATGCGCTACATGCGCTCGATCCGTCATTGAGGCCCCTCATCGAGAGCTCCTTGGGACACCCGGAGAGTTTCCCGGTAGTCGAGAACCGCTATCGATTTCTAAAGACGGCAACCGAACTGGGTATACGCGTGCCGAGGACGCGGAGAATCGACGGCGCCGAAGACCTCGTCAAATGGCACGAGGACGTTGCGTCCAGTGCCGTACTCAAAGTGGATGGGGAGTCCGGCGGGAATGGCGTCAGGATTTCGCATTCGCTCGAAGAGTCGCTTGCCCACTTCCGAGAGCTTCGGAAGCCCTACAGTTTCGTGACCGCGTGTAAGCGGCTCGTGATCGACCGCGATCCGCTGGTCTTATGGCTGCGTCGGCGTCACAAAGTGCGCGAGGTCACCGTCCAGGAATTTATACCCGGCCGTCCCGCGAATTCCATGCTGGTGTGCCGGTCGGGCGAGCTCCTGTCCATGGTTTCAGTGGCCGTCGTTGCGGCCGAAGGAGCGACGGGTGCTGCGACCATTGTTCGGCCAATCCAGAATGAGCGGATGAAGAAAGCCGCGGAACTCGTGGTATCTCGGTTGAAGCTGTCAGGTTTCTACGGTTTGGATTTCATCATGGAGTCGGTTACCGGCATGCCGTACCTGATCGAAATGAATCCTCGGTGCACGCAGCTGGGGCATCTCGAAATCGCCGGACTGGGGAGCCTCGCCGGTGTCCTGAGCGCAGTGCTGCGCGGCGAGCCGCGGCGACAGGTTCAGAGTCCGATCAGCGGCAACACCATTGCCTTGTTCCCCCAAGCGCTTGCCGCGGGGGAGGCGTGCCGCCCGTACGTGGACGCGAGTTACCTCGACGTGCCATTTGAAGATCCGCAGCTGCTGCGGGAACTGACATTGAGGTCATGGCCGCAACGCCAGTGGCTCGCCCGTTGCTACCATTACTTCAATCCGCCTAACCCGGCAGCCCCGGTCTCGTTCGAAGACATCGACACGGACATCGACACCACCGAAACCGACATCGCCATCGAAAGCGATAAAATGGCGGGTGCGCGCTAATGCGCGTTTCGGTCATTCGCGACGATTTGCTGTGTCGCGCTTCTTATGTAAACTGCTTCAGAGGGGCAGACTTATGTGAACTACCGCACAGACGGCGGAACTGGGTCACACCTAAGCTATCGTACTGTTAAATCAGCACTTTCACAGGGATAAGCGAAGAATGGCGGCTAATAGCGTGATCAAGTTTGGTGTCGGAAACGTAACTTTGGGCCCTGCAGCGATCACGCCCGGTTGGATCCTCGAAGGCAACCCGGTAGCGCGCAATAAATTTCTGTCGAGCAGCGCCGACGGAACAGCAACCACATGGATGTGGGATTGCACGGCCGGGAAGTTCAATTGGACCTACGATGTCGATGAAACCATCTACCTGATTGAAGGCTGCGTAATCATCAAGGACCAGGGTGGCGCCATCCATCACTTGAGTGCCGGCGACACGGTTTTCTTTCCGGCCGGATCGACGGCTGAGTGGACTGTCGAAACCTATGTGCGCAAGGTCGCGTTCTTACGCGTACCCCTGCCGCGATCAGTGCTATTCGCCAAGCGCCTGTATCGCTCGATGAAACGACTCGTAGGCAAGGGCAGTACCGGCGCCGAAGCCGGGGTTCCGGCGATGTTTCCGAGCAATGCGGAAGGCTAGTACGCGTTACGGTCGTTCAGCACGATCAACGCCGTCTTGGCAATGATTTTGAGATCCAACCACAAAGACCAGTTCTTGAGATAGTCCAGGTCGTACTGGACGCGTCGATGCATCTTGTCGACCGTGGGTGTCTCTCCGCGCAGGCCGTTGACCTGCGCCCACCCGGTGATGCCCGGGCGCACTTTGTGCCGGATCATGTAGCCGTTGATGAGCTTTCGGTACTCCTCATTGTGGGCAACGGCATGCGGCCTAGGACCCACGAAACTCATCTTGCCCTCGAGTACGTTGAGAATCTGTGGCAGCTCGTCCAATGACGTGCGCCGCAAGAACGCGCCCAGCGGAGTGACACGAGGGTCCTTCTCGGTGGCTTGAGCCACGACGGAGCCGTCTTCGCACACCGTCATGCTGCGGAACTTGTAGATGACTATTTCCTCGCCGTTCAAGCCGTAGCGGCGCTGCTTGAACAGTATCGGCCCCGATGAGGACCGCTTGATCGCCAGTGCCACCCCGATCAGCATGGGTAGCATCAATGCCAACGCAACCGACGCGAGTGCAATGTCGAACACTCGCTTCCAAAAGCCGCTCATTCCCTGCAGAGGCGAGTCGCAGATCGAAAACGCAGGCATGCCGCTGATCTCCACGCAGCGCGCCTGGACGAGATCGAAGGCAAAGATGTTCGGCACGAAATAAACAGACGCCGTGGTATCGCGCAATTCCTCGAGCAGTTCTTCGATGCGTGGCGCCTTGGAAATCGGCAATGCCAGATAAACCCGCCCGATCGCATGGGTTCGCACGAAGTTGGCAAAATCGCGCGCCGAGCAATTGCCCGTGACCGAATTGAGACCGGCCCCCGCGCGCTCGGCGCTGCGGTAGTCGAAGAAGCCGAAGAACTTCTCACCCACATGGCTGCATTCGATGCGTCGCACCAGTTCGGTCCCGACATCGTTGGCGCCAATGATGATGTAGCGCTGAACCGTGCCGCGTTCCAATGCCAGCCACCTGGCGACCGGATTTCTCAACGATTCCACCAGCAGCAACGCCACAGGCGTTACCAGAAACCAACTCGCGACGATGTCGCGCGAGTAGATCTGCGTAAGCTTTAACGATACCGAGAGAAATACAAGCACGGCTACAACGCAGCCCCATTCGAGCAGAATGCGCGGCGCGACTCTGAATGGCTTCGTGGTGCTTTGCCGGTTATCAAACCCCAGCGGACTGAAAATTTGGGCTGTGATTAAAAAAGTTACCAACCCTAGAGCACAGAATTGCAATGTCAAGGATTGACCCCGGACGACAACACAGAGGGCGAGCGTGAGAACTACTACCAGCGGCAAGATGACGTGTCGCGCCATCGTAATGTGGGCGGCCTCGAGACTACCGAAGCGAACGGCCTTATTCTGCAGGGAACTGTTGCACAACAGATCGGAAGCGGCGCGATCCGACCGCGGTACCCGAAGTTGCTCGCGGTTTAAAGGCAGACGCCCTATTCCTACCGGGGTGTCGGACATTGCAGACTCCACTCGAGTGACCGAGCATTGCGCTGTCGCATTTATACATAAAGCAATATGCGTGCCATCGCGGTCATTCACGCAACTGCGACATCACGTGACGGTCGCGGCAGGCCGCTGCGCGACAACACGGTGCATCACGGAGTTTGCGTGGCCACGATCGGTGCAGCAGTAACTATCGGGTAGGCCGTGCCGAGGATATGTAGGCTCACGAGTGAATCAAGGGGAGGCGGAATCCGACAAAAGATCGCGTCCATCACGGGGCGGGGACGCGACGCCTCCGATTGTGGAAGTTAGCGGGTGTCAGTACGCGTTGCGATCGTTCATGACGATCAACGCCGTCTTCGCAATGATCTTGACGTCCAGCCACAAGGACCAATTCTTGAGGTAGTCGAGATCGTACGTTACTCGTTGACGCATCTTCTCGACCGTCGATGTCTCGCCGCGCAGTCCGTTGACCTGCGCCCAACCGGTGATCCCCGGGCGTACCTTGTGACGAATCATGTAGCCGTTGATTAGTTTTCGATACGTTTCGTTGTGCGCCACTGCATGCGGCCTGGGCCCCACGAAACTCATTTTCCCTTCGAGTACGTTCAGAATCTGCGGTAACTCGTCAAGCGATGTGCGCCGCAGGAATGCGCCAAGCCGGGTGACCCGGCAATCCCGTTGCGTTGCCTGATGGACTTCGCATCCATCTTCACAAACGTTCATGCTGCGAAATTTGTAGATCAATATCTCCTCGCCATGCAGGCCATAGCGCCGTTGTTTGAACAACACGGGTCCGGGCGAAGACAGCTTGATCGCCAGCGCCACTGCGAGAAGCGCGGGCCACGTCAGTAGCAGGGTGATCGACGCGAGCGCGACATCGAACAGACGCTTCCAAAAGCCGCTCATGCCTTGCAACGGCGAATCGCATATCGAAAATGCAGGCATGCCGTCGATCGCCACGCATCGAGCTTGCACGAGATCGAAGGCAAAGATGTTCGGCACGAAGTAAACGGAAGCGGTCGTGTCGCGCAATTCCTTGATCAATTCTTCGATCCGCGGCGCGGTGCAAATCGGCAATGCGAGGTACACCCGGCTGATCGCATGGCGGCGGACGAAATCGGCCAGATCACTTGCCGAGCAATTGCCCGTGACCGGTTTGGTGATGACGTCGCTCAGGCGCTCGGAGCTTCGGAAATCGAGAAAGCCCAAAAACGTGCCGCCGGCATGACTTTGTTCGATACGCCGTGACAGTTCGATGCCGACCTCGTTTGCACCGATGATGATGTAGCGATCAGTGATCGGCCGATGCGATGCCAGCCATTTGGCCACCGGATTCGTCAGAGCGTCGACGAGCATCAGCGTCAGCGGTGTTGCCAGGAACCAGCTCAAGATGACATCGCGCGGGAAGACGTGCGCGAGCCTGAACGACACCGCGAGAAATATCAGCACGGCGACCACGCAGCTCCATTCGAGCAGGACGCGCGAAACCACCTTGCGCGCGCCCGGGTTGTCTCTGTGGATCGCCACATCCAGCGGGCTGAAGATCTGTGCAGTGATCAGAAACGCTACCAGGCCCAGTGCGTAGAGTTCCAATGACAGGTGTTGACCACAGAGGAGCACGCAGAGCGCGAGATTCAGCACGACGACCAACGGCAAGATGCTTTGTTTTGCCAGCGTGATGTGGGCTGGTTCCAAACTACCGAAGCGAACCGCTTTGTTGTGGACTGAGCTGTTGCACAACAGCTCGGATGCTCTGCGGTCGGAGGGCGCTGAATGAAGATGCAATCGTTCTTGCGGCAAGCGTCCAGTGCTCGCCTGAGTATTGGGCATCGTGGTTCCCCCTTAAGGCACGTCGATTGTACGACTTTGCTGAAGGCATGGAGCACCAGGTGGACGTTTTTATTGCAGATTATGTCAACATTGTGACGTTGACCGGTACGTCAGGTGCAGGAATTGGCGGCAGCACCCGGTTGAATTGGAAATCCGCAAATGCGACTGCATGCATTGCTGCAGGGGGCTGGGGGCGGTTCGTTGGCCACGATCGGTTCACCGTCGACCGGTCCCATCGCCGCGACCACGGAATACGAGGTGATCTGCACCGGGCCCGGAGGGGCAGCAAAGTATCCGTAAGTATTGTTAATTGAATGCTTTATGTATCGATGAACTACTCATCAATACTTTTGCGTGTTACGGCCTTTTCGTTCTCGCGATCGGGTTGGTCAATGTATTGCCAAACGTAATACTTGACAGCAGTACGTTCAGTAATACAATCTCAGCCATGGAATCATTAACCACATTCTCGCTTCGCATCCCCAAGGATTTGGCTCGCAGCATTGCGCTCGAGGCCAAGCGCGCGGGCTTGAGCAAGTCCGAATACGCGCGGCGCGCCATGGAAGAGTTCAACCAGCAGCGCATGCAAGAACGTATGGCGTATCTTTCCACGCAACTGGCTGCCCACAGCGCCGCAGCCCAGGCTGCGATGGAGTCCAGTATCTCCGACGGGATTGTGTGAGCCTCCGATTGCGCGGGGAAGTTTGGGCCGTTGATTTTGAGCTGCAAACTCACAAACAAGAACCTGGAAAGAAAGAGCGTCCTGCTCTAGTCATTCAGACCGATGCCCTCAACAGGGCGGGTCATCCCGCGACCATCATCATCCCCGGCACCAGCCAGACTGACTCGTTGCCACCTGGAGATTTGTTTCCTCTTCGCGTTCGCGTTCAGAAATCTGAGGATCTGAAATACGACACTGATCTCCTCATTGATCAGATTCGTTCAATCTCGAACAGTCGATTCATGTTCCGATACTGCAAAGTTCAACCTAATGTCCTGAAGAAAGTGGAAGAGGCTTTGAAGAACTTAACCGGACGTTAGGATCAAAGGTGAAACTTGGGCATGCCCGTACCCTCGAGGATGTGCTGGCTGAGCAGCGATCCGGCGAGGCAGCGACATGATCCTCAACGTGCACGTCGGGACTAGGACCGTGGCGACGTTGTATCGCGAGCGCGATGAGTATGTCTTGCGTTATCTACCGGAGGCGGCCGCCGCGGACTTCGTGAGCCTGACGATGCCCGTCCGCGAGCAGCCCTGGAAGTGGCCCCAGACCTGCACCCGTCGTTCGCAGCAGTCCCGAAGGTACCTCTAGGCGTCATTCGCGAGGAGTTCGGGCCGCTTCTCGATGGTACGGACCTCTCCCTCCTTGCCGTTATCGGCGGCGCCGGCATCGGCCGTGTCACCGTGACCCCCAAGGGTGTCGCACCCGGGAACTCCTTGAAACCGCTGGATATTGAAGGCTTGCTCACCACCGAGACGTCCGTGGAAGGCTTCGCCTCCCTGGTGCGCAACTACGCGCGGGCCGCCATTTCCGGTGCCGTGCCCAAGTTCTTGGGACCTGATCAAACCGACGACGTGGCAGCCCTCGGCAAGTCGACGCTGCGCACCGCCCGGTTCATTGTCAAAGGCTCGGACGACAAGACACCGTATTTAGGTTTCAACGAGTTCTATTCGTTGCGAGTACTCGAACGGCTGAAAGTGGCTCCAGTCGCGAAAGCCCGCATGTCGACCGACGGGCGGCTGCTGATCGTCGATCGCTTCGATCTTGGGCCAGACGGCGTACCGCATGCGGGCCTTGAGGACGCATGCAGCCTTCTCGGGCTGCCCCCGCACGAGAAATATCTCCCCTCGATGGAGGAGGTGCTCAGGGCCACCCGAGCCTATATCGCCCCCGCATCTATGCGCACGCAGCTCGAGCAGCTCGGCTGGCAGATCCTCACCAACTACGTGGTTCGCAACGCCGACGGTCACTCGAAGAACATTGCGCTCTATTACACCGAGCGCACCGATGTCCGGTTCACCCCTACCTACGACATCGTTACGACCCAGGCGTACCCCCGCTATGCCACGAATGCCCCGGGGCTTTCCATCGAGGGCCGCAAGACCTGGGCGCCGGGCAAGTCGCTCGAGCAGTTCTTCAAGACGCGGCTCGGAATCGCGCCCCGCGACTACACCCGAATGGCTGAGCGGGTATGCGAATCAGCGGTCGAAGTAGGACGAGAGATCATCCAGGCGGCCAAGAACGATGCGCGCTGGCTAGGGATTGCGAAACAAATGCTGCACGTCTGGAACGATGGCATGACCTCGCTGCGCTACGTCAAGGGCAAACCTAGCCGGGTAACGCTGACCGAGGACATCAACGCGGCCGGTTTTTCGGACCCGCTACCGCCCGAATTAGCGCCACTGACCGGCCACTCAGAACTGCTCGCACGACCCCGTTCGCGTAAGGCCAAGGCTCGCCGCAAAAGGCCGACCGAGCGGAAAGGCAGCTGACCTTGAAAAGTGTCGCGACAAGAAGACCGGCAAGTGGCAGTACATTGAGCTGAAAAAGTGCGTACCGCTTTCTGAAGATATTGGCTGGTGTGAACCCCCGCCGGTCGGTCAAAATCCCTGTGGAGCTCGATACCACTACGCGGCACTCGCAATCTCTTCGGCACTTGCCCCGTCCCTGAAATTCTCCCTCGGCTGCCCCAAGATCATCATGCGATACCAGATTTCCGAGTTGATCAGCAGCCACAGGCGATTGCCGTGGTCGACGCGTCCGCCCAGGTGTTCCTGCAGCAGCTGCCGGATGGGCTCGCGTGCGAGGACACCCGCGTTGACAAGTTCGGAGTCCTCGAGATAGCGCGAGTACATTTCCCGGTACTCGCCTTTGAGAATGTACGGCAGCGCGGACGAAAAGCCCTGCTTGGAGCGCGACAGGATTTCCGGCGGCAGGTAGCGCGCGGCGAGCTTGCGCTGGATGTAGCGCAGATTCCGGCCGCGCACCTTGAGATTGGACGGCAGGTGCGCGGCGAATTCCGCGAGCTTGTGATCCATGAAGGGGCTGCGTGTTTCGAGGCCGTGCGCCATGGTCATTCGGTCACTGATCATGACGGGATGATCCGGCAAGCGGATCTTGCTGTCGGCGTACAGCATGCGGTCGACCGCATCGCCGATCAGGGCATCATAGGGCGCCTTGAGCGCCCGTTCGGCATCGAAGTCCGCCAATTGCGCATTGCTGGCGGGGGTGAAGAGCTTCTGGCGCCGCGCATGATCGAAATAGAAGTACGAGAGGCTGGCCGCGTAGCGTTCGCTCCCCGATAGAAAGGACAATCGGTGCAGCCAGCGTAATTGGTGACCGACACTCTTGTACCAACCGGTTCCGGGAACCAGCGTGAGGGCGGGTCCCAGCACTTGCCGGCGCAGCACTTCCGGCAATTTACTGTAGTAACCCGCGTAGAGATTGCCGTAGTAGCGGTCGTAGCCGCCGAACAGTTCATCGCCGCCGTCGCCGCCGATCACCACCTTGACGTGCTTGCGCGCCAGAATGGCGACGTGCCACGCACACAGGGAGAGGGGATCGGAGGGTTCGTCCAAGTGCCACACCAGATCGGGCAGCAGCTGCTTCAGGCTGGGCGTAATGGTGAGTTCATGGTGCTGGGTGTGATAGCGCTTCGCAACGGTGAGCGCATGCGGCGCCTCGTCGAACTGTTTGTACGGCAGCCCGATGGTGAACGTGGGCAAATCCTTGACCCCGAGCCGTGACGCCAGCATGGCCACCAACAGGCTCGAGTCCAGACCGCCGGACAGAAAGGCACCGACCGGCACGTCGCTGACCATGTGCAGCCGCAGCGACTCGGTGATGCGTGCGTCCAGTGCGTCGATGAGCTCTACCTCGCTCATCTCCGTCTTCGGCTGGTACTCGAGGTCCCAATAGGGACGAATGACCGGCTTGCCGCCGCGCTCCAGCACCAGCATGTTGCCGGGTGGGAGCTTGTGCACGTCGCGGAACATGGTCAGCGGCGGTGCAATGATGCGCAGAGCAAGGTACTGGTCCAGCGCGTCGAGATTCAATTGACGCAAACTCGGATCCAGCGCGAGCAGCGACTTGATCTCGGAGCCGAACGCGAAGCGCTCCGGCTGATCGATGTAAAAGAACGGTTTCTGGCCGAGATGATCGCGCGCCGCCAGCAAGCGCTGCTGGCGCGCGTCCCACAGACCGAACGAGAACATGCCGCGCAGGTGCTCGAGCAACCCGTCGCCGTACATCTCGTACAGGCCGATGATCACTTCGCAATCGCTGTGCGTGACGAACTGATAGCCGCGCGCCTCGAGTTGGCGGCGCAGCTCGACATAGTTGTAGATCTCGCCGTTGCACACCAGCCAAATGCTGCCCTCCGCATTGCGCAGCGGCTGCCGGCCGCCCTCCAAATCGATAATCGACAACCGGCGATGACCGAGAGCCGCGCCGGCATCGCGGTACACACCTTCGCCGTCCGGGCCGCGATGCACCAGTGCCCGCAGCATCGTGGCGATATCTTCTCCGTTCGGAGCGAGCTTTCCAACGATTCCGGCAATGCCGCACATCAATGGTCTCCTCGGTGAGTGCGCGCAAAATGCTGCGCGACTTCTTGAAATACACTCTCGTACCGGCTGGCGCATTGGTCGATGAAGTATGCTTCCACGAGCCGTCGATTGTTCGCGGCCATGGCCGCCCTCATTTCAGCGTGGTCGTGCAGGTTCATGATGGCACGCGTGAAGCGATCGAGGTCATTCAGATGCACGAGGTGACCCGTTTCGCCGTCGACCAGGAAATCGGTCTGGCCCCCATGGTCGTAGCAGATGATGGGCAGACCATAGGCCATGGCCTCGAGAAACACCAAACCAAAACCCTCGTGTTGGGTGGCCGAGACGAAGATATCCGCGACCCCCAGCGCCTGGTACTTGCGCTCCTCCGACACCTGCCCCAGCAGGTGCACACGCCCACCGAGGCCCGCGTCCGCCGCGCTGCGCCGTACCGCGTCGGCGTCCGGTCCGTCCCCGACGATCAACAGGTGTGCCTTGGGCCGTTGCGCGGCCGTCAGCGCTTCCACCAGACGCACCGTCGCCTTGCGGGCCACCAGCCGGCCCACCGTCACCATCACGAAGGCATCGTCCGGAAGGCCGAAATCGCTGCGCGTCGCTCTCATTACCTGCGGCGGCCGGTCGATGCCGAGCGGAATAAGTCGCGTCGGGCGCCGCACGCCATAGATCTCATCGACGTGCTGCAGGGTATTGCGCGACTGCCCCACCAGCGCGTCCGCCTCGCGCAACAGGTAGCTGATCGGTTTGCGCAGCAGGGCGACCCGGTGCGGCGAGATGCGCTTGCTGGGATCGTAGAGATCCCCGCCGTGCACCGACAGAACATTGGGTACGCCATAAAGGCGTCCCAACAGGTGTCCCACCGGACCGGTCGGCACCACGAAATGCGTGTTGATCACATCGAACGCGCCCGAGCGCCGCAGCGTCAGACCGCGCAGTCCGGCCATGGGCAGGTAGGCCAGCATGGAAGCGACATTGGCGACCGCGAGTTCGCGTCGGAAAAACACGGGTGCGCGAATGACGCGCACGCCGCCGTCGAGGCTTTCGGCCGGCAGGCCCAGGGCGCGTGAGGTCAGTACGGTCACCGTGTGACGGCGCGCCAATTCCCGCGCCAGAGCGGCCATCACGACGCCGCCCCCTCCGCCCAAGGGCGGATATTCGTAATTACAGAAGAGGATTCTCATCGACAGGTCAACTACACTACACCCTCCGTGGGCCGTAGGAGTGTGCACCATGTCCAAGAGCTTTCCGTCCCCGGTCACCCCATTGCGCGAAGGCGCCCCCGTCCGCGCGGACGCACCCACCCCCTCGGGTGAGGGGGCGCCCAAGCTCGCGGCGCGGCTGGAGCCGTTCGATTCCTACTGGCAGGCCCCGGCCGACGTCGAGAGCGGCTACAAGTCGTTCAACGCCTACTACCGTGCCAATTACCTGCCGCACATACCGGCGGATCGGGAGGCGAAGATTCTGGTGGTGAGCTGTGGGCCGGGTTATCTGGTCGAACTGCTGACTCAATCGGGCTACCGGCACGTGCTGGGTATCGACTCTGACGCTGCGAAGGTCGAGCACGCGCGCCGCCGGGGTCTGCCCTGCGAGACCGCCGAAGTGTTCCCCTACCTCGCGGAGCATCAGACGGGCGCGCTCGACTGCATCATCCCCGAGCAGGAATTGAATCATCTGACCATCGAGGAGACGATCGCGTTTCTGAATCTGTGCCGCTGCGCGCTGCGGCCGGGCGGCAGGATCATCGTGTACGCGATGAACGGCGCGAATCCGTTGGTGGGTTCGGAGAATCTTGCGCACAACATCGACCATTTTTATAACCTCACGGAGCACAGCATCGGCCAGCTGCTGCAGCTGGGTGGCTTTCAGAACATCCGCCCGTTCGCGCTCGAGTTGTATGTATTCTGGAAAAATCCGCTCAACTATGTGGGGCTCTGCGTCACCGGCCTGCTCGAGGCGGCCATGAAAGTGATCTTCCGACTCTACGGCAAGAAAGTCCGCATCGTCTCGAAGAAAATCGCGGCCGTCGCCGAAAAGCCGGCGACTGCTTAAGGCGTCAGATACCCCTGATCGCGATACCAGGCCGCGGTTTCGCGCGCCCCGTCCGCAAACGACAAGGCCGGCGTAAAGCCGAGCAGCTGCTGCGCTTTGACCGTCGAGAACACGAACGATTTGCGGAAGAAGTCCAGCCGCCGCCGATGCAGCGGCGGTTGAATCCCCAAGGGCGACAGCGTCCGCTCGAAGCAGATGGCCGCGGCCAGAAACGGCCACATCGGCACGCGCAGGGACGGCGGCGCGCGGTCGAGCGCGCCGGCGACCTCACGCACCATTTCGCGCGTGGTCATGATTTGCGCGCCGGCCATCACGAAGGTCTCGCCGACGGCGGCGGGGCTGGTGGCCGCGAGCAACAGCCCACGGGCCAAATCACGCACATGGATCACCTGGCGACGGTTCAAGCCGGACCCGATGATGAAAAAGCGGCCGCGATTCAGCGCGCGGAATAACTTGAGCAAGCGGAAATCCCCCGGACCGTAGGTTTCCGAGATCCGCACGATGCTGATCTGCAGAGCCTGTGCATACGAGCGGACCACTTCTTCGGCGCGCAGCTTGCTGCGCCCATAGACATTCACCGGCCGCGGCGGGGTGTTCTCATCCAAAATCTGGCCGCTGGCATCGCCATACACGCCGATGCTGCTGCCGTACACGAAGCGCCGGACGCCCGCCGACTTGCTGGCATCGAGCAGCGTCTGCGTGCCGTTCACATTGACGTCGAAGAAATACTCATCGGGGACATTCGCTTCGTGCTGCGCCGCCGCAAGATGAATCACGGTGTCGCATCCGTCCACCACCCGCTGCGCATAGGCGGGATCCTGTAGCGGGCCTTGATCTACGCGGATGCCGGCGTTCTGGAGCTCCTCTGCCCGGGTACGCTCGGGATCGGAATTGAGCTGTCCCGCTACCACGATCTCGTGACCCCGTCCTCGCGCCTCCAGAGCGAGTCTCGAGCCGATGAATCCGGTGCCGCCGGTGATGAGTATTTTCATCGTCAATTTCCTTATGGCGATTTGTTGGCTTCTTGGGGAATCGATGCGAGATGATGTGCGAGCGCGTTGTCGGTCAGCGCAATTTCCTCGCTACGGCGCGTGTCGGTCCAGCCCAGCAATTGCTGCATGCGCAGGGCGGCATCGGTGATGGCCGCTCGACCGGGATGCGAACCTGAGCCGAGATTGGTCCGCCTCAGAATGACATCGGGTAGATGGACCGCCATCTCCTGCTGCACGGCATGCGTCACTTCGGCTGTCGCGGTGTCGCTTTGCGCCAGCCGCCGGGCTTCGTGCGGCGACTGCGCGAGCGCCGCCAGTGATCGATACTCCGTGCCGTAGTTGCGCAGCCATGACTCGAGGGTGCGCGACGGTATGTCCTGGGGCACTTCGCGCCGGGCTTGGGTCTGCAGATCGGCGAAACTAACGATGTCGCCGCCGGCGAGCGGGGTACGTTCGGTCGGCGCCCGGCCAGGTGCTCCCGGCATCTGTTGCAGCAGCATATCCAGCGCGCGCGCTGAATCGCCGCGCGCCGTCGTATAGCGAATGCCGATCACCGTGACCAATCCCTCGATCCCTTGCGCCCGATGATCGATATAGCGCGATTCCTTGCCGAAGCTCAACTCGCCGCTCGCCGTTTTGGTGTCGCCGAACGGTACCAGCCCGCAATTGGCATAGATCACATCATCCCGCGTCAGACGCAAGGCGGGATAGGACTCATTCATCTCGGCCATCCAGGCGGCAATCTCGGCTTCCTCGACCCGCGCCGTCTCCGGACGCTCGGTGAACAAGCCATGCCAGACGCCGATCAACATGCAGTCGCGCCAGGGAACCGCAAACAGGTGGCGGGCGGAGCGGCTCACCAGGGCATCGCTGTCCCTGCTCCAGCCGGGTACTGCCAGCGCGTAGGGGGATTGCGGCTTACGGTTGACCACGAAGCAGGCATCGCGCGAAAAATGGCCGCGTGGGCGAGCACCGAAATGAGCGGTGTCCTGCAAGAGATACTCCGCCCACGGGCCGGCCGCGTTGAGCACCAACTTGGCGCGAATATCGAATTCGACCCGACCCAGCCGATCGAATGCACGCACGCCGCGCACGCGCTGGCCCTCCCAGAGGAAGCGCACCGCCTCGGTGTAGTTCGCCGCAGTCGCGCCCCTCGCGCACGCCGAGCGCACGAAGGCGAGTACCAGCCGAGCGGTGTTGTACATCTGACCGTCTTCGAATACGGCAGCACCAGTCAGTGAGCGCTGCTCGATCTCTGGGAAGAGCTCCAGAGTTCGGTGTCGGGAGAGCAGCCGGGTGCCGGCGATATGTCGCGTGCGGTCGGCGATCCCGGAATTTCTGCCGAGGGACAGCAAGTCATATATCAGCATGCCCGCCGTCAAAAACGCTTTGCCCTGACGGCCATGGCCATATGTGGGAATGGCGATGGGCAGCGGAGTGACGAGGTGTGGTGCAATGCGCAAAAGCGCCGTTCGCTCGGCACAGGATGAGCGCAGCCGAGAAATATCAGCGTGCTGAAGATAGCGAATACCGCCGTGAACCATCTTGAAGCACTCAGCCGAGGCACCGGCGCCGAAATCGCCTTGATCGATGAGCGCCACACTCAGTCCTCGCAACGCAGCATCCCAGGCCGCCGCGGCTCCGAACGCGCCGCTGCCTATTACTAATAGGTCGAATTCCTGCGCAGCCAAGGCGCTGAGGTCACGCTGCATCGAAGTTACTCCTTTTGGAAATCCCGCTTGCGCCCCATCGACGCGGCAATCATGATCCCCTTCAGGGAGACGTGGTTGCGCGCAGTCTATTTTTATTCGCGCACGAGTATGTTGCTGTTCTTATTAAGTTAACAATGCCGAAACTCCTGTCCATTAATAACTATTATTATCGTCGAGGGGGAGCAGAGTCTGTCTTTTTCGGCCACAATGGCTTATTGGAACGTGCCGGCTGGGAAGTCGTGCCGTTTTCGATGCATCACGCCGAGAATGAACCAAGCCAGTGGTCCAGCCATTTTGCGGAGACGACCGATGGTTCGATGGAAGGTTCGCCGATCGTGCAGCTGACCCGCGCCGTGACGTCGATCTATTCGCGCACCACGGCGCGGCGAATAGGCCGCCTCATTTCCTCGACGCGCCCGAACCTTGCGCACGCGCACAATATCTATCATCACCTCTCGCCGTCGGTTCTGGTGGAGCTGCGCCACCGCGGAATTCCCATCGTCATGACCTTGCATGACCTGAAGCTCGTCTGCCCCGCTTACAAGATGCATACCCAAGGCGCGGTCTGCGAACGCTGCCGCGGCGGTGCATTGCGAAATGTCGTCACGCATCGCTGCATCAAGAATTCGCTGGCGATGAGCGCGCTGGTCTGGCTCGAGTCGACCATCCACCGCGCGCTCGATCTCTACATGGGTACGGTCAGTCGATTCGTGGTGCCGAGCCGGTTCTTTCTCGCCAAGTTTGCCGAGTGGGGCATCGATACCACTCACTTCGTGCACATCCCCAACTTCGTCGACGTCGATGCGCTGATTCCTCGAACAGAATTCGGGGACCCCTTCGTGTACTTCGGCCGTTTGTCGTCGGAGAAGGGCATCGCGACACTGATCCGGGCCGCGGCGCAGGCCCATGTGCGATTGCGAATCGTCGGCACCGGACCTGAAGAGAACAGCTTGCGGCAATTGGCCGCGCAACTGCGCGCCGATGTGGAATTCACCGGCTATCTCACGGGCGAAGCGCTGCGCGCGGCCATTGCCGAGGCGCGCGCGGTCGTCATTCCTTCGGAGTGGTACGAGAACGCTCCGCTCAGCGTGATGGAGGCGAGCGCGCTCGAGCGGCCCATCATCGGCGCCAATATCGGCGGGATCCCCGAATTGATCAAGGACGGGGAAACCGGTTTCGTATTCAACAGCGGCAGCATCGACTCGCTGGCGCACATTCTCAATCAAGTCGGGCAGATGCCCGCATCCGCATTGCGTCGTCTGGGGTCCGCGGGCCGGGACTGGATGCGCACGGAGTTCGGCCCTGAGGCGTATCAGAGCCGGATGCTCGAATTGTATGGGGGAGTTTACATCTAAGAACTAAAACGATGATCGGTGCGCCCGATCAGCTTCAATGCAGGGGGGAATGGCCGATGGCTGAGCTCGAACTGACTAGATTGAAGATCACCGCGCTGGGTTTGCGCGGAATTCCAAACATACCCGGCGGTATCGAGGCCCATGCCTCTGAGCTTTACCCGCGATTGCAAGCGCTCGGCGCGAATGTCACGGTGTTGGGCCGCAGACCCTATCGATCAGCCGGTTGTCCCGATCAATGGCGCGGCGTGAACATTCACTGGATGACCGCTCCCCGCATGCAAGGCGTCGAAGCGTTGGTCCATACCTTCTTGGGTGTCCTGTATGCGGCGTTGCACCGGCCGGACGTGCTGCACATCCATGCCGTGGGGCCTTGGCTGTGGGTGCCCTTGGCCAAGTTGCTCGGTCTCAAAGTGGTGGTGACGCATCACGGTCAGGATTACCTGCGTGAGAAATGGAGCGCACCGGCCCGCGCCTTGTTGCGCATGGGCGAAAGGATGGGCATCTTGTTTGCCGACGAGCGCATCGTCATTTCCTACGCGATTCGCGAGGCTGTGCATGCAAAATTCGGCTGCGACACCAAGCTGATACCGAATGGCGTCGGCGACCTGCGGCGGGTCCCGGAGCGTGACCTGCTGGACAAGTATGGCCTCACGCCGCAACGCTATGTCGTGCAGGTGAGCCGGCTGGTTCCTGAAAAGCGCCAACTCGATCTGATCGCGGCGTTCAAAGAGGCGCAGCTCCCCGGGTGGAAACTCGTGTTGATCGGCGGCGCTCAGGGCTCACAGCGGTACGCTGATCTGCTGCGCAAGCAGTACGAAGGCAACGACAAGATCGTCTGCACCGGATTTCTGTCGCCGTCGCAAGTGCAGCAACTGTTGTCCCATGCCGGAATTTTCGCCCTGCCGTCGTCGCACGAAGGGTTGCCGATTGCGCTGCTCGAAGCGATGAAAATGGGCATTCCGGTGGTGGCCAGCAATATTGCCGCCAATCTCGAGGTGGGCCTCGGCGAGGCGAACTATTTTTCGCTGGGGAACATAACGGCTTTGTCTGCGCGTCTGCGCGAATTCGCCGCGGCGACTGCGCAGGAGCGCGCGGTCATCGCGCGGCAGCTTCGGGTGTTTTGCATTCGATATGACTGGGACGTCATCGCCAAGGCGACTCTGCAAGTTCTGGAGGTCGTGGGGCGCAAAGGCCGGGCACGCGTACCTCTGGAGCGTCCGGAGCCCGTCCGGCCGCAATTGCACTGACGAGCATTCTGCGTGAGGCCCACTCCTAAGCTGTCGGTGATCGTGCCCTTCTTCAACGAGGAGGACAGCATCGATCCCATGTATACCGCCATCGTCAGGGCGGTGGAACCGTTGCAGGTCGCATTTGAGATGGTATTCGTCGATGACGGCAGCAGCGACGCGACGGCCGTGCGGGGTGATCAGATCGCGCGGCGCGACTCGCGGGTGCGGTTCGTCAAGTTCCGCCGCAACTATGGACAGACCGCGGCCATGGCCGCGGGCATCGAATATGCCGAAGGCGAGATTCTGGTCACCATGGACGGGGATCTGCAGAACGATCCGGCCGACATCGAGCTCTTTCTGGCCAAGATGGACGAGGGCTACGACATCGTCGTGGGATGGCGTCACAAACGGCAGGACAAGCTGGTGTCGAGAAAAATTCCGTCCAGGATCGCGAACTGGCTGATCGGCAAGGTGACCGGCGTTCCGATCAGGGACAACGGCTGCTCGTTGAAGGCATTTCGCGGCGCGTTGATCAAGAACATTCCTCTGTACTCGGAGATGCACCGCTTCATCCCCGCCATGGCCTCGATTGCCGGTCCGCGCATCGCCGAAATCAAAGTGCGGCACCACGCCCGTCGATTCGGCACCTCGAAATATGGGTTGTCCCGCGTTTACAAGGTCCTCCTGGATCTGATGGTGATCAAGACGGTGGCGTCGTTCACGTCGCGCCCGCTGCTGTGGTTCAGCCTGCTGTGCCTTCCCCTGACACTGGTGGGATGCCTCGCGTTGGCGGCCGGCCTCATCAAGCTCGGCACGGATGGGCATGTGTCATTGCCGCTGGCGGGCTCCGGCCTCATTTTCCTCATGGCGGCCGTGACGCTCATGGCGAGCGGAACGTTGGGCGAGCTGGTGTACAAGCTGGGCGATGTGCGTCCGGAGCACTTTGCACGCCTTTCCATAAAAAAATCGGCCGCGGGCCGGTCCAAATCGGTGGCAGAGCCACAAGGTATTCAGCAATGACGTTCAGTCACATGGCACCTCTCGTTTCGGTGATCATTCCGGTCGGCACTCGGCAGACCCCCCTCGCGGAACTGTTCGCAGAATATAAATCCGGCTTGGCTGCGCTGGATTCACCCTATGAACTGATCTTCGTCGTGGATGGTCCGCAAGCGGCTTACGAGACGGCGCTCATCCAGCTTGCCGCGGAGGGCGAGCCGGTCACGGTGGTTTCCCTGAGCCGCCGCTTCGGCGAAGCCACGGCCTTGATGATCGGCTTCGAGCATGCGGCGGGCGGTGTCATCGTCTCGTTGCCGGCTTACCTGCAAATTGCGGGCGGCGAAATAGCCAAGCTCGTGTCGGCGCTGGGCAACGCTGATCTCGCGGTTGGGTTTCGCGAGCCTCGGGCCGGCGGTTGGTTCGAGACGCTGCGCCGGCGTGCGTTTCACGCCATGCTGCGCTTCGTCACGGGACTGAAATTCCAGGATCTGGGCTGCAACGCGCGAGCATTCAAACGAAAAATTCTGGATGAAATCCATTTATACGGCGATCAAGACCGCTTCCTGCCCATCCTGGCCGAACGCCAAGGGTTCAGAGTGGCCGAGATTGCGGTCCGCCAGGCGAAGGATAATCTGCGCCCCGGGGTGTACCCGCCGCGCAGCTACATGCGCGGATTTCTCGATATTTTCACCGTGTTTTTCTTGGTGCGCTTCACCAAGCGACCGTTGCGCTTCTTCGGCATGGTGGGCGTCGCCACTCTATCGATCGGTCTGCTGGAGCTCCTATATCTGGTGTTCGACAGGGTGGCGTTCAATGTTCCGCTGGCGGATCGGCCCGCACTGCTGCTCGCATCGCTGTTCATCGTGCTGGGTGTGCAGATCTTCGCGCTGGGATTGCTCGGCGAGTTGATCATCTTTACTCATGCCGGCGGTTCCAAGGACTATCAGGTGGATCGAGTCATTCATCATGCCGGCGCCTTCGCCGATCGCGCGGCGGACAGCCCGGCGAGGTCGCAAGAGCGCGATCACTCGCAGGTCGGTTCCTTGTAGAGCACGATCCGCTGCTATCGATTCAGCAGCCACAGGGCGGTACCGCCATAGGCGAGCGCGCAGATGATGATTTGATGATCGGTGAAAACATCTGCACTGGGGTTTTCGCCCTTCTTGTGCCGATGCAGGAGGAACAGATAACGAAACAGGCCGAATAATACGAAGGGCAGCGTGTAGATCAGTTTGTCGGTGTGGTGCAGCGCAATCGTCTTCGCGTCGAGAGTGTAGAGCCCGTAGCTCAGGACCGCTCCGGTCCCGGTGATCGATAAAAACGTATCCAACAGCTCGGGCGAGTAAACGTCCAATACCGGCCGGCGCAGGGTGGTCCCGGGGCCATCGGCCCATTCGGCGCGCCGCTTGGCAAAGCCCAGGAACAGCGTGATGAACATACCGGTCAGCAGCAGCCATCCGGAGGGCGCGATCCGAATGCCCCAGGTGCCGGCGAGAATGCGCAGCATGAAGCCCGAAGCGATGCAGAACACGTCGGTCACCGCCTGGTGCTTCAGGCTCGCGGAGTACGCGATATTGATCGCCAGATAAATGAGCACCACCGCCAAGACGCGAATGTCCGCCAGCCGAGCCGACAGCAAGGAAAGGCTCATGCATACCGCGGCAGCGGAAAATCCTTGCGCCGCCGTCACCGCTCCGCTCGCCAAGGGGCGATGGCGTTTGGCCGGATGTTTCCTATCGGACTCGCGGTCCAAATAGTCGTTGATCACATAGACGCTCGAGCCCATCAGGCTGAAGGCAACGAAGGCCAGCAGCATCGCGCGCAGCACCGGCGGATTGTGCAGTTGGGCTCCGAACAGCACGCCCGCGCAGACGAACGTATTCTTGACCCATTGATTGGGGCGTAACAGGCGGACGAGAGCAGTCAACTTGGGCAGCATTTGTTGTTTTGGGACCGCGGCTCCGAACACTAACGGAGCATAACATCCGAGCCGGCGCCCGCGGCGCCGGTGTGTAGTCATTTGGAGACTCTTGTGCCCGAAGGATAGCCTGCTAGCCTGCGTGCTGCCGCGGGGTCCCGGGAAGAGCGAACTCACTCCCTGGGAACGCGGGAGCGGGAACTGGATCACACTCGTTTTGGTGACAGTCATCATTCTGGCGGAAGGAGCATGCATCGCGATGCGGCGCTGCAGGAGATCCGCAATTACCGTAATTATGTACTATTTCACGTCTGCAGAGGTCAACATGCTCATTCGCCATTTTCGAGCGGCACTGCTCGTCGGAGTAACGTGGATCAGCGCTTGGGCGCCGATGGTTGCAGCGGCCACCGACCAACCGCCGACACCGACGAACGTGTGCGTCAACGGACATTGTGTTCCGAATGCTGTCACACCACCGTCAACCGGATCCGCCGCCGGCATCAAATGGCACCCCGGACACTATGTCTGGCTGGATCCTCACACCACCCAAGCGGCGCAGATGGCGGCGATCGACAGCCTGTCGAGCGAGACCACCGTCCAGGGAATTCAACTGCTGATCAATTGGGCATCGCTCGAAGGCGACACGCCCGGCGATTATTCAAAGGGCTTTGCCACGGTGGACGCGTTCCTCGCGAAGCTCGCGTCGCTCAAAGTGCCGAAGCGATTGATGTTGGGGGTCAGCGAGCGTGCATTCGGTACGCCGCCTGCCGCCGGCACCAGTTGCGCCATTGCTGCCGCCGGACTCCTGCCGAGTTATCTGGCTTCGTTGAGCGATGGCGGCTGTGTCATTGCCGCGCCGAACGCGGCAGGCAGCCTGGCAATAACGGCCAAATTTTGGGATGCGGCCGTCATGGATCGGCTGATCGCGCTCAGCCAAGCCTACGCGCAGCGCTACGATCAGAATCCGCTTTTCGAAATGTTCATGGGGAATGGTGAAACGGCTGTTGCCGCACCCCCGGGGAGCGGCTTCACCACGGTTGCCTACATCACGCAACTCAAGCGATGGTTCGACGCCAGCGAGAAAGTGTGGTTGCACACGCAGCTGCGCCTGACGGCAAATTATCTGGGCACCGACGCGCAGATGTTGGATTTGATGACATATGCATCAGCCAACGGCGATGCGGTCATCGGAGGCCCGGATCCGGAACTGCCGTTGCCCACCATCACGCGCACAGTGCAGGCGAATGAAATTTTCCGCGCTGCCGAGGGCGGCGGCAAGGATTTCCGCGGATCGGTTCCTTGGGTCGGTGAAGTGCAGGGATTGGGAATAGGCGCGAAATACACGCAAACGCCCGCGGATATTTACACCTATCAATCCAACACCATGCATGCAAGTTACCTGGTGTGGTACAGGAATAACTACCTGGGCGGTCCGGCGCAGATGTGGACCACGGGTATCTTGCCGTTCATCCAATCGATTCAGGGTAAGGTCTATGGCGCAGCGTGCCCCACGCTGTACGCACAGCGCTGCAATACCAATTGATCTACTGCGTTGGTGATTGAGCGGCGCTGGGCGCCGCTCAATCGCGGCGCACACCACGGCGCACACCACGGCGCACACCACGGCGCACACCACGGCGCACACCACGGCGCACACCACGGCGCACACCACGGCGCACACCACGGCGCACACCGCCGCACTCACAGCGCGGCCATCGGGGCGATTGCGGTGATCGCATTCGGAAAAAAATCAACCATCGAATTACTGTCTTCAGCTGACGACAGATTGTTCATGACTGTCTTCGTCGGACGACAGTTTGTCATCGTCTATTGTTCATAGTTTACTGCTGATGAAGGGCTTACTCGTCGCGAGGCGAGGACGCAAAGCTTCCGATCTGCAAGGGCAGAAAGCGGGGCTGCCGTTGATGGCAAGGACGTCGTCGTCGTTATCTGGAGCATTGATTATGTCGATAGACATTGGGTTTCGTTGTGCCGCGATTTTGTCAGTGGCACTGTTTACAACTCTCGCCGGCTGCGGCGGCTCCAGTAGCTCCGCCGTGAGCTCTCCGGCCAGCGGCGTCGCAAGCAGCTCTGCGGCGAGCTCTCCGGCCAGTGGCGTCGCAAGCGGTTCGACTGCGAGTTCTCCGGGCGCGGCCACGCCGCCGGTCCCGGGGATCGCCCAGCCTGCAATCTCGGGAACTCCGGCAAAGACGATTGTCGCCGACGCGAACTATAGTTTTCGCCCGACTGTGACGGCCCCCAGCGGCGCGACCTTGAGTTTCACCGTTTCCAACGTGCCGGCATGGGCAAAATTCGACCGCGCTACGGGTTCTCTGTCGGGCACGCCCGCCGCGAACGATGTCGGTACCTATGCGCAGATCGTCATCACCGTCAGCGACGGCAGCGGCAGCGCGGCGCTCGCGCCGTTCTCCATCGTGGTGACGTCCGGAAGTTCCGCTACGGCGACGGTCACATGGACTCCGCCTCCGCCCGATGCAAGCGCGCCGCCCGCGAAGGATCTAGCCGGGTACCGTGTCTATTACGGCATGACCGTTGCAGGAATGACGCATGTCGCCGATATCGCTGACCCGACTTCGACGAGCTATGTGATCGACAACTTGAGCGCCGGCACTTGGTATTTCGCCATCGCATCCTACGATGTAGATCAATCCCAGAGCATGTTGTCGCCCACGGTGGCCGTGTCGCTGTAGGCGAACCTCGGATTAGGTCCGTGCGGCGGATCGATACGCCGCACTGTGGCTGACGGGCACTCCCGCGCCTTCCAAGCCGAGCGCCACGCGCCGCGCGCAGATGAGTCCCGTGAAATACCAGAACAGATAGCTGACCGACGGGAATTGATAGTAGAGGTTGTAGAGGATTCCCAAGAAAAAGATTGCGATGACACCGGTCCAGCCGGCGGCAAACGCACCCACCAGTCCGCCGTCGGCGCGTGCGACCACGAGACTGTCCGCAAATATCATCCAATAGATGAAGCCGATCAGCATTACGCCCATCAGGCCGAGCTCGAGCACGAAGTACGTGAACGAGGTGACGAGAACACTGCGAAACAGCCGGTAATAGGCGCCTTCGAAGTTCTTGCCGAGATTGGAAGGCGATGCATTGCCCAATCCGAGTCCGAAAGCCAGGTCCACCGGATCGCGCGCCAGGTACGCGAGCGGAACCATGATGGCGTCGCCCCGGCCGGAAACCTTGGTGCCTCCGATGCCGGTGCCGCGATTTCTGCCGTGGGCAACCAGATACTTGTCCAGTTCTTGTTCATTGGTGAAAAAATCGACGATTTTCACCTTGTAGTGATTGTGTTGCTCCAGCATGTCGTAGACCGGTACGAAAATTGCGCCGAATCCGATCAGGGCGACCAGCGTGAGCCCGGCATAGCGCAGCCTCTTGCCGGGTTCCGCTCCGATGATCAATGTCACCAAGAGGCCTAGCGGCAGGAAAATGACGGTCACCTTGGTTTCGTTGATGGTGGTCGGAAGCAGCAGCAGGAAAAACAATAGCGTGAACGATAGTTTGCCGATGCGGCGTTTCAACAGCAGCCCGACGATGACCAGGACTGCGCTGATCAGAAACATGGAGAGAATGCCTGAGTCCATGAGGGTACCCCGGACATCATCCCCTGAGTATCGGTCCAGGCTGTAGATCACCCATCGCTGGTATCCCGCCACGGGTAACTGAATCAGGGCCAATCCGAGCAGCAGCTTGAGCTGTCTTTTCAGCTGATCGTCCGTCACTGGCGCCACGGCTGCCACGAAGAACATGGGCAACGCCCGCAAATAGAATCTCATGCCGGTGATGATCGAGCCGCTGCCGGTGCCGTTGTTGATGACCCCGCAGAGAATCACGACGGCGAGCGCACCGAACGCGAGCCAGTATTTGGGCGCGATCAGGCGGAAGCGATCCCGAGTGCCGGCGATGAATACGTATGCCACCAGGATGCCCGACAATACCTCGGGGATGAAATGCAGTATGGGCGGCAAGTTGAGCGTCAAGGCCAGAAAGTCGCTCGACATGACGCAGCAGATGACGACTAGAATGAATCCTTGCATGGGGGAAGAGTCCTCCCTAGTTCGTTCGCGATGCCTGGGCGCCGCCCATGATGCTCACCACATCGGTCTTTCCGTCCGCCGCGGTGTACACCCGCGTCACGGACCAACCGCGCGCCGGCGCGTCGCGGCGCAGCCGCTCCTCCACATCGGCATATACGGATCCATAGAGGCGATGTCCCGTGCCGACGACCGAGTTTAGCGCGTTTATCGTGTAGAGCACCGGATGATTCGTCCAGCGCTCAGTGCGGCCGTTGCCGCACATATAGGCGTCGTACCGATTGTCCTCTTCATCCAAATAGAAATAGTCGAAGCCGCCATAGTATTCGTCGAGATTCGGGATGCCGCTGACCACGATATCGCCGGCCTGGACGTGCGCCGCGAGCCATGCGGCGACGCCGCGCATGTCATTGCGCGGATAATAATGATCGGTGCGCGCCGACGACATGCCGAGACGATAATTGGCCGCGGCGGAGTCGATGTGAGCGACTTGCCTGATTTGGAAGTCCTCCGTGAGGGTGAAACACAGCAGCGGCAAGGCCGCCAGCAGCAGCTGCGGCACGCGTCGCCGGGTCTCCCAATGCCGTTCGATTTCGAGGCTTGCCGAGATTGCCATGACGATCAGCAGCGGAAAAAGAAAGAAGGTGTAGCGCGTCTCGATGCGATTGGTAGGTATGGCGCCAACGATGAACACCAGCAGCAGCAGCAAGGCCAGCAGGGACGCGACCGGGGTAGGCGCCTTGGCCGGAGCGGTCACTGATTTCAGGAACCAAAAGGCAACCGAGAGCAGGATGGCCACGGTCAGGGCAGGCATCGCCCGCGCCCACGGCCGCCCGATTCTTTGATAGATGTCCGGGAAGCCAAATGCTGCCTCGAACGGCCGGCCGCCGGTGAACTGGTAGTAGGCCAACCAGAACAGCAGCAGCGACAGGATGGCGAGCAGGAATGGCCGTGCCGGGCGAGAGGCGAGTTCACGCCAGTCGGTCAGACCCATCAGCAGCATGAGCCCAAGCACTCCAGCCCCTGCCGTAAACGCATGTCCCAGCGCGGCCGCCAACACCATGCACAGTCCCGCGAACATCATCCATTGAGACCGGTGCGACCAGAGGAAACGCATCGAGGCAGCGGCAAACCCAAGCGGCACGAGAAATGCGAGAACCCAGATACGATGTGGCCGCACCGCCGACAGCGATGCGACTGCCATTTGCAGCAGGTTCGATGCAAACCCGGACCCGGCGGTCCCGGCCTCGGCAGCCTCGGACGCGGTCGAATCGGCGACATCACGCAGGTCGCGGCTGGCGACATAGAGCAATGCCAACAATATGGCCAGTCCCGCCAGACGTCCCCAGTCGGACGCTCGGAGACGGCCGCGTTCATGCGATTGCAACACCGCAAATAGATTGGCCACGCCCAGCAGCGTTCCGCCTTCCCAGGTCAGGACCCCGACGATGGACAGGCCGATCATCCAGCGCAGAGCGGCCACGTCCTTGTCGACGGTGTAGCGCAGAAAAAATACCAGGTAGCAGACGAATACGGCCTGAAAGGGTGCGTACATTCGTCCGAACCGCGCCATTTCGATTTCCCAGATGGAAACGAGCAAGACGATGACCGTCAGCCACCCGGTGAGCGATCCCTGGACGCGCTTGCCGAGCAGGTACGCGGCCGGCAGCACGGCGAGACTGCACATACCCGCGACGAAACGGCCGGCGAATTCGGGCGACAGCCCGGACATCCTCAATGCGGCGACCAGATATTGGAACAGCAGACCGCGGGTGTAGTAGCCGCCGCATGGAAAGCCCGGCAGGCCGGTCGTCAGCACGTGGTCGATGGAGCGCGAGATGTAGAATTCATCCACGCCGAGCGGCCAGGTACCGATGCCTTTGAAGCGCCCATACAGCCCGATGAGCGTTGCGGCGGGAACGGCGAGCAGCAGCAGCAGACGGACCGATGCCGAGCTGCCGCTGAATCCAGCCGATGTTGCCGTCACGTTACGCGACGCGAGAGCTGCGCCGGATCAATTGGAATGCTGCCTTGTGCTTGTATGAACATCTCGGCATAGTCCTTAATGTCGCATACCGACGACCTGAGCGTCCATAGAGACACGACAATATCCGGCATGAACATCATCCGCGAAGATCTCAATGCTCAACGTGAAGGGCTGCTCGGACTGGGCTTCTGGGCGCTGCTCGTATACCGGTTCGGGCATGCCAGATTCGTGATCAGGAACCGCATCGTTCGCGCCCCGTGGACCGTGATTTACATCATCCTGCACAAACTGGTCGAAATACTGTTCGGCATCAGTATCGGCTCGAGCGCAAGCATCGGCCGACGTTTGTCGATCGAGCACCACGGCTGCATCGTGGTTCACGGCGCCACCGTCATCGGCGACGACTGTCTGATCCGCCATGGCGTAACTCTGGGGAATACCGGACCCGACGATTCGTCGGGGGCGCCGCGGATCGGCAGCCGCGTGCAGATCGGCGCGGGCGCGAAAGTGCTCGGCGGCATCACCATAGGCAACGATGTGATCATCGGTGCCAACGCGGTGGTCGTGCACGACGTTCCGGACAAATCAGTCGTTGGCGGTGTTCCTGCGAGAATACTCAAGACGAACGCAACCTAACCTTTGCCGTAGGCTTGGATGAGTTCGATCAGCCGACGGGCATTCGCCAGCGAATGATGCGCGCCGGCGTGCTCGCGCCCGCGTTTAGCCAAAGCTGCGCGCGCATTCGGATCATCGATGAGCATGCGCACCGCCGCTTCGAGGCCGGACTCCGTGTGGGCGGCGATGCCGGCACCTTCCCGCTCCAGCACTGCGTCCGGATCCACACTCAGGCTCACCACGGCGGCCTCGCGCATCCACGCCTGAATGAACGTGTTGGGAAAGCCCTCGTGCGTACTGGTATTGACGAAGATGTGCGACCGGGCGAGCAGTTCGTTGACTTCGGTGTGGCTCTTCTGGCCCACATAGTCCAGATTGGACGCGGCCTCGATACTTCGCATCAGCGAATCCCGCCAAGCCGGATTCCCCGTCTTCGCGGCGGGTGCTCCGACCATGATGAACCGCACGTCGGGGCGCGTGCTGAATCGACCGGCCAGACGGACGAAGACGTCGGGCCGTTTCCAGAGTTTCAGATTTGCAATCCAGACGACGGTCAGCGGCCCGGACTTATCGATGGCCTCCGCCGCGGGCGGATGAAAATTAGGGATCACCGCCGCGGCAGTCCGATGATAGTTCTCCTGCAGCAGTTCAGCCTGATGGCGGGTCTGCACGACGATCCCGGTAGCGTTGCGGGCTCCGTAGGCGACGGCCCACTTTTCGAGCTGCTGGCGCGGAACGTTGCGTACCCGCTCGAGCAGCCGAGGCGCGACGTCGCTATCGTGCGCGACGTGCCATACCATCGGAACGCCGCGGCGCCGGGAATAGAAGGCGCAAATTCCCGTATAGGCGCAGGCGACCCGCTGATAGATCACGCCGGGGTCGATGTTCCGCAGGGTGCGGTAAAGCGACCTACCGTCCATCACATATCCCAAGCGCGGGATAGGCCCCCCGGCGCCGATCACGGACACGCGATAGTTTCGAGTGCGGTCGCGCTCGTCGATGAAATGAGTCAGGTAGTGCACCTCGCAGCGGCCGCCGGCGACCAGAGCATCGATCAGCAGGCTGATCTGATACTCGGCGCCACCGCCGTGTTCGAATGGGTTGACGATACAGATTTTCAGCATCGGCCCGCGATGACCTGCTGCAGCTGCTTCTCCACTGCGTCGGCGATGATGCGATAGGCTCGATGCTCGAGAACCCAGCGGCGGCCGCGCTCGCCCATGAGCCGTGCCGCAGCGGGATCCTGGAGCAACTTTACGATGGCGTCGGCGAAGGCGCGCTCGTCGTAGGGCACGCAATAACCGGCGCCGCTCGAGTCGAGAACGCGTTTCTGCTCGGGATGGTCATTGGCCACGACGGGTTTGCCCACGGCCATGTATTCGACCAGCTTGGTGGGGGAGGTCGATCGCAGCACGGGCGTCGGATAAAAAGGCGATGCGCAAACATCGGCTTCCTGTACGACCTCGAGAGCCTCCTCGCGAGGCAGGTGTCCCATGAAGACGACGGAGGAGTTCAGGTTCAGGCGTGCCACCTCGTCATGCAAGAGCGCCTCATCCGAGGGATCGACGCCCCGTCCGACGAGGTATAAGCGCGCCGCCGGCAGGGCATTCCTTACCAGTCCGAAGACGCGGATCAGAAAGTCCATGCGGCGCACCTTATCCAGCGTCCCAAGATACAGCAGGCACGGGACGCCGCTCGGTAGAAGCTTGCGATTCCGGGACAGATCGGGCGCCGCGCACATCGCGGCGCTCACCCCCATCGGAATGGCCGTCATCTTGCCGAGCGGGATGCCTTCGGCCGCAATGTCCTGGCGCATCTGCTCGCTCTGAACGAACACATGATCCGCGGCCGGCAGCAGCCATCGATACAGCAGCCACTTGAAGGACAGTCCGCGCAGGACATACAGGAAGGGGTAGCGGGCCGTGCCGTCGCGCGCACCCGCCAGGTAGTGCTCGGGATAGGGATAGGACAGCCAATAGATGAATTTGATTCGATGCAGCCGGCTGGCGATCATCGCCAGGACACCGGCGAGGAATTTGTCCTTGACCTCGATGGCGTCGTAGCGTGTGCCGCGCAGGCACGCGAAGATCCGCCAGTCGTTGGCGATGCCGAGCACGTGCTTCCTCACCCGATGGAACAGTGAATGGCCCAAATCGGTGGCGCCGACCCGTACCTCGCCCCCTCCCCAACGAGCCAGGTACGCGCGCAGGCAGTCCGCTTCGCTCTGCAGGATCCAGTCGATCCGGTGGCCGCGTCCGGCCAGTTCCTCGGCGAACAGTACCGCGACATCGACTCGTGCCGGCGGATAGGTGTCGGAGGAAACCACCAGCATGCGCAGTGGTCGATCGGGACCTGGGGTGTCCATGCCAGGGGCGCCTGCCGGGAAGGTCAGGGAGTGCCCTGAGCGCTGCCGGGGGTGCGGAGCACTCCCAGGAATCTCAAGAGCCGCGTTTCCCGGCCTTGGAACAAACGATGAAACACATCCCGGTCCGAGCGGCAAAGAACCGGGCTGCGCACTCCGATCAACGCGATGCAGGCGAACACGACGACCCCCATGCCCAGTTGCATGTAGGAGGGTCCGGGCAGCAGGCTCCTCAAGGCGTAGCAGATGCCGACCGCGCCGCCCCACAGCGCCAGGCTCAACGCCGTCGCCGACCACGCGTTGAGCCAAACGGCGCGCCGCCGGACATGCCACCAGACGAATAGGTTCTTGAGCGCCTGAGCCGATCCGCTCGCGATCGCCGCACCGTACAGCCCGAGGTAGGGAATCAATAGCAGCATGGCGACGACGTTGTATCCCGCAAATACCTTGCTCAGCAGCTGGATGTGCGCTTTTTCCTCGTACTGCGCCACCAGCGATACCGGCGTTGCAAAGCTATTGATGGTCGAAAACGCCAGCACGACCGGCAGCAGCCAGGACTGTTCGATGAATTTCCCGCCGAACACGGCGCGGACGATTTCCGAATGATAGACGACGGCGAATGCCACCATGGGCCATTGCAGCAGCAGGTTGGTGTTCAGCAGAAACGTGAAATACTGCGGCAGGCGCCAATCGGCATCCCGCGGCTCGACCGCGAAGAACATGGGCTGGATGATGTTCTCGAACAATCGTACCGGCAACACATTGGTCGCCATCTCATTCAGCCTCATGTAGAACGAATAGACACCCACGGATACTGCATTCATGAATGCGGCGACGAAGAAATTGTCCATGCGCGAATCCAGGAACAAGCTGCCCGCATCATTGAAATTATTGTACACGGCGTACTTGATGAGCCGTTTGCGTTCGTCGGGCGGGGATCGATAGATTTCCGCCGGGACCCCGGCGGTGCATTGCCGGTGATATGCCACACGCAAGAACACATAGACGAGGGCGTATGCAATCGTGTCGGCGCACAGCGCCGTCCTCAAGCTGAGCGCGCCGACGGCGGCCAGAGCCGAATACCAAACCAGCTTTCCAAAGGACAGCATCGCGATCGATCCCACACTGAAGCGATGCAGCATGTGCGAGGCCATGGACAGCTGCAGGATCTGGCTCTGAAAGTGCAGGATCACCAGCACGCTGAGAATCTCGAATTCCATGCGGTAAGGACCGAGGCCGAAGCGCGGTGCCACGCGGTTCCAGACCAGCAGCAACCCGGCCAAGATCAAGCAATTGGTCGCGAGACGCGCACTCGCGACGCGTTTCACCAGCCATGCGGCGGCCGGGAATTTCCCCTCGCGCAGGTATTCGGGTTGGAAGCGGCGCAGCGTCTGCTCCAGTCCGAACGAGGCCAGCGTTCCGACCAACGGAATGAACGAATACAGCAGGTTGAAGATGCCGAAGTCGGTCTTGCTCATCGCGCGCACGAGCACGACGTAACCGAGAATCGTGGTTGCCTGAGACAGAATGCGGTAGGTGATCGTGTCGAGCAAGGAACGGCGTGCCCGGCCACGGTCGTACAAGCGCATGTTCATCCCGACCGCCGCTTCAATGGCGGCGGCCCATAATTATTTGCGGCTCACACCGGCGTCCGATCCGCGTCATAGGTGTAGTTGTAGTCGGGCGAAGTTTCCGCGGCACGATTGAGCACGATGCCGGCAAGGGGGAACTCCGACAAAAGGTCCAAGGCCTTCACCAGATCCGACCGGTCGGTGAGGCCCTCCGAGGCAACGACGAGTACGGCGTCTATTTTAGGCGCCACCACCAACGCATCGTCGGTGACCAGAACCGGCGGCAGATCGATGATCACGATGGGGTCTGCGGCGCCGCGTTTGATGATCTCCATCAGTTCGTCGAATCTCGAACTCGACAGGAGTTCAGACGCATGCTCTGTCGGCGTGATGCTCCCGGCGACCAGCAGATTTTCACTGACGAACGAGAAAAACAGGTTTTGCGAGTCATTGCCGTGCTCCAGGAAATCGCGCAGTTCGTGCCGCGGCGGCACGCTCAGCGCGCGGCAAACGCTCGGGTTACGCATGTCCATATCCAAAAGGACGACGTCGCGGGACTTGTCACGTGCCAGGCTCAGCGCGAGATTGATCGCGGTCAGCGTTTTACCGTCATTGGGGCCGGCGCTGGTCACGGCAATGGTAGTCCAATTGTTGGTGCGCGCTCTTTGCAGCAGCCGCGTCCGCAGCATGCGATAGGCGGCGACGTATGCCTTGTCCTCCTCGGTGTCGCTCCACACCAGCAGGCGCCGTTCCCGGCACAAATCGCGATCGATGGACGCTACAGTTCGCGGAATGCGCAGCGCCGGGTCAATGGCCGGCGCCTGCGGCGTTCGTGGCCGCTTGCTGACGCCCAGCGCCCCCGCCGCGGTCGGCCGATGCTTCTCCAGTGCACGCTCGATGATGGTCATGAGTACCTACGCATTGCGTGGATATCTAGCGGCGCAGCGACGATATTATCACAGCGATTGCGGCAAACGCTGCGAGGGAATAGGCGGCGGCGAAGGAACTCAACATGAGTGCACGCCGGCGCCGGTCTCGTTTGTTCTTGATGAACGGTATGCTGGCAAGCAACAGCGCGCCGTCCGGCAGCGCCAAATCCTTGGAGGCACGAACCTTACGATCCATGCTTTCGGCCGAGGCGATGGCGATGCCCGTCAGGGCTGCCCCGACGACCAAACCAAGCAGGATGAGACCCAGCCGATTCGGGAACACCGGTAACCTTGGAATCGAAGGGGCTCTGAGCATGGTGAAGCGCTCGCCACCCTGCTGGCTTTCGAAAGTTTCCGCCAAATTCGCGCTTTGCAGCTTATCCTGAGTCTGTTGATATTGGCTTTGCAGGGCCTGTTTACGGCGCAATATCTCCGACACCGCGCGCTCCGCGGCCGGTGTCGCTTCTACGCGGGCGCGAAGCTGTTCGAGTTTTGCGTGCCGCGCCGCGGCCAGCTGCTGCATCCCTACCAGGGTGTTGCGCGCGCTCTTGAGTTCGGTCTGGGTCATCAAGTATTGCGGGTTGTTGGCGATTTGCGCCACGCCGCTCGCGTTCGTGCCGGATTGAGCCATCAAGGTCTCCAGCGCACGTTTCAGGCGCTTCACCTCCGGATGGTCCGGGGTGTAACGCTGCTCGGCTTCGGTCAGTTTGGCCCTCACCGTCGCGACATCGGTCAGATCGCCGGATTGGGTGATCAGGTTGGGACTCATCTGACTCAGCTGCATGCTGAGCTGGGATTCTTTTTCCTGCGCCGTCAGAATCTGCTGCTGAATGGAATCGAGCTGCCGCTGGGTATCCTCGATCATGGCCTCGTTACGCGCCAACGAATCGGGCAATGAATCGCCATATTGGCGTTTCAATACGGCGAGTTGGGCGTCGACCTCACGCATTTGCTGCATCACATTGTCGGATTGTTTCTTCAAGAATCCGACCGCTTCGCCGGCCGCCTCGGTGCGTTGGCGCTGGTTGTAAGTCAAAAAGAGCTGCGCCAGCCGATTGTCGACGGCCACCGCCGTCACGGGATTGGGATTGTTGTAATGCAATGAAAACGCATTCGATTCGGCTTGGGGCTTCAGCGTCACCGGATCGACCCGTTCGATCGTCGTATCCTCCAGAATTTTTTGCGCTTTGTCGGCGGCACTCATGGTTGTCTTGAGAGGGTATGGATCGAGTTCCTGAACGATGGGCTGCAGGCTCTCGGCGGTGAGTACGCGCGCCTGGACGATCTCGATTTGCTGATCGGAGTAGCTGATCACCGTGCTCTCGATGATGTCCTTGGGCACCGAGGAGGGCTGCAGCATGATCGAGGCCGTTGCCTGGTATTCCGGACTGAGCCCAAAGGCCGCCAGGACACAGATGAGCACGACCGCCGGAAAAATCGTGAAAACGTAGATCGAGCGGCGCTTGAGCGCGTGCCAATAGTCGTTGATTGCGGAGGTTTGAAAAGTCGCTCGAGGCATATTTCTCACCACTGCCTGCCCAATGCCTGATAGCCGAATCGCAGATAAAAGCGATTGTTTGCGGCGCCGTCCGGACTTACCTGGTATTTCTGCCAGAGATATTGATAGCCGCCCTGTATGAACCAGGTTTGACTCATCATCCATTTCACCTCGACCAGCGATCGAAGGTAATCCCGCCCATTGCCGCTCGCTTGGGCCGTCAGCGCGCGGTTGCGCAGCAGCAGTGCCGCCGTGGTGAGGGACAGTCGTCGTGTCAAATTGCGGTCATATTCGACCTGCAGCTGGTTGTTGATGTAGACGCTGCCGCCGCCGGACGGCGTGATGATGCGGCTGAGATCGGCCCTGAACTGCTGTATCTCGGTTTTGTAGTTCCCGCTCAAGGCGCCGCCCCAAGTATTGACCGTTGCACTGAATACCGTCGGAACCGCCGCTTGGATGTCCGAATGCTGAAAGACGATGGAAGCTCGGGTTGACAGCAAGGGGGTCCAACTCGTGCTCAAGTCCACCGAGGTACCTTCAGCGGTGGCCTTCGAGTCGAAACGGGTCGCATTGTATTTGGCGCCGTAGCCGCCGAAATTCAGGTCGGACCGCTGCGACACGGTCCACACCAGGTAGGCTTTTCCCTGGTAGAAATCGAAATCCACGTAACGCCCCTGGTCGTTGGGCGAATAATTGACCTTATCGTAGAGCGCGGAGACGCCGGTCGCCAGCCGCGGCGTCCAGCTATAGCTGTAGCTCGGCAGCACGTAGGCGCTGTCCCGCGTGGCACCGTTCACGATTCGACCGGTCTGCGGCGCGATGGGTTGCGTCGGATTGACTGGGTCGTAATTCGCCGGCGTCAACTCTGCGGTCAACTCATCGCGGTGGTCGAGGGTGCCGCTGATGCTCGCGGTGCTGCGCTGGGATTTATAAAATGAATTGAAGTCCAGGTATTCTTCCAGCCGGTTATCCCCCGCATCGGTCGGGTAGTTGCGGTAATCGAGCCGCGGCCTGATGGTCGTGGTCGAATTAGGCGTCGCGATGCCGATCAGCGATGCGAGATTGGCAAGGTAGCCCGTAACCTCCGGTTGGCCGCCGGGAGTCAAGTCCAGATTGGAATTCGATTCCGCCTCGATATAGCCGCTCGGCTGCACGAATACTTCGGCAGAAAAAACCGGAGTGACCCCGAGAACCGGCGCCGCAAGCAATAAAGCTTCAAGTTTGCGGCGCATTGGGCGCATTATCGGCAGTGGCTCAACAGCCGAGGTCCGCATCAGGGCACGACCACGACATCGCCGCTCTCCAAGAGTACGTTTTGCTGGAGATCCTTGCCGGCGGTGACCTGTCCGTATTTGAATGGCAGCACTCGCTGCACGCCGCCGGCCGAGGTGCGAATCACGATGATACTGTCGAGCTTCGCATAGGGGTTCGCGCCTCCGCACATGCTCAACGCCTGCAGCACGTTGATGGACGGGTTCATCACGATCTGACCCGGCTTGTTGACCTGACCGACGACGTACGCCACGTTGCCTTTGACATCGGTCACCAGCACGACTGCGATGGGCTCAGCGAGGTATTTCTTCAGTTTGTTTTCGAGTTCGACGCGTACTTGGCCGGTCGTTTTGCCGCCGACCGCCAACTCGCCGACCATCGGATAGCTGATGCTGCCGTCCGGAGTCACCGTGATCTCTTGCGGCAACAGTTTCGGATCGTCATAGACGCCCACGATCAGCTTGTCGCCCGGATGCAGCGTGTATCCCGGGGCCGCCGCTTGCGCTCCGGCATGCAGGCTGACGAGAATCAAAATTGAGATTGCGCCTAGGTGGGCGCCCAGATGCCAGGGCTTCGGGAGCGCGTGCGCCGCGCTCTTCAAGGTCTCAGGTGCCGTAGTCATCGTTCACCCCTTACGCTTTTCTACCAGTTATGCCGGCGGACGGCGCTAACTTGCTCGGCGTCGACCACGTCCAAGACGCGCCGACGATCCAACGAGGTTTTCTGTGACCCGATTCGCTGTTTACAGTATAGCGCTCAAATTCGTCGCAAGAACACTGCAATTCAAGAGGGATTCCGGGAGCCGACGCGTTAGGTGACGCCATCCGCGTTCGGAAAACGATTATGTCAACGGCTGCCCGTCGTTGGCTTACAGCCAGGCAAGTCGCCGGCCTACAGCCTGGCGAAGGGCTGCTTTGGGCACTCGAACGTCGGGCGGCGTGCCCGTTCGGAGTAGGCGGCCGATCGGATGTGGCACAGAATCGCCGTTGGGGGAGAGGGCGATTGGGGCCTGAGGCGCGGCCGGCATTTGCGAATCGCTCATGGGTTCTGATAGCTTCGAGAGGATGGAAACGCGTGACGATCCTAGACTGCCGCCGCGACTAGGCTAACGTCGTGGCCAATGGTCCCGGCTTCGGATCGGCGCCCCCATGAAAATCGGGATCATGCTTCGGCACTACGAACAGCAGGAAGGCGGCGTCAAGGTGTACACCAAGAGGCTGCTGCCGCTGTTGTTCTCGCTCGGCTCCCGCCACCACTACGTACTCATATATCAGAATGTGAAGCTGCTCGGAACGTACGCGCAGTACCCGAATGTCGAGGAAGTGGCCGCCGCTATGCCCGGCACCGTTCCATGGGATCAGCTCGCGGTTCCCTGGATAGCCTGGAAAAAGCGACTCGATCTGATCTTCAATCCGAAATTCACGGTTCCGTTCTTGGCGAAGGCCAAGACCATGTTCGTGCTGCATGGTTCGGAATGGTTCGTCATTCCGGAACATTTCAAGAAACATGATCAATGGTACTTCAACGCCTTCGTGCCTTGGTACTGCCGGCATGCCGACGCATTCATCGCGGTGTCCAATGCGGTCAAGACGGACGTCGTGAAGCATGTCGGCGTCGATCCCGGCAAGGTGTTTCCCATCCACAACGGGTTCGATCCCGCGCTTTTTCAGCCGGTCCGCGATCCGGAGAGACTGCGCGCGGTACGTCAGCATTACAAATTGCCCGAGCGATTCATCCTGTGGTGCGGACAGATCGAGTCCCGCAAGAACGTGGCGCGGCTGCTGCGCGCGTTCGCGCTGATCAAGGACAGCGTGCCGCATCAGCTGGTCCTTGCCGGGGAGCAGCGCTGGAGCACGCGCGCCGAACTCGAGGTCATGCGCGAGTTGAACATCGAGGACCGGGTGTACTTTCCCGGCTGGATCCAGCACGGCGACTTGCCCGCCGTGTACAGTCTGGCTGACTTATTCGCCTTTCCCTCTCTCTACGAAGGCTTTGGAATTCCCCTCATCGAGGCGATGGCGTGCGGCTGCCCCATCGTGACGGCCAATACCTGCGCCGCTCCGGAGGTCGTGGCAGGGTCGGGCTGTCTGGTCGATCCGCTCAGCGTCGAGGACATTGCCGCGGGCATGCGCAAAGTGCTCGGTGATGCCGCTTTGCGCGCCGATATGATCGCGAGAGGTCTCGAACGGGCCAAAGACTTCAGTTGGGACCGATGCGCAAGACAGGTACTCGCCGTGTTTGATGAACTCGAAGCGCTGAGTGCCGCGAGTCCATTGCCGGGGGCGAGTCCATCGCCGGGAGGGCATTGATGGTGAACACCGAGACGCCACAAAAGTCAGCGGGGCATGGCTCGACGGCTGCGCCCCTGGGATTCCCGATTGCCTGGCACCTGCTGTCATTCGTGCTGCTGCTGGGGCTGCCCGGCATCAAATCGCGCGTGCCTTTCTGGACGGCGGACAGTCCCGAGCATGCGGCGAGCGTGCTTGCAGGCGCATATCTCGCGGCCGTTCTCCTGTTGGCGATCATGCGTTATCGCGGCCGGCCGGTGGGGGTGGGCAAAGCGGCGGTGGTCACCGTTGCGGTGTACGGCCTCGGATTCTTGTATTTTCTGCTGCACAAACCGGCCCCGCAGCTATCCCGATCGGTCATTGTGGCGATGTTCGGCCTGGGGGTCGTGCTCGCCGCGGCCGGTTTCGTCCTGCGGCGGTTCAGGACGGCCGCCTTGGGTGTGCTCGCCGTGATCCTGGCCGGCGTGGTCGGGATTCAGGCGTATCGAGCCTTCGGACCGGTGCGGCTGCACTTGGAACAGGCGCAAGCGAACATCAGCACGGGGTTCTATACGCTGCACACGGTCACTTACCGCAACAGCATACCGCCCACCGATGTGAGGGGCGGCGGCATCTCGCTGATCGGCGATCAGTATCTGCTCGCGACCGGTGATGGGCGCCTGTATGTCTTCCAGTGGCAACAGGGCAATGACGCTTTCGGGATCAAGCAGCTGCCGTATCAGGTGCCGCTCAACATCCGGGAATTCACCGAGGACGCAAATCCCGAAGGCTATGCGGGCAAGCCGAATGGCGGGGATGCCGCAGACCGCCTGCAGGGCGTGCAGACCTGGCAATTCAGAGTCGCCGATGTGCGTGTCCAGGAGCAGGGGGACCGGGTCCGGGTCTTCGTCTCGCATCACTTTTGGAAGCGCGCGCAGAAATGCTTCGTCGTGCGTGTGTCCAGCATGTCGGGGACCCGGGCGGCATTCCTGGCGGGCGATTCCGCCCTGCACTGGGACACTGTGTTCGAGTCGACTCCGTGCGTTCCGCTGCGCGGCGAAGACAGCGTCCACGAGAACAATCCCTTCGCAGGTATGGAGATCGGCGGGCGGCTGGGATTTTTGAGCGATCAGCGGCTGATGCTGACGCTGGGAGACCATGATTTCACGGGCGTGGAAACGCAGCGCATGTTCGCGCAAGAGCCGCAGGTGTCCTATGGGAAGACGATTCTGATCCATCTGGATGACGGTACGAGCGAGATATACAGCCTGGGGCATCGCAATCCGCAGGGGCTGTATGTCACGCCGGAAGGCGCCATTTGGAGTACCGAGCACGGCCCGCAGGGCGGCGATGAGCTCAACTTGATCGTCCGCGGTGCCAACTACGGCTGGCCGCTCGTGACCTATGGCACCGACTACGGCTCGGCCGCCTGGCCGCTGAGCCGCGTGCAGGGGCGGCATGATGGCTACCAGCAGCCGGCCTTCGTGTGGATACCCTCCATCGGCGTATCGAATCTGATCCGCATCGAGCAGGATCGCTTCCCGGTGTGGAAGGGCGATTTTCTGGTGTCGTCGCTGCATGCGCATTCGCTGTTTCGCATTCGCCTGCTCGATCAGCGCGTGATCTTCTCCGAGCCGATCGAAGTCGGCGAGCGCGTCCGCGACCTCATCGAGGGACACGACGGCAGATTGATCCTCTGGACCGATACCTCGAGCATCGTGTCGATCACGCCGGCCGGCGGCACCGACGGCGCCGTGCTGTTCGCAACGACCTGCGGCGGATGTCACAAGGCGATCGACGGTGCGACTCACAGCTATGGCCCGGACCTCGCGGGCATCGTCGGCAGCGCGGTGGCTTCGGCACCGGGTTACGGCGCCTATTCACCGGCGTTGAAGGCGCTGCATGGGAAGTGGTCGAAGGAGAGGCTCGATGAGTTCCTGAAATTTCCCCAAGGCATGATCTCGGGAACCACGATGACGTTCCGCGGGGTCGGCGATCCCGTGCAACGTGCCGCGATCATCGATTACCTTGCGGGTACCGCGCGCTTTTGATCGCTCCAGTCATTCGAGATCGCATCGGCGGCAACCTGCGCGGCTAGGGTGTTCGCCGCGGCGGTCCAATGACCATCGATGGGCAGAAAATCCAGGCGGACTCCCGCACGCAGGGCGGCGGCAAACGCCGAGTCCAAGTGAACGACGGCAAATCCTTCCTGTTCCGCCCGCAGCGCAAATGCATCGATATCCCGGTTGGCACCCGCAGCGATGTGCTGTTCGAGGCGATAGCCGGGCGCCAAGACGAACATCACTCGCGCCTGCTTGGCGGTTTCGAATTCGTGAAAGGACGCCATCAGAAATTCCGTTGCCGCATGCTCGAAAGCCGCATCGGTACATCCATCGCTCGCCGCAACGGCGTCCGGTTGCGGCGGACCGTCGTCGCTGCGGCGCCAGCCCTTGGGCCAATTGGCGGTCACTCGCAGGTTATCGAATACATAGCGGAATAGTTTGGAGCCGTTGAGCAGCCGCTTGGGTAGTGACGGCGCGGCTCTGCCGACCAATTGCAACGACATGGCGCCGTTGTCGAGCCGCAGATAGTGTTTTCCCGCCCGCGCCATGCAGCTGTGATTGAGATCGCCGGTGGTCAGCAACACCAACAGCAAGCGCGCGCCGAAGCGGTCGCTCGCCCACCGGGCTGCCGCGAGGTAGTCCGCCAATGCGGAGCCGTCTGCGCCCAGCGCGTAAGCCGGTCGGTTCAACAAGACGCCCAGCCGCCCGGTCATGGTGTCCCGCGGGGTGATGGCATCGGCCTGGACGTAGGAGTTGCCGATCACGAGGAGTGCACGCGGATCCGGCCGATAATCGTACGGCGCGCGAAAGCCGTAGTTGTTGAGAGTGCCGGAATTTTCAAGGTGAAAGTTCCAGCCGCTGGAATACGTATAGTGAAAAAATCGGGATCCGCGCACGATGGGATTGTCGGCGTCGACCGCGCCGACATCGTAGCCGGTCGATACGGGCAGCAAACGCAGCACCGCTTCGGCGAAAGCCGCGGCAAGCACGAGACCCAACAAGAGCGGTAGAGCACGTTGCTTCATGTCAGAAGTTGAAATAGATGAATTCCGAGCTGCGGTGCGAGGCGTTGATGAGTGCGAGCAGCACTATGAAGAATATCAATGCCCCCGACCAGAACCACGCCACGCCGCCGCGAACCGGTAGCAGGCGTTCCGTGGCAGCCTGGCTGTTCGGCAGCAGCCAGACGATGGCAAAGCCTGCCAGGAAGAATCCGCCCAAGTAGCCGAAGGAAGTGGGCGGAACCGGCAGCCCGCGAAAAATCTGTTCAAAGCAATCCGGCGCGCAGCGCATCGACCAACCCGGCCGCGCCATCCCCTGCAGCATGCGCGCGGCGCCATCGAATGTCGTCGAGCGGAAAAAGACCCAGGCGACGACGACGGCTGTGAAGGTCAGCGCGGCGCCGGCGAACCTGCCGAACGCCGCGAGAAGCCGGCCGGGACGCGGACAGGCGGATGTCACGCTCCGCCAGGCATGGTTGATCAAGAGATAAGTGCCGTGTAGACCACCCCAGACCACGAACGTCCAGCTGGCACCGTGCCATAAGCCGCCCAACAGCATGGTCAGCATCAAATTGACGTATCTTCGGGCGGTACCCCGCCGATTGCCACCGAGCGGGACGTACAGATAGTCGCGTAGAAACTGCGACAGACTGATATGCCAGCGCCTCCAGAACTCGATGATGCTGGTCGATTTGTAGGGCGAATCGAAATTCAGCGGCAGGGCAATGCCGAGCATGCGGGATAGGCCGATGGCCATGTCCGTGTAGCCTGAAAAATCGAAATAGATCTGCAGCGTATAAGCGAGGGCACCGGTCCAAGCCACGATCGGTCCCGGCTGCGCGCCGTCCCGTGCGGCGTCGAAAATCGGGGATGCATACTGGGAGAATTCGTCGGCCAGCAAAACTTTCTTGATGAGCCCCAAGGTCACCAGGAAAAGACCGGTCAGGATCTTGGTGGCTTGTGGATGATAGATCTCCCGGTCGCGAAACTGCGGCATCATCTGGCTGTGATGCAGCACCGGCCCGGAAATCAAGTGCGGAAAGTAGGAAACGAACAGCAGGTAGTGAATGAAATTCCGCTCGCGGACCTTCCCTTCATAGCAATCCACCAGAAACGCAATTTGCGTAAACGTAAAAAATGAGATGCCGATCGGTAGCACGACATTCAAGACTCGTACCTCCGCAGCCGACGCCGCATGCAGGGCGAAATTGAGGTTGTCGATGAAGAAATTGGCGTATTTGAAATAGCCGAGGCAGCCGAGATTCAGGGCGAGTGCGGCGTAGAGCGATACACGGCGCGACCGCTCGGAAATCCCGGCGGCGGGAGTCACGCGCAGTCCGAACCAATAGTTGACGCAGATCGAGACGATCAACAGCGGAACGGCTGCGATGCTCCAGTAGCCGTAAAAGATGAGTGAGGCGAACGCAAGCCACGCAGCCGCCAGGCCATGGCTGAAACGGCCTAGGATGAAAAAAACGAGCAACGTTGCCGGGAAAAACCCAAATAGGAACGGGTAGGAATTGAACAGCATGAATGCTTACCGTCGGCGTTCTGCCTGGCGACGATAGATCAAAAGTGCCGTGCGGCCGAGAAGACCGCGTGGGATGACCAGGGTGCGCACCGGTTCGAGCGTGCAATTGTATTCGGCCTTGTAATCGTAGGCACCCAACAACAGGTCGAGCCGGCGCATGCCATGGTCACAGGCCCACATGAGCAGAGAATCGGTCAGTACGCGGCCGAAGCTGTACTTGTGGAATTCGGGATCGAAGGAGGCGATGTAGCTGTAGATGATCCCTTCGCGCACGAATGCCAAATCGCAGGCAGCGATACGGTCGGCGTTCTCGACGGTGCTCAGGTGCAGCTCGCCGCGGGCCGCCGCTGCCGCGACGGCGGATTGCAGAAAGCCCACGCCGCCGGGTTCGTCGATGAAGCTCGACAGGCCGCGCGCAGCGAGCCAGGGACGCTTCTGTGCCACCAGGGTGTCGATGATGCGCGCACGCGAGTCGGACGTATCGCAGACGCGCACCTCGAATCCAGCCTTGGACATGCGGCGCGAATTGTATTTCACGCGGTCGCGCATGCCGGCGGTTTGCTGCTGCAGCCATTCGGCGCCGCTGGACCAGGTAATGGGTACACCGCCGGCATCTTCCAGGGTTTCGGTCCACGGGCCGAAGGCGCCGAGTACGCCGAAGAGCTTGCTGTCGGTGCGGATGTGACTCAAGCGCGCCACATCGAAACCACCGCTGCGCGCGACGGTTTCCCACAGCATCCGCAGCGCCGAGTCCTGGTCCAGGCGCGGATCGACGATGGCATCGCAGTAGTCCGACACGCGCGCGGCGATCCACTCCAGTATGCGCATGCCCTTGTGACGGCGAATGCACAGCGGCAGCACCGCCACGAGCCTGCCGTCCTGCCACAGGGTGGCGACTTTCAGGCGCCGGCCGCCGGCCGCTCCAATGGTGCGCACCCAAGCCGCCGTCCAGGCATATTGTTGGAACGGGCGCACCGCCGGGTGTGCATCGAGATCGCGCCACGGCTGTTCGAGCGCAGCGAATGCGCCCTGATCCTCGACCATGCGCGCGTCCAGTCGCCCGGATGCCGGGTGTGTGGTCATGACGCGCTCCGGGGTGGCGGCAGTTCGGCTGCATCGGCCGCGCGGCGGCGACGGTAGGCGATTGCGCCCACCAACATGAATGCCGCGGCGGATGCGACGGCCTGCGGCCATGCCGAGAATTCGCGCCGGGCCAACAACAGGGCTGCACCGGCGGCCACGGCAACGCCGATCCCTAGCGAGAGGAACATGCGCAGCAGCACCGCCGCGCTGAGGGCAGGGCGTAGAGCGCCTATGCACAGAATGTCGATGAGGACGAAGGCCGTCGCACCGGCATAGATTGCGCCGTTGACGCCGAGGCGCGGCACCAGCAGAAGGTTCAGAGCGACGCTGAGAATGGCACCGCCCGCCACGAAGGACGCGTTGGCGATCTGCCGATCGGCGCATAGCATGATTCGTCCGAGGCATACTTCGATCGCCTGGACGAGCGCAAACACCGCCATGCTCTGAATGATGGTTTCTGAACCCGCGAACCGTTGGCCCAGTACCGGCACCAGCAACGGCGGCGCCACGAAGTAAAGTCCCCAGGCCGCGATGCCGCCACCCAGCAGCATCAGCCACATGAGGTCAGCGGCCGAGCGCCGGAATTCCGGCAAATTCGTGGTGAACAGGCGGCTCAAGCGCGGGTAAGCGGCGACTCCCAAGAAGCTCAGCGGCATCAGGGCCACCTCGATCAGCCGCAGTCCGGTGGCGAAGATTCCGGCGGCGGCATCGCCGACACCGAGCGACAGGCTGATCACGCCGATGCGGGCGAACAGCTGGGCGAAGATCTCGAGCAGGGCGAACGACCACAGGATGCCGAGAATCCGCCGCGTGCCGGCCGAAGAGACGGAGATTCGCAGCGCCGGCGCGAACCGGCGCAGCGATCGAACCGCGACGATCAGCCAGATGAGGGCAGCCAATGGATAGCCGAGAAGTGCCTGGGCGAGCGTGGCATGGACGATGGTGATGGCGTATCCGGCGACGGCGAAGGCCACGGCACGCGCGGTCAGCTCCGCCAGGGCGGGCCACAACATGCGTTGTGCGGCCATGGCCGGAATGAACAGCGTGGCGACGACAGCGGCGGTGATTTGATACGCGCCGAGCACACAGACCATGAGCAGCGTCGCGCTCGAAGGTCCCGTCAACGCCAGGTAGATCACCAGCGTGATCAGCGCCAGCGCGACCATGAGCATCTGGGTGCCGAGCAACTCGCCGAGAAACGCCGGCCGCTCCGCGGCATCCATGCGTGCGTATTGACGCAAGCCATACTCTTCGATGCCGAGGCAGCCGATCACGAAGGCAAACGTCGCGATCGCAAAGCCGTAGGAGTAGGCACCCGCGCCGGCCGGTCCGAAGCGGCGGGAAATCAGCACGAACAGCAAGAGATTGAGCACATCACCCGCCAGCCGGCATCCCGTCAGCCAGAGCGCGTTGCGGGTGGTGCTCAAGGCGCTGCGGTCGCCGGGTGGGGGAGGGCGGCGCCGTGGGCTCGATACAGCTCCAGATATTCCGCAAGCGACACCGCGTAGAAGGCTTCCGCATAACGGCAGGTGCCGTCCAGGAAAGCGCTCGAGCGATAGGCATTGAGGCCGAGGGCCGTGTGCAGGTAGTCGGCCTCCGCGAGTTGACTTTGGTAGTGCACCAGCGCACGCCGCTTCGCTTCGATGGCCGCATCGATGCGGACGAAGCAGTTCGGGAACAGCGGAGTCCATACTTCATAGGCGTGACATCGAAATGCCAGGCGCGTGCCGCGCACGGCCTCGGCGAGCAGGGCGCTCGCAGCCCGATGGTCGGGGTGCTCCTCGAGAAAGAATGGCAAGTAGAGGATGTCGGGGCGAGCGGCTTCGATGGCGGCGCGCAGAGCGGCAGAGAGTTCTGGCGTCGCGCCGAGGCTCCCATCCTCGCCATCGAGATACACGATTTTCGTTATTCCGAGCTCGGCGAGCGCGAGGCGCGATTCCTGCCGGCGCGTCGCGGTCAGCGACGTTTCCCCGGTTGGCGCAGTGCCGGGTCCGCCGCCGCGACGTCCGTCGGTCAAAAATACGATGGTGATGTCGGCGCCGCAGGCGAGGTGGCGCGCGAGCGTGCCGCCGCAGCCGATGACTTCGTCATCCATGTGCGGCGCAAGCACCATGATTCGCTCGTTCGATGGGGTCCATTCCAGAGCCGACCGATTGAATATCTTCTTGACGCGCAGCAGGCCGTAACTGTTCAAATACGGGCGCGCGGTGCGGCTCAGCACTCGCAGCAACAGTCGTGTCACGGTATTCATGGCCGGGCACCGATCAATTCGGAAAACAACTCGACGTACTGTGCGGCCTCGGCGCTCGAGGAATAGCGCGCGGATACCGTCGCGCGGGCGCTTGCGCCCATGTCGGCGCGCAGTCCCGCATCCTGCAGCAGGCGCCGCATCGCATCCCGGAACGCCGCTCTGTCCTTGGGCGGCACGAGGAGACCGAACCGCCCTTGATCCTCGAGTTCCGCGGCAATGCCGACACGCGTGCAGACCAGCGGCAGTCCGGCGGTCATGGCTTCCAAAATGGACAGACTGAAGCCCTCGTAGTCGCTGGGAAACACGAACAGGTCTCCGGCCTGCAGGTACTCGTGCACGTTGGCGACACTGCCCGTCAGCGTCACCCGCGTGCCGAGAGCATGCTCCGCGACGAATTCACGCAACGCCGGTTCACAGTTGTCGAACGAACCGCGGCCGGTTCCGACGATGACGAGGTGTGCCGCGGGATACTCGCGCGCGAGTTCTCGCCAAACGTCGATGAGCATCATGACACCCTTGGATGCCGCGAGCCGGCCGGTGTAAATCAGTACCACCGCGTCGGCGCGCAGGGAAAGACCTACGCGCAGCTCGGCCTTGCGCAGGGCGCTCACGGGTGCAAAACGTCCTACCGCGATGCCATTGGGAATGGCTACGATCCGAGCGGAATCGACGCCGACCCGCAGCAGTCCGGCGCGTATCTCGGAGGAAATGGCAACGTAGCGGTCAACCTGCCGCGCCGCGCGGCCGCGCAGGGCACGAAGAGCGCGCACTGCCAGGGAATTCTCGGAGAGGCCCATCTTGGCGCGGCTCTCGGCGCCCAAGGGTTCGGTGACCTCCAGGGGCGACTCGGGCCGTACCACGCACGGTTTGCGGGTCAGCATCCCGGCGAGGATGGCGCAGAGCGGCATGAAATTGAACCCCGACACCAGCACGACGTCGTAGTGGCGCGAGTCCCGCAGCAGTCGCCACAGCATCTTGCACAAGAGGAGGCCGAGCCGAGGCAGGGCGCGGAAACCGGTGCCTTTGATTTCCCCGAACGGGGTGAAGCGCTCGATGGGAACCGAGCCCAGCTGTTCCGCGGCGGCAAAGCTGCGATCGACCCGCCGCGTGAGCACATGCACCGAGGCGCCGGCGGCGATCAGGCTCTCGGACAGCTCCAACAGGTGTTTTTCTTGGCCGCCGTCCGTGGGAGGAAAGCTCGGCGTCAGCACATAAACCCGCAAACGGCGTGTCGAAAGCTGACCTTTCAAACCGCGTTTGGAAAGCTGTTTTCCCGCCACCCCGAGAGTTTAGCCAAGCAAGCCGCCGCTTTGTGAGATATTTCATCTACGTAGACCGGGATCACGGATTATGTCAGTGGTTTTTGCGACTCTGGAATAGCACCCAGGCGGATCGAAAAATGGCTGATGTCGACCAACGACCTTCTGTCATCGATGACGAGGAAAAGCGCGCAGAACGACAGCGCTTGAGGCCGCTCGGCGCCGGTGCCGCCATCGCGGCGCTGGTCCTCACTTTCATGGCGCCGGCCCTATACCGTCCGACGTTCAGCGGCAAATTGCCCTTCGATCCGCAGCTGATCGACGCTCTCAGCGCCAAAAAGGCCGACTACGTCTTCGTCGGCAACTCCATGCTCGCAACGCGCATCGACGAAAATACGCTCGATGCCCGGCTCGGCAAGGATTGCTGCTACATCCTGTGGACCGGGGGTGCGGAGAGCGCTTGGGAGCACCAGGCCCTCAAGAACGAGGTGATCCCGGCCGCGCACCGCCCCAAGGTGGTGTTCGTGTTCTTTCGCGACTCTTACCTCACCCGGGTTAACTACCGGGCCAACGATGCGTACTGGTGGAAGATCGAACGCCTGTCCCACGATCAGGAGCCGGAGCTCATGCGGGCGATGCGAGAGAGCCGGACGTGGCAGGAGCGGCTGGAATACGATCTCGGTTTACTCTACCCGATCCAAAAGCGCCGCGAAGTCGCCGACTACGCGCTGGAGTGGCTGGCCGGCCAATTCGTCGCTCCGGGACGCATCCCGTATGGAGCGCCGGTGGCGAACCGCTACAACGAATTGTTCGGACTCGACCGGCTGAAGAACACCGAGACTGCGGACGACTCGGCGGCCGGCCAAGACGATGCGTCGATCTACGACTTCGATGCCAGGCTGCCGCACTCCCTGCTTCCCGCCATGATCAAGCTCGCCAAGGATGCCGGCATTGCGCTGGTGTTCGTTCGAGTGCAGCGCCGTCCCATGGCGGACGGTCCGCCGCCCCAATCTGCTGAGCTGGTGCGCTACGTGGCCAAGCTGCGCAGTTATCTTGCCGGCAACGGCGTCGGATTTTACGACTTCACGGGCGATCCGGAGCTGACTTTGGACCGTTACTTGGATGGTGATCACATCCGCGCTGCATGGAGGCCTGAGTCGACGGAACTGTTCTTGCGGCGACTACGGAACTACTTTCGATGATCTTTCAAAGCCTGGATTTCCTGATCTTTCTCGTCGCGGTGTTCTCCGTGCATTGGCTGCTGCCCTGGCGGCTGCGCAATCTCTTCCTGGTGATCGGCAGTTATTTCTTCTACGGGTACATCCATCCCTGGTTCTTATTTTTGTTGTGGTTCGTGACGCTCGCCGTTTACGGGTCCGGACGCGCGATGGAAGCGTGGCCCGCGCACAGGCGCAGTTTCATGATCCTCGGCCTCGCGGCCTGTCTCGGCATGCTGGGCGTATTCAAGTACTTCCATTTTTTCGTCGACAATATCGTCATCGCGGCGCGGGCGCTGGGGCTCGAGCTGTCGCAGCCCGCCATCCGCATCGCCCTGCCGGTGGGGATCTCGTTCTTTGCGTTCCAGGGCATGAGCTATGTCATCGATGTGTACCGGGGCGACATCCGCGCCCGCCGCAGTCTGATCGACGTCGCCCTGTTCAAGGCGTTCTTCCCCCAATTGGTGGCGGGCCCGATCGAGCGGGCCACGCATTTGCTGCCGCAGATCGAATACCGGCGTGAACTTCGGCCGGAGGCGGTACTCGAGGGCGTGTTTCTCATCATCTGGGGTTTCTTCAAGAAGCTGGTCATCGCCGACAATGTCTCGGTGATCGCGAACAAGGTGTTCCTGATCGAGCACCCCGGATTCCCGCTGCTGTGGGCGGGCGTGCTCGCCTTTTGCGTGCAAATATTCGCTGATTTTTCCGGGTATACCGACATCGCGCGCGGCACCGCCAAGCTGTTTGGCTTCAATTTGATCGAGAATTTCCGGCATCCTTACCTGGCTTCCTCGCCGGTCGACTTTTGGCGGCGCTGGCATATGTCGCTGTCGACCTGGCTGCGGGATTACGTCTACATTCCTCTTGGAGGCAATCGCGGAGGGCGGCTGCGCGGGGCGCGCAACGTGATGATCACCTTCCTGCTGAGCGGCTTGTGGCATGGCGCCAGTTGGAACTACGTGCTGTGGGGAGCCTATTGGGGAGTATTGATCGTCCTCTACAACAACTTCAGTAGTCTCACTCCGCCTTGGATGGCCGAGAGCCGCGGCTGGCTGCCGCTCAAGATACTGCTGATGTTTTGCCTCACTAATATCGGCTGGCTGATGTTCAGGGAAACTGATCTGCATCAGTTGGCCGGTTATTTCATGCTGGCGCCGTCGGCGGCGACGCCGCTGGAGTGGCAGGCGGGGGTCTACTTCGTCGGTCTGGTGCTGATCTACTCGATACCCCTCATCGTGCACATGTGCATGGATCGGGGGCAGGAAACCGGTGCCGACTTCGGCTCCGGTACCAGGTTCAACTCCCTGGCGGTTCGCTCCGTGACTTCAGCGGGCCTGTTCGGCGGCATTCTGTTGCTGCGGGCCGCGAGCTCTGCCGACTTCATCTACTTCCAGTTTTAGTATCTCGGCACAGGGAATTTGAGCGATTGGCGGGAGGCACCCGCTGGTTCCATTCTTTGTCGATGAGTCCGTGGTCGATCAGTCGATGATCCTCACGCAGTCTACGACGCGACAATTCTGGCACTACCCCCAATGACGCAAGTAAATATGCGTGTGCGAACGCATATAATGCGGGCTCGTCGATTTTTCGCGTTGATGTACGGGACAGGACGGTTCATGTCTGACGCTCGGCCGAAAGTAAGATGGATCGAGGCTCGCCTCGTTGGGCTGGCGCTGACGATGGTCATAGCGGCGTGCACGCCGGGTGCGCTGCGGCCGGGGCAATCGGATCGGGGCTTCAAGGCTCCGTACCCCCATAGCCGCCTGATTTCGACGATAACGTGGGATTTCTCGACCATCGTCTCGCACCGCAAGGCGCTGGGCAGCGATCTGTGGCCGTGCGCGTGGGCGGTCGATGGAGAACCTGTACTGCGCGTGGGGCGATGGAGGTGGGTTCGACGGCAACGACGACAACGTGGGACGAGCGAGCCTCGGCTTCGCGCGCATTGCGGGCACGCCGAGCATTCAGGATCCCGACGCCATCACCGGGAAGAATATATGGGGATCGCCGCCGTACGCCGAATTCGCCGCGCGCTTCGGGGGTAAGGTGGGCAGTATGACCGCGGTCAACGGCGTGCTTTACGCGATTGGTGGATTCTGGACGGCGGACAACAGCCAGGATCCGGTGCGCGCGAGCGGACGCGGCCCGTTCAACACGATCGCGTGGTCGCGCGACGCTGCGCAATCCTGGCAGATGGCCCCCTGGTCGAGCCGGTTGCCGCTGGGTTCCTTTCTGGATGCTGGGCAGGATTCGGTGAGCGCGCCTGCGCCTTATGTATTCCTTTACTACATGCGCGAGGGCGACAGCCGTGATTTGTATCTGCGGCGAATTCGCTCCGATCAGTTGACGGCGGATCCGGCGACAGCCGCCGGGGTCGAATATTTCGCGGGAGCATCGCATCGAGCGCGCGAGGCCCACTGGTCGGCCCAGGAGGCCGACTCGATAGCCGTGTTTACCGACCGCAACAGTGTTCAGGGCGCCACCGGCGTTTATGACCCTGGCATCGGGCGCTATCTCCTGACCGCCGGGCACTATGTATCCGGCAACGACAATGATTCTTCGGCTGGGCAGGTGGGGCTTTTCGAGGCGCCGAATCCTTGGGGGCCGTGGGCGACCGTCGGCTACTACCAGAACTGGGGCAACCTCGAGGCGGAGACGACGGGGGATTTCTTGAGTCTGCGCATTCCCTCCAAATGGCTGAGTCCGGACGGCAGGACATTGTGGGCGGTCTTCTCGGGATTGAAGTCTTTCGATTCCTTCAATGTGGTCAGAGCCGTGCTCAGCGTGCGCTGAGCCGCCGGAATATGGCAAGCAGCGCAGTCATCGAAACCCGCGATCTTGCGAAGCGTTATGGCCGTTTCGGCGCTCTGCAGGGACTGGATATATCGGTGCCGGAGGGCAGCGTGTTCGCGCTGTTGGGTGCGAGCGGCGCGGGAAAAACGACGGCCATCAAGATTCTGCTCAATGTGATTTCGCCCACGCGGGGCAGGGCCATGATATTGGGAGTCGAGTCGAGTGCTCTCGGTCCGCAAGTGCTCGAGAAAATCGGCTACGTGTCGGAGAATCAGGCGCTGCCGGCTCGGCTGCGCGTCGATGACTTCTTCGATTATTTGCGGCCCTGTTATGCGCGATGGGACCGGGCGCTCGAACGGGAGCTGCGCGGCCAATTGGGCCTGCCGCCCCGCCGCAAGATCGGCGAATTGTCGCATGGCATGCGCCTGAAGATGGCGCTCGCCTGCGCGCTGCCGTTCCATCCGGAACTGTTGGTGCTCGACGAACCCCTGAGCGGACTCGACGCGCTGGCTCGCGACGAAATCATCGGCGGATTTCTGCAGCAAGCGGGCGCGATGACCATACTCATCTCGTCTCATGAATTGGATGAAGTGGAACGCTTTGCGACGCATGTCGCCTTTCTGCATGAAGGGCGGCTGCTGTTCCAAGGCTCCGTCGCCGAGCTTGCCGAGCACGCGCGGCCGCTGTTCCCGGCCGCCGCCGAACACGGCGCCGAACGCCGATCGCTGCGCGACATCTTTGTCGCCCTGGTTCGCGCCGCCCGACAGAACTCCGTCCGGTAATGGAGCATCGCGTGATTTGGCAGATAGTGAAAAAGGATTGGAAACTGTTGTGGCCGATGGTGGCGTTGGTCACCGCCATTCAGGTCGGGTTCGAATGGGCGGTGTACAGCGCGGGCCTGTTCGGCGAAGATCCGGCCGCCGCGGCTCTCCTGCGCCCCCTGACGCTCGCTTGGTTCGTCGGGATCGTTGCGCTGGTGGCTGCCGTCGTGCACCAAGATGCGATTCCCGGCGTGGACCAAGATTGGCTGATCAGACCGTTGATTCGCACGCAACTCTTGCTGGCAAAGCTCGCGTTCGTCGCGTTGGGCATCAGCGTGCCGATGTTCGTGTCGAATCTGGCGGATGCATTGGCGACGGGATTTTCCCTGGTGCCGTCGCTCGAGGCGGCTTTCTTCAAGGATTTATTCGTGTACGCGTGCTTCGTGGTGCCGGTGATGGCGCTCGCCGCCACCACGCGCAACATGACCGAACTCGTCGTCATCGGGGCCGCGCTCGTGGTGGCGTTTTCCTCGAGCTTGAGTCTCAGCGCATTTTTGTTCGGGGCGGATTGGTGTCCGACTTGCAACACCGGTATGTCCTGGCTGCAGCACCTGGTGCAGCATGGCGGGGTGCTGGCGGGTGCCGGCGTCATACTTGGCCTGCAGTACTATCGGCGGCGGTCCGACATCGCACGCGCGCTCGCTTTGGCGGGAGCCGTAGCTCTGGTGTTTGCTCAGCTTCCGTGGAGCACCGCGTTCGATATCGAGCGCTGGATGACGGGCGCGGGCATGGGCGGGGACGCCGGCGCCCGTGGCGCAGCGGCGGGCATTCTGCTGGATGTCGGCGAGAATGTACCGGATGGTGCGGACGCGACGTCAGTGGAGTCCATGACGTCCGCGACAGGCGTGAGGTCCGCGGCGTCCGCGCCGGGTACGGGCACCAGCACGGGCGCTGGCGCTGGCGGTAAAGGACCGGACTCGCGCCAGACTACGCAAATGGTGCTGCACGGACGAGTGGATCAAGCGGTCGATTATTGGCGGCGTCGCGCCCGGCCGGTCAATGCGCCGGTGGGGCTCGAGGTGCCGGTGCGGGTGCGGATGCCGACCACCGGCGCACCGGCGGACGCACTGTTGTTGGCGGATCGAGTTGAAATCCATTTGTTCGGCAACGACGGACGCCTTCTTTACCGCGGCGACAACGCCGGCGCACTGGCGACTTTGCTGACGCCTTATCCGGGTAGATCAGGCCCGTCGCCCGAGGCGATTTATCAGACCGTTGATGTACCGGGCAGAGTTTATCGCGCAGCGGCGCAAACACCCGTCCGGTTGCAGCTCGACTATTCGCTGACGCTCATGAAGGTGGTTGCCGAGCATGAGCTGACCGCAATCAATGGCGAGCTGCAATCCAATGACATCGGCTTTTGCGCCACGCTGGTCGATCGAAACGCCGCGTACCTGCGCTGCAAGACCATTGACCAGGCGCCATTTTGCTACAGCGCGACGCTGTATGGATCGGGTGGACGCCACAACCCGGAGGTATTGAAGTGTACGCCTGACTATCGGCGGCACCTGCCGGCGTTCATGCACGTACTTAGCCTCTACGGGGTCGACATGCCGTTGCGAGATCGAAACGGCGTCGTCAACTACGAGATCGATGCGTCCTCACTCGGCGAGGCGCATGTGCTCTTCAAGGTCTACGGGGAATCCGAGCACTTCGAGCGCAGGCTCGCGAGTGCAGTGTCGGGGCTCGAGGGCTGGCGGGCGCAGACGCAGTGAGCATGGTCTGTATAGAGGCTGGCTGTCCGACAGGGTGGTGGCCATTGTCGTGAACCGGACGCCCTCGCAATATGCCCGCAGCAGCGGGCCTAGCGTCGATATTGGGGTGATCTAAGTAATTGATTTTTATGGTGGGCGGTACAGGGATTGAACCTGTGACCCCTGCCGTGTGAAAGCAGTGCTCTACCGCTGAGCTAACCGCCCAATTTTTCGCGCGCGAAGTATGACATTGACCACTTCTTAAAACAAACGCCACCTTGCGTAGCCGCCGCGGGTGCGCCCCTCGCCAGAGCCCTCTGCTAAACTCTGCGCCCCTTGATTTCCCCGGATCCTTAAGTTTCATGACAGTCCGTACCCGATTCGCGCCCAGTCCAACCGGCTTTTTGCACATCGGCGGGCTGCGGACCGCGCTGTTCTGCTGGCTGTATGCACGCCGGCATGCTGGTCGATTCGTCCTGCGCATCGAGGACACCGATTTGGAGCGTTCGACCGCCGAGGCGATCCAGCAGATTCTGGACGGTCTGGAGTGGGCGGGTCTCGATCATGAGGAAGGACCCTTCTACCAAACCAAACGTTTCGACCGGTACAAGGAAGTCATCGAAGAGCTGCTCGCCGCCGGCAAAGCCTATCGGTGCTACTGCACCAAGGAAGAGCTGGAGCACATGCGGGCCCAGCAGGTTGCGCGGGGAGAGAAGCCGCGTTACGACGGACGCTGGCGCGAGCCCTCGGACGCACCCCCGGGTGCTCCATTCGTGGTGCGCTTCAAGAACCCGCTGACCGGCGAAGTCGTCGTCGATGACGTCGTGCACGGCCGCGTCGTGTTTCAGAACTCCGAACTCGACGATCTGATCATCGCGCGCTCGGATGGCACGCCCACTTATAATTTCTGCGTCGTGGTCGACGACATGGACATGCAGATTACGCATGTCATCCGCGGCGATGATCACTTGAACAACACGCCGCGGCAATTGAACATGCTGCTCGCGCTCGGGCACCGGCCGCCGGTCTATGCGCACTTGCCCATGATTCTCGGCGCCGACGGCGCGAAGCTCTCGAAGCGCCACGGAGCCGTGAGCGTGTTGCAGTACCGCGACGAGGGGTTCCTGCCGGAGGCGGTCCTCAACTACCTGGTGCGTCTGGGCTGGTCGCACGGCGATCAGGAAATCTTCACGATCGAGGAAATGATCCGGTTGTTCGATATCGCCGATGTGAATAAATCCGCCTCGGCCTTCAACGTCGACAAACTAAACTGGCTCAATCAACAGCACATGATGCGCGCGGCGCCGGCCCGCATCGTGCCCGTGCTTCGATGGCACCTTGACCGTGAAGGCGTGCAGGCCGGCAACGACGCACAGCTCGAGCAGATCGTGCTCTCGCAACGCGAGCGCGCCAAGACCGTGCGCGAGATGGCGCTCAATAGTGTGTTCTTTTTCAGAGCGCCCGCCGCCTACGACGACAAGGCTGTGCGCAAACACGTGACTGCCGAGATCGTGGGGCTGCTGGACGAGGTTTCGGGTGTTCTTGGGCAACTGACGAGCTGGTCGGCGCCCGCGATCCACGATGTCGTCAACGGTTTCGCGGCGGCAAAAGGCATTTCTCTCGGCAAACTCGCGCAACCCATCCGCTTGGCGGTGTGCGGGGGAACCGTGTCGCCGCCCATCGACTCCACACTCGCAATTTTAGGCAAGGACGAGTCACTGTCGCGGCTGCACAAAGCAAGACTCGCCTGGGGTGCGTAGTTCATTCATTTTCTTGACGAATTGACCCCCGTCAGGTAACGTGCCGCGCCTCCATGGGGCCATAGCTCAGCTGGGAGAGCGCTTGCATGGCATGCAAGAGGTCGGCGGTTCGATCCCGCCTGGCTCCACCAGATTTGGTGTCGGTGATTGATTGATTGATTGAAGGCCTGCGTCCCCATCGTCTAGAGGCCTAGGACACATCCCTTTCACGGATGCGACCGGGGTTCGAATCCCCGTGGGGACGCCACTTCATACGGAAATTGTACGGAAAGCTGCGCCAGGAAAGCAGCAAAAAAAATTCCACCGGTGACCGAGACTGAAATGAAGCTTCGGGATACCGAGATTCAACTCCGTCTCGCGCTCGCTCACACGGATTACATCGTCGACCGGTTCCCGCTTCTTCAAGCTTCCCCCTTGAGCATCGGTCAGCCGAGCTGGTTTGAGCAATGCAGATGTCTGGCGCGATGGATGACAAAGCAACGCGGTATATCGTGCGACGCTCTCGATATTGCTAATATGCAGTAATGGTCGAACCCACAGGGAAAGGGGCCCTGGTACCAGAACTCCCCGAAATGCATGGACAGACAGCGCAAACTGCACCGACCGTCGTGCAAACGCTCGCAATCGTTTCGGTCCCCCCACCTTCAAATCAGTATCTTGGCCAAGACATCGCGGCGGACTATTCCGGCTTGGTGCAGGAGTCCGGTGAGCTTGTACTTAATCGTGCGGCGGTGTCCGCATTTAATTCGCACATGATGACGCTGAAAGAAGCGAGACTCCAAGCCGAATGCTTATCTGCCGCGGAGCGCACGAAAAACGACGCCCTGTCTCTTCGAGCGACAGATGCAGAAAGGGATGTCGCGGTACTCAAGTCCAGACTTGAGTCCGAGCGTCAAAACAGCAGCTTGCGATTGGTATTGAATGCTCTCGGGGGTGCGGCTGTCGGATTTATCCCTTACTCCTACGACAAAGGAGGTATCGGCGGCGGTTTGGTAGTCGCCTGTTTCGGGGCCGTTCTGCTTGTCGCGGCATGGGTCCATCGTTCCGACGGAGTGAAGCGTGCCCACTAGCTTTATTCCGTTGATACCCGAGTTGAGGCTGCTCGGCGTTTTCGAACCGGGCATACCTAATCGGGAACGTATCGTTCTGAAAGTTGAAACCAAGCTTGATATAGGCATGTACGCTATCGTACTCGCGCAGCGCGGTCAGACAACGGGACACGCAACGCCGTTGCGCGACTCAATGTTTTGGATCGGTAGCGGCAACGTCGAACCAAACGATTGGTTCTTCCTGTTCACCGGCGCCGGCCAGCAGCGATTGATACCTCCGGAAGGCGACAACGGCAGACTGTTCATCGAATTTTGGGGCCGACCTCAAACAATTTTCCACAATTCTCAGATCGTTCCGGTGCTGTGGCGCTTGAGCGGAGTTACGGTGGAGCGGGCTGAACCGGACCTCCATGCATCCCTGGCAGGGACCTAAGCCGTGATATCGATGCGCTCGGTCCCATTCAGTGTTCGCGCCCGCCGACTACTGAATAGACGCACCGATCGCAGCTCGCGACAATCCGCGCCATGCCCCGCTACACCTTCCCAGCCTTCAACAAAGCGTCTACGCCGCGCTATGTAGTCCTGTGGGATCTCCAGTGGAAACTAATCGACTGCCAGCGTCTAGAGCCTGCCACGGACCTATCCGGCGCAATGACCGCCGCTATCGAGCGCCTTGACGGCGAAGGCTGGCAGGCCGAGGGCAGCGCGAATTATGGTTTCGTATTTATCCGCCGCGCAGGCGAGCGGCGGTTGCTGATGCTCACGCAGCGAGATCCGCGCGACACCGCACCGCAGTCGTTTTCGCCATTTCGATCGGCCTAGTTCTTGCGAAACTTTTTGTCACCTGAAAGGCGACTTTTTGTCGCTTGAGGCCTGCGCTCGAATTGCCCTAAACTCGGCCAGCAAAGCAAGGAGGCTCTATGCTCATCATGACGCGCAACGTCGAACAATCGCTCAAGATCGGTCCAGACATCACTGTGGCGGTTATCGGCGTGAATGGGAAGCAGGTTCGCATTGGAATCGACGCGCCGAAAAACATGCCCATCCACCGGGAAGAGGCAGTCGAGAAGGGCAAGCGCGAGGATAAAAAGTAGGGCGGGCACCCCGACAGTAACTTATCACGGTGGCCGGCAAATCGAGTTAACCATCGGCCGCTTTCGCATGGATTCGTGCCACGCCAGGGGATATGCTTGCGCAAGAACCAAAAAAGACGAAGGGGGCCGGGCATGAGAAATGGAATTCGAGCATTGACGGGTATCACTTGTGTGACCATCGCAGCGTGCGCTGGCACCACCAACCGCGTGGTGCCTACGGGCCACGATACCTATTTGATTGCGACCCACGGCACGATGGGTTGGTCATCAGCGGGCGCACAGAAAGCCAAGGCTTATGAGCAAGCCAACGACTTTTGCAAGACGAAGGGCGGCGAAGTACAAACCGTCAACGAAAACACCACCGACAGCGGTTTCGGAAGAATCGCATCTGCTGATATCGAATTCAAATGCGCGCCGTCGAAGTGACACGCCGCGGTCGTTCAATCCGTTCAAGTAGGTACATCACCGTGGATACGAAGACGAATCCCGGATTCCTCTCCTAATAATTCGTCCGCCGCAGAATCAAAGGGGCGAGCCATGTTTGCGACCGTAGGATGGACGATGCTTTCCGTGCTTGGTTGGTTTGTGCCGGCCGTGATAGCCATATGGGCTCTATTCGGGATCTTTTTTGTAGTCGCGAAGTTAGCGAGCGTTGACTTGGCTTCGCCGTTCAAGCGTGTTGATTACGGGAAGCGAGAGATCGAGCGCCGCAAAGCGCTTGGATACGAAAAATAAAAAGGGCGCCACGAAGGCGCCCTAGAGTGACGGCGAGCGCCGTGGTCAGGTTGGTTCTTACTCCGTAAGGAGACTCCCCGAAGCAAATTCCGGTTCATCGCAGGATAGAGCACTATCGATTTCTGAATCTATCTGACCTGCCAACGCCGCAATGCCCGCGTCTATAGCGCCGCCGTGATAGGCAAGGTTCTCACTGCGAATTTCGGCCCGCAGCTCGATCAAGATCGATATATGGGCTGCAGCCGATTGCGCGGCCTGAAGCTTCTTTTGCAGGGCGGACTTCGGGTTAGCTGTGAGCATGGGCCACCTCCCTTGCGATTTTGTGCGCGGCAGTCTGCTCGTCTAGGATCGCATCGGCGGCGACTTTGACGGCATGCAATCGCTCCAAGGCCGCGTACAACGAATTCGAAATCGTATCGGAATTCCCGCCGTCAATAGAATCGACGGCCTTTCCGGCAGCGACCATATACACCAGATCAACAATCGCGGTCGCCTGCCCGAGTTCGATGAGCAAGTCCGAGATATGATCCTTGTCCGGGTCGTATGCTGGGGTTGCGGCATTGGTTGACGGTCGCGGCGCGTTGCCCGCGTCGATTGAAGTAGAATTGCCAGTAGCCATTATCACTCCTAACAGTGGTTGCGGTAAGGCCTGCATCGGTGTTCCACCACCGGTGCGGGCCGACTATGGGTTAACGCTTCGGCGGCTTGAGTAGCTTGTGCTCGATTAGTAGCGTATCCAGCGCCTGACGCAGGAGATCCTGCATTGTCAGCCCTGTTTTTTCCGCCATCCGATGCAATAACTCGACTCGATCAGCGTCGAGATACAAGGCCACTTGCGTTCTATGCGTTCGTCCCATGTAGCTAATATTAGCGCTAATATTAGCTATGTCAAATGACGCGTTAGAACTGTGATCCAGAAAAGCCCACCCCGGCCGTTTGCAGTTCGTATGTTGCGGAAGCCGTCTTTGTCGACGCCGCTATCGGATAGGCGCGGATGATTCGCGTGCTTGCAGTAGCGAAACTCTGGAATTCGCGATTGATTGCCACCCATACTGGGCGCATGTAGAAGACCAAACGATTGCTTCGTCAAAATCAGCGCGGGTCCATCTGTCGAAATACGCGCCATAGGAGGTGGACAGGGCGCGATCGAGCTGCGTGATGTCATTGCAGCGTTTCTCGACGCCGTGAATTATAAATGGTTCGCCGTGTGCGCGAATAGCGGGCCTTTGCTCTGGCGGTTCGTGCTCTGGTGCCGACGTGTTGTCTGTATGGCCGGAAACGGGAGTGTTCGCCGGCGCCAGGAGCGCAACGCCGTTGACCTCATTATTCTTTGGGGTAACGCCTGGCGGTGACTGAGATTCTGTGGATGGCTTGAGCGCAGGTGGCGCATGATAAGGTGGCGAGTTGATCGAATACGCAATCGTTTTCTTGGCCTGCGTGTCGTATTCGCAATAAAGTTGGATGCGTTCGTATGCACCAAACCCATTTTGAAGTGAAACCCTGTCTGAGACCATCGTTAGAATTCCCGGCGATGATACATGCGTTAGAAATTTGTTGAATTTCTGCTCGAAGAATCCGATCTCATCCCATTTAATTGCGAACCGCGATGCTTCCCTCAAATAATCGTCGGCCCCCGACGCGCAATACACAAGTCCGTCGGTGCCATATTTAACATCCAGCGCCTTGGCATCGTTTAGATCGGTGGCGACAGGCGGCGCAGGCGTCTCGGGAGCGGTCGGCGCTGATGCAGATTGGCTAGAGGCAGGCGCCGCTGGCGCTGGTGCGCTTGCCGGTTTCGAGTCTTTGTCGCTGCATTGGCCAATTACCGACAATACGACAATAAAAATAATCACTATTAGGCAGCCCGTTCCCAGCTGCGACTGCTTCGGTATAGGGTTTCCGCAATTTGGACATGTAGCCGCCGCGCTTGATATTTCCTTTCCGCATTCCTTGCATTTGATGAGCGCTATGATCGTTCTCCATCACAATCTAGTGGGGTTGATTCTAGCACCGGCCATCGCCCCTTTCTACGTAGGGGCTGAACGGTCATCGCCTGACTGAGTTACCAGGAGGTCCGGCCTAGGCCGACTTTTTTGAGCCATCGATGACAGCCGAAGTTATTCATGGGCACGCCACCCTCGGCTAACGCGTGCCGGCCACTGGCGCCGGTATCGACTTGATCAGCTGTATACTGTCGTTCATGCCCTCAAAGCTGTTTCGCGTTCGTGAATGGCTGGCAGACCGCGCCTCCCCGGATTCAATACCCGCGGGGGTCGCATACGGTCTACGAACGGCGTTGGCCTCGGTACCAAGATCTCAGCGGCAAGCAGCGCGCGTGGGTTTGGTTCGCCGTGTTTTGGGGACTGGTCATCTGCCTGTCGATCTACGGCAATTTGATCTGAGGGCGCGATTCGCCGCCAACACCGGCCGAGCATATGCGCAATCAGTTCGCATGCCGATTGACCGCTGAAAATCACCGTATTCTCCGCACAGATAAGCCAGCACCGCCCGGTCACGCTCGGTCCGAGCATCGCGGACCAACGGCCGATGCTGAGTTCGTACCAGCGTTTCATTGGATGGTGTGCCTCTCGGTCCGCAAGATTGCATGCCGCGCAAGCTCCAGGCCCTCGATTTGAGCAAGGAGCTCGTCAATGATTTCGAAGATCTCCATGTACGCGCGCGATCCGACAGGGTGTTGCTCCTCGGCCCGAGCCGCCCGTCTTAGCCGGATGCGCGCTATCAGCAATTCGCCTTCAATGATGGCGAGATTGCTCATACGTCGAGTCCTGCGAGCACTGGTGTCGGAAACCAGCCATACGCGATGTACGTGTTCGCCCAAGCGACGGGGATCACGGCCGCGCCGTTGGTCACCGCGGCGGTAGTACCATCGGGGAATGTGATCATGCCGTTCACGGGCCATGCGCCGCCGGCTGGAGCGGTCAGATGCACGACCCGCACGGCGGGCCAGGCCTCGCCTTGCATCACGGACCAGCCGTTGCGTATGGCGGTCGGGACGTCTGCCGCGTTCACGCTACCGATTCCGTTGACCACAGCGACGATCGCGTTTGATGGCGCTGGGATCTGCAGATTGCCGGTCAGTATTGACCCAGAATTCATCCGAATGCTCATGATTTACCTCGTGCTCCCTGTCGTGCCTTGATTCTTGAGATGGTTCGGGCTTGGCGCGCCCGCTGCTCCGTGACGCTGGCCAGGCGGCTGAGCTTACTTTTGGTTTCGGCGTACTCACCGGGCTTCATGTCGTGAGCGGAAATGTCGCCGAGAAAGCCGAGCGTCTCCTGCAGATTGCGGTCGAAGCGTGAAAAGCTCGTCGACTTTGGCTCTCTGGCCGAGCGCCGCGCATTGAGACTCACCTCGCGCTTTGCAGTGGCGAACTGCGCATCGGTCATATCTTTCGCGTTTTTAGGTTGATCTGTCATAAATACCTCACGCCAGGTGGAAGGAAAGCGAACCGTTATCGGCGACCACGTAGTGCCAAATTTTGGGTCTCGACAGGTCGAAGACATAGCCGCTTTCACTGAGTCCGATACCCAGGCTGTGAGCGAGTTTGTCGAGCTCGCGCGCGATCGGAATCGCTGGGACAATGGCCTTCGCCAGTTGAGCCACGAGAAGCGCAAATCTCGCTTCTCGGACGGCTTGTTCAGAGGAAGTGACCGGCAGCCAGGCCTTGGAGATCGCTTTATCGAGTTCGATCGCTTCCTCTTTCGCTTCGGCGAGCAGCGTATCTAGGCTCTCGATATTCGCGCGACGCCCGCCTACCTGATCCTGTAACTCCTTGAGCGGCTTCCCTTCGGCGAGGGCGTCAGTCAATGCGCGTTGTGCCGCGGCGAGGGCCGCACGTTCACTCGTAACACGCTGCTGCGCGACGGCGGCGCGTGTCTGTGCCTTGCGCGACACTTCCCTGGCATGCTCAAGTTCGGCGTTTGCTTGTTCGTGCCGCGCGAGTGCGGCCGCATAGTTTGCGTCGGCGTTCTGAATTTCGGGGAGATCGGTTTGCATTGCTATTTCCTTGGGGGGAGGTGAGTGAAAAATTATCGGTCCATGTGATTGGAGTACTCCCAGCGTGTGGGCTGGCTCCGTCTCTGCATCAAGAAGTGGATACCCTGCGTGAAGCTGTCCACCATGTCGTCGTGACTTCCTTTCGGAAAGCTCGCGAGTTCGGTGAGAAAATCGTGCAGCCATGTCGCATCGGCGGGCGCGAATATGCGGCCGGCTTCCACGGTCGGCACGACGACATGCGCGCGAGTCACCTTGTCGGCGTCGACCTTGATGGGAAGCACCGGCAGACGCGTGGTTTGCCGCATGTCCTGCACCAGCGACTGCCCGCTGGCTTTGTCTTCGATGAGAACCGCGGAGATGCCGCCATTCGATGCCAATTGCACAGCGGCGTTTTTCAGCTGTGGGTATTCGAGGCGCGCCCGCAAGCACGAGATGACCATGTAACCGCGATCGAATTCGCCGAGCTCAAGAATCACGGAATAGTCGGCAGTCGCCTTGATGCTGAATGCCGTGTCGAGGGACAGGATACGGCGCTTGAATTGCGGCATCGATGTACCGGCCGCCCAGAGTTGCACGGCATCGGTGCGGAATATTTCGCCGGCCGCGTCAAACGGCACCTGCTGATGCTGGGAAGCATAGGCACTGCGGCCCAAGCGCACGCGCTCGGAATCGACGACCTCTTTCGGGTAGCGAATCGGGAAAGCCATCTCGCCGTCATCTTTTCTGGGATCGGTCCATCCCAGGGATGTCACCGTGCGGCGCGCCTCGTCCCATTCCTGCGGAATCGTGACCACCTCCCACTGCGAGCCCTCACGCTCCAAGATCAGCCCAGCCAGGTCATTGCTATGCAAGCGCTGCATGATCAAGCAGCGGGTGCCGGTCGTCATGTCACTTAAGCGATTCGCAAAGGCCTCGAAGTACCAACGTCCAATCGCTTCGCGCTCAAGTTCGGAGTGAACGCTTGCGGCGTCTTGGGGGTCGTCGATAAACAGACTGTCAGCCCGGTCGCCGGTTACGCGCTGATTGGTGGAGAGCGCCTGATGAAAGCCGAGTGAGGTATTTTGATAGCGCGTCTTGAGGTTCGAATCGACCGACAGGCTCCAGGCCGGCGCGAAGGCGCGGCGATAATGCGCGCTGTCGACGATGTAACGGCGCTTCAAGCTGTCTCGGGTGGACACTCGTTCGTTACCGGACGCAAGCAGCGCTCGCCAGGATGGCGATGTCACCCAGGCCCATGACGGGGCGCAGACACTGACGATCGTGGATTTGGCGAATCCCGGCGGTACCAGGATCATCAAATTGCGCTTGCCGAGGGTGCCTTCGAGCAGAGCTTGCGTGTGTTCGCACAAGCAGCTGATGTGCCAGTTGTCCACAAAGGCCGTCGCCGGTTCCAGGATCGGCCACGCCCAACGCACGAATTGTTCCAGGGTGAGGTTGCGCGCTTCGGCTTGCGTCTGGCTTATGGCTTGCGGGGCCTGTTCGAGCAGAGCCCGTGCTCGTTCACGCAGCGCTGCGCGGACTGTCATTGCGCCTCCGCGGCTACTTCCAACGCCTGATCCACAGCAGTCACACCGATGCGAAGCGATGCGGCGATGTCGTGCGTTTTCAAACCGGAAGCATGCAGGTGTCGTATCTCAGCCCGCAGGGTCTCGCCGTCAGTCGGCCGATGTTGGTCGCGGCCGTACAGTGTTGCCCAGTCGATCGGGCCGCCTATGTTCCGTGTCATGCCGCGGCCCTCCGGTTGAGTGCGTAATGCGCAATCAGAATGGCTTCACTGCGTCCGTGATCCTTCTTGCGGTCGAGAGATGCACCAGGAAACAGCAGCCGTGCCCGGTCAAGGGATGCTGTCTTGTCTTGGCTGAGACCACCGAGAGCGGTTTTCCACACTGCGGCCGTGACAAGCTCAATCGAGCAGCCGGCTACCTGCAGCGTCGCAAGCAGTGAGCCAAACGCGGTGGCACTGGTGAACGTGCTGGATAATCCCTGACCGGGACGCGCGCCCTGTCTCTCGACCATGGCGAGCATCGGGCCGCCTGCCTTCAGTTCGATCAGGCGGGACAGCAATACGGGAGCATCGATCCAGCGGAGTTTGCCGCTGGCGATCTGCGGAAGGTCGTCAACCTCGATTAGTGCGCCCGAGTCGCTCAACACTGCGTAAGCGCCACTGACGGCGCCTGGATCTAGACCAACAATCATGGTGATACCTCTTGAAGTGGGGAGGATGCCGCCCGGGCGGTATGCTCGATCGTCCAGAAACCCGCGGCGTTCAGCGCCATGCCGGCGGACTGCATCGCGTCGGCCGATAGGCACTCAAGGTCTGCCCGATGCCGGGCGAACGAATGAGGCCCGGCGAAGTGAAGCCCACATGCCAAACATTGAAACTGGCTACCGGATGGCTTCACGCGGCACCCCGCAACCCGAGTTGCACCTTTTGGCGGTCGGCGTACACTGTCCCATTAATAGCTGGTGATGGGACACTGTGAACATGGAGACCGAGATGACACAAGCACTTGCGACGACGAATCACCCGGCCCCGAGCGCTACAAATGGGACAGTTAACCCGCCGAAGCGACAGGCGAACGCCGCGGTCAGGACGCGCGAGCATCTGACCGAGACCGAAGTCGAGCGGCTGATGAAAGCTGCCAGCGGTAACGACGGCCGGCGCTATGGTCACCGCGACGCGACCATGATCCTGATCGCCTTCCGGCATGCGCTGCGGGTCTCGGAGCTGGTCAACCTGCGATGGTCCGATGTGGACTTCAAGGCGGCACGCCTCAGTGTGAAGCGCCTCAAGGGATCGCTCAGCGGCGTGCACCCGCTCGAAGGCGACGAACTGCGCGCCTTGCGCAAACTCCGCGCCCAGGATGCCAATGCGGAGTTTGCGTTCACGACCGAGCGCGGCGGCCCGATGTCGGCGGCGGGATTCCGCAAGATGCTGACGCGCCTGGCGGACGATGCCGGGATGTCTGCCCTCAAGGTGCACCCGCATGCGCTTCGCCACGCTACGGGCTATGCGCTGGCCAACAAGGGCCTTGATACGCGTACCCTTCAGTCGTACATGGGTCACGCGCAGATCACCAACACAGTGCGTTATACGGCGCTCGACGCGGGACGCTTCAAGGGTATTTGGAGCAAGTAGGCTCACGAGTTCGCCTCGTCATCGCTCGATTCCCGCGGAATCAACTCGCCCACAATCGGAGTCGGCCGTGCGGCGGATGGGGTGTGCTCGATCGCCGGCACGCTGGGCTGGCGCTGTCGCTCAAGGGCTTCGATACCAGCGGCCAGGCGTTCGTCGATCTCGCGCTGACGCTCGGTCTCGACCGCTTGCAAGGTAGTCGTGAGAGCGCGTAGACCTTGGACGGCCACTAGGTAGTGGTCAGCGGTCAACTTGCCCTCTTTCCAGTGCCGATAATTCCGAGCGGCCTCGCGGGCAATGCCGGTCAGCGATTCCAGTTCCTTCGGGTTCGGCGCACGGGGCATCAAAACCTGACCAGCTACTGCGCGAGCGCGAGCTAACTTGCGCTTCTGTGCTCCTGACCTTTGCTTCCGGGGCATTTACGCACGCTCCAAAGTGTTGTCGGCACAGTGATTTACGGGGGGCATCAGTGGGGCCTTTTGCGGGGCCGCCAGGGGCAGAGTCCGGAAATCTGCCTGCCAGTGTTGGTCGCCAAATGCTCTCGCGCTTGAGTGAACGACACTGACTGACTCTGTAAGACACTGTCGGAGACTGGGCCTATCCAGTCTTAGACAGAGTCCGTCAGTCTCCGACAGTCTCGTACACTTAGTCATGAGTCGTTTTCCTGTCCGACTCTGGGAGTCGATAGTGCCATTTGCCTTGGAAGCCCAATATTTCGGATACGGCCTTGATGGCCTTGAGGGCTGCGCGGACGCGGCGCTCTGAGTAGTTCTGCTCTTTGGCACGGTCCCACATGGTTTTTGCTGCGACGGGTTCGCCGTGCAGTAGGTCGCGCAGCCAGTCTTGAACCTCGGTCGATTTCTCGACGGCTGCCTGTGCGCGTGGGGTCGAATCGATAAGGGCATCGTCGGCGCTCACATCCACGACGCGTTCGGATTCCCACTCGATCCGCGGAACCTCGCCACATACAGGGTGATTCGTCGCCACGATTCGGAAAGCGAATCCGCCTTCATCCGGACCGATATTGATCTTGATGGGCAGCAGGAGGCGCCGGGCCTTGTCGTTCGGGTCTCGAGCGGTCACCAGGGCGACGCGGACAGCTGCCACGATCACGTGGCTGCCCGCAATCATCTGCATGGCTTTCCTGGCGTCCGAGCGCTTGTTGAGGTGGGTAATGATCAGGACGGCAATGCCGGTCTTCGCGGCCATCTGCGCTATCGAATCGAACAGTCGGCGCATGTCGGCCGTTTTGTTCGTGTCGCTCGTGGCAAACGAGGTGAGCGGATCAATGATCAGCAGTTTTGCCTTTACAGCGATGATCCGGTCTTCGATTGCAGGTAAATCGTCGATCAGGCTGACCGCTGAAAGCCCGCGAATCCCCGTTTGAGCATCGAAGTGATAGGCGCCCTGTATCAACTCGATCGCGGCGCAGTCGGCTCCTGCAACGTCCAGGCGAGGGCGGATGGTGTCGGCCGGATCGTCCTCGGCGGTGAGCAGCAGAACGTTTGCGCGTTCAAAGGAACCATCGCCGCAGGGTAATTTCGCCCCGATCGACATGCGCGCCGCGATGTCCTCACCGCTCAGCGATTTGCCGTCGCCGGGTACGCCCGCGGTCACTGTCACCTTGCCCTGATAAAGCACGCCAGGCCAGATGGGGACAATGGGCTTTGCTGTGACTTCCGACATGCGGATGGTTTTCAGGTGCGCATCGGTTCGGTCGGTCTTTGGAAATGGCGTCACACTTCCGCGGCTAATCAACCCCTGGACCTTCTCGCCCGGGGTCATGCGGCCACCGCATCGGCGATATCGGCGCCAGGCTCATCGGGGCAAACAATCATCACTTCGGCGACGGTTGCCCACCGCTCGGCGCATGCGTTCGCGGCCTTGCGCCCGGCCTCATCGTTGTCGGCAAAAATCGTAAGGGAATCGATGCCCGGCAGGATGCGGAAAGCTGCCAGATTGCCTGCGTCGATCATCGACCATATCGGCTGCGCACCGTGCGCGGCGGCAAGGCTGGTCTCGATCCCTTCGGCAATTGATAGCCCGTATGTCACGCATTCATCCGGCCATAGTCGGATAACGCCGCCGGCCTTGCGGTGCCCCCCGAGCAGCAGCTTGTCCTTACCTGTCCCGGCTTTGCCGCAGCCATCCGCGGCCAGGCGCGTGAAATGCAGCGAGAGCGGTTTTCCTGTTACGGCGTCCGTAATGGCAGCGCAAAGACTCGGCGGATAATTGCCATCGGGCGGCAAGTAGCGCAGATGGGAATCGCGCGGCGGCAACACGCAGCTGCGAGAGCGCAGATAGACCTCGCCGAGTGTGCCGCGCAATCCTTGGGTTTTCCGCCAAATAGCTTCGGCAGTGGGGGACCATTCCAGCTTGGCGGGAACCACTTCGGACCGCCTGGTACTAAGCGGTTGCACGGTGCTCTCTTCGTCGCTCAGCCCGACCGCTTCCATTACCATTTTGCGCGCCGACATGAAGTCGCAGCCGTAGAAAAGTTCGAGCAAGCGAAACCCGTCCCCGGCACCACAATGCGAACAAATGAAAGTGCCGCGAGCGTCTTTGTCGTCAAAGCGGAATCGATCGGTGCCACCGCAAATCGGGCACGGTCCGTGCTTGCCGTTTAGGAAGCCTTCGGCAATTCCACGCCTCGGGAGCAGTTCGCGCCAATTGACGCGCGCATGGATTTCGCGGCTATCGAGAAACCTGGTTTTGGTGTTGGTCGGTTTAGGAGCCCCGGATCGCTTGGCGTCTGACGCCACCAAACGACCGGGACCAGCCTCGGGGGCGATGAGGTCCCGAGATTCGGCCCTGCTGGAAACCTGGGGCCTGAAACTTTTAAACGACCAATCGGCTGTGGTGGCGCTCACGCTCCAGCCCTCTGGCGCAGCACGACGCGGCTACCGGCGGCCTCGAAACTGTGACGGCAATGGTTCGCGAACCAGATTCCCAGACGGTACAGATGCGTCTCGACCGCCAGCTCGGAGCCGGTGGGGATAATGGGCGCGGGGCGAATCCACTTGACGGGTGTATGGTTAATGGTACTTTTCACGGCGTTCGTTCCTTAAGGCCGGTGCGCTGCTGCTAACAGTTCGCCGGCCTTTTTTATTGGCCAGCGGGCACGGACTACGTTGGGGTTAGGCTGCGTTCAGTTCGCGTGCTGGGCTCTGGGCGCCGCGGCGCTCGTGGAACTCGGCGACGATTTCAGCAATGCGGGATTCGCTGGCGCCAGCGACATGCGCGCGGATCAGCGTTTCGACTTCATCACTCGGCCATCCGGCGCGCTGCCGGCCGAAGGCTTTCACAGGACGCGGGAATAATCCGGCGGAGATGCGCTTATAGAGCGACGCACGGCACAACCCGGTCCGGGCCATGACCACGGGAATTCGAAGTAGGGAAATTGGAAACTGCGGGGGATTGGCGCCTTGCGCCTGCGCGGGATCGTTCACGAGAGCCTCCAGGACGTATACGGTTTTCCGCATGTCCTGGGAGTCGATCCCCGATAACACGAAGCTCTTCAGGGCATCAGCCCGTCCGAGCCTGACAGGTTTGGATGCCTGTCTGTACGCATATAGTCTCATCGCTTTTTTCGATGTCAAACATTTTTTCCCACTCGCGACCGTGACGGTGGTCACGAATCAGCCCTTCCCGGTCGACGCGGATTGCGCTCTGATCGCGCGTCGCAAGTGCACCAAGCCACACGGCCATGAATCATCGTCAGGCCTGTATCGCGCCAAGATTGCGTGTAGTTCATCGAGGCTTTGCCAGGGCGGATATTCCTCTTTCGGATTTGTGAGGTGCGCGCTCATGTCGCCGCCTTGGCGGTCCCGGCCGGAGGAAGCGCTGACCGCCGCACGATCTCGCTGCCGGGAACGTAGGTGCGTGCGCCGTCCTTGATAACGCGTAGCTCGCCGGTCTTTATTTGTTGATAGGTTCTCGCGTTACTTTGGCGCAAGAGCACGTTTGTTTCCGGAATGGAGTAGCGCTGTAGCGGGTCGAGCGACGGGGCAATTCCGGAATCGATCAGGCGTTTTTGCTTCGTGACGGCGGACATCGGGGTGAATCCTCCAATTCTGCGGGGCGGTACAAGCATGTATGCGTATGCATTTGCTTGTTCCATTAAATGATGGCTTAATGGTTCCCGCAAGATCGCAGGAAATAACGAGTTTATGGAACGACGAAAAATCAAAGGGATCAAATTGCGGAACACGGCAATGCGGCCGCTCTCCGAGAAGGAGATCGTTGAAGCAACTGTCGCTTTCGCAAATGGTGCGACGCTTGATCTGCTGGACCTCGCCGAGCACTTTCCGAGCCGGGGTCCCCTTGACGTGACAGTGCAGGAATACCCGCTCCACGTGGGCGACGTGGTGCTCCAAGAAAACGAGCGATATAGAGCTGTTGAAGAGGGCGATGAACCGAGAACCGTCGACCAAGTCAGAAACGATTGCAGGCGGTCAACGCGCGAGAGTCTGGGCTACATAGTCCGCGAGCCGATGTTGGCTGAGGACGTAGAAGGCATTACCGATCAGGATTTGTTTCCGATGATAAATTCTAAGCCCTATTTGCGGAAGGTCGACAATGGCCTAACGCTCTCGTTTTTTTACTCGTTTGCCACCGACCTTGACCTGGTGAGGCTCGGTGAAATTCTTCTTGAGGATACTGAACGCCCCTATGGCAAGAAGCTCTGCCAATGTGAGCTGGAATCCTGTGGCATGTTCTTCTTTGAAGTGAAGCCGCCGACGGGCCGCCCTCAGCGCAAATATTGCTGCTCGGAGCACATGCTAAAGGCGCACGATTTGAACGCCGGGGACCGAATGAAGAAACGGCGCAGAGCGGCGGCACGGAAAAAGTGAGCCGCCACCTATCGCCTCAAGACTCCTTCACTCCCGCCAATTTCTCGCGCATCGCGTGGGGGATAAATTTCAAGTATTGCCGCTCGACCATCACCAAGCCGGTGCCGGTCTGCTGCGCGACCGTCAGCGGGTCAACACCATGAATCTGCAGGAGTTCGCTGATGCGCGCGTGCCGAAATGCATACGCGCCCACGCCCGGCGGGATGCGATCCTTGCCGCGAGCCTCCGCATTGACCTTCTTCGCGGCCTCGCGCATCTCATACGCCCAGTTGCCGCGGCGCCAGGGCTGCGCATCGTCCTCGGTGAATAGCGGCGCCGCTGGAAGTTTGTCGGTCGCTTGAACGCTGAAGAATTTGGCGCCCTCGGCGCTCAAGACGACATGGCGCGCGCGCAGCTTCGAGGATTTTCCCTTGCGAGTTTTGAGCCGCAAGCTCTCGCCGTCGAAGTCGCGCACGGTCGCGGCGGCAAGCTCAGACGGGCGGGCGCCGGTAAGTTCCAGCCCGCGAAAGAATGCCGCAGGCTGGGCCGTAGCGGCGTCTATAAGCGCTTTGCGTTGGCTGGGGCTCAAGAATATCGCCGTCTCGCCGTCGTCCTCCACATCGTCTTGCAGCGGCTTCAGCTTCCATGCTGTGGGGTTTCCGACGTGACCGAGTTCAAGGGCACGGTTGAGGGCCGCCATGACTTGGCGCACATACCGGTTGACGGAGCGGGGTTGTCGGCCCTTGGTCAAGCGGTCGCGCCATTCCTGGAAATCATCGCGGGTCGCTGTCTCGAGAGCCTTGGCCGCCAGTGCGTCTTTGTTGATCGCAGTCGCGAACATGCCCTCGGCAGCCTTCGCCGCTTTTGCCCGTCCGTGGCGCCTGAGGTCGGTTAGATATGCGTTGAGCGCCGCTTTGATGGTTGCGCGGGTGACGGTGCGCACGGAGGCCCCGGCGATCTGCGACAACCATTCTTCGGCCTCGCGCTTGGCGTCGTCGAACTCAACGTGTTCGCCAACGCTGTTGTAGTGCTGCTTGCCGTCGCGCCCGCGATATCGCGCGATCCACGTATCCGGACCGCGACGGAAGCCTAGATAGGCACCTTCGGCGAGGCGCTGCCAATAGGGCTCGCGCCGAATGTCCAAGCGTTCGCGTTCGCGCTTTCGTGATAGATCGGCCACGGCGGTAATCTCCTTGTACGGAACGGTACGGAAACAGTATGGCATATGACCATGGACAGCAGTATATAAATGTCCTATATAGACAGCAGTTTCTAGTATGCGTATGTACGCTCATGGACGATCGCACATCCCTTTCACGGATGCGACCGGGGTTCGAATCCCCGTGGGGACGCCAATTTTAAACGGAGGCTTATCCGGCCCCTGTTTAGCCGCCGGCGGGAGAGTGGTCGATCACCGATCCATCGGCGCGTATCGATCCAAGTTCATAGCGAACATGTCCACGTGTCACGTGCACTCAATAACCACACCCCAGTCCCGACCGTATCTGCGCACCATACGCCTGCCAATACTGCTCGGCCAATGCGCGCACCTGTGGTGTGATCCGGTTCGACGTGAGCGTCGCAGCATTCTGCTGCAACCAATCGACCCTAAAACCGTTGCTGCCGCAGCCCTGTTGCTGGAGCGACGCTCGAATCACCGTCCAGGCAGAAGCGGCATCGGGATCGATTTGGCTCTCCTGCAGGTGCGGGGCGATGTCGATGAGTGAATCCATGCTGCCGCGCTGCGCGGCGTCGCGCGCGTGTTCGATCGCCGACGCCACATCGATCGTCATCCCGCCGCAGCCATAGTACTCACAGTACGCCAAGGCGCCTTCGGCAATGGGCAGTCGATCCGCGGAGGGCACCACCCAGTCGTTTCGTCATAGAGCCTTCCATGCGTCTGCGCCGCGATGCCGATACATCGAATGCGTGCGGGTTCTAACATCCGCAAAAGCCCCGCAATAAAAATATCACACAGCCGCGCCCGGGAACGCCAGCCGAAGAGGAGGGGTCCGGCCGAGGAGAGTAGTCATTCGTGACCGCCCCAGCGAGTGGCGTCGCTCTTTACGTCCTCAGCTACCATTGCGATACCGATGGTGATCGCCCGGCGCTGCCAGAACCATCCCTTCGCGGACGAAGCACCCTTGCGTGCTTCCCGAAATCCAGTCCGTTGTCACTCGTTCGCGAAGTTGTTGCCGCTCCCGCCAATTCTAAACACCGGTTATGACGTTGTCGCGTCGGACTCCGCGTTCAACGCATCGAGATAGCGCACATACGCGAATATCCGTCCCCGCGCGCGTCCAGTGGTTTCACGTACGATCCCCAGCTTCTGCAATTCGCCCAGTGCTTGCGTCACCGTCGGGGTCGTAAATCCGGTTGACTGCGTAAGTGTCGCTATCGTTGCCAGCGGCTTCGCTTGCAAGGCTTCTTGGACCAGCAAAATCGTGGGCGCCTGACGCCCCATCTCCCGGACACGGTTTCGATCTTCACGAAAGACCGCGGATATTCGTAGTCCCGTTGTGGTGGCCTGCTCGGCGCTGACGCGGATCGCCGTTGCGAAAAAATCCAGCCAGCGTTCGAAGTCGCCCGACTCACGCGCTCCGTTGAGTTCGTCGTAATACCGTTGGCGATTCTGCTTGAAGTAGAGGCTCGAATAGAGAAGCGGCTCTCGTAATACTCCTTCGTGGCAAAGCAGAAGCGTGATCAGCAAGCGGCCGATGCGGCCATTGCCATCGAGAAAAGGGTGAATCGTTTCGAACTGAAGGTGAGCGAGCGCCGCTTTCACCAACGCCGGGGTATCGGAGTGCAGGAACTTTTCGAGATCTCCCATGCAATGCTGCACATCTTGCGGCGGTGGCGGTACGAATGCTGCGTTGCCCGGGCGAGTACCTCCGATCCAGTTCTGCGATTGCCGAAACTCGCCCGGCGTTTTCTGCGCACCGCGTCCGGTTGCAAGGAGAATCTCGTGCATCTCACGCAACAGCCGATTGGACAGCGGGAAGCCGTTGCGCAGTCGCTGCAGACCATGTGTCATCGCCTCCACATAGTGGGATACTTCAGTGACATCCCCTATTGGCACGCCGGGCGCTTCGCCGAGCTCGTGTGCCAGTAGGTCATCGAGCGTCGATTGCGTGCCTTCGATTTGCGAGGACAGGACCGCTTCTTTCCGGACATAGGTGTAGAGAAGCAGATGGGCATCCGGTAGCGTTCCCGCCGCGCCATCCAGCCTACCCAGCGCAAGCAGCCCCTGATCGAGCGAATTGCGAACGGCCCCGATGAGTTCAAGTGCAGGCACCGGGGGCAAGGGCGCCGGAACGAATGCACGGACTTCCTCGCTTCCGGCGATGGATGTGACATATCGTCCGGCGTCGGACCGCTTCACCGTGGTTCCCCTTGTTAAAGTCTGCTTAATAGCCTAGCAGCTTATTAAAGGGAACGAGGATTTTCTTTAATAAAGAGCTTGGTCGCTTCTACCGTTCGGTTCAGCGACGCCCGTAGGTATGCGTCCGGTCGTTCGATTGGCCCGGTATTTACGGGGGTTAAGTTGGTGTACCCGTGGGGACGCCATTTTCAAACGCCGTGAATGCCCGAGAGTGTCGCCGTGGCGCTCGAGTGCGTCTCGCACCGGCCGCAAGGCCGCGCGCTTTTCAGGCCACTGCGGTGCGCTCGAGGGCGCACGAGCCGCATAGCGGCATCGGCAGTGATGCCCCCGGCGCTCCAGAACGATGTCACCAATGCGTGACGGGCTCAGGTGGAGAGCTCTTTTACCTTCCATTCTTGCGCTATATCGAATATCGATATAGAATACACGGTGTGGCTATCCAATTGTTCAGATGCAGCGATACGCGAGACCTGCACTTTAGGAAGCGAGTGCCGCGTTTTGTGAACATCGAAGCAGTGGCGCGCCGCAAGTTGGGCCAGTTGGACGCGGCCCATTTTTTGCAAGATCTGGCGTCCCCACCGGGCAACCGGCTTGAGGCGCTGGATCGGGACCGGAAAGGGCAGCACAGCATTCGAATTAATGGCCAGTGGCGCGTCTGCTTCGTGTGGACGCCTCAAGGTCCAACTAACGTTGAGATGGTGGATTACCACTAGAGGAGTTATGTGATGGCTAAGAAATTGAAGCCCATTCATCCAGGTGAGCAGCTGCACCAAGAGTTTATGATTCCTCTCGAGCTTTCGAGCAATGCTCTTGCGCGCGCATTGGATGTCACGCCGGCGCGTATCAATGAGATCGTGCGCGGTCGGCGCGGCATCAGTGCGGACACAGCGCTTCGTCTCGCGCGTTTTTTCGGCACGTCGCATCAATTCTGGCTGAACCTGCAAGCGAATTACGACGTGCAATGCGCCGAAGATGAGTCCGGCTCTAAAATTGCCAAGATTAAACCGCGTGAAGCAATCGAGGCCGCCGAACTCGCCTAGAGCCGCGTCATGTCGATTTGAATATCTTGACCTGCTTTATTTGCTGCGCGCCGTAGGTCGTCATCAAGAGTGGCTATTGGGCCCGTTGCGCGGGGCAAGTTCCAGATCCTTGGCAGTCTGGCCCTCGCTTGGAACGAGATCCGCGATGGCCTTGCCCCCATTTGTAATGGTGAATCGTTTGCCCGCCTGCATCCGTGGCTCATGCCCCCCCTAATCTCGATCTTCGTCCGGGCGCCATTTTGTTGTCCGCAATCCTTCCTGACAAAGAGTTTATCCGGCGGCGGTCGAAGCGCGTTATTGACCTGTCGGTGGAGTTGAGCTGGCTATTTCTTCTTTCGCGCCTTGCGTCGTGCCGTATGCACCTTGCTGTAAGCTGCGCGGTGCTGATGCGGTTTTTGTCGCGCTCGCAGAAGCCCTCGATCAACCGCTAATCACCTTGGACCGGGAGATCCTCGAACGGACATCTCGGATCATCGAAGCCGAAGCGCCCGATGCTTGGGTGCTTCGCCAGTCAAGCGAGTAATCGTCGCCGTTTCAAGCCGTGTTTGCGCAAGCGGCCCCTGATCGAGCGAATTGCGCACGCCCCGATGAGCTCGAGTGCAGGCGCCGGAGGCAAGGGTGCTGAAGCGTCGAATTCAACCTCGAGTCGAGGCATTGCCGTGCGCCGGAGCGTCTCGGCCTTCGACGCTGCAAAAAAGCCGCTCACAGGATCAACAGATTCTGTTTCGTCGCCTTCCTGACCGCGGTGAGCGGAATGCCGGTATCAAAAGTAACGAGCCGCCCTTCATGCTGAACCGCGAGAGCAAGCAGGTATATGTCGGTCAGTTGCCGCGGTCCATGAATTCGGGTCGGGTCCACGATATCCGAATCCAACAGACTAACCTCATCCTGCCAGAATTCATGGATATTTTGGCGGCAGGCCTCGGCTAGATGCTCGATGACAGCTTGAACCGGTAGCGGGTTTGGATAGCCTTGATTCGACATGATACGGATACAACCGTTTTGCGTGATTGGACATGATGCCCAACCCGCACGCGCATGCTTCGAGAACCAACCCATCGCCGAATCGTGGGACGCGTGATCGGAGTCCAGCAATGCGATCAGCACATTGACATCCAGCAATGCGCGCACTGTCTAAAGTCCGCAGATCTCGAGCCGGCTCGTGGCGTCATGACGCGCAGGCGACCAGCCTGGCTGACCGCCGCTAGTACGCATCTTCGTCACGCAGCTTGTCGATCAACTCATTGGTGACGATACCGCCACGTCGCGCGAACGACTTAAGTCCATAAACCGCCTTGGGTGCCTTCACGGACAGCGGCTGTTGCGGGGTCGTCAGCGCGCGCCGAGCCAACTCGGAGATCATCTCGCCGACGGTCTTCCGTTCCCGCTGAGCCCGCTCCTTGGCGGCTTGCAGCACATCGTCAGCAATATCGAGCGTCGTTCTCATGCATCAGATGCTAAAGCATCACGCACCACCAGTCCACCGTCAATTTCGTCAGTAGCACTGTGTCGGTGATCCGCCCCCATGTGACGTGAGCAGGAATCAGCCCGGCGGCTTCGTCCGGATCGATAGGGGTTGCGCCGGCCGGATACTCAAACTTCATTGCCAGACGCGATCTCTTTCCCGCGATGAGTTCTCGCCCGAGCTCTAGCGTGTTGATCAGCGGGTATGCTTCATGCCGAATCAGTATTTGATACGTTCAATTCAGTATTTTGACCGGTTGGCGTCAAGCCCTACGATTCTTGTCGCCTTACTGTACCTCGGCACCGAGATATTGACCGGTTGGAGCACCCGCCAGGCAAAATCCCCGTGTCGAGCCATGAGCCTGCGCAAGAAGAGGGTAGAGGAAAACCGATGAATTGCACCAGTAGAGTGCGTCTCTGGGGACGCAATGGCCCCCTGCTCGCGCTCCAGATTTCTTCCGCGGATCCGAACGGCCTGAGGTTCGGATGGTGCGGGCTGGTTCTGTTGAGTGCCATGATCGCTTCGGTCCCCGCGCTCGCACAACAGAAGACCGGACCGGGCATCACCGGTGACGACAGTCTGACATGGCACGGCATCACGCTGTACGGTGTCATTGACATCGGTCTTCAATTCGATACGCATAGTGCGCCGTTCTCCCCCTACCGTCCGGCCGCCAGCGGGAACATCGTGCGGCAGAACAGCCGCGAATCGGTGACCGGTCTCTCGCCCAGCAACATGGGCCAGTCGAGAGTCGGCCTTCAGGGCATCGAACCCCTGTTCAGCGATTGGTCGGCCATATTTCGAGTGGAGTCATTTTTCAATCCTCAGTCGGGCGAACTCGCCAGTTCTCTGAAGTCGTTGGCCGTGAACAATGGTCGAACCCTGTCCACGCAGACGGTCGGTGTCGATGGCAGCTCGGCGGGTCAGGCCTTCCAGACCGCATTCGTGGGGCTGAAATCGACGCGATTCGGTACCATCACCTTCGGCCGTCAGTTGACGTTGCTGTTGGAAGGCGTGATCAAGTACGACCCTAATTACAATGCTTCGGCATTCGGTCTGCTCGGTGCATCAAACACGTATTCCGGCGGCGGCAGTCAGCAAGATAACCGGCTCGATTCGACCGCGAAGTACTATGTGGACTTCGGCGATCTGGCGCATCTCGGCGCTCTGTACAAGTTCAACGGAGCCAACGGGTCGGCCAATACCGCCTTTCAGGCGGACATAGGCGGCCAATACGCGGGAGCCTCGGTCGATGCCTACTATTCGAAGGCCAACAGCGCCATCACGGCAACGTCCTTGACCGCCGCTCAAGTCGCGCAACTCCCGGCGTTGGGGTACTCGGTATCCAATTCTCTCGCGGCGACCATCTCGGACAATACGGCGTATGCCCTCATGGCGTTGTATAAAATAGATGCGTTAAAATTCTTTGCCGGCTACGAGCACATCAAATATGCCAACCCGGCGACGCCGCTGAGTGCCGGATTCAACGACATCGGTGATTACGTTCTGGCTTTCGTCACCAATAACGCCTATGACAATTCAAAGACTCTGCAGGTGTATTGGACCGGCGCCCGCTACACCGTCATTCCCCACCTCGATCTGACCGTGGCCTATTACGAAGTTCGTCAGAATGCCAGCGGCACCGGCAAGCAGGCGGGCTGCACGACGGCGATATACGGCACTTGCAGCGGTAGCCTCGAGGCCTTTTCCTTCGACGCCGACTACTTCTTCAGCAAGCACTTCGACGCTTACCTGGGTGCTATGTACAGCGGCGTGCACGACGGCTTTGCCAGCGGCTATCTCAATACGACGAACATCAACCCGACGGTTGGCGTGCGCTACAAGTTCTGACTCGGCACGCCCCGCACGCGCCGCTATATGCGTTCGTCAGGGGACAGCCTGGCGGAATTCGTCGATGGCTCCTGATCCGAGTACCCTGGTAGATATAGTCGGACATTGACGTGGATCAGCTTGGATCAGATCAAACAAGCTTGGTCAGTCCGCGCAAGATGGGGGTGTCGAATGAAAGGATTTAGGCCGTGGGCTAATACCCTGCTTTGGCTCTACGTGATTCTGCATGCGCTGTTGATCGTTTATGACGTTAGCCACCACGACCTCTGGCTCAGGGCTGACCGCGCCAACGAGCGAGTGGGGCAAATGGCCGACTTATCGCGTATTGGCGATTGGCAGATGCAGCTTGCTTATGTGGGTCACCACTATGTGCCCGGTGACTACTTGGTACAGGCGATTTTGTACAACGTCGGCGGTCTCTTCCTGCTGCTGCTGGCCCAGGCCGCACTTTGCGTTTTATCGGTTGTGTGCGTATACCGCATGGCATGCAGGTTGTTGGGGGAATCAAGATTATCTTTGCTCGCTGCGGGTTTGTATGCGCTGCTCCCGCAGACCTTGATTTTCCCGCACCAGCTTTCCGCCGAAGCATGGTTTGTCCCATTTGTGGTGTTCAGCTTTTACTATATGACGCGTTGGTTCAGCGCCCGCACAACTAATGCCGCCATCCTTTCGGGTTTGTATTGGGCCTGCGCAACGCTCACGCGACCGACTGTCATTCCATTCGCGCTGCTATCCGCGCTGGTATTTCGACGCGGCGCTTCCGCGCGCAGCCGGGCCCCCTATTATCTCGCATTGCTGATTCCGGTCGTCGCTTGGGCGATCACTGTCCATGCATACACCGGGAGGCTGTCCTTTGGCGAAGGAACCAGTGCGACGACCGGCAATAACCTCATGTTGAAAGCCCGGTTCATTTCGGACCCGTTTCCCCCGGAAGCCAAGGAAAGGGCGCAACGCCATATTGAGCCGGTTCTGGACCGGGATCGCCGCATGACGATAGCGGAGTACGCGCGCTTTTGCGCAGAATTCCTTGGTCCGTGCGCGGCGCAAGTAGGTCAAGATGCCACTAATTTCTTTTTCAAATCCGGCATCGAGAGAATCACACTTGACTATTTGGGCTTGATTCCCGAGGGTGAAAGGCGTGAAACGCAATATGCGCGGCCGGGTTCGCCCAAGGGGTGGGCGCAAGTATTTCGCGATAAAGGCGCAGTGGGTGCGGCTCAATTCTATCTGGAAAAGTATCCGCTTGTCGTCGGCACATCGCTCTTGGCGACGCTCGCGTTTGGCATCTTGACCTTTGCCTACGTGGTGGGAGCCATTGATGCGCTCATTGGTCTGATGAGACGCAAATCTGAAGACGGAAATCCAATGCTTGCGCTGCTGGCGATTTTCCCTCTTTATCTGTTTGCTGCCTCATCGGTGGTTAGTAGTATGCAGTCGCGTCACCGCGCGGCGGCTGAATTCGCGATGGTAATCGTGGCGGGCAATGGGTGGCGGGCATGGAGAAGGTGGGTGGGGCACGGTGGGTGCTCCACCGACACTACACCGGCCGAGCCTCGCGAGTAACGTCATCAGCGGTTCGCGATATATCCGCTGCTACTCGGAGTCCTCTTCCTCATCTTCATCCTGTGGATATCCAATAGAACCGGCCGGCATCATGATGGTTGGCGAATCGTCTTCTTCCAGGGGACGGCCTGCCGCGGCTGCCGGGTTCGCGTGTGAGGGCGGAGGAGGCTGTGGGATGGCCGGCACGATGATCGTGGCAGAGCTGTCTTCCTGAAGCGGACGAACCTCCATGGTTTCCGATGTCGCCCGCGGTGGCTGGAAAGGGAGTTGGGCGCGCAGCCGCTGCAGCGCCAGTGCGGCTTCGATCGGCTCGCTGAAATAATAACCCTGCCCGTAATCGCAGCCCATTTCCTGCAGAGCCTTCGCGGCCGCCTCGGTCTCGACGATTTCCGCGATCGCGGTGAGGTTCAGGCTGCCGGCCATCTGCACCATCGCGGCCATCATGCCTGTGTTGGCCTGGTCCGAGCCCGTGCGATTCGCGAACGGGCGATCGATTTTCACGAAGTCAAACGGAAACAACTGAAGATTGCTCAACGATGAGTAGCCCGTTCCGAAGTCATCGAGCATCAATTCGACCCCCAAGGCGTGCAGTTGATCGAGAGTTCCGCGTGCCGCGGCGACGTTGCTGATGAGCGCCGCTTCGGTCAGCTCGAACTTGATCAATGACGGCGGCAGTTGGGTCTCCCGCAGCAAGGCCTCGACATATTCGCTCAAGCCCGGATCGCGCAGTGCGGTTGCGGAAAGATTGATGCTGATGAAGAATTTCTGATCGACCGGCAGATGCCGGAGCCATTGCCCGGCGACCCTCATCACCCGGAGAATGATCCAGCGGGTGATCGGCACCATCAATCCGGCTTCTTCTGCGATGCGCAGGAATCGATCCGGAGCGAGCACACTCTCCACCGGATGACGCCAGCGCAAAAGCGCCTCCGCGCCGATCATTTTGTACGTTCGCAGATCGACGATCGGTTGGAACAGCAGCCGCAGCTCGTGTTTTTCCAGGGCGACGTGCAGGTCGGCTTCCAGGCTGACGAGATTTGCTGCCTGTCCGGCCATGATCGGCGCGTAGACGGCGATCTTTTCGGTGCCGTGGCGTTTGGCGGCCGACAGCGCGAGGTCCGCCTCGCGGACCACGTCCTCCGCGCGCTGCTGACCTGATTCCACGCAAGTGACACCGACGGTCGCCGTGACGACGAGTCGGTGCCGGCGCAGCTCGATGGGCGAGCGTAGGTCCTCTTGAAGAAGGACCGCAACATTCTGGGCCGCCTCAGCGGAAGCCACGTCCAGGATCAGCAGAGCAAACTGATCACCGCCCCAGCGTGCGAGTACCCCCTCGAATGCCGATGTGGATTTTTCGAAGCGGCGCGCGGCCTGGACCATCAGCTCATCGCCGGCCGTGTGGCCCAGCATGTCATTGATGAGCTTGAATCGAGCGATATCGATGATGATGACGGCGATGCGCCGACGCCGCTTCGCGCGCACGTCGCGCAGCGCCCGGTCCAACTGGTCCATGAAATAGCGCCGGTTCGGCAAACCGGTGAATGCGTCATGAAAACGCGCGTGGTCGAAAGTCTCCTGCAGACTGAGCCGCTGCTGCATCTCCGCTGCGAGCCGCTGATTGATCGAGCGCACTCGCCGCCGGGCGGACGCCAACGCGGCACGTGAACGTTGCAGTGCGTGGCTCAAATCATGAGTGCCAAAGGCCAAGAGCCATGCCAGAAACGCCAGCAGGGCAATTTCAGAGGCGAGCAGGCTGGCCGGATACCAGCCGCCGCGTGGGCGGATCGCCACCGCCAGGTAACTTCCGGGAATGGCAGCCGCCGTCGGAAGGCGGATCCTGGCCTCGACCGCATCGGTCAAAGGCTCGGTGCTCGAGCTCACGAAGATGCGCGGTCGGGCACTGCGGGGCTCGACCTGAGACAGCTCGAAGTCGTAACCCATATCGACCAGCCGGGCAAGGTGGCTCTCGGCGATCAGTTCATCGAAGTCGGCATAGGCCACGGCCCACCCGTGCGATTGCGGGGTGGGCGGGCTACGCGGCACGATGGGAGAGCGGGCGGCAACCAGCCACTCGCTCCCCAGACGCATCGGGCCGAGAACCGCGGAACCGGGCGCAGCGCGAGTAGCTTCGGCCGATTGCCACTCGCTGGCAATACCGCCGGCGGTGGCTGCTTCTGTTGGGCGCGAAGCCAGCACCTGGTCGTCGGCCGTCATCCAAAAGGTATTCGCCGCCGGCGACACCGATTCGAGTGATCCGGATGTGTCCGTGCTCGACAGGAGCTGCGCTGCCGACGCAGCCTGCCGTCCGGCAAGATCAGCGAGCCTTTGCAGCGGCGGCTCGATTTTCCTGACAAAGGTGGCTGCGACTACGGCGGCTGTCTCGCGAGCGACGGCCGCGTGGTGCTGAACACTGAGATAGATCAGACGCGATCCGGCAATCAGCACCACGGTCAGCACCACGACCGTGGGCAGCCACGCGAAGTCCCGCTTGCGGATCGACTTCATCACTAGGGTTTGCATCACTACGGTTTACCGTTATGGCCCACGTGAAAAATATAGTTGAGCGTCAGCGCAAAGCGCGGGCTGCCGGAAAGGTCCTGATAGTCGGCGACCAGGCTCAGGTCGCCGCGCCAGTGGGGAAACGGCTTGGTCGCACCCACATAGGCCTCCTTGAGAGTGCCCCCTCCCGGAACATGGAACCCCGTGCCGATGATGGCCGGCGAAGCCTGGCCGGCCGATACTCCCGCAAGGTAGTTCAACTTGGGGCCGTACACGTCAATGCGACCCGAGGTCAGCGCCGTTCCGAGATCGCCGCTCACCGAGTGAATGTAAGAGACCGTCGTATAGACATGAGGATTCCACAAATAGGAAACTCCGATCTTGGGCAGATTTCCGTGCGTCTTCTCGACCTCGATCTGCCGATCTTCCAGCTGAGCGGAAATCCGATGGAAATAGGTCCCGATCATCCCGAGCGCCACGATGGAGTATTTGAACGGGTGCGGGCCATCATCGCCGGCACCCTCGTGCGCTTCGCCGTAGTAGCTGTAACGAGCATCTGCGGAGCCACGAGTGACTGCGCCGTTCACTGAGCCGAACGTCCAATGCGAGGAAGAGATCACTTGATGCTCGGCGGCCGCCCCCGCAAGGGTATCGGCATCGAAGTTGTGCAGCCAACCTACCGAACCGCCGCCGCCGCCATTGGTTCTCGGGAGGGTAGAACCGTTGAGGCTGAGGGCGATTCGATCGTCCGCAGTCGAGACTGCCGGCACGTCCGGCGCCGATGCAGGGGTCGACGTCGGTGCCGGCGCGGGAATCTGATTGGTCGCGGCCGGCGGATCCACGGCGAATGCCAGGCAAGGTGCAAGCACGGCCGCGGCTGCGATAGTGAGTCGTGCAAGGGTCATCGCAGCTGCCTCAGGGTACTCGTGACTATGGTCGAGCTCGTTCCAAACGGATCAGCCGTCTCTCCCTTGGCGACAGGAAGAAACGATACCGTGTACATGCGCTCTTCCTCGCCCGCCAGCGCGATTGCGGAGCTCGTGACCTGATAGATTCGCGGCCCGATCTCGATGTGCATCTTGCGCCGTTCAGTCAGCCCGGGGTCCCACCATCGCGAGCCGGCATGCGGTGCATGCGGCAGCAATTGCGACGCATCCACTCCGACTTCCACACTGACGAACAAGCCCACGGCGTGCTTGTTGAATGTCAGAATGCGTCCACGCGTATCGACTACCAGGGCGGCGTATTCGGACGTATCCAACGCCGCCTTCAGACAGAAAACTTCGGTTGCGTCCTCGATGGTCAGTAACGCCAGGCGATGTCCCTTGTGCACGACGTGCAGTACTCGTGCCTGGGTCACGCGCAACTGGTCTGCAACGCGGATGACGGTCCAAGGTGCTGCGCCGTCCGAACCGGCGATGAGTTCGTGGACGGTGTCGGGATAGGAAAACTGTAGCGCTTCGAAGAGATTGCGACCGTCGAGCGGCATTGCCCCGCGGCGCAGATAGGCGACCGCGAACTCGCTGGAAGCGACGATCCGCATCGTCGCCGGCTCGATCAGCAGAGCCGGCAAAGGCAGCCGTTCGATCAGGCTGGCCCACAATTCCTGTCCGCGCTCCGCTTCGGTCCGCGCGATGACGCTTTGCGCGTTCAGCCGCCCGAATATGATGCCGACATATTCAGCCGCCACCGCACATGCGAACAGCACAATGGTGAATACCTCGAGGAGCACGAGCAGGTAGCTCGATGGTGCATAGAACCCTGAGAAGGACGGCTGCGGCACCGTAATCTGCCGGCCGAACAGCCAGGTGAGCCACGTGTCGCCGCCAAACAGCCCGCTCGCATACCAGCGCAATTCCGGGGCCTGCGCGAGAGCCACGACACCGACGACGCAGACGCTCAACGCAGCGATGAAATAGGGGTGCCAGCGTGAAAGGAAAATCGCACCGATGACCGGCAGCGTAAATACCATCAGAAACATCGGATTCTGCAGCGCGCCCACATGCTGCCAGATGAAGCCGATCAGGATGATTCCGACTACGTCCAACAGGGTCAGCGCGCGATCGTGCCACCGGCCGCTCGTCCGCGTCGGGGCCGCGAGAATGGCAAATGCGACGTGAATACCCCCCAGCGCGAGCAGACCCCAACCGGCGGTGCCGATGTCCACTTCGAAGCCGCCGGCCAACCACGGAACTCCCGTGGCGATCAGAATGGCGAGGATCGTCAACAGCCAGATATCGTCCAGCAAGTGAACGCGTGGGTTCTCCCAGGCCGGCTGCGGTATCAACTGCGTGCTGTTGGTGTCCGGTCTCACGAGGCTGGTGCTCTATTGCGCATTGGGCTGGGCTGCGACGGTCGCGCCTCTTCCGCTGACCGGGCTGTGACCGAAGTTGTTGTTGTCTTGGAACGGTTGCGACTGCACCTTCTGCCCGTTGGGCGGCTGGAAGTCCTCGACGTGCAGTGCGTAAGCGTGCGCGCGCAATACCTGATTGCGCCGCAGGATCGGAGAGTCGCCGATCACGTCGATGCCGTTGAACTTCGGCTCGATGATGGTGTTGTCGACCGCCGTGCTGACGCTCTGCGGATCCCCGAGCACGAAGGCGAGACCGTAGCCGCAGTTGTGCAGCCGGTTTGCCCGCACCAGCGTGTTGGACGATCCGCGTATCATCACGCCATATGCGGTCAGTCCTTCCAGCTCGTTGTCGTCGATGATGGCGCCGCGGACGTTCTCGGCGACGATGCCCATCGATGCGCCGCCGTTGATGCGGTTCCCGCGAATCACGCCGCCCGCACCCACCAGGTGCACGGCAGCCTCGTGGTCATTGATGAAGTCGTTACGTTCTACCACCACCGGAATGTTGCCGGCGACGATCCCCGTGCCGTCTTCCGTGAACTTGTTGTCGTGGATGCCGATGACGTCATCGTGCGAATCGGGGCCGCTTCGTACCGCCCAAAGGCCGGAGTCTTTGTCCTCCGTAAACTCGTTATTGACGACGGCGGAATTGTGACCCGATGCCCCGAAACGCACCCCGAGGCGGTCCTTGATGAAGTGGTTTCGCTCCAGCAACGTGTCGCTGGTGTTTTCGGCAATGTCTACGCCGACGTCGCATGACTCCATCGTCGACAGGGAAAGTCGAAAGCGCACCGCTCGCACCAGGATCGCGGCGGCGGGACAATTTCTGATCGTAATCCCTTCGATGGAGGTATTCGGGCCCGAGATATCCAGCACCGGTCCGGAGTTGAGTGCGTGAGCGTCGATGACTGCCCCTCCGGATTGCCCCATCAGTCGGATGCCATTGCCATTGACGAATGCCGGCAGGGCGGTTTCGAGGCCTATGCTGGGCACTTCGATCGAAATGCTGGTGGGACCGGTCGCGCCCGCCACGATGAACAGGGCTTCGCGCAGCGTGCCGGGTCCTCTGTCGCCGGAGTTGGTGACATGTACCAGGACAGATGTTTGCGCAGTGTGCTGCGGCTGTGCCCGATGCGTTTCGTACCAGCGGCCTGCTGCGGCGAAGACTCCTAGCAGCACGAAAACGCCGATGGCAACTACGGAGCGGCGCCTGATAGCCATGGTCACTTCCCCCTGATGCTTGCTTCCAGGACAAACACGGCATGCCAGGACCGCCTCACGGCGCCGCGCCCGAAGAGTGCGTCGATCGGCAAGGAGATCGCGGTCGCGAGCGCGAGCAGGCCCAACGATACCTCGGGGGGCAGTTTGCGGACGTGAGGCAACAGCTGCGTCCTGAATGGTGCCGGATCAACGCCGGTCAGCGCGCGCAGCTCGAGGTGGCCGTCGCGGAACATATCCAGGTAAACGTCGCGATGACGCGCCTTGAACACCGTTGAATCGCAACGATCGACCGGGGCGGCCGGCGCAGCCTCGAGCAGGATCATGCGGCCGCCCGGAGCGAGGTGTGCGGTCATGGCCGCAAGCGCGGCGCGCAGCGCGTCCGTATCGAGAATATGCTGAAGGACGGTGACGCCCAATACCAGGTCGAACCGTCCGCCCACATTGAGCTTCGACAGATCCTGTACTTGGAAGCGGCAGCGCCCGGCAACGCCCTCGGCGGCGGCTCGTCGTTCGGCCTCGGCAATCATGGTCGGGCTCAAGTCCACGCCCGTTACATCAGCACCCCGCGCAGCCAGCAGCCGGCTCCAGCGCCCCACGCCGCATCCCACATCCAATACACGGGTTCCTGTCTTGACCTTCAGCCAGGGCGCGAGCGCCAGCCGTTGCTCCAGGTGAATTGCGCGATTGTAGAACTCAGGCATGCCGTAGGCGCATACGGCTGCCAGTCCGTCGCCTTCGCCTGCGAAGCGCCGCGCCCGATCCTCCCAATACAGGCTGGGGCTGTACAGTTGCGGAGCGGGAATTCCTCGGACTGTCATTCGATCATCCCCGCTTTTTCCGAAGGGACACCGACCGTCGCGCGGCGTTCGTAGTGATCCTGATAGATGCGCCGTCCAAACAGTTTGAGCGCGAAGAAATTTCCGAAGCCGACCGTCATGGGCACGATATGCGTGATCGCGTAGCACAAATACAGCGGTACGATGGGGGCCGCGTAGGCTCGCTCCGCTTTCGGTACGCTCGTGAACAGCGCGATTACTCCGAGCGCGAGATAGCTGCTGATCGCCGCGGTGAAATAGCCGGGATTGTCGAGAGTGCCCTGCGGCACGAAGTCATCCAGCAACAACGCGTCGAGCCCGCCCAAAAAGCTCAGCAGCAGCAGTACTGCGCTTGCGACCTTGACCAGATGTATCGCCAGGGACAGACCGCCGACATAGACCAGGTAGTGGTACGCAGCGAAGGGCGAGCGCCGGCTGATGCGCACCACTTCAGGAAAACGCTCCGTATAGACCTTGATGAGGCCGTGATACCAACCGACGCGCTGCGAGAACCAGCGCTGCAACGAACCCGGTCCTTCGGTGCTCACCACCAGGCGCCCGTCATAATAAATCCGTTCGCCATGGCTGAGCAGGATCACCGCATTCTCGAAATCCTCGGCGTAGACGGACAGCGAATGTTCGCTGAGTGCGAGTGCCAATGCGCTGCGCCTATAGAAGGACACGCCCGAGGTGATGCTGAAGTCTGAAAGACTCTCGCGCCCGACGCGAAAGGCAAGCGCGTACTCGAAGGCTTGGAAGCGCGCCAGGAATCCATCGGGCTCGATCATGATCCGCGGACAGGCGGCGGCGGCGCCCGAAAGCTGAAAGTCGCTCACGAACCGCTCCACATCGATGCTGCTGCCCTCCTGCAGTCCACGTATGCGGATATCCGGATCGATCACCATGACCGTTTCGATGTGCGCCGGCAGGCGCTCGAGCAGGCAGCGCAGGGCGCCGGGTTTGCGCCGGTTTACACCGTCGTCGAAACATCGCCATCCAGCCTGACGCAGCCGCAGCGCGGTATTGTCGGTCGATCCATCACTGATGAGCCACATGCGGTCACGATAGGGCGCGAACGCCTCCATGAACTCGTCGAGCTGATCTTCGAGATTGAACACCGAGGCGATGATCGCGTATGGCGATGCCGGGACGAGACGCCTTGCGTCCGGGGGGAGAAGTGCCGCGAGATTGATCGACAGGCTGCCGTTCTGACCGGTTTCGGAGATGCCGCCGGCGGCGGCCGTGTGGCGACGGCGCATGTACAAGCGCAGCGCGAAATCGAGCGCGTCCGTGTAGACGATGAGATTGGCGATGGCGAACACGAAGATCGAGAAGCCGAAGGTCTGAGCGTTGGCTACCGACAGCATGATCCATCCGGCCAGTAGCCCGCATACCGCGAGCGGCGCCAGAACCGACAACGTCAGCCGGACCTTCATGCTGTCGCAGCGGCAATCCGTGCCGTTGCCGGTCGCTGCGCGGGCAGCCGGGCATGCAGCTCCGCCCGCACCTCGCTCTCATCGGCAATGTATCGACCGCGTGCCGCCATGATGGGCAGAGAGCAGAGTATCCACACCAGTGATCGTACGCGCGACGGCAGATGCGCGGCTTGTGTTTCTAGCGCTGCGAGCGTTGCCTCAAAGCTGCGTTCCATGCTCAGAATCACCTCGGTCACCACCGGATCCATCGGCAAAATCTTTGCCGGCTGATTCCAAGAAATATCGGTTCCCGCGATGTGCTGACGAACGAAGTGCGTGTGCGCCAGGAGATCCTGGTCCTGCGAAAACGCCGATCCCGAGAACGGGATGACGTACGGATACATGCCGATCTCGCAGCCCTGGCGCAGCCAGCGGTACGCTTCGCGCAGCGTTTCCGCGACATCGTCCAGGGAGGCGCGCGGCGAGCTCAGAATCAAGTCGAGGAATGGAGTCACTCCGGCCGCCAGGGCGGCCGAGAGCATCGGTTCGATGTGACGGTGGATCTGAGCCTTGTTGAACTCTCCGAGCACTCTGTGCGAGAAGCTTTCGATGCCAAATCCCAGCACCCGAAACCCTGCCCGGCGCATGGCCGCGACACGCTCGGCGGACATGGCGTCGATCCGGTTCGTGCTGATGAACTGCAGTTGCCCAGGAATTCGTCCGCTCTGCTTCGCCGCAACGATTCCCGCGCACAAGGGTAGGATTCGGCGATCCTGCGTGAACGTGAAGATGTCGTCCTGAAATATGATGGTGCGCACGCGCGGGTGGGCCGCGACGATGCGCTCGATCATGGTCAGGCATTCTTCCGCTTCCAGGCGCGCGACGGAGGCCACACTCCCCTGAGCCGCATGCAGAAAGTTGGTGGCAGAGCAGAACGTGCAGCCCATGGGACAATAATTGAGGGTGATCAGCCGCACGGAACGGATTTCGGCAAGGTGCGCTTCGCGTGCGGCTTTGCTCGGTAGCGCGCCGATGCGATAGGCTGACTCCAGGCGCTCCCAATAGGCCGAATACGGCATTTTCTCGTAGGGAGTGCTGTAAATCGCATCGCGCAGCTCATCCCGGGTGAGCGCACGCTGTGGCATGGATAGGATTTTTCCGTCCTGGGTGCGTTCTGCCGTCCCAGTGATCCCGCCCAGCGGCTGACCCGCACGCAGCCGCGCCGCGAGATCCAGGAGCGGCCGTTCGCCTTCGCCCAATACAACCAAGTCAAACGGACCAAGGTCGAACATCAGCTGGGGACGAAACGTTGCCTCCATGCCGCCCGCAACGATCAAGGCGTGTGGTGCCCTGCGACGCACGATGTGCGCAAGTTCCAAATCGAAGCGCAGCGTCATGCCGGTGGTCGAGATGCCCACGATGTCCCACCGGCCGCCGGACAACACGCGCTCCAGCGCTCGTTGCGGCGCCTCTTGACAGCAGTTAGGATCGAAAACGTGTGCCTGGAATCCGGCGGATTCGAGGACACCCGCAAGGCGCCAGACACCGAGCGGCGGGGCGAGGAAGGTGTATTCACCGCAGTGCGGATCGTACGGACCGATCAACAATATCCAGGGAGAGCCGGCATTGCGCACATCGATTCGGTTGCCGACGTGCATTCCATTCGCGCGGTGGGGAGCAATGCTTGCAGCAGATGACGATGTCATTTGCATGGCAACAGTAGCGAGTAAGTTCGCACGACGCCCTCCGTCGACAAACACGCAATCGTTTTAAGATTTACGTTTCAATGATTGACTAGTGCAGAGAACCTATAGATTTGCCTCGACGTTCGACTCAGCGGATAACCGCTTCATGATTGCCCGCAACGCGCGCCGCCCGGCTTGCATGAACGCGCTGAAAATGGGGATTGCCCGCATGCGAATATATGGCTGACCTTGACGCATCCCCATATGTGTCTCTGAGTTGGGAAAAAACTGCGCGTTTCACGGACAAAAGTCAATCGGCGATTGCCGCTACCCGCTGGCAAATGGGAGTAAGGAGCCACCACCGCCTTGGCGCCCGGACCGCCGCGGGTCGGGGGTTGCTTGAAATGGGTGCGATGAACTTGCGCGCGCGGTTGTACATAATCAGTTCGCCGGCGCGGATTTCGCTCGTGGGGGAAATTTGCTCCCCAAGGCACCAAAGCTCCAAGTCCCTGATTGAATTGGCGCTGCAGGGACGATCGCTGTGCCCCAGAAGTGGCAGTCGATGGTTGATGGCTGCCCGAGCTTGGAAACCCAGCGCACCCTACGTTCGCCCACTCGCCAGATCCTATCGGCCACGGGTGCGGACGTCGACAGCCTCGCCGGAAATCGAGCGCTACTGCGCGCGTTTTCGCAGCCGAGTCAGCAGTCCGGCGAGAATCGCGTGCGCCAAGGGCGGTTATCGACCCTCTGCGCGTTGATGATCGATGTCACGGCAACGGTGATCCGTCCGAGCGGTAGTGAACGTACGCAGCGTCGTTCGGCTGGCCCAGTCCCTCAAACATTCGGTTGGGCGGCAGGCGAAAGAACCGATATATCCGCCGCGAATGCAGAGAGTTCAATTGATCCGGGACAAACTCGATATTGTCTCCAAAAAGTCCGTTGTTGATTTCGTGTACCAGCCGAGATTCTCCGGTAAGGCGTGAGCCGTAATTCAGATTATCCAGGTCGTCAAAGTAAATCACGCAACCGTTCGGAATCCAGTCGATCAAGCGCTTGAAGATGGATTTGGCCGATGAGTAATAATCGCAGTCGATCCAAATCAGAACGGGCGGGTTTTCGTCGAGTGTTGCAAGAAATGCTTCGTCGATTGATTGCTCGAAAAGTCCGCGATGAATGTGATAGTTCCGATAACGCTCGCGGCAATATGCTTTGAGCTCGGCGTAGCGGCCCTTGAACTCCCCGGGAACCCAGTCGTCCCCGCTCGTCCATTCCCTGTCCCGCTCATCGACGGCGGGCGGCATGCCTTCGAAGCTGTCGAACGTATGGACCGTCACCCTCTCCGAGAGATTCAAGTAGCGAGTGGCATAGAGCAATTTTACGAACGAATAGCCGTCAGATGTGCCGAATTCGAGCACGGAGAACTTCCCCGTGCAGCGCTTCGAAAATTCCCTGAGTACGGCATAGACGTGATCATATCGGTAAAAAGAAAATAAAATCTGCCGCAGAGCGCGGCGCGGGCGATCGACGACGTTCAGGTAGAAGAATGTCTTCAGATATTCCCCGGGTAAGACCGCTGAAAACAGCCGCAGCACTCGAATGAGCGGTGACTTGTCCGATGGGTATCGGGTGGTAATTTCCTGCATGGAGAATCTCCTCCAGAAGCACCATGAAAGCGAGAAACGCCGGCCGATCAGCAATCGGTCAGCGAGAATCCTCGCCGCTCATCATCGGCGGATCACTCCGCCGACTTGCCGAACGGGATTTGGCAGGAAATCATGGTGGAAGCGCGATTGAGGAGGTCGAGCAGCTGGCTGCGCCGGTCAGTGCGGTACAGCTGGTATTCGCGAGCATGGGAGCGCCCGGTAATCGATACACCGCTATCGACAACCGCAGTGGGGGTCGCCAAACATATCTGCCCTTGTTGCGGCGCCAATGGCTTCTTTCGAGCAAACGGTAGGTGGGTGTGCCTGCAAATTCGTCCTGATTTTGCATGGCGGACACGGTGAGCTTACTCTGCGGCCGCTTGGGAATTCACGAGGCAAAGCCTACCATACTCGGCGCACGGCGGGACCAGGCGTTCCAATTTTCGCCGTGGAATTGTCTTGTAATTATTACCGATTTGTCTGTGGTGCACTGCATGCCGGACAATTTCGGTGAACGCCTTGCGAGCGCTAGGGCATCAGATCGATCGACAACACCACGATGTCGCGGTTTTTCGGCAGCGCAAGGCTCTTGACGGTTTTGGCACTGTTGAGGGAGAAGGAGTAACCGTACAAGTACACCGATCCGTTCAGAGTGGTGCCCAGAGGCCTGACCCGGTATGGCATCGTCAACGCCTTGGACTCGCCCGCGTAGCCTTGAGGAGCGGTCCAATCGCTCATGCTCTGGGTGAAGCTGTCCGTGGTTCCGTCGGTGTACGTGACGACAAATACCTGTCTGACGTGACTGCCTTGAACGGCGGTGCCCAACAATTGGATCGCCGAGAAATTGCCGGCCGGCAGCGCAAGAGTCGCACCATCGACGGCGCTGGGCTGTCCTGCGCCTTCGATGTTGAACGTGGCGCCGGACCACACCACCGAGGCGCCGATCAAATTCTCCGAGTAGGCATAGCCGGTAGTATCCATTCCGCCGTTGGTCACAGGCGAGCCATTGCTGAAGATCGCATACACGTTGGATGCCGCAGTGAGGTTGACGTCGACCGTGTTGGTCGACTGCGGCGCGATCGTGTACGTGGCCGTGGAGACTGTGCTGTCGGTGTAGCCGCTCGCCACCGCGATCGCACGAATCGTCGTCGTCTGGGCTATCTGCAGTGGACCGCTGTACAGCGGAGAGCCGGCGCTCGGCGTCGTTCCGTCGGTCGTGAAATGGATGGCCGCTGTCGAAAGGGTGTCCGACAGCGCGACCGTCTGCGGTGAACTGAAGCTTCCCGGCGGCGGACTGAACGTCGGAGTCGGACTCACCGGCGGCGCGCCGGTCGCGGAAGATAACGCAACGGCAAGCACCACGATGTCGCGGTTTTTCGGCAGCGCAAGGCTCTTGACGGTTTTGGCACTGTTGAGGGAGAAGGAGTAACCGTACAAGTACACCGGTCCGTTCAGAGTGGTGCCCAGAGGTCTGACCCGATACGGCATCGTCAACGCCTTGGACTCGCCCGCGTAGCCTTGAGGAGCGGTCCAATCGCTCATGCTCTGGGTGAAGCTGTCCGTGGTTCCGTCGGTGTACGTGACGACAAATACCTGTCTGACGTGACTGCCTTGAACGGCGGTGCCCAACAATTGGATCGCCGAGAAATTGCCGGCCGGCAGCGCAAGAGTCGCACCATCGACGGCGCTGGGCTGTCCTGCGCCTTCGATGTTGAACGTGGCGCCGGACCACACCACCGAGGCGCCGATCAAATTCTCCGAGTAGGCATAGCCGGTAGTATCCATTCCGCCGTTGGTCACAGGCGAGCCATTGCTGAAGATCGCATACACGTTGGACGCCGCAGTGAGGTTGACGTCGACCGTGTTGGTCGACTGCGGCGCGATCGTGTACGTGGCCGTGGAGACTGTGCTGTCGGTGTAGCCGCTCGCCACCGCGATCGTGCGAATCGTCGTCGTCTGGGCTATCTGCAGTGGACCGCTGTACAGCGGAGAGCCGGCGCTCGGCGTCGTTCCGTCGGTCGTGAAATGGATGGCCGCTGTCGAAAGGGTGTCCGACAGCGCGACCGTCTGCGGTGAACTGAAGCTTCCCGGCGGCGGACTGAACGTCGGAGTCGCCGCCGTCGGCACGAATGTACTCAGGATGCCGAACGCAGAGACAGCATACTCGCTGCCAACGTAGACTTTTCCATTGGCAACGGTCGGTGTTGCAAATTTCACTGCTGAACCGGGCACGTCGCGGTTACTGGCGGCTTGGGCGCTGTTGTAAAGCATATTGGCGAGATTGCTCGCGTCGTAGGCGTACAGCACCTGGCAATTTGTTCCAGACGTACAAGTGCGCCGGTAATTGCTGTCATCCAATCCCCATAGAACTCCGCTGGTCGAACCATTGGCCGAAATAGATGGTATCGGTCCCGAATAAGGGAACGCCTTTGCGCTTTTGGAAGTTGGCGTGGTGGAAATAAGTCCGCTGCCGTTGGCATTGAACGAGAACGCCTTCAGCGGGTCGGAGGCACCGGTCTCGTCGGAACCGCCCGCCCAGTAGACGCTTCCGTTCCAGTATGCCGGCGACCCCCATACTCCCACCGTTGCATTGGGAATCTCCTGCACGATTTGCGGATCATGGCCGCTGCAGGCCGGGACTTGAGCTGCGCAATTTTTCCCCATGTTATTTCGATCGAGGAGGTAAATTTTCCCTTCTTTGCCCATTTGCGTCAGCAGCTGCTTGCCCGATCCAATGGTGGGTAACAACACGACGCCACCCGAGGCAACATCTGCGTCGTTTGCCGACAGGATGCTTTGGTTATAAGGCGTGAAGTAATCCACGACGGGAAATGCGCCACCGTTTGGAGGTCCAAGTTTGAGGATGCTGTCGCCAAAATCGGTCGTGCCGTTCCATGAGCCGTTGCCGGTGACGACGAAAATGTTGCCGTTCGCATCGGCGGCCATGCCGCCGCCGCTCATCCATACGCCATTCGACGTGCCGTTTGCGGATAGGTTGATAACGCCTTCCTGGGCCAGGGTGGCGGCAGAATACGACATGACCCAACCGTGCCAGGGATCGATGTCGCAATGCGAGGACCATCCAATCACGACGTGACCGTTCTCCAGCAGCAACGCTGCGCGCTGATTTTCATTCAGCGGCTTGAAAGTAACTGTCGTGCCGTCGCCGTCCCCCGCCGTTCCCGGAGCCGACGCTTGTATTTTGACCGGGCCGCCGAATTTTTCCGCAGACGATTGGATGTCGATGGCATGTAGGAATTGAGCGGCGGCACCGTTAACCTTGGTCACCGCTACCAGATAAAGCGTGCCGGTGTTGACGTCGATCACCGGAGTGCCCGTGATGCCCACTTCAGGAGCAAGATCTCCGCACTGGAGATCATTCGCGCTGCTGACTGGGCTCCCGTGGGCGGGAATCAAGCTGATATGCCAGTAGACAGTCCCATTGTCGGCGTCGATGGCATACACGCTATCGTGCTCAGTGACGATATATAAAACATTATGCGCGCCGCCCTGTATAGGCAGGCTGGAAATATACAGCGGCTGAGCGAATACATATCCATCGACTGCCACGGTAAACAATTTGCCGAATTGAGCGCTGTTGACATTGAGCGGTGTGAGTATTATTTCCTGAGTATTCGCTCCCGTACGGGCGTTATCATTGTGATATGTAGTGACGTTCACCTGCGCATGCAGCGAATCGCACAGGGCGGCGTACAAGACCGTTGCGGCAATCGCGGCAAGACGCATGTAGCATTTCATCGTTCTTACTACCTTAGGCGACTGCGTCGTCTTTTTTATTGAATCCGTCCCTTCGGGCAATATAGATCTACCGAAGTTAGAAAGATAGAAACCAAACATGGATGGCGCGCCTATCGATCGGCGCCACTGCGACACAACTCACGGTTGTATTTCATATATGTCGAATTCCGCAGTTCACTGCATCGAGCGAGACGACTTTGGTTTAACTTATCTGCCGCTCGATTGTGAGCGCCTCCGCCAATTGGCAAGTCTGAGTCGCAAATTCGAGAACTCTGTCGGATTCTTACTTTGCTGTGGCTTCGGCATCATGCGCCGCATGGCCGCTCGAAGACGCCCGACGACATGTGAAGCCGCTGGCATTGCAATGAGACTAGGGAGTTCAATATGGCACCGCTACCCATCCATGTCGTTGTCAAATCGCTGATCCTCATTTCGGTCGCGAGCTTGGCCGCCTGCGGCGGCGGTGGGGGTGGTGGAGGCGGCACCCCCTTGTCGTCAAGCAACAGTTCGTCTTCCAGCGGATCATCGTCGTCGAGCAGCGGCGGGACTTCTTCGAGCAGCAGCGGTGGGACTTCCTCCAGCAGCAGTGGTGGGACGTCCTCGAGCAGCAGCGGTGGGACGTCCTCGAGCAGCAGCGGTGGGACGTCCTCGAGCAGTAGCGGTGGGACTTCCTCCAGCAGCAGTGGCGGGACATCCTCGAGCAGTAGCGGTGGGACTTCCTCCAGCAGCAGTGGTGGGACGTCCTCGAGCAGCAGCGGTGGGACTTCCTCCAGCAGCAGCGGCGGGACGTCCTCGAGCAGCAGCGGCGGGACCTCCTCGAGCAGTTCATCCTCCGGCGGTTCCTCGTCCAGCAGCAGTTCGTCCTCGTCCGGCGGGTCGTCATCCTCCAGCGGCGGTGGGGGTTCGACGCCGTTGAGCGGAATGGTCGTTGGCGGCACTTCGGCCATCGTCGGGGCTACGGTCAGCGTATGGTCGACCGGGACGAGCGCAGCGCAGGTCGGTACGAGCGCCACTACGGACTCCAGCGGTCAATTTTCGCTCAGCTTCAATTGTCCGGCAGCGAGCACGCTCATGTACGTGACTGCAAGCGGCGGCCAGGTCGGTACCGGCGCGGCGAATTCGCGCATCCAGCTGGTCTCTGTGCTCGGCGCCTGCGGCAGCTTGCCCGCGGCCATCGTGATCAACGAACTGACCAGCGCGGCGGCGGCCTATGCGTTGAGCGGCTTCGCTGCTCCGACCGCTGGAACCGCGGCCGTGAGCTTCCAGGGTAAATCGCCGGGACTCGATCAGGCCTTCCGGACATTGACCAATTTAATCAATCCAACGACAGGCACATTTGCAACCACCGGGCGTGAGAGCAACTCATCGGTGGTACAGCAGCGGCTCGATACCGTGGCGAATGCGATGGCGGCCTGCGATGTCTCCTCCGGTGCCGGGGCGTGCACCGAGTTGTTCTCGTGCGCCAGTGCGAACGCGAATTACGCCTCGACGGGGCAGCCTTGCGCCGGAGGAACCACGCCGATGGCGGCTGATACGCTGAGTGCCGCACTTGCCGTCGTACAAAATGCCGGCTTGGTGTCGATGGCCGGTATTTTCGATGTGGCGACGGCATCGGGCACGCCATTTACCCCTGCGCTTGCCGCGGCACCGCTCGAGTGGACCTTACCCTTGGTGTTCACCATCAGAAACTTTGGCCCTCTGGCGGTCGATGCGGGCGGCCACGTTTGGTTGCTCGCGCCTGACCCGAATCCTGTCAATCCTCCGCCGGCAGTTCCGAACCTGGCGGTGACAGAAATCGATGCCGATGCCAGCTTCCTCTCGCCGCACAAGACCGGCCACGACTGGAGCGGAGGCGGCGTCGCCAATATCCAAGGAAACGATACCACCAACCTGGCGATCGACCAGTCGGGAAATGTGTGGGTCAGTGGTACCGGACCTACTATCGCAGAATTGAATGCCGCAGGTTCGGGGGTCACGGGAGGTTCGGGAGGCACGGTCGCCCCCTGGAATGCCGGTAATGGTCCGGATGACACGGCGGGCATCACTATCGATTTCAGCGGCAACGCCTGGTTCGTCAGCGGAAACACGGCGCCCACCGTATTCGAAATCGGCGGGAGCGGAGCCAGCCTTGGGGTCAACCTATCGAACACCGGCGGCTACAACGCGCCCAACTGTCCGTGCAACGGCATCGCGGCCGATCGCTTGGGCAATGTGTGGACTGTCAGCAGCGGCTTGAATCAATTCCTGGCACAGATTACTTCCAGCGGCAGCCAAGGCAACGTCCTTGCGCCTCCTGCGGTATCCGGGGTAGCCGGCCGTTCCCAATTCACTGCCATTGCAACCGACGCCGCCGGCAATCTCTGGATCACGGACAGGCACTACCATGGAGTGTGGGAATTCACGCCGGCCGGTGCGGGGGGAACGTATTCTGCCACTCCCTTCAGCAACGCCGCGGCGCCCGGAAATTCGCCCAAAGGCATTGTGATCGACGGCGCGGGTCACAAGTGGATTGCGAACGATCCAGTGACTGCATCGTTTCCCAGCATCACGGAGCTGAGCGCGGATGGCAGTGTCAATTTGTCTCCGAGCGACGGCTTCGGCTTCATGGTGAACTACCCCGGCGTCGCCACCGCTTATGCCATTGCGGTCGACGGCTCCGGCAACGTGTGGGTGACGGATGGCGCGAGCGCTGTAACGGAGTACGTGGGAGCCGCGGCACCGACGAAAAATCCGATCTCGAGCGCCGTTAGTTCCGGAAGTTTCGTCCCATGAGGGATCATATTGCGACCAAACCCCAAACCCCAAACCCCAAACCCCAAACCCCAAACCCCAAACCCCAAACCCCAAACCCCAAACCCCAAACCCCAAACCCCAACACGTCGTTACCGCGCCGGTGCTGCCTGACCAGCGCCGGCGCTCGGCCCGGCGGGCGCGCGATATCGCATGAACGGCAGCGCCCGCGTCACGCGCCGCAGCAAACCGTGCTCATTGATCCATAGGGCATAGGCTACGTAGGTTGGATCGCGGCTCAAGTGCCGTTCCTCGGTGCGAGCCCGAGCGTAGTAGATCAAATTCACCAGACAGAGCAGGCAGCAATTACGCAGCGCGGTGCTCCACCCCTGTTCGCTGACGAACGGCACCGAGATGAGCCACCAGCTCAGATTCTTCGCCAGATAAGCAGGATGCTTCGAGAAGCGGTAGGGACCCCCGGTGATGATGCCGCGATGCGTCAGATTTGAAAATCGCAGCCCGAACGAGACGGTACAAAGTGCGTAAATCGATGCCAAAGCGATGATCAGCGCCGCCCAGACGGCGCGGGCGGCCGGCCAACTCTGCAGCCAATTGTCCCAATACGTACCGTCCTCGTATTGTAGATAGTACCGGCCGACGACGGAATAGAACGGTTGATAGCAGATCAATGCGACCAGCCAACCGGCGGCACTCGGTTCGACACTGCGGATCTCGGAGTTGAACAGGCGCATGGTGGTGCTGTATCCGACCACGCAAAACAGTAAATCAGCCACATAGGAGAGATGGTAGAAAAGCTGATAAATAGGCAGGGTGTGAGCGCTGATGTCCTGCAGGGCGCTGTATGAGGACCGCAACTCCTCACTGAGGTAGACGGTCATGAGCGGCAGGAAAAACGCCTTCACCGTCCAGCCCAGCAAGTGGCGTCGAATCAGCGGGCCGTCTCCGGTTTGCGAACCTCCGCAGAGTAGGGCGCCGAGCGCTTGATATTCGTCTCTCGATTCGACACCCCGGGTGTCGGTCCACGAGAAATAAAATGGAATCAGAATGCAGGCCGGAGCAATGGTGCGCAGAAATTGCCAGAACGGTTGATAAAAATCGCCGCGGTACTCGGGCAGCAGCCAGTAGGCGAATGCCGCCAATGCAATGGTCATGAGCAGTCCGCAAAGGCGCGTGCCCACCCGGCGCAAGTCGAGCCGCCGCAGGGCGTGATGCGCAATGGCTCCGGGCGAGGGTGCACGCAGCGCGGGAAACATCCATTCCGCCGCCACGATGACGAGAACGACGCCGAGGCACGGGATGAGCGGTGTGTACGGCAAGAGGCGCAGCACACTTGCTCGATGCCACGGAGCGATCATCCAGACGAGTGCGAATGCCGCAATCAAGGCGATGACACACGGCGCAAAATGCGTAGCGGATCGCGGCCGCGTCATCTCACGGATCATTGGAGTAGAGCTGTCCTTCATGCGAGTGGAACTGATTCTAGCCCTGGATTTCCCTCGATTCTGCCGCCTGCGTTGCAACTCCGCAGGCGATTCGCCTAACATGTGAACTGCGCACGTCGCGGCCGCAGTCTCATTTTCGGCGTGTTGTTGCAGCCTACCAGGGGCTCCTTCGGGAGCCCTTCCCATTTGAGGGGACGAAAATTACTGATCATCGCGTCGTGGATGGGCCATTCGCGGACCTCGAGGCCGATCTTTGCGGTCTATCGGCGCGCGGCCGCCGCCGCACTCTCGAGCATCTCGATGGCCTGGACTTCACCTCGAACGACTACCTCGGGCTTGCAGGTTGCACCGAGTTGCGCGCGGCTGCGAGTGACGCCCTGCTGCGCCGGGTGCCGGTCGGCTCAGGCGGATCGCGCCTGCTGCGGGGGAATCACCCGGAGCACGAGGCTCTGGAACAGACTGCCGCCGCCTACTTCGGCGCCGAGACTGCGCTGTACTTCGGTAGCGGATACACGGCAAACCTTGCGCTGTTCGCAACGGCACCACAGCGCGGGGACTTGGTGGTTCATGACGATTGGATTCATGCGAGCGTGCACGACGGACTGCGCCGCGGCCGCGCACAAATCGCGGGGGCGCGCCACAATGACCCACAATCCATCGACGATGCGATCATGGGTTGGCGGGCGGCGGGAGGGACCGGGCGCGTCTGGATCGCGGTTGAAAGTCTTTACAGCATGGACGGCGATGGTCCGAATCTCTCGGACCTTCACGCACTGGCGATCCGCCGGGAAGCGGTGCTCGTCATTGATGAGGCGCATGCGACCGGTGTCCTCGGACCCGGCGGTCGAGGCCGTGCTGCGTTCCTCGAGGGTCGCGACAACATCGTCACCATTCATACGTGCGGAAAGGCCCTCGGCACGGAGGGTGCGCTGGTCTGCGCGCCGCGGGTGATCAAGGACTTTTTGGTCAACCGCGGCCGTGCGTTCATCTTTTCGACAGCGCCGTCTCCGCTTCTAGCGGCCGTTACGCGCGCGGCGATTACGCTTTGCGAGCACAGCGACTCCCGGCGCGAGGGGCTCCGGCGGCTGGTGGAGTGTGCGACGCATGAACTTGCGCGAGGCTGCGGCCTCACCGCATCCGGCTCGCACATCGTTCCCATCGTGATTGGCGAGGACCGGGCCGCGAGCGACCTCGCGGCCCGGCTCCGTGCCCATGGCTACGACGTGCGAGCCATTCGCCCGCCGACCGTCCCCGTTGGGACTGCGCGCCTGCGGATTGCATTGACGCTCAATGTGAACGAAACACAGGTCGAGGGCCTTTTCCGGACGCTCGCCCTCGAAATGGCTGCCCGGTGATCTGGCTCATTCATGCCCGCTCACTGGCCTCTCGGTACCGAGAGGCTAGTGGCCTGTAACAGCCCAATTGGGAGTACGCAGATGCTGAAATGCGCTTGTTTTCTGCGTTCCCATGCACTGGCCGTGAATCATTCTGTGGTATCGAATCAGTTGTTACGGGCCACTAGTTGGATAACTTGCATTTGCTGTTGGATCGTCTAACGGCAAATGTTGGATTGTTCCGGCGAGCGCTCTACGCCGTATTGCCGGCGTCGACCGTCAGCGTCGTGCCGGTCATGTTGCGGCCGCCCTCTCCCAGCAGGAACTCGACGCTGCGCGCGACGTCGATGGGATCGGCCATGCGCTTGAGGGCGCTGCGCCGTGCGATCTGTTGACGCTGCGATTCGTCGAGCTCATGCGTCATCTCGGTGGCGATGAAGCCGGGTGCCACCGCGTTCACGGTGATGCCGAGCTGTCCGACCTCGCGCGCCAGCGAGCGCGTGAAGCCGAGCAGCGAGGCCTTGGTGGCGCTGTAGACCGACAGTCCGCTATAGCCGGTGAACCCGACGACCGAGGCGATGTTGATGATCCGGCCTTCACGCTGCGCCATCATCGATCGCACCACGTACTTCGACAGGACGATGGGCGAGATCGTATTGAGTCGAATCAGGCGCTCTATCTCCTGATCGCGCATGTTGCTGAGAAGACCGCTGGTGCCGAGGCCGGCGTTATTGACCAGGCCGTAGATCGGACCGAAGTCCGTGCGCAGCGCTCTCACCATCGGTGCGATCTGGGCCAAGTCGGACAAGTCGCAGGCGCGAAACTCGATCGCGCCGCGGCCGCTTTCGGCCGCCGTCCGGCTTGCAGCCGTCAACTCTTCGGTGCCCCCGCGTGCCAGCGCGATGATGCGATAGCCGGCAGCGGCGAGCACGCGGGCCATCGCAAGTCCGAGCCCGCGGCTCCCGCCGGTCACGATGACGTTTTGCATTGGCCATTATCGTTCATGCCGCAAACCAGCGGCAAGCGCTGGGCCCATTCTGTCAAAATCTCGACATGAATCCCGCCGCCTTGTCGAACCGTTTGGACAGTTTGTTCCCGCCGGGCGCCGTCGTCGCAGTTCTGCACGAGCCGGGCGACCCCCGGCTGCTGCTGGCCGCGGAGGCCGTCCATGTGAGTCGAGCAGTCCCGAAGCGGGTGCAGGAATTTGCGGCGGGCCGACTGTGCGCCAGGCGCGCACTGGCCGAATTCGGCATCGTGGATTTCCCCCTCACGACGGCCGAGGACCGGCGGCCGATCTGGCCCGACTCCATCGTCGGCAGCATTACCCACACCGCGGGATTTGCCGCCGCGGTGGTCGCCGAGCGGCGCAGCGCAGCGGCCTTGGGCATCGATAGCGAGGTGGTGGGGGATGTCGGGGCCGACCTATGGCCGAGCATCTGTGTCCCAGCGGAGACCGCGTGGATAGAGTCTTTGCCGCCGACGGAGCGAGCCGCCGCCGCCACCTTGATTTTCTCGGCCAAAGAAGCGTTCTATAAGTGCCAGTATCCTCTGGTCGGCGAACGCTTGAATTTCCACGATGTGCGCGTCGAGGCGCAGTGCGGCGCCTCGGGCGGCACATTCCGTATTCATGCGGCACGGAGCATTGCTTTGCACGCGTGCGCGGCGCTGCCCGTGCAAGGCCGCTACTCGTATCACGGCGGGCTGGTGACGGCGGGTATGGGCTTGGCCGCCTCCGCGGGTTCGATTCTTCAGTAGGCCTTGTCGTCGCGGAACACTTTGATCGCCGTCAGCAAGATGATTTTGATGTCCAGCATGGGCGTCCAGTGCCGGAGGTAATCGAGGTCGTAGTTCACACGTGCCTCCATCTCTTCCAGCTGCGAAGTCTCGCCGCGGCAACCGTTGACCTGGGCAAGGCCGGTGATGCCGGGCAATACCTTGTGGCGCACCATGTAGCCCTTGATGAGCTTGCGGTATTCCTCGTTGTGCGCGACGGCATGAGGCCGAGGGCCGACCAGGCTCATCCGGCCTTGCAGCACATTGATGAGCTGCGGCAGCTCATCCATCGAAGTGCGTCTCAGGATGCCGCCGATGCGGGTGATGCGGCTGTCGGTCTTCGATGCCTGCCGAATCTGTTCGCCGTCCTCGGTCACGCTCATGGTTCTGAATTTGTATACGGCGATTTCGCGCCCATCCAGGCCGTACCGGCGCTGCTTGAAGATGATGGGCCCGGGCGACGAGAGCTTGACCATGACCGCGACCACCAGCAGCAGGGGCAGGAGCAGCAGCAGGATCACGATCGACAAGCCGATGTCGGTCAGCCGTTTGGTGACGCCGCGGTACCCGTAGAAGGGGGTTTCGCACATGGCGACCACGGGAATGCCGTGAATCTCGCCGGAGCGCGCTTGGATGAGGTCGAAGACGAAAATATCGGGAACGTAGTAAATCGAGGCTGTGGTGTCACGCAGATCATCCAAGCAGGTTCATGACGCGCTTCACATGCCGGATGGGCAGCGCGATGAAAATGACGTCCGTCCCGTGTTCCTTCACGTAAGTTGACAGATCGCTCAGGCTGCCGACCAGTGTGGCGTCCGGCTCCATGCCGAGCCGGTCGCTGCTGCGGTCATCGAAGAAGCCGGACACTGCCAGGCGCATCGCGGGGTTGCTCTTCAGCCGGCGCGCCAGCTCCAGGCTGCTGTTGTTGTAGCCGGCAAAGATGGCGCTGCGGTTGTCGAAGGCGCTCATCAGGAAGCGGTGCATGAGCTCCTGCATGGCCAGCGTGGAGAACACCAGCGCGACCGGCGTGACCACGGCCCAGGTGAGGAATATTCGGCGCGGATATTCAGCGAGGGACTTCGTCACGTAGCCGATCGCCAGCATGACCGCGAGCAGCAGCAGCCAGCGAAAAATCACGTCCGCGACGGCAGACAAGCGTGCGGAAGTGAGCTGCGTGCTGACCTCGCGCGGTGCCTGGACCAGGATCAGGCACAGCACCGCGACGATGATGATGGCCTGGGATGACCTGTCGAACACGATGCCGAAGAAGACGATGGTCGCATACAGCGAGGCAACCGCAACGACCGCGGGCATGATTGCCTGCACGCCGGCCAATACCGCGATGAGAAAGCTCTGTTTGAACAAGACTGGCTGCGTCATCGGGCATCCATGGAATCAAGGGCAGCGTTCGCGGCGCTCGCGCGTGGCAGAAGTGCGACAAAATCAGCGTGCATTATCCGTCAACTCCGTCGTTCCATGCGTGACCCAATAGCACAAAAGTTAACTTGCACCGTTTTGCGGTCCGTGATCGCCCTTCTCACAATGGTATTCTATGCGGCTATGACAAACGTCCCATTACTCGATCTTAAGGCACAGTTCGCCCAAATTCGCGCCGAGGTGATGCCGGTCATCGACCAAGTATGCGCGAGCCAGCACTTCATTCTGGGCCAACAGGTGCGCCGCTCTGGAGGATGAGGTTGCTCGCTACTGCGGAGCATCGGCCGGTATCGGCGTGTCCTCCGGCACCGATGCCCTGCTGCTCGCGCTCATGGCCTTGAACATCGGAGCGGGGGATGAAGTTATTACATCTCCATTTACCTTTTTCGCAACGGCGGGAACCATCGCCCGTACCGGCGCCCGGCCGGTGTTCTGCGACATCGAGCCCGAGACCTTCAATCTGTCACCTGCCGCCGTGCAGGACTTCATCGATGAACACTGTGCAGTGCAGGATGCACAGTTGATCAACCGCACCACGGGCGGGCGCGTCAAGGCGCTGATGCCGGTCCATCTGTACGGCCAATCCGCCGACATGGACCCGCTGATGGCGATCGCGCGGCGCCACGGGTTGAAGGTCATCGAGGATGCCGCGCAGGCCATCGGCACGGAATACAAGAACGGTGCCCGTGCCGGCACGATCGGCGACGTTGGCTGCTTTTCGTTCTTTCCGAGCAAGAATTTGGGTGCGTTCGGCGATGCCGGCTTGTGCACCACCAACGACCCGGAACTGGCGGAGACCCTGCGCGTGATGCGTGTGCACGGCGGCAAGCCGAAGTACTTTCATGCCCTGATCGGAGGCAATTTTCGCATCGATGAATTGCAAGCCGCCGTGCTGCGCGTGAAATTGAAATACTTGGACGGCTGGACGGCGGGACGGCAGCGCAACGCGGCGTACTACGACGCTGCTTTCGCCCATGCCGGGCTGGGGGCAAAATTGCGCACGCCGGTTGCCATCGCGGGCTATCGGCATATCTTCAACCAATACGTCGTGCGGGTGCAGAACCGCGACGCCCTCCGGGCAAGGCTCACGGAGCGCGGCATCGGCTGCGAGATCTACTATCCCGTACCCCTGCATCTGCAGCAGTGCTTCGCCTATTTGAACTACCGCACGGGAGATTTTCCGCAATCCGAACGGGCCGCCGCGGAGACCCTGGCATTGCCGATCTATCCGGAATTGGATCAGGTGCAATTGGCGCACGTCGTTGCGACGATCACCGAGTTCTATGCCTGAGAGGTGAAGCGTTCTATCACCTCGGCACCGTGATATTGCCGGTTGGAATCGGTCAAAATCCCCGTGTCGAGTCCATGCCTGATGGGATGAGGCGTTTTGTGGCTCAGCGATGCAGCGGGGGGGTGTGCCCTGTCAGCTCTTCTTGAAGTCTTCGGGCAGCAGCTGGTGGCGCGACAGCAGTTTGTAGAAGTCGGTGCGATTGCGCTTTGCCAGGCGTGCCGCCTGGCTGACGTTGCCGCCGGTGATCTGAAGTATTTGCGATAGGTAGTTGCGCGTGAACTCGTCGCGCGCTTCGTCGAAGGAGGGCAGCCGCGTGGGGTTGCCGCCCAAGGATTGCTGCACGAGTTCGGCGGTGATGATCGCGCCATGGGACAGTGCGACGTTCTGGCGCACTACGTTGTACAGCTGACGTACGTTGCCCGGCCATTCGGCGGTGGCCAGGAGCTCCACGGCCTCCGGGGCGTAGATCTTGCGCTGGCCGCTTTCCTTGGCGATCTGTTCCAGGAAATGAGCGACCAGCAGGGGAATGTCCTCCCGGCGGCGGCCCAAGGCGGGCATTTCGATGTGCACCACGTTCAGCCGGTAGTACAAATCTTCGCGGAATTGGCCGGCGACCATCAATTCGTGCAGATCACGATGGGTCGCGGAAATGATCCGAACGTCGATCGACACCGTTTCGGCCGCCCCCACCGGGCGGATCTGGTTTTCCTGGAGGACGCGCAGCAGCTTCACCTGCAATCGCATCGGCATGTCGCCGACTTCATCCAGCAGCAGGGTGCCGCCGTTGGCGTCTCGAACAGGCCCTTCTGCGTGCGGGTGGCGCCCGCAAAGGCGCCTTTTTCGTGCCCGAAGAGCTCTGATTCGAGCAGATTTTCCGCCATCGCACTGCAATTGACGGTGACGAACGGTTTGTTGCGCCGGGGGCTCGCCTCGTGGATGGCGCGCGCCAGAAGTTCCTTGCCCGTGCCGCTCTCGCCGGTGAGCAATACGCGCGCGTCGGTGCCGGCAACCATGTTGGCCTGCGCGAGCTTGTCTTCCATCAGTTGATTGCGCGTGACGATGTTCGCGCGCCAATCTTCGTCCACATGGGCAAATCCCGACACCTTGAGGGCTTTCTGCACGTGATCGAGCAAGTCCTGCTTGTCCACCGGTTTGGTCAGAAAGCCGAAGGCGCCGCTTTGCGTGGCATGCACGGCGTCGGGGATGGTGCCGTGAGCCGTCAGGATGATCACCCGCAGTCCCGGCCACCGGCTCTGCAGCTCCTTGAGCAGGCCGATGCCGTCCATCTGATCCATGCGCAGGTCCGTGATCACCAGATCCGGCCGAAACCGCACACAGGCGGCCAGGGCTGCCGCAGCGCTCTCGACCGCTTCTACTTCGTAGCTCTCGGCGCGCAGGCGGATGGTCAGCAGGCGCAGCAGGCCCGGGTCATCGTCCACCACCAGAATGCGTGCCTTGCGCTTCTGCGGCGTCTGCGTTTCTCGTGAGCCGATCTGCATGCCGAAGGAGAGGGGGGTGGTGGCGGCGATTGAGTAGGCGTTCAATGCGGTATCTCCGGTTACTTTATCACGGTGTGTGCGATCCGCTCGCACCACGGTCGTTGATCGATCGCTCGATATGCGTGACCGCCTCGAGTTTGGCCCGAGCCTCGTCCAAAGCCTTGCGCAACTTCACATTTTCATCCGATTCAGCAGCCAGGCGGCGGTTGAGCGCCTGCAGCTTGTCGCGGGAATCATCGTGCATGGCATCGTCGCGCATGCGCGTGTTCTCAGCCTGAAGTATCAGCCTTTGTTCGACCTCTTTGAGTGCCACCAGGGCCAACAATCGTTCAATCGGCAGCAGAGTCTCAGGCCTGGCCAGCAGTTCCGACAACTGTCGCTGCGCCGCGACGGGATTGGAGCCGCTGTAGCCCGGGGTTGCCAGCGCCAGCGCATATTTGAGCTTATTGCTGGTGGTGGGGGTCAATTCGGCGGCATCCTTGGCCGATTGGAACAGTTCAGCTTGGCGCGCAGGGTCTCCCTGCGGCAGGCTGGCCATCATTTCGATCAAGGGTGTGATCACCCCCAAGTCCTGCGATGCACGATCGGGCTCGGCGGGCGCGGCCGGCTTCTGACGCGAAAAGGGACTGCCGGTGCCGCATCCGGTGAGCCAGCCGATGACGCAGACACATGCCGCAATGCGCAGCCAACTATGCGGCATGAGCTTTTTCACGGGGTGGCGCCGACTGGCGCATGGGCAAGCGCACCCGGAAGTGCGCGCCTCCTGTCTTGGCCTCGAGAATCTCGATGCTGCCGCCATGTGCGTTGACGAATTCGGTCACCACCGAAAGACCGATTCCCGTCCCTTTGACATGGCCTCCCTGCGGCGTCTTTCCCTGGTAAAAAGCCTCGAATATCCGGCTGCGCTCTTCGGCCGGAATCCCCGGCCCGCTGTCCATGACATCCAGCACGAGCTGTTCGCGTTCGCCGCGCGCATGAATCGATATGGTGCCCCCGCGCGGGGTGAACTTGATCGCGTTCGACAACAGGTTGTCGAGGATCAGGCGCACCTTGCCGCGGTCGGCGAGGGGCGTGAGATCCTCGACCTGGACATCGAGCCGTACGCGCTGCGCCACCAGCGTGAGCTGCTGATTCTCCAAGACGCTCTTGATCAGGGGCCGCAATTTGAATTCGCTGATCTCCAGGCCGACGCTCTTGGCCTGCCAGGCACTGAATGACAATAGGTTCTCGATGAGCCGCTGCAGTTTCATGCCGTTCTCGCGCAAGATCGCCGTCACTTCGCGTTGGCCGCTTTGCAGCTCACCGACCGCACCGTCCATCAAGAGTTCGGTTCCCTCTCGTATATTGGCCAGCGGCGTTTTCAGCTCATGCGACATATGTCGCAGAAACCGGTTCTTTTCCTGGGCCAAATCCAACAGACGCCCTCTCAGCCATTCCAATTGCGCGGCCAACCGCTCCAGGTCGGCCGGTCCGCGAATGACGATCGGCCGCGAGAACGTGCCGCGCCCCAGCTCGCTGATGGCGCGGTCGATGGCGCGAATTGGCCGTCCAAACAGGTAAGTGAATACGCCAACCACCGCCAGCGTCAAGGGTACGAGGAGCAGCGTCTCCCAGAACAGGTTGCGCTGGGCACGCTGGGTCGTCGCCTGCAGGCTGGTCAGTTCGCGGTCGATCTGCGCGCTGACACGGTTCGACACCTTGGAGGCCATGTCCGAGAGTTGCGGGAACGCATTGATCAAGTCCGTCATGCGCGTCGAGCTGGGGGCGCTTTGCCGGAGGTCCTCCTGCAGGCGAGCAGCTTCGGCCTGCAGCGCCAGGACATCGCTGTGCGAGCCGGCGTCCAGCGGCATGGCGAGCAGTTCGTCGAGAGTGGCGCTGAGGCGCGCCTGGTTGCGCGCATAGACATCGAGCAGATCCGCGCTGCCGATGATCTGATACAGGCGTGCGGTACGCTCGAGCGCGCCGATTTCCTCGAACATGCGTTGGTTGCTGCGGGTTCCGCGCACGCCGTGCAGCACCAGCTGCTCGCTGCGAGTCGACAGGTGATTCATCTGCACGGCGGCGTTCACGATGGCGAACAGCAGCGGGGCAGCCACGATCGTGAAGCCGATCAGCATCAGGCCGCTCAACGACTTAGGTCGTGGAAATCGCATGGCCGGCATTCTAGCAGCGTGATTCGTCTAAAGTAGTGTTCGCATCGTACCTGTAGAATTCCGCGCATGAACAGTAGCGATGCACCCTATTCCGAGCTTTCTCCCGAGACCGTCTTGGATGCCATCGAGGCTGTGGGTCATCACTGCGACGGCAGGGTCCTGGCGCTCAATAGCTACGAAAATCGGGTGTATCAGATCGGGATCGAGGACGGCGAGCCGGTGGTCGCCAAATTCTATCGGCCGGCACGCTGGTCGGATGCCGCGATCCGCGAAGAGCACGCGTTTGCCGCAGAATTGGCGGCGCAGGAAATTCCCGTCGTGGCGCCGCTCGCGCGCGACGGCGTATCGCTGCATGTGCATCGCGGATTCCGCTATGCCGTGTTTCCCCGCCGCGGCGGGCGCTGGCCGGAGCTCGGGGTGAGCGATGATCGGGAGTGGGTGGGCCGATTTTTGGGCCGCATCCATGCGGTGGGCCGGGCCGCACGCTTCGTCGACAGGACGCGCCTGTCCATGGAAGACCTTGGCCGCAAGGCGCGCGATTTCGTGCTGGAGGGCGATTGGATGCCCGACTATTTGGCGACCAAGTACGCAGATCTCACCGATGAACTGTTGGACGAGGTGGAGGCGCGCGCCGCCGGTTGGGGTGGGGCGGCCCTCGGGCGCATTTTCGGCGACTGCCACCGCGGCAATATTCTATGGACGGACTTAGGACCACACTTCGTCGATCTCGACGATTGCCTGACCGGGCCGGCCATTCAAGATCTCTGGATGCTGCTGTCCGGCGGCCGGGAAGACATGCGCACGGAGCTGCAGGATATTCTGAAGGGATACGAGCAATTCCTGCCGTTCGATCGCAGCGAAATCGCTCTCATCGAGTCCCTGCGCGCGCTGCGTATGGTGCATTATTCGGCCTGGCTGGCGCGCCGCTGGCACGATCCTGCCTTTCCCCAAGCCTTTCCCTGGTTCGCCGAACCGCGTTACTGGGAAGAGCACTACCGAGCGCTCGATGATCAGCTCGCGGCGGTCACCGGTCCGCCGCTCGAGTTGTGACCGGCCGCGTAGTTGTGATCGGCGGCGTATTTGGTGATTATAGCGGGATGAAGACCGCGAGAGTCCCGATGATCTGCATGCTGGCTGCCGTGGGCGCCTGCCATGGGGACTCGGGGACGCCCCCGCCGCCCACACCCAAACCGCATGTCAGCGCTCCGGTGGCTGTGAAGAAAGGCCCGAGTGCCGAGGAATTGACCGCCGGCATGGTAGAGGCGGTGAACCAGGGTAAATCTCAATTGCCGGTCAAGCTCAAGTTCGAGCTCAAGCAGCGCCCGATGCTCGGGCAGCCGCTCGATATCGGCATTGCGGTCGTGCCGCAAATCGACGCGGGCGCGGCGGGGATCCAGGTGGTTGGGGGCGAGGGACTGACGGTGGCGGCGGACGCGAATCCACCGGATTTGCCCGGAATCGAGGCGGGACAAGTGTATCGCCAAAGCGTGAAAGTGACCCCCACCGCGGAGGGGGTGGCATTGCTGGGAGTGACCATAACGCTCAAGCACGACGAAATCACCGAATCGCGAGTGTTTTCCATCCCGCTGATCGTCGAGCGCTGAAATTTAAAGGCGCGAGTCTCTTCGAGACTCTATAATGGGCGGTTTCCCCGTAGGGCCCCCCTGTGACTCAGAAACTTCGCAATATCGCCATCATCGCGCACGTCGATCATGGCAAGACCACTCTCGTGGACCAGCTGCTGCGCCAATCCGGTACGCTCGATGCGCGCAAGGATCTGCAGGAGCGGGTCATGGATTCGAATGATCTGGAGCGCGAGCGCGGCATCACCATCCTCGCGAAGAATACGGCGATCACCTGGGGCGATTACCGCATCAACATCGTCGATACCCCCGGACACGCGGATTTTGGCGGTGAAGTCGAGCGCGTGCTCGCCATGGTCGATTGCGTGCTGCTGTTGGTCGATGCGGTGGACGGACCCATGCCGCAGACCCGTTTCGTGACGCAAAAGGCTTTCAAGCACGGATTGCGCCCCATCGTGGTCATCAACAAGATCGACCGTGACGAAGCGCGTCCGGGCTGGGTGCTCGACCAGACCTTCGATCTGTTCGATCGGCTGGGAGCGACCGATGAACAGCTGGATTTCCCCGTGGTGTATGCATCCGCCTTGCGCGGCTTCGCCGGTCTGGATGCGACGGTGCGCGAGGGCGACATGCAGCCGCTGTTCAAGACCATCGTCGAGCATTGTCCGCCGCCCGATGTGGATGCGGACGGTCCGCTGCAGCTGCAAGTCACGCTGCTCGATTACTCGAGTTACGTCGGCGCCATCGGCATCGGGCGCATCAAGCGCGGCACCATCAAGCGCGGCATGGCGATCACGGTCGTCAACCGCGAGGGCAAGCAGCGCTCCGAGAGGATCACGCAGATACTGGGCTTCCATGGATTGACGCGGGTCGAGGTGGAGTCGGCCAGTGCCGGTGACATCGTGGCCTTTGCCGGCATCCCCGAACCGAAGGTGTCGGATACTCTGTGCGATCCGGCCAAGGCGGAGCCGCTGCCGAGCCTCACCGTCGACGAACCGACGATCAGCATGACGTTCGAAGTCAACACCTCGCCCTTCCTCGGCAGGGAAGGCAAGTTCGTCACCAGCCGCCAGATCCGCGAACGCCTGGACCGCGAGGCCATCCACAACGTGGCGCTGCGGGTGGAGCCGACCGCGGATCCCGACAAGTTCGTCGTGTTCGGGCGCGGCGAGCTGCATCTCGGCGTGTTGCTGGAGAACATGCGCCGCGAAGGTTATGAAATGGCGGTTTCCCGGCCGCGCGTGGTCATCAAGCAAATCGACGGTGCTGCGCATGAACCGTACGAGCAGGTCACCGTCGACGCGGACGCCGACGCGCAGGGCGACATCATGTCGGCACTGGGCAGCCGCGGCGCCGAGCTCAAGGACATGCAGGCCGACGGCCGCGGCCGAATCCGTTTGGATTACATGGTGCCGTCGCGCGGGTTGATCGGATTTCAAACGGAGTTTCGCACCATGACGCGCGGCACGGGCCTGCTGCACCATGTGTTCGACCATTACGGACCGGTGGTGCAGCGCGAGCTGGGTCAGCGCCCGAACGGGGTCTTGATTGCGAACGGCCAGGGCACGGCGTTGGCTTATTCGCTGTTCAGCCTGCAGGAGCGCGGCAGGCTGTGCATCGGTCCCGGCGAAGAGGTGTATGAAGGGATGATCATCGGCCTCAACAACCGCGACAATGATCTGGTCGTGAACCCGCTCAAAGGCAAGAAGCTGACCAACATGCGCGCCGCGGGCAAGGACGAAAACGTGGTGCTGACGCCGCCGATCCGCTTCTCGCTGGAACAGGCGATGGAGTTCATCGACGACGACGAGCTCATCGAAGTGACACCCACGTCCATTCGCCTACGTAAGCGCAATTTGCGTGAAAACGACCGCAAACGCTCGGAGCGCGAAACCGTGGATCAGGGATCCTAGGAGTTCTCGCGACGATGGCCCTCAGTCCGACAGGCTCCTGGAATTTGACCGAATATTGGCCGAATCGAGACGCCCGTCACGCCGCCATTGCGGGATCTCCCTAATCTACTGACTTCCGGCGCCCTGGCGCGCCGTAGCTCACGTGCGGGAGATAAGGGACTTGTCACGCGATACCGCGGCCGCAGTTCGTGGCGAGGCAACAACGCCTGCGCCTAGTCTGAACCACCTGCTCGAGCGCCAAATCGCGGAGGCACGAGGCAGAGGCGGCGATTTGGATGTGGGGACGCTGCTCAAGGCCGTCAGCGCGCACTACGATCAGCTCGATGATGAGCGGCGCGGCGTCGTACGCTCGATGCAGCTCATGTCCGATGAGGCGCAGGCCCTCACGCGCGAGATCCGCGAGCAGACTGCCTCGCACCTGCAGTGCATTCTGGACAACGTCAAGGATGCCATCGTCACGGTGGACGATACCGGCCGCATCGAAACCTTCAATCCCACCGGTGAGCGGATCTTTGGCTACTCGCAGGCGGAAACCGTCGGCCGCGCGCTCGAGTTCCTGCTGCCCGACGTTGCCGGCAGCGCCTGCGACTTTCTCGAGCGCTTCGCCGCCGAGATCGACGATACCCATGTGGATCTCGCGGCGCACCAGACTTGGGGGCGCACCAAGAGCGGCAATCGCGTCGCGGTCGAAATTGCCGTCAGCAAGGCCAAGCTCAATTGGCGCGACGGCTACATCGTCAGCATTCGCGACATCACCGAACGGCATCTCGCCGAACAATCCATGCGCGAAAGCGAGGCGCGCTACCGGACGCTGGTGGAACACGCTCCGGAAGTGATCGTGGTCTACGACGTCGACCAGGGCGGATTCGTCGACGTCAACGACAATGCATGCCGCTTTTTCAAAATGCCGCGCGCGAACTTGATCGGCTGCGGGCCGGACAAGATCAGTCCCCCGCATCAGCCCGACGGAAGACCCTCGTTCGGCCCGCCCCGCGGTTTCATCGAAAGCGCACTGGCGGGCGAGGCGCCGGTATTCGAGTGGCTGCATCGCGATGCCGCAGGGCAGACCATGCCCTGCGAAGTGCGGTTCGTGCACCTGCCGAGCTCCAATCGGCGGCTGATTCGCGCCAGCATCACCGACATCACCGAACGCAAGCGCGCGGAAGCGATCGCGGCGGGCGAGCGGCGGGTCTTCGAGAAGATCGCCGCCAATGCGTCGCTGACCTCGGCGCTGGAGTCCATCTGCGAGCTGATCGAGCGCGTGATGGTGGATACCTGTTGCGCGATCAACCTGTTGGATCATGAGCAGCAGACGCTGCATTCCGTGGCCGCGCTGAAATTACCGCGCGAGTTCGTGGTAGCGATGGACGGCGCGCCCATCGGCATCCGCTATGGCTCCTGTGCCGCCGCCGTATACCTGGCGCGTCAAATCACCGTTGCCGACGTCGGCACGGACGCGTTTTGGGAGTTCAGGCGCGAGGCGGCGCGGCATGCGGCTTTCAGGGCCGCATGGTCCACACCCATCGTCGCCTCGGATGGCCGCGTCGTCGGTACCGTGGCGCTCTACCGGCGCCACCCGGGTGTTCCATCGGCACGGGACCATGAGCTGATGTCGCGCATGGCGCAGATCGCCGGAATTGCGATCGAGCGCCGCAGCGCCGAAGACGCGTTGCGCAACAGTGAAGTGAAATTCCGCGGGCTGTTCGAAAGCATGATGGAGGGGGTGTACCAGACGTCGCGCACCGGCCGCATTCTGGTCGCGAATCCGGCATTCGTGAGCCTGATGGGCTACGGTTCGGCCGAGGAGTTGTACCAAGTGCCTGCGGCGGCGCTCCATTGGTATCCCAGCGGCCGCGAGGCGTTCGCGCGGCGAGTGGAAAGCGAAGGGGAGCTGCGCAACGAGGAATGCATCTTGCGCCGCAAGGACGGCACCATGCTCGTCGTCAATGAATCGAGCCGGGTGGTGCGCGACAGCCAAGGCCGGGTCACCGGATACGAGGGAACGGTCACCGACATCACGGAACGCAAGAAGGCGGAAACGGCCGTTTTCCAGGCCAAGGAACGCGCGCAGGTCACCTTGCAGTCGATCGGTGATGCCGTTATCACCACCGATTCCGACGGGCGTATCGACTATATGAATCCGGTCGCGGAAAGTCTGACGGGGTGGGAAAACCGCGAGGCGCAGACACGGCTCATCGGCGAGGTATTGACCGTCGTCGATGAGGCAACGCGCGAAGCCAGTGAAAATCCCGTCATGCGCTGTCTGCGCGAAGGACGGGTGCTCGGGCTCTCCGAGCACACGGTGCTGGTGAATCGGCGCGGCCAGGAACTCGCCATCCAGGATTCGGCCGCTCCGATCCTGGACCGCGCAGGCAATCTCATCGGCGCCGTCATGGTGTTCCACGATGTCAGCAAGGAGCGCCGTCTGCATCGTGCGCTGCACTACCAGGCCCGCCACGACGCCTTGACGGGATTGATCAACCGTCGTGAATTCGAGAATCGCCTGACCGCCGCGGTGGAGAACGCACGCCAGGATGCCGGCGTCCGGCATGCGTTGCTGTATGTCGATTTGGACCAGTTCAAACTGGTCAACGACACCTGTGGGCACCCGGCGGGCGACCAATTGCTGAAGCAGATCACCGGCGTGCTGCAATCGCGGGTGCGCAACGGCGACACTCTGGCGCGTCTGGGCGGAGATGAGTTCGGAATCTTGCTGCAGAGCTGCTCGCTCGACCAGGCGTTGCGCATTGCGGAAGGCCTGCGCCAGGCAATTCGGGATTTTCGGTTCATTTGGCAGGAGGGCGTGCTGGAGGTCGGCGCGAGCATCGGCATCGTCGAAATCACCAGCGATACACCCACCGTCGCCAACGTGATGAGCGCGGCGGACGTCGCCTGCTATTCGGCGAAGGATCTTGGCCGCAACCGCGTTCAGCACTACAAGCCGGACGACGTGCCCGAGCGGCATCGCGAGATGCATTGGGTCTCGAAATTGGCGCGTGCCTGCGATGAAAGCCGCTTCGAGCTCTACTATCAGCCCATAGTGCCCATCGGCTCGGCCGGCCAAGCGCATGAGCGCGAACACTTCGAGCTGATGCTGCGCTTGCGGGACGAATCGGGCGCTCTGGTGACGCCGGCGGAATTCATTCCGGCGGCCGAGCGCTACAACGTCATGCCGTCGATCGATCGGTGGGTGGTTCGCCAGGCGCTCGACCGGCTCGTGTATCGCGCCGCCTCGGGGGTCAAGCCGTTCACGATTGCCGTCAACCTGTCGGGCACATCACTCAACGACGAACGCTTTCTCGAGTACCTGATCGCGGAACTCAGCAACAACGAGCTGGTCGCGGGCGCGATGTGCTTCGAGATCACGGAAACCGCCGCCATCGCCAACTTGGGCAACGTGGTGCATTTCATGCGCGAGCTCAAGGCGCGCGGCTGCCACTTTGCGCTGGATGACTTCGGCAGCGGCCTGTCGTCATTCATGTACTTGAAGACCTTGCCGGTCGACTATCTCAAGATCGACGGGCAGTTCGTGGAAAACGTCACGCGGGATCGAGTCGATCGCAGCATGGTCGAGGCGATCAGCCAGGTGGGCAAGACCATGGGCATTCAAACCATCGCGGAACGGGTGGAGTCTGCGGAAGTGCTGGCCGAACTCGGCCGCCTGGGGGTCGGTTATGCGCAGGGGTTTCACATCGCCAAGCCCCGCTCGACCAAGGAGTTTCCTTACCTGCGCGAACCTTGAGGTCTCATAGCCCTGTCCCCCTGCTCCGGGAGAACCTTCCAGTTGCGGAACCGTTCGAGTAGGCTTGCCAGCTTCATTTCTGAACGCACGGCCGACACCTATGTCCAGACCTCCATTCAATCGCCGGCGGCGAACCCTCATCGGGCTCGCTCTTTGCGTGGGACTACTGGGGGGCGCCGCCGCAGACCCCGGACCCTCCGAAGTCCAGATCAAAGAAGCATGGATTCGATGGCTGCCGGCCAACGTTCCCGGCGGCGGCTACATGACCCTGGTCAACTTAGGTTCCGCGCCGCGCGTGCTGATCGGTGCCTCGAGCGCCGACTACGGCGAGATCAGCATTCATCAAACCCGCAGCCACAACGGTATGAGTGAGATGACGCCGGTCGCTTCCGTAGAACTCAAGCCGCTCGTCCCGGTGCGATTTGCGGAAGGCGGTTACCACCTGATGCTCATGCAGCCCAAGCGATCCCTCAAGCCCGGCGACCGAGTGATGCTTACCCTGCGGTTTGAACGAGGCTCATCGATGGAAGTGCCCTTCGAAGTCCGCGCGGGAAATGTTCAGTGATTGATGCACATCGGTCCACTACGAACGGTCTCTAGGAACTACAGGGTGATCAGAGGCGCCGCCAAATCGGGAGAAACTCCCGATCATTCCGGGCCTCGATCGCCGATACTTCGAGCGATCTGCGCGCCCTGAATTTTGGCTTCGCGCCATAACGCCGCGCGCGAGTGCCAGGGGGACGATGGGATGACGCGCTCGGCGAGATGCCTGACGCTGTGTGGTGTAGCTTGCGTTGCCGGCTGGGCGCTGCCTCCGGTCTCATCGGCAGCAGACACCGGCTCTTCCGCCGGCTCGAGCAATCCAGCCGCGGCGCAAGAGCTCCGGGAAATCACGGTGATCGGCAACACACCGCTCCAGGGTCTCGGCTTGCCCGTGAATCAAATACCCGCCGATGTGCAGACCGCGGACAGCAAGGATCTGCAGCGTCAGCAGACGCTGAACATCGCAGACTATCTGAACAACAACTTCAGCGGCATCAATGTCAGCGAGGCCGCGGACAACCCGTTTCAACTGGACGTCAACTACCACGGCTTCACCGCTTCGCCGCTGCTCGGCACGCCCGAAGGTTTGTCGGTTTATGTGGATGGAGTGCGCGTCAATGAATCCTTCGGCGATACCGTCAACTGGGACTTGATTCCGGAATCCGCGATCTCGACCGTGACGCTCATGTCCGGCTCCAACCCGGTTTTCGGCCTCAATACCCTGGGCGGGGCACTGTCGGTACGAACCAAGAGCGGGCACGAGAATCCGGGCACGGAGTTCGAGGCCGACGGCGGCTCCTTCGGGCGGCGTTCGTTCCGTGCAGAGTCCGGCGGCGAAGCGGGTAATTTCGATTACTTCCTGACCGGCAATTATTTCGACGAGACCGGCTGGCGGGATCTGTCGCCCACGAGGGTGTATCAGGGCTTCGGCAAGGTCGGTTGGCAGAACGACGAGACCGACGTTGATTTGAGCTATACCTATGCGGACACCAGCCTGTTCGGCAACGGCGCCACGCCGCTGAGTCTGCTGGATTACCGCCGCGCGGCGAGCTATACGCCGGATTTCACCCAAAATCTTCTTGATTTCGTGAATCTCACCGGCACGCAGTTCCTGAACAGCCACCTGTTGTTGTCCGGCAATCTCTATTATCGCCGCCTGATTACCGGCAACAGTAACGGCAACGTCAACAACAACTACCTTTCGGGCAACTACATCGGACCGCCGATTGATTGCACCGCGCCGCCGGTGAATCGGGGTGAGCTTGCGTACTGTGCCGCGGGCCAGACCGCCGTTTCCCGTCTGACGCAGCGAACCGCAGGTCTCGGTGTGCAGCTCACCGATTCGCAGGATCTCTTCGGCTGGAAGAATCAGGGCATTCTCGGCGCCGACTACGATCGCTCTCAGGACACATTTGCCCAAGCGTCGCAATACGGTCCATTCGCTGCGAATCGGACGCTCATCTACCAGGCCAGTCCGTTCAACGGTGAAACGGTCATTTCGCTCGGCGGCACCAATAAGATCTCCGGGGTGTACCTCACCGACACGGTGTCGCCAGGGAAATTTCTGCACCTCACCGCATCGGTCCGCTATAACCGCAACACGGAGACGCTCAACGGATTCAGCTTGGATACCGATGTGGGCGATATCGGTGCGGGATACGATCAGGCCAGTCCTCTGCTCGGCGATCACACCTTCAGCCGTATCAATCCGGCGTTTGGATTCACCGTGACGCCGACCGATGCCCTGACCTTCTATGCCGACTACAACGAGGCGAGCCGGGCGCCGACGGCGATTGAATTGGGCTGCGCCAACCCTTCAGCGCCGTGCGGCCTGCCCAATGCCTTTGCAAGCGACCCCGGTCTCGAGCAGGTGGTCGCTCGAACGGTGGAAGTGGGGTTGCGAGGCAATCTACCCGATCAACGATTGGTCTGGAGCGCGGATGTGTTCCACACCGTCAATAGCAATGACATCCAGTTCGTGGCCACCACCACCAATCAAGGTTATTTCGACAACGTCGGCGATACGCGCCGTCAGGGGCTGGACCTGTCGTTGGGAGGCCAGCAAGGCGGCTTCAGCTGGCACCTCGCATACAGCTTCGTCGATGCCACGTTCCAGTCGAACTTTGCAGTCAACGCCTCGAACAGCACCGCTGATGCCAACGGCAACATCCTGGTTCGTCCGGGAGATCGGATTCCTTTGATTTCGCGGCATACCGGGCGGCTGGTGCTCGACTATGAGGTGAACGGACATTGGGACATCGGGGGCAATGTGATCGTGGCCTCCGGCTCGTTCCTTCACGGAAACGAAAACAACGCCAATCGAGGCGGAGGCACGAATGAGCAGGGGACATTGATCGAAGGAACCGGATGGATTCCCGGCTACGCCGTGGTCAATCTGCTCAGCACCTATCACATCACGAAGCGTGCGGAGGTCTTCGCTCGCCTCGTCAACGCATTGAACAAGGAATATTCCACGGCCGGGTTCCTGACCACCAATGCGTTCAACCCAAACGGCTCGTTCCGGGCCAATCCGAATGACTGGACCACCGAGAATGCCGTATCGCCGGCGCAGCCGCGGGCAATCTGGGTGGGAGTGAGGGTACACTTGAATTGACGGTGTCGCCGCCGTCGGCGGAGCGGGGCGGATGTACCATGAACATCACTGTCGGTGAAGATGCGGGCCGGAAAATGTCGGCACGCCGCGATATCGTACTGATCGTCCTCGTGGCGATCGCCGCCGCAGCCGTCTGCGTCAAATTCAATCTCAGCGAAGCGCTGCTCGAGTGGACGCGCCCGTTCGAGCGCCTGCAGCTCGACGAGCTCCCCGCGGTGTTGCTGGTGGTTGCGATCAGCCTGATCTGGTTCTCCTCCCGTCGCTATTTCGAGGCGAACCGGCAACTTCTTCTGCGCCGGGCAGCGGAGGCGCGGCTCGCGGAAACGCTCGCCGAGAATAAACGCCTGGCCCAGCAATACGCCGACATGCAGGAAAACGAGCGCAAGGCGCTTGCCCGCGATCTGCATGATGAACTGGGTCAATACCTCAATGCCATCAAGCTCGACGCAGTGTCGGTACGCGAATCGATGACCGCACCCCCGCAAATGCATGACGTGGTGTGTGCGATGATTGCCAATATCGACCGCGTGTACGGCGTCGTGACCGGGCTGATCCGCCAGCTGAGACCGGTCGGCTTCGACGATCTGGGCGTGGCGGCCGCGCTCGAGCACTGCGTCAACGATTGGCGCTCGCGGCTTCCTCTGACCGCAATCGAGTTGTCGATGATCGGCGGATTCGAAACCCTGGATGAAACCCGCGCACTGGTCGTGTATCGGTTGGTGCAGGAAGCGCTCACCAACATCGCGCGTCACGCCAAGGCGACGCAGGTGGAGATACGAATTGCGAGGGTGGAGGCACCCATTGCATCCGCTGCGGGCTCCGTGCAATACATCGAGATTCTCATCGCCGACAACGGCGCCGGCGCCGACATGAGCGCGCCGCGGGCGGGGCTGGGCTTGGTCGGAATGCGCGAGCGCGTGTCCGCGCTGGGCGGATCGATCACCCTGGCGAGCGTGCGCGGCGGCGGCTTCCAGGTCAGAGCCTCCCTCCCCGCGGCGGGGGCGTCCTCGTGATTGCGGCCGATCGCCCCAGGATCAGGGTGCTGCTGGTCGACGATCATGCAGTCGTGCGCGAGGGTTACCGGCGCCTGTTGGAGCGGGATGACTCGCTGGCGGTGATCGGAGAAGCGGCCACGGCCGCAGAGGCCATACGCTGCGACGGCGAGCTCGAGCCGGATGTGGTCGTGCTGGACATTGCGCTGCCGGGAGTCAGCGGGATCGAGATTCTCAGGCGAATCATCGCGCACAGACCCGGTGCCCGCGTGCTCATGTTCAGCATGTACCAGGACGGGATCTATGCCTCACGGGCGATCGCCGCGGGTGCCCGGGGATATTTGAGCAAGGCCAGTGCGCCGGATCTTCTGATCGACGCCGTGCGTGCCGTGGCAAGCGGCCGGCGTTACCTGAGCCCGGACGTGGCGCAGGCGATGAGCAAGCAATCGCAGGCAAGCCAGCTTGCCGACGCATTGTCGACTCGGGAGCTCGAAGTCTTGCGGATGCTGGTCCAGGGATACGGCATTGAGGAAATCGGCGAGCGGCTCGGACTCAGCCCCAAGACTGCGGCCAATCATCAGTCGTCGATCAAGCAAAAGCTGGGTGCCACCAGCGCTCTGCAGCTGATACTGGTGGCGCAGCAGTTCGGCTTGATCGCGGACCGGTGAGCGGCCCAGGGCCTCAACCCAGGGATTTTGACCGATTGGCGAGAGGGCAGGGCAACGCGTGCGAGGCCGCTGCTCGATCGATGGTTCATGTGCAATCACATAGCCGGGTTGCCGGGCTGGCGATGCACAATGGCGCAGCGCCGCTCGAGTATCGGCCATACAGTACCGAGCGCCCCGCAGTACTGGATTTACGATTGCCGGATCGACGCGTAGAGTTTGGCGATGACTCGGCATTTCATCGGTCACCAGCAATTCAAGGGACGCGGCGCGGCCTCGAATCCTCGCCGTGCGGTTCGACGCGACGACTCGCGAACAAACGCATGACGGGTGGTACGAGGACGAAATCGTCGAGCACCTCAGCGAGACGGTTCTCCCCGATCGTGCGCGCAGCGTCATCACCACCAACGATTCACCCGATGTGGGCTTCGATCAATCGATCAATCCCTATCGCGGATGCAGCCATGGCTGCGTCTACTGCTTCGCGCGCCCGAGCCACGCTTATCTGGGCCTCTCCCCGGGCTTGGATTTCGAGACCAAGCTGTTCTACAAGGCTGACGCGGTCAAGATTCTCGAAACCGAACTGGCGAAGCCGAGATACGTTTGCAAACCCATCGCGCTCGGAATCAACACCGACGGGTATCAGCCGCTGGAGAAGCGGCTCGAGATCACCCGCGGCATTCTCGGCGTGCTGGCCCGCTGCCGGCATCCCGTCACCATCGTCACCAAGAGCGCGCTCGTGGTGCGCGACATCGATTTGCTGACGGATCTCGCCCGCGATCGGCTGGTGTCGGTGATGATCAGCATCACCTCGCTGACCAACGACATCAAACGCACCCTCGAACCGCGCGCAGCCTCACCGCAAGCCCGCTTACGGGTGGTCCGGCAGCTGGCGGAAGCCGGCATTCCAGTGGGCGTGCTGGTCGCGCCGGTGATCCCGGCGATCACGGATCACGAAATGGAAGATATTCTCGCGGCCGCCAAGGAGGCGGGCGCCGGCTCCGCCGGCTATGTCTTGCTGCGGCTTCCTCACGAGGTGAAAATACTGTTTCGCGAGTGGTTGGAGGAGCATTACCCGGACCGCGCCAAACACGTGATGTCGCTGATCAACCAAACGCGCGGTGGCAAGGACTACGATGCCGAATTCGGCCGGCGTATGACCGGCACCGGGCCTTATGCCGAGCTGCTGCGCACGCGGTTCGAACTGGCGCGGCGCAAGTGGGGCTTCGATTCGGCGCGCGGACGGCACGAACTTGACGTATCCTTGTTTCATCCGCCGGCATCCGGTCAATCACAGTTGACGCTCGGTTTTTAGACTACGATGGCTACAATTGGCAACGAACGCGTTCTGACGCGTTCATCACTGGAATGAGACAGTTTTCAGCTTCACGACGACGCGCGACCGAAATCTGCGCTTCGAGAATGGGCATTTCATCATGCTGGGCCTGCATGTCGACGGGAAACCGTTGATGCGCGCCTACAGCATCGCAAGCGCGAATCACGAAGATTATCTGGAATTTCTGAGCATCAAGGTCGCCGATGGTCCGCTGACTTCGCGGCTTCAGAACATCAAGCCCGGCGACGAAGTTCTCGTCAGCCGAAAGCCCACGGGCACACTGCTGCTGCACGATTTGAAGCCCGGCAAGCGCCTGTACCTGTTGAGCTCGGGCACCGGTCTCGCGCCGTTCATGAGCTTGATCAAGGATCCGGTGGTCTACGAGCGTTTCGAGAAGATCATATTGGTCCATGGCGTGCGCTACCGCAGCGAGCTTGCCTATCGGGATTACATCGAATGGGAATTGACCCACCATGAATATCTCGGCGAACAGGTCCGCAACCAACTGGTGTATTTTCCCACCGTCACCCGCGAGCGCTTCCGTTATCAGGGGCGGGTCACTTCGCTCATCGAAACCGGCAAGCTATTCCAGGACACTGGAATGCCCGCGCTCGACCCCGCCCACGATCGGATCATGATCTGCGGCAGCCCGGCGATGCTGACGGATCTGTCCGCATTGCTCGATGCCCGCGGATTTCACATTTCCCCGCACGTGGGCGAACCCGGGGACTACGTCATCGAGCGTTCGTTCGTCGCCCGCTAGTGCCGAGGTATTTGCAGCGGCCGGGCGCAAACATCGAGGCGCCGGCCGCTGACGGCCGCCGGCGCCCATACGCCGTCGTCACCGCCGGTTCGCCCCGCCCGTTGCGAACATTTCCTGATGGCCGATCATGCCCTTGTGAGTCGTGCTCGTGTCCATCATGTCGAATATCTTGATCTGATAAGTCGATGTATTCGTCGTGCGAAATCGTGCCGTCTCCGTCCGTGTCGATCTTGTGCATCATTGCCTTGGTGCGCAGGCCGCGGGCGTAGCCGCCGGTGGCGAAGCTCACGAGTTCGCCGCCGCTGGGGTCGATGAATGCCTGCGCATCGAGAGTGCCGGTTTTGTTCTTGTCCAGCATGGCAAAGACTTTTTCCTGATACGCGATCCATTCATCCTTCGAAATCGTGCCGTCGCCGTCCGTGTCGATCTTGTTCATCAATTTATCGCTCCGCAGGCCGCGGGCGTAGCCGCCCGTTGCGAACGACACCAGGTCGTCCGCGAGCGACGTGACCGAGTAAGTGAAGGCGAAGGCGCAAACCATACCTGCGAGGGCAGGGCGTATCGAGTGAGTGGTGAACATTGTTGGTCTCCGGTTAGAAGCCAAAACAGTCCGTTGATGGATAGTCGACCGACCATGTGGCGGCGTTATTTCAGTGCGCGGCGCCCATCAGGGCAGATCCGGTGCATTCCACGGATTTATGAGAGGCACGCCGGTCGGTTCGAAGTCTGCCACGTTCCGGGTAACGACGGTCATACCGTGAGTAAGCGCGGTGGCTGCGATCAGTCCGTCCCGGATCGGCCGAGGATCGGGAATAGGGAGAGCCGCACTGCGGCGCGCCACAGCCGTATCGACGGGCAGGATGCGCTCGGAAAAGGCGGGAAGCACATGGTCTTCCAATCACGCAAGACACGTTACTACAATGTAGTTCTTTCCTCAAGCGAGACGAGGCTTACCAAGGCGCCGGCTTGTAGTCCTTCAAGAACTGGCCCCACACGTGCGCGCCTGTGAGGCGCCCGACGAAGATCGGGTCGACGATGCGCGCGGCGCCGTCGATGATATCGAGCGGCGGCGAGAAGCCTTGTTCGGCCTTGCGGGCCGCGTGCACCGCGGGATCCTCGTCGGTTACCCACCCAGTGTCGACGGCGTTCATGTGAATCCCGTCTTTCACGAAGTCGGGCGCGCTGGTGCGCGTCATCATGTTGAGCGCGGCCTTCGCCATGTTGGTGTGCGGGTGCTTGTCGGTCTTGGTGGTGCGATAGAACTGGCCTTCCATGGCGCTGACATTGACGACATGCTTGTGACGCCCGGGCGTTCGTAGCATGAGCGGCTTGAGGCGGGCGTTGAGAATGTAGGGCGCGATGGCGTTCACCAGCTGCACCTCGAGGAGCTCGGGCGTCTCTACCTCATGCATGCGCAGCCGCCAACTATTGATCTCGCGCAGATCCACTTGCTGGTGGTCCTCATCGTAACGCTGCGCGGGAAACAGCGCTTCGCCGCCTTGGAAGTCTTCATCCAGGTAGCGCCGCTGCGATAGCGCTGCGCTGTGCAGCAGCCCCTCGCCCTGCCATTGCCCCTGCGCGACCAGCGTGCCGGCGCTCCGCGCCTGCGATCCCTCTAGGGTCCGCCGCAACTCGTTGTGACCGGCAAGTGGACCCCGCCAGGCCTCCGGAAGCGCGGCAACCGGTTCGGCCTCTGCCGCAAGAAGGTGCTGGAAGAACCCCGCCGGTCGACGCACGGTCTGGCACGCGTTATTGAGGATGTAGTCGAGGCGGGGCAGCCGCTCGACGAGGAACCGCGTAAAGAGTTCGACGCTCGGGGTATGCCGCAGATCCAGGCCGTGGATCCGCAGACGCTCGCGAAAGACTGAAAAGTCCGGCTCCTTCGAGTACCGATCGGCAGCGTCGATGGGAAAACGCGTGGTGACGATCACGTGGGCGCCGGCCCGCAGAAGTTTGAGAGATGCCTGAAAACCGATCTTGACCCGGGCGCCGGTGACCAGGGCATAGTGGCCGTTGAGATCAGCGGTCTGCTCGCGCTTGGCATAGTTATGGTCGCCGCACTCATCGCACATGGAGTCGTAGTAGCGATGCATCTTCGCAAAGGGTCTCTTGCAGACGTAGCAGGCACGCTCCTGCTGGAGTTCGGGCCGAGCGTCGCTGCCCTCGGGCTTCGGCGGCTCGAGCCAGAGCGGCGCATACACCGAGGAGCGGCGCTGGATGCGCAGCCCTGCCTGCTCGGTGACTTTCCGGTCGTGCTCCTTCACGGCCTCGCGCTCGGCGCGTCGAAATGCCTTCGCCATCTTCACCAGATCGTGGCGCTCGGGTTTCGCGATGAGGCCGGCAAGCGTCAGCAGTTCGCGGCGCTGTTCCTGCGAGAGGCGCGTGAGCTGCGAGCGATCGGCGTCGATTGCGCGCAGCACGCGCATGCACGCGCGCACATCGTCGTCGGAGAGTGTCGTGTCGGGATCGGCTTGGTTCATGGAGCCATTGTCTCTCAGTCCAGCCTACCCGACAGAATTCGAGTCGCTGGGATCACAGAGATCTCGTCGCTCACTGGGAATTCGCGCGTGCCGTTGTAAACGACGTAACCTCGATGGATGACACCATCGTCGATACCCGCCTGCAGATGCTTCCAGTCGTTTGCATCGGTGGCGACACCCGCCTTGAACTCAAAACCCACGCGATGGCTGCCGCGATCGATCAGAAGGTCGATTTCGGCACCGGCGTGAGTTCGGAAGAAATAAAATGCGCTGCCTGAGTGCTGCAGATCTTCGAGCGCGGTGATCTGCTGAATCATGAAGCCTTCAAAGCTGTTGCCGCGACCGGGAGAGGTCAGCAACTGATCCGCGGTACCGACTCCGAGCAGGTAATGCAGAATACCGCTGTCGCGCAGATAGATCTTGGGTGCCTTCACGAGCCGCTTTTTCACCTTCGCGTGAAAGGGTTGGAGTCGGCGTATCAGGAAGTATCCTATGAAGAGATCGAGGATGCTCTGTATCGTGTGATAGCTGTAACCCAGTGAACGGCCAAGCGTGGAGTTGTTGAGCAGTCCGCCATGCGAATGCGCCAGCATCGTCAGCAAACGCCGCACTTCGGCAGACGATAAATTGAGCTGATGGCGGGCGATATCTCGTTCAATGAATGTGCGCAGATACGACTCTTGCCAGGCTTGCCAGCTTGCCGGATCGCGAGCTAGCAGGGCATCCGGATAGCCACCGCGCAACCAGAGATCTTCGAGCTTCATGCCACGGCGGCCGGCGACTTCGGAATAGATGAACGGCGTGAGTTCGAGGATGCCCACCCTGCCTGCAAGGCTCTCGGAGATGTTCGTGAGAAGATCGGGGCTGACCGATCCCAGCAGAAAGAACCGGCCATTCTTGCGGCGCATCTCATCGATCACCGAGCGCAGTACCGGGAAGAGGGCGGGCAGAGTTTGGGCCTCATCCAGGATCAGAGGCTCCTTGAGGTTCTGCAGTGCATATTCGATGTCGCCGGAAAATACCTGCAGGTCAGAGGGCCTTTCGAGATCGAAGTAGCGGGCATCCACGAAGTGCCGAACGAGCGTGGTCTTACCGCATTGGCGCGGCCCCAGCAGAATCACAGCAGGAAATTGCCCTGCGAGGGCTTTCAATTTGGGTTCCGCGGAACGAGGAATCATTCGAGTAATATAGAAGTATAACTTCTATATTACAAGGTTAAGCGACCTCGCGTGCTTCCGGGCAGTAGATCGATGAGTCGACTGGTGAGCGCGTCGGCGTCAATCTCGAAGCTGGTCGAGGCGCCTGGCGGAAAATGCGACGCTAATCGCTGATAAGTGAAGAGGGGTGTTGCAAGAGCAATGGATCCCTCAGTAAGCAACTGATCGCCGAGACTCGCTCCCGAAAAGCCGCCTGCAATCAGGCGTGCACAGAATCCAGAATAGTCCTGCTTCCAAGTCTCGTTCATCAGCGTGACAGCGAGGAGTGCATCGCTTGCACCGGACAACGTGTCTCTGACCAGTGTCAGGAAATCCCTGTAGTAGACCTCAAAACGCCTTGCAAATTCCTTACCATGAAACGCCCTCATGGTTGTTTTGCTTAGAATGGCGGACGATTTTTCAGTGAATTCAGCTACGGACGATTCCGGAATCGAGAAAAATACCCAGCCTTCGCTGCGAGCCGTCGCAGAGTTGTAATCATCGAGAGCAGTAACTAGGTTTACTGACGCGGGTACATAACTCCGCTTATTGACTGCGCGCTGCGTTGATTGGCGGGCGGCTAGGCGGCCCGGTCACTCAGACGAGGTAGGCCCTTGATATCTGCGCCGCTTTCACGCTCAGCCACCCGAAGTTCGTATAGCTTCTGCAGGTTTAACCAGAACTCAGCGCTCGTTCCAAAGAAGTGCCCCAACCGTAGGGCCGTATCCCCAGTGATCGCACGCTGCGCATTAAGGATATGCGTGATCCGATTTGTTGGCACCTTCAGCTGACGTGCTAACTCCGCCGCGCTCATCTTGAGTGCCTCGAGTTGCTCAGCGAGATGCTCGCCGGGATGAATTGCCTGACGCGCCATAAAGCTCTCCTTTAGTGGTAATCGACCACTTCGACATTCACGGGGCCATCCCCTTTTTTCGGCCACTCGAAGCAGATACGCCACTGATCATTTATCCGAATGCTGTATTGCCCTTTCCGATCGGCTTTCAATGCCTCAAGGCGATTGCCCGGCAGGCTCAGGTCCCGTAATTCTGTCGCGGAATCCAATTGATCCAGCTTCATGCTGAGTTTACGTGCAATTCCATCAAATGCCTTGACCCGCTGTCCGGCGGCAAAGCTGCGGGTTCGCTTGTCACGGTAGCTGCCTATCATTCGTTGCAGATTATATTTCGTTATTCGTTACGTCAAGCGTAACATATTGCGATATGCACATTGCTCGCCGATTATCGACAGATGGCTGAAGCCGGCCGGCTCGATGCCGGCCAGGACCTCTGTTGGATTGGCCTTGAGCTTGCCGAGGGCGCACTTGATGCTGATCTCCCAGATCGACGCGGCGCTCGCGAAGACCTAGCTTTTCCGTGGCTTTTTGGTAGCACCGCCTGTCGAATGGTATGTCGCAATCCGTTGCATCCCTGAATGACGGCGCGTGCAGAAACCAGTAGAGTCAATGACTTAGACTACGTGTGGTCGGTCGGCAAATGCAGTCGTTCCAGTCGTTGGCTGGACCAAAAAAAATAAAATATGCAAATGGAATCAATGTGTTAGAGAGAAAATTGTGCGTGGCACCAATGATGGACTGGACCGACTAAGTCGATTTATTTTTCCGATTCAAGCAGTTAGGTGCGTTGAAAAATCACGGTAGCTAATCGGTCAGTGCGATTCAAGGGCTGAACCGCGAATATGCACGAATCCCCCTAAAACTACGCGTTAACGACACTCCCGCTGATTGCCTGCAGTCCAATTTCCCGTAGATTGAAGTAGCCGAATGACAGGACTGTTTGGAAGGGGTGGAGCCCGTAGCCTCGGCGGCGGCCGTGGAGGCGTGCCATGGGTAAGATTGATCCCCGACGCGCTTGTGACTGCGGTATGGAATCTGGGGTGGCCCTAGCAGATCAAAAATGTCCTTCTGGACATGGACGATAAAAAAGGACATATTGACATGGATGGTCGTCTTGCCGAGCAATTCCCGTGCCTTTTGGGCTGACGCTTCCCGAGCCGTGGGCGAATCGCGGCTGGAAGGCCAAGATTCGCGATCGCGAGCGGCTCGAGCCTCCGCACGTCACCATTTTGTACAAGACGAGCGCGTGGCGCCTCGCGCTTCGGAGCGGGACGTTTCTCGACAAGGAGCCCAGTCCAACGGAAGTACCCGCGGAAGTTGTGCGCGCAGTTCGCGCAAACCTCACGTTGCTCCGACAGGAGTGGGACCGCATGTATCCCGAGAACCGCATCTCAATCGAACGAAAGGGGAAGCGGAAAGGCAAATCCAATGAGTGATCCTCTTCTGCTGATTGAGCCACACGGTCATGCGAGCCGCCTATTCATGCGTCTGGGGGCCAATCGGTTGCGCTCTGAATCTGAGATTCGATCAGCTCTGAAGCGACATGGTCGCCGAGCACTTTGGATTGCTCCGAGTTCCGCGGCTGTCCACTTGCTGCTCGGTACTTTTCCGCGTCGCCCCACAGGCGACCAGCGGCTTCTGTCCCTTGAGCGCGCCCATGACAATCGGCATGGTCTGCTGCACGCACTTTTTCGTTTTGTCGTTTCGGTGGACGAGGGTGTTCGATTGCTACCCGCGGACGAACTGTCTGAAGTGTTGAGCTCAGCCAACCGAGCGGATCTATTCATCGGCGTGGCAGTGTCGCCCGCCGATGCCGCAGCTATTGTCTACCGTGGCAATCTGGAGCCACTCGTTGTGCCGCTAACATGGTTCCGCGAGCGTCCCGATGGACCGATACCGGATCCCTACGATCTGGCGGTTACAGATTTTGGACAGACGATCCGCCTGGGTGCTTATGAGGCCGCCGCGGATGCTCTCTTGTACGAGTTTGATGAAGACTACCGCCGGCGAGCGAAGAAGCGTCAAGTGGAAACGGATCGCTCTTTGGGTGGTGCGCTACGCCGACTGCGGCTTCAAAAAGGTCTTAGACAGGGTGACTTTCCTGGCGTGACTGCCAAAGAGATTGCCAGGATTGAGCGCGGAGAAGTCAAAAAACCCCATCAACATACGCTTACCGCTATCGCCAAGCGGATGGGCGTTTCAGCGGACGATATATTGACGTATTGACGAGCAGTGGGATGTGTGTCGCAAATCATGGCCGTTGATCGCTACGGGTAATCCGTAGTATGATGATACCTGAATTCGAGTGGGACGCTGGCAAGGAGGCTACGAATCACCGGAAGCACGGGGTGAGCTTTGCGCAAGCCGCCGTTGCGTTCTCGGACCCGTTCGCGGTGGAGTGGGTCGACGACCGGCGGGATTACGGTGAAGAGCGGAATTATTCTGCTCGGCATGACTGACGGTCAGGTATTGACCGTCGTCTACACGGAGCGAGAGACGCGAATACGGATAATTTCCGCCCGCAGGGCGACCCGATATGAGCAAGAAATCTACATTCGCGAAAATTCGGCGTGACGGCACTTTGGTTCGCGTGAAGGAAGAGGGAGGCGAAGTTTCCATGCCGCCCGGGCCATTCGCGGCCCGGACGAATGCTGAGATCGAATCTGCGGCCCTCGCTGACCCTGATGCGCAACCGCTGACCGAGGCCCATTTCAGACGGATGCGGCGGGTGCCGCGGGTAAAGACCCTGCGTCGCGCGCTTCGACTCACCCAGGAAGAATTTGCCGTCCGCTATCAGATCCCGATCGGCACCTTGCGCGATTGGGAGCAGGGACGCACCGAGCCCGATCAACCCGCTCGAGCGTATCTGAAAATTATTGCGCACGATCCTGAGCGCGTTCACCGAATGTTGAATGCTAGGTCGGGTTAAATTGAGCGCGGTTGCGGTTGAGCGCCTGAACGACACTCTCGATCTGGCTCACCGAGTCGAACACAGCGTTCGCGCACCTATTCGAAGGATCGACGGCCAGGCGTCAATGAGTGCCGGCGTACTCGCGGATCGCTATGGCCCCATTCAGCCCAGCCACGCCTGATGCGTTCGCTCGTCGGTTCCACTTTGAACAGCCCAGGCGCCGACCCCGACTATCAGCGTGCCTTGGTAAGGGCGAACAACACGTTGGCGAAGCTCCATGACCAGAACGTGGAATTGCAGGGACTTGGGGTGGATGAATTCCTGCTCGGCAAAATGCTTGGCTTGGAAGGCCTCGCCGATCGTCATGTCATGACCCGTGATCGGAGCTGAAATATAAACAGGACGGTGCACGGCGCGATTCCTTCTAGATTGATTGTTGGTCAGCGATGGTTCTCGAGGTTGGATTGGCGCCCCGACGCCAACCCAGGACACGGACTGGTGCGTCCGATTATTTGGCGTTCGCGTTCTTGAGCTGGTACACGAGGGTCGCGAACGGAATATCGAGGTCGCCATACACTTCCTGCGCCTTCGGATCTGCGTTGTTTCGCAGCAATTCCACCCCGGCCGTCGCATAGTCGGTGACCGGCACACCGGCGCCCTGCAGACGCTGTAGCCCCGCGGTGCGCTTCGCCTCGTTGAAGGTGCCGGACGCATCCAGCACGACGCGGGGGTCATAGCCGGCCGCCTTTGCTGACAGCGCAGGGAACGCTGCACAGACTTCCAGCGATACGCCGGCGATCAGGATCTGCCTGCGCCCGGTCGTGACGATCGCGGCCCGCACATTCGGGTCGTCCCACACATTGATGACGGTCCGGGTGATGACGGGCACGCCCGGCAGCGCGGCGGTCAACTCGGGAATGGTCGGCCCCCACATGCCATCCGGCATCGTGGCGGTGATGATCACCGGCACGCCCAGCGCTTTCGCCGCCTTGGCAAGCGCCACCACATTGTGTTTGAGGTCGGCCACGCCGATGTCGCGAACCCCGGTGAACAAGCCGACTTGATGATCCACCAACACCAGTACGGTGTCATCGCGCGACAGCAAGGATAGTGGCGCACCCGTCACCGAGACCGCGGTGCCATGAGCCGCGCCCGGTACGGTCGCAGCGGCGCTTGCTGCACTGGCGGTGACGGCGAGGGCGGACATGGCGAGGCCCAACATCTTGGCCTTGATCGAATGGCAAATTTGCATGGTTTTCTCCTTAGGAGTGTGAAGTTACTGTGCCGATCAGGGTTGTTGACCTCGGTGCGGCAGAGGACAAATTGCAGATTAATCTTGCAACGACATTAGATAAATTCGCATTTTGATAACATATCGTCCTATATTTAGAACGATGAATCGATGGACCAGCCCCCGCAGGAGGCCGAGTGAACCCGCTACCGCTGGATCTGAATGACCTTTATCTGTTCGCCCAGGTGGTGGAGCATCACGGCTTCACTGCAGCGGGTGACCTGCTCGGCATTTCCAAGTCCCGAATTTCGCGCCGGGTCGGCCAGCTCGAAGCCAATCTGGGCGTCCGCCTGTTGCAACGCACATCACGCCGGCTGAGCCTGACGGACGCCGGACGGGAGCTCTATCTGCATTGTCGGGCGATGGTCGCAGAAGCGCAGGCCGGGGCCGAGGCGCTGCGTAAACGGCAGAGCGAGCCGACGGGACAGGTGCGCGTCAGCCTGCCGATCGCCATCACCGAGTTTGTGCTGGCCGATCTGCTGCCGCGTTTCATGTTGCGGTATCCGAAAGTCCAGTTGAAGATTCAGTCCGCCAACCGCCAGGTGGATCTGATTGAGGAAAATTTCGACGTCGTCGTGCGCGGGGTTACGGCCAGCCTGGAACCTTCGAGCCTGGTCCAGGTTAAATTGTGCATCGCGAGCTGGGGCTTGGTCGCCAGTCCGGCATATCTGGCGCAGAGTGGACCCGTGGAAGGCATCGGCCGCCTGCCTGAGCTTGATCTGCTCTTGCATGCATCGATCAATGAGACCCCTGTAATGCGTTTGATTGGTCCCGAGGACCAAGTGATCAGCATTCCCGTTCGGGCCAGACTGCAAAGCGACAACACCTTGGTGTTGAAGCAGGCGGTTCTGGCAGGTGCTGGCATCGCCACCCTACCGCGGTACGCCTGCATCAACGAACTGAAGAACGGAGCCCTCCGAGTGGTCTTGCCTGAATGGCGACCCAAGGAGGGTCAATTGGTGGTGCTGTTCCCTACTCGGCGCGGGCTGATCCCGTCGGTACGCGCGCTGGTCGATTTTATGAAAATCGAACTGCCGCCGCTGGTGGATTGACACGGCCTGCAAACACCGACGGCGTCACGAGGCTTGTCGTAAAACTCTCCGGCGGGAGACGCGCAGCGCCACTGGGTAGTCCACGCCGTAATCATGCTGGGGCTGATGCGAATCGAAGTCGAACCTGTCAAAAGGGCGGCATGAAGGAGCAGTCGAGTAGAGTGCGCCATATGTCGCTGCCCACCTGTTCAGGACGTGCTCGAGTTTGTCGGCAGGTATGCCCATCGCCGCAAAAGCTACCAACAAGTTCCGTAGCAATTTGGTAGCACTGCCTCTCCGAATCGTATGTCGCAATCCGTCGCATCCCTGAATGACGACGTGTGTGAAAACCAGTAGAGTCAACGACTTAGAAGTACGCGGGTCGGTCGGCAAATGCAGTCGGTCCAGTCATTGACTGGACTGATCTAAATAAAATGTGCTAATGGAATCAATGTGTTAGATAGAAGATTGTGCGTAGCCCCTATGATGGACTGGACCGACTGTCACTGCCGGTACGTGCACCGCCTGTTCGCGCCGCACGCCTTGTTGTACACGGAGATGGTCGTGTCGACGGCGCTGGTGCGCGGCGACGCGCGCCGCTTGCTGGAGCATCATCCGGCCGAGCACCCGGTCGCGCTGCAGTTGGGCGGCTGCGATCCGAAGGAACTGGCGGCGGCCGCGCGCATCGGCGCGGCCGCGGGCTTCGCGGAGATCAATCTCAACGTGGGCTGTCCCAGCGACCGGGTCAAGAACGGCTCGTTCGGCGCCTGCCTCATGCTGAAACCGGCATTGGTGGCCGACTGCGTCCGGGCCCTGCGCGACGCGACGTCCTTGCCGGTGACCGTCAAATGCCGCATCGGCATCGATGATCGCGACGACTATGCGTTCTTTGCGGCCTTCGTCGAGGCGGTCGCGGCCGCGGGATCGAAGCGCTCATCGTGCACGCGCGCGCGGCGATATTGGGTGGCTTGTCGCCCAAGGAGAATCGCGAGATTCCGCCGCTCAAGTACGACTACGTGCACAGGCTCAAGCAGGAGCGGCCGGCGCTGACCGTGATATTGAACGGCGGACTGTCGCAGGCGGCGGAAATCCGGCCGCCACGTGGCGGCGGGGCTCGACGGCGTCATGCTCGGCCGCGCTGTCTACCATCGGCCGGCCTTGCTCGCCGAGCTGGAGCAGAGCCTGATCGATCCCGAGTGGCAGGTGCCGGAGCCCCGGGAGATCATCGAGCGCGTCGTTGCCTACGCGAAGGTCTGTGCGCGGCGGGGCATACGCCTGCACTCGATCACCCGGCACATGCATGGCCTGATGGCGGGACGGGAGGGCGCGCGCGCCTGGCGGCGGTTCCTGTCCGAGGTGGCGGCACGGCCCGAGGCGGTGCCAGAAACGCTGTATTCGGCGCTTCCGATACTGAATCAGGGGATTGCCGCGTAAACGTCGGATGCGCGCTCCGCATTAAGTATAATGTGCCAGGAATGGGCAAAGAAATAGAAGTAGCCATCGTATTCGCCGATGTGGTCGGCAGCACCAAGCTGTACGAACTGCTCGGGGATGTGCGCGCCCGCGATATGGTCGGCATCTGCATCGACGTGATGCGGGCGGCGACCGATCAGAATCACGGCACGGTCATCAAGACCATGGGCGATGAGGTCATGGCGACCTTCCCGACCGCCGACGACGCGCTCAATGCCGCCGCGCAGATGCAGAAGCAGATCGTCCTCACCCCCAGCTCAAGGTCGACGAGCAGACCGTTGCCATTCGCATCGGCTGCAATTTCGGTCCGGTGGTGCTGGAGAACCGCGATATCTTCGGCTCCGCCGTGCACACCGCGAACCGCATGACCAGCCAGGCCAAGGCCGGCCAGATCATCACCACGGCGACCATGGTGGAACGCCTGTCGGCCGACTGGCGCGCCTCGGTGCGCCAAATCGACATCGCCACCTTGAAAGGACGCAGCAGCGAAGTGGCGCTGTTCGAGGTGCTGTGGCAGACCGAGGACATCACCAGCATGGTGCCCGCGATCGCCATGACCTCGCGGGCGCGCGAACGCGCGAACAAGACCCAGCGGCTGCGCCTGCGCTACCAGGGCCAGGAGGTCCTGGTGGACGACGGCCGCGCCAATATCACCATCGGCCGCGCCGAGGAAAACGATCTGGTCGTGAAGGGCAATCTGATTTCGCGCCTGCATGCACGCGTGGAGATCAACCGCAATAAATTCATGCTGATCGACCAGAGCACGAACGGCACCTTCGTGCTCGGCAAGGACGGCGAGGAAGCATTCGTGCGCCGCGATTCCATGCAGATTCGCGGCGAGGGGCTGATCGGTCTCGGCAAAGCCCCGGACAGCAATTCCTCGCAGGTGATCCGCTACGCCTGCGAGGAGTGACTTACCACCGGACAGTTACTAGGAGTGAACTCGCTGTACTGCGCTCTCGAGTTCCGCCCGCAGCGGCTGCGGCACCCGGTCGCCGAATTCGCTTCAAATACTCGCCGATGGCGGCGAATTCCTGCTGCCACAGCTTGGGATCCACGGTCAGCAGCTCCTCGACCGCTGAGGGCGCGACGTCGAGGCCCTGAAGATCCAGGTCGGCGGAGTTCGGCAGATGGCCGATCGCCGTATCGCGCGCCTTGGCGGTGCCTTTGCATCGATCAATGATCCAACGCAACACTCGCAGGTTCTCGCCAAAGCCCGGCCATAGGAACTTGCCGGCGTCGTCTTGGCGGAACCAATTGACGTGGAAGATCTGCGGCGGCGATTTGAGCTTCGCCCCGACATTGATCCAATGCGACCAGTAGTCGCCGAAGTTGTAGCCGGCGAAGGGCTTCATCGCCATGGGGTCGCGGCGCACGACGCCGATGGCATCGGTGGCGGCGGCGGTCGTTTCCGAGGCAACTCCCGCGCCCACGAGGACTCCGTGCAGCCAATTGCGGGCCTGATACACGAGCGGCGCGAGCGCGCGGCGCCGGCCGCCGAACACGATGGCGGAAATCGGCACGCCGCCGGGAGCATCGGCGAGTTTCGAATAGCGAGGATTCTGTTTGGCGGCGACGGTGAACCGGGAATTCGGCTGGGCCGCGGGTCCGTTCGCCGGATCGTACGGCCGCCCCTGCCAGTCGACGACGGGCTTGCCCTCCGGCAGTCCTTCCCACCAGGGCTGATTGTCCGCGGTGAGGCCGACATTGGTGAAAATGGTGTCGCGGTGAATCATCTCGTAGGCGTTGCGATTGGTCTTGGCGTTGGTGCCGGGCACGACGCCGAAGTAGCCCGATTCGGGATTGATGGCGTACAGCCGTCCGTCCTTGCCCGGGTGCAGCCAGGCGATGTCGTCGCCCACCGTCCAGACCTTCCAGCCCTGGTAGCTGGCGGGCGGGATCAGCATGGCCAGATTGGTCTTGCCGCAGGCGGAGGGAAACGCGCACGCCAGGTAGTGGATTTCGCCCTGCGGATTCTCGATGCCGACGATGAGCATGTGCTCCGCGAGCCACCCTTCGGTGCGGGCCTGCCAGCTGGCGATGCGCAGGGCGTGGCACTTCTTGCCGAGCAGGGCGTTGCCGCCGTAACCGGATCCGAAGCTCTTGATCGAGAGCTCTTCGGGGAAGTGCATGATGAAGCGCCGCTTGGGGTCGAGATCGCCGGTGGAATGCAGCCCTTTCACGAACGTGCCGTCGCGCGCGATGCGCTCGAGCGCCGCGCGGCCCATGCGCGTCATCAGCTGCATGTTGAGCACCACGTACGCGCTGTCGGTGATTTCGACTCCGCAGCGGGAGAACGGCGAGTCGATCGGTCCCATGCAATAAGGGACGACGTACAGCGTGCGGCCCTTGCATGCAGCCGGCAAACAATGCATCCATCTGGGCGTGCGCTTGGGCGGGAGCAATCCAATGATTGTTCGGACCCGCATCGTCCTTGTTCTTGGTGCAAACGAAGGTCAGGTGTTCGACCCGCGCCACGTCCGACGGATCTGAGCGCGACAGCACACAGCCGGGAAAGGTCTGGGGGTTGAGGGGCAGCAGATCCTTCGAAGCGATCAGCTCGCGCTTCAGCGCTTGAAACTCGGCGTCGCTCCCCTCGCACCAATGGACGCGGGCGGGTTGGGTGAGCTTGGCGACGCTCTCCACCCAGTCGAAGACGTCTGCGGCTCATCGAGGGAAGCGAGGTGACATGCTGGGGGGCGGTAGCCATGGCAGGTTCCTTTAGACCGTCGTTATTAGGCTTAGAAGGATGACAGATGCTTGGGTTCACCGCCAAGTGCGGCGCGATCCCTGAGTCGGGCAGCGCTGTCTGCAACGCCAATACCACATTTGCAGTCGATCTTTCGTATAAGTAATTGATTATGAATGCTTTACAATGGGGGTCATGAACACCCATGTCTCAGCTGCGCGCCTCTGCGGGGGGATTCTGGCGCTTTTTCTTACAACGCTTGCCGCCGGGCAAAACCTCGCAGATCCCCTGGTCATTCGCTCGATTGCGGAGGTGGAATCGAGAGTTCGCGCCGGCGGCCGCGAGGTCGTCAAATTGGTCCCGGCTGACCGCGTGGTTCCCGGCGATCGGGTGATCTATACGCTGGAGGTACGCAATACCGGTGCGGCCACCCTGGATGCGCCCGTGATCAGCCATCCCGTCCCCGAGCACATGCGCTACGTCGCGGATTCGGCGGTGGGCCCAGGCGCGGAGGTGAGCTATTCGGTCGACGGCGGCCATACCTTCGAGCGGGCCGACAATCTCAAGGTGCAGGGGGTGGACGGCCGGCTGCGCCGGGCGGTCGCCGCGGACTACACCCACATTCGCTGGCAGCTCAAGAATGCCTTGAAAGCCAATTCGGTGGCGTTCGTGCGATTTCGTGCGCTGGTCAAGTAGCCGGCACCGGAACGACGTAGGCTTGAGACAGAGGCCTTGAGACAGGGGCCTTGAGACAGAGGCAAAACGGCGGCGAATGATGAGCGACTACAACGATGTCTTCAACCTCGAGGGACCGCTGGCGCGGGCCTTGCCGGGCTACGCGTATCGGCCAGAACAAGCCGCGATGGCGAACGCCGTCGGCTTGGCGCTGGCGCGTCTCGAGCCCTTGATCGTAGAAGCCGGCACGGGTACGGGCAAGACCTTCGCCTACCTGGTTCCGGCGCTGTTGTCGGGGCGCAGTGTGATCATTTCCACCGGCACGCGCACGCTGCAGGATCAGCTGTTTCGCCGCGACGTCCCGCTGCTCGCCAAAGCCCTGGGGTTGCCGGTGAAGATCGCCTTGCTCAAGGGCCGCGCCAACTATCTGTGCCGGCATCGCTTGGAGCTCGCGACTCAGCAGGGATCGCTGCTGGGGGGCGAGCGCGGTGCGGCGCGCACGCTGGCGCGCGTTTCACGCTGGGCCGCGACCACCAAGGCGGGCGATCTGACGGAGCTCACCGATTTGCCGGAGCAGTCTCCGGTGTGGCCGCAGATCACCTCGACGCGGGAGAATTGTCTGGGGCAGGAGTGTCCGCAGTTGTCGCGTTGTCACGTGTTCGAGGCGCGGCGCAACGCGCAGGCCGCCGACATCGTCGTGGTGAATCATCACTTGCTGCTGGCGGATCTGGCACTCAAGGACGAGGGCTTCGGCGATCTGCTGCCGGGCGCGGAGGCCGTCATCCTGGATGAGGCGCATCAGATACCGGACATCGCGGCACAGTTCTTCGGCCAGGTCTGGTCGGCGCGTCAGGTGCAGCTGCTGATGCGCGACATCACGGCCGAGATGGCGTCTGCCGGGGTGCGCGCTCCGGCCCTCGCCGCGGCTGTCGGCGACGTGGAAGCACGGCTCGAGGAGCTGCGCAGCGCATTGCATCGAGGGCAGGGGCGCTATGAATGGGCGAGTCTGCCGGATGCGTTTCTGGACGTGTTGCCGGAGCTCGAGACCGCCATCGGCGGCATCGCGACTGAGCTGGAGGGCCTCGGCGCGGGTGCGGGCACGGCGAACTGCGCGCGGCGGGGAGCGACATTGGCAAACTCCCTGGCCGCCTTGCGCGAACTGTCGGACGACACGGGACTGCGCTGGGTCGACGTCAACCCCACGGGCCTGCTGTTGCAGTACACGCCCTTCGAGATTGCTGAGCGGCTGCGGGAATACGTCGAGTCGCGGCCGTGCGCCTGGGTGTTCACGTCGGCGACCTTGGCCATCGGCGAGGACTTCTCGCACTTTGCCGCGCGCATCGGTTTGCCGGAAGCGCGCACGGTGCGCATCGACAGTCCGTTCGACTATCGCGGATCAAGCGCGGATTTTTCTGCCGCCGCACATGCCGCAGCCGCAGGATCCGGCCTTCGCCGCTAAATTCATCGAGGTCTGCGCACCGTTGCTCGAGGCCGAGCGGCGGGCGCGCGTTCCTGCTCTACACCAGCTATCGCGGATTGGCGGAGGGTGTCCGTGCGCTGCAGGCGCGTTTCCCGAATCCCCCGTTTCCGGTTCTGGTGCAGGGTGAGGCACCGCGCGAGGCGCTGCTGAATCGGTTTCGCGAACTCGGCAATGCGGTGCTGCTTGGCCACGGGCAGCTTTTGGGAGGGCGTGGACGTGAAGGGTGAGGCGCTCTCGATCGTGGCCATCGACAAGCTGCCCTTTGCCTCGCCCGACGATCCGCTGCTCAAAGCGCGTCTGGAGGGCATTCGGCGGCGCGGCGGCAATCCATTCTTCGAGTATCAGTTGCCGCAGGCGGTGCTGGCATTGAAACAGGGGGTGGGGCGCTTGATTCGCGACTTCGATGATTTCGGCGTGATCGTCATCGGCGACCCGCGGCTCAAGACCAAAGCCTATGGCAGGGTGTTCATGGAGGCGTTGCCGCCGAGTCCGGTCATTACCGACAGCGCCGCCGCCGTGTGTTTCTCGCCGAGCGATTGGCAAAGCTGCGTCCGGCCGTGCCGCTCGCGTCGCAGGCCATCTAGATCATGCGCGTACTGGCTCTCGATACGGCGACCGAGGCGTGTTCGGTGGCGCTGCTCAGCGGCGATGAACTGATCTGCCGGTATGCCGAAGCAGAAGATCGCACACGCAGCAGATTCTCGGCATGGTCGAGGCGGTGTTGGCAGAGGCCCAAGTGTCCCTGTCCATGCTCGATGGCATCGCCGCCAGCATCGGTCCCGGCTCGTTCACCGGCGTCAGAATCAGCGTGGCGGTGGCTCAAGGCCTGGCCTTCGGCGCCGGTCTTCGGGTAGCGCCGGTGAGCACGCTGGAGGCCTTGGCGTACCAGGCCATCCGGGGCGGGGCGGTGCACACGCTCGCCTGTCTCGATGCGCGCATGGGCGAGGTCTACTGGGGGTGTTTCGCCGCGGATTCGACGCGGGGCTTGATCGCGAGCTGCCCGCCGCGGGTCGGGCCTCCCGAGACCGTGGTGCTGCCGGCGTCCGGCGCCTGCCGTGGGATCGGCCGCGGTTTTTCCGCGTACCCGACCCTCGCCGCGCTGCCCGGGTTGAAACTCGACCCACAGGACTGCCGCGCGCTGCCACACGCGCGCGAATTTGCCCTATTGGGCGCATTGAGCTTGGCGCGAGCGGAGAGTTTGGATCCCGCGGACCTGTGTCCTTTGTATTTACGCGATAAAGTAGCGTTGACCGAGGCGGAACGCCGTCAGCAGAAGGCTCCATGATCAATGTCATCGAACTGTCACACCCGATCGTTGTAATAGCGGGCTCAACGGAATCAAGGGACTAGGGCTACATGACCGCCAAGCGCATCCTCATAGTCGAAGACGAAAAAGCGATTCGCGACATGGTCGCCTTCGGTTTGCGCCGCGCGGGCTACGAAGTTCGCGAGGCCGAGGACTGCCGCGAGGCGCGGGCGCGGATCGTCGATGTGCGGCCGGACTTGATGCTGGTCGATTGGATGCTGCCGGACATGAGCGGACTGGAGCTGACCCGATCGCTGAAGCGCGCCAAGGACACGGAGGAGATTCCGGTCATCATGCTCACCGCGCGCGCCGAGGAGCAGGACAAGGTGGGCGGCCTCGAGGGCGGCGCCGACGACTACATCACCAAGCCGTTCTCGCCGCGCGAATTGCTGGCGCGCATCCAAGCCGTGCTGCGGCGCGCCGCACCGGCCGGCGCGGCCGACGTCGTGGAGGCCGACGGTCTGAAGCTCGACGACTCGAGCCACCGGGTGAGCGCGGGCGAGCGCGAAATCTCCTTGGGGCCCACGGAATATCGCCTGCTGCATTTTTTCATGACCCATCCGGAGCGGGTGTTCTCGCGCGGCCAGTTGCTCGATCGCGTCTGGGGCGGCAATACTTATGTGGAGGAGCGTACGGTGGATGTGCACATCCGCCGGCTGCGCAAGGCGCTCGAGCCTTATCAACTGGAGCGGTTGGTGCAGACCGTGCGTGGCGCCGGCTACCGGTTCTCCACCCGAGACGCTTAAGGAGGGCGGGCGCGGCTAGTCAATGGCAGCGATGTGGACTTTCGCGCTCGCGCGGCTCGCGGGCATTCTGATGTTGGGTCTGTGTCTGGGCCTGCTGATAGGGCCTATTTGGCTGTGGATTCTGGCGGCCGCCTGCTTGTACCTCGGCTGGCAGCTGGTCACTCTGTACCGCCTCGACCGCTGGCTGCGCCTGCGCTCGCAGATCGATCCGCCCAATCTCGGCGGGATTTGGGGCGACATCGTCGGCCAAGTGGTGCGGCTGCATCGGCGCAAGCAGTTCCACAAGCAGCGTCTGGTGCAGCTGTTTCGCGAGCTGCGCCGCTCCACGGCGGCGCTGCCGGACGGCGTCATCATCCTGAGCATCCAGCGCGAAATCGTCTGGTTCAACCGCCAGGCGGCGCGCCTGCTCGGCCTCAAGCGGCCCGTCGACATCGGTCTGCGCATCGACAATCTGATCCGCTCGCCGGAGTTCGTGCTCTACCTGCACGGCGACGATTTTGCGATGCCGCTGGTGATCCGGCCGCCGGTGCAGCTGGATCTGTACCTGGCGCTGCAGATGGTGCCCTACGGCGGCGGCCAGTCCCTGTTGCTGGTGCGCGACGTGACCCGGCAAATGCGCCTGGAGGCGATGCGCAAGGACTTCGTCGCCAATGCGTCGCACGAGTTGCGCACGCCCTTGACCGTGATTTCCGGCTATCTCGACACCCTGGCGGACGACCCCTCCATCGATCCGGCTTGGTCCGGACCCATCAAGGACATGCGCGCCCAGGCGCAGCGCATGAATGCCATCATCGCCGATCTGCTGGTGCTGTCGCGCCTGGAATCGACGGACGGCGAGGCGGCGCGCGAGCCGATCGATGTGCCGGGCATGCTGGAGCGGCTGCATCGCGATGCTCTGGCCAGCGCCGATCGGCCGCGTCAGGTGGTCCTGGACTTGGAGTCGACCGACGGGCTTGTTCGGCTCCGCGCACGAGCTCGAATCCGCATTCACCAATTTGCTGGTGAACGGCATGAAATACACGCCGGCGGAGGGCACGGTGCGCATGCGCTGGTGGAGCGATGCGGAGGGGGCGTACTTCTCCGTGATCGACAGCGGCATCGGCATTCCGGCCGAACACATCCCGCGCCTGACCGAACGATTCTATCGCGTGGACGCGGGCCGCTCCCGCGGGCAGGGCGGCTCGGGGTTGGGACTCGCCATCGTCAAGCATGCCTTGCAGCGGCACGGCGGCTGGCTCGACGTGCAGAGCACGGAAGGCAAGGGCAGCACGTTTACCTGCCATTTCCCGCAGCAGCGGATTTGGCAGCAGACGGCGGATGCGGCGGTGAGCGCTTGACGTCACAATTATCGCGAGCAGTGTTGACGCGCGGCGCAATCGGATGTAAATGAAACCGCGCGTGGCAGACGCGTTCGTCGAATGTTCTCAAGGCTCGAGCTCTCAAGGTAATTTTTATGGAAACGGCCGACCTCACCCACCACATCTCCCGCCGCTTCAACGAAGATCTGGAGAAGGTCCGCAACCAGGTGCTGCAGATGGGCGGCTTCGTGGAGCAGCAGCTGCACAAGGCGATCACCGCCCTGGTCGAAGGTGACAGCCGCTTGGGCGAATCGGTCGCGACCGACGATTACAAGGTCAACGGCATGGAGGTGTCGATCGACGAGGAGTGCAGCCGCATCCTGGCGATCCGGGCGCCGGCGGCCGGAGACCTGCGCGTCATCGTCGCCATCATCAAGACCATCACCGATCTGGAGCGCATCGGCGATGAGGGCGAGAAAATCGGCTACATCGCCTCGCGGCTCGCCACCATGGAGCGGCCCGCGGACAAGTACCGCGAAGTGAAGCACCTCGGCCGACAGGTCGCGCAGATGGTGCATGATGCGCTCGACGCGTTTGCGCGCATGGATTCCCAGGCGGCGCTCAAGACCGCGCGCGAAGACAAGATGGTGGACGAGGAATACGAATCGATCCACCGCCAGTGCATCACCTTCATGATGGAGGACCCGCGCACCATTCGGCGCGCGCTCGAGATCATGTGGATCGTGCGCGCCCTGGAGCGCATCGGCGATCACGCCAAGAATATCTGCGAGTATGTGATCTACATGGTTCACGGCAAGGACATCCGCCACACCTCGCTCGAGGACGTCGCCAAGCAAATCGACGCTGCACAGGCTATGCTTCGCAGCTGATGACTTCGCGCCAAGGGAATATTCTCGGGTTTGCCGCGTGCGCCGGCGTGCTGGCCTATGCCTATTACGCGCAAGTGGTCCTGCACTTGGAGCCCTGTCCGCTTGTGCATTTTCCAACGTGTCGGCGTATTTGCGATGGGGCTCGTGTTCCTGATCGCGGCCGTGCACGATCCGGTCGCCTGGGCGCGGCGTGTGTATGCGTCGCTGCTCGCGCTATCCGCGCTGTCCACCATCGGCGTAGCGGTCCGGCATCTTTATATTCAGAGCCTGCCGGAGGGCAGCGTTCCGGCCTGCGGAGCGTCGCTCGATTTCATGCTCAAGGTGTTTTCCCTGAGCGAGGTGCTGGTCAAGGTGCTGACCGGCTCCGGAGAGTGCGCCAAGGTCACTTGGACCTTCCTGGGGCTCGCCATGCCGGCCTGGGTGCTCATGGCGGCTGTTGCCCTCGGTGCCTACGGGGTATGGATCAATCTGCGGCGCCAGGCTCCGGTACTGCGCTTCTGATGCCGAACCCGGCGCCGAAGTCCGGCACCCTAATATTGGCGGAGGAGCTGATTGCGCGCGCCTCGGTGAGCCCCACCGACGGCGGATGCCAGGACGTTGCTGATCGCACGGCTCGAGGCCCTCGGGTTCAGCGTGGAACGCATGCGCTTCGGCCCGGTCGACAATTTCTGGGCCAAACGCGGCCGCGGCGGGCCGGTATTTTGCTTCGCCGGACATACCGACGTGGTGCCGCCGGGACCGGTGGCCGAGTGGGGCAGCGATCCCTTCCTGCCGGTCATCAAGGACGGGTTTTTGTATGGGCGCGGGGCGGCCGACATGAAAAGCGGCCTAGCAGCCATGGTGACGGCCTGTGAGGAATTCATAGACCGGCATCCGGCCCATCGAGGCACGATTGCTTTCTTGATCACCAGCGATGAAGAAGGGCCGTCGGTCGACGGCACGCGCCGGGTGGTCGAGGTGCTGCGCGAACGCAACGAGACCATCGACTGGTGCCTGGTGGGAGAACCGTCGAGCGAGAATGCTCTCGGCGACACCATCAAGATCGGCCGGCGCGGCAGCCTGAGCGGGCGTCTCACGGTACACGGTATCCAGGGTCATATCGCCTACCCGCAGTTCGCCGACAACCCGGTGCACGCGGTGGCGCCCGCGCTGACCGAGCTCGCGGCGCGAACCTGGGATCACGGCAACGAGCACTTCCAGCCCACGAGTTTCCAGGTATCGAATATTTCCGCCGGCACGGGCGCGCCCAATGTCATTCCGGGAGAACTGAAGGCGCGCTTCAATCTGCGCTTTTCGACGGAGCAGACGGTCGACTCCCTCAAGACCGTGGTCGAAGAGCTGTTGCACCGCCATGGCGTCAAGTACTCGTTGGAATGGTTCATCTCCGGATACCCGTTCCTGACCGTTCCGGGGGAACTGTCGCAGGCCGCGATCCGCGCAGTGCAGGAACAATTGCGGATCACGCCGAAACTATCGACGGGCGGCGGAACCTCGGACGGACGCTTCATCGCGCCCATGGGCGCTCAGGTGATCGAACTCGGCGTGATCAATCAGACCATCCACAAAGTGAACGAATGCGTGCGCGCCGCCGATATCGATGGGATGCAGCGCATTTATCGGCGCATCTTGGAGCTGTTGCTTGCGACCTAGCGCTCTGGGCCAGAGATTTTGACCGGTTTGCATGGGGTCTGGAGGGATGGGAAGCGTCGAGGCAACGAAGAACGAGCACAGTTGCCTCGACGCTTCCCATCCCCCCAGGCCCTTCGCGCCGGGCCGCTCAACATCACTGTGCCAAGAAGAAGAGCGTGTCGAGGTACTAGGGGTTTGGAGCGAATGCGATCGGCGACAGCCCCAGCGACACCGAGATCTTCGTGCCCTCATTGGGCTTGCTGTCGATTCTGAGGCCTGCGCCGATCAGCTCCGCTTGTTCGCGTAGCCCCACGACGCCGTAGTGTCCCGGGCGCTGTTTTTCCGGATCGAAGCCGACTCCGTTGTCCTCGATTCGTAATTCCAAGTGCGTGCCGTTGATCGATTGCAGGTTTACGACCACACGAGTCGCATTGGCATGCCGCTCGATATTGCGCAGGGCCTCTTGCGCAATGCGCAACATCGTTTCGGCGCGTTCGTCGCCGAAACGGGCGGCCTCGACGTCCGCCGTGAATTCCCCGGTCAGACCCGTGTGATCGATGAACCGGTTGAATGCGTTCGACAGCGCCGGTCCAAGGCCTGTTTCGCGCACTGCGTTGACGCGCATCTGAGTGATGGCGATCCGGGCTTCCTTGAGTCCCTCGTGTGCCACCTCTTCGGCGTGCGCGAGTTCGGCGGTCACGGCCCCGGGGTCATGGTTTTGGAGCTTTCGCAGGAATCGGATCTCGCTCAGCATGGCCATCATCGAATGGGCGAGTGTATCGTGCAGCTCCCGAGCGATTTTCAGGCGCTCGCGGACAATGGCAGCGTAACGCGACTCTTCCGCGAGACGCTCGACTTCGCGCGTCCTGACTGCAACCCGTCGCTCGAGTTCGCTGCTCAGGGTCTTCAGTTCGCTGCGCTCTTGTTGGAGATCATCGAGAATCTTGGCAAAGGCGCGGGCCAGCCGCGCCACCTCGTCGCGTCCCGTTTGTACGTCTATGCGGGCAACTTCGCTGCGCCCTACCGCGGCCACGGATAGCGTCAGACGCTTCAGTCGCCGCGTGAGATGCCGCGCCCCGACTGCGCCCAGCAGCGCGGTGACCACGCCGAGACAGAGCGACACCCAGAGAATTCGCAGCGCCAACGCGTCGGCGCGTTGATACACGCGCTCATTGGGCTCAGTCAGCTGGACTTGCCAGCCGAGGGGCGTCACACCGCCGCCGGCACTCAAGGGTGCGCGGGACACGAGCACCTGCCGTCCATTGGGCAGGCGTTCAAAGTGCATTGACGCGGTCGTTTCCTTGAAAGAATCCGCCGCGGGTACGACCACTGTTCCGCCGCTGACGGGAGTTCCCTTCCACGCCGCGCCCCGTATGGCGTCGGGGCCGATGAGAACAACCCCCGCGCGGTCGAGGACATAAGCTTGCGCAATGCCATGCGGATCGGATTCGCCGTTCGGGCGGCCGGGATAATTCGCTTCTCGCCGCCAACTCAGATGTGCGGCGATGACTCCGATGACTCGACCGGATTTGTCTCGGACAGGAGCTGCCATGTCGCCGAGTACGGAGTCCTCTATCGGAAGCCGGTCTCGCGAGTCTTCGGGGGATCGCCGGACATCGTCAATGACCCCTAGCCACGGTCCCTGCAATCCGGCGGTGAACCATTCGCGCGAATTGACGCTGCTGCCCTTCTGATAGGCGCCGCGGGTGCCGACGATGGCGCCGTTCGAGTCGGCCATCGCGATCCAATCAAGTTCGGGGTAGGCCGAAACCAATTCTTCGAATACGTCGCTTACATTGTTCTGTTGGCCGGGTAGGGCAGAGCCTCGCAGCATGGATCTGGCGGCCCGCACTGCACCAAGCCGGGATGCGAGCGCCTGTCCGAGATCGGAACTCAGCTGGTCGGTTTGCAGCGACAGGCGTCTCACGTGCTGCTCGAATATGTTCTCCTTCGCGATGCTGCCGACCCACACCGCCGCCGCGGTCGAAAATGTGATCGCCAGCGCAATGATCAGCCACATGGCTCCCGCCGCCAGACTGTGCCTCGGATCGATGTCCCAGGCGAAGCGCCGTGGGTCCCCGGTAGTCACAGCGTTGCTCATCCTTGCACGTTAACAGGTGACGAAAGTCACTTCCAAGTGGCGCCGTGCGGGTTGCATCATTGCGGCCCGAGAATGTTAACCTTAAGGTGATGACCATGGGACTTCACAACGCCGGTCAGAATCCCAATCTGCCGGTCATTCGAATCGTCATCGCCGAAGATCAAGCGCTGGTGCGCCGGGGTGCGGCACTGCTCTTGTCCATGGAGCCCGATATGGAAGTGGTCGGCCAGGCAAGCAACGGCGTCGAGGCTGTGGACCTCGCGCAATTGCTGCGCCCCGACGTGGTCTTGATGGATCTACACATGCCGTTGAAAGGCGGAGTGGCCGCGACCCGGGAAATCACGCGGGCGCTGCCCGGTACTCAGGTTCTCGTTCTGACCACGTTGGATGACGATGAAACAGTGTTTGAGGCAGTACGCGCGGGTGCACACGCATACTTGCTCAAGGATGCGGCGGAAGACGAATTACTGGAAACGATCCGTGCGTTGAAGCGCGGCGAATCGCGCTTGACACCACAGATTGCGCGCAAAGTGATGGACCAATTTCGGCGTCTGGCGCAGGTCTCCAAATCGGAGCCGAATGGCGAGGATGCATCGCCTAGCCGAACCCCGGACTTGGCCGCGCCGAGCCGTGGCTGCGAACTCGCCACAGAACCCTTGAGTGACAAGGAGGAGAAGATTCTCGAGCGCATAGCCGAGGGCATGAGCAATCGGCAGATCGCTCAGGCGCTGTTCCTGGCCGAAGGCACCATCAAGAACTACGTCAGTCGAATCATGGAGAAGCTGCACGCCAATACGCGGACCGAACTCGCGATTCTCTCCAGAAAGCAGCGGCGGCCTGAATGAGTCAGTAGCTGTCGGCATCGATTATTCCACGCTGTAGTTTCGTCCCTGGAGGCACGCACCGTCGGCTCGCTGGTAATCAGCCGCCAGGGCGTGGCGAGTCTCGATTAACTCCTCAGATCGCTCGCAGGTCGCTATCAAAAAGTGACTAAAGTCACTTCGAGTCATGACTTTCGACTCCTGACGCCCGGTCTCGCTAGGTCTAGATTGGCCGCATTGCAATAGAGGGCCCTGCATGTCCGTCGTCGAAATAGCACTCAAGCGGCCTTACACGGTGGTGGCCTCACTGATTTTGATTACTTTAATGGGCTTTGGAGCAGCCTTGCGCATGCCCATCGACATCTTTCCAGAGATCGACATCCCGGTAGTTGCCGTGGTCTGGACCTACAACGGTATGAGCGCACAGGATATCCAGAACCGCATTTTAACGCTGCACGAGCGCCAGCTCGCCTCGCTGGTGGACGACATCTCGCGCATCGAAGCCATCAGCTACCAAGGCGTGGGGGTGGAAAAAATCTACCTTCATGAAGGCGCTGATGTGACGCGCGCGGTCTCGCAGCTCGCCAGCAGCGCGCTGGTGGTACTCAAGTACATGCCGCCCAACATCACGCCGCCGCTGGTGCTGCGGTACGGCGCTACCGATGTGCCAATCATTCAGTTGAGCCTCTCCAGCAAGTCGTTGCCCGACACCAAGCTCAACGATTTGGGCCAGAACATCATTCGACCTGCTCTCGCCGTGGTTCACGGCGCCGAGGTTCCTTACCCCTACGGCGGAAAACCGCGCGTGATCATGGCCGATTTGGACTCGCAGGCGCTGCAAGCACGGGGCCTATCCGCGTCGGATGTCAGCAGCGCCTTACAGCATCAAAATGTCATTCTCCCGGCAGGTGACGTGAAGATCGGGGACAAGGACTACACCTTGGCCATGAATAATTCGCCGAACGTCATTGAGACCATCAATGCGTTCCCCATCAAGCAAGTGGACGGGCGAACGGTATTCATGCGTGACGTCGCGCATGTGCATGACGGATTTCAGGTGCAGACGAATTCCGTGTCGGTCAACGGAACTCCGGGCGCGCTGATGTCGATCCGAAAGACCGGCGGCGTGTCGACCCTGGCCGTGATCGACGGTGTGCGTGCGGCGCTGCTCGACATCAAGAAAGTGCTGCCGCAAGACGTGACGGTCAAGGCGTTATTCGATCAATCCGTATTCGTGAAGGCGGCGCTCAATAGCGTGCTTCTGAGCGCCTGTATGGCAGCGGGGTTGACCGCGCTGGTCATCATCATGTTTCTGGGCAATGTCCGGCTGTCCGTGATCATTCTCGCGGCGATTCCGCTGTCCATCATCACGGCCGTACTGTTCATCGATCTGGCTGGGCAAACGCTCAATACCATGACCTTGGGCGGATTTGCGTTAGCGATCGGCATTCTGGTCGACAACGGCACGGTCGTGATCGAAAACATCGAGCGCCATGTTGCGATGCGTGAACCATTGCATCAGTCCATCGTGGTCGGTGCCAACGAGGTCGCGATACCGACATTTTTGTCCACTCTTTGCATTTGTATTGTCTTCGTGCCGGTGTTTTTGCTGCAAGGCACGGCCAAGTATCTCTTTTCGCCGCTGTCGCTCTCCGTTATCGGGGCGCTGCTCGCGAGCCTCGCGCTCTCGTTCACGATGGTGCCGGTGCTGTTCAGCTATTTGATGCGTCGCGCCGTGCATGAATTCGGCAAGGAAACTGCGCACGAGCCGGCGCACGAGCCGGCGCACGAGAATGTCCGTGGCAAGAATTCGCTCGTGAGATTTCAGGCGGGGTTCGAGCGAGGATTCGAGAGATTTCGGGAGAGCTATCGCAATACCCTCTCATGGGCACTTTCTCAGGCGCGTCTGACGGTGACGGCATTCGTTGGATTGATCGTGGTGTCGATGCTTCTGTTTCCTTTCTTGGGGCGTGATTTCTTCCCGCAAGTGGATGCGGGACAAATGCGCCTACACGTCCGGGCGCCTGCCGGAACCAGGCTCGAGAGAACCCAACAATACTTTGCCGAAGTCGAGGCGCAGATCCGCAAGCTGATAGGCAATGATCAAATCGACGTGATGCTCGATAACATTGGATTACCGTATAGCGGTATCAATATTGCGCTGAGCGACTCGGCTACCGTGGGTCCGATGGATGGCGAGATATTGATTTCGTTGAATGAAAAGCATTCGCCGACCGCGAAAATCATTGCGATGTTGCGCCGGGAACTGCCTGCGCGGTTCGCGGAGCTTCAGTTCTTCTTTCAACCCGCCGACATCGTCGACCAGGTGCTCAATTTTGGCCAGCCGGCGCCGATCGATGTCAGAATTTCGGGGCCGGATCAGGACGCGGCGTTTACCCTCGCGTCGCAAATCGCGCGCGCCCTGACGCGCGTCGCCGGTGTCGTGGACTCGCATGTATTTCAAGTCCCGAACGCGCCGGCGCTGACTGTGGACATGGATCGCGCACTGGCAACGCAGACCGGCGTGACGCAACAAGAGGCAGCCAATAACGTGCTGGTCGCTACCAATTCGAGTGCGCAAACAGCGCCAAACTTCTGGGTGGATCCTCGCAACAGCGTGAGTTATCCGCTTGTCGTTCAAGTGCCGACCTACCGAATCCGCTCCTCGCAAGATCTGCAGACCATGCCGGTGACCTCGGGCGCCGGCGTGACGTCCGGGCAGTTGCTCCTCAATCTTGCGTCCTTTGGTCGCGAGGCGGTTCCGATGGTGACCTCGCAATTGAATATTCGCCCGGTATTCGACGTGCATGCCGACGTTCAGGGCCGAGACCTGTACGGCGCGGCTCACGACATCGATGAGGTCTTGAAGGCGCACCGCCCGGATGCGTCGAAAGCCTTGACGGTGACCTTGAGCGGTCAGGTGGAGACGATGCGCGAGAGCTATACGGGCCTCTTCACCGGCATCGCACTCGCGATCATTCTGGTGTACCTGTTTCTGGTCATGAACTTCCAGAGCTGGATCGACCCCCTCATCGTGCTGATGGCGGTTCCGTTTGCCTTAGGGGGAGTGCTGTGGATGCTGTTCCTCTCTCAAACCCCCATGAGTGTGCCGGCGCTCATGGGCACACTGATGTGTATTGGTTTGACCACCGCGAACAGTATTTTGGTGGTCAGTTTTGCGAACCAACGTATGGCGGCCGGCGACGATCCATTGCGCGCTGCAATCTCCGCGGGGTACACGCGGCTGCGGCCGGTGCTGATGACCGCGGGTGCGATGATTCTCGGCATGGTGCCGATGGCCCTAGGGATCGGCGAGGGCGGTGAACAAAACGCTCCACTGGGCAGGGCGGTGATTGGCGGCTTGCTGTTCGCAACATTTGCGACTCTGATCTTTGTGCCCACTATGTATCGGTTGTTGCGCCGCCAACCGACCGCTGTGACTGATTTCGACGTTAAAGGTAGAGCCAATGCAACCGCATGACCCAGAGCATCCCGACACTTCACCGCCGTTGAGCGAGAATCCGTCTCACAGCAAGTATCCCGACGATGTGTCGCGTGCGGAGCACGGCCACGTGTCTACCCACTTCGATCCCGATACGGGTCGCCGCACGAAGAGGGGGGTTCGCATTGCCGCGGTGTTTTTGGTGGCGTGTTGTGTGGTGGTGATCCTGGTTCGTTTTTTCCACGCACACGCGGTGGCGACAGCCGGGGAGACTGCGTATTCGACGCCGCCGCCCGTGGATGTCGTGATCGCCCGGCCGGCGACCATGGGCCAGGATTTGGTCCTTCCGGGGGAGACTGCGGCCTGGTACGAGACGACGATTTACGCGCGCGTCAACGGCTACGTGGCGAAATGGCTGGTGGACATCGGCGATCACGTCAAAAAGGGCCAGGTGCTCGCGACCATCGAGACACCCGAACTCGATGCCGAATTGGCCGCGGCGCGAGCGCAACTCAAGGCCTCGGAGGCGCAAGTGGGGGCGCGAAAGGCCGAAGCCGAGTTCAGCAAAACGACCAACGAGCGCTGGCGCGATTCGCCGAAAGGGGTTGTGTCCGAACAGGAGCGGGAGTCCAAGAAGGCGGACTACGAAAGTTCGGAGGCGCGGCTGTATGCGGCCAATGCGCAAGTGAATCTCGACAAATCCAAGGTCGATCAATACAGCGCATTGACGGAATTCAAACAAGTGAAAGCTCCCTTCGACGGGACCGTCACGGAGCGCAAGATCGACGTCGGCAACCTGGTGACGGCAGGCAGTGGATCGACGACAACACCCCTGTATCGCATGGCACAGACCGATCCCTTGCGTATTTTCGTGGACGTGCCGCAGAGCGCTTCCGGGGAATTGATGAACGCGGGAATACCGGCCGAGATACGCGCGACCGGTGCCGTGGGAGGGGTTTTCTCCGGAAAAATAGCGCGGTCCGCAGAATCCATCAATGCGCAGGCCCGCACCATGCGCGTGGAAGTCGACATGCCGAATGCCGATCACGCGCTGGTACCCGGCATGTATGTGAATATCGCTTTCAGACTGCCGCCTCGAGGGTTGGTCGAAGTGCCCGCCGCCGCGTTGATATTTCGCGCTTCCGGCACGCAAGTCGCGCAAGTCGATGCAAACGGCAAGATCCAATTTGCCAATGTGGTGATCGCTCGCGACAACGGGAGTTTGGTCGAGTTGGCCTCGGGCATAAAACCGGGTGACCGACTGGTATTGAATATCAGCAGCCAAATTGCATCGGGTCAAACGGTCGCCGTCAACGAGCCTGACGTCACCAACAAACCCCTCGGCGCGAAGCGCTGAAAGGTCACCCGTGAAAGCCTTACGATTCATCGTTCTCGGGTTAATCGCCGGTTTGACAGCCTGTGCGGCGGGTCCCCGTTACCATACCCCGAAACCTGATGAGCCCGCGAACTTTGCAGCCAGCGTTGGCCCGAGTTCTGCGGCCCTGAGTACTCAACCCGCTGCGCCCCCTCTGGATTTGGCGACCTGGTGGCGCGCCCTGAATGATGAAGAACTGGACTCGCTCGTCGCTCGCGCAGTCAAGTCCAACTTGGACCTGGAAATCGCGCTCGACAGATTGCAGCAAGCGCGCACGTACGAGGCGGTGGTGCTTGGATATGCATTACCAGACGTGGATGCCAGCGCCGCCGCGGGGCGTGGCACCGGAAGCGACCTCACCAAGGGACTCGCCAGTCCGGTGCTTAGATCCGCAGACAATGGCTCCGGCCTGCAACACATCAACACGATTGCTGGATTCGATGCGGTTTGGGAGCTCGACCTATTCGGGAAATTCCGGCGGGAGTTCGAAGCGGCGCGGGCTGATACTCAAGCGGCACGCGCCGCGCGCTACGATGTCCTAACTTCGGTGGTCGCCGACGTGGTGCGCGCGTACGTCGATCTGCGCGGATTTCAGGTACGTGCGGGCATCTTGCACAAAGCAAGCGATGTACTGCGCGAGTCGCTGCGCATTGTCACTATTCGCTATGAGCGCGGTATCACGAACGAGCTCGATGTGGCGCTGGCGACTCGCGAACTTGCGACACTGGAAGCGCAGATTGCCCCGGTCGAGGCGGAGGTGAACGCCGCCGAGTACACGCTGGCGGTGCTCGTCGGCGAGTATCCCGAGAACATGGTTCAAGAACTCTCGAAACCCGATCTCATCCCATCGATGCCCGCGCCAAGCGCGCCCGGCGTGCCGCTCGACCTGTTGAAACGTCGACCGGATATCCAAGTGGCGGAGCGCGAACTCGCCGCAGCGACTGCGCGGATCGGTGTGGCAACCGCCAATCTCTTTCCACAGGTCGCGATCACCGGAGCGATCGGCAGTCAGAGTCAAGGCTGGGGGACGCTTCCGAGTGTCAGTAAGCATATTTGGTCCTTTGGGCCTGGAGCGATATGGCCTCTTCTCGACTTCGGCGCGCTCGATGCGGAGGTCGACATTGCCCAATTGGCCGCTCGTGCGAGCATGGTGAACTATCGGAAAACCATCCTGACCGCCGTGCAGCAGGTGGATACGGCAGTCGATGCCTATGAAGCGCAACAGATACGTATGGAGAAATTGAGCACGGCCATGATGGCGGGCGAACGGGCCGTTGATTTGGCCACCCGCAGATACAATCGGGGCCTCACCGACTTTCTCAATGTCGTCGATGCCGAACGTCAGTTCTACGATCTGCAGGAACAGTACGCGACGGCGCAAGTGGCTCAGGGCGAGCAGTTCGTCCAGCTCTACAAGAGCCTTGGGGGCGGGTGGCAGAATTATCAAACCGTGCCCGCCATCCGGCGACCTCAGCCTGCCATCGTTGCCGCCTTTCGACGCGTGCTGAGTAGTTCGGCACCGTGATGTTTGAGGCCATGCAGCACATCCTGGTGTGGCCGCCGGGCAAACAACGGCGGACCAATTCGTAGCGCTGTACCGGACCTGCGCCAGCGGCCTCCGGCTTTTACCAGTTTGTGGCTAAAAAGAGACATCCGCTAACTTGCTCCAGCCAGTCGTATCTTATATATGTATGACGCGTTCTGAGGGGATGTAATACGGCTGTAACAAAAAGCCGTTTAAATCTAACAATCGAAAACTTAGGGAGTGCAGCTGTGATTGACGCAAATAAGAGATCTCCGCGGATTGCTATCGGTATGCGCGGCCACAGCGCCTATTCGCGGATGAAGGGGCTTTTCCTGGTGGGGACCTTGTCGGCGGCCATTGGTGTTGCGCACGCGCAAAGCGCCGCACCGCCTGCCGACGACAGCCTAACCTTTCACGGCATCACACTGTACGGCCTCATTGACATCGGCCTGCAATATCAGACGCATGGCGCTCCGATCAGCGATTACTTTGCCGGCGGCAGTGCGGATATCGTTCAGAAGAACAGCAACCATTCGACCCTGGGCGCCACGCCCAACAACCTGAGCCAATCCCGGGTCGGCCTGCAGGGCCTTGAGCCCTTGGCCGGGGATTGGTCGGCCGTGTTCAAGCTGGAGACCTTTTTCAACCCGCAGTCCGGCGACATCAGCGATGCCTTGAAGTCCGAGACCCAGAACAATGGCCGTCCCTTGGCCTCGCAAACCACCAACCTGGATTCGAGCATTGCGGGTCAGATTTTCCAGCAGTCTTTCGTGGGTGTGAGTTCCAAGTCGATCGGTACGTTCACCTTCGGCCGTCAGAACTCGACCCTGGCGGATGGCGTTGCCAAGTATGACCCGAACGCGGCATCCCAAGCTTTCTCGCTGATCGGACTTTCCGGAACCACCGCCGGCGCTGGCGACACGCAGGACCGTCGTCTCGATTCGTCGTTGAAATATGTGGGAGTGTTCAACGGAATTCACGTGGGTGCCGACTACAAGTTCAACGGCGCCACCGGCAGCGCCAATACCGCCTTCGAATTTCAACTCGGCGGCGATTTCGCGGGCCTGTCGATCGATGCGTACTATGTGAAGGTCAAGGATGCCATCGCGGCGTCGGCGATCGGCACTGCGGCCCAGGTCGCCGCCTTGCCGGCATTGGGTTTGTCCTCGAGCAACTCTGTGTCCGGGACGGTGTCGGACAATACGAGCTACAGCCTCATGGCGCTGTACAACTTCGGCGCCCCGAAGGTCTATTTCGGCTATGAGCGTATCCAATTCGCCAACCCGTCCACGCCGCTCGCGGTGGGCTTCGACGATATCGGCGGCTACAAGCTGGGCGTCGTCAACAACACCAACTTCCCCAACGACAGGATTCTGCTGAGCGTGTGGGCCGGCCTGAAGTACGCGGTCAATTCGAGCCTCGATCTGACCGGGGCCTATTACTGGAACCATCAGAACAGCTTCGGCAGCGGCGCAAACGCCGGCTGCACCACCACCAAGGCGGCGACCTGCACCGGCGCTCTCAACGTGGCGTCCGTGGATGCGGTCTATCGCATGAGCAAGCGTTTCGACGGCTATGTCGGTGTCATGTGGTCCGATGCGCAGAACGGCTTGGCCAGCGGTTTCCTCAACAAAACCGACCTGAACCCGACGGTCGGCGTGCGCTACAAGTTCTAGCGACCGGTATGAAGTCGACCTCATGGCCCGGAACACCGGGTCCATGAGGTCGACATGAGCGCGGCGCGCGGGTACGATCACCTCGACGGACACTCTCTGGCCGAAAGAGGTTTCACGCAATGATGGAGGCGCACAAGAAGCGCGGCGGATGGAGCTGGTGGTACCTCCTGTTCGTCATCCAGTTCGCGGTCGCTCTATGGCCGCCCTTCTACAATCGAATCGAGCCCACGTTGATGGGCATCCCGTTCTTCTATTGGTTCCAGCTCCTGTGGGTCATCGTGAGTGCGGTTTTCACGGCGGTCGTTTATTTTGCTACCGATGACTGATTGAGACGATTCGATAAAAATAACTAGACGAAACGACAGGGGATTGCCGTGCAGGATGTGAACTGGATCGCACTCAGCATATTCGTGATTTTGTTCGGCTTGATCTCATGGCTCGGATTCGCCGCCGCTCACTGGCGCAAGGGCGATCTCGATCAGCTGCACGAATGGGGTTTGGGCGGAAGGCGATTCGGCACGCTCATTACTTGGTTTCTGGTCGGTGGCGACGTCTACACCGCCTATACCTTCATTGCGGTTCCGGCGCTCGCTTTCGGCGCCGGCGCGGTCGCGTTCTTCGCCGTGCCTTATACGATCATCATCTATCCCTTGCTGTTCCTGGTGTTTCGCCGCCTCTGGCACGTGTGCCACAAGCACGGCTATATCACGGCCGGCGATTTCGTACGCGGCCGCTTTGGAAATCGCTGGCTGGCGCTCGCGGTGACGGTGACCGGAATCGTCGCGACCATGCCGTACATCGCCTTGCAGCTGGTCGGAATCCAGGTGGTGATCGGGGCACTCGGCATCTCGGGAACCGGACTTGCCGCCGATCTGCCGCTGCTCGTTGCCTTCGTGGTGCTGGCCGCGTTCACCTATTCGAGCGGATTGCGGGCGCCGGCGTCGATCGCCGTCGTCAAGGATCTCCTCATCTATGTCACCGCCTTGGTTGCAATCGTCGTGATTCCGACGCAGTTGGGCGGCTTCGCGAAGATCTTCGCGGCGGTTCCGGCGCAGAAAATTCTGCTGGCCGTGCCAGGACCGAATACCACGGGCTCGTACAGCGGGTATGCGACATTGGCGCTGGGTTCCGCCATGGCGCTGTTCCTCTATCCGCATTCGCTCACCGGCATCTTGAGCGCCAGCAGCGGTCATGCCATCCGCCGCAATGCCGCCATGCTTCCAGGCTATACCTTGATGTTGGGCCTGCTCGCGCTATTGGGCTTCTTCGTCATCGCCGGAGGCGTCGACAAGCTCCCCGAATATGCCGCGGGCTTCAAGCAGTTCGGCAACAATTTTGCGGTACCCGCGCTGTTGCTCCACAGCTTTCCTTCCTGGTTCGTCGGCATCGCCTTTGCCGCGATCGGCATCGGTGCGCTGGTGCCGGCGGCCATCATGTCGATCGCCGCGGCGAATCTCTATACCCGCAACATCCACCGGGAATTCATCAACAGGAATCCGACCGACAAGCAGGAGTCGCGCATGGCGAAACTGGTGTCGCTCATCGTCAAGGTCGGCGCGCTGGTCTTCATCCTCTTCGTCCCGACGCAATACGCCATCCAGCTGCAATTGCTGGGCGGCATCTGGATAATTCAGACGCTCCCGCCGGTGATGCTCGGTGCTTATACCCGATGGTTCAATTCGTGGGCGCTTCTGGCCGGCTGGGCCGTCGGGACCGTCACGGGCACGTGGATGGCCGTCGCCACGAAGCTGACGCCCACCTTTCCCCTGGTGATCGGCGGCCACGCGTTCCCGGGCTACACGGCCGTTTACACCGTCATTCTCAATCTTCTCGTGGTGATCGTGCTGACGCCGGTGTTCAACGCGATGAGTTCGCGGCGGGCGCCGATCGACGAGACCGTCGCGGCCGACTATCACGCCTAGTCCCTCGGCACCGAGATATTGACCGGTAGGAGCCCCGCCGGGGAGGATAGGAAGCTGGAGGCCACTGCTGCCTTGACGTGGCCTTCGGCTTCCTATCCTTGTCGGTGGGTGCCTCCCGCCAATCGGTCAAAATCCCGGTGTCTAGGACGGTGTGGACGCACTGTCATAAAACTGTAACATTGCGCCTTGATGATGCTCGCCAAGGATGGCGCCGGCGCTCCCGGCGAACTTCGCCTGCATCTCGCATAAAAAGTGCGAAAAATCCGCATGTTGCGAATCGGGATCGGCTTTCCATGAGTAAACGCTTCATCAAAACGTCATGCATCTCGCCGACAATGGGAGGTCAATCCTCGACTTGCGGTCGCGATACGGGCGGCAGCAGCACTTGAAACGGAGCCTATAGACAATGCGAATTACAATGATCAAACGTGTCGCTCTCGGCCTAGCCGCCGCCACTTGGACAGTTGCCGCGGGTGCCGCGGACATCTCCGGTGCGGGTGCTACCTTCCCATATCCGATCTATGCCAAATGGGCGGATGCCTATAAGAAGCTCACCGGGGTCGGCCTCAATTATCAGTCCATCGGGTCGGGCGGCGGAATCAAGCAGATCAAGGCCAAGACCGTGACCTTCGGGGCGTCGGACATGCCGCTCAAGCCGGATGACTTGAAGGCTGCAGGCCTGCTGCAATTTCCCATGATCATCGGCGGGGTCGTGCCGGTGGTGAACCTCAAAGGCATTCAGGCCGGCCAGCTGCATCTGGACGGCGCCACGGTGGCCAGCATTTACCTGGGCGACATCACCCAGTGGAACGATCCGCAGATCAAGCGTCTGAATCCGAAACTGGCGTTGCCGAACAGTGCGATCGCGCCGGTCTACCGGTCGGATGGCTCGGGAACGAATTTCTTGTTCTCCGACTACCTGTCGAAAGCCAATCCCAAATTCAAGTCCAGCATCGGCGCGAATACCTCGGTGCAATGGCCGACGGGGATAGGGGCCAAGGGCAATGAGGGTGTGGCCAACATGACCACCCAGACCGACGGCGCGATCGGCTATGTCGAGTACGCCTACGCCAAGCAGAACAAGATGGCCTACACCTTGCTCACCAACAAGGCGGGGGTCGCCGTGGCGCCCAGCGCCGAGTCCTTCCAGTCGGCGGCGGGCAATGCCGATTGGGCCAATGCCGATAGCTACTTTGTGATTCTGACCGACCAGGCCGGTGCAAAAAGCTGGCCGATTACCGGCGCCAGCTTTATTCTGATGTACAAGCAGCCGGGCGATGCGGCGCCGGTCAATGAGGCGTTGAAGTTCTTCGCCTGGGCGTACAAGGATGGCGGTAGTATGGCCGCAGAACTGGACTACGTTCCCCTGCCGGCTGCGTTGATTGCGCAGGTGAAAAAGACCTGGACCTCGGAAATCACGTCGGGCGGTCATCCGGTGTGGAGCGGAAAATAGCGGGAGCGAAACTGACATCGTGGCGATCATCGATCCGAGGCACGCCGCAAAGCAGTTGATTTACGAGAGGATCTTCCGCGCGGCCACGTTGGGCGCGGCGGTACTCGTGCTCGTGATCTTGGGCGGAGTGGCTGTATCACTGGTGCGCGGCGCGTGGCCGGCGGTCAGCCACTTCGGGTTCTCCTTCGTGACGCGGGAGATTTGGAACCCGGTGACCGACGAGTTCGGCGCGCTGGCGCCGATTTACGGTACGGTGGTCACCTCCGCGATAGCGATGCTGTTGGCGGTGCCGGCGGGGTTCGGCATCGCCCTGTTCCTGACCGAACTGTGTCCTCCGCTGTTGAAACGCCCGATCGGCGTCGCCGTCGAATTGCTGGCCGCCGTGCCCAGCATCATTTTCGGCATCTGGGGGCTGTTCGTGCTGGCACCCGTCCTGCAGCGGCACGTACAGCCGTGGCTGATCGGGCATCTCGGACACATTCCCGGGATTGGAACCCTGTTCAAGGGACCGCCTTTCGGTATCGGCATTCTCACCGCCGGCGTGGTTCTCGCCATCATGGTGCTGCCGTTCATCGCGGCGACCATGCGTGATGTTTTCGACACCGTCCCTCCCATGCTCAAGGAATCCGGGTACGGCCTGGGTGCCACGACCTGGGAAGTGATGTGGAACGTGGTCGTGCCGCATTCGCGAGTGGGCATCGTCGGCGGCATCATGCTGGGATTGGGGCGCGCACTCGGCGAGACCATGGCCGTGACCTTCGTGATCGGCAACGCGCATCGCATCAGTTCCTCCCTGCTCGCGCCCGGCACGACGATTTCTTCGGCCATTGCCAACGAGTTCACGGAAGCGGTGGGTGATCTGTACACCTCGTCGCTCATTGCGCTCGGCTTGCTGTTGTTCCTCATCACTTTTACGGTGATCGCGGCGGCACAGGCCATGCTGCGCCGGCTGGAACGGCGCGGCGGGTTTGCGGTATGAAGCGGCGGGCGTTCCGAAAAGCCAAGAACGGCGCCTTTCTCGTATTGTCTCTCATCGCGACCATGACGGGATTGGCGTGCCTGGCCGCGATCCTGTGGACCCTGCTGTCGCGTGGTCTCGCGGGCATGTCCTGGCATCTATTCACGCAGATGACCCCGCCGCCGGGCGGGCAGGGCGGATTGCTCAACGCGCTGTATGGCAGCGCGGTGATGACGCTGCTCGGCATTCTGATCGGATCACCCATCGGCGTGTTGGCCGGCACCTATCTCGCGGAGTACGGACGCACCTCGCGCCTCAGCACCGTCATTCGCTTCATCAACGACGTACTATTGAGCGCCCCGTCGATCATCATCGGATTGTTCGTCTATGAGATCGTCGTCGTGCGCATGGGGCATTTTTCGGCCATCGCCGGCGCTCTGGCGCTCGCGATACTGGCGATTCCCGTGACTCTGCGCACCACCGAAGATATGCTCAATCTGGTGCCGGCCGGCATGAAGGATTCTTCGGCGGCGCTCGGCGCCTACCCGTGGCGCACCACGTTGAGCGTGCTGTATCCCGCGGCCCGCAGCGGGATCGTCACCGGCTTGCTGTTGGCCATCGCCCGCATCAGCGGGGAGACCGCGCCGCTGCTGTTCACGGCGCTCAACAATCAATTTTGGAGCACGCAACTCAATGCCCCGATGGCAAATCTTCCCGTCGTCATCTTTCAGTTCGCCTTGAGTCCGTACAAGGATTGGCAGAACCTCGCCTGGGCCGGCGCGTTGATCATCACCGTGACGATATTGATACTCAGCATCTCCGCGCGGGTGATTTTAGCATTGCTCCAAGGGGACCGGGGATCCGGCCGATGATACCGTCGACGAAACCCCCGAGGCATTTGAAAACGCGCGTGCCGCTGGCGCTGGCCGCGGAGCCCGCGAAGGATCTCGGGCCGCCGAAGATAGAAATTCGCGGCTTGAATTTCTACTACGGCGAAGTGCGCTCCCTGCACGACATCAACCTGACTCTCGCCGACAACTCGATCAGCGCGTTCATCGGGCCGTCCGGCTGCGGCAAATCGACGCTGCTGCGCGTCCTGAACCGAATGTATGGTCTCTATCCCAAGCAGCGGGCCGAAGGCGAAGTGCGCATCGGCGGCCGCGACATTCTGGGTCCGACGGTCGATGTCGCCGAATTGCGCTATCGCGTGGGCATGGTATTCCAGAAGCCGACGCCGTTTCCGATGTCGGTGTTCGAGAACGTGGCGTTCGGCCTGCGGCTCGGCGGCGGAATCCGCGGCGCCGACCTGAAAGCGCGCGTCGAATCCGCACTGCGCGATGCGGCCATTTGGGACGAGGTCAAGGACAAGCTGCACGCCGACGCCCGCAGCCTGTCGGGCGGACAACAGCAGCGCGTATGCATCGCGCGGGCGATCGCGGTGAAGCCCGAGGTGCTGCTGCTCGACGAACCGACGGCGGCGCTCGACCCGATTTCCACGCTGCGCGTCGAGGAAACCCTGCAGGCGCTGCGCGAAAAATATTGTATCGTGGTGGTCACGCACAATTTGCAGCAGGCGGCACGGGTGTCGAACGTCACCGGATTCATGCTCATGGGCGAACTGGTGGAAATAGGTCCTTCCAGCCAAATTTTCACCTCCCCGAAGGATCGAAGAACCGATGACTACATTACCGGGCGGTTCGGCTGAGCCGAACGGATGATGCACGAATCTCACTCCACCGCCGACCCCGTCGTGCCCGTCCGCGACGTCGTGCGCGATGCCGTCATGACGGCGCGCACCGTGAACGTCCGCTACGGCGACAAGCACGCCGTCAAGAATGTCAGCCTCGACATCGGGCGCAATCAAGTGCTCGCCATGATCGGGCCTTCGGGCTGCGGCAAGTCCACTTTTCTGCGCTGTCTCAACCGCATGAACGACACGATTGCCGCCGCGCGCGTGGACGGGGTGATCACCCTCGACGGGAACGACATCTACGATAAGAAGCAGGACGTCGCGCAGCTGCGGGCGCGCGTCGGCATCGTATTCCAGAAGCCCACGCCGTTTCCGCACTCCATCTATGCCAACGTCGCCTACGGCCCGCGCATTCACGGCCTGGCCAAGAGCCGCGGAGACATGGACGAGGTGGTTCAAACCAGTCTGGCGCGCGCCGGACTATGGGACGAGGTCAAGGATCGTCTGTCGACCCCCGGCACCAGCCTTTCCGGTGGACAGCAGCAACGGCTCTGCATCGCGCGCACCATCGCCGTGAGCCCCGAAGTCATCTTGATGGACGAGCCCACGTCGGCATTGGATCCGATAGCGGGCGCGAAAATCGAAGATTTGATCGATGAACTGCGTGCGAACTACGCCATCGTCATCGTCACCCACAATATGCAGCAGGCAGCGCGGGTGTCGCAGCGGACCGCTTATTTCTACCAGGGCGATCTGGTCGAGATCGGCCCGACGGATCTGATTTTCACCAATCCGCAGCAGAGACTGACCGAGGACTACATCACCGGCCGCTTCGGTTGAGCGACGTCATTCTCGTGCCCTAGTCGTTGCGCAGCAGTTCGTTGAGCGAAGTCTTGGCGCGAGTTTGTGCGTCCACCCGCTTGACGATCACCGCGCAGGAAAGGCTGTACTTGCCGTTCTTTGCCGGCAGCGACCCCGGCACGACCACTGCGCCGGCGGGTACGCGCCCATACAGGATTTCATCGCGTTCGCGGTCGTAGATCCGCGTGCTTTGTCCGATGAACACCCCCATGGAGATCACCGCTCCCGATTCGACGATCACGCCTTCGACGATTTCGGATCTCGCACCGATGAAGCAGTCATCCTCGATGATGGTGGGGGAGGCCTGCAGCGGCTCCAGGACGCCGCCGATTCCGACCCCGCCCGACAGGTGCACGTTCTTGCCGATCTGCGCGCAGGAACCCACCGTCGCCCAGGTGTCGACCATCGTGCCCGAGTCCACGTAGGCGCCGATGTTGACATAGCTCGGCATCAGCACCACGTTCGACGCGATGAACGCGCCGCGCCGCACCGTTGCCGGCGGGACCACGCGCACGCCCGCGGCGGCGAACCGCGCCGGATCCCAGCCCTCGTACTTGAGCGGTACCTTGTCGTAGAAATTCAACGGACCGGCCTGCGCCGCCTTGTTGTCTGCGATTCGAAACGACAGCAGCACCGCCTTCTTGAGCCACTCGTTGACTCGCCAAGCACCGTCGAGCTTCTCCGCCACGCGTAATGTTCCCGCGTCGAGCAGGCCAAGCGCGGTCTCGACCGCCGCGCGCACCTCGGCGGAAGCATTTTGGGGGTTGATATTCGCCCGCGATTCGAAAGCGCCCTCGATGGTCGCTCGTAGTTCGTTGTGAGACATGAGGTTCCGTTATTGCGTTCGGGATTCTAAACTCTGTTCGCGTCGCGCCGGTCGAGCGCCCGCACCAGCGCTTCCTGCACGCGCAGGCACGCGTCTTCCTGCAGGAGCCGGCCTTCGGTGTCGGTGATGTAGAAGACATCCTCCGCGCGTTCGCCCACGGTCATGATCTTGGCGCCGTTGATGGCCACGCGTTCGGTCCGGAACACCTTGCCGACTTCGGAGAGCAATCCCGGGCGGTCCGCGGCCACGAGTTCGAGAATGGTACGGCCATTGCGGCTGTCGACGCTGAAGTTGACCTGGGTGGGCGTCGAGAACATGCGCACCTGGCGCGGCGCGCGGCGTGTTACCGTCGCCGGCGCATCTTCGGGCTGCTGCAAGTTGCGCCACAGGCCCTGTTCGATTTCCCGAATCCGCGCCGCATCGGCGATGACCGCGCCGTTGTCCTCGAGCACCACATAGGTCTCCAAGCTGAAGCCGTTGGCGCTGGTGATCAGCCGGGCATCCACGACGTTGAGTCCCATTTGATCGAGCACCGCGGTGGTTCGCGCAAAACTCCGCAGCAGCCGCGGCGCATACGTGAGCACGGCGGTGCCTCCGCGATCCGTCAGTTGCCGAATGGCGACCAGCGGAGCATCGTCATGCGGATGCCGGTCAGCGAGCAGCGTGGTTTGCCAGGCGATCTCCTCGGGCGTGTAGCGCAGGAAGTAGGCTTCGGTCCACTGCGACCAGACCTGCGAGATCTGATCCGCGGGAGCTTCCGGCATCTTCGCGCGGGCCTGTTCCTGCGTTTCGCGAATCAATTCCTCCTGATCGACCGGGGTCTCGAGCCCGCGGCGCAAGGCGCGTTTGGTGCGTTCGTAGAACTGCTCGAACAGCCGCGCCTTCCAGGCATTCCATAGTTTCGGATTGGTGCCGCGCACATCCGCCACGCTCAATACGTACAGATAGTCCAAGTGCACCTGATCGCCGACGCGGCGCGCGAAGTCATGAATGATGTCGGGATCGCTGATGTCTTTTTTCTGCGAGGTGATGGACAGAATCAAATGGTTCCTGACCAGCCACGCGACCAGACGCGCCTCGTAACGGCCGAGTCCCTGCTCGAGGCAGAACGCCTCCGCATCGACCGCCCCCAATTCCGAGTGATCGCCGCCGCGGCCTTTGGCAATGTCGTGGAACAGAGCCGCGAGATAGGCGATCTCCTGGCGCGGCAGCGACTGCATGATCTGGCTCAAGGCGGGGAATTCGTGGTTGAACTTCGGCATCGCCAGCCGGCGCAGATTGCTGACCACGAACAAGGTGTGCGCGTCCACGGTATACGCATGGAACAAGTCGTATTGCATCCGTCCTACGACGCGGCCGAACGACGGGATGTAGCGGCCGAGCACACCGTAGAGATTCATGCGGCGCAGTTCATGCGTGACCCCGACGGGCGCGCAGAGAATCTCCATGAACAGACGGTGATGGCGCGGATTCTGGCGGAACTCTTCGTCGATCAGCGCCACATGCGCGCCGATCAAACGGATGGTCTCAGCACGCACGCCGCGCAGCTCGGGGTGCTGCTGCAGCAGCACGAACAGCTCGAGCAAGGCCGAGGGGTAGCGCGCAAAGACTTCCGGATGCGTCACTTCCAAGTAATCGTTGCAGATCTGGAAGCGGGCGTTGATGGGCAGCGGCGACCCGCTTTGCGTCAGGATGGCTTCGCGGAACAGCTGCAGCAGCATCTCATTCAGCAGGCTGATGTCCATCACCGTGCGATAGTACTTCTGCATCAGCTGTTCGACGGCCAGCGTGAAGCTGGCGTCTTCGTAGCCGAACAGCTTCGCGAGTTTGATCTGATAATCGAACAGCAGCCGATCCTCGCGCCGCCCGGTCAGCACGTGCAGGCCGAAGCGCACCTTCCACAGGAACGACTGGCCCGCCTCGAGCTTGCGCAGTTCATCGCGGGTGAGGAAGCCATGGGCCACCAGTTCGTCGAGAGTGTCGGTGCCGAAATGGCGTTTCGCCACCCAGCCGATGGTCTGAATGTCGCGCAGGCCCCCTGGGCTCGATTTGACATTCGGCTCGAGGTTGTAGGCGGTATCGAAGTAGCGATGATGCCGCTCGGTCTGTTCCTTGACCTTGGCTTCGAAGAAGTCCTGCGAGGACCATAGACGGTCGGGCGCCAACGCGCGGCGCATGCCGGCGAACAGCGATTCGGGGCCGGCCAGCAGCCGTGCTTCGAACAGGGTGGTGGCCACGCTGATATCGGCGAGGCTTTCCCGCTGGCAGTCGTCGATGGAACGCACGCTGTGACCCACCTCGAGACCGATATCCCAGAGAAAGGTCAGGAATCTCTCGATATCCGGTTGCCAGTCGGCGGAATCGCTCTTCGGCAGCAGCACCATGATGTCGATGTCCGAGCTCGGGTGCAGTTCGCCGCGTCCGTAGCCGCCGACCGCCACCAGAGCCAGATCGTCCGCGAACTTGCCGGCGTGGTGCACCCAGGCCGCGCGCAGCACGATATCGACCAAGCGCGCACGATCCCGCACCAGTTCTTCGATTGCCTCATCGAGCGCGAAGCGTTCCTGCAGCAGCTCCGTGCCGCGGTCCAGGACCTGCCTGAACACGGTGGGGGAGAATTGACCGTCTTGCAGAGCCTGGGGCGCGGCCGTCAGATAGGCCCAGTCAGCGGTGGGGTCGAGAAGCCTTCCGTGCGCGTTCAAGAGGCCGCCGCGGCGGCGGGCAGGCCCACGCTCGCGCTCAAGGTGAGCACCTCGAAGCCCGCCTCGGTGACCAAAATCGTGTGTTCCCACTGCGCCGACAGCGATTGATCCTTGGTCACCACGGTCCAGCCGTCGGGCAGGAGCCGCACCTCGCGCCGTCCGGCGTTGATCATGGGTTCGATGGTAAAGGTCATGCCCGTGGCCAATTCGAGGCCTGTGCCGGGTTTGCCGTAATGCAGCACCTGAGGATCTTCGTGGTAGACCCGGCCGATCCCGTGACCGCAGTATTCGCGCACCACGGAGAAATTATTGCTCTCCGCAAACGTCTGGATGGCATGGCCGATGTCGCCCAGCCGGGCGCCCGGCTTGACCATGCGGATGCCCTGCCACATGGCTTCGTGGCAGGCCGCGGTCAGGCGGCGCGCGAGGATGGGGGCATTGCCGACGAAGTACATGCGGCTGGTGTCGCCATGGAAGCCGTCCCGAATCACGGTGACGTCGATATTGATGATGTCGCCGCTCTTCAGGCGCTTGTCGCCCGGAATTCCGTGGCAGACCACATGGTTCACCGAGGTGCAGATGGTCTTGGGGAAGCCCCGGTAGTTGAGGTTGGCCGGGATCGACTTCAACTCTTCCACGATGAAATCGTGGCAGCGTTTGTCGAGCTCATCGGTGGTCGCCCCGGGTTGAACGAAGGGTTCGATCATATCGAGCACGCTGGCGGCAAGCCGGCCGGCGGTGCGCATCTTGTCTTGTTCTGCGGGTGTTTTGATGGTCACGGTCATAGGGCGGCAGGGCTTTGTGTCTGACAGGTCTTCATGGTATAAAGCGCGGCTATTTTTAACAACCCCGCACGCGTGTCGTCACAATCGGCCGGGTGCCCGTCGGCTGCCATAGGGCCGTCGGGTTGCCGATTGGGATGCGCGGAGGCTCAACCCAACCAAGGAGTGTTTATGACCAGCGTGTCTATGCGACAGATGCTGGAAGCGGGTGTCCATTTTGGACATCAAACCCGCTTCTGGAACCCCAAGATGGCTCCGTTCATCTTCGGCGAACGAAACAAGATCCACATCATCAATCTGGAAAAGACGCAGCCCCTGTATGCCCAGGCGGCGGCGTTCATCAAGAGTGTGGCCGCGGAGGGCGGCAAGGTGCTGTTCGTCGGCACCAAGCGGTCGGCCCGCGACGCGGTGCAGAAGGAGGCCGCGCGCTGCAGTATGCCCTACGTGAACCAGCGTTGGTTGGGCGGCATGCTGACCAATTTCAAGACCATTCGGCAGTCCATCAAGCGGCTCAACGAATTGGACGACATGGCCCAGAGCGGCGCCTTGGATCGACGCGGCAAGAAGGAAGCGCAGATGCTGCGCCGTGAAATGGACAAGTTGCTGCGCAGCTTGGGCGGCATCCGCGATATGACCGCACTGCCCGATGCCTTGTTCGTCATCGACGTCGGCCACGAACAGATCGCGATTCACGAGGCCCGCAAGCTCGGGATTCCGGTGGTCGCGGTGGTGGACACCAATTGCTCGCCCGATGGCATCGACTATGTGATTCCCGGCAACGATGACGCCATGCGCGCCATTCTGTTGTACGCCGGCGGCGTCGCCGAGTCGGTGTTGGAAGGCAAGGCCTCGCTGCCCGAAGTTCCGGTGGGCGAGGACGAATTCGTGGAGCTGGATGAGGAAGGTAATCCCAAGAAGCGTGCCGCCGGCGGCCGCCGCCAGGCTCCGCCGCCGCGAGGCGGTCAGAAGAAGCCGCCTCCGCGCCGTAAGGCCCCCGCCGGCGTGGTGCCGGGTGTGGCGGCCGTGGGTGCGGCGCTCGACGAAGTGGAAGTCGACGATGTCGATGCCGCGGACACTCCGCCGGCGGAGACGCGCCCGGCCAGTGCCCCGCGGCGCCGGCCGGTCGGTCGGAGTGCACCGAGGCGCGGCGCATAGAACATGAATATCACTGCAGATTCAGTCAAGCAGCTCCGCGAACGTACCGGAGCGGGAATGATGGAGTGCAAGAAGGCGCTGGTCGAGACCAAGGGTGACTTGGACGCTGCCGCCGAGCTGATGCGCAAGACCGGGCTTGCCAAGGCGGACAAGAAGGCGGCGCGGATCGCAGCCGAGGGAACCGTGGCCGTCGAGCGCACCGGCAACAGTGCCGTGCTGGTGGAAGTCAATTGCGAAACCGACTTCGTGGCGCGCAGCGATGAATTCCTGGCCTACGCGCGCGAACTCGCGCGCGTAGCTCTCGAGAAGTCGCCGAGCGATCTTCCCGCCTTGCTCGCGGAGAAGCAGGGCGGCGCCACCCTGGAAGAGCAGCGTCGTGCATTGATCGCGAAGATCGGTGAGAACATTTCGGTGCGGCGCTTCGTGCGCGTGACTGCGCCGGGTGCGCTCGGTACCTACATCCATGGCGGGCGCATCGGCAGCCTGGTGGCGTTGAAGGGCGGCGATGAAGCCTTGGCGAAGGACTTGGCGATGCACGTGGCGGCAGTGAATCCCGCCTATGTGGATTCGAGCGGCGTGCCGCCTGCCGTGCTCGACAAGGAGCGGGAGATTCTGGCGGAGCAGACCAAGGGTGAGAAGAAGCCGCCGGAGATCGTCGCCAAAATGGTCGAGGGCCGGCTGCGCAAGTATCTGGCGGAAATTACCTTGGTGGGGCAGCCTTTCGTCAAGGATCCCGACACCACGGTCGAGAAGCTCCTGAAGAATGCCGGCGCCACGGTGCTGCAGTTCGTGCGTTACGAAGTCGGGGCGGGCATCGAGAAGAAGCAGGATGATTTCGTCGGCGAGGTGATGGCGCAAGTCAAGGCGCAGGAAAAGGGCTAGTACCCCTGGCGCTGTGATGTTGACCGGCGGCCTCCCGCCGATCGGTCAAAATCCTTGGCGTCGAGGTACGGGCTGCGTAGAGCCGGGCTTCTATTGCGCGAGCCCGCGATGCTTAGCCTAAAAGACCCCGCGCCTGCGGGGTCTTTTATAGTAGGGTACGGATACGAGATCATGACCAACACAAACGCCACGGCTCGCTATCGTAGAATTTTGGTCAAACTGTCCGGCGAGGCGCTGCTCGGCGGCGAGGATTACGGCATCGATCCGGTCATCCTCAAACGCATCGCCGGGGAAATCCGCGACCTGACCCAGATGGGGGTTCAGGTCGCCGTCGTCTTGGGAGGCGGCAACATCTTCCGCGGAGCGGGTCTGGCTCGCGCCGGCATGGACCGGGTGACCGCCGACCACATGGGCATGCTCGCCACCGTGATCAATGCGCTCGCGATGCAGGACGCCCTCGAAAGTCTGGGTACGTACGCGCGCGTCATGTCCGCACTGCGCATCAACGAAGTATGCGAGGATTACATCAGGCGGCGCGCCGTGCGCCATCTCGAGAAGGGGCGGGTGGTGATATTCGGCGCCGGCACGGGTAATCCGTTCTTCACCACGGACACGGCGGCAAGTCTGCGGGCCATCGAGATCAACGCCGACATTCTGCTCAAGGCGACCAAGGTCAACGGCATCTACGACTCCGATCCGGTGACGAATCCGGACGCCAAGCGCTATACCCGTCTGACCTTCGATAAGGTGCTGAACGATCGCCTGAATGTGATGGATGCCACCGCGATCGTCATGTGCCGCGAAAACAATTTACCGCTGCAGGTTTTCAACCTGTTCAATGCCGGCGATTTGATGCGTATCGTGCAGGGCGAAGACGTCGGCACCGTCGTAACCGCCGATCCTTGAGGGGGACTCATGCTCGATGACTTGAAAAAAGACGCAACGCAACGCATGCAGAAGTGCGTATCGGCGTTCAAGGATCAGTTGAAGAAGCTGCGCACCGGGCGCGCGCACACCAGTTTGATCGAGCACATCAAGGTCGACTACTACGGCTCGGAAATGCCCTTGAACCAGGTGGCCAACATCGCAACCGAGGATGCCCGTACGCTGACGGTGAGTCCGTGGGAAAAGGCCATGGTGCCGATCATCGAAAAGGCCATCTACAAATCCGATCTGGGGCTCACGCCCAACACCGCCGGGCAGCTCATTCGAATCAACATGCCGGCGCTCACCGAAGAGCGGCGCCGCGACATCATCAAGGTCGTGAAGGCCGAGGCTGAAAACGCCCGTGTGGCCGTGCGCGGAGTGCGCCGCGAAGTCATGAATGAGCTGAAGGAGATGCTCAAGGAAAAGCTGATTGCTCAGGACGACGATCGGCGCGCCCAGGATGATGTCCAGAAGCTGACCGACAAGCACGTCGCGGACATCGACCAGGCCATGGCGGACAAGGAAAAGGAGCTGATGCAGGTGTGAAGATGGCCGACTCGCCGCAGCATGTTGCAATCATCATGGACGGCAACGGCCGGTGGGCCCGATCGCGCGGCATGCCGCGTCCTGCCGGTCACCGTGCCAGCATCAAGGTGGTGCGCCGAGTCGTGGAGGAGTGCGCGAAGCGCAAGGTCAGTCACCTTACGCTGTTCGCCTTCAGCAGCGAGAATTGGCGCCGCCCTCCCGACGAAGTCGGCATGCTCATGAACTTGTTTCTCGACGCATTGGAGCGCGAAATCGCGGACCTGCACGGCAGCCAAGTTCGCATGGGGTTCATCGGCGATCGAAGCTTGTTGGGGGCCGAACTCGCGCGGCGCATGCAGAGCGCCGAACGGCTCACCGCGGGCAACTCGGGGCTCAGGCTGACGGTGGCCATGGCCTATGGCGGGCGCTGGGATGTCGCGCAGGCCTGCCGATCGCTCGCTGCGGACGCGGCGGCCGGCACTCTGGCCGCGGCCGACATCGGTGAAGCAGAGGTGGCTGGGCGCCTCGCGTTGGCCGGCATTCCCGATCCGGATCTGCTGATTCGCACCGGCGGAGAGCGGCGCATCAGCAATTTCCTGCTGTGGAATCTCGCCTACACGGAGCTGTATTTCTCCGATGTCCTTTGGCCGGATTTTTCGCCGGTGCATCTGGATGCGGCGTTCGAATTCTTTGCGCATCGCGAGCGCCGTTTCGGCAAGACCTCGGCGCAGCTTGCGGCCAAAGCCGACGCTTGAGATACGGATGCTCAAAACAAGAATACTCACCGCGGCCGTTCTCGCCTGCATTCTGCTGGCGGGTCTATTCCTGCTGTCCCCGTCCTCGGCGGTGCTGGCGATCGGAGCGGTGTTCACCGTCGCTGCCTGGGAGTGGGGCGGCTTCGGCGCGCTGCGCGGGCGCGCGGCGCGCGCCGCTTACGCGGCAGGTGTCGCACTGATGCTGTTTCTCGCCTGGCGGTGGACCGCAGAGCCCCGGCACTTGCTGCTGCTGCTCGGCGCCGCGTGCGCGTGGTGGGCGATCGCCTTGGTGTGGCTGTCGTGGGTCCCGTCGCGGCACCATCCGACCCTCGTGCTCGTGTGCGGGCTGCCGGTATTGGTGCCGGCCTTCATTGCCGTCGCGCGGCTGCAAGTCACGACGCAGGGTTTCGCGCACGGTCCGCAAATCGTGCTGTGGCTGGTGCTGTTGGTGATCGCGGCCGACGTCGGCGCGTACTTCGCGGGACGCAGTCTCGGCCGGCGCAAATTGGCACCGCGCGTGAGTCCCGGCAAGACACTGGAGGGTGCTGTGGGTGGTCTTTCGATGGTGGCGCTGGTGGCCTGGGGCGGTGCCGCGCATTTCGGCCTGCCGCCGCCGGCGGTGGTGGCTTTCGGCTGCGCGGTGGGGCTCTATTCCATCGTGGGTGATCTGACCGAGAGCATGTTCAAACGCGCCGCAGGCCTCAAGGACAGCGGTGTAATGTTGCCCGGGCATGGTGGGCTGCTGGATCGCATCGACAGCGTAACGGCGGCCGCTCCGTTGTACGCACTTGGGTTGTTCGGCTCCGGAGCCATCGCATGAGTACGCCTCGCCGCCTCGCAATCTTGGGCTCCACTGGAAGCATCGGGCAGAGCACGCTCGCCGTGGCCGCGCTGCATCCTGAGTGGTTTCGGGTTACGGTGCTGGGCGCCCACAGCAGCTGGCAAGTCATCGTCGAGCAAGCACGGCAGTTCAACCCGGAGACCGTGGTGCTCGTGGACCCGCAGGCGGCGGCTCTGGCCCAAGCGGCACTGCGCGAGTGCGGTTCTGCCGCACGCGTGGAAAGCGGGCCCGAGGCGCTCGCCGCCGCCGCCGCCGGCAGCAACGTCGATGTGGTGATGGCGGCAATCGTGGGTGCGGCAGGGTTGCCATCGACGCTGGCTGCCGTCCGGGCCGCCAAGCGCGTGCTGCTTGCCAACAAGGAAGCTCTGGTCATGGCCGGCCCGTTGTTGATGGACGAGGTGCGCCACGCCGGCGCGCAGCTCATCCCGATCGACAGCGAGCACAATGCGATCTTTCAATGCATGCCGGGCGGCTATCTTCCCGGCGATGTCGCGCGCGGCGTGCTGCGCGTGATATTGACTGCCTCGGGCGGACCGTTTCGCTGCACCGACGTCGCCACTCTGCCGCATGTCACGCCGGACGAAGCCTGTGCCCATCCGAAATGGAAGATGGGCCGCAAGATTTCAGTCGACTCCGCGACACTGATGAACAAGGGGCTCGAAGTCATCGAGGCGACCTTGCTGTTCGGCCTGCCCGAGTCGCAGGTGGATGTCATCGTTCACCCGCAGAGCGTGGTGCACTCGCTGGTCGAGTATGCGGACGGTTCCATGCTGGCGCAGCTCGGCGCTCCCGACATGCGCACTCCCATCGCCCAGGCGCTCGCGTGGCCGGAGCGGTTTGCTTCCGGTGTACAATCGCTCGATTTGGCCGAAATCGGGCAGCTCGGATTCGAGCCGCCGGATCATGCGCGATTTCCCAGCCTCGGGTTGGCGCGGGCCGCGGCGCGAGCCGGCGGCACGGCGCCGGCCGTGCTGAATGCGGCCAATGAGGTCGCTGTGCAGGCGTTTCTCGACCGCCGCTTGAACTTTACGGGTATTTCCGCGGTCATTGACAAAGTGTTGCAGCGTCTCGATTCGTCCCCCGTCAAGGCTCTGGGTGATGTCTTAGCCGCCGACGCCGCGGCGCGACGCTTGGCTGTTGCCTTGATCGAGCCTGGCTCTGGAGCCTTTGCATGAAGATGTTGTTTTTTCTCGCCGCCTTTCTGGTCGCGATCGGGATCTTGGTGGCGGTCCATGAATTCGGGCATTACTGGGTTGCGAAGAAACTCGGCTTCAAGGTTCTGCGCTTCAGCATCGGTTTCGGCAAGCCTTTGGTGATGCGGGTCGGCAAGGATCCCGATCGAACCGAATACTGCCTGGCCGCAATTCCCTTGGGCGGCTACGTCAAATTGCTGGACGAGCGCGAGGGCGAAGTAGATCCGGCGGAACTTCCCCGTTCCTTCACGCGGCGGCCCGTGCTGCACCGGATTGCGGTGCTGTTGGCGGGGCCCGCCATGAACCTGCTGTTCGCCTCGGTCCTGTATGCGATTCTGGCCATGGTCGGAACGGAAGTCGTCAAACCCGTGGTCGGCCAAGTGCGGCTCGACAGTCCCGCCGCCGTGGCCGGATTGCAGCGCGGGGACCAGATCGTGCGCGTCGGCGACCGCAACGTCCACGACACCGAAGAGCTGCAGATCGCGCTCATCCGGCAATTCACGGATGACGGCGTGATACCTCTGCGCGTGCGCCGCGACGGCGGCGAGCGCTCGCTGACGGTGCGGGTCGGCGATGACCGGCGCGCCATGACCGAACCCGGCAAGCTGCTGCCCGGACTCGGCTTCGATCTTGCGACATGGACCGCCAACACGCTGGTCCACGATGCCCCCTCGGGCAGCGCGGGCGCGCGCGCCGGACTGCGGACCGGTGATCGCTTGCTGGCGGTGGACGGACAGCCCGTCGCCAACAGGGCGGAGTTCATCGCCCTGGTGAGCGGAGCGCCCGGCCGCGACATCTCCATCGAAGTCGAGCGCGGCGCCGAGCGATTGCGTATCGTAGCGGCGGTGCCGAGCGTCATCGAGCAGGGCCGGCCGATCGGCCGGCTGGGTATTTCGCTCGAAGAAGGGCCGCAGAGCTGGCCGGCGGGTCTGGTGGAGACCCATCGCTCCGGTCCGATCGACGCTTGTTTGAGTGGAGTGGCGAAGACCTGGGAGATGTCCTCGCTCACCGTGCAAATGCTGTGGCGTATCGTGACCGGTCAGGTGTCGGCGAAGAACATCAGCGGTCCGATCAGCATCGCCGAATTTGCGGGTATCAGCGCTTACCTGGGACTGACCGCGTTTTTGGCGTTCTTGGCGATCATCAGCGTGAGCCTGGGCGTGCTGAACCTGATGCCGGTGCCGTTGTTGGATGGTGGCCAAGTGGTCTATCAGCTGGTGGAAGCGGTCAAGGGTACGCCGCTGTCCGAGCGCGCACAGCTGTTCGGACAGCAGGTGGGTATTGCGCTCCTGGTCGTGTTGATGAGTCTCGCCTTCTATAACGATATTTCAAGACATTTGAATTAACGGGAAATCATGATCAATCGAAATTGCAATCGGTCGTCTTCGCGTGCGACTTGAATTGCGTTTGGCCTGCCTGGTGGCCCTTGCCATCCAGCCTTTGGGATCGGCTGTGCGTGCACAAACGGCGCAGGAGACGTTCACTGTCGGCGACATTCGCATCGAAGGTCTGCAGAGAATCTCCGAGGGCACGGTATTCAATTACCTGCCGGTGAACATCGGCGATCACCTCGACGGCCAGCGGATCGGCGAGGCCATGCGGGCGCTGTACGCGACCGGGTTCTTTCGCGATGTGGAACTGCGCCGCGACGGCAACACCCTGCTGGTCGTGGTGGTCGAGCGGCCGTCCATCGCCAAGTTCGAACTCAAGGGCAACAAGGACATCAAGACCGAGGATTTGCAAAAGAGCCTGCGCAACGTGGGTCTGGCGCAAGGCAAGACCTTCGACCGCTCGGTGCTCGACGAGGTGAAGCAATACCTCACCGATCAATATTTCAGCCGCGGCAAATATGCGGTGCGCGTCGATACCAAGATCACCGAGTTGCCGGGCAACAAGGTCGACATCATCGTCGACATCAAGGAAGGCAAGCGCGCCAAGATCGAACAGATCAACCTGGTCGGCAACACCAAATTCAAAGAGAAGGACGTTCTCGGCACCCTCGAGCTGAAGACGCCGAATTGGCTGTCCTGGTACAAGCAGGATGACCGGTACTCGCGCGAGTCGCTGCAGGGCGACTTGGAGAAATTACGCTCTTATTACATGGATCGCGGCTACGCCAATTTCCAGATCGAGTCGACGCAGGTCGCCATCGCCCCGGAAAAAGACGACATGTACATCACCGTGAACGTCAACGAGGGCGATGTCTTCAAGGTGTCGGAGATCAAGCTCGCCGGCACCATGGTGGTGCCCGAGGAGCAGCTGCGTAAACTGCTGTTGATTCACCCCGGCGATACCTTTTCCCGCAAGTCCGTCACCGATTCGCAACAACTGATGAGCTACCGGTTGGGCGCCGACGGCTACGCGTTCGCCAAGATCGATCCGGTGCCCACCCCGGACAACGCCAAGAAAACCGTGTCGCTCACGTTCTTCATCGAGCCCGGCAACCGCGTCTACGTCAGGCACATCAACTTCAACAACATCACGGCGATCAACGATGAAACGTTGCGCCGCGAGATGCGCCAGCTCGAAGGCGGCTGGCTGTCGAATTCGGCGGTCGAGCGCTCCAAGGAACGGCTGCAGCGGCTGCCGTATGTCGAGAAGGTGGAGTTCGAGACCAAGCCGGTATCGGGCAGCGCGGACCTCGTGGACGTGGACTACAACATCAAGGAAGGATTGCCCGGCCAGTTCGGCGGCGGTATCGGTTACTCCGAATCGCAGAAGTTCAGCCTGAACGGCAATTTCGTGCACAGCAACTTCTTGGGGACCGGCGATCGCGTCGCGTTGGAAATCAACGCCGGGACCTTCAGCAAGAGTTACGTCTTCTCGCACACGAGTCCCTACACGACGGTCGACGGCGTGGCGCGTACCAGTTCGATATCGTATCGAGATATCACGCAATTCGTTGCGGCGTCCTCGGCGTTCTCGACCAAGCAAATCACGGGCGCGGTGCAGTGGTCCTACCCCATCACCGAGTACCAGTTCCTGCAGGCGGGCGTATCCGCCAACAAGAACACCTTGGTCGTTTCGCAGGGATACAGCGCCCAGCAATCCGTCGATTGGGTCAAGGCCAACGGCAATACTTTCCAGCGCGACCTCACGGACACCAACGGCGACGGCGTGGTCAATTCCCTGGACAGCCCGTACACGGTGTACGGCACCGACTTCTATACCTACGAGTTGACCGCCGGATGGAATTACGATGCGCGCAATCGGGCTCTGTTCGCCGACCGCGGCCTGCACTTGAGCGTCTCCGGGCGCTATGCGATACCCCCGAGCAACGTGCGCTACTACGCCACTAATTTCCAATATCTGCAGTACGTCCCCATCTGACAAGAAATGGCTGTTGTCCTTCAACGCGCAGGTCGACTATGCGTCGGCGCTGGGCAAGACCACCGCGCTGCCTCCCTATCTCAACTACTTCGCCGGCGGCCCGGACAGCATTCGCGGCTATCGCGAGAGCCGCTTGGGGCCCCGGGACAATATCGGCATGGGCAATCCATACGGCGGAAACTTTCGCGTGGTCAACCGCCTGGAGTTGATATTCCCGGTGCCCGAGAAGTGGAAGAGCGCGGCCCGGGTGAGCTGGTTCTACGATCTGGGCAACGTCTTTCAGACCGGCAATAGCGTCAAATTCTTGGGGGTCGATGACATAACGCCGGTCAACTACCACTTCGATTATGCTAATCTGAAAAGATCGACCGGGATCGCGGTGCAATGGCTTGCACCCTTGGGCCTGTTCCGTTTCTCATACGGCATCCCCTTGAATGCGGATCCCGGCAACACGGTAAGATTCAACGACGAAACAGAGCGTTTTCAATTTTCTATCGGTCAAGCATTTTGACCGCACACTAATTGAGGTCTTAAGAATCAACATGTCGACTTTCAATCGCAGCATACCGTTCCTGGGCTTGTGCCTGTGCTGGGCTCCTCATGTCCGGCCAGGCGAGCGCGGAAATCAAGATGGGAGTGGTCAATTTCCAGAAGCTTGCTGGAGGACGCGCCGCAGACCAAGACGGCGATGCAAGCCCTCGAGAACGAGTTTGCCCCCCGGCGCCGCGAACTCTTGACCATGCAGAACGACCTGAAGGCGAGCGACGAAAAGTTGCAGAAAGAAGGCGCGGTGATGTCCGAAGCCGATCGCGCGAAGGCGGAAAAGATTTTGCGCGACCAGCAGCGCGAATTCTCGCGCAAGGCCGGCGAGTTCCAGGACGACGCGTCGACGCGCCGCAACGAGGAAATCGGCAAGGTGCAGCGCTACCTGGTCACGGAGATTCAAGGCTACGCCAATGCCCAGGGCTTCGATCTGGTGCTGGGCGACGGCGTGTTCTTCGCGAAGGGTCCGCTCGACATCACGGCCCAAGGTGTTGGCGGTGCTGGCGACCAAGCCGGCGACCTTGCCAGCCGCGGCGCCCGGGCGCCCAAGGTTCCCGGCGACATCGACTTCCCCGGCCAAGCCCCCGGCGGCAAATAGCGGAGCTGACCGGGCGCATTCAAGGTGGTGCGCGGGTGCAGGGAGATTACAGCCTCGGCGACTTAGCGGTGCGATTCGGCCTCGAGCTGCGCGGTGAGCCCGGTCTGCGCGTATCGCGCGTCGCGACTTTGTCGCACGCGAACGCGGGTGCGTTGAGCTTTCTGGCGAATCCGCGCTACCGCAAACAGATGGAGTCCACCCGGGCGACGGCGGTCTTGGTGGGACCGGAGCATGCGGCGGGTTGCCCGGTTGCCGCCCTGATCGACGCCAACCCCTACCTCGCGTACGCGCGCATTGCAGATCTGCTGCATCCGGCGCCGCCGCTTGCGGCGGGAATTCACCCGACGGCAGTCGTGTCGACCGGCGCGCGCATCGCCGCTTCGGCGAGCGTGGGGCCGCTTGCGGTCGTCGAGGACGACGTGGACATCGGTGAGCGGGTGATCGTGGGTCCGGGCTGCATCGTGCAGCGCGGAGCCTGCATCGGAGCCGGCTCGCGCCTGGCGGCGCGGGTCAATCTGTACGCCGGAGTGCGCATCGGCCAGCGCTGCATCGTGCACGCCGGTGCAGTGATCGGCGCCGACGGCTTCGGTTTCGCGCCCGATGCGGGGACCTGGGTGAAGGTGCCGCAGGTGGGCAGCGTGCGAATCGGCGACGACGTGGAAATCGGTGCGAACACCACGATCGATCGGGGCGCCATCGACGACACGGTGGTGGAGCATGGGGTGAAGCTGGACAATCAGATACAAGTGGGCCACAACGTGACCATAGGCGCTCATACCGCGGTCGCGGGTTGCGTGGGAATTTCGGGCAGTACGACGATCGGCAAGCGCTGCATGATCGGCGGCGGTGTCGGTATCGCCGGTCATTTGACGATTGCCGACGATGTGGTGGTGACGGGCGTCAGCCTGGTGAGCGCCTCGATCAAGCATGCCGGCAGCTACTCGAGCGGGATGCCCGCCGTCGAGACGCGGTTGTGGCGGCGGATGGTGGCGCATTTACGGCGATTGGACGCAAAAGGAGCGATGATGGCGGAACCGGAGAAGATGGATATCGAAGCGATCATGCGGCAGTTGCCGCATCGGTATCCTTTCTTGCTGGTTGATCGAGTTCTGGAGTGCGTGCCGGGTGAGCGGATCCTCGCACTGAAGAACGTGACGTTCAACGAGCCGTTCTTCCCGGGCCATTTCCCGCATCGACCGGTGATGCCGGGAGTGATGATCATCGAGGCGCTGGCCCAGGCCTCGGGAATCCTGGCGTTCAAAACCGCCGGGGTGGTGCCGGACACCGAGACGCGCTTCTATTTCGTGGCCATCGACAATGCGCGCTTCCGCAAGCCCGTCGAGCCGGGCGACCAGCTCCTGCTCAACGTCACGTTGAAGCGCTCGTTCAAGGGCATCTGGAAGTTCCACGGGTCGGCCGCGGTCGACGGCGTCGAAGTGGCGTCGGCGGAGATCATGGTCGCTCCGGAGACCAGGGGAAACCTCCAGAGGAAACCAAGGGAGATGCGGGATGATCGATTCGCGCGCGGTGGTATCGCCGCAGGCGCAAATAGCGGCGGACGTAGAGATCGGGCCATTCAGCGTCATCGGTCCGGACGTGGTCATCGGCGCGCGCACCTGGATCGGTCCGCATGCGGTGATCAACGGCCCGACGCGCATCGGCACCGACAACAAGATATTTCAGTTCGCTTCCCTGGGCGACGCGCCGCAGGACAAGAAATACAAAGGCGAACCGACGCGCCTCGAAATCGGCGACCGCAATGTATTTCGCGAATCCGTCACGGTGAATCGCGGCACCACCCACGACCAGGGGGTGACGCGCATCGGCAACGACAATCTGTTGATGGCGTATTCGCACGTCGCCCATGACTGCCAGCTCGGCGACCAGATCGTGATGGCGAATTGCGCCACTCTCGGAGGCCACGTGGAGATCGGCGATTGGGTGACCATGGGCGGTTTGTCCGCCGTGCATCAGTTCACCAAGATCGGCGCGCACTGCTTCATCGCGCACAATGCGGCAGGTGACCCGCGACGTTCCGCCCTATGTTCTGGCGGTCGGTCGGCCGGCGGTCCCGCACAGCGTGAATTCGGTGGGCTTGCAGCGGCGGGGCTTCACTGCCGAGCAGGTGCTGAACATCCGCCGTGCGTACCGGGTGCTGTACCGCTCGGGCCTGAAACTGGCGACGGCGCTGGAGGAACTCGAGAAGGCGGCGGTGACCCAGGCGGAGATCCGGCCCTTCGTCGAATTCATCAAGCGCAGCGAACGCAGCATCGTTCGGTAGTGGACATCGTTCATGAATAGACAGCGTTTCCGTGCACGGAGGCTGGATCGGGCAGGCATTTCCCGGACCGCCGTAAATCCGTCCCTGGAGGCTGCGGGAAAAACGTCCTGTTTTTCACGCTCCGGGAAATGCCTGCCCGATCCAGCCTCCTTCAGACTTTCTGTCGTTCCCGAATAATTCCGGCTAGCAATGTCTGTTCCACTGCGGGTGGGTTTGGTGGCCGGAGAAGCGTCAGGCGACACGCTAGGCGCCGATCTGATCGAGGCGTTGCGCCGTCTCGCTCCGAACACCGAGTTTTTCGGCGTGGCCGGTCCAAAAATGCAGGCAGCAGGGTGCGAGGTCTGGGAGCCGGCAGAATCGCTCGCGGTCATGGGCCTGTTCGAAGTCTTGCGCGATCTGCCGCGCCTGCTGCGCCTGCGAGCGCGCATCCGAGCCTTGTTTCTGGCAGCCAAACCGGACGTATTCGTAGGAATCGATGCGCCCGAATTCAATCTGCGCTTGGCGCGCGACTTGCGCGCCGCCGGCATTCCGGCGGTGCAATACGTGAGTCCACAGGTGTGGGCCTGGCGGCAGGGCCGGGCGCGCAGTATTCATGAATCCGTCGACCTCGTGCTCTGCTTGCTGCCGTTCGAAAAGCGCTTCTACGATGAGCATGGGATGCGCGCCGAGTTCGTCGGTCATCCGCTCGCCGATGCGATCCCGATGACTGTCGACCGCCGGGTCGCGCGCAATGCGCTCAATATCGATGCAGACGCCCGTGTCGTCGCCTTGCTGCCGGGAAGCCGGCGCGGAGAAGTGGCGCGGCTGTCGGAGGAATTTGCCGCAACGGCGCGTTGGCTCGCCGCGCAGCGTCCGCAATTGACGTTGATTGCGCCGATGGCGAACGCCGCGAGTGCGGCAGATCTTTGCGCGAGGAGCTGGCGCGGCATGCGCCCGGCGTCGCTGTGCGGCTCATCGACGGCCAGGCTCAAACGGCGCTGATCGCCGCCGACGTCGTCCTGGTGGCCTCCGGGACGGCGAGTCTGGAGGCGGCGTTGTGCAAACGACCCATGGTGGTCGTGTACCGTCTCGGAGCGATGACCGCATGGGTCCTGCGCCGGCTGAATCTGGTCAAGACCAGGTTTTTTTCGCAACCAAATCTACTTGCGGATCGGCGCGTCGTCGGCGAATATTTTCAGGAGGAAATTGTCCCTGAGTCGATCGGAGCAGAGCTCTTGATGTGGCTAGACGATACCGAACGCCGCGCCGGCTTGGAAGATGAGTTCACGCGAATTCATGCCGACCTGCGCCGCGACGCGGGGACTCGCGCGGCGCAGGCCATCGTCGCTCTGCTCAAATGAGGCGGCGAGTGGCCGGCATCGATGAGGCGGGGCGCGGACCGCTGGCCGGGCCCGTGGTCGCAGCGGCGGTGATCCTGCGGCCACGCTGCCGCATCGACGGCATCGCGGACTCCAAGGTGCTGAGTCCGGATGAGCGCTCCGCTTTGAGTGTGGTCATCCGTCGCGAGGCACTGTGCTTCGGCATCGGTTGGGCGGACCGGGCCGAGATCGATGCCCTGAACATTCTGCAGGCCACTTTCCTCGCGATGCGCCGCGCCTTGCTGGCGATGGTATTGACGCCCGATCATGTATTGGTGGATGGTAATCGATTGCCCCATTTGGGCGGTCTGGGCAAAACTCTGACGGCGCGCGCCATCGTCGGCGGCGATGCCACGGAACCGGCCATCAGCGCCGCATCTATCTTGGCGAAGACAGCCCGGGATAGTTATATGAGTCAAATGGATACGCTATATCCCGCATACTCTTTCGCAACTCACAAGGGCTATGCCACCCCCGATCACCATCGGCTGCTGGAGCTGCATGGGCCCTGTCCCTTGCACCGCCGCTCGTTCGCTCCGGTGCGCCTCGCACTCAAGGCGGACTCTTGAGGCAATTCGTTCATTTGCGATTGCACACCGAGTATTCACTCGTCGACGGGATCGTGCGGGTGCCGGAGTTGATGACTGCCGTGTCGGCGGCCGGAATGCCGGCGGTGGCGCTGACCGACCAGAGCAATTTGTTTGCGATGGTGAAGTTCTACAAGGAGGCGCTGGCCGTCGGCGTCAAACCCTTGATCGGAGTCGATGCGTGGATCCGCGAGACGGGCGAACGGGCGGCCCCGTCGCGAGTGGTTTTCCTGTGCCAAAATCTCGTGGGCTATCGGCATTTGACCGAGCTCGTGACCCGCTCCTTTCTCGAGGGACAGCAGCGCGGCGCACCGATGCTGGAGCGCGCCTGGCTGCAGCGGGACATGCTGCAGGGGCTGATCGTCTTGTCGGGCGGCGCGGAGGGCGACATCGGACAGGCCCTTACCCGCGGCCGTGACGATGAGGCGGTCCGCTGCCTGACGCGGTGGCAGGAGCTGTGCGGCGACCGGTTCTACCTCGAGGTGCAGCGTACTGGCCGGGCGGGCGAGCAGGCGCATGCGGACGCGGTCATCGAATTGGGCTTGGAGCGGGGGGTCGCGGCACTCGCGACCAACGATGTACGCTTTCTGACGCGTACGGAGTTCGAGGCGCATGAAGCGCGTGTGTGCATCCATGACGGCGCTTTGCTGGCCGACCCGAGCCGCGCGCGCCGCTATTCCGAGGAGCAGTACTTGAAATCGCCCGCGGAGATGGCGGAACTGTTCAAGGATGCGCCAGAACTCCTTGATAACTCTGTGGAAGTTGCCAAGAGATGCTCGCTCGAAATCCGTCTGGGTGCTTCCATGCTGCCGGCATACCCGGTGCCTGCGGGCAGCACCACCGAAGACTTCCTGCGCGAGGAGGCCGTACGCGGTCTGCGGGTGCGGTTGTCACCCGCCGAGGCGGCCGCAGCGCGTGCTGCCGATGTCGAGGCGCGCGCCGCGGCCGTTCTCGCGCACACGAATTCTTACCAGGCACGCCTGGACCTCGAACTCGGCGTCATCTGCTCCATGGGATTCGCGGGATATTTTTTGATCGTGGCCGACTTCATCCGCTGGGCGCGCGAAAACGGCGTGCCGGTGGGGCCTGGCCGCGGCTCCGGCGCGGGTTCCTTGGTCGCCTATGTGCTCGGCATCACCGATCTGGACCCGATCGAGCATGATCTCCTGTTCGAGCGATTCTTGAATCCCGAACGCGTGTCCATGCCGGATTTCGACGTCGACTTCTGCATGGAAGGCCGCGACCGGGTGATCGAATACGTCGCCAACAAGTACGGCCGCGAACGCGTGTCGCAGATCATCACCTACGGCACCTTGGCGGCCAAGGCCGTGGTGCGCGACGTCGGCCGAGTGCTCGGGCATAACTACGGCTACGTGGACAAGATCGCGAAATTGATCCCGTTCGAGATCGGCATCACGCTCGACAAGGCGATCGACCAAGAGGAAGAACTCAGGCGCCTGTACCACGGCGATTCCGAGGTCCGGGAGCTCATCGACCTCGCACGGACCCTCGAGGGCCTGGCGCGCAACGCCGGCACGCACGCCGGCGGCGTGGTCATCGCCCCGTCGGTGTTGACCGATTTCACGCCGCTGTACTGTGAAGAGGGCAGCTCGGCGCCGGTGACACAGTTCGACAAGGACGATGTCGAGGCCGCCGGCCTGGTGAAATTCGACTTCTTGGGATTGCGCACGCTGACCATCATCGACTGGGCAGTGCGCGACATCAACGGCAAGCGCTTGGGCGCAGGCGAAGCACCGCTGGTCATGAGCGCCCTACCCATGGACGATGCGGCGACTTACCAGCTGCTCAAGAGCTGCAAGACCACCGCCGTGTTCCAGCTCGAATCGCGCGGCATGAAGGATCTCATCCGCCGCCTGCAGCCCGACCGCTTCGGCGATATCGTGGCGTTGGTCGCCTTGTTCCGGCCCGGGCCGCTGCAATCGGGCATGGTCGACGATTTCATTGCGCGCAAGCACGATACCAGCGGCGCCACCATCGACTACCTGCACCCGGATCTGAAACCGGTGCTCGCGGCAACCTACGGCGTGATCCTGTACCAAGAGCAGGTCATGCAGATCGCGCAGATCCTGGCGGGCTATACCCTGGGCGGCGCCGATCTTCTGCGCCGTGCCATGGGCAAGAAGAAGGCCGAGGAGATGGCCAAGCAGCGCTCGGTGTTCGTCAGCGGCTCGGTGGCGCGCGGCGTGGACGAGGCGCAGGCCACGCATATCTTCGACTTGATGGAGAAGTTCGCCGGCTACGGCTTCAACAAGTCGCACTCCGCCGCCTACGCCCTCCTGTCCTACCAGACGGCGTGGCTCAAAGCGCACTATCCGGCCGCCTTCATGGCGGCGGTTCTGTCCTCGGACATGGACAAGACCGACAAAGTGGTCACGCTGATCGATGAATGCGCCAGCATGGGACTCGCCGTGCAGCCGCCCGACGTGAACGAATCGGTGTATGCGTTCCATGTCTCGGGTGCCGCGAGCATTCGCTTCGGACTCGGCGCCATCAAGGGTGTGGGCGCCTCGGCTGTGGAAGCCATCATCGAGGAGCGCACCGCCAACGGGCCGTTCCAGAGCCTCCCGGACCTATGCCGGCGCATCGATTTGCAGCGGGTGAACCGGCGTGTGTTCGACGCGCTGATTCGTTCAGGCAGCTTGGACCGGATCGGTCCGAATCGCGCCACGCTCACCGCCGAGCTCGATCGCGCGATGCACCTGGGCGAGCAGAATTCGCGGGCGATGAGCGTGGGGCAGGTGGACTTGTTCGGGTTGAGTGCGGCCCCGGACAGCGTCGTGACCGACTGGAGCGAGGCGCAGCGGCTGGCGGGCGAGCGCGAGACCTTGGGTCTTTTCCTGAGCGGACACCCCATCACGCCCTATGAACCGGATTTGAAGCACTTGGGGTGCGCTCGCCTGGCGGACGTCGTCAGCGGCCCCAAACCGGCCGCAGCCGCCGATGGTGCGCGCAGCTGGTCGGCCGGCAAGGCGGCCACCGTCGCCGGTCTGGTGCTGGAGATCCGCCGCCGGCCGAACCGCGTGACATTGATCCTGGACGACCGCAGCGCCAGGCTCGAGGTCAGCCTGTACGAAGAAATTTTTCAGCAGCATCGCGACATCATCGTCAAGGACGCTATCCTGATCGTCGAGGGCACGCTGCGTTTCGACGATTTCATCGAAGGCTGGCGATTGCAGGCGAAGTCCTTGATGGATATCGACCGCGCACGCGAGCGTTTCGCGCGCCGGCTGTGGCTGCGGTGGCCCGCCGAATTCGACGGCCCGCAGGGCATGAATCGATTTGAACAGCTTTTGAAGCCCTACTTACGCGGTCCCTGCGGCGTCGAGCGTGGCGGTCAACCGGCCCGATTACTTGGGAAGGCTCAATTTGGCGGACACTTGGTCGGTGCGCGCGTCGCGCGAATTACTCGATAAGCTGACCGCTCTGGTCGGGCGCGACGGCTGGCATTTAGTGTATGGTCCACGTAATGATGTCCGTGACGAGGAAACGTCTTCATGGCGATGAATTTTCTAGAGTTTGAACAGCCGATCGCGGAGCTCGAGGCGAAGATCGAGGAGCTGAAGTTCTTAGGCAAGGACGAGAGCGTCAACATCACGGAAGAGATCAAGCGCCTGCAATCGAAGAGCCGGGCGCTGACGAACAGTATTTTTGCAAATCTGTCGCCCTGGCAAATCACGCAGTTGGCGCGTCATCCTCAGCGTCCTTATACGCTCGACTATGTGTCCATGATTTTTACCGACTGGCATGAGTTGCACGGCGACCGCATGTACAGCGACGATCTGGCCATCGTCGGCGGGCTGGCGCGGCTCGAGGGGACGCCGGTGATGTTGATCGGCCATCAAAAGGGCCGCGACACCAAGGAGCGCGTTCGGCGCAATTACGGCATGCCGAAGCCCGAGGGCTATCGTAAGGCGCTGCGCCTGATGATGATGGCCGAGCGGTTCCGCATTCCGGTGATTACCTTGATCGATACGCCGGGCGCCTATCCCGGCATCGGCTCGGAAGAGCGCGGACAGAGCGAGGCCATCGCCCGGAATTTGTTCGAGATGTCGAATTTGGCGGCACCGGTGCTGAGCGTGGTCATCGGTGAAGGTGGATCGGGCGGGGCGCTCGCCATCGGCGTCTGCGATCGGCTGATCATGCTGCAGTTCAGCGTGTATTCAGTCATTTCTCCCGAGAGCTGCGCCTCCATTCTGTGGAAGAGCACGGAAAAGAAGGAAATCGCGGCCGACGCCATGGGCGGCACCGCGGAGCGGCTCAAGAAGCTGGGCCTGGTCGACGAAGTACTGAAGGAGCCGCATGGCGGCGCACACCGGGATCCGCAAGCCATGGCGGAAGCCGTGAAGCAAAGCATGATCAAGCACTTGGCGGAACTGCGCAATCAACCGGTGACGCAACTGCTCGATGCACGGCAAGCGCGCCTGCGCGGATTCGGTGTGTTCCGGGACGCATAGCTTTTCCGCGGCCTCGCTGCGCGCGGTCCTCGATGCGCATGCTCCCGTCGGCGCCACAGGGCTGGTAGTGGCCTTGAGCGGCGGCGCGGATTCGGCGGCCTTGTTGGCCGCCGCCGCAGCGCTGGACCCTCCCTTCCGAGCCTTGAAGGTGCGCGCCGTGCATGTCGATCATGGCCTGCAGGCCGCTGCCGCTGCTTTTTGCGAGGCCTGTGCGGCACTGTGCGCCGGGCTCGAAATTCCCTTGACCGTGATTCGCGCCGTGGTGCAAACGCCGCCCGGTGTGTCGGTCGAAGCGGCGGCGCGCGGCGCGCGCTACGCCGCGTTCGAGGCGGAGCTTACGCCCGGCGAATGTCTGCTGACGGCGCATCATCGGGAGGATCAGGCAGAAACGCTGCTGTTGCAGGCCTTGCGCGGAGCGGGCCTCAAGGGCATGGCGGCGATGCCCGTTTGCCGGCCCTTGGGGCGCGGATGGCATTTGCGACCGCTGCTGGATGTGCCGCAGAGCGAACTGCTGGTCTTCGGTGCGGGGTTCGGCGGCGCTCGGGTCATCGATCCCATGAACGAGAATTTGCGCTTTGACCGCGGCTATTTGCGCCGCCGAGTCTGGCCGCTGATCGAATCGCGCTGGCCCGGCGCCGCGGCGACACTCGCGCGCACCGCCCGGCATGCGGCCGAAGCGCAGGAATTGCTGGACTGCGCGGCGGCGGCCGACGTGGGCCGGCTGCGCGACGGCGACGCACTGTCGGTGCCGGGCCTGCGGGCGCTGCGCCCGCGGGAACGGATCAATGCGCTTCGATTCTGGTTGCGCGACGCAAAGGTCGAGCCGCCGTCCACGGCGCGCCTCACCGAGGCGCTGCGGCAGGTTTTCGAGGCGAAGGTCGATCACTTGCCGGCGATCGTGTGGGACTCGCATGCGCTGCGCCGCTATCGGCAGAGAGTGTTCTTGACGGATGCCGATCCGCCGCGCCTCGAAGGGCTGCATCGCTGGCGCGCTGCGCCGCAGTCGCAGCTCGATCTGGGGCAGAATTTGGGAATCCTGCGCTGGGTGGTGCAAGCCGGCGGCATCGACGCGCGGCGCTTGCCCGAGGTCGTGAGCGTGCGCCGGCGCGGCGGAGGCGAGGCCTTGAGGCCCGGCGTGAAGGCGCGGACCATGAGTGTGCAGCACCTCTGTCAGTCGCAAGGCGTGCTGCCGTGGATGCGTGATGCGCTGCCCCTGGTGTTTGCGGATGATGCCTTGATCGCCGTCGCCGACCTGTGGCAGGACGCGCGCTGGTGCGCGGCCGGCGAGCCCGGTCTCGGCATCGTGTGGGAGGGCGCGCCGATTATTGTCTAGCCGACAATTGTACGGCCGATAATTGCCTCAAGTGGATTGTCGCGGCGGCCATGTTCTGCTAATCTGAATTCCCGTCGAATTCCCACCTTCTTATCGGCGGTGACTCACATGACTCGATTCGTTTTCGTCACCGGCGGCGTCGTTTCCTCGCTGGGCAAGGGCATTGCATCCGCCTCCCTGGGGGCCATCCTCGAAGCACGCGGCCTCAAGATCAGCATGGTGAAGCTGGATCCCTACATCAATGTGGATCCCGGCACCATGAGCCCGTTCCAGCACGGTGAAGTTTTCGTCACCGCCGACGGCACCGAGGCTGATCTCGATCTCGGCCACTACGAGCGCTTCGTGCGCATGACCGCCGGGCGCAACAGCAATTTCACGACCGGCCGAATCTACGAGCGGGTCATCGCCAAAGAGCGGCGCGGCGACTATCTGGGCGCGACGGTGCAGGTGATCCCGCACATTACCGACGAGATCAAGTACCGCATCCGCATGGGCGCCGGCGACGCCGACGTCTGCATGGTGGAAATCGGCGGCACGGTCGGCGACATCGAATCATTGCCGTTTCTCGAGGCGATTCGCCAAATGGGCGTGGAGCTCGGACACAATCACGTGCTGTACATGCATCTGACGCTGGTGCCCATCGTCGGAGGTTCCGGCGAGATCAAGACCAAGCCCACCCAGCATTCGGTCAAGGAACTGCGTGGCATCGGCATCCAGCCGGACGTTTTGCTGTGCCGCTGCGCGCATTCGCTGCCGGACGAGCAGCGCCGCAAGATCGCCTTGTTCACCAATGTCGAGGAACGCGCGGTGATCTCCGGAGTGGATGCCGACGACATCTACAAGATTCCCATGCTGCTGCACGAAGAGGGTTTGGACGACATCGTGATCGACAAGCTGCGCCTGGAGGCGCCGCCGACGGATCTGCCGGAATGGCGGGCGGTGGTCGCCGCCAAGCAGAACCCGGAAGCCGTGGTCGACATCGGCATGGTCGGCAAGTACGTGCAGATCCGCGACTCGTATATTTCGCTGAACGAGGCGCTGATGCACGGGGGCATCAAGACGCGCACCCGCGTCAACATTCATTATTTCGAATCGCAGGACATCGAGCGCCAGGGCCCCGCGGCGCTGCAAAACATGGATGCCATCCTGGTTCCGGGCGGCTTCGGCGACCGCGGCATCGAGGGCAAGATCCAGGCGATACGCTTTGCGCGCGAGAACCGGATTCCGTATCTCGGCATCTGTCTGGGGATGCAACTCGCCATCATCGAATTCGCGCGCAATGTGCTGGCGTTGAAGGGGGCGAACAGCACGGAGTTCGATCGAGCCACCAATCATCCGGTGATCGCGTTGATCACGGAGTGGCAGGACTTGGAGCGCGGTCAACAAGTGCGCGACGAGAAATCCGATCTTGGCGGCAGCATGCGCCTCGGCGCGCAGGAAGCGAAGCTGGTGCCCGGTTCCCTGGCGCACTCGCTGTACGGCAACACCTCGATCTTCGAGCGTCATCGCCATCGCTACGAATTCAACAATCACTACCTCGATGAGTTGGCCGCGGCCGGCTTGACCTTCTCGGGATTCTCGGCCGACGGGCTGGTGGAGTTCATCGAGCTGCGCTCGCATCCCTGGTTCGTGGCGAGCCAATTTCACCCGGAATTCACCTCGACGCCGCGCGACGGACATCCGCTGTTCACCGGCTTCATCCGGGCGGCCCGCGCATACCGCGCCGCCCTGCAGCCCGGGCGCGCGACCGCATGAGATTGGCCTCTTTCGAGGTCGGGCCCGACCGCCCGTTTTTCCTGATCGCCGGTCCCTGCGTCATCGAAAGCGAAGGCCTGGTGCTCGATGTGGCGGGGCGTTTGAAGGATATGACGGCCAAGCTCGGCATCCCGTTCATCTTCAAGGCCTCCTTCGACAAGGCGAATCGTTCTTCGCGCGCGAGCTTTCGCGGACCCGGCATCGATGCGGGCCTCCAGGCATTGTCGCGCGTGCGCGCACAGATCGGTGTTCCGGTGCTGACGGACGTGCATGAGGACACGCCGCTCGCGGATGTGGCCGCCGTCGTCGATGTGCTGCAGACCCCGGCATTTCTGTGCCGGCAAACCAATTTCATCGTCGGCGTGGCCTCGCAGGGCAAGCCCGTGAACATCAAGAAGGGCCAGTTTCTGTCGCCCTGGGAAATGCAGAACGTGGTCGACAAGGCGCGTTCCACCGGCAATGCCGGGATCATGGTGTGCGAGCGCGGCTTCTCCTTCGGCTACAACAACCTGGTGTCGGACATGCGCTCCCTCGCCATCATGCGCGCCACCGGATGTCCCGTGGTGTTCGACGCCACGCATTCGGTGCAACTGCCCGGGGGCAAGGGCGACGTGTCCGGCGGGCAGCGCGAATTCGTGCCGGTGTTGGCGCGCGCCGCGGTCGCCGCGGGGGTCGCCGGAGTATTCATGGAGACGCACCCCGATCCCGCGAAAGCTTTGTCGGATGGGCCGAATGCATGGCCCTTGGACCGTATGGCCTCGCTCCTCTGCACGCTCAAGGAGTTGGACGTCGCGGTGAAAAAGCAACCATTCGAGGAATCCCTGCTATGAGTCGTATCGTCGATATCCGCGGCCGCCAGATCATCGATTCGCGCGGCAACCCCACCGTCGAAGCGGATGTGGTGCTGCATTCCGGCATCGTCGGGCGGGCGGCGGTTCCTTCGGGCGCCTCCACCGGTTCGCGCGAGGCCGTGGAATTGCGCGACGGTGATGCGAAGCGATATGGCGGCAAGGGAGTGCTCAAAGCGGTCGCGAATGTGAACGGCCCCCTGCGCGATCTGTTGACCGGGTTCAACGCCCAGGATCAGCGCGGACTCGACACCAGGATGCTCGAGGCGGACGGCACGGATTTCAAATCCAAGCTGGGCGCGAATGCCATTTTGGCCGTGTCCTTGGCCGCAGCGCACGCCGCTGCCCGCGACAATGGCATGCCGCTGTACCGCCACTTGGGCGGCACCGGCGATCTCACGCTGCCGGTGCCGATGATGAACATCATCAACGGCGGTGCGCACGCCGACAACAGCGTCGACATTCAGGAGTTCATGATTCTGCCCATCGGCGCGCCGTCATTCTCCGAAGCGGTGCGTTACGGCGCCGAAGTCTTCCACATGCTGAAGAAAGTGCTGCATGCCAAGGGGCTCAATACCGCGGTCGGCGACGAAGGCGGCTTCGCGCCCGATCTGCCGTCGAATGAGGCTGCTCTCACCACGATATTGGAAGCCATCGACAAGGCGGGGTACCGCGCCGGCAAGGATATTTATCTCGGCCTGGACGTCGCGAGCACCGAGTTCTTCAAGGACGGCGTCTATACGCTCGAATCCGAAGGGCGCCGCTTCACTCCCCCAGAGTTCGCCGATTACTTGGCGAATCTCGCGGCCAAGTACCCGATCGTCACCATCGAGGATGGGATGAGCGAAGGAGACTGGGACGGCTGGGCGGTGCTCACCAAGAAGCTGGGGTCCAAGGTGCAACTCGTGGGCGACGATTTGTTCGTCACCAACACCAAGATTTTTGCCGAAGGCATCGCCAAGAAAATCGCCAATGCGATTCTCATCAAGCCGAATCAGATCGGTACCCTGACCGAGACCCTGGCCGCCATCGACATGGCGCACGACGCCAAATATGCGGCCGTGGTATCGCATCGCTCGGGGGAAACCGAGGATGCGACCATCGCTGATATCGCCGCGGCGACCACCGCCACGCAAATCAAGACCGGCTCGATGTCGCGTTCGGATCGCATCGCCAAATACAATCAGCTGCTGCGGATCGAGGGGGAGCTCGGGGGAAAGGCCGCCTTTGCCGGCGCGCGCGCATTATCGGTACCAATTTCTTAAGAGTCCATGCTAAGCTCCTGACCCCATGAGGATTTTCGCCGCCGTACTCGCTCTGGCGCTGGTTTCGCTGCAATACCGCCTCTGGCTCTCGGATCAGGGATTGCGCGAGGTATCGCGCCTGCAGGCTTCCGTCGATGCGCAGGCCGCGGCCAATCACGAGCAGAGTGAGCGCAATCGTCAGTTGGTGGCGGAGGTGACCGATCTCAAAGGGGGCCTCACCGCACTCGAGGAGCGCGCCCGTAGCGAACTCGGCATGGTCGGCAGCAGCGAAACCTTCTACCAAGTCGTGACCGCGGCGACCCAAGCGCCCGCGGCGCCTGCGACCGCCGTTACCGCTCGCGCGGAATGATGCCCGTCAAGGCAGAGAGACGCGTCTGGGCTATCGTTCCCGCGGCGGGCCGCGGCGCACGGTTTGCCGCCTCGACTCCATCGTCGGCCCCCAAGCAATATGCGCCGCTGCTCGGCGCCACCGTTCTGGAATGGTCGTTGCGCGCGCTCCTGGCCGAACCGCGGGTACACGCGGTGATGGTTGCGCTCGCGGCGGATGATGCTCATTGGCCGAGCGTCGCGGCGCAGCTCGAGAGCCCCAAGCTGCTGACCGCCATCGGCGGCGTCAATCGGCAGGATACGGTGGCGAATGCCCTGGATGCGCTGGCTGCGCACGCCGCGGCGGATGATTGGATTCTGGTGCACGATGCGGCGCGTCCCTGTCTGAATGCGGCCGACCTTGCTGCCTTGCTCGACGCGGTCGGCGCTGGCATCGGTGCGGGTGCGGGCGCGGGCGGCACACGGCCTGTGGGCGGCGCGGTTCTTGCGGCTCCGGTCGTCGATACCGTCAAACGCGAATTGGGCGATCACATCGTGACCGTGGACCGCCAGGGGCTGTGGCGCGCACTGACGCCTCAGTTGTTCCCCTACGCAGCGCTGCGCCAGGCGCTGCAGGAAGCAGCGTCCGCCGGCATTGCGGTGACCGACGAGGCGCAGGCCGTCGAACGAATGGGCTTGCGGCCGACGCTGGTGCAAGGTTCTCCATTCAACGTCAAGGTGACGCGTGCCGAAGATCTGATCATCGCCGCGAGGATATTGAAAATGTCGGAGGAGACGCCGATGCGAGTCGGACAGGGTATCGATGTGCATGCTTTCGGCGCAGGCGACCATGTCGTTCTGGGCGGCGTGCGCATCGCGCATCCCAAGGGGGTGGTGGCGCATTCGGATGGCGACGTGGTCATTCACGCGCTGTGCGACGCCATCTTGGGTGCCATGGGCGATGGTGACATCGGCCAGCATTTTCCGGACAGCGATCCGCGATACCGCGGCGCCGACAGCCGGGTGTTCCTGCGTGTGGTCGCCGCGCGCATGCAGGCTGCGGGGCTGAAGCTCATCAATGCGGACGTCACGGTGCTCGCCGAGGCGCCGCGCATCGCCGCGCATCGCGCCGCCATGGCGGCGAATCTGTCCGCCGACCTCGGCGTGCAGGCGCGGCTCATCAACATCAAAGCCACGACCACGGAGCGCCTCGGCTTCATCGGCCGCGGCGAGGGCCTGGCCGCGCTCGCCTCCGTACTGCTGGGGCCATGAGCGCGTGGACGCGGGCGGCGCTGCAGCCGCCGCGAGCCCATGGAGCGCCTCTGCCGCCGGCGGAGCTCAAAGCCGCCCCCGAGGATTTTCATGTCGAGGAGCAGCTCTCGTTCGAGCCGTCCGGGACCGGACCCCATTGGCTGTTGCGGGTAGAGAAGCGCACCGCCAACACCCGCTGGGTGGCGGCCGAGATTGCGAAGCTGGCCGGAGTCCCGGCCGCCGACGTGGGCTACGCGGGTCTCAAGGACCGGCATGCCGTTGCCGTGCAATGGTTCAGCGTGCCGCAACCCGCCATGTCAGCCGAAGCTTGGATGGATGTGCGCACGGCGGAATTCAAGGTGCTCGACGCGCGCGCCAATTTGCGCAAGCTCAAGGTGGGCGCGCTCGCCGGCAATCGCTTTCGCATCCGCCTGCGCAATGCGACGTGGTCGCGCGAACAGCTGGACATGAAGCTCGATGCCTTGCGGGCGCATGGCGCGCCCAATTATTTCGGACCGCAACGCTTCGGGCGCGACGGCTACAATCTCGAGCGTGTCGCGGCTTGGGTGCAAAGCGGAGTTGCGCCGCGCGGACGCGCCGAGCGCAGCTTTGCGCTGTCGGCCGCGCGCTCGCTCATGTTCAATGCGCTGCTCGCGCGGCGGGTGGAGGCGGGTGATTGGTCGCAGCTAGCTCCCGGCGACCGGGCCAGTCTCGACGGCAGCGGCAGCCACTTTGCCGTTACCGCGGTCGACGATGAATTGCGCCGCCGCCTCGCCGAGTTCGATATTCACCCTTCCGGACCGCTCTGGGGCCGCGGTCTGCCGCCGACCCAGGGTCAGGCGTTGCAGCACGAAGTCGAGGTGTCGCACGAATTCGCGGCGGTCGCCGACTTGCTGGCCGCCCAGGGGCTGACGCAGGAACGGCGTGCGCTGCGCTGTGCGATTCGCGAATTGGCCGCCGAGCGCGACGCCAGCACCGTCACCTTGAGCTTCTTGCTGGGCCGCGGCCAGTTCGCGACCGCGGTGCTGCGCGAGATATGCGAATTCGCAGGCGTGCCGGAACTCGATGCGGACGAGGGTTGACGAGGTACTGGCCAGCAGGTCAGTCGATGTTGAACACGGCCTCGCGCCGGCCCAGCCGGCCCCGTTGATCCGCGATGAGCAGCACCAGGCGGTGAAACCCGCGGGGCAGCTGTACGCCGGTCATATGCAATCCCTTTTCCGACACCGTGATCCGATCCGTGACACGCTTCGTGATGTCTATGGTGACCAACCCGACGTAGCAGAGGCGGAAGGTATCGGGACGGATGGGAGCGCTGCTCGTGGGCATGAACGCTACATCCATGTCCATCGGTACCGTCAATGCTCGTCCCAGCGGCGGTGCAAGAATCCGTATTTGCGGATTGTCGGCGTCATTGTCGGGCGTGGAATGACAAGTCGGTGCCGAGTTGTCATCGCGCAAGTCGCGCGTGCTGAAATCTTTCGGCTCTTTCGACTGAGCCGTGTTCCACGCCGCGGCCTCGCTTTCGGTAAACAGGTCGAACGTGTCGGCGGCCAATGACGGGCCGGCCAAGCCGGCGGCGAGGACCACTCTCACGATCCAGGTTTTCATCGGAGCAGCACGTACATTGCGCCGGCGCCGCCGTCCATCGCGCGCGCGGAGACGAATGCCATGACGTCCAAGTGCCGGCGCAGCCACAGGTTCACGGCCGTTTTCAGCACCGGGCCGCGCGCGCCCGAGCGATAGCCCTTGCCATGGATGATTCGCACGCAGCGGCAGCCGTGGTCGCGGCTGCTCGCGATGAATTGAGCGAGCCGGTCGCGCGCAGCCGTTTGACTCGAGCCGTGAAGATCCAGTTCGTCATCGATCGGGTAGAGGCCGCGGCGCAGCCGGCGCATCACCTGGGTGCGTACGCCCGCGCGCTGAAACGATAGGGCCTCGTCGCCCGCCACGGCATCGGCGACGACCAGGGGCATGATCTCGTCGAGATTTTCCGCCGGGGACACCGCGGTTTTGCGCGGACGCGCGGGTGGTTTGGGCTTGGCGAGGCCCGCCGCCAAAGGCGTTTGCGCCAAGGGCGTGACGTCGTGCACCGCCGCGCGAAATGTCTGGGCATCCGCGGCCATGTCGTCGGCGTTGGTGCGATTGGAGGACCGGTGTTTGGTCATGAATAGTGGACTCGATCGGCTATCGGGGCTTCCAGCGTTACAGTATAGTCCGCACGGCGGCACCCGCCAGCTCGAGTCAGGCTGTTTGATTTCGTGAAGATCCTTCTTTCAAATGACGATGGCTACCGCGCCGAGGGTTTGACCGCGCTCGGGGCTGCGATCAGGCCTTTGGGCGCCGTGACCATCGTGGCGCCGGATCGCAATCGCAGCGGTGCAAGCAATTCTCTCACCCTCGATGTGCCGGTGCGTGCGGCGCGTTATGACACTGATTCGTACTATGTCAACGGGACTCCGACCGACTGCGTGCATCTGGCGATTTCCGGTCTGTTCGATTTCGAACACGACATCGTGGTATCGGGCGTCAATGACGGCGCCAATCTGGGCGACGACACGTTGTACTCGGGCACGGTTGCCGCCGCCGTCGAGGGCCGATTCCTCGGTCTTCCCGCCATCGCGGTATCGCTGTGCGTCGAGCCGGGCAGTCCGCGCAACTTCGCCTCGGCCGCGAACCTGGCGGCGCAGCTCGTGCGCCGGATGTTGCAAGACCGCTTGCCGGGCCCGGAAACGGGACCGGTCATCCTCAATGTGAACGTGCCGGATCTGCCCGACGGCGAGCTGCGGGGCATCCGGGTGACGCGGCTCGGCAGCCGTCACCGCAGCAAGCCGATCGTGAAGGCGAAGGATCCGCGAGGCCGCAATGTCTACTGGGTGGGCAACGCCGGCGCCGGCCAGGACGCCGGACCAGGCACGGATTTTCATGCCGTGGCCGAAGGCTTTGCGTCCATCACCCCTTTGCAGATCGATTTGACGCGTCACGCCGCTCTGCCGGAACTGCAGAAGTGGCTCGATCTTGAGTAGCTTCATGGAAGGTCCGCGGCTCAGCGGTATCGGCATGACTTCGGCGCGCACCCGCGAGCGCCTCGTGCAGCGACTGCAGGAGCAGGGAATCACCGATCGGCGCGTGCTCGATCGGATTCGCAACGTGCCGCGGCATCTATTCATGGACGAGGCGCTCGCAAGCCGTGCCTATGAGGACACGGCGCTGCCGATCGGGTTCGGCCAAACCATCTCCCAGCCGTATGTGGTGGCGCGCATGACCGAAGCTCTGCTGTCGGCCGGAGAGACTCGCAAGGTCTTGGAGATCGGCACGGGCTGCGGTTATCAGACGGCGGTGCTGTCGCCGCTGGTGGAGAAGATCTACACCGTCGAGCGTATCGCGAGCCTCATCGGACGCGCGCGGCGTACGCTGCGGGAATTGCGGATCCGCAACGTCAATTTCCGTCACGATGACGGCAATATCGGTTGGTCAGCGCGCGCTCCGTTCGATGGAATCTTGTTGACCGCGGCGCCCCATGCCGTGCCGCCCGCGCTGTTCGAACAGCTCGGCGTCGGCGGCCGGTTGATCGCGCCGGTGGGACCCGATGGCCGCCAGGAGCTCTATCGGTATACCAAGGGTGAGACCCGGATCGAACGCGAGTCGCTCGGCTCCGTGAGTTTCGTACCCTTGCTGTCGGGATTGCAGCGATAGGAGCCTGCCTGGCTTTGCGCGTCTCGCGCTCGATTTGCACTCTGGGGCTGTGTTGCGTATTGCTTGGTGCGTGCGCCGAGACCGCTCGCGACGGGCCGGAAAGCTACGTGGTACGTCCCGAAGACACGCTCTACAGCATCGCCTGGCGTCACGATCTCGACTATCGCGATTTGGCGCGATGGAACAACATCGGCGCCGACTTTCGCATCCTGGTGGGCCAGGTCTTGGTATTGGGCCCCGGCCGGACGGCACCGCCCGAGCGTAGAACACCACCCGAGCGTAGAACACCACCCGAGCGTAGAGCGCCGAGTGCCGCACCGAGGCCGCCGGCTACGCCCGCAGTTACGCCCACGCCGGCACCCATTGGCGCGCGCGTCCCAACACCAACACCAACACCCGCACCCGCACCCGCACTAGCACCCAGGCTGGCGCCGGCGCCCACGCCCAGGCCTCCTCTCCAAGAGGGCAACCAGCGCCCATTGCCAGAGTCGCAGTCCGGCGCCTCCAACGTCAGCAAGTGGACGTGGCCCACCGATCATGTCGGCGCACCCCTCGCGGTGCCGGGCGGCGGGATCTTTTTGTCGGGGCGATTAGGGCAGGACGTGCGCGCCGCGAGTGCCGGCCGCGTGGTTTATACGGGCAGTGGTCTGCGCGGCTATGGCAATTTAATCATCATCAAGCACGGGGACAGTTTGCTGTCCGCGTACGCACACAATCGCGAGATGCTGGTGCACGATGGCCAGGATGTCGTCATGGGTCAAATCATCGGACACATGGGGGAGGGCCCGCATCAGTCGCCGGGTCTGTACTTCGAGATCCGCCAGAATGGCCGACCCATCGATCCTTTGCCGTTCCTCTCCAACGTGAAGTGATTTATACGATTAATATGTAACATATTGATTTATATTATGTTGCGTTCTTACGCATTGGTTCGCTTCTCGCCGGTCGCTTGCTGCTTGCGACGCCGCATTTCCTGTGTTTAACTGCGCGCTGATCGGGAAAGTCCATTTGCGGGGCGCTGAGGCTTGCACAGGTCTTGAGGAACAAAAAGTAAAAATATCAATAAGAAGAATAGTAATTCTCGATACCAGTTTAATAAGTGTAATTCCGTAAGCGCCCTGCCATTTTATTGTTTTGAACGTCACACCATCAGCAACGCGACCACGCGGCGTTGCTCTCCCACGAGCACGTTGAACGTGCGGCACGCCGCGCCCGTATCCATGACTTCGACCCCGATACCGGCGCTCAGGAACTGAGCGCGGAAGGATGCGGCCGGAAATATTTGGCGTGGTCCGGTTCCCAGCAGAAGGATTTCGGGATCGAGAGCGCGGATGCGCGACGGATCGAGCACGACGAGATCATTCATGTCCTGGACGTCAGGCACAATGGCGACAGTGGATGCGCTGACGATCACGGTTCCGCGATAAGTGTCGTCGTCGATGCGCAGTTCGCCGTTTCCGTACGCGCGGATGATATGAGTGGCGGAACCGGAGTCTTGGGTGAAGCGCATATGCGTAAGATACTGAAATTGACGCCGGAGCGTTCGTCCACTCATTACTTTCGATTTTCCCGTCGCGGCGCGGTCGACCGGCAACGCGCGCCCTTGCTGGAGCGGCTGCTGGCGCGCGCCGATGCGTCTGCCGAGGTCGCGAATTGGCGCGCCGATGCATTTCGGCTCATTGCGCCGGCAATGACCGCCATGCCGGGTGTGGCCGCCGCCGCTTTGTACGCCGAATTCGGCAGAGTGACCGCTGCGTCGGTGTTCCTTGCGACACCCGTTCACTATGTCGCCGAGATGAGCAACGTGCGTTTGCCGATCGACGGTATCCTGTCTCTGCGCCAGTCAGAAGCCGATGCCTTGGCCGCCGATTTCAATCGCATATGGAATGACGCCGGCCTCCGTTTGCTCGCCGGTCGCGGCGCCCAGTTATATTGCCTGGTTGACCAAACCCTTGAAGCAGCGACCCACGATCCCGAGGAAATACTCGATAAACACATCGAGACTCATCTGCCGACCGGCGGCGCCGCACCGCGCCTGCGCCGGCTCATGAGTGAAATCGAGATGTGGCTGTTCGAGCATGCCGTGAACCGATCGCGGTCCGCAGAGGGACTGCCCGAGGTCAAGGGCCTGTGGCTGTGGGGGGGTGGTTCGGCACTGACATCGTTGCCGTCGGTGGACGGCTGGACGGTGGGCGATGATCCGCTTTTCAAGGTGTTCGCCGGGCGGCTCGCATCCTCTCGCGGGGAGGTTTCAGGCGTGATGGTGACCGCCGCAGTACCGGGTACGGCTGAGTGGCGCGACCTGGAGTCGAGTTGCCTCGAGCGTTCTATCGCAGATTTGCACTCCGGCCGGATTGCGCGGATCAATTTGTCGGCCGGTGACCGCTGCTTTGGCGTCGGCGCACGCCGGCGCTGGCGGCTATGGCGCCGTCATCGACCCTGGTGGGAGTCCTTCGCGTGACCTCGCTCGAGATCCGTCGGCGCCCGCAATCGGCTGCGTGCGAGTTCACGGCGGATGTGCATCCCATACTGCGGCGTGTGTACGCGGCGCGCGGTCTGCAGAGCAATGGGGATTTGGATTTATCGCTGGATCGTCTGCTGCCGGTCGGCTCGCTCGACGGCGTCGAGGCGGCGGCTAGCCTGCTGGCTCAACATCGCTCCGCGGGACGGGTGCTGGTGATCGGCGACTTCGATGCGGACGGGGCCACCAGCACGGCGCTGATGGTGCGCAGCCTACGCGCCCTGCGTTTTGCGCATGTCGATTATCTGGTGCCCAATCGATTCCGATTCGGTTATGGGCTCACCCCTGAAATCGTGGCGCTGGCGGCAACACGCCGGCCGTCTTTGATCGTGACGGTCGACAACGGCGTGTCGAGCGTTGCCGGGGTGGAAGCGGCCAGAGAATTGGGTATACCCGTGCTGGTGACAGATCATCATCTGGCCGGAGCCGTGCTGCCGCGTGCCGAGGTCATCGTCAATCCGAACCTCGCTGACTGCCGGTTTGCGAGTCCGGCCTTGGCGGGCGTGGGTGTGGCGTTTTACGTGGCCGCGGCTCTTGCGAGAACACTAGGTCCAGGATGATTTTCGAGTCGCGGATCTGCTCGACTTGGTGGCTCTCGGCACGGTTGCCGACGTGGTGCCGTTGGATCGCAATAACCGGATTTTGGTATCGCAAGGGCTGCGGCGCATCCGCGCCGGCCGTTGCGTGCCCGGCATTCGGGCCTTGCTCGAGTCGGCGGGCCGGCGCCTGGAGCAGCTCACGGCGGCCGACTTGGGCTTCGCCGTGGCACCGCGGTTGAACGCGGCGGGGCGACTCACGGATATGAGCGTTGGCATTGCCTGCCTGCTCGCCGACGATCCGTCCGAAGCGGCGCGCCTGGCCGCGATGCTCAGCAAGCTCAACGAAGAGCGGCGCGAAATCGAACAGCGCATGCAGATCGAGGCCCTCGGCATCGCTGCCGAGGTGCGCTTCGGCCAAGATGGCGGAGAATCACTCGGGCTGTGCCTGTTCGACGAGAGCTGGCATCAAGGCGTAGTGGGTTTGGTCGCCGGCAGGATCAAGGACCGGCTGCATCGCCCGGTCATTGCCTTCGCGCGCGCCGAGGACGGATCTTTGCGCGGTTCGGCGCGCTCGGTCGCGGGCGTCAATATTCGGGACGCTCTCGACAGCATCGCCACACGGCACCCCGGTCTCATCGATAAGTTCGGCGGGCACGCCATGGCCGCGGGCTTGAGCCTGCCGCAGGACAACCTGCACGTGTTCCGAATCGCTTTCGCGGCCGAGATCGCCGCGCGCGCCGACCAGGAATTGCTCACCGGCGTGATCCACTCCGATGGCGCGCTCACCGCTGCCGAACTGTCTCTCGACACAGCCCGGGTTCTGCGCGGCGCCGGGCCGTGGGGACAGGGTTTTCCGGAACCCGTGTTCGACGGAGACTTTCACATCGTCGACTCGCGGATCGTAGGCGACAAACATCTCAAGATGCAGCTCAAGGCGGCGGATGCGGATCCGATCGAGGCGATCGCCTTCGGCTACATCGGCGGTGCCGCCGAGGATCCGCTGTTGCGCAGCGGCGCGCGTATACAACTTGCCTATCGCCTGGAGGTCAATGAGTACCGCGGCATCGAACGGGTGCAATTGAACTGTCAGCACCTCAGCGTGGCTTAGCGGCCCAGCTTAGCTGCGGCCGGCGAACGCTTGCGACGGCGCTGCGCCGCGCGACGACGGATGTCGGTCGCTGGCGGCTGCCGCGACATAGGCTGCTGCCGCAACAATGTCGCCGCCGCCGCGACATTGACGCAGAATGCGTGCATGACGACACGTGGTTTCATTCTGCAAGCGAGTTATCGCGTTGTATCCGAGCCGGATGGGCAGCGCAGGCCGGTGGTGCACATTCATGGCCTGCTGGAAGGCGGCGGCGCATTCCTGGTGCGCGACGATCGGCAGCGCCCGCACTTCTACGTCCGCGCGACCGACGCCGAGCGCGCTCGCGCGCTGCGGGCGCCGGAACCGAAGCCGATCGGCAAACGCAGTTTCGCAGGGGATGCGGTATGCAAGTTGGAGTTCGAGGTTCCGCAGGATGTGCCGCGGCTGCGCGACCGATTGCACGCAGCCGGGATAGATACATTCGAGGCTGATGTACGCTTCGCGATGCGCTACTTGATCGATCGCGGCATCAAGGGCGGCTGCGAAATCGACGGCGCGTGGGTTCCGGGAAACGGCGTTGCTCGGGTGTATTCCAATCCGGAGCTGCGGCCGGCCGAGGTTGATCTCGAACCGCGTGTACTGTCGTTCGATATCGAAACGCAGGGCAAGAACGGCCGCCTGCTCGCTATTTCCCTGTATGCGCCGGACATTGACGAGGTGCTGATCGTCGATGGCGGCAATCGCACCATGCCGGATCGTGCCACGCGCTGTGTGGATGAGCGCGCGGCGTTGGATGCGTTCTGCGCCCGGGTGAGGGAATTCGACCCGGACGTGCATCATCGGCTGGAACGTCATCGATTTCGATTTGACGGTCCTGCAGCGAATCGCGGTGCGCTTGAACCACCCGTTGCCGCTGGGGCGCGAGGCGGGTGCGATCCGCCTGCGCAAGGCAGAGGGCTATTTCGGCAGCGGGCAGGCCTTCATTCCGGGTCGGTTGGCGTTGGATGGCATCGATCTCTTGCGTGGGGCTTTCGTGCGCATGGACGAGTATTCGCTGGACGCCGTGGCGCGGGTGGTGCTGGGCGAAGGGAAGGCCGTCGCCGGCGACGTACGCGACCGAATTGCGGAAATCCTGCATAACTACGAACACGACCTGGCTGCGTTCGCGCTCTACGCGCGTACCGATGCGCGGCTGGCCTTTGAAATCGTGACGCGGCTCAATCTCGTGCGCCTCGCCTTTGCGCGTAGCCGGCTGACGGGCATGACGCCCGATCGCGTCGCGGCAAGCATTGCGTCGTTCGATTTCTTGTACTTGACCGAACTCGAGCGGCTGGACGTGGTGGCGCCGTCCGTGCGCAGCGAGGACTCGCGCGTGCATGCCGCCCAGCAGGGCGGTCATGTATTGGAATCAGCCACCGGTCTGCACCGCTATGTCTGGGTGTTCGATTTCAAGAGCCTGTACCCGAGCATCATCCGTACCTTCAATATCGATCCGCTGTCCTACGTGGAACGGCCGTCTGCGGACGCCGATCTCATCCGCACCGCGAGCGGCGCGTTCAGTCGCACGCCGGCGATCTTGCCGCGCCTGTTGGATGAACTTTTTCCGCGGCGCGAGGCCGCCAAGAAAGCCGGTGACGGCGTGGCAGCCAATGCCATCAAGATTTTGATGAATTCCTTCTACGGCGTGCTCGGCACTCCCGCTTGCCGCTTTTACAATCCGGCGCTCGCGAATGCCATCACCGGCACGGGCCGTGAACTGTTGCTGTGGTCGAAGGCGTGGTTCGAAGCCGCGGGGTTCCGGGTGCTGTACGGGGATACCGACAGTTTATTCGTCGACTCACGAGCCGACGATGCCAAACAGGCGAATGCGCGAGGCCCCGAACTCGCCGTGGAGCTGAGCCGGGACCTGAGCCGCCATATCGGCGAGCGCTGGGGTGTTGCGAGCCGCCTTGAGCTCGAGTTCGAAAAGCTGTACCTGAAACTGTTCCTGCCGCGCGCCCGCCACAGCACGCGCGGCGCCAGCAAGCGCTACGCAGGCCTCATCAACGGCGCGGCTGGCGACAGCGTGGAGTTCATCGGCATGGAAGTCGTGCGGCGCGACTGGACGGCGCTTGCAAAGCAGGTGCAGCGCGAACTTTATCAACGTCTGTTCACCGACCAATCCGTCGACGCCTATCTGGCGGACGTGGTGAAGAAAGTGAGAAACGGCGACCTGGACGAGGCGCTCGTGTATCGCAAGAATCTGCGCAAGGACGCAGATGAGTACACGGCAACCACGCCGCCGCATGTGGTTGCGGCCCGCAAATCCACGCAGCCGCCGGATCGACTGGTCAGCTACGTCATGACCACCGCCGGCGCCGAGCCGCTGGACAATATCCGCCACCCGCTCGATCGCGAGCACTACGTACTGAAGCAGGTGAAACCCGTTGCGGAGCCTGTATTGGCGACCTTGGGACTAGAGTTCGAGCGCGTCATCGGCGACAGCCGCCAAATCGATCTGTGCTAAGATTCGCGCCTATGGAACTCAATCAAATCAAACGATTCATCAAAGATCTCGAAGAGCGCACCGACTCTTTGAGGAGGTATCTTTGATTACGACAACAAACACGAGCGGCTGCAGGAAGTAGAGCGCGAGCTCGAGCAACCCGGCATTTGGAATAACGCTGAGCGCGCTCAGGAGCTCGGGAAGGAGCGCGCCAAGTTGGAGCAGGTCGTCGGCGGCCTGGATCGCCTCGGGCGCGCCCTGAGCGACGCGTCGGAACTCCTGGAACTCGCCGCCGACGAGGCGGATGCAGGAGCGATCGCGGAGGTCGAGGCGGACGTCAGTCGGTTGGCCCTGGAAGTCGAACAACTCGAATTCCAGCGCATGTTTCCGGGCAAGATGGACTCGCACAATGCGTTTCTCGACATTCAGGCGGGGGCGGGCGGCACCGAGGCTCAGGACTGGGCTGCCATGCTGTTGCGCATGTATCTGAAATGGGCGGATGCGCACGGCATCAAGACCGAGATCATCGATCAGAGCGACGGCGAAGTGGCCGGGATCAAGGGGGCGACCATCAACATGCTCGGCCCCTACGCCTATGGGTGGTTGCGCACCGAGACGGGTGTCCATCGGCTGGTGCGCAAATCGCCGTTCGACTCGGGCAATCGGCGGCACACCTCGTTTGCCTCGGTGTTCGTGTCGCCCGAAGTGGACGACGACATCGATATCGAGATCAATCCGGCCGACTTGCGCACCGATGTCTACCGCTCCAGCGGAGCCGGCGGACAGCACGTGAACAAGACCGAGTCCGCGGTGCGCATTACCCATGTGCCGAGCGGCATCGTGGTGGCCTGTCAGGGCGAGCGCAGTCAGCACAAGAACCGGTCCACCGCAATGAAAATGCTGAAAGCCAAACTCTATGAGCTCGAGTTCAACAAGCGCAACGCCGCGGCGAAGGTGCTCGAGGATTCGAAGTCCGACGTGAGCTGGGGCAATCAAATCCGCAGCTACGTGCTCGACCAATCGCGCATCAAGGATCTGCGCACCGGCGTGGAAATCGGCAACACCACGGCCGTGCTCGACGGAGCGCTCGACGAATTCATGCAAGCCAGCCTAAAACAGGGTCTGTAGCCCGAAGCGACTATGAGCGACAACGAAGAGAATCATTTGATCGCGGAGCGGCGTGCGAAGCTTGCGAAATTGCGCGAGCGCGGCAACGCTTTTCCCAACGACTTTCGCCGCGATGCCTTGGCCGCGGATATCTCGACGGCTTACGGCGAAAAGAGCGCCGAAGCACTCGAGGCGGCGGGCGTACGCGTCAGAGTGGCGGGCCGGATGCGCGCCAAGCGGGTCATGGGCAAGGCGAGTTTCGCCAAGCTCGAAGATTCGAGCGGCGCGATTCAAGTGTTCCTGCAGCAGCAGACGCTCGGCGAGGTATACGACGAATTCAAGGGGTGGGATGTCGGCGACGTGATCGGCGCCGAGGGAACCTTGTTCCGGACCAAGACCGGTGAGTTGTCGGTGAAGGTGCTGCGTTTGGCGTTGCTCACCAAATCGCTGCGGCCGCTGCCGGATAAATGGCACGGAATCGCCGATACCGAATTGCGCTACCGGCGGCGCTACGTCGACTTGATCATGAACGAGGAGAGCCGGCGGGTGTTCGAAACGCGTTCGCGAATCGTGCGCTACCTGCGTGCCTTTCTCGACGCGCGCGGCTTCCTGGAAGTGGAAACGCCGATGCTGCACCCCATTCCCGGCGGTGCTGCCGCGCGTCCTTTCAAGACCCATCACAACGCCCTCGACGCGGACATGTATCTGCGCATCGCGCCGGAACTGTATTTGAAGCGGCTGACCGTCGGCGGGTTCGAGCGGGTCTACGAAATCAACAGGAATTTCCGCAACGAAGGGGTGTCGACGCAGCACAACCCCGAGTTCACGATGCTCGAGCTGTACCAGGCGTATGCGGATTTCACGGATCTCATGGAGATGATCGAAACCCTGTTTCAAGGTCTGGCCGACACCTTGCTGGGATCGCGCAAACTCATTTACCAAGGTACCGAAATCGATCTGTCCCGGGGCTTCGCGCGCCGGACCATCGAAGACATCATTCTGGCCAACACTCCCGATCTGGACCCCATGTCGCTGCGCGATACCGCGTATTTGCGGCGGGTGTGCGATCACATGAAGATTCCCTACAAGGGCGGGGATGGTCCCGGGAAGTTGCAAATCGAGATATTCGAGAGAACCGGCGAGCACACCTTGGTGCAGCCCACCTTCGCCTATGCCTATCCCGCCGAAGTGTCGCCGCTGTCACGGCGCAATGATGCTGATCCCTTCATCACGGACCGATGGGAGTTCTTCGTCGGCGGCCGTGAACTCGCCAACGGATTCTCGGAGCTGAACGATGCCGAGGATCAAGCCCAGCGCTTCAAGGATCAGGTCGAGCGCAAGGATGCCGGTGATGAGGAAGCGATGTACTACGACGCCGACTATGTGCGCGCACTGGAATACGGCATGCCGCCCGCGGCGGGACTTGGTCTGGGCGTCGACCGGCTGGTCATGCTCTACACCAACTCTCCCTCGATCCGCGATGTCTTGCTGTTCCCCCACATGCGCCCCGAGTTCTGATGAGCCTCGGCGAGGCGGGCACCCCCATCGGTGTGTTCGACTCGGGTGTCGGAGGGCTGACCGTGCTGCGCGCGTTGCGCGAAGCGATGCCCGCGGAGAACTTCATCTACCTGGGAGATACCGCGCGTCTCCCCTACGGCACCAAGAGCGCGGAAACCGTGGTGCGCTATTCCTTACAGTGCGCTGACGCGCTGATTCGGCGGGGCATCCGCTGCCTCGTGGTAGCCTGCAACACGGCATCCGCGTCCGCGCTCGACGCGCTGCGTCTGCATCACCCCTCGTTGCCGGTCATCGGCGTCATCGAGCCGGGTGCGCAAGCGGCGGTCGCCGCGTCCGTATCGCAGCACATCGCGGTCATCGCGACCGAAGGCACGATCGGCGGAGGTGCCTATGAGGCCGCCATTCATCGATTGAATCCATCGGCTCGCGTCACCTCCATGGCATGCTCTTTATTCGTTTCCATGGCCGAAGAGGGCTGGACTGAAGGTCCGATTGCGCAGGCGGTCGCGCGCCGCTACCTCGAGCCGATTTTCCAGAGGAGCGACGCACCCGACACGCTGGTGCTGGGATGCACGCATTTCCCGGCGCTGGCGGCCGCCATTCGCGCGGTGCTGCCGCCCGGCGTGCGTATCGTCGATTCCGCGGCGACGACTGCCGCCGCCGTGCTGCTTCGGCTCCACGGGGGACGCGCGGCGCCGGGCCGGCGCGGTGCCGTCTCCTGGCTGGCCACCGACGGGGCAGCGCGCTTCGCGCGAGTGGGCAGCACTTTTCTCGGCGAGACCTTGCACGCCGACGCGGTCGAGATCGTCGACCTCTAGGTCAGAGTTCGTACGGCAGCGGCAATCCGACAGCCGCGATCGGGGCGTCGGCTGCAGAATCGCCGGCGGCCGAATGTCCATCGGCGGCGCTGACACCGTCGACGGTCATGCTCGGCTCTACGTTGAGTACCGCCAGCGCTTCGAAGCCGTCACCGACTCGGGCTACCTCAACGAGACGCCCGGCGCGCCCATCGTTCAAGTGAAGCGGCTGACCGATGCGCCACTCTCCCGGGGGAAGTTGCAGCCGGTAGAGGCGCCGCTTGATGCGCCCGAGGTGCTGAGTTCTGGCGATGATCTCCTGGCCGGTGTAGCAACCCTTGCTGAAGCTGATGCCCTTCAGCAGATCGAGATTCAACATCTGTGCGACGAAGGTCTCGCCCGTGGCCAGATATATCTGCGGGAGGCCGGCGCGAATGTCCGCGAGCCGCCAGTCGTGCTCGATGCGATCGGCATGGCGAGCGTCGCCGGTGAGGCCGTGCTGCGCCAATGTGTCCGCAGCGCCGATGACCCAGTAGCGCTCTCGGTCGTCTCCGACGCGTCCGACGCCGACGCCCTGCTGTTCGACATAACCTTGATCGCCCTGCGGAATGGCGAGACGGGCCGAGTGCAAGCCTCTCGTGCCATGCTGGCCCGATACGTACAGGGATTCACCGGCATCTTCTATATGTACCTTGGCGCGAAGCACGAATTTGCGCAGCCGCTCCAATGCGGGCAGTACGAGTTCGCGCGGCAGAATCGCCGCCGCGCCGGTGGAATGCGGCAGTATGTGCATCACTGCCAGCACGCGGCCTTGGGGGCTGGAGTACGCCGCCAGGATCGGAGCGCCCTCGCTCAGGCGGCGGGTGTCGTTGGATACCTGACCCTGTAAAAAACTCAAGGAGTCGGGGCCGGTGAATCGCAATACACCCAAATGATGCAATCGACCGGAATGTGGTTCTGTGAGGTTGGCCATCGTCATATGAAATGGGGACTTCGTGCGTACTGTCAACCCTCGCTGCGAATTGAATAGTTATGCGCCCCTATTTTCTGGCAAACTTTCGCCCGTGATGCCGAATTCCGAAGACCAGGTCCAAGAGACGTTGCTGACCGAGCAGGCCGCGGCGACTACAGCTGTGGCGCAGGCCGCCTCACCCAAGCCTAGGGAAGTCTCGCCCCCGCCCAGGGAAGTCGGCGGCGGTGCGGGGCCGGAGCCGACGCGCTTCGGCGATTGGGAGCTGCGCGGTCGCTGCATCGACTTTTAACCATGCACCATCCCTCGTCCACCAGTCGCTAGGAGCGATCATGCCAGCACGCGCCCGGCCGACTTCGCCTCATCTGCAAATCTATCGATGGCAGATCGGCAACAGTCTGTCGATCTTGCATCGAGTGACCGGCGTCGCTCTGTCCTTGGGTCTCATCGCGCTGTGTTACTGGCTGGTGTCGCTGGCCGGCGGCGAGCAATCCTATGTCCCGGCCGCGAGGCTGTTTGCGAGTCCTGCGGGACTCTTCGGTCTGGCGGTTTGGACCTTTGCTTTCTTGTACCACCTGTTGAACGGCGTGCGTCATCTTTTCTGGGATGCGGGGTATGGTTTCGAGCGTACGCCGCGGCACGTGAGCGGCTGGTTCGCAGTTCTCGGTGCGCTCGGATTGACGCTGTGTGTTTGGGTGCTGGTATGGCACTTCGCGTCATGAGCTCGAGAAGCCCGTCATGAGCTTGAGGAGCCCGCTGGGCCGCGTGCTGGGATTGGGATCGGCGAGGGACGGCACTGCGCACTGGTGGGCGCAGCGGGTGAGCGCCGTTGCGCTGATTCCGTTGACGCTGTGGTTCGTGTTTTCGTTGCTGACGCTGCCGGCGCTCGACTACGCCACGGTCAGGGCGTGGCTGTCGTTTCCCATGAGCAGTTTCTTGGCCGTGCTGTTGGTGGCGGTGTCGGCGTATCACTCCTATCTGGGAACCCACGAAGTGATCGAGGACTACGTCCATTCCGCCGGCATGAAGGTGCTGTCGTTGCTGTTGCTGCAATTCGTGCACGTCCTGGTCGGCGGCGCGGGCATATTTGCGATCATGCGCGTCGCGTTTGGATCCTAGAGGCTATGAGCGAATACAAATTGATCGACCACACCTACGACGTGGTCGTCGTCGGTGCCGGAGGCGCGGGTTTGCGCGCCACATTCGGCCTGGCGCAGGCGGGGCTGGCCACCGCCTGCCTGACCAAGGTATTTCCTACGCGCAGCCACACGGTCGCGGCGCAGGGCGGCATCTCCGCGGCGCTCGGCAACATGGGTGCCGATGATTGGCGCTGGCATATGTACGACACGGTGAAGGGGTCGGACTGGCTGGGCGACCAGGACGCCATCGAATTCATGTGCAAGGAAGCGCCCGGCGGCCGTCATCGAACTCGAACACTACGGTGTGCCGTTCTCGCGCACCGAGGACGGCCGCATTTACCAGCGGCCGTTCGGCGGCATGACCACGCATTTCGGCAAGGGCATTGCACAGCGCACCTGCGCCGCGGCCGATCGCACCGGCCACGCCATGCTGCATACTCTGTACCAGCAATCGCTCAAGCACGAAGCGAACTTCTTCATCGAGTACTTCGCCCTCGATCTCATCATGGAAAACGGCGAATGCCGAGGCGTGATCGCGCTCGACATGTCCGACGGCACCCTGCATCGATTTCGCGCCCACATGGTCATCCTGGCGACCGGCGGCTACGGCCGCGCGTGGTTCTCATGCACCTCCGCCCATACTTGTACGGGAGACGGCGGCGGCATGGCGTTGCGCGCGGGCTTGCCCCTGCAGGACATGGAGTTCGTGCAGTTCCATCCCACCGGCATCTACGGCGCGGGCTGCCTGATCACGGAAGGCTCGCGCGGCGAGGGTGGATATTTGACCAACGCCGCCGGAGATCGGTTCATGGAGCGCTATGCGCCGAACGCCAAGGACTTGGCGTCTCGGGATGTGGTCAGCCGCGCGATGACCGTCGAGATCCGCGAGGGCCGCGGCGTCGGTGCGCTCAAGGACCACATCGATCTGCATCTGGAGCACCTGGGTCCCGCGGTCATCAAGGAGCGGTTGCCCGGCATCGCCGAGACCGCGCGAATATTCGCCGGAGTGGACGTCAATAAGGAGCCCATACCCGTTTTGCCGACGGTGCATTACAACATGGGGGGCATCCCGTGCAATGTCCACGGCGAGGCTGTTACTCGCGTGGACGGAGCCGAGAAGGTCGTTCCGGGACTCATGGCGGTGGGCGAGGCGGCCTGCGTGTCGGTGCATGGAGCGAACCGCCTGGGATCCAACTCGCTGCTCGATCTGGTCGTATTCGGCCGCGAAGCGGCGCGGCATTGCGCGCAGGTGGTGAAAAAGGACACGGCGCCCCGCGCGCTCAGAGCCGACGCCTGTGACGGCGCGCTCGCGCGTCTGGATAAACTCAGGCATGCCAAAGGCTCGAGGCGCACGGCGGACGTGCGCCTCGACATGCAGCGCGTCATGCAAAGCGACGCCGCGGTGTTTCGCACCGGTGAATCCCTGAGCGACGGCAGGCGCAAGCTCGCGGAAGTGTTCGCGTCCTTCGCCGACGTCCAAGTGACGGACCGTTCGCTGATATGGAATACCGATCTCGTCGAGACGCTGGAACTCGACAATCTTCTCGGGCAGGCGGTTGCCACCATGCATTCGGCCGAGAATCGCAAGGAGAGCCGCGGCGCCCAGGCGCGCGAGGATTTTCCGAACCGCGACGACCACAATTGGATGAAGCACACGCTGTGCTGGGTAGACGCCAAAGGCGCCACGCGGTTCGATTATCGGCCGGTTCATTTGAATACCCTGACGGACGATGTCGAATCGATTCCGCCCAAAGCGCGAACCTATTGAAGGGCCGAGATGAGGTTTGAAGGAGGTTGGATCGGGCAGGCATTTTCCGGAGCGTGAAAAACAGGATGTTTTTCCCGCAGCCTCCATGGATGGATTCACGGCGGTCCGGAAAATGCCTGCCCGATCCAACCTCCGCGCATGAGAAAGCTGAAGGAGTAACGTAGATGGCTGAATTCTCGCTTCCCGCCAATTCCAAGGTGCGCAGGGACGGCCGCGTATTCAAGGCACCGGCGGGCGCCAAGAATGTCCGTGTCTTCAAGATCTACCGCTTCGATCCCGACTCGGCCGAGAATCCCCGCCTCGATACCTATGAAATCGACATGGACGCCTGCGGTCCGATGGTCTTGGACGCGCTGATCAAGATCAAGAATGAGATCGATTCCACGTTGAGCTTCCGGCGCTCGTGCCGCGAAGGGATATGCGGGTCATGCGCCATGAACATCGACGGCAAGAACGGCCTGGCCTGCGTCAGCGCGTGTGCCGACGTCAAGCACGACATCAAGATATACCCTTTGCCGCACATGCCGGTCATCAAGGATTTGATCCCCGACTTGACCAACTTCTACGCTCAGTACGCGTCGATCAAGCCCTGGCTGCAGACTCGCACGCCGCCTCCGCCGGACGGCGAGCGCCTGCAGTCCAAGGAAGATCAGGAAAAGGTCGATCGCCCCTCGGCGTGCATTCTGTGCGCCTGCTGCTCCACCAGTTGTCCCAGCTACTGGTGGAACAGCGATCGCTACCTCGGGCCCGCCGCGCTGCTGGCGGCCTACCGCTGGATCGTCGACAGCCGCGATGAGGCGTCCGGTGAGCGCCTCGATTATCTCGAGGATCCGTTTCGCCTGTACCGCTGCCACACCATCATGAATTGCACCGAGGCGTGCCCGAAGGATCTCAACCCTGCCAAGGCCATCGGCGAAATCAAGCAGATGATGGCTCATCGCCGCCATTGATGGCCAACCCGCCGTTGATGGTCGACGGCCTAGGCAACGAGGACCTGGGCAAGCTGCGCTGGCGCTGCCGCCGCGGCATGAAGGAACTCGACGTTTTACTGGCGCGCTACGTGGATGAACGTTTCTGCAGCGCATCGAACCTCGAGCAAGAGGCGTTCAGGCGCCTGTTGGAGATCCAGGATACCATTCTCTACGGCTATTGCCTGGGGGCGGAGCGGCCGCCGCTCGAGTTTGCCACCCTCATCGAGCGCATCACGGCATACCGGTAGCAGGCTACCGCCGCTGTTAGAATCCCACGCTGTGCGCAAAGTCACGTTTAAATTCAATCAGACCCGGGAATTGTCGAACTTTTCCTCCGCCGGTCGGTCTATCGCGACAGGCTGGGTTGTGAGCTCGCCGGTTTGGGATCACGCATGAGTGTTGAAGATAGTGACCTCAAACTGGTCGAGAGAGTCCAGCGCGGCGAGCGCGCGGCGTTCGATTTGTTGGTCCTGCGATACCAGCACAAGGTGCTGAAGCTGATCATGCGTTACGTGCACGATGCAACCGAGGCTGAAGACATCGCACAGGAGGCTTTCGTCAAAGCGTTCCGTGCGCTTGCAGTCGTTTCGCGGCGATAGCGCTTTCTATACCTGGCTGTATCGAATCGCGATCAACACCGCCAAGAACGCCCTGGTTGCCACCAAACGCCGGCCCATGGACTACGATCTCGACCTTCAAGACCCCGAGCAATACGATCTGCATGCCCGGCTGGCAGAGTCCGAGACTCCGGAAGGCCTGCTGCTCACCGATGAGATCCGCGACACGGTGAACCGCGCCATCGAGAATTTGCCGGAGGATCTGCGTACCGCGATCGTCCTGCGCGAGTTGGAAGGATTGAGCTACGAGGACATTGCTCAAACCATGGATTGTCCGGTAGGTACGGTGCGTTCGCGGATCTTTCGCGCGCGCGAAGCGATTGACAAGAAGTTACGACCCATATTCGACGGCGGCCTTGGTCGGCCTGAGGACACATGAGCGAACAAATTCGTGAGCAGGTCTCGGCATTTCTCGACGGAGAATTGCCCGACTACGGAAACCGAACTCCTGTTGAAGCGGCTGACCCGTGATGGAGTGCTGCGCGAGAGCTTCGGCCGCTACGCTCTGATCGGCGAGGCCATCCGCGGCGCCAGCCGCGGCCCTCTGACCAAGGGGTTCTCCGGCCGCGTCAATCTCGCCATCGACGGCGAGGCGATACCGGTCAATGCGCCTGTTCCGCAGACCCGTGCCTCCCGGTGGTGGCGGCCATTCGCGGGAGCCGCGGTGGCGGCGGGCGTGGCGGCAGTGGCGGTCGTCGCTTTGCAGCAGCGGGCAGTGGCGCCCACCTTGCTGCCGGCGGTCCCTCTGACGGCCCAGAACTCAGCCTCGGCGCGAAGCGTAGTGGTGGCGCAAAACGGCGCCGCTCCCCGCGAGGCCATTTCTTATACCGTGCCGGCGACGGCCCCTGCGGCCCCTGCGGCCCTTGCGCCCGCCCGGCTGACGAACTATGTGTTCGCGCACAGTGGATATTCGTCCGGCCTCGATTTGCGCGGGGTGATGACGGACTTGCTCATCGAGGCCGAGGAGCAGCCGGTGGTCAGCGAAGCGGCGGCGCACGTTGTTCCATGACGCATGTGAAGCGTAATACGGCCAACTGGCTGATTTCCTGCGCCGCTATCGGCGCCCTGTTGGCAGCACTTCCGCAGCGCTCCCGGGGCGCCGACGACCCGCGTGTGTGGCTGCAGAAGATGAATCAGGCCCTGGCCACGCGCAACTATGACGGCACGTTCTTTCACCTGAGCGAGGGCCGCATCGAGACCATGCGCATCGTGCACCGGGTGCGGGCGGGACGGGTGACCGAACGGCTGCAGTCCCTGGACGGTTCCGGCCGCGAGTTCGTGCGCAATAACGACGAATTGACCTGTTACCTGCCCGACCAGCATACGGTGCTGGTCGAGCCGCGGCCCGATCACGGCCCATTCTTGGGGTCACTGCCGCAGTTCGGTGCCGACGTGAACGAATTCTACCGGCTCGAGTCGTTGCCGGCGACGCACATCCTCGGCCGGCCGGCGCGAGTGATCGCCGTGAACCCCAAGGATCAGTTCCGGTTCGGCTATCGCCTCTGGCTCGACGAAAAGACCGCGATGCCGCTCAAGACCCAGCTCTGCGATTCGCACGGCCAGGTGATGGAGCAGATATTCTTCGCGCGGCTGGACATGCCGGAGAGCATTCCGGACAGCGATCTCGCACCAGTGGTGCGCACCGAGGGCATGCGCTGGGTGCGCCAGGGACCCTCGCAGGACAGCGCGTCGACGGCGCTGTCGGCCTATCGGGCGAGCGAATTGCCGCCGGGATTTCACTTGACGGTGGCGGGTGCCCACACCATCGGCGAGGCGGCCGTCCCGGCGAGTCACCTGGTGTACTCGGATGGGCTGGCAACCGTCTCGGTATTCATCGAGGCACCCCAGACCGATGCGCCGGGCGCGGACCCCGCGTCGAGCGCGCCGGCCGAGCGGCCGATGCAAGGGCTGGCGCGAGTAGGTTCGGGATTCGCTTTCTCCACCGTCGTGCAAGGCCACCAGGTCACTGCGGTCGGTGAAGTCCCGGCCCAGACCGTGGAATTCATCGCCCACTCGGTCAAATACTCCGGCGCCGCCGAACTCCCACGCCACTGAATCGTCACTTGGGCTCGCCGCGCTTCCTGCTCTATTCGCGCCCCGGGTGCGGGCTATGCGAAGAGATGCTGCTGGAACTCGCCGCATTGCCGGCCGCCGGCCCGTTCGGCGTCGATGTGCTCGACGTCGATGCCGAACGGGCGACGGCTGTGCGCTACGGCCATAAGATTCCCGTGCTGCTGTTCGGCGAAGAATTGGTCTGTCACGGGCGTTTGGACCCGGAGGAAGTACATAAGGCCATCGCTTACCATCGCCGACCGGTATAATCGCGGGTTTGGCCAATCCCAGGCGTAGATGAAGAATATCCGCAACTTTTCCATCATTGCTCATGTTGATCACGGCAAATCAACTTTGGCTGATCGATTCATTCAGGAATGCGGCGGTCTCGATGCCCGGGAAATGCAGGCTCAGGTGCTCGACTCGATGGACCTGGAGCGTGAGCGTGGGATCACCATCAAGGCGCAGAGCGTCACGCTCGCATTCAAATCCGTCACCGGCGAGCTGTACCAGCTGAATTTCATCGATACGCCGGGCCACGTGGACTTCTCCTACGAGGTATCGCGTTCGCTGGCAGCCTGCGAAGGCGCGCTCTTGGTGGTGGACGCCGCCCAGGGAGTCGAGGCGCAGAGCGTGGCCAATTGCTATACGGCCCTGGAACAGGGGCTGGAGGTGCTCCCGGTCATCAACAAGATCGACCTGCCCTCGGCCGATCCGGCCAAAGTCATTCATGAGATCGAGGAAATCATCGGTATACCGGCCGAGGACGCCGCCCTGGTCAGCGCCAAGACCGGCCTCGGCGTCACGGAACTCCTGGAACAATTGGTCAAGCGCATTCCGGCCCCGAAGGGCGACCCGGATGGACCGCTGCAAGCGCTGATCATCGATTCCTGGTTCGACAACTATGTCGGGGTGGTCTCGCTGGTGCGCGTGATGCATGGTGCGTTGCACACGGGCGCCAAGATCCGCGTTATGTCCACGGGCCGCAGTCACCAAGTGGACAAGCTCGGCCGCTTCGCGCCGAAGCCCGTGACGCGGGAATCGTTGCTCACCGGTGAGGTCGGATTCGTCATCGCCGGCATCAAGGAAATCGACGGGGCGCCGGTGGGCGACACCATTACCCTGGAAAGCAACCCCGCCACGGCGCCGCTCGAGGGCTTCAAGCAAGTGCAGCCGCGGGTGTTCGCGGGATTGTTCCCCGTGAGTTCGGACGACTACGAGCAGTTCCGCGAGGCGCTCAAGAAATTGAAGCTCAACGATTCGGCGCTGCATTTCGAGCCCGAGGTATCGACGGCATTGGGGTTTGGGTTTCGCTGCGGCTTCTTGGGGTTGCTGCACATGGACATCGTGCAGGAGCGGCTGGAGCGCGAGTACAACCTCGACTTGATCACCAGTGCGCCGACCGTCATCTACGAACTGCTGCTGACCGACGGGTCGGTCATCAATGTCGACAACCCCACCAAATTGCCGTCCCAGGATCGCATTTCCGAACTGCGCGAACCCATCATCACGGCCAATATCCTGGTGCCTCCGGATCACGTGGGCGCGGTGCTGACGCTGTGCGCCGAGAAGCGCGGCGTGCAGAAGAAGATGCTGTTCCTAGGCAGCCAGGTGTCGCTGCAATACGAATTGCCCCTGGCCGAGGTGGTGCTCGATTTCTTCGACCGGCTGAAGTCCGCGAGCCGCGGCTATGCGTCGTTCGACTACGAATTCAGCCATTTCCAGGCGGCGCCCCTGGTCAAGCTCGATGTCTTGATCAACGGCGATCCGGTGGACGCGTTGTCGCTCATCGTCCATCGCGACAATTCCTACAACCGCGGCCGAGAATTGGTCGACAAGATGCAGGAACTGATCCCGCGGCAGATGTTCGACATCGCGGTGCAGGCCGCCATCGGCAGCCATATCATCGCGCGCGCCAGCGTCAAGGCGATGCGCAAGAACGTGCTGGCCAAATGCTACGGCGGCGACATCTCGCGCAAGCGCAAGCTGCTCGAAAAGCAGAAGGCCGGCAAGAAGCGCATGAAGCAGGTGGGTCAGGTCGAGATTCCGCAGGAGGCTTTCCTGGCCGTCTTGCAGGTCGGCAAGAAAACCAATTGAACTTGGTCGGTAGTAACCATTAGGGGTATTTGATGAGCGATGGCGACAGCCTTTTCATAGCTCTTTTGTGCGCAGCCGTCGTCTGCGTGCTGGTGATTTTAGCCGACGGCTGGTTCTCGAGGCCCAAACGCGATCCGGGTGCCATGAGCGTGGCGGAGCCGTGGCTGCCGAAGGCGGCCGGATATGCGCTGGTGGGGCTGGCGCTCGCAATGCTGTGGCGCCTGTTTCGCTATGAAGCCGTCGACTTCAGTCTCATGCTGGTGGTGGTCGGCGCGGTCTCGGGATTGATCTGGGCGCTGGACCAGGTGTTCTTCGCACGGGACCGCCGGCGCAGCGCCGCTGCGGCAGGCACGCCGGCCGAACGCGTGCGTGAACCCATTGCCGTGGAATATGCCCGCTCATTCTTTCCGGTCATCCTGCTGGTGCTGGTGATCCGGTCGTTCCTGTTCGAGCCGTTCCGTATCCCGTCGGATTCGATGATGCCGACCTTGTTCGACGGCGATTTCATTTTCGTCAGCAAGTACTCCTATGGATTGCGGTTGCCGGTCACCAACACGCTGCTGGTTCCCACCGGCACTCCGCAGCGGGGCGATGTGATCGTGTTCCGCCTGCCGCCCAATCCGAAGATCAATTACATCAAGCGGCTGGTAGGGCTGCCGGGAGACCGCATCCGGGTGGATGAGAACAATCAGCTGTACGTCAACGACAAACCCATGCCGCAGGAGCGCGGACCGGCGTATACAGGTCCCAAGCAGGACATGTGGAATTACGTGGGTGCTCCGACGGCCTTCGAGCAATTGGGAGCCAAGCGCCATTCGATCATGTTTGCCAACGGCAGCGTCAAAACGGGCGAGTGGGTGGTTCCCGCCGGGCACTATTTCTTCATGGGCGACAATCGGAACAACAGCAAGGACAGCCGGTGGCTGAGCGATAGCGACGCGCCGGGGTTCGTACCGGCGCAGAATCTGGTGGGTAAAGCCGTGCGTATCTGGCTTAATCTCGATACCCGTGACGGACCTCTCTGGCGGCGGGTCGGGAATGCGATTCAATGAGGGATCAATTTAGGGAGGCCGGGAAATGAAAGGATCTAGGCGCCAGCCGCAGCTGGGCATGACATTCATCGGATTGCTCTGCATTCTCGCGTTGGTCGGCGTCATCGCTTACGCCGGTATTCGCCTGGTTCCCGTGTACCTCAATTACATGAAGGTCGCAAAGGCCCTGGATTCGACCGCCGCGGAGTTCAAGGGCGAGAACGTCGACCTGGGGGGCGTTCGCCGTGCACTGGAAAAGCAATGGTCGATCGACGATATAACCGGGTCGATTCCAAGGATGTCGAGGTGACCAAGGACGACAGCGGAGTATCGATGCACGTCGTCTATGACGACGCGGTTCCCTACGTCGCCAACATTTCGCTGTCGGTGCACTTCGACAAGACCGTGAAGGTGCAGTGAACCCCCTGCGCAAAGCGGATGCGCTGCTGCTTTGGGTCGAGCGTTCGTTCGGCTATGTGTTCGAGCAACCGGCGCTGTGCCATGGCGCGGTGACTCACCGCAGCGCCGGCTCGGATCACAATGAGCGGCTGGAATTCCTGGGTGATTCGGTTCTCAATTGCAGTGTGGCGCGCTTGTTATACGATGCGCATCCCCAGGCGGATGAAGGCGCCCTGTCGCGGCTGCGCGCGACGCTGGTCAGCGGGGAGACCTTGGCGCAGATCGCGGCGGAATTGGGATTGGGCGAGCACCTGCGTCTCGGGCCGGGTGAACTGAAGACCGGCGGGTTTCGCCGGGCGTCGATACTGGCGGATGCGTTGGAGGCTATTTTGGGTGCGATTTTTCTGGATTCGGGGTTCGATGCGGCGGCCGCCGCGACGGCGCGCATCATGGGTCTGCGATTGTCGGAGCTGCCCGCCGCGGGTGCGCTGAAGGACCCCAAGACTCGGCTACAGGAAGCCCTGCAGGGGCACGGACTCGCTCTGCCGGTCTACACCATGACGGCGGCGGCGGGCGATCCTCACATGCAATCCTTCACCGTCAGCTGTGAGATTCCCGTTCTCGGCATGTCGGCGGTGGGCGAGGGCGCCAGCCGCCGCCGCGCGGAGCAATTGGCCGCCGCAAAATTGCTGGAACTGCTGCCCCCCGAGATTCGGAAACCCGCATGAACGATCTGAAGTTTCGCGCCGGGCACGTGGCCATCGTAGGCCGGCCGAATGTCGGCAAATCGACCTTGGTCAACGCCTTGGTGGGGCGCAAGGTGTCCATCGTCACCGCCAAGCCCCAGACCACGCGGCACCGGATTTTGGGGGTGGTCAATCGCCCCGAGGCTCAACTGGTGCTGGTCGACACACCCGGGCTGCATGAATCGACGCGGCGCGTGATGAACCAGTACATGAATCGCGTGGCCATTTCATCCTCGCAGGATGCGGACGTGGTCGTGTTCGTGATCGAAGCCATGCGCTTCACGGAAGAGGATTCGTGGGTTTGGGAGCGCGTGCGGGGCTTGAAGCAGCCGCTGTTCCTGGTCGTCAACAAGGTCGACCGCGTGTTCCCCAAGGGGGAACTGCTGCCCTTCCTCGAGGACTTGACGCAGCGCGTTCCGGCATCGGAAATCGTGCCGATTTCTGCGCTGCAGTCTGATAATCTTGATCGACTGGTCGATCTCATCGGGTCGCGGCTGCCGGTGTCGCCGCCGCTGTTTGCCTCCGATGTCGTCACCGATCGGGACGAGCCGTTCCATGCGGCCGAGATCGTGCGTGAGAAGCTGACGCTGAAGCTGCGCGAGGAATTGCCCTATGGCATCAATGTGCAAATCGAACGCTTTGCGGACGAGAACAACCGCATCATGATCAATGCGGTCATCTGGGTCGAACGCGCCGGGCAGAAGGCCATCGTGATCGGCCAGGGCGGTGAGCGGCTGAAGGAAATCGGACGCCTTGCACGCATCGAACTCAACGATCTGTGGCAGCGCTCCGTGCATCTCGAGCTGTGGGTCAAGGTCAAGGAAAACTGGGCCGACAGCGAGATGGCGCTGCGCCAGTTTGGGTACGATACGTTGTGAGGCCGGCGCGGCACGTGTGGCTGGCATCGGCCTACGTCTTGCACCAATATGCCTATCGCGACACCAGCCGCATCGTGGAGGTGATGACCCGCGACCATGGACGGCTGACGCTGTTCGCCCGCGGCGCCAACGGGCCCAAATCCACCTTGAGAGGCGTGCTGAGGCCCTTCCAACGCATGCTCGTGTCCTGGTCCGGCAAGGGGGAAGCCTGTCAATTGGTGTCGGCCGAGATCGATGGCCCGCTCACCAACCTCGCGCCGGAACGGCTCATGAGCGGCTTCTATTTGAACGAGCTGCTGTTGAAGCTGACCGAGCGCTGCGATCCGCATCCTGAGATTTTCCTCTCCTATGCACGCTGCATACAGGCGCTGTGTGCCGGAGAAATCGAGGAACCCGCACTGCGCCGCTTCGAGAAGCGCCTGCTGAACGATTTGGGCTATGGTCTCGAACTCGCGAGGACGGGCGACGGCATTCCCGTCGAGCGGGATGCCTACTACCGATTCGCGCTCGAAAGCGGCGCGCAACCCTGCGTGGCCGAGGCGCCCGGCGCCGTCTATGGGCAATCCCTGGCCGACCTGCAGGCGGAGAGCTTCGGCGACGCCCGCTCGCTGCGCGATGCCAAACGAGTGTTGCGCGCGGCCATCGACACCTGTCTCGACGGCCGTTCCTTGAAGTCGCGCGAGGTCGCGCTGGCGTTGCGCCACCGGGAGATCTCGTGATAGCGCTCGGCGTGAATATCGATCACGTGGCGACTCTGCGCCAGGCGCGCCGCGGCCGCTACCCCGATCCCTTGTATGCGGCGCTGATGGCCGAGGAGGCGGGCGCCGACAGCATTACCCTGCATCTGCGCGAAGACCGCCGGCACATCCAGGATCGAGATGTCACGGTGATGCGTGAAGCCCTGCAGACGCGGATGAACTTGGAAATGGCGGTGACGGAGGAGATGATCCGGATCGCGCAGAAGGTCCTGCCGCAGGATTGCTGCTTGGTACCTGAGTCGCGCCAGGAAGTGACCACCGAGGGGGGGCTCGACGTCGCGGAACTAGGCGCACGCGTCGGCGATGCCGTGAAGACGCTCGGCGCGTCGGGCGTGCGAGTCTCCTTGTTCATCGATCCCGATCCCGTGCAAATCGAGGCGGCGCAGCGCTCAGGCGCTCCCGTGATCGAACTGCATACCGGCACCTATGCGGATTCCACGGGTGCCGCCCGCGCGCGCGAATTCGAGCGGCTCTGCGCCGCTGCGAAGTTCGCCGCACGCCTGGGCCTGATCGTGAATGCGGGCCATGGCCTCAACTACCACAACGTCGAGCCGATCGCCGCGATTCCGGAAATCGTCGAGCTCAACATCGGGCACGCGATCGTGGCGCGCTCCGTGGTCGACGGTATGGCCAAGGCGGTGCGCGACATGAAAGAATTGATGCGCGCGGCGCGAGAATGATTTACGGAATCGGTATCGACGTGCTCAAGGTCGATCGCATCGAGCGCGTCTATCACAAGCACCGCGAGCGTTTCCTGTCGCATCTGTTGATGCCGGAGGAGCGGGCGCAGTTCGAGCGCACGGCGCGCCCCGTGCGCTTCATCGCGATGCGCTTCGCGGCCAAGGAGGCCATCGTCAAGGGCATGGGCACCGGATTCGCGCACGGCATCTGGATACGCGACGTGGGCGTGGTGCAGAATTCCTGGGGAAAGCCGGAGGTCGTCTATTCCGCGCGCGGCGCCAAGGTCCGCGACGGTCTCGGTATCGGCGAAGGTCATGTGACCTTGACCGACGAGGCGGGCCTGGTGGTCGCGGTCGCCGTTCTGATGCGGCGCGTTCCCGCATGAACACCCTACGACATCGTGAGACGCGCGCCCGCATGAACACCTTGGTGTTCGATATCGTGAGACGCCCGCCCGCATGAACACCTTGGTGTTCGATATCGTGAGACGCCCGCCCGCATGAACACCTTGGTGTTCGATATCGTGAGACGCCCGCCCGCATGAACACCTTGGTGTTCGATATCGTGAGACGCCCGCCCGCATGAACACCTTGGTGTTCGATATCGTGAGACGCCCGCCCGCATGAACACCTTGGTGTTCGATATCGTGAGACGCCCGCCCGCATGAACACCTTGGTGTTCGATATCGAAACGGTGCCCGATACCGATCTCGGCCGGCGTCTGCATGGCCTGCGTGATTTGTCCGACGAGCAGGTGGCGCAGATCATGTTCACCAAGCGCCGGCAGGAAACGGGCAGCGAATTCCTGTCGCACGAGCAGCACCGAGTGGTCGCGATCTCCGTGGTGATGCGTTCCAGAGACACGCTGAAGGTGTGGAGTGTCGGCGACGAGGCATCGTCCGAGAAGGAGTTGATCGAGCGATTCTTCGACGGGCTGGACAAGTTCACGCCGGACTTGGTCTCCTGGAACGGCGCCGGGTTCGACCTGCCGGTGCTGCACTATCGGAGCCTGTTGCACTCCGTCACCGCCGCGCGCTACTGGGAGACGGGCGATTCGGATCAGAGCTTCAGATTCAGCAATTACTTGAGCCGATTTCACTGGCGGCACATGGATCTGATGGACATTTTGTCGGGCTTCCAAGGCCGGGGCAGGGCGAGCCTGAACGACATCGCGACGCTGCTGCGGTTTCCCGGCAAGGTGGGCATGCACGGCGCCGACGTCTGGCCGGCGTACCTGCAGGGCGGCCTTGCGCGCATCCGCGGCTACTGCGAGACCGACGTGCTGAACACCTTCCTGATCTATCTACGGTTCGAATTGATGCGCGGGCGTCTGAACGCGGCCGAGCACGCCCATGAGGTGGCGCGCGTGCGCAAATTGGTGAGCGAGTCGACCGCGGATCATCTCAAGGAATTTGCGGCGGCATGGCCCGAGACTTGACCCCAAGTGAGGTGCGGGAGGCCGACATCGTGGATCTTGCCCACGATGGGCGGGGAATTGCGCGCGTCGAAGGCAAGGCCGTGTTCATCGACGGCGCTCTGCCGGGGGAACGCGTCCGCTATCGGGTGATCAAGCGGCGCCGGCACTTGGACGAGGCCGGCTTGGTCGACGTTTTGACCGCGTCGCCGGATCGGGTCGTGCCTGCCTGCGCGCATTTTGGGGTTTGCGGCGGCTGCTCGCTGCAGCACTTCTCCGCGCCGGCTCAATTGGCGGCGAAGGAGCGGCAGCTGCTCGAGAATCTGGAGCGAATCGGCAAAGTGCACCCGCAGCGCGTGCTGGCGCCGCTGCGCGGTCCCGCATGGGCCTATCGGCGCCGCGCGCGGCTCGGCGTCAAGTATGTGCACAAGAAAGGCCGCGTGCTTGCCGGGTTTCGCGAACGCGAGAAGCCCTACATCGCGGACATCAAGCGCTGTGAAGTACTGCAACAGCCCCTGGCCGATTTGCCGAGGGACCTTGCCGCGCTGGTTGAGACTCTGGATATTCGCGAGAAATTGCCTCAGGTGGAAGTGGCTGCCGGCGATGTGTCGATTGCGCTGGTGTTTCGCGTGCTGGAGGCGCCCGGCCCCGCGGATACCGGAAAAATTGCGGCCTTCGGCGTCCAGCAGGGCGTGCAGATCTTTCTGCAGACCGGGGGCCTGGACACGGTTCGGCCGCTGCATGACCACTATCCCCCCTTGAGTTACGCCGTGGATGACGGGCGCGTCGTCATCGAATTCGGTCCCGTCGATTTCATACAAGTCAACCGCGAGATCAACGCATCGATGGTATCCGCGGCCCTGGAACTGCTGCTGCCGACCTCGAGCGATACCGTGCTCGACTTGTTCTGTGGCCTGGGTAATTTCACTCTGCCGTTGGCGCGCCGCGCCCTGCGCGTGACGGGCGTGGAGGGCGATGCGCCGCTGGTCGCCAAGGCGGCGGCCAATGCGGCCCGCAACGGCATCGGCAATGCAACATTTCTCCGGGAGAATCTGTTCGAGCCGGCGCAGTTCGGACCGTGGGCGAGCGAGCGCTATGATCTGGTGCTGCTCGACCCGCCGCGAGCGGGCGCTGCGGAGCTACTCCCGCGAATGGCGCATTGGCGTCCGCGCCGAGTCGTGTATATTTCCTGTCATCCGGGGAGTTTAGCGCGGGATGCCGAGATCTTGGTCGCCCAAGGATTCAGGCTCACCTGCGCAGGGGTGATGGATATGTTTCCGCAGACGACGCATGTCGAATCGATCGCGGTGTTCGAGAGTCCCGCATGAGTTTGGGTCCTCTCATGGTCGATATCGCGGGTACGGAGTTGAGTCCCGAGGACGTTCGGGTGCTGTCCCACCCCATGGTCGGCAGTGTTCTGTTGTTCACCCGGAACTACAGCAATCCACGGCAAGTCGCGGCGCTCACGGCGTCGATCCGTGCCTTGCGCACGCCGCAACTATTGATTGCGGTGGATCATGAAGGGGGCCGGGTACAGCGCTTTCGCGAGGGATTCACGCGCCTTCCGGCCGTGCGCCTTCTGGGCCGGCGCTTCGATGAGGATCGACACGACGCTCTGGCGTTCGCGCAGTCGGTGGGCTGGCTGATGGCCGGCGAATTGCGCGCCGTGGGCGTGGATTTCAGCTTCGCGCCCTGCGTCGATCTCGATTATGGCGTGAGCGAGATCATCGGTGATCGCGCTTTCCACACCGATCCGGACACCGTGGCCGCGCTGGCGGTGGCCACCATGTTGGGGATGCGCGAGGCGGGAATGGCGGCGATTGCCAAGCACTTTCCCGGGCATGGCGCAGTGGTGGCCGATTCGCACGTCGCGCTGCCGGTGGATCGGCGCGAATTCGCCGATTTGGAGGCGGATATCCGGCCTTACCGACCCCTCATCGACAACAATCTCCCGGGGATCATGGTGGCCCATGTGGTGTTTCCCGCGGTGGATTCGTTGCCGGCCAGTCTGTCGAAGCGCTGGATCACCGGCGTGTTGCGCGGTGAACTGGGCTTTCACGGCTGCGTGTTCGCCGACGACTTGACCATGGCGGGGGCCGCCGCGTTCGGCGACGTCATTGCGCGCACCGAACTCGCGCTTGCCGCGGGCTGCGACGTGCTGCCCATCTGCAACGACCGACGTTCCGTAGAATTGGTCCTGGAGCGCTTCGGGTCGAGCGGCTTCGGGGCGAACGTCGGCTCTGCGGCATCGCAGGCGCGGCTGGTGCGGATGCGCGCCCGCGGCGAGGTACCCGCCGATTTGCACGCGAATAGGCACTGGCAGGAGACGGCCGCGCGGATAGCGGGCCTGTCTGCCATACCGCCGCTGGTGTTGACAGAGAGGCAATCATGACGGCCGTCGACGCAAGTATTTATCGGCGCTTGGTCGACAGCTCGCCCGAAGGAGTCGTGCTCGTCGACGCTCTGGATCCGGAGCAGCCGGTGACTTATGTCAATCACGCATTCGAGATCTTGACGGGCTATTCGGCGGCGGAGCTGCTCGGCCGCAACCTGCGCCGCCTGCAAGGGGACGATCGTGAACAGGACGCCCGGCATCGATTGCGCGAGGCTCTGGGCCGGGCGGAAACTTGCCGCGTGCTGCTGCGCAACTATCGCAAGGACGGCACGGTTTTTTGGAACGAGATGACGGTTTCTCCGCTGCTCGACGCACAGGGCCGTGTCACTCACTTTGCGGGCTATCATCGAGACGCGGGCGAGCGCCTGCGCATCGACCCGAAGCTCACGCGGGATTCGTTGAGCGGGGCGCATCAGCCGACCGCGGTGGCGATCCGCGACGACCGCTTGACGGGCCTGTTCACACTACCCTATCTCGAAGAACTGCTGAAACGCGATTGGGCGGTGGCGCAGCGGGAAAAGCGCAGCATCGCCGTGTTCGCGATCGACATCGACGCTTTGGACCTCTACAACGCGACTTTTGGCCGCGCGGCCGGCGACTCCGCCATCCGCCGTGTGGCGCACGTCGTGTCGGCGTGCCTGCGCCGTTCGAGCGACGTCACGGCGCGCATTGACGGCGGCAGTTTGGTTGCGTTCGCGCCGGGACTCACATCCGAGCAGGCGCTGCGCATAGGGCAACTCATGGCCGAAAGAGTCAGAGACCTGCGGATCCATCATCCGCGTTCTGCAGTGCTGCGCTATGTCAGCGTGAGTGTGGGCGTGTGTGCCGCCGTGCCCGAGCCGGCCGACGATCCGGGCGGCTTGCTGCAGAAGTCGCAAAGCCAGCTGCAGATAGCGAAGAAGTCCGGGCGCAATCAAGCGGCCTGAGCCGGACTGCGCACGGACTGTTCGATCACTTCGGCGGAATCTGACCGCTGATGTTGTTTTCCTGGCTGTTCAGCACCTTCTGCTCCGACTTCGTGATGTGCCCGCCGTTCTGACTGGCCATGTCGCGTTCTTCCTGCCGCACCTGATGATCCTCGTGGTGCAGGTTGGCGGCCTGCGCCTTGCTGAGCGTGCCGTTCTTGACGTCCTGATGGATGCGCTTGTTTTGATTGGAGAGACGATGATTCACCTGCGTGCGCCGCGGATGATTCTTCTGCCACGTGGTTTCCGCCGATGCGGTACCGGCGAGAGCTGCCAGCGATACGAGCACGGCAGCGTAGCTGAGTTTGCGTGCCTTGTTAAACATAATCCTACCTCCGGGATTGGTGAGTCTTTCAAGGGAGGTAACGCTCCAGCCGGGGGCACGGCTACACGGATTACGCAGAGTTAATGGCCGCCGGTGCGTGCTCTCGGGCGTGAGCCAGGTCTCATTTCAGGATCCGCGCACCGGTGTCCGAGGCGAAATCAGACGGGGGCACGGCCTTGCCCCGCAAATTCTGTTACGAAAGGCGGGTGAACATCCGCACCAAAATGCTCTCCCTGACGGCGCTGCTGTTTGCGGTGCTGATCGTCCTCGAGATCGCCGTGCAGAGGCAGGTGCTGATGCCGAGTTTCGCGGAACTCGAACGGGCGGACGCAGAGACATCGATGAAGCGCATCGGCTATGCGCTCGACATGACCCTCGAGGGCATGGAAACGATGGCCGGGGACTGGGGCAACTGGGCCGACGCGTATCAATTCGTGCAATCGCCGAATGTGGAATTCGTCGAACTCAACGCCACCCCCGCATCGATGAAGCAACTCAAAGCGAACGTGCTGCTCATGGTCAATTTGAACGGCGGCTACGTGTTGTCCAGCGCCCGGTCTTTGGACACTGGTGCACCGCTGGATCTCGATCTGGCGGCGCGCAAGGCACTGCCCGAGGATTTTCCGTGGCGCAGGAACTTGGCTGAAGGCAAGCCGGCCAGAGGACTGCTGCAAACCAACAAAGGCGTCATGATGATCGTCGCCGTGCCCGTGCTGGATGGCAGCGGCGGCGGGCCGCACAAGGGAATGTTGATCATGGGCAGGCTGCTGACCCTTGCGCAAGTTCAGATGATCGGCGCACAGGCACAGGCAAGTCTCGCGATGCTGCGGGATCGCCTGGTCGCCGGCGGTGAGGAGATCGTCGAGACCGACGCATCGACGCAGGTGTTCAAGTCCTTCACGGATGTCTATGGCAAGCCCGTCATGAGCTTTCGCGTGGAGGTTCCCCGCAGGATCACCGCGCGCGGCCAGGCGGCAGTGACCTACGCCTCGCTGTACCTGATCGGCGCGGCGGTCACCGTGCTTTTGCTGCTGGTCGTTGCGCTCAATCGCATCGTCCTCGGGCCGCTGGCGCGCGTGACGCGGCATGCCGTGGCGACGGCGACGGGCACGGATTTGTCGGCGCGCCTGAATCTTCCGGGTCGGGACGAGATTGCCGTGCTGGCGCGGGAGTTCGATCGAATGGTCGAACGCGTGGCGGACTCTCGGCGCGAGCTGGTCGATCAGTCCTTCCAGGCCGGTTTCGCCGAGCTTGCCAAGGGGGTGTTGCACAATCTCGGCAATGCCATGACGCCTCTCGGCGTCAGGCTTTCCAAGCTCGGCGATCGCCTGCGCGATGCCCCTGGGGGCGAGGTGGAGCTGGCGTTGACGGAACTCGCCGCAGAGAACGCGGCATCGTCCGGGCGGCCGTCCGCAAGGCGCGAGGATCTCCAAGAGTTCATGCGCCTGGCATGCCGGGAACTCGCGGCCTGCATCAAGGAGGCCCGCAGCGACGTTGCCGTGGTGCAGCGCCAGGCGACCATCGTTCAAACGGCGTTGAACGAACTCATGCGCTCGACGCGCAATGCGCAGGTGATCGAGCCCGTACGCCTTCCCGATCTGGTTGCGCAGACGTTGGAAATCGTGCCGGATACTTGCCGTCAGCGGCTGGTGGTGCAAACCGATGAATCGTTGCGCAAGGTGGGGGCCGTGCAAGTGGCCCGCACGGTGCTGCGGCTGATACTGCAGAACCTGATCATCAATGCCGCGGACGCCGTGCGCGACGCGGGCCGCGACAAGGGCGTGCTGCATTTTGCCGCGGAGATCATCGGCGACGCGGGCGGCGAGAAGTTGCACTTGCACTGCAAGGACGACGGCGTAGGGATCGCATTCGACGACCTGCAGCGGGTGTTCGACAAGGGGTTTTCCACCAAATCACGCGAGACCAACTACGGCATCGGTCTGCATTGGTGCGCCAACGCCATCGGCGCGTTGGGCGGCCGAATTTGGGCGGCAAGCGAGGGTGTTGGGATGGGTGCGTCCATGCACCTGATGTTGCCGTTGCCTAGAGATAAGTGAGGTTGCACGTGTCCGATAAGAAAAAATTACCCATTCGTGTGCTCATCGCCGACGATGAAGCGGACGTGCGCGACGCCTATCGGCAGATCCTGTCGGACTCCGACATGAGCGGCGAAACCGCCATGTTTCACAATCTGCGCGAGCGGTTGTTCCAGAAGGGCGCGCCGGATACTCTAGCCAGAGCCCTGTCCTCGAATGATACGGCATTCGCGCCGATGTTCTGCGCGGGAGCGGAGGCCGCCGTCGCGGCGGTGCAGGATGCACTGCGCGCGGACGATCCTTTTGCGGTGGCCTTTCTGGACATGCGCATGCCACCGGGTCCCGACGGTGTTTGGGCCGCGGCGCGGATCCGCGAGCTCGACCCGGCCATTGAAATCGTCATGTGCACCGCCTACTCGGACGTCGATCCGCGCGACATAGGAGGAATGGTGCCGCCGGAGGAGAAGCTCTCCTATCTGCAAAAGCCCTTTCATCCGCATGAAATCCGGCAGATGACGATTTCCCTGGCCAGTAAATGGCGGTCGGAACACCGTATCGTGAAGTTGGCGTATTTCGATGCCTTGACCGGGCTGCCGAATAGAGAACAGTCGCGCAATCGCTTGAGCAGCGCCCTGGCGGTGGCCAAGCAGCATGAGCGGATGCTGGCGGTGCTGTATCTGGATCTCGACAATTTCAAGAGAGTGAACGACACCCTGGGGCATGCCGTCGGCGACGAACTGCTCTGCCTGGTCGCAGCGCGCCTGCGCAGTTCCTTGCGCGCCGACGATACGGTCGACGAATTACCCAGCGCCAGCTCGAGTCATATCGCCCGGCTGGGCGGCGACGAATTCATCGTAATCCTGCCGAACATTCGCTCGGCGGACGATGCGGGCGCGGTAGCGGGCCGCCTCATCACCGAACTGCAGGAACCGATGCGCCTGGCGCTGCATTCCCTGGTCGTCACCCCGAGCATCGGCATTGCCTTGTTCCCGGCGGACGGCGTGGAGGTGGACACCTTGCTGCGCAATGCGGACCTTGCCATGTACTTCGCCAAGCGCAAGGGCCCCGGCATGTCGGCGTTCTTCGACCCCTCGATGAACGACGCGGCTCTGCATCGCTTCACCCTGGAGGCCAAGTTGCGCGGTGCCATGGAGCGCGGCGAATTCACCTTGCACTATCAACCGCAATTCGACGTGCGCACGGGCGGCGTTTCCGGAATGGAGGCCCTGCTACGTTGGACCAACGACGAATTGGGCGTGGTGCAGCCCGCTGAGTTCATCCCGGTGGCCGAAGAGACGGGATTGATTCTGGGGATAGGCGAATGGGTGCTGCGCAGCGCGTGTCTGCAGGCCAAGAGCTGGGCGGACGAAGGGTTGCCGGTGACGCGCATGGCGGTCAATGTCTCGGGACAGCAATTCGTGCTCAAGGATTTTCCGCAATTGGTGACCGACATCATCAAGGAGACGGGAATCGAACCGTCCATGCTCGAACTGGAAATCACCGAGTCGGTGGTCATGAAGGATGAGGCATGGGCCGAGCAGGCACTGGCGCAACTGAAGCAGCTCGGCGTCATGCTGGCCATCGATGACTTCGGGACGGGCTATTCGAGCTTCGGCAGGCTGCGGCATTTTGCCGTCGATCGGCTGAAGATCGACCAGTCGTTCATGACCAGTCTGATCGATTGCAGCGACGATCGGGCGATCGCCGCCGCCATCATCGCCATGTCGCGCTCGCTGCGGATCAGTGTGACCGCGGAGGGCGTCGAGAGCTTTCCGCAGCTGTTGTTCCTGCAGGAACATGACTGTCACGAGGCCCAGGGCTTCCTGTTCAGCCGCGCACTGCCGGCTGCCGACGCGCACAAGTTGCTGCGGCGCGCGGTCGAGAGCGCGACCGGCACCCGTACCCAGCGGCTACGATCGCTGATTGGATAGACCGCCGCTACCCGGGCTCCTTGGTGAATAGGAGCAGGCGGTTGTTCGCCGGCAGGTCATGATCGGCGTCCAAACGCAATCCGTACTGCTCGGCGAGCGGAGTGATCTCCTGAATGTCGCGCAGACCCGATTGAGGGTCGCGCTCCTGCAGCATTCGATCGAAATCCCGGTTGCTGTCCGACGTATAGCGGCCTGCGTAGCGAAACGGGCCATAGACGCATAGCGCGCCGCCCGGCGCCAGCACCCCGCCGATGCCCTTGAACAGCGCCATGACTTCGGCCCACGACATGATGTGCAGGGTGTTGGCGGTGAATATGGCATCGACGCCGCGGACCGGCCAAACCGCCTGGCGCACGTCGAGCAGCGTCGGTGCGCGCAGATTGTGCGGCCCTTCGAGCTTCACGCGTTCGGCCAGATCCGACAGGTATGTCAATCGTTCCGTGGGGTGCCAGGTCAGGTGGTCGAGCGCCCGCGCGAAGTGCACGGCATGCTGGCCGGTGCCGCTGCCGATCTCCAACACCTGGGCGCGGGCGGCCAGGCGGATCCGCAGCACCTCGAGGATGGGTTCCTTGTTGCGTTCGCAGGCTGCAGAGAAGGTAAGCATATGGCGGACCTGGATTTTACTATAGTACAGTGTCGCCCCGATCGAATGAAGGAGATGCAGATGTCGATTTCTATGTACGATTTTTCGATTCCCGCATTGATCCGCGGTTTGACGAATTTGTCCGCCATTCTCGACAAGGCGGCGGCCCACGCCGCGGCGAAGAAATTCGACTCCGCCGTACTCGCCCAGTCACGCCTGTTTCCCGACATGCATCCGCTCGTGCGTCAGGTGCAGATCGCCTGCGACACCGCGAAAGGGGCGGCGGGGCGTCTGGCGGGGATCGAAGTGCCGAAGCATGAAGACACGGAGGTGTCGTTTGCCGACCTGAAGGCGCGTATCGCCAAGACGTTGGATTTCGTGAAGTCGGTCAGCGCCGCACAGCTGAAAGGTGCCGAAGACCGCAGCATCGAGATCAAGTTTCCGAACGGCGCGTGGAAATTCACCGGCCTTGCCTATTTGACCGACTTCGTGCTGCCGAATTTCTACTTCCATGAGAGCATCGTGTACGCGTTGCTGCGCAAAGCCGGCGTCGAAGTCGGCAAGGGTGATTTCCTCGGGGCGATTCAATAGCCCGGACGAAAGAATCCGGCAGGCGGCCGTCCGGCGAGCGGACGCGCCGCTACGCGAGCTGTTCCACCAATTGCTCGATGCGGACGAACAGTTTCTCCTCGGTGCGCGCATCGTGCGTGAAGCGTAGTTTCAGCGGACCGTCGAGGCGATATTCCTTCGGTCTTCCCTGAATCAATTTGAGCACGCGTTTGGGATCGATCTTGTTCGATTCGTCGAAAATGAAATAGCCGCTGTTCGCCCCGGCGTCGACCTTGCGTATTCCCAGTTCCGCCGCGCGCAGCTTGAGCCGCGTCGAACGAAACAGCGACTGAGCGTGCTCAGGCATCGGTCCGAAGCGGTCGATCATCTCGACCTTCAGTTCGTCGAGCTCTTCGCGCGACGGCGTACCGGCGATGCGCTTGTAGAGCACCAGGCGCAGATGCACGTCGGGCACATAGTCCTCGGGGATGAGCACGGGCACATGCAGCTCGACCTCGGGTCCGGCGTCGAGCGGCCGCTCGAGGTCGGCTTGCTTGCCGGATTTGAGCGCCGCAACCGCGCGCTCCAGCAATTCCATGTACAGGTTGTAGCCGATCTCTTGAATCTGGCCGCTTTGCTCATCGCCCAACAGTTCGCCCGCGCCGCGAATCTCCAGATCGTGGGTGGCCAGAGTGAATCCGGCGCCGAGTTCCTCGAGCGACTCCAGCGCCTCGAGCCGCTTGACCGCATCGGCGGTCATGGCCTTGCGCGGCGGCGTGATCAAGTAGGCATACGCCCGATGATGAGATCGCCCGACGCGGCCGCGCAATTGATGTATTTGCGCCAGGCCGAATCGATCCGCGCGGTCGATGACGATGGTGTTCGCCGTCGGCACGTCGATGCCGCTTTCGATGATGGTGGTACAGACCAGAACGTTGAAGCGCCGGTGATAGAAATCCAGCATGAGCTGTTCCAAATCACGCTCGCGCATCTGGCCGTGTCCCACGGCGACGGTCGCCTCCGGCACGAGCTTGCGAATAGCCTCGGCGGTCTTTTCGATGGTCTCGATCGTGTTGTGGACGAAGTAGATCTGTCCGCCGCGCCGAATTTCCCGCAGGCTCGCTTCGCGCACCACGGTTTCGTTCCATTCGAGAACGAAGGTCTTTACGGCCAGGCGCTCCGCGGGCGGCGTCGTTATCAACGACAGATCACGCAGTCCGCCCATGGCCATGTTCAAGGTGCGCGGAATCGGCGTCGCGGTGAGCGTGAGAACGTCGACCTCGGTTCTGAGGGCCTTGAGCTTCTCTTTGTCACGAACGCCGAATCGATGCTCCTCGTCGATCACGATCAGGCCCAAGTCCTTGAAGCGCACCTTACCCTGCAGCAAGCGCTGCGTGGCGATGACGATGTCCACCTTGCCCGCGGCAACGCCGACGAGGACACCCTCCGCCTCCTTGTTGCTGCGAAAGCGCGACAGGCTCTCGATGCGGACCGGCCAGTCGGCGAATCGATCGACGAAGGTCGTGTAGTGCTGCTGAGCGAGGAGAGTGGTGGGCACGAGCACCGCGACTTGCTTGCCGGCTTGCACCGCCACGAAGGCGGCGCGCAGTGCGACCTCCGTCTTGCCGAAGCCGACGTCGCCGCAGACGACCCGGTCCATGGGCTTGTCGGACTTGAGGTCGGCCAGCACCAGATCGATCGCGGCGGCCTGATCGGCGGTCTCCTCGAAGGGGAAGCCGGCTTGAAAGGCGCGGTATTCGGCTTCGCCGGCCAGCATTTGCGTGCCTTGCCGAGCGGCGCGGCGCGAATACAGATCCAGGAGTTCCGCGGCGACGTCGCGGATGCGCTGTGCCGCCTTGCGGCGCGCCTTCTGCCATTGCTCGCCGCCGAGCTTGTGGAGCGGCGCGGTTTCGGCCGGCGCACCGGTGTAGCGGGACACGAGGTGCAGCGCCTGCACCGGCACGTACAACTTGTCGCCGTCGGCATATTCGAGCACGAGAAACTCGCCCGTGTATCCGGCGACATCCATGGTCTGCAGTCCGACGTAACGTCCGACCCCGTAGGACTCGTGCACCACGGGCGCGCCGATGCGCAGGTCCGACAGCTCTTTGAGAATTTTTGCCGGATCCCGTTCGGCACGACGCCGTCTTCGCTCCTGCCGCGCGCGATCTCCGAACAATTGCGCTTCGGTGAGGATTTCCAGCGCCGGCGCTTCCAATCTCAAGCCCGATACGGCGGCCGAGACGGTGATTCCGAGATGCAAGGAGCCGGCGGCGAAGCTCGCAAAATTGTCGAAAATCTTTACTTGAATGCCGCGGCCGCGCAGCAGATCGAGCAGCAATTCACGGCGTCCGGCGGATTCCGCGGCAAGCAGGATACGCGCGGGGCTTGCGTGGATGTGAGCCACCAATTCGGCTACCGGTTCTTCGGCACGCGGATCGATGCGCACCGCGGCCGGCGCGAGGCTGGGAAAATTTTGTGCGAGTTCCCCGGTCTCCGGCGGCCATTCGAAGGTGTGCAGTTGAATCTGCCGACAGCTCGCGTACGACGCGTGGAATTCCGCGGGCGTCAAATAAACTTCCGCGGGGTCCAGAATCGGCCGGTGGCGGTCATGGCGTAATTGCTCATGGCGTTCGACGATGCCGTTCCACAGGCCCTCCACCTTGGAGGCAGCGTCGTTCATGTCCACCAGGACACTGTGCGGTGGCAGGTACTCGAACAGGTGGGACGTGCGCTCGAAGAACAGGGGCAGGAAGAACTCGACGCCGCCCGGCGCGATCCCGGCGCTCACGTCGCGATAGATGATTTGTTCCGCCAGATCGCCGGTGAAGCGCAGGCGGTAGCGGCGGCGGAACTCGCGTACGGCATCGGGATTCAGCGGGGTTTCGCGTGCGGGCAAGAGTTCGATGCGCTCCAGCTTGTCCAAGGAGCGCTGCGTCTCCGGATCGAAGCGCCGGATGCTGTCGACATCGCGATCCAGCATGTCGATGCGAAAGGGAGTGTCCGACCCCATGGGAAAGACGTCGATCAGCGAGCCGCGCACCGCAAATTCGCCGTGCGCGACGACTTGCGTGACGGCGGCATATCCGGCCAGAGTCAATTGAGCGCGCAGTGCGTCGAGGTCGAGCCTTTCGCCGACATGGACCTTGAGGGAGTAGGCGTCGACGTAGCTCCGCGGTGCCAACCGTTGCAGCAACGTGTCGATGGCGACCAGCCAGACACCTTTTCGGGCGCGCGGGAGTTCTGCCAGGGCGGTGAGCCGGGCCGAGGTGATGTCAGGATGCGCCGAGAAGCTGTCGTAGGGCAGGGTCTCCAAATCGGCGAACACGCCCACGGTCAGGCCGCCGCCGGCAAAGAACCGAATTTCGTCGCTCAGCGCTTCCGCCTCGCGCGAACTCTGCGCAATGACGATGAGCGGGCCTTGCGCCTGGGCCGCCGCCTCCGCGATGGCGAGTGCCGCCGCGGCACCATAGAGCTTGCCCCATTTGACGATGGGCGCGAGTTCGCGAGGCAGAGTGGGATTGAGTAGGGGCATCGGCACTTTCAAGGAAAACGAAAAAATAAACGCCCGCCGCGAACGAGTCGCGGTGGGCCGGGAGAGATTGCGATTTTACGCGATTTTGATTGTTAAGAGTTTGCGACCACGCTGTGAATGACGTGATCGGCCTCGAAATAGACGATGAAGCCCGGATATTCCCAGCGCGAGATCGGCGGCTTGCCGATGGCGGGAACCTTGCTGACCGGAGTTCCGAACTTGGTCGCTACCTGATCCATGGTCATACCGCGAGTCGGCGTGGCGACGTCGGATTCCTTGACGGCAATGCCGTCGTCGACCGCGATGGTCTCAGCCCCCGCGAGGCCGCTGGCGAGCACTGCCGCAAGCAGCAGGTATCGATACCTCATGGCGCACCTCATCTTTGTTTACCCTCCAAACTATAACACTGCTTCGGGGCTGCAATCTTTGACTCAATTAACACTCTGATTGTATTGTAATTTGTGGTTTAATCGCGGCGCATGTTCCAGCCCGTTCCAGTTTTCGTGGGCCTGCGCTATTCGCTGGCCCGTGAGCACAGCTTTTTCGTGTCTTTCATCACCTGGGTCTCGCTGGTCGGGGTCGCGCTGGGCGTGGCCGCGCTGATCACGGTGCTGTCGGTCATGAACGGCTTGGAATCCGAATTGCGCACCCGCCTGCTGAGTTTGACCGCACATGCGGCTCTGAACGCGGCGGGCGCACCGATCGGCGATTGGCGCAACCGCATAGGGCAGCTGCAGGGATCGCCGGGTCTGGTCGGTGCCGCGCCGTTCCTCGACACCGATGCCATGTTGAGCCGGCAGCCGTCGATGAGCGGCGCCATCGTCCGCGGCATCGATCCCGCGCTCGAGCCCCAAGTGTCGTCCATTGCCGACGCCATGCGCGAGGGCAGTCTCGCCGACCTCACGCCTGATTCGAATCACATCATCCTGGGGCGCATGCTCGCCTACCAGCTGCAGGTGGGGGTGGGCGATCAAGTGACGGTCATGATCCCCGGCCACACGGGGTCTGCCGCCGGCGCGAGCGATGCAGTCGTGCCGCGCCTGCGGGATTTCCATGTGTCGGGGATTTTCGAGGTCGGCCTGCAGGAGCACGACAGCGTATTGGCGCTCGTCAATCTGCACGATGCGGAGGCCTTTCGAGGCATCGACGGTCCTACCGGGATACGGCTCAAATTCTACGACGTGCTGAAGGCGCCCGAGCTCGCGCGCAGCGCCGCAGCGCGGCTCTCGCCCGGCCTCGCGGTGCGCGACTGGACGGAGGAGAACCAGGCGTACTTTCGCGCCATACGCATCGAGAAGACCATGATGGGGTTGATGCTGATGCTCATCGTCGCGGTGGCCGTGTTCAATATCGTGGCGACGCTGATCATGGTGGTGAACGACAAGCGTACCGACATCGCGATCCTGCGCACCATCGGATTGAGCCCCCGGGGCGTCATCGCGGTGTTCATGACGCAGGGGGTGCTCATCGGCTGGATCGGCGCCGCCGCCGGTGTGGCGCTCGGCCTTGGGCTCGCCTGCAACGTGGACGTCATCGTGCCCTTCCTGGAACAGACGTTCGGGTTTCATTTCATGGATCCGGACGTGTACTACATATCGGGGCTGCCGAGCGAGGTCCACACCGGCGACGTGGTGAGGATCGGACTGGCCGCGTTCATGCTGACGCTGGCCGCCACGGTATATCCCGCTCTGCAAGCGGCGCGAACCCAACCCGCCGAGGCGCTGCGGTACGAATGATGCGCTACTGGTACGAGGGATTCGTCGGATTGCGCTATCTGCGTGCCTCGCCCAGGCGCGGTTCCGTGTCTTTGATCGCCGGCATCGCGATACTCGGCCTCGCACTCGGGGTCGCGGTGTTGATCGTGGTGCTGTCGGTGATGAACGGCTTCGAGGAAGTACTGCGCACGCGAATCTTGAGCCTGACGGCGCACGCGACGATTTCCGGGCTCGAGGGGCGGATTCCCAACTGGCGCCCCGATCTCGAGAAGCTGGAGCACTTCCCCGGAGTGGTGGGTGCGGCACCGTACATCGAAGAACAAGGCATGCTGATGCACGGCGACAAGTCTTCCGGCGTACTGCTGCGCGGCGTGCTGCCGCACTCGGAAGCGCGCGTCGTCGAGTTGGAACCGCATTTGTCGAGCGGCCGAATGGATGATCTGGCCGCGGGCCGGTATCGAGTGATACTGGGATCCGCGCTTGCCGAGGAACTCGGCGCGAAGGTCGGCGACCGCGTGGTGCTGCTGGTGGCATTGGGGGACGTTACTCCGGTCGGCGTGATTCCCCGGATGCGCGCGTTCGAGGTGGCCGGGATCCTGTCCATCGGCATGTATGAATACGATCGTCGGATCGCCATCGTCGCCATGCAGGACGCCGCAAAGCTGCTGCGCATGGGCGACGAGGTAACGGGCATACGCCTGCGCCTGGCAGACATGTATGCCGCACCGCGGGTCTCGCGTGCCGCCGCCATCGCGCTGGGAGGCGATCTGGAGGTCCAGGATTGGACCGCTGAGCATGCCAATTTCTTTCGCTCGATCTCGATCACCAAACGCATACTCTTTTTCATTCTGTCGCTGATGGTGGCGGTCGCCGCCTTCAACATCGTATCGACCATGGTCATGGTGGTGAAGGACAAACGCCGCGACATCGCCATCCTGCGCACGTTCGGATCTTCGCCCCGCAGTATTTTGACGGTGTTCGTGGTGCAGGGGAGTTTGATCGGCCTGCTCGGCATCGGCGCCGGCGTGTTGCTCGGCGTCGCCGTTGCCGTGAACTTGCAGGATCTGGTGCACGGCCTCGAAGGCATCGTCGGATTCAAATTCCTGGATGCCCGGGTGTACTTCATGAGCGACTTGCCCGCCCGCGTGCGCACCACGGACGTGGTGCGCATATGCGGCTTCGCGTTCGTGCTCGCCTGTCTTTCGACGCTGTATCCGGCGGCGCGCGCAGCCCGCCTGCTGCCCGCAGAATCCCTGCGCAACGATTGAGGATGGAAAAGACGATGCCGAATTCAAATGGGGTGGTGCTCGAGGGTAGGGATCTCGCCAAGGAGTTCGTTCAGGGCGACGTGAAAATCCGGGTGTTGCGGGCGGCGTCCATCAGCGTGCGCACCGGCGAGAGAATCGCCATCGTCGGTGCATCGGGATCCGGCAAGACGACACTGCTGCAGCTTCTGGGGGGGCTGGATTTGCCGACCGGCGGAACCGTCGAGATCGCCGGGTCCGCGATGAATCGGTTGAATGACACCGAGCGCGGCCATTTGCGCAACCGCGCCGTGGGATTCGTGTATCAATTCCACCACTTGCTGCCGGAATTCACTGCGCTCGAAAATGTCGCGATGCCGCTCCTGGTGCGGCGAATGAATCCGCGCGCAGCCAAGGAGCGGGCGAGCGCGCTGTTGGCGCGCGTCGGGCTGGCCGAACGCCTGACGCACCGGCCCTCGCAACTCTCCGGCGGCGAACGGCAGCGCGCCGCGGTGGCCCGTGCGCTCGTGACTCAGCCGAAACTGGTGTTGGCCGACGAACCCACGGGCAACCTCGACGGCAAGAATGCGGCGCAGGTGTTCGATCTCATGCTGGAGCTCAATCGCGAGTTCGGCACCAGTCTGGTCATCGTCACCCACGACGAGCGGCTGGCGGCGCGGCTCGATCGCGTGCTGGTCCTCGCCGACGGAGTGCTAGCCGAGCGCCGTGCTGCGGCCGATTGACCGGGCGCGCCTGCGCCGCCAGTGATAGAGCACATGCATGCGCCATGCGAATTGCGCCAGCACGTAGCCCATTCCGGCCGCGGCCAGTCCCAGCACCAGCGCGCCGAGCAGCAGCGGCGCCCATAGCTGGTTGACCTGCGCCCACAGGTGCCGGTGATGAAGCGCATGCATCAAGGGCATCAGATCCATTCCCATGAGCTTCGCGCCCACCCAGATCGAGCCGGCCACCTGCGGCAGCCAGGTGAAGGGATTGCTGACGAAAACCGTGGCGAACAGCACCGGCAGGTTCAACCGGAACAGCATGCCGAGTATGACGCACGTCACGAGATGGACGGGCAGGGGCGTCGGCGGAATGAAGGCGATGAACAGGCCCAGGGCAAACGCGCGAGTGACGCTGTGCCGATGGAACGTCCAGCATCCGCGATCGAGAACCCGCTCCTTAAAAGGCTTCAAACACCAGAGTTTCTCCAGCGTGTGGCGGTCCGGTGTGATGCGTTTCAGCCAATGTTGCATGAATGTGGTTGACTCCCCGAGGCGGCATTATGCCGTTTTCGGAGATCAGCGACAGTGATCCACGACTTTCCCGGAAATCAACGGGTTAGGGCGGCCGATGGCGGTATCTCAACCGTCGGCGGTCAAGTATCATGCCGGCAGATTCAACTTGACCCAAAGAGGACGCAATGTGGGAGATCATCCGCGCGGGCGGCGGCTTCATGTGGCCGATCATTTTATGTTCCATCGCGGCGGTGGCTATCATATTGGAACGCCTCTGGACCTTGCAAAGCAGCCGGGTGATACCGCGCGACCTGTCGCAGAAGGTCTGGAACTGGATCGAAGCCGATCAACTCAGCGACAAGCTGGTCGCCGCGCTGGAGCAGAATTCGCCTCTCGGCAAGCTCCTGGCCATCGGACTTGCCAACCGCAACAAGCCGCGCGCCATGATGGTGGAGCGGCTGGAGGACGGCGGCCGGCACGTGATTCATGAGCTGGAGCGGTTTCTGAATACTCTGGGCACGATTGCTGCGGTCGCGCCGTTGCTGGGGCTGCTCGGAACGGTGGCGGGCATCATTCATGCGTTCAACGCGATCACGGCCAATGGGATCGGCGACCCGAGAGTTTTGTCCGGCGGCATCGGGGAAGCGCTCATCACCACGGCTGCGGGGTTGACCGTCGCGATACCCTCGCTGATCGCCTACCGCTATCTTCGAGGCAAGGTTGAGCGTCTGGTGGTGCGCATGGAGAAGGAAGCCATGAAGCTCGTCGATGCGTTGGACGAGCGCGGCCTCATGGTCGTGGCAGAGTGATATGAACCTGCGCCCACGCCACCGTGAGGATCCCGAGATCAACTTGATCTCGATGATCGACGTGATGCTCGTGCTGTTGATCTTTTTCATGGTATCGACCACGTTCAATCAGGAGGGTCGCGTCAAGGTTCAGCTGCCCCAGGCGAGCGAGGTGCCGGTGCCGCGGGGGCCGCATGAGCCCTTGGTGATCACGGTTACGGCGGATGGCGGCTACCGGGTCAACGAGCGCACCTTGATCAACTCGAGTCCCGACACGTTGCGCTCTGCGCTCGTCAAGGAAGCCGGCGCCAACCGCGGGCCCATCACCATTCGCGCCGATGCGCGCACCACGCATCAGGCCGTGGTGACCGCCATGGATGTGGCGGGAAGACTGGGTTTCGCGCAGCTCAATATCGCGACCGTGCATTCGGAGGCGTCGCTTTGAGCACGACGCCCGCTGCGGGCTCGACCGCCGCCGGCGATTCCTGGGCGATCTATCGACGGCTGCTGAAGTACGCGAAACCCTATCTTGGCGTGTTTCTGATCGGTGTGCTGGGCGCGATCTTGTTCGCCGCGTCCAATGCCGCGCTGGCTTACTTGGTGAGGAAGTTCCTGAACGGCGCCTTCGTGGTGAAAAACCCGGCTGTTCTCTGGGAAGTGCCTGTCGGCGTCGTGGTGTTATTCACTCTGCGGGGCATCGGGGACTATGTACAGAGCTACTATCCCAGCTGGGTCGGAAGGCAGGTCATCAAGGGCCTGAGGCACGACGTGTTCTCGCACTACCTGCGGCTGCCCACCGCCTATCTCGACAGCCAGCAGTCCGGGCATCTGCTGTCGAAATTGACCAATAACATCGAGTTGGTGGCGGCGGCCGCGACCAGTGCGGCGATTTCGCTGATCAGCGACTCATTGAGCATCCTCGTCCTGTTGCTCACGCTGTTCTACATGAACTGGCGCCTTGCCGTGTTCTGCATCGTCGCGGCGCCCGTCATCGGCTGGCTCATGAAGATTGCCAATCGCAGCTTCCGGCGTTACAGCGAACGCATTCAGAATTCCATGGGCGACATCACGCGCGTCGCCAAGGAAGCGATCGACGCGCACCGCTTGATCAAGATCTTCAACGCCGAAGATCATCAAACCGCCCGCTTCGAGCAAGTCAACGAACACAACCGGGCGTCGAACATGAAGCTGATTCGCGCGAAAGCCATCAGCAATCCAGTCGTACAGTGCATCGCGTCGATAGCGCTCGGCAGCGTCCTCTATGTGGCGATCCGCCAAGTGTTCACCAACCACATGCAGGTCGACGAATTCTTCGGCTTCTTGACCGCGTTGATGCTCATTCCGGCGCCGCTGCGCAGCCTGGTCGGCATGAGCGGGCCGCTGCAGCAGGGCATCGCCGCGGGCCAAAGCGTGTTCGAGATCATGGATCATGCCACGGAGGGCGGCGGCGGCTCCCGCAGGCTGACGCGCGCCCGCGGCGACATCGAGTTTCGCAACGTCTCGTTTGCCTACTCGGGCGACAAAGGCGGTGTGCTGCACGAGGTCAGCTTCCACGTGCGTCCCGGCGAAACCGTGGCCATCGTGGGGCGGTCCGGCAGCGGCAAGACGACGCTGGTGGGCCTGGTGCCGAGATTCTACGACGTGCAGCAGGGTTCGGTGCTGTTGGACGGCGTCGACGTGCGCGACTATCGGCTGACGGACCTGCGCGCTCAGCTGAGCCTGGTCAGCCAGGATGTGGTCTTGTTCAACGACACCATACGCAACAACATTGCCTTCAACGCCATCGGCAAGACGGATGCGGAGGTGGAGGCCGCGGCACGCGCCGCCAACGTGATGGAGTTCGTCGCACAGCAGCCTCTGGGGTTCGATAGCCCGTTGACCGACCGCGGCCAGAATCTTTCCGGCGGACAGCGGCAAAGAATTTCCATCGCGCGTGCACTGCTCAAGGATTCGCCCGTTCTGATCCTGGATGAGGCCACGGCGGCGCTCGACAACGAGTCGGAGCGGCGCGTGCAGCAAGAGCTCGGCGTGCTGATGCAGGGCCGTACGACACTGGTGATTGCACACCGGTTGTCGACGGTCGAAGGCGCCGACCGGATCATCGTGCTGGACCAAGGCCGGATCGTGGAGAGCGGCGCGCATCAGGAGCTGCTGGCGCGCGGCGGACTGTACGCCGGCTCTCCATGGGATGCAGTTCAACGCCTAGGCGACGCGCAATGTCGGTGCAATCCTGGCTCAATCGAATTTGGTACGACGGCTCCGCGCCGCCGTGGTGGCTGATGCCGCTGTCGCTGACCTACGCAGCCGTGGCGGGATCGCGCCGCTACCTGTATGCGAAGCACCTGCGCAAGTCGATTCGGATGCCGCTGCCGGTGGTCGTGGTCGGGAACTTGAGCGTCGGAGGGACCGGCAAGACGCCGCTGGTCTGCTGGCTGGTCGCGCGGCTCACCGGCCTCGGGTTCAAGCCGGGGGTGGTCAGCCGCGGCTATGGAGGTTCTTCCGGAAAAGCGCGGCTCATCGATGCCTTCGACGATCCCGGCGTGGTGGGCGACGAGTCGATTCTATTGGCGCGGCGCACGGGAGCGCCGGTGGCGATCGGCCGCGATCGCCCGGCGGCGTCGCGGCTGCTGGTGAACGCTGGATGCAATGTGATCGTGAGCGACGACGGTCTGCAGCATTACGCCCTGGCGCGCGATTGCGAAATCGTCGTCATCGACGGCGATCGCCGCTTCGGCAATGGCTGGCTGCTGCCGGCCGGCCCGCTGCGCGAAACGCCGGCTCGGTTGGTTGCTGCGAACGCCGTCGTGGTGAACGGCGGCCGGGCACTCCTCGATGGCGCTCTCAGCATGCGCCTCGAGGCCAAGAGCGCCTTGAGTCTGGTGGGCGGCGTTGTGCGGACGTTGGATGAGTTCGCGGGCCGTTCGGTGCATGCCATCGCCGGCATCGGCAACCCGGAGCGATTCTTCAACATGCTGCGTGCACATGGCATCGAAGTCGCCGGGCATCCGTTTCCGGACCACGCGCATTTGCAGGCCGCAGACATTTCGTTCGACGATCAGCGTCCGGTGCTCATGACCGAGAAAGATGCAGTAAAATGCCAGCGGATTGCCGGACCGCATCATTGGTATGTGCCGGTCACGGCAAGTTTCGACGGCGGCGAATCCAATGTGCTGCTCGATATCGTGACTCAGGCTATCGCAAAGCGCACCGCACGCGCCGGAGGCTCTCATGGATAAGCGTTTGCTCGATTTGTTGGTATGTCCGATTTGCAAAGGGCCGTTGCGCAGTTCCGGAACCGGAAATGCGCTCGAGCTCGTGTGCCGGCCGGATCGGCTGGCTTACGCCGTGCGCGAGGGAATTCCGCTGATGCTGCCCGAAGAGGCCCGCACCTTGAGCGCCGACGACCCCTTGTTGGATCACTAGCCCTGCCCCATGTTCCATGTCGTCATACCGGCGCGCTTCGCCGCCTCGCGCCTGCCGGGCAAGCCGCTGCTTGCGATCGGCGACCGGCCGCTGATCCAATGGGTCTGGCAGTGTGCGCGGGCGAGCCGCGCGGCATCCGTGATCATTGCGACCGATGATGCTCGCATTTTTGATTCGGCCAAGGGCTTCGGCGCCGATTGTCTGATGACCTCGGCCGGGCACGCGTCGGGTACGGATCGAATCGCTGAAGTGGTGCGCGCGAAGGGCTTTGGGGCGGACGAGATCGTCGTGAACCTGCAGGGCGACGAACCCATGATGCCCGCGGCGCTGGTCGACGAAGTCGCGGAAGCGCTCGCTGCGCGGCCGCACATCGACATCGCAACCGCGGTCACGCCTGTCCAATCGTTGGCTGAATTTCTCGACCCCAGTTGCGTGAAGGCGCTGCGCGCCCGCGACGGGCAGGCGCTGTATTTCAGCCGGGCCGCCGTACCTTGGCCGCGCGACAGCGTTGCGGGCGGTCGACCCACGGACTTTGCCGGTGCGTGGCGGCATATCGGCATCTATGCCTACCGGGTGCGCAGCCTGCTGCAGTTCGCCTCATGGTCGCCGACGCCACTCGAGCAGACCGAGAAGCTCGAGCAGCTCCGTGCCTTGGAGCACGGCATGCGGATTCACTTGGTGACATTGGCGCAGGCGCCGCCCGCCGGCGTCGATACACTGGAAGATCTGGAGCGCGTGCGCGCGCACCTCTGCGGCTAGGAGCCTGTCCGAGTAATGATCGCCCGCAGCAGACGCATCATTGCTCGGACAGGCTCCTAAGTGTGGTAACCCGGATTCTTGCGATCGAGCTTACGCAGCAGTCCGGGCCATATCAAGGCGCCACCCAGACCCCTCGTCACCTGCGCGCCGGCCGCGCGGATGCCGTCGAGGATGGGTGCAGGTATCCGGATCAATTCCTGGCCGCCGCTCTGGGCGCGCACTTGGATCGTGCAGGCTGACTCGAAAATATACATCTGCAGAAAGGCGTCGGCCGGCGAGGGGCCGACCGTCAGCAGGCCGTGGTTCCTCAGCATGAGATAGGCGTTGCCGCCGAGATCCTCGACCAAGCGCGGCTGCTCGGCCGCATTCAAGGCAACTCCCTCATAGTCGTGGTAGGCGAGCGATGACAGCACGAAAAGCGACTGCTGAGAGATCGGCAGGACACCATCTTTCTGCGCCGAGACCGCTACTCCGTTCAGCGAATGAACGTGCAGGATGCAGGAGACGTCTGCGCGCGCTGCGTGAATGCAGCCATGGATCGTGAAGCCTGCGGGATTGATCTCATATGGCGAGTCCATCACCTTCTTGCCGTCGAGATCGATTTTGACGAGCGACGACGCCGTGATTTCTTCGAACATCAGGCCGTAGGGATTGATCAGAAAATGGTGTTCCGAGCCGGGAACGCGCGCCGATATATGGGTGAACACGAGATCATCCCACCCGAAGAGCGCCACGAGGCGGTAGGCGGCGGCGAGGTTGACACGTACTTCCCACTCGGCGGCGCTCACGTGCTGCCGAAGATCGGGGATGTTTGCGGTTTGCGCATTCATGAATGGGGCTCCGGCGGACGTGTTGATCTTAGCGCCAAAGAGCACAAGCGTCGATGCACCCCCTTTGTGGCGTGGTTGACTAATATGGGCAATATGACTAGACTTCTGACTAGTCATGAGGAGTCGATCGTGAAAACTTGGCCAGTACAGGATGCGAAAGCTCGCTTCAGCGAGTTTCTGAAAGCAAGTCTCACCGAAGGGCCGCAAGTCGTGACGTTGCGGGGTGTGGAGACGGCCGTTCTCGTGCCCGTTCAGGAATGGCGCAGCTTGCGTGAACGCGCCCGGCCTGGCCTCAAGGCATTGCTCCTGTCTCCGAAAAATAGAGGAGAACTGAGGATCCCGCCGCGCGGCAGCTTGGGACGACGCGTCCCGAAGCCGCGCGTTTGACGATGTATCTGCTCGATACGAATGTCGTTTCCGAGCTGCGCAAAAAAAAGCCGCACAAAGGCGTGCTCGCGTGGATTCGCAACGCCTCCGAAGAGTCGCTGTATTTGTCGGCGGTAACGATCGGTGAGGTCCAAGCCGGGATAGAAATTACTCGCGATCAGGACGCACATAAGGCGAATGAAATAGAATCATGGCTCGATAGTCTTGCTGAAAGCTACAGCGTCCTGGTAGTTGACGCCGCTATCTTCCGCCGCTGGGCGCAATTGATGCACGGGCGCCCGGATCACCATATTGAAGATGGATTGATCGCGGCAACCGCTCTGGTGCACGGTTTGATCGTCGTCACCCGCAACGTCCGCGATTTCGAGCCCTTTGGTGTTCAGTTGATCAATCCTTTTACCTCGGACTGAGCGAGATGACGGCACGCAGAGTGTTGCGTCGTTATGTGCGACCGATTCTATCGGGCGCTTGATTGATCGCATCGATATTAGACATGCTGTCATCCCCGGCCGAAGAGTAGGGCGTAGCCCTCAACTCGTAGGTCTGTACTATGACGATGAGATGACATTCAAGGGTCGTTGATGCCATTCACCATTTCCCATGCCGCTGTCGTACTGCCTTTCACCCGCTTGCTCGCGCGCTGGAGGCTGCTGTCTGCCGTCGTCGTGGGCGCGGTGGTTCCCGATTTCGGATGGTTCTCTCCCTGGCACATGCAGCGCTTCGAAACGCACAGCGCGCAGGCCCTGTTCACGTTCTGCCTGCCCGTGGGCCTCGCCACCTACTGGATGTTTCAATACCTGATCAAAACCCCGATATTGGAAGTGTTGCCCGACAGCGCGTACGCGCGTTGGCGCCCGTTTGCTTCGCCCGCGGATTTCGCCAGCATCCGTCAGTGGATTCTGGCCGCGTTCGGGGTACTGGCCGGGGCGCTGACTCACCTCGTGTGGGATACGTTCACGCATGAGAATGCGCGCGGTGTCCGCATGCTCCCTTGGCTCGAAGAGCCGGTTGATATTGGCGCTCACCACATGGGCGGAGTGCGCCTGTTGCAGGACGGCAGTTCCCTGATCGGACTTGCGGTCGTACTGGGGCTGGTTCTGTACGGCCTGCGCCGCGACCGCCATCTACCCGTCTGGGCTCGGCCGTTAGGGGTGGTGGAGCGCCGGGCGTGGATGCTGACTTACGGGGTTTCCGCAGTTGCCTCGAGCGTCGCGTGGTGGCTGTGGGACCCGCCGTCGCATTCTTTGACGGGATTGGTAAACAACATCGCGATTTCGGCCTTGCGCGGTATTGCCATGGGACTGCTGTGCACCAGTCTGGCCGTGGACTGGCGGCTGCGCGCGCTCGGTATATCGAGCGCGCGCAGCCCAGTTTGATCGGCGTCGTTTAGCCGGCGTCGAATCCTCTACCGGTCGTCCCGGCCGGAGCGCGGAACGTCAGTCGGAGCGGAAGACCACACCACGTACTTGTTGTCGGTGCCGGTGCTGGATACCGGCGCCTCAGAGGGGCGTGCCGATGCTTCGGGAGCGCGTGGCTGGGTCTCGGGAGCCCGTGCGGGCGCCTCAGGAGCGCGTCCCTGAGCCTCGGGAGCCCGTGCGGGCGCCTCAGGAGCGCGTGCCTGAGTCTCGGGAGCCCGTGCGGCCTCCGGAGCGCGTGCCGGCGGCTCGCGAGCCGTGTCGAACGGTGTGGGCGCGCCGCCGCCATTACGGCCTTCGCTCGAGTTCGGAGCGGAATCCTGCCCAGGTCCGGGGCCTGCTCCCGGCCCTTGCCCCGACGTTTGGTTCGCGCCGCCGCCGTTGGCGTTTTCCCCGCCCTCGCGTCGACCGCGCCCGCGCCGCCGGCGGCTTCGTCCGCCGCGCTCACTGCGCTCACCACCGGAGCGCTCGCCTCCGGCATCGCCGGAACGCGGTTCACCGCCGCGTGCCTGCTGGTCAGTGCGCGGGGCCTGTTCCGGACGGGGTGCTTGGTCGGCACGCGGTGCTTCCGGCCGACTGCCTGAATTGCGCTCAGTCTGTGCGGTGCCTTCCGGGCGGCGCACCGCGGAATCGCTGCGGCCTTCGCCGCGTGGCCGTCCGTCCCGCCGCGGGTCTCGAGGTCCGTCGCGCCGCACGTCGCGATTCCGATCGCGGTCGCCGCGGTCGCGATTTCGATCCCGGTCACCGCCGCTGCCGCCACTGCGGTGACGATCGTGACGCGCATCGCGATGCGCAGGGCGGTCGCGTTGGGTCTGCGTGGAAGAGGGTGGCGCCACCTGGGTCTCGGGGGTTGCAGTGCTCCCGAACAGCCAACGCCACAAGCGGACGAACACACCCGCCTGCGGAGCCTCCACCAGTGCCGGTGCCGGCGCCGCAGCGGGCACGGGCATCGGAATGATGGGTGCTGCCGATGCGGGCAGAATGCTCGGAACCAGCGGCACGTCGCCTTGCGGCTTCTTGTCGCGATTTCCGATATTCGAATCGTCCACGGTCGGCTGATCGGCCAGCTGATAGCTGGCGGTGGTGTTTTCCGGCAGCTCCTTTTCATCGTCGCGGATTCGCCGCAGTGCGTAGGCCGGCGTCTGCATGTGCGGGTTAGGCACGATCACCAGCGATACCTTGTCGCGCGACTCGATTTGATTCAGCCAGTCGCGCTTCTCGTTCATGAGGTAGGTGGCGACATCGACCGGCACTTGCGCGATCACGCGGCCGGTCCGCTCCTTGCGGGCTTCTTCGCCGATCAAACGCAGCAACGCGAGCGACATCGATTCGACACCGCGTATGGTGCCCATGCCGCTGCATCGCGGACAGTTGATGTGCGTGGTCTCGCTCAGCGCGGGCCGCAGGCGCTGGCGCGACAATTCGAGCAGACCGAAACGCGACAGCCGCCCCAGTTGAATGCGCGCGCGATCCATCTTGACCGCGTCCCGCAGCATGTCTTCCACCGCACGCTGGTTGGCTTGCGACTCCATGTCGATGAAGTCGATGACGATGAGGCCGCCGATGTCCCGCAAGCGCAGTTGCCGCGCGATTTCCTCGGCCGCCTCTAAGTTGGTGTTGCGCGCGGTGGCTTCGATGTCGCCGCCGCGGGTGCTGCGCGCCGAATTGATGTCGATCGATACCAGTGCCTCCGTATGATCGATCACCAGGCTGCCGCCCGAGGGCAGGGTGACCTTGTGCGAATAGGCGGACTCGATCTGGCTCTCGATCTGGTAGCGCGTGAACAGGGGCACCGGGTCTTGATACAGCTTGAGCTTGCGCTGCGCGTCGGGCGGCATGAAGCGCTGCATGTATTCCTGGGCCTTCTGAAAGGCCTCGGGCTGGTCGATGAGGCACTCGCCGACGTCATCCGAGAAATAGTCGCGCAGGCCGCGGGTTACGGCATCGCTTTCCTGGAAAATCAGGAACGGCGCCGGCCGGCCGTCGTTGGCCGCCACGATCGCGTCCCACGCGGTTTTGAGATTGTTCAAATCCCACTGCAACTCTTCGGTGGATCTGCCCACGCCGGCGGTACGCACGATGGCGCCCATGCCGTCGGGAATCTGCAGGCCGTTCATGGCCTCGCGCATCTGATCGCGGTCTTCACCCTCGATGCGGCGCGATACCCCGCCTGCGCGCGGGTTGTTCGGCATCAACACCAAGAAGCGGCCGGCCAGGCTGATGAAGGTGGTGAGCGCCGCACCCTTGTTGCCGCGCTCTTCCTTCTCCACCTGAACGATCAGCTCTTGGCCTTCCTGCAGCAGATCCTTCATGTTCGGCCTGCCCTGGTTATTGGCAGGCGGCGCGCGGAAGTACTCCTTGGAGACCTCCTTCAGCGGCAGGAAGCCGTGGCGCTGCGCGCCGTATTCGACGAATGCCGCTTCGAGACTCGGCTCTACGCGGGTAATCCGGCCTTTATAGATATTGGATTTCTTCTGTTCCCGTGACGGGATCTCAATCGATAAGTCGTAAAGTTTCTGACCATCGACGAGTGCGACTCGCAGTTCTTCTTCTTGAACTGCGTTGACGAGCATTCTTTTCATGTGCCCCAACTGAGGTGGTAGGAGCCGAGGAGGTGGAGGTGAGCTTGAGAATAGAAGCCGGGACCGCGACGAATGGGGAAATCACGAAAAGGGCATACCTTCGCGCGAGCCACGCGACCGGCATCAGTTCAACCCAATTGTGCCAAAACCCAATTCCCAAAAAAAACATACGGCAAGCCCGGGGCCTTGTTCTCGGTTAACCGCTTGTCAGACGCCGAAGCTCAATTGGGCCTCTCTTGCGTCCGTCTCATCGGCCGAGCGATGGTCTGGAAATCCAGAACCAACTAATATGCGGCTCCCCATCGGATGGGGCGCCACCGAAACCGGTGTCTATGCAGGGCGTTGCCCTTTCGAACGGGTGTGGCCCCTTCAAAATGACTCAGCGCCTGACACGGTTTTAGGACATTATCACGGCAACCCGTCAGGGTCAATGTAATCAATACCTTAGAAGACAGCTTCTCGAAGATCATAACTATGAACAGTAATGTGGCCGTGCCCGACCAGCTGCGCTCCGCCAAGAGCCCCGTGACCCTGCGTACGGTAACCGCCGATGAGGCCGGGCAGCGAATCGACAATTTTCTGATGCGGCACTTCAAGACCGTACCGCGGAGCAGGGTCTACCGGCTGTTGCGCAAGGGCGAGGTACGCGTCAACCGCAAGCGCGTGGATGCGGAATACCGCATTCAGGAGGGCGACGCAGTGCGCCTGCCGCCGGTGCGGATCGATTCCGGCGATGAACTCAGGCAACCCTCGAGCAGCTTGTTGGAGTTGATCGAGCGAGCGGTCATTTTTCAGGACAAGCATCTCTTGGTGATCGACAAGCCGGCCGGTGTGGCGGTCCATGGCGGGAGCGGTATGAGCTTCGGCGTCATCGAGGCGCTGCGGGCATCACGGCCGCGCGAAACCTTGGAACTCGTCCATCGTCTCGATCGCGACACGAGCGGGTGTCTGCTGGTGGCGCGCGATCGCGCCACGCTGACCGCGCTGCACGCGCTCATCCGCAACGGCGGCATGCACAAGACCTATCTGGCGTTGGTGGCCGGCAGCTGGCAGCTGGGAACCAAGCGCATCGATGCGCCGCTCGCGACCGACAATCGCCAGCACGGCGAGCGTCATGTGCGCGTGGCGGCGGCGGGCAAGGATTCGGTGAGCATATTCAAACCGGTGCAGTTCTTCGGTTCTCTCGCCACATTGATGGAAGTGGACATTCCGACGGGACGCACCCATCAAATCCGCGTGCACGCCTCCTTCGCGGGCCACCCGCTGCTGGGCGACGACAAATACGGCGATCGGGAGCGCAATGCCGAACTGAAAGGTCAAGGCCTGAAGCGCACGTTCCTGCACGCCCAATCGGTGGCCTTCGAGTGGCCCGGTTCCGGCGTTCCGTTTCACGCCAGTGCGCCGCTGCCCGGTGAACTGGCCGCGGTGCTCGATGCCATCGTTCCGATGAAGCGCTCTGCGAAGCGCTCCGCGCAGCCGAAGCGCCCGGCGCCAACATCGAAGTCCCCGGCCCCGAAGCGCCCAGCCCCGAAGCGTCCGGCGCGCCGAGCTTAGGGCAGGTCGAAGCCGACGCTGCGCAGGACCGAACTCAGGCGAATCAACGGCAATCCGATGAGCGAACTGGGATCCGCGCCGTCGATCGATTCGCACAGCGTGATTCCGAGGCCCTCGCTTTTGAAGCCCCCGGCGCAGTCGAGAGGTGCCTCACGAGCGACGTAGCGTTCGATGACGGCCTGGTGCATGTTGCGAAATACGACGCGCGTGGTATCGACGAACTCGAACAGGGAGGCGTCGCCGTGCCTCGTTACGGCGACCGCGGTGAGAAATGAGACCGTTTGACCGGAAGATCCCTGCAGCTGCTCGATGCAGTGCGCTGCCGTACCCGGCTTGCCCAGGATGACTTCTCCCCGGATCTCGTCGGCCCGGACGGCGACCTGATCGGAGCCGACTACCCATGCATCGGGGTGTTGGGCCGCCACGGCAGCGGCTTTGGTCTTTGCCAGGCGAGTCGCGAGCTCGAGCGGCCGCTCGTCGGCACGGCGCGCCTCGTCGACTCCCGGGGCAATGCAGGAGAAGGGTAAACCCAGCCTCGCCAGGAGCTCACGGCGGTAGATCGAGGTCGAAGCCAAAATGAGCGGGGGCGGAGACTTCAAAAACAACGACTTGCATCCTATTGATTTTTGACAGGGGTGGGAACGGGCCCTATTATACGCGGCCCATGGCACCGGCCTTGCCTGACCGAGTCGATAGCGCGCACCTGGCGGACGATGCAGTGGTGCTGGAGCGCGTCTACCCGCTCGCAGAGATGCTTCGCTTGCAGGATTTATTGGCGGACGCGCGGGGCTCCGTGAGCGCGCGATTCGCGTTCGCAAAATTGGGTTCGGGCCGAGCCGGCGCCACCGTCGCAGTGGAGGCGTCTCCGCAGCTGGTTTGCCAGCGTTGCCTGCAGGGCTTCGCGTATGCCGCCGCCGGCGCCAGCGAGATCGAATTTTCGAGCGGCGCGGACGGCGCGGCGAACGTCGAGCGCGAGGTGTATGCGACGGATGAGGGTTGGGTCAGCTTGCGCGAACTGGCCGAGGAAGAATTGTTGTTGACGTTGCCCGTAGTAGCGATGCATGCACCGGAATCCTGCAGTCGGGCGCCGACCTACGAGGTGGGCGGTGAGATTCGGGACATGCCGGGCGATCGGACGCGGCCGTTTACCGGTTTGCAGGATTTGTTAAAGAAAACTTGATAGGACATAGCACTCATGGCAGTTCAGAAAAGCAGAAAAACCCCCTCCAAGCGCGGCATGCATCGCTCCCATTCCGCGCTGCCTCTACCCGCGGTGTCGATCGACGCCAAGAGCGGAGAGACTCACTCGCGTCATCGAATTTCGCGCGAGGGATTTTATCGCGGTCGCAAGGTGCTCCAGACCAAGGCGGACGCGGCAGCGGCTGAGGAATAGCCTTTACATTGCCGGCGGCGGCCTGCCGCCGCTCGGGCTCTTTTGACGCACCGTGTCTGCGCTGCTCCATATTGCCATCGACGTCATGGGCGGCGACCGCGGGCCATCGGTATCCGTGCCCGCGGCCGTGGCCGCAGCCCGTGAATTCAGCGATGTGCGGTTTACCCTGATCGGGCGCCAGCCCGAGTTGGAGCTCGAGCTCGGGAGTTCATTCCCTTCCAATGTATCCTGCCTGTTTGCGGACGAAGTCGTCGAGATGACCGACCATCCGCGCGAGGCCTTGCGGCGCAAGAAAAATTCCTCGATGCGCCGTGCGCTCGATCTGGTGAAGGCAAACGACGCACATGCCTGCGTCAGCGCGGGCAACACCGGTGCATTGATGGCGATGGCGCACTTCGTGCTGAAGATGCTGCCCGGGGTGGAACGTCCGGCCATCGTATCGCTCATTCCTTCGCGCGGCGGCCATACCTACATGCTGGACCTGGGGGCGAACGCCTCCTGCACTCCCGTGCAACTGTCTCAGTTCGCGGTGATGGGGTCGGTGCTCGCCGCCGATTTGGAGGGAGCCCACGCAAAGCCGCGGGTAGGCTTGCTCAACATCGGCGAAGAGGAGATCAAGGGCAACGAAATCGTGCAGGCGGCGCACAATCTGCTGACGGCCAGCGACATCAACTACGTCGGTTTCGTCGAGGGCCACGATATCTTTTCGGACAAGGTCGACGTCGTCGTCACCGACGGATTCACCGGCAACGTGGCACTGAAGGCCATGGAAGGCGCCGCGCGATTGATCGCCGATATCATGCGCGAGGAATTCACGCGCACCACGCTGCGCAAACTCGGCGCACTGGCGATGAAGCCGGCGCTCAACGCGCTGCGCGCGCGGGTCGATCCCAGACGCTACAATGGCGCGAGCATGATCGGATTGAACGGCATCGTCATCAAGAGTCATGGGGGTACGGATCTGTTCGGATTTCAGCGCGCCATCGAAGTCGCGGTGCTGGAAGCGCGCAACGGCGTGCCGGCACAGATCGCGCAACGTTTGGCCGCTTCACGCGAAGCTTGAGGGAATTCAATGTACTCGAGAATCGCAGGGACCGGCAGCTACTTACCGAAAAAAATACTCACCAACGCGGAGCTCGAAACTCTCGTCGATACCAGCGACGAATGGATCCGCAGCCGCACCGGCATCGAGCAGCGTCACGTGGCGGCGGAGGGCGAGACGACGACCGATCTTGCCGAACACGCGGCGCGGCGCGCGATCGAGGATGCCGGCGTCACCGCCGAGGACATCGATCTGATCTGCGTCGGCACGACCACGCCGGATCTGGTATTTCCGAACGTCGGCACGTTGCTGCAGGACCGGCTGGGGATTCACGGCTGTCCGGCGTTCAGCCTGGAAGCGGCCTGCACCGGCTTCGTCTATGCGCTCAGCGTGGCGGACAAATTCGTGCGGCTGGGCGAATCGAAGTGCGCGCTCGTGGTCGGAGCGGAGACGCTGACGCGAATAGTCGATTGGAAGGATCGCGCCACCTGCGTGCTGTTTGCGGACGGCGCGGGCGCCGTGATCCTGAAGCCGTCACCCGAGCCCGGGATCATCAGCACGCGCCTGCATTCGGACGGAAAGTACAAAGATTTGTTGCTGTATCCGGACGGTGTGTCGAAGGGCTTCCATCTAGTGCGCGAAGGCAAGGCCGGCGTACAGATGAAGGGCAACGAGGTCTACAAGGTTGCCGTCAACACGCTCGGTCACCTGGTCACCGAGACGCTCAATGCCAACGGCATCGGCAGGGACCAGCTCGATTGGCTCATTCCCCATCAGGCAAATATTCGCATCATCGAGGCGATCGCCAAGCGGCTCGAACTGCCGATGGAGAAGGTCATCGTGACCATCAACACCCAGGGCAACACGTCCGCCGCGTCGGTACCCCTGGCTCTCGATACCGGCATTCGCGACGGCCGCATCAAGCGCGGCCAACTCCTGCTGCTGGAAGCCTTCGGCGGCGGTTTCACCTGGGGATCGGCGCTGATCCGCTATTGAGCGGCACGCCCTGCAGAACTCTAACGCTCGGAGCCGCGCAGCTGCTATGGCGGTCGCCCGGGCATGCCGCCAACTCGGTGTCACCCCGATAGCACCGGCAGTGATGTGCAAACTCGCCTTTCTGGTGCGCCAAAAAAAAACGCCGCGGTGTTACCCGCGGCGCTTCGAGCTAGGCAAATGCTCGATTTACTTCGACACTGACTTCTTGAACATGCGATCGATCTTCTCGTTGATCGCTTCGATGGCCGTCGAATTCGACTGGGAGGTCGACAACGCCTGATTCGCGGTGCTCTGCGCGCCGGAAGCGGCCGATTGCGCGCTGGCAGCCGCGCTGTTGGCAGCAGCTGCATCGCTCGACGCCTTCGCCGTATCGCCCTGCAGTTTGCTGACTTGCGACTTCAGATCATCAATCTGTGCTTGGATGGGCTTCAGATCCGTGCATCCTGCGAAAGCAACAACGCAGGCCACGGCGAGAGAGGCCTTAAGTGTGGTGGTCAATGTCATAAAAGTATTCCCCTAGGGTTAATTCGTTCGTATCGGAAAGTCCGAAGTGTCGCTACAGGACAGCCCCGTCACGGTGTCGGGCCGGTCCGCGTCGCAACACAGTCATACATAAAGCCAAATTCGCGCGTCGAATGCAACTGAAATGCGTTATTTGTCGGTTCTCAGCGACGATTTTCGGGAAGTTCCATTGCGAGAAATTAAATCATCATTAAGAAATGCAATGATGAATGTAAATTTTACAGCTTTAGGCTGTATTTCACTGTTTTTGAGCGATGACCGAGTGGTGTGCGTCTTCGTCGGAATCGGAATTGGATATCAACTTTGTGCGAATTTATGCGCGGCTTTCTTGCACACGATATATGAGATTTCTTGTCGGAAGCCGCACGATCATCGCGTTGCCGTTCGGAGGACGGAAGGACAGAGGACGGAAGGACAGAGGACGGAAGGACAGAGGACGGAAGGACAGAGGACGGAAGGCCGATGTCAGTGAACGAGCTGTCGGGCCGCGCAAGAAGACTTCGTAACTCAGGCGCGACAGGCGCTCCTTTTGATTCAGCTCGTCGGCTGATTCCAGCCTATCGGTGCCACGAGGCGCCACGAGTTTCCTGATCGAAGAGAACGCTGCTTTGCCTCGAGCCTGCATGGAATTCGAGGAGGGTCGGGTAGCCGCGTCGGGTAAGCCGCGAGGGCCGGTAGGGGAGGGACTTGCGACTACCTGATAGCTGTATATAATACCAGCTACTGTCTACATATACAGGTGATGCAATGTCGGATCTTACCCCCCGTCAAACCCAGATCCTCAGGCTCATTCAAGACGCCATCGTCGAGAGCGGGATGCCGCCTACACGTGCGGAAATCGCGCGCACACTGGGGTTCAAATCACCGAATGCTGCGGAGGAACACCTGCGCGCGTTGCAGCGTAAGGGCGTCATCGATCTCATCCCCGGCGCATCACGCGGCATCCAGCTCAAGGATATCTTGCGCGAACAATTGGGACTGCCGCTCATCGGGCGGGTCGCTGCCGGCCGGCCGATCTTGGCCGAGGAGCATATCGAAACGCGCTATCAGATCGACCCGCAGTTATTCCAACCACAGCCGCATTACCTGCTGAAAGTGCAAGGCATGAGCATGAAGAATGCCGGCATCTTGGATGGCGATCTAGTTGCCGTGCATCGCACGCCCGAAGTGCGCAATCGCCAAATCGTGGTCGCGCGCTTGGAGAACGAAGTGACCGTCAAGCGCTATCGGCAAGAAGGCACCATCGTGTGGCTGCTGCCCGAAAATACCGATTTCGAACCTATTCGTGTCAACCTCAAAGAACAGCCCATGATTATCGAAGGAGTGGTCGTCGGGGTGCTTCGCCGCGGTAAAGACGTGGATGCTGCGTGAACGCGAAGGCAGGATGCCGAAGCCGACGTCGCTTGACTCTATTTTGGCGGATGCACGCGTCTGGAAGTTAAAAGACGCCTCGGCTGCCCCCACTCGTCCGGTTTGGTCCACCGGTCGTAGCTCGCTGGATGCGCGCTTACCCGGGGGCGGGTGGCCGACGGCGTCGCTCATCGAGGTGCTGCTGGATCATGCCGGCTTGGGCGAGGTACAGCTCTTTTTGCCGGCTTTGGTGGAGTGCCAGCGCAGGACCGGCCAGGGCAGGAGCGAGGCTCCCTGGCTCGTCTGGATTGCACCCCCCTATGAGCCCTATGCCCCTGCATTAGCGCAGCAGGGAATCGAACTGGGGCGCTTGCTCGTAGTGCGCCCTGCCGACGCCACGGAAGCATTGTGGGCCGCTGAACAGGCCTTGGCGTCGGGTGTCTGCGCCGCGGTGTTGCTCTGGCTGAAGGGCACCGATGATCGCTGGCTGCGGCGTCTGAAACTCGCAGCCGAGGCGGGCGGGGCGCTCGGTGTGTTGTTTCGCCCCGAGCGGCATAGGTTCGAATCTTCACCCGCCAGTCTGCGTATGGTTGTGACGCAGGGTGAGCATGAGGCGCGTCTCGATCTACTCAAGGTGCAAGGCGGCCGGCCCGGCCCTGTCGATCTTGGCGGTGTATGAAATCGCGGACAACGAAGCGGAGGCAGGAAGCCGAAGCTGACGCCCATAGAGGCGCCCGAGGGACGCGGGCCCAGGATGGGCGCGCGTCAATATCGCAGACGGCAGATTTATTTGCCGTGGAGGACGCATCGCCCGCGTCGGCGGCCGCACCCAGATCCTGGCGAGCGGGCGGCATTCCCCCGACGCCGCAGACAGCCGGCCGCGCGCACTCGAAGCAGCTTTGGTATGCCGCGGTGTTTCCGCAGTTGACCGACATGGAACATTCAGCCGCTGTATTGCAGCGCCTCTGCCTGCATGCGCAACGATTCACCTCGTTCGTCAGCATCGAGCCGCCCAATGCCTTACTGCTGGAAATCAAGGGTAGTCTGAAGCTGTTCGGTCCCCTCGAGCGTTTGCATGCCGGCATCGATGCCTGTTGGAGCCGGCTTGCACTGCCGGCCCACAGCGCCACGGCTCCATCGACTTTGGCGGCACTGTGGCTCGCGCGGGGCACCAGCGCCGGCAATTCGGTAGACGGCCACTCTGCCGTCATCGAAGATCTCGGAACGCTGCCCGGGCATCTGGCGAAGCTGCCCATCGCTTGCACGGCCTGGGATGGCGAGGGGCTGCAGACGTTGCGCGCCATGGGCGTGACACGCATGGGTGAATTGCTGCGCCTGCCGCGCGCCGGTCTCGCGCGCCGTTTGGGTGCCGCGGTGGTGCAGGACCTCGACATTGCGCTGGCGCGGCAACCGGCGCCGCGCAGAGCGTTCGTGCCTCGAGAGCGATTTCGCGAACGATGTGACTTTGAGTCGGAGATCGAGACCGCCGCTTATCTGGAAAAGGCAATTGAACCCTTGATCGCGCGCTGTGCAGAGTTCTTGCGCGAGCGGCAGGCCGGAGTACAGAGGTTGCGTCTGACGCTGCGGCACCGTGCGGGGCCCGTGACCCATGTGCATCTCGGGCTCGCGAGTATCACCAGTGAACGCCGCCGCTTGATGGATGTGCTTGCCCTAAAGCTGGGGAGGCTGGAACTCGGAGCTCCGGTCCGAGGCATGGAATTGATCTCCGGTTCCTTGCAGCCGCTCTCGGCCGGCTCGCTGGATATCTTTGCCGGATTGGCCGGCATCGGTGCGGGCCCCGGCGCAGGTCGGGGGCGTGATTGCGTGTCGCGATTGGTGGAGCGTTTGCGCGCGCGCTTGGGCGAGGATGCGGTGTATGGGGTTGTTTCGATCCCGGAGCACCGACCCGAAGCGGCCTGGCGGCGCGTCCACGAATTCCCGCTGGACACAGCCTCGCGCATGGACCGGAAAACGACCGGCCGGGGTGCCGGCAATGACATGCCGCGTCCCGTGTGGCTGCTGGACACGCCGCTGGACTTGTCCGAGCCGGACACCCAGGAGTCTCATCGAAGCGGCTTGGTTCTGGAAGAGGGTCCCGAGCGCATCGAGAGTGGCTGGTGGGACGGTAAAGGTGTGGCGCGCGATTACTACGTCGCGCGTCAATGCGGAGGCGGGAAGCCGAAACCGATGCCCGCAGGGCGCCCGCAGGGCGAGGGCCAGGATGGCCCGAGTCAATGCGGAGGCGGGAAGCCGAAACCGACCCCCGCAGGGCGCCCGCAGGGCGCAAAGCTGTGGGTTTTTCAGGAACGCCGATCCAAGCGCTGGTACTTGCATGGCTTGTTCGCTTGAACGGCGGACAGCGTTGAGACCGATTCGTGTACGCCGAACTCCATGCCTTGAGCAATTTTTCTTTTTTGCGCGGCGCTTCGCAGCCCGAGGAATTGGTTGAACAGGCCAAACGATTGGGTTACCGCGCAATGGCGCTCACCGATGAATGCTCACTGGCGGGCGTGGTGCGCGCCCACATCGCCGCCAAGGAGCAAGGGCTGCCGCTGATCATCGGCACGGAGCTGCGCTGTCTCGATGATCTCAAGCTGGTCGTGCTGGCCACCGATCGCTCGAGCTACGGCGCCATGAGCCGCTTGATCAGTCGAGCCCGCCGAGCCAGTGCCAAGGGCAGGTACGCTCTGGAGCGCGCCGACCTCGAGGATTCACTCGATGGATGCTTGATCATCTGGCTGCCGGGTGCGGACAGGACGATCGAGCAACAGCGGGATACGGGCCGGTGGCTGCGGGAACGATTCCCGGGCCGCTTATGGATCGGCGTGGAACTGTTGACCGGCGGCTTCGACCTGCGCCGTTTGCAGCTGCTCGAAACACTGGGCGAATCGCTGGAGCTGCCCAGAGTCGCCGCGGGCGACGTGCACATGCATTGCCGCCGCCGCCGTGCCTTGCAGGACGTGTTGACGGCGATTCGCCTGAACACGCCGTTGCAGACCGCGGGCTACGCATTATTCCCCAACGGCGAGCGCTGTTTACGGCCTCTGCAGCGCTTGCGCGAGCTGTATCCAGCCCCGCTGCTGGCGCAGACGCTAACGATCGCCGAACGCTGCACTTTCAAGCTCGATGAATTGCGCTACGAGTATCCGGAGGAAATCGTGCCCGCGGGCACCACGCCCACGAGCCATTTGCGTGCGTTGACGATGCGCGGCTGCGCGCGGCGATACCCTGCCGGCGTGCCTCCTGCCGTGCGCGCCAGCATCGAGCACGAATTGCGTTTGATCGCGGAACTCAAATTCGAGCCGTTTTTTTTGACCGTGCACGACATCGTTGAGTACGCGCGTTCGCAGAAAATACTCTGTCAGGGCCGTGGTTCCGCGGCCAACTCCGTCGTGTGTTATTGCCTGGGCGTCACCGAGGTGGATCCCGCACGCATGGCCATGCTGTTCGAGCGTTTCATCTCCAAGGAGCGCAACGAGCCTCCGGACATCGATGTGGATTTCGAGCACGAGCGGCGTGAAGAGGTGATTCAGTATATCTATGGAAAGTACGGCCGCGAGCGCGCGGCGTTGACGGCCACGGTCATCTGCTACCGTCCGCGCAGCGCTCTGCGGGACGTCGGCAAGGCGCTGGGATTGGATCTCGCCCAAGTCGACAGGCTCGCGCGCGGCATGCAATGGTGGGATGGGCAGCGCATCGATCCCGAACGCATCCGGGCGTCCGGTTTCGATCCCGAAGATCCCGCGATGGCGCGCCTCATCGCGCTCGCGGCGGAAATTCTGGGCTTTCCGCGTCATCTCTCGCAGCACGTGGGCGGCTTCGTCATTGCACGCGGGCGCCTGGATGAACTCGTACCCATCGAGAACGCGGCGATGCCCGATCGCACGGTGATCGAGTGGGACAAGGACGATCTCGATGCACTGGGGCTGCTGAAGGTCGATGTGCTCGGGCTCGGCATGCTGAGTGCGATACGCCGCGCGTTCGATCTGATCAACCGATTCGGCGGTCCCTCGGGTGCACTGAGGCAAACTCGATCTGGCGGCGGTGCCGAGCGAGGATGAGGCCGTGTACGAGATGATTTGCCGCGCCGACACGGTGGGCGTGTTTCAAATCGAATCACGGGCGCAAATGAGCATGCTGCCGCGTTTACGGCCGAAAAATTACTACGATCTGGTGATCGAAGTGGCCATCGTGCGTCCCGGTCCGATCCAAGGCGAGATGGTGCATCCGTACTTGCGCCGCCGCAGCGGCGAAGAGGCGGTAACTTATCCGAGCGAGGCGGTCAGGGAGGTGCTCGAGCGCACCCTGGGAGTGCCGATTTTTCAAGAGCAAGTCATGCAGCTGGCGATCGTCGCGGCCGGATTTTCGCCGGGCGAGGCGGACCGGCTGCGCCGCGCGATGGCGGCCTGGAAACGCAAGGGCGGCTTGGAGCCTTTCCAGCGCCAATTGATCGACGGTATGCGTGAGCGGGGGTACCCCGAGAGCTTCGCGCATCAGATATTCAATCAGATACTGGGGTTCGGTGAATACGGCTTTCCGGAAGCGCACGCGGCAAGCTTTGCACTGCTCGTATACACCTCCGCCTGGCTGAAAGCTCACGAGCCCGCGGCATTTTGCGCGGCGCTCATCAACAGTCAGCCGATGGGCTTTTATGCACCGGCGCAATTGGTGCGCGACGCGCGCTCCCACGGCGTGGAAGTGCGCGCCGTCGACGCGGCGGTCAGCGAATGGGATTGCACGCTGGAACGGCGGGCTGACGGCCGCCCGGCGCTGCGTTTGGGATTACGCCTGGTGAAGCATTTGTCGAGCGAGGGGGCGGCGCGGCTTCTCGCGGCGCGAATGATGCGTGCTTTTGATTCCATCGCGGATCTTGCCGAACGCGCAGAGTTGCATCGGCGCGATCTCCAGGCGCTCGCAGCCGCCGATGCGCTCAGCTGTCTTGCAGGACATCGGCATCGGGCGGTCTGGCAGATCACGGGCGTGGAACGTGCGCTGCCCCTGCTGCCGGCCGCCACCGCACAGGAGGAGGGTATCCCGCTGCTGCGCGCTCCGCGCGAGGGCCAGGACATCGTCGCCGACTACGGCAGCACCGGCTTGACGCTGCGGCGTCATCCGCTGTGCCTGCTGCGCGGCAAACTGCAGCGGCGCGGCGTGCTGCCCACGCTGCAGCTCTGGGAACAGCCGAATGGAACGAGAGTGATAACAGCGGGCTTGGTCATCACGCGCCAGCGGCCAGGCAGCGCGGACGGCGTCATTTTCGTCACCATGGAAGATGAGACCGGCTGCGTGAATTTGATCGTATGGAACAATGTTGCCGTGGCGCAGCGAGCAGCGCTGCTGGAATCGCGTCTGCTCGAGGTGCACGGCAAATTGCAGCGCGAGGGTGATGTGCAGCATGTGATCGCGCAGCGGCTGATCAATCTTTCGTCGATGCTGGGGGATCTTACGGTGGCGTCGCGGAATTTTCATTGAGCGGCGGCGCGGCTGGCAGCATTTTAATTTATTGAATAAACCTAACCGATAGGTTATCGTTATCATGCCAACCGTACTCAGGGTCGATGTTCTGAGGTTTGTCATTTGGCCAAACGATCACGCACCTGCACACGTGCACGTGTTTTCTGCTGGAAGCAGAAGCAAAAATCGAACTGGGTGAGGAGGGCGGATATCCTCGCTTGGTCGACAATCGGCGCATGTAGCATGTCGACTTGGCTAAAGCGTTGAGGGTCGTATTTGAGAATCGAACGATGCTGATGCGAAGGTGGAGCGAGATTCATGGCTGACTGGATTGCCGACGAACTGACCCACTCGTATACCGCAGCGACAAAAGCAGGGGAAGCGCGGCTGGCGGCGCAGCCCCGGGCCGCCAAAGCGTATTTTGATGTCCGCAAAGCACGATTGGTCATCGAACTCACCAACGGAGTGATTCTGATGCTGCCACCGAAATTGTTGCAGGGCTTGAAGCGTGCGACCCCGGCGCAATTGGCGAAGGTGCAATTGACCCCATTGGGAACCGGACTGCATTGGGAATCGCTCGACGCAGATCTCAGCGTAGCCGGTCTCGCGGCGGGCATTTTTGGGTCGAAGACTTGGATGAGTGAATTGGCACGTCACGCAGGCTCGAGGACGTCAGCACGCAAGGCCTCGAGTTCCCGCGAGAACGGCAAGCGGGGAGGCCGCCCCCGTCTGCGGAAGTCCTCCTAAAGATACGACGGCCGCTCAGCGGGCCTTCTTTTTCTTCCGAGCCGGCTTTGCTTCGCGCGGGGCCGCATCTTCCGACTCATCGGCTGCGTCGGAATCAGCAGCGCCGGCACCCGCGTCCGCGATCTCGTAGTCGTCGAAGTCGCTCATGAGCTCGGCGGTGCGCCGCTCTTCCATGACCCGTTCCAGACGCCGCCAGGCGGGCTCGGCGCCCTTCGGCGCGCGCCGGCGCTGCGACTCGACGTCGCGCATGATGTGATCGACGTCGACTTCATCGCCGCCGGGCGCCGCATCTTCGGCGTCCTCTTCCTCGAACTCGTCCGATTCGGGCTTTTCGCTCATGCTACTGAAGCTTGCGGTTGACTAATTGATCCAACACGCGCGGGTTATAAACGGAAAGGCGGCCCAGGTGCAATACCCTGCCGCACAGTCCTTTATTTGACAAGGTCGTTGAGTTGAAAAATCGGCAGCAGGAGCGCAATGACGATGAACATGACGACTGCGCCCATGAACACCACCATGAAGGGCCCCAGCAGATTGGTCATGGTCGACAGCAGGCCGTCCATCTCGCGTTCCTGATTGCGTCGCCGCCCGCTCGAGCATCTTTTCCAGCTCGCCGCTGCTCTCGCCGCTGCTGATGAGGTGAATCATCATGGGGGGGAAGAGTTTGCGCGCCGCGAGCGACTTGCCGATGGGCGCTCCCTCGCGCACGCGCAAGGCCGCTTCCTCGACCGCCTTCTTCATGGGAAGGTTGTTGACGACCTCGGCGGAAATCCGCAGCGCCTCGAGCACCGGCACTGCGCTGGCGGTCAGAATGCTGAACGTGCGCGAAAACCGGGCCGTATTGAGGCCGCGAATGAGCTTTCCCAGCAGCGGCACTCGCAGCAGGAAACGGTCGAACCTCAAGCGTGCCTCGCGGCGCCTTGAGCCAGCGTAAGAATCCCCAGGTACCGGCCCCGATCACGATCAGGGCGTAAATCCAATAGTGGCGGATGAGATCGCTCATGCCGATGAGGATGCGCGTGGCGACCGGCAGCTCCTGGTGGCCGGATTCGAATACGGCGACGACTTGCGGCACCACATACGCCAGCAGGAAGGACACGATGGCGAAGGACAGGACCATCAACACGATGGGATATACCAGCGCGTTGCTGACCTGCTGTCCCATGACCTGGCGCGATTCGGTGTAGTCCGACAGCCGTTCCAGCACCGAATCGAGCTTGCCGGACTGCTCGCCGGCGGACACGGTCGCGCGGTAGATCTCCGGAAACGCCTGCGGGAAGTCGCGCAGGCCGTCGGCCAAGGGGTGGCCTTCGACGACTTTGCTGCGCACGCCCAGGATGATGCGCTGAACGCGCGGTTTCTCGGTTTGTTCGCCCACCGCTTGCAAGGATTCCTCCAGCGGCAGGCCGGAGCGCAGCAAGGTGGCCAATTGGCGCGTCATCAGGGCGAGATCGAGCGTCGACAGGCCGCGGCGCATGAAGCCGCGGGCGCGCCTCTTCTTCAGTTCGCGCTGCGCCGTCTCCTGGATATCCATGGGCAGCAACTGCTTGTCGCGCAGCAGCTGGCGGACGTGCTTGGGTGTATCGCCCTCGATCAGGCCCTTGCGTTCCCGGCCCTGAGCATCGAGGGCCGTGTATTCGAACGCGCCCATCAGTCCTCGCGGGTGACGCGCAGGACTTCTTCGAGCGTCGTTTCGCCCGCCATGACCTTTCTGCGGCCGTCGTCGCGGATGCCGGGGCTCGCCGATGCGCGCGTAACGCTCCAAGTCCTGTTCGGAGGAGCCGTCGTGGATCATGGTTCGCATATGATCGTCGACCGCGATGAGCTCGTAGATGCCGGTTCGCCCCCGGTAGCCGCTGCCGGGCTCGTTGCTCGGGCGGTACAGCTGGACCGGGCTGCCCGTCGACTCGAGGTTCAACAGGCGGCGCTCATATTCGCCGGCCATGAACGGTTCGCGTGTCTCCGCGTTGAGCACGCGCACCAGGCGCTGCGCGAGCACCCCGATCAAGCTCGACGACAGCAGGAAGGGTTCGATACCCATGTCGCGCAGGCGCGTGACGGCGCCCACGGCGGTGTTGGTGTGCAGCGTGGACAGCACCAAGTGTCCGGTCAAACTCGCCTGCACGGCGATCTGCGCGGTTTCCAGATCGCGGATTTCGCCGACCATCACCACGTCGGGATCCTGACGCAGGATGGCCCGTAGGCCGCGCGCGAAGGTCATTTCGACCTTGGTGTTGACCTGGGTCTGACCGATGCCGTCGATGTAGTACTCGATGGGGTCTTCGACGGTCATGACATTGCGGGTATTGTCATTGATGCGCTCGAGAGCGGCGTACAGCGTGGTGGTCTTGCCTGAGCCGGTGGGCCCGGTCACCAGAATGATGCCGTGCGGCTTGTGGATGATTTCATCCATCGTCGCCTGGGTGCGCGGATCCATCCCCAATGAGGTGAGCTCGATGCGGCCGGCCTGCTTGTCCAGCAAGCGCAGCACCACGCGCTCGCCGTGACCCGAGGGCAGGGTGGAGACGCGCACGTCGACCGCGCGCCCGGCGATGCGCAGCGAAATTCGGCCGTCCTGCGGCAGACGCCGCTCGGCGATGTCTAGCTTGGACATGACCTTGATGCGCGACACCACCAGCGGCGCCACGGCGCGCTTGGTCTGCAGCACCTCGCGCAGCACGCCGTCGACGCGAAAACGGATCACCAGGCGGTTCTCGTACGGCTCGATGTGGATGTCCGACGCGTTTTCCTTGACCGCCTGCGTCAGCAACGCGTTGATCAGGCGGATGATCGGCGCTTCGTCATCGCTCTCGAGCAGATCCGAGGATTCCGGAATGTCCTCGGCCAGATGCGCAAGGTCGGTATTGTCGTCCAATCCCTCCAGCATCTGCATGGCGGCGCCCGAGCCCGCTTCGTAAGCGACGCGCAGCATGGAGTCGAAGGACTCGACGGATACGCGCTGCAGTTTCAAGGGAACGCCGACGAACCGGCGCACTTCCGCCAGGCTCTGCGGTGTCACGCCCGGACGGCACACGGTGTCCGCCACACCATTGGCGACGCCTCGAATCAGCACTCCGTGCCGCTTGGCGAACGGAAACGACAGCTTCCTCTGTTCCCCCGGATCGTGGAGTTCGGCGTTCATGGGGGAGGCGGACTCGGCGGCGGTCCATTGGGCGTAGCCCCCTGCGGATTCGCGCCGGGCGGCGGCGGTGCAGACAGGCCCGAGCCGGGCGGCAGCGCCGGCGCGACGGGTTGTTTTTGGCCCGGCAGCAGCGTGATGTGTCCCTTGTTCAAGGTTCGCTGTTGCTGGCGCAAATCGTTGTATTGCGTCTCGCTGGTGGTCTCGGTGGCTTCGGCGTCGCGCAGAATCTTCGGACGTATGAATACCAGGAGGTTCTTCTTCTGGCGCGAGCCGCTGCGCGACTTGAACAGGTTGCCGATCAGCGGAATGGCCCCCAATCCCGGCACGCGATCTTCGCTTTCCAACACGGTATCCGATATGAGGCCGCCGAGTACGATGACTCCGCCGTCCTCGATCAGCACAGTGGTCTTGATGGAGCGCTTGTTGGTGGAGATATCGGCCGAATTGGCGAGCTTTGCGCCCGGCGAGGAGTCTTCCTGCTCGATCTTGAGCTGCACGGAATTGCCTTCGTTGATGTGCGGCGTGACCTTCAGGATCGTGCCCACTTCCTCGCGCTGAATCGTGGTGAACGGGCTGGTGGTGCCTGCGACGGCCGCGGTCGAGCTGTTGAAGGAGCCGGTGATCAACGGAATCTCCTGCGTGACCTTCACTTCGGCTTCCTCGTTGTTCATCGTGATGAGTGAAGGCGTGGAAATGATGTTGCTGCTGCCGTCGCTGCGCAGAGCTTGAATCAGCGCGGCGAAGCCCTTGCCGGTGGCCGAGTTGTATCTGCCGAGAGCAAAGGTGGCGCCGGTGCCGACAGTGGCGCTGCTGATACCCGTGGTGGCCGCGGTGGTGGTGCCGATGGCGGTGTTGGCAGTGCTGCCGGTGGCGCCCAATACGGTCGCGGCCAAGTCGACGATGCTCGTGCCGCTGCCGGGTAGATTGACCACGCCGTAGCCGTAGCTATTGCCTCCGTCGAGCAGCCATTGCACGCCGAGATTGGAACTCTTGTTGACGTCGATCTCGACGATGATGGCTTCGACCTGCACTTGCGCGCGGCGGATATCGAGCTTGTCGATCACGGCCATCAGCGACCTCATGATCTTGGGAGGCGCCGTGATGATCAGCGCATTGGTGGCGATGTCCGCCCAGATTGTGACGCTGGCATCGACATTGGGAGAGCCGCCGGTGCCTGCCGTCGGGGGGCCGCCTTGCGCCTTGGCGGAGGCGGTGGCCTGGCCTTTGAGCTTGTCCGCGATCTTTTCGGCGTCGGCGTAGCGCAGGTATCTGACCTGTGTGTCTCCGCCGGTCGACAGGGGGGTGTCCATGTTGAGGATCAGCGCCTTGAGCTTCAGGCGCTGCGACTTCTCGCCGGTCAGCAGGACGCTGTTGGTGCGGTCGTCGGCGACGATCTTGGCGGCCGCGGCAGCGCCTTCCGCCCCGCCTTGGCCTCCTTGATTGATCGAATTGACGACGCGCACCACGTCGGCGGCGCTGGCGTTGTGCAGCGCGATGACCTCGATGGGCTCGTCGCCGCTTTCATCCATACGCTGGACGATGCGCACGATGCGGCTCACGTTGCTGGCGCGATCGGAGATGATCAGCATGTTCCCGGCGGCATAGGCGGCGAGCTGCCCGTATTGGGGGATGAGCGGCCGCAGAATCGGCACGAGCTGCGCGGCGCTGATATTCTTCATGGTGATGATTTGCGTCACGATCTCATCCGACGTCGCGCTGACGTTCTCCGGCAAGTCGTTCGCCGGCACGACTCTTTGGTCGGTGTTCGGGATGATTTTGATGACCTTGCCCGCCGGCACCGCTACGTACCCGTATACCTGCAGCACCGACAGAAATGCCTCATAGAACGCGGCCGGCGACATGGGGGTCGCCGACAGCATCGTGACCTTGGCGTTGACGCGAGGATCGATGATGAAATTCTTGCCGGTGACCTCGCTCACCGCCTGGATGATCTGGCTGAGGTCGGCGTCCTTATAGTTCGGGGTGATGGTCGGGCCGTCCTGAAATTTCCCCTGCGGCGGCGGCGCCGACAACGTCACCGACACGAGCAGCGCTGCGAGCGCGAGGACAGCTGCGGTTCGGCGCATGTACTGTGGTTTGGTTGAATTCGGCATCATGGGTACTCGTATATTGAACGCATTCGACCTGCGCTCGCGCTATTCGTTTGGATTCTCATTGCTGTTGCCGGGAATCAAGTTGGGCGGCGGCTGCACGGTGCCGTTGGGAGGCGTCGCGGGGGTCGCCGGGTTAGCCTCGCCCTCCAGTTCCTTGGTTGCCTGTGCGGCAACCTGTGCGATGTTCAGCGTGATTTCCTGCTTCTGACCCCCGCGTTCGATGGTCACGGTCGCATGGTCCGATGTCTGAATGGTGTTGAAGACGTCCTGGCTGCGCTGCGGGTCGTCGAGCGGAGTTCCATTGATGGCCGTGACCAAATCGCCCGGCTTGAGGCCCAACTTGCTGAATATCTGGCGATTTCGGCCCGGATAGGCGCGAAAGCCGCGCAGCCTGCCGGCGGCACTGTCGTACGAGGGTACGGCGCGCATGACTTGATCGAGAATTCCGGGATCCTGCTGCACCATGCGACGGATGTTGTCTACCGCCGCCACCGTGCGCGGGTCGCCGCCCGTGCGGCGAACCACCGGCGCCGCGTGCATTCCGGGACCCAGCAACCTCGGCAACAACAAGGTCTCCAGCGAGCCGCCTCGATCGAGAATGACATGGTCGAGATACACTGAATGCAAGGAAGCGCCGCCGACATTGTCGCCGACCGAGTACACTTTCGCCGGGCCGCCGTCGCTGATGATGGCGACGCCGCGCTTCGGGTCCTGGGTTGCAATCGTCCCGGCAAGCACCAGATTGGCGGTTGACTGCGGTGCATTGGCCGGGTCCTGGGTGCTCGGATCGGGGGCGGCGACGCCGAACAGGTGGGCGGACACCACGCTTTGAATATCGACCCCGGCGTGCGGCGCGCCCGGTGCGCTATGGGTCAGGACCGGCTGCGGGGATTTCACGGGACTGCCGTTCAGCAGTGAAATGGCAATCCGCGCCAGTTCCACGGCGATGAGCGCCGCGAGCGCCAGCGAAATCAACCGAGGGCCGTTGCCTTGCAGACGGGACAGCCATTCATGTGTGCGCGAATCGAGCATGTATGTCGGCGAATGGTTACCGTGATCAGCGATCATACGGGGTACCCGCTTGGCCGCTCAAGCATTTGTTTTTACTTGTTAAAGTAAAGTGACACTGATTGGCGACAGGCGTTCCCCAAGGGTTTAGTCTACATGTCTTGTAAACGTTGATAACGCACCCTATAAACTGATGACTCATGAGTGATATCGAACGCGGGCGGGATGGGACGGGCTTGGTCGTCGAGGAAGCGGCGCCGAAGCTCAAGCGCCCGCCTCTCTACCAGGTGGTGCTGATCAATGACGACTACACTCCCATGGAGTTCGTGGTCGATATCCTGCAGCGCTTCTTTGCGATGGACCGCACGAAAGCAACTCGCGTTATGCTGGAGGTGCATACCAAGGGTAAAGGAGTCTGCGGGGTCTTTACTTATGAGATTGCAGAGACCAAGGTGGCTCAGGTGATCGCGTACGCGCGACAACATCAGCACCCGCTGATGGCAACGCTAGAAGAGGCGTAAAGTGCTAAGTCAAGAACTCGAATTTTGCTTGAATGATGCGTTCGCCGGTGCGCGCGAGGCGCGGCATGAATTCATGACCGTCGAGCATTTGCTGCTCGCCATCGTCGATACCCCCAAAGTCAGGGAAGTCCTCAAGTCCTGCGGCGCGGACACCGCGAAGCTCAAGACCGAACTGAAGCAATTCATCGACCAGACCACGCCGCGGTTACCGGCCGGCGAAGATCGGGACGTGCAGCCGACGCTGGGGTTTCAGCGAGTGCTGCAGCGGGCCGTGTTCCACGTGCAGTCGAGTGGCAAGAAAGAGGTCACCGTGGCCAACGTGCTGGTGGCGATATTCAGCGAGAAGCAATCGCACGCCGCCTACCTCCTCAGCATGCAGGACGTGTCGCGCCTGGACGTGGTCAACTTCATCGCGCACGGCCTCTCGAAGGCCGGCGGCGAGGAGCGCGGGGAGCGTGACGACGGCGGCACTTCACCTGACACCGAGCGCGAGGGCGATGGCGGCGGCAATGCCTTGGAGAAATATGCGACGAACCTGAATGAGTCGGCGCGCAAGGGCAAGATCGATCCTTTGATCGGGCGCAAGCTCGAGGTCGAGCGCACCATCGAGATCCTGTGCCGCAGGCGCAAGAACAATCCCTTGTACGTGGGCGAAGCGGGCGTCGGCAAGACGGCGATCGCGGAAGGATTGGCCCGGATGATCGTCGAGAACCAGGTGCCGGACGTGCTGCTGGACGCCACCATCTTCTCGCTCGACATGGGCTCGCTCGTCGCCGGCACCAAGTACCGGGGCGATTTCGAGAAGCGCCTGAAGGCCGTGCTGGCGGAAGTCAAGAAGCACCCCGGCGCGATTCTCTTCATCGATGAGATTCACACCGTCATCGGCGCGGGCGCCGCATCGGGCGGCGTGATGGATGCCTCGAATCTGATCAAGCCCGCTCTCGCCAACGGCGATCTGCGCTGCATCGGCTCGACCACGTACAACGAGTACCGAGGGATCTTCGAGAAGGACCATGCGCTCGCGCGCCGTTTCCAGAAGATCGATATCACCGAACCGTCCGTTCAGGATACCGTGGATATTCTGCGGGGCCTCAAATCCCGCTACGAAGAGCACCACGGCATCAAGTACGAGGACGATGCGCTGCGTGCGGCCGCCGAGTTGGCCGCGCGGCACATCAACGACCGGCACATGCCGGACAAGGCGATCGACGTCGTCGATGAGGCCGGCGCCAATCTACGGCTGCAGCCGGTCGAGCACCGCGCCGCGAGCGTCACGGTCACGCAGATAGAGAATGTGGTGGCGCGCATCGCGCGCATCCCACCGAAGAACGTGTCGCTGTCGGATCGCGACGTGCTCAAGAATTTGGAGCGCAATCTGAAGCTGACCATATTCGGACAGGACAAGGCGATCGAGGCTTTGTCGTCCGCCATCAAGATGTCGCGCTCCGGCCTAGGCGATCAACGCAAACCCGTGGGTTCCTTCCTGTTCTCGGGCCCCACCGGCGTCGGCAAGACCGAGGTCACCCGCCAGCTCGCGCTCGCCATGGGCGTGGAATTCGTGCGCTTCGACATGTCGGAATACATGGAGCGGCACACGGTGTCGCGCCTCATCGGCGCGCCGCCGGGCTATGTCGGGTTCGATCAGGGTGGATTGTTGACCGAGGCGATCGCCAAGCATCCGCATTGCGTGCTGCTGCTCGATGAAATCGAGAAGGCGCATCCCGACGTGTTCAATCTGCTGCTGCAGGTCATGGATCACGGCACACTCACCGACAATAACGGCCGCAAGGCGGATTTCCGCCATGTCATCATCGTGATGACCACCAATGCGGGGGCGTTCGACATGAGCCGGCCCAGCATCGGTTTCACGCAGTCGGACACGGGTTCGGATGCAATGGAGGCCATCAAGCGCTTGTTTTCACCGGAATTTCGCAATCGTCTGGATGCGGTCATCCAATTCGGCGGCCTGGATCAGGACACGATCGAACGGGTGGTGGACAAACTGCTGGTCGAGGCGGAGGCGCAGCTCGAGCAGAAGCGCGTCTCGATCTCGGTCAGTGATCAGGCGCGGCGCTGGATCGCCAAGCGCGGTTACGACCCCAAAATGGGTGCGCGGCCGATGGCGCGGGTCATTCAAGAGTTCATCAAGCGCCCGCTCGCCGAAGAGCTGTTGTTCGGCAAGCTCGTCAACGGCGGACATGTGGAAGTGACCCTGAACGAGGAGGGCGAGAAGCTCAAGCTCGACACCCGCGCTGCCGACGAACCCGTCCTGCTATCTAGTTAGGCGCTGCGCGCCACCTTTAAACGGGGTCGAAGCGACCCCGTCCGTCAACGCCCGCGATAGACGATGCGGCCTTTGGTCAAGTCGTACGGCGTCATTTCGACGGTGACCTGATCCCCGGTCAGAATTCGGATGTAGTTTTTGCGCATCTTGCCCGAAATGTGGGCCGTGACGAGGTGTCCGGTCTTGAGCTTGACGCGAAACGTCGTGTTGGGCAGGGTCTCGACGACCTCACCCTCGAATTGAATAGCCTCTTCTTTTGACATGCGTCCTTGTGGTATGCGGGAAACCGCGCGCATTGTGCATAAAGCACCCTGTTAATGCAATTTACGCCGCGGATGCGGCCCAGCTGCCCAAGGGGCCGCGCCGGCGTAACGCCTCAATAGCCCTACAAACTGGGCGCGGGAGACCTCGCGAGCGCCCAGGGATGCCAAGTGGGAACTCGCCACCTGGCAGTCGATGAGCCGAATGTCGCGTGCGCGGCACTCCTCGACCAAGCGCGCGAGCGCCACCTTGGACGCATCGCGGCCGAAGGCTGAACATCGATTCGCCGAAGAAGACCTGGCCGAGCTGTATGCCGTACAGACCGCCCGCCAGGCGGCCGGCATCGTAGGTTTCGACCGAGTGACCGAACCCGAGCGCGTACAGCTCTTCGTAGGAGGCGATCATGGTCGTCGTTCAGCCAGGTCTCGGGCCCCGCGCGCCGCGGCGCTGCACAGGCTCGGATGGTGGCGCCGAAGGCATGATCGACCTCGGTCGTGTAGGGACCGTTGCGCAGTGTCTTGCGCAAGCTGCGCGAGCAGCTGAATTCCTCGGGAAACAACACCATGCGTGGATCCGGCGACCACCAGAGTATCGGCTGTTGTGCCGAATACCAGGGGAACACGCCGCGTTCATAGGCTGCCAGCAGTCGCGCCGGCCGCAGGTCGCCGCCGGCCGCCAGCAGCCCCGGAGGCTCGCGCAGCGCTTGCTCCAACGGCGGAAACCAGTTCGGATCCGCCTGCTCACCCAACCAGACCAGCCTGCTCAGAGCTGCAATTCCTCATCGGGCACCCGGTGGTAGGGTACATGCTCGTTGACCGCCGCCGCGTAAGTGTCCACGCCCCGGGCCTCGCGTGCCGCAAAGTCGCGAATGGCCGCGGCGAACCGCGAGTCGGCGACAAAGTGTGCCGAACTCATCAGCGTAGGCACGAAACCTCGGGGCACTTTGTGCTCGCCCTGCGTGCCCGGCTCGAAGCGCGGCAATTGCTTCTCGATGCAGTATTCGATTCCCTGGTAGTAGCAGGTCTCGAAATGCAGACTGTGATAATTGCCGCCGGCGCCCCAGTAGCGTCCGAACAGAGCATCACGGCCTTCGAAGAATACCGCCACTGCGATGCGCTCGGAACCGATGCGCGCCACTTTGAGCATGAGCTGATCCGGCATCGAGGCGGCGATGCGCTTGAAAAAATCCAGATTCAAATAAGGTTCATGCCCGTGGCGGTAGAAGGTGTCCGCATAGAACGGGTACACGCTGTCCCACAGCGCATCGTCCATCTCTCCGCCCCGGTACGTGTCGAAGGCAATCCCGGCCTCGGCGACCCGCCGGCGTTCGCGCTTCGCCTTTTTGCGCTTTTCGGCGGTGAAGGTGGCGAGGAAGGCGTCGAAGGACTCATAGCCGTGGTTGTACCAATGAAACTGGCAGTCGCGACGCAGGATCAACCCCGCCGACCTGAGGCGTTCGGCCGTGTCCTCCGTGGGGAATAGCACGTGCCAGGACGATAGCCGTTCACTACGCGCGTAATCGATCGCCGTCTCGACCAGGAGGTCAGTCATGACCTTGGCGTCGGCATCGGCAGAGATGAGCAGACGCGGCCCGCGCACCGGAGTGAACGGTACGGCGGACAGCAGCTTCGGGTAGTACGCCATACCATGCTGTGCGTAAGCATTGGCCCACGAAAAGTCGAACACGAACTCCCCGCGCGAATGGTCCTTGCGAAACAAGGGCATGGCGCCCCGGGGGCGGCCTTGCGCATCCTCGATGATCAAGTGCCGCGGCGTCCAGCCGGTACGCGGCACCGCGCAGCCTGATTCCTCGAGCGCCAACAGGAATTCGTGCCGCAGGAACGGCTGGTCATCCCCCGCGAGGGAATTCCAGGCCGCCGCATCGATCTGCGCGATGCTTTCGAGAAACCGCGCGCAGAGTCGGGTCACGCGTGTTGAACGCGTGGCGCGATGAAGGGCTCCGCCTCCGCTCTTTCCAAATACTTGTCGGCATCGAGCGCGGCCATGCATCCGGTGCCGGCCGAGGTGACGGCTTGACGATAGACGTGATCCGCCACGTCACCGGCCGCGAAGATCCCGGCGATGCTGGTGGCGGTTGCCTCGCCCTCGCTGCCGCCCTTCACCACGATATAGCCGCCGCGCATGTCCAGTTGGCCCTCGAACAGCTGCGTGTTGGGCTGATGACCCACGGCGATGAATACTCCATCGACCTGGAGCGTACGTGTCGTTCCCGGCGAGGTGCCGCGCAGACGCACGCCGGTCACGCCGGCCTCATCGCCGAGAATCTCTTCGATCGAGTGGTTCCAGGCGATGCTCGCCTTGCCGGCCGATTCGAGCGCGAACAGACGGTCCTGCAATATTTTTTCGGCGCGCAGCTTGTCACGGCGATGCACCAGGGTCACATGCGAAGCGATGTTGGTGAGGTAGAGCGCTTCCTCCACGGCAGTGTTGCCCCCGCCGACGACCGCCACCGCCTTGCCGCGATAGAAAAAGCCGTCGCAGGTCGCGCACGCGGATACTCCCTTGCCGCGAAACGTCTCCTCGGACTCGAGGCCCAGATACTTGGCCGAGGCGCCGGTGGCGATGATCAGCGCATCGCAGGTGTATTCGCCGTTGTCACCGAACAGGCGGAAGGGACGCTGGCGCAATTCCACCCGATTGATGTGATCGAATACGATGTCGGTATTGAATCGTTCGGCATGACGCCGCATGCGATCCATGAGGGCAGGGCCCTGCAGGTGCTCGACGTCGCCCGGCCAATTGTCCACATCGGTGGTGGTCATGAGCTGGCCTCCCTGCTCCAGGCCGGTGATCAGCAGGGGATGGCGGTTGGCCCGCGCCGCATAGACGGCGGCGGAATAACCTGCGGGACCCGACCCCAGGATGAGGAGTGGACTGTGCCGGTGGGCGCTCATGTATAATTTGCCTCTCTTCTAAATTTCCGTAGTCGGCGCATGGTAAGTAAATCTGTGGGCGCCAGCCAGTTCAATCAAGGCCGCGTTCCACCCCCCGCTGCGCGCCGACGCTATGTTGGTGCCTCCGACGAGGCTGGGTTACTATCACATATTATTCAATTAGTTAAGAAGCGAATATCATTAAAGGTCTAGAGTTGACTGACGACCCCCAGGGCAAGAAATCCAAGCAGAAGGGAGTGCTCTCCGCAGCCGTGGCGCGGTCTTTGCGCGAAGGCACGCTGTGGGTGTTGGCCGCGCTCGGCTTGCTCTTGTTGCTGGCGCTCGTGTCGTACCACGTCCAGGACCCGGGATTCGCGGACACGGGAGAGCCCGGACAGTCGGTGAGCAATTGGATCGGTCCGGTGGGCGCCTGGCTTGCGGGATTCTTCCTGTTCCTGTTTGGCCGTCCCGCTTATCTCTTTCCCCTGATGCTGGCGTACGCCGGCTGGCTGGTGCACAAGGAGCAGGCCCTGCCGGATGCGCGCTCGCGCCTCAATACCTTGCTGCGCGCGGCGGGATTCGTATTGACCCTGGTCACGAGCTGCGGTCTCGCGACGCTGCACTGGAGTGGCGCGGCGCTGCCGAACAGCGCAGGCGGGGTGCTCGGTGAACTCGCCGGGCGGGGCAGCGCGCATGGCTTGAGTTTTCTCGGTGCGACCCTGTTGCTGCTCGGTCTATGGCTGGCGGGGGTGGCGCTGTTCCTCGGAGTGTCTTGGTTCGAAGTCATGGATGAGCTCGGCGCCTGGGTGCTGAAGACCGTTGATTGGATCAAGACGCGCATGGAGCAGCGGCGCGAACTCGCCTCGGGCCAGCAGCGTAAGCAGGCCCGTCAAGGAATAGTGCGCGAGGAGACCAAGAAGCAGGCGAATCGGCCGCCGCCGCGAATCGAAGCCGCCGCGCCCGTCCCGGAAAAGAGCGATCGGGTCGAACGCGAACGCCAGGTGCCGCTGTTCGATGCCCCGAAGTCGAGCGAGCTGCCGGCATTGTCCCTGCTCGACGAGGCGGGCCCGCGCGAGCAGTCGTACTCGGACGAAGCGCTGGAGGCAATGTCGCGCCTGGTAGAGCTCAAACTGCGCGATTTCGGCGTGGAAGCCGAAGTCGTCGCCGTGCAGCCGGGTCCGGTGATCACACGATTCGAATTGCGGCCGGCGGCCGGCGTCAAGGTCAGCCAGATCAGCAATTTATCCAAGGACCTAGCCCGTGCCCTGTCCGCCATCAGCGTGCGAGTCGTGGAAATCATTCCCGGCAAATCGGTGGTCGGGCTGGAAATACCCAATGAAAAGCGCGAGATCGTGACGCTCGGCGAGATCATCAAGTCCAAGCCCTACGATGACGTCAGTTCCCCGCTCGCGCTCGCGCTCGGCAAGGATATCGGCGGCGTGCCCATCGTCGCCGATCTCGCGCGCATGCCGCACTTGCTGATCGCAGGCACCACGGGGTCCGGCAAATCGGTGGGAATCAATGCCATGGTCCTGAGCCTGTTGTACAAGGCGACGCCGGAGCATGTGCGGATGATCATGATCGATCCGAAGATGCTGGAACTCTCGGTATACGAGGGCATTCCCCATCTGCTGTCGCCGGTCGTGACCGACATGAAGCAGGCGGCCAACGCACTGCGCTGGTGCGTGGCCGAAATGGAGCGGCGTTACCAGCTCATGTCCATGCTCGGCGTGCGCAACATCGGCGGCTTCAATCGCAAAGTCAAGGATGCTGCGGACGCGGGTAAGCCGATCAAAGACCCGATCCGCATGCAAAAAATAGTGCAGGGGGTGCCGGGTGTGGTCGCGGAAGACGTGCCGGATCTGACGTCGCTGCCGTTCATCGTCGTGATCATCGACGAACTGGCCGATTTGATGATGATCGTCGGCAAGAAGGTCGAGGAACTGATTGCGCGGCTTGCGCAGAAGGCGCGTGCCGCCGGTATCCACCTCATCTTGGCCACTCAGCGTCCGTCGGTCGACGTCATCACCGGATTGATCAAGGCCAACATTCCGACCCGGATCGCATTCCAAGTCTCCGCGAAGGTGGACTCGCGCACCATTCTCGATCAGAGCGGTGCGGAGTCGCTGCTCGGGCACGGTGACATGCTGTATCTGCCTCCCGGCACCTCCATTCCGACCCGAGTGCACGGCGCATTCGTTTCCGATCAAGAAGTGCATCGCGTGGTCGGAGGCCTCAAGTCTTCCACGCCTCCGGTTTATATCGATGAAATTCTGGAGGGTCCGCGCAACCCGATTCCGGGATTTCCATCCGACGAGGAGGAGGCCGAAGGGGGCGCCGCCGATGCCGAAGCGGATCCCTTGTACGACGAGGCGGTGCGCATCGTTACCGAGACCCGCAAGGCATCCATCTCCGGCGTGCAACGCCGGCTCAAGATCGGCTACAACCGTGCGGCGCGCCTGGTCGAGGCCATGGAGGCGGCGGGCTTGGTGGGGCCGCTGCAGTCCAACGGCGGCCGCGAGATCTACGGCGCCGCGCCACCCGAGGAATGAGCAGCATGAGATTGCCGAGGCACGAGTCAATCCACAAAATTGCGGCGATGGTCCTCGCGATCGCGGCGGCGAGCCTCAGTCCGCTGCCGCGCGCGACGTGCGCCGCCGCATCGGCGCCCACCGCGACAGCGCCCGCGGCGGCATCGGCATCAGCTGCCGCCGAGGTCGAGCGGTATTTGAGCGGGCTCTCCAGCTGGAGCGCGGATTTCGAGCAGACCATCGATGACGGCCATGGCAACGTCGTGCGCAGCGCAGCCGGCCGGCTCTATCTGCAGCGGCCGGGGAAGTTTCGCTGGGACTATTCGCAGCCCTCCGAACAGCTGATATTGGCGGACGGCAAGCAGATCTGGTTCTACGACAAGGACCTCGCGCAAGCCAACGTGCGCGATATGGATACCAGTCTTGCCAGCACTCCCGCGAGCCTGCTGTCGGGCAGCGGATCGGTCAGCAGCCAGTTCAACGTCGCGGCCCTCGGCCTAAGCGCCGGGCTGCAGTGGTTCCAACTCGTTCCCAAGCACTCCGATACCGACTTTCAGCTCGTGCGCATCGGGTTCGACAAGGGTGACTTGCGCTCCATGTTCCTCGCCGACAAGCTCAATCAGATCACGCAGCTGACCTTCTCGAAATCGAAGCGCAATGTCCCCTTGGAACCTGGTCTGTTTTCATTCACGCCGCCACCCGGAGTCGACGTAATCGGACGCAACAAGTGACCGTCAGCGACGGCACCTATCGGCCGCTGGCTGACCGGCTGCGCCCACAGTCCCTCGACGAGTACGTGGGACAGTCTCACTTGCTGGGCGCCGGCGCACCGCTGCGTCGCGCGTTGGAGTCGGGCCGGCCGCATTCGATGATCTTGTGGGGCCCGCCGGGAACCGGCAAAACGACTCTGGCAAGATTGGTCGCCAATTCGAGCCACGCGGAGTTCATCGCGCTCTCCGCGGTTCTGGCCGGCATCAAGGATATTCGCGCGGTCGTGGAGCAGGCTCGGGCCCTGCGCGGCACCCGCGATACCGTGCTCTTTCTCGATGAGGTGCATCGCTTCAACAAGGCGCAGCAGGATACCTTCCTGCCCTATGTCGAGGACGGCACCTTGATCTTCGTCGGTGCGACCACCGAAAACCCGTCCTTCGAAGTCAACAACGCACTGCTGTCGCGGGCGCGGGTCTATGTGTTGAAGTCTCTCGATGCCGCGGACCTCGGGAAATTGCTCGATCGTGCATTGACCGACCCGGAGCGCGGGCTCGGGGCGCTGCAGCTGCAGATGGATGACGGCGCACGCGAGCTCTTGCTCGCCGCGGCCGACGGAGATGCTCGCCGCATGCTCAATCTATTGGAAACCGCCGCGGATTTGAGTGCGCCCGAGAATTCGCAGGTACCCGGAGAGTCGGGCCGCCGCTTGGATGTGGACACCATGCGCGCCGTGATCGGCAGCACCTATGTGCGTTTCGACAAGGGCGGCGAGAACTTCTACGACCAGATTTCAGCCCTGCACAAATCGGTTCGCGGCAGCGATCCGGACGCCGCCCTGTATTGGCTGTGCCGGATGCTGGCCGGTGGATGCGATCCCTTGTACATCGCGCGGCGCGCGCTGCGCATGGCGAGCGAAGACATCGGCAACGCCGACCCGCGCGCACTCACTCTGGCGCTCGAGGCTTGCGCTGTGTACGAACGCTTGGGCAGTCCCGAAGGCGAACTCGCCATCGCCCAAGCCATCGTGTTCATGGCCTGCGCGGCCAAGAGCAACGCCGTATACACGGCCTACAAGGCGGCGGCCGAGGACGCCGCCGGCTTGGGTTCGCTCCAGGTGCCGCTGCACCTGCGCAACGCACCCACGCGCCTGATGAAGGACATCGGCTACGGCAAGGGTTATCGGTATGCGCATGACGAGCCGGGCGGCTATGCCGCGGGCGAGCGCTACTTTCCCGACGAGATGCCGGACCGGCGCTACTATGTGCCGGCGCCCCGCGGGCTCGAGATCAAGATCGGCGAGGCGCTCGACGCGCGCCGAGCGCGCGATCACCAGGCACGCGGTGCGGGCGGATCGTGAGCCCGGTAGACTGGCGTCCGGCGGCACACGTTTCCGCGGAAACGCTGCAAGGTCCATCCTGCGGATGATCGATGAGACCTTTTGCGTCTTTGCCGCCGGATATTCAACAGTTATTTAGATCAAGGGAATACATCGTGCTCGATCCGAAGCTGCTGCGCAGCGATTTGACAGGGGTTGCCGCGGCGCTGGCGCGGCGCGGTTTTGTGCTCGACGTCGGGACTTTTGCCGCGCTGGAAGAGCAGCGCAAAGCCGTACAAATAGAAGCCGATCGGCTGCGCGCCGAGCGCAATGCCAATGCCAAAGCCGTGGGGCAGGCCAAGTCCAAGGGCCAGGATGCGAGTGCGCTGCTTGCCGCGGGCGAATCCTTGGGCGGGCAACTGCAGGAGGTCGACGAGCAGCTCGAGGCAATTCAAGCGCAGGTATCGAGTCTGCAATTGGGTTTGCCGAATATTCCGCACGCGAGCGTGCCCGAGGGACGGGACGAGGAAGCCAACGTCGAAGTGCGGCGCTGGGGCGTGCCGCGGCAATTCGATTTCACACCCAAGGATCATGTCGCGCTCGGTGAACGAATCGGCATGGACTTTGATGCCGCCGGGCGCATCTCCGGAGCGCGGTTCGTGGTGATGACCGGGGGACTCGCGAAGCTGCACCGCGCTCTCGTGCAATTCATGCTCGACCTGCACACCGCCGAGCACGGGTACCGCGAAGCATATGTGCCCTACCTGGTGCATGCCGAGGCGCTGGTGGGTACCGGTCAGTTGCCCAAGTTCGAACAGGATTTGTTCGCCGTGCGCGGTGATCCGGGCTTTTACTTGATTCCCACGGCCGAAGTGCCGGTGACGAATCTGGTGCGGGATCAAATACTCGCGCCCGAGCGGCTGCCGCTCAAGTTCGCGGCGCACACCCCGTGCTTCCGATCGGAGGCGGGCGCGGCCGGGAAGGACACGCGCGGCATGATTCGGCAGCATCAATTCGACAAAGTGGAGTTGGTGCACATCGTGCGTCCCGAGCACTCTTACGCGGCGCTGGAGGAGCTCACCGGTCACGCCGAGTCGGTGCTGCGGGCATTGGGATTGCCTTACCGCGTGCTGGCGCTGTGCGCCGGCGACACCGGCTTCAGCGCGGCCAAGACCTATGATCTCGAGGTCTGGCTGCCCTCGCAGCAGCGTTACCGTGAGATTTCCTCTTGCAGCAACTGCGAATCCTTCCAGGCGCGCCGCCTGCAGGCCCGCTGGCGCAACCCCGCGAGCGGCAAGCCTGAACTGGTGCACACGCTGAACGGATCAGGCGTCGCCGTCGGGCGCGCACTGGTCGCGATCTTGGAGAATTATCAGCAGGAGGACGGCAGCATCGCGGTCCCGGGCGCGCTGGCGCCTTATATGGGCGGGGTGAGTGTGCTGAAGTAGGTGCTGCCGGTCGCGGCACCGCGCTCTCCCGGACTTCGGAATAGAGTGAGGGTTCCGCTATAGACGCGGGCCGCTGGGCGCCGCAAATCTCGAAGTGCGAAATTATGCTGCCGACCCCAGGGAGGGGCCGGCAGTACCGTCTCGTTTAGTTGCGGTTGCCCATCACCAGGCGCAACACATACCAGAACATGAGTGCGATCGAGGCGAACAGCTGCATCGCAGCCGATACGTAACGATCCTCGGGATAGTAGTGAATGATGTTCGAGGTGTCATACAGCACCGCGACCCCGGCGAAGCCGATCATCGCCACCGAGAACCACGTGCCCAGCTGGAAGCCGAAGATGGCGCCGCCGATCATGGCGATCAACGCCAGAATTCCGCCCCACATGAGCAGCGCGCGCAGGAACGAGAAGTCCTTGCGAGTACGGTGGGCGACGAACATGAGCCCGCCGGCGCCCAGTGCCGTCACCAAGGTGGCGCTGTCGATCGCGCCCGGAGCTTTCGCGTCGGCGATGTAGAGGAGAGGTACGAAAATCAGGGCTTCCGCCACCACGTACGCGCCATAGGCAAAGTACTGCATGCCGATGGATGAGCTGGTTTGCGCGGTGCGCGAAGCCAGCCAGCCGGTCAGCATGAAGGCGCCGAGAATCAGGAACCAATTGAAGCCGAGCATGAACTGCGCGATTTGACCTGCGAGCCCGGACTCGAACAGCCCCAGTTCGACCAGGATGAATCCGAGGATGCCTCCCACCAGGTGTGTGTAGGTACGCGTGATGAACACGCTGCGGCGGTCCGCTCGAACGCCCGGAAAGGCGGCGTTGTTGCTTGGGAAATTGGCCATTGACGTCTCCGGTGATACTGATGCTCGACGGCATATTTTAGCACCCCGTCGGATGGGGCGCCGAATAGCCACCTGTGGCGTTAGCTTGGGGGCAGAGTCCGCACATTCAACGAGTGTCAGATGGCTGCCTGTCAGGTAAAATTGCAGCCCGCGTATAAAGGAAAATATACGATAAGCGCTGTAACTGATTGATTTATGGAGAGGTGGCAGAGCGGTTTAATGCACCGGTCTTGAAAACCGGCGTCCCCTTACGGGGACCGTGAGTTCGAATCTCACCCTCTCCGCCACTTCATAGGCGCCATGAACATTCCCGTTCCCGCCACGCCGCTGCCGTTAGCGGTGTCAATCGTTGCTGGCTGTAGTCGTCAAATCTTCGCTACTCGGAAACGGTCACTCACGATGGTCCACTCCGGGCCGAGGCGGTGTGAAAACGTTGTTCGCATTGCGCCGCGTAAGCCATGCCGGCGGTTCACTGACAAATCACCAGGCGCCGACGTTTATGCGGGGGACACTGCCTCGCATGGGGCTATCCAGAGAAAATTGACTCAGCTCACGGACGTGATACACGTCGACATGTCGATACTCTCATCAATTGATGGTGCGCGGTCGCCCCAGGAAGCGTATTGGCAGTCTGTTATTTCACGGTTAGAGTTAGAGACATGCCGCGCATCTTGTGGCCAAAGACGGGGCAATACACTTTGTAGGTGCCAGGCTTCAAGTCCACCTGCAAAGAACCGCTTTCGCCCTTCTTCAATCTTGGTTTAAGTGCTTTCTCGATGCCGTTCCCCTCGATCTCAAAGCCGTGGGTATCCTTGCCCGTGTTCGTCACATTGAATGTCGTCGCACCTGCGTCGACCGAGACGGGCATCTCGATCTTGTACTCCGTGAGCTTCACTTCGACCGAGCCTTTCGCGGAATCGGGCATAACCGCTGCCGTTTTCGTGTCGGCAGAGCCCTGGCTCTCTCCCAGTCCAAACGCGTTACTGAACGCCAGCATCAACCCGAGACTCACGATCCCCGCTGCGGGGCTCAGTATCTTTTTCATCTTTGTCTCCGTGCGCCGGCTAAACCGGCAAAGTGTTGCAAATGGTACATTGAAGGTCGGAGGACCAACGATAGTGGAGTCACGCTCGGTCAGGCCCCGGAAATTGGTGCGCCGTTCTTTCTTGGACTAGTCGAAAGCGCTGTTTATTCCATACAAGAGGTTTTTTTTCAAAAAGGCATTTATGTCCCCCGTCAATGCTGGCGGTCGAGGGCGGTCAGGTAGGCGTCGCGATCCTCAACGCGGATCACGGTCCACGGATACCCGCCCGACGCCATGTTATCGAGGCGTTAATTTTCTAGGCGCAACTTTCTTTGCGCCTAGAGATCATTGTTGCGCATAAACTTGAACAGCAACGCGAATAGGCGCTTGGTCGCTGAAAGAAATCGATCCCGATGACCGCCGGCGATTCGCCGAGCTGGCCGAAACCGAACTCATAAGTTTGCATGAAGGCAATTTCGCCCGCTATCGAATACGTCCTTCGGAATTCGCGGCCTGGCGACAAGTCTGGGAGGCGAGATGACCGACACCGCACCGCTAGCTAAACCGCCGACCCTACATTGGCGTGATCCGGCGTGACGCGCAGTGCGTGATCGGTCGCCATTATGTTCAATCACGATGGGCAAATGTTGGCCCTGCCGTGCTCCACTCCACTCGACACCGTGCATAGGACGAAAGCGCTGTGTGCTGAGCTCGCCATGGCTTGCTGGTATTTGTGTTCACGAATATTGACAACTGAGTCGCGCAGGTGATAAATGCGAAAACATCCTGTGCGCAGGGTTGTCTCCCAGAAAGACTATAAATCGAGGATGAAACCAGCCGCAGGATTCCTTCGCTAGACCATTCTGAAACTCACAGGGGAGTGTGTGTCATGCTTCGTTATCGTGCACTCGTGTTCCTTTGCGTGGGCGTAAGCCTATTAGTGTGTTCACAGGTCTCGCGGGCGCAGTCATTCGCACCCGTGGGCAATCTGGACTGCAACGGCTTCAGCAGTATCCAAAAACCACTCAGACCGCAGATGACTTGCGCCGACTTCACCAGCGAGTATGGCACTCGCGGTTTTGACAACGGCCATTACGTTGGACACGATGAGCCGAGCATCGGCTTCTTCTCGACGGTGCCTAACTCCGGCAACAGCGTGCAGTGGGACATCACCCTGCCGACCGAACGTCCGCTGCCGGCGACACAGACCTTCGAGAACTATCCCGCGTTCTGGTTCGCGATGGCGCTTTGCGACGTCAACTCTTTTCCCAATGGAGCATGCAAAAGGGACAGCGATGAGAACACGCCCTCCGCGGCAGGGTCGGCGTTCATGGAGCTGCAGTTGTATCCGCCGGGGTTTTCTCCCTTCGTCACGCAAATCAGCTGCGATCTGACTCGCTGGTGTGCCGCGCTCAACATCGACAGTCTCGAAATCATCAACACCGGCCCCAATAGCGGCCAGGTGAATCCGGCTTGCACCGAGCCGGTCAACTTCGCGTTCATTCAGAGGAACGGAGTCCCCGCCGGTCCCCCGTCGCCGGCCGGCGCCACGACGGCGACATTTACTCCGAACGGGCAGACGCTGCTGATGAATCAGGGCGATCATCTACGTATCACTCTGACGGATACTTCCTCCGGAATGATCGCGCGGATCGAAGATCTGACCACCGGTCAGACAGGGTTCATGGTGGCGAGCGGCGCGAACGGTTTCCAGAACACGAATCCAAACACTTGCGCCGGGACGAACTATGATTTCCATCCGGAGTTCAACACCGCGAGGTTTGGAAACTTCGTACCCTGGGCGGCGCTGCAGGCGAATATCAACTTCTCCATGGAAATAGGACACTTCACGCCCGGCGCGAAGGGCGACAAGGATGCCGACGACGCACCGTGCTTCCCCGGACCAACATTGGCTGGCTGCCTGGACTTCGCCACGGGAGGCGACCTCGACTTTGACGGTTCGGCGTACCTATTCGACTGGCCGGACGGCACATCCCACAACGCCACGTCGCTTGCGATCCGATCCGTGAGCGGCGGCGGCATCGGTCCTCTCAGTCGGTCCGGCAGCGCTTTTAACCAGCCCTTCCCGATCATTCAGTTCGAGACCGACGTATCGGCCTCGGTGCCATCGTGTCAGCCGGATGGGGTCGACTGCGTCGTCCCACCGGGAAAGGCTAAGTTTTATCCATTCTATGCGCTCGAGGGCAGCCCCAACGGCGGAGGCTGCGCACTGCTCTTTGGCGATTTCACCGGTTCCGGCGTGGATAACTTTGGCCGCGATGCGCAGTACGGTACCTCGAATCTGTCCTGGTTCTTCGGACAGAACAGCGGTGGCCCGCGGGCCAATCCGTGTATTCCGCAGACCGGGCAGAACTGACGCTGGTAATGCTTTGGGGCCGAGGCACGGGCAAGGAGGCTCGTGCCTCGGAATCGGCGCTACTGCTGCCGATTTCCTGAGATTTCCTTGGATTTCCTGAAGAGCCTTCGCGTCGAGGGAACACGAGCAAGTCATCGTCGTGCGAAAAGGCTTGAATATGCGCAAGGGCGAGATGGTGGCGCAAGGTGCGCACGCATCGCTTACCAAGGATCTTTCGCTTCTATAACTGCGCCTCGGCGGGGTGCGCGGAACACGCGATGCCGTAACGAAAGGGAAAGAACCAGGTGATGCGGAAGCGCTGCGCAGGAATGCCCGCTGCCGCTAACAATCGGCGCCAATCGGCCATGACGAAGGCGCGTGCGACCGACAGCGGCGCATCATGTTGAACCAGCCGATTGAAGCCGAACAAACGCGTGAAGCACTTGATGAAGGCATAGGGCAGGGGATGCCGATGCAGATCATTGATGAACCATCCGTGTACCGCGTGCGCGTCCATCCAGCGGATGAACCGGATCACCTCGTCGTCCGTCAGGTGATGCGCGAATAGAGAGCTGATGATGAAATCGGCGCGGCGATCCGGGTGGAAGTCGAAAATATCGGAAGTTTCAAAGCGGATGGGCATGCCGCGCGTCGTCTTCTCCGCCGATTGCTTCGACCACGGATTGAGGTCGACGCCGACGAGATCGGTCTTTATCTTGCTTTTGCCGGCCCATTTCCATATCCGGCGCAACATGTCGCCGCCGCCGCTGCCGATATCGATGACCGATACGGGCTGCCGCGGCTTGGCTGCGATCAGTGCGCGGCGCAGCCATAGCAGGGTAGGGCGATAGGCCAAGGTACAGATATTGATGAGGGTAAGATCGCGTAGATACGCATGGAAGGCGCCGAAGCTCAGCGATTCGGTATCCATCAATTCGAGCTGTGTGCTGCGTCGACTGAAATCGTGCTTCATACGGACTTCGATATGCGCTACGGCTCTCGTGGTTTGCGATTATAGTCGATGCCATGCCTCACACAGAACATGAAACCTCCGCCGTCGCCAATCCGGAAGCCGAGTGGTTTGGCGCCAGGCGCGTCAACCCCGAAGAAAAGACCCGTCTGGTGCAAAGTGTCTTCGCGTCGGTCGCTTGGCGCTACGATTTGATGAATGACGTCATGTCGGCCGGGCTGCACCGGTACTTCAAGGATCGCCTGGTCGCGCTGATGAACCCGCAGCCGGGGCAAAGCATTCTCGACGTTGCCGGCGGAACAGGCGATGTCGCGCGGCGTTGTGCCAGACACACCCAGGGCAAGGCAAGGTCGTCGTCTGCGATCTCAACTCCCGCCATGCTCGAGGCCGGCCGCGCAAAAATGACCGGCGAGCATTCGGGCTATGCGGCATCGAATGGATCACGGGCAATGCCGAAGCATTGCCGCTGCCCGACGGCAGCGTCGACATCTATTCCATCGCCTACGGCTTGCGCAATGTTACGCATATCGATCAGGCGCTCCGCGAAGCGGCGCGCGTCTTGCGGCCCGGCGGGCGTTTTTACTGCCTGGAATTTACCTCCGGCGTGCGACGCGGGCTCAAGCCCCTGTTCGATGCATATTGCCGCCTGGTGATGCCGCCGCTCGGTCAATGGATAACCAAGGACGGCGAGTGCCTATCGATATCTGGCCGAAAGCATTCAAAGATTTCCCGATCAAGCTGCACTGGCAAGGCGCATCGACGCGGCGGGGCTGGCGATACGCAGTGGATCAATCTGCTCGGCGGAATCGCAGTGATTCACTCGGCGCGACGCAATTAGCCGCGTGGGTAGGCGCCGCATCAAGGGCAGCGCCACGAGCGCGAGGACAAAAATTGTCCCCAGCATCAGCCATGCCTCGTTGAAGGACTGCACCAGCGCTGCGCGATTGACCAGCGGGCTCACCATCTCCTTGGTGGCTTGATCGATCGGTCGCAAGAAGTGCCTTTTGAAAAAGTGACAGCGGTATACCGACGATGCGCGCCGCCGCGGTATCGCCCGCCTGAAGTCTGGCAACCAACTGCGCTACATGTGCCGGCGCGCGCTGTTCCAGCACGACATCGATCAAGGCGATGCCGATGGCACCCCCTAAGATTCCGCATCAAGTTGAACAGTCCGCTGGCGTTCGGCATACGCGCGATCGGCTGCCCCTCGAGGGCGAGGCTGGTGGTCGGCAACAGACAGAACAGCACGGCCGCACCGCGCAGAATCTGCGGCCACAGCAGTGTGTCGTCAAAATCGGTGTCGTACGTCATGAAGGCGTCGCTGATCAAACCGGCCGCAAAGACGCCGTAACCGATCGCCGTCAGCAGCAGGCAGGTTAAATCTTCTGGCCGCCATGGCGGCAAAGGGGGCCGTCACCAGCTGCGCGGCGCCCATGACAATCATGATCTTGCCGATTTCAAACGGGGTGTGTTGCCCGGACGAAGCCCAGGTAAATCGGCGTGATATAGACCGATCCGAACAGCCCCATTCCCAGCACGAAACTGTAGAAACAGCCAATGGTGAAATTGCGGTCGGAAAAGCAGCGGACATCGATGATCGGTTCCGGCGACGAAAGGCAGCGGCGGATGGCGAAGATGCCCGCGATGGGACATGACACCACGAGCGATACGATGAGGCTGTTGTTCCAAATATGCCTGGGCCCTTGTTTCAAGGCCAGTTCGAGGCTGGCCAGGCAGGCGACGATGAGCATCAGTGCCGGAATGTCGAGCCGCCCCAGTCAGCGTGCCAGTCCGGCTTTCCGATGCGAATGAGGCAGGCAGCCACCACCGCGGCCGCGATTCCCGGTGCGACGTTGATCAGAAACAGCCAGTGCCATGAATAATTTTCAGTGATGTATCCGCCGAGCACCGGCCCGATCGTGGGCGCCAGCATGGCGAAAAGACCACCGATGGTCGTCGCCAAAACGTGTTTTCCGCTCGGGAAACATCGTGAACACGGAAGTAAAGACGATCGGGATGAGGGCGCCCCCGCAAAACCCCTGAACGATGCGACACAACAGCAGCGTTTCGAATTGGTGACTCGCGGCGCAGACCGACGCTCGATGCGGCAAAGCCGATGATGGCGGCCACGAACAGGCCGCGCAGCGACATCAGCCGCGTCAGCCAGCCGGTCAAGGGGATCGCGACCACTTCAGCAATCAGATAAGCCGTCTGAATCCAGCTCAGATGATTGGTCGCAATATGCAGGGCAAACTGGATGTCGGGCAACGAGCTGGCGACGATCTGGACGTCGAGGATCGCCATGAACATGCCGAGGCAAAGCGCAAGATAGCCGATCCATGTCGCCGGACCGACGATATCAGCGGGAGCGGTGCAAGGCGCTGCCTCCTTACGCAGCGCATTCAAGACTGAATGGACACATTGATTACACGGTACCAGAGCAACAGGAAGTTGTGCATCCATAGATTGTGGTGCGGCATGCCCGAAGGAGCTTCGCAGTCCGCAGGTTGGCCATGATTGCCGGATTCGATTCGTTCTCGGCGCCCTGTCGTTCCCTTTGCGCCGGGAGCGGCTGCTGGTGTAAAACGGCCGAGCGAAACAAATAAGTGCTGTACCATGCAGAACGTCTGCGTGGGAGCACCGCTACGGGGTACGGGGGTTAGATGTATTTGAATGCCGTCGGCACCGCATTGCCCGAACGCCGCTACACGAAGGCGGAATGTTGGGATGCGTTTGCCGCTTCCGACTGGTACGGCCGTCTTGATGCTCGATCGCACGCGATTGCGAAGATGGTGCTGCGCCGGGAAAACGGCATCGAGGCTCGCTGGCTCGCCGTCGACTCGCTCGACGAGGTATTCGCCATCGACCCCGACACGCTGCACAGGCGCTTTGCCGCGCATGCGCCCCGTCTTGCGGACCAGGCCGGGGAAACGCGGCGTTGCGACGCGCGGCGCTGGATCCGACGGCAGATCGATGCGGTCGTCGTGTCCACTTGTACCGGCAATCTCTGCCCGGGTCTCAGCGGTTACGTCATCGAGCGACTGGGACTGCGCTCCAACGTGCTCGGTTTCGATCTCGTCGGGCAGGGATGCGCCGGGGCGCTGCCGAACTGGCAGCTGGCGAACGCGCTGCTCGGCGCCCAGCAATGTGAGCACGTGCTGTCGATCTGCGTCGAGGTATGCAGTGCCGCGATGTATCTCGACGACGATCCTGGAGTACTGATCAGCGCGTGCCTGTTCGGCGACGGGGCGGGCGCTGCGGTCCTGTCGCAGCGGCGTCCGGCCGGCCAGCGCAAAGTGGAGTGGCGCGATACGACTTCGCTGACCAACCCGGACGCGCGTGAGTCGCTGCGGTTCCAGCATCGCGGCGGAATGTTGCGCAACGTGCTGACTCGCGCCGTGCCGCGCCTCGCCGCGCAGCACGCCGACGAAGTTCTCGCGACCACGCTTGCCCGCGCCGGCCTGACGCGCGACCAGATGACGGGCTGGATCATGCACGCCGGTGGACGCGACGTCTTGCTCGCCCTGCAGGACCGGTTCGACATGAATCCGCAGGCATTGCGGTATAGCCGCGACGCACTCCGCGATTACGGCAACCTGAGCAGCGCCTTCGTCTACTTCGTGCTCGATGCTGCTCTTGCCGATGCCGCGCCCGGCGGGTGGTGGTGGATGTCGTCCTTCGGCGCAGGTTTTACCTGTCACGGCGCCTTGCTTGCGGTCGAGTAGCGGCCGGCCATTCCACCATGCTTACCGAGGAAATCCTATGAGCACGCTCGAGACACTGCAGGATATTCTGGTGCGCGAGTTCAATCTCACTCGTGAGCAGCTGGCGCCCACGGCGGAGCTCAGCGCGCTCGGTGTGGATTCACTCGACTTGCTCGAACTCATGTTCAAGATCGAGGACCGCTTCGGCGTCACGATCCGCGACGACACTCCGACCAATTTGCTGACCGTTGCAGATGTGGTGGTCTACATCGACGGGTTGCTCGCGCGGCCTCCGGCGGCCCGACCGGCGGCCGTCGAGGATCGGCGCTCGAACCTGCCCTCGTAGCCGCCGTGACGATGCGCCGCGTTGCCATTACCGGCCTCGGCGTGATCGCACCGCTCGGCAATTCCATCGATGACATGTTCACCAATCTGGTCGCCGGCCGGTCAGGCGTAAGACGGTTGGCGCCGACACTCGTCGAGCGGTTGAAGTCGCCCATCGGCGCGGCGATCGACTTCGACGGAAACGCGCATTTTCCGCTGCCGCGGCTGCGCATGCTGGATCGAGTCAGTCAGCTTGCCCTGGTTGCCGCCGCGCAGGCGATCGCCGACGCGAAACTCGACATAACCTGCGAGCGCCGCGAGCGTTGCGGGGTCAGCGTAGGGACGGCCATGGGGGGCGCCGAGTCGACCGACGAGGGATATCAAACCATTTATGCGTTGCAGTCGGATCGCGTCAAACCCTATAGCGTGCTGACCGCCATGTCGAATGCATCGGCATCGTGGATAGGCATCGACTATGGCCTCTGCGGGCCAAACCTCACCTACTCGACCGCCTGCTCATCTTCGGCGGTGGCGATCGGGGAAGCGGCCCGCAAGATTCAATACGGCGATGCCGACGTGATGCTCGCCGGCGGCGCCGAGGCGCCGCTCACCTTCGGCGTCCTGCGGGCATGGGAAGCCATGCGCACACTGGCGGCGGAGGATCCGCACGACGCGTCAACCTCGTGCCGTCCGTTTGCGAGTACGCGCACAGGCTTGGTGCTGGGCGAGGGCGCGGCATTCGTGGTTCTGGAAGAATGGAGCCACGCAGTCGCGCGCGGCGCGCCGATCCATGCCGAGCTCTCCGGCTACGGTTTGACGACCGACACCGCGCACATCACGCGGCCGACGGTAGCAGGCCAGGCGAGCGCCATGCGTGCGGCGATGGATTCGGCCGGCGTGGAACCCGACGCGATCGATTACGTCAACGCTCATGGCACCGGCACTCTGCAAAACGATGTCGTCGAGACAGCCGCTCTGAAGGAAATCTTCGGGCCCCGCGCATACCAGGTGCCGGTGAGCTCGACGAAGTCCATGCACGGCCACCTTCTGGGCGCGGCCGGAGCGCTGGAGTTCGTGATTGCGGTCGCGAGCCTCGAGCGCGGTATCGTGCCGCCGACGATGCACCTCGATTCGCCGGATCCCGATTGCGATCTCGATTATGTCTCCGGGCAGGCGCGGACGGGCGTGCCGCTGCGGACCGTCATGTCGAACTCTTTTGCATTCGGCGGCACGAATGCGGTGCTGATCGCAGCGGGCGGCGCCCGCTAGTAGCTGGCATCGTGATGTTGCCGGATTCAGCGCCGGTGTGGTGGGAGTGGTTCACTGGAACCGGACTCCCTGCCGCGTAAGCTCCGCCTGAACCGCTCCGATATTCACTCGATCGAGCGCTTCGTCACGCCGCAGCGACACGGCCGCCGCCACCCCCGCCCCCTGGCCGCTCACGGCACAGCACATCATATTGCGTGCCGAGGCGTGCGACACCTTGTCGCCGCCGATGCACCGTCCGGCGACCAGCAGGTTGCCGACGCCTTTGGGCACCAGCGCGCGATAGGGCACGTGCCAGTAGCGTCCCGTGGTCGGCAGGATCAGGATGCCGAAGCCGTCGATGAACTCCGGAAAGATGCCGATCGCATCGTCGAAGCGGGCCTGTTCGCGCACATCGGTGCCGGTGAGATTGTAGAGTGCATCGATCTTACGGGTATCGCGGATACCGAGGGTCATGCCGAAGTTGCGTAATTTGGCGTCCTCGCAGCCCGGCATGAAGCCGCGCAGTGCTTCCAGCGCGTAGATCGCTTCGCGCCTTCCGCGCATCTCGCCGATGGTCAGGTCGTTCGGATCGGTGCCGTCGATTTCCGGCACGTGCACCAGGTTCAGATACGTCAGATCTCCCTGATCGGTGACGGTGCCCCAGGTGCCCGCAATCGTCTGCAGGCTCGGCGGGATGACGCCGGCAGCCAGGGCCTGTTTGAACGGCTTGCGCAGGAAGGGCGAGAAAAGCTTGTCTTCCTTGCCCGTGGTCTCATAGTCCCATTCGCCGTTGCCTGACCAGTCGGCATAGGTCTGCGGATCGGCCTTGACCGCATCGATGAAGCGCTGCTTGTTGACGCCGCTCATGGAGAACATGACGGACACCGCCATCATCTCGTGCTTGGGCGACTTGTGCACCGGCGCTCCGGCACGCGCCGCGATGTCCGCATCTCCCGTCGCGTCGATTACCCGCTTGGCAAGAATGGCTTCGCGGCCCGCCTTGCTCTCGGTGATGACTCCACGGATGGCGCCGTTCTCCATGATCGGTGCGGTGCCCAGCCGATGCAGCAGCGGCGTGACGCCGGCTTCCTGAACCAGCGTGTCGGCGACCCACTTGAACATCTCGGCGTCGAGCGCGTGACTCAGGGACTGAGGCTCGGGCATGGCCGCGCCCATCGCCTTGGCGCGTTCCTCGAACTCGATGCCGATGCCTTCGCAGTCGACGGTGTGCTCGTGACGGTACCAGGCAAAGCCCTCGACGCCCACCTGCGTGATGTTGCCGCCGAAACAGCCGTTGCGGTCGATGAGAGCGGTGCGGGCACCGGCCCGGGCCGCGGCGAGCGCCGCCGCGAGGCCGCCGGGGCCGCTGCCGACCACGAGCACATCGGTCTCCAGAATCACGTCGACCGAGCGGGCGGGTTCGTTGATCTTCTTCATGGGGAGTCAGCCTTTATTGATGAGTTTCTATGGCGCGCCACAGTTAAATCATAGCTCTGTAATAAATATGCAATGTGCTGTGCGTAAAAAGCACGCAGCAGGAATAAGCGGGCCGGGTAGGGATGTCATTGAGGCTCGATCCTTCTGGGATTGTTATCAGCCGTTCGAATCATTGCTCGTAACGATTTTGATCGTTGCGTTTTCGTATTTTTTTGCCATTGACTCTGTAGGGAGAGACGTTTGAATACCAATCGAAAGCTTGCATACGCGATTTCCGCGATTCTGAGCGGATACAGCGCGGTGTCCCACGCCGAGGCGGCGGTCGATACCGATGCCGCAGGCGGTATTGAAGAAATCACTGTGACGGCGCAGCGCCGCAACGAATCGATCCAGAATGTGCCCATCACGATTCAGGCCATCACCGGCGAGCAGTTGAAGCAGCTCAACGTCTCCACGCTCGATGATGTTCTCAAGTACCTGCCGAACGTGACGTTCGGAGGCAACGGCCCGGGCCAGGGCAACATTTTCTTGCGCGGCCTGAGCGCCGGCTCCGCCGGTAACCAGTCGAGCGCCACCATCGCCCCGTTCCCGAACGTGGCGGTCTATCTCGACGACCAGTCCTTGCAGTTTCCCGCCCGCAACCTCGACGTCTACTTCGTGGATATGGAGCGGATCGAAGTGCTCGAAGGTCCGCAGGGCACTCTGTTCGGCGGCGGCGCCGAGGCAGGAGCGCTGCGCTACATCACCAACAAGCCGAAGCTCAACGTCACGGAAGGCAACGTCGAGGCCAGCTACGGCACGACGGCCGGCGGCGACCCGAACAGCAGCGTCAATGCGACCCTCAACCTGCCGCTGATCCAGGACACCCTCGCGCTGCGCACGGTCATCTACAGCGACAGGCGCGGCGGCTACATCGACAACGTGCCGAGCACGTTCACGCGCAAGAACAGCGATTTGGGCAACTTCTATGCGGGCATCACGCCCGTGAACGGTGTCTGCCCCAACGGCCTGCCGGCCGCCGGCAAGTATTGTGCGGTGCCGAACAGCCCGGTCGCCAATAACAATGCGCTCGTGGGCAACGCCATCAATCCGGTCACGTACTCGGGCATTCGCACCTCGGCTCTGTACCAGATCAACGATGATTGGAACGTGCTGATCGCGCAGAGCTACCAGAACACGGAGGCGGACGGCGAGTTCGTGCAGTACCCCACCGGTTCCGACGGTCAGACGCTGGGACGCGATCAGACCACGCTGTTTTCGCCCGCGTTCGACAAGGACAAGTTTGAAAACACAGCCTGGACGGTCAACGGCAAGATCGGCGATTTGAAGGCGGTGTACACCGGCGGTTATCTGGTGCGCCACATCGACCAGCAGGCCGACTATACGAACTACTCGCGCAGCGGCGGTGGCTGGTACTACGCTTGCACAGGTGGCAGCGGTCTCGGCGCCAAAACGACGCCGACGTGCTACTCGCCGGTCGGTTCCTGGCGGGACACGGTGACGAATACCCATCAAAGCCACGAGTTCCGTCTGAGCACGCCGGACGACTGGCGCACGCGCGGGATCGTTGGCGCTTACTGGGAAGATTTCGAGATCGTCGACGTGCAGAACTTCAACTACAAGACCATCCCGTCGTGTACTGCCGGCAAATCTCGCGACGGCCCTTGCCGGCGGAGCCCCGTGCGTGGCCAATGTCACCACGGCGCCGGGTTCGACGGCAACGGATCCCGGCATTCGCAGCGACAACACCGCGTTCGGTGAGGATGCGCAGCGCGGCTACAAACAGACCGCACTGTTCGGTTCGGTCGACTACGACCTGATCCCGAAAGTACTGACCGTGACGGCCGGTACCCGCTGGTACCACTACAGTGAATTCGAGACAGGATCCCAATATGCGACGGGAACGGGCTGTGTCGACGTGCCGAACGGACAATGCGTCGGCGACACTCACAACATCAATGCGGATAATCTGAACGTCACCTACAGCGGCTTCAAGAGCCGGGGAAACCTGACCTGGCATGTCACGCCTGACTCCCTGCTGTACTACACCTTCTCGCAGGGATTTCGGCCGGGTGCCTTCAACCGCACGGTATCAGGGGTGGCCAACGATGCGGCCGGCAATCCGCAATACGAGAAGCCGCACAGCTATGCACCGGACTCGCTCACCAATAACGAGATCGGCTGGAAGTCCGAGTTCTTCGACCACCGGGTGCAGTTGAACGCGTCCCTGTACCACATGAATTGGGACAATGTTCAGTTGCTGTTCTTCAACCCGGTCGCGCTCGGCAACACGACCTTCGGCGTCAACGGCCCCAACTACACCATCAACGGCCTGGAACTGCAGCTGGTGACGAAGGTGACCGACGGGCTCACAGTACAGGGATCGGGTTCCTGGAACAGAAGCAAGCAGACCAATTCTCCCTGCTTGATCAGCAACATCGCGGCGAGTCCCACGATTGGCCAGTGCATCACCGAGGTCAAGGGGCAACCCTTCCAGAACCCGTACGGTGCTGTGGGCACGGTACCGGCCTTCTCGCCGTCCACGGAGTTCAATCTGCGGGCGCGCTACGACTGGTCGTTCAACGACTACAAGGCGTTCGTGACGGGCGGCGTCAACCACATATCGAGCATTTTCAACCAGCCGGCCACCTACCAGAGCGGCGACACTCCGGGAGAGGCCATCCCGACGACCACGCTGCTGCGCTACGAACAGCCGGGCTATTCGACGTTCGACGCCTCGCTCGGGGTGTCGAAGGACAGCTGGACCATGCAGGTCTTCGGCGCGAACCTGTCCAATTCGAATGCCAGCACGTTCACCTCGTCGGCGCAGTTCATCAAGTCGGAAGTGCCGCTGCGTCCGCGGGTGCTCGGAGTCAAGTTCGGTTATAAATTCTAAGCACGCAAAGGCCGTAACGGGGCTTTCGGCAGCCCGATTTCGACCGGATGCAGTAAAATCCAAGGCGGACAGCAATGTCCGCCTTTTTTCTAGCTGGATTTTCCATGGAACCGACTGCTGCCGATCCGATCCCTTCACGTGTGGAACTGGAAGTTCGCCGGGTGCGGGAGCTCCTCAAGAGCCGTCGCCACGCTGAAGGCCTGCAGGCGGCCGAAGCACTGGCGGCCGAGGTGCCCGAAAACCGCGACGTCCTGTACCTCCTCGCGATGAGCCAGCGATATCTGGGCAAGTTCGCCGAGGCGCTCGCGACTCTCGAACGCCTCGAACAGCAGCACCCGGCGTTCAGCGGCCTGTATCAGGAGCGTGGCCATTGCTACGTGGCCATGCGGGACGCACCGCGGGCGATCGACGCCTTCCTTCACGGGGTGAACATCAATCCGGCGCTGCCCGCGAGCTGGAGCATGCTCGAGGGCCTGTATCGAATGATCGGCGATGCCGAGAACCGCGGCATGGCCGCTGCGCACGTGGCCACGTTGAAGCGTCTGCCGCCGGAGGTGGTGTACGCAACGAGCTGTTTTCGGACGGCGACCTGGCTCCCGCGGAGGGCATCGTGCGGGCGTATCTTCTGAAGCACGGCAACCACGTCGAGGCCATGCGCCTGTTGGCGCGAATCGCGTTCAAGCGCGACGTGCTCGACGATGCGGAATTGCTGCTCGAGGCCGTGCTCGCGCTCGCGCCCGACTACCGGGCGGCCCGCCACGAGTATGCCCTGGTACTCCTGGAGCGGCACAAACATCTTCGGGCGCGCGAAGAGCTCGAGAAGCTGTTGGCGCTCGAGCCCGCCAACAGACAATACCAGACGCTCTACGCGACAACCTGTGTCGGCCTCGGGGAACATGACAAGGCGCTGGCGCTGTACCGGGAACTCCTGGTCGGCGCACCTCGGGCGGCCGATCTGCACTTATCGGTCGCACATTCGCTGAAGACCCTGGGGCGCCGGGAGGAGTCGATCCAGGCCTACCGCGCCGCCGCGGCCGCCCGCCCCAATTTCGGCGACGCCTACTGGAGTCTCGCGAACCTCAAGACCTACCGCTTCTTGGACGAGGAAATCGAGAGCATGCGCGCCGAAGAATCGGCACCCGCCACGGCGCTCGTCGATCGCTATCATCTTTGCTTCGCGCTCGGCAAGGCCTTCGAGGATCGGGGCGAGTATGCGCAGTCCTGGCACTTCTACCAGCAGGGCAACGCGCTCAAGCGCTCCGAAAGCCGCTACCGGCCGGAGATCATCGAGGCCAACACGCGCAGGCAGATCGACATCTGTACGCATGAGTTCATCGCTCGGCGCGCGGGCCAAGGCGCCAAGAGCTCCGAGCCGATTTTCATCGTCGGGCTGCCCCGTGCAGGATCGACGCTCCTCGAGCAGATACTGGCCTCGCATTCGCTGGTCGAAGGCACGCAGGAGCTGGCCGATGTCCCGCGCATCGTCCTCGATCTGCAGGGGCGCGACCCGGATCTCGACAATCCGCGTTACCCGGGCACGCTCGCGGAGCTGAAGCCTGACGACTTCCTGAAGCTGGGTGAAAAATACTTGCACGACACGCGTGTCTACCGCAGCGGCAAGCGCTACTTCATCGATAAAATGCCGAACAACTTCCGGCACCTCGGGCTCATTCACCTGATGCTGCCGAATGCCCGGATCATCGACGCCCGGCGCGAACCGATGGCCTGCTGCTTCAGCAATTTGAAGCAACTGTTTGCCAATGGACAGGAATTTACCTACAGCATTGCGGACATCGCGCGCTACTACCGCACGTATCTCGAGCTGATGCGCCACTGGAACGAGGTCCTCCCGGGACGGATACTGCGAATCGAGCATGAGTCCGTCGTCGATGATCTCGAAGGCAACGTCAGGCGAATTCTGGACTTCTGCGGCCTCGAGTTCGAGCCGGCGTGCGTCGAGTTTCACAAGACGGAGCGCAGCGTTCGCACGGCGAGCTCGGAGCAGGTACGCCAGCCGATTTTTCGCGAAGGGCTCGATCAGTGGAAGCACTACGAGCCGTGGCTCGGATCCCTCGAGGACGCCTTGGGCGATGCCCTGATCCAGTACCGCTGCTAGCAAGGGTGGGCGGCTATTTCACGCGCAGCCTGCAAGCATTCAGTGATTGCGCATATTCCATTAGGATGTAATTCATGAGTTCCCAATCCGCCGTTCCGGGCGTATTTGATATTGCGGTGGTCGGTGCCGGCATCGTCGGGCTGTCCTGCGCGCGTGCCGCGGCCCTCGCGGGATTGCGCGTGGTCGTGATCGACCGTGACGCGCAGGCGAATGGCGCATCAGTGCGCAATTTTGGCTTCATCACGGTGACGGGCCAGGAGCGGGGCGCCGCTTGGAATCGGGCGCGCCGGACCAGTGCCATCTGGCAGGAGGTCGCGCAGCAGGCGGGCATTCCCATACTACAGCGAGGCCTGTGGATGACGACCCGGCGGCCAGAGGCAGTGGCGGTACTCGAGGCGTTTCTGCGCACCGAAATGGGCGAAGGATGCGAGATCTTGAGTCCCGCGGCGGCGCGTGCCCGCTGCGGTGATCTTGGCGCCAAAGACGTACAGGCGGTGCTCACCAGCTGCAATGACATCAGGGTCGAATCGCGGGAGGCGATACCCAAGGTCGCGGCATGGCTGACGGAACGATTTGGCGTGGTTTTTGTGCGTCAGACGACCGTACTCTCGGTCGAACCGCCCCGCCTCGAGACTTCCCGCGGCGGGGTGCAGGCGGGGGCGGTCGTGGTGTGTCCCGGCGACGATCTCGTCGGCCTCTTTGCGCAGCGAATCGCCCGCTACAACGTGACCCGCTGCAAGCTGCAGATGCTGCGCTTGGCGGCCCCGGGGTTCCGCTTGCCCGGCGCCATAATGTCCGATCTTGGGCTGGTACGATATGCAGGCTACGCCGCGCTGCCGGAAGCTGCGCCGTTGCGGGCGCGGCTCGAAGCAGAGCAGGGCGAGCATCTCGAGCACGGGATCCATCTCATCGTCGTGCAAAGTGCCGACGGCAGTCTCATCGTGGGCGATAGTCATCACTATGCCGCCACTCCGGATCCCTTTGCGGACGAGCGTGTCGACCAGCTGATTCTCGAGGAGTATGCGGCGGCAACGGGACGGCCGGCGCCTGCCGCCATCGAACGTTGGACGGGGACCTATTCATCGGCTGCCGATCGTATGATGTTCATCGACACGCCCGCGCCCGACGTGCGCATCGCGATGGTCACCAGCGGTTCGGGCGCGTCCACCGGATTTGCGATGGGCGAAGAAGTCATCGCCGACATGTTCGGCGGGAGTGCGGGCTAATGGCGCTGCGTGATCGGTTCGATCTCGTGATCCTCGATTGGGCGGGCACCGTGGTGGACTTCGGCTGCCTTGCACCGGTCATCGCCTTGCGTGAGGCATTTACACGGCGCGGCGTCACGATCAGCGATGCGCAAGCACGGCGCGACATGGGCAAGGCCAAAGTCGATCACGTGCGCTCCCTGCTGCATGATCCAGTCGTCGCACGGGCGTGGACCGAGGCCCGGGGCGTCGCACCGGACGATGCGGATGTCGCGGGTCTGATGACCGATTTAGGTCCGCTGATGCGCGATCAGGCGGCGCGCGCCGCGCGCCTCATCGACGGCGCCAGAGCGACGATCGACGCACTGCGTGCGCAGGGACTCAGGGTGGCCTCGTCGACGGGCTACACGCGCGAGATGATGGTACCGGTGCTGCACGAGGCGGCGGCGCAGGGCTACGTTCCCGATCACTTGGTTTGCTCCGGTGAAACGCCCGCGGGCCGGCCCACCCCGCTCATGATCTACAAGGCCTGTGCCGAACTCGGGGTCTGGCCGCTGTCGCGAGTAGTGAAGGTGGATGATGCCGAGGCGGGGGTGGCGGAGGGCCGGGCCGCGGGATGCTTCACCGTCGGTCTTGCGGCCTCCGGCAACGGCGTCGGGCTTTCTCAGGAAGCGCTGCGGGCATTGCCGGCCGCCGAGCGCACGGCGCGCATCGAGGCGGCGCGGAAATCGCTGCTGGCCGCCGGAGCGGATGTCGTGATCGACAGCATCGCCGAACTCGTTCCCGTGCTGCATGATCCGCGGGCCTAGCCTCATGGCAACCCAATCGCCGCGGCAGGCGCAAATCGATGAGTTGCGCGACAAGGGTTACGTCATCGTACCGCGGTTCGTGGCGGCCGACGGACTGGTTCGGCTCAACGAAGCCGCTCGGACACAACTTGGTGCCCGGGCGGAGCCGGTTGAATTCGAGGCGGATCTGCAATATCCGGGCGCACCCCCGTCACGCACAGCCGAGGGCGGGGAGACGGTGCGCCGGCTGCTCGATGCCTACGGCCGCGACGCCGTGTTCGCCCGCTCGGGCACCGCGCCCGCTCTGCGCGACTGGTTGGAAGGCTATTTCGGTGAACGCGTGCTGATGTCGCGCGCCCATCACAACTGCGTGATGACCAAGCATCCGCTCTACGGCAGCCTGACGAATTGGCATCGCGACATCCGCTACTGGTCGTTCGAGCGGGAGGATCTCGTTTCGGTGTGGTTCGCACTCGGCGAAGAACGAATCGAAAATGGCGCGCTTTGGTTGGTGCCGGGTTCGCACCGGATGGCGTTCGACGCCGATCGGTTCGACGCGGTGAAGTTCTTCCGCACCGATCGAGCTGACAACGCTGAGATCATCCGCACGGCCGAGTCACCGCGGCTCGCGCCGGGCGACGCGGTATTCTTTCACTGCAATACTCTGCACTCGGCCGGCCAGAATCGCAGCGATGCGGTGAAGTTTTCGCTCGTTTACTCATACCACGGGCGGAGCAACGAACCGAAGGCGGGCACACGGTCGGCGTCGAAACCTGAAATCGAGCTGGATTGATCCGAATTCTAGAAGGATGTGAATGGTGGCAAAGATACCTCCCGGCGTTGGTCCGCAGTTTCCGCAAGTCGTCGTTCTCGTGGGTGCGACCGGCGATTTAGCTCGACGCAAACTCTTGCCCGGCATGTTCCATCTGACGAGTTCGGGGTTCATCCCCGGCTGCCGAATCATCGGCGTCTCATTGGACAATCTCAGCACCGACGATTTCCGCAAGATTGCGCGCGAGGCGCTCGCCGAGTTCTCCACCCGCAAGGTGGTCGAATCCGACTGGGCTGAGTTTGCGAAAAACCTGCAGTACCTGCCTATGGCTGCCGGTCCCGACGCCCTCAAGGCGGCGGTATTGGAGGCGGAACGCAGCTTCAACGGCGAGAGCCGCCGGCTGCACTACCTCAGCGTGCCGCCGAACGCTGCATTGCCGGCGGTACGCTTGCTTGGCGAAGCCGGATTGGTCGATCGCTCCCGGATCATCATGGAAAAGCCGTTCGGCACGGACCTGGCGAGCGCGGTTGCGCTGAACGCCCGGTTGCACGAGGTGTTCGACGAAGAGCGCATATTCCGTATCGATCACTTCCTCGGCAAGGAAGCGGCGCAGAACATTCTCGCGTTCCGTTTTGCGAATGGATTGTTCGAGCCGATCTGGAATCGCAATTTCATCGATCACGTGCAGATCGACGTGCCGGAGACGTTGAGTCTCGGCAAGCGCGCCGGCTTCTATGAGCAGACGGGAGCCTATCGAGACATGGTGGTCACCCACTTGTTTCAGATTCTGGGCTTCACGGCGATGGAAGCCCCGACATCCTTGGAGCCAAGCCCGATCAGCGAGGAGAAGAACAAGGTTTTTCGCAGCTTGCTGCCGATCAAGCCCGCGGATGTCATCCGCGGGCAGTACACGGGATACCGGTTGGAAGAAGGCGTGTCCGCCGATTCGGATGCGGAAACTTTCATCGCCCTGCGATGCTTCATCGACAACTGGCGCTGGGCCGGCGTACCGTTCTACCTGCGCACCGGCAAGCGGCTTGCCCAGGGACAACGAATCATTTCGATCGCGTTTCGAGAGCCGCCCAAGAGTATGTTCCCTGCCGGCTCCGGCGTCAGCGCCCAAGGTCCGGACCACCTCACCTTCGATTTGGCGGATGCCGCGAAGATGTCGCTGTCGTTCTATGGCAAGCGCCCGGGCCCCGGCATGCGCTTGGACAAGCTGAGCATGCAATTCGCCATGCACGACACCAGCCACATCGGCGATGTGCTCGAGGCCTATGAGCGCTTGATCTTGGATGCCATGCGGGGGGACCACACGCTGTTCACGACCGCGGAGGGAATCGAGCGGCTTTGGGAAGTTTCGATGAACCTGCTGGAGTCCCCCCCGCCGGTGCGTCTCTACGACCCCGGATCGTGGGGACCGAACGCAATCCACCAGCTCATCGCTCCTCACGCCTGGCGATTGCCGTTCGAACGAGTCTGGCGAGATCCCAACTCGGCGGGTGGCTGAGCCGCGATCTTCCGCAACCCGGGGCCCGGGAGGCAAATGGGATAATGGTCGGGCGATGGGTGATTATTGTCTTTGCCTGCCTCGTTGCAGGCCAAACGTGGCATATTCACGCTGTGTCCGGCTGCACCGTGCGGAACCCCGATGACGCAACAGAAATCCGCTGATTCCGCCGCTCCGCGAAAACCTGCAGGGACGCTCCGATCCCCGCAACCGCCCGAATGGCAGTCCATCGTTTCGGGCAACGCGCAGCTGCGGCTGTCTGCGGCGCGCGCCGGGCGTGTACCTGCGCTGCAAATGGACTTCGACTTCAAGGGGGGCAAAGGCTTCGTAGTCGCGCGCCGGGCGTTCGAGCGCATCCTGCCGGAGGAATATGCGGTGAATTTTCGCCTGCGCGGTCACGGCGCGGTGAATCATCTGGAGCTGAAGCTCGTCGATGCCACGGGTCAGAATGTCTGGCGGCACGTGCAGAAGGACCTGCGGCTGCCCCAGCGCTGGACGCGCATGAGGGTGGACAGTCGGGACATCGATTTTGCCTGGGGTCCGTTGGGCGGCGGGCGCCTCTCGGAGCTGGGTTCGATGGAGTTCGCCATCGTCGCGGGGGAGGGCGGCAAGGGCACGGTCTGGATTGCCGATGTACAGATCGAGGATTGCAGCCCCTCGGAGCCGCCGAGGGTCGCTGCGTCGAGCTCGTTGCCGCAATTGGAGGCGGCCGCCGCGTTGTACGGCTCCGGCTGGAAACCCCGGCCCGATGACCCGCACCCTTGGATCGTGATCGATTCGACGGCGCCTCGGGCGGTGGGCGGCTTGATCGTCGATTGGCTCGAGCGTGCGCCGGCCGGCGGCTTTCGTGTGCGCAGCTCGAACAGCGGCGTGCGCTGGAAGACGGTGTACGCCGCAACGGAGGCCGGCGGCAAGCGCAGTTATGTGTACCTGCCCGGACTCGAGGCGAGGTTTCTTCGCCTGGAGACTGGATGAGCCATCGGCGGGCGCGGTGTTGCGGGTGCAGTCGTTCGAGTTCTCGCGTTCCATCCATGCCTTCTGGAACAACGTCGCGAGCGGCGAAGCTCGCGGTTGGCATCCGCGCTGGCTGCACAATGAGCAGAGCGTATGGACGCCCTTCGGCACCGCCGGCGGCATGCATTGTGCGCTGATGAATGAAGACGGCATGGTCGAGGTCGGTCAGGGGTCGTTCTCGATCGAGCCCATGCTATGGATCGACGGCCAGCTCGTCACCTGGGCGGACGTTGCCGCTCGGCAGGAACTCCTGGACGAGTGGATGCCGGTGCCCTCGGTGATTTGGCAGGCTGGGGATTGGCGTCTGCGGGTGCAGGCCGAGACGACGCCGAGCGGCGTATCGCGCGTGCGCTATCGATTCGAGAATCTCACTGATCGGCAACGCTCCGCCCGCTTGTTCGTGCTGGTGCGCCCGTTTCAAGTCACGCCGCCGTGGCAGAGTTTCCGCAACTTGGGCGGCGTCAGCAGGATCCACGACTCTGGCATGGCAGGACGGTGCGGTGCGCGTCAATGAGACCACGCTGCTCGTGCCTGCGGTCGAAGCGGGAGCGGGAGAGCTCACGGGATTCGCGGCGCTGCGCTTCGATGACGGTTTCATGGCAGCGCACCTCGCATCCGGTGCGCTTCCGGCCAGCGCAGCGGCACACGATGCATTCGGTTTCGCCACGGGTGCACTCGGCTTCGAACTGTCGCCGCAGGCTCAGCAAAACGTCGACCTCGTCCTTGGCTGCATGCCGGCCGCGGCCGCGTATTCGAGCGCCGAGCCGGCGTTCGATTGGGGGACGAAGCTGCTCCCGGCCCAGTGGACCGGCAACGGCTGGGCGATGAACGCGGTTCGTGCGGCGCTCACGGCGACCGCGCATATTCTGGTGACCCGCGCAGGTCCCGCTCTGCAGCCAGGTCCGCGCCGCTACACGCGCTCCTGGATTCGGGATGGCGCCATGATGAGCGCAGCCTTGCTGCGCATGGGACACTCGCAGGAAGTTCGGGAGTTCATCGCTGGTATGCGCCGCATCAGCGCGCCGACGGGTTCGTGCCTTGCTGTGTCGACGGCGAGGGGACCGATTGGCTGGTCGAGCACGATAGTCACGGCGAATTGCTGGCGTTGATCGCCGACTACCACCGATTTACGTCGGATGATGCTTTCCTCGAGGAATCGTGGACCTTCATCGAGAGGGCGGCCGCCTGCATCGAGGGTTTGCTCGGCGAGGATGGTCTGCTGCCCGTGTCGGTGAGCCATGAGGGCTACCTCGCTCAGCCCGTGCATGCGTTTTGGGATGACTTCTGGGCGCTGCGAGGTCTGCGCGATGCGGCGGATCTGGCGGCCGCCTCCGGCCGCGAGACTTCGGCGCAACGATGGCGGGCGCTGAGCGAGCGATTTGCCGCTGCGCTGTTCGCCTCGATCGAGACAACCCGGGCGCAGCGCAAGCTGGACTTCATTCCAGGGAGCATCGAGTGGGCGGATTTCGATCCCACCGCCACCGCCAACGCGCTTTACTTGCTGGACGTGCCCGAGGGCCTGAACCGTGCGGCCGTCGAGTATACGTTCGACAAGTATCTCGCCGATTGGCGCGGGAAAGCGCAGCGGCGCAGTGACTGCGCCGAACTACACGCCCTATGAAATCCGCATCATCGGTGCCTTGGTGCGATTGGGAAGGCGCGACGCGGCGCTGGAGTTGTTGCGGTTCTTTCTGTCGGATCGCCGCCCGCCGCCCTGGAACCAGTGGCCGGAGATCGCCTGGCGGGACCGCAAGACGCCCGCCCACATGGGCGATCTGCCGCACACCTGGATTGCCGCCGAATATGTGCTTGCGGTGCGCAGCCTGTTTGGCTACGAACGCGAGGCCGATCGATCCCTGGTGCTGGCGGCGGGCCTGGCGCCCGAATGGATCGAAGGTTCCGGAGTCGAGGTCCGGCGCATGCCGACCCTGTACGGCACGTTGAGCTATTCACTGCGCAGGATCGATTCGGCAACGCTGCGATTCGAGGTGGTAAGCCAAGTCGCGGCCAAGCTGGTTCTGCGCCCCCCGCTGGGGGCGCCGCTGCGCAGCGTGACCGTCGACGGCAGTGATTACGCGAGCTTCGACCAGGATTCCGTTACCCTGCTGTGTACCCCCGCGCAAGTCATCTGTACCACGTACTGAAAAGCATGGCAGAGTGCTCGGCACGGTGATGGAACGCTCGACAAAAATCTCCGGCACTGCATCCGAGGATGAGGCTGCCCATTTGGGCCTTGCGCGCCAGATGGGACTCATCACCCGCACCATCTTCGGTTCGCGGGTGGGCAAGCTGCTGATATTTCTGGTGGCCGCGATCATTCTCGTAGTTGCGGCCACCGCCTATGGACAAATTCGCCTGAACGGATGGAACAAGCCTTTCTATGATGCTTTGTCGCGGCGCGACCTGCGGGATTTTCTCTTCCAGCTCGGCGTCTTCTTCGTGATCGCAGGATTTCTTCTGGTCCTCAATGTGGTACAGCGTTGGCTGATCGAGACCTTGGAGCTCAAGCTGCGTGAGGGGCTGGTGCTCGGCCTCCTGCAAGACTGGATGCTGCCGCGCCGTGCGTTCTGGCTGGCCAATGCGGGCACGATCGGCGTCAATCCCGACCAGCGCATCCATGAAGACGCACGCAAACTCTGCGAGCTGTCGGCCGACCTCGGCGTCGGATTGCTGCAGGCGTCGATATTGTTCCTCACGTTCTCGGGCGTGCTCTGGGTGCTGTCCAAGGACTTCATTTTCCGCTTCGCGGACCGGGACTATACGGTCCCGGGCTTCATGGTGTGGGCGGCGATCGCCTATGCGAGCGCAGGCTCGCTTCTCAGCTATCGCGTCGGGCGCGGCCTCATCAATCGCAACGCGGATCGTTATGCACGCGAGGCAGACTTGCGCTTTTCGCTGGTGCGCGTCAACGAACACGTCGATGACATTTCACTGGCCGAGGGCGAGGCGGACGAAAAACGCCGCATCGAACTGCATCTCGGCAATGTGCTCGCCGCGACGCGCCGGATCGTGATGGGGCACGCCAATCTCACCTGGGTCACCGCGGGCTTCGGTTGGATCACGATAGTGGCTCCCATCCTCGTCGCCGCGCCGTTGTACTTCAGCGGCAAGGTCTCTTTCGGCGGTCTCATGATGGCGGCCGGCGCGTTCAGCCAGGCACAGTCCTCGCTGCGCTGGTTCGTCGACAATTTCAGCGCCATTGCCGATTGGCGCGCAACGCTGCATCGAGTCGCGAGTTTCCGCCATGCGCTGGTCAGGAGCCACGAACCGGGTGGATTCGGCAGCCGTATCGTCTATACCGAAGGCGATCCCGGTGCAATTTCGATCGATGGCCTGCAGATCGTTTCGAACGCGAATGCCGACATGCTCAAGGAATCCAACGTGGTGGTCAAATCCGGGGAGCGCGTCCTCATTCTGGGCGCGCCGGGCACCGGCAAGACGCAGCTGTTTCGCGCGCTGGCCGGGCTCTGGCCTTGGGGAGCGGGGCGCATCACGCGCCCGGCGGGAGAGCAGATATTTTATTTGCCGGGCGGCACTCCTTACATGCCGCGTGGAACCTTGCGCGAGGTCCTTGCCTATCCGCTGAAGGCGGAGAGCTTCGAGGAGGGCGCCTGCAGGCGCGCCCTCTATCGGCTCGGCCTCGAACGGCTTGCGCCGCTGCTCGATACCACCCACCGTTGGGACCGGGAATTGAGCCAGGACGAGCAGCTTTGCCTCGCCGTTGCCCGCATCCTGCTCCAGTCTCCGCCGTGGGTGCTCATCGACGGTATGTTTGGCTCCCTCGACGATGACGTGCTCGAGCTGGTGATCGACGTCTTCAACAACGAACTGCAGCGCACCGGTGTCATCCACATCGGCGGCCCTGCCCAAGCCCACCCGCTGTTCACGCGCGTCCTGCATCTGGTCAAGGCTCCGCGGACTGGAATGGCGAATGAGTAGAGCGCCGCTTTTCCTCTTGCTGTTGATGCTCGCCGCGGTACGGTCCTGGGCCGGCGGGCCGGTTTTCGAATTTCACGCACCTGCCTCCGCGGACGACGCTGCGGCCGGCGCGGCCATGCGCGATTTGGCTGCGCGGCTCGTCCCCGTCTATCAAGACTCGGATCCTGACCGCTATCTCGCCAATTTGTCCGCGCTGCAAATGGTCGCGGGCAACTATGAGGCCGCCTACGAATCGCGGCAATCGCTGCGCGATCGGCGGCGGTCCTCCAACGCCGGGCGGCCGGTCGGTCGGGAAGTGATCTTCGACATGTATGCGCGTGCGAAGGCGATGGAGGCGGAGAGCCGAGTAGCTTTCGCCGAAGGATTCACCAAGGCGTTCCAGGACGTGGTCCCGCGCCTCGGTGACCAAGAAGCATACGCAGTCACGCAGTGGCTCGGGACCTCTCCGGCGGTGTTCCGATACGGTTTGCAGAAGCTGTTCGATCAGCAGCGGGCCGATGACAGCATCGGACAATCGGAAGCGGTGGCGCTGGTTTGGGCGTACCTGTCCTACGATGCTTACCGGAGTTTCGCCCCCATAGCCGCGTCGCTCGATGCCGAGGATGATCACCGCCGCTATGCGGTCGACGACCAAATCCTGATCCGGACTCCCGACGGGACGAGTATTGCCGCGATGCTGGTTCGCTCCAGGAGCGTCTCCAAGCCGCTGCCCACGCTGCTGGAATTCACGATCTATGACGCGCGCAACTATGCCAAGGAGTGCGCGGCGCACGGCTATGTGGGGGTGGTGGCGTACACCCGTGGAACACACGGGAAGCCCCGCCACGTCGTTCCGTATCAGCACGACGGCGACGATGCGCGCGCGGTCATCAATTGGATTGCCAAGCAACCGTGGAGCGACGGCCGCGTGGGCATGTACGGCGACGGCTATAGCGGGTTCACCCCGTGGGCGGCCGCCAAGCGCATGCCGCCCGCGCTCAAGGCCATAGCCACGTCGGCAGCCACCGCGCCGGGAATCGATATCCCCATGGGCGGGAGCATCTTTCAAAACTCCGGGTACCGGTGGTCGTCCTACGTGACCAACACCAAGTCATCCGACGAAAGCACGTATTACGACGACGCATTGTGGCGCGCGCTCGATCAGAAGTGGTACCTCAGCGGCAGACGATATCGGGACATGGGCCGCCTGCATGGCAAGCCCAATCCGATTTTCATTCGCTGGCTGAATCATCCGAGTTACGATCGGTACTGGCAGCAGATGGTCCCTTACCGGGAGCAATTCGCACGCATCAATATTCCGGTGCTGACCATGACCGGCTATTATTCCGGGAGCGAACCGGGCGCCCTGTACTATTTCACGCAGCACCACCGATACAACCCGCACGCCGACCATACGCTGCTCATCGGTCCCTATGATGACGCCGTGATGCAGACCGGACCGTTGGCGACGCTGCAGGGCTACCAAGTGGACGCTTCTGCGCTGGTCGATCTTCGCGAGCTGCGTTATCGGTGGTTCGACCATGTCTTCAAGGGCTCTGCGATGCCGCCCCTGCTCAAGAATCGAGTCAACTACGAAGTCATGGGCGCGAACGAGTGGAGCCACGCGCCGTCGATCGAGGCCATGGCCAAGGGCTCGCTGCGATTTTATCTGGACGCGGCCGCCACCGGTGACGGCCACCGGCTGACGCAGCACAAGAACTCGAAGGCCGCATTCGTCCAGCAGACGGTGAACTTGGCCGACCGCAAGGACGCCGGGTGGAGGCCATCGACCGATCTCATCAGCACCAGACTCGCGACCCACAACGATGTGATGTTCGTGAGCGAGCCGCTGACCAAGGCGACGCAGTTCAATGGGCTGTTCTCCGGCCGGCTCGATTTCACGGTGAACAAGATGGACATGGATCTGAACGTCATTCTCTACGAGCGCCTCGCCGGCGGCGATTATGTTCGCTTGTTCGGTCCCACCTACGAAATGCGCGCGAGCTATGCGCGAGACCGCGTTCATCGTCACCTGCTCGAGGCGGGCGAGCGCCAGGAACTCACGTTCAGGAGCGAGCGGATGACGAGCCGGCAGCTTCAGCAGGGCAGCCGGCTGGTGATGGTTCTCGGCATCAACAAGCGGCCGGATCGCGAGATCAATTACGGCACGGGCAACGACGTGAGCGAGGAATCAATCGCCGACGGCAAAATTCCCGTCAAAATCCGCTGGCACAACGACAGCTACATCGATATTCCGATTCGCCGATAGTACATGGGCTCACACACCGGCCAAGAATTGGGGCGCCGCGCGTCCCTTGGTCGCATACTCGAACCCCGACGCGAGTTTGATCAGTTTGCCCTCGCTGAAGGCGGTGCCGAAAAACGACAGTCCCACGGGTAGGCCGCGATGCAGTCCGGCCGGCACGGTGATGTGCGGGTAACCCGCAACCGCCGCAGGCGTGGAGCATCCGCCGGTATCCGAATCGCCGTTCACGGAATCGATCAGCCAGGCAGGACCCGAGGTCAGCGACACGATCGCGTCGAGACCATGTTCGCAGAGCACCGCGTCGATGCCGCCGCTGCGGGTTGCGGTGAGGCAGGTCGCGCGCGCATCTTGGTACGCGGCCTCATCCAGGCCGCCTTTGGCTTGCGCCTGGCGCAGCAGTTCCTGATCGAATAGCGGCATTTCTTTGGCCGCGTGCGCGTCATTGAAGCGGATCAAGTCCGCGAGCGATCGAACCGGGAAGTCACCCGGCAGGCGCGCGAGATACGCATTCAAGTCGGCCTTGAATTCATACAGCAAGACCTCCTGTTCCGCAGCCGCCGCGGCGCCGTGCATGGGTAGATCGGCCGGGTCGACCACGATGGCGCCCGCTCGTTTGAGCGCCTCGACGCAGTGGTCCAGAAAGCCATTGAGGGGCGCGTTTTCGGCGAAGAAGCGGCGTGCTATTCCTAAACGCGCGCCGCGCAGTCCGTCTGGATCGAGGAAGCGAACATAGTCGCTTTCGAAACGTTCGCCGACGGCGGCGCTGGCCGGATCCGCCGGATCCTTGCCCGCCATGGCGCCGAGCAGCACCGCGGCGTCGCGTACGGTCCGCGCAAGAGGCCCCGCGGTGTCTTGACTATGCGATATCGGCACGACGCCGCTGCGGCTGACGAGTCCCACCGTGGGTTTCAGGCCGACGATGCCGTTGACCGACGCGGGACTCACGATCGAGCCATCGGTCTCCGTGCCGACTGCGACGGCACAGAGGTTCGCAGCGACTGCCACCGCCGATCCGGAACTCGAGCCGGATGGCGTCCGATCGAGTGCGTAAGGATTGCGGGTCTGGCCGCCTCTGCCGCTCCAGCCGCTGGAGGAGTGAGTGGACCTGAAATTAGCCCACTCGCTCAAGTTGGTCTTGCCCAGGATCACTGCGCCGGCGGCGCGCAGGCGAGCGACGAGCGGTGCATCCTTGGGAGCGTACCAACCATCGAGTGCCAGCGAACCTGCGGTGGTCATCATGCGGTCCGCCGTCTCGACATTGTCTTTGATCAATATCGGTACGCCGTGAAGCGGTCCGCGCGGCCCCTGGGTCACGCGCTCGCGATCGAGTTCGGCGGCGATGTCGAGCGCGTGCGGATTGGTCTCGAGAACCGCACCCAGCGCCGGGCCATGCCGGTCGAGCGCACCGATCCGGTCCAGATAGATTTGGGTCAGCCGCCGCGACGTCAAACGGCCGGCGGCGAAGGCCGCGGCGATGTCCGCCAGAGTCAGCTCCGATGCCGCGGCGGGAGCCTTGGCACTCATGGCCATGTCGGAGGTTGCCAGTGCGGCAACCGCAGTCGCCAGGAGAAAGTCGCGCCGTTCCATTCTATGGATTCCTCAATTGGTGATTGCCTGATACACGTATGCGCGCGACAGCCCGCGCACGTCGGGAACGCCGGCGGCTGCGGCTGCGCCGGTACCGGCGACTTGTTGAATCATGCCGACGACGATCAGATCGTCGGTCGGATCGATCCAAAACCAGGTGCCGGCCACGCCGCCCCAGTAGAAGGTGCCCTTGCCGTAGTAGCCGCCTGCGGCAACGATATCGGTGTAGACCGCGAAGTCCAGCCCGAATCCCGCGCCGGGCGACAGTGTCGTCATGCCCGGCGACAGCACATTGGTGCGCATCAGTTCCACGCTGCGCGGCGAGAGCAGGCGCACGCCATCCAGTTTGCCGCCGTTCAACAGCATCTGACAGAAACGCATGTAGTCGGTTGCGGTGGAAACCAGGCCGCCGCCGCCGGAGGCAAGCGCGGGCTTCGTGGAGAAGTCGTGATTGAAGCCGCCCTTCACCACGTCGAGTTGGCCGTCTTTTCCGTAGGTATAGAATTCCGCAAGACGCTTGAGCTTTTCCGCCGGCACGTAGAATCCCGTATCGACCATGTTGAGCGGCTTGAATATCCGCTTCTCCAAGAATTCCTCGAAAGGCATGCCGGAGAGCTTTTGTACGATGTAGCCTTGAATGTCGACGGATATGCTGTAGTGCCATTCGCTGCCCGGTTGCGCGTTCAAGGGCAATTTGGCGACACGCTTGACCATCTCCTCCAGCGTGTTGTCGACGTTGAGGATATCCGCTTCGCGCTGTAATTTATCGACCGGGGTGTTGCTGAAATATCCATAGGTAAACCCGCCGGTGTGCGACATCAGTTCGCGCATGGTCATGGGGTGAGTCTGGTCCTTCAGCACCATATTGCCGTTCGCATCGGTGCCGTACACCTTGAGACCGGCAAATTCCGGAATGTACTTCGCGACCGGATCGTTGAGCTGCCACTTGCCTTCTTCGAACAGCATCATCATGGCGACGCCGGTAATCGGCTTGCTCATGGAATAGATGCGGAAAATACTGTCTTTTTGCATCGGCAAGTTGGCGCCGATATCCCGTTTGCCGGCCGCTTCGAACTCGATCACCTTGCCGTGACGCGCGACCATGGTGACGATGCCGGCGAGATGGCCCTGATCCACGAGACTCTTCATGCCGTCGTTGAGGCGGTTGAGGCGTTCGCCGGACATGCCGACGTTTTCCGCCTTGGCAGTGGGCATCACCTGCGCACCGGATGCGAGCGCGGGCGGTGTGATTGCAGTGATCAGGGTCAGCAGGATGAACAATGCACGCATGCGGGACTCCCCTAGATATTGTTTTGATTCGGGCCGGAAAACGCAGTATGCCGGGTCCCGCACGGCGGGAACAGCGCTCTCAAGCCGCTTCCTTCGGCCGCGGCTGCTTCACGAACAGCCAGATTCCGGCAACCACCAGCACGGTGCCCGTGGCGATCCACGCGGTGAACGGTTCGCCCAGCAGCACCGCCGCCATCAGAATCGTCGACAGCGGACCGATGATGCCGGTCTGCGCAGTCAGCGAGGCGCCGATGCGTTCGATCGCCATCATCACCATGACGACGGGCGCAAAGGTGCATGCGGTGGCGTTCAACGCCGAGAGCCAAAGAACCTGTGGTGCCACGATCAGGGCGCTCAACGGCCGCAGGACGAGGAACTGGGCGATGCAAATGATGCATGCCACGGTAGTCGCGAGTCCGGTGAGGCGCAGCGCACCGAGGCGTCGCACCTCCTGGCCGCTGTAGACGAGGTATACCGCGTAGCTGACGGCGCTGCCGAATACCAGGGTCGCGCCCAGGGGCACATTGGCCCCCTGTAGGGTCAGTTCCTTGCCGAACACGCACAGCACACCGGCATAGCTCACCGCCAGCGCGGCAAGCTGCCTCGTCGATGCCTTGCGCTGAAACAGCAGCACGCTCAATCCCAGCACCAGCGTCGGATTGAGGTAGAGAATCAGACGCTCCAAACTTGCGCTGATATAGCGCAGTCCCGCGAAATCGAGAAAACTGGCGAGGTAGTAGCCGCAGAAGCCCAGGCCAAGCACGGCCCTCGCATCGCGCCAGGTGAGCGGCGGCTCATCCCGTCCGGCCCACCACGCGAGAATGAGGAACAGCGGCAATGCGAACAGCATGCGGTACATGATCAAGGTGACCGCGTCGACCCCATACCGATACGCCAGCTTCACGATGATGGCCTTGCCGGAAAACGCAATCGCGCCCAGAGCCGCGAGCAGCAGACCCTGGCGTCTCGCAGCCGCGATCATCGAAAGCGCGGGTCGGCGACGAATTCGCGGTCGGTCAAGCTCCGTAGGAAGGCAACCAAATCGACGCGTTCGGCCGGCGATAGGCGCAGCGGATGGATGCGCGAATCCAGGTGCGGATTCCTGTGCCCACCGCGGGCGTAGTGATCGATCACCTGTTCCAGGCTCGTCAAACTTCCGTCATGCATGTACGGCGCGGTCAGCTCTACATTGCGCAATGTCGGCACTCGAAATTTCCCCATGTCTGCTGCCCGGTGGGTCACGTCGATCAGCCCCTGGTCGTGCACCGGATAGCTCCCGCGTCCGTCGACGTCGTACAGGCCGGTGTTGGCGAACGACGCGCCTTCCTCTTCGTGTCCTTCGTAGCGCAAGGGTCCGGATAAGTTGAGCCCGGAGTGGCATTGCGCGCAGCCGACACGAGTCGAGAAAAACAGCGCCATGCCGCGCTTCTCCGCGTCCGACAGCGCCGTCGGATCATCGTCGAACACATATCGATCGAACGGTGAACGGCCCGAGATCAAGGTACGCTCGAAGGCGGCTATCGCCTTGATGACATTGTCCACGGAAATCGGCGCGGTGTCGCCGGGAAATGCGGTGGCGAACAGGTCGCGATAGGCGGGCTCGGCGGACAAGACCCGCATGGCGTCGAGCGCGCCGCCTTTCAGGCCCATCTCCACCGGATGTTCGTTGAACAGCGGCTGGCGCATCTGCGATTCCAGCGAGCGGACCCGAGCATCGCTCCAGGTGAAGGCCGTGTTGTACGCCACATTGGCGAGACTCATGGTGCTGTGTTTCACGGTCTCGCCGGTGACGCCCAGCGCGCGCGCGCGGCCGTCGGTAAAGCTGAGTTCGGGCCGGTGACAACTGACGCAGGCGTACTGACCGGTCGACGACAGAGCGTGTTTCGCGAAATAGCCGGCGGCCCAACTCCACTTTCGCGGCAGACATGGGATTGTCGGCGGGCACCGCCGGGCGCGGGAAGCCGGGCGGCAAGCGCCATTCATAGACTGGAATCGACGGGGTATCCGCGCCGGCATGCGCGGCGGCCGCCGCCGCGCATGCCGCGAGGATGATGAAGCGCTTGCGAATGTTAGGCAGCGACGCCGGTTATTTCCACGCAGCCTGCGCGCCGACGGCGAGTGACGCGGTTTGTGCGGCGATTCCGGCGCGCTCGTCCACCCACTTCGAAAATGCCTCGATGGCGTCGGGGGGCAGGCCCTGAGCATCCGTGCGGCGGGCGTCGGTCCACCGGCGCATTGCCGTCATGAGCTCATCGGCGAGAGCGCGCGATTGCCGAAACAGCGTCATGTACGCTTCCTTCGCTTCATCGATCTTGTTCAGGCCGAGATAGGCTTCCCCGCGGTACTCGATGGCGTCCGGATAGGTCGGGTTGAGCTCGAGCGCCTTGGCGTACGCAGACAGCGCCGCGTCATAGTGGCCGAGATGCCGGTTGGCAAACCCGATGTAATTCCACGCTTGATACATCGTGGGTTGCTGCGCGACCGCATCGATGAACTGCTCCAGCGCCTTGGAATAATATTGATTGGCCTTGTCCTGTGCCTTCGCGCTCTTCTGCGGATTGGACGCTTTCGCGGCGTCGGCGTCGTACTCCTTCGCCTCCTTGATGGAGTGCACGCCGGCGTTGTAAGCCGCCTTCGCAAGGTCCTCGGGCGACTTCGACGATCCGGCGGACAGGCCGCCGCCTCCGCTGGTGGACCCGCCGCCGTGCGCGAAGCTCATTCCGACCGGCGCCACCATCAGCGCAACCATCAAACCCAGGATACCGCCACTGACTCGCATACGAACCTCCGGAGTGCCTCTAGACCAAAAACGCTTCCTATGACGGGTGAGTACCCGAATGGGCCGAACCGGTTCAGAGGTTCCGGGACACGCCCAGAGTTTCGTTGAACTGCCTCGGAATTGCGAAGTCTTACAAGTTGTATGTATTCGAAGTCTTATATAATCGAGTTCACTGAACTAAAGCCGTTCGCGGGCCACTGGTGAAGTTATGAATAAGTCCTCGACGCTCCGTACCCTATCCCTGGCTCTTTGCGGCGCAATTGCCGCGCTGGCGATGAGCGCGCCCACCTTCGCTCAACACTCGGGCGGCGGCCACGCCGGGGGTTCGGGGGGGCATGGCGGATACGGTGGCTCCCACGGGGGGTATGGCGGGCACGGCGGATATGGTGGGTATCGCGGCGGGTACGGCGGCTGGCGGGGCGGATACGGCTGGCGAGGCGGTTACGGCTGGCGGGGCGGTTACGGTTTTTACGGCCCCTGGGGTTGGGGTGGACTGGGACTGGGTTTGTACTTTGCAACCCTACCGCTCTATTACTCGACCCTCTGGTGGGATGGCATACCTTATTACTATGCGGACAACACCTACTATCGTTGGAACGGTGCGGTCAGCCAATACGAAACGGTGAGCCCGCCGCCCGAGCTTCAAGGGCAGGCTGAGGCGCAGTCGCCGGGGGCCTCGGCATTGATTGCCTATCCGAAGAACGGTCAGAGCCAGGAGCAGCAGGGCAAGGATACCTTCGAGTGTCATCGCTGGGCTGCCGCCCAGACGGGTTTTGATCCCACGCAGGTTGCCGGCGCGACCGCGCCCGAGAGGCGTTCGGACTACTTTCGTGCGCAAGCGGCCTGTCTCGAGGGCCGCGGATACAGCGTCAAGTAACCTCACCGCACGTAGGGTGCGGCCTTCCTTCGAGGCTATGGCGTACCTGCCGCTCTCGTGCGAGAATATGCGGTTTTGACGCCGGCCTTCCGCGGCCCCAACCACATTATTTACGGAATCCTTAAGACTATGCCCCGCACAACGCCCCTTTCCGATATCCGCAATATCGGCATCATCGCCCACGTCGACGCCGGTAAGACGACGACGACCGAGCGCATCCTGTATTACACCGGGCGTAAGCACACCATCATCGACATTCACGATACCAAGGATCTGAAGACGTCGACGACCACCGACTATCTGGAGCAGGAACAGAAGCGCGGCATCACGATTCAAAGCGCGGCCGTGTCCGCGTTCTGGCGCGACAAGAAGATCAATCTCATCGACACCCCGGGACACGTCGACTTCACGATCGAGGTCAATCGATCGCTGCGCGTGCTCGACGGCGCCGTCGTGGTGTTCGACGGAGTTGCCGGCGTCGAGCCGCAATCGGAAACCAACTGGCGCCTGGCCGACAACTACGACGTTCCGCGCATTTGCTACGTCAACAAGATGGATCGCAGCGGCGCGAATTTCCTGCGCTGTGTGGACATGATCAAGAAGCGCCTGGGCGCTCGCCCGCTGCCCGTGCAGATTCCGATCGGATCGGAAGATAATTTCAAGGGCATGGTCGATCTGGTCGAGATGAAGGCCCTGGTCTGGGACTCGGACGACAAGGACGCTCAGTGGCAGATTCTCGAGGTGACCGCCGATCTCGCCGACAAGTTGCAGATCACGGTGCCGAGCGATCGCAAGCTCCTGGGCGACGTCGTCAAGTACCGCACGGAATTGGTCGACACCTGCCTCGAGCAGGACGATGAGGCCATGGAAGCCTACCTCACGGATGGGACGGTCCCGTCTGCCGACGTGCTGCGCCGCGCCCTGCGCAAGGGCACCATCCATTCCGCGTTCACGGTGGTGCTGTGCGGTTCGTCGTACAAGAACAAGGGCGTGCAGCAGGTGCTCGACGCGGTCGTCGACTACATGCCGGCTCCGACCGACGTCGCCTCGATCAAGACCGTCGACGCCGACGGCGAGCCCATCGGCGAGCGCAAATGCTCGGACGACGAGCCCTTCTCGGCACTGGCCTTCAAGGTCATCAACGACGCCTATGGCGCGCTCACCTTCATCCGCGTGTATTCCGGCGTGCTGACCAAGGGTGCCTCGGTTCAGAATTCCACTCGCGGTAAGCGCGAAAAAATCGGCCGCATGGTCGAAATGTTCGCCAAGGAAGCCAATCCCGTCGAAGAGGCCCGCGCCGGCGACATCATCGCGCTCGTGTCCCTGGCGGACACCGAGACCGGCGATACGCTGTGCGACGCCGCCAATCCCGGTGGTTCTGGAGCGCATGCGCTTCCCGGACCCCGTCATCAGCGTGTCGGTGAAGTCGAAGGTCAAGGCGGAACAGGAGAAATTCGGCACCGCGCTCGGCAAGATGGTGCGCGCCGATCCCTCGCTGCATCTGGAGACCGACCGCGAAACGGGTCAGACCATCCTGCGCGGCATGGGCGAGCTGCATTTGGAAGTCACGCTCGACCGCATGCGCACCGAATTCGGCGTCGAAGGCACCATGGGCGAGCCGCAGGTCGCGTATCGCGAGACCTTCACCAAGAAGCTGACCGAACAGTACATTCACAAGAAGCAGACCGGCGGTTCCGGCCAGTTCGCCGAAGTGTGGATCATTTTCGAGCCGCTGGAGCGCAGCGCCGGCTTCGAGTTCGTCGATGAAACCGTCGGCGGGTCGGTGCCGAGGGAGTTCGTACCGTCGGTCGAGAAGGGCCTGAAGATCCAGAAGGAAGACGGCGTGCTCGCCCACTATCCGACGGTGGATTTCCGCGCGACGCTGATCGACGGTAGTTTCCACGACGTCGACTCCAACGCGCTCACCTTCGAAATCGCCGCCAAGGCCTGCTTCCGCGAAGCCATTCGCAAGGCCGGGCCCATCCTGTTGGAGCCGGTCATGAAGGTCGAGACGGTGACGCCGGGCGACTACCTGGGCGATGTCATCGGCGACATCAATCGGCGCCGCGGCACGATCCAGGACCAGCTGGAGCGCGGCACCAACATCGCGGTCGTCGCGAACGTGCCGCTGTCGGAGATGTTCGGCTACATCGGACAGTTGCGCGGCATGACCAGCGGCCGGGCCTCGTACACCATGGAGTTCTCGCATTACGAACCGGTGCCGAAGCAGGTCGCGGACGAGGTCATCGCCGAGGTTGCCAAGGCCAAGGCTGCCGCCGTCGGCTAGCGCCACCGCGGCGCGGACCGCTGCGGTGTTCACCACCGCGGCGGTTCAGTAGACCCGGCAAACGCGTCTCGGCTGTCGAGCGCGTTTGACCGTCGGCTATTTTTTCCCTTTACACCTCTGCGTCAGCGGCCTATCGTCCCAACAGGTTTGGTCGCACAGGTCGTCCGTGTGAGTAGTAGTCCGAGTGGTGGTGAGTGCCGCGTGAGCGGCGCCCGCGCTTTGGCGTCGATAGCGCTTTAGGTCCTCCGAAGCGCCGTCCCGCCCGACGCGGAAGGCGCAAATGGCCCGAACGAATCAGTTCGCGCCGCTCTTGATCCTTCGATCTTCACCGCCTTCTCCCATGTGGGAACAAAGCGCGTTTTTGGAGTATGGCGATGGTCAAGCTGCTGAGGAGCATTACGGAAGATCCGCGGGTGAAGCAATTGGGCCCGGGCCTCATCACGGGCGCCGCCGACGATGATCCGAGCGGTATCGCCACCTATTCTCAGGCCGGTGCGCAGTTCGGATACAGCATGTTATGGACCGTGCTGTTCACCTATCCGCTGATGGTCGGCATCCAGATGATCAGCGCGCGGCTGGGCTGCATCACGGGTCGCGGCCTGGCCGCGAACATCAAGACGGTTTTCCCACGTCCCGTGTTGTACGGCATCGTCGGATCGCTGCTGGTCGCCAATACCATCAACATTGCCGCCGACATCGCGGCCATGGGCGAGGCGCTGCGCTTATTGCTCGGCGGATCGGCGCATTTGTATTCCGTGGCATTGGGCGTGTTGTGCCTGGGCTTGCAGGTCTTTTTGCGCTACGCGGAATACGTGCGCTATTTGCGCTGGCTGACCCTTGCGCTCCTGTCCTATGTCGCTGTGATGTTCACCGTCCATGTCCAATGGGGAGTGGTCATGTCGCAGATGGTCATGCCTCGACTGGTACTCGATCACAACACCATCACCATGATCGTCGCGGTCTTCGGCACCACGATCAGCCCGTATTTGTTCTTCTGGCAGGCCGCCCAGGAGATGGAGGACTTGCGCGCCGTCACAGCCCGCAATGGCGGAGGCTCATTACTCCCGCATGCGGAAGAAGTGGCGCGTCAGCACTTGCGGCGCATTCGTTGGGACACTTACATAGGCATGGGCTTTTCGAATCTGATCGCATTCTTCATCATCCTGAGCACGGCAGCCACGCTGCATGCCGCGGGGGTAGTCGACATTCAGACGTCCGCACAGGCCGCCGAAGCGCTGCGGCCACTCGGCGGGCAGACCACCTTCCTGTTGTTCAGCTTGGGGATCATCGGCACGGGAATGCTGGCCGTGCCGGTTCTGGCGGGCTCGGCCGCCTATGCGGTGTCGGAGAGCTTCGATTGGCAGTCGGGCCTGGACATGAAGGTGCACCAGGCAATGGAATTCTACGGCATCATCGCCATTGCGACGGTGGGCGGCGTAGCGTTGAATTTCACGCACTTGGATCCGATGCGGGCGCTGGTGTGGAGCGCCGAAATCAACGGTGTCATCGCCGTCCCCATCATGGCGATCATGATGCTGCTTGCTTCGCGCGAAGATATCATGGGGCGATTCGTCATCCGGCCTCGGCTCAGCCGGCTCGGATGGATTGCCACCGGAGTGATGGCGGTGACCGTCGTGGGCATGATCGCCACGACGTGAGGGGCGGCCTTCGGTATGCTGCGCCTCAATGAACGATCTGGATGAACGCACCGAGAAGCTGAATACCAAGGCGGCCGGGATCATCGGCATCGCGGTGATGTGCAGCCGGCTGCTCGGCCTGGCGCGCGAGCAGATCTTTGCCGCGCTGTTCGGCGGCGGCGGCGCCATGGACGCCTTTACGGCTGCATTTCGCATTCCGAACCTGCTGCGCGACCTGTTCGCCGAAGGCGCGCTGTCGACGGCGTTCGTCACCACTTTCAGCAAGACCATTGCGCGCGGCGGCGATGACGCCGCGTGGCGCCTTGCGGACAAAGTAGCGACGCTGACGGCCGTGGTTTTGGGGGTCTTGTGCATCGCCGGGATGGTGTTTTCGGCCCAGCTGGTGGCGGCATTGGCGCCGGGCTTCGACCCGGAGAAGGCGGCCCTGACCGCGCAGCTGACCCGCATCATGTTTCCGTTCATTCTCTTGGTTTCGCTCGCCGCCCTGGTCATGGGGATGCTCAATTCCAAGAGCGTCTTCGGCATGCCGGCGATGGCATCGAGTTTCTTCAACATAGGATCCATCGTCGGCGGCGTGACGCTCGGCTTCTGGATCGACCCGCACTTTGGTCCGCGCGCGCTGCTCGGTTTGGGTGTGGCCACGGTTCTCGGCGGTGCGCTGCAGCTTGCCGTACAACTCCCGTCATTGGCGCGGCTCGGGTATCGCTTCCGCCCGGATTTTCGCTGGCGCGACGCCGGCGTGAAAGCCATCTTGCTGCTGATGGGCCCGTCGGTGATCGCCGCCAGCACTACGCAATTCAATGTACTGGTCAATTCGATGTTTGCCTCGACGCTCGGCGATGGACCGATCTTCTGGCTGTCGATCGCTTTTCGATTGATGCAATTGCCGCTGGGCTTGTTTGGCGTTGCGCTCGGTACGGTGACACTGCCGCTGCTGTCGAGGCTGGTGGTGGCTGGTCAAATGACCGGGTTTCGCGCCGAGCTTGCCCGCGCCATGCGATTGGCGCTTTTGCTCACCATTCCGTCGACGGTCGGGCTCATCGTGCTCGCCGAACCTATCATCTCCGTGCTCTATCAACACGGGAAATTCAACGCCTATCAGGCGGCGCAGGCGGCCGGAGCGCTTCGCTACTACGCCATCGGCCTGGCCGGATACGCCGCGCTCAAGGTGCTGGTGAACGCATTTTATGCGCTCGATAAGCGCAAGACGCCCATGGTGGTGAGCTTCTGCGCGGTGGCGCTCAATCTGCTGCTCAATTGGACCTTCACCTATCGGTTGGGCTGGGGCCATCGCGGACTGGCGCTATCCACCGGCTGCATCGCAACGTTCAATTTCTTGCTGCTGTACATGCTGATGCGCAGGCACCTCGGCGGCCTCGAGTCGCGCCGTATGCTCGTGATGCTGGGGAAAGTGGCCGCCGCAGCGGCGGTCCTGGCGGCGGTTTGCGCCGCCTCGTCCCACTGGTTGTTGGCCGACTGGGCAACGCAGACGCTATCGAGCAAGATCGTCGCGCTGCTGGGGACAGTCGTCGTGGGAGCGCTGGTGTTCGTCGCCTGCGGTGTCGCACTGCATATCGAAGAGCTCAAGGAACTGCAGGGAGCGATCAGGCGTCGGCTGCGGCGCACTACTGCGTCGTAGCGGGCGACACGCTTCCCGCTCCCCCAGGCCCTTCACGCTGGGCCGCTCAACATCACGGTGCAAAGAGGAAGAGAGCTTGACATTACGATAATAATCGAAATATCGTATGCTCATGAAGACGGTTCAAGTCATCGGGGCTTTGGGCGCCCTCGCGCATGAGCATCGGCTTGCAATCTTCCGGTTGCTGATCGAGCGCGGACCGGAGGGATTGCCCGCGGGCCGCATTGCCGATCGGATGCGTTTGGTACCTTCATCGCTGACGTTTCATCTGCAGAGTTTGCAGCGCGCCGGATTGATCGCGCAGCGCCGTGAAAGCCGCCGGCTCTTTTACTCTGCGGACTTCGACGCAATGAATGCACTGGTCGGCTATTTGACCGAGAACTGCTGTGCAGAGAGCGGTGTGCAGTGCGGGGTGGGCTGCGCACCGGCGCAGCCGGCGAAATCGGCCAGACGTGCGGCCAAGGTGGCTTAGACGCCGCGTATGCCCGAACACTTCACGATCAAGCAGCTACGACAGGAAAGATGACTCCATGAAACGGTTACATGTGCATGCTCTCGTGAGGCGCCGGTGAGCAGGCAAGCGTACAACGTCTTATTTTTGTGCACCGGCAACTCGGCGCGCAGCATCCTGGCCGAATCACTCGTCAATCATTGGGGGCGAGGCAAGTTCCGCGGTTTCAGTGCAGGGAGCTTTCCGAAAGGCCAGGTTCATCCGATGGCAATGGCACTGCTGCAGCGGATGAATTTACCGACGACGGGTCTGCGCAGCAAGAGCTGGGATGAGTTCGCGGCGCCGGGTGCGCCGCCGGGTGCGCCGCCGGTCGATTTCATCTTCACGGTTTGCGACAACGCTGCCGGCGAAGTCTGCCCGGTCTGGCCCGGCAAACCGATGACGGCGCACTGGGGCATTGCGGATCCCGCGGCCGTGTCCGGCACGGATGCGGAGAAGTCCTTCGCCTTTCGCAAGGCATTGAAGGAACTCGAGACCCGCATCAAGTTGTTCGTCGAACTCCCCATCGCTTCCCTGGACCGCATGAAGCTGCAGGAGACGTTGCACGCGATCGGACAGCAGCCGCCGGCGGCGGACGCCTAAGTGCGTCGGCGTCTGGCCGCTGAGGGGATCGGCTCCCTTCTGCTCGCGGCAACGGTCATCGGCTCCGGAATCATGGGTGAGCGGCTTGCCGGCGGCAATGTTGCAATCGCACTCATCGCCAATACCGGCGCGACGGTGGCGGTCCTCGCCACCTTGATCGCCTTGCTCGGCCCGATCAGCGGAGCGCACTTCAACCCGGCGGTCTCGCTGGTACAGGCGCTGCGCGCGGCACTTCCCTGGCGCGAGGCATGCGCCTACGCCGTGATCCAGGTCATCGGCTGCTGCGCAGGGGCGATCCTGGCGCACGCGATGTTCGAACTACCCCTCATCCAGTCGTCGCTGCACGCGCGCACCGGAATTTCCCAGTGGATTGCGGAGTTCGTGGCAACGCTCGGTCTCTTGCTGGTCGTCCTTGGTCATCGACGAGCGCAAGACGCACCCTGGATGGTGGCCGCATGGATCGGTGCCGCCTATTGGTTCACCTCATCGACATCGTTCGCGAATCCGGCCATCAGCATCGCGCGCTCCCTATCGGACACCTTTGCGGGGATCGCCCCCGCGCACGTGCCGGCGTTCATCGCCGCCCAGATCCTCGGCGCCCTGGCAGCCATTCCCGCCGCGCATGTTCTATTTGCGCCACGCGCGGCCGCCGCGCGCACTTGACATCGGCCAGGCGGACACTCAGGCAGTCTGCGAGGAGTCCTCGGCTATGGCCGCGACGAACTGATCGCCGTAGCGTGCGAGCTTGGCCTGGCCGACGCCGGGAAGCTCGGCGAATTCGTTCAGGGTAAGCGGTCGGCGCGCAGCCATTTCGCGCAGCGTGGCGTCGTGGAACACGACGTAGGGAGGCACCCCATGCTCGTCCGCCAAGCGCTTGCGCAGGGCGCGCAGACGTTCGAACAACTCGCTGCTCGCCACCGCCGGTGTGCCCGAACCGTTCACGGAGCCTCTATTCGCCGCACCCGCCGCGCGTGCGGGTTTTGGCTTTGCCGTCGCCGCAATGTATACGGCGAGTTCCTCGCGCAGCACCGGCCGGCTTTGTGCATTGAGCGACAACACTGGATAGCCGTCCTGAGTTTCCTCGATGAGTCCCTGATGGAGCAGGGCGCGCGCAACGTTGCGCCATTCATCGACCGAGCGCTGCTTGCCGATCCCGTAAACACTCAACGTGTCATGGCCGCGCGACAATACGCGCTCGGAGCGCGCGCCGCGCAGGATGTCGATGATTTGGGCTGCGCCGAAGCGCTGTCCACGCTGCGCGAGACGCGCGATGCAGGACATGAACTGCCGCGCCTCCGTGCTCCAATCCTGCATCGTTCGAGGCTCGCAACAGTTGTCGCAAGCGCCGCACGGGGCGGGGAAATCCTCGCCCAGATAGCGCAATTGAATCGCTCTGCGGCACTCGGTCGACTCGGCATAGTTCAGCACCTGCCGTAATTGCTGGCGCGCAATGCGCTGTTCCTCTTCCAGAGGCGCACCCGTGTCCGGATCGATTTTCTGTTGAATCAAGAATTCCGACGTGCGGATATCGGCACCGCCGAAATACAGCGTACAGCGCGCGGGATCCCCGTCACGCCCGGCGCGGCCGGACTCCTGGTAGTAGCCCTCGAGCGTTTTCGGCAGGTCGTAATGCACGACCCAACGCACATCGGGTTTGTTGATGCCCATGCCGAAAGCGATGGTCGCGACGATCACCTGGACATCGTCGCGAATGAAGGCTTCTTGATTGTCGCGCCGGACGATGGCATCGAGTCCTGCGTGATAAGGGCGTACGCGGACTCCGTCGTTCAGCAGCTGCTGCGCCAATTCGTCGACGCGCCGGCGCGACAGGCAGTAGACGATGCCCGCGCCGCCGCTGCGAATCTGCGCGAGCAAGTCCGCATAAGTCCGTTTGCTCTTGGCGCGCACCAGATAAAACAGATTCGGTCGATTGAAACTAGAGACGTGTACCGCCGGATTGCGCAACGCGAGCTGCGCCACGATGTCGGTGCGCACCCGCGGCGTCGCCGTGGCCGTGAAGGCCAGCATCGGGATTTGCGGATGCCGACGGCGCAGCAGCGACAGTTGCCGATATTCACGCCGAAAATCGTGGCCCCACTCCGAGACGCAGTGCGCTTCATCGATGACAAAGGCGTTGATCCCCAGGGTGCCGCTCAGGGTGCGCAGCGGGCCATCGAGAAACTCCGGCAGCAGCAGCCGTTCCGGCGCCAAGTAAAAAAGCTTGTACTCGCCCCGCAGCAGTGCCGCCGTACGCCGCGACACGTCGATGGGCTCCAGGTTGGAATTGATGAAGCTGGCGGCGATATCATTGTCCCGCAGCAGACGTACCTGATCTTGCATCAGAGCAATCAGGGGCGAGACGACCAGAGTCACGCCTCGTTGCAGCAATGCCGGAAGCTGAAAACACAGGGATTTGCCACCGCCGGTGGGCATCAGGGCGAGCACGTCGCGACCCGCCAACGCGTCGCGCACCACGGCTTCCTGCCCGGCTCGAAAGTGATCGAAGCCGAAGATCTGCTTCAGCGCAGCCTTGACATCCTCCCCGGATTGAACGCCGGATATTCCTGCGGCGCCGCTCAAGCTCTGCTTCCTGGATTGAGGCCTAGCATGCCCCGATTGTCTTTCCGCAAAGATCCGATCACAACGACCATTAGCTGGGACAACGTTGAATTTCTCCGCCGACTACGTGGTGATGCCGCAGGCGCAGCTGCCACTGCCACAAACCTCGCACCTCGGCCGCGCAGGGCATCACAATCTCCACCTATATCAGAGAGCGAAGCCTAGCAGACGCCGCCCATGTTAAGGATGGGCTATGATGGCGGCAGCATTTATTCTACCGGAAGGAGGTGCCGTGAAATTCCACCTGCCCACACCATCTGTTTGGCCGATTCTCTTGCTCTGGGCGCTCTGCGCCGCGAGCGTCGAGGCGGTACCTGTGTCTCATCTCGAGGTTCGTGTCGTTACCGGTGCCCAAGAACTGAGCGCCGGCAGCTCTCTGGAATTGCGCATCTATGAGGCCGGCAAGAGCGTCAGGCGGCTGCCGTTGGTGCACGGCGAGGCTTGGCCGCGCGATTCCACCCACATCATTCCGGTGAAATTGAGCGAAGCTCTCGATCCACGCAACGTGGTGCGCTTCAGCTTGTACTATCGGAGCGCGAGTCCTCTGGCACCTGAACTTGCGATCGTCGCCGCCGATGTGGAGTTGCCCTCGGCCAAGGGGCCGCCCGAAAAGCTGCTCGACGCCACCCTGACGGGAGTGATTTCCAGGCAGGGCGAACTCGCGACCGTGGACCGCGATCAGGCGGCCCTCATGTGCAGGAGCGACTCGGACTGCGACGACAAGCGAACTTGCAATGGGCAGGAGCGGTGCTCGCCGCGTGATCCGGGTGCCGATGCGCGCGGATGCGTGAAGGGAACTCCCGTCGTGTGTCCCGTGAATCAGGTATGCGGCGAAGGCGTGGGTTGCCGCGGCCTACCCGGCGGCCCCAAGCCGCCCTGAAGCGCCGCTCCGAACCGTGCTCAGCCGCCCAGTGCGTCGTGCAGCGAGCCGAGGTGGTGCTTGGCCTGGGTCAGTAAGGCCGCGCAGTCCGCTTCGGCCAGGCCGATGTGCGGAAAAGCCGTGATTTCACTCATGGCCGGCAGGGTGGAGTTTTTCAATGCACCGGCGAGCACGACGCTCACGGTGAGGACGTCCGATAGCTCGCTGTCGTGCATCCAGCGGCGTTCGTGGTCGTTTTGATCGCCCACCGCGTTGCACATCCGTTCCGCGAAGCCCCAGTTTTCGAGCACGGCCTTGCCGATCGCCGGATGCCAATCGGCAATGAGATCGAGGAGCGTTTGATCGAACTGCGCCGCGTGCCCCACCGCACGCACCATGATGTAAAGACGTCCGATTCCATGGAGCAACCCGGTCAGGAATGCCTCATCCGGGCTGACCTGGGTGTGACCTGCCACGGCCCGGCAGACCGATGCCACCGAAATGCATTCTCTCCACAGCTCATTCAATGGTTTGGCGATCGAACGCAGCGACTGGGCGTATCTCATGTGCTGGATTGCGTAGGCCACTGCGGCGCTTTGCACCAGTTGCTGTCCGAGGCGAGTAATAGCGGAACGCAAATCCGTGAGTGGCCTGCCGGACGGGTTGAATGCCGCCGAGTTGGCCGTCTGCAGCAGTCGTGCCGCCAGACGCGGTTCGTTGCCGACGATAGCGACAGTCCTTTCGATGGTCGTCTTCGGATCGGCCAAGGCGTGGCGAATTCGGATCACGACATCGGGGAAACAGGGCAGATCCACGGTGCCCTTGGAGACTTCCATTGCGAGGAGGCGCAGAAAATCGAGCGCGGTACCTCCCGTCTGGGAAGGCGATTCCATGCTCGTCTCGGGCATGAATTCCTTGCCGGAATAGACCGGCGCCATGGAAGCATTGGACATAGTTCGATCCTGAAGCAGGCGTACTAGAGGGGTTTCGGCGGCGCGTCGTTAATCTTAAATCCTACAACGACGACATTATGTCCAATCGATGCCGGGACCCGGGGAGGGCGGACGTCCCCGGCAGCACGCCCGATCGCGCCGTCGCCCGCTACAATGAGTTCGGGTTCGACACGGAGACTACATTGGACGCGCGCCGCTACGACATCGATTTACGCAGTGACACAGTAACGCGGCCCTCGGCGGGCATGCGTGCCGCCATGGCCGCAGCCGATGTGGGCGACGATGTCTACGGTGACGACCCTACCGTCAATCGCTTGCAGGCGTCGATTGCCGAGCGCTTCGGCTTCGAGAGTGCACTGTTCTTCGCGAGCGGTACGCAAAGCAATCTGGCCGCCTTGATGGCTCACTGCGGCCGCGGCGACGAATACTTGGTGGGTCAGGAAGCACACACCTACAGTTACGAAGGCGGCGGAGCCGCGGTTCTCGGCAGCATCCAACCGCAGCCGCTGGAGAATGAACCCGACGGCACGATCTCGATCGAGCGCATCGCCAAGGCCATCAAACCTCGCGACATCCACTTTGCGCCCACTCGATTGCTGGCGCTCGAGAACACGATCGGCGGGCGCGTGGTGCCGCCGGCCTACCAACGGGAAGTCACCGAGTTTGCTCACGCGCAGGGACTTTGTACCCATCTGGACGGTGCAAGAATCTTCAACGCCATCGTGAAGCTTCAGATCGACGAGCGCGCGGCCGTCGCGGGCTTCGATTCAGTGTCGGTGTGCCTGTCGAAGGGTCTGGGCGCGCCCGCCGGGTCGGTGCTGTTGGGTTCCCGAGAGCTCATCACGGAGGCGCGCCGCTGGCGCAAAGCCCTGGGCGGCGGCATGCGGCAGGCCGGCGTGCTCGCGGCGGCGGGACTGTACGCCCTGGAACATCATGTGCGCCAACTCGAGCAGGATCACGCGAACGCCGACCATCTTGCCGAAGGATTGCGCACCATGGGCCTGCGAGTCGAACCCCCGCAGACCAACATCCTCTATGTCGATATCCCGGTGGAGCGGGTGCAGAGCCTCAAGAGTCATCTCGAGGACCGAGGCATCCTGGCGACCGTCAGTAAGCGCACGCGTCTGGTAACGCATCTGGATGTGCCGCGCGCCAAAATTCAGGCCGTACTGCAGGCGTTCCGCGACTACCCGCATTGGGTCTAGTCCCCTCCGTGACGGCATTTACACCTTGTTGCTCAACTTGGGTCTGGATCGCGCACAATAGCCGCGCATGCCGACCCTGAGCGAACAACGCCGCGATCCTGATCTGCTGCTGGCGAAGGTCAAGCGTCAAGAAGCCGAGGCGCGCCGCGGCAAGCTACGGATCTACTTCGGCTCTTCAGCCGGCGTGGGCAAGACCTACGCCATGTTGGTGGCGGCGCGCAAGCTCGAGGCCGAGGGCCGAGACCTAGTCATCGGCGTCGTCGAGACTCACGGCCGCGCCGAAACAGCGGCGCTTCTGGCGGGCATGGAGATTCTGCCACCGAAGATGATGCCCTATCGGGGCAAGGAGATCACCGAATTCGATCTCGACGCCGCGCTGCTGCGCCGTCCCGCGCTGATCCTGGTCGATGAGCTTGCGCATTCGAATGTTCAAGGAGCGCGTCACCCCAAGCGCTGGCAAGACGTCAGCGAGCTGTTGGCGGCGGGAATCGACGTCTTTACGACGCTGAATGTTCAGCATTTGGAAAGCCTCAACGATGTAGTCGGCGGAATCACCAACGTGCGCGTATGGGAGACCGTCCCCGACACCGTGTTCGACGATGCCGACGAAGTGGTGCTGGTCGACATCCCCGCGGACGAGTTGCTGGAGCGCCTCCGCGCCGGCAAGGTGTATGTGCCGCACCAAGCCGAGCGGGCGGCGAACAATTTCTTCCGCAAGGGCAATCTGATGGCCCTGCGCGAGCTCGCGCTGCGGCGTACGGCCGATCGCGTCGAGGGCGACGTCCAGGCCTATCGCGTCGAGAAGTCGATAGAATCGGTTTGGAAAACCGCCAATGCGCTGCTGACCTGTGTGGGCCCTGATGCCGGTGCGGAGCGAGTAGTGCGGGCAGCGGCGCGGCTCGCCGGCCAGCTGAATGCCGAGTGGCATGCCGTGTACGTGGAAACGCCGGGATTGCAGCGCCTGCCCGCCGCGCGGCGCGAGAAGATTCTGGCGACGCTGAGCTTGGCCAAGGAACTGGGCGCCACCACGGCCGTGATCGCCGATGCGGATGTTGCGACCAGCGTGATCGATTACGCGCGGGGCCACAACTTGTCGAAGTTGGTCATCGGCCGCGATCCGGCGCGGCGGCTGTGGCCATGGCAACGATCCAGCGGCCAGAAGCTGGCGATGCTGGCGCCCGATATCGATCTGATCGAGATCGGTCGAGCCGACGGGATCATGCAAAACGGGGATGCAAGAACCTCCTCGTGGCCGGCGACTCCGAGTGCCGAATCGAGCGATCGGCGTAAATTCAAGCGCCTCCGGTATCTATGGGCGGCGCTGGCTTGCGTGGCCGTGACGCTGCTGGCGATGCCGCTCGCCGCGCATTTCGATCGATCGAACATCGTGGCGGTCTATATTCTGACCGTCGTGCTGGTCGCTGTTCGATTCGGCCGCGGTGCTGCCGCCCTGGCGGCGGTGTTGAGCGTGTGTGCCTTCGATTTCTTTTTCGTTCCGCCGAGATTTTCCTTTGCGGTGAGCGATGTGCAGTACTTTCTGACGTTCTTCATCATGCTGGCCGTAGGCTTGATCACCGGACAGTTGACGGCGGGTTTGCGTTTCCAGGCGCGCGTGGCCGGACATCGCGAGGAGCGCGCAGGTTCGCTGTACGAGATTGCACGCGATCTGTCAGGCGCGGTGCAAATCGATCAGGTCGTGAGGATCAGCGATGAATCGATCGAGCGGACCTTTCGCGCCAGCGCCGCATTGCTGCTGCCCAATGCCGCCGGTCAACTCGCCCAGACTTCCTCGCGCAGCGATACGGCGCTCGCGGTCGACATCGGCATCGCGCAATGGGCGTTCGACAAGGGCCAGCAGGCGGGTTTCGGCACGGATACTTTGCCGGGCAGCGAGGTGTTGTATGTGCCGCTGCGCGCGCCGATTCGCGCGCGCGGTGTATTGGCCGTGAAGGCGCGCAATCGCCGGCTGCTGCGCATACCGGAACAGCGGCAGCTGCTCGACACCTTTGCCGCGCTGATCGCCATCGCGCTCGAACGCGTGCACTACGTGGAGGTGGCGCAGGATGCCGTGGTGCGGATGGAGTCCGAGCGCCTGCGAAATTCATTGCTCGCAGCGCTGTCGCACGATTTGCGCACGCCGCTGACCGTTCTCGTCGGTCTCGCGGAGTCGTTGACGCTCACCAAGCCGCCTCTTTCACCGGCGCAGCTCGAGAGCGCGGAGGCGATACAGGATGAAGCGCGCCGCATGAGCACCATGGTCAGCAATTTGCTCGACATGGCGCGCATAGAAAGCGGCGAGGTCAAACTCAATCTCCAATGGCAGCCGTTGGAGGAGGTGGTGGGTTCGGCATTGAATGCCACGCATGGCATGTTGAAACAGCACCATGTCGAAGTGCACATGCCGCGGGATTTGCCGTTGGTGCATATCGATGCGCTGCTGATCGAACGAGTGTTGGTCAATTTGCTGGAGAATGCCTCGAAGTACACTCCGCTCGGAAGCCAGATCACCTTGGCGGCAGAGGTCGTCGAGGATCAGCTCAGCGTGTCCGTATCGGATGACGGTCCGGGCTTGACCGTGGGACGGGAGGAAGCGGTGTTTCAGAAATTTACCCGCGGCGAGCGTGAATCGGCAACGCCCGGGGTGGGGCTTGGGCTCGCGATTTGCCGCGCCATCGTCGAATCGCATCAAGGCAAAATCGTCGCCACACATCGTCCGGGCGGCGGCGCGCGCTTTACCTTCACTTTGCCGCTGGGACATCCGCCTGCGGCAGCCGAGGAAGCGGAGGCCGCCCATGGTTGAACCGCTGCCGGTGGCGATTCTCGTCGAGGATGAGCGCCAAATTCGCCGCTTCGTCCGCACCGCCCTGGAGGCGGAGGGTTGGAGCGTGCATGAGACGGATACCTTGCGGCAAGGCCTGATCGATGCCGGTACTCGCAAGCCCGATTTGATCATCCTGGATCTTGGGATGCCCGACGGCGATGGGATGGGATTCCTGCGGGACCTGCGCGGTTGGTCGAATGTGCCCGTGATCGTGCTGTCCGCCCGCGTCGGGGAGCAGGACAAAATCGAAGCATTGGACGCCGGCGCCGATGATTACTTGACCAAACCCTTCGGGGTCGGCGAACTGCTGGCAAGGGTGCGCGCTTCGCGCCGGCGCCGCGATGCGGGAGCGGGATTGGGCTCGATCTTCGAGTTCGGCGACGTCAAGATCGATTTGAGCTCGCGCACCGTTCACAAGGGCGAAGCGCCGGTGCACCTGACCCCGATCGAATACCGGCTGTTGACCTTGTTGATCGCCAATTCCGGCAAAGTGCTCACGCACCGGCAGATCCTGCGCGAGGTCTGGGGTCCCTCGCACACCGAGGACGGCCACTATGTGCGCGTCTACATGGGCCATCTGCGTCAGAAACTGGAGGACGATCCGGCGCGGCCCAAGCATATCTTGACCGAAACGGCGGTCGGATATCGGCTGGTGCAGGGCTAGAACCTCGACCCAGGGAATTTGGCGGATGCTCCAACCGGTCAATATCTCGGTGCTGAGGTCTAGAGACTGACGCGCGGGGTGCGCAGCGCATATCTTGCGGCGCGCAGATCCTGGGGCGTATCGACGTCCAGCACGGCGGAGGGCAGAGTCAACAGCACTCGCTGCGATGCAGGCAAACCGCTCACCAGATCGCGCAGGCCGATGTCGCCCGTCACCTGCGCCGCCCGAGCGTAAAGCCATCGCGGCAGAATGAGCGGCACGCCGCCGCGCGGCGCCGCATCTTGCTGTCCAATCTGCCCGATTCTTCTCGCGACCACGCGGCGCCGAGCCGCGCGCCAGCGTGAGATCAGCCGGGTCAGATCGCGTGGCTGCAGTTCGGCCAGATCGACCGGCAGCAGTAGAAGAGCGGGGGAGTAGCGTGCCGCAGCAACGCCGCGGCGCACCGAACCCGACAGCCCGTCTGCGCGCCGTGGATTGGTGGCAAAGGTTACCTCGAGACCGCGAGCCTCCAGCCTGTAGCGCGCCGCATGCCGCGGAATTACCACGACGATTTTCGCGGGCGCGCAATGCGCCGCCAGAATCAGAGTTCGACGCAATAGGCTGAGGGCACGCACCCGAACCAGGGCCTTCGGGCGGCCCAACCGGGACGAAAACCCAGCCGCAAGGATCAGTACCTGCAGTCTGGGCAGGGGAAAGCCATTCATTGCTATCATCGTACCAATGAAAAGGGATCATGTGAGTTTTCAACGCCGGCCATTCTTGACGCCGATCTGGCTGACAGCGATCGCTGCGGTCATGGTCTTAGGCTTTGCGGTCTTGGCCGCCTGGGTATGGGGAACGGCCGGCTCGACCACCGTCATCGTCGTTCGCCATGCCGAAAAGGATTTGAGTGTCAGCGTTACCGATCCACCCCTCAATGCGGCGGGCGAGGCGCGGGCGGCGCTGCTCGCGGGGATGTTCGGCGATGCCAAGGTCTTGGGTCACGTGGATGCAATTTACGTCTCGCCGACTTTGCGCAGCCGACTCACCGCCGCACCCCTGGCGGCGCGGCTCGGCATTACCGCGACCGTTGCGCCAGCCGACGATCCCCAGGGCCTCGCGCGCCGGGCGCTACGCGAGCACCCCGGCGGCAGAGTATTGATCGTTGGGCACGGCAATACCTTACCCCGGATCGTCGAGGCCTTGAGCGGCATCCAGAATGTTCCGGGGATCGACGAGCAGGAGTACGGCACCATGTACATCGTCACCGTGCCGCGAATCGGCCACGCAAACGTGTTGCGCTTGAATTACTGAGAAACTGCCCCCGCTCTGCAGGCCGCTCAAGAAGCCACCGTGGCGCGCAGCATAACCGCCTTGCGGACGAACTCCTCGTGACGGCCGATCTTGAAGTCCGCCAATACCACGTCGCGAATCCGGCGGCTCGCATCGATCAAATACGTGGCCCGACGCACTCCGATCCCCAAGGGCCCGTTGACCCCGTACATCTTGACCACGGTCTTCTGTTCATCCGACAGCAGGACGAACGGCAGTCGGTACTTGGCCTTGAATCTGGCATGCGATTCGGGACTCTGCGGGCTGATGCCGACGACCCGCAGGCCGGCACTTTTGATTTCGGAGTGTATGTCTCGCAGGATGCAAGCCTGGCGCGTACAACCGGGGGTGAAATCGGCGGGGTAGAAATAGAGCACGATCGCGCCTGCGCTCAATAGCTCTGTCAGTGACCGGTCCTTTCCCGTCTCATCCGGAAGCGTGAATTCCGGCGCACGTTCGCCCGCTTTGATCATAACTCCCCCTCCCAGGGCAATATCCTACCCGCTGCGTTGATCATCAAGCGGCGATTTTGTCGAGATCCGACTTCGTACGCGCCCAATTCGGGACGGCAGTGCGCCAGTTGAAAGGTTTCCCGTTTGAAATGCTCGGTTTCAGGTATTATTCCGCCTCGAATTTCGGGCGGTCCAATTTGTGGCCCCCATTGTTCTTGCCGAGGAGCAGTATGCGGACTGCAGAAACCCTTGCAAGACAATGATTTAACCCTATATGGGGGAGTAGCTCAGTTGGGAGAGCGTCGCGTTCGCAATGCGAAGGTCGAGGGTTCGATCCCCTTCTCCTCCACCACCATTTAGGCCGGAGGCAACTCCGGTCTAGCCTTGGCCTCGGTAGCTCAGTGGATAGAGCGAGTGCCTCCTAAGCGCTAGGTCGCAGGTTCGATTCCTGCCCGGGGCACCATTTTCCACGGGTCCGATAAAAACGATAAAAATCACCACACCGTTTGTCAATTCCCCAGCGCAAACGCCCGCTTCGTAGTCCGATTGCAAAATGTATCGTGTATCTATACACTATACAAGTGATCAAGGGCTTCAGGCATAAAGGGATTGAGAAATTCTTTGCCACAGGCTCCAAGGCCGGCATCCAGCCGAAGCATGCGAACAAGCTCACCGATCAGCTTACTAGGTTAAATGCGGCGGTTAGTGCGGAGGATATGAATTTGCCTGGTTGGTATTGGCATCCGCTGAAGTCGGATTTGGCGGGACACTGGGCTGTTTCGGTTAATGGGAATTGGCGGCTGACGTTTTCGTTCGAAGGAAAGGACGCGATCTTGGTCGATTATCAGGACTATCACTAAGTTATGTAAGGGGCTTTTATGGCACAGATGTTCAATCCGGCGCACCCCGGGCGGATACTCAGGAATACGGTGCTGCGGAAGGATGGTGGGATTTCGGTGACTGAGTTTGCCAAGCACCTGAAGGTGAGCCGTGTTGCTTTGTCTCGGGTGGTCAACGAGCATGCCGGGATAAGTCCGCAGCTCGCCATCCGTTTGGCGATGGCGCTTGGCGGGTCAGCGGAATCTTGGCTGAACATGCAGCTCGCTCATGATCTGTGGAAGGCACAGAGGAAGGCGGTACCCAAGATCCAGCGATTGGCGGCGTAGCTATTTGCGTCTCCATGTGTCGTTTCCGCGTTCCCTCTCACGCTCGAAGACGTTCGTCGGGATGACGACGAAACGTGACAGTTGTCTGACCATAGCGGTCCTTCGCGCTAGCTACCATGTAGTAATCGTGAAGAGGCACACGATCGAAGCCAAGAATAAACCCATTGCCCCCAAACCAAGGGTTTTTGCAATCGGCGATTGCGGCTTGACTCTACGTGCCTTGAACTCCCGGTAAATGCCGCTGAGGCTTTTGTTCATCAGCCGTGGCCCCCTTTACCAGCGCAATCACTGCGCCGATGACTGTAAGCGCGCAGACCGCGATTGCGATCCATACCGCGGTTTCACTTCGCATGTCGACCCCGCTCAGTCGGGGTCTTTTGATCGTCTGAGCGCCGCCGCAGGGCCGCGACCATTAGGCTACTGGCTCGCGACAAAGCTCGGAATGATGCCGGGCACCAGGTATTGCTGAATGATGACGATGATGACCAGCACCAGCGTCAGCACGATGCTGTGAACGAAGGTGCGCGCGAGCACCGCGCCTTCCTTGCCCTTGAGATCGGTCACGGATACGCCGGTCGCGATGTTCTGCGGAGAAATCATCTTGCCGAGGACACCTCCGGAGGAGTTGGTGGCGGCGAACAGCAGAGGATTGAGGTGCAGTTGCCGCGCAGCGACCACCTGTAAGTTGCCGAACAGGGCGTTGCCTGAGGTATCGCTGCCCGACAGGAACACCGCGATCCATCCGAGGAAGGGTGAAAACAAGATGAACGCATGGCCGGTGGATGCAACCGCAAGACCCAGCGTATAGGCGAGGCCGGAGTAGTTCATCACATAGGCGAGCGCGACGATCAGCATGACGGTCAAGACGGCCTGCCAGATCTGGCGAATGGTGCGCACGGCGCATCGAAAGAATTCGGCGGGCGACAGCCGGACCAGAAGGGCGGTGATGATCGCGGCCAGCAGGATCGCGGTGCCGGTGCCGAGCGGCTGGAAGTTCCAGACGGCGGCGTAGGGCTTATCCTGGTAGAGCGTGATCGAGACGGCCTTGTCCAATCCCGGCCAATGAATGCCCTGCTGTCCGATGGTGGCGATCTTGAGGTAGGTCCACACGATCACGATGGCCGTCACGATCAGCCAGGGCATCCAACCCTGCCAGGCAGGCACCTGTCGGGAGGCGGCGATGGGCGTCTCGTTCGGTGTACGGGAGATTGCAAACTCCGCGTCCGGCGCCGGGCGCCAGAACTGAAGGAACAGCAAGGTCGCCGCGAGCGAGCCGAGCGCCGCGAACACGTCGGTCAGGGTGTAATCGAGATAGTTGGATGCGGCAAATTGCGCAAGACCGAAGCTCACGCCCGCGACCAGCAGCACGGGCCAGAGGGCGCGGATCGAGCGCCATCCGCCGTAGAGCGCCATGACATAGAAGGGCAGGAAGGCAGCGAGGAACGGCAGCTGACGGCCGACCATGGCCGCCAGCGCCGGCGCCGGCAGTCCCGTCACGGCACCCAGGACCGTAACCGGCGCGCCGAGGGCGCCGAACGCCACCGGGGTGGTGTTGAAGATCAGCACGAACACCAGCGCGTCGAGAGCCGGAAAGCCGCAGATGATGAGCAGAGACGAGGTGATGGCGACCGGTGCGCCAAATCCGGCGATGCCTTCGAGCAGGGCGCCGAAGCAAAAGCCGATGGCGATCAACACCACCCGCCGGTCATTCGGCAGGTGATTGATCACCCAGGCGCGAAACGCGTCGAAGCGCCCCGACGCAACGGCGACGTTGTACAGCAGCAGCGCATTGATGACGATCCACATCACCGGCCACAGCGCGAACACCCCGCCATTGAGGGCGGCGGCGAAGGCGATCGGCACCGGCATGCCCCAGGCCGTGGCCGCTATGATCAAACCGACGGCGAGACCCGCCAGGGCGGCCTGCCAAGCCGGGCGCTTCAATATTCCCAGAAGGACGAGAACGGTTGCGATGGGCAGTATCGCGACCAAGAAAGACAGCAACAGACTGTTGCCGACCGGTGTCAATAACTGGTGAAACATTCCCACTCCCCGCGTGCGGTCTTAATGGCCGTTAGTTGGTTTTGGCGAATCCTACTCTAGTGCTGCCGATTCTGTCATGGTGCCGTGGTGCGCGGCTGCTTCGCCGCGGCGTGCTGCGCGCGATCGCGGTCCCGCGAGGGCTGCGCGCGACCGCTGCGTAGACGGAGTGAGGCATAATACCGGTATGAACACTGCATTGGGGGCCGATCCGCCGCTCGCCGCGGCGCCGGCCGAAGCCTCGCGCGATGAACGCCAAGCGCTGGTGGTGGCCGCGCTCACCGACATCCTGCCGCGTGGGGCAGTCCTGTTTCGCCATGAAGACACCGCACCCTATGAGTGCGATGCGCTGACCGCCTATCGCACTTCGCCCATGGTCGTGGTGCTCCCGGAAACCGAAGCAGAGGTGGCGGCGATGCTCGAGCTCTGTCATCGGATGGGCGTGCCCGTCATTGCGCGCGGGGCGGGCACGGGTTTGTCCGGCGGCGCGCATGCCGCATCATCGGGGCGTGATTCTGTCGCTCGCCAAGTTCAACAAGATCCTCAAGATCGATGCCGCGGCATGCACGCGCAGTCGTGCAATGCGGCGTGCGCAATGCCGGCCATCAGCGAGGCGGCCGCTCCTTACGGTTTGTACTACGCTCCCGACCCGAGCAGCCAGATCGCCTGCACCATCGGCGGCAACGTGGCCGAGAATTCCGGCGGCGTGCACTGCTTGAAATACGGTCTGACCCTGCACAACGTGCTGCGGGTGCGCGGCTTCACGGCGGACGGCGAGCCGGTGGAGTTCGGTTCGCAGGCGCTGGACGCGGCGGGCCTCGATCTGCTCTCGATGGTCGTGGGCAGCGAAGGCATGCTGGCCGTCACCACCGAAGTCACGGTGAAGCTCATTCCCAAACCGCAGCTGGCCCGCTGCATCATGGCGAGCTTCGATGACATCGAGTCGGCCGGCGCCGCGGTGGCCAGCGTGATCGCGCAGGGCATCATACCCGCGGGCCTCGAGCTCATGGACAAGGCCATGACCGCCGCGGTCGAAGCGTTCGTGCACGCCGATTACGACCTCGACGCCGCCGCCATTCTGCTGTGCGAAAGCGACGGCACGCCCGAGGAGGTGGCCGAGGAGATCGCTCGAATGGAGGAGGTGCTCCGCGCCGCCGGGGCATCGCGCATCGAGGTCAGCCGCGATGAGGCGCAGCGCCTGAAGTTCTGGAGCGGCCGCAAGAACGCATTCCCGGCGTCCGGCGGCATCAGCCCGGACTACATGTGCATGGATTCCACCATACCGCGGAAGCGCTTGGCAGAGATGCTGCGCGCGATCGAGCAAATGCAGGGCAAGTACGGCCTGCGTTGCGTGAATGTCTTTCATGCCGGCGACGGCAATCTGCATCCGCTGATCTTGTTCGACGCGGAAGATCCGGATGAGATGCACCGCTGCGAATTGTTCGGCGCCGATATCTTGGAGACCAGCGTGCGCTTGGGCGGCACCGTCACCGGCGAGCATGGCGTGGGCGTCGAGAAGTTGAACTCCATGTGCGTGCAGTTCTCGCCGGCCGAGCGCGCGCAATTTCTGGCGGTCAAGCACGCCTTCGATCCGCTCGAGTTGTTGAACCCGGGAAAGGTGATCCCGACTCTGCAGCGCTGCGCCGAGTACGGCAAGATGCACGTGCATCGCGGCATGCTGCCGTTCCCGGACTTGCCGAGATTCTGATGGATGAACGTGACACGGTGCTCGCGCGTTTGATCGACCAGGTCGATCAGGCGCGGTCGCGCAAGGCGCCGCTCGACATCCGCGGCGGCGGCACCAAGGCGTTCTACGGCGGGCCTGCGACCGGCGACCCGTTGGACGTGACCGGCCTTGCGGGCATCAGCAGCTACGAACCCACCGAATTGGTGGTGACGGTTCGCGCCGGCACACCGCTCGCGGAGTTGGAAGCTGCACTCGAGGAATGCGGTCAATGCCTGCCGTTCGAGCCGCCGCGCTTTTCTCCGGGCGGTACGGTGGGGGGAATGGTGGCGGCGGGCCTGTCCGGGCCGGCGCGCGCCAGTTTGGGATCGGTGCGCGACCATGTGTTGGGCGTTACCCTGCTCAATGGACGTGGCGAGGTGCTGACATTCGGCGGTCAGGTCGCGAAGAATGTCGCCGGCTACGATGTGTCGCGGCTGATCGCGGGGTCGTTGGGCATTTTGGGCGTCATTTGCGAAGTGTCGATCAAGGTGCTGCCCATCTCCCGGGCCACGGCGAGCCTGTGCTTCGATTGGGATGAAACAGAGGCCCTGAAGCAACTGCGGCTCTGGGCATCCCAGCCGCTGCCGCTGAATGCCAGCGCCTGGCACGATGGGCGGCTGTATGTGCGTCTGGCCGGTGCGGCCGCGGCGGTGACTGCGGCGTGCGGCAGGTTGGGCGGCGCCGCTGTCGCCCCCGACGCGGCGCTGTCGTGGTGGCGCAGAGTACGCGATCAGAGCAGCGATTTTTTCGCGTTGAGCGAGGCCGACCTGGCGCGCGGCGAATGTCTCTGGCGGTTGTCCCTGCCGGCGACCGCCGCTCCCGTCACATTGTCCGGCAGGCAATTCATCGAGTGGCACGGCGCCGAGCGCTGGTGGCGCACGACTGCAGATGTCCGCGAGGTGCGCGATGCCGCGGCGCTGGCGGGCGGACACGCCACGCTGATCCGGGGCGCCGACAGGTCCGCATGGAGTGTTCACGCCCTTGAGCGACGCTCTGATGCGAATTCACCGCGGACTGAAGCAGGCCTTCGATCCGGCCTGCATCCTCAACCCAGGGCGTCTGTACGCCGAGCTTTGAGCCGTCATGCAAACCCATTTGAGTCCGGAATTCGCGGGCACTCCCGAAGGCGAAGAGGCGAAGGCCATCGTGCGCAAGTGCGTGCATTGCGGTTTCTGCAACGCGACCTGCCCGACCTATCAATTGCTGGGCGATGAACTCGACGGACCGCGCGGCCGGATATATTTGATGAAGCAGGTGCTCGAGGGCGGGGAAGTCACACGCAGCACGCAGCAGCATTTGGATCGTTGCTTGACCTGTCTGAACTGCCAAACCACATGTCCGAGCGGCGTGGAGTTCGGGCACCTCGTGGATATCGGTCGAAAGATCGTGGACGCGCGGGTGCAGCGCCCGGCGCCGGAGCGGACCGCGCGCTGGATGCTCAAGGAAGGCCTCACCTCGCCGTTGTTTGCTCCCGCGATGCGCGCGGCTCAGGCGATGCGGCCGCTATTGCCGGCCGTGCTCAGGAACAAGGTGCCGCGCCGTTCGACGACTCGCGCTGCCCCAGGTCCGGCCCGCGGGCATCAGCGCAAGGTGTTGATGCTGCAGGGCTGCGTGCAGCCCTCAATGATGCCCACTATCGACCGCGCGGCGACGCGCGTGCTCGATGCGGCAGGCATCCAGACCCTGTATGCGAGCGCGGCCGGCTGCTGCGGCGCGGTGCGCACTCATCTCGGTGATCACCAGGGCGGCCTCGAGAACATGCGCCGCAACATCGACGCGTGGATGCCGCTGGTATCTGCGGGCGACATCCAGGCGATCGTGGCTTCGGCATCCGCCTGCAGTCTGGCCATCAAGGAGTACGCGCACGCGCTGGCCGGCGACGCACGATATGCCGACAAAGCGGCGCGCATCAGCGCGATGGCGCGCGACTTGAGCGAATTGCTGCCGGAGCTGGTGCCCGCATTGAGGGGGAAAATGCGGCTCGACGGGCCGAAGCGGCTGGCGCTGCATCCGCCCTGCACCTTGCAGCACGGCCAGCAATTGCGCGGCGGACTCGAATCGCAGCTGCGCGAGCTTGGGTTCGACGTCGCCCTCGCGAGCAGCGAGAGCCACCTCTGTTGCGGTTCCGCGGGCACCTATTCGATATTGCAGCCGGATCTCGCCCGGCAATTGCGCGACCGCAAGCTCGAGAACCTCGCGAAGATCGACGCGCAAATCATCGTCTCGGCCAACATGGGCTGCATTCAGCATCTGCAATCCGGCACGCTCACCCCGGTGAAGCATTGGATAGAGGTACTGGACCAGACACTCCTGCCGATGAGCGGCGCGCAGGACCGCCGGGAGCAGCGTTGATGTGTCTGGTTCTGGTCGTCTGGCGGGTGCATCCGCTCTATCCCTGTGTGGTGGCGGCCAATCGGGATGAATTCCATGCGCGGCCGGCCGCCCGCGCCGAGTGGTGGCCGGACCGGCCGCAGATTCTCGCGGGGCGGGACCTCGAGGCCGGCGGGACCTGGCTCGGCCTCACCCGCACCGGCCGATTTGCCGCGCTCACGAATTACCGCGATCCGGAGCAGCGGCGCGCGGCCGCACCGAGCCGCGGCGCGCTCGTGACAGCCATGCTCGAGTCGGGCGCCTCGGTGGCCGAGGGGCTCACTCATTTGCGCGCCGTGGGTGCGGACTACAACGGCTTCAATCTGATCTTCTCCGACGGCGAGCGGCTCGGCATCTACGAAAGCGTGTCCGGCGCCAGCCGGGAGCTGCAACCCGGCATCTACGGGCTGTCGAATCACTTGCTGGACACGCCGTGGCCCAAGGTGCAAAACGCCAAGACTCGACTGCAGGCCGCGCTCGGGGATTTGACCGACACGGCACCCTTGCTCGATCTGCTGCGCGACGACCGGCCGGCACTCGACGCGCAACTGCCCCAGACGGGCGTGAGTGTGGAGTGGGAGAGGCTGCTGTCGAGCGCCTTCGTGCGTGCGCCGGACTACGGTACGCGCTGCTCGACAATTATTCGCATTGAGCGGCAAGGCCGAGCATACTTCGACGAGTGGAGCTGGGACTCCGTCGGGGCGGACATAGGCAGGATCAGCCTGCAGTTCGAACTGGAGTGACATTATGTTCAAGCGGGTGCTGCTCTGTTACGACGGTTCCGAGGCGGGCCGCCGGGCCCTCAAGCGCGGCGCAGAACTCGCGATACTCCTCGGCGCGCACGTGTACGTGTTGTCCATCATTCCTGGCGGGGTGACGGATGCCGCGGTCGCCGCCGGTGCCGCCGGCCATGCATGTCTCGTCGATGAGGCGGGCGCCTATCGCAAACTGCTCGATGAATCCATCGAATGGCTGAAGGCGCGCGGCGTCCAAGCCGAAGGATACTTGGCGAGCGGCAATATCATCGAGCAGATCATCACATTCTCGCGCCGGCTGGCGATCGATCTCATCGTGTTGGGCCACTACCCGCAGCCCTCGGGAGGATTTTGGTGGGGCAGCCCGCAGCGAGCGTCATTGGCCGAGCGCGCGAATTGCTGCGTCTTCGTCGCGGTGAATGCATCGGAAGAGGCACCCTCACGCACTGCTTAACGCGCCGTCGATGGCGCGCGCGAACTTGACGACGATTTCCTCCAATTCGCCGTCGCCGGCATTGTAGGGCGGGGCGATGATGAGGGTGTCGCCCGCGGTTCCATCCACGTTGCCCGAACAGGGGTAACAAATCAGCCCATCGGCGAAGGCGCGCGCCGCAACGTCGAAACTCAGCGCCCGCTCCGCGGAAAACGGCAGCCGGGTGCGGCGGTCGCGAACCAATTCGACACCGATGAAAAATCCGCGCCCGCGCACATCGCCGACCTCGTCGAATCTCGACAGACTGCGGCGAATGGTCTCTTGAAATGCGGCGCCGACGGTGCGCACCCGATCGAGGAGGCGATCGCGCTGAATGATGTGCTGCACGGCGACGGCGGCCGCGCAGGCCGCCGTGTGTCCGGTGAAGGTATGCCCGGTCATGAAGGCGCCGTGTTCGCTGTGAATGGGTGCGGCGACCCCGGGCGTCACCAGCGTCGCCCCCAGCGGGATGTAGCCGCCGGCCAGCCCCTTGGCGATGCACATGATGTCCGCAACGACCCCCTCATGTTCCAAGGCGCGCCAAGTGCCGCAGCGCCCCGATCCGCACATCACCTCGTCCGCGATCATGAGCACGTCGTATTTGCGGCATACGGCCTGAATGGCCTGCGCGTAGCCTTCGGGTGCCGGCACGACGCCGCCGGCCGCTCCCACGATGGGCTCGAAAATGAATGCGGCAACGCATTGCGGCCCCAAGGACAGGATGGCGTGTTCGAGCTCCGCGGCTAGATGCGCGGTCAGATTCTCGCCGGATACCCCGTCGGGCAACCGGTACGCATTCGCCGCGGACACGAATGTGACGTCGAGCAGGCTCCCCTCAAAGGCGCGGCGCCGTTGGGCGAAATCCGAAACCGACAGCGCTCCCAAGGTATTGCCGTGCCAGGATCGGCGCCGTGCTATGAACCGGCGCTTCGTGCTGAGACCGCGCGCGCTGAAATGCTGAAGGGCGATCTTCAAGGCCGACTCGACGGCCTCCGAACCGCTGCAGGTGTACACGATGTCCTGGAAGCCGCCGCCGCACAAACGAAGCACCGTCTCGGTCAGGCCATCGAGCGCCGAGCTCGTGAATAGATATCGATAGGCGTAGGCGATCTCGTTCAGCTGCTGTGTGAGGGCCGCGTTGACCTCCGGATGGGCGTGTCCGACGCAGAACACCGCGGGGCCCCCTGAGCCGTCCAGATAGCGCTTGCCCGCGGCGTCGAACAAGTAGCTGCCTCTGCCGCGCACGATCCGCGGCAGTTTAGCTATTCCGAATCCGCTCGGCCGGCTTTTCATTGCGTCAACCCTCCTTGCAATATGCGAATATATCGCATGCAACCGCCCGTCTCGGCACCCGATTCGCCGCCGCTCGCCCATCGCGAGCGAGCCCTGGGAATCATCGCTACATGATGGTGAGACGAAACGAATGCTGAAGTCCACGGCGCGCGCGCCGCTCATTCGCATCCGTTGGCGGATTTTCTCCCTCCTGTTCGGTTTCGGCTTTCTGGCGTATCTGCAGCAGAAGAGCATCACGGTGGCGGCCGAGCGCATGATGCCGGATCTGCATCTCAGCCAGTTCCAGATCAGTTTGATCGAGTGGGCGTTCGTTGTTGGGTATGGCCTGTTCCAAGTCCCCGGCGGCATTTTCGGGCAACGCCAGGGCGCGCGGCGCACCTTTGTCATCATCGGGCTTGCCGCGTTCCTGGCCACCATCGCGACCCCTCTGGTGCCGTATTGGCTCACCGGTCTTGCGTTATTCATAGCGCTGCTCCTGGCCCAGCTGCTGTTGGGGGTTTCTCAAGGCGCCACTTTTCCGGTATCCGCCGGCGTGTTCGAGGTCTGGTTTCCTCCCCGCAGTTGGGCCTCCGTGCAGGGGCTGCAGACGATGGGATTGTCGCTAGGAGCGGCGCTCACCCCGCCGCTCATCGCGAGTCTCATGTCCGTGATGGGATGGCAGCGGGCATTGCTGTGGGCCAGTCTGCCGGCCATCGCGTTGATATCGGTTTGGGCTTGGTATGGGCGCAACACCCCGCGTGAGCATGCCGCAGTCACAGCGCAGGAACTCGAGGAAATCGGCACGGCGAGCGCGACGCCCGTCGACAGCGCGATCAGCACCGGGCAGCTGCTAAAAATTCTCAAGAACCGCAATGTGCTGCTGCTCGCGATCTCCTATGCGTGCTTGAACTACTCGTTCTATCTGCTTTCCAATTGGGTTTTTCTGTACCTGGTGCAGGAGCGACGGTTTTCGGTACTGGAGAGCGGCTGGCTCGCGACCACGCCGCCCCTGGCTGCGGCCTTGGCCTCAGGTGTCGGCGGCTTGATCACCGGCGCACTGTGCCGTCGATTGGGCGACCGTTGGGGATACCGCCTCATGCCCCTGATTGCGATGCCGGTCGCCGGCGGGCTGCTGCTCTTGTCGGTCGATGCGGCGAATCCCTACTGGGCAGTGGCGGGACTTGCCCTGTGTTTCGCGGCCGTGGAACTCAATGAAGGCGCGTACTGGGGCGCGGCCATGACCGTGGGCCGCGGGGACACCATGGCGGTAAGCGGCGTCATGAACACGGGGGGCAATCTCGGAGGCATCATCGCCATTCCGATCATCGGCTATTTGTCGGGCGAACATTTGTGGCGCATGGCGTTCGTGCTTGGCGCGGTATTCTCGGTGGCAAGCGCTCTCGCGTGGCTTTGGATCGAGGCCGAGCAGCCGATCGTTGCGGATACGAATCATGGGCGGTAAGGATCATGGGGGCAGGAGATAGATTTGATGTGGCTGCAACACACCGGCGCCGATGAGCGCCGAGCAATGCTCGCGGCCTACGCAGGCTACGGCTTGGACGGCTTCGACTTCATGGTCTACACCTTCGTCATTCCGACGCTGATCATCCTGTGGGGTATGAGCAAGGCCGAGGCGGGATACATCGCGAGTGCCGCGCTGCTCACGTCGGCCATCGGCGGTTGGGGCGCGGGCATCATGGCGGATCGATTCGGCCGAGTGCGGGTTCTGCAGCTGACCGTGCTGTGGTTCGCGGTGTTCACCTTCTCGAGCGGATTCACGCATTCCTATGGCCAGCTGTTGTTCACTCGAGCCATGCAGGGGTTCGGTTTCGGCGGTGAATGGTCCGTGGGCTCGGTGTTGGTCGCCGAGACCATCGAGGCACGCCATCGCGGCAAGGCCGCCGGGGTGGTGCAGAGCAGCTGGTCGGTGGGTTGGGCCGCGGCCGCGCTGGCGTTCTGGGCGGCCAGCATGCTGCTGCCGCCCGAACTCGCTTGGCGAGTCCTGTTCTGGGTGGGCATTCTCCCGGCATTGTTGATCATCTACATTCGCCGCAACGTGAACGAACCGGCGGTTTACTTGAAAATGCGCGCGCGAGCCTCTGCTGAGACGCGTTCCGCAGGAGGGCCTTCCGGGGCCGATTTCTTGAATATCTTTCGGCCGCCACTGCTGCGCAACACCGTCTTGGCGACGTTGCTGGCGACCGGAATGCTGGCCGCCTATTACTCGGTGACTACCTGGTTGCCCACCTTTCTGGAAACCGAACGGCATCTCTCGGTGACGGGGAGAACCGGCTATTTATTGATGCTGATCACAGGTTCACTGGCGGGATACCTGTGCAGCGCATGGCTCGCGGATGCCGTTGGCCGCCGGCGCAGTTTCATGGCGTTTGCCTGCTGCGGAGCACTGCTGATATTGATCTATACCCATATGCCGGTGAGCGGCGGAATGTTGCTGATCGGCTTCCCTCTGGGTTTCTTCGTGCTGGGAATTTTCTCCGGCATGGGGGCGTGTTTCGCCGAGTTGTTTCCGAACTCCGTGCGCGGCTCGGGCCAGGGGTTCTGCTACAGCACGGGCCGCGCGATCGGCGCGGTGTGCCCGGCGCTGATCGGTACCTTGAGCGCGCATGTTTCCTTGGCCGAATCCATCAGCGGGATGACCGTGGGCGCGTATGCGTTGGTCGTGGTATCGGCTTGGGCGCTTCCGGAGACTCGCGGCCGCGTGTTCGGCGTCGAGGCCGGCGCTGCCGGTTAGACTATGAGCGAGCGTTGGCAGTTTTGGATCGATCGGGGCGGTACCTTCACTGACATCGTCGGATGTGCGCCGGACGGCACGCTGCACACGCAGCAAGCTGCTGTCGGAGAACCCGATCGCAGTATCCCGACGCCGCGGTGGAAGGCATCCGGCGGCTGCTCGGGCTGGCGCCGGGAGAGCCGATCACGGCGCAGCGCGTGGCCTGCGTGAAGATGGGCACCACCGTGGCCACCAACGCGCTGCTGGAGCGCAAGCGGCGAGCGCACCGTGCTGGTCATCACGCGCGGCTTCCGCGATGCACTGCGGATCGCGACCCAGGCCAGGCCGCGGCTCTTCGACCGCCGCATCCTGCTCCCGGAATTACTCTACGAGCGCGTGATCGAGGCGGCGGAACGAGTGGGCGCCCGCGGTGAGATCATCTTGCCGCTGGACGAATCGGCGCTGCGCGCCGAATTGCTGCGGGCCTTTGCGGACGGCGTGCGCTCCTGCGCCATCGTGTTTCTGCACGGCTACCGCTACGTCCAGCACGAGCGCGCCGCCGAAGACATCGCGCGGCAAATCGGCTTCACGCAGATTTCGGTGTCGCACCGGGTAAGTCCGCTCATGAAGCTCGTGCCGCGCGGCGACACCACGGTGGTGGATGCGTATCTGTCGCCGATTCTGCGGCGCTATGTGGATCGAGGTCGCCCGTCTGATGCCCGGCGTGCCGTTGTTTTTCATGCAGAGTTCGGGCGGCTTGACCCAGGCGCATCACTTCCAAGGCAAGGATGCAATTCTCTCGGGTCCGGCCGGCGGCATCGTCGGCATGGCGCGCACCGCGCAGCAGGCGGGGCACACCAAGCTCATCGGCTTCGACATGGGCGGTACCTCGACCGACGTGAGCCACTTTGCGGGCGAATACGAACGCGCATTCGACACCGAAGTGGGCGGTGTGCGGGTGCGCGCGCCCATGATGAGCATTCACAGCATAGCGGCCGGCGGCGGTTCCATCATTCGCTTCGACGGCGCGCGCCTGCGGGTGGGGCCCGAATCCGCGGGGGCGAATCCCGGACCCGCGAGCTACCGGCGCGCGGGGCCCCTGACCATCACCGACGCGAACGTCTTGCTGGGCCGAATTCAACCGGAATTCTTTCCGCGGGTGTTCGGACCGGGGGCCGATGAATCGCTGGACGCCGACATCGTTGCGCGGCGCTTCGCCGAGTTGGCCGAGCGCATGACGAAGGCCACGGGCAATCCCATCAGTCCCGAGGAGGCGGCGGGCGGTGCGCTGCAGATCGCCGTGGGCAGCATGGCCAATGCCGTGAAGCGCATTTCGGTCATGCGCGGCTACGATGTGAGCGGCTACACGCTGCAGTGTTTCGGCGGCGCCGGCGGTCAGCACGCCTGCCAGGTGGCCGATGCGCTGGGTATGTTCCGTGTGTTCATCCATCCACTGGCCGGCGTATTGTCCGCCTACGGCATGGGACTCGCCGATCAGATCGTCATTCGGGACGCGGCGGTCGAGTGCCCGCTGGACGACGCGGGGCTGCGTGAAGCGCGCATGCTGTGTCTGCGGCTGCAGGCCGACGCGAGCACGGAACTCGAGGCGCAGGGTCTGCGCGCCGCCGCGCCGGGCGCTGCTGCGCTGCGCACCCTCACGCGTGTACGTGTGCGCTATCAAGGCACCGACACGGCCTTGAGCATCGAGCTGCCCATGCAGAACCCGCCGGCGGAAGCGGTCACGGCAATCCGCAACGCCTTTGAACAGAGTTATCGCCGCCGTTTCGCCTTTCTGATGCCGAATCAATCGCTGGTCATCGAATCGGTGTCGGTCGAATGTATTGCCCCCGGGGCGGACGCGCCGGCCGCCGCTGCGTTCCTGGCCGGCGTAGTTGCGCGCTACGAAGCAACTGCCGATGCCGCGCTGCGCATGTACTGCCTGGCGGACGATGAGCCCGCAGGCTGGCGCGAGGCGCGCCTGTTCCGAGTCGAGACCTTACGTGCCGGTGCGTACATCGACGGTCCGGCCATTCTCGCCGAGCGCAACGCCACCACGGTGGTCGAGCCGGGCTGGCGGGCGTCGGTGACGGCCGCGGGCTGCGTCGAACTGCAGCGCATCCGCCCGCGTGCCGCGCGCCACGCGGCGGGGACGCAGGTCGATCCGGTGATGCTCGAACTGTTCAACAATGTGTTCATGAACATCGCCGAACAGATGGGACTGCGGCTGCAGAACACGGCTTACTCCGTGAACATCAAGGAGCGTTTGGATTTCAGCTGCGCCCTGTTCGATGCCGAGGGTTCCTTGATCGCCAATGCACCGCACATGCCGGTGCACTTAGGGTCGATGAGCGAGTCGATCCGCAGCGTCATTGCGCGCAATCCGGGAATGCAGAGCGGCGATGTCTATGTCTTGAACGATCCCTACCACGGAGGGACGCATTTGCCGGACGTGACGGTGGTGACGCCGGTCTATCTCGCCGAGGGCGAGGACCGCCCCAGTTTCTTCGTGGCGTCGCGCGGCCATCACGCCGACATCGGCGGCACCACCCCGGGTTCCATGCCGCCGTTCTCCGCCGGCATCGGCGAAGAGGGGGTGCTGATCGATAACTTCAAGCTCATCGATCAAGGCACGCTGCGTGAAACCGCGTTGCGCGACTTGCTCGGCGCAGGCGCACACCCGTCGCGCAACCCCGGCCAGAATCTCGCCGACCTGCGCGCACAAATCGCCGCGAACGAGAAGGGCGCGGTGGAGCTCAAGTCGACGATTGCGCAGCACGGCCGCGACACCGTGCTTGCCTACATGCGGCATGTGCAGGACAACGCCGAGGAGTCGGTGCGCCGCGTCATCACGGCGCTCGAGGATGGCGAGTTCACGCTGCCGCTCGACAATGGCGCAGAGATTCACGTGAGTGTGCGGGTCGACGCGCACGAGCGCAGCGCCAGCATCGATTTCAGCGGCACCAGTCCTCAGTTGACCAATAATTTCAATGCACCGCGGGCGATCACCACGGCGGCCGTCTTGTACGTGTTTCGCACCCTGGTCAATGATGATATTCCGCTCAATGCGGGGTGCCTCAAGCCGCTGCGGATCATTCTGCCCGAAGGCTGCATGCTCAACCCGCGATCCCCGGCTGCCGTGGTCGCCGGCAATGTCGAGACGTCCACCTGCGTCACCAATGCCTTGTTCGGGGCTCTGGGCGCGATGGCGGCGAGCCAATGCACCATGAACAATTTCACTTTCGGCAACGCGCGCTACCAGTACTACGAGACCATCGCCGGCGGTTCCGGTGCGGGGCCTGAATTTGCCGGCACCAGCGTGGTCCAAACTCATATGACCAACTCGCGGCTGACCGATCCGGAAGTTCTGGAGTTTCGGTTCCCCGTGCGCCTCGAGTCCTATGAGATTCGGGCGGGCTCGGGGGGCGCCGGGCGCTGGCGCGGCGGCGACGGCGGAGTGCGGCGCATTCGCTTCTTGGAAGCGATGACTGCATCGATCTTGAGCAACGGGCGGCGGCACGGCGCGTTCGGCTTGGACGGCGGCGAGGCCGGCGCCGTCGGCGAGAACTGGATCGAGCGGGCGGATGGGCGCATGGAGCGGCTCGAGCACCTCGCCGAGGTCGACATGCGGCCCGGCGACATATTCGTCATCGCTACCCCGGGCGGCGGTGGTTATGGCCGCCGTGATGCAGAATTAACGTGATATTAATTATTTAATTTATTGATATAAAACGAGTTTCTTATGTCAAACATAGAAATGGTCGAAGTCGGTCCACGAGACGGACTGCAAAATGAGTCGGCGCTGTTCACCACGTCGCAAAAATTGGAGCTGATCGGCCGCGCGCTCGATGCCGGGGTGCGCCGAATCGAGGCCACCAGCTTCGTGAATCCCAAGCTCGTGCCCCAGATGGCCGATGCCGATGCGGTGGCCGCCGGTATTCCGCGCCGTGACGGTGTCCTCTTCATCGGCTTGGTGCTGAACAAGCGCGGTGCGCTGCGCGCCATCGAAGCGGGCATGGATGAACTCGGCGCGGTATGCGCGGCATCCGATGGCTTCGCCGTGCGCAATCAAGGCACGACCTCGGACGCGTCCCTCGCCATGTGCTGCGAGGTTGTACGGCTGGCGCGCGCGCAATCTCGCCGCGCGCAGATCACCATATCCACGGCCTTCGGCTGCCCCTTCGACGGCGAGGTAGATCCCTCCCGTGTGGTCGAGATGGCGCGGGTGGCCGCGGCGGCGGGGCCGGTAGAAGTGGCCCTCGCAGATACCATCGGTGTGGCGAGTCCGGGAGAGGTGGCGGCGCTCGTCGCTCGTGTCGCGGCGGTGATCAAGCCCTTGCCGGTGCGCGTGCACTTTCACAACACGCGCAACACCGGGCTCGCCAATGTGTGGGCGGCGGTGCAGGCCGGTGCCAAGATCGTGGACGCCTCGTTGGGCGGCATCGGCGGCTGTCCCTTTGCGCCGCGCGCCACGGGCAACGTCCCCACGGAAGATGTGGCATACATGCTGCAGCGGTCGGGTTACCGCACGGGATTGGACTTGGATCGCCTGATCGGGTCGGCGCGCTGGCTTGCCGGCGCCATGGGGCGGGATGTTCCGGGCATGCTGAGCAGAGCCGGTGCCTTCCCGAAAAAGCTGCCGGAGCCGAATCTGGCCGATCATATCTAGTACTTCGACCCAGGGAATTTGACCGATTGGCGGGAAGCACCAACCGGTCAATATCATGGTGCCGAGGTACCAGCGGAGCGGCGCTGCCGCGAGTCGAACGAAGCGGCGAAGCCGCGGGGAGTTGGCTATGAATGCGCAAGGCGTTGCCGGTAATCTCGAGCCCCTGGTCCTGCAGCAGCGCAGGGACGGCGTGGTATTCCTGACGCTCAATCGTCCGGCCCAGTACAACGTGCTGTCCGAGCAGATGCTGGCGGCCTTGCACGCCGCGCTCGAATCACTGGCCGCCGATCCATCGGCGCGCGTCGTGGTGCTGGGCGGTGCCGGCAGGGCTTTTTGCGCCGGTCACGACCTCAAGCAGATGAAGGCCAACCCGAGTTTGGATTACTACCAGCGGCTGTTCGATGATTGCAGCCGGTTGATGCTGCGGATTCAGACCTTGCCGCAACCGGTGATCGCACGGGTGCATGGCATCGCGACCGCCGCCGGTTGCCAGCTGGTGGCCATGTGCGATCTTGCAGTGGCCGCCGACGATGCGCGCTTTGCGGTGTCCGGCGTCAACGTGGGCCTGTTCTGCGCGACTCCGTCGGTGGCGCTTTCACGCAATGTCGGGCGCAAGGCGGCGTTGGAAATGCTGCTGACGGGCGATGTCATCGACGCAGCCGCGGCCGTGCGGCGCGGACTGATCAACCGCAGCGTGCCCGCGGCGCTCCTCGATCAGGAGATCGATAGGCTGGCGGCGACCATCGCTGCCAAGCCGCATGCCGTGATTGCGGCGGGCAAGGCATTGTTTTACCGCCAGATCGAGCTCGGCATTGCGCCGGCCTACCAACTCGCCGGGCAGGCGATGGCCTGCAATATGATCGACGACGTCGCCCAGGAAGGAGTCTCGGCCTTCATCGAGAAGCGCAGTCCGAATTGGAGGAAAGGGTCGTAAGTCCTGCATAGTGTTGCAAATTCGCTCATCGCCGGCGATGGATTTGGGCATTCTTTTCATCCGGTGGGTTCTCTAAAATAGGAAGTTACATGAGCGCCGTATCCATCGCCGCCAAGACGGTCTACCAGCCCGCGAACAAGGTCCGGTTCGTCACCGCCACCTCCCTGTTCGACGGCCACGATGCGTCGGTCAACATCATGCGCCGCGTCCTGCAGGCATCGGGCGCCGAGGTCATCCATCTCGGCCATAACCGCTCGGTACAGGAGATCGTCAACGCCGCCTTGCAGGAGGACGTGCAAGGCGTCGCCATCACCTCGTATCAGGGCGGCCACGTCGAATTCTTCAAGTACATGATGGATCTGCTGCGCCGGAACGGCGGCGAGAACATCAAGGTGTTCGGCGGCGGCGGCGGCGTCATCGTACCGGCCGAGATTCGGGAACTGATGGCCTACGGCGTGACGCGGCTATATTCCCCCGAGGACGGCGCCAAGCTCGGACTGCAGGGCATGATCGACGATGTCATCCGCGCCAGCGACTACGATCTGTCGGCGCTGGCGCCCGCGGAGGCCGACGCGCTGGATGCGTTGCGCACGGGCAACCGGCGCCACTTGGCGCGCGTCATCACGGCGGTGGAGAATCGGACCTACCCCATGCGGGTGCGCCAGGCTCTGCTGCAAGCAGCCGCCGGCATCAAGACCCCGGTGCTCGGCATCACCGGCACCGGCGGCGCGGGCAAGTCCTCGCTGACCGACGAGCTCATTCTCCGGCTGCGCCTCGATCAGGACGACCGGCTGCGCGTCGCGGTCATCTCGATCGATCCGTCGCGCAAGCGGACCGGCGGCGCACTGCTCGGCGACCGCATTCGCATGAATGCGATCGAGTCCGACCAGATCTTCATGCGCTCGCTGGCCACTCGCGACACCGGTACGGAAATCTCCGCCGCGCTGCCGGAGGTACTCGCCTCCTGCAAGCTCAGCGGCTTCGATCTGATCGTGGTGGAGACCTCCGGCATCGGCCAGGGTGACTCCGCCATCGTTCCGCTGGTCGATACGTCCGTCTATGTGATGACTCCCGAATTCGGCGCGGCCTCGCAGCTGGAGAAAATCGACATGCTCGATTTCGCCGACTTCGTCGCCATCAACAAGTTCGACCGCAAAGGCGCTCAGGACGCGCTGCGCGACGTGCGCAAGCAATACCAGCGCAACCATGAATGGTTCGATCGGTCGACCGGAGAGCATGCCGGTCTACGGCACGATGGCCTCGCGCTTCAACGACGACGGCGTCACGGCGCTCTATCAGGCCATCCTGCCGCGCTTGCAGGAGCAGGGGCTGAAACTGGGTGAGTGCGGCTTACCCGCCGTCTCGGTGAAGGCCTCTTCGCGCGGCCGCGCCATCGTGCCCGCCGAGCGGGTGCGCTACCTGGCGGAGATCGCCGAGTCGCTGCGCGAGTTCCACCGTTCATCGGGCGCCAGGCGCGAATCGCGCGCGAACGCCAATCGCTGCGCACGTCCAAGGCCTTGTTCGCGGCTTCCGGCTTGGGGCTGGCGGGCTTCGACGAGCTGGCGGCGGCCAAGAGCGCTGAGCTCGACCCGGCCTCGGCCAAACTGCTGGAGCAATGGCCGAAGACCCAGGAGCTGTACGCTCAGCCGAGTACGTGGTGAAGATCCGCGACAAGGAGATTCGCACCAAGCTCACCTCCAGCTCGCTCTCGGGCACCCAGATCCGCAAGGTGTCGCTGCCGCGCTTCGAGGACGATGGCGAGATCTTGCGCTTCCTGCTGAAGGAAAACGTGCCGGGCTCCTATCCCTACACGGCCGGCGTGTTCGCCTTCAAGCGCGAGGACGAAGACCCGACGCGCATGTTCGCGGGCGAGGGCGATGCGTTTCGCACCAACCAGCGCTTCAAGCTGGTATCCGAGGGCATGCCGGCGAACCGCCTGTCCACGGCCTTCGATTCGGTGACGCTCTACGGCTTCGATCCCGATCCGCGTCCGGACATCTACGGCAAGGTCGGCAATTCCGGCGTCTCGATCGCGACGTTCGACGACATGAAGGTGCTGTACTCGGGCTTCGACCTGTGCGCGCCGACGACCTCGGTGTCGATGACCATCAACGGTCCGGCGCCGATGATTCTGGCGATGTTCATGAATACCGCCATCGATCAGCAGATGGAGAAGTTCCGGGAGCAGAACGGCCGCGATCCTACCGAGGACGAGCACCAGAAGATCAAGGCCTGGACGCTGTCCACGGTGCGCGGCACGGTGCAGGCCGACATCCTGAAGGAAGACCAGGGCCAGAACACCTGCATCTTCTCGACCGAGTTCGCGCTCAAGGTGATGGGCGACATGCAGGAATATTTCGTGCACCACCAGGTGCAGAATTTCTATTCGGTGTCGATCTCCGGCTATCACATCGCCGAAGCCGGCGCGAACCCGATCTCGCAGCTCGCCTTCACGCTCGCCAACGGCTTCACCTTCGTCGAGTCGTACCTCGCGCGCGGCATGCACATCGACGACTTCGCGCCGAACCTGTCGTTCTTCTTTTCCAACGGCATGGACCCGGAGTACTCGGTGATCGGCCGCGTCGCGCGCCGCATCTGGGCCGTGGCGATGAAGAACAGATACGGCGCGAACGAGCGCAGCCAGAAGCTCAAGTACCATGTGCAGACCTCCGGCCGTTCGCTTGCACGCGCAGGAGATGGCCTTCAACGACATCCGCACCACGCTGCAGGCGCTGTGCGCCATCTACGACAATTGCAACAGCCTGCACACCAACGCCTACGACGAGGCGATCACCACGCCCACCGAGGAGAGCGTGCGCCGCGCCATGGCGATTCAGCTGATCATCAATCGCGAATGGGGCCTGGCCAAGAACGAGAACCCCAATCAGGGCAGCTTCATCATCGACGAGCTGACCGACCTGGTCGAGGAGGCGGTGCTCAAGGAGTTCGAGGCCATCTCCGAGCGCGGCGGCGTGCTCGGCGCCATGGAGACCGGCTATCAGCGCGGCAAGATCCAGGAGGAGTCGCTGTTCTACGAACGGCAGAAGCACGACGGCTCGTATCCCATCATCGGCGTCAACACCTTCCGCAATCCGAACGGCGAGGCTGCCCCGGAGACGATCGAGCTGGCGCGCTCGACCGATGCGGAGAAGCAATCGCAGCTCAAACGTCTGGAGCAATTCCACGAGCGGCATGCCGGCGAGGCGCCGCAGCTGCTCGAGCGCCTGCGGCGCACGGTCATTGCCAACGGCAACACCTTCGAGGTGCTGATGGAAGCGGTGCGCGGCTGTTCGCTCGGCGAGATCACGCACACCCTGTTCGATGTCGGCGGCCGCTATCGCCGCAACATGTAATCGACGCCGGAGTAAAGCTGACCATGCATGAATATGAGGCGCCGCTGGCCGACATGAAGTTCGCTCTGCGCGAACTCGCTGATTTCGATCTGCTCGCGCAACTGCCCGGCTTCGGCGAGATGACGTTGGATGTGGCCGATGCGGTGCTGGACGAAGCCGCCAAGTTTGCGGGCGGGGTGCTGTCCCCGCTCAACCGCAGCGGTGATCTGGAAGGTGTGCGCTGGCAGGAAGGCCAAGTGCTCACGGCCGGCGGATGGAAGCAGGCCTACTCGCGATTTGCCGCCGATGGTTGGAACGCGCTGTCCTGTTCCGAGGAATTCGGCGGACAAAATCTGCCTCGGGTTCTGTCGGCATTGATCGAAGAGATGTGGAACGGCGCCAACATCGCTTTTGCGCTCTGTCCGATGCTGACGCGCGGCGCGGTCGACGCCATCGAGCTGCGCGGGTCGCAGGCGCAGAAGCACACCTACCTGCGCAGGATGGTCAGTGGGGAGTGGACCGGGACCATGAATCTCACCGAGCCACAGGCCGGCTCCGACCTGTCGGCCGTGCGCACGCGCGCCGTGCCTGACGGCGATGGCCGCTACCGGCTGACGGGGCAGAAGATTTTCATCACGTACGGAGAGCACGACCTCACCGGCAACATCATTCATATGGTGTTGGGACGCACGGCCGGGGCACCCGAAGGCGTCAAGGGAATTTCGCTCTTCCTGGTTCCCAAATATCTGGTCAATGCCGATGGCTCTCTCGGTGAACGCAATGACGTCCACTGCGTCTCCGTCGAACACAAACTTGGAATCCACGCGAGCCCCACCTGCGTGCTCGCCTATGGACAGAACGGCGGCGCCGTCGCCGAGCTCATCGGCGAGGAGAATCGCGGCCTGGAATACATGTTCATCATGATGAACGCAGCCCGGTATTCGGTGGGCATCGAAGGAGTGGGGTTGTCGGAACGCGCCTATCAAACCGCGCTGGCTTATGCGCGCGAGCGAATTCAGAGCACCGAGGCCGGCGTGCGCGGCGGTCCGCGCGTCCCCATCGTCCGTCATCCCGACGTGCGCCGCATGCTGATGCTCATGAAGTCGCAGACCGAAGCCATGCGGGCACTCAGCGTAGTGGTCGCGGTCTCGCTGGATGCCGCCCGCCTGCATCCGCGCCCAGAGGAGCGCGAACGTCATCAGGCCTTCGCCGATCTGATGATTCCCGTGATCAAGGGCTGGTGCACCGAGAATTCCGTGGACATCACCTCGCTCGGGGTGCAGGTGCATGGCGGCGTCGGATTCGTCGAGGAGACCGGAGCCGCGCAGTTCGTGCGGGATGCGCGCATCACGCCGATTTACGAGGGCACCACCGGCATTCAGGCCAACGATCTGATCGGCCGCAAGCTCGCGCGCGACGGCGGCCGCGTGGCGCAGACGGTCATCGCCGAAATGCGCGAGCTGGCGGGGGAACTTGCCGCCGCACCGAATTTGACGGCAGCCGCGGCTGCGTTCTCCGCCGCCATCGACGCGCTGGAGCGGGCGATTCGCTATGTCGTGGACAATTACACCGCCGACATCCGCAGTGTCTCGGTCGGCGCCGTACCCATGCTCAAACTGTTCGGCATCGTGGCCGGCGGCTGGCAGCTGCTGCGGTCGGCGCTGATTTCACAGCAACGGCTGACCGCGTCCGCGGGGAATGGCGCCGACAGCGGCTTCTATGAGGCAAAGATCCTGACGGCGCGTTTCTATGCGGATCATGTACTGTCGCAAGCCCCGGGGCTGTCGCACAGCATCCTGCACGGCGCGGCAGGCGCACTGGCGGAGGGTGTGCTTTAAAACCTCGACCTTGGGATTTTGACCGAATGGCGGGAGGCAACCGGTCAATATCACGGTGCCCAGGTACGAGTCAGTCATTCCGACGTTTCGTGGAAACATTTGCCACGGCCATAGAGGGATTCCCATCAATTTCTCATGAGCGATGATATGGACAACCGGTATCCGAGCCGCATCGTTTGCCTCACCGAAGAGCCCACCGAGGTTCTTTACGCGCTGGGGCTGGAGGATCGCATCGTAGGTATCTCCGGCTTCACGGTGCGTCCGGCACGCGCGCGCCGCGAAAAGCCTCGGGTGTCGGCGTTCACCAGCGCCAAGGTCGATCGCATTCTCAGCCTGAGGCCGGATCTCGTGGTCGGCTTCTCCGATATCCAGGCCGATATCGCGCAGGCGCTGATCAAGAGCGGGATCGAAGTGTGGATCAGCAATCATCGCTCGGTCGATGGAATCCTCAGTTACGTGCGCCGGCTCGGCGCATTGGTGGGCGCCGCAACCCAGGCGGAACGCTATGCACTGGAACTCGAAACGCACATCGAGCAGGTGCGGCGGGCGGCTGCTCTCTTGCACCGCCGTCCGCGCGTCTACTTCGAAGAATGGGACGAGCCGCTCATCAGCGGCATTCGATGGGTGAGCGAACTGGTCGGGATCGCCGGCGGCGATGACGTGTTTCCCGAGCGCGCAGTCTGCGCTCTCGCCAAAGATCGCATTCTGGGCGACCCCGGCGAGGTCATACGCCGCGCTCCGGATATCATGCTCGGTTCCTGGTGCGGCAAGCGCTTCCGACCGAATGAAGTGGCAGCCCGGATCGGCTGGGACGCCGTGCCGGCGGTGCGCGACGGCGAACTGCACGAGATCAAATCGCCTCTCATTCTGCAGCCGGGCCCGGCGGCGCTGACCGATGGGCTGGACGCAATTCACCGGGTGGTGCGGCAATGGTCGGAGCGGCAGACCGCCGGCGCGCCGGGGCTGGTCAGCGAATGATAGAAACCGCGGTGCCTTCGCCCTGTGTCTACATCTGTCGGCTGGACGCGCAGGGTTTGTGCCTGGGTTGCCGCCGCAGTCTCGATGAAATTGCCGAATGGCCGCGCGCGAGCGAGGCACGGCGGCGTGAGATTCTGCGCGAACTGGCGCGGCGGCCCCCGAGCGTCTAGTACCGGACACGGGGATTTTGACCGATTGGCGGGAGGCAACCGGTCAATATCACTGCGCCGAAGTATTAGCGCGGCTGCATCCTGATGGCGCCGTCCAGGCGGATGGTCTCGCCATTGAGCATGGTGTTCTCGATGATGTGCTCCACCATGGCGGCGTATTCATCGGGCTCACCCAGCCGCGGCGGAAACGGCGTCTGTTTACCGAGAGAGTCCTGAGCCTCCTGTGGCAGACCCTTCATCATGGGGGTCGCAAACAGACCGGGCGCAATCGTCATCACGCGAATGCCGGAGGATGCCATTTCGCGCGCCATCGGCAGCGTCATCGCGACGATGCCTCCCTTGGAGGCTGCATAGGCCACTTGGCCGATCTGACCGTCGAAGGCGGCGACCGATGCCGTCATCACGATCACGCCGCGCTCACCCCCGGCGTTCGGAGCATTGCGCTGCATCGCCACGGCGGCGGCCTTCGACACCAGCACGGTGCCGACCAGATTGATTTCAATCATCTTGCGGAAGAATGCGCCAGCCATCGCGCCCTGTTTGCCGACCAACCGGGTCGGTGTGGCGATCCCCGCGCAATTGACGGCCGCATCGATCGATCCCATTCGCTCGAGGGCTCGATCGATCGCGCCGTTGACCGCGGATTCGTCGGTCACATCGGTGGCGATGAAGGCGGCGCGGTCGCCGAGCTCGGCCGCCGCCGCGCTGCCCTGTGCCTCATTCACATCGAGGAGCGTGACCTTGCCGCCGGCGCGCACGATTCGATTCGCTACGGCAAGGCCAAGCCCGGACGCGCCGCCCGTGACGACGGCATGTGATTCTTTCAACTTCATGGATATGTTCTCAAAGGGTCCTGATGCCAATGTTCACTTCAAGCTGATGGTGGTATTCACGCCGGCTGAGACGCCGTTGTCGTCGAACCAGCGCGTCGTCACGGTTTTCGTCTGCGTGTAGAACTGCACCACCTGCTTGCCGTAGGGGCCGAGATCGCCGAGCTTGGAGCCGCGCGATCCGGTAAAGCTGAAGATCGGCACGGGCACCGGTATCGGGACGTTGATGCCCACCTGACCGACGTCGATCTCGTTTTGGAACTTGCGGGCGACGGCGCCGCTCTGGGTGAAGATGCCGGTGCCGTTGCCGAAGGGATTGTCGTTGATGAGCGTGATCGCCTCATCCAGCGTGTCGACGCCGATGATGACCATGACGGGTCCGAAAATCTCGGTGGTGTAGATTTTCATCTGCGGCGTCACTCCCGAGAAAATCGTGGGGCCGATGAAGTTGCCTTGCTCGTATCCCGGCACCTTGACCGCGCGGCCGTCCAGCTCGAGCTTGGCGCCCTCCTTGATGCCGTCTTCCACCAGCCCCAGGATGCGATGTTTCGCGTTCTTCGACACGACGGGCCCGAGATCCGCGCCTTTTTCCATGCCTGCGTTCACCTCGAGGGTCTTCGCCTTGGCCACGATGTCCGGGATCCACTTCTGTGCCTCGCCCACCAGCACGGTGACCGACGTGGCCATGCAGCGCTGTCCTGCCGCGCCGAAGGTGGCTCCGACCAGGGAATTGAGCGATTGCTCCTTGTTGGCGTCCGGCATCACCACCGCGTGGTTCTTGGCTCCCATCATGCATTGCACGCGCTTGCCGTGCTGCGAGGCCAGGCTGTAGACATGCGTGCCCACGGCGGTCGATCCCACGAAGGAGACGGCGGCGATGTCCGGGTGAGTGCAGATCGCGTCGACCGCGCGCTTTCCGCCATGGACTATATTCAAAACGCCCGGCGGCACGCCGGCCTCCAGCGCGAGCTCGGCCAACAGCATGGGGGTCAGCGGGTCCTGTTCGGAGGGCTTGAGCACGAAGGTGTTGCCGCAGACGATGGCCATGGGGAACATCCACAGCGGGATCATGGCCGGAAAATTGAAGGGTGTGATACCCGCGCACACGCCGATGGGTTGGCGCAGCGTGTAGGTGTCCACGCCGCCGGCGACATTCTCGGCAAATTCACCCAGCTGCAGGCTGCCGATCGAACAGGCATGCTCGACTACTTCGAGTCCGCGGAACACGTCCCCTTCGGCATCCGCCAGTGTCTTGCCCTGTTCCGCGCACAACGTTCGCGCTATGCGGCCCATGTGTTCGCGCACCAGCGCCTGAAGCTTCAGCATGACCCGCGCGCGGGCCGCCAGCGGTGTGTTCTTCCAGGTCTTGTACGCCTGTTTGGCCGAGGCGATCGCCGCGTCGATTTCCTCATCGGTGGCAAACGGAACTTGCGCCAGCACCTCTTGAGTCGCCGGGTTGACCACGTCGTGCCATTCGCTGCTGCGAGAATCGATGAATTTGCCGTCGAGCAGCAATTTGACGGCGGGTGCGCGATTTGCCGAAAGTGCAGGTTGGGTTGCCATGGATTTCCCCGGGGGTCGTTGACGCTCACAAACAGCGGACTGGGTAGTTTAGCCTATACGTGATCCCACCCGACTGGTCGCGTAGACTATCGATCCACATGTCGACCATCCGGGTGGCCAAACCGTTCAAAATGCGTCAGCGAAATGGCAGCACTGCCTTGGATTCCGCGAATCGGGGGGCAGCCGCCGCGTCCATGCGCTCCGCGGAACCGGGAACCATCGCCATCTGCTTCGTGGCGGCCGCACTGCAAAGTGTCCGTGCACGCAACCTGGATGCAGATGCGCTCATGGCGAACGTGGGGCTCTCCCCGAGCCTGCTGCAAGTACCTCAGGCCCGGGTTTCGGCGAAAGTATATGGCGCCCTGTGGCGCGCAATCGCGCTTGCGCTCGATGATGAATTTTTCGGCCAGGATTCGCGCCGCATGAAGGCGGGGAGTTTCGCGATGCTTTGCCACGCGGTGGTCGCTTGCAAGACCTTGGGCCATGCGCTCGACCGCAGTCTGCGTTTCTATGCGCTGGTCTTGGATGACATCTCCGGAACTTCCGAGCGCGACGCCGCGGAGGCGAGGATCATCCTGCACGAGCGCGTCGCCGGCGCGAATCAACGTGTGTTCGCCCATGAGCTCTTGTTGCTTCTCCTCTATGGGGTGGCATGCTGGCTCGTGGGACGGCGGATCCCCATCCTGCGCACCGAATTCAGCTACGCGGAACCTCTGCACAGCGCGGAATATCGGCTGATGTATTGTGCGGATCTGCGCTTCGACAGGCCGAATACCCTCATTGCCTTCGACGCGAGCTACCTCGACCTGCCGGTGGTGCAGAACGAGCGATCGATCAAGGAATTCCTGCGCACCGCACCGGAAAGTATCTTGTTGAAATACAAGAACGGCAGCAGCCTCAATGCCCGGGTTCGGCGGCGCCTGCGCCAGTGCATGCCCGGGGAGGTGCCTGATTTCGAGGCGCTGGCCGAGGAACTCAATATGACGCCCGTCACGATGCGCCGCCGGCTGCACGAGGAAGGGGAGTCTTACCAGTCCATCAAGGACCAGCTGCGGCGGGATCTTGCCATCAGTTACCTGAGTCATTCCAGCCGCAGCGTCATGGACATCGCCCTGGAATTGGGTTTCTCCGAACGCAGCGCCTTTCATCGTGCGTTCAGAAAATGGACCGGTGCCTCGCCGGGCGAATTCCGCCGCACCGTGCAGGCATAGGAGGGAACGGAGCGGAGTACTATGTTGCATTTCTGCTCAAGTATTTTGAGCGGATTTGTCACTCTGACGGTGTTCGCGAATCGAGGATAATTCGGATATGCAGCAATCGAGTGGATCGAGCACATCGCCCGGCGCGCGCTTTCGCGCGGCGGTCGCAGACGAACGCCCCTTGCAAGTCGTCGGCGCAATCAACGCCTACGCCGCTCGAATGGCGGCGGCGTGCGGATTCAAGGCGTTGTACCTATCGGGCGGAGGCGTCGCCGCCAATTCACTGGGTGTTCCCGATCTCGGCATCAGCACCATGGACGACGTGCTCATCGATATACGCCGCATCACCGATGCCTGTCCGCTGCCGCTGCTGGTCGATGCCGATACCGGATGGGGCGGGGCGTTCAATATTGCGCGCACCGTGAAGTCCTTCATCAAGTTCGGCGCCGCCGGGCTGCACATCGAGGATCAAGTTCAAGCCAAACGCTGCGGCCATCGTCCCGGCAAAGAAGTCGTCTCGAAGCAGGAAATGGTGGATCGGGTCAAGGCGGCCGTCGATGCGCGCACCGATTCCGCATTCGTCATCATGGCGCGCACCGACGCCTTGGCCGTGGAAGGCATGGAGGCGGCCATCGAGCGGGCGATTGCCTGCGTGGAGGCGGGCGCCGACATGATTTTTCCGGAAGCGATGACCGAACTCGGCATGTACCGGCGATTCAAAGACGCCGTAGGCGTGCCGGTCCTCGCCAACATCACCGAATTCGGCCATACGCCGCTGTACACCCGCGAAGAGCTGGGTTCCGTGGGTGTCGACATCGTGCTGCATTGCTGCTCCGCCTATCGGGCGATGAATGCCGCCGCCCTCGCGACTTTCCAGGCGATTCGCCGCGATGGCACGCAGAAGAACGTGTTGAACCTCATGCAAACCCGTGCCGATCTGTACCAGTACCTGGACTATCACGCGTACGAGGCCAAATTGGATGAGTTGTTCGCCGCCGGGAAGGAAAAGTGACGGACTATAGGAGATGAGCATGCCCGAACCGGAATCCCAAGCCAGCGCGTTCAAACCCAAGAAGTCGGTCGCCTTGTCGGGGGTGACGGCGGGCAACACAGCGCTCTGTACGGTCGGTAAGACCGGCAACGATCTGCACTATCGGGGCTACGACATTCTCGACATCGCCACCCAGTGTGAATTCGAGGAGATCGCGTACCTGTTGGTGCACGAGAAGCTGCCGAATCGCGCGGCACTCGCCGCCTACAAGGCCAAGCTGAAAGCGCTGCGGGGATTGCCGGCCGCGGTCACGACGGTGCTGGAGCAGCTGCCCGCCGCCAGTCATCCCATGGACGTGCTGCGCACCGGCGTCTCGGCGCTCGGCTGTTGCCTCCCCGAGCCCAACGATCACCGCAGCGCGGGCGCCCGCGAGATCGCCGACCGGTTATTGGCGTGCCTGGGCTCGATGCTGTGCTATTGGCATCATTACTCGCGCGACGGCCGGCGCATTGACGTGCAAACCGACGATGATTCGATCGGCGCACACTTTCTGCACCTGTTGCACGGGCGCGAACCCGCGGCATCATGGGTGCGCGCGATGCATACTTCGCTCAATCTCTACGCCGAGCATGAGTTCAATGCGTCGACCTTCACGGCAAGGGTGATCGCCGGCACGGGCTCGGATTTGTACTCGTGCATCACCGGTGCCATCGGTGCGCTGCGCGGACCGAAGCACGGCGGTGCCAATGAAGTCGCGTTCGAGATTCAAAGCCGCTATCCGACTGCGGCCGCCGCCGAAGCGGACATCCGTCGCCGAGTCGCGAACAAGGAAGTGATCATCGGCTTCGGCCACCCGGTGTACACGATCTCCGATCCCCGCAATCAGATCATCAAGGAAGTCTCCCGAACCCTGGCGCGCGAAGCCGGCGATCTGCGGGGATTCGAGGTTGCCGAGCGGATCGAATCGGTGATGCACGACATCAAGAAAATGTTTCCCAATCTCGATTGGTTTTCCGCCGTGTCCTATCACCTGATGGGTGTGCCCACCGCAATGTTCACACCGCTGTTCGTGATGAGCCGCACCTCCGGTTGGGCGGCCCACATCATCGAGCAGCGCGAGGACGGCAAGATCATTCGTCCGAGCGCCAATTACATCGGCCCGGACAATATTCCTTTCGTGCCGCTGGCGCAGCGTCCGTAGGCCTGTACAGCACGCTCGTCCATACATCCGAGCAGTCCAATCTCATTCAATAAGGGCCCGTCATTCCTCATGTCTCACGATATTAAATCCGCCGAGCGTCCTGCGCCGGATCACATCCTGACCGCGATAGCAGAGTATGCGTTGAGCTTCGAGCTCGAGAGCAAGCTTGCCTATGAGACCGCCGGCTACTGTCTCATGGATACGCTGGCATGCGGCTTTCAGGCACTCAAATATCCGGCCTGCACCAAATTGATGGGACCGGTGGTTCCGGGCGCGACCCTCACCAACGGCGCGCGCGTTCCCGGCACCGCTTACGAACTCGATCCCATCCACGCGGCATTCAATATCGGCGCCATGATCCGCTGGCTCGACTTCAACGATACGTGGCTCGCGGCGGAGTGGGGCCACCCGTCGGACAATCTGGGCGGAATTCTCGCCGTGGCCGATTACCTGTCGCGGTCGGGCAAGCGGGTCTCGGTGCGCGACGTGCTCACCGGCATGATCAAGGCGCACGAAATCCAGGGTGTCCTCGCCTTGGAGAACAGCTTCAATCGAGTCGGGCTCGATCATGTGCTGCTGGTGCGGGTGGCATCCACCGCCGTCGTCACCGCGATGCTCGGAGGTTCACGCGAGCAGATCATCAACGCGGTGTCGAATGCCTGGGTCGACGGCGGCGCGCTGCGCACGTACCGGCACGCACCGAACACCGGCTCGCGCAAGAGCTGGGCCGCCGGCGATGCGACCAGCCGCGCGGTGCGCCATGCGCTGTTCGCGCTCAAAGGCGAGATGGGGTACCCGTCGGCGCTGTCGGCCAAGACCTGGGGCTTTCAGGATGTACTGTTCAAGGGCAAATCCCTGTCCTTGCCGCAGCCCTTCGGCAGCTACGTGATGGAGAACGTGCTGTTCAAGATTTCCTACCCTGCGGAGTTTCATGCGCAAACAGCCGTCGAAGCGGCGATGACTCTGCACGGCCAGATCGCCTCCCGCATCGATGAGATCGAGCGGATAACGATAGAGACCCAAGAACCCGGGGTGCGCATCATCGACAAGACGGGCCCGCTCGCAAATCCCGCGGACCGGGATCATTGCATTCAATACATGGTGGCCATTCCGCTGCTGTTCGGCAGGCTCAACGCCGCCGATTACGAAGACCGGATCGCCGGCGATCCGCGCGTCGATGCGCTGCGCTCGAAAATGCAGGTCAAGGAGAACGCAACGTTCACGCGGGAATACTACGATGCGAACAAGCGCTACATCGGCAATGCCGTGCAGGTGTTCTTCAAGGACGGCAGCGCGAGCGGGCGCGTGCAGGTGGACTACCCCATCGGCCATCGCAGGCGCCGCGAGGAAGGCATGCCGGTGCTGGTGAAGAAGTTCGAGACCAGCGTCGCGGCGCATTTCAATCCCGCGCAGACCGCCGCCATCGTCGCCATGTTCGCGGACCGCGACGCCCTGGCCAAGATGCCGGTGAGCGAGTTCGTCGCCAGACTGGTGACGGCGTCTTGAGGTATGCGCGTTCATGATGGCAGCGCCGCGGCCGGTCGATGGAGAAAAATATCCGGCTGCGGGGATGCATTATGACGCATTGAGCTTGCCGAGCGCCGAGGCCAGTCGGGATAGTGGGGGCAATGAAGCGAGCAAGCCGTGCAGATCCACAGTTGTCGCACGAGCGGCGCGCTCGCAACGATCGACGCCGCCGGTTCTGGTGGTCGGTTTGTTACGGCAGTTTCAATCCCCGCCGTCGGATGCCGCCGCGCCGTCTCGACGAATCGCGCTACCATTCGCTCGATTGGCATTCGGCGCACTTGCTGGCGGTGGCGATCGGCATCTTGCTGTTGAGCGTCGCGGACGCATTTCTTACCATGATGCTGCTGCAGGGGGGCGCCGACGAGGTGAATCCCGTCATGGCGGCGCTCATTTATCGCAGCGTGGCGAATGTTTGCAGCTCTGAAAATGGGCATGACCAGCGCCGGCGTCGTGTTGATGGTGTTTCTGGCGCGCTACCGATTCATGCGTCTGATGCGTGTCGAATGGGTGCTATACGGGGTTCTGATCGCGTATGTGATCCTCATCAGCTACGAGTTTTGGATGCTCAAGGATGCGGCATAGCTGCCGATCTTGTAATTTTAGCGGATGCCGTCACATTCCATATTGTGGCGCCTTCGGCTAGACTAGCATCCGGTTCGCGAGCCGGCTTTCACTTCTCATCGTATTGATGTACTTGAGGTTTTTTCCTTCCAAGCACCATGAGTCAATCACTCGCCGAGCAATTAGCCTCCACGGCACTTTCCGGCGCGAAATGCCGGTTTCATCGAGGATCTCTACGAGCAGTTCTTGAGGGATCCGAATGGGGTCGATCCGACCTGGGCCGCGTACTTCAGACGCCTGCAGGGCGGCGCCGACCGGCGAGGTGGCCCACACCCCGATCCGCGAGCGTCTGTTGGCGCGACTCAGCTCGCCTGCCACGCACGAACGTCGCTCGAAGCAGCGAATCCCCGGCGGCGCGAGCGCCAAGCAGGGCGCCGTGTCGCGGCTCATCCAGGTCTACGCGAATCGCGGCCACTTGGTCGCCAATTTGGATCCGCTCGGCCTGCAGGAGCGCGCCAAGCCCTATGTGCTCGATCTCGAGTATTTCGGTCTCTCCGATGCCGATCTGGATACGGAATTCTTCACCGGCAGCCGCAACCAGGCGATTGCCCGAACGCGCCAAGCTCAAGGATATCCTCGCGCGACCTGAAGTTCATCTACACCGATACCATCGGCGCGGAATTTGCGCATGTCTCGGACACCGACGAGCGTCTGTGGCTGCAGGATAGTTTCCAAGTGGCGCGCATGCAGCGCCGATTCAGCGCCGAGGAGAAGAAGAACATTCTGTGGCAATTGACCGCCGCGGAAGGCTTGGAGCGCTACCTGCACACCAAGTACGTGGGCCAGAAGCGCTTCTCGCTCGAGGGCGGCGACAGTCTCATTGCCTTGCTCGACGATCTGGTGCAGCACGGCGGCAAGATGGGGGTCGAGGAGACCATCATCGGCATGGCGCACCGGGGCCGTCTCAATGTCCTGGTGAACCTGCTCGGCAAGTCGCCCAAGGACTTGTTCAGCGAGTTCGAGGGCCAGTACGATCTCGGCGAAGCTGCGCGGTTCGGGGGACGTCAAGTACCACAAGGGATTTTCCTCCGATCTGAAGACGGCATCGGGCAATGTGCACGTCGCGCTGGCGTTCAATCCCTCGCATCTGGAAGTCGTGAACGCGGTGGTCGAGGGTTCGGTGCGCGCGCGCCAGGAGCGCCGCGGCGATGCCCTGGGCGACAAGGTGCTGCCGGTGCAGATCCACGGCGACGCCGCATTCGCCGGTCAGGGCGTCATCATGGAGACCTTGCAGCTGTCGCAGGCGCGCGGTTTCTACACCGGCGGCTCGGTGCACGTCATCATCAACAATCAGGTGGGATTCACCACCAGCGATCCGCACGATGCGCGTTCCACTCTCTACTGCTCCGACGTCGCGAAGATGGTCGAAGCGCCGATTTTCCACGTCAATGCCGACGATCCCGAAGCGGTGTGTTTCGTGACGCGCTTTGCACTCGAATACCGCATGAAATTCCACAAGGACGTGGTGATCGATCTGGTGTGCTATCGACGGCATGGCCACAACGAAGCCGATGAACCCGCGGCGACACAGCCGCTCATGTACCAGGTCATTCGCAAGAAGCCGACGGCGCGGCAACTCTACGCGGACAAACTGGCCGCCGAAGGCGTGCTCACCGCGGCGGAGGCCGCGGCCATGATCGACCAGTATCGTGACGGGCTGGATGCGGGCAAGCCGCAGGCTCTTGCGGCACTCGGACTCATCGGCAACAAATTCACGGTGGATTGGAGCGAGTACCTGGGCGCGGATTGGTCGGAGCCGGTAAAGACGGCGGTCGACATGGGCCGCTTGCGGGCGCTCGGCAAGGCGATTACTTCATATCCGTCGGATTGGGTTCTGCACCCCCGCGTGCTCGCCATCATGCAGGCGCGCGAAAGAATGGTGAGCGGCGAACTCGCGCTCGACTGGGGCGCCGCGGAGACCTTGGCGTACGCGAGCCTGGTGCAGGAAGGATACCCTGTGCGGCTCACCGGCCAGGATAGCGGCCGTGGCACGTTCTTTCACCGGCATGCAGTGCTGCATGATCAAGCCAGCGGCCGTCGCTACGTCCCGCTGCAGCATTTGGCGACCAATCAACCGACCTTCACGGTGACTGATTCGGTGTTGTCCGAAGAAGCGGTCATGGGATTCGAGTACGGCTTCTCGACCACCGAGCCGCATTGCTTGACGATTTGGGAAGGGCAGTTCGGCGATTTTTGCAACGGTGCGCAGGTCATCATCGACCAGTTCATCAGCTCGGGCGAGGCCAAATGGGGCCGTCTGTCCGGCATCACCCTGTTCTTGCCGCATGGCTATGAAGGCCAGGGACCCGAGCATTCGTCGGCGCGCTTGGAACGCTTCCTGCAGCTCTGTGCGGAGTACAACATGCAGGTGTGCGTGCCGTCGACTCCGGCCCAGATGTTTCACATGCTGCGCCGGCAGATGGTGCGGCCGTTGCGCAAGCCGCTCATCGTCATGACGCCGAAGAGTCTGCTGCGGCACCCCTTGTCCGTGTCACGGCTCGAGGAACTCGCCGCCGGCGCGTTCAATCCCGTGATCGACGAGATCGACGATCTGCGGCCCTCCGCAGTGACGCGTATCGTCCTGTGCAGCGGAAAAGTGTATTTCGATTTGTTGAAGGCGCGCCGCGAGGTCAAAACGGACTCGGTTGCCGTCGTTCGCCTCGAGCAGCTCTATCCCTTTCCATCCGAAGAATACGAGGCGATTCTTCGCAAGTACTCGAATGCCCGCGAAATCGTCTGGTGCCAGGAAGAACCGCAGAACCAAGGCGGCTGGTATCAGATTCGCCATCGCCTGCAATCGAAGCTGGGCCCGAAGCACGAGTTGCTGTATGCGGGACGCGCCGGGGCGGCGGCGCCCGCGACGGGCATTTCCGCTCTGCACGAGCAGCAACAGAAAAATCTGGTCACCGCGGCGCTGCAGGGCGTTCCGCCCGAAGAGACTTCCCGACAAACGATGCGCCTCCCGGCGGCTCAAACTAGGACAGGTTCATGACTATTGAAGTTCGCGTGCCGCAGCTACCGGAGTCGGTGGCTGACGCCACGATCGTGTCGTGGCACAAGAAGCCCGGAGACACCGTGGCGCGTGACGAGAATCTCGTCGATTTGGAAACCGACAAGGTCGTTCTCGAAGTTCCCGCACCCGTGGCCGGCGTGCTCAAGGAAATCAAGATCGAGGCCGGGACCAGCGTGACCAGCGGCCAAGTGCTGGCGGTCATCGACGCGGGTGCAGCCGCAAGCGCGGCCCCGGGTTCAGCGGAGCAGGCTGCCGGTGTCCCGGGCGCAAGTGCTCCCGCCATCATGGCCGCATCCAGCGGTACCGTCACCACGGCGAAGCAGGCCACCAAGCCTGACGCCGCGACGTCCGGGGCCACCAAGCCCGACGCGGCCGCGGCCAAGCTCAGTCCCGCCGCAAAGCGCGTGGTCGAGGAGAACAAGGTCGACCCGAAGGCCGTCACTGGGTCCGGGCGCGATGGACGCGTCTCGAAGTCGGATGTGGTCAATTATCTGTCGGCAAAGGATGCTGCGCCGCCGCCCGCGTCCCATGCGCAGGCCCCCGGTTCGAGTGCGCGCGGCATACGCGCCGAGCAGCGCGTGCCGATGACCCGTCTGCGCGCGCGGATTGCCGAGCGCATGGTCCAGGCACAGGCCACTCAAGCCCTGCTGACCTCGTTCAACGAGGTGGATTTGAAGGCCGTCAACGAACTGCGCGCGCGCTACAAGGATCAGTTCGAAAAGCAGCATGGCGTGAAACTCGGATTCATGTCGTTCTTCGCCAAGGCCTGCGTCGAAGCATTGAAGAAATTTCCGGCGGTGAATGCTTCGGTGGAAGGCAGCGACATCGTCTACCACGAGTACTTCGATATTGGAGTGGCGGTTTCCACCGACCGCGGCCTGATCGTGCCGGTGCTGCGCGATGCGGATCTGCAGAGCTTTGCCGAAATCGAAAAGTCGATCGGCAATTTCGCGGCACGCGCCCGGGCCGGGACCATCACGATGGAGGAGCTCACGGGCGGCACCTTCACGATCACCAATGGTGGAGTGTTCGGCTCACTGCTGTCGACGCCCATCGTCAATTCTCCGCAGAGCGCGATTCTCGGCATGCATAAGATTCAGGACCGTCCTGTCGTGATCGACGGGCAAGTAGTGGTGCGACCCATGATGTACATTGCATTGACCTACGATCATCGAATCATCGACGGGCGTGAAGCCGTGCAGTTCCTGGTGACGGTCAAGCAGTGTCTCGAGGACCCGGCGCGCATGGTGCTCGGCGTATGAGCGATCTCTACGATGTCATCGTGATCGGTTCCGGTCCTGCGGGCTATCCTGCCGCCATCCGCGCCGCGCAGCACAAGCTCAAGGTTGCCTGCGTCGATGAGTGGAAGAACGTCGACGGCACGTATGCCTTCGGCGGAACCTGCCTGAACGCCGGATGCATCCCGTCGAAGGCCTTGCTCGAGTCCTCGGAGCTGTATCAGCGTGCCAAGGATGAGTTCGGCGTCCACGGCATCAAGATCGGTGATCTGAAACTCGATCTCGCCGCCATGCAGAAACGCCGCGCATCCGTGGTCAAAGCCATGACCGGCGGGATCACCGCCTTGTTCAAGGCGAACGGCGTGGTCGGCATTCAAGGTCATGGGCGTTTGCTGCCCGGAAACAAGGTACTCGTGACGGGAGCGGACGGCGCCGAGAGAACCTTGCAGGCCAAGCACGTGGTGCTGGCGTCGGGTTCGGTGCCGGTGCGGCTCAAGAACGTACCGCATGACGGGAAAGCCATCGTGGATTCTTGGAATGCTTTGGAATTCGACGCCGTACCCGCGCGCCTCGGCGTGATCGGCGCCGGAGTCATCGGGCTCGAACTCGGCAGCGTATGGCGGCGGCTCGGCAGCGAGGTCACGGTGCTCGAGGCGATGGAGCAGTTCCTGCCGATAGCGGACGGAGCGATTGCAAAAGAGGCCCTGCGGCATTTCAAGAAGCAGGGGCTCGACATCAAGCTCGGCGCGAAGGTGCAGAGTGCGGCGGTGGCCGGCGGCGCGGTCGACGTGGTGTATTCCGATGCGGCGGGTGACCATACGCTGCAAGTCGACAAGCTGGTGGTTGCGGTCGGACGCAAGCCCTTTACCCAGGGACTGCTGGCCGAAGGCACCGGCGTCAAGCTCGATGAACGCGGTTTCATTCAGGTGGACGATCATTGCCGTACCGGCGTGCCGAATGTCTGGGCGGTCGGGGACGTGGTGCGTGGACCGATGCTCGCGCACAAGGGTAAGGAAGAGGGTGCGATGGTCGCCGATCTCATCGCCGGCCATTTCGCCGAAGTGAACTACAAGGTCATTCCTTCGGTGATCTATACCGCTCCGGAAATAGCCTGGGTCGGTCAGACCGAAGAGCAAGTCAAGGCAAGCGGCCGGCCGTACAAGATGGGCACCTTCCCATTCTCGGCGAGCGGTCGCGCGCGGGCGATGGAGGCCGGGCAGGGGATGGCGAAGATCGTGTCCGCCAAGGATGACGATGAGGTGCTCGGCATCCATGTGATCGGTCCGATGGCGGGCGAGCTGATCAGCGAGGCGGTGCTCGCAATGGAATATTCGGCGAGCACCGAGGACATCCAGCGCACCATGCATGCCCATCCGACCCTGTCGGAGGCCATTCACGAGGCGGCATTGGCGGTGGACAAGAAGGCCATCGACGGGATCAACCGCTAGGAGCCTGTCTGAGTAATGATCGCCTGCGGCGGCCGGTTGCGTGGAGGGACTATTTCCTTCGCTTGGCGCTGATGACGTTGGACAGCTGCGCGATGCGCGCCAGCACCTGTGAGAGCTGCGGCAGACCGGTGATCGATATTTCAATGCGCATATGAGCCACGTTGTCGCGTTTGTCGGTGACTGTATTCATGCCCCGGATGCTGATCTTGTCGTCCGCCAGTGCGGCGCTGACGTCGCGCACCAGTCCGCGCCGATCGAATGCCTGGACATCGATTTCCACCGGGAACTCGTTTGAGCCGGTCTTGCCCCACGCGACTGCCAGCACCCGCGCCGGCGATTTGAAGCTGAGGCGGGCGAGATTGGTGCACGACTGTGCGTGAATGCTGACGCCCCGGCCCACCGTGATATAGCCGACGATGGCTTCGGGCGGCACGGGCTTGCAGCAGCGCGCGTAGGTGGACAGCAAATCGCCGATGCCTTGGACCTCGATGTCCGGTTCCCGCACGGCCGCGGAGCTCTTTGGGCTCGCGGCTCGCTCCGGCCGGACATCGCGCGCATGCAGAATACGCTGAATCGCACCTGCTACTTGCGCGGGGCTGATCTCGCCCAGCCCCAAGGCTTCGTGCAGCGTCTCGGCGTTGGGTAGTTTCAGCTCGCTCAGCAACTCGGAAATGGGCGGGCTATTGACGCCCAAGCGCTGTATTTCGCGATCGAACATCGCCCGGCCTTCCGCCTTGTTCTCCGCCTCATTCTGCTTGCGGAACCAGGCGCGCACCTTATTGCGGTGCCTGGGACTCGCGAGAAACCCCGACTGGGGCGACAGCCAATCGCGCGACGGTTGCGCCGTCTTGGCGGTGATGATCTCCACTGTTTCGCTGTTCTTCAAGTGGTAGTCGAGCGTCACCATGCGTCCGTTGACCTTGGCGCCGCGGGTGCGATGTCCCAGGTCAGTGTGCACTTGATAGGCAAAGTCCAGTGGTGTGCCGCCCACCGGAACGTCGACGATCTCACCCTTGGGAGACAGGACATAGATGCGATCCTGGAACAAATCGATGCGCATGCGGTCGAGGAAATCGCGTGCGGCCTCTGCGCCTTCGCCCGGCGCCAATAGCGAGCGCAGTTGATTGATCTTGCGCTCATAGGCTTGGTCGCCGCGGCCTCCTTCCTTGTAGCGCCAGTGCGCTGCCACGCCGCGCTCCGAGTTCTCGTGCATTTCATGCGTGCGGATCTGGATTTCGACTGCCTGTCCGCCGGGCCCGATGACCGCAGTATGAATCGAGCGGTATCGGTTGTCCTTCGGGGTCGCGATGTAGTCGTCGAATTCCCCGGGGATGAACTGCCAGAGCGAGTGCACCACCCCCAGCGCCGCATAGCATTCGGCCACGGTGGTCACGAGCACGCGCGCGGCGCGAATGTCCATCAGTTGCTCGAATGCCAGCTGCTTCGCCCGCATCTTGCGCCAGATGCTGTAGATATGTTTCGGCCGCACCTCGATGGTCGAGTCGATGCCGGCGCCGCGCAATTCGCCGCGCAGCAACGCCTGCAACTCTTCCATGTAGTGCTCGCGTTCGGAGCGTCGCACCTTCAGAGCCGCGGCGATGCGCTTGTAGTCGGCGGGCTGCAGGTAGCGGAAGGCGAGATCTTCCAACTCCCACTTTAGCTGCCACACCCCTAGACGATTCGCGAGGGGTGCATAGACCTCGTGGGTTTCGGTCGCGAACTTGCGCTGCAGGATGGGATCGAGCGACTTGGCTGCGCGCATTTTCTGCAGTTGACTCGCCAGCCGGACCACCACCAAGCGCACGTCGCCAATGACCGCCAGCAACATCTTGCGCAGCGCCTCGGCCTGACCGGATTCGAGGCCCTGCTCGGGCGTCCAATCGGAACTCAAGCCGAATTCCCCCAATTGGTTCAGGCTGCGCGCGAGTCCTGCCGCGTCTGCGCCGAAGCGCTTTTCCGCGGCTTCCCGATCCAGGAGTTTGGCATCGAGTAGAGGCTGCAGCATGGCCGCGATCACCACATCGTCGTCGGCATCGAGCGTGCGCACGATGTCGGCGACATCGAGGCCGGTACGCAGCACGGCGGAGGCGCTTTCGGGCAGGTCGAGCGAGCGCGCGGTCTCAAAGGCGGCGAGCAGCCGCGCGCTCGCGATGATCGAGGTTGAGAGCTTTGTTTCCATTTGGTTTGCGCCGTTTCCGGCGGTGGGTTTAAGCGCCCATTGCCGGTATCATACGCGCCAATGAGGGATACGAAGCATGCGGTTTGAAAGCGACGGTTCCGGCGCCGGCCGCGGCCGGGGAGATACCTTTGCGCGGCGCTGAACCGGCGAGCGTGCGGGTGCTGGGCATCGATCCCGGATCGCAGCGCACGGGATTCGGTGTCTTGGATGCCGTGGGTCCTCGCTTGACCTATGTGGCCAGCGGCGTCATTCGCACCCAGACCGGCGAATTCGCGGATCGGCTGTGCGAGATCTTCCGCTGCGTCCAGACCATCGTCGCCCAGTACCGGCCCCATGAAATCGCCATCGAGCGGGTATTCGTCAATCGCAATCCCGACAGCGCGCTGAAACTGGGGCAGGCGCGCGGCGCCGCCATCTGCGGTACAGCGGACGCAAACGCCGAGGTGTTCGAATACGCGACGCGGCAGATCAAGCAAGCCGTGGTCGGGTCGGGCAGCGCCGAAAAGGCGCAGGTGCAACTGATGATGAAGAGCATTCTCAAGCTCGACGGACCGCTGTCGGCCGATGCCGCCGACGCCCTGGCCGCTGCCGTGTGTCACGCGCTGCGCGGCCGCGTGCGCGCCTCCGTGCAGCGCTCTGCGAGCCGCGGGTGATCGGTTTTCTCAAGGGCCGTTTGGCGGTCAAGCAGCCGCCGATGCTCATGGTCGACGTGAACGGGGTCGGCTATGAAATGGAAGCCCCGATGTCGACCTTCTACGGGTTGCCGGCCGCCGGCGAACTCGTCGCCTTGTTCACCCATTTGGTGGTCCGTGAGGACGCGCACATCTTGTATGCGTTCGGCACCGACGGTGAGCGGCGGCTGTTTCGCGGCCTGCTCAAAGTCTCCGGCGTCGGGCCGAAGATCGCGCTGGGTATCTTGTCCGGCGCCAGCGTCGACGATTTCCTGCGCACCATCGAAGCGGAGGATGTCGCCATGCTCACGCGGATTCCGGGCATCGGCCGCAAGACTGCCGAGCGCGTGATCATCGAGATGCGCGACAGCGTCAAGAAGCTGTCCATGCCGGCGGACGGCGGCAGTCCGGCGGGCGTGGGAATGAGCGCGCCCACGACTCCGCAGAGCGAGGCTTTCAGCGCCCTGATCGCGTTGGGCTACAAGCCGCCGGAAGTGGTACGGCTCCTGAAGTCGGTCGACGAACCGGACCTGGGGACCACCGAAATCATACGGCGTGCGCTCAAGTCGGCGGCGAAGGCTTGAGGAACCGGCATGGGCATTGAGCAGGATCGAATCATTGCGGGACCGGCCAAGCGGGAAGACGAGGTGGTCGACCGCGCCGTGCGCCCCAAGAGCCTCGCCGACTACGTGGGACAATCGTCCGTGAAGACCCAGATGGAGATCTTCATTCAGGCGGCGCGCAATCGGGGGGAGGCTCTGGATCATGTGCTGATCTTCGGCCCCCCGGGACTCGGCAAGACCACGCTCGCGAACATCATCGCCAATGAGCTCAAGGTCAATTTGCGGCAGACATCGGGTCCCGTATTGGAGCGTCCCGGCGATTTGGCGGCCTTGTTGACCAATCTCGAGCCGCGCGACGTTTTGTTCGTGGATGAGATTCATCGTTTGAGCCCCGTGGTCGAGGAGGTGCTGTACCCGGCGATGGAGGACTCGCAGCTCGACCTCATGATCGGCGAAGGTCCGGGAGCGAGGTCGATCAAGCTCGATCTGCCGCCGTTCACCCTCGTGGGCGCCACCACTCGTGCGGGGCTGTTGACGTCGCCCCTGCGGGATCGGTTCGGCATCGTGCAGAGACTGGAGTTCTATTCGACGGAGGATTTGACGAGCATCGTCACGCGCAGTGCGGCGATCTTGAAGCTTCATCTGCAGGCGGATGGCGCTCAGCGCATCGCCGAACGCTCGCGCGGCACACCGCGAATTGCCAACCGGCTGCTGCGCCGGGTGCGCGATTTCGCCGAAGTGAAGGCTGCGGGGCTCATCAGTGCGGAAGTCGCAATGGCCGCCCTCGACATGCTGGCCGTGGATCCTCAAGGATTCGACATGCTCGATAGAAAGCTATTGCTGACGGTGATCGAGAAATTCGAGGGCGGACCGGTGGGCGTGGACAGTCTGGCCGCGGCCATGAGCGAAGAGCGCGGCACCATCGAGGACGTCATCGAACCGTTCCTGATTCAGCAGGGGTTTCTGATGCGCACCGCCCGCGGCCGCGTCGCCACCCGCAGCGCCTACGCTCATTTCGGACTCGCGGCGCCGGCGATGGACCGGGACTTGAATATGCCGCTGTTCAGGGATGCCCAGTAACAGCCGACGGAGAGTGAGGATTCTCTGCCGCGCAGGTCGGATTTCCGCCCCCCTTTGGCCCACGGTCACGGAGTCCGCAATAAACCGTGGTTCACGTTGTTCGAGTCGATGTAGTGTCCTGTGATAGCCGCCGCCTTGATGCTGTCAGGAAAGGTCCCCTGTCCCGAGCCTGCGGTCTTGCCCGCGCCGCTAGCATCGAAGGTGATCAACTTGTCGCCCGCGGGGCTGCGCAGGAAGCCATGGTTCACATTGTGCGCGTCAGTGTAGTGTCCCGTGATCGCCCCCGCGTCGCTGATGCTTTCGGGAAAGGTCCCCTGTCCCGAACCTGAGGTCTTGCCCGCGCCGGTAGCATCGAAGGTGACCAACTTGTCGCCCGTCGGGCTGCGCACGAAACCATGGTTTACGTTGTTCGAATCAATGTAGTGCCCCGTGATAGCCCCTGCCTTGTTGATGCTTTTGGGAAAAGTCCCCTGTCCCGAACCCACAGTCTTGCCCGCGCCGGGAGCATCGAACGCGATGAACTCATCGCCACTGGGACTGCGCAGGAAACCGTGGTTCACATTGTTCGAGTCAATGTAGTGTCCCGTGATAGTCCCCCCGTCGTTGAGGCTGGTGGGAAAAGTCCCGAAGCCCGAACCTGCGGCCGTGCCCGCGCCGGGAGCATCGAAGCTGGTGTCTTCGGAGCTCGAACTCTGTGCGACGAGGCGAGGAGGAATCGTCAGCACACCGGTCAAGATTAGCGTGGTCAGGAATGTCATCGTCCCGAATTTCATGAAGCCTCCTCGAGCCTTTATTAGCGAACGCCTAGGGTAAATCCGCGGTCAGCCGGTTCCGGTGCCAGCACTCGAGCTCGCATGAAGCGAGTGACTAGCGATCGCGCACTCCGCTGACCGAGTCTGTAATGCGAGTCGCAATCGGACCCGAGAACGATTCAGCCCAGCAGCACATAGGGCCGGGCAGCAAAACGAGGGTGGCGTTGATCATGTCCTCAACCATGATCCGACATCGTGGCTGGCACACGCCGGAAGATCAACGTTGCCGGACCGCGGCTGTCGCGCCGCCCGGCGATACTCATCGGAATGCGAGCTCCGGTTGGAGGTCTAGGGTAACGCCTCGCTTAGACAACTCTGCAAATTGGATGAGCGTCGGGATTCAATATGCGGTACTGGTAAACTGCGCATAGGCACCCATACATTGCGTACTTCCTCATACCCAACATGCGTGACATAACATATTGATTTATAATGAATAAAAGCTTCGAGATCACCCAGAGAGTCTACTGGGAGGACACCGATGCGGGCGGTGTCGTGTACTACGCGAACTACCTGAAATTCATGGAACGCTGCCGGACGGACTGGCTGCGGGCGCTGGGGGTCGATCAGCTTCGATTGCGCGCCGAGCGCCAGCTGCAGTTTGCGGTGGTGAGCGTGGCTGTGGATTTTCTGCGCCCCGCCGTGCTCGATGATGAAGTTCTCGTCACCGCGGAACTCGAGCGCTTGAGCGGTGCCACAATTCTGTTCAAGCAGACCATCCTGCGCGGTGACGTGCAGCTCATCGACGCAAGCACTCGCGTCGCCTGTCTCGATTCAGGCACGCTGAGACCGCGTCCGATTCCGAAGGATTTATTCGTGGAGTGGCGTAATGGGCAATGACTTGTCGATCTGGGCCTTGGTGCTCCATGCGAGCGCCATCGTGCAGGGGGTCATGGTATTGCTCATGGGTGCTTCGCTGGTGTCGTGGGCCGTCATCTTCAAGAAAGGGCGCGTCATCTCGACCTCGCGGCGCCAGGCGGATCAATTCGAGACGGCATTTTGGTCGGGCGGCGATTTGTCGGCGCTCTATCGCAGCATCGAGACCAAAGGCCGTGCCGGTACCGGCGAGCAGAGCATCTTCGAGTCGGGCTTCGGTGAGTTCAGTCGCTTGCGGCAGCTCGGGGCGCCGACGGATCAACTGCTCGAGGGGTCTCGCCGCGCGATGCGCGTCGCTCAAATGCGCGAAATGGACAGGCTCGAGCGCAATCTGGCGATGCTTGCCACGGTTGGGTCCACGAGTCCCTACGTGGGCTTGTTCGGCACGGTTTGGGGAATCATGAGTGCCTTCCACAACCTCGGCAATGTGCAGCAGGCGACTCTGGCGGCCGTGGCGCCCGGCATCGCCGAGGCCTTGATCGCCACGGCGATCGGGTTGTTCGCGGCGATTCCGGCGGTGATAGCGTACAACCGATTTGCCGATCAGGTCAGCCGCTTGGAACTCCGGTTCGACACCTTCGTGGAAGAGTTTTCAACGATTCTGCAACGCCACGGCCCGGCCCGTGGTGCGGCCCACGCGTAACGCCCATGCCAAGAATGGTTCGCCGCCGCAAGCTGATGGGAGAGATCAATGTGGTGCCGTACATCGATGTCATGCTGGTGCTGCTGGTCATCTTCATGATTACCGCGCCGCTGCTCAAGGAGGGCGTCAAAGTGGACTTGCCCGATGCAGGGGCCAAGCCCATCGATCCCGAATTCCTCACCCAGCACCCGCCGCTGGTCGTGACCATCGACTCGCGCGCGCGGCTCTACGTCAACTTTGGCTCGGATCCCGACAAGCCCGCCTCGGAGGCTACGGTGAGTGCCCGAACTGCCGCGCTTCTGCGCCGCGATCCGCAAACCCCGGTTCTGGTCAAGGCTGATACCACCGTGCCGTATGGCGTGGTCGTGCGAGCCATGGTGCTGCTGCAACACGCGGGCGCCGCCAAAGTTGGGTTTCTTACCGATCCCGTGCGCCCGCCGGCGCGCGGCCAAGCCGGCGGGGCCGGCGGCGGCGCGGGTTGAATGCGGGATTTTTTGCGTGAACATTCGTGGGCGGTCGTCGTTTCCGTGCTGTTGCACGGACTGCTGGTGGCCGGCCTGGTGATCGCGGCGTTGAACTCCGTCCATCGCACACCGCCCAGCCTGCAGCCGCTGCCGATCGACGCGGTGGTGGTGGACTCGCAAGTCCTGCACGCCGCGCAACGTGCACAAAATGAGCGCGCTGAGCAAGAGGCTGCGCGTGCGCGTGCCGCCGCCGAGGCGCAGGCCGCCGCTGTGGCAAAATCTGAGGACGAGGCTCGCGTCGCCGAAGCAGCCAAGGCCGAGGCTGCTGCGGCTGCCGAGGCAGAGGCCAAAGCCAAAGCAGTCGAGCAGGCCAAAGCGGCTGAGCAAGCCAAGGCGGCTGAGCAGGCTAAGGTGGCCGAGCAGGCTAGGGCGGCCGAACAGGCCAAAGTTGCCGAGCAAGCGAAAGCGGCTGCGCAGGCCAAGGCCACCGTGCAGGCCAGAGCGGCGGCTGACGCCGCCAAGGCGGCGGCGGCTGAACAGCAGCGTCTTATGGATGCCAAAAAAGCTGCCGAGGCTAAACAAGCCGCCGAGGCTAAACAGGCGGCTGAAGCCAAGCAGGCTGCCGACGCCAAGCGCGCGGCCGACGATCGTGCTCGCCAGGACCGCGAAGCCGAATTGCGCAAGCAATTGGCTGATGAGGAACATCGAAGCGCCGTCGAATCCGGCCCCTTGCGCGACAGCTATATCGCGCGACTTCGCAATAGAATTCAGAATGCGTGGATCAAACCCCCTTCGGCAAGCGTAGGTCTTGATTGTTTGGTCGAAGTAACACAGATTCCGGGCGGCGAGGTGACGGGTGCGCGCGTGACCCAGTGCAACGGCGACGCGGCCGCCCGCCAATCGATCGAAAATGCGGTGTATCGTGCATCGCCTCTCCCGGATCCTCCGGATCCGGCGCTTTTTGAACGAAACTTCGTATTTAGGTTCAAGCCCAATGAATAGATGCTTTTCATGTTTGATGGCGATCGGCGCGCTGTTGTTCTGCGCGCCGACCTGGGCGGAGCTCGTGGTCGAAATCACGAAGGGACAGGCGGACGCCATTCCCATAGCGATCGTGCCCTTCAGTTCGCCTGAGGCCGCTGCCGCCTCATTCGACGTGGCGCAGCTCGTGAGCGACGATCTGGCCCGGAGCGGTCGCTTCAAAACCATGGATCGCAAGGACATGATCGAGCAGCCGCACGACGGTGCCGCCATCTCCTTCGATGATTGGCGCCGGCTCAAGAACGACTATATGGTGGTCGGACAAGCTCAGGCGCTGGGTCAGGATCGCTACAACATCACGTTCGAGCTCTACAATATCCTCACCCGCCAGCGGCTGCTGGGCTACCAAATCAGCGCGAACAAACCCGGACTGCGGCTCGCGAGCCACCAAGTCGCGGACATGGTGTTCGAGAAGATTTTAGGTATTCGCGGCGCATTCGCCACCCGCATCGCCTACATTGCCGTGCTCGGGTCATTGCCGCACAAAGACTACCGGCTCATCGTCGCGGATGCGGACGGCGAAAATCCGCACGTTGTGATGCAATCGCACGAGCCGCTGATGTCGCCGTCGTGGTCGCCGGATGGCCAGAGTCTGGCCTATGTCTCCTTCGAGGATCGCCTGCCGTCGGTCTTTGTTCAATTCTTGAAGACCGGAGAGCGGCGGCGGGTGTCGGCGCGGGCGGGGGTGAATCAAGCGCCTGCGTGGTCGCCGGACGGCAAGAAATTGGCGCTGACGCTGTCGACGCGCGACGGCAATTTGGATATTTACATTCTGGACTTGGCCACTCAGGCGCTCACCCGTATCACCGATGATCCGGGCATCGATACCGAGCCGCAGTGGTCGAAGGACGGTCAAAGCCTGTATTTCACTTCGGATCGGGCGGGCGGTCCTCAAATCTATCGCGTCGGGACTCAAAGCGGCGACAAACCGCGCCGTCTCACGTTTCAAGGCAGCTACAACGCGCGGCCGCGGCTGTCGCCTGATGAATCGCAGCTGTCGTTCGTCACCCAGGAAGACGGGGGTTATCGGATCGCGACCATGGATCTGCGCGGGCGCGGGGATGTCCAGGTGCTCACCAAGGGGCATTTTGACGTCAGCCCGAGCTATGCGCCCAATGGCGCGGAGATCATCTACGCGAGCCGCGACCGCGGACGCGGCGTACTGGCCTTGGTCAGTGCCGACGGACGGGTTCAGGAGCGCCTGGTGTCGAGCGAGGGTGAATTGCAGGAGCCCGCATGGGCGCCGTTCTGAAGCGGCGACGGGCAAACAAAGTACACTTGCAGGGGTGCAGGTGGATAGGCTAAGGGTTACGTCAATCGGATGGAGACATTAATGAAACGAATTTTATCGATCGCGTTGTTGATGGCGGGAGCGGCACTGCTCTCGGGATGCCCCAAGAAGCACAATGTGATTGAGCCGCCGGCGGCCGGTACCCAGGTTCCTGGGTCAGGTGCAACGGAAGAAGGTGCATCGACTTCGGGGCGGGCGCTCAACGGCGCGGACGGGACTCAGGGAGGGGACAGCATGGCGGGCGCAACGGGTCCCCTGGGACGCAAGGTGATCTATTTCGATTTCGACAAATCGGAGATCAAAGCCGGAGTTCGCCGATGTCGTGGCCGCGCATGCCCGCAACTTGACCAGCCACCCGAACCTGAAGATGAAGCTCGAGGGCAACACCGACGAGCGCGGCACCCGTGAGTACAACATCGGACTCGGCGAACGCCGCGCACAGGCGGTGCGGCGCGCTCTGATGCTCCAAGGGGTCGCCGAATCGCAGCTGACCACGGTCAGCTTCGGTGCCGAAAGGCCGGCGGCAGAAGGCGATGATGAGGCCGCGTGGGCGCAAAATCGGCGCGTGGAATTGGTCTACGGTCCGTGATTTTCCGCGCATCGTTCGGTTTGAGCGCAGCCTGCCTGGTCGCGCTGGCGATGGCAGGCTGCGCCAGCACGCCGCCTGAACAGGATCCGGTGCAAATCAAGCTGAACGATCTCGACACGCGGCTCACGCGCATCGAGCGGGTGGTGGCCAATCAAAGCCTGCTCGATCTGGCCAATCAAGCCGAGTCGCTGCGCAACGATTTGCGCTCCATGCACAACGACGTGGATCAATTGTCGAACAACCTGGAGGCGAGCCGCCGGCAGCAGCGCGACCTCTACGCTGATCTCGATCGGCGCATGAAGAGTCTCGAGTCCCGCGGCGTCGCCGGTGCGGGCGCCGCCGCCCCGGTCGACGCTGGTTCGGGCGTGGAGGGTGCCGGTGCCGCGGGTTCGGGCGCATCCGCGGCCGGCGCGGAGTCCTCGGCGTCCGGTTCCGACGACAAGGCGGCGTATCAGAACGCCTTCAACTTGTTGAAGAACGCTCAATACGATCGAGCAATCGCGGCGTTCCAGAAGTTCCTGATCGTGTTTTCCGACAGTACGCTGGCGGACAACGCTCAGTACTGGCTGGGCGAGGCTTACTACGTCAACAAGTCGTTCCCGGAAGCTCAGACCGCCTTTCGGAAGGTCGTCGACAAATATCCGCAATCTCGCAAACGTCCCGATGCCCTGCTCAAGATTGGCTATTGCCAATATGAATTGAAGCAGTGGGACTTGGCCAAGGGAACTCTGTCGCAACTGGTTGCTCAGTTCCCTGATTCACCGGCCGGGCATTTGGCGCAGCAGCGTCTCGACAAAATGGCGACCGAGCAACATTGATTGAAGTGCCACGCAAATCCGATCGCTTGCGCATCAACGAGATCTTCCACTCGTTGCAAGGAGAAGCCGACGCCGTCGGCTATCCGACGGTGTTCGTCAGACTCACGGGTTGCCCGCTGCGGTGCCAATACTGCGACACCGAGTACGCGTTTCACGCCGGCGATTGGATGGACCTCGATGCCATCATGGAAAAAGTGCGCAGCTACGGGACGCGATATGTCTGCGTGACGGGCGGGGAGCCTCTGGCGCAGCGGGACTGCCTGAAACTGCTCGAGCGCTTGTGCGACGCGGGCTTCCAGGTGTCGCTCGAAACCAGCGGCGCGCTGGATATCGCCGCGGTCGATGCCCGCGTTTCCCGAGTCGTGGATGTAAAGACTCCGGGCTCGCACGAGGCCGCGCGCAACAGACTGGAGAACTTCGAGTCGCTGACCGCGCGCGATCAGCTGAAATTCGTCATTTGCTCCCGTGAGGACTACGACTGGAGCAAGTCGTTTCTGCAGGATCACGGACTGGCCGGGCGCTGCCGGATACTGTTCTCGCCCAGCTACAACCAGATAACCCCGACCGAGTTGGCCGACTGGATCCTGGCAGATCGGCTGCCGGTGCGTTTCCAGCTACAGCTTCACAAGATCCTGTGGGGCGACACGCCCGGCAAGTGACTGCTCTTAGCTCAATCGCGCAAGCCAGGCGCGCAGTCGTGTTGCTCTCCGGCGGGCTCGACTCGGCCACCGTCTTGGCCCTAGCCCGGGCAGAGCGGCTTCGAGTGCTACGCACTGAGCGTGCACTATGGCCAACGCCACAGCGCGGAACTCGAGGCTGCCAGGCAGATTGCGCTGAGCCTCGGTGCTCGGGAACATCGGATCATGGGGGTTGACCTCGCCGGCATCGGCGGTTCGGCTCTGACCGACGCCGGCATTGCCATACCCGAATCTCCGACTACCGGTATTCCCATCACCTACGTGCCCGCCCGCAACACCCTGTTGCTGTCACTCGCGCTCGGCTGGGCCGAGATCGTGGGCGCCGCCGATATCTTCGTGGGTGTGAATGCCGTTGACTACTCGGGCTATCCGGACTGCCGCCCGCAATTCATCGAGGCGTTCGAGAATCTGGCACGGCTCGCCACCAAGGCAGGCGTTGAGGGAGTACCGTTCAAGATCCAGGCACCGTTGATCGACATGTCCAAGGCGGACATAATCCGCGCAGGCGCCGAACTCGGCATGGACTACGCCATCACCGTGTCGTGTTACCAGGCCGGCCCCGATGGCACCGCCTGCGCCAAGTGCGATTCCTGCCGCCTGCGTGCCGCCGGCTTTGCAGCCGCCGGCATCCCAGATCCCACGCGGTACCAATGAACGAATTGCCGGTGATCTGGCCCCCAAGTTCGGCTATCATGCGCGCCTGATTGGGACGGTAGCTCAGCTGGTAGAGCAAGGCCCTTTTAAGGCTTTGGTCCTGGGTTCGAGTCCCAGCCGTCCCACCAACCTTTCATCCACGCACGTCTTGGCGTGTCGACGGTGTTAATCCATAGTCATATAAAACAGTGGCTTACATGCTATCCGGGTCTAGCAGCGGCAAGGCGGGTCCATTGACAGGACGGCATTGTCGGGGGCAACTGGTCAGGACGACCGTTCGTAATTCGGAGTTGCCCCCATGCGGCTCTCAACCGCGAAAATTCAGAATGCCACCGCTCAGAAGAAAACCGTCCGCTTGTTCGACGGCCGCGGCCTTTATCTGGAGATCGCGCCGACCGGCAGCCGTTGGTGGCGTTTCAAGTATCGCTTCGCCGGCAAGGAGAAGCGGATTTCGCTCGGCGTGTACCCAGACGTCGGATTGAAGAAGGCACGCGACCGGCGCGACGAGATGCGCAAGCTGGTCGCCGATGGCATCGATCCCAGCGCCGCGCGCAAACAGCAAAAACTCATGGCACTCGACGACGCCGCGAATACCTTCGAGGCGATCGCGCGCGAGTGGTTCGAGAAACACTCGGCGAACTGGGAAGCGAGCTACTCGGTGAAGCTTCTCGCACGCCTCGAAGCCAATGTCTTTCCGTGGCTGGGGGGGGCCGCCCGATCCGCGACATCAAGGCGCCAGAGCTTCTGTCGGTGATGCGCCGGGTCGAATCCCGCGGCGTTCTGGAGACCGCGCACCGGTTGATGAACTATTGCGGCAATATCTACCGTTACGCTGTCGCGACGGGGCGCGCCGAACGCGACATTTCTTCGGATTTGCGCGGCGCGTTGCCGCCCAGCACGCCGCAACACCATGCATCCGTCACTGACCCTGAGGGCGTCGCCGCGTTGTTACGCGCCATCGACGGATATCGCGGCTCAAACGTGACACGCTATGCGCTGCAACTCGCGCCACTCGTGTTCGTGCGGCCGGGCGAGCTGCGCAAGGCGGAGTGGAGCGAGATCGATCTTGAGGCAGGCGAGTGGCGCATCCCGGCGGAGCGCATGAAGATGAAGACGAAGCATATCGTGCCGTTGTCGAGCCAGGCGGTGGCCATATTGCGCGCGCTGCAGCCATTGACCGGCAACGGGCGCTACGTCTTTCCGGGCGCGCGCAGCCGCGAGCGGTGCATGAGCGAGAACACCGTCAACGGGGGCCTGCGCCGGCTCGGCTGGAGCGGCTCGGAGATGACCGGGCACGGGTTTCGCAGCATGGCGTCCACCCTACTCAACGAGCAGGGATGGAATCGGGATGCCATCGAGCGCCAACTCGCGCATTCGGAGCGAAACTCGATTCGCGCGGCCTACAATTATGCGGAGCATCTGCCGGAGCGCCGCACGATGATGCAGGCGTGGTCGGACCATTTGGTGCGCCTAAAAGAAGGCGCGGTCTCTTCGTGGGTGCGAACCCACCCGGCAACTGTTGCTCCAGCCGGTAGTAACCGGAGCAGTCGTGGAGGTAACGAAGCGGCTGAAGCCTTTGGTGTAGAGGGTCATGAAAGTGACTTGACGAATACGCAGGCCATAACGTGAGTGAACGCTGAGCAATCCTCGAAAAGTCCAATGCAGAAGCCGACCCGCCTAGGTTTCGGGGAAGGCTGTCATTTCTGGGGTAGTGAGCAACACGCACCCAGAGGTTCTGCCGGGGTACTGGCGATAGCATGCGTATCAGAGGGAGACCGTCGCAATTTAGGGAAACCCCATCGCGTGGTCGGTTGCGACGACCGCCCGGATGCCCGCGAGGGACAGGCCGGATGTGGTGGGGTGGCGGATAGGCCCGAGATACCGTTGAGATCGGTGTAATACCGGTGGAGGGAAGGGGCCTTAGTTCAAGATCGGCGCAATAAGTGGCGAGGGACGGGAAATTGGGCAACCTATCAATTCCTGAGAGTGTTCAGAAGCTACAGACGGCGGCCAAATCCGCGTCGATGACCTTCGTGTGACCTCACTCGTACCACCGGCGCGACCGGCGCCGTCACCCTCGTGCAGCGATTCGGCTCGGCGCTGAATCTGAATGTGCACTTCCATATGGTATTCCTGGACGGCGCGTATCAGACCGTCGGCGCCGCGGCCCCCGTGTTTCATCCCGTGCCGGCTCCCGAGTCGAGCGACATGCAGCAGCTGGTCGCGCAGATCGCCGCACGCATCGGTCGCGCCCTTGAACGTCGCGGCCTGGTCGAGCGCGACCTCGAGAATGCGTAGCTTAGCGCAGACACGGAGGCTGGTCCCCTGGATGACCTGCTGGGACACTCGATCACCTACCGCATCGCGGTGGGCCCGCGGGCCGGGCAGAAGCTCTTTACGCTGCAGACGGTTCCGCCTCGGCCGCAGGGATTGGAGGGTGAGCCCAACGGTGCCGCCCGCGCGGGCGGGTTCTCGTTGCACGCCGGCGTGGACATTGCGCCAAATGAGCGCGCGAAGCTCGAACGCCTGTGCCGTTACGTGAGCCGGCCACCGGTGGCCATCGAGCGCCTGGCGCTGACGGCATCGGGCCAGGTGCGCTACACGCTCAAGGCGCCATACCGGGACGGCACGACGCACATCGTGCTCGAGCCGCTGGATCTGATGGCGCGCCTCGCGGCGCTGGTGCCTAAGCCGCGGATGCACTTGACTCGGTATCATGGCGTATTGGCCCCGCACAGTCAGTATCGGGCGACGGTGACGCCGGCGCATCGGGGTCGGGGTGCGGCGACGCCGCCGGCATCTGTCGCTGACCCGGCCAAGCCACTGACGCCACGGCATGTGGCGATGAGCTGGGCGCGACGGTTGAAGCGAGTGTTTGATGTCGAGATCGAGATCTGCACGCGCTGCGGTGGGCAGCTGAAGATCATCGCCAGCATCGAGGAGCCGCAGCTGATTGCGAAGATCCTGTCGCACTTGGAGTCCGTAGCGGCGGAGCATTCGCAGAGCGAGCTGCCGCTGGTGGCGCGGGGGCCGCCGGCGCAGTCCAGTCTGCTGTGAACTTAAGGATGAGGTGTGATTCCGTGAGCGGGAGAGGGAGGCGGAACGGATCCGCTCGTCCCGGCGACAGAGAACGGCAGTGTGGCTGGCTTGCGTGCGTCGCGGCACGCTGAGGTCGGCGGTCAGCCAGCGCCGGGGGTCCTGTGCGGAGGCGTACCGCAGGCCCGATTTGCCAGCCGAGCTACCCGGCCCCTAAGCTTGGGCTCAACATAAGGCCCGTTACGCGCAACAATGTGGTCGGCAGCCTTGGCTAGGACGGGCGTTTGAAATTCCTATCCGCCAGGTCGGCTCTAATGTCGGCGGCAATCGTCGCAATCTGCGCTGCGAGTTCTCCTGACTCTCCGTAGCTCACAAATCGCTTTCCATTACGAATGGAACTGATACGCCGCTGCAGCATTTTGACGGCTTCGCTCGAATCGGTGAGGTAGTCGATCCGAGCGGCGCTCTCCTCGGAGTCAGCAGCCAAACGCACGAGCACGTCGATGAGCTTCTCCTTGGTGGCGAGCTCCAGCCTGGTACGAAGGGCCGACTGAGCACGAACAGTTTCCTCAGGGTGACTCATACATTAACTGCCTCGCCGACGAATCAAGACTTGTCTGTGCACTGTCGAGCCAGCATCGCTCGTAGTGTCGCGACTGAAGCCGAGGTGCACAAACTCTTCTTCAATCCCGTGATACGCCGCAAGAGCTGAGACACGTGTCACCAGATCAACGTCGAACGTAACGCGTACGGGTGCAGCTGCGGTGTGCGGCGGCAATCAATTCGATCCTTGAGAGATTTGGATCTTGAGTCACTGGAAATACTCGGCCAGCTTCTTTTGGGCAATGTTGCGCTCTCGCGCTTGTCCAGAGCGTTCCGCATCGAACAGAGCGAGAATGGCGTACAGACTTTCGTCGCGAAGAGCAGCTTCTGGTACCGTTGGATACAACGGCGCCAGGCTCAATCCGCGGACAGTTCCATTCTTGTGCGGCCACACCGGGACCGGGTCCGCGGAGGGTGCAATAATGTTATTCAACGGTGCGGCTGCGTATGCCGTCGGAATCCCCCGGGTTAACCCGCCATGTACAGCCGGGAAAGCGTACTTGGCACCGGACAAAAGAAATTCCCGCAATTGGGCTTTCAGCACCAGCGGTCTCCGGTCTTGAAACTGTACGAGACCCGCCGCAGCCGCACGCTTCAGCGCGCCATGCACAGCCGAGGACGCCAGCCCAGTTCGAGCACTGAGATCTGGATAGGTTGTGCTTGTAGCCCGTCCCACCAGCATTGCAAGGAGTACATAGAGGTCCTGCGGCTTCAGTGCGAACTGCTGATTGCCGATTTTAGCCATTCTTAATTCTTGAATAGAGAATTTTGTGGTCTTTGAGGTTAACGTGGCGATCCGTACCAGTCAATATTCTCAATTCAAGAATTAAGAATTAGCGCACAGTTCGCGCCCCACCAGCCAGACGCGATGATATACCGCCCCCGGCGAGAGGGCAGTTGCTCGACTGTCAACCCAGTCAAACTTCCGCTAGCCTACGATTTACTCAATACCTAGCCCCGCCATCAGCTGACAGGTGCCCTGCACTCTTGCTAATGTTCGCCCGTTGCCCGAGTCAACATTAGGCGCAGGTTTTGGGGCGGTCGCCTCGATATTGGGAGTTCCCGAGTGAAAATTGCCATTCCATTATTATTGTTGTTGCTGTGCCCACTGGCTCATGGCGCTGTGTGCCCCAAGGGACAACCGAAGGATCAGGCGACTCTGGTTCAGCTCGAATATGTGTGGGTGCGAGCGGCGGAACAGCACGATGTGGCTGCGCTGGGGTGCATTCTCGCCGATGGATTTGAAGAGGCTGACTTTACGGGTTTACTCATCGACCGGTCCGCGATGTTGGCCAGTGCCGCGAAGCCGAGCAGAGGCCACACCGAATTCGTCGACCTACGCGCGCAGCTATATGGCGATTTTGCGTACGTCCGCGGCATTGGCGTGACAAAGGGTGATGACGAAAAGGTCCTTGGGAAGAATCGCTTTACGGATATTTTTGTCTATCGCGACGGCCGCTGGCAGTGTGTTGCGGGCCACGAATCGCATTTCCCTGAGGTGCGGTAACCGCGTTCACCCCGAGCAAATGGGCTGGCTAAACGTAGCTTGTCAGTACGTCAATATATCGTCCGATGAAACACCCATCCGTAAGCCGCAGTCGGCGTAGCGCGCCACCCAAGGAGCGATCCGCTTCCACTTGAAGCTTCTTCGCCCGCCGGCGGTAGTCTTCGTCAAACTCATACAAGAGAGTCTGCGAGTGTCGCTACCGGGACTCGTCATCTCCAAAACGCCGTTTTGGCAACGGCGGCGGCGGATAACGCCCCATCTTGGAGTTCCAGTAAGCCCACGACCGCGGATCAATGATCCCCGGCGGCGCCAGATCCAACGCCTCGCGAAAATCCACATCGGAAACATGCTCGCGAATCACCCTCATATCCTCGTGTCGCGCGTACGTCATGGCATACGCCATGAATCGGACCGGGTCCGCGAGCGCCCGCTCAGGCGGCTCGAACCAAATGATTCTTGGTGCGACTCCCAACATTTGCGACGTGGCTGGAATGGGTTTCATAATTCGTAGCCGCGGTCTTGATCGATTTGACGGTTAAACTTATCGATACTGGGCAAGTGGTCGAGGTCGACTTCGCGGGCTGCCGTGGCGAGACGCAATTTGATATCTTCAGAAAGCAGTCGTAAATCGCCATCATCGAAAAAAGACAGTGCCTTGAGTGTGATTTGAGGATTGAAGGTAGCTCCGTAAAGACGCTGTGCGGCAGACAGCGCCAGAGGCAATCCCAAGTTGCCCACAGTCATGAGCGCGTCTATGTCGATGTAGTCCTTGGCTTCCGCGCGTACCTGGACTACCGATGCTTTGGTACCTGCGAGATCCAGAAGGGAAGCGACGCCAAGTCCGTTGTCCTTGGCCACCGCAGCTGCGGAGAGGCGGGGTAGATTTGGCACACCAAAGAACGACACTTTGACCGGCCCGCCGCGATCCACAATCGCGCTCAGCGTATTCTTGTCACGCTGTATGATATGCGCACCTTTCAGAAAGGATATTCCTTGCTCGATCTGAGAGAGATCCGGCGCGCGGCTGCCAAAGAGATCGAAGTCCACTGAATTCCGATGCGCCAGATGCAGCGCCAGCGCCGTCCACCCATACAGCACGAATTCGCGGGACACTTCGGACAGCTCGTTCCAAAGCGCGCGCTGCGGCGCGGGTAGAATTTCAAGATGCGGCGAAAAATCGCTCATCGAACGAAGCTCTAACGCGAAACGAAGGCTCTTTCTATCACGTAATCTCCGGGCTCGCCCACATGCGGCGAGATCTCGAAGCCGCGCTCATCCAGCAATACCGACAAATCGGCCAGCATGGCGGGACTGCCGCAAATCATGATGCGGTCGGTGGCGGGGCTCAGGGGCGGCATGCCGGTGTCGGTAAACAGTTTGCCTGTCTCGATCAGTGAGGTGATCCGGCCCTGATAACGGAAGCGCTCGCGCGTCACCGTCGGGAAATAGATCAGCTGATTGCGCACCTGCTCGCCCAGGTATTCGTGGTGAGTCAATTCCCACTCGATATAGTCGCGATAGGCCAGCTCGCTGCGATAACGCACCCCGTGCACCAGGATGACTTTCTCGAAGCGCTCATAGGTCTGCGGATCCTTGGTGATGCTCATGAAGGGGGCAAGTCCGGTGCCGGAACTGAGCAGATACAGACGCTTGCCCGGCTTCAGATCGTGCAACAGCAAGGTGCCCGTGGGCTTGCGGCTCACCAAGACTTCATCGCCCGGCTTGATGTTCTGCAGCCGCGAGGTCAAAGGCCCGTCGGAAACCTTGATGCTCAAGAACTCCAGATGTTCCTCATGATTGGCGCTGGCGATGCTGTAGGCGCGCATCAACGGCTTGCCCTCGATTTGCAGGCCCAACATGATGAAGTGCCCGTTCTCGAAGCGCAGCGCCTGGTCGCGCGTGGTGGTGAAACTGAACACCGTATGGTTCCAGTGGTGAACGGTCAAAACGCGTTCTGTGCCTATCGCAGCCATGGGAAACCTAGAAGTCCAGCGTCAGCTGAGACTTGTCGAGCGGTGGCGGCGTGAACAAGGCGGTCGACAGTTGATGGCGATTCTCTGCGCCACCCAACCGCAGCTTGCGCTTGGCGAGGTCGAAGCGGGTGCGCAGCAACTCGGCGTACGCTCCGGTGCCGCGCATGCGCACACCGAACTGCGAGTCGTAGTCCTTGCCGCCACGGGCTTGATTGATCAGTGACATCACGTGCTTGGCTCGATCCGGATAATGTTCCGCCAGCTATCCGCTTTGCCAGCCGAGCTACCCGGCCCCTAAGCTTGGGCTCAACATAAGGCCCGTTACGCGCAACAATGTGGTCGGCAGCCTTGGCTAGGACGGGCGTTTGAAATTCCTATCCGCTATCCGCGCGTCGACCTTCGCCAACACGATGGCCCCCACCAAGATCTTACGCCGCAATTCATCCCGGCGTTCCCGCCGCGAGGAGAGGGCGCGCGCCCGCTGCTCCCGACGCTGCTGCTGAACCTTCAGCTGCTTGAGCTTGGCCTCGAGCGTCTCAATGCGTTCATCTATTTTTGGCATGGCCCCCTCCCTGGGAAGTTATCCTCAATCCAGTCCTCGCCTGACTATCGTCGTACCAGACGATGTTCTCGGCAACGAGGCGCGTCCGCTAGGCGGAATCCAATGACGGCATCGCAGACGTCCTGGCCTTTACGGTAAATCAGCTACCCCCAATATGCCCGCTGCATAACTGCACAAAGACACCAGATCGACGGATCAAAAAATGCTTTCCAGCGTACTGCCGAGTGCCTAGCCGGTCCTGCTAGAATCGCGGCGGTTTTCTACCCGACACGACGCAGATCTTCCACCCACTGCGATCTCGAGGACTCGACATGCAACGGATGCTCATACGAATCGCCGTCATACTCCTCGGCAGCACGACCGGTGTCGTCTGCGGCCGGTCATCGATCGATGCCGAAAATCTCCTTTTCGGGCCGCCACCCGGCTTCAAAATTGGATACCAGTCGAGCCACGACAATCAATCAATCACCGAGTGGGTTCCGAGCGGGGAGACCGTCGAGGATTGGACGCAAATGGCGACCGTCCAAGTGTTCCGGCATGCCACGGTCGATGCGGCCACCTTCCTGCAGGGTATTGGCAAACGCTGGTTCAGCGACTGTCCCGAAAGCAGCGCCAAGGGAATCTTTACTGGTCAGGTCAACGGCTATGTGGTGTCAATGCTGCTGCTGCGATGTCCTAAGAATCCCTCCACGGGCAAGCCAGAGACCACTGCGTTTCGCGTGATCAAGGGCAACGATGCCCTGTATACGGTGCAACGGGCATTTCGGACCGACCTTTCCGACAAGGATCTCGACGAAGCCATGCACGCCCTCGCCAAGGTCACGGTCTGCGACACACGAAGTCCCGATCACCCCTGTCCCTCATTCGATTCCATCGTCCCAGGCAAATAGTGCGGCCACTCTCCCGGCGACAGGGCCAAGCATCGGTCTCTGCGCGGCAAGGGTCCAATCGGCCGTGCGAGTGAGCGCGTTGGGCGCTGACTGAATTCCACTCGCTCGTAGCCCAGCAGCCCGGTGGCCCTGCGCTGACGTCTCGTAACGACCACCATTCCCGAACGAAGACAGCCAGCAGGCACCCACTTGCACGAATGCCGGAGGAGGGCGTACTGTTGGAACCAGCAGTTGAAAGCGCACTTATACGTCGCTTCGCGACGTGCAAGAGCGGAAGCCGGAGTGGCTTGGCTTGATGGGATAACAATGGGGCCGCGGTGCGACCCAGGACTTGGTAGTTCATGGACTGAATGACGTGGCGATTTACCACCTACACGCCCAGATGGTGAAACGTGCCGAAGGCGAAAGCAGCGTCGCCGGCGCCGCCTACCGTTCCGCCTCGCTGCTCTACGAAGAATCCACCGGCATCACCCACGATTACACCCGCAAGCGAGGTGTCGAGCACTCCGAAATCCTCGCCCCCGAGGGCGCCCCCGCCTGGGTCTTCGACCGACACACCCTGTGGAATACCGTCGAAGCCGCCGAACGCCGCAAGGACGCGCAAGTCGCGCGCGAGATCGATATTGGCTTACCCATCGAACTCAGCAACAGGGAACAACTGGCCTTGGTGCGCGACTTTGCTCAACGCGAGTTTGTCGCCAAAGGCATGGTTGCTGACATCGGTATACACCGCGACAATCCGCACAATCCCCATGCGCACATCTTGCTCACCACCCGCGAGCTCGCGCCGACGGGATTCGGTCCCAAGAATCGGGACTGGAATGCCAAGAGCCAGCTTCTGCAATGGCGCCGCGGCTGGGCGGAGGTCACCAACGAACACCTGATCGAGGCCGGTCTCGGCGTGCGCATCAATCACCGCTCGTACAAGACCCAGCAGCTCGACCTCATCCCCGGCCGCAAGATCGGTCTGAGCAAGGAGCGCCAGCACACCCCCGACCTGCCGGGATTTCTCGCCGATCGCGTAGCCGAACAACAGCGCATCGCCGGCGCCAACGGCCTGCAGATCATTGCGGAGCCTGCGATTGCGCTCAAAGCGCTCTCGCATGCCAACGCCACCTTCTCCCACCACGACATCGCTCGTTTCCTGCACACCCGCACCGAGAATGCCGAGCAGTTCCAGACCGCCTACCTCAAGGTGACCACCTCGCCGGACATCGTCCCGCTCGGTACGGACGACTTAGGCCGCCAGCGATTCTCCACCCGCGACATGCTCGACCTCGAGCGCCGTCTGATGAATCACGCCGACGGCTTGGCGCTGCGCGCCGCTCATGGCGTCAACTCCTCTCACCGCACGGCCGTGCTCACCAAACGTGCCCTGAGCGCCGAGCAGCAACGCGCCGTCCTGGAGGTCACAGGGCAGGGGGATTTGAAATCCCTGGCCGGCATCGCGGGATCCGGCAAGAGCACCGCACTCTCCGCTATGCGCGAGATTTGGCAATTCGAAGGCTACACCGTCAAGGGCGCAGCCCTCGCGGGGATTGCCGCCGAGAATCTCGAAGTCGCCTCCGGCATCCAATCGCGCACCCTCGCGAGCTACGAGCTCGCCTGGGAGCGCGGCCGAGATCCCCTGTCCCGCCGCGACGTGCTGGTCATCGACGAGGCCGGCATGATCGGCACCCGACAATTGGAACGCGTGCTCGCCGCCGCGGAAAAGGCCCATGCCAAGGTCGTCCTCGTCGGTGATGCCCAACAGCTGCAGGCCATCGAGGCCGGCGCCGCGTTTCGGGGAATCGCCGCCACCCACGGCATGTCGAATCTGACCGAAGTTCGCCGTCAGACAATCGAATGGCAACGTACCGCGACCCAGAATCTCGCCACCGGAAAAGCCGCCGAAGCGCTCGACGCCTACCTGCAACACGGCAGCGTCATCGCCGTCGAACAACGCCAAGACGCGCGCAACGCACTCATCGCTCGCTGGGCCCACGATGCCAAGCAAGAGCCCGACTCCTCACAGCTCGTCCTTGCCTACACCCGCGAGGACGTGAACAAGCTCAACATCGCGATCCGCACCCTGCGTCAGCAGACCGGTGAACTGGATCGAAGCGAAGAGATTTCTACCACAGGCGGCAAGGAAGCCATTCGCGGTCAACGACCGCATCCGCTTTCTGCGCAATGAACGCGACTTGGGTGTCAAGAACGGCTCGCTGGGGACAGTCGAGGGCATCGAATCCGGCGTCCTCAAAATCAAACTCGATGGCGCCGCTGAAACCCGCGTCATCGTCGATACCAAGTTCTACCAACATCTCGACTACGGCTACGCCTCCACCGTCCACAAAGCTCAAGGCACCACGGTGGATCGCAGCTACGTACTGGCGACCCCCCATTTCGATCGCCATACGACTTACGTGGCACTTTCTCGCCACCGAGAAGCCGCCACTGTGTTCTACGCGAGTGATGATTTCGGCGGACACCGCCCCGACGCCATTGTCGACGAGGTTCGAAGCAGATTTACCGACACGTTGTCCCGCGCAAGACCCAAGGAACTCGCTCACGACTACCTCGAGCGCGAAACCGCTCCCGATTCTGCGTTGGCGTCGAGTCTTGTCGTCCACCAATGGGAGAGGACTCGGAGCAACGACGCTACGGCCCCCGGCAAACACGCGCCATCCCCCATGAACGAGATCGACTTCCGCCAACAACGCGCCGCCGAGCGTTGGGCAGCTCGCCAACAAAACGGACCGACGCTAGGGCAGGGCACCGATCGCAGCCCAACCCACAATCGCACGCGTGAACCCGCTCGCCCTATTGAGCCCAAACCGGAATTGCGTCGCGACGGACCGGAGGATGATTTCCTACCCTAGTATGGTGGACAATACGCAAGAGCCGACCGAGGGGAGTGAAGCAGGCAAAATCCTCCGCGAAAACTCCGAACTATCAACATCGAATGGAGCTACGGGCGGGTGACGACCAATGGAAAGATTACAGTTAGCGTATGGAGCGAGCCCCCAAGACCGGTCTTTGCGGCAAAACGAACTCAGCGGCGATTGGGGCTTCCCGGGGCCATCGGGATAGCTGGAACTCTGCTTTTGCACGCTCTCGCATTTGAGGCAACACTTTTAGGGACCCGCCAAATTCAACCTCCGGTCTTTCAGGTATCCGGGTCTGCGCGTAATCAATCGAAAGGTCAGCCCGCAGAGAGTTTGACATTGATTGAACTGCCGATGATTACTCTCAGCGACAATGGTCCCGTTCGTGAGGAAATCAAAGAAACGCCGATCACGCAAATTTCTCCCGATCTCTTGCGGCCGCCCCACAATGTAGGAATATCTGCGCCCGATGAGGAAAAGGACTCGACATTATCGGCCGACGGAGGTGGTGGCGATGAACATGCTCAGTTGCTCGGTATTTACTCCGGACAGATCCAGGCGCGAGTCGAACGAATTTGGCGCAGGCCACGTACACCGGTGAATGAGCGCAGCCATCTATTTCGATCGGCAGAATATTTCGGATGTCAGGTGCAGATTGTTCAGGATTCGCGTGGGAACGTACAAGAGACTCTCCTAACTGACTGCAATGGGTCGGCCGCGTGGCAACACTCGATCACTGTAGCGATCCAACAAGCCTCACCGCTGCCTGCGCCACCCAGTCCTACGGTGTTCAGTCCCACGCTGACGCTAAATTTTGTTGGCTATGAGTACGTTGCCGGTGGATCTGAGGAAGGGTACGAAGCGAAGCTGGACACGGTCGCCCGAGCGACCATCGATCGGCCGTCCCCCCGTGTTCCTAATGCCAGTAAGCAATAGCAGCAGCGCAATCACCATGGTGCCCATTATTTATATGCTTTTCGGCAATGGGCGTAAATGCAACGTTCGGAGTCCGCCGGTCGGCCTCCGAAGGCGGCGGTACCGCCCGCTTCGTGAGTAGACTCATTGGCGAATGCGAAGTACCGCGTGAGCATGTCCAAAAAACCGCTTACGACGACGCACTGATCTACGCAACCTATCCGGCGTCGAATTGGCTCACCGGCCGGTACTGTGGGCGTTAGTACGATTAGTGCCACGATTTCCAGTTCTTTTTGTTGACCGCGAAGATTTCGGCGTGGTAGTTTTCGACTACACCAATAATAAATCCGGCAACGTACCTCGCCGTAATTTTCTGGTTTTTTCGCGCGTAGCCGGCTTGGCGGCCGAATCAAGGATGTTATCTCTGCGCTCAATTCTTCAATCTGTGACTATCCATGCCTGTCGGTGTGGGAGCCTCTCGTCGAATTTTTTTATTTGGTGAAGGGAGCGGGTATTTAAATTATCAGTAGGAGAAAGACTTATGGGGTTCTATCGGAATTCGCGCAAACTCTGGACGAAGTTAATTGTTGCCGCGCTCGGGCTCTCGATCATGTCGACGGCTAGTGCGAACTACAACACGAATTTGACCGGGGCTGTGACGTTCCTATCGACCTATGAGGGAGGAATCGTGCTGTTTGAGCTCAGCAACCAGCCCTCGTCTAACGGGACTTGCAATGCGACCCAATTCGAAATCGATCCCGCGAACAATACCGATGCGGCTCTTGCGCGCATGTATGCCCGGCTGCTACTGGCCTATTCGATGCAACAACCAGTAAATGTGGGTTACGACAATGTAGGATCGTGCGGTACCGACGGATACATTCATGTCTATGAAATAGGGTAAGGGTTTAACTCGGTAGTGTGTCCGAGTAATAAATTGTATTGACGGTGTATGGCGCTTGGATAATTTCGGATTCTTGAATACTTCGGTCACGTTCTGGGGCTGTAGTGGACGTCCAGTGTGTAGGGTGTAATGCGGCGAGTACAACGCGGGAAAGGCGCATTGGCAATGCTTGGTAGCAATTGGCGAACGTATGACAGCAGCTAACTTTTGGCGTTCAAGGCTGCGGCATAAACGGTTTGGTTCCGTTGGTTTACGGCGTCGACGGCATTTCGTGATGAGCCGGAAGCGCGTGGAAGGGCTTTTGATGCTCAGTGCCTGTGTAATTCACTAATCGCAATTCAGTATTCAAATGAGGGTATGCCATGAAGAAAATTATTGTCGTGCTATTGAGCATCATCGCAGGGGCAGGGCTGTCGATGCCGGCGCGGGCAACCTACAACGCGACGGTGACGGGAACCATCACTATCGTGCAGCAGGATTCGGGAGTGCTATTTTCTCCCGAGACAACAATTTTTCAATTGTCAACGCAGCCAACCGTGACCGTCGGGTGCACAATACATTATTTCTCCATTTCTCCGGCGACTGTGCCCGACGCGCAAACGCGCAAGGACATGGTTGCGGCAATTTTAACCGCTAGGGCTACCGGGGCGACGGTTGAAGTAGCCTACGACAACACTGGTGGATACTGCGATCAGCAAATGGTGGCGGTGTACTACTTTGTCATCTTGGCAAACTAGTGGTGTCGAGGCTGGTTGAACCGGAAGCGTTTGGCGGCCAGGTTAGGTATGGCGCGGAAATTCTCGTCGCTTGAACGCAACGACCGGCTTTTCACGGTTCCTTGCGCCGCCGGGGCAACGGGTATTGCGACATTAGACTTGTATGAAACTGGAGCGCATTGCGCTCTGTGGCCGCGCGGTGGATTCACCGGCGAAGTTTACGTTAATCCGAGGCAGAGCAATGACAAACATAAATACACTCCGCTGGTTTGGACACCGATACGTTGAGACCACCACGGGTCCAATATGTAGGCGGGGTCGGATCAATCGCAGCCAATGGACGATTGGGCTGGCCGTCTTGGCGATTGCGGCCGTGTTATCAGCGCCGTCCGCACGAGCGGGTAATACGGTGGCGACGATAGATAGTATCTTGTTACTCGATGGCGCCACTTTGGTCTACGTGTATCCGACGGGTGGGGTTGTTAACGAGGCTTCGTGCGGGGGCTCGAACGGAAGCTACTATTCGTTTTCAATGTCGAGAACTATGGGCAATGCGTATCTTGCAGCTTTGCTCGCGGCCCAGGCGCGTGGTGCGACCATCACGTTTTTTGGTACCGGCACCTGTACCGATCAATCGGTATCGGAGACGCTGGCGTACTTCATTTTGAAGTCCTAAGATCAAGTGAGGGATAAAATAGTGCGAAAAACGATGGAAAAAATACTGCATTCTGCGTTATGCAGAATTGGCTTGGCCGCGTCGGGGCTATGCGTGGCGTCAATGGCCTTCGCTTTAGAGAGCGGGACAATTACGAGTATTGAAACCATTTCAACAGGAACGCCAGCAAACGACATGGTATTGGTGTTCGGTAACTTCACGCCCGCGACTGGCTGCACGTACAACGCGTTCGTGCTTAGCGCGTCGGACTCGTATTTTAATCAAACATTTGCTGCCTTGTTATCTGCCAAGGCAGCAGGAACGCCAATTCAGTACGAGCACGTGTATTGCACCCCAAGCGGGTACTCGCGCGGTGATTTGTACATCGTGAATTGACTACCCGCGAAAATGAGCGGTGCCACGAACAATCGGAATCGCAGCTTTGTGTCACCAACGACCATCTGGCGTCAATCGCGCAAGTACCTGGAGCTGCAAGACTGGGTTGGCTGACCGTAGGCGTTGTACTGGTGCTGAGACGGTTGTTGCCCCCACCGGACATAGTGTCCTGTATATTTTCGACAGAAGGAGCGCCAGACCGCGCGTTTCTAGCTCAACAATTGAACCATGAGGATGTTCTCCCCATCGCTCCATCGGGAACATGTGCCGTCGCCCGTGATCAGTACCGTCGAGCGAGCGAGTTGGGCTGCGAGAAGCAGTGCATAGAGCTTATGACCGGCATCGGTGGTCTCTGCAGAGACTATCCAATAGCCAGGTCCCGTTTGAGCGCACGCCGGCTGACCTGTGGCTACCGCGTTGATGAATACATAGGTCAATCCGTCTGACTGACGAACAATGACCTGGGACAGAGTTCCAGTAGCAGTACCGCCGGCGAAAGCGGCAGCTGGCAAGCACAAAAGTAGCGCGCGAAGAATATTCGTCACGGATTATCTCAACAGTGGCGTGGGCAGTGCGGACAGATTGAGCTTTATAAGCGCAAATAGATTTGTCGATCGGATTGAACACTGTGATGCATTTTTCGTCAAGTCTTCATCTTCGGCCTTGATCATTTGATATTGATTGGGTTCCAAGCCAAGTCCGCTGGCCGCGGGCATCAGAAAGTCTACGCATGTTTCCTGGGTGAGGGAGTTAATGTTAATCAAAGGGTGGTCACGTGGCTTTTCGCCGCAGAGGGAGAAGCGGCGCGGCGACGGTAGCGTATTGCAGCGACCGTGGACAGGGCGATACCGCCTGCCTATGCAATCACCCTGGCGACCCGTGCGAATCAGCCAACACCGGCAGTATCGTGTGCTGGTTACAACCGTTTCATCGTCTCTCCCGCGGCGACCACGGACGCACAGACACGATAGAATATGGTCGCCTTGCTTCTCGCAGCCAAAGCCGGCGGTAACTCGGTGACGGTATCGTATGACAGTACCGGCGGAGGTGGTGATCAGGGCGAAATGGTCGTCTATGGTGTTTCTGCAAGTTAGTATCGATGCGAACCTCCGTCATGCGGGCGGCAAGCGGGACGAACGTAAGGGTTACCCGGACACCCAAGGCAATAAAGAAGAGAACACCCGCTCGCGGGGCCATTGCCGATTGAGTGCAACTAATCGGCAGTGGGTTCCAAGAGCCGTGGTATCAAATTAGGGTTGACAACATCGCGTCGCGAAAGTTAGCTTTGAGCAGCGGCAATAAAGGACAGGGATTGTTTCATAAGAATGAAGTTCGCGGATTCAATGTTCGAGTTCGACTCGTTCGAAGTCACACGCCAGGTCGTAAACTTGCTGCTTCTAGAGACAGTGGCAGGCACGTTTCACTTTTAGCTCGTGACTTTGTGGCCAAGCGCCTCCGCGAAGAACACATGAAGGATAGCCGCGGTGCATGCTTGGCCGCGACGATGGCCGCAATACTCGGCTTCGCTGTCATGTCGACGGCCAGCGGCACATACAATTCGAACATTGTCGGCGTTCCCACCGAATTGCTGACCTATGAGGGTGGTGTGCTGCACTTCACGATCAGCATTCAGCCATCGTCTAATGGGAGTTGTAACGCGACTTGTTTCGAAATGGACGCTGCAAATAACACGGACGCAGCGATGAGTCGCTTTTATGCGCGGCTGCTCTCGGCCTACGCGCGGCAAGAGTCCATCACCGTGGGTTACGACAACGCCGGGGCCCGTGGATCGAGTGGATATATTCACGGCTATCGCGTGGGCTAATGAAAAGACGGACACGAGCAAAGATGTGATTGGGTCTCGAGGGCCGGCTGCTTCGGCGACGAATTCGAGAGCCTCGGCAATAGTGAGAATGTCAATTTATGTCGATCACAAGCATCCGGCGGACAACTGGAACATGCGCCGGGTTGGTCTCCATTCGAAAGGCATGGGTAGGCGTGGTCTTCGTCTTCGGGTGTACTTTCTGGGGGCATTCCGCTGAGGCGGCAAGCGGGAATCAGACTGGGCATATCGTGAGTATTACTACGACGCCTACCGGCTTGCTGCTGATGCTTGACGCGGGGCCACCCGGTTTGTGTTCCGGTACACCGTTCGGATGGATGTCAATTGCACCATCCAACAGCGTGATGACGGCGCTGGTCTTGGGACTCTATTTGCGAGGTAATTTATCGACGCTCGAGGTGACGGTGTACACAAACGGGGCCGTCGACAGCGCGGGCTTCTGTAGCCTGACGCAAGTCGCTCCACCATGAGCGGTTACTTCGGTGTTAGGCCGCACATAGATCTGCAGCGGATTATGCGCGATAACTGTCGACGTACGGCAGGACATGCGGGCTTCAGCGGCTGACATGCGCCAATCACGACACGCAGACGGGTCACGCTGGTAGGAATGAGTGCTTAGGGATGAATGTTTCGGAGTCAATGAATATGTGGGGAGCGAAAGTAAAGGGTGCCGCGGTGATGTTGGCGCTAGTGACGGCCGCGACGAACGCCAATGCAATGTATTCTTGCAGTGGTCCGGTGCAAAATGTGGAAGTCGGGCCGAATGGCGTAGTCACCGTTTTAGCCCCCGCGGCGGGCCTTGGCCCGGCCTATCTGTGTGAGATTGGTACAACCATCAACGGTGTTGGGCCGGATACCTGCAAAGCTATCCTGAGTGTTTTGCTGACCGCGCATGCAACCGGTGCGTCTGTCACATTTGACTATAGCGATGCATTGACCTGCGCGACCCATCCGACCTGGGACTGGCTCACTGGCTGGTACTACGGGCCGGAGTACGATTAGTGATTCAGCGGCGTGGCCACGCGGATCACCGATCCCGCGTATCTCGGCTAAATGACGGCAGCGTTCATGCGCCTGTCCGCAATGGCAGTGCGTCGACGTGAACACAAGATAATAAGTTAGAACAATTGCGCATTGGTTAGGGAGAGTTTTGCGTGAAGAATGTCATCGTCTGGATTGGAATGCTGATATTGTTCGGTGTGAATGGCACCGTTTACGCAACGACGCAATGGAGTGCTCAAGACTACGACCTCTATTCCGGCGATTTTAACGGGGATGGCAAGACCGATATTCTCTACATTGCCAAGAGTCCACTCCTACCCAGTGGAATTGCGATCTCGGATGGTACGGGTGCCCCGAACACGGCCTGGCAATCGTGGCCGAGCAACTATTTGGGCATCACTTGGTCCGGCAATGCTTACAACGTCATCGTTGCGGATTTCAACGGGGACGGGAAAGCCGACATCCTTCTGCAGGCCATTGGCTCCGGAGGAACCAGTTACCTTCTGTTGACTGATAATCAAGGCCATGTGACGGCGCAGCCGGTGTCGATACCGTCGACCAGTTTGGGAATTACCTGGACCGCCGATCAGCACCACCTCGTCGCCGGGGCTTTTGGGGGCTTGGTCAACGGCATACCGAAGGCGGGACTGTTTTTTCAGGCAACCAGCCCATCGGGCACCAACTATGTCGTACTGTCTGATGCCAATGGCTTGTTTACGGCCGCACCCGTGCAGAGTTGGACCGACAGCACCGGCCCGGGAGCCCCAGGATTTAAGTGGTCGACTCAAAACGCGAACGTATTTGCCGGCGACTTCAATGGTGACGGTCGCGCGGATCTCTTGATTCAAGCGAAGCCGAGTATCGTAATGATCGATTACGACGTGCCATTTCCGGTGCCGACCTATCCGCCAAACATGAACGGTGTCGCCCTGGCGCAGGCGACGGGCTCAATTTTTACTTCCGTGCAGAAGTGGAGCCGCATGAGCAACGGCGTGGATTGGTCGCCGCTCGCCTACAATGTCCTCGTCGGAGTGAACGGCACGGGTCAAGCCGTTGTGTTGCTTCAGGCAAAGACCTCGGCCCATACAAGCTATGAACTAGTCGGAAGTACAACCGGCACGCTTTTCCCGAGTTCCGCTACTGCCTTGTCCTCCAATGTCGCTTTGTCGGCGGACAGCTATCACTTGATCACCGGTAACTTTAGTGGCGGCAGTGGTGTGGGGCTCTATTATCAATCACTGACTTCCAGCGGGACTAATTATGTTACCGATGCAGTTGGCGCCACTACGACTGCGTCCGCGCAAAACCCGACTACGGTCACAAGGACGGTGGAGGCGACTTCGGTGGGCCGAACGGTGGGTCAGTTTGCGGTCTCGTCAAGAGGCAGCGCGCAATACACGATTCCGATCTGGGCGCCTCCGGGGCCGCGGGGTATGCAGCCCAGCATTTCACTTTTCTACGATAGCCAATCGTCCATCAGCCCGCTCGGGATCGGCTGGTCATTGACGGGTCTTGGACAGATCGCCCGATGCAATAAGACCGTTGCTCAGGATTCAACGGCCGCGCCGGTTGCTCTGCAAACGTCCGAACGGCTACTGCATCAACGGCAATCGTCTACGCCTGACGTCAGGCACCTATGGCACCGCCGGTTCTACCTATCAGACGGAGATAGCCGACTTCTCCAACATCATTGCGAACGGAACCGCCGGAAATGGACCGGCCAATTTCGCCGTGCAGGCACGCAACGGCCTCACCTATTATTACGGCTTCACGGATACGAATGGCAATGGGGCCAATTCGCAAGTGCTGGCCAACGGCACGGCCTCGCAGTGGCTCCTGAGCAAGGTGATCGATCGCGCCGGGAACAACTACGTCATCAACTATACGACCGTCAACGGGGCGGTGGTCGGTACGGCAGTGCCGAGCACCATTTATTGGACACCGACCAGCGCGGGTGCATCGAGCTATAGCTACAAGATGCAATTTAACTACACCACCAATGTGCCGCAAAGCTCGATCACCAAATACCTCGCTGGAACGCCCGTCTCCGTTCCTGAACTCTTGTCGTCAGTGCAAGTGTTTTCCGGGAGCACGGTGGTAAAGGACTACTTTCTTGGCTATGAGCCCTCGACGGTAACGGGCCGCCAGGAGCTTGTCTCCGTGCAAGAATGTGCGGATGCGGCGCAATCGAACTGCCTAGCACCCACCACCGTGAGCTGGCAGGCGGGCGCAGCTGGTGTGGGCAGTGGAACCGCGTTGGGCGGCACGGTGGAGAACGCGGTCAGCGCGGCATTTGACCTCAACGGCGACGGCCGCAATGACCTAGTGACGACCTCATCCACAGGGACTGTGCTCGTCGCCTTCGGGGGCTCAAGCGGCTACGGCACACCTGTGGCCACGGGACTCTCGAGCGCCGGGGTGGCTGTCGGGAACATCGATGGGAGTGGCGTAGATGGTCTACTCGTCGACGTGAGCGGGACCTGGTACTACTACAAGTGGAATGGCTCGGCGTTTGTGGGGGCATCGACTGGGATTTCTGTAGCCACCGCCGCGAGCCCGGTCCTTGCGGATGTGGATGGGGATGGACGGGCGGATTTCGTCTATACCGATTCTACCGGCATTGTCCATGTGAGGCTCAGCACGAGCAGCGCGGGGACCGTCAGCTTCTCGTCAACCGACATCAATTCCGGCATAGGCGCATCGGATTTCAGCATCAGCGCTCAATTTGGTGGCTCGAACCGGGCACTACATTTCTGGGGCGGTGCTCAAGCCGACCTGTTTGGTACGCAGAGGACCTGCGCGCAGTTCAGCGTTAAGAACATCTGCGTGGCCTACCAATACATCTATTACGCCTTGCACTTCACAGGATCGACCTTCTTTGTCGCGGGGCTGCCAAGTGCGGCCGTCGACTTCGCGGATTACAATGATGACGGATGCACCGATATCCTGACGACTACGCAACTCCTCTTGTCCGCATGCAACGGAGCTGCGCCTGTTCCGGTCGCACTACCATCTGGCGTGGCAGCGGTTGGCGGCATGGACTGGGACGGGGATGGCCGGCGCGATGTGCTCGTCGCGCAGTCCACTGGATATCTAGGCGTGGTGCTCTCGACGGGAACCGGCCTTGCCAGTACCGTAATCAATACTGCCTACTCTACGAGCGGCATCCTTTATACCGCGGCACCGAACCTCACCGGCGATGGCCAGGATGGGCTGCTGGCAAGGAACGGCAGTTCGGTCACGTATTACCCCCACAACAGCCCCGGCGCACCACCGGACCTGCTCACCTCGGTCACCGATGGCTATGGCAATTCAGTGAGCCCGACCTACGTGTCGATCCAGCAAGGGGGTAGTACCTACGCGCAGTATCCCTTTGCCAACCCCGTATATCCCTTCGCGAACTACGTTGCACCGCTCTATGTTGTCAATAATGCGACGTTCACTGATCCCAGCACGACGACCGGCACCTACTATCAAGCGTTTCTCTACACTGGCGCGTGGACCGATCTGACGGGGCGAGGATTTAGCAATTTTCTGACCTGGCAGCAATTCGATTCGCGCAACGGACTTTGGACTAGATTGTGTCTCAGCAATAAGTTTCCTTGGACGGGCTTGCACGAATGTGAGGAGCTCTCACAAGACCAAGCACAAAATCAGCTCCTGGTGTTGACGGGGACCAGTAACGAGACGTCGACGACTTTGGATGCTACCGCCAATAACCAGCGCTACTTCCCGTACATCGGCACAACGACGACTCTGAAGTATGAGCTAAACAGTAACAGCCTTACATCTACAACCGTCACTAACTACGCGTACGACAATTATGGTAATGCCACCAACGTGTCGACGACGGTGACGGACAACGATTCCGGATCGCCTTATCACGGTCAGACCTGGACTACCAGCACGGTCAACGCTACCGATATCTCTACCAATCAATCCGCAGATCTGGCCGCGTGGTGTTTGACGTTGTTGGATAAAACCCAAACGACCTATAGCTCGACGCTCCCGGGCAGCGCAACGGTGGTCCGAACGCAGATGTTTACACCCGATACGGTGGTGGCGAATTGCCGCACTAAGACGATAACCACAGAACCGAATAATGGCCTGTACCAGGTAACTGAGACTTTCGGGTTCGACAGCTTCGGAAATATCCAGACTGATACGGTCACGGGGGCCAATATGCCCTCATCGCCTGCAACTCGTGTGTCCACACTGAATTGGGGTCCCACGGGGCAATTCTTAAACAGCGTTACTGTTCCCACGGGTACCACCGCTAACCCCACATCGGCCACAACCTCGTGGGCATATACTTCCAGTCAGAGTCTGACCTTTGGTGTTCCAGATAGCGTGAAGGATCCGAACAACCTTACGACCTCGTGGGGATACGATGCCTTTGGGCGAAAAGCCCAGGAGATCCGCCCGGACAGGACATCAACCAGCTGGACTTGGAGCCTGTGCACGTCCGTCTGCGGTTGGAGCAATAGCGTGTATCAAGTCGCGCAGACCAAGTATCAAACTGACTTGACCACGGCGATCCGCACAGACACGAATTCTTATGATTCTCTTGACCGGGTCACTCAAACAGCAGGACCAACGGTCACGGGAGCCATAGCGACCACGCAAACCTTGTACAACTCGTCGGGGTTGGTCGCACAGCAATCGATGCCCTTCATTAGTGGGCCAGCGTATCAAAAAATCTATTACTACGACGTGTTGAACCGCCTCCAATCCGTCACGCGTCCTATCAGCTCTACCAACACGAGTCCCCAAACCACGGGGTATTTGTACGCGGGTCGACAACTCACCGTTACCGATCCCAACGGACACAAGAAGACAACGATTACTGATGTGAACGGCTGGCTCCGCCAGACCACCGATGCACTGGGCTATTCCATTATGAAGGCCTACGACTCTGCGGGAAGCTTGATGGGAGTCACCGACAGCATCGGCAATGCCTTATTAAAGAACGTGACTTACAATTACGGGATCAAGCCCTTCCTAGTCGCGGCGACGGATGCCGACCGTGGTGCATGGTCGTACACGGTGGACTCGTTGGGTGAACGCATTGGTTGGACGGATGCTAAGGGGAACCCGTTCTTAGAGACTTATGATGCGCGGTCTCGCCCGTTGACTCGAACAGAGCCAGATTTTTTCAGTCAATGGACCTGGGGATCGACACCGGCAAGTCACAACGTAGGTCAGTTGATCGCGGAATGCACAGGAACCGGAACCAGTTGCACGACTGCAGGGTATTCGGAAAGCCGGAGCTATGATTCCGTTGGTCGCTTATCTCAGCGCGCCATCACCGAATCGGGAAATGCCGGTAATGATCCGAACGGTGTTCTGTTGTTCACCAGCGCCTTTAGCCCCACCACGGGCCTACTCAATACCTTGACCTATCCGATTAGCACCTCGGGCTTTGCGTTGACACTCCAGTACGGCTATCAATACGGCCTATTGCAGTCCGTGACCGACACATCGGACGCTTCGCCAACTTGCGGAACCACGTGCACACTGTGGACCGCGAATGCGATGAACGCCTTCGGGCAGGTCACTCAGGAAACGCTCGGCAATGGCGTCGTCATGAACCACACATACGATCCAGTGACATCTTGGCTCACTGCCGCAACGGGGGGTGTCGGAGGTGGCGCGGCCCTGCTGAACCAATCATATCTGCAGGATAATGTCGGCAACATCATTCAGCGTCAGAACAACACTCAGGGGTTGACTGAATCGTTTGCATACGATGCAGACAATCGCCTGATTTGCGCCTCGCTGTCGAGCAGTTGCACCACCGCCACGTTGGCTTATGACGGAGGCGTGGCAGGACCTGGCAACATTACGTCTCAGGCCGGCGTGGGCACGTATTCCTATCCCACGGCGGGACAACCGCGACCGCATGCGGTAACCTCGGTATCAGGCACAGTCAACGGGATCGTGAATCCGGCCTTCTCCTACGACGCCAATGGCAATATGACCGCCCGTGCGAGCAGCACTCAGAATATCTTCTGGATGACTTCCAATTATCCGAGCTCCATCGCCGCCACAGACTCGACAGGCTCGGAAACCGTCGCTTTCACTTATGGGCCTGACCGTCAGCGGGTACAGCAGGTTTACACCAGCCCAAGCGGAACTGAGACGACGTATTATGTGGGTGGACTCGTCGATGTAGTATTCAATGGCGGTGTCGCCAATTATCGCCAGTATATTTATGCCGGTAGCGAACCAATTGCTGTGTACAGCCGTACCGCGGCCGGCGTCAACACCATGAGCTATATGCTGCAAGATCATGAGGGTAGCGTGTCCGCCATCACATCGAGCGGCGGTGCTCTCGATGTGAATGAGAGCTTTTCTGCATTTGGTGCTCGTCGCAATCCCTTAACTTGGTCAGGTGCGCCCTCAACCGCCGATCTCAATACGATTGCGGGCATCACCCGCCAAGGCTACACATTTCAAACAGCGCTTGGTCAATCGATGGGGCTCAATCACATGAACGGGCGGGTGGAGGACGCGATACTGGGACGGTTTCTCAGTCCGGATCCACACATTCCCGATCCGACGAACGCTCAGAATTACAATCGATACAGCTACGTACTCAATAATCCACTCACGCTGGTTGATCCTACCGGGTTTTTTGACAAGTCTTGTCCGGTGAGCGGTTGCAGCGGCGGGTCGTCGTCAGCCCAGGGATTCCCAGAACAGAGTTCGTGGTCTTGCTATGGGAATTGCGGGGGAGGAGGATGGGCGAATAGCATTCCTAACCTGGCCGGTCTCACCGCTTGGTTTAACGCGGCCAGTGGGACTGGCGGTACAACCGCGACCGACACCACGGGCAGTCAGGCAACGGCCAGCGACGTGGCAACGCAGTCGGGAGGGGTGGCGCAAGGGCAGACATTGCAGGACGCGACGCAGGCTCCCTTTCCTGCGTCCTGCGATGCAGTTTGCCAGGCAAATCAGATTACGGTAACGAGTAGCCGAATACCCGTTCCTGCGACGGGGGGATATATCACCTGGGGATATCAGCCGCTAACCAATTATGGCACTTTTGGAGGGACTTCTTACGGCGCGAACATACGGTTGCAATACAATGGGAATCCTCAAGGACTCACTTGGCAACAAGTGAAGAGCATTAATGGTGGGCCATTCACGCAGGATAGTAATAGCGGGGGACCAAATTATTACACGCCAGATCAGCTTGCTCAGCCAAATGTGACTGGTCCTACCTTCCTGGCTTTCTTTGATCAACCGTCCGCGCTTCCCGGCAACGTCACTTTTAACGCACAAACCTCACTCGTATCGCTATCGTCGGGTGTGCAGTTGATCACAATCAGTTGGGGATACCAATTGAATGGCACCGCAATTACTTTGGTGCCGCTCACATATTTTTATCCGTCAAAATAATATGTGGAGGTCACTTATGAAAACTGCTCCATTGGTACTTGCTTGCTTGGGCCTCCTTCTTTTTAGTATCCGGATGAGCAGAGCAGACCAGCTATCACTACCAGATCCACAGGTGTTCACCTATGGACAAACTCCCGATGCGCAAGTTAGAAGTTGGATTAGACTCGCTGTGCTTGGCGCGCGCGATAAACCATTTCCCGTCATTTTTCTTTCGCCGCAACGTTTCAAAACGCCGGGTTTTCCTGAAGTGCACATTTTGTTGCGCGGTAAGGAATACCGAGCCCTGGCCGTATTCACGCGAACTAAACGATGTTCAATTGCGGTCGTCGAGCGTCCTGCGTGGGGCACGCTCCTTATAACAGAGTACGCGGATGCTCAAGCTAGCGATTTGTGCGTTATGCCTCCGGCGTCCGCCTGCGGCTATCTATCAGCAGTGTCGAAGCTTGCCGGTATCAGTTGGACGGCAACGCAACTAGAACCAATTCGCGAGCTTGCCGACGCGATAAAATGTACAGATGCTCGATCGGAAAATTCTAATGTTCATGAAAATATTCCCACCAATCACTAACATGGGCTCGCGGTGTTGGCGCAAAGTGGCTGCTACTCATTGTGCCTACCTTCGGGAAATACGGCACCCTTCGTGTTTTCAATTCCTGGAGTAGGGGTTGACCCGAACGTGCCAGCCAGCTTTTCCATTGCCGGCTCTGTGGATTATGGTTTCTATTCCATTTACACCTACCAATTGAACAATGCGAATGGAACCCCGTTGACCGGACCGGGATACAGCGCCGCGGAATACATCTCACCCGCGGATGCATCAATCAATGCTAACGGCATTCAATTTCCGCTCAACAATGGTCAACTTTCGGATAGAGTGGGATTCGTAAGTCCACCAACAGCGCCAGCGAATGTTGTCGTGACGCAAACGTTTACCGCTCTGTACCAGGGGTATTTTTACGATCTATCAACAGTTTTCCAGCATCAGAATATCTCTACCTATGGTTCTCCCTATTACAATGTCACGAACACTGTTACGGTAATTAACCCGTGAAGTCTGCGGTGTATATGCGAGTTTGGATAACTGTGTTTTCCGCGCTTGTATTAGGTACGGTATACGGAGCAGGGGGGGCGGTGTCTGCAGATGATTCCACAACGCCAATAGTCTTACCTGTGGAGAGCAATGACACCATACGGGCCATATTGAAGTATCTCCGGCCAGTGCTTTCACCGACTAGGAAAGTAGGACGTATTTACTACCAAGCTGTCTGCCCGCCCGATGCGCACAATTATCCACTCATGTTTCCGAAGATTGATGTGCGGCCTCCATCAGTCGCCGGAACGGAATTGGCTACCATTCGCAGCATTTTTCTTCACGCAAAAAGCGTGTCGGTTACGGCGGACAAAACCGGAATGGTCCGCGTCCGGATCGGCAAGATCCCGGATACCGTCCTTCAGACTCGAATTGCCACTCTCTCTTTCGACGCGGACAGCCAGTTCAATTACTTATCTGCAATCGGTGCTATTGAAAGCGCGCCCGAGGTGCAGTCGGTTATGGCCACGATCGGCGTCGGCGTTCCCGCTAGGGTTTATCACTACGGACTAGTTCAGCCGGCGGACGGGCTGCCTCATCTGCCCGCTCAAATCGCTGACGTAACGATGGATCAAGCACTTGATATGGTTGCGCGAACGTGGGGAGGCATTGTTTTCTACGGGGCCTGCACGGTGCCGGGCACATACGAAATATTTTTTGCTGATGGTTACTTCCTCGATTCAAGGTTTTGAAGAGAGAGAGAGCCGGCGCAAAGTCAGGCATCGGCGGGCTGCGATGCGAATTGTCAGGCACTTCAGATTACTGTTACCGGCCACTATATGGATGCACCTAACTCCCCTACACCCAGTGGCGTAAACCTCGCGCCATTTTTCGCGCCGAGTTCTGGGTTCGTCCAATACGACCCTGGGCGAGCGTTCGCTCAGACGCTGGGAGTGGGCGTAGGAGGAGCTACATTAGCCGCAGGCGGCGTGGCGTTTGCTAGAGCTGGCCCCACTCTTTGAGACACCGGGATAAGTGGAAACTCCGCTCATTACAGGCGAGGATATCGCTTGAAAGGAAGGAGAGCCATGACGAAGAGATCCCGCCGCAATCACTCTGCGGCCTTTAAAGCTAAAGTAGCATTGTCTGCCATCAAGGGGGAAGAGACCTTGGCGCAGTTGGCAACGCGATACGATGTTCATGCGAATCAGAGAGCTGGCCCCACTCTTTGAGACACCGGGATAAGTGGAAACTCCGCTCATTACAGGCGAGGATATCGCTTGAAAGGAAGGAGAGCCATGACGAAGAGATCCCGCCGCAATCACTCTGCGGCCTTTAAAGCTAAAGTAGCATTGTCTGCCATCAAGGGGGAAGAGACCTTGGCGCAGTTGGCAACGCGATACGATGTTCATGCGAATCAGATCGTGCAATGGAAGAACCAGTTGCTGGAACGAGCGGCTGATGTTTTTGGAGGACCAGGGCAGTCCGCGGAATCAGGCCCTGACATCAAAACTCTGCATGCGAAAATCGGACAACTCGCGCTTGAGAATGATTTTTTAGCAGGCGCGCTCGGACGGTCACCCGGATCGAGCGCCAAGCGATGATCAACCCGAACCATGGATTGAGCCTGACGCGCCAGGCGCAGCTCCTGGAGTTGTCGCGCGCCTCGCTGTATTACGAGCCCGTGGAGACGAGCGATGAGGATCTGCGGCTCATGCGCCGCATCGATGAATTGCACCTGCAGTGGCCATTTCTCGGCAGCCGCATGCTGCGTGACAAGCTGCGTTTGGAGGGCATCAGTGTCGGTCGCAAACATGTGGCCACGCTCATGCGAAAGATGGGCATTGAAGCGATCTACCGACGCGCCAATACGAGCCGGAAACATCCGCAAAACAAGATCTACCCGTACCTGCTGCGAAATCTGGACATCGATCGTCCGAATCAAGTGTGGGCGACCGACGTGAGCTACATCCCGATGGCGCGTGGCTTTGTGTACCTCGTCGCCGTGATGGACTGGTACAGCCGCCGGGTCTTGAGCTGGCGGATCTCCAACAGCATGACCGCGGACTTTTGTGTCGAGGCACTCGAGGAAGCGATTGCACGGTACGGTGCGCCGGAAATCTTCAACACCGACCAAGGCTCGCAATTTACCGCGGCAAACTTCATCGCGGTGCTTGATCGAAACAAGATCCGCATCAGCATGGACGGACGAGGCGCATGGCGCGACAACGTCTTCGTGGAAAGGCTGTGGCGCTCGGTCAAGTACGAAGAGGTCTATCTGCACGCGTACGACAGTGTCGCTGCGGCCAAGGCCGGCATCGGTCGCTACTTTGCGTTCTACAACGGCGAGCGCCCGCACACGGCGCTTGACCGCAACACGCCTGATAACGTTTACTTCGATTGTCAGCCGCTCGCGGCGGCTGCATAACCCGCGGAGTTCCACTTATCCCGACCGCGCATTTTGTCTAAATTTGCGGGACCACCTCTCTCGGGCATGGCGCCACGGGCTTCTACATCCCCTTTATGTTCCTTCAGAGCTGCGCCAGGTTAGGGCTTTTCTTTCTCAGGGTGATCTATCCGCAGCGCTAAATGAGCTATCGACGCGCGCCACGCTTGGCTCCAATTCTGCTGCAGCCACGCTGGACTACATTTGCCTGCGTCATCCAAGCTTGCCGTCGGTTGATTATGAATTGACTGCAAGGCTCTGCAGAGCATCTGCGAATCGTTCCTACCCCTACGCGCAATATGTGGTCGCGTGTCGGGAGTATCAGCAAGGCAATTTCAAATCCTACGCGCGATGGTTGCATCGGGCAGCGCGGGCAAATTTTCCTCCCGCCATCAGCGACCTCGGTCGCGCCGTGATAGAAACGTCCAGTAATCTTGCGCATGGGCTTCTTGCCAAACGCTGCTTCCGCCGGGCACTGGTGCGCGGGCACTTATTATCAGCACTCTATTTTCTTCGAGCATGTAAAGAGGGAAAATTTGGTGGCGGAATGTTGGTATTGGGACATGTTGCCTTTCCTTTGGCTGTGTTGTGCGTTACCCCAATATGCCGGCTGTGTCCATTTAGTGCCGGCATCTTTTCTCACCCTGTTGGGCTTCAAAAGCCCTTATTTGCCTCATTGTAATTGGACTCGATCAGTCCAGACGGGTCCCGATCGCGAGATGACACGTCCGTTCACTATCGCCAAGCTAGTCTTTTGAGGCATCGTCTGGCCAAAGTAGAGAACATACTCCTGACGTTGCAACCAAGGCCAAAGTCAGCAGCAGCGATACGATTATCGGCGACAGTCGTTTCCGCGGGCCGACTAGGTTCAGAAGGATAGCCACATACGCCGCCGTAATAATGATAGCGAAAACGACGAACAGCAACGTTGCTTTCCGGTCACGGCTCGATAAAAGCGATCGACAAACAATCATCGAAATTAGATACGGCAACCACGCCATGGAGGTCGCGACAATAGGCGCTACGTCTGCAAAGTGTGGAACAGACCACCGCATCGGGACAGTAACCGTTCCCGGACGTATCCAGTATGCAGATGCCGCAATTAAGCCAAGACAAAAATGCGCGATCACCAACCGGCGAGGATTGGTAAGCATCTCGTCGTAAATCACGCCGGGCGTTTTCTTTGCCTTCGTCATTATCTCCAACTCACGTCCGGGGGTTCGATAGGCGCGGCACCAGACGATAGCCCGATACAAAGCGACCTTCAGTCGTCTCAGTCCACTGCCACTCGACTTCCTCGTCCTCGCTGCACTCGACGCTCAGCACGGTGGAATGCAAGCGCGGATTGCTGGGCGGGGGCGCGGGCACTACCCGGCGGTGTTTGCGGTTCGAATCCTGTTCACTCATTCGCCTGACTTCGGGACCTCGAAATCTACGCTCAGGGGCCGCTCTTGGCTGCGGGATTACTGAGCCATCTCGATGAGTTCGATATCCTTGCGCAGCATGGCGTTGACGAGGGCTGAGAAATCGATGCCCTTGGCATTGGCGAGCCGGGCGAGGCGGTTTTGCACTTCGGCGTCCAAATACACCGGCAAGTTCAGGGTGGCGCCGGGCTTGTAGAACTTGCCGCGCGTGCCGCCGGAGAAGTCGATCTCGGCCGGCAGGTCATCATCGGGTGGGGTCTGTGCGGTACTCATGGTGTGGACCTATCGGGGTTCGTTCTCATACTGCTCACGTTCACGGCGTGTGGCAAGGCGTGCGGAGATGATGCGCACCGTGGCCGGGGCCGAATCGCTCTGCTCCTCAAAGGTATGAGCGACGGCCAGGAGCTTATCATCGCTCGAGGTGCCCAGGGTAAACCAGCGGTCTTCCTCCTGGCTGTGGTCATCGTCGAACACGGTGAGGGCCAAGGGATCGAGGAGCACGGTAGCGGCCTCTGCGAAAGTCACCCCATGCTTCGCTATGTTGGCTTCATCATGCTCAGGCGTAGCTTCGCTGTTAACGCGTTTTGAAGGCGATGAAGCGGGAGTTTCGATTGGTGGCCTGGTCATGATCAACCGGAAATCGGCAGCGGCCAGCGTCGCTCTGGCGCGGTGCTAGCGGCATTTTCGATGCTAGCCCCGCGACGCGGACGATCGTTACGATCCCGGAATGACATAGCGCTGCAATTCCGCAGCGGTGATGAACGTGCGTCGCCCGTCTTTCTGCGTGGTGATCAAACCTTCGCGAATCCGTTCGTAAAGGGTTGCGCGGCTGATGCGCAGAATGCGCGCCGCCTCCGGAATCTCGAATCTCAGGTGCGGGAGCGGTTCAACTGTCGTGGACATGCACGCCTCCAATTGGACACGAATGGTGTCGTTAGGGTTTGGATTGCCGGAGATGTAAATAACCTCCGGGGACTTGTACGGCAACCCGCTCCAGCGTAGTCGGGGGTACGACGGACCCCCCAAGCGCAACCCGCAAATCGTGGCAATTGCACGCGTCATGACGAGGGCGTGAGTTTGGCTGAATGCTAGAATTCCCGTCGTGGTCTTGCCCAATTGCTCAAAGGCCGTCATTGCCCCGGAGAAGCTCAGGGACTACCTGTTGTCGCCGGTACATCCGATTGGACGGTACAAGGCGCTGTTCTTCCGCACCCTGGGTTACGACCAAACCAGCTGGCAGCAACTGGAGTCCGACCTGCGATCTTTGGCATCGCTGCCGGCGGAGCCCTTGGAATCGACAGAATACGGCACGAAATATGCGATTATTGGGCCGTTGACGGGCCTGAATGGACGTATGGCCGAGATCGTGACGGTCTGGATTATACTCGTCGGTGAGGACGTGCCTCGGTTTGTTACGGCATATCCCAAGGACTAGCTCATGCGTTTTCATGAATTCGATACTGTGGTACTGAAGGTCGACATGCCGAGTCATGGACTGAAGACTGGAGACGTCGGCGCCGTGGTGCAGGTCTATTCGGAAGACGCCGTCGAGGTGGAATTCGTTACCGCTTCGGGTCGTACTCAAGCGCTGGTGACGCTGGCGACAGCGTCGATTCGTCCCGTGGGTTCGAAGGATATTCTCGCGGTACGGCAGCTCGACGCCGCTTGATTCCAGTGAAGCCAGCACGCGAAATGCTGGGGCAAGTTTAGGGGCAACTCCACGGCTCGAATTCCAGGTATTGCAAGCGTTTCAGGGGCTTGCCTCGGCTAGTCGAGTCCCAGCCGTCCACCATTTCCCCACTTCCGAGGACTTCCGCTATCATCCGATAAGGCGTCGGATCGAGCGGCAAACGCCTGTAAACACTGCGTTTTGATCGTCCAATGGCGTGCGCACAGCAAGGATGCCGCTTACTCTGAGGCATCCGGGTGTCGTTCGTGTCGGCCGCCTGCGCGGTCGATTACATCTTCGACGTATTGCCGGCGCTACCGAAGTAGTTATCTTCAGGCTATCGATAGATTGATAAGTCAAAGAATGGCTGGTGCATGACAGCAAATGAAGACCTCGGGTGTCATTCCAATGAAAATTCCGTGGATAGTCTGCGGCGCTCAGCCGGCCCGCTTCGCGGGCGGAAAGAGCAATTTGTAGCTGCGCAGATCCTCTTGAAAGGCGTTGCATTGCGCGAGCGATGCGCGCAATTGCGCTCGCGGTAACGAATAGTCGAAGGCTGCAGACCAGCGCTGCACGCGGCTCAAGGCACTTATGAGCGGTTCGGCGATGCGGTTGTGGCTCAACGCCTTCAAGGGCAGCAGGTAGTCATCCCGGTAGACCGTCGGAATAATGATTCGGCTCAAAGCGCGCGCGCTCAACATGCAATTCATGGCGAGCCGCGCCGTGCGGCCGTTGCCGTCGCTGAACGGGTGCACTTCGGCTACCACAAACATGGTCATAATGGCCTGGGCGAGCGGATGGGGCAGGGCGCGTATCCGTTCGAATCCTTCCCGCAAGCTCCCGACGACAAGTTCCGGTACGACGAAGTAAGTGCTTCCGGCCTGATTGGCTTTTTCTTTCCATTCTCCGGGTTTTCTGTCCGCCCGCTTTTGCATGACGAGCGCGTTGACGTTCTGCAGCCACACAAGAAATTCATCGGCGTTTTGCGGCGGACGGTCCCGCCAGGGGGCGGTCGTCGCTGCTTGGAACGTGCCCAAGATGTCATGCGAGTCTTCATTGCGGTTCTCGATGATCTTCCCCTCGAAGATGATGGATTCCGCCTCCTCGACCTCGAACGTCGTCCCTTCGATGTAGTTGGAAAAGTACGCCTCAAAGAACGCGAAATCCTCGCGCGCGACGCCCGCGGGCGCGGGATCCTCGATGCTTTCCAATGCGGCTTGATTGAGCGCACTGAACAGCGCATCGAAGATTTCCAGCCGGTGAGGGTCGTAGGGACGGCCCGCGGCCCGTGCTAAGGCCTGCTTGGCGGTCAAGATTTTTGATTCGTGCGTACCGAGCAGTGCGCCGATGAGGTTGTTAAGGCGCTTGAATTGCGCGTCGTAACCCAGAGATGGGGCGATTTCGCGCGCGTGATCGCGCAATTGGTTTAGGCGTTTGGGGCCGCCGACCATCAAAATGCGGTCGAGCGCCGCCTCGAGGGTCGGTTGCGGCAGCACGCGATCACTCCAACCGCGTCCGCGCGTGAGATTTTCCAAGAATCGCCGCGGATCACTCGCCAAATACAGCCCGCCGAAGTGCGAATCCGGCGCAGGAGGTTCAAGTCGGGAGCCGGGCCCCGGCACGATGTGTACCGTCAATCCCGGCAATCGCAGGTCGCGTCGGGTCTTACCGCGGGTTATTGAGAGACTGCCCTCAAAGGGGCGGCTGTCGAATGCCGAACGATGCGAGATCACACCGCCCGGCAGCAGATGTCCGACGATCGCCTGCCAGTGCCGCAAGACGATGGATTCTGGCGGGCTGTCTACGTTGGACGTGTAGATGCTCGGGTACAATCGCTTGAGTACGCCCCTGCCCGCCAGTCGGCGCGCGCGCCGGGCGGCCCCCGGATCGGTCTCGGCGACCAGGACGAGTTCGGGCATCGTGTCCGCCATGGAGATCATTCGGGTGCTCGGCAGGGCCTAAATGTCCGTATTATGCCCTATTCAAAGCATTATTGTCCGTAAAATACCGAATAGTCGGGCGTGACGCTCTAACCCGCCCCAGGCGCCAACACCCCTCCGTGGCGGCCATCGCTCGCGTGGTCGCCCCGGGAACACCTCGTCGAGGGGATCCCCCCTTGTCGCACGCCATGACGTGGGGCGTGGCAGGCTTCGCGCTGCTCGCCCTGATTCAGATCGTCACAGCGCAATCGCCGCAGATCAGTGTAGCACGCTGGGTTGCGTGCGGTTGTTTTGCGCTCGTCGTTCCCTGGCTGGCCGTGCTCGGATTTGTGGTGCATGACCATATGGACCCGAAGCGACCGCCGACGATTCAGCAGACCATTAACATCGATGCTGCAATGTACGCCGGCAATTTCATTTTTTGTCTTGGACTCGCATCGCTGCTATGGAGCTACAACCCAAGCATCGCGGCCATGTTCGTTCTAAGCTGCTACGTGGCCGTGCGGCGTTTCCTCTCGTTCGCCAAGAAACGCGCCGCGACCGCGCCCCCCGGCAGTGTCCGTCATCATTCAACTACAGTCAGTCTCGCGCCGTGAGGGTGCGACGCCCACCGGGTAATTCGCTGCTCGATTTTCCTAAGTTGTAGCTACCATGCTCACCGACATATTCGCCGAGCGATACGCTAACCGCACAATATGGAACGCATATGCAGAGACCGAGGGGAAGCTGCTGATGCAGTGCTATCGCTTGGTCGAGGATATTTTTCCGTACTGGGATGGCAGCGGTAAGGCCATCGAAAGCGCAGATCGTACAGGTGGCACTTGAGCACACCTTGCTTCAAGCAGTCGGGCACCAGGGCGTGCGTGACGCCACCGTAGAAGGCGAACATACGACGATGACACCCGAGCCAGTTGCGGCTCTGCATGTCCTCGGCCGCTCGCCCGTACAGCAGCTGGCTGAAGCCGAGCACGGCGACGAACACCCACGCGTGATGGATCTCGCCGGTCTTGAGGTCAAACCACTCGATCGGATCGCCGGCGTAATCGACTTCGACCCGCTCGCCGGCGGTGAACTCACGAGCGGTGGGGAGTGTGCAGGTATCGGGCCAGGACCTGTTTTTCGCCGGTTATGACAGCCACGCCGGACTCGAGTTGAATGTCGTCCAGAACAGTGTCCCGACGGCCGTCAACGACTCGGCAAGCTCTACCGATGACGCGGCCGTCACGGTCAACGTAGTGGCCAACGACACCGATTCGGATGGAAATATTAATCCGGCCAGTGTGCAAATTGCCTCGCAGCCGGTCCATGGCAGCGTGTCGGTTTCCCAGTCTGGATCCGTGGTCTATACACCGAACGCCGGCTACGCAGGTTCGGATTCGTTCACTTACACCGACAGCGATAACCAGGGTGCGACATCGAATCCTGCGACGGTCACCATTACTGTAACTGCTGCAAAGACTTCGTCGAGCGGCGGCAGCAGTGGCGGTAGCGGCGCAATGAATCTGTTTGAGCTTCTGGTCTTAGCGGGTCTGGCCGTATCGCGCCGGCGAAGAGCCCCGGACAGATCCGGCGTTCGAGACCATTCGAAGAGACAGTCCCGAGAATAAAACTGTAGAGGCCGCCGCGAGGAGGGCGGCGACAGTTCGATAGTTTATATGATTATTAGCGAATTTGAAGGTTCGGGCCATGGACGGCGTAGCTTCGGGCCTCGATCAGCACCGGGTCGTCGCGACCAATCTGGGTTCAGTAAGACGAAATCGGCACGGCCCGCGATCTATGAATTTACTGCATGCGGAGAAATCCGGGGGTAGTTGAAAGCCGCGACGTGATATTCCGCCGCGTCATCAAGTCTGCGGGAACTGTAAATGGCACTCGTCTAAGACCAACAACGGACCCAGCGTCAGGATTTCGTTGGACGCCCGCCTGCGCCAGCCCATAGGGGTACAGATTGAAGATGCCGCTCAATTGCGGCTCGAATTCGATTATCAAAGGACGCGTCAGGATTGCTCCAAGCTGTGGCGAAACGCGTGACCGTCTCATGCACTGTGTCTAATGTCAGCTTGGTGGGCAATCGCGCTTTCGCTGCGAAGCGCTCGAACTGATCGGTTGTGACTGAGGAGAATTGCTTGGAATCGACAAATGTCAATGCAAGCAGATCATCCGGCAGATAGGCGATCGTCGACACAAAGTCATACGCAGGTGCGAGCGATGCGTGGTGTCGATCCGGGTAAATCAAAGACCAATTCTTCAGGTGCATGTCGGCATTTCCGATCAACGCATTGAATACCAACCGCCGGATGAACTCCACAATCCCTGCCTCGCCCGTCTCGGCCCAGAGAACCTCGGCGATATTTCGATAGCTTGCTCGTTCGTACTTGCGTTCTGGGTACACCGCGAATATTTGGGCAAAGTCCTCGATGTGAATGCGCTCGCCCTTTGCGGCTCGGTCGAAGCGTTTGATCACGTAGGCATGCTCGCCGACGGCATCGATCCCGGAGGGGAGACCGGAGATGCGACTTAAGGGAATGAGGCCGGTTTCCGGCACGGCGATGCCGACTTGGCGCGCGAGCTCCATCATCGCAAATTCGTTCTCAGGTACGTTGGGGAATTTGGCCGAGGGGAGTTTCACAATCCAAGAGCCGCCGACTCCATCGGCAGGAATCGTGAGCCCACCGGCTGCACCCTTGACTGCCGAGAATTTGAGCTGAACACCGGCGAGCGAAAAATGTAGCGCCGTGTCGGATGCAGTGTCCGCCACCAGTTCAGCCGACACAATAGCGTCCTCATCCAGCGGCATCCCTACGTCCGCGGGCTGAATCTCAAGTGCTCCCGGCAGGTCACGGCCGAGCACTGCGAGCAGGAAAAATTCACGTTCCGGCTTGACGCTCGCACGTGCGGCCAGGTAGTCGCGCAGCGCTCCTTCGGGAAGCAGATTGGCGAAGAATACGGGCAGTCGTGTCTGTGTCGGACGAACGTCGATGATCAGACTGCCGAGCGCGTCTTTGAACGATAGACTGAGCGTCGGCCGATGTTGGTCGGCAACGTAATTTTCCGTGAACGCGAACAACACCCGATCCCCGGGAAGGCGCGTCAAGGTTCCGATTATTTCGCCATGGAGGCGGACATGGAGAACAGTGATGTTATGCATCGGAGTCATCGAGTCGATAGGCGGGGGCTTGTGGGAAGCTCGCGTCTCGGTGAGCCCACGCGTTGCGCAAATTCCGCATCGCGCGCTCAGTTGATATAAGTGCCTGCTCCGCCTTCGCGTCCACGACAGTGTGTTCAACGGGCAGGTGGTCGCGCGGACCCCGCAGACCCTTGAGGATGGTGGTAGCGGCATCAATGAGAGGGCGCGCTTCGCGGGCAGTGGACGTATCCAAGCGCGCGATGCGCATCTCACTGGCGGTGGCGGCGATGTCAAAGAGCACTCGAGTTTCCGGAAAACGCTTCGTCAGCTCGTGCGTCTGACGCGCAAGTCGGCTGAGGTCGCGGTCGATCGTGCTTGGCATGCGTCGGGGGTCGGGGGTGGCTTCGCGCCCAAGCGCCTGCACGGCCGGCACGAGTGGCACAGGAACCAGCATCAGCTCGAGACCAAGTGCTCGTGCGAGTTCCATCAGACTTGATACCTGCGGATCAATCGCCGCGCGTTCGATTTTCGAAATATGGCTTTGCGCAACTCCGACTTTGGCGCCGAGCGCCCGTTGGCTGAGGCCGATGCGACGCCTGGCGGCAATTAGCATCTCGGCAATTTGGCGACTGTATTCAAGCATAACTTAAGATATTAAAGTATCTATATTAGGGGGATAAGTTACTATAATAACTCAAATTTGGTTTAAATACTTAAATGTATATTACGATGAATTTAGCTATTATAATGTCTCATGACACGTCGTGCGTGGAATCGTGGCGCTCGGTTGTCGGAAGGCGGCCTTTGCCGCTCTGAAGCCGGGCGGTGTCTATGTTGTGCTGGATCACGCAGCGATAGCCGGCTCAGGGATCGGCGCAACCGATACGCTGCACCGCATCGATCCGGCAAGAGTGAAGAAGGATGTGCTGGCAGCCGGCTTTAAGCTGGATGCTGAGAGCTCAATTCTTGCAAACAAAGCCGACGATCACACAAAAAATGTGTTCGCCCCGTCTGTTCGCGGTCACACCGACCAGTTCCTGTGTCGCTTTAAGAAGCCGAACTGACGGCGGTCAGACTATAGGCGTGACTCCGGCGCGGGTGCGCATCGACGTGCCGGATGTCCATGTACGACGTTTCAGCGCCTTGGCCTTGCAGCGTGGCCCCCGCGCATCGATCAACCCTTGGGTGTGATCGATGCGCGGGACGTGATAGCTCGCGAATTTATGCCAGCGAGCTGCTGAACAGCGCCAGCATGCGGCTCCATGCCTTCTCCGCCTGGTCGTGGTTATATACCCGCGCATCCGGAGGACACCAACCGTGTAGCGTGCCCGCATACACTTCGATCTCCGCCGGTAAGTGGGCCTTGGCGAATGAGTCGCGGAGCACGTCCTTCGCTTCTGGTTGCCGCTGATCGTCATTTTCAGCGATTGCTATCAAATAGTGCGCTTTCATCTTCGGGATCAGCAGATGCGGGCTATCCGGCTTGTCGGTTACGAGTCCGCCGCCATGAAACGTGGCTCCCGCGCCGATGCGATCCGGGAAAGCCGCCGCCGTGCGCAGCACGAAGGGGCCGCCCATGCAGTATCCGGTGGTGCCTATTTTCCGCTTCTTGTCGACGGACGGCTGGCTGTCCAAGAACGCGACGAACGCCTTGGCATCGGTCACCGCAGTATCGGCACTCAGTGTCCCCGCCAGGGTCATCAGTGCCTGGCGCGTCGGAGGATCATTGAAATCGGGGTGATCCGGCGCAGTGGGCGCTTTCTGCGTGCGATAAAAGGGATTAAAGACCAGGACTGAATAGCCAGACTCGGCGAGTCGGTTGGCCATGTCCTTAAAAGCTGACCGCAATCCGAAAATGTCGGGCCAAATGAGCACGCCGGGGTGCGTACCCTTCGCCGGATGCACAAAATAGGCATCGGCAACACCGTCCGCAGTTTTTATTTCAACATCCGCTCCCTTGGTCTCAGCGGCATTTGCGAGCCTCGGCAACGCCGCCACGAATCCGGCGCCCAATGCCATTGCCCCGAACTGCCTTCGCGTCAGTTCGTTTGATCTTCGCGCAAATTCATCCAGATCGTCATGTTCACACATACCTGCTCCGCTACGGTGTCAATGGGTTCGCGATCTTGCGCTCATCCGCGCCGGGTCTGCAATATCGTCGGCGTGCGACCGAGAGCCGTTCAGTTGCCGACGGTGTCACTTGGACGCTAGCGCGTCCATGTCCGCCTGCATGCGCGCTTTGTATTCGTCTGACCAGTGAGCGCCGGCTTTTTGGTTGACTTTGCTATGTGTCTGCGGAAGAGGGGGGGTCTTGCTCTCGCTTGCCGGCTTTCGCGCGCCAACCTTCAACTTGAGCGTGGCACGCGATGAGGTGGAGTTGGAAGACGAATTCGAATTGTTCATGCAGTTATCTGTGGCTCCGAGTTGAATTGGTTGCGCTGTGTGCCGGCATCGAACTGGATCACGGGCATAGATCGGACGTCAGCTGGGACAGCGGCAACGATTTACCTGGCAATTGTACTTCAGATGATGTAGCGAATACATAACTGTGAGGGAAAGGCATGTTTTCAATAGATCGAGAATCCGTTCCCGAGGATGCGCTGCTGAAGACTTACCGGGGCGGTCCGCGTCCTGAGCGATGGGAGAGATATAGCGATTGCTTTTCCGTTACCGTTGAACGCACCGTGAGTTTGGCTGATTTCGTACTGGCGTTTTACACCTCCCCGGTATTCCGAATCGAGCGGATGATTCTCCGTGGTCTCGCCGGTTGTCCGTCGACCGACATCGAGGCGCGCGCGGTGGCGATCGGTTCGGGAGCGGCATTTGCAATGTGGCATGTCGGGGACCGCACGGTGACGCAATTGCTGATGTGCGATCGCTACGAGCGCACCCGGTCGTGGTTCCGTGTTGGGCCGTTGGACGGCGGCTGGACTCTACTGCAGTTCGGAACCGCCGTTGCCGCCGTGCCCGATAGACAGACGGGAGCAATGGCTATGAGCGGAAAGTTCCGGCTGCTCATGGGATTTCATGTTCTGTACTCGCAAGTGCTGCTGCATGCGGCGAAGGTGCGTGTGCTGAAATGACTTGGAGCGGGTGGTTAAGTTCACATCCGGGGGTACAATGCGGGGCGGGTGCCGGTAAACGAATTCACTGGGGAAGATTCGCCGAAAGGATGGATCGTCTGGCGTATGGCAGGGATACCTGAGCGGTGGCGGATGGGGGATCTATGACTTTCATCGACGCCGTAAAGATTTGCTTCGTCAAATATGCCGATTTCAACGGCTGTGCATCGAGGCCTGAATTTTGGTGGTGGGTTCTGTTCACGGTCGTGGCGACAATGGTCCTTCAGTCCATTAGCTACAACCTGTCCGGGGCCTTCTCGATCGCGACATTCCTGCCGAGCATCGCGGTGACTGCGCGGCGATTGCACGATATCGACCGAAGCGGTTGGTGGCAGCTTTTGTACTTTGTTCCGGTAATCGGCTGGATCGTGCTCATATTCTTTTGGGTGGAGCAAGGGAAGCCCAGTCGATACGCTGGCTCAGCGACCTAGCGCCGGTATAATTTATCCTTGGCCGCTGGCGACAAAGGGCTCTCTCCGAATGATATTCATGTACTTACCGGACAAATCGGCCGTAACCCCGCTGTGCATTGCGGCTCCTGGGATGGTTCTATGAAGCTGTTTTCGCGTTTTTTTCGCAAAGCACCGCCACCTTTGCCGACCCTGGATGAGCGAATCGCGACGTTGAACGTGGGATCCGCGGAACTCATCCTCGACACGGCGTTCGGGACCGGTGAAGAGGCATTACGGGTTGCGGCCGTTCACAAACTGGCTGACGGGGAGCCTCTACGCAGGCTTGCCGGATTGTCAGGTTCGGTCGACGCAACACCGGCCGCTGTTCCCTCTGCCCTGGAACAAGCCGCGCAGGCGCGCATGGCGCAGCTCATCGATGAGGGATCGGTCGATTTCGCCCAGTTCTGCGATCAAGCGGGAAATCGCTCGGTGATGTTCAGGGTGGCGGCGTTGTGCAAGAACCCCGGCCTCCTGCCGCGGGCGCTCGCCTCGATCGATGATCCGGTCCAAGTCGCGCAGCTCGTCGTGGAAAGCCCGTCCAGCCGATTGCGGCAATTGGCGGCCCAAGCCCTGGAGGATCCCGTCCAGCTCCGGCAGCTTCTCAAGCAAGTTCGCGGCAAGGACAAGAATGTCTACAAGATCCTCAAGCAGAAGTGCGATGCGTTGATTGCGGAGGATCGCAAGGCGTCCGAACTTGCGGCGGAGGTCAGTGCGCTCTGCGCGTCGCTGGAGAGGCACAGCCACCGTAGTTATGACGCTTCTTACATATCGACTTCTGAGCATCTCAGTAGCCGGTGGCGCTCGCTGACAACGCAGCCGGACCCGGATATCGAGCGGCGTGCCTTGCAGGCGATCGATCGCTGCAGCGAAGCGATCGCGGAACACCGGCGGCAGGTTGTACAACAAGCTGCCATGCAGGCCGAGCAGCAGGCTGCTCGCGAGGCGCGCGAGCGAGCGCATCAGGCAGCCCAAGAGGCGGCCGCGGCGCAGGCCGACGCGGAAGCACAGCTGCGCAAAGAGGCGGCCGCGGTTCGGCAGGCGGAGGAGGCCGCGCGTGCGGAAAAGCGGGCGGCGGAGGATTCGGTCTTTCGCCAGATCGGCGGTTTGATCCGCAAGGCCAATGACGCGCTGAGCGACGGCAATACGCAAAAGGCGGCCGGATTGCGCCGTGCGATAGCAGAGAAATTGCCGGCCGTGCCCGAAGTGCCGGTCCACCTCACGCGGCATCTACAGCAGCTCGATGACAAGTTGAATGAGCTCAAGCAGTGGAAGGAACACGCCGTTGCACCCAAGCGCATCGAGCTGATCGAAGAGATGGAGGCGCTCGTCGGTTCGACGGACGAGCCGAGGGTCATTTCCGAACGCATCAAGTCCTTGCAGCAGGAATGGAGAACGATCAGCAAAGGGATCGTGAGCGATGCACCGGAGGATTGGGAGCGATTCCACCGGGCGTCGCAAGCGGCATATCAACCCTGCCGTGAATATTTCGAGGCGCAGGCGCAGTTGCGGCAGGGGAATCTGGAGCAGCGCAAGGTGCTGCTCGAGCGCCTGACGGCATTCGAAGCGACTCAGCATGGCGAAAATCCGGACTGGCGCCTGCTGGCAAGCGTGTTGCGTGAAGCGCCGCGGGAGTGGCGGCAGTATTTTCCGGTGGACCGTGAAGCCAATCGGGTGGTTCAAGGGGATTTCGATGCGTCGATGGGACGGCTGCAGTCAAGGCTCGATGCGTGGTACGAGAGCAATGTGGCGGATAGGCAATCGCTCATCAAACGCGCGCGGCATGTGCTCACTCAAGAAGATAGCCGCGAGGCCATCGAGGCCGTGAAGCGCTTGCAAGTACTGTGGAAGGAAACGGGACCGGCGCCGCGCGATCAGGATCAGCTCTTGTGGAGTGAATTTCGTGAGCTGTGCGATGCGGTTTATCAAAAGCGTCAGCAGGCCTATGCAGAATACACCGCAGCGCTCGAAGCCAATCAGGTGAAGGCCGCGGCCTTGTGCCAAGAGGCTGAACGGATCGCCGGCTCGTCGGGAACGGTCCTCCTCGAGGGGGGTGCGAAAATTCCCGAGTTGCGCACCGCATTCGATGCGCTCGATGAAATGCCGAGGTCTGAGGCCCGCGGGCTGCAGGACCGGTTCGAGCGTGCGCTCGATCGATGTGAGGCTGCAATCCTTCAGCAGCATGCGCAAGATGCGGAGCGATCCGTCGAGAATCTGTTCGAGGCCGCAGGCCGCGTGCAGGCGTACGCACGGGCGGTGGCTCGAAATGCGGAGGCTTCCGAGCAGGAGACTCTGAAGCAAGCGGCCGAGGCCTTTATTGCGGGTGTTGAGCACTGGCCAAAAGGCGGTCTCCAGGCGGTCAAGGAGACGCTGGCAAACGCCGGCGTCGAGTCCGAGGCCGATGGCGCGGCTCGTGTGAAGGCGCTCCGAACGTTGTGCATTCGCGCCGAAATTCTCAGCGAGACGCTCACGCCGCCCGAAGATGAGGTGCTGCGCCGGGAGTATCAGGTGCAGAGGCTGATGCAGGGGATGGGGCAGGGAAGCCACGCGGATGATGGCGACTGGGACGCGATGGTGCTCGAGTGGATAGGGATCGGAGCGGTATCGCCGGCGGTACACGAGAGTTTGCAAAGCAGGTTTCTGAGTTGCCGGTCCAAGCGGCCGGTACGCAGCCCGCAGCGATCCACATTCAGGTTCGACGACGGGGCTGACGACCGCAAGGGCCATGAGAGCCGGGGTGGGCAGGTGCGCCGCGGGCGTGAAGGCTCGAGGAGCGCTGCGGGTCGGTAGCAGAATCGCCTCGAGCGATTGACGCGTGGCGCAGCGGCCGCGTAAATTGGCCTCCTATTAAACCGCGCTAGTCGGTCGTTGAGCCTCGCGAACATTAGGGAGTAGTTTCGTGAAACGAGTGATTGGATCTCTGTTGAGCGCCGGCATCGTTTTTTCCTGCCTGGGAGCCGGTACGCCGGCCGCAGCTGCGGACGTGTTCATGCTGACTTCGCCGAGCTTCGAAGACAATGGCAAGCTGGCGGTCAAGAATGCCGGCAACGACAAGTCCAATCCCAATTGCGTCGGCATGAACGTATCGCCTCCGCTCGAATGGGCCAATCCGCCGAAGGAAACGAAGAGCTACGCTCTGATCCTATTTGACCCGGAGGGTCGTGCCGGTCTCGGCGTGGTCCACTGGGTCGCTTACGGGATTCCCGCTGCCGTGACGAAATTTGCCGAGGGCGAAGGAAGCAAGCCCTCGGAGAAGTTCGTAGGCGGAAAGGGGACGCGCAATTTCGATACCTATTCCGGGCCGTGCACCCCTCCGGGGGATTGGCATCACTACACCTTTACCCTGATCGCCACCGACCTAGATCCGAAAGCCCTGCAGCCGGGGATGACCCGTGATGATCTGTTCGCCGCGCTCAACGGGCACGTCAAGGGTGCCGCGGGACTGATCGGACGATTCCGGCACGAGTGATCCGCATCGTCCGCCGGGCGCACCAATGTCGCCCGGTAGACGAACCCAACATGAGTAAATCGGCGCTTTCGGGGAGTCGGCTATGCTGAGATTCTTCATGGGTATCGTTCTGGCTGCAACGATCCCTGCCGCGGCATTCGCCCAATCAGCAGCCTCGCCTTCCACCTTGGTTCTTTCTCACGTGAACGTCGTCGATACCACGGGTGGGCCGCTGCAGCCGGATATGACGGTCACCGTCGCGGATCAGCACATTACCGCCGTGGAGAAGAGCGGCGATGCGCGGCCTTCTGCGCATGCGCACGTCGTGGATGCGCGGGGCAAGTACCTGATTCCGGGACTGTGGGACATGCATGTGCATACCGTGTTCGGGGATTGGCTGCCGGCCAACGAAAAGATCACCCTGCCGCTGTTCGTGGCCAACGGGGTCACCGGCGTGCGCGACATGGGCGGCGATCTGAATGTGGTCAAGCAGTGGCGCTCGGAAATTGCCGCCGGCAAGCTTTTGGGGCCTCGCATGTACATCGCGGGTCCGATGCTCGACGGACCGATGCCGCGTTTCCCCAGCTCCGCTCCGGTTGCGAATGCAGCGGACGGCCGCAGGGTCGTCGACGAGCTCAAAGAACAGGGCGTGGATTTCATCAAGATTCAGTCCTTGATTCCGCGCGACGGCTATTTTGCGGCGGCCGCAGAGGCCAAGAAGTTGGGAATCACTTTCGTGGGGCATGTGCCGGATGCAGTCCGCGCCTCGGAAGCCTCGAATGCCGGCCAAAAAAGTATCGAACACTTCACCGGAGTGTTCGAAGGATGCTCGACGATCGAGGATCAATTGCTCGTCGGCCCGAAGAGCCTCGGCCGCAACGTGAGCACCTACGATGCGCAAAGGGCGAAAGTTCTGATTGCGTTGATGGCCAAGAACCAGACCTGGCAAGTACCCACTCTGGTGTGGGAGCGCGGTCAATGGCTGGTCGACGACATCGATGTCAGCCATGATCCCCTGACGAAATATGCACCGCCGGCATGGAAAGCGCGGACCTGGCCGATGTTCGTGAAGGACATCATGAAGGACATGGATACCGATCCGCTGCCGGTGCGCAAGCGGTTCGTCCAGATGGAGCTCGACATGACGCTCGCCATGTTTCGCGCCGGCGTGCCGTTCATGGCGGGCACCGATACTGCGGCCGGTGTGCATGTTTTCCCCGGATTCAGCTTGCACGATGAATTGGCGTTGTTCGTCAAAGCGGGTCTCACGCCGATGCAAGCCTTACAGACTGCCACCCGCAACCCGGCTCAGTTCATGGGACGTCTGGCTGACATGGGAACCGTGGAGAAGGGCAAAGTGGCGGATCTGGTGTTGCTGGACGCAAATCCTCTCGAAGATATCGGCAATACCAAGAAAATCGGTGCGGTGGTGTTGGCGGGACGATATTTTTCCCGCGCTGATCTCGACGGTATGCTGAATCAGGTGGCCATCGCCGCGGCTGCCTCGCACTGACTGCACTGGCCCCCTCGCGCCGACCGGCGCGAGGGGGCTTCGCACAAAGCCGGAGACAAGAAAATTCTCAGGGCCCTACTTGGGCTCGATCTGCTTGATCTTCGAGCCTTTCAGCGAAATATCGCCGATCAATCCCTTCTCGTCGAATACGAAACCCAGGATCGGCTTCTTCAACGTTTCGCTGTCATATTCACTGCCCGCACCTTGAGAGATCAGCGCGACTTGCGCATCGACGCCGACATTGAACGTGCTGCTGGCCTCGAATTTGGTCAACGCCTCCCGGGTCATGAACAATAGAACCTCGCTGCGCTGTCCGGCGCCGAGAGTCAGTCCCAAAGATGCCGAACTGACGCTGTAATAATTGACGGTGGTTCCGCCCTTGAGCAAGGCTCCGTTGCCGTGTTCGCCGCCTATGCCTGCGCCGGCCTTGGTGATGCGGGGAAACACTAGGACGCCGACGGCCTTGCGGAGCAATTCGGCATGGGACGGGTGGGCATGGGTGAATCGCTGCAGCGTGTCGCTCACCGCGACATCGATTTCCTGCCTGGACTCAGCGCGAGCCGCAACACTCGCGCCCAGCGTGAGAACGAACAATCCTATCAGCGATAGCATGACATTCTTCTTGCGCAGCATAATTATTCCTTTGGTTGGTTGCGCGGATGCGTCCAATCCGCACTATCGGCCAGACTGCGTAGAGAAGCTGTCATCGATCCGCGCACGATGGCGTAAGACGATTCTTATAGCGCTCATACCTGTGGACCCGGGAGGTTCTCAATGCCCGGAGGAGCCGACTCGCGTACCATTCAGTGATCATTCATCACAGGATGGCAACATGGCTCTGAGGTCTTTACGGTTCGCGCTGCTCGCGGCTTCCGTCATCTTGACGGGAACCGCCGTACCGGCCGGCAATTCATCGACCGTGAGCGGCACGAACAGCCAGCACGCTCACGACACCTACAGCGATGACGAAGTCGCCAAGGCGGCCTCGGACTTCTTCAGCACCGGCGCAAAAGATCTGTCCGACGTATTGGCCAAGGTATTGAAGGAAAAGGGTCGCCCTGTGGCGATCATTCGGGGTGAGGAAGCGGGCGGGGCGATCGGCGTCGGTTTGCGTTACGGCCGCGGAGAACTCCTTTACAAGGGCGCGCCCGGACAGAAGGTCTACTGGCAGGGCCCGTCCATCGGCTTCGATGTCGGAGCGAATGCGGTCAAGACGTTCATATTGGTGTACGACTTGCCGAATGCCGCCGCGCTTTACAAGCGGTTTCCGGGCGTCGAGGGCAGTCTGTACTTCGTGGGTGGTTTTGGCGTCAATTACGTACAGCGAGACGGTATTGCGCTGGCGCCGGTACGTTTCGGCGTGGGCTGGCGCCAGGGCATCGCGCTCAGCTACATGAACTTTTCCCGCGAGAAGCGCTACAACCCTCTGTAGCCGTGATCGCTCACGAGCGGCGGCCCGTCGCGCTTCAAGGCGCGACGGGCCGAATCATCATTGCCGCGTGTACTAGCCCGCGGGGCTGCCTTCCACTTGGATCTGCAGCTTCACTTCCTGCTTGAACCCATACTTGTCGCCGAAGTTGACGCCGAAATCGCTGCGATTGAAGGTGGCCGAGGCATCCGCGCCGCACACTTCCTTCTTGGTCAGCGGGCTCGGTTTGCAGAGAAAGGAATTGATCGTCAACGTCACGGGCTTGGTCACACCGTGCATGGTCAAAGTGCCCTGGGCTTCCGCGGGCGACGCGCCGTTGAACTTGGTGAACTTGCCGGTGAACGTGGCCGTGGGGAACTTCGCCGCGTCGAACATTTCCGCCGATTTGGCGTGTTCGTTCAATTTCGGCATGCCGAAGTCGACCGAGCTCATGTCCACCGTCACGTCGAGCGGAGCCGGATTTCGCATCCTTGTCGTACACGACTTTGCCCGAGGTGGAGGTGAATTTGCCGCGCCATACCGACAATACCACCCATGTGGTCCGCTTCGAAGCTGGGATAGGTGTGGTCGGGATCGAGGATGTAGGTGACCGGCGCTGCGAACGCGCTCGCGCTCAGCAGCGCGGCCATCGACGCCAAAACAATACGGTTCATTGAAGGCTCCTTGGAAGACTCTGGGTATAATTTCGAGGCGCCGCGACCCGGCGATCTCAGGCGCAAATCATAGCCGATATGCCTGAATTCTACGTTTTATCTTCGATTTCTACGTTTAAGGACCCCACGATGGAATTATTTGACGCCGTTCAGACACGCTCTTCCGCAGCGCGTCTGGCCGAGCCGGGCCCGAGCCCGGAGGACACTCGATCGTTCTGTTGCAGGCGGCCGCGCGCGCGCCGGATCACGGCCGCCTCAAGCCCTGGCGCTTCATCGTGCTCGAGGGCGCGGCGCGCGAAGCCTTCACGGCCGCGGCGGCGGAGGCCAAGCGCGCGCGGTTGCCGGCGATGACCGCGGAGCAGCTTGCCGCGGAGCGCGAGAAATTCAACCGCTCGCCGACGATCGTGATCGTCGGCTGCGCGGTCAATCGCGACCAATCCAAGATACCGGAGATCGAGCAGGTCGTGGCGGTGGGCGCCGCCGCGCAAAACCTATTTCTCGCGGCCCACGATCTGGGCTATGGAGTCATGTGGAAGACCGGCGCTGCGGCCTACGATCCGGCCGTCAAGGCGACGGTCGGCCTGCGGCCCGATGACCACATCGTGGCCATCATGCACCTGGGGACGCGGTTGAAGTAGACCCGGACACAAGGATTTTGACCGATTGGCGGAAGCACCCACCTTCCCAGCGAGTGTTACAACCGGTCAATATTACGGTGCCGAGTTAGGAGGGTGAGGCGCGGCAGAAGTAGGCGGCGGCGCGGCAAACGAATGGCCGCGCAGCGAGACAGCCTTCACCAGCGCCCAGGCGGGCAGTCCCGGCGCGAGGGCAAGTTCGCGCGTGGCCGCTTTGGTGACACGTGCCATGATCACGGTCCCGCCGATATCGATGGCGACCAGATCTGAGTCCGCGTCGTCACTGGTCACCGTCGTGACCACGCCGGTCAGAATGTTGCGCACGCTCAAATGCCGCGGTTCCTGCGTGGCCACGATGAGATCCCGGGCCAGCAATTGCACCCGCAGTTTGGCGCCCACCGCAACATTCGCAGCTTGCACCTTGAGTTCGCCGTGCCCCAGCTTGACTCGCATCAAGCCGCTCGGAGGAGTCCATGCCGAGCACCGTGCCGTCCACGATGGCGCCCACCGCGTCGGCGCCGATGATGGAGCGCAGGTCCTTGTTCAAGCTCATTTCGCCGACGCCGCCTTGGGCGATGGTCTTGCCGCCGATTCCATGAGCACGACGTGGGTTGCGAGCCTCAAGACTTCATCGAAGTTATGGCTGACATAGACCATGGGGATCGGCCAATTGATCCCGGAGAGTCTCCAAATAGGGCAGTACTTCGTCGCGCCGCGCCGCATCGAGCGATGCCAAGCGGCTCATCCAACAGCAGCAGGCGCGGCTGGGACAGCAGCGCGCGGCCGATGGCGACGCGCTGCCGTTCGCCGCCCGACAGCTGATGGGTCCGCCGATCCATCAGCGGGCCAAGATCCAGCAGCCCGGCGACGGCATCGAGGGTCACGAAGCGCTGCGCCGGTGCGCGTCTCTCTCCGTACTTGAGATTGGCGGCGACGCTCAGGTGCGGAAACAACCGGGCGTCCTGGAACACGTAGCCGATGCGGCGGAGTTCGGGCGGCACATACAGCCGCTGCGCGGTATCCAGCAGCACGACTGTCATCGAGCGCCACGCGGCCGGCGTCGGCATCGAGAAGTCCGGCGATGGCGTTGACGAGGGTGCTCTTGCCGCAACCCGAGCGGCCGAACAGCGCCACGACCCCCGGTGTCGGCAGCTCGAAGCATGCATCCAGCAAAAAGGATCCGCGGCGTTTTTTGACCGAGACGCTGAGCATCAACGACCCAACAGGCGCCGCACCCGGCGTGCGAACCATTCCGACAACAACAGACCGCTCAGTCCCAGGACGAACGAGATGCCGGCCAGGCGCGCCGCCGCGGTAGTCGCCGCCCGGTGTTTGCAGAGCCGTATAGAGCGCGAGGGGCAGGGTGCGCGTCTCGCCGGGAATGTTCGACACGAAGGTGATGACCGCACCGAATTCTCCCAATGCCGCCGAGAATGCCGGTGATGGCTCCTGCCAGCACTCCCGGCAGCATCAGAGGCAGCGTGATGGTCGCGAATCGATCGATGGCGCCGGCACCCAAGGTGCGCGCCGCCTCCTCGAGTCCGCGATCGACGTTCTCGAGCGAGATGCGCATGGCGCGAACCATCAGCGGAAACGACATCACGGCGGTGGCGAGCGCCGCGCCGTTGCGCGTGAAAATGAGTTCGATGCCGAGTACCCGCTCGAGCCATGAGCCGATCGGACCGCGCGTGCCGAACAACACGCAACAGCAGGTAACCGACCACCACCGGCGGCAATACCAAGGGAAGATGCACGAAGGCGTCGAGAAGGGTGTGTCCCAAGAACCGGCGCCGGGTCAGCACCCACGCCAGCACGAGTGCCAAGGGCAGGCTGAGCGCGACGCTGCGTGCAGGCCACGCTCAAGCTCAAGTGCAGGGCCTCGACTTCGCTCGGGCTCAGCCACATCACGAGGGGCAATTCACGGTGCAGGGCTTCATCGAGCAGGCAGTATACTGTGCGGGCGACTCAGCTTGAGGATTTGATCAATGGCCTATTATCGCGCCGTGGCGCACGCGGACGCTGCAGCGACGCGCCCGAACGCATCGGCGTGTTGCTCGTCAACTTGGGTACACCGGATTTCCCGTCCTATTTCGCGGTCCAGCGCTATTTGCGCGAATTCCTGAGCGATCGCCGCGTCATCAATACCTCCCGCCTGATTTGGCTGCCTCTGCTGTACGGCCTGATTCTGCCGTTTCGCCCGATGCGAACCGCGCGCAAGTACCGCAAGATTTGGCTGCCGGAAGGTTCACCCCTGGCGGTGTATTCGAAGAGCCTGAGCGCGAAGGTGGGCGCGGTGCTGCAAGCCCGCTTCGCCGATCAGGTCTGCGTCGAACTTGCCATGACCTATGGCAATCCGAGCATCACCCGCGCCCTCGAGTCCTTGAGCGCGCAGAACGTCAGGAAACTGCTGGTGCTGCCGCTGTACCCGCAATATTGCTCGTCGACGACGGGCTCGGTGTTCGATCGCACCGCCGGAGTCCTGCAGCGTTGGCGTTGGCTGCCGGAGACCCGTTTCGTCAACGACTACTATCACGACGCGGGGTATATCGAGGCGTTGACGTCACGGATTCTCGAGCCACTGGGCCGAGGTCGGCGAGCGCTCGCACCTGTTGTTCTCCTATCATGGAATCCCGCCGCGTACGTCGCCGAGGGCGACCCCTATCAAGCGCAAGCGGAGGCGACCACCCGCCTGGTGGTGTCGCGCTTGGGGCTGGCGCCGGACCAATGGTCGCATTGCTATCAATCGCGATTCGGCTCGGTGGAATGGCTGCAGCCCTATACGGAAGACACGCTCGAGGCTGTTGGCCAAGCGCGGCGTGCGCAAGGTGACCGTGGTGTCGCCGTCATTTGCGGTGGATTGTTTGGAAACATTGGAAGAAGTCGCCATCGAATACCGGGACAAGTTCCTGGCAATTGGGCGGCGAGCGATTGACGCTGGTACCCGCACTCAACGATGACGACCGCCACGCGCAGGTCCTGGCGGCGATCGTCGGGCAATCAGCTGCAGGGTTGGGTGACGCTCAAAAGACAGCGCTCGTTTACAGCGTGCCTGCTCGTTGACTGCGCGATCGACGGATAGCTGTTTGCATATTGCCCACGCTCAATTCTCGGTCCACGCGCGATCCATGATCGCATCGACGTCGAGCGCCGCGCCGCTGGCCCCGAATACCGCGCCCCAGCCGGAATCGGCGTCCAATCGAGTCGCGCAGAATCCCTCCGCCACCGCGCGTGCGCCCGCATCGGCTCGCCGCGCCCAGCAACAAGCTGCCCTGCATCAGGGTGACGAACATTTGCGTGAAGCGGCGCGCATGCGCCTCGGTCGCAGCGGGCGCGTCGACGGCGGCGGCGAAGCGCTCCAGCGCTGCATCGAAATTGCGATGCACGCCCGCGCGCCCGACCCAGTTCGTGCAGCACGGCGTCGCGCGTGGCCGGGGATTTCGCCGAAGGCGCGCAGCACGTCCAGGCACATGATGTTGCCCGATCCCTCCCAGATCGAATTGACCGGCATCTCGCGCGCCATGCGCGCAAGGGGCATCTCTTCGGTGTAGCCGTTGCCGCCCAATACTTCCATGGCTTCGGCGGCCAGTTCGCAGCCGCGCTTGCACACCCAGAATTTCGCGGCGGAGGTGAGCGCGCGGCGCAGCGCGACCTCATCGTCGGCGTCGCTGTCGAAGGCGCGCGCCAGGCGCATCGCCAGCACGGTGGCCGCCTCCGATTCGATCGCAAGATCGGCGAGGACGCTTTGCATCAGCGGTTGATGGATCAGCAGTGCGCCGAATACCTTGCGGTGGCGGGCATGATGCACGGCCTGCACGACGGCTTGCCGCATCATCCCCGCCGTGCCGGTGACGCAGTCGAGGCGCGTGTAGGTGCCCATTTCGAGGATGGTCGGAATGCCGCGGCCTTCTTCGCCCATCAAATGCGCCCACGCATCGATGAATTCGACTTCGGAGGAGGCGTTGGAGCGGTTGCCGAGCTTGTCCTTCAGGCGCTGGATATAAATGCCGTTGCGGCGTGCCGTCGGGCAGCCGGCGCGGCATGAAAAAACACGACAGGCCGCCGTCCGTCTGCGCCAGCACCAAGTGCGCATCGCACTGCGGCGCCGAGAAGAACCACTTGTGGCCGGTGATGCGATAGGAGCCGTCGGCGGAGCGCACCGCGCGCGTGCTATTGGCGCGCACGTCCGAGCCGCCTTGTTTTTCGGTCATGCCCATGCCGATCAGACCGCCGCGCTTGTGTTCGATGGGGATGTCGCGCGGGTCGTAGTCGCGCGTGAGCGAGCCGCGGCACCCAGTCCCGGTCCAGCCACGCGTCGCGGCGCATCGCCGCGACCGCGCCGTAGGTCATGGTGGTCGGGCAGAGCGTGCCGCATTCCACCTGCGCCTGCATCAGGTAGCCCGCGGCTCGCGCCACGTGTGCGCCGGGAATCGGCGCGGCCATCGACCCGGACCCAGGGTCCGGTGTGATAACCCCGCGCCGCAATGCCCTGCATCAAGACATGCCAGGAGGGATGGAACTCGATCGAGTCGATGCGCTCGCCCTGAACGTTGAAGCCATGCAACACCGGTGGATAGCGGTTGGCGAGGCGCGCGTGCTCGAAGTTCGCCGCCGTGCCGAGTGCGGCCCCGGCGCTCGCGAGGTCGGGGACGGCTGCGCCCGCACCCTCGCGCCGTACCGCCTCCTGCAGCGCCAGGTCGGTGGTGAAGAGGTTGTAATCCGTCAGCGGCGGGGTCTGATTGAACACGGTGTGGCGTGGCGTGGCGTGATGTGTTCCATGGCGGCTCGCTCTTGGGGTCAATGCGCCGATTTTCGGCTATTTTGCCTGGCACGGTCCCGCTCTGGATGGCTGCCCACGCCCGTGGGCGCCTAACTATTGCGCCGAGCACGGAACCAATGCTAGATTCGGGGCCAATGTGCGCTTCCGCCAGCAAGTTATTCGCAGCCTCCCGCAGCTTCCCGCTGCCGGGTTCGCTTGCCCTGCTGCTGCTGCGCCGCTAGGCGCCACATACTCCGCGCCATCGGTCGGCGCTTACAAGACCGGAATAATCCCTCAAATGCGCCGCTCGAATGGAATAGGCGCTTGGACTGCTGCCGCGCATAGCGCGAGTGAGAGAACACCATGTTGCGTAATCCGTCGACCAAGTATCGTCCCTTTTCCCCCGTCGATCTCGCCGATCGACACCTGGCCGAGCCGCGTCATTTCCGCGCCGCCGACCTGGTGCAGCGTCGATCTGCGCGACGGAAACCAGGCGCTGATCGAACCCATGGACGGCGCCCGCAAACGGCGCATGTTCGACATGCTGGTGAAGATAGGTTTCAAGGAAATCGAAGTCGGATTTCCCGCGGCCTCGCAAACCGATTTCGATTTCGTGCGCGAAATCATCGAGCAGGACCTGGTGCCGGACGATGTCACCATCCAGGTGCTGACGCAGGCCCGTCCTGAACTCATTGCCCGCACTTATGAGTCTCTGAAGGGCGCGCGCCGCGCCATCGTGCACGTGTACAACTCGACCTCGGTCGCCCAGCGCCGCGTGGTATTTCGCTTGGATCGCGCCGGCATCATCGACATCGCCGTGCGCGGCGCCGAGGCCGTGCGCGAGCATGCGCTGCGCGAGCGCGACACGGAGTGGGTGTTTCAATACAGTCCCGAGAGCTTCACGGGCACGGAACTCGACTTCGCCGTCGAGATTTGCGATGCGGTCAACGCCGTATGGGAACCGACCCCGCAGCACCGGTCGATCCTGAATTTGCCGGCCACGGTCGAAATGGCCACGCCCAATGTCTATGCCGATCAGATCGAATGGTTCTTGCGGCACATCGGCCGGCGCGATTCGCTGATCTTGAGCGTGCACCCGCACAATGATCGCGGCACGGCGGTGGCCGCCGCGGAACTCGCCGTCATGGCGGGCGCGCAGCGGATCGAGGGTACCTTGTTCGGCAACGGCGAGCGCACGGGCAATGTCGATATCGTGACGTTGGCTCTTAATCTTTATTCGCAAGGTGTTGATCCAGAACTTGGATTTCTGCCAATATCAACGAGGCAGCACGCTGCGCCGAAGCCTGCAATCAATTGCCCATCCATCCGCGCCACCCCTATGTGGGCGATCTGGTGTTCACCGCGTTTTCAGGTTCCCATCAAGATGCGATCAAAAAGGGTCTTGCCGCGAGAAGCGAGGCGGATATCTGGGACGTTCCTTATCTGCCCATCGATCCGTCCGACCTCGGCCGCTCCTATGATTCGATCATTCGAGTCAACAGCCAATCCGGCAAGGGCGGGGTGGCGTATCTGTTGGAGCGCGACTATCAGCTGGTGATGCCGCGCCGGCTGCAGATCGAGTTCAGCCAAGTCGTACAAGCCAGCTGCAGATATCACCGGTAAAGAGTTGACTTCACAGGAGTTATGGGATCTTTTCGACAGCGAATACCTCGCTCCGCGCACGCCCTATGTGTACCGCTCCCATCAACTGGCGGCTTCGACGGACGGCGCCGACAGCGAGCGCATCACGGTGCAGGTCGAGAACGACGGGCGCCTCGAGACCTGGCACGGCCAGGGTTCCGGACCCATCGACGCCATGGTCAAAGCCATCGCATTGCCGTTCGACGTGCTGTCCTATGAAGAGCACTCTCGCGGCCAGGGAAGCGCGGCCAAGGCGGTGTCCTACATCGAGATTACGACCCGATCGCGGCGCACCTTGTTTGGCGCCGGTATGCACCCCAATATCATTACTGCCTCGTTATTGGCGATTTTCTCGGCCGTGAACCGGGCGGTCGCCCAGGGGGCGCTGCCCGGCACGGGCCGATACGGCGCGCACCGGCACCTAGAGCGTGACGGGATCGGCTCCCTGCGGTCAAGGGGTACCGGCGGCGCCGAACGGGCTGTTTTTAATCGTGCTAGTTGAATGGCGGGCAGAATCGGCTATAGTGCGCAGCTTCACCGGGTGGGCTGATCGATCCTATTGATTTCAAGGGCTTTTCTCGAACAATGAGTGAACGCGAAGACGAACATTTTGATATCGACGATGAGTTTCTCGGGGAAGCCGAAGAATCGCACGACTTCGATCCCCTGTTGGAGCGCACCGAGCGGCGCCCCAAGGCCGTTGCGGTCGGCAAACGCGGCAAGGCGGCCTGGAGCCGAGTGGAAGACGTACTCGCCGAGCGCCAGTTAGAAAAAGAACTGCGCGACATTTTCGAAGACGATTAGCCGAGAACCGGTGCTGATCGCCTGCGCTGCGCCTGATCGGGGCAGCGCAGCGGTGGGCGACGCGGAATTGAAATCACATGTGCGATCACCGCTGTGCTGGAAAATAGTCAAGCCTGGGTTGTGCTCAAGTTCGGCGGCACCAGCGTGTCCTCCGCCGCCAATTGGCACAATATCGCGGCCGTGGTTCGGGCCCGTATCGCCGCGCTTTCGGCCGGTGATCGTTCATTCCGCGCTCTCCGGCATCACCGATCGTCTGGAGTCCTTGTTGGCCGCCGCCGTGTCCGGAACGCATTCCGGCGTGCTCGAGCAAATCGATGCCGCGGCACCGCGATCTGGCGCGCGCCTTCGGTGTCGTGCCGAGCCCGCAGTTCGAGCAGCTTCATGCAGGAGCTGCGGCAAATGGCGGATACGCTCGCGCGCAGCCGCGAGCTGCAGCGACGAACTTCGCGCGCGCGTGATGGCGATGGGCGAACTGCTTGGCCACCACCTTGGGAGCGACGTTCTTGAACGCCCAGGGAATCGGTACCGCGTGGGCGGATGCGCGCCAGGTGCTGCGCGCCGATACGCGCCCCGGCGCCACCGCAAAAGGCGAGCCTGCTGTCGGCGACTTGCGATTTCGCGCCGGATCCGGCCTTGCAGTCGCGCTGGCGGGCGCTCGATCAGGTGGTGATCACTCAGGGCTTCATCGCGGCGAACGATGCCGGAGAGACGGTGCTGCTGGGCCGCGGCGGATCGGACACCTCCGGTGCGTATTTTGCGGCCAAACTGCGCGGCTGCGCGCCTCGAGATTTGGACCGACGTGCCCGGCATGTTCAGCGCCAATCCGCGCGCCGTGCCGACCGCGCGGCTGCTGCGCGCCCTGCACTACGACGAAGCCCAGGAAATTGCCAGCAACGGCGCAAAGGTCTTGCATCCGCGCTGCGTCCTGCCGGTGCGGCAATACAAGATTCCGCTGCATGTGTACGCCACGCAGGCGCCGGGACTCGAAGGCACGATCGTGTCCGCGAACGTCGCCGACAGCGCCGCGCAAGTCAAAGCCATCGCGATCAAGAAAGGCATCACCCTGGTTTCCATGGAGAGCCCGGGCATGTGGCATCAGGTGGGCTTTCTGGCGGATGCATTCCAGATCTTCAAGCAGGAAGGATTGTCGGTCGACTTGGTGTCCACCTCGGAGACGAATGTCACCGTATCCCTGGATCCCGACCGCCAACACCTTGGACTCGGCGGCGCTCGACCGCTTGACCTCGACGCTCGGGAACCTGTGCCGCGTGGAGATTCTGGGTCCGTGCGCCTCGTTGAGCTTGTTGGGCCACAACATTCGCGGCATCCTGCACGAGCTGGGATCGGCTTTCGAGTTGTTCCAGGACCAGAAGATCTATCTGGTGACTCAGGCCGCGAACGATTTGAATTTCACTTTCGTGATCGACGAATCTCAAGGCGATCGTCTGGTGCAGCAGCTGCATGAGCGGCTGATGCAGGGCATCGGTTCGGACAAGGTATTGGGCCCCACCTGGGAGCAGTTGTTCTCCGAGAAGAAGGGCGCCGCGCCGCGCGGCGAACTGGTGGGAGGAACCACAGAAGCGCCGCCGCTTGATCGAGATCGCAACGCGCGAGTCGGCGGCGTTCGTCTACGACTCGGCGACCCTGGAGGAGGCCATCGCGGCAGTGCAGCGCGTGAAATCGGTGAAGCGCTGGGCCTATGCGATGAAGGCCAATTGGCATCCGCAGATACTGCGCCGGGTGTACGCCGCGGGTTTGAGCTTGGAGTGCGTGTCGCAGGGCGAACTCGAGCATGCGTTTGCCTGCCGTTCCCGCTCTCGATCCCGAGCGGGTGCTGTTCACACCCAATTTCGCGCCGCGCACCGAATACGAATATGGCTTCGCCAGGGGCGTGCGCGTCACCTTGGACAATCTCTATCCGCTCAAGGATGTGGCCGGAGATGTTTCGCGGCAGGGAAATCTTTCTGCGCATCGATCCGGGATTCGGGCGCGGCCATCACAGCCATGTGCGCACGGGTGGAGTCCACTCGAAATTCGGCGTGCCGTTGAACGAGATCGATGAATTGGTCGCGCTGACCAAGGACGCCGCAGTGCGTGTGACCGGGCTGCACGCGCACACCGGCAGCGGCATTTTCGACGTGGCGAATTGGACCGAGACCGGCGCGCTGCTGGCGGAATCTGGCCGCGAAATTCCCGCATGTCACGGTGGTCGATTTGGGCGGCGGAATCGGAGTGCCCGAACAACTGGGTCACGGCGAGATCGATTTGGGTACGCTGGATCGCGGAGTCGCCGAACTCGCGAAGAACTTTCCGCGCATCGAGTTTTGGATGGAGCCCGGCCGGTTCCTGGTGGCCAAGGCGGGGGTGCTGGTGGCCGTCGTGACCCAGCTGAAGGGCAAGGGTGATGTTCAATATGTGGGCATCGCAACCGGCATGAATTCTCTGATCAGGCCGGCTCTATATGGGGCGCATCACGACATCCGCAATCTGACGCGCCTCGATGAACCGATGAGCCACCGAGTCAATGTGGTCGGCCCGATCTGCGAGAGCGCGGACCAGCTTGGGGTCGGATCGCTGGCTGCCGCGGACGCTGGAGGGGGACGTGCTTCTCATCGCGAACTGCGGGGCCTACGGCTACGCCATGGCGTCGAACTATAATCTGCGTCCCCCAGCGTCTGAGTTTGTCATCGAATCATGAAACAGGTTGGCATCATCGGTTGGCGCGGCATGGTGGGTTCGGTGCTCCTCGACAGAATGCGCGAGGAACAGGACTTCGAACACATCGCGCCGACTTTTTTCAGCACCTCACAGGTCGGATCGCCGGCGCCCGACGTCGGCGCGGCGGCGCGGACGCACGGAGCCCGGTCGCAGGACGCCGGAATGCGCGCCGCCCAGGTGCACGATGCCAATGACATTGCGGCGCTCGCCAAGCTGCCCATGCTGATCAGCACCCAGGGCGGCGATTACACCGACGACATTCATCCGCGGCTGCGCGCTGCGGGCTGGCAGGGATTCTGGATCGACGCCGCCTCCAGCCTGCGCATGCGGGAGAATGCGGTCATCGTATTGGATCCCGTGAACCTGCCAGTGATGCAGGCGGCGCTCGCCAAGGGCGTGAAGGATTTCATCGGCGGTAATTGCACGGTGTCGCTGATGCTGATGGCGGTGGGCGGATTGCTGCGGGCGGGAGCGATCGATTGGATCACCGCGATGACCTACCAGTCGGCGTCCGGTGCCGGCGCGAAGCACATGCGGGAATTGTTGGAACAGATGGGTGCATTGCATCGCTCGGCCGCGTCTCTGCTGCAGAATCCGGCGTCCGGAATCCTGGATATCGATCGTGCCGTGAGCGGCGCGCTCGCGAGTCCGGAGTTTCCTAGAGCGCAATTCGGCGTGCCGCTCGCCGCGAGCCTGATTCCCTGGATCGACAAGGACCTAGGCACCGGCCAGAGCCGCGAGGAATGGAAGGCGGGCGTCGAGGCGAACAAAATACTGGGCACCGAGGCGCATCCCGTGCCGGTGGAAGGCATCTGCGTGCGGGTGAGTGCGATGCGCTGCCATTCGCAGGCGCTGACCATCAAGCTGAAGCGCGATCTGCCGCTGCCGGAGATCGAACGCTTGATTGCGGGCGGCAACCCGTGGGTGCGTGTGGTGCCGAATGACCGTGAGTCCTCGATCCGCGAACTCTCGCCGGCCGCGGTCAGCGGCGGCTTGAACATACCCATCGGCCGCCTGCGCAAGCTAGAGATGGGCGGGGAATACCTGTCCGCCTTCACCGTCGGCGATCAGCTGTTGTGGGGTGCGGCGGAGCCGCTGCGCAGGACTATGCGATTCCTGCTTCCTCACCTACGGTGACCACTCCACGTCGACCGGTGTGCGCGTCTGACGCAGCACCGCGCGTATCGGCATCTCTTCCACCGGTCCCGGAGCGCACGCGGCGGCCAATGTGCGCCACTTCGACTCGCCGGTGATCAGCACGACGATGCGCCGCGAATCGAGCAGCGCGCTCACATTCAGACTGAGGCGCGGCTGCGGAGCCACGGGCGACCACATGCCGACGCATCCGGCGGCGGCGGCCGGGTTCAAGGCGCCGGGCAGGTTGGGCGAGTTCGGGAACAAGGAGGCTGTGTGCCCGTCATCACCCATGCCGAGGACCACGGTATCGAACGGCCGCGGCACTCGGGCAAAGGTCTCCCAAGCGGATACTGCGCCGAGATCCGGCGTGGGAGCCCGGTTCTTGAGGCCGAGAAAGCGGGCGGCGGCGGCGTGATCCTTCAGCAGAGTTTCGCGCACCAGGCGCTCGTTACTCGCGGCATCCACAGCGTCCACCCAGCGCTCGTCGGCGAGAGCAACGCAGACGCGGCCCCAATCGAGCGGCTGGGTGCGCAGGATCTCGAACAGCCGCACCGGAGATCGGCCGCCTGAGACGACCAAGCTCGCAAGCCCGCGTGCGTTGATCGCAGCAGCGAGAGCCTCCGCAATACTCGCCGCGAGCTCGCGCGACAGAGCCTCGATGTCGGCATGACGGCGTGCCGGTAGGTCAGAGCTCATCATGCCACGCAAAGCCGTCGCGCCCGATCATTGCGCTGGAGGCCGCAGGTCCCCAGCTCCCGGCGATATAGAGTCTTGGGCTGTTCGTCGTACTGTTCCCACCCCTCGCGAATCGGATCGATCCATGCCCAGGCCGCGTCGAGTTCGTCTCGGCGCATGAACAGGGTGAGGTTTCCCTTCACGGTATCCATCAGCAGGCGTTCATACGCATCCAGGCTGCGGGTCTTGAATGTCTCGCCCAGGTCGAGCGCCAGACTCACGGGCTTCAGGCGCATCGCTTCGCCCGGGTTCTTGGCCAGTATGGTCAGCGTGATGCTTTCGTCCGGCTGCAGCCGGATCACCAGCTCGTTGGCGGTCGCGTGTCGAGCGGCTTCTCGAAAATCGGAATGCGGCACGTCGTCGAAGGTCACCACGATTTCGGTCAGGCGATCTTGCAGCCGCTTGCCGGTGCGCAGGTAAAACGGCACGCCCGCCCAGCGCCAGGTATCGATTTCGACCTTGAGCGCCACGAACGTCTCCGTGGTGCTGTCCGGCGCGACGTCCGCTTCTTCGAGATAACCCGGCACGGGTGCGCCGCGAACGGCGCCGGCCTTGTACTGGCCGCGCACCGTCTTGGTGTGCACGTCGCGGTCGCGCAACGGACGCAGCGCCCGCAGCACTTTCAGCTTCTCGTCGCGCACCGCGTCCGGATCGCTGCTGGCCGGCGGCTCCATCGCCATGATGCACAGCAGCTGCAGCAGGTGGTTCTGCACCATGTCGCGCAACGCGCCGGTCTTGTCGTAGAACTGGCCGCGCCGTTCCACGCCCAGCTCCTCGGCCACCGTGATCTGCACGTGTTTGATCAATCCGCGGCGCCACAGCGGCTCGAACAGCGCGTTGCCGAAACGCAGCGCCATCAGGTTCTGCACGGCCTCCTTGCCGAGATAGTGATCGATGCGATAAATCTGTTTCTCGGCGAATATCGCGCCGACCTGGGCGTTGATGAGATCGGCGGATGGAGTGTCGTGTCCCAGCGGCTTCTCCAGCACTACCCTCGAGAGGCGGAGTCACGACCCCGGCCTTGGCCAAGTTCCCGCAGATCACCGTAAACAGATTCGATGCGGTGGAAAAAAAGAATACGCGGATGATGTCGTCGCGGCCCTTCGAGCAATGTCTCGAGTGCCCCGTAGTCCGCCTCGGCCGTCGCATCCAGTTTGAGGTAGCTGAGCAAGCCGCGAACGCCGTCCAGTGCGAGGCGTCAAATTCCTTGCCGAGGAACTCGCGGCACGCGCACTCCGCCTTCATCAAATACTCGGTGCGCGACAGCGCCGTGCGGGCGACGCCGTAGATGCGCGATTCTGCAGACACCTGTCCGGCCACATAGCGCCGGTACAGCGCGGGCAACAGTTTGCGCGTCACCAGGTCTCCGGTGCCGCCGAAAAGCAACATGTCGAAAGTCGGAAGTACTGCCACCGTCAAGAGTTCCTCGTTTGCGCGCGCGGGAGCGCAGCATTTGCATGCGTGTGCTCGTCAGGCGCTTCGCACCGAATCTACGGGGTCGAGGCGACCTCGTCTAGTAGGTCCCAAGATATGGCACAATGAAGCATGCCTGTAGAACCACGGAAAATTCATGTTCGCGTGCGCGAAGTCACCGAGCGGATTCGCGAGCGCAGCCGCTCCGGCCGCGCCGACTACCTGGCGCGTATGGAGGCAGCCCGTCAGCGTGGTTCCGCGCGCGCAGGATTGTCTTGCACCAATCTCGCGCACGGTTTTGCCGCGTCGGATGCCGCGGACAAAGAGGCGCTCAAGCTCATGCGCTGGCCGAATGTCGCCATCGTGTCGGCTTACAACGACATGCTGTCCGCGCATCAGCCGCTGGAGCGCTATCCTGCGCTGATCAAGCGGGCCGCGCGCGAAGCCGGTGCGGTCGCGCAGTTCGCCGGCGGCGTGCCGGCCATGTGCGACGGTGTGACGCAGGGTCAACCCGGGCATGGAGTTGTCGCTGTTCAGTCGCGACGTGATCGCGATGGCCACCGGGGTCGCGCTGGCGCACAACATGTTCGACTCGGCACTGTGTCTCGGCGTCTGCGACAAAATCGTTCCCGGCATGCTCATGGGCGCGCTGGCGTTCGGTCACTTGCCCGTGATCTTCGTCCCCGGCGGCCCGATGCCCTCCGGCGTGCCCAACAAGGAGAAGGCGCGGATCCGCCAGCTCTACGCCGAGGGCAAGGTCGGCCGCGACGCAGCTGCTCGAATCGGAGGCCGGCAGTTATCACACCGCGGGCACGTGCACTTTTTACGGCACGGCCAACAGCAATCAGATGTTGATGGAAGTGATGGGTCTGCACATGCCCGGATCTGCCTTCGTGCCTCCCAACACTCCGCTGCGCGATGCACTCACGTCCGCCGCCGCCGCCCGCGCGGCGCGGATCACCGCATTGGGCAGCGAATACCTGCCGCTGTCGCGCATCGTCGATGAGGCGGCCATCGTGAATGCCATCGTCGGTTTGTTGGCGACCGGCGGCTCGACCAACCATACGCTGCACCTGGTGGCGATAGCGCACTGCGCCGGCATCAGCATCACCTGGGACGATTTCAGCGATCTGTCGGCGTGCGTACCGCTGTTGACCCGCATTTATCCGAACGGCAGCGCCGACGTGAACCGCTTCCACACGGCGGGCGGCATGGCGTTCTTGATCCGCGAATTGCTCGACGGCGGATTCCTGCATGGCGACACCCTGACCGTCGCGGGGCAGGGCTTGGACGCCTACGCGGCGGAGCCATGGCTCGATGACGGTCGATTGGCCTGGCGCGAGGCCCCCGCATCGAGCGGAGATCTCCACGTCCTGCGGCCGGTGGCCGAGCCGTTCAGCGATCACGGAGGATTGCGACTGCTGACCGGCAATCTCGGACGAGCCGTCATCAAGACCTCGGCAATGAAACACGAGCATCACGTCGTCGAGGCGCCGGCGCTGGTGTTCAACGACCAAGAAGAAGTCATCGCCGCGTTCAAGGCCGGGAAACTGGCTCGAGATTTCGTGGCTGTCGTGCGGTTCCAAGGACCGCGTGCCAATGGGATGCCTGAGCTTCACCAGTTGACGCCGTCATTGGCCTCCCTGCAAAGCAAGGGGTTCCACGTGGCGTTGGTCACCGATGGCCGGATGTCGGGTGCATCCGGCAGCGTGCCTGCCGCCATTCATGTCACTCCCGAATGTTTGAACGGCGGACCCTTGGGCAAGGTGCGGGACGGAGATGTGATCCGTCTGGATTGCCACACCGGCGTGCTCGAGGCGAAGGTACCCGACGATGTGTGGCGGCACCGAGAACTGCCCGGACTCGATCATGCGCACAACGAGTACGGTTGCGGGCGCGAACTCTTCGCCAGCCTGCGGCGCGCCGCAGGCGATGCGGAGGCGGGCGCCCTGTCTTTGATGTGAATGCCGGCGCCTGGTCTTGATATGAACGCCGGCGCACCGTTGTGGAACGTGAGCGCACCGTTGTGATGCAAGCTTCGGTTCTCTCTTTCTCTCTTGATGTGAACTCCGAGGATCAATCGTGAATATCCGTGAAATCGTGGGATTGGCGCCGGTGATACCGGTGCTTACCGTCACTGAACTCGAGCACGCCGTGCCGCTGGCTCGCGCTTTGGCCGCCGGTGGCTTGCGTGTGCTGGAAGTCACCTTGCGCACGCCGGTGGCGCTCGCCGCCATCGAGGCCATGCGCAAAGCGGTTCCCGACGCCGTCGTCGGCGTGGGCACGCTCACGCGGGCGGTGGATTTTGCCGCCGCCGACCGCGTGGGAGCGCAGTTCGGCGTGACCCCGGGCCTGACTCCGGAGCTCGCCGCCGCCGCGCGCGGCGCGCGATTTCCGCTCCTGCCGGGGGTCATGACCCCGACCGAGTTGATCACCGCGCGCGCCGCGGGCTTCAACGTGCTGAAGCTGTTCCCCGCGCAGCAGGCCGGCGGTTTGGCCATGTTGCAGGCGCTGGGCGCCCCGTTTCCCGATGTCTTGTTCTGCCCCACCGGGGGCATCACGCGCGCGACGGCCGCGGACTATCTCGCGCTGCCCAATGTGGTCTGCGTGGGCGGCTCCTGGGTCGCGCCCAAGGCCATGCTCGAAGCGGGCGATTGGAGCGGCATCGAAGCGCTGGCGCGGGACGCGGCATCGCTTCGCAAAGCCTGAATTCAGACTCGCATGACGCTCAAGACCTTCGTCGATCTGTCCGGATGGGTCGCCGCGCTGCTGATTCTCGGCAGCTACGGCTTGTTGTCGCTAGGTAAAATTCTGCCGCGCTCACCGCTCTATCAATGGATGAACTTGGCCGGCGCCGCGGGATTCGTCATCAACTGCGCGTGGAACGGGGCATGGCCTTCGGTCGCGCTCAACGTCGTGTGGTTCGGGATCTCCGTCTACGCGCTGCGGCGCAATAGCAGGGCGAAGGCCAGGTAGCCGCCCGCTCGCTCGTCCGTGCTTCTCTGCACACGTTGATGTTCGCCCTTTTGGCGGCGGCGATCCGATGCTCAATCTGTGCCGGCGCGGCGATCGGCATGACGCGCTTCGAGCTCGAGGATGACCTGCGGCAATGACAGGCCCTTCACCTGAAGCAGCAACAGCATGTGGTACAGGAGATCCGCGGCTTCGCCGATGATCTCCTGGTCGGATTGCGCGACGCCCGCCAGCGCCAGTTCCAAGCCTTCTTCGCCGACCTTTTGTGCGATCCGCCGCGTGCCCTCCGCCAGGAGCTTGGCGGTATAGCTGCCCGCCGGGCGCGCGTCGATTCGCCGCGCGATGACTCGTTCGAGCTGACTGAGGAACGCCATCCGCTGTGCGCTCGACTGGGGCGGATGCTCGCCCCAACAGGTCGGTGTGCCCCGATGGCAGGCCGGACCCAAGGGCTCGGCCAGAATCAACAGAGTGTCGCCGTCGCAGTCGGCGGCGATCTCCCTCAGTTGGAGGAAGTGACCGGAGCTCTCACCCTTGGTCCATAGGCGGCCTTTGCTGCGGCTCCAAAAGGTGACGCGGCCGGTCGCCCGCGTCGCGGCGAGCGCCTCCCGGTTCATGTATCCGAGCATGAGCACTGCACCATTGCCGGCATGCTGAACGATGGCCGGCAACAAGCCGCCGCCCTTGTCCCAATCGAGCTTTCCCGGGGATTCTGGTTCCTGCCATGGGGTCACGGCCGTACCTCGATGCCCGACGCGCGCAGATGGCGCTTCAAGTTCGGAATTGCGATCTCGCCCGAATGAAACACGCTCGCGGCGAGTGCGGCGTCCACCGCGGCGGACCGGAAGACTTCGGTAAAATGTTCGACTGCTCCCGCGCCCCCCGAGGCGACCAGCGGCACGCGGCACACCTCGCGTATTGCGCGCAGTTGGGCGATGTCAAAACCCCGGCGCACACCGTCGCTCGACATGCAATTGAGCACGATCTCGCCGGCCCCGCGCCGCTGTGCCTCGATGATCCAGTCGACGGTGTTGCGCGCGGTATCGCGGCTGCGCTTTGGGTCGCCGGTGAATTGCTGCACCCGGTAGCCATGATCGACGGTTTGGCTGTCGACGCCCACCACCACGCATTGGGCGCCGAAGCGTTGGCTCAAGGCGTCGATCAGTTCCGGATCGGCGAGCGCGGGTGAATTGACGGAGATCTTTTCGGCGCCGCATGCCAGCACTTCCTCTGCCTGAGTCACGGAGCGAATTCCCCCGGCCACGCAGAACGGGATGTCGAGCGTGCGCGCGACCCGCGTGATCCACGAGCGATCCACCGAACGGCCCTCGGGGCTTGCTGAAATATCGTAGAACACGAGTTCGTCCGCGCCCTCGTCGCGATAGCGGGCGGCGAGATCGAGAATGCCGCCGACCACGCGATGATCGCGAAAACGCACGCCCTTGACCACCTGTCCATCCCGGACATCCAAGCAGGGGATTATGCGTTTGGCAAGAATGGCCGCAACTCCTCGATGGGAATGAGCTCTTCGAGCAGCGCTTTGCCGCTGATTGCCGCGGCCGCTCCGGCCTCGCTGAGCGCATGCAGGTCGCGCGCATCGCGAACGCCGCCCGAGGCCTGCCACTGGATTTGCGGATGGCGGCGCGCGGCTTCGCGATAAAGAGCGACATTCGGGCCAGTCAACGCACCGTCGCGGCTCACATCCGTGCATAGCACGTGCGTGAGCTGCGATCCGGTGAAATTCGCCACCGCGCTCCACAGCGACAGCCCGGACTGACGCTGCCATCCATGGGTCTGGACCCGCGGAGTACCGTCATCGTCCAAGCGCACGTCGAATGCCAGCGTCATGCGCTCCGGACCGAAGCGTTCGAGCCAGGTCCGTACCTGTTCGACCTGAGTCACCGCCGCGCTGCCGATCACCACGCGTGCGACGCCGAGATCCAGCATCTGCGCCACCGCGGTGGCATTGCGCAATCCACCGCCCACTTGCAGCCTGATGGCTTTCTGCGCGGCAAGCCGCTCGATGCTCATGCGATTGCCGAGACTGCCCTCCTTGGCACCGTCAAGATCGACGACATGCAGCCAATCGGCCCCCAGGGCGCGATATTTCGCGCGCAGGACCAGCGGGTCCATGCCGTAGCGCGTCTCCGCCGCGAAATCGCCGCGCAGCAGACGCACGCAGTGTCCGGCCTTCAGATCGATGGCGGGGATGAGACGCATGTCATTCGATCGCCAGAAAATTCTCGAGCACCCGCGCGCCGACGGCGGCGGAGCGTTCGGGGTGGAATTGTGCGCCGTAGAAATTGCGCCACTGGACGCAGGCGCTGAAGTGCGTGCCGTAGGCGGTGCTCGCCACCGTGGCGGCGCTCAAATTCAGCGCGTAACTGTGCACGAAGTACGCATAGTCGCCGTCCGCGATGCCCGCAAGCAGTGCGCAGGGACGCAGTATCTCGAGGGTGTTCCAGCCCATATGAGGCACAGGCTGATCCACAGTCCGTGCGAGGAATTCGGCGCGGCCGGGAATGATTCCGAGGCAGCGCGCGTTGCTTTCCTGCGACCCTTCGTACAACAGCTGCATTCCCAGACATATGCCGAGGACCGGCTGACGCAGGGTCGGTATCAGGGTATCCAGGCGGCTGGTCCGCAACCGTGCCATGGCATCCGCGGCGGCGCCCACACCGGGGAGTATGACGTGGGTCGCCGCGCGCAGCTGCTCCGCGTCTGCGGTCACGGCCGAATCAACTCCAAGCCGTTGCAGGGCGAACCGCAGCGAGGCGATGTTGGCGCCGCCGTTGGCCACGATCGCGATCCGTCGCTCGCTCACAGCGCGCCCTTGGTGCTCGGCAACTCGCGGCCTTCGAGCCGGATGGCCTGGCGCAGGCTTCTGCCCACTCCCTTGAAGCAAGACTCGATCATGTGGTGAGAATTCTCGCCGCGCACGCTGATGTGCAGAGCGGCTCCCAGAGCTTCGGCGAGCGAGCGGAAGAAGTGCGGCACCAGTTCGGTCGGCAATTCGCCCACCCGCTCGCGATTGAAGCGTCCTTCCCATACGAAGAACGGCCGGCCCGAGAGATCGAGGGCAATCTGTGCCTCTGCCTCGTCCATGGCCAGCAAGAATCCATAGCGCGCGATGCCGCGCTTCTCGCCCAGGGCCTCACGCAATGCGGTGCCCAGAGCCAGCGCGCAGTCCTCGATGGTGTGATGCTCGTCGACGTGCAGATCGCCGCTGCAGCGCAGATCGAGTGCGAAGCCGCCATGCTTCGCGATCTGCTCCAGCATGTGATCGAAGAACCCCAGGCCGGTGGCGATGGCGCAGGGGCCCTCGCGCGACAGATCCACCTCGATGCGGATATCGGTCTCTTGGGTCTTGCGGTGAACTCGCGCGCGCCGCGCCTGGCCGAGAATGCGTCTCGTGATGGCGGGCCAGGTCTCATGCGCCTCGCCGTCGAGGCGTATGCGCAATCCCGCAAGTCCCAGGTTCTCGGCGAATTCCATGTCCGTGTCGCGATCGCCGATCATGTAGCTCTGCGTCTTGTCGATGGTCTGGGCCGCCAGGAACTCCCGCAGCATGCCGATCTTGGGTTTGCGGCAGGCACAGTCCTCGTGCTTGAAATGCGGACAGATGCATACCGCCTCGAAGCCGATCCCCTGGGAACCGAACAAATCCAATATGAATCGATGAGCGCGTTCGAAGTGCTCCCGCGGGAAGCGCGCGGTCCCGAGTCCGTCTTGGTTGGTGACCATGACGAATGCGAAGCCCGCGGCCTCGAGCTCGAGCAGCGCCGGGATGACACCGGGCATGAGGCGAATCTTTTCCAGGCTGTCCACCTGCTCGTCCGGCACCTCTTCGTTCAAGGTGCCGTCTCGATCCAGGAACAATATTCGCCGGCCGCTCATTTCAGTCCCACACAATGCAGCAATGCGTCGTTCTGCGCGCGGGTGCCCACCGTCACGCGTAACGAGCGCGGTAATGACGGATGGGCGCGCAAATCACGCACGATCAAACCGCCCGCCAGGGTGTTGCTCATGAAGCGATCGGCGTCGCGGCACTCGATGAGCAGGAAATTCGCGTCGCTCGGCCACACGTCGTCCACGAGTGGCGAAGCCGCGAGTCCGTGGGCCAAGTGCTCGCGCTCCGCCAGCAGAGCTTCCATCCGGACGCGCGCGGCGGCAAGTTCAGGCGCCTCCAAGGCTCGCAGCGCGGCCTCCACCGACGGCGCGGCCAAGGAGTAGGGCATGATGACCCGCCTCGCCAATGCAATGAGATCGGCATTGCCCAATAGCGCGCCGACCCGGGCGCCGGCCAACGCGTGAGCTTTGGAAAGAGTGCGTAAAATCGCCAGCGTCGAGAAACGGTCGAGCCAACGGGAATGGCTCGGGGACCGCGACCACTCGACGTAGGCCTCGTCGATCACCACGATGGCCTTCCCGTCGAGCGCCTTGCAGATCTCCTCCAGGGCTGCCGCATCGAGCAGATTCGCCGTCGGATTGTTCGGCGAGCAAAGATACACGAGCTTGACGGCCGGCCGCCACGCCGCCAAAAGGAGTTCGGGATCGAGAGCCCAGCCGCGCGCGCGGTTGAGTGGAATCTCGATGACCTCGGCGCCCTGGATGCGGGCGGCGACTTGATACATGCCGAAGGTTGGTGTGCATTGCAGAATGGCATCGCTGCCGGCGCGCAAAAAAATGCGCGACAACAGATCGATGGCTTCGTCGCTGCCGTGCGTCGCGAGCACGCTCGAGGCAGGCACGCCGTAGAGCTTGGCCAGACCCTCGACGAGGGACTGCGGCTGCGGTTCCGGATAACGATTGAGACCCGCGGCGGTGGCGTCGCCCGCGGGCCGCCAAGGCGCCTCATTGGCATGCAGACGCGTCATCGACGGCGTCCACGCCGCATGCGCATAGGGTTGGAGCGTGACGATCTCGGGCCGCGCCAGTGACACGACGGCGCTCATCGGTATGCTCCCCGGACATCGGCGCCGGTCGATCGCGCGGCATCATCTGGTCGCGGCGCCGCGGCGGCGAGCCCTGCGTCAGCGGGCGCAGTACCGGCGAGCGCCGCTAGGCGCACGGTCACCGCCGCCGCATGGGCGTCCAGCCCCTCGAGATTCGCCAGGATCTGCGCCGTCGGCCCCAGATCGCCCAGACCCGCGGGCGTCAGTTCCTGCACCGTGATGCGCTTTTGGAAATCCTCCAGCGACAGGCCGCTGTGGGCCTTGGCGTAGCCGTACGTGGGCAGGGTATGGTTGGGCCCGCTGCAGTAGTCGCCCAGGGATTCCGGCGACCAGTGCCCCAGGAACACCGCACCCGCGGCGCTCACTCGGCTGAGCCAACGGCGCGGTTCGCTGAGCTCGAGCAGCAGGTGCTCGGGGGCATACTCATTGGCGATGTCGAGTGCGGTTTCGAGAGTGTCGACGATCAACAGCCGCATGTGGCCCACGGACTTCGCCAGTATCCGCGTTCTCGACAGGGATGCGGCCTGGCGCTGCACCTGCCGCGCGACTTCCTCGGCCAGCCTGACCGAGGTCGTGACCAGCAGCGACTGCGCGTCGACGCCATGCTCCGCCTGGGCGAGCAGATCGGCGGCGACGAAATCGGCACGTGCGGTGTCATCCGCGATCACCATGACTTCGGTCACCCCGGCGGGGAGGTCCGCCGCCGCGCCCGCGGGATCCTGCGCAGCCAGGAGCTTCGCGGCCGTGACCCAGCCGTTGCCGGGTCCGAAGATCTTGTCACACTTGGGTATGGTCGCCGTGCCGTAGGCCATGGCGGCGACGGCTTGGGCGCCGCCGGCTTTGAATACCAGTTCGATGCCCGACCGGCGCGCGGCCACCAACACTGCGGGATCCGCACCGCCATGGCGGGTAGGAGGCGTGCACATCACCCGCACGGGGCAGGCAGCGATGGCTGCGGGAACGGCGAGCATGATGGCGGTGGAGGGCAGCGGGGCAGAGCCCGCGGGCACATACAGTCCTACCGCGCGGATCGGCACGCTGATTCGCTCGCATACCAGTCCGGGTGCCATTTGCACATGCAGCGGCGCCGGCTCTTGCGCGGCGTGAAATCGATGCACGTTCGAGATCGCGCGCTCGATCGCGGCGATTTGCTCCGCGCTCAAGCTGCGCTCGGCATCGCCGAACTCCCGCTCCATCACGCGCATCGAGTCCAGCCGAACCTCGTCAAACTTCTCCGTCAGCGCCAAAACCGCGGCGTCCCCGTCCCGTCTCACCGCATCGATGATCCCCTGCGCTGCTTTGGAGACTTGTGCGGCTTCGCTCTGCGCCGGTCGCCGCAAGGCGTCCTGTCGCTCCGTTGCAGTGAGTGATTTCCAATCGAGAATACGCATGACGATGAAGGTCAAAGTTTGAAGGAGGCCGGATTGTGTGAGCGTTTCCCGGAGCGTTTCTGCGTCATGGATAGTCCGGCTAGGCCAGCATTTTCTCGACCGGCAGGACCAGCACCGACGTGGCGCCCACGCCCTTGAGCTCTTCGAGCGTTTCCCAGAACACGTTTTCCCGGCAAACCGCGTGCACCGCCACCCGGTCGCCGCGGCCCTCGAGCGGAATCACGGTCGGCGACTCGCTGCCCGGCAGGAGTTTGGCAATGGCCGGCAAAGCGGAGCGGGGCGCATGCAGCATGATGTACTTGCTGCCTTTGACCTGTTCGACGCCGTCGATGCGCATCAGCAGGCGCCGGGTCCACTCCTGCTTCTGCGGAGCGATCGGCACCGGTGTGCGGATCAGTACGGCCTGACTGTCGAGCACGGTCGCTGCGTGGCGAAGATGGTTCGCGGCCAACGTGGATCCGGTCGACACGAGATCGCAAATCAAATCCGCCCGCCCGAGCCGCGGCGCGACTTCCACGGATCCGGAGAGAACCACGACCTCCGCGGCAATGCATTGGTCGGCCAGAAAACGCTTCAGGATATGCGGATACGTCGTGGCGATGCGTCTGCCCTGCAGCGATTGCGCGCCGCGATAATCGAATCCATCCGGTACGGCGATGCACAATTTGCAGCGTCCGAAATCCAGCAGCTGCACCGTTTCGAACAGCGGCGCGATGGCGCGCGCGGCGAATTCCAAACGCTTCTCCTGGACGACATTGAGTCCCACCAGTCCCAGATCACAGACGTCCTCCTGCACCAGGTCTGGTATGTCGTCGTCGCGTACCAACAGCACATCGAGCGGCATGTTCTCGCCGTAGCACATCAATTGATCCTTGCCGCGGCTGTACTTGAGGCCGCAGCGGGATAAAAGGTCGAGCGAGCTGTCGGTGAGCCGGCCGCTCTTTTGCACGGCTATCTTCAGGCGCACCGCGTCCGGGGAGGTCGATGTGTCAGCCATTGGGCCTCAGCCGCTCGGTCACGGCGCGGTAGCCGCCGTTTCCGGAAGTAACATAGCGGGCGACGCGGCCGATGGTGGTGACGCTGACCCCCGTTTGCCGGTGGATCTCGCGATAGGGCAGGCCGCGCTCCAACAGCTCGACCACGGCCCAGCGATCCGCCATTGCCTGCAGTTCCGCGGGCGTGCACAGGTCGCGGAAAAAACTCCGGCATTCCTCGACGCTGCGCAACGCGAGTATCGCCGTGCACAGCGCCCGCTCGTGTTGTTGCTCCTGTCGCAAAGTGACTGGACGATTCGTTTTCATGTGGGCCCGCAGTCCTTCGATTGATCAATGTATTAATGCGCTAGTACATTAATGCATTGACGAGATCGGCGCAAGCGAGTTGCGGCAAAATACCTTGACGCAAACCCCAGGGGCTGCCTAAAATCCGCGCTGCTCATCTAGACCGGCTGAGGGAAAGGCCCTTAGAAGCCGGGGCAACCACCCAAGGGTTCCCATGGAACTTGGCGGAACGGTGCCAACTCCTGCGGATCTGAGGCGCGAGCCTGGTCCGATAGATGGGCGGTCGATTGCGCGGCTCTGCCGCTGCAATGGGCTACGAGCGCCGGCGCTTCAGGGGTTGTGTAAACCTCTATATGGAGCGAGCGGAACGTGGCCGAAACATCGTCGATACAAGTCGACCAGACCTTGAGTCTTCCCCAGCCTTTTACCCTTCACTACGGCGACACATTGCCGGATGCGAAGGTCGCTTTCCGCCTTGTCGGCCCGGAAGATGCACCCGTGATCGTCGTGCTCGGCGGCATTTCCGCTCACCGCATCGTAGCCGGCGCCGGGGACGAAGGATGGTGGCCGGAGATCGTCGGGCCGGGTCTGGGCGTAGACACCCGCCAGTATCGCGTTCTCGGCATCGACTATCTCGGTGGCCGCGGCGAGAGTTCCACGCCGCTGAACGGCGGCAGATTTCCGCCCTTGAGCTCTTACGACCAAGCCGACGCCTTGTGCGCCGTCGTCCGCCATCTGCGGTTGAAGTCGCTGCACGCCATCGTCGGCGCCTCGTACGGCGGGATGGTGGCGCTGTGCTTCGCCGAGCGGCATGCCGATCTGGTGAAGCACATCGTGGTGTTGAGCGCCGCCGACAAGTCCCAAGTGCTTTCGACCGCCTGGCGCAGCGTGCAGCGGCAGATCGTGCGCGAGGCGCTCGCGCGAGGCGACGGGCCGTCGGGGCTCAAGCTCGCGCGAGCGTTGGCGATGGCCACCTACCGCAGCGCCGTGGAATTTCAGCTGCGCTTCGGCGCGGCGCCCACGCGCAACGCCGACCGCTTTCGATTCCCGATCGAGGATTACCTGTTCGCCCGCGGCGACGATTACGTTCAAAAGTATCGCGCCGAATCGTTCCTGGTGTTGAGCGAATCGATCGACCTGCATCAGATGGACGCCACCTCGGTGCATACGCCGGCGACGCTCATCGCGGTGCGCGAGGACCAATTGGTGCCGTTCAACGACATGCAGGCTCTGTCCGCGCGTCTCAATGGACCGCGGCAGCTCATCGAAATCAATTCCATTTTCGGGCACGACGCGTTCTTGAAGGAAGGCGCGGCTCTGACACCCATCATCAAATCAGCCCTCGCGGAGCAGTGGACATGACCAGCAACGCCCCCCCAACGAAGAAAACCTTGGCTACGCGGTCGGTTCGCGCCGGCCTCGAGTCGGACGCGCAGCACGGCTCCGTGGTGCCGCCGATTTATTTGTCGACGAATTTTGCCTTCGAGAAGTACCGCAAGCCGCGCAAGTACGACTACACACGGTCCGGCAATCCCACCCGCGATCAGCTGGGCAGCGCCTTGGCCGATCTCGAGGGCGGCGCCGGCGCGGTGGTCACCTGCACCGGGCTGTCCGCCATCACGCTGATTCTGGCGACCTTGCCCGGCGGCGCGCGGGTCATTGCGCCCTACGATTGCTACGGCGGGACGTATCGATTGCTCGCCGCACTGCATGCGCAGGGCAATCTCGCGGTTGAATTCGTCGATCAGAGCGATGCCGCCGCCCTGCAACGGGCGCTCGGGAAGGGCGCGAACTTGGTGTGGATCGAGACGCCGAGCAATCCCCTGTTGCGGGTGGTCGACATCCGCGCGGTCACCGATGCGGCGCATGCGGCCGGGGCGCTGACCGTGGTCGACAATACGTTTCTTTCGCCGATTTGGCAGCAGCCGCTCGAGTTGGGCGCCGACATGGTCATGCACTCCACCACCAAGTATTTGAATGGGCACAGTGATGTCGTCGGCGGGGCCGTCATCGCCGCAACCGCTGAGCTGCACGGCAAACTTGCCTGGTGGGCGAATGCCATCGGCGTCACCGGTGCGCCGTTCGACAGCTTCATGACTCTGCGCGGCGTGCGCACGCTGCATGCGCGCATGCGTGTCCACGAGGAGAACACCAAGGCGGTCGTCGAGTGTCTGACCGCACATCCGGGGGTCGAGCGTGTGCACTATCCCGGTCTGCCCGATCATCCCGGGCATGACATCGCGCGGCGCCAGCAGAGCGGGTTCGGTGCGATGTTGAGCTTCGAGCTGGCGGGTGGCGAGGTGGCGGTCGAAGCGTTTCTGTCCGGGCTCGAATGTTTCACGCTCGCCGAGTCGCTGGGAGGCGTGGAGAGTTTGATCTCGCATCCGGCGAGCATGACGCACGCCGGCATGGAAGAGGCGGCGCGCTTGCGCGCGGGGATCGGAGCGGGTCTGCTGCGGGTTTCCGTCGGCATCGAAGATGCCGCGGATCTGGCCGCGGACCTGGCCGCCGGTTTGGAACGGGCCGCTAGAGTCCAGCCAGCACCGCATCTCCGGCGGCACGCGTCGTAATACCCGCGCCGGCGGCGGCGAGATCAGCCGGCAGCGCGCCGGACTCGACGGCGCGCGCGACGGCCGCTTCGACGGCGCGCGCCTCGGTTTCCAGCTGCAGTGAATATCGCAGCAGCAGCGCCGCGCTCAAGATGGCGGCATAGGGGTTGGCTATCCCTGAGCCGGCGATGTCGGGAGCCGAACCGTGGATGGGTTCGAACATCCCGCCGCGTGGGGAGGCGCCGAGAGACGCGGAGGGCAGCAGCCCGAGGGAGCCCGCGAGCATGGAGGCTTCGTCGGTGAGAATGTCGCCGAACATGTTCTCGGTCACGATCACGTCGAAGTCGCGCGGCCGCTTCAAGAGATGCATGGCGGCCGCATCGACCAGCATGTGCTCGAACCTCACGTCCGGAAATTCGCGCGGCATGATCCGTTCGACCGTCGCGCGCCACAGGCGCGAGGTCTCGAGTACGTTCGCCTTGTCGATCGAACACAGCTTGCGACGGCGTGCAAGCGCCAAGCGGGCCGCCAGACGCACCACGCGTTCGATTTCTTCCACCGTGTAGCGGCACACATCGACGGCTTCGGTCGCGGTGCGCGACTTGTCGCCGAAGTAGATGCCGCCGGTCAGCTCGCGCACCACCATGATGTCGACGCCGTGCAGCAATTCCGCTTTGATGGGCGAGGCATCGAGCACCGCCGGATGCGGCACCACCGGCCGCAGATTGGCGAAGAGCCCAAGCGCCTTGCGCAATTGCAGCAGTCCTTGTTCGGGCCGAACCTTGGCATCGGGTGCCGACCATTTCGGGCCGCCGACGGCACCCAGCAAAATCGCATCCGCCCGTTGCGTCAGCGCGAGCGTCGCGGCCGGCAGCGCCTGGCCGGTCGCGTCGATGGCCACACCGCCGAGCAGCGCCGAATGGAATTCAAAAGCGTGTCCGAAACGCGCCGCGATCGCGGTGAGTACGCGCACCGCCTCGGCCGTGACTTCGCCGCCGATGCCGTCGCCGGCAAGAACCGCGATCAGCGCCTTCACGAGGAATGCGCCGCTTCGAAACGTTCGATGTCGCTCAGTCGGCTGCGTAGATAGCCGAGTTCATCGATGCCATTCAATAGACAGTGCCGCGCAAATGCCTCCAAGGGGAAGGCGATCGATATCCCGGTCGGCAGCGTCAGGCGGCAGGTGTGAAGATCGATGTCGAGCTCGGCGCCCGGATTGTCCAGCAACCATCGCGACGTCGCGTCGTCGACCACGATGGGCAGCAGTCCGTTCTTCAGGGAGTTGCCGCGAAAGATGTCGGCGATTTGCGTGCTGATGACGGCGCGAAACCCGAAGTCGAGCAGCGCCCACGGCGCATGTTCGCGGGACGAACCGCAGCCGAAGTTCCGGCCGGCGACCAGCACCTGTGCGCCGCGCGCTTCGGGCCGGTTCAGGGCGAAATCCGGATTCGGCGAACCGTCGGCCCGATAGCGCCAATCGGCGAACAATTGCCGCCCCAGGCCGTCCTTGGTCGTCGTCGTCAGGAATCTCGCCGGGATGATCTGATCGGTGTCGATATTGCTCGACGGGATCACTACGGTTTTGGACTGAACGCGCGTTAAGGGTTCCACGACAGCATCTCCCTGCGGCGCGCGATCTTGCGGCGCTCCGTCGGACGGTTCCGCGGAAACGTTCCGCGTTTCACTGCAACATCTCCCGTGGGTCGGTAATCTTGCCCCGCACGGCGCTCGCCGCCGCGGTGAATGGACTGACCAGCAGGGTCCGTGCCCCCACGCCTTGACGGCCCTCGAAGTTGCGATTGCTGGTGCTGACCGAATACTGACCGGCGGCGACGGTGTCGCCGTTCATCCCCAGGCACATCGAGCAGCCGGACTCGCGCCAATCCGCGCCGGCTGCCTTGAAAATGTCGGCATACCCCGCCGCTTCGGCTGCACGCTTGATCTCTTGCGAGCCCGGCACGATGAGCAGGCGCACGCCGGGAGCCACCTTACGGCCTTTGAGGATGTGCGCTGCGGCTTGCAAATCGGTGAGCCGTCCATTGGTGCAGCTGCCGATGAATACGACGTCGACCGGCTTGCCGAGCATGGCATCGCCGCCGTGAAAGCCCATGTAACGCAGCGCCTTGTCGAAAACCTCGTTGCCCGCCTCATTCGGGATCGACCCGCCGATCGGCAGCACCATGCCGGGATTGGTGCCGTAGGTAATCATGGGTTCGAGTAAGGAGGCGTCGATGTCGACCGAAGCGTCGAACGCGGCGCCGGGATCCGTCGCCAAGGTTCGCCAGTGGGCGAGCGCCGCGTCCCAAGCGGCACCTTTGGGCGCGCGCGGTTTGCCCGCGAGGTAGGCGAAAGTGGTTTCGTCCGGCGCGATCATCCCGGCGCGCGCGCCGGCTTCGATGGACATGTTGCACACGGTCATGCGTTCGTCCATGGACAGCGCGCGAATGGCCGAGCCGCGGTATTCGAACACATGTCCGGTGCCGCCCGAGACGCCGATTTTGCCGATGACGGCCAGGATCAAATCCTTGGCAGTGACGCCGGCCCGCAATTGGCCCTCGATATTCACCGCAAAGGTTTTGGGCTTGCGCTGCAACAACGACTGGGTCGCGAACACGTGCCCGACTTCCGTGGTACCGATTCCGAAGGCAAGCGCGCCGAACGCCCCGTGAGTGCTGGTATGGCTGTCGCCGCAGACAATGGTCATGCCGGGTTGCGTTGCGCCGAGTTCGGGACTGATGACGTGCACGATGCCGCGCCGCGCATCGCGCATACCGAACAGCTCGACGCCGAACTCGGCCGCGTTCTGCTCGAGTTGGCGCACCTGTTTCGCCGCCGCATCGACTTTGATCGGCACGTTGCCGAATACCTGTTCGGTGCCGGTCGGCGTCGAATGATCCATCGTGGCAAGAGTGCGGTCGGGGCGGCGCACCGGCAGCCCTAGGCTCTTCAGCAAGCTGAATGCCTGCGGCGACGTGACCTCGTGGATGAGGTGTAAATCGACGTACAGGACCGCCGGAGTGTCCGGTGTTTCAGCAACCACTTCGTGCGCCGCCCATACCTTGTCGAACAGGGTGCGTGCGGCCATGACGTCAGGCTTTGCCGGATTCCAACCAGGGCATGCGCGCGCGCATTTGCGCGCCGATCTTCTCGATCGGATGGGATAGGTCCGCCTTCAGCAGCTTGGCAGTACTTGCGGCGGCCGCGCTTGTTCTCCGCGATCCATTGGCGCGCGAATTTGCCTTGCTGGATCTCGGTCAGAATCTTGCGCATTTCCTTCTTGGTGGCCTTGTTGACGATGCGCGGGCCGCGCGTCAGATCACCGTACTTGGCCGTCTCGCTGATGAATCGGTGCATCTTCGTGATGCCGCCCTCATGCAGCAGATCGACGATCAACTTGAGCTCGTGCAAGCATTCGTAATAGGCGACCGCGGGCTGGTAACCGGCCTCGACCAGGGTTTCGAAGCCCTTGACCACCAGTTCGGTCGCACCGCCGCACAGCACCGCCTGCTCGCCGAACAGATCCGTCTCGGTCTCTTCGCCGAACGTGGTTTCCAGCACGCCGCCGCGCGTGCCGCCGATGGCGTCCGCATAGGCCAGCGCCTTGGCCTTGGCGCGTTTGGACGGATTCTGCGCCACGGCGATCAAGCAGGGCACGCCGCGCCCTTGCTGGTACTGACGCCGCACCAGATCTCCCGGACCCTTGGGCGCGATCAGCACCACGTCCAGATCCTTGCGCGGCTTGATCTGCTTGAAGTGGATATTGAAGCCGTGGGCGAACAAAAGCGTGGCGCCCTTTTCAATGACGCCCTTCAGCTCCGTATACAAGGGCTTTTGAGTGAGATCAGGCACCAGCATCGCCACCAGCTGCGCACCCTTGACGGCTGCCGCGGGCTCCATCACCTTCAGCCCGTCTTTCTTGGCTTTGGTCCAGCTGTCGCCCTTCCTGACGCCGACCACTACGTCGTATCCGCTGTCGTGCAAATTGAGCGCGTGCGCGCGGCCTTGGCTGCCGTAGCCCAAGACGGCGATGCGCGCTCCGCGCAGCGCTTTCTTGTCGACGTCTTTTTGCGAATACAAACGCATGAAACTCTCCTGTGCCCCTGAATCGATATCTGCAAAATGCGATATCTAGCGAAATGCGAGACCCCGCCAGGAGACTTTTGCCGAAGCGGGGTCCATTGCCATCGCGCGCCGTGTCTGAATGTCGCGCACCGCGTCAAGTAGCCGTAAATAGCAACACAGAATCTCATATGATGCAAGGCTTTCCAAGGGTAATAAACGCCTCGTGAGGAAGCCTTTCCATGAACCTCGATAGCAATGATTCGGTGCCGTTGTGGCTGCTGTACGAGAACGAAATCGACGCATGGCGCGCGACGCAATCTGCGTCGATTGCGCGCTGGGTGCATCAGCAAAATTTCAAGGCCGAGAAGCATCGTGTCGTGCTGCTGCCGGATTCCGCCGGCGGCATCGCGGCCGCGGTCGGCGGCTTGGGCAAGCGCCAGGGAGAATTGTCCTTGTGGCATGCAGCAGGCGTCGTCGAACGGCTGCCGCCGCCGCCGGTTTCGCCTGGTCCAGCAGTTTACGGCCGAAGAGGCCACGCAGCTGTGCTTGGGATTTGCCTATGGCGCCTATCGCTTCGACCGCTACCGCCCGGCGAAGAGCGAGGCCGCGAGCGTCGAGGCGCCGCCGAATGCCGATATGCGCTACGTTGCGTCTGCGGCCGAGTCGCTGCGTATGGCGCGCGACTGGATCAATACACCGGCCGCCGACTTCGGACCGGTGGAGCTTGGCGCAGCCGCGCGGCGGCTCGCGGAGCGTCACCAAGCCGTTTACCAAGAGTGGGTGGGCGAGGAGCTGCTTACCGCCAACTTTCCCGCCATCCATGCGGTGGGCCGCGCCAGCGCAGAGCCACCCCGTCTGGTCGAGTTGCGCTGGACGCCGAGCGGCGGCGAATCCTATCCGCGGTTGACTCTGGTGGGAAAGGGCGTGTGCTTCGACAGCGGCGGTCTGGATATCAAACCGGGCTCCGGCATGGCACTCATGAAAAAAGACATGGGCGGAGCGGCCGTGGCGCTCGGGCTCGCGCACCTGCTCATGAGCGCGGGAATTCGCGCGCAACTGCGCGTATTGGTACCGGCGGTGGAGAACGCCATCAGCGGCAATGCGTACCGGCCCGGCGACGTGCTGGCCACTCGCAAGGGCTTGACGGTCGAAGTCGGCAACACCGATGCGGAAGGCAGGCTGGTGCTGTGCGACGCACTGGCCCTTGCCGATGCCGAGAGACCGGATTTGATCATCGACTTCGCCACGCTGACCGGCGCGGCGCGAGTTGCGCTGGGCCCGGAATTGCCGGCCCTGTTCGGCAATGACGAGGACATCGTTCAGGAAGCCGCGCGCATCTCTGCCGTCGAGCACGACCCTCTTTGGCCCATGCCGTTGTGGGCGGGGTACGAGGACGAACTCGCCAGCAAGATCGCGGACTTGAACAATGTAGCCTCATCCACCCTGGCCGGCGCCATATTCGGTGCGCTGTTCCTGAAGCGCTTCGTGAGCGAATCGACGCCTTGGATGCACATCGATCTGTACGCCTGGAACCCGAAGGATCGTCCCGGCCGCAGCATCGGCGCTGAGGCTCAGGCGCTGCGCGGCATCTATCGATATTTGGTGAAGCGCTACGGCACGCTCTAGCTGGAACTTTAAAAAAAAATGCCCGCCCAATCCGGCCTCCTTGCAACTTTCCATCGTTCGTGAATAGCTCCGGCTAGGAGGTCCTGCCATGCCAAGAAAATCCAAATCTGCCGACCCTCGCCATTATTCGCGCTTGGTGGTCGAGGGCGTAAAGCAGACACCCAGTCGAGCGATGTTGCGCGCCGTCGGCTTCACCGACGCCGACTTCGACAAGCCGCAGGTAGGCATTGCGTCGACCTGGAGCAACTTGACGCCCTGCAATATGCACATCGACGAGCTGGCGCGCCTGGCCGCCGGTGGCGCGGAGGCGGCCGGTGCCAAGGCGATTACCTTCAATACCATCACGGTGTCCGACGGCATTTCGATGGGCACGCCCGGCATGCGCTATTCGCTGGTGTCGCGCGAGGTCATCGCCGATTCCATCGAAACGGTGGTGGGCGCGCAGGGTTTCGACGGCGTGGTGGCGATCGGCGGCTGCGACAAGAACATGCCCGGCTGCTTGATGGCGCTGGCACGCCTCGACCGCCCGGCGGTATTCGTCTACGGCGGCACCATTCGTCCGGGAACCGACCAGCGGGATATCGTGTCGGTATTCGAAGCGGTTGGTGGATATGCGCAGGGTACGGTGTCCGAACAGCAGCTCAAATTCGTCGAGCGCACGGCGATTCCGGGACCGGGGTCTTGTTCCGGGATGTACACGGCCAACACCATGGCGTCCGCCATCGAAGCGCTCGGCATGAGTCTGCCGAACAGCTCGGCCCAGGAAGCGGTCTCCGGCCAGAAGCGCGACGATTGCGCGCGCGCCGGCGCCGCCGTGGTCAACTTGATCCGCTTGGGGTTGAGCCCGCGGCACATACTGACCCGCCGGTCTTTCGAGAATGCGATCACCGTGGTCATCGCGCTCGGCGGCTCGACCAATGCTGTGCTGCACTTGATGGCGATTGCGTCGTCCGCCAACGTCAAGCTGGGACTCGATGATTTCACGCGCATCGGCAAGCGCGTTCCGGTGCTGGCGGACTTGCGCCCGAGCGGACGCTATTCGATGTCCGAGCTGGTCGCCATCGGCGGCATCCAGCCGCTGATGAAGACGTTGTTGGAGGCGGATTTGCTGCACGGCGATTGCCTGACCGTCACCGGCGCCACCCTGGCCGAGAATCTGCGCGGCGTCGCGCCTTATCCGAAAGACCAGCACATCGTGCGGCCGCTGCACGACCCCATCAAGAAGGACAGCCACTTGGTGGTCCTGTATGGGAATCTCGCGCCGGAAGGCGCCGTTGCAAAAATTACCGGCAAAGAGGGGCTGCGCTTTCAAGGACGGGCACGTGTGTTCGATTCCGAGGAAGATTCTCTGAAAGGAATTCTGGGCGGCAAGGTGAAGTCCGGCGATGTGGTGGTCATACGCTACGAAGGCCCGAAAGGCGGCCCCGGCATGCGGGAAATGCTGAGTCCGACGGGCGCCATCATGGGCAAGGGATTGGGCAAGCAAGTTGCGTTGATCACCGACGGGCGGTTTTCCGGCGGCAGCCACGGCTTCGTGGTCGGGCATTTGTCGCCGGAAGCTGCGCTCGGCGGTCCATTGGCCTTGGTCGAGACCGGCGATGCCATCACCATTGATGCGAAGCGTCGTGAAATCACCTTGCATGTCAGCACGGCGGAGCTCGATCGCCGCCGCAAATCGTGGGTGCCGCCGAAACCCTATGCGCGCCGCGGTGCGTTAGCAAAGTATGCGCGACAGGTGAGCAGTGCATCCTTGGGCGCGGTCACTGATCTGGAGCAAGTCGCGCCGCGCGGAGTGAAGACTTCATGATGCCGGTGTGTCATGAACGTCAATCAGCGGACCATGAACGTCAATCCGCGAGTAAAGTCGCGCTTGCAGTGCAGACGCGTTATGTGTCAGGCTCTTAACTCGCCGAAGGGAATGAAGGGACGCGACGGTATCGTTGCGTTCTTTCTTGACGTGTAAGGGACGCGCATCGCGTGGCGCACACGGCGGATCTAGGATGAATCGATTCAGGGGTAGGGTCGTTAAGCCTTATGTATAAATACGAAGAGCCATCATTGTTTTCAGGCAGGAGGGGCGCAGCCCTCATTGCCGTCATCATTCTTCACATCGGCATTGTTTGGGCGTTCTATGCGGGACTCGCCGGCAAGCTGGTCCAGACGATTATTCCGCCGGTGGAAATCGCTCAGATCGACAAGCCCAAGGACATCGACAAGCCGCCGCCGCCGCCGCCCAAGCTGGAAGAGATCAAGCCCTATGTGCCGCCTCCGGAATTCGTCGACATCCAGGCGCCTCAGGTAGAGACCACGGCGATCACTCAAACGACTCAGGTCAACAGGCCGCCGCCTCCGCCTGTCGTCGCGGCGCCGCCCAAGCCGGGCACGCCGATCAGGATGGATCCGAAGCATCCGCTCAAGATCGGCGAAGACTACTATCCCGATGCGTCCAAGCGTGCCAACGAAGAAGGCCGGTGCATCGTGCTGATGACCGTGTCCGCGGACGGCAAGATCACCAACGAGTCCATTCAGACGAGCTCGGGTTTCCCGCGCTTGGATGAAGCCTGTTTGAAGGGGGTGCATGGCCAACGCATGCTGCCGGCAACCGAAGAAGGCAAGCCCGTCGAGAAGACAGTATCCATACCGATCGTCTGGAAGCTCACGGGTAAGTAGCGCTGGATCAATGTTTATTTCTCTAACTATTACACTTTCTAAGTAGAGGGAATCGGTCAATGCAAGAGACAGCTATTGAGAACCCATATGGCCTTGGGGCCCTGATCGCGAACGGCGATATCATCGCCCGGTCGATCCTTGCCATTTTGTTGATCATGTCGCTGCTGACGTGGTTCATCATGATCACGAAGTTTTTCGATCAGCGCCGCCAACGCATCCAGGCCATCGAAGCCGAGAAGGAATTCTGGTCGTCCAGCAGCCTGACCGACGCAATCGGCAAGTTGAAGGGAACGTCGAATCCGTTCCGCGCGCTCGCCGAGACCGGCAAGCAGGCCTACGAGTACCACGAGACCAACAAGACGCGCTTGTCGGGTGCCATCGGCACCAGCGAGTGGATTACCGAGTCGCTGCAGCGCACCGCGGATACTGTCGTGAGCCGCATGCAGTCGGGCCTCCCGGTGCTGGCATCCGTCGGCGCCACCGCGCCCTTCGTCGGATTGCTCGGCACGGTGATCGGTATCTATCACGCGTTGATCGCGATCGGCGTCGCCGGACAGGCCTCCATCGACAAGGTGGCGGGACCCGTCGGTGAAGCCTTGATCATGACCGCCATCGGTCTGGCCGTCGCGGTACCCGCGGTGCTGGGCTATAACATCCTATTGCGCCGCAATAAGGGTGTGCAGGAAATGGTCAGCCATTTCACACATGAGCTGCATGCCTACCTGATCTCCGGCGCGAAGATGGGTTTGGGAATGGAAAAGGGACCGGCACCGGTCGCCAAGCCCGCGCCTGCGGCCGCTCGCTAGGAACTCAAGTCCATGGCGATAAATGTCGGTGGTGAACAGGCTGAGGCAATGTCGGACATCAACGTCACTCCACTCGTGGACGTGATGTTGGTGCTCCTGATCATTTTCATCATAACGATTCGGGTCATCATCCAGCAGGTGCAGCTGGATCTGCCGAAGGCAACCAATTTGCCGACGCAGACGAAGCCCGAGAACATCACGATTGCCATTGACAAGCAGGGAGGCATTTATTGGAACACCAAGCTATTGTCGGGTCAGGACGAACTGAAGAATAAGCTGCGGGGAATTGCGCGCGAGGAGCCGCAGCCGGAAGTGCACATTCGCGGTGATGCAAACGTTCGGTACCAGTTCGTGGGTCAAGTGCTCGTGTCCACGCAGCAGATCGGCATACGCAAAGTGGCGTTCATCACCACACCCGATCATTTCGGTCCCGGAACGTAGGAGAAAGCACGCATGGCCATGAACGTAGGCGGAGGTGGCGAGGGCCAATCGTACTCCGACATCAACATGACGCCGTTGATCGACGTCATGTTGGTGCTTCTGATCATTTTCATCATCACGATTCCCAGCATGACGCATGCGGTGAAGATCGATAATCCGCTGCCGCCGCCGCCGAATTTCGTGCCGCCGCCGCCGCCCGAAGTGGTCGATTTGACCATCGACTTCGACGGTACGCTGCTGTGGAACAGGTCGCCGGTGGATCGCACGACCCTGCAGAGCTATATCAGCCAGGAAGCGGTGAAATCACCTCAACCGGAAGTGCATATCACGGTCGACAAGTTCGCCAAGTACGAGATCGTGGCTCAGACATTGGCAGATTTGCAGCACCGTGGCTTGAAGAAGATAGGGTTCGTCAACAACGACTATTTCTGATCGGGTATCCCTTAGGTGGTATTACGGCGCGTCAATCCTCGAGTCGAGGTTGACGCGCCGTTCGTTTGACCTCGGGGGCGAGATCGGCGGCACGATCAAAATTGAGCAGCGCAAAATAAATTCAAGACTTGTACGCAGCGAGGTTTGGTAATGACTCATTCGATACGCAATATTGGGTACCGGCCGGCGAAATCCTGGGCCGGTTATTGGTGCGTGGCCGTGGTGCTGGCGCTCGTATGCCTATGCTCGGCTCCGCGCGAAGCGTTGTCGGCCGACAAGGACAAGGATAAGGATAAGGGCGGTCAGCAGATCAGCCGGGTCATCGCCAAAGAGATGACCGCAGCCCAAAAGGCACTGCAAGCGGGTCAGTGGGCCGAGGCGATCAAGAATTTGGAAGCCGCGGAAACCAAGCCCGGCATCAACGCGTTCGACAAGAAAACCATATACGACTTCAAGGGCTTCGCCAACGTCAAGCTCAACAACATGAAGGCGGCGGAACAATCCTATGAGGCGGCGATTGCGACGGGCGCCTATTCGCCCGAAGACGCGGCGAAGACCACACGCATGCTGTTCCGTCTGACCGCGGGCAATCAGCAATATGCCAAGGCGGCCGAATACGGCAAGCAGGTGGCGGATTCCGGCGCGGCCACCGCGGACGATCTGGGCATCTTGAGCCAGATTTATTTTCTGCAGAAGGATTGCAAGAACTCGGCTGTGTGGGCCGATAAGGCCGCGGCCGCCGCCCGCAAGGCGGGAGAGGCTCCGAAGGAGAATCTCTATCAGTTCAAGCTGCAGTGTGCGTCGGATGCGGGAGATACGCCTGGTATGTCAGCGGCGTTGGTCGATCTGATTCGTCTGACCAACAAGAGCAGCTATTGGAACACCCTGCTGCGCATCGAGCGTCAGGAAGAGCGCGACGACCATAACACCTTGATGCTGTACCGCGTGATGTACGACACCTCGTCGATGACAGCCGGCAGCGATTACATCGAAATGGCGCAGTTGTTGGGCGATGCGGCGCTCCCGGCCGAGGCGCAGACAGTTCTGGAAAAGGCGATCAGCAGCGGGCTGATCAAGGACGAGCAGAAGGAGCGCACCACGCGCTTGGTGAACTCGTTCAAGGGCCGTGCGGAAGCTGACAAGAAGGGCCAGGCGCAATTGGATGCCGAAGCCACCAAGAACCCCGCCGGCGAACTCGACGTCAAGCTGGGCGAAGTCTACTTCGGTTTCGGCGACTATCAGAACACCGCCACCGCCATCAATCGCGGCTTGCAGAAGGGTCAAGTCAAGCATCTGGACGAGGCGTACGTGTATCTCGGCCGCGCACAGGTCGCGCTCAAGAACACCGCGGATGCCAAGAAAGCGCTCGTCGGCCTGAAGACCGTTCCGAACATCAGCCCGCGAGTGCTGAAGTTGTGGGAACTGTATGCCGATACGCTGGGTCGATAAACGGATCGTATGGAGAATTGCCAATGAGTATCAAAGCCGGCGAGAAAATGCCTGAAGGCGTGTTTACACGCATGACCGCGGACGGTCCGCAGAAGATGACCACGGAGCAACTGTTTGCCGGTAAGACCGTGGTGTTGTTTTCGGTTCCGGGCGCATTTACGCCGACCTGCGACGCCAAGCATTTGCCGGGCTTCGTTGAACTCGCCGATCAAATCAAGGCGAAGGGCGTGGACACCATCGCCTGCACCGCGGTGAACGATGTGTTCGTGATGAATGCATGGGGTAAGCATGGCGGCGTGGGCGACAAGATCTTGATGCTGGCGGACGGCAACGGTACCTATGTCAAGGCATTGGGACTGGAGCTGGATGGATCGAAGTTCGGCATGGGTGCGCGCGGTCAACGTTTCGCCATCATCGTGAAGAACGGGGTTGCCGCTCAAGTGCACGTCGAAGCACCGGGCGAGTTCAAGGTCTCCGCGGCCGATTTCGTTCTCAAGCAGCTGTAACGCGCGACGCTGGTTTTGCTAGCTCTGCGGACGTCGCCGCCGTCGTTGCGTCCGGCTGAAGCCGAACGGATCGCGCGCGACCTGTACGGGCTGGCGGTTACGGTCAGCACGCTGCCGGGGGAGCGGGACTGCAACTTTCGCTTGCGCACCGCGGATGCGCGCGAGTTCGTGCTGAAGATCGTCGACGTCGCGGCCGACGCCGAGAGCACCGACTGCCTGGTGAGCGTGCTCGACCATTTGGCGGAGCAGGATCCGGCTTTGCCGGTGCCGCGGCTTCTCCCGACCCTGGGAGGAGTGGCGGTCGGCCGATTCGGCGAGGATGGCGTCGGGTATGCTGCCTGCTTGGTGAGCTTTTTGCCGGGGCAGCTGCTGGCCGATTCGCCTGTGGGTCCCGGTGTCGCCCTGCTGCACAGCATGGGCGCGACACTGGCGCGACTGGACCGGGCTCTGCGGGGTTTTTTCCATCCTTCTCTGACGCGCCGCCTGGCCTGGGATGTGAGGCGGCTGCCCGAACTCGCACAATTCAGCAGCTATATCGAGTCGGCCGCTCTTCGGGAAACCGTCGATCGCGTTTCCAGCGCCTTTCGGGCCTGTTTGCCGAGGCTGCGGGGTTTGCGCAGCCAAGCCATCCACGGCGACTGCCACGCCGGCAATATGCTGGTCGATGTGGAGCGCCAATCGATCTGCGGCATCCTCGACTTTGGCGACATGATCCACGCGCCTCTGATATTCGAGCCTGCGGTCGCGATGTCGGAACTGTTGACCGATGCGGCGGCGCCGTTCGAGTCGGTGGCGGCGGTGCTGCACGGATATGCACAGGGCGAGACGCTGGAGAGCCAAGAGGTGGAGTCGATCTACGACATCATCTCCGCACGGCACGCAGTGACCGTTCTGGTGCATGCCTGGCGCCGTCATCACGATGCGCCGGGCGCCCGCGTGTTGGATGAGGCAGCGGTGCACAGTGAGTGTTCACTCGAACGGCTGCTGCATGCCGATCGTCGAGCGCTGACCCGAACGTGGCACGAGGCGGCCGGAACGCTTCCCGCATCGGCGCCCGCATCGGCATCGATTACCGTACCCGCCACAGCGCCTGCGGTCGATCTCGCGCGGCGGCATCGGTTGATGGGGGCGGGGGCCGAGCTCTTCTATGAAAAGCCCTTGCACCTCGTGCGCGGTGCGGGAGTCTGGTTGTACGATGCGCAGGGCCAGGCCTACCTCGACGCGTATAACAACGTACCGCACGTGGGCCATGCTCATCCCACGGTGGTCGCGGCGATTCAAAGACAGACTGCGATCCTTGCCACGCACACGCGCTATTTGCACGAGAACATTCTGGAGTACGCGGAGCAGCTCACGGCTCGCTTACCTGCGCATTTGGATGCGTGTATTTTCGTGAATTCCGGCAGCGAGGCCAATGATGTGGCCTGGCGAATGGCTCAGATGGTCACGGGGCACCGCGGCGGTCTGGTCATGGAAAACGCTTATCACGGAATTACCGACGCGGTTGCCGCACTCACGCCCAGCAAGGGAAGACCCCGTGATCCCCGAATTGTTACGATAGCTCCGCCTCCGTCCGATTTGCAGGTCGGCGATATGATCGGCTCCGCCGAGTTGACCGCCGCGGTGCAAGACACCGACTCGGCAATCGCATTGCTTGCTGAACGAGGCCTGGCGCCGGCTGCGTTCTTCATCGATACGGCGATCACCAGCAGCGGAATATTCGATCCGCCGGCCGCTTGGGCCGCCGCTGTGACCGCGCGGATGCGCGCCGCCGGCAGCCTCATCGTTGCCGATGAAGTGCAATATGGTTTGGGCCGCTGCGGTTCGCACTTCTGGGGATTCGAAAGGCGTGGTCTCGAGCCCGACATCGTGACCATGGGCAAGCCCGTGGGCAACGGCTATCCCATGGGCGTGGTCGCTGCAAACCGCGCACTGATCGAGGCTTTCCAGGCGAAATTCGGTTTCTTCTCGACCTTCGGCGGCAGTCCCGTGGCCGCGGCGGCGGGTCTCGCCGTCCTCGAGGTGATGGACGGCGAACAACTCATGGCCAACGCGGCAGCCACCGGTGGCTACTTGCGCGGACAGCTCGAGTCGGTCGCCGCCCGGCACGAGTGCTTGGGTCGGGTACGGGGCACCGGCCTGCTGCTCGGCTTGGATGTTCTGGGGACGGACTATCAGGCAGCCAAGCTCCGCAACAAGCGCATCGTGAATGTGCTGGCGTCGAAATTTCGCATCCTGATCGGTTACGAGGGGCCCCAAGCCACCATCCTCAAGCTGCGGCCGCCGATGCCGTTCCACCGTGAGCACGCCGACCTCTTGGTTCAGGCGATTGACTCGGCAGCCGCTGCGGTCGACGGCGGCGTTTCCTAGTCCCTCGGCACCTAAATATTGACCGATTGGCGGGCAGCGCTCGCCCTCCTTCGATCGCTCGAGCCGATACACATCCCGATGCCGACAGAAGCGATGAGGCCACCCACGCGAGGATGACCCTCCGAACTCTTCTTCTTCTTCTTCTTCTTTGCAAGGTGATGTTGAGCGGCCCAGTGTGAAGGGTCTGGGGGGATGGGAAGCGTCGCGGCAACTGGGCTCGTTCTTCGTTGCCGTGACGCTTCCCATCCCTCCAGACCCCATGCAAACCGGTCAAAATCTCTGTGTCGGGATACTTGCTGCCCGGCGCGATCTAGCCGCGCACCAGGCGTTCGAACTCCGGCACGATCTGGAACAGGTCGCCGACCAGTCCGATGTCGGCGACTTCAAAGATCGGTGCTTCACCGTCCTTGTTGATCGCCACGATGGTGCGCGCGTCCTTGATGCCCGTCAGATGCTGGATCGCGCCGGAAATACCGATGGCGATGTAGATTTCGGGCGAAATGATCTTGCCGGTCTGGCCGACTTGCATTTCATTCGGTGCGTAGCCCGCATCGACGGCGGCGCGCGATGCGCCGACGGCCGCGCCGATTTTGTCCGCAAAGCTGAACAGCAGCTTGAAGTTCTCGGCGCTGCCGAGTGCGCGTCCGCCGGATACCACACGGGAGGCCGTCTGTAGATCGGGGCGATCGGTCGAGCCGCTCTTCGCACCCACGTAGCGCGTATGCGAGGGCAGGGTGGCGCCGACCGTTTTGGACTCGATGGTGCCGTTACCGCCTGCCGCTGCTGCTTCGAAAGATGCCGCCCGCACGGTGGCAATGAGCTTGCGGGCAGGATCGGCCTCCACCGTCACAATGGCGTTCCCGGCGTAGGTCGGCCGCCTGAAGCGATATGCACCTTCGACCGCCATCAAGTCGCTGACCTGCGGCACGCCTAGCAATGCGGCAATGCGCGGCATGAGATCCTTCCCGAAGCTCGTCGAAGGTCCGAAGACATGAGTGTAGTCGGCCGCGAGCGCGACCAGTTGCGGCGCGAAGATCGCGGCAAGCGGATGCTCGTTCTCGGGCCGATCGATGCGTAACACCGATTTCACTCCCGTGACAGCCGCGGCTTGTGCGGCGACGGCCGCAGTATCCTTGCCCAATAGGGCAATGGCGATTTCGCCGTCCGGAATGCCGTTCGCGCAGGTGACGCACTTCGCCGTGGCCGGGTTCAGCGTCTTTCCGTCATGTTCGCCGACAATGAGTATCTTGTGCATCAGATCAAGCCCTTCTTCTTGAGTAGGTCGACTAATTCAGCCACGTCTTTGACCATCACGCCTTTCTGGCGCTGCGCCGGCGGCTCGGTCTTCACGGTCTTGAGCAGTACCCCCGCGCTCACTCCGAGCGCATCGAGCGAGGTCACGTCCAAGGGCTTCTTCTTGGCCTTCATGATGTCCGGCAATTTCACGTACCGCGGTTCGTTCAAGCGCAGATCCACGGTCACCACCGCCGGCAGGTCCACTTCGATGGTTTCCAATCCCGCATCGACCTCGCGGGTGACCGACGCTTTGTCTCCCGAGATCTCCACCTTCGACGCGTAGGTTGCCTGGGGACGGTCCCAGATCGCCGCCAACATTTGACCGGTCTGGTTGGCATCATCGTCGATGGCTTGCTTGCCCAGAAAGATCAGATCGGGATTTTCTTTCTTGGCCAGGGCGAGAAAAACATGAGCTGCGGTGAGCGGTTCCACGGCAGCCTCGGTCTGCACCAGGATCGCGCGATCCGCGCCCATTGCCAGCGCGGTGCGCAGTTGCTGCTGAGTGTCGGCCACGCCGATGCTGACTGCAACGATCTCGATGTTCGAACCGCGCTCCTTGATGCGCAAGGCTTCCTCGAGTGCAATTTCGTCGAACGGATTCACGCTCATTTTTACGCCGTCGAGCATGACGCCGCTGCCGTCGGGTTTGACTCGAATGCGCACGTTGTAGTCGACGACGCGCTTGATACACACCATGATCTTCTGCATTGAATGAGACTCCTTAAACTGCCATTACCGGCGCGCTCTGCGTGCGTGCCTCGGCCTGTTGTTCCGCAAATAAGGTGCCAATTCTAGCCGCGCACTGCACGGGGACGCCAAGGCTGAGTTCGTCCATCAAGCGGCGGGTGCGCGGGGGCTCGTGAGGGTGCTAGTGCAAAGTCCGGCGCGGTAGTTTAAGGATCGCCGCTTCGCTTGTCCACCTCGCGGTCAATCGATAGACTCACCCCGAATGCTGCGCTACTTCCTGACGCGCCTTGCCGGCGCGGTGCCTACCCTGTTCGTCATCGTCACGATTACTTTTTTTCTCATTCGCGCAGCCCCCGGCGGCCCATTCGATCAAGAACAAACGCTTCCTCCGGAAATCATGGCCAATCTGCAGAGTGCCTACGGCCTCGATCAGCCGATCTGGACCCAGTACGGACGCTACCTCGGCGCGTTGGCGCACGGCGACTTCGGTCCGTCATTCAAGTACAAGGACTTCTCGGTGACCGAATTGATAGGCCAGGGATTTCCAGTGACGCTGGAACTCGGTTCGATTGCGATGGCGTTGGCTCTCATCCTCGGTGTTCCCATCGGCACCTTCGCCGCGCTTCGCCACAACTCCGCCGCCGACTACGCGACGATGTCGCTGGCGGTCGTCGGCATCGCGATTCCTTCCTTCGTGGTGCTGCCGTTTCTCGGCTTGTTGTTCGGCATCTATTTGCACTGGCTGCCGGTGGCGGGCTGGGAACCCGGTTCGATGCGGCATCTCGTGCTGCCTGTCGCCGCTTTGGCGCTGCCGCCGCTCAGCGTGATCGCGCGTCTCACGCGTGCCAACATGCTCGAAATCTTGCGCAGCCACTTCGTGCGCACGGCGCTCGCCAAAGGGCTGCCGCTGCATACGGTGATTTTACGGCACGCGCTGCGCCCGGCCTTGTTGCCGGTGGCGAGCTACCTGGCCCCGGCGGTCGCTTCGATCATGACCGGTTCACTGGTCGTGGAGTCCATCGCAGGACTGCCCGGCATCGGCCGTTACATGGTGCAAGGAGCGCTCAATCGAGACTACACGCTCGTCATGGGGATGGTGGTCATCTATTCTGCATTGCTCATCCTCATGGGTCTGGTCGTCGATCTGTTGTACGCCTGGCTCGATCCGCGCGTGAGGCTCGAGGGATGAGCAGCCTCATCGACGATGCCGCGCGCCGTCTGCGCTCGAATCCGGGCGCCATGTGCGCTTTGGCCGTTATCGTGGCCATCGTCGCGCTGGCGATGGTCGGGCCGTGGCTCAATCCGAACGGCAGCGAGAGCTTGGATTGGCTGCACGTGGCTTCGCAGCCTGCTCTGCAGGGCGCGCATTGGTTCGGTACCGACCGGCTGGGCCGGGATTTGTTCGCGCGCACGCTCGAGGGCACGCGCGTCTCGCTGGCCGTGGGCTTGGTGGCGAGTGCCGTCAGTTTGCTGGTCGGCATCGGCTACGGCGCGGTCGCCGGCTACGTCGGCGGGCGCACCGACCATGTGATGATGCGGCTCATCGAGATATTGAGCGGATTGCCTCTGATTTTTTTCATCATATTCTTGACCGTCATTTTCGGCCGCAGCGAACAGCTCTTGTTCCTGTCGATCGGCGCGGTGGGCTGGCTGACCATGGCGCGCATCGTGCGCGGTCAAACCATGAGTATTCGTCAGCGCGAATTCATCGAGGCCGCAGTGGCGTCGGGGGCGGGTACCGCGCGCATCATCGTCAGGCACGTGATTCCCAATGCCATGGGTCCGGTCATCGTCTACGCCACGCTCACCGTGCCGCAAATCATCATGTTCGAGAGCTTTCTGAGCTTTCTGGGATTGGGTATCCAGGAACCGCATGCCAGCTTGGGAACTTTGATCGCAGAAGGCGCGGGCGAAATGGAGGCGGCGCCGTGGATACTCTTGGTGCCCGGCGGATTGTTGGCGGTGCTGCTGCTTGCCCTGAACATCTTCGGCGATGGATTGCGCGACGCCCTCGACGCGAAGGAGCGCTGACTTGTCCACGCTATTCCGCATCGACGATCTTCGCGTCGGCTTCGCACAGCGCAACGCCGGCGCGGATATCTGCGCCGTGCGCCAAGTATCGTTGGCCGTGGATGCCCGAGAGTGCGTGGGCATCGTGGGCGAGTCGGGTTCCGGCAAGACGCAGGTTTTCATGGCGGCCATGGGCCTGCTCGCAGACAACGGCACGGCGCGAGGCAGCGTGCGTTTCGAAGGCGAAGAAATCCTGGGAGCCGCGCCTGCGCGGTTGAATCGCATTCGCGGCTCGAAGCTCACGATGATTTTCCAGGATCCGATGACCTCGTTGACTCCGCACTTGAAGATCGGCACGCAGCTCGCCGAAGTGCTGGTGTGTCACGCGGGCCAGTCGTGGGGAGACGCGCGCGGAGCCGCGCGGCGCATGTTGGAGCGCGTCCGGGTGCCGGAACCGCAACGCCGGCTCAATCAGTATCCGCACGAGCTGTCCGGCGGGTTGCGCCAACGGGTGATGATCGGCATGAGTCTGCTGTGCCGGCCCAAACTCGTGATCGCCGACGAGCCCACCACCGCGCTCGATGTGACCGTGCAGGCGCAGATCATCGATCTGTTGCGCGTCATGCGCGAGGAAGTCGGCATGGCGCTGGTCCTGATCAGTCACGACCTGGGTGTGGTGGCGGGCCTCGCCGACCGGATTCTCGTGATGTATGCAGGCCGGATCGTGGAGATCGCCGGTGCGGCGGAGCTGTTCCGGCATGCGCAGCATCCCTATACCGCGGAGCTGTTGAAGTGCATTCCGAGCCTCTCGGGGCCCCGTTTGGAACGCTTACCCACTCTCCCGGGACAACCGCCGCAGCCGGGAGACTCGCTCCAGGGATGCGCATTCGCGCCGCGCTGTTCACGTGCTGCCGAGCGCTGCCGGTCGGAGCGGCCGCTGCTCCGCGACGTCGGGCATGCGATGGAGAGCGGCCGTGCGATAGAGCAGGGACATGCGCCAGAGCGGGGAAATTCCCCAGAGCGCGCCGGCGTGAGCCAAGTGGCATGTCACTTTCCATTGTCGCCATGAACGCGGGTACCGCGCCAAACGCAGGTGCCACGCCCAGCGCAGGTACCGCGCCGCCCAGCGCGGGTGCCACCCCAAGCGCAGGCGTTGCCGAGAATGCCGGGGTCGCCGGGGCCGATCTCTTGCTCGAGGTCTCGCAGCTGCGGGTGGATTTTGGCGCCCGCGCAGCGCTCAGCGACGTAAGCTTCGATCTCTTTGCCGGTGAAACACTGGGCTTGGTCGGCGAATCAGGATCCGGCAAATCGACGCTCGCTCGCGCCATTCTGCGTCTGATTCGCGCGAGCGGTGGTTCCGCCGTGTGGCGCGGCACGGATCTGCTGACGTGTGCGCCGGCGGCGCTGCGCGCACTGCGCCGCGACCTGCAAATCGTGTTTCAAGATCCGCTCGCCAGCTTGGATCCGCGCATGACGGTGGGAGAGACCATCGCCGAGCCGCTGCGAATCTTCGAGCCTGGCTTGAAAGGAGCGGCGCGTAGCGGCCGGATCGGTGCCATGCTGCAGCGAGTCGGCTTGGACGCGGGCATGATGGGCCGTTATCCCCACGAATTCAGCGGCGGCCAGTGTCAGCGGATTGGTATCGCAAGAGCCATGATCTCGAGTCCCAAGCTCTTGATATGCGACGAGCCCGTGAGCTCCCTGGACGTTTCCATCCAGGGGCAGATCGTCAATTTGCTGCTCGATCTACAGCGCGACGCCGGCACCGCGATGCTGTTCATCAGTCACAATCTTGCCGTCGTCAGGCATCTGAGTCATCGAATTCTGGTGATGTATTCCGGCAGGCTAGTGGAGATCGCCCCGCGCGATGCCCTGTTCGCCGCGCCCGTCCACCCGTATACGCGTGCTCTGTTGGCGGCCGTGCCGTCGCTGACACCGGAGGAGCGCTCGTCCGCGTCTCTGCACGAGCAGCCCATGGCCGAACCGTTCGGCGCGCCGCCGATGGCGGATCTGCCCATCCGCGACCATGCCAACGCGGAGCCTCCGCTGCCGCAATCCGGTTGCGCGTTTCGCGAGCGCTGTCCCTACGCCACGGCGATCTGCAAAACGACAGTGCCGCTGCTCGAGGAGGTTGCTCCGGGGCACTCGGTTGCCTGCCACCGCTCGCGTGAAATCAAGATTTGACCGCCGACATTCGGCTATTCTTCTCCCATGGCACAGCGCAAACCGGTTCGAGCCAGCGAGGGCTTGGCAAACGTACGCTACGAAATTCGCGTCGGATCCCCCGCACAGGTTCAGCAACACTGAGCGCCGAATCCCACGTGACCGGCCTGATGGCGGCCGTCACTGCCGGCCACACCGTTCTGGCGCCGAACACGGAACTCGCGGCGGCGCTGTTCGACGCGGTCGAGCGAGCGCACCGGGATGCCGGCCGCGAGGTTTGGCCTACACCGCGGGTACGTGATTTCGGCAGTTGGCTGCGCGAGAAGCATGCCGAGCGGCAATTGACGGATGCCGCGTTGCCGCGCGTCTTGGGCGATATCGACGAGCGCGAGTTGTGGCGGGCGGTGATCGAGTCGAGCGGCGTGGGCGATGGGCTGGTCGAGCCGGCCGGCGCCGCCCGTGCCGCGCGGCGCGCCCGCCGCGCGATGCACGAATATGGCATTCCGCTCGAGGCCATCGCAGCGCACGCCTCATCTTCGGACGAGCCGCGGGTGTTTCTCGATTGGAACCGCCAATTCGAGGAGCGCTGCCGGCAATTGGATTGCATGAGCGCCGATGAATTGCTGCGCCAGACTCCGGCACCCAAGGAAACCGTCGCATGGATCGAGAGTCCGGTATGGCGGCCGCTGGCGCGCCGATGGCTGCAGCGCCACGGCCGGATGCTGGTCCCGCGCAGCATGGCGCCGGCATTGGCATGCCGGCTGAATACCGCGTCGCCGGCTGCCGAGTTGGCGGCCATCGCCGATTGGGCACTGGCGAAAATGCGTGTCTCGGAGCGGTTTCGCGCGTGGATCTGCATTCCGGATTTGAGCCTGCGCCGCACGGAAGTGGTGGATGCAATGGATGCGGTGTTGGCGCCGCAGCGTTTTACCCTTGCACAGGGCTCCGATGGGGCGCCCTATGCCGTGGCCGGAGGCACGCCTCTTGCGGAGTTTGCGCCGGTGCGCGTGGCCCTGGACACCTTGGCGGCGAGTTTGGGATCTGTCCCATTCGAACGATTCAGTACGCTGTTGCGAGCGCCGGATCTTCAGGCGTCCGCTGCCGATGCCGGCGCAGCCGCTCTCTTGGATTTGCAGTTGCGCAAGCACGGACCCAGCGAGGCTGACCTCGCAACGTGGTTGGCGCTCGCGCAGCGCATTGCGAGCGCGCAGGGCATCGGCTGCGCCGCGTTGGAGCGGCTGCAAAATGCCGTTCGCGGCCTCGACAATGTGCGCGGCCATCATCCCATCAGCCGCTGGGTTCCGGCATGGATCACCGCGCTCGATTCGGGTCCATGGGCGCTGCGGCATCGATGGTCCAGCGTCGAGTACCAGGCGGCGGAGCGGTTCCGTGAACTGCTGGCGGCGCTGGCGACAGCCGATGCGCTCTTCGGTGCGCATTCGCGCCGCTCGGCGCAGCGCATCCTGCAGCGTGCGGCGCAGGACACTCCGTTTCAAGCTCAAACCGGTGTTCCCCCCATCTGGGTGAGCGGCCAGCTCATCGACCCCTGGCTGAACTACGATGGTCTATGGGTCAGTGGCTGCAGCGATCAACGATGGCCGCCCGCCGTCGATCCCATCCCGTTGATACCCGTGAAATTGCAGCGCGAGTTCGGCTTGATCGCCGCCGCTCCCGAATCGCAATTGCAGTTCGGGCTCGAATTGCAGAATCGCTGGGCGGCGCGCGCGGGCGAATGCGTGTTCAGCTACGCCGATCCGGGCGATGGCCGGTCGGCCGCACCCAGCCCCTTGCTGCCGGAGGCCGCGGCATCTCTGCCGCCCGTGCTGCCACGGCCGCACTGGCACGCGCTGCTGCAAGTCCAGCCGCAGTTCGAACGCCTGACGGATGAACTCGCCCCGGCGTTCGGCGCAGACGAACGCACGCGCGGCGTGTCCACATTGAAAGCGCAGTCGCGCTGCGCATTTCGAGGCTTCGCGGAGACGCGGCTGCGGTGCGAACGTCTCGAGCGGCCCATTCCCGGATTCAACGATCGCGAGCGCGGTGAGTTGATCCACCATGCGCTCGAGCACACCTGGTCGGTGCTGCGCAGCTCCGGCGCGTTGCGGGACATTTCGCCCGACGCGCAAGCGAGCTTGTTGGATGAAGGAGTCACGCGCGCGCTGGCGAAGGTGTGCCGCATCCGCGATCCGGGTCCTCGCTGGCGGCGGCGGGAACGTGAACGCATGCAGAACGTGCTCTGCAAATGGCTGGACATCGAACGGCAGCGCGACCCTTTCGACGTGGAACAGCTGGAGGCCGGCACGCAGGTGGCGCGGCACGCGGGCCTCGAGTTTGCGGTAAGAATCGACCGCGTGGATCGGCTCGCCGATGGCGGGCGTGTCTTGATCGACTACAAGACGGGCCTCGCTGCCGCCGATTGGCGCGGTGAGCGGCCCGACAATCCTCAGCTGCCGATCTACGCGCTGCTGCATCCTGAAGCGCTGGTCGCGGTCGCCTATGGGCGCGTGAACGCCGGCGAATGCAGCTTCATCGCCGAAACGGAACGGCCGGCAATCTTCAAGCCCGGCGGCCGCAAATCGCCGCTCGAGGGCATGCCCACTCTCGCGGCGCTGGTCGATGTATGGTCGCGGCGCGTCGAGAGTCTTGCCGCGGATTTCGCGGCCGGCCGGGCGGCCGTGGCGCCCACCCTGCGTGCCTGCAAAACCTGCCGGCTCCACGGACTGTGCCGCGTGCCTGCGGCACTCGAGGACGCGGGGGACACTCATGACTGACGGTCGCATCGCATCCGACCAGGCGGCGCGTGAGCGGGCCATCGACGGGAGTGTCTCGGTACTCGTCCAAGCGCCGGCGGGCTCGGGCAAGACCACGTTGCTGGCGCAGCGTTACCTCAAATTGCTGGCTATGGTCGATGCCCCGGAGCGGATCTTGGCGCTCACATTTACCCGCCGCGCCGCAGAGGAAATGCGCGAACGCGTACTGCTGGCGCTGCGCGCCGCGAGCCTCGAGCGCTGTCCTTTGGACATGAACCGCGCGACTTGGACCTTGGCGGTGGCTGCGCGCCGGCATTTGGATGCCTTGCAGCTGGATGCCGAACGCCAGCCGTCACGGCTGCGCATCGAAACCATCGACGCGTTCAATGCATGGCTCGCGAGCCAGTTGCCCATCTCCGCCGGCGCGGGATCGGGGCTCCAAGTGCTGGCCGATGCGAAGCCCTGCTACGAAGAAGCGGCCCGCCGCGCGCTGGCGCACGAGGAGGACGATCAGTTCGGCATGGCCGTCGATCGGGTGCTCGCGATCGACGACCAGCGCTGGCGCCGCTTGCTCGCGCTCATCGCCGGCATGCTGCCGAGCCGCGACCGCTGGCTGCCGCTGCTCGCGGGCCGATTGCAGGCGGCAAGCGCGTTGGACGAAGCGCAGCTCGAACTCGTGCGTCGGCACTTCGACGAGGATTTGGAGCTCTTGGTGGCGCGCGTTCTGAACCGGGCGCGCGATGTGCTTGGCGCCGAAAAGATCGCCGCACTATCGCCGCTGATGCACGGCGCCGCGCTGCGCGCGGGCGGCCTGCGCCCGGAGCTGTCCTGTTGGGCCAATGACGGCTCCGCCTTGCGCCCCGATACTGCAGACCTCACGCGCTGGCGCGCCGTCGCGCAGCTGCTGCTCACCGGGGAGGGCGAGCTTCGGAAGCGGCTGACGAAGACCGAGGGATTCCCGCCGCAGTGCGCCGACAAGCAGCCGATGCTGGATCTGCTGCAGGAACTCGATCGCGATCCAAACGCGCGCAAGATTCTGGTGGAAGTTCGCGCGCTGCCGGCGCCGGCCTACAGCGACGATCAATGGGGCCGAGTTCGCGAAGTGGCGCAGGTGTTGGTGCTGGCCGCCGCGGAATTGGACCAGGTATTTCGCGAGCAGGGCGCGGCGGATTTTCCCGCGGTGTCGCTGGCGGCGCTACGCGCGCTGGGATCGGCGGACGCGCCCACCGATCTCGCGCTGCGCCTCGACTATCGGTTGCAGCACATTTTGGTCGACGAGTTTCAGGACACCTCGAGCGCGCAACTGGAACTCGTGCGGCTGCTGACCGCCGGCTGGCAGGGGGCGGACGGACGCAGCGTGTTCTGCGTCGGCGATCCGATGCAATCCATTTATGGCTTTCGCCAAGCGGAAGTGCGGGCTTTCTTGGAACTTGCCGAGGATGGGATCGGCGATCTGCGCTTCGACGTACAGCGCCTGCGCGACAATTTTCGATCCGCCCGGCCGGTGGTGGAGTGGATCAATACATGTTTTTCACGCATCTTGCCGTGGGCCGATGACCGCGATCGCGGCGCCATCGCATTTCGCCCGAGCACGGCGGCTCTGGCCGAATCGCCCGAATCGGCGGCGCAGGTTCCGGGGGTCGCGTTGCACGGCTTTGCGACGCGCGCCGAGGAGTCGGCGGCCGTCGCCGATATGATCGCGGTGCAGGCCGAACGGCATCCCGATTGGCGCATCGCCGTACTGGTTCGCGCAAGAGCGCACGCGCGTGAAATCGCCGCCGGTCTGCGCGCCCGAGGCATCGCCTTTCGGGCCGTGGACATCGAACCGCTGCAAGATCGCGCCATCGTGCGCGACATCATCATGCTGGTGTGCGCGCTGCTGCATCTCGGCGACCGCACGGCGTGGCTGGCGGTGCTGCGCGCGCCATGGGCGGGAATCTTACTGGCCGATCTGTTGCAGATTTCGCGCGGTGCGACCCTGATCTGGGATGCCTTGGCCGATGAAGCCGTGCTGCGGCAACTGAGCGAGGACGGCAGAACTCGTTGCCGACGGCTGCGTTCGATTCTGGAGGCCGCCTTTCGAGTACGCAACGACACCTCGCTGACACGCTGGGTCGAACGGACTTGGCTCGGGCTGGGTGGGGCGAGTTGCGCCGCTTCACCGCAAGACCTCGCACTCGCCGGTGCGGCGTTTGTGCGCCTCGAGGAACTGGAGCGGCGCGGCTTGCCCGACGCTGCCGATCTGCCGAGCAGCTTCGCCGATCTATATGCCGATCATGGTGCGGCGAGCGGCGTCGAAATCATGACCATCCACAAGGCGAAAGGGCTGGAATTCGATCTGGTGGTGGTGCCGGCGCTCGATCGCCACATTCCGCGCAGCCGTGATCAATTGTTGCTGGCGCATCAATTCGCCCGCACCGGCCGCGATGGCATGGTGATGGCGGCGCGCCCGGCCGTCGGCGCCGACGGCGATCGGCTGTTCGAGTTCCTGCGCCGTCAGCTTCGCGATGCGGCCGCCCTCGAGGCGGAACGCCTGCTGTATGTCGCATGCACCCGCGCGAAATGGCAGCTGAGGTTGACGGCGACGACCGCCAGAGCGGAGGACTCCGCCGACCCGGCCGACGAGACCGCTGCGCGCGGGCCCTGGTCGCCGCGGTCGGGCAGCCTGCTGGCCGTGCTCTGGCCTGTCGTGGGGGAGCAATTCGCCGCGAAGGAGCACGTTGCGCTGCAGGGTGCCGTGCTTCCAGACGCCGTGCCACCCGCCGCCATACCGCCAGGCGCCGTGCAGTATGGTGCCCTGCCGCACGCTCCCGAGGTGGGTGCGCCCCGCGGCGGCCCCCTCTGGCGAGTGCCGCGGGACTGGACCCCCAGCCTCGAGTTCGGGCCGCAGGTCACGGCGCCTATATCTCTGCCGCCGGCATCGAGGGCAGACACCCCGGTGTTCGATTGGGCCGGTGAAACGGCGCGTCGCGTCGGGACCCTGGTGCACGCCGAGCTACAAGCGATGCAGGCGCCGAGCGGCGATGGTGAGGCCATACGGGCACGTGATCCGCATTTTCGGCGCTGGCTGGCTCTGCATGGCGTCCCGGCCGATCGCGTGCCGGAGGCGGCATCGCGGGTCGTCGAGGCATTGATTGCCGTGCACCATGATCCTCGCGGCCGCTGGATCTTGCAGAAGGCGCAGGAAGACGTACGCGAATACGCTCTGTCGGGTTACTTGCAGGGCGAGGGAGGGCGGCAGGGCGAAGTGGCGCGCGTGGTCTTCGACCGCAGCTTTGTCGACGAGCGGGGAGTGCGCTGGGTCATCGACTACAAGACCAGCCAACACGTAGGAGGCGGCCTCGAAGAGTTTCTCGATCGCGAGGTCGAGCGCTACCGGCCGCAGCTGCAGCGCTACGCCATGCTCGCCAAGAGACTGGGCCCTCAGCCGGTGCGCCTCGGACTCTATTTCCCCCTGATGCGCGCGTGGCGGGAGTGGGCGGCCTAAGAGCCTGTCCGAGTAATGATCGCCGTCGCGAGGGCGTCCCCCATCGGCCCCGTGACTTTGACCGATTCGCCTGGGGCCCCCAGGCCCTTCACGCTGGGTCGCTCAACATCACCGTGCAAAGAAGGACGAGTTCCGCGGGACCCCCCTCGCTGGGGTGGCCCGCAAAGGCTACAACGCGAATTCCAGCTCCACCGGAATCCGTCCCTGCGGGTCGCGCCTCTGTAGTTGCGCGAGGTTCGCGAGTTCGCTGAGCAATGCAGCGGGCGCGTCGGGGCGTTCCCTGAGCGTACCGCGGAGCAAGCCGGTGCGCTCGGTCACGGAGTAGTGAATGACGGCCTTGGTTTCCAGGGGACCGCCGGTGTCCGTGAGCTCGGCGGTCACGCTGCCGTCGGCACCGACGGCGTTTTGCGCCAAGCGCAGCTCGTAGCCTCCCAAATCTGCGCCCTGGGCAATCTGCGCGGACGTGAGATTCGTTACCCGCAAATCTCCGACAGCAGCCAGCGGCCTGGTGAAATCGCTCTTCAATTCACTGAAACTGATCTGCGCCGTGCCGCGCCATCCCATGGCGACACCGAAATCGCGAAGATCCTCGATCGGTCCGCCGCCGTTGATGTCGTGCGCCGTGAATCCCAGCCGGTCGACTTTGACCGCTGCATCGACCACGAAGGCAACCTTGACCCAGTGCACGTCGGCCGCCACGTCCATTCGCAGCAGCTCCGCCGGATGCAGGTGCCACTCCAGTGCTCCGGCGTCGCGTGCGTTGACGCGGATCTTGCCTGCGGAGCCGTGCCAGATGCTTCCGGAGAAATCTTCCGCGTGCACCGCAGGAGGCAAGAAATGCGTGATGATCGAAGCGGGCAATGCCGCAACGATCACCGCGAACACCGCGGCAAGGCCGATGAGAACCAGCGGCCAATACGAACGCGATCGCACAGCGGGCTGCGGTTGCGCAGCGGACCGCGAGCGCGCACCGGTCGATTGCGCGGGCGCTTTAGCGCTTCGGCTGGGTGAACGTGATACTGGCATTCACCACTCCCGGTCGGGCGGCGCGATCCACGGTGATCGATTCGATCGCGAGCCCATAACGTTCGTCGAGCGTGGCGAGCCAAGTAACCAAGGTGTCGAATGGTGCGGCTTCCAGTTGCACGCGTACGCCCGTGCCATTGGGCTGGGTCCCGCGCAGGGCGCTGCCAAGACCTGCTTCGCGGCCGACTCGGTCGACCAGCACCACGGGTGCTTCGCCGGTGTCCGCAGACAGCTGATTGCCCGCCGCGCGAATCTCCGGGGCATTCACCTGCATCCACGCCAGGTCCGCACGCTTGGTTTCATTGCGCTCGACTGCGCTCGATACCGCTGACTGCAGGGGCATCAATATTCCCAGCACCAAGATGAGAGCCGCCACCGCGATGCCGCCTATGGCCACCACGCGCTGCTCGCGTTGCTGCAAACCGGCATACCAGGCGCGAAGCTTGTTCATCGGCGCGCTCGCGGCGTCTGACTGCGCAGTTGAATATGCGCTTCCACTCCACTGGCCACCGGGGTCGACGATTGAATCTCCGCCTTCATACCCTGCTTGTCGATGAACTGCGAGAGTTGCGAGAGCGCGGCCAGGCTCGGGGCGTTGACTTTCATATCCAGCGATTCCTCGCGATAGCTCAATGCATCGATGTCGGTTTTCGGAGTGACCGCCATGGCATCGCTCAATACCTTCAGGGTCCGCAGAAAGTACTCCGGACCCGCACCTGATTTGTGAATGCGATCGAGCCGCGATTGCATTTGGCGTCGCGGATCCTGCAAGGGCTCGGCAGGCATCGCGGCCGAGAACACGCTCGCGATCTGTCCGTCGAGCTGCGCCGCTTCGTGCTTGGCCTGCCGGATTTGCAGCGCCTGGGCCGCGACATGTACGACGAGGAGGCCAACCGCCAGCGCGGCGGCGATGCGCCACTGACGCCAGCGCGCGCCGAAGTCGGTGGTGCGGCTGAATTCACCCTGAAGGAGGTTGACTGCGTCGGTGGCTTCCGAGAGAGCGCGCCAGCCACGGCAGCGGCCCGTCCGGCAGCAGTTGCACCTTCAGCGAATCGAATTTCTCCGTCAGCTGCTCGAACTCGCTCTGCGCACGAGTCCAATCTTCCCGCGTGACGTAGAGGACAACGCTTTCCGGCACCTTGGGTTCCGCAGCCGTATCGAGGGGATCGGGAACGACGCCGGCGACCACCAGCGCTTCGCTCACCGGCGAGAGTTCTACCGCGAACGGCAATGCCCCCGGACGCCGCACCGCGAGCCGTCCCTTCTCCAGCCATAACACCGTTTGGCCCGGATTTTCCGGCATCAGCTGAATGTCCGGATACAGGGCCAGCGGCTCGAGACCCGCGGCGTTCAAGTCCGATATCCAGCCCTGCAGAGCCGCGCGCGACACAGCGGCTACGGGCGTGGTGCCGCCGGGACGGCGCCGGCCGATCGCGAAGCTCAATTGATCGATGTCTTCCGTGAGCAGCTCTTCGAGGGCGAAGGGCACCGCCCGCGCCAGCTTGACGCCGCTGCCGGGGGGCAGCTCCGGCTCCGCCAGCAGACATCTGAGTGGACGGTGCGAGTGCTACTACCTTGCCCGTGCGAGATACCGCGGCGGCCAGGGTCAGAGATCCGCGCTGTCGGGTCGTCTCCGATTCACCCGAGTCATCGATGGTCAGCCACTCGGTCTCATCTTGGCCAGGTGAGGGGAGGCGTAGCAGCAGTGTTTGTGGCATGTGGCTAGGGTGTTCCGAATGAGCGCAGCAGCGGCGTTACCTTGCCGCCGTTCCCGCGCAGCAAAAGACTGTACAAGGTGAACTCGGTAGTGCCAAGGGTGACACGCGTGGTCAGGCGGAAATATTGGCTGTTGGTGCCAAATCGGCCGTTGATTGCCCCGATCGATTTCGCGCCGACGATATTCCTGAAGGCGGTCGCATCCGGAAAACAACCCGATTTGCGGCTGTTGGCCAGGACTTCCGGGCTCCCCGAGTATTCGCCGTTCAAATTGTCCGCCAGGCTTTCGAGCACCAAGGCGGGCGCCGTGCAGATATTGATGGGCGCCGTCGCGGTCGGCAACGCGGTCACATAGGGGGCAATCTTTCGATAGCGGTCCGCGCCGAATCCCGGGAGGTTCATCAGTTCGCTGGGCGACATCATGGGCCAGTTGCCGGTGCGGTAGGGCGGCAGCTGCGATGTATACACCTGGTCTTCGGCGCCGTCCGGGTTTCCGGGTATGTCGTCGGCATCGATCCAATCGCGCGCCAGTCCCGCCCACTTGGGTTCGAGCCCGACCGACACCAGCAGCCGCTGGAACTGTTCCAGAGGCTGCGGATCCTGGTTGGCCGCCCGGCAACGTCACTCTGCCCAGATTGTTCAGATTGAAGCGGCCCTGCATGTCTTCCAGTACGCCCTGCAAGGTGCCGATGGGTTCTCCTTCGGGGTCGTCCTGGGGAGTGATCGGCAGGGGTTGCGTGGGCTGCGCCCAGGGCGCGGTCAGCGTGGTCAGGTTGGCGCTGTTTTGCAGATCCTGGGCCAGCACATCGGCAGCCAGCGCTTCGGCCCCCATCCCGAAATGCAGTGCCTGCTCCGCGGCCAGCACGCCGATGGTGCGCCGCCGTTCGAGAAATCCGTCGAAGGTCAGTTTCGTCGCCAGAATGGCGGCGAGCGCGACCAGAATGAGCGCGATGATCAGAGCCACGCCGCGCTGTCGCCGCGGACCCGGATATTTATTAACTTTATCGGGCGGGGTCGCCGCGACCCCGTTGAGAGTTGCGCGAAGCGCATGACAAGCAATCATCCGGCGACCTCGATGAGCCGGCGGATGCGTCCCCAATCCTTGAATTCGATGATGAGTTCCACTGCCACCGGCCGGGTCCACGAGAGCTTCGGTCTGGGGCAGAGTCGGGGGCGGCCACTGGTTCTGCCAGGTTTGATTGCCGTCGAGGTAGCGCAATTGAATCGCCTTGACGCCGGTGAACAGGTCTTGGACCACGGGCTGTATTGCCCTGCACGGTGTCCAAATTGACTTGGTAGCTGCGCTTGAGCACGTCGTCGACCAGACCGTAGGACACGCGCTGCAAGGTGCTGCGCTGCTGGCCGGCTGTGTTCGACCACCCGGTGCGCGTCAGATCGACGATCGACGCGATACTCGAGCTCTTGCTGCCGCCGAAGTTGGAGCCTGAGTTGAAGCTCTGGCTGGAAAAACTCTGACTGGCGAAGCTCGGATCCCTGGCCGGACCCGGAGCCGGAGTCCGAGCTCGGCTGGACGGCGCTGAGCGTGCCGACCCCGCCCGTGCCCCGCATCGCCGGTAAAGCGGCCTTGGCCCAAGCATATCGCGCACGGGACGCGGCACGGCTTGCGCGAAGTCCTGCACCATCATGCGCATCCCAAATTCGATTTCGCGCGAGCGCTTCAGCGACTCTTCGGTGCGCTCGGCGGAGATGCGCGCGGCCCGGTAGGTTCCATAACCCAGCGCGGACATGATCCCGAGGATCAGCAGTGCCACCAGGATTTCGATCAGGGTGAAGCCGGCGATGGCTCCGCGGGATGATTTGCGCCGGCTGTTCATGGGGTCGGTCGGCGAAGGGGTCGGCGTCGGCGTCGGAGTCTGGCCGGTGCCGTCGGGGGCGACCGGCGTCGGTGCGGTGGGAGTGGCGCCGGGCGTGCCCGGTGCGGCCGGGTTCGCCGCGGCGCGCCGTGCCCACGGTGCTGCCGGCGGTCCAGTCCACGTTGGAGCCGCCGGGCGTGGCGATGCGAACTGCCCAGAAATCCGGTGGATTCGGCCAACGGATTGCCCTTGGTTTTGGCGTCCCCGGCGTAGACGCGCACCACGACGCGCTTCATGGTGGCGATGCTGGTGTCGAAGTAGCGGGTGTCGTAGTGCCAGGTTCGATTGGCGAAGTTGATTTCTCCGGTGTCGGTGTTTTGCCCGAATTTGGTCAGGTTCAGACGCACCTCGGAGAGTCGATTGAGCGCCATCCACTGCGCGAGAGTTTTGTCGCGCAAGTAGCCGCTGGTCCGTGCGGTGCTGCTCACCGCGATCATCAGGGCGGCGAGGCCCATCGCGACGATCATCAGGGCGACCAGAACTTCGACCAGCGTGAAGCCTCGGCTGGGCGGGAGCATGCGCGCCGGGGGCGCCGATTCACGTGCGCTTCTCCGGATGATCCGTGCTCGATGCGGGTGATCTTGCCGAGCGCGTCGCCGTCCACCGATGCCTTCGAGGCCGTGCCATCCCGCAGCAGCGTCAGACGAAACGGCGTCCCTTCGCCGCTCGCCGCAATGGCCAGCTGCGGCGCCGGCGCGCCGCATCGCTCGCCAGACTGCGGTCGATGGGCTTGATCACGACGACCTGGGAATCGAGCTGCGAGCTGGAAACTCACGCCCTTGGGCAGGTCGCGGTGGCGAAATTCGTGTTCCTGATCGAGCGTCATCCAGCGGTCGCGGAACGAATCGTAGACGACGAATTCATAGGCGCCGGGTTCGATCCGCAGGCCGAAATCTCGGCCCTCCAGCAGCGCGCGCTCATGCAGCAGGCCGACCAAGCCCTCGATGCGCCGGCTCTCTTCGTCGAGTCTGGGTGTCGCGTCCCGTGGTGCCGACCGACAGGACCGCGAGCGAGATGACGATGGCCATGATCACGACCACCACCAAGATCTCGACCAGCGTGAAGCCCTTGCTGCGCATGCTGCGGCACCGCCGACGCGCTCTGGCTATCTCTGATCGAGGGTCGAAGTGCTGATGTCCGCGTCGTAGCCTTCGCCGCCGGGCTTGCCGTCACGGCCATAGGTGATGATGTCGTATTCACGGCCGTCGGGCCCCGGACTCACGTATTGATACGGGTTGTTCCACGGATCCTTCGGCAGCGACCTCAGGTAGCCGCCGGACCGGTAGTTCGTGATCGTGGGGTCCACCGGCTGCTTGACCAAAGCTTGCAGTCCTTGTTCGGTGGTCGGGTATTTGAAGTTGTCCAGACGGTACAGGTCCAAGGCCGTCTGGATCGCCCGAATATCGCTTTGCGCGCGGGTAACGCGGGCCTTGTCGACATTCTCCAGAATTTTTGGCACCACGAGTGCACCAAGCACTGCGAGAATGACGACTACGACCATGATTTCGATGAGAGTAAAGCCGCGTTGAGCGTTGCGCATAGGGACCTCGAAAATTCCGTGAATGATACCAAAATAGGGGACGACGATGCCTCGTGACGCCGCAAATCGCTTCGCAAAGATCGCCGCCGCGCTACAGTGGGATCGCGGCCGATGGATTTGGTTGCTGGCAATTCTGCTGGTATTGGACGCCGTGTTGGGTCTTGGCGACAGCGTGAGCCAGCTGTTGCGCTATGATCGCAGCGCTATTGCGGCCGGCGGATGGTGGCGGTTGCTCACAGCCCACATCGTCCATCTGGATGTCCACCACTTGGTGCTGAACGAGCTCGGCTTGGTGCTGATGTGGTCGCTGTTCGCGCAGGACTATGATCCCGTGGAGTGGTGCGCGATCGTGCTGGCGGGTGCGTTGGCGATCAGTTCGGGTCTTTGGTGGCTGAGTCCGCGCGTCGCCTGGTATGTCGGTGCCTCGGGGGTCCTGCATTCGGTGATGGCGGCGGGCGCCGCGAGGCACCTGGCGGAGCGCTCCTGGGATCGTTGGATCCTGACGCTGGGTCTGTGCGCGAAGCTGGCGTGGGAGCAGTGGGGTGGAATCGAGCGCCCCCCTGGTCGTCGTCGATGCGCATCTGTACGGGGCGTGCTGTGGATTTGCCGTTGGGGCTGCACTCTCCTCGAGGATCGTTATAATTCGCCACCGTTCTCGAGCGGCTAGAGGCTCAACTTCATGTCATTCGCGTTTGTTTTTCCGGGTCAAGGATCACAGTCCATCGGCATGATGAGTGCCCTGGCGAAGGTCTCCCCGACCATCGAAGCGACCTTTGCCGAAGCCTCGGCGGTGCTGGGCTACGATCTTTGGCAGCGATGCCAGGAAGGGCCGCTCGAATTGCTCAACTCCACGGAGTGCACTCAGCCGGCGATGTTGACGGCCGGCGTCGCGACCTATCGCCTGTGGCGCGAGCGCGGCGGGGCGGCAGCCTAAGTTGATGGCCGGCCACAGCTTGGGCGAATTCACGGCGCTGGTCGCCGCCGACACCTTGGATTTCGGCACCGGCGGTCGATTTGGTCAGATATCGCGGTGAATTGATGCAGGCGGCGGTACCACCGGGCCACGGCGCCATGGCCGCGATTCTGGGACTCGAGGACCTCGATATCGACGAAGCATGTCGCGAGGCTGCGCAGGGCGAGGTGGTGGAGGCGGTCAATTTCAACGCACCCGGACAGGTGGTGATTGCGGGTGAGGCCACGGCGGTTGCGCGCGCCATCGAGATCGCCACCGCCAAGGGCGCACGACGCGCCCTGGCCTTGGCCGTAAGCGTGCCTGCGCACAGCTCGCTCATGCAGGCGGCGGCGGATCAATTGCGCGTGCGGCTCGAGCGCACCGCCTTCACGCCGCGTTCCGGGATCGCCGTGTATGGCGTCGATGTCAAAACGCACACGGACGCGGCCGCCATCCGTGCCGGACTGGTCAAGCAGCTGTATACGCCGGTGTATTGGGCGGCGACGGTGCGTACCATGATTACGGCGGGCGCGACCCAGATCGTGGAATGCGGTCCGGGCAAGGTATTGACCGGCTTGAACCGGCGCGTCGACAAGAACCGGGACCTCACGATGATCGCGCTCGAGGATCCTCAAAGCCTGGACGATGCGCTCGCCGCCGTGAAACTCTAATGACAGTCACGATTTAATTGGAGATGCGCATGCTGAATGGAGAAATCGCGTTGGTGACCGGCGCTTCGCGCGGCATCGGCGCGGCCATCGCCGAGCGCCTGGCGCGCGACGGCGCCCGGGTCATCGGAACCGCCACCACGGCGGAGGGGGCTGCCCGGATCAGCGAGAAACTCGCGGCACAGGGCGGCCGCGGAGCGCTGCTCGACGTGGTCAAACCGGAGTCGATCGAGGCGCTGCTCGAGGACATCGAAGCCAAGGAGGGTGCCGTCGGCATTCTCTGCAATAACGCCGGCATCACGCGCGACACTTTGCTCCTGCGCATGAAGGAGGAAGATTGGGATGCCGTCCTCGATACCAATCTGGCGTCGGTATTCCGTCTGTCCAAGGCCGTATTGCGCGGCATGATGAAGGCGCGCAGGGGCCGCATCGTCAGCATCACTTCAGTGGTTGGTCTTACCGGCAATCCCGGACAGGCCAACTATGCCGCCGCGAAGTCGGGAATCATCGGCTTCACCAAGTCTCTGGCCCGGGAGGTGGGCTCGCGCGGAATTACCGTCAATGCGGTCGCACCGGGGTTCATCGACACCGACATGACTCGCGCCTTGGCAGAGGAGCAGCGCACCGCCTTGAATGCGCAGATTCCCTTGGGAAGACTCGGGCAGCCGGCCGACATTGCCGCGGCGGTGGCATTTCTATGTTCTTCCGACGGAGCCTACATCACCGGCGAGACCTTGCACGTGAACGGCGGAATGTACATGTCTTAGGCTCTTCGGGGCCCTAACTCACCCACGTTTGTCAATATGAACCTAAGAGGCCGGAGATCAAATGTGCGTTGTAGGTAGCCGCCGCCGCCATGTTCACATAAAATACGCGCCCGTCGATACCTTAAGGCTGGTCGCGGGCTTTTGTCAGTTGAGTGCATAAATAGCAATTCCGAGAGGACACCATAACGATGAGTACTGTTGAGCAGCAGGTTAAGAAGATCGTGGCCGAACAGCTGGGCGTGAAAGAAGAAGAAGTTACCAATGACGCCTCGTTCGTCGACGATCTAGGCGCAGACTCGCTGGATACGGTTGAACTGGTGATGGCGCTCGAGGAAGAATTCGAGACGGAGATTCCTGACGAGGACGCCGAGAAAATCACCACCGTTCAGCAGGCCATCGATTATATCAATTCGCACAAGGGCAAGGCCTGAACCTCCATTGGGTAGCGTGGCAATGCCCTGCGCCTCCGAAGGCCCAGGGCGGACTATGCAAATCCTCGTGAGGAGTCGCGGTTGAGTAAACGACGCGTAGTTGTTACGGGTCTCGGTATCGTCTCGCCGGTAGGCAACGACGTGGCGAGTGCATGGGCCGAGGTCTTGGCGGGCCGCAGCGGCATCGATGTGGTGGCGCGTTTCGATACCACCAACTTCCCGACGCATTTCGGCGGCGAGATCCGGCAGCTGGATCTCGAGCCCTACATGAGCACGAAGGACGCACGCCGCATGGATGCCTTCATGCAGTATGGCGTCGTCGCCGGCATGCAGGCCATGCGGGATTCGGGGCTGGTGGTTACCGAGGCGAATTCCGATCGCATCGGAGTGCTGATGGGATCTGGAATGGGAGGACTCGAGTCGATCGAGCAAACCTACGACAAGTATCTCGAGACTCATTCTCCGAAGAAGGTATCGCCGTTCTTCATTCCGGCGAGCATCATCAATTTGGTCAGCGGACACTTGTCGATCGCGTTCAACGTGACGGGTCCGAATCTGGCCGTCGCCACGGCATGTACGACCTCCACCCACGCGTTGGGATTGGCCATGCGGCTCATTCAGTATGGTGAAGCGGACGCCATGTTGGCCGGCGGCGCGGAAATGTCGACCTGCGTCACCGGCATGAGCGGCTTCGCTCAGGCCAAGGCGCTGTCACAGCGCAACGAGGATCCCAAGGGCGCGAGCCGTCCCTGGGACAAGGATCGCGATGGATTCGTCATGGGCGACGGCGCCGGCGCCATGATGCTCGAGGAGTATGAGCACGCCAGGGCGCGCGGCGCCCACATCTACGCCGAGATCGTCGGGTTCGGAATGAGCGGCGATGCGTTCCATGTGACGGCTCCGCCGGAGAACGGCGAGGGCGCCCGCAAGGCCATGGCCAAGGCCCTGGTCGATGCGCAGCTGGCTCCCGACCGAGTGCAGTACATCAATGCCCATGCCACCTCCACCGAGTTGGGGGATCGCGCGGAAACCACCGCGATCCGCCGCGCCTTCGGAGCGGCGGCGGACAAAATAGCCGTCAGCTCCACCAAATCGATGACCGGCCATTTATTGGGTGCCGCCGGGGTCGTCGAAGCAATCTTTTCCGTGCTTGCGTTGCGTGACCAAGTCGCGCCGCCGACCATCAATTTGCATACGCCGGGCGAGGGTTGCGATCTCGATTACGTGCCGAATACGGCGCGTCAAATGTCGATCGAATACGCTCTTTCCAATTCCTTTGGGTTCGGTGGCACCAACGGTTCGCTCATCTTCCGCCGACCTTGAGCCCCTGACTCTCGTCGAGAAGTTTCCGGCGGCGTACCCGGGACTTCTCGAGAGCGGTGCCGGCATGGCGGCGGCACGCGGCGGCCGCGGCATCGACAGCCGGTTCGATATCTTGGTCATGGCGAGCGGCGAGTGCCTGAGGCTCGGTTCCGATGGCCGCTTGTCGGGTCCCGGCGCGGACGCACCGGGTTTTCTCGGTGCGCTCGAGACATGGTGGGCCGCGTTGCGCCTGCCTGAGACGGTTTCGCCGCTGCCTTTCACCGGCGGCTGGCTGCTCTATCTGGGCTATGAACTCGCGGCGGAGATCGAGCCGCGCTTACGCCTGCCTCGAAGCACCGACCCCGTAGCCGCATTGGCGATCCGCGCGCCGGCGGCGTGGATTCGCGATCGCGCGACCGGTCAGGCCTGGCTGGTTGCCGAAGACGGCTTCGAATTCTTGCTCGACGAATTCGAGCATCGGGTGCAAGGGTTGCATGAGCCGGTGCAGGCGCCCCGCGCCGGGTTCCGCATCGACGAGGACGAGCCGGCGGTGTTTCTCTCATCGGTGCGCCGAGCCCTCGAGTACATTGCGGCCGGCGATGTGTATCAAACCAATCTGTCGAGGGGCTGGCAGGGCCGTGCGGACTCGCCGGTGGATCCCGTCGGCGTCTACCAGCGGCTGCGCGCCACCAATCCCAGTCCGTTCGCGGCGCTGCTGCGCCACGAGGATTTCGCGCTGCTCAGTTCCTCGCCCGAGCGCCTGGTGTCCATACGAGGGAACACCGTTTCCACCCGCCCCATCGCCGGCACGCGGCCGCGTGGGGCCACGCCGGAGGCCGACGCGGCGTTGGTGCGCTCCCTCTTGGACAACGAAAAGGAACGCGCCGAGCACGTGATGTTGATCGACTTGGAGCGCAATGACTTGGGCAGGGTGTGCGCCGGCGGGTCGGTGCGGGTCGACGAGTACATGAGTGTGGAGACCTACGCTCATGTGCATCACATCGTTTCGAACGTGAGCGGCCGTCTGCGCCACGATGTGTCGCCCATCGACGTGATCCGCGCGCTGTTTCCCGGCGGCACCATTACCGGGTGTCCCAAGGTTCGATGCATGGAGATCATTGCGGAGCTCGAAGCGGTGGGCCGGGGGGCGTACACCGGCTCCATCGGCTACCTGAACCGCGACGGCAGCTGCGATCTCAATATCTTGATTCGCACCATCACCGCACAGGGCGGCCTCTACAAGTTTCGCGCCGGCGCCGGCATCGTGGCGGATTCGCAGCCGGCGCAGGAGTTGGCCGAGACCCGCGCGAAAGCCGAGGGGCTGCTGCGCGCACTGGTGACTCGATGAACGCGTGGATCAATGGCCGCCGGAGCGCGAGGATCGACTATCGCGACCGCGGATTGCAATATGGCGACGGCGTCTTCGAAACCATGCGCGTGCGCCGCGGCCGAGTCCGGCTCCTCGACTATCATCTGGCAAGGCTGGACGCGGGTTGCCGGCGGCTCGAGATTGCGGGCCCGCCGCTCGCGGCGCTGCGCCGGGAACTGGTCCGAATCGCCGCCCTGCGCAGCGAAGGCATTTTGAAGCTGATCGTGACGCGCGGTAGCGGCGCGCGCGGCTATCGGCCGACGGGGCGAGAACGATGCACGCGCGTCATCACGCTCCATGCCTTGCCGAAGACCGCCGTCACGGAGGCATCGACGCCGGCGCGGGTGCGGCTGTGTGCGACGCCGTTGGGGCAGAATCCTCGTCTGGCCGGCCTCAAGACCCTCAACCGCCTGGAATCGGTGATGGCCCGCGCCGAATGGAGCGATGCGCGCATTTGGGAGGGATTGATGCGGGATGCGGATGAGAACATCGTCTGCGGTACGATGTCGAACTTGTTTCTGCGGCACGGATCCTCCCTGATGACGCCGGTGCTGGATCAGTGCGGCGTGGCGGGAGTGATGCGCCGCTGGATCTTGGAAACGGCCGGCGGCTTGCGCTTGAAGCCGGTGGAGCGCCGCATACGATGGGAAGACCTGAGCGAAGCCGAGGAGGTGTTCATGAGTAACGCCGTCGTGGGATTGCGATCGGTCGGGTCCCTGCAACGCGGAACCGGTGTGCTGCGGCTGACCCAATTTCAGACGGCCGATCGTCTGCGCATCCTCTTGGATTCATTGTGAGCCGCGTGTGGCGCTGGGTTCTGGCGGTCTGCGTGCTGTTGATGGCGTCGGGCGCTGCCGTCGTGTGGCTCGGTGTGCGCAGCCTGGATGAGCCGTCGCGGCTCGCGGCCACGGTGCGGTTCAAGGTTGCTCCCGGTGCGAGCTTCGCCCGGGTGGCGGCGGAACTGGCGGCGCAGGGCGTGATCGCCAACTCGAGGGCATGGGTGGTTTATGCGCGGCTCCGCGGTCTCGCGTCCTCGGTCAAAGCAGGAGAATATGAGATCCAGGCAGCCACGACACCGCGCGAGCTGCTCATGAAAATGGTCAACGGGCAAGTGCTGCTGCATTCGTTCACCATCGTCGACGGCTTGAGGGTAGAGGATATGCTCGAGGTATTGCGGCGCAATCCCGATGTCCAGTCCACTGTGGCCGCGCACGCGCCCGACCTCATGGAGAAGCTCGGGCTCCCGGGCACCGATCCGGAAGGTCAATTCCTGCCTGAGACATATCGCTTCGTCAGCGGCACGACGGACATCGAGCTGCTGCGTCAGGCGCACGCCGCGCTCGCCAGGGAATTGGAAGCGGCCTGGAGCGACCGAGATCCGGATCTGCCTCTGCACGATTCATATGAGCTGTTGATCATGGCGTCAATCATCCAAAAGGAGAGCGGCCTGCCGCAGGAATTGGGCAAGATCGCGGGCCTGTACCTGCATCGCTTGAGCATAGGCATGCGGTTGCAGGCCGACCCCACCGTGATCTACGGATTGGGTGACCGCTACGACGGCGACATACATAGCGTGGACCTGCGCACCGATGGGCCGTACAACACCTATACGCGTGTCGGGCTGCCGCCGACGCCTATTGCCTTGGCCGGCGCCGCGGCGATTCGCGCGACCGCACACCCGGAAAAAACCGACGCGATCTACTTCGTGGCCTCGACCAAGGATGACGGCAGTCATGTGTTTTCCTCGACGCTGCAGGAGCAGAATGCGGCCGTTGCGTCCTATGTGGCGCATCAGCGCCGCAAGACGGCCGGGATGGGGTCAAAATGAGCGCAGTTCCAGGAAGATTCCTGACCGTCGAAGGAATCGAGGGGGTCGGCAAATCGACTCAGGTGGCGCGTCTGTCCAAGGATCTGCAGCAGCGCGGTATCGCTCATGTGGTGACGCGTGAGCCCGGAGGCACGCCCTTGGCCGAGAGAATCCGCGAACTCGTGCTCACCTCCCGCGACGAGCCGCTGCCGCCCACCGCGGAACTGTTGCTGATGTTCGCCGCGCGCGCCGTGCACCTCGCGAACCACGTGGAACCGAGCCTGCGCAACGGTCAATGGGTCATCTGTGACCGCTTCATCGATGCCACCTATGCCTACCAGGGAGGAGGGCGGCGCTTGAGCGTGGCCCATATCGGGCAGCTGGAAACCATGGTGCAAGGTGCGCGCCGTCCGGATCTGACCGTGTTGCTGGATGCGCCGGTGGAACAGGCGCTGCGGCGCGCCCGGCAGCGCAATGCCGGCGCCGCGCTGGATCGCTTCGAGAGCGAACGCGCCGAGTTCTTCGAGCGCGTGCGGGATGTCTATCGGGCACGCGCGGCGGCCGAGCCCGAGCGAATCGCGGTGGTCGATGCGAGCCGATCCGTCGAGCAGGTTGCGCGGCAAATCATCGGACTGCTCGCGGCGCGATCATGGATTTCCTGAGCGCCGATTCCCTGCCGTGGCTCGAAGGCGCGCAGCAGCGCTTGCGCGCCTCGAACGCCGCGCAGCGACTGCCGCATTCGCTGTTGCTGCTGTCCACGCCGGGACTTGGCGCGGAGCAACTGGCGAATTGGATCGCCGCTCTTGCCCTGTGCGAGTCGCGGGAGCCGAGGCCCTGCGGTGCATGCGCGTCCTGTCAATTGCTGCGCTCGGACAGTCATCCGGATTTTCATCCCGTGCGGCTCGAGGAGGATGCGCAGCAGATCAAGGTCGACCAGGTGCGCGGCTTGATCGAGTCCTTGTCGCTCAAGAGCTATCGCGGGGGTTACAAGGTCGGTGTGATCGAAGGGGCCGAGTCGCTCAATGTCAACGGTGCCAACGCCTTCTTGAAGACGCTGGAAGAGCCGACCGCGGACACCGTGCTGATCATGATCGCAAGACCGAATCATCGCTTGCCGGTGACCATCGCCAGCCGCTGTTTGCGGCTGGTATTGACGCCGCCTCCGGCTGAAAGTGCGGCGGCGTGGCTCGAGGCTCACGCCGCCCGCCGGCCCGAAGCCGCCACTGCCGCGCGCTCGTGGGATGCGGCGCTGGCGCTGGCCGGCGGCGCGCCGCTCAAGGCCTTGGAATTCGATGCGTTGCAGATCGCAGCGCTGGATGAGGACATGCGGGAGTCCTTGAGGCAGCTGGCCGCCGGTTCCGTGGATGTGACCTTGCTGGCCGAGCGGTGGCTGAGATCCAATCCGGGGCTGCGCCTCACCTGGCTTGAGAACTGGATCACACGGCGGGTACATGAATGGATCGGCACCGGGACTTCACATCAAAGTGCGGAACGTGTCCGCTTGCCTGCCGCTTTACTTAAGCCCAAGATAAGAGCCCTATTCGAGCTGCTGGATGCCGCCCGCGAGTTGCGGCGTTTGGCATCGACTGGCATGAATCAACAACTGGCGCTGGAGGCCTTGCTGCTCGGTAGCCGTACCGCATTGGCGAACTGAGGCTTACCGCGGGATTGGTAGGAATTGCGAAGTCCAAGTAACAAACCGGGTTTGCTGACGCTGACCATCAAGGACAAGAGCGCGCTGTACCTCGCTTACATGCCTTTCGTCAAGAACGGCGGCCTGTTCATTCCGACGAACAGCAACTATCGTCTGGGCGACGAAGTGTTCATGCTCCTGAACCTGATGGGCGAGGAAGAGAAGCTTCCCGTCGCCGGCCGGGTGATCTGGATGACCCCCAAGGGAGCTCAGGGGAAGCGTACTGCCGGCATCGGGGTGCAGTTCAGCGACCAAGACCGCGGCAACACGCAAAAGAAAATCGAGAATTATCTCGCGGGCGCCCTGGGCGGAGACAAACCCACGCACACCATGTGAGTGCGCGTACGGGGCTTCAGCTCCGATGCGAGCGCGCGGCCTCGGTGGCGGCGAGGCCCCCTTTCAGCACGTAGGCTTCGAACCCGCGCTCGCTCAAGATGTAGGCGGCGGCGGAGCTGCGCCGGCCCGTGTCGCAGCACACGACGTACTGGGTGTTCTTGTCCAGTGCATTGAGCTTCAGCCGAATGAAATACAGCGGAATGTTGACTGCACCGTCGATGCGGAAGTTTTGGAATTCGCTGGGCAGCCGTACGTCCAGCCACTTGCCGCCGGCGGCGACGATTTCCTTGGCCTTGTCGTGAGTCCACCCATTGCAGCAGAGGTTCGTTGAGCAGGGTCTGAAAGTCGGTCTTGCCGAGCCTCATGAGCGTGCCTTCGGCGGACATGGTCACGGTTGCATTGCGTTTCGCCTCGGCAATCAGGGCTTCCTCGCCGAAACTGTCGCCCGGACCCAATTCGGCGAGCTTGATGCCCTCCTTGTTGAGCGGCGTCTCGCGGGTTACGACGCATTTGCCCGCGACCACGACGTAGAAGTAATCGCCCTCGGTTCCCTGCTTGATGACGACATCGCCTGCGCGATAGTTGATGCGCTGCATGCGCATGAAGATCGCCTGGATATTCGCCGGCGGGATGCGGTGAAACGCCTTGGTCTGCAGCAGCGTGGTCATCCAGTCGCCGGTCACGTCGAGGCCGTCGCCCCGCAGCTCGGCGACTTCGTACTGGCCGGTCTGGTCCCAGGTCAACAGCACGTCGAGTAAATCGCTGTCGATCATGATGTATTCGATATCGACGGCGGCACGCGCGGTGAACTTTCGCGGCAGGCCGGGAGCGAGCGCCGCCCGCGCTTCGGGAGTGCCGGCACGGATCGAGCCTATGAGCCGATCCTCCGCCCGCAGCTCGACGTTGCCGGCGACGAGATAGAAGGTGCGCTTATCGGTGTCGCCTTCCTTGAACAGGACACGGCCGGCCGCCAGGCCGCGAATATGAGTCTTGCGGGCTAGTGCGTGCAGGTTCTCGGCCTTCAACCCATCGAGCGGAGAGAAAGACCTGAGTACTGCCAGATCGAGAGGTCGTTCATCCATTGAGGAAATCGCCGCCTATGGTATTAACCCTATGATTTTGGCTGCGAATCCTACCATATGCCGCAGATCCGGCCACGTCGTGGGTCACAGAGGGCGGCACATGGTTGATCGAAATCGGCGGATCAGGCGGCAAGCTGCTGCCAGCCCGGATCCGGCCGAAAGCGCTCACCGTAGCGCAGCGCCAGCTCCGTGAGCCGCGCGGTGACGTCGGCGACGCCCCGCGCCTTCGCATATTGCAGCGGCCCGCCGCGAAAAGGCGCGAAGCCGGTCGCAAATATGGCACCGGCGTCCAGCAAATCAGCATCTTCGATGACTCCCTCGCGCAGACACGCTATCGCTTCGTTGAGCATGGGCAATATCAGCCGGTCCTGCAGATCCGCCGGCACGGCGAATTGCGGTGACTTGGGCTTGGCCGGCTTGCCGTCCTGCCACACATAGAATCCTTCGCCGCTCTTGCGGCCGAGTTTTTTCTGCTCCACCAATTTGACCAAGATGTCGGGCACGGGCCGCCGGAACGCGTCCGCGAGAACGCGGCCGACGTGGAGCGAAACGTCCAATCCGACCACATCCGTCAATTCGATCGGCCCCATGGGCATGCCGAAGGCCGTAGCGGTTTGGTCGATGACCGCCGCCGGGATACCATCTTCCAGCGCAAACAGGGCTTCGTTGACATAGGGCGTCAAAATGCGGTTGACGACGAAGCCGGGCGCGCTTTTGCAGGGAAGCGGAAGCTTATCGAGCTTGCGGGTGAATCTGAGCGCGTTCTGCACCACTTGCGGCTGCGTGCTCGTGCCCTGCACGATCTCGACCAATTGCATTTGCGCCACGGGATTGAAGAAATGAATGCCGACCAGGCGGGTCGGATCCCGCAGCTTCTCGCACAGCGTCTCGATCTTGATGCTCGAGGTGTTGGTGGCGAGGAGTGCGCCCGGCTTGAGTTTGGGCTCGAGTTCAGCGTAGAGCGCGCGTTTGGCGTCGATGTTCTCGAAGATGGCCTCGATGACGACATCGGCATCGGCGACGCCGGCGCCTTTCACGTCCATCCTCAAGCGGGCGAACGCGGCTGCCGCTGCCGCGGGATCTTTGAGCCGTTTGTCGAACAAGGCCTTGGCACGCTGCAATGCCGGTTGAATCAACTCCTCGGAGCGATCCTGCAAGGTCACCGTCATGCCGCGAAACGCCGACCATGCGGCGATGTCGCCGCCCATGACACCTGCGCCGATGACGTGCACGCGCCGAAAATCGGCGGCTGATTTTCCGCCCAAAGCCTTGAGCCGATCCTGCAGCAGGAACACGCGCACCAGGTTGCGCGACGCGGGAGTGCACATGAGATCGCTGATGGATCGTGCCTCCGCTTCGTAGCTCTCCGGCGCCGGCGGCGCCATGCCGCTGCCACAGATCGAGGATGGCGTAGGGCGCCGGGTACTGCTCGCGCCGCACGCTCTGTCTCAGCACCGAGGCGGTCTGCCTCGCGATGAACGGCCGCGCCAGCCCCAAGTTCAAGAGTTTGTCCACGAAAGGCGCCGTTGCCTTGGGCGGCGAACGGAGCAGCCGCGCCTTCGCGCGCGCGAGCAGCTCGCCCGGCGGTACCAGCTCGTCGATCAAACCGACCTCGAGTGCGCGCGCGCCTTTGTACGGTTTGCCTTTGAGCATGAGATCGAGTGCGGGACGCACCCCGATGAGCTGTACGCCGCGCACCGTGCCGCCGAATCCCGGATGGATGCCGAGCAGTACCTCGGGCAGCCCCAGGGACAGCTTGGCGTCGTCCGCAGCCACTCGATAGGTGCAGGCGAGCGCGAGTTCCAGACCGCCGCCGAGCGCGAAGCCGTGCAGTGCCGCAACCGTGGGGCAGGGTAGATCCGCGAGGGTCTGCAGGACAGTCTGTCCGGCACGCACCAGTTCATAGCCGTCAGCGGGCGTGCGAACCTGGAGAAATTCTTTGATGTCGGCGCCCGCGATGAAACCGCCCGCCTTGGCGGAACGAATCACCACTCCGGCAGGCCGCTGCGCGGCGATGTCGGCGAGCTGGGCGGCCAGATCGTGCAGAACCGGGGCCGACAATACATTGGCCGAGGTTCCGGGTGTATCGCAGACCAGCCAGGCAATGCGGTCAGCGTCGATCTCCAGGGTCCAGGTGCCGCTATCAGCCATCATGCGGCCTGCTGAACTTGGCTGTGTACCGTGAAATCGCAAATCAGCGGTAGATGATCGGAGAATTGAACGTCGGGAATCACGAAGCGATTCACCTCGATCTGGGAGCTGTGCAGAATGAAATCCAGCTCCTTGCGGGGGCTGCGGCTCGGATAGGACGGCAGGCCGTGGAGATTGGCGCTGGTCAAGCCGGCCGCCTGGGTGAACAAGTACAGCTCGTGATCGCCCCAGTAGGTATTGAAATCGCCGGCCACGATGACCGGTTTACGGGTTTTGCGGAGCAAATCATAGAGATATCGCAGCTGGTACTGCCGATGCCGGAACTTCAGGGACAGATGCACCAGGAAAATCGCCACCTCGTCGAGTTCCAGCTCGATGATCAAGCGCTTGATGCCAGTGTCGAAGTAGTGAAAGCGCTCTCCGCGCACGCGCGGCGCCGCAAGAAAGGCATTGGCCTGCTTGCGCACGATGGGAACCATGTGGTTCACGGAGGACACGCCATATTTGCACTCGAATGTGGAGTAATGGCCCAGGGAGCGCGCGATGAAATCGGCCTGGTTGACCATTCCGGTGCGGATGGAGCCGATGTCGACTTCGATCAGACCGACCACGTCCGGGTCCTGCTCCTTGATGAAGTCGGTGATCCGCGACAGTACCTGTCGGCTGGAGCGGAGGTAGCCGGCGCCGGGCACGGGCAGGTGGAACGCGGGGCCGGTTCCGGTGGCATATCGTATATTGTAAATCAGCAATCGCACTGAGGCGTATTGTATCGGCGCCCGGCGCTTCGCGCATGACCATCGTCAAGCTACAATGACCGCATGTCGGCCCGCGTCAATCCCATTCGCTTGTTCGTGACCCACGCGTGGGAAGAGAACGACGACTATGGGCGAGTGTTCGAGTATCTCGAGGCGTCGGGAACCTTCTACTATCTCAACACCAGTCAGCCGCAGGCGAAGCGGCCGCTCGACAGGGAGTCGCAGCGCGAGGATCTGCGGCGGCAGATCGCCCCTTGCGAGGTCATGGTCGTGCTGCCGGCGGTGTACCGGATCGCACCGGAACTCGTTCTGTTTCAAATGAACTTTGCGAAGGCTGCCGATCGGCCCATCGTCGCCATGGAAAATTTCGGTTCGACCGAACCGTTGTCGCAGGTCATCAAGGATCTCGCGGATGAGGTGAGTGCGTGGAACGAGCGTAACTTGGTCGACGCACTGCGGCGCCAAGCCCGTCATGAGGAAACGACGCGGTGGGATACGATAGAGTTCAAGCTCGACTGAGCCGTCGGCGATCGGCTCAGCTGGCAATCAGCGCTGGAATTTCGTAGTCGGCGGGTGCGCACTCCACGCTATGCAACTGCACCGCGCTGGGGCGGCCGGAGGCGACATTGGGCCGGCTCATCAAGCCGAAGATCTCGACGATCAGCGTGGCGCATTCATCAGCTTCTTGATTCGACATCTTGCGCACCGATGCCGCTACCGCATCCTCTCCCCGCAAGGGCTGCACGCCGCGCAGCCAGCGCATGACTTGGCCGAAGGATTCGCGAACTTCGCCTGGTAATTGATCTTCCGACAGTGCGGCAAGGTGGCGACGGTAGGCTGAGATCAAGCGCTGTTTGATCGGGGTGGAGCGCACCAGCTCCAAAGTTGCAAAATGGAAAGATTCCCAGGCACTTGTCATGGACGCCTCACAAACCCAGCAAAGATGAATCCTTAAAGTTGTTTCGAGGCTGCAACCCCCGCCAGAGTCTTGTTAAATCAAGACGCTGGAGGCGGAATATACAAGACAATCACAGAAACGCAACGCGAAATTCGTCAACTTTTTGAAGGAGTCGACGAACCGGGTTCAACATTCGCTTTTTTACGGATTCCCCCGAGTTTTCGAGGAATATAGTTATAAATATGGCGCAAGCATATGAATTATATGGCGGTAATGATGACTAGGTCATTTGTTCACGATTACTCATTACATTTCAGGGGTGCGATTGCGGCAGGCTGATGTCGGGAACGGTCTGTCCCGAGTGATCGGCTTGCGCAGAGTGATCGGCCCCGATCAGCATGTACACGCCGGGAACGACGAACAATGTGAACAGCGTGCCGATCGACAATCCCGAGAAGATCACGAGGCCCATGTCGTGGCGGCCGGCGGCACCTGCGCCCGAAGCAATGACCAGCGGCACGACGCCGAGGACCATGGCGGCAGTGGTCATGAGAATCGGCCTCAAGCGCACCGAGGCTGCTTCTTCGATCGCCTCACGCTTCGAGCGTCCTGAGCGCTGCAGCTGGTTCGCGAACTGGACTATGAGAATGCCGTGCTTGCTGATCAGCCCAAGGAGGGTCACCAGACCCACCTGGGTGTAGATATTGAGCGAGGCAAACCCCATGGTCATGAACATCACCGCCCCCAATAGGGCCAACGGCACCGACATGAGAATCACGATCGGATCGCGGAAGCTCTCGAACTGGGCGGCGAGCGCCAGAAACACAATGATGATCGCGAAGCCGAGGGTGACGAAGAAACCTCCGGATTCTTGGACGAACTGGCGCGACTGACCGGCGTAATCCACGGTGTAGCTGCTTCCGGCGACCTGACTGGTCGTGTCCTTGAGGAACTTGAGAATGTCTCCCTGGGCCATGCCGCTGACGCCGGCGATCGTGACCGAATTCAGCTGTTGGAACCGGTTGATCGACTCGGGTTCGACCGAATACTTGATGCTCGCCACGGTGCTGGCGGGCATGGTCGCGCCCGAGGGGGTGCGGATGTAGTAGTCCAACACCTGTTCTGGGTTCAGCCGGTCCACTTGCAGGACTTGCGGAATCACCTTGTAGGAGCGACCGGCGATAGAGAAGTAATTGACGTAGCCTCCACCCAGGGCGGCGCCCAACGCGCTACCCACGTCGGATTGGCTCAGCCCCAACGCGGCAACCTTGTCGCGATCCACCTCGAGCGTCGCCTGCGGTTTGTCGAGTTTCAGGTCGACGTCCGCGAAAAAGAAGGCATGCTGAGCGAGTGCCTTGGCAACCACGGCCTGGGCGACATCGTTCAGATTCTGGAACGGTTCCGTGGTCGTGATCACGAACTGCACCGGGAAGCCGCTCGAGCCCGGGAGCGGCGGGAACTGAAACGCGAACACCTGGGCGCCGGCGATCTGCGCCCATTTCTGCTGCAGGTCGAGCTGCAGCTCATGTGCGCTGCGGGTGCGCTGATTCCACGGCTTGAACAGCGCGCCGCCAATGCCCTGGTTGACGGTCGGAACGCCCGTTATTTGGAACATTTGCGCGTACTCGGGCTCCTGCTTCGAAATCTGAAAGACCTGGTCCGCGTAGGTCTGCATCTGCTGTGCAGTCGCATTGGGCGGGCCGTTGATCTTCGAGAGTACGATGCCTTGGTCCTCCTCCGGCGCCAGTTCCGACTTGGTGAATTTGAAACACGCCACCAGCACCAGCACCAGCAGGACACCCATCACGATCACGACCGGCCAGGTATCGAGCAGCGCATGCAGCGTGCGATGATAGCGGTCGCGGAACCACTCGAAGTTCCGATCGATGAGCTGAACGAATCGGCCGGTATCCTGACTCTGGCGGAAGAATACCGCGCACATCATAGGTGAGAGCGTCAGTGCGACGATTCCGGACACGGCCACTGCGCCCGCCAGCGAGAATGCGAACTCGGTGAACAGGGCGCCGGTGAGACCGCCCTGAAAGCCGATGGGCACGTACACGGCAACCAGGACCACGGTCATGGCGAGGATCGGGCCGCCGAGCTCGCGCGCCGCGATGATGGCGGCATCGACCGGTGACCTGTGCTCCTGTTTCATATGCCGATCGACATTCTCGACGACGATGATGGCGTCATCGACCACCAGTCCGATGGCCAACACCAACGCCAACAGCGTCAATAGATTGATCGAGTATCCCAATACCAGCATCACGAAGAAGGTGCCGATCAGCGACAGCGGCATGGCGATCACGGGGACGATGACCGCGCGCAGACTTCCGAGGAAGAGGAAGATGACGATCGTCACGATGACGAGCGATTCCACCAACGTCTTTTCGACCTCGGTGATGGATGTGTTGATGAACTCGGTCGAGTCGTAGACGATTTCGCCGGTGACGCCGGTCGGCAGCTGCGACTGCAGATCCGGAAAGGCCTTACGGACGCGCTGCGCGACGGTGAGGATATTCGCCCTCGGCGCCACCTTGATGCCGATGAACACCGAACGCTTGCCGCTGAATGCGACGTTCAGATCGTAGTTCTCGGCGCCGAGCGTGACCTCGGCGACATCCTCGAGGCGCACGATCGAGTCGCCCACCTGCTTGACCGCCAACTGCCGAAATTCTTGGACGGAATGCAGATCGGTGCCGCCGGTCATGTCGACGGTGACCATCTGGCCTTTGCTGCTGCCCACCGCCGCCAGGTAATTGTTGTTGCCCAGCGCCGTGTATACATCCTGCGCCGTGACGTTGTGGGCCGCCAGCTTCGAGGCGTCCAGCCAGGCGCGCAGCGCAAATTGGCGGGCGCCCAGAATCTCGGCGGTCTGCACGCCTTCCACGGAGTCGAGTTTCGGCTTGACCACGCGGAGCAGGTAGTCGGTGACGTTGTTGGTCGGGAGGGTGTCGCTGTAGAACCCCATGTACATGGCGTCGATCGTCTGACCGACCTGCACGGTCAATACCGGCTGCTGGGCCTGGGGCGGCAACTGGTTCTTGACCGAATTGACCTGCGTGTTGATTTCGGTCAGCGCGCGATTCGAGTCATAGTTGAGGCGCAAGGTCGCCGTGATCGTCGACGATCCGGTGGTGCTCGTGGAGGACAGGTAATCGATGCCCTGCGCCTGCGCGATCGCCGATTCGAGCGGCTGCGTGATGAAGCCCGCCACGGTCGCTGCGTCAGCGCCGTAGTAGGCGGTGCTGATGGTAACCACCGCGTTTTCGGTGTGGGGATACTGGTTGACCGGCAAGCTGCCGACGGAGCGCAAACCCAGCACCAGGATCAGCAGGCTGATGACGACCGCGAGTACCGGACGCTTGATGAAGAGATCGGTAAAGTTCATGGCTCGAACCTCATCGTTCTTGAGGCGTTGGGCTTTGGTCGTTGAGGGGCTGCACTGTGTTGTCGATGCGCAGCGGCGAGCCGTTCTTCAATTTGAGCTGTCCACTGGTGACCACCATCGCCCCCTCGGACACACCCTTCAAAATCGCGACTTGATCTCCACGCGTCGGCCCCGGGGTGACGAATACCTGCTGCGCCTGGAGCTGTGGGCTGCCTTTCGCATCTTTCTTCTCGGCCGCGACGAACACGGTTGCGCCGTAGGGATTGTAGGTGATTGCCGTCTGGGGAAGAGTCAGATAGGTCTTCTTCTCGCCTGAATCGACGGCGGCGCGTCCGAACATGCCGGGCAGCAACAGTTTCTTCGAATTGGCGACCGTGGCCTCGATCTGTACATTGCGGGTGGCGGTATCGATCTTGGAATCGATTGCCGTGACCTTGCCGCTGAACGTCTGTCCAAGATAGGCATCGCTCAACACCATCACCGTCTGACCCACCGACACCCCGCTGATTTGCTGTTGGGGCAGATTGAAGTCGATATAGATCGGATCGATGGTCTGCAGCGTAACCACCTTGTCGCCGGGATTCAGGTATTGGCCCGGATTGACCAGGGTGATGCCGAGCCGTCCCGAAAACGGCGCGCGAATCGTCTTCTTGTCGATGGTCGCCTGCTGGCTCGCAACCTGGGCACGCTTGCTCTTCAAGTCGGCTTGGTCGCTGTCGACTTGCGCCTGGGAGATCGCTTCGGCGGCCAGTTGCGCCTGGTCGCGCGTCAGCGTGACCTGCGCCAAGTCGGCGGCCGCCTGGAGCGCGGCAAGCTGCGCGAGATCCGAATCCGCATTCAGCTGGATCAAGACCGCGCCCGCCTTGGTTTCGTCGCCCGATTTGAAGCGAATTTCACGCACCAGGCCCGCGATTTCGGTGGTTACGTCCACGCCTCGCAGGGCGCGCAAGCTGCCCACGGCGTCGAGTTGGGGCTGCCACTCCTGCGTGGCGGCCTTCATGGCTGTCACCACCACCGGAGGTTGGGGAGCCGCTCCCTGGGCAATCTGTTGCATGATGTTGCGGTAAACCACGAAGCCGATCCCGGCAACCAGGAGAACCACCCCCAAAATCATAATCGTCATGCGTTTCTTCACGGAGCTTCTCTCGGTTTTTTTACTGGGAACGCGGTGTGCTTGAAATGTCGGCAAGCGGCTCGTCTCGATTCCACCAGCCGCCGCCGAGTGCCTGAAACAGGGCCGCCGTGTCCGCGAAGCGCTGCGCGCGCGCCTTCACGAGTGCGATGGCCGCGGTTTGATGGCTTTGTTCGGAGCTCAGCACCTGTAGATAGCTGGCGCCGCCGTTCTTGTACTGCGCTTGAACCAAGGTGAGGCTGTCCGCGGCCGTGCGCTCGGCGATGGTTTGCGCCGCGAGCGCGTCCGCGTCGCCTTGCAAGGCGTACAAAGTATCCGACACGTTTTCAAACGCGTTGATCACGGTCGCCCGGTAGTTGGCGGCCGCTTCCTGGGCGGCGGCAATGGCGGCCCGGCGCTGGTGCTTGAGTTGGCCGCCTTTGAAAATCGGCTGTGTGACGGAACCGAGAAGGCTGAACACGTTCGAAGCGGGCGCGAATATATTCGCGAACGTCGCGGCCTCCTGACCATAGCTTGCGCTGAGCGTGATCTGCGGCAGCATATTGGCCGTGGCCACCCCGATCTGGGCGGTGGCCGCATGCAGCAACGCCGAGTATTCCCGTACATCCGGCCGCTGCTCGACGAACTTCGACGGCAGGCTCACGGGCAGATCCTGCGGAAGATTCAGCGAATCGAGATTGAATCCGGTGCCGGTGTAATCGGCGGGAAGAGCGCCGATGTAAGCAGCGATCTGGTTGCGTTGCTGCGCCAGCTGGCTGCGCAATGGCGGCAGAGTTGCCAGCGTGCTTTGCAGCGTTGCCTGTTGCTGCAAGACGTCGGCGCGCGATGCGGCGCCGACTGCGACGCGGCGCTGGGTGATGTCGAGCTGAGTGCGTTGAGATTGCGAAATCTGTTCGGTCGCCGCGATTTGCGCGCGCAGCGAGGCCTCGTTGATGGCTGCCGCCACGATATTCGAGGTGAGGGTGATGTAGCTTGCCTCGAGCGCAAACCGTTGATATTCGGCTTGGGCCTGCAGCGTTTCGACCTGGCGCCGCGTGCCGCCGAATGCGTCGAGCGTATACGCCACATTCACTGAGGCGGTTTGGAGATTGTAGAAATAGGACGCAGGGAATCCTGGAATGCCGAAAGAAGCCCCAGACCCTTTCTGACGTTGGCTTTCGACGGTGCCCGAGACGCTCGGGTAATAGCTTCCGCGCTGCGCGGCGGCCGTTTCATTCGCTTGACGGAGCGCGGCTTGCGCAGCCTCGAGAGTCGGGCTGTTCTTGAGCGCGCGCTCGATGAGCGCATTGAGCGGGGCGGACTGGAAAAGCGTCCACCACTGGCCGGGAATGTCCATGCCGTCGACGAAGCGCTGCGCCTGGCCGCCCGGCAAGGGGGCCGCCGCAGTTTCGTGAGCCACCTGATCCGCGGGAAGGAATGCCGCATCGCGCGGTGCTGCCGGCGGCTTGAAGTTCGGTCCGACTGCGCACGCCGACAGTAGGGCGACGGTCACGATCGCCATGCCGGCAGCCGCAAGGGCAGTCTTCGATTGGAAATGATTCATGGGGTTAGACGCCGACGATTCGGGAGCCTGGGGCGACATAATCCGTGGTCACCATGACCAAAAAATGACATGGGTAGCCTCCCATTGCAACAATTATTTACAAACTAGATATTCAGTTGCTAAAATACTAACTATTAAATCGTTAGTAGGCAAATGAATACTTCCGAATCCCAGCTCGACAAGTTGGAGGCGAACCTGCGGGCTTTGAGCGCGCGGGTGCCGGGTTTGCCATTCACCGAGATCCTGCTGTGCCGCCTGCTCCTGCACATGGGACGCGAGATGGCAACGAGCTTCGAGCACAGGATTCGACCATTCGGGCTCGCCGAAGCGGAGTTTCGAGTGCTGACCACCTTGTTCTCGCAACCCGACGGTGTCGCGCATCCCAGCGATTTGTGCGCGCGGGCGGGGCAGAGCCCCGCCAATATGTCACGGATCAGCGATGCGCTGGTGAGTCGTGACCTGATTACGCGGGTCCTCAGCGTACACGATCGGCGGCGAATGGTTCTGCGCATCACCGGACAGGGCGAAGACCTGGTGCGCCGCTTGCTGCCCACGCTGTTCGGGCCGCTGCGGGGCATGCTGGCGGAATTCTCCGAATCTGAGCAGCGCCTGTTGATTTCGCAGCTCAAGCGAATGCATGTGAATTTGGAAGCGGCCGATAAGCAGATGTTTACCGAGCAATCAGGATGAAGGGCTCGACATCCCTCGCCATCATGATCGCGCTTGCATGCGCGGCGTGCGCCGGACTGCCGCCGAAACAACAGCCGGCGCAACTGCCGAACGCGGTACCGTTGGACGGCCTGGAGGCTGCCGGCGGCGGCGATTGGCCGGCCAAGGAATGGTGGAAGCGATACCAGGATTCCACACTCGATCAATTGATCGACCTCGCGCTCGCGTCCTCGCCGACTCTGGCCACGGCGCATGCACGCTATGACTCGGCGCGCCAATCCGTGCGGCTCGCGGGCGCGGAATCCGGCGTGCACATCGATGCCAATGCCGACATCGACCGTCAACGATTGAGCGACAACGGTCTGATCCCGCCGCAGTTGCTCGGTTTCACGTGGTACAACCAGGCTGACCTGGGATTGCAGGTGAGCTATACCTTCGACTGGTGGGGCAAGCACCGCGACGCGGTGGAAGCCGCAATGGACGAGGCGCACGCGGCGCAGGCGGATCGCAGCGCCGCGGCGTCGATGATCGTGAGTTCGATTGCGGATACCTACTTCGGCTGGCAGGCGGATCAAAGCCGCATCGCCCTTGCGCGCGAACGCGCGGATATCGTGGCACGCGAAGGCGCGATCGCCGCCGCCCGGGTCAGGGCAGACTTGGACGCCGCCGAAAGCACCAATCGCTCCGACCTGGCATTGGCGGCCGCGCGCGAACAAGTCGCGGCACTGGAAGGATCGGCGAAGTTGCGTGTGGTCGCGCTCGCCGCGTTAGCGGGCCGTTCCATCGCGGAACTACCGGCCCTGCAGCCGAAACCGCTTCCCGCGCTTTCCGGCAACTTGCCCGACGATGTCAAGATCGATCTGATTGCCCGCCGTGCGGACATCACGGCCAGCCGCTGGCGCGTCGAAGCCGCGGAAAGAAATTTGGATTCCGCTCGAGCCGAATTCTTTCCGGACGTGAGCATCAATGCCTTGCTGGGTTTCTCCAGCGTCGATGTCGGCAAATTGCTCGAGTATGGCAGCCGGGTACCCCAGGCCGCCGCGGCCGTGCACTTGCCCATCTTCGATGCCGGCCGGCTCAAAGCGCGCTACGGTGCAGCGCAGTCCGCGATCGATGCGGCCGTCGCGACCTATCAAGACACCCTGGTCGGAGCCGCGCGCGACGTGGCGATGCAGGCTGCGTCGCGCGCGCAAATCGCGGCGCAACGCACGCAACGGGTGATCGCGGTCGATGCGGCACGCCAGCTCACACACAGTGCGGCGGCGCGCGTGGCGCAAGGAATCACCGACTCGAGGACCGAGCTCACGGCGACGGAATCCTGGATCGAACAGCGTGACGCACTGCTGCAACTCGATGCGGCGGCGCTATCGGCCGACATCGGCCTGCAGCGCGCCCTCGGCGGCGGTTACGCAAGCCCGCATGAATTCGCCAACTCCCACTCGACTGCCACAACGACCACACCATGAACGCAAACGTAGAATCATCGGCACCGGCATCTGCACCCCCGAACGGCAAGCGGCGCAATATTCTGATTCTCATTGCGGTGATATTCATCGTCTTGGGCGCGCTGTGGGCGGCGTATTGGGTATTGGTGCTGGCGAAGCGCGAGCAGACCGATGATGCCTATGTGAACGGCAATAAAGTGGTGATCTCGGCGCAGGTTTCCGGCACGGTCATCGCCGTGCTCGCCGATGACACGCAACTGGTCAAGGCCGGCCAGGCGTTGGTGCGCCTCGATCCCCTCGATGCTGAAACTGCCTTGAGCCGCGCGGCCAGCGCATTGGCGCAAACCGTGCGCCAAGTGCGTCAGGAAAAATCGACCGCCGATGAATACGATTCGCTCATCGACACGCGCCGCCTCGAACTCGCGCGTGCGACGGCCGATCTTGCCAAACGCGAGCCGTTGCTGGCGGAGCATGCCATTGCTCCGGAGGAGGTGCGGCACATGCGCGAGAGCGTGGATTTGGCGCGGGCCGCGTTGACTCAAGCCGTGCGCCAATCGACTTCTTCGCACGCGTTGGTCGACGGCACCTCCGTGGAGGAGAATCCTGCGGTGCTGCAGGCCAAGGCGATGTACCGCGATGCGTGGATCGCCGCCCAGCGCAACGCGGTGGTGGCGCCGGTCACAGGGTATGTGGCGGAGCGCAGCGTGCAATTGGGTCAGCACATCCAGGCCGGGCAAGCGCTCATGACCGTGATTCCGCTGAATTCATTGTGGGTGGACGCGAACTTCAAAGAAGTGCAATTGCGCCACTTGCGTATCGGCCAGCCGGCCGAGGTGCGCAGCGATCTGTACGGCGGATCCTATATTTTCCACGGTCATGTCGAGGGTATGTCGGCCGGTACCGGCGCCGCGTTTTCCCTGTTGCCGGCGCAAAACGCGTCGGGCAACTGGATCAAGGTCGTGCAGCGCGTGCCGGTGCGCATTCAAATCGACGAGAACGATCTCGTGAAGTCCCCCTTGCGTGTGGGCCTGTCGGCGACCGTTACCGTGGATACGACCAATCGAGAGGGCCCGGTGCTGGCGCGGGAATCGATCGACAGGCCGGTGGGCGATACCCAGGTTTATACCCAGGATCTCGACAAGGCCAACGCCGACGCCGACGCCGTCGTGCGTCGTAATCTCAGTCAAGCCCGCTAGCCGCCGACCGGACCATGGCCGAGCCCGCACGGACCGCCGCAGAGTTCGAGTATCCGCCGCTGCGCGGCGGAAAGCTCCTGTTCCTGACGGCGGCGATAGCGACGGCGTCGTTCATGGAAATTCTTGACATGACCATCGTCAACGTCTCCGTTCCGGCCATCTCCGGCAGTCTCGGCGTCAGCACCTCGGAGGGCACCTGGGCGGTCAGTTCCTACCTGCTGGCGGCGGCCGTGATGCAGCCCATGACCGGGTGGATCGGGCGCCGGTTCGGCGAAGTCCGGACCTTCGTCACTTCCATAGTGTTGTTCATGTGCTTCTCCGCCCTGTGCGGTCTTGCCACCAGCCTGCCGATGCTGGTCGCAGCGAGACTCATCCAAGGGCTGGTGTCGGGCCCCATGATGTCGGTGGCGCAGGCCATCCTGCTGCGCAACTATCCGATCGAGCGGCGCGGCATGGCCATCGCGCTGTGGTCCATGGTGATCATCATCGCCCCCATCTGCGGGCCCATTCTCGGCGGGTGGATCACGGACAATCTATCCTGGCCCTGGCTGTTCTACATCAATTTGCCGGTGGGAGCTCTCTCTGCCGCGGCGAGCTGGTCGATCCTGCGGCACCGCGAGTCGAAGAGGGTGAAGGCACCCATCGATGGCATCGGGCTGATCCTGCTCATCGTCGGTGTCGGCAGTTTGCAGTACATGCTGGACAACGGCAACGAGAAGGATTGGTTCAATTCGCCGGTCATCATAGCGGCGGGCGTGATCTCGGTCATATGCATGTCGTTTCTCATTCCATGGGAACTCACCGACGAGCATCCCGTGATCGATCTGCATTTGTTCAGCCGGCGAAATTTTCGCGTGGGCACGTGTGTCATCGGGGTCGCCTATTTCGCGTTTTCCGGCGTCAACATCATCTTTCCGCTGTGGCTGCAGACCACGGTCGGCTACACGGCTACCTGGGCCGGCTTGGCGGTGGCCCCCGTCGGACTGTTGGCGCTGATAGCGGCGCCCATCGTGGGCCGCAATATGAACCGCTTGAATCTGCGGCTCGCCGCCAGTTTTGCGTTCTGCGTGTTTGCCTTCGCCATCTTTTGGGCCGCCACGCTCAATGACACCGCAACCTTCGGCCAATTCGCCACGCCGCGTTTCCTGCAAGGCTTGGGGATCGCATTTTTCTTCTTGCCGCTGAATCAAATAATACTGTCCGGGATCCCGCCGAGCGAGCTGGCTTCCGCCTCGGGATTGAGCAATTTCATGCGCACGATGTCGGGCAGCATTGCCACCGCGGTCACGGTATTGATCTGGAACCGGCGCATCGACTACCACCACGCGGTGCTCACCGAACATGTCCGTAACTCCGCCGGTGCCTGGAGCCGATACCAAGCCGGGCTCGACGCCCATGGGATTACGGGTATGGGCGGTTTTCAATATGTCGACCAAGTCATCACCAATCAGGCGATGACCCTCGGGGTCAATGATGTGTTCCACGTACTGGGGTGGATGTATCTCCTATTGATTCCCTTTCTCTGGTTCGCCAAACCGCCGTTCACGGGTCGAGGAGCCGACGCGGCTCACTGATCATCCGGGACGATACCGTGTAGGATTCACGGTAGGTCCGGTTTCATTTGGGTAGGTCCTTGAGTTCACCATACATCGTTGCCGTGGGCGGCACACTGCGTGCCGATTCTTCCACCGAAAGAGCCATGCGCCACGTGCTCGCCGCCGCGCAACGCGCAGGAGCGAGGACCAAGCTCATCAGCGGTTCCGCTCTACACCTGCCGCTGTACCAGCCGGACAATCCGGAACGCAGCGATGGGGCCCGTGATCTCGTTGCGGAACTTGCACTGGCCGACGGCATCATATTGGGTTCACCGGGTTATCACGGCGGCATCTCGGGGCTCGTCAAGAACGCGTTGGATTATGCCGAAGACTTACGCACGGACGTGCGGCCTTACTTCAGCGGTCGCGCCGTCGGCTGCATCGCCACGGCGGGCGGCTGGCCCGGGGCGGTCAATACCCTGGGCGCCTTGCGCGACATCGTGCACGCGCTGCGCGGCTGGCCGACGCCGCTCGGCGCCGCCATCAATGCGGCGGAGAACGTCTTCGACGAAGAGGGCGTGTGTCAAGTCCCGCGCATTGCGCAGATGCTTGATTTGATCGCCGACGAAGTCATGAGCTTTTGCACCGCGCACCGATGACGGTGAGCGCCATCGGGCGCGCGGCGCAGCACTGGACATAACGTACGGTGTTTTGGACTTTGTTGCCGCCAGGAGACACCGATCACGGTTTCACCTCGCATGTGTAGCCACTATCCCCCCGGGCTCGAAACGTTCGTGGAAGATATTCATGGTTGCGCCGACCGATACACCAGTGACTGGAGATATTTGGCACCTCACCGTCGACGATTTGCTTGCGCCTTTGCCGGAAAAGGCCCGTCTTGGCGGCGCCGGTCCCTTCGTCATCAATCTCAGCACGTCGAGCGCGCCGATCTCGCTGCCCGAGAAGGGTACGGTTGGCTATCCGCACGCGCATGTGTATCAAATACAACGGACTGAGGATCGGCGCCCGCGCTATCGCCTGCGCCTTGGTCCATTCCCCAACGAGGACGAGGCGGACGCCATCCTCAAGAAAGTCCGAGATATCTACCCCGGCGCCCTCACGGCGACTGCGGACGCCGACGATTTACGCGCGATCGGGCTGCAGCCGGCGCTTCCCGCTAAGCCCGCAGTTTCCGCGATGCCGGCGGCTCCCGCCAGGCCCACCGTATCCGTGACACCGGCGGTTTCCGCCGAGCCCAAAGTGTCCGCGATGCCGATGGCTCCCGCGAAGTCGACCGTGTCCGCGACCCCGACGGTTTCCGCCAAGCCCACAATTTCCGAGACACCGGCGGCTCCCGTCAAACCCACAGTTTCCGCGATGCCGATGGCTCCCGTTACGCCGACCGTATCCGCAACACCGGCGGTTCCCGCCAAGCCCACCTTTTCTGAGGCACCGGCCGCTTCGACCAAGTCCGCAGTATCCGCGACACCGACTGCCCCGGCCAAACCCGCCGTGTCCGCGGCGCCGACTGCTCCGGCCAAGCCCGCAGTATCCGCGGCACCGATTGCTCCGGCCAAGCCCGCAGTATCCGCGGCACCGATTGCTCCGGCCAAACCCGCAGTGTCCGCGGCGCCGACTGCCCCGGCCAAGCCCGCCGTGTCCGCGGCGCCGACTGCACCGACCAAGCCCATAGTGTCCGCGACGCCGACTGCACCGACCAAGCCCATAGTGTCCGCGACGCCGGCAGGTCCCGCCAAGCCCACAATGTCCGCGATGCCCGCAGCCGAGCAGCCGGACAAACCGCTGCCGAGTCTCGAGAGCACGCAAACCGTGCGTGTGTTGACGCAGCTCGAACTCGAGGACGATGAAGCTTCCCGCTGGTTCGTGATCCAACTGGCGCAGGCGCAGGAAGCCTTCGATCCGAATACCGTTCCCAATCTCGACATCTTTCGCGTGTACCGCTTGTACTCGGTGGCGGGAATCGATCAGGGCCGTATAGTGCACTCATTGCGCTTGGGCTTCTTCAGCGAAGAGATCGCTGCCGCTGCGGTTGCGAGCTACCTCGCCGCCTTCTATGAGAAACCGAGTGTCAAACGAGTGAGTTCAGCCGAGCGCGAGCGTTTCGCCCAGCAATCACTCGAACCGCGCAAGGACGTCGGCGCCTCGGGCGAACATGCGGTCATAGAAATAACCAATGAGCGGTTCGTGCGCGAAAGGCGAGGCGGGCAGACCGCCGCAAAGTGAATGCCGGCCGCCGCTCATCCAGCTAGGAGCCTGTCCGAGTAATGATCGCCGTCGCGAGGGCGTACCATTCGGTAGTGAGAAAGCGGCCGTTTACACCGCGCTATCCATGCTGGTAGGTGCGTTCATCGCGAGCGTGGCAGCTGCGCTGGGCGGACGGTTGCGAGACGAGCATCTGTGAATGATTCGAATCGCAGACTGATCAGCGATCCCGAATTCTGGTTGGGGATGCACATGGTGTGATCGTCGACGTTGCGCATGGCGAACATGGGCAATACGTTGTCGCGAAACTGCTCCACGAGTTCACAGTCGCCCGTGCCGAGTTCCCGGGGCGAGCGATCGGCAAGCGCCACGGGACGCCAGCCGGCGTCAACTTGCTGGCTGCTCGAGGAAGTCCCCGTTCCGGTGGGCGCCAGCGTGTAGAAGGTCAGATTGGCCCGTGCGAACTTGTCCGGGCGACCATAGTCGGCCGCGCATGCGCCAGGCTGCGATTTCGCATCCTGCCTTGCTCCTGAGGCGATCAGCAGCACTCTGAGCTTGTCGGCAAGACCGTCGCAGGAGTACGTCGAGGTGAAACCCAGAAACACGAATGAATATTCGTGCTTCTGCCAAACGCCGCGTTCCTTTCCGGCGGGTTCGTCGGCCGAACTCTGCCCCGGGATGAACAAGGCGGGAAACAGGGCGCAGCCGAGGATGGCCGCCAATTTCCATAATGAGGTCATGATCGGTACTCCACTAGGGTTGCGGCGCCAATCGTAGCCGCCGGCTACACAACGAGGCAGCGGGTGTATCGGTTGACCGCACGCCTCAATGTTGCGCCGTTTTGACGAAAACGGACTTCGGAATCATGCAATGCACACCTTTTCGGATGTCCACGACCTGAGTGACCCTGCAATCGCCCACGATGGAGGTGAGCGCATAGGCTTCTTCACGGCTCATCGGAACGATCGTCTGCACCGAGAGCCAATGAATGGTCTGCTCGACGGCTATCTTCATGGCCTGATTCAAGTCCTCGTCATAGCCCATGAAGATCCAGTGAGTTTTCGTTTCCGCCCACGGCCAGTCGGTTTTCAGGTCCTTGCGCACGATCGGCCGAATTTCGATCTCCTTGTAGGCGCACTCGAGCGCCGTCAGGTTGACCTCGCCGTTGCCTTGCCGGCAGTGCGAATCGCCCGTCCAAATCAAGCCGCCCTCGAGAAACACGGGAAGGTACAGAATAGAACCGACCTGTAGTTCGTTCAGGTCCATATTCGACCCGTTTTTCCACGGCCGCAGCGTACTGGTGCGGCCCTGGGCATCGTGTATCGGCGGACCCGCCTTGGCGGCGGGCTCGTTCGGGTCCACCCCGACGGCAAAGGTTCCGGGAAAGGGTTTGAGGTCGATGACGATGCCCGGCTTGAATTCGGTCTGCATCTTGACCAGATCCAATTTGTAGAAGCGCATGAAACCTTCGGGAAATTCCGCCGGCAGCAGACCCACGGTCGGAAATTCCTTGCCCGGTAGATTGAAATTGAAGGCGTCGGCTTTGGGTACTATTTTGAGGATGTGAATTTCCAGCGTATCGCCGGGTTCCGCTCCCTCGACGTAAATCGGTCCGGTGATCGAATGGGGACCGCCGCCGTCATTGTCCTTGCGCAGCTTCATGATGCCGTTCATGTCCACGCCCGGCTTGATCTGCCCCAGAGAATGCGCCAGGGTTTCGATGGACACCGTATCGCCCGAATGGATGGTGAGCCTGGGCTTCTCCGTGGGGTCGTACCAGCCCCATTGAACGTTGTCAGGCGTCGCCGGCAAGGAATAGTGCTTCGATACCGTTGCCGCAGACTCAGCGCGCCCGGTGGTCGCCGATCCGAAGACCAGGGCGGCTGCCGACCCGAGGGCCAGGGCAACCCCGGCAAACGCGCAAGATTCCAGCTTGAATACTCGGCCGATCGATTTCATTGTCATCCCCTCGTACGTTGAATCGGCTTTACGGGCCGAATTTAGGCGTCCAGGGAAAAATAAACGAAAATCACGGCGCGCGCTCAATATAATCCGCGCTTCTTTTGCGGGGGTGCGTCATGCTGTTCAAGAATCTGGTTTTTCATCGTCTGCCCGCAGAATGGACACTGACCGCGGCGGATCTGGAGGCCCAGCTTGCAGGCCGCACTTTGCAGCCCTGCGGACCGTTCGAAATGTCTAGCCGCGGCTGGGTGCCGGTCACGAGCGGCGGCCGCCTGCTGCATACCGTCAATCAGCAGCACATGATCGCACTCGGAGAGAATCAGAAACTGCTCCCGGGGTCCATCATCCGGCAGGTCGCTCAGGAGCGTGCGGAAGTACAAGCCGAGGAGCAGGGCTTTCCGGTCGGGCGCAAGCAAATGCGCGATCTGCGTGCCCGCGTGGCCGATGAATTGCGCGCGCGCGCGCTCACGCGTCGCCGAGTCACACGCGCATGGATCGACCCCTCGGCGGGTTGGTTTGCCGTGGACGCGGCAGGAACTGCCCGGGCGGAAATCGTCGTAGAGACCTTGGGCGATACGCTCGGCAGCTTCGCGCCGCTTGCCATCGACATCGAGCGCTCGCCGCACGCCGCAATGGCGTCATGGCTGCAGCGCGGCGAAGCGCCGGGGCGCTTTTCGATCGATGATGATTTGGAACTGCGCGCCGCCGACAAGTCCAAGACCGTCATTCGTTACACGCATCACCCGCTCGACGGGAAGGAAATTCAAGCCCATCTGGCTTCCGGGAAATATCCGACCCGCTTAGGGTTGACCTGGAACGATCGGGTGTCGTTCGTGCTCACCGACAAGCTGCAAGTCAAGCGGTTGGATTTCCTCGAGATGAGTAGTGAGCCCGCCGAAGGGGATGAAACGGTCGACCCGGCGGAACAGTTCGACATCGACTTCGCCGTGATGGCCGGCGAACTCGCGAGCCTGCTCAAGGACCTGTGGCATGCGCTCGGCAAAGAGTCGGCCGAAGCTGCCGAATGGCCGGCTCGAAGCAAAGTCGCGTAGCGGAAAATTTCGCAGGACAATAGATAGGCGTCGATGGCGGGCATGCCATGACGGTGGCCCGGCAGATCGATCATCGAGCTCACCGCGACCAGCCGATCTTCGCTAAACTGCCGCGCATGTCGCTACAAGAATTCGGTTACAAAGAGCAACTGAATCGCGCCCTGACCACCAAGGATCTGATCATCTACGGGATGATCTTCATGGTGCCTATCGCTCCCTTCGCGGTATTCGGTTTCGTCTGGGATGAGGCCAAGGGCATGGTGCCTTTGGCCTATCTGATCGGGCTCGTCGGAATGTTTTTCACCGCGCTCAGCTACGCCGCCATGTCGCGGGCATTTCCTCTGGCCGGATCCGTGTATGCGTACGCGCACCGCGGCTTGCACGAGATCGCGGGATTTTTCTCCGGCTGGCTGATTCTGCTCGACTACATTCTGGTGCCGTCGCTGCTGTATCTGATCAGTGCGGCAGCGCTGCGGCCGTTGTTCCCCGCGGTTCCCCCGTGGGCTTGGCTGGTAGGTTTCATATCGTTCAACGGGGTCGTCAATCTGCTCGGTATTGCATTCACCGCGCGCGTCAACCGCTACATACTCGTCATGGAGTTGGTGACGCTGGTTCTGTTCGTCGTCCTGGGGTTGTCCGCCCTGCATGGCGGGATGGGTGCCGGCGGCCTGACGCTCGAGCCGCTTTACGATCCGCGAGTATTTTCCTGGTCGACGGTGGCGGGGGCCACCTCGATTGCGGTGCTGTCGTTCCTCGGCTTCGATGGAATCTCGACGCTCGCGGAAGAGAACCGCGGCAACCAGAACGCGGTCGGCCGGGCCACCGTGCTGTCTTTGGTCCTGGTGGGTGCCCTGTTCATGCTGCAAACTTGGATCGCCACCGATCTGGCCCGGGGCATGCGCTTCGTTTCCGCGGATACCGCATTTTACGAAGTCGCGGAACGCGCGGGCGGAGCGTGGCTGCGGCTGATTACGATTTTGGCGACCGTGATCGCGTCGGCGATAGCGAATGCCATGGCGGCCCAGGCGGCGGTGTCGCGCATTCTGTTTGCCATGGCTCGCGACGGAAAGCTTCCCGCAGTTCTCGCCAAGGTACATCCGCGCTTCAAGACTCCCTACGTGAGCACTCTCGTGGTTGCCGCGGTGTCGCTTCTGGTTGGTATATTGTTCGCCGACCGTTTGGATGATCTCACCCGGATCGTCAATTTCGGCGCGCTGGCCGGCTTCGTTCTATTGCATTTGTCGGTGATCAACCATTATTTCTATCGCCGGCGCAGCGGTGATTGGCTGCGCCATTGCATCTTTCCGCTGACCGGATTGTCGATCATCGTCTACGTGCTTTATGAAATGGATCGCGCAGCGAAAATCCTCGGCGCCTGCTGGATCGGCATCGGTGTGCTGTACTACCTCGTGATGGCATTGCGTTCGAGAAGAAAGCCGCTCGCACTCGAGATGTGAGCCCCGAGGCCGGGCGCCACCGCCGTCGCGGCCGTTCTCTCTATTGCGTCACAGAATTGCGTCACAAAATCGCCGGATCGGCGGGCAGGCCGTCCGCACGATCGGATATCGTGTGGTCCTACACGTAGGTCAGCGGATATCTCTAGCGCAAGAATCGTTGTTTCGCCAACAATCCAATCGCCATGATGCTAAGACCACCAGCTTCTGCTGCAAATCTCACCGGCGTCGCCGCCGAAGCGGCGCAAATGGCGCTCGAGGCCGGCCTGATCTATGTGTCCGACGCCGAGCCCGGCATCCGGCGTTTGCGTGCGGGCAAGGGCTTTCGCTATCTCACGCCGGAAAACCGCCGGCTGGCTGCCGCCAAGGAACTCAAACGGATCGCGAGCCTCGCGATCCCGCCTGCCTATAGAGATGTGTGGATTTCCTTGAAAGCGCGTGGTCATCTGCAGGCGACCGGACGCGATGCGCGCGGACGCAAGCAATATCGCTACCATCCCGAGTGGCGGCAGGTGCGCGACAGCGCGAAGTTCGATCGCATGGTGGCTTTCGGCGAAGTATTGCCGAAGTTGCGACGCAAGCTCAGGCGTGATTTGGGATTGCCCGGCCTGCCGCGCGAGAAGGTCCTGGCGGTGGTGGTCAGCATTCTCGATGCGACGCGGCTGCGCATCGGCAATAGCGAATACGCGCGCGATAACAAGAGCTTCGGCCTTACGACGCTGCGCAATCGCCATGTCAGTTTCATTCCCGACGGGCGTGCGGTGTTGAATTTCCGCGGCAAGGGCGGCATCCAACATGAAGTTCACATCGACGATAGGCGCATCGCGCAGATCGTGAGGCGCTGCCAGGAGATCCCGGGCCAGCACCTGTTCCAATATGTGAGCGACGACGGCCAGCGCTGGCCCGTCGATTCCGGCCAGGTCAACGATTACCTGCGCGACGCGATGGGCGAGGAATTCACCGCCAAGGATTTTCGCACGTGGGGTGCAACCCTGCACGCCATCACTTTGCTCGCGCGCACGCCATTGCCGGAAGTTCGCAGCGAACGCGCCATGAAGCGCGAGATCGCCCGGGTGGTCAAGCAGGTGGCTGCCCAGCTGCGCAACACTCCGGCAGTGTGCCGCAAATCCTATATCAACCCCGCGGTATTTGATTCCTGGCGCGAAGGCCTCATTCACAAGGTCTTCAACGGCAGCCTGAGCCTTGCCGCGCCCCGCAAGGCAGAAACGTTGGTGCTTGCGTTCCTGCGGCACCCGATCTAGGAGCTTCGCGCGGACGATCAGCGAATCATGCCCTTGTACGCATGCCAGGTGGCATGCCCCAACAGCGGTGCGATGATGAGTAAGCCGGCGAGCAGCGGCGCGTAGCCGATGATGGTCAACACCAGGATCAACGCACTCCACAAAATCATGGCGGGGATGTTGTGCAGAACCGCGTTGACGCTTGCACGCATTGCCTGTCCGGCGGAGGCGTGCCGATCGATCATCAGCGGAATCGACACGACCGACACGGTGAACACGGCGGTTGCCAGCAAGCCGCCGACGACGATGTAGGCGGTGACCTGCGAGCGATTCGTCGCGTCGAGAAATCCGCGGTACAGAGTTTCGCGTATGTCGGGCGCGGGGATATGGAACACGGTGCCGAGGAGCAGCGCGGAGACACCGAACCACACCGCGGCGCAGATGGCCAGGATGACCCCGAACTCGAACAGCGCGGGGGCGTTGCGTCCAAAACCGTCCAGGGAGTCATCGAAGCTCGCCGTCTGGCCCAGAGAGTAACGCCGCGACATCTCGCAAAGCCCCGCCGACATCAGCGGGCCGACGAGCAGGAATCCGGTAATCGCCGCGGCGACGAAGTAGGGGTGCGTGCCGCAAAAGATCAGAAGCGTCCAACCGAGTGCCACGATCAACGCGCCGTAGCCGAGGCTCGCTCCCCAGTGCTTGCGCATGTCCAGCCACCCGCTCCGCAACCACAGGATGGGCTGGTATGCAGGGATTCTTACGACGTCGAGATGCAGGATCCGGTCTAGACCGCTGACGAGAGTGGTTCCCATGGACGTGTCCTCCGAATGAGAGGTTAATCCTTCACCCAAGGCTTGAGTTTAGTCCCATTTGGGGGCGCCGTGCCTGATAATGGCCCGCCGCGGGTCCACCCGGTTCCCCGGCCACCGGCGCATGATTTCAGGCTGTCCGTGCGCTAAAATCCGGCATTTGTTCAGCGGCCGTCTGCTGATCGCCCAAGCAGACAAGGATCTCCATTGAATAACGACGACATCAAAGAGGTGCGTAAGAAGGCGGCCCTCGATTATCACGAGTTTCCGACTCCGGGAAAGCTCTCGATCACCGCTACCAAGCAGTTGCTCAACCAGAGCGACTTGGCGCTGGCGTATTCGCCCGGCGTTGCCGCAGCGTGCGAGGCCATCGTCGAGGACCCGCTCAACGTCTATCGTTTTACCGCGCGCGGAAATTTGGTCGGAGTCATCACGAACGGCACTGCGGTACTCGGGTTGGGAGCAATCGGGCCGCTCGCCGCCAAACCAGTGATGGAAGGCAAAGCGGTGCTGTTCAAGAAATTCGCCGGCATCGACGTATTCGACATCGAAGTCGAGCAGCGCGATCCGCTGAAGCTGGTCGAATTGATTGCCGCCCTCGAACCCACGTTCGGCGCCATCAATCTCGAGGACATCAAAGCCCCGGAATGCTTCATCGTCGAACGGGAATTGCGCCGGCGCATGAAAATTCCGGTGTTCCATGACGACCAGCACGGTACCGCGATCATCGTCGCCGCGGCCTGCATCAATGGACTGCAAGTGGTCGGCAAGGACCTCGAGAGCATCAAAATGGTGGTCAGCGGCGCGGGCGCCGCGGCGCTGGCCTGCGTGGATTTGCTGCTCGATTTGGGGTTGGCGCGCGAGAACGTATGGTTGACCGATCTTGCCGGCGTCGTCTACGAAGGCCGGCAGGAGCTGATGGATCCGGAAAAGAGCCGCTTCGCGCAGCCCACGAAGGCCCGCACATTGGATGAAGTCATCGGTAGCGCGGACGTGTTTCTCGGCCTGTCGGCCGGCGGCGTGCTCACTCGAGCCATGGTCGGCAAGATGGCGCCGAAGCCCTTGATCCTTGCTCTAGCCAACCCGACGCCGGAAATCCTCCCGGAGGAGGTGCGGGCGGTGCGCGCCGATGCCGTCATCGCCACCGGTCGCAGCGATTATCCGAATCAGGTCAACAATGTCCTGTGTTTTCCATTCATCTTTCGCGGTGCACTGGATGTCGGTGCCACCACCATCACCCGGCAGATGGAAATCGCCGCTGTCCACGCTATCGCTGAATTGGCGCGTCAGGAGCAGAGCGATGTCGTCGCTGCCGCTTACGGAGGCATCGAGGACTTGGCTTTCGGTCCTGAATACCTCATACCCAAACCCTTCGACCCACGCCTGATCGTCAAGATCGCACCGGCGGTGGCCAAGGCTGCCATGCTCTCCGGCGTGGCCACTCGGCCGATCGCGGATCTCGAAGCATACGGCCAGCGTCTGCTGCAGTTCGTGTACCACAGCGGCACGCTGATGCAGCCGATATTCGCGGCCGCCCGCACGCTGCCCGCGGAGCGCAGCCGCATCGTCTATGCGGAAGGGGAGGATGAGCGGGTGCTGCGCGCCGTGCAGATCGCGGTGGATGAAAAGCTCGCGACGCCGATCCTGATCGGCCGCCCTGCGGTGATCGAGCGCGGCATCAAGCGCTACGGCCTGCGAATTCGGGCCGGTGAACACTTTACCATCGTCAATCCAGAACAGGATGAGCGCTATCGTGAATATTGGCAGGACTATCACCGGCTGACCGAACGCAGCGGCGTGACGGCCCAATACGCCAAGCTGGAAATGCGCCGCCGCACCACATTGATTGCCGCGATGCTGCTGAAAAAGGGCGAGGCGGACGGACTGATCTGCGGCACCATCAGCACGACTGCGCGGCACCTTCACTACATCGATCAGGTCATCGGACGCCGCCCCGGCGTCAACGTGTACGGAGCGATGAGCGGGCTCATTCTTCCCGGGCGCCAGGTGTTCATCGTCGATACCCACGTCAATCTCGATCCGAGCGCTCCGCAGCTTGCGGAAATCACGCAGCTTGCCGCCGATCAGCTGTGCGCATTCGGTTTGAATCCCAAAGCAGCGTTGCTGTCGCATTCGAATTTCGGCAGCAGCGATGCACCCTCGGCGCTCAAGATGCGCGCCACCTTGGCGTTGCTGCACGAGCGCATGCCGCACCTGGAAGTGGACGGTGAGATGCATGGCGATTGCGCCCTGGACGAGGCAGCGCGCAGGGCAATTCTTCCCGGCAGTGCCTTGCATGGCAGTGCGAATCTCTTGGTCTGTCCCAATCTCGACAGTGCCAATATCGCCTACAATTTGCTCAAGTCGGCCGCGGGACACAACGTCGCCATCGGTCCGATATTGCTCGGCTGCGCCGCGCCTGCGCACATTCTGACTCCGGCGGCCACGGTGCGGCGCATCGTCAACATGACGGCTGTCACCGTGGTCGAAGCCAGCACAGCGCCCCGCAGATGTTGATCGCGCGCTCCTAGTCCCGGTGCGTTGAACTCGAATCGCCATTTGTAGTCCTAGAGAAAATGCTCGCGATTCGATCATGGATGTCAGTGCGGGGAGCGGCGGCAGTGCTGGGCAGCCTGTGGTTCGGGTTGCTGTTGAGTTGCGCTGCAAATGAGGCTGCGGCTGCCCCGCCCGGCGATGTCGTGAGCGGTACCTGGCAGCATCACAAGGCACGGTTCAGCTACTTTGGCTTCACGGCGCTGTACACCTGCGATGGCCTGGAAGGGCACGTGCGCCAGATTCTCCTTTACATCGGAGCGAGACGCGACGCCAAGGTCTATGCCAGCGGCTGCCCAGGTCCGTACGACACGCCCAGCCACAGCGCCTGGGTGGATGCGGATTTCTATTCGCTTGCTCCGGCTGCCGATGCGGACGGCCCCGATGCGGTCAAAGGACGCTGGACTCCCTTGGAACTGCGGCCGCGGCGCCCCGATTTCATGGGCGACGGTGATTGCGAGCTGATTCAGGGGTTGAAGGATCTCATCAACCAGAATTTCAGCCTGCGCGACATCGAATACCGGGCTGACTGCGTGCCGAATGAACGGTGGTTGGACACCTATGCGATCAAGGGCCGAGTGTTGAGAGCGTTGCCCTTGAAATCGAGCGTGTCGAAGGGCTAACCCGAACCGTAGGCGCGGCTTTTCCAGCGGGCGCCTTGCCCGCGCCAATGATCGAGCGCCGAACTGCAGGTCGCCGCCATGTAAAAGAGCGCGATCAGCGGAATTGCGGGCGCCCATAAACGGCTGCGCCCATATCGGGTCAGCGTAGGCAGGTAGCTCACGGCCGATAGCACAAAGGCGATCAGGCCAAAAACGAACTGCCAGCCGCGTCCGAACAGAATTGCCGCCGCAGGGACCAACCACACCAGCGTGAGGCCGAGCAACGTGAGCACCAACAGCACGGCCGAATAGCGCAGTTGCGTGAACGCGGTGCGTGAGACCATCTGCCAAATATCGGCAAATGTCGGATAGGGCCGAATGGATGCCGCAAGGGCGGAATGCCCGAGAAATATCGGTCCGGTTGCCTTTACCGCTTTCGCCAGCGCCACGTCGTCGATGAGGCAGTTCTTGATCGCGTCGATGCCGCCGATGCTCTGCAGGGCCTCGCGCCGAATGAGCACCGTGCCGCCCGCGGCGGCCGCGACCGACGAAGACGGGTCATTCACCCGTCTGAACGGATACAGCATCTGGAAGAAATAGACGAAAGCCGGTACCAATGCGCGTTCCGCAAGACTCGCGCAGTTGAGGCGCACCATCTCGCTCACCATCTGCGCGCCGGATTGCAGGAGCTTCGCGACCAGCGCTGATAGATGGCGCGGATCGTGGACGATATCGGCATCGGCGAACAGCAGGATGGGCGCGCGGCTCGCCGCAATTCCCTGGCTCAATGCCCACAATTTCCCGGACCATCCTGCAGGTTTTGACTGCAAGCCAATGATGGCCAGGTTCGGCGCCGTTCCCGCCCGCGCCGCCGTGCCGTCGGTGGAGTTGTCGTCGACCAGTATGACTCGGAACTTGCCGCGGTAATCCTGTGCGAGCAGCGAGCTGATCACCGGACCGATGGTGTGCGCTTCATCGCGTGCCGGAACGATGATGTCTACATCCGGGTGTTCCGGCGGCGTGGCGGGAGGCAGTTGCGGGACGGATAGCCAGAATCTGCCATGCGCAAAGAACAGGTAGAGCCAGACCAGCAACGATAGAAGGGCGATCAAACAGGTTCATCCAGAGATTTTGCAAGGGGCGTGAACAGCTTGGGGCCGGACGCGGTCATGACCCAACAGTCCTCCAAGCGAACACCGAACTCGCCGGGGATGTAAATTCCCGGTTCGTCGGAAAAACACATGCCGGCCTGCAGCGGCGTCGCATCACCGTGCACGAGATAGGCAGGCTCATGTCCGTCGAGCCCGATGCCGTGGCCGGTGCGATGCGAGAGTCCCGGAAGGCGGTACCCCGGCCCCCAACCTGCCTTCTCATAGTAGCCACGCACCGAATCGTCGATCTTGCCGACGGGGAGGCCGATCTGGGCGGTCTCGAGAGCGATCTCCTGCCCGCGTTTGACGGTGTTCCAGACGCTGCGCTGGCGGGTGCTCGCCTGGCCGAATACCCAGGTGCGCGAAATATCGGACTGATAACCATGCACCGTACAGCCGCAATCCATCAATAGGGTCGAGCCCTCGCGCACCGTCTGGGTTTTCAGCGACCCATGCGGATAGGCGGAAGCCTCGTTCAGGAGCACGAGCGCGAATTCGGGCGAGCCGCCCAGAGTGGTAGTGGTGCGGTCCATCAGGGCGCTGATATCTGCGGAGCTCATGCCGCGCTCCACATGTGCATGGACGAACCGCAGCGCTTCGATGGTCACGTCATTGGCCGTTTGCATCAACGCCAATTCGGCAGGCGACTTGATCAGCCGACAGGCGCGTACCAGGGGATCGGCCGAGATCATTTCGTAGGCATTCGAGGTCTGCCGCACGCCGTCAACGATGAAGAACCGAGTGGTGGATTCCACCGCCAGCATTCCCGAGGCCGCGCCTCGGTCGCGCAGACCTTGAACGATGCGTTCGAGCGGACTCTCGTGTTCGTTCCACGTGCGCACATCGGCACTCACCTGCAGGGTCTCTCGCACCGACGGTTCCTCGAATGCCGGCGTCACGATCAGAACCTCACCCTGGGCGGGTATGATCGCGAGCGTGACGCGCTCGGAACGATGCCATCGTATTCCGGTGAAGTAGTCGAGAGTCGATCCCGGTTCCACCAGAAGCGCGGCGACCTTGCGCTGACCCATGAGCATTTGAACCTTGGCGATGCGTGCTCGTCGCTCGTCGCCCGAGACTGGTTTGGCGTCCAGCGTCATGGATTTGAGTTCCGCCGCAGATGCCGTGGGCAGGCCAATTTGCGCGCCCATCGCGAGGAGCGGAGCGCCGGCGGCGCCGCGCAGAAAAACGCGTCTCGATAACGTGGTTCCGGACATGGGGCATTTCCTTCCAAAGAATCCCGCGCAAGGATACTGCAATTCGCGACGATCGAGACGCCGAAACGGTAATATGCCGCTTCGGTTCCAATGAGGGGCGCAGCAATGACGACGATGTACAAGCTCTATGGACGCCAGGGTTCAGGCTCGCTGGCGGTCCAAGTGGCACTGGAGGAAATCGGTGCGCGGTACGAGCGCATCTGGGTGGGACGTGAAGCGGCGGATGTCGAACGCTTCCGCGCCACGAATCCCACCGGCAGAGTGCCGGCATTGGTGTTGCCGGACGGCACCATCATGTTCGAGTCGGCCGCGATGCTGGTCCATCTCGCGCTGAGCCATCCGCAGTCCGCGTTGGCACCGCCGGCCGGCACCGCTCGTCACGCCACCTTCCTGCAGTGGATGGTGTTTCTCTCGGCGAATGTCTACGAGGAGGCGCTGCGTATGTACTATTCGGCGCGCTATTCGGCCCGCGGCGAGGTCGATGCCGAAGCGATTCGCAAACAGGCAACGGAGGATTTTTGCACCCACCTCGCGCTCATCAGTCAAGGGCTCGCGCCCTACGTGCTGGGGGCCGATTATTCCATCGCCGACGTCTACCTCTACATGCTGGCGTCGTGGTACCCCGGGGACAAGAGCGAGCTGTACGCCCGGGCACCCAAGCTCGAGGCGCATGCGAAACTCTTGGCGGCACGTCCGGCGGTCGCGAAAGTCGAGGCCGACCACGCGCAGTAGCCGAGGGCGTGCGGCAGTCCAGGGCGCAATTCTAGGGTGGCGTAGCTACGATATGCTGGGGCGTGAGGTGTCGGACCGATGGACGGAATCCTTAGCTGTTGGCGCAGTGGGTACGGGCGATTCGGAGCGTTTCCTGGAGTCAAAGCGCCATGAGGACGGCGCCGGCGGTGATCAAGATGCTTCCCAATCCCGCCTTCCAGGTGAGGCGCTCGCCCAGGAACGCCACCGCGAACAGCACGACCAGTACGACACTGAGCTTATCGATGGGAGCAACGCGGGAAGCGGGACCCGTTTGCAACGCGCGGTAGTAGCAGAGCCACGACAGGCCGGTGGCTATCCCCGACAGGACCAGAAACAGCACGCCTCTCGGCGACAGACTGTCCGGCCGCTGCCATTCGTGCCGCGCCCAAATCAGCAGAGCGGTGACCACTAAAATCACGATGGTTCTGAGGAAGGTCGCAAGGTCGGAGTTCATTTCGGACACGCCGACCTTGCCGAAGATCGCCGTCAGCGCGGCGAAGAACGCCGACCCGATCGCAAAGACTCGCCAGTCCCAATTCATGAGCCTGAGGATAGCACTGGTTACTCGGTGAGGTCTTTGCCTGTAGGAATCAACCGACGGATGTTCGCGCTCCCAGCGATGGCCGCAGACGGCGCAGGTTGACTATCATCGCTACGCATGGCCTTGCCGATTGAGAATTACGCGTTGATCGGCGATTGCCATACTGCCGCCTTGGTGGGCAACGACGGCTCCATCGATTGGCTTTGTCTCCCCCGATTCGATTCGGGCGCGTGTTTTGCCGCGCTCCTAGGCGATCCGGAACATGGACGCTGGCTGCTTGCGCCTTCCGGCGAGGTGCGGGGTGTGCGGCGGAGGTATCGAGGCGACAGCCTGATTCTGGAAACCGACTTCGATACCGAACAGGGAAGCGTGCGGGTCATCGACTTCATGCCCCTCTCCAGCGAGCGCTGGGATATCGTGCGCATCGTTGAGGGCCTCCGCGGCCGGGTCGCTCTGCGCATGGAACTTCGGGTTCGCTTCGATTACGGCTCCATCGTTCCGTGGGTCCATAGGTCGGGCGAAATATTGCTGCTCACCGCCGGACCGGACACGCTCGAGCTGGCGGCGTCAGTCGACGCCGAAGGTGAGAATATGCACACCGTTGCCGAGTTCAGCGTGAGCGCCGGCGAGCGCGAATCGTTCGTGCTCAACTATCATCCATCGCACCTCGGCACTCCGGGGGCGATCGACGCCGAAAAGGCGCTCACCGAGACTGAAAGCCGATGGCAGGAATGGTCCGCCCAGTGTAGTTATCGAGGCCGATGGCACGCTTCCGTGCTGCGTTCGCTGATCACCTTGAAGGCGCTCACCTACAAGCCGACGGGCGGACTGATTGCAGCGCCCACCGCTTCCCTGCCCGAGAGGCTGGGGGGTGTGCGCAACTGGGATTACCGCTTCTGCTGGCTGCGCGATGCGACGTTCGCCTTGAACGCACTGCTGCTCGCCGGCTACGAGGACGAGGCGGCCGCCTGGCGCGAATGGCTGCTGCGCGCGGTAGCCGGCTCTCCGGACGATTTGCAGACGCTTTACAGCGTCACCGGCTTTCGGCGTCTCGATGAACATGAACTGACCTGGCTTCCGGGCTACGAGAAGTCGGCTCCGGTGCGCATCGGAAACGCCGCAGCGAAGCAATTCCAGCTCGATGTCTATGGGGAGGTCATGGATACCTTGCATCTGGCGCGCGCAGCCGGCGTGCCGCCCGAGCCTGAGGCCTGGAAAGTCCAATTGGCTCTGCTGCGGTTTCTCGAGACGCACTGGGAGCGGCCCGATGAGGGTCTATGGGAAGTCCGGGGTCCGTGCCGTCATTTTACGCATTCCAAAATCATGGCCTGGGTCGCATTCGATCGGGCTATCAAGGATGCGGAGCAAGACGGTCTGGAAGGCCCCATCGAGCGATGGCGGGAGCTGCGCGGCGCCATCCACGCCGAGGTTTGCGAAAAAGGCTTTGACGCAAGCGGCAATACGTTCGTGCAGTCGTACGAGTCGACATTCTTGGATGCCAGTCTGCTGTTGATCCCGCAGGTTGGATTTCTGCCGGTCGATGATCCGCGGGTTCTCGGCACGATTGCGGCGATCGAACGCAGCTTGGTGATCGACGGTTTGGTCATGCGCTACTCAACCGCCACGCAAGTTGACGCCCTGCCGCCCGGGGAAGGGACGTTCTTACCCTGCTCGTTCTGGCTCGCGGACAGCTACGCCTTGACCGGACGCCGCGAAGAGGCCGAAGCGCTGTTCGAGCGGCTGGTCTCATTGAGCAACGACGTCGGCCTGTTCGCCGAGGAATATGATCCGCGCGCAAAGCGCATGCTGGGAAACTTCCCACAGGCATTGACGCATATGGCGCTCGTGAATACAGCTCGGCTTCTATCGATGCCCGAACATCAAGTCCGGGGGGCCTGTGCAAAAGGAGAGCGGCCGGGCGCCGCCGAAAAGCTAGCGCGGCGCTCCTGATCATGTGGGATAGGACCGGCAACTGCTTCCTTCCCCCGCCTACAGATGCCGCGGGTCGATATGAGCCATTCTGGCACCCAGGAGCCGCCAAGGCTGTTACGAGGAGTGAACAATGAAACATCTCATACTGGCTGGCATGCTCACCGCCGGCATCGTCTGTGCTCCGATGGTGCTCGCAGACGAAGCGGGGTCGGGCGAGTCCCATCACTATGTCAAGGATTCGGTGATCACCACGAAAGTGAAGTCGAAATTGGCTGCGAAGCATCTGACCTCATTGACGAGAATCAAAGTAGACACGGATGAAAACGGCATCGTGTGGCTGAGCGGACGCGCTCCCAATCAAGATGCAGTCGACATGGCAACCATGATTGCCAAAAATACGGAAGGCGTGACGTCGGTGCACAACGACGTCGTAGTCCAACCCTAGCGGCACCAAGACTGCGGCACAGCGGCGATGGATCGCCGCGTCGCGCGGGGCTGCGGCTACGCGCGGCTAGACCAGGGATGGGCGCTTGCCTTGCGGACGCAGCCTCATCGCTACTCCCGCGGCAATTCCTGGGCCAATCGGTCGGCGAGCAGCCCCAGGCAGTCGCTCAATGCCGCTGCGACCGCTGCATACCCTTCCTGCGCCAGGGGCGCGCTGAACACGTCACCGCCGACCATGTCCCCACCCGTGCGCGGGTCGGTGATTCGCCAGTGTGTCTCGATGCTCGCCCGTTCCCCTCTGCGCGCCGTCATCTGCACCACGTCCACCGTTACCTTGACGGCGACGCCGCCCGAGCGGCCCAATCTTCGGTCGGCGACCTGCATGTCGCTGCGGCGGCTCTCGAGGTCTCGCGCCAGAGTTTGCGTCACTAGATCGGCAAGCGGGGCGGCCCACCGTTCATGCTCCAGCACGACGATTCCGTTCGTGGAGGTGTTGAGTATCATTTCAGAGCGGTCCACCAATGAGGGCAGCGTCACGCGCAGCGACACTTGCGTGGCGGGTGGTGTCCTTGCTTGATGGGTGCTTGCCTCGGTCGTGCCCTGCGGCTTCTCGCTCAGAATGTAGAAATGATCCGATTGGCTCGTTGCACACGCGTAGAGCAGGCCCACGAGGCACATCGCCGTCAGAAGTGATTTCACGGCGAGTCTCCAGGTTTGCCGCGCAGCAAGGACTCAGGATGGCGTTCCAGGTATTCGACCAGCGCGGTGACCGACTTTGCTGCGCGCGACAGCTGCAGCAGAGTCGCGCCGAGATCGCTCTGCAGGGGTGCATCCTGCGCCAATAAATCTTTTGCGTTCTTCATGGCAGCCTGGGCTTCCGCCAGTGTTGCTTCCACCTGCGGCGCGATGCTGCCATCGACATGCCGCATCAATTGATCCGTGCTCTTCAAGGTCTGTTCGAGGCTGCTCATGGTGGAGAGCAGTCGATAGGAAATCTGATCGAAGGGAACTTTGTTGAGCTTTCGAGCGATGTTTGCCATGGAATCTTGGATTTCATCCAGCCCATTGGACACGGTCGGAAACACCGAAGGCTGCTCCTCCCACCAGACCCTCTCGGCGGGAGCATCCGCGTGCATATCCAGGTCCACGTATTTCTGGCCCGTCAGCAGGTTGCCGGACTTCAATTCGGCCCGCAGTCCGTGCGCGACCAGGCTGTCGACCAATGCCCGGCTGGAGCCTTCGGGCTTGTCTCTGGCGGCGGGCGGTTGCGCGCCGCGCGCTTTCCGTCCGCGTATTCGCTGCGGATAAAGATCCACTACGACGGGGAATCGCAGCGCACCGGCATCGCGGTCGTACTCGACGTCCACGCTTTTGACTTCACCCACCGCAATGCCGTGCAGCTCGACCGGCGCACCCGGCGACAGGCCGCGCAGCGAGCCCTTGAAGTACATGACGAATGTCCGGATCTCCGTTTCCGTCGGGCGCATGGCGCGGTCTTCGTCCGTGTAAAGAGGAAATGCGGTATCGACCGGCACTTCGGTCAGCGCATCGCCCGGGAGTGATTGAAATGCAACGCCGCCCTGAAGAATGGATGTCAGCGATTCGGTACGCAGCTTGATCCCGTCGGAATTGATCGACATGTCGATGCCGCTCGCCTGCCAAAACCGCGTCCCGCCGGTGACATAGGCGTCAAAGGGCGCATTGACGAATATCTTGAGCGTGACGCCGGAGCCGCCCGGATCGAGTGTATAGCCCACCACCTGACCTGCGGCGATGTGCCGGTAAAAGACCGGAGAACCGATGCCCAACGAACCCAAATCGTCCGCGTGCAGCACGAATTCGCGCCCCGGCAGATCCACGGTGACGATGGGCGGCACCTCCAGGCCGACGAAATGCCTGCTGTGGGTCGCCGAACGGCCCACATCGACGCTGATGTAGGCGCCGGATACCAGCGTGCCCAAACCCGTGATCCCGGCAGCGGAGACGCGCGGGCGCACCACCCAAAACCGGGTGTCATCCACGAGATAGTCGCTTGCGTCGCGGTGAATCATCGCGGTCACGACGACCTCCTTGCGATCCTTGGACACGTGAATGTCGCGTACCTCGCCGATTTCGACATCCTTGTAGCGAATCTTGGTCTTGTTCGCTTCCAGGTCTTCGGCGTTGTGGAAACGGATTTCGATGCTGGTTCCCTGCGCAAGCTTCTCGTGGATCACGACGAACGCGCCCGCCAGAATCACCACCACGGGGAGGATCCAAATGAGCGGCAGGCGCGCCCATCGCGAGCTCCGCCGGCACGGCGGAGGGTAGATCATCCAAGCCGGGATTCGTGGGTTCAGTCATCGCGGCGTATCCCACAGCAGCCGCTCGTCGAAAGTCGCGCGTCGCGAGCAGGGTCAGAACCACCACGGCGCCGAAAGCCCATGCGCCCCAGCCGACGATGATGGACGCGAAGGACTGGACCTGCACCAATGTGGCCAGCAGCGAAATGGCATAAATATCGAGCATCGACCATCGTCCGATGAATTCTATCATCCGATAGAGCGCACTGCGCTGCAAACGGCGGCGCGGCGAGCGGCGCCAGGCGGAATACAGCAACACTCCCAGGGCGAGAATCTTCAACAGGGGTACGACGATGCTGGCAATGAACACCAGCAAGGCGATCGGCCAGGATCCGGACTGCAGCAATACCAGCACACCGCTCATGATGGTATCGCGTTCATCGTCGAGGATCGTGCGTGTGTTCATCACCGGCAGGACGTTTGCGGGGATGTACAACACGGCGGCGCCGATGACCAATACGGTCGTGACGGCGAGACTGTGAGGTTTGCGTTCGTGCAGGCGCGCGTGGCACCGCGGACAGCGCAAGTGAACCGCCTTCACGCCGCGCACGCGTCGCACGGCAATCGAGGCAGACGAGAAGTCCGAGGCTGCGGCCGGTGATGGGACTGCTCACTCCGGACTCCGCTCGACCCATCGCCATAGCTGCTCGGGCGAGGCGACACTGGCCAGTGCGGACAGGCATAGCATGAGCAGAACGCATGACCAAAGGGCAATTCCGGGCGCGATGTGCGCGAATTTCGACAGACGCACCAGCGCGACGAGCGCGCCCAGCATGAACACTTCCATGAAATTCCAGGGCCGCACCCGCGTGAGCAGGCGAAGCACGGCATGATCTGACCTGACGGCGCGCCGTCCTCGCCGCAAGGGAATCAGTACATGGAGCAGCGTCACGATCTGCAGCAACGGAGCGACCACGGTGGTCAGGAAGACGAGCACCGCAAGCGACTCGAACCCTTGCACGTACAAGCCGAACTGCGGCGCCGATCAACGTCGTATCGCGGGAGTTGCCGTTGACTTGCATTGCCACCAGCGGATACGCATTGCTCAGTCAACAGGAGAACCAAGGCGCAGACGGCCAATGCGATCGCCGTGTCGATGGAGGCGTTTTCGCGACGCTGCAACGGCGCGCGGCACCGCGCGCATTGCGTGCGCCCGGTTGCGGGGGCGGCGGTGAGACGATGCGCCAAATCGCAGGCGGGGCAGACGATTACCCCCAGCATGCGGCCGTCCGGAGCAGCCAAAGGGCCGCGTTGTCTGCCGGTTCCATCCACACCTCGCTGCTCATCGGTCCCTCATTTTACGGAAAAGAGCCCGGCTCGGGGGGCATATCGATAGTCTCCGGAAACGTTAGCACGAGGTGGGGGGGCTATTCTTTCTTTTGGAACCCGCTAGGCTTGCGGGCATAGTGGATGCATTTGATCGTGGAGGATGCCATCGTGAAGGCCACATCGACGGTTCAAGTCGACAACGAACGTCTGATCGTGACGGAATGGCGCTTTGCTCCGGGAGCGGACACCGGGCACCACGTCCACGCTCATGACTACGTCGTGGTGCCCCTGACGAGCGGCACTCTTCGGCTGGAGGACGCTTCGGGCGTGAGCGAGGCTTCTTTGCAGGCTGGCATTTCATATGCGCGGCTTGCAGGCGTCGCCCACAATGTGATCAATGCCAATGACTATGAGTTTCGATTCGTGGAGATCGAGCTCAAATGAAATACCGCAACCTGGGGACGCAGATCGGACGCCGGCGGCTGTTGGCCGGAGCGAGTGCGGCCGCGTTGGTCGCTGCCGTGGATGGGTGCAGTATCGGTGGTATCCGTGCCGGCCGCGGTACCGCTTCCACGCAGAGGCGGAACGTGCCGTCAACACCATCGCCGGGCTCTACCAACAGGCGTAGGTAAAGAACCGTTTAAACCTTCGCGCTCCCGCTTACCTCTAATCGGGTAGGTGAAAGGACGAATGGGGTGCCGAGTGGGGACGGTTCAGATGCTGCAGATTCCAGGAGCGATGGAGGCCGCCGCAGAGCCGGCCGAACTCATCGCTGCCGCGGTCGGCGGCGACCTGATCGCCTTCGAACACCTGTACCGGCAATTTGCACCCCGAGTCTATGGCCTATGCCTGCGTCTCACCGGACAGCGCGAAGCCGCCGAGGACTGTACCCAGGAATCCTTCATCGCCGCTTGGCGGGCGCTGGGCAGCTTTGAAAAGCGCAGCCGCTTTTCGACCTGGCTGCATCGCATCGCCGTCCACACCGTGCTGGCCCGGCGCCGAGGCTTGCGCGTGGAATATGAAGTGGCGGAGCCTGCCGCGGGCCTGCCCGATGTGCCCGATCCGGGGAGCGGAGCGCCACCGCTCGATCTCGAGCATGCGATCGCGGGGCTGCCGGAAGGCGCGCGCCACGTGCTCGTGCTGGTCGGCATCTATGGTTTTAGTCATGCGGAGGCGGCCCGTGCGTTGGGCGTCGCCGAAGGCACCTGCAAGGCGCAGTTGCATCGTGCGCGCGGCCTGCTGGCAGCGGCGCTTGGAATGGAGGCACCATGAACGACCCTTTGCAAAAATCGCTAGATGAACAGCTCGAGAATCTGCCGCGCGACGTGCCGCCGCCCCGAAATCTGTGGCCCGGAATCGCAGGCCGCCTGGAGCGGCGCCCCCGGGTTACCCGTCCGCTGGTGTTTGCGGCGGCGGCCGGTGTGATCGGCGCCTGTCTGGCCAGTGCGCTCATGTGGGCGGTGTTGCGCGGACGTCCGGTTTCTCCCGCACCGCAGTCGGCGGCGCGCACTGCGATCTTCGACGAGCCGCGAAACGCGAGCTACGTGGCCGCGCGCGCTTCCCTGGAAGCGAATTTCAGCGAGCGGCTGGCGCTTCTCGATCCGGCCACGCGTGCGCAAGTCGAGGCCAGTTTGGCGGTCATTCGGCGCGCGCACGAAGACATCCGTAAGGCACTGGCGAGCGATCCCGCGAGCCCGTTGCTCGAGCAGCTCTGGCAGAGCACTTGGCATGACGAACTTGACCTGTACGAACACGTCGTACGGGCTACCGAACCCACGATGACGAGGATATGACCATGTCGACAGCACAATCTGATACCCGCTCCGGCGGTTGGCTTCTAATTTGCACCTTGGCTGCGCTGCTCGTTCCCTGGTCGCTGGTCCACGCGGGACGGGCGATTCAGGAACGCCGAGCCGCCGAGGCCCGAGGTGAGATCGAAATCGTCAACGTCGCGGGTACTGTGGAGGTCGACGGCTGGGACCGGAGCGAGGTCGAGGTCAGTGGCAGTGCCGGCGACAATGTGGAACGGGTCGACGTGACGAGCGCAGGAAACCGTACGTCGATTCATGTGGTGTCGCGCTCCGCTCATACCTGGGGATCTGAGGGCGAGGCGCGTCTCGTCATTCACGTGCCAACCCAGAGCTCGGTAACGGCGACGCTGGTCAGTGCGGACTTGAAAATGACCGGTGTCATGGGCGACGTGAAATTGCAATCGGTGAGCGGCAACTTGAGCGGCGATGCGGGCGGCAATATTCGTGCGAACACGGTGAGCGGCGACATACGATTGACGGCACGCGCTGCCAAGACGATCGAGGTCAAGAGCATCAGTGGCGATATCCAATTGACGGGCGGGGGCGGGGAGGCGGACATCACGACCGTGAGCGGCAACGTGACCGTCGAACTCGCCGACGTGGCCCGCGGCCGCTTCAAGAGCGTGTCCGGCGATATGACGGCCGAAATTGCCTTGGCGCGCGACGGGCAGATCGAGGGCGAGTCGGTCAGCGGCAATGTCAGCTTGAAGTTCGCCGCAGCGCCGGCCGCGGAATTCGATGTGCAGTCTTTCAGTGGAACCATCAAGAACTGCTTTGGACCCAAGCCTCTCGAGTCGCGGTACGGTCCCGGCTCGCGGCTGGAATTCAAAAACGGCGAAGGGCAAGCGCATGTGCGAGTGAATACCAAGAGCGGTGACGTGAGCCTGTGCACCAAGGCAGCGAGCGGCACGCGCGTATCGATGCTCTCGTTTGCGCAAATGAGAGGGATGCGGATGGTGGTGCCGTACGTCTACTAGGCGTCAGTGCATACCTACGGCTCCAAGTGACCGATGCCGATGGCAGTCACGGGTGCACCGCCGTAAGGTGGGTCGGTCACAGCCACTTTCCCTCCCACACTTACAGGAGCGTCCATGAACGCGGCGACCATTTCATCACCTCCCATTCCGCTGCCTGCGCTGCCCTACGATCAGGGCGCGCTGCAGCCCGTCATTTCTTCAAGAACGCTCGAATTTCACTATGGCAAGCATCACAAGACCTATGTCGACACGTTGAACAAGCTGATCGCGGGGACCGAGTTCGCGGAGCTGCCGCTCGAGAAGATCATCAAGGCCACCGCGGGTCATTCCGAGCACGTGGCCATTTTCCACAATGCGGCACAAGCATGGAATCACACGTTTTACTGGCGAAGCCTGAAGCCCAAGGGCGGCGGTGAGCCGCCGGCAATCCTCAAGCGGCTGATGGAATCATCCTTCGGCAGCGTCGATGCGTGTAAGAAGGAATTGGCAAACGCGGCCGTCGGGCAATTCGGCAGCGGCTGGGCCTGGCTGGTTGTTCAGGACGGCGAAAAGCTCAAGGTCGTGAAGACGGGTGACGCCGATGATCCGTTGGCTCGAGGCGACCGAGCTTTGCTCACCATCGACGTATGGGAGCACGCCTACTACCTTGACTACCAGAATCGACGCGTCGATTATGTGAGCGCACTGCTCGACAAGCTCGCCAATTGGGAATTTGCGGCGGAGAATCTCGGCAAGAAGTAGTCCTTTACCGGGTGCGCCGACAGCCTCCGAGCAGCGGGCGAGGCAGCAAGGGAAGAAGTTCTTGATTGGCAACCAATCCACCGCGGGCCGCGACGCGCCCGGCCGTCTCCCGAGGGGCATTCTTTTTGATGCCTATGGGACGCTGTTTGACGTTCATTCGGTGGGATCGCTGGCCGAGGAATTGTTTCCGCAGCACGGCGCCGCTCTCACCGCCCTGTGGCGGGAGAAGCAAATCGATTACTCGAGGCTGCGCACTCTGTGCGACCGGTACGTCGATTTTTCGATCATTACCCAGGATGCGCTGCTTCATTCCTGCGCGCGATTGCGGCTGGATCTTTCCGAGGACCAGTGTCGGCGGCTGCTGGATCTCTATGCGCGCCTGCCGGCGTATCCGGAAGTCCTTCCCGCCCTCGAGCGGCTTCGCGCGCGGGGAATTCCGCTCGCGATACTGTCGAATGGGAGTCCATCGATGTTGGCGAGCGCCATTTCAGCCGCCGGCATGTCGACACTGTTCACGCACGTCCTCAGTGCCGACAAGGTGCGGAAATTCAAGACGGCGCCGGAGGTTTATCAGCTGGGCGTCGAGGCATTCGATTGTCCGGCTGCGTACCTGGTCTTCGTCTCGTCGAATGGCTGGGACGCCTGCTGTGCGACGGGGTTTGGCTATCGAACATTTTGGCTGAATCGCGCCGGCGATCCCGTGGAACGGCTGGGCATCTTGCCGGAGGGAGAAGCGCGCAGCATGAACGATTTGTTTGAGTTCCTCGGCTTGGAGTGAACCGCTACTTCACGTCCGCACCCCGCTCGAGCAGGAGTTCGCGCAACACCGAGCGATGGCATCGGGATTCGTCGGCGCAATAGCAGCCGACGGAGAAGTCGGCTTGATGAGACAAAGCTGCGAGAGTATTCAGCGTAGCGCTCTCGTTGGTTGCGGCCATTTCGCTGCGATACTTCTTCACGAAGCGGTTCCAGTCCCGGCTCGATTGCGCCGCCAGCGCCAGTTTGACCAATGCGGGGCTTGGCGCAAGCATCGGCAGCCAGACATCATAGAAATTTCTCGACGCATACTCCGCCTTCGGAATGCCTCGAGGAGGGCGTCTCACGGTACCAAGACGAAGACCCTCTCCGGGGAGGCGATCGGTACCCAGACGAACGATTCGAATTGCCACAATGGTGTCTCTCGTTCAATCCAAGACTTGCATGGAGTCACCGCGTTGTCCATCACCGGCCAAGTTGACCGGGCCAGCGTAGTTCTCGCGGATTGATTTCAACACGGCGTCGTGCACCGCGTACTATGGTTCGCGAGGTACATCCGCACGCCTCGGCTCGCCATTCTGCCATCCACCGCCCAGGGCTTTCACCAGCAGCACGCTCGCGTTCATGCGGCGCTGCTGAATGGTCACGTTTGAAATTTGCGCCAGTAGGGCGGCGTTCTCGGCCGTCGCGACCTCGAGGTAGGTGACCAATCCCGCCTTGTAGCGGTACTGCGCCTGCTGCAAGGCCTTGGCGGTTGCGGTCACGGCCGCCGCTTCGCTGATGCTTTCCTGCTGCAACTGACGCAGCGCGGCCAGATTGTCCTCGACTTCTTGATAGGCGGTGAGAACGGTGCTTCGATAATCGGCGACCTGTTCGTCGTAAATCGCCTTCGCTTGCGCGGTTTGCGCCCGATGCCGGCCGGCGTCGAACACGGTCAGCACGCCGGTTGCGGGTCCGAGCGACCAGAGCCGGCTCGGCGCAGTCAGCCAGTTGGAAGCACTCATGGTGTCGAAACCCGCGGCGCCGGCGAGACTGAACACGGGAAAATACGCAGCACGCGCCACGCCGATTTGGGCGTTGGCGGCCGCGACGCGCCGTTCAGCCGCGGAGACGTCCGGACGGCGTTCCAACAGGGAGGAGGGCAGGCCGGGATCGATGGGTGGAGGAGTCAGTTCCGGCGGCAGGGGGTTCGGCTCCGCATGAAAAGCCGATGGATTCTCACCCAGCAGCACGGCCATGGCGTGCTCGCTCTGCGCGCGTTGCAGCCTGACATCGGCAGCCTGCGTGCGCGCCGTTTCGAGCTGCGCCTGGGCCTGCGCCACGTCCGCAATTGCCGCGCCGCCGCCGTTGTAGAGATTTCGGGTCAGTTGCAGCGACACGGCATAGTCCGCCACGGTCTGGTCGAGGAGTGCTTGCTGAGCGTCCTCGGCACGCAGGGCGAAGTAGTCGGTCGCCAACTCGGCGTGGATGGACAGATTCAGGGTCACAAGGTCGGCAGCGCTCGCCTGTTGGCCCGCCTTGGCCGAGGTGACCGCGTTGCGTACTCGGCCCCACACATCGAGCTCATAGGAAAGATCGGCTTGCACATTGAAATTATTGGTGATCGGGTTGGTGCCCGGCGCATATATCGGAGAATTGACGGAGATCCGCGAGCGCGTCGCCGAAGAGCCCGCCGTCAGCGTCGGGAATAGATCCGCGCGGGCGCTCCGGGTGGCGGCACGCGCTTGCTGCAACCGCGCAAAAGCCGCCTTCAAATCTTGGTTGGCGTCGCCCACCTTCGCTTCCAGCGCATCCAGTTGCGGATCCTGGAACAGCGTCCACCACATGCCGCGGCTTTGGATGTCCAGGGGCTGCGCCGCTTTCCAGTCGCCGGCCTCCTTGTATGCGCTCGCGGCCGGCACACTATCAGGTGTCTTGTAGACGGGCGCGAATGAACAGGCTGTCAGAGTGCAGGTCAGCAGCGTCGCACTCCGGAGCGCCGCCTTCATGTGGTCTTGCCCGGGGATGCGGATGCGACGCGCACCGCCATGCCGTCGATGAGCGAATCGGGCGGATTGAGGATCACCGTCTCATCGGGCTCCAAACCCGAAAGTATCTCTATGGTATTGCCGAAGTCGCGGCCTTGAACGATATTCCTGAGCTTCACGTGCTTCTGACCGTCGACCGTCGCGACCTGCAAGCCGGCCGCGCGAAACAGCACGGTATTCGCCGGCAGACGCAGGCTCGCGGCGCCGGCCGGAAGCTTGAAATGCACTTCCGCATAGGCTCCCGGAAAAACCTCGTGCTTGGCGTTGTCCAATTCGAGCTCGACTTGCAAGGTCTTCAAGTTGGGGTCGAGCGCGTTCGAGGTGCGTACCGTCTTGGCCACGAAGCCCTTGTTCGGCTGCTCGGCAAAGCGCAGTTCAGCTTCGAGGCCCGGAATGGCGGCGGCGGCGTAGGCTTCCGGCACCTGCACGTAGATGCGTAGCTTATGTGTATCGGCGATGTGAAACAGTTCGGTGCCGGTGCTTTGACCGGCATTGATCAATGCCCCAATGTCGGTGTTGCGCGCGGTAATGACGCCGCTGAAGGGAGCAACGATCCGCTTGAACGACTCGAGCTCGCGCAATCGCGCCACATTCGCGGCCGCCGAATCGGCCGCCGTTTTCTTGGCTACGGCGTCACCCGCCTTTTCATCGGCGTCCTGCTTGGAGACGGACTCGGTGGCGAGCAATCCTTTCCAGCGGGTATTGGTGCTGTCGGACAGAGCTTCGTTGGCTCGCGCCGTCGCGAGATCGGCTTCCGCCTGCCTCAATTGCTGATCGACTTCGGGTGCATCGATTTCGCCCAACAATTGACCCTTGGTCACCTGCGCTCCGATGTCGGTTCGCCACTCCTTGAGGTAGCCGCTGGTGCGCGCGTAGATGGGCGCCTCGATATAAGCCTGCACGGCGCCGGGCAGCACCAGCTCCTCGCCGAGTGTCGTGCGATTGGGAGTGGTGGTGAGGACCGTGGGCTGTGCTGCGTCCGCGGTCTCCTTGCCGAGTGCGGAACGCGCGCGTACGCGGCTGAGTTCGCCCCACGCCGCCAGGCACAGTGCGGCGATGAGCAGAATCAGCGAATAGCGCCGAATCTTGCGGCGCAAATTCTTGTCCGAGTCGTCGGAGCGTTGCTCAGGCATCGGGAATCTCCACGGAGTGAATCGGGTGCGACGCGGCGCGCCCATGGATGATTGAGAATACGGTGGGCACGAAAAATAGAGTGGCGGCCGTCGCAAACAGCAGACCGCCGATGACCGCGCGCCCCAACGGTGCATTCTGCTCACCTCCATCCCCGAGGCCCAAGGCCATCGGGATCATGCCGATGATCATGGCCAAAGCCGTCATGAGAACCGGACGCAGCCGCGTAAACCCGGCCTGCAGCGCCGCTTCGAACGCGTTGTCGCCCGCGTTCATGCGCTCGCGTGCAAAACTCACCACCAGCACGCTGTTCGCAGTGGCCACGCCCATACACATGATCGCCCCGGTCAGCGCGGGAACGCTGACCGTCGTGTGAGTGAGGAACAGCATCCAGACGATACCGGCCAACGCGGCGGGCAGCGCGGTGATGATGATGAACGGATCGAGCAGGGATTGAAAATTGACGACGATCAACATGTACACCAGGATGATGGCGCCGACCAGCCCGATCAACAGGCCGTTGAACGAGGCCTTCATCGTCTGTGTCTGGCCGCGTAGCACGACATGGGAGCCCTTCGGCAGGTCTTGCTGCGCGTCGGCGATGATTCGATTGATTTGCGCGGACACGTATCCAAGATCGATTCCCTGAACCGACCCGTAAATATCGATGGCCGGGGTCGCGTTGTAGTGGCTGACCACCGCGGGGGCCACGCTGCGATGGATGCTGGCGAGGTTCGACAGTATCTGCGACGAGCCGCCGATCCCGCCGCTCAAGGGCGTGTTGCCGAGGTCGTTGAGGCTCTCGAGGCGGAATTGCGGCGTTTGCGTCGCGACTTGATATTGTGTTCCGCTCTTCGGATCCACCCAGAACGACGGTGCGGTCTGGAAGCTGCCGGACAGGGACACGAGCATATTGCTCGCCACGGACTGTTCGGTGAGACCCAGGAGCTGCGCCTTGGTGCGGTCTACATCGACGTTGAATTGCGGATAGTCTCCGGATTGGTGGATGTGCAGATCGACCGCGCCCGCCACGCCGTGCAGTTTCTGCAAGAGATTGTTCGCGAAGGTGCGGTTGCCCTGCACGTTGAATCCGACGATTTGCACGTCGATCGGCGAGGGCAGCCCAAAATTCAATATCTGGCTGATCATGTCGGCCGGAAGGAATGCAAACGTCGTCGACGGATAGGCGGCCGCGAGTTTGGTGCGCAAAACACGCACGAACTCCGCGGTCGGTGCATGGCCTTCGTTGAGGTTGACGAAAATGTCGGCGTCACCGGGCCCCACCGGCGCGGAGGTGCTGTACGCCAGATTGATGCCGCTGTACGGCAGTCCCAGATTGTCGACGATGGTGCCCAGTTGATCCTTGGGGATCGCCTCGCGGATCGACGCTTCGACCGCATCGCAAAGCGCCGCCGTTTCCTCGATGCGCGTGCCGGTGCGCGCGCGCAGGTGCAGCTTGATCTGCCCGCCGTCGACCGATGGAAAAAAGTCCTGGCCGAGACCGGGCAGGGGTCCCAGCGGAAAGGCGAGCAGGGCGGTTGCGGCCATCGAGCCCAAGAATATCGCCGCGAAGCGCGGGCCATTGTGCAGGGCCGTTCCCAGCAAGGAGCGGTACCGGTCGCGCATTCTCTCGAAGCTTCGCTCGAATCCCTCCTGAAATCTCGCCAGGAAGTGGCGCGCCTTGGTCTTCGCACCCAGGTCATGCTTCTTCAGCCAGAACTTCGCCAGCGTCGGGACCAACGTACGGGACAGTATGTATGAAGCCAGCATGGCGAATACCACGGCCTCGGCCAGCGGAATGAACAGGAATTTAGCGATGCCGGCCAACAGGAACATGGGGACGAACACGATGCAAATCGACAAGGTCGACACCAGGGCCGGCAGAGCGATCTGGTGGGCGCCGTCGAGAATCGCCGTCTCCACGTCCTTGCCCTGTTCGAGGTGGTAGTTGATGTTCTCGATGGTGACCGTCGCATCGTCGACCAAGATGCCCACCGCAAGCGCGAGTCCGCCGAGAGTCATGATGTTGATGGTCTCGCCGAGCGCCGACAGGCAGGCGATCGAGGACAATATCGACAACGGAATGGAAATGGTGATGATGAGCGTGCTGCGCCAGCTGCCCAGGAACAGCAGGATCAGCAATCCGGTCAGGGCGCCTGCGATCAGCGCTTCGCGCACCACCCCGGAGATGGCGGCGCGCACGAATACCGACTGATCGCTCAAGGGCTCGATTTTGAGCTCGGGCGGCAGCGATGCGCGAATTTGCGGAAGCTTCTCGTTGATGCTGTTGATGATGTCGATCGTCGAAGCCTTGCCGGTCTTCAACACGCTCATCAGCACGGCCCGGCGTCCTTCGAGGCGCACCATGCTGGTCTGCGGCGAATAGCCGTCGCGCACATGGGCCACGTCGCGAATATACGTGACGCTGCCGTTGCGGGCTCGTATCGGCAGATTGTTCAAATCCTCGATCTGAGTCGGGCTGGCATTGAGCTTGATGAAGTACTCGAGCGGCCCGATCTTTTGCGTGCCGGCCGGCAAGATCAGGTTTTGCGCGCCGATGGCGGCGACGACGTCGTTGGCCGACAAGCCGCGCGCACGCAGCGCCTGCGGGTCGAGGTCTACCTGCACCTGGCGCTGCTTGCCGCCGAAGGGAAAGGGAATGGAGGCGCCCGCGACCGTCGCCAGTTGCGTGCGCAGGATGGTATTGCCGAGATCGTAGATCTGCGACTCAGGCAGAGTTTCGCTGGACAGCGCCAATTGCAGAATCGGTACGCTGGAGGCGCTGTACGAGAGCACGAACGGGGGCGTCGTGCCCGGCGGGGAAAACGCGAGCTGTACCTGCGACACCGCAGTGATCTGCGACATCGACAGATCCTGGTCGGCATCCGGCTGGAAGAAATACTTGACCACCGCGGTGCCGTTGACCGACTGCGATTCGGTGTGCTCGACGTCGTTGACCGTGGTCTGCGCGACGCGTTCGGAGAACAGCACGATGCGATTCGCGATTTCCTCCGGCAGGATGCCGTTGTAGCGCCAGATCACCGCGGCGATCGGAATCTTGATGTTCGGAAAGATGTCCGTCGCGGTTTCAGGATGGCGTAGCCGCCCATCAGCACGATCAGCACCGCCAACATGATGAAGGTGTAGGGCCGTTGCAGGGCGACTCTGACAATCCACATGATCTGCTCCGATTGGATCGCGGAAGCTACCGGCAATGAGCCGGACGAGCTTCCGAAGGCGAGGAACTAGGCAAAAGCCGAGGCCAATACACGGGGTTCCCCACGACCCCACAACGCTCCAACGCATGCTGCGCCGCGCGACGCATGATGCAATGATACGCCGTGCTTTGATTGTATATCCGTGCGCTCACCGCCTTCGAAGAGTTTTCGAAACGACGATCGCGGGGACAGGGTGTACATGAGCTTGGGCTAAATAGGGGCATATGCCCTTAATTGGAAGCAAATGTAAATTAAACGCTTTGCCAAGTCAATTGACGTTCGCCGGCGGGCTACAGAATCGGCAGCGAGTTCAGTTCCTCGTTGCCCGCAATGTTCAGCAGGACCGCGCGGAGTTCCGCGGCGGCCTCTTTGCCGAAAATCTTCTCGAAGCGTCCTTCGGCATGCTGCCACAGGCGTCGGGATCTGCGCAGGATCACCCTGCCTTTCTTCGTCAACTCGACGTAACGCTTGCGCCGATCGTCGGGCGACAGCCGCAGAGCCACCAGATCGTCTCGTTCGAGAGGCTTGAGGTTATGGCCCAACGTCGACCTGTCCATGACCATCGCCGTTGCGAGTTCGCACATCGTGACCGGGCCCACGGCGCTGCCGCGGTCCACTTCGGCAAGTATGGAGTACTGGGTCGATTTGATGCCGACCGGAGCCAGCGCGGTATCGTAGAACTGCGAAATACGGCGCGACGCCTTGCGCAAGCTCCCGCAGGTGCACGCATTGCGGGGCATCGGTGCGGACACGGGCATGAGGTTGCTGCGGCGGCTCACGGGCATATGCCCGTATTGTAAGCCGTGCTGCCCCGTTCGGGAAATGTCTGCATTCGGCTGTGTCGAGGTATCAGGAGCTTGTCTGACTAATGATCGCGGTCGCGAGGGCGCCCGCAGCAGGCGCATCATTGGTCATGACAGGCTCCTAGGCCGCTTCACGCAGCGATTTCGTAGCAGCGGAAGCGCCGAGCCGTGCCACGATGGCTTCGGATACGTCCCAGAGGCGCGTGGCGAGTACGGCGTCCTCCGCCAGCGGATTACCCTTGGCGATCTGGCAATTCGACCAGAACTCTCCCGTGATGCCGCTGACGCCGGGATTGGCCGCGAGCAGCGCCTGGGTCGCCGCACCTTGCGCCGCCGACTTCATGAACAATTGCGCCGCCGCCGCCGCGATTCGCAGCGGTAGCCTCGTGTGCTTGTTGAGGCCGGTGCCTCGCGTGGCGCCGGGGTGCAGCGAATTGACGGCGATGCCTCGGGCGCTCGAGCGGCGGGACAATTCCTTGGCGAAGAGGGCGTTTGCCAATTTTGACTGCCCGTAAAACAAGAATGGGTCGTAGAACCGCCGGCCGTCGAGATTGTCGAACATGATGCCTTCGGCGGGGGCCTGTTTGACGCCGGCGTTGCTGCTCACGATGACGATGCGTCCGGTGCCGCTGCGCACCAAGCCCGACAGCGCGTTCACCAATGCGAAGTGACCGATATGATTGACCAGAAACTGCATTTCGACGCCGTTGCGCGTCTGCAGAACCGGCAGATTGGCGACGCCCGCATTGGCAACGAGGGCGTCCAGCGGAACTTGGAGCGCGCGGATCGTGCCGGCCGCCGCGGCGACCGAGCCGAGATCCGCAAGATCGCAGGCCACCGGGACGCAGGAAGGGCCCGCTGCAATGCAAGCGATTTCGGCGTCCCGCAGCGACCTGGCGAGACCGATCACCTGTGCGCCGTTGGCGCAGAGCGCGTTCATGGTTGCGAATCCGATCCCGGAATTGCAGCCCGTCACCACGATGTGCTTGCCGGTGAGGTCGATGCCCGCAAGCACCTTGTCTGCCGTCGAGCGGGCGCCAAATGGAGTGGAGTGGACCATCGGAGATGCCTCTCTATCTGCGTTGATTCAACGGCGTGCAGAACATGCGCGCCGCGACCGTCATGCCCTTCACGAATTCCTCGCGCGATGCGCAGCTCTGCTTCAAACCCCGCGCCGTGGCATGCAGCACGCGAGCCAGGTCCGCGGGACAAAGCCCAGCCGTGGCGCAAAAGGCCTGCAGCGGCGAATCCGCAATGGCGCCGGTCAGTGCCAGTTCGAACTGCGCCTCGTAATGAGTGAGCGTCGAGCCCGCGAGCGAGGTACTTGCACACATCAGGTCCGAGGCGTCCGAGCCGAGCGACCCGACGAACCGTCCCGCCCACGCATCGCAGGCGGCAATCAGCCGCGCTTCCAGTCCATCCTCTTGGCGGGACAGGGCGGCGGCGGCGGCTTTCAGCTGGCTGTTGAGCGAGTGCTCCACCGCGCGGCGGAACAACTCTTCTTTGTTGGCGAACTGTAGATAGAGGCCTTGCCGCGAGACATTGGCCGCACGGGCCACTTCATCCATCGATGCCTTGCGAAATCCATAGCGGGCGAACACACCGATGGCCGACTCCAATACCGCAAGTTGGCGTGCGTCGATGGCCTCTGCTGGTGGAACCTGCATTATGTTCACATGGACATGCTAGACAAAGTAGCTCTATATTGTCAATGAAGTAGCTGCTGTCAATATGGCGTCGTCGCCATAGATACCATAAACAACAATAGGATACGATTTTTATCTACAGCATAGTATTAATTTAACAGATTCACGCCTAATGCAGACGTACGCTCGACGGTCCTGCGAGCGGTGTTGGGTCTCGGCATAATGAAACCTCTCATGAATGACGTTCCAAGCCTCAAGATCCCGACAATCCCCATTGCCCATTCGACTGCGCCTTTTCCGGTGCGGCGGATATTTTGCGTCGGTCAAAACTATGCCGACCACGCGCGCGAAATGGGATCGGATCCGAACCGGCAACCACCGTTCTTCTTCGGCAAACCCGCAGATACCGTGGTTCCGAGCGGACTGCATCTACCGTTTCCCTCGAGGACGGCCAACTTGCATCACGAGGTCGAGTTGGTGATCGCGCTAGGCCGAGGCGGCATGGACGTGAAAGCGGTGGATGCGCCCGCGCTCATCTTCGGCTATGCGGTGGGAATCGATCTCACGCGGCGCGATATGCAGGCGCAGGCCAAGAAGACCGGCCGTCCCTGGGACATGTCGAAGGGCTTCGACCATTCCGCGCCCATGGGTCCATTGACGCGCGGAGTTCCTCCATCCGCGGCCGCAATTACACTGACCATCGATGGAAAGATACGGCAAGCCGGGGATCTTCAGGACATGATCTGGAGCGTTGCCGAGATCATCGCGTTTCTCTCGACCTATGTCGCGGTCGCCGCGGGCGATCTGATCTTCACAGGTACTCCCGCAGGGGTGGGTCCGATTCAGCGTGGAGAACTGGTACGGGGCGAAATCTCCGGAATCACCCCCGTCGAGGTGACTTTCGACTAGGCTAGAATAGCGCCATGCATTCCAAAATTGCCACAGAAGCGAAGGCGGCGTTGGTGGCAGCGACTCAGAGGCTGACACCGGAAGATCGACTGAATGCGTTTTTGGAGCATTGTCGATTGATGATGGCTCTCCGACAGGCAGGTCGCCATTTGCAATCCCGCTTGCGGCACTCCGGCGCGTGAGAACGACGCGGCCCGGCGAGTCGGCGTTGCTTCTGCTCGATGCGGTGGCTGTATTGTCGGCTGAGGGTATTGGGTACGCGGTGGTCGGAGCCATGGCTGGTTCCGTTCATGGCGTGGTCCGCGCGAGCCTGGATGCAGATGCCATCATGTCTTTAGCGACGCAGAAACTGCGTGATTTGCAGAAGCGGTTCGTTGCGGCTGATTTCGAAGCCGAGCTCAGGTACGGGGACTCGGATGACCCGATTGCTGCGATGCTGGTGCTGACGGATCAGCATGAAAATCGAGTCGACTTGCTCGTAGGTCTGCGCGGCTTGGAGTTCGCGGCGTTCGATCGTGCGGTCGACGTTCCATTTCAGGGACAGACGCTGAGAGTAATCGGCCGGGAAGACTTCGTCGCCATGAAGATCTTTGCGGGCGGTCCGCAGGACCTCTCTGACGCGCGCCATGTAATCGAGGCCGCGAGCGATCAAATGGATCTGGCATTGCTTCGACGCTTGGCTGAGAAGTATGGCCGGCAAACAGCGCGTTCCCTTGAGGAGTTGCTTACAAAGCGGGGGAGATGAGGTACGCATCTGACTATCCCCAAGTATGGGGGATAACCCTGTGCACAACTTCAATTGGAAATTGAAAACATCTCCGGATACAGCGGTTTGCATTAGATTGCTGAAGTTTTGACCGGTCGGCGCGCCGGCGCCCCAAAAAAAAGTCAAGGTTCTCCCAGGATCACGCGTACTTGGTGCGTGCACCCGTCGTCGGCCAGTACCACGTGATTTTCGCCGGGCGGCAGCTCGTTGCCGTCCAATTCGAGGTGGGCGATGCCGCGGCCGACGCCGTGCGGGTTTTCGACCACGATCTGGTAGCGTGCGGAGGCGTGCCTGAAGAGGATTTCGAAGCGGGGCCAATGCTCAGGGACGCACGGTGTCAGCAGCAGTCTGCCGGCCCGTACGCGAAAGCCGAGGATCCATTCGAGACCGGCACGATACATCCAGCTGGCTGAACCGGTGTACCAGGTCCAACCACCGCGCCCGACGTGCGGCGCTACCGAGTAGACGTCCGCGGCCATCACGTAGGGTTCGACCTTGTAGCGTTGAACGTCGGCGCGGGTGCCGGTGTGGCTGATCGGATTGAGCAGTGCGAACAGTCGGGCAGCCTCGGCTCCGCGTCCGAGTATGGCCTCTGCAATCACCGCCCAAGCGGCGGCGTGAGTGTATTGCCCGCCGTTTTCCCGAATGCCGGGCGGATATCCCTTGATGTAGCCCGGATCCTGCGGGATACGATCGAAGGGCGGCGTAAACAGCAGCACCAGACCGGCGTCATTGCGGACCAGTTGGTTTTCGACGCTGGCCATGGCGCGCGCCGCGCGGCCGGGATCGGCGGCTGCGGAGATCACACTCCACGACTGTGCGATCGAATCGATGCGGCATTCGCTGCTCGTGACCGATCCCAGCGGCGTGCCGTCGTCGAAGTAGCCGCGCCTGTACCAGTCGCCGTCCCAAGCCTGCTCGAGCGACTTCTGCAGCGCCGCTGCGTGAGCGAGCCAGCGGGCAGCGCGGGCATGTTCGCCGCGCGCCGCAGCCACGGGCGCAAACGACACCAGCGTCGCTTGCAGGAACCATCCGAGCCATACGCTTTCGCCTTTGCCCTTTTCGCCTACGCGATTCATCCCGTCGTTCCAGTCGCCGGTGCCGAACAGCGGCAGACCGTGCTCTCCGACCTGCATCCCCTGATCGAGTGCCCGTGCGCAATGTTCGAACAGCGTTCCGGTCTCATCGGAGACCGCAGGCATGAAGAATGCGTCGTGCTCCTCGGGCAGAAGCGCGCGGCCTTCGAGAAAGGGAATCTGTTCGTCGAGTACTGCGGCATCGCCCGTGGTGTCGATGTATTGAAGGGTGCAGTAGGCGAGCCAGACCACGTCATCGCGGATGCGCGTGCGAACACCCTGGCCCGGCGAGCCGGGGGCGATCGGGGGCAACCACCAGTGCTGTAGATCTCCCTCGGTGAATTGCCGCCCACCCGCGCGCAGCAAATGCTCGCGCGTAAGCTGCGGCCTCGCGACGGCAAGTGCCATTCCGTCCTGCAGCTGATCGCGAAAGCCGTATGCGCCGCTGGCCTGGTAGAACGCCGTCCGAGCCCAAATGCGGCAGGCAAGCGCCTGATAGAGCAGCCACCGATTGAGGAGAATGTCGAACGACCGGTCCGGCGTCTTCACCCGGACCGCACCGAGAACCTGCTCCCAATGCTCGACGACCTCTCGAAAGACAGCGTCGAGATCGGCGTTGCGGTAGCGAGTGAGCAGCGACCGGGCGGCCGGTGCGTTGTCGGCTTCTCCCAGGAAGAAGACGACCCGCACCGTCTGACCCGGCGCCAACGCGAGCGAGGTCTGCAGCGCGCAGCACGGGTCGAGGCCTGCACCGACTCGCCCGGACAGGGGTACTCGTCCAGCCAGGGCGGCCGGCATGTCGAGGGTTCCGTGGCGCCCGAGAAATTCGCTTCGGTCCGCGGTCCACTGCGATTGCTGCCCGGCGAGGTCTGCGAAGGCGACGCGGGAGCCGAAAGTGGCGTCCCATGGATTGCGGGCGAACAGGGCGCCGGTGTCGGGATCGAGATCGGTGAGAATGAAAGGCGCCGAAGCGCCGCGCGCAGTGCCGAGCACCCATTCCGCGTACGCGGTGACTGACAGTCGCCGAATGCGTTGCGATGTGTTGCGGATCTTCAGGCGCGAGATCTTGATGGAGTCGCCCAGCGGCACGTACATGAGCAGATCCAGTTCGATGCCGCGTGCGGTGCGCTCGAATCTGCTGTATCCCTGCCCATGCCGCGCAACGTAGGTCCCGCCCCGGTCGCGCATTGGCGCGGCCGTCGGTCCCCACACCTCGCCGGTCTCCTCATCGCGCAGATACAACACCTCTCCGGGACGATCCGCGACCGGATCATTGGACCAGGGGGTGAGCTGATGTTCGCGGCTATTGAGGGCCCAGGTGAAGCCGCTGCCGTCGGCGGCAACCTGGAATCCAAAATGCGGATTGGCGATGACATTGATCCACGGCGCCGGGGTCGACTGTCCGGGGCCCAGAAGAGTCACGTATTCGTGGCCTCGAGTGTCGAAGCCTCCCAAGCCATTGAAGAATTCAAGATCCCGATCGAGATCTGGCGGGGCGCCCGCCGGCGGCTCGGGCTTAGGCACCTGATTCATCGGCGGCATGATCGGTACGGCGGGCTTGCGCAGGCGATCGAGTTGATCCGCGAGGCTGCCGTGCCGCGCAACCAGCACGATTCGCGCAACGGCCGACAGCAGCCTGCGCGTCTGTTCGGCGATGAGGTCGGCGCGAAGCACGAACACGGAGCCGCGTACGCGGTGCGCGTTCGGCTGTGGCCGTGACTGACTCATGCGTACCTGGGTTTCCAGTGCGTTTTGCAGATCCTGGACGTAGGACGCCGCACGCTCGTTCAGGATCACGAGATCCGCCGCGAGACCTTTCATCCGCCAGTATTCATGCGCCTGCAGCAGTTGGCGGGCAATGCCGATGTCTTCGACGGCGTCTATTCGCAACAGCACGATTGGCAAGTCACCTGAGATTTTCTCGGCCCACAGCCCTCCCGGCGGACCGCTGCCGCCGCGTATTGCATCGGACGGCGGCCGCAGCGACGCATCGGCATAGAGCAGATGACCTGCAAGGCGTTGAAACAGACCCGCCTCGCCAGAGTCGATGCCGAGATGACGCATCTGCACCTGAGCCTGGGTCCAGGCAAGAGTGGTGGCGCGTACGAATGAATTCGCCTCATGGTGCTTGTCGAGCAGATCGAGCACGCCTTCCCGCGACGAGGCCAACCCGGTCCAGAAGGCAATTCGTGCGGTGGTGCCGGCGGGTACCACCAGTCGATACCGCAGTGCGAACACGGGATCCAGGACTGTTCCGACCGTGTTCGATAGACGTCGTCCATCCACCACCGCAACGGCCGATCTGGTCTCCCGCCCACGGCCCAGAAAACGCGCTCTATCCGTTTCGATTTCCGGCTCGCCCGACACGCTACCTTCGACGACCGCGTGTTGAGCCGCCCATATGTCAGGCTCATCGGGTGTGCGCTTGCGGCGCGTCGCGAGAAGCGTGTTCAGTTTCGCGACATACTCCGTTTGCACGAACAGCTTCAGGAAGGCCTGATGCGCAGCGTCGGCCGCGGGCGGGGCAAGGACGAGTTCCAAATAGGAGGTGACCTCGATTTCCCGGTCCCGATGACCGGTATTTGCGATCGACAGGCGCCGGACTTCGGCGTCGTCCTCGGGCGATACGACTATCTCCAGGGTCGTGGTGATCGCGGCATCGGTGCGGATGAATTCCGCGCGATCCTCGGTAAACGTGACATGGTAGGTCTCAGGCTCGACGCCGCTCGGCTGATAGCCCGCCGACCACACGGCACCGCTCTCGACGTCGCGCAGAAAGATGTAACTTCCCGTATCGTCACGCGTGGTGTCTTCCCGCCAGCGCGTCACGCCGATATCGCGCCAGCGGCTGTAGCCTGAACCCGCGCCGGTGAGCATCACCGAGTAGCGTCCATTCGAGAGCAGATGAGTTTGCGGCGAAGGATCGTGCGGGCTGTGCAGACGACGGACTTCGGGTAGGCGAGCGTCGGCGAGCTGCGCAGCCGTTTTCACTTCCTCCGCGCGCGGATGAACCACCGAAACATCGCGTGGAGCGCGCTCCTGCAGCAGCAATTCCGTCGCCTGAATGCTGGGCTCCGCATGAAACCGCCCGCGCATCTTGCCGTCGAGCAGGACGTTCGCGATGGCCACGATCGTCATGCCCTGATGATGTGCCATGTACGCCCGAATGATGGCGAAGGGGGCGCCGTCCGGCAAACGCGATCGGGTGTAATCGAGAGCCTCATGGAAACCGTATCGGCCGCGCGCGCCGATGGCGGTCAGCCGTTCGAAATTGCGCATCGCGCTCTTCGGATCGACCATTGCCGCAAGCGCCGTGGCGTAGGGCGCGATGACGGTGTTCTCGCGCAAGCCGCGTTTGAGGCCGAGCCCGGGGACACCGAAGTTCGAATACTGATAGGTGAGTTCGAGGTCGCGTGCGTTGTACGCGGATTCGGAAATACCCCACGGGATACCGAGCTCGCCGCCATAGGCGATCTGCCGCTCGACGATCAGCCGGCTGGTCTGTTCCAGCAGACTGCCGGCCGGCGCACGCACGACCAGCGATGGCATGAGGTATTCAAACATGGAGCCCGACCAGGAGATCAGGGCCGCCCCTCTCCCGACCGGTGTGACGGGACGCCCGAGGCGGAACCAGTGGCGGGCCTGAATGTCGTTCTTGGCGATCGCCACGAAACTCGCTAGGCGCGCCTCGGAGGCGAGCAGGTCATAGCAGTTCGAGTCGAGAGTGCCATCCGCCGTGCACCCGATCGAGAGCAGCCGGCGTTGCTGATCGAACAAGAAGCCGAATTGCATCTGTTCGGCCATCGCGCGCGCGGTCGCTTCGATCGCCGCCAGGCGCTTTCTCATGCCGTGGGAGGCGTCTTGCGTCTGTATGGCATCCTGCCGCCAACTTTCCATGGACCGTTGCGTCGCGTCACTCCAGAAAAGCAGTTCGCTGCTTGCATCGTCGCTCCACTCGCCGGCCAGTGTCCGCACGATGTCAGTCAGCGTCGCAGCGAGGGAGATGAGGAGCGCCATGCACGCTGCAATGTCCGTGGTCGCGGCTTCGGCATGGTCGAGCGCCGTAGCGAGGGTTGCAATAGCTTCGTCAATCTGGTCCCGCGAAGTTGCATGCATCCTGCGGTCGTCGGGCAGGCCTCGCCGGGCTTCGCGCACCAGCAGCAGAGAGTCGCGGACACCGGCGAACGGCTCGCCATGCACGAGCGGCCGATGCGCCCAGCCGCGGCACGCGTTCGCAAGAGCGATCAGGTGTGCCGCGAGATTGCCGCTGTCGACGGTGGATACGTATCGCGGATCCAGAGGCCGCATATCCCGAGTGTCGTACCAGTTGTAGAAATGACCGCGAAACCTCTGCAGACGGTTCATGGTCGCGAGCGTCGCCTCAGCGCGTTCGATGAAGGCATGGATGCCCAACCAGCCGAAGTCCCGGGCGCTGACTGCGGATAAGAGGTAGAGGCCCATGTTGGTGGGAGATGTCCGGTGGGCCAGTACGGGCCGGGGGTCTTCCTGGAAGTTGTCCGGCGGCAGCATCTGATCGTCCGCCGTCACGAAGGTCTCGAAGTATCGCCACGTGCGGCGTGCAACCAACCTCAAGGCGCGCGCATCCGCGTCCGATACGGCGAGGCGGCCTGCCACGAGCGGCGAGAGGCTGATCCAGACTGCGACGGAGGGCGATGCCGCCCAGAGAATCAAGAAGGGTGCCGCAAGCCAGCCATTGTCAGGCCGGTAGTGTGCGACGAGAATCGCGCCGATGGCGGCGATCGCAACGGCGCCGCCCATGCGGCGATACGCGCTTGCGAGCGAGAGGTCGGCACTCAGTTTCGCCTGCGCAGCGGTCACCCATTGGAGCAGATTGCGCTGGCTCACGAACAAGCGGAACAGGGTCCGGCCGATTGCATCCATCATCAGCGCCGTCTGGTGCGCCAGGAAGGTGACCAGGAGCGCGGTCTGCGTCGCCGCGAGCCAGCCATCTTTGCGCAGCGCACGCAGATGGCTGCGAACCGAGATGCCGGCTCGGGCCGGTAGGATCGCGGTGAACACCGGCAGCAGCGCCGGCAATGCGATCGTCGCGATGATGAAGGCGCTCCACAGCAGTGCGTAGCCGGTCGGCAGCAGCCATCCCGCCAGAAGCGCGGCGACACTGGCCGGTGCCGACAGAGTGCGCCGCAGGTTGTCCAGCATTTTCCACAGCGCGATGAGGGGCAGTGTGCCGCTGCCGCGATCGCCGCCCGCGGCATCGCCTCGGCCCAGGATCCACGGCAGCAGCTGCCAATCGCCGCGAGCCCAGCGGTGTTGACGCGCGGCAGCGACGTCATAGCGAGATGGGAATTCCTCGACGACTTCGATGTCCGAAACGAGCCCGGCCCGAGCAAAGGTTCCCTCGAAAAGGTCGTGGCTGAGAAGCGTTCCCTCGGGTACGCGATCGGCGAGCGCCGCCTCGAAGGCATCGACGTCATAGATGCCTTTGCCGGCGTATGAACCCAGACCAAAGAGATCCTGGTACACGTCGGAGACTGCTGCCGCATAGGGATCGATTCCACTCGCGCTGGAGAACACCCGTTGAAAGAGCGACCCTTCGCGTCCTATCGGCAGAGACGGTGCGACCCGCGGCTGCAGCACTGCGTAGCCTTCGAGAACGTGGCCGCTCGCTGCATCGAACGTGGGCCGGTTGAGCGGGTGAGCCATTTTGCCGACCAGACGCCGCGCCGTGTCTCGCGGCAACCGCGTATCCGCATCGAGGGTGATGACGTAGCGGATATCCGGCGGTATGGCAGGAGGGCGGCAGCCGACCTCGATGAAGGTCGTTTCCAGTGCTCCGCGCAGCAACTGGTTCAGTTCGTGCAGCTTGCCGCGCTTGCGCTCCCATCCCATCCATTGTTTCTGCCCCTCGCTCCACACCCGCCGCCGATGGAGCAGCACGAAGCGACTGCCTGTGGGCGCCGGTCCATACAGACGATTCAGGCGCGCAATGCCTTCGACGGCGATCTCGAGCAGCAGAATGTCTTCTGCCGTGTGTTCAGTCTGTGCGTCTGTCCAATCCGAGAGCAGTGCGAAGTGCAGCTCGGCGTCCGGTGAGGCGAGATAGTGGATCTCGAGGCGCTCGATCTGCTCCTCGATGGCTGCGCGTGTCGTCAGCAATGCGGGCACCACGATCAGGGTGCGCAGATGCGGCGGGATGCCGTCGCGCAGTGCGAGGCCGGGGAGAATCGTTGCGCCCAGTCCTCGCGTGACGGAGCGGTTCACGAGAGCGATTGCTGCGTCGATTGACGGCACCATCCCGAGCAGCGCCAACAGTCCCAGATGGGGGCCGCTCTCACCCCACGCATGCAATGCAATCAACGGCAGGGAGAGAATGGCACCCGCGAACAAGACGATGGCGGCGATGTAGTCGCCGGCCTCATGAGTACTGAAACGGCCGAGTGAGCTCCATCGGGAGGCTCGATAGCCGACCGTGGTTTCGAACGCCCGCCGGCCGGCGCCGATCAAGTGGTACCCCGGATCGCGCCGGCGGTCCTCGGCGCCGTTCATGCCGGTCGCAGCAGACACATCGCCGGCGGACAGGGCTGCGTGCGCAATGGCCAGCTCGGTCTGCTTCGAGCCGCGCGCCAGCTGCTCCACCGCGCGGCGGTACAGATCGCGGCTCGAGAAATCCATGGCCGCAAAGCCACTCTGCGAGCGCAGCAGTGCGTCGACGAGGCTGACGCTTTCGACGAACTCCGGCCAGTCCACATCCGAGAGCAACCTCATGCTGGTGATGATGTTGCGCACGGTAACGTTCGACGATCCCTGCCGCTGATGCTCTTCGTGGACGACTTCGTCGGCTGTGGTTCCCTGCGAAATCAGGCGATCGTCCAACCACTGCCGCGCCGGCGTTGTATTAGGATCTTGATCCCTCAGTCGCAGGACCAGCTGGACGGCGAAGGCCGGTGGGAAGGAAGCACCGGCCGCATCGCGGCGAATCAGCGCGTCCGGTTCAGCTGCATATCCGTTGAGACCGAGCAGCCGGTCGGCCACAGCGTCCGCATCCTGGCGCGAGGCGCGGTTGGTGACGATGCGCGCGCCGGCGCGGCGCAGATTTTCGACCAGGACGATGCGAAGTGTGATGGCGGCCGCCCACAGCTCACCGATGGTCAGGGGCTGCACGCGCTGATAGGCACGTACGAACAGGCGCAACGAGTCAGGATCGAAGCGGCTGTCGCTGTGGGCGATGAACGCCCAGGCCATGCCGAAAACGCGGGGATAGCCGGCCAACGGACCGTCCGCGAGCTTCGGCAATTGGCGATAGAAGCCGGGCGGCAGATCTTCGCGGATTTCGCGGATCTGTTCTTCGACCAGATGATAGTTGTCCAGCAGCCATTCGGCGGCCGGTGTGATCGGCCGGCCCTCACCGACCGCCGCTCCGATCGCCCGGTAGGCGGCGAGCAGAACGGATTCGTTATCTTTCAATCGTACGGCAAGGGAGCGACGTGCCGAGCGCCGCTGCGTGACCTGCTGGGCGGCAGCGAGACTCGCGGCGTGCTGCTCGAGACGCTCGCTGCTGAACAGCTCGGCGCGGATGATCTCGTCGTTGTCCCAAGGCGAGACCGGCGACCGGTATGTTGGCATCGGGAGGGGGCGTCGGGGTGGCGTGATTGGATGAACACCATACGTACGCACGAAGAAGTCGTCGGTACGTTACCGCACTTAGCTCACCGGTGGTGCGACTCGGCAGGGTTTCCCTGCGTTGGCTGCCGCACAGACACAGGATGGCACAAGCCTCAGAGTTCACCCGATGCGGTTGAGAACGGGCGATACATGAGTCGTGCGAGGTCTCTCCAGCACAACCATTGTTTTTCTCAAATCAGAGGGTGGGGAGATGCACATGAACATCATCGAGAGTCGTCCCCGATACCGAACGTGGCTGGCGGCGGCGGCGCTGATCGCGGTGGCCGCAGGCTGCGGGAAGGATGCCATTCTCGGCACGAACGGAATCGCCGCTCTTGCTCCCATGGTCATCGCCGTGACACCGGTGAACGGTGCGACCGGCGTACAGACCAACAATCCGCTCATCACTGCAACCTTCAACGAGCCCATGGCGCCGATCACGGGCGCTGCAAGCTTCACGGTGACCTGCGCGGCGCCGTGCAGCAATGCGGCGGGGACGGTGACTCTGGATCCGACGAATACGATTGCCACTTTCACAGTGACGCAGGGCACCGCGTTGGCGACGCTCACCAGCTATACCGGCACGATCACCGCTGCCAAGAGTCTCACCGGCGGCGTTGCGCTGGCTGCTCCCTACACATGGCAGTTCATGACGGCGGCAACGGTGGACGCGACCCGGCCTCGGGTATCGATGACCGTTCCTGCGACGACGATTCCGGGGCCCACGACAGGCGTGCCGAGCAATACCGCCATTACCGCCATCTTCACCAAGAGCATGTCGCCGGCGACCATCTCAGGGACCAGCGTAACGGTGACCTGCACGGCGCCCTGCGTCTCGCCCGTCGGCAGCGTCAATTACTCGGTAGCCACTAAGACCGCGATTTTTACGCCCGCTGTCAACTTGACGACGGGAGATACCTATACCGTGACGATTACCACCGCTGCCACGGATTTGGCGGGCAATGCCCTCGCGGGCAATCAAGTACCATTGCCCGCGGCCAGCAACTATGTATGGACTTTCACCGCGGCGGCGCCGAGTGCTCCCGGAAATGTGTCCGTGCAGTCCACCAACCCGGCCGCCAATGCGACCACGGTGTGTCCGAGCGCCGCCATCAATGCGACGTTTACCGTGCCGTCCGGTTCGCGGATCGATCCCAGCACGCTGACGCCGACCACATTTACCGTGACAGGCCCGGCGCCTACGTCGACGCCGGTGACCGCTGCGTCGGTGACGCTCGACCCTTCCACAGGCCGAATCGCGACGTTTACTCCGCAGAGCGCACTTACCGTCGGGGTGACCTACACGGCAACGATCGAAGGGGGTGCCAACGGGGTCAAAGACTTGGCCGTCCCGGCCAATGAGATGCTCAGTAACTTCACCTGGAACTTCACCGTCGCCGCGGCAACATCGGCCTGCCCGGTGCCGATTCCCCTGGGGGCGGCCGCGACGTTCGGAACGTTCGGCGGTTCGGCGGGAACCACGAATTCGGGAATTTTGACCGTCGTCAATGGCGACCTCGGCACGACAGCGGTCTCCACCAAGGTGACCGGATTTCACGATACCGGAGTGGGCTGCACCTACACCGAAGTCTTGGGAGCAAATATCGGAGCGGTCAACGGGCTGATCTACACCGCGCCGCCGCCGCCGACGGTGGGCTGTCCGAATGAGGGAACCGCTTCCACCGCAGCGACCGCCATGCAGGCACGCGCCGATGCGCTCACCGCCTACAACGCCCTGGTGGCATTGCCGGCGGGACCCGACCCGGGAGCGGGCAACCTGGCCAACTTAGTATTGGTTCCCGGCGATTACACGGCAGCGGCGGGCACCTTCATGATTCAAGGCGGAGACCTGACGCTCGATGCCCGCGGCGATGCGAATGCCGTCTGGGTATTCCAGATGGCGACCACGCTCACGGTGGGGGGGCCGGGCGCGGCGTTCCCGCAGAGCGTCACTCTGGTCAACGGAGCCCAGGCGAAAAATGTCTATTGGCAAGTCGGCAGTGCCGCGACGATCAATGCGGCCGGCGGCGGAACCATGGTCGGCACCATCATTTCCCAAGCAGGCGCGGCGTTCTCTACCGTCGGCAACACCGCCATCGTGACCTTGAACGGCAGGGTCTTGTCCTTGGGCGCTTCGGTCACCTTGGTGGATACGGTCATCAATGTACCCGGCCCTTAAGGTCTTAATATTCTCTTGGAGCAGAACATGAAAATTGCGCGAGCACTTGGGATGATGCCGACTCTGGCTGTCCTCGCCGTCACCGCGAGTCCCAGCGCATTCGCCGACGACTTCGGATGGTACGCCGGGTTCAACGGGGGTCAGTCGAGAGCGAAAATTGCCGACGGAAGAATCGCCGACGGCTTATTGGGCGAGGGTTTTACCACCACCTCGATCAGCAATGACGATCGCCACTTGGGATTCAAGGTATTCGGCGGGTACGAGTTCAATCGCTATTTTGCCTTGGAAGGCGGCTATTTCGACCTGGGTCGATTTGGTTTCACCGCGGACACGCTGCCGGCGGGCACCCTGCGCGGCGACATCAAGATCAAGGGTGTGAATCTCGACGCGGTGGGGATGGTGCCCCTCAGCGAGAAATTCTCGCTGTTCGCGCGGGCGGGGCTCAACTACTCCGAGGCGAAAGACTCCTTCGCCGGAACGGGATTGGTCGCCGTGATTAACCCCGAACCGCACAAACGTGATGCCAACTACAAATTCGGTTTCGGCGCCGAGTACGATTTCACCCGCACCGTCGGCATGCGCATCGAGGCAGAGCGCTACAGAATCGACGATGCCGTGGGCAATAAGGGCGACATCGATCTGTATTCGGCGGGACTGGTGTTTCGATTTGGCCGATCGGCGCCGCCTCCGGTGGCGCGCACCGTCGAGCCGGAGCCTGTCGCCGCACCCGTGGCGGAGCCCGAGCCGGCACCACCGCCCCCGCCGCCGCCTGCGCCTCCGATACGCAAGAGAGTGAGTTTCTCGGCAGATTCCCTGTTTGATTTCGGTAAGGAAACGGTGAAACCCGAGGGTAGGCGAGCGCTGGACTCCTTTGCCGCAGATTTGAAGGGTGCCCAGTTCGACGTCATCACCGTCACGGGGCACACGGATCGGATCGGATCGCATGCCTACAACATGAAGCTGTCGTTGCGCCGCGCCGAAATGGTGAAGTCCTACTTGGTAGAGGCCGCGGGGATTCCTGCGGACAAGGTGACTGTGCGAGGAGCCGACGGCGAAGATCCGGTGACGAAGCCCGATGAGTGTCCGGGTCAGCAACGAACTCCAAAACTGATCGCCTGTCTGCAGCCGGATCGGCGTGTCGACGTGGAAGTCGTCGGTACCCGTCTGCAAGCCGCACCGAACAATTGATGCACGGTGAATCGCTGATGGATGCCTGGTGCCAGTGTAGTGTGCTCGGTGATCCGCTAATTTCTCCGCGGTGGTGATCCGGGGGAATTGTGCGGCGGGGAGGTATGCGGCCGGTGGTCATGATCGGCTCGTCGGTGCTCGCGGAATGGAATTCCGACGTATACCGGGTATGCGTTGCCCGCGAATCCTTGCTCGCTCGGGTTGGTATCGTCCTGCTGGGTGGGGTAGGACTGCTCGGTCGGGTAGGAGTACTCGGGCCGGTAGCTTGATTCCGGTGCGTAGGAGCGTGCGTGCTGAGGTATAGGGGTTGCCTCCATTCCGTTGATCGGGCCTATTTCGCGGAGTGAGGATCTATCACCGCACGGGTTGTTGGAAAAAGTCTTTTGGCCGTTGATCGTGCATTCCCAAATCTGGCCGTTTTGCTCCGGCGGCGGACCCGCTGTCTGAATTTGCTCGGCCGACATGCTGGGTTCCGGTGTCGGCGCCGGTACCGTGATAGTGGCCGGCGGAGAGATTGGGGCAGGGGGCGTAGTTGTAGGGCCAGGAAGCGAGGCGGCAGGTAACTCTCGAGTTGCCGTTTGGCCAAGGGACTGTAAGTTCGCGGGTACTATCCTTTGAGTCGAAACAACGGTGATGGCGATCGCCACCGTCGCCATCGACAGTCCGCCCATGATCCACGGTAGAAGATCTCTATCCTTGTCCATAACCCGATTATCCTCCTTAGACCCCGCCTATGACACGAATATGACAGATTGCCGGGATATTCCGGACCCTGAGGATGGAAAAATCCGATGTGTGGCCGCTGAGACCATTGGCACCGTGCAAGCCTTGAACACGGTACTGCTGCGTGCGCGGGTGGATGGTGCGATCGACCAAGTGCTCTTCAAGGAGGGGCAAGTCGTTTCTAAGGGGGACGTGCTGGTCAAGTTGGACGCGCTTCCCTTCGAAGCCCAGTTGCGCATCGCCCAAGCCCAGCTGTCCAGGGACCGCGCACTGCTGGAGAACGCCAAGGTGGATTTGCAGCGATACGAGGATTTGCTGCAGACCGACTCCACGTCGACGCAGACGCGCGACACGGCGCGATCGCTGGTGGCGCAATTGGACGCTGCCGTCGCAAACGACGCCGCGCAAGCGGACCTTGCGCGCCTTTCGCTGTCTTACACCACAATCAAGGCTCCGATTTCCGGGCGCGTCGGCGCTCGGTTGATCGATGCCGGGAACATCGTGCACACTGCCGACGCGAACGGCTTGGTGGTCATCACTCAGCTGCGCCCGATCACCATCAGTTTCGCGGTTCCCCAGGAACGTCTGGCTGATCTGCGCGCTGCGCAACTGCGCGGTTCGATACCCGTCACCGTCTTGAACGATGCCGGCGGGCACAGCAAAGTCGCGGGCGAAGTCGTCATGATCGACAACCAGATCGACGCGACGACCGGGACGATCCGCTGCAAGGCTCAATTACCGAACGCCAACGACGAGTTCTGGCCGGGTCAATTCGTCACCGTGAAAGTTGCAGTCAAAACCCTGCCTGACGCCATTGTAGTGCCCACCGTAGCCGTGCAAAACGGTAGCGACGGTCCCTTCGTCTATGTGGTGGCGGCCGGCAATCACGTCAAAGTCCAAACGGTCGAGCTGGGGCCAACGGAAGGGGATCAGTCGATCATCGACAGCGGCCTATCCGCGGGGGAGAGGGTCGTGACCGAGGGACAATTTCGGCTCGAGCCTGATTCGGTGGTGCATGTCGAATCGGTCGATCCGCCGGCGCGCAACGAGGCGCTCGATCCGCCGCGGGCATCGCTCCGTTAAGTTCCCTAGGCGGATATCCATTTGAATTTCTCCTCATGGTTCGTTCGACGTCCGGTTGCGACGTCGTTGCTCATGCTGGCGATCTTTTTCGTCGGGTTCGCGAGCTACACTCAATTGCCCATCGCCGGCGTGCCGCAGATCGACATACCTACGATCTCGATTACCACAGACCTGCCGGGTGCGAGCGCGGAGACCATCGCCGCGGGGGTCACGGCGCCGCTGGAACGGGCGTTGGCCAATTTGCCGGGCGTGCTATCCATCACCTCGACCAGCTCCCTCGGCTCCAGCGCGATCGAGGTGCAATTCGAACTGTCGCGCAATGTCGATGCGGCCGCCGTCGATGTTCAAACGGCGATCAATGCCGCTCTCGGCGACCTGCCCAAAACTCTCCCGCATCCGCCGACATTCGAGAAGGCGAATCCCTCCGATGCGCTGCTCATGAGCATCGCCGTGTACTCGGACAGGCTGCCGATTGCCGCCATCGATGACTACGCGGAGAACTATCTGACCCCTGAGATTGCCCGCGTGGCCGGCGTCGGGGTCATCGATTACCACGGCCGGCAGAAGCCGGCGATCCGCGTGCAGGCTGATCCGGGCCGGCTCGCCGGCTTGGGATTGAGCCTCGAGGACCTGCGGACGCTCATTGGAGCAGCATCGCTCAACGGACCCAAAGGGACCCTCAACAACGAGCGCCGATCCGTGACGCTCGATACCAATGATCAGTTGGAGCAGGCGTCGGAATATGACAGCCTGGTCATCCAGTCGCGCAACGGGGTCGTCACTCGGCTTCGGGATGTCGGGACCATCGTCGACAGCGTGGAGGACGTCAAACAAAGCGCGTGGGTGGGCACCCATCACTGCGTGATCATCGATGTCCACAAGCAGGCGGGATTCAACGTCAACGCCACCGTGGAACGGATCAAGACCCTCCTACCGCGGCTGCAGCACGATTTGCCGGCTTCTGTTCACATGGTGCTTTTGGCGGATCGCACTCAGACCATTCGATCCTCGGTGAAGGACGTGCAAATCACGCTGCTCATAACGTGCGTGCTCGTGGTGCTCGTGGTATTGCTGTTTCTCGGCAATATTCGCGCCACCGTCATTCCGGCGGTCACCATTCCGCTGTCGCTGTTCGGATCGATGGCTGCCATGTACCTGCTCGGATACAGTCTCGACAACGTGTCGCTCATGGCATTGACCGTTTCCGTAGGCTTCATCGTCGACGATGCCATCGTGATGATCGAGAACATTTTACGGCACGTCGAGAACGGCGAGGATCAGCTGACCGCGGCGCTGCGCGGATCGCAGGAAATCGGCTTCACCATTTGTTCGATGACCATATCTCTGGTGGCCGTGTTCATTCCGGTGCTGTTCATGGGCGGCATCGTCGGGCGGCTATTTCGCGAATTTGCGGGCACTGCGACCGTCGCCATATTGATTTCGGGGCTCGTGTCGCTGACGCTGACGCCCATGCTGTGCGCGCATTTCCTGGGCGGGAAGCACATCAGATCCAAATCCCCGAATCAGTCGCCCGCAAAACACTGGTTTGACCGGGTCTCGGAAAAATACGCTCGCGGCCTGCGCTGGGCCATCGCGCATCAGCCAACGGTGCTGGGCGTGTTCTGTCTCACCTTGGTCATTACGGCCGGTCTCTATATCTGGATTCCGAAGGGTTTTTTCCCCCAGCAGGACAATGGACTGATCGTCGGCGCGACCGAAGCTGCGCCGGATGTCTCCTATTCCACCATGGTATCGCGCATGCGCGAGTTGGCGGACCGGGTGCGCCGCGACCAGGATATTCAAAACGTCTATTTCTGGATCGAAGGGGATCCCTCTATCAATATCGGCCGCATGTCCGTCGATTTGAAGCCGTTCGGCGAACGCCGCAGCTCCGTGTACGAAGTGATGGATCGGATCAAGGAGCGGGTCGAGGGAATGCCCGATATCGCCATTCATCTGCAGGCGAGGCAGGATCTACAGGTGGGCGCTCGGGTCAGTAAGACTCAGTTTCAGTACACGCTACGCGATCCGAATCTTGCGGAATTGCGCCAATGGGCACCGATACTCCTGCAGACGCTGCGCTCGATTCCGCAGATCAAGGATGTCGAAGCCGACATCGATCCGAGTGCTCCTCGCCTGACCATCAGGCTCGATCGGGATACCATGGCCCGACTGGGTGTCACCATGCAGAGCGTGGATGACACGCTCTACGATGCCTACGGCCAGCGCCAAGTGGCGAGCTACTACACGCAAGTCAACGTGTATCGCACCATCCTGGAGGTGGCGCCGCAATTCCAGCTGGACGAGAATGCGTTGGCACGTCTTTATGTGCCTGCGCAAACGGGAAATCCCGTGCCGCTCGGGGCCATCAGCCGTCTCGAGCGCTCCGCCGCGCCCCTGACGGTGAACCACGACGGGCAGTTTCCCGCCGTCACTCTGTCCTTCAACCTCGCCAATGGCGCATCGCTCGGCGACGCCGTTGATGCAATCAAGGCGAAGGAGCGATCTTTCGGAGCGCCTCCGGGGCTGAGCTCGGTTTTTGCGGGAAGCGCCAATGCGTTCCAGGAGTCGTTGGCCGGCCAGCCATTCCTGATCGCCGCGGCACTCCTTGCCATATTCATCGTGCTCGGGATTCTCTACGAAAGCTATATTCACCCGTTGACCATCATCTCGACGTTGCCGTCCGCCGGAATAGGAGGACTCCTGGCCTTGATGCTGCTGCGTTACGACTTTTCACTCATTGCCCTGATCGGGGTCATCCTGCTGATCGGTATCGTGAAGAAAAATGGCATCATGATGGTCGATCAAGCGCTGGTCCTGGAGGCGCAGAATGCGTCGCCGGAGGACGCCATTTACGCAGCATCGTTGAAGCGCTTCCGGCCGATCATGATGACCACGATGGTCGCGCTCCTGGGAGCCCTGCCGCTCGCGTTTGGCTCCGGCGCCGGTTCGGAGTTGCGGCGGCCGCTCGGCATCGTGATGGTCGGCGGCTTGTTGCTCTCTCAGGTGCTGACGCTGTTCACCACACCGGTCATTTATCTTTACATGGATCGCATCGTTGCGCGGATCGCCGCTCGCCGCAGGCGAAGTGAAATTGAATTACAGGAGAGTCGGAACACATGAAATACTTGGCAGCCATCTGCGGCGTTGGCCTGCTTGCGGCCGCGAATCTGGTTGTCGGGGCGGCCGCCGCACCGGACGCCGAGGCGCCGCCGCTGCAATTGCGGCCGATCGTCGACATACCGCTCGGCGGGCATTCGACACGGTTTGATTATGCGAGCCTCGACGTGGATAGGCATCTGCTGTTCATAGCGCACCTCGGCGACAGCGAGGTGATCGTCGTTGATACCGAGGCCCGCCGTGTCGTCAAGCGAATCGCGGACGTCAGCCACGTCCACGGCGTACTCGCAATCCCCGCCTTGGGCCGCGTTTACGCCTCCGCCACTGGCACGAACGAAGTTGTCGCAATCGATGAACGCACACTGAAAATCACTGCCCGGATGCCCGGGGGGACCTACCCGGACGGATTGGCCTATGCACCCGAATCTCACAAGGTGTATGTGTCCGATGAGCATGGAGGGTCGGATACCGTGCTCGATGTACTCGCCAATGCCCGCGTGAGCACCATCCATATCGGCGGAGTGATCGGGAATACTCAGTACGATGCGTCCACCCGCCACATGTTCATCAGCGCTCAAAGCGACAGCCAGCTCGTCGAGGTAGATCCTGCGACGGACTCCATCGTGAGCCGGATCTCCGTGCCCGGTGCCGTGCAGAACCACGGCCTGCTGATTGATCCTGTCTCGCAGATGGCGTTTGTCGCATGCCAGGGAAACAACCAACTCATCGTCATGGATTTGCGCACGGAAGAGGTGCTCGCGCAATTGTCGGTCGCCAAGGACCCCGATGTACTGGCATTCGATGCAGCGCGACAGACACTGTATGTGGCCGGAGAATCCGGCGAAGTCAGCGAGTTCAAGGTGGCCGAGGGTAAAGTGCGCAAAACAGGTGAATCCCTGCTCGCTCCCGGTGCCCATGTGGTGGTGGTTCATCCGGTCACGCACGAGATCTATTTCCCACTCAAGGATGTGAACGGTAAAGCCGTGCTTCGAGTCATGCGCGGCGGTGGCGAACCAGAGGGCAGACGGTGAAAAGATCCGAAACTGATGGGTTGCTCGGGGGTTCGAGCATCTGAGCACCTTAGTCTTCGTGCTGATGAGAACCGACGGACATTGGCGGATAATGGTGAGCCGAAACACCGACATCGTAAGGCCGGACGTTTAGTACGCCGGATTGTGAAAGATGGAATTGCTGATCGTTCGACATGCGATTGCATTTGAGCGCAATCGCCAACGCTGGCGCGACGATGCGGCAAGGCCGCTGTCGCCTGCGGGAATGAGGCGGGCGCGCAAGGCAGCGGCCGGACTGAAAGAGTTCAGCAGAGCACCCGATCGCGTTCTGACGAGTCCCCTGGTTCGCGCCAGGCAGACGGCGCAGATTTTGACGGACGTGGCGGGCTGGCCGCAGGCCGAGGTGGCTTCAGAGCTTTCGCCGGGAGAGCCGGCGCCGGCGATACTGACCCTGCTCGGCAGAAATCGAGTCAAGTTGGCCGCGGTCATCGGTCATCAGCCTGGGCTCGGCTATTTGCTTGCGGCTTGCCTGCTCGGCGACGGTGGGCCCTTACCCATCGAAATGAAGAAAAATGCGGTCGCCTGCATTTCTTTCGAGGGCTCGCCGCGCCCAGGACACGCAGCGCTCAGGTGGCTTGCGACGCCGCGCATGCTCCGCGGGCTTCGACCCGACTGATATAATTACGAGTACCGCTTGGATACGCTTCAATCGCGATGTTCCTGACATTGGTCCTCAAGGCGTCAACGGGCGGCTAGAGCTTCGGCGGAACGTCGGACGCTACCAGTGCCCCGGAGGGCAAGCGATCTTTTTCCTTGTTGATCTGATCTTTGCACGCTTTCATCGCCGCATTGTATGAACTGTTCCTATCGGCGGACATGCGTTTTCTCATGCAGCCGACCATCTGTGAGATCACCTGATGCCTGTTCATCGACTGGCCGGCGGGGTCGACCGCAAGGGCTTGCGTATTGACGAAAACCATGCCGGATAAAGCAATTGCCGTCATTGCGCGATGCATGAGGAGGCCTCCGACGGAAATCCCGCTCGTTCAGTCTGCTCTGTGCCCTGTTGGTCACAAGAGAAAGAACCCGCGATCTGGTGTCGGCGTTGCGCCGACACCAGTCGAAAAGATCAGCGTCGGTCGCCTCCGTCGTGGTGTTCCGGCCGCCCGCGATCGTGGCCACGCCCCCGTCCGTCTCGACGCTCGCCCCAACCGCCACGCCCGTAGTAGACCACCGGAGGTGGAGCGTAGTAACGAGGCGATTCATAGACCACGGGTGGCGGCGCGACCCAGCCAAATGGGTTGACTTCGACGTTGAGGTGCACGCCGGCATAGGCGGTCGAGCCTGCCGTCAGCGTGAGCGCGGCAATGCCAAGTGACCGAATTATTCCGATTTTCATAATAGATCCTCGATGAGCGGCCGCGCGACGGGTATCGTCGTGCCGTTGCCGTTGCAAGCTTCGATTATTGCGCTGCCTTGCTCGAGCCATGGCCGTGATGACGGAATACCTCGTCCGCCTCCTTCTTTTGGTCGTCGGACATGGTGGAGTACAGCCCACTGAACGCGCTTGCGAGCTTCTTGACGCCGTTTGCATGGGCCTGCGCCACCTCCGCGTAGGAATTCAAATCGTCGATCGCCGTCGCGCTGCCAACGTTCGCATCGCGCTTGTCGATTGCTCGATCGAGTTCCTTTGCGTTCTCGCGCATCGTTTGCGCGACCTGGTTCCACTGAGACTCCTCGGCGGGAGTGATCTTGAGCGTGGCGTGTAGATCCTTGATGTGCTTTTCCACGGCGGCATCGCGTTTTGCGTCTGAATTCGCCATTGACGAGCCCGACGAATTTGCAGCATGTGAACTTGCTGATGGGTCTGGGGTTTGTGCACTTGCACCGGCAAACATAAACGTGGATACGAGTACTGCAACGATCACTTTCATAGAGTTCTCCGTAGGGATGGCATTTTTCTGAGGGCATTCAGCCATGGCGCAACCACTGCAGTCGGTGCGGTGCCGAACACAAAAATTCGGATCCTTCCGCAGTGCCAATAGTTATTCATCCTCACAGTGGCATAAAGCGCGAAGCGGAAATGCAGGACTGATGCGCAATGAGCTATGCCTGTTCGCCTACAAAAGGCAAGCCCTGCGGACAGCACGACTCGTCGCGTCATCCGACAGGCTTGAGGACGACAGCGCGGTCGCCAGCTGCAAGTTCCGATCCTGTGCCGCTTCGGCCACATGTTGCGCGACGCCGACATCCGGGAGAGCGCGAAAATGGGCGACCAGGTACTGGCGCCGCAATTGGGTCGGCATGTTCGGCCAATCGCGCTGCAGCGTCTGCCGCAGAAAGAGCGCCGCCGCGGGGATGCGTGAAGTGCGCTGCCACACATCCACCTGTTGGCCGTGGGCTTCGCTCCGCACACGAGTCTGCCGCAGTAGTGGACGCTGCCAAGCGCCTTGCACACTCTTGGTTCAGCGCATTTTTCTGGTGCCCCATCGTGGTGAGACCAACGATCCGGCAAAGATGTTGTAAAAAAAAGACGTCGATCCAATTGAAAAAAATACTTCGCTTGTTCAGAATGCCCGGCCTGTACAACCAACCAAAAACGGATATCCATCCGTCTATAGGGATACGAATGAACAGAAGTAGTCGCGACCTGCTGACCGGTAAAACCTTGCTCACGGCGTCAGTACTGAGCTTATCCATCACCTCCATCGTCCGTGGACAGGCTGTCCAGCTCGAGGACAAGAGTGCGGCGCTCGAAGAAGTCGTCGTCACCGGCACGTCGATCAAGGGTTTGAACGCGGAAACCGCGCTGCCCGTGCAAGTGGTGAGTCGAGAAGAGATCGCCCGCACCGGTGTGACGACGACCGAAGAGCTGTTCCGTCAGGTCACCGCGGCAAACAGCGCCGGCAGCATCAGCGCGGCAAATGCAACCGGCAATCAAACGGGAGCAATCTCCACCATTTCGCTGCGCGGACTCGGCAGCGACCGCACTCTGGTGCTGATCAATGGTCGGCGCTCCGCGGTCTATGGCGGCGGCTCCGCGGGTGCTGCGGGCTCATCGGTCGACATCAGCGGCATTCCCCTGGCGTCTATCGAACGTGTGGAAATCTTGAAAGACGGCGCGTCGGCCATTTATGGCAGCGACGCCATCGCCGGCGTGGTCAATTTCATCCTGCGCGAGGACTATCAGGGCGCGACGGTCAGCGCATTCGCGGGTACGCCGACCGACAAGGGCGGCGGACAACAGGAGACTGTTTCTGCCTATGGCGGCTTGGGTGATCTCAAGCAGGATCGTTACAACGTTGCACTCGGCGTCAACTTCGAGCACGACACTGCGCTTCCGGGAGCGGATCGTGCCTTTGCGCAACGCTATAGCCCGGCGTTCGGCAACGACGTCACGTCTTCATTCGCCTTTCCGGCCAATATTGCGGTTCCGGCCCATGTGCTTCCTGGCGGCAAGGCCGCTACTCTCAATCCGGATGCCGGGAATTGCGGGCCTGACTCTCTGAACGATGCGAATTTTCCCAAGCAGTGCCGCTTTGACAACTCGCCGTTCGATTCACTCGAGCCTGAACAGACAAAAATCAGCGCCAACTTCAGCGGACACCTTGCGGTGACGGACTCGAGCCAGCTGTACACCGAGGCGAGTTTCTCGCAGGTGAAGACGACGACGACTGTGCAGCCCGTGCCATTGTCATACCAGAACCCTCTGTTGCCGGGCAACCCGTACATTGCCTACTTGGCAAATCTGCTGAAGACCCAGTACCCGAATTACAAGAATCCGGCGGTTGTTCCGGGGACTGGAGCGTTTTTGCTGCCTCCAACCAGCCCCTACTACCCGACCGCTTTCGCAGCCGCAAACAACTTCGGTGGGCAGCCGCTCAATCTCATCTATCGTGATTTTGCGAACGGTCAGCGCGAAACCGAAGACATCGCCAACACGTTCCGCGCCGTGGGCGGGCTCAAGGGAAATGCTGCCGGTTGGGACTACGACACCTCGTTGCTGTTCAGCGAAGTCCAGGTGCATGAAAACCTGCTCTCCGGGTTCCCGCTCTACTCGAAGATCATGCCGCTGCTTGATAGTGGTCTTATCAACCCCTTCGGAGCGACCACCGATCCGGCACAGATCGCGGCCGCGAAAGGCGCGGAATTTGTCGGTGAGGACTTTTCTAGCCGAACCTCGCTCGCGAGCTGGAGCGGAACGGCGAGCCGCGCGTTAATTGACTTGCCCGCCGGGCCGTTGAGCGCCGCAGTGGGCGCCGAAGTGCGCCGGGAAACATTCCAGTACAACCCGGCAGCTGCCATCCAGACCGGAGACATCTCCGGACAGGGCGGGAATCAATTGCCGGAAGATGTTTCGCGCAGCGTAGAGTCCACATACTTGGAGCTCAATGCGCCGCTCGCGAAGGGGCTCGATTTTGATACGGCCGTCCGATACGACCACTATCAGCACATCGGCAGCACGGTGAATCCCAAGGCGTCGCTGAAGTGGCAACCCGATTCGTGGGTGCTGGTCCGCGCGTCAGCCGGTACCGGATTCCGTGCGCCCTCGCTCACCGATCTGTATGCGGCCCAAGCCTCGAGCGTTACGGGGAACGGTACGCGTGATCCGATTCAATGCCCGACCTTTGCCGCGAACAATCCTGCCTGCAGCTTTCAGTTCACGACCATCACGGGCGGAAATCCCAATCTGACGCCGGAGAAATCAACCACGTTTACGTTGGGGACCGTGCTCGAGCCGATCAAGAACTTGACCGTGGATCTCGATTCCTACTGGATCTTCCTCAAGAACGAGATCGTCGCGGGTGGTCTGAGCTACGCAACCATCCTGGAAAATGCGCAGTCGGCCACGCAGTTTGCAAATCTGATCACTCGCGATGCCGCGGGCAATATCACGTCGATCAGTCAGACCAACGCCAATCTCTTCAAGGTGAACACGAGCGGCCTCGACATCAATGTGAAATATGGCTTTGATGTGGGAGCGGGTCGCTTCAGCCTGCTCACGAACGGTACTTACATCTATAAATTCGCGAGTCAGAATCCGGACGGCAGCTGGACCGGTGAGATCGACAAGGGACTGAATGACGTGTCCGTCGGAGGTATCATTTCACGCTGGCGCCACAATGCGACGGCACTGTATGAACTGGATGCGTTCAATGTATCGCTGACCCAGAACTTCCAGAAGCGATACCATGATGTGCCGGGTAACATCAACGGGGTGTCGCGGGACGTAGCTGCGTACCAGACCTTCGATATGCAAGGGACATATGCGGTATTGAAGCAGCTGAAGGTCTCGCTGGGTGTCCGGAACATCTTCAACCAGAACCCGCCTTACGCGAACTATGCGGCCTCAACCAACAATTTCATCGGTGGTTATGACGTAACCTACGGCGATCCGCTCGGCAGATTCGTCTACGCGCGTGTCACGTATACGTGGCATTGATCCACTGTCGATTTTGATTGCATGAACTCGGGACCGTCCCCGGAAACGGGGACGGTCAACGAGAAACTCGTTAGTAGGCCAAAGGATCCGCGCAAGAGATCCACGCGCCGCCACCCGGAAGGGATGGCGCAAGTCGTTTTGCAGCGACAGCTGTTTTCCCATCTTATCGGCGTTCAGAACGGGCTCAGGCGGAGCATCGCAGCGCGGCAGCAGGGTGGGGGTAGGTCGCGATAGAGGAGGCGGCCGGTCGAAGGCTCGCCCTTGTGTACAATACCGAATCGCCGCCCCTTGGAAGGACTTAAGCGTGACGAGCCGAGACGATTCCGTAATCGCTCCAGTGCTGCCGGCACCCATACCGCGCCGCGGCCGACTGCCGCTGCGGGAGTTCTTTCGCACATTGCGCGACAACATGGTCGCCACCTATGCTGAAGAGGCGTACGAGCGCGACATCGTCGAGACGAAGATCTTTGGACGCAGTCGGTTTCTGGTCAACGAGCCGTCAGCGATCAAGCATGTTCTGCTCGACAATGCGGCAAACTATCAGAAGACCGAGATTACTCGCCGCATTCTCGAGCCCGGCCTCGGTAGGGGCCTCATTACCTCGGAAGGCGAAACATGGCGGGGACATCGACGCACCATGTCGCCTGCCTTTGACTATCGCAGCATCGTATCTTATGCGTCGATCATGACGGGCGCTGCGCAAGAGTTGCTGGCGGACTGGGACAGGCGCGATGCGGGCAGCAGCATCGACGTCGCCACCGCGATGATGGAGGTGACGCTCAACATCATCTCGCGCACGATGTTTTCATCCGACTCCGACCACATCGTCGCCATCATGGAGCGCGGCGCGGGACGCTACCAGGCAGAGATGCGCCCCAATATGATGGATTTCCTGGGTTTCCCCAAATGGCTCGCCGGTTTGGGTCGAATCAGGGTGGCCGCTCGCACGCTCGGGGAGTTCGATCGGGAAATCGATCGCCTGATCAACTTGCGTTCGAATAATCCTGACAGCGGCCCGAAGGATTTGCTCGCACGCCTGATCGCGGCGCGCGATGAGCAGACAGGCGGAGGCATGAGTGCGCAGGAAGTGCGTGATCAGGTGATCACGATTTTCATGGCGGGGCACGAGACAACCGCCATGGCGATGACCTGGACGTGGTATCTATTGTCACAGCACGAGGCGGAAGAGGCGAAGCTGCACGCCGAATTGGCGACCGTGCTCGACGGCCGGGTGCCTACCTCGGAGGACTTGAGCAAGCTCACCTACACTCGCATGGTGATAGACGAGTCCATGCGCCTCTATCCGCCGGTGCATACCATTGCGCGCGAGGCGCTGGGCGACGACACCGTAGCCGGGCGACATGTGCCCAAGGGCTCGGCAGTACTGATTGCCCCCTGGGTGCTCCACCGCCACCGGAAGCTTTGGGACAATCCGGGACGATTCGATCCCGAGCGGTTCTCCCCGGAGCAAAGTGCCAAACGCGCGCGATTCTCGTACATGCCTTTCGGGGGCGGCCGGCGGATCTGCATTGGGGCCGCCTTCGCCACGGCCGAAGCGACGCTCCTGCTGGCCACCCTCGCGCAGCGCTACAGGCTGCGGCTCGTGTCGGGGCACCCCGTCGAGCCTCAGGGCTTGATTACGCTTCGTGCCCGCCACGGAATGAGAATGGTGCTTGCACCACGGATATAGAGAATCAGAGTCGCGTGAATAGTGAAGTAGAAGAGCGGGTTCACAAGGCCCTTGCGCCCCATCCGCTCGAGCGAATCGAGCACGGCTACCGGCTGGTGCATCCGGATGGAGCTGGGATCAGCACCCTTCGACTGTTGCCGGTCACCGTCGCTCATGAGGATCTGAACGTCGTCTCCGTTGCGGAGGTCGTTGCCGAATACAATGTGGCGGGCTTTCCGCCGTTTCATGCGATGGGTGTGCAGCGGCTGAACTCATGGGCCGTGCATGGCGCCTATCACGTCAACAACGGCCGTTTGCGGCAGATGGCGCAATATTCGATCCATTCCAACGAAACCGCCGCGCATCTCGCGGCGCAGAGCATTCTCAATGCATTTGGAGGGCAGTTGCCGCTTGGCCGCTCCACTGCGTTGGCGATTGCGTCGGCCGCGGCCATGAGGCAACAGCGTGCACATCATGGGATGCCAAGCCGATGGCCGCAACCGTTGGATGAGGGAGCACTGACCGCCGCCGCCACAACTCTTCAGCAACGGGGTTTGGCGGCGTCGAGTAATTCGACCGCAGTGTGGGCAGAACTTCCACTCAGCGGCAATTGCCCCTCGCGCGCGATGGATCCGCAAGCTGAGACGGCTCTGCTGCAAGTCACCGCAGGAGTTGCGCATCCCATCGCCGGCGCCGGATACCTGGCCACCATTTCTCTTCCGCTGGCACAGGCGCCCGTCAATTCCGCCGAGATCTGTGCCAGGCTCAATGAGTTGGAACTCGCGGAGGTTGATTTCGTGCCAAGGCTGGGTGCGTGGGGGCTGCACGTACCTGATGATCTGCCCGGGTATAGTTGCTTCATACCCGCCGCGGAGCCCATGGGCGAATTGCATCTCACGCTCATGTGGTGGTGTGTTCGACGCGCAGCCTGGCTGCGGGATCGATATTGGACGGCGAAGGTCGGTGTTCAGCTCGAGGCCCTGAGGGCGGCCGGCAATCCCCAGGATGGGCCACAGTAGTGCTCGTGGCGCGGCGAATTGCAAATACCTGAATCAGTATGAGCCGAACGGGCGGCAGCTTGACGTCGTGCCCGCACCGCCCACCTTGCCCCGGCTGTCCGCGGTTTGGTGAGCGGGGTATCGCCACGATCGCGCGCGACGCGCTCGATGAACTGGCGCGGGCGCACGGTTTGCCCGAGGTGTCGGTGGTTTCGGGGGAAGCTACCGGATTTCGACTGCGTGCACGGCTGGCCATCCGGGGCAGGCTGGGTTCGCCCAAGCTGGGCCTGTTTGAACTCGGCACGCACCGCGTGGTGCATATTCCCAGCTGTAGTGTTCAGCATCCTTTGATCAACCGCGTCGCCGCCGTCGTGCGGCGCGCTCTCGTTGAAGCTCGGGTGACCAGCTACTCGGACAAAGCGCATTTGGGTCTCGCTCGCTACCTGCAAGTGGTAGTGGAGCGCAGCTCACAGACCGCACAGGTCGTGATGGTCGCCAACAGTGCTACGCCTGCGCCGCTGGCGGCTTGCTTCGATTTGATCCGTCAGCGGCTTGGGTCGGATCTGCACAGCCTGTGGTTCAACGCCAATTGCGAGCGGTCCAATACCATCCTCGGGCCTGATTTCCAAAACTGGTGCGGGCCGGCCAGTGTGGCCGAAAATTTTGGCGGGGCAGAGGTGCACTACCCTCCGGGTGCATTCGGGCAGAATAATCTCGATATTGCTCAGCGCATCATCGATCACGTGCGCGCCCTGATCCCGCAGGGAGCGCGAGTCGCTGAATTTTATGCAGGTGTCGGCGCCATCGGCTTGTCGGTTTTGGCGGAGACCTCTGAGATTCGGATGAATGAAGTCAGCCCGCATTCGCTGTATGGGCTCGAGCTTGGGCTCGCTCAACTCGATGCGGCAAATCGGGCGAAAATTTCCGTCGTGCCGGGTGCGGCCGGTACGGCGCGCTTGGCAGCGGCCGGTGCGCAGGTGGTGATCGCCGACCCGCCGCGCAAGGGCCTTGATCCTGAACTCACCCAGTATCTCGGCGAGTGTCCACCCGAGCGCTTCGTGTATGTGAGCTGTGGTCTCGAGTCGTTCTTGAACGATACCGCGCGCCTGACCTCAGGCGGCAAGCTACGTCTCAGTGCGCTTACCGCATTCAATCTCTTGCCATTCACCGAGCATGTCGAAACCGTCGCTTGCTTCGAGCGCACCTGATGCCATCGAGGGGGGGCTCTCTGCGGGACTAGGCGAAACCGCGGAAGCTGGCGAACTCCTCTACCGGTGCACGATCTGAGCGCAGCGAGTTGACCGCAGCGGATTCCTCGGCATAGCCCAACGCCATTCCGCAATAGACCATATCGTGCTCATCCAGGGCAAAGTGACTCTTCAAGCTGAGCCGCAGCGTCGCCCAGGCCTCCTGCATGCAGGAACTCACGCCCCGTTCCAACGCCGCCAATGCGACCGACTGCATGAACATGCCGAGATGTGCCCACTGCCCATGACCCATACGCTCATCGATGACGAAGAACAGTTCTACCGGAGCGCCGAACATTTGGAAGTTACGTTCGAATCGAGCGAGGCGCCCGGCGCGATCGGTCCTGGGAACCCCGAGAAGGGCGTACATATCCTCCCCGAGCTGGTACCTTCGTGTCCGATAAGGCTCCCAGAGATTCGCCGGATACACCGGCCGCTCGATACTTTCATCGGGACCCCCTGAGGCGTGGATTTGTCGCGCGAGTTCGATGACGGCCGCACGCTCGGCGCCGGCCACAGCGATGACCTTCCACGGTTGTAGATTGCCGCCCGACGGGGCCCAACGCGCAACATCGAGAATCTCGCGCACGAGCTCTTGCGTGAGCGGTTGAGATCGAAATTCGCGTGTCGAAATCCGACGCTTGAGCGCTTCAGTAACCGTAAGCATCGATACCCCATGGTTCATGCGAGAAGCATGGCGTAGCTTATCCTGCCTGCCGTCATCGTTCCATGGACAGCGACTGAAGGCTGCCTTCTGCCGCTGCACGCTATGCTCTACGCTTTGACGTCAATGCGCGCGCCCTTGGTGCTGGTCGGTTGACTGCTTGTCGGTGCGCTGCCGGTTCGAGCAGATGACGCGGCAGCGGCTTTGGCAAGCAACCGTTGAGCCTGGCGATCGCCGCCGGCAGCTTCCTTTACCGTTTGCGCGCTCGTCTCCGTGGCTTCCTTGAGCGCAGCCGCGGCCGCATTGACCACCGCTGTTGCGGTTGAAGCAGCTTGACTGGCAGGTGTTGTGCTCGTGTTCGTCTTGGCCTGTGCCGTGTTGCTTTGTGCTTTCACGGGAACTACTGGTGTCGATACTTTCGGAGTCGACGAGGAAATCGCTGCGGTAGACATACGGTTATCCCTAATTGTGTTGTGGAATTTTGGGGCACTTCCCCAGATATCCGGAATATCGGCCCTCAATCGTCAAGCATTAGCCTCATTGGCGGTTTTTGTGACGTGGTCGAACTTCGCTCTATGCTGCTTGCGCCCGACAGGTGAAATTGGCGGAATGTCGTGGTTGAGTCGTGTCGCCTTGATATGGCGGGGCCGCCGCCTTTTGGTTTACATTGTTCATGGAAGTCGTATTCAGCACACCTGAGTGACATAGTTCATGATTGACCCTCGCGCTACTACACTTCAATCTCCCCATATTCGCCTGGAACCGCTCGTGCGTTCGCACTCGGACGCGCTGCATGCTGCAGCCGCGGACGGCGAGCTATGGAAATTGTGGTACGTCGCAACCGTGGATCTCGCACCGGGAACAGGCTACGACTACGTAGATGCTGCGCTCCGGGGACAGGAGAGCGGCCAAATGGTGCCGTGGGTGGTACGCGAGCTGAGTACTGGAGCCATCATTGGCAGCACGCGGTTCCACGACATCGTGCGTGAAATCGATCGCGTAGAAATCGGCTACACTTTCTATGCGAAAAGCTGGCAGCGCACACACGTCAACACGACTTGTAAGCTATTGCTGTTGCGATACGCCTTTGACCAACTGGGTTGCGCCGTCGTCGGCTTTCGCGTCGACAATCTCAATGAGAGGTCGCAACGGGCCGTGGAATCTCTGGGTGCCGCCAAGGACGGCGTCATTCGTCATTTCCAAGCCCGCCGGGACGGCTCGGCGCGCGACACGCACCTGTACAGCATACTTGCTGCTGAATGGCCGGACGTGCAACGGCGTCTGGAGGCAAGATTGCAACGGAATTCCGCAGCCGCCGGTGACTGAGTGCGGGTTAGTTCTGTATCACTGAGTCGGTCCAGATCGAGAAGGCCTCGAGCATTTCGTTCCTGACTTGTGCATCGGTGCTTCCCGAACGACTGGGCACATGAAATGAGTGATCCGCGTTCCCGAGCAGTATTAGCGTGGCGTGCTTTCCCAGTCGTTCGGTGAGCGGCGTGATGAGTGGAAGTTCTGCCAAATCGTCGCGCGTACCCTGCAGAAATAGCATCGGGATCTTCACCTGAAAAAGGTGCGCAGCTCTGTCGATTGACGGCCGCTTGGATGGATGCAACGGAAATCCAAAGAAGACGATGCCGCATACGTGAGGAAGAGGTACTTCCGCCTGCGCCTGCGACGTCATGCGGCCGCCAAAGGATTTGCCGCCGGCGAGCAAGGGGAGTGAGGGTGTCAGCTCGTGTGCCGTTGCGACTGCCGCACGGATAGTGGCGTGGCACAGCGGGGGGGAGTCTGGCCTCTTGCTCTTTTTTTCCATGTAGGGAAACTGGAACCGCAATGTGGCGATACCGATAGCCGCCAGATCGCCGGCCAAACCGGCCATGAACGAATGGTCCATGCCGGCTCCGGCTCCGTGCGCAAGCACCAGACATGCTTTCGCAAGGGCCGGCCGTAACAACAATCCCGACACGCGGGTCCGCGTGTCGACGGAGATGTCCACCGGCTTTGGAAGGGCAGATGTCACCTCGCTAGTATGCATCTGGGGCGCGGCACTCACTGAAATCGATCATTTCATGCTGGCCAATACCGGTCGTCCGTTGTAAAGCTCGGGGAACGTGCGCTTGAAGTTCTCAACCTTCGGAAGGTCGTACATCGCGATGTACGCGGAATCAGGATTGTGAATCAAGTAATCCTGGTGATAGTCCTCCGCCGCAAAGAAACCTTTGAGGGGATCCACTCGCGTGACGATCGTGCGGGGGAACACATGCGAGTTGTCGAGCTGATGAATGTAGGCCTCGGCGATGTGCTTCTGCGTCTCGTCGGTATAGAAAATTGCCGAGCGATATTGTGTGCCGACATCAGGCCCTTGTCGGTTGAGCTGCGTCGGGTCATGCACTACCGAGAATGCGATTCGCAATATTTCTCCGTAGGAAATCTGCGCCGGATCAAAGGTAATCTTGACCGATTCCGCATGGCCGGTGGTACCCGAACTCACGGTTTCGTATTGAGCCGTCGCCCGATCGCCGCCGGCGTAACCGGCGATGACGTTCTTGACGCCGCGCACGTGCTCGAACACCCCTTGCACTCCCCAAAAGCAGCCGCCGGCGAGTACCGCGGTCTGAGGTGCCCCCTCGGCTTTGGCGTTATCGAGCGCGGGCGGGGCTATGACGACCGGTGACTCCGCGCCGTACAGCGGTGATCGCCATAGGACGACACCGAGTGCTCCTGAGGCCAGGATCGCCAGCAAGGGCTTCGACCATCGATTTGTCGGAAAAGTCATGACTGCTCCTCGAGAAACTACGTGAATATCTGATCGAATTCATCAGAAGACCGGTACCCGGCAAGGCAAATTTCAGTGGGGGCCACATAAATCGCCGATTTAGGCAAACCATACCACTCCAGCGCCGGAAGCTGCGACCTTGGAGACACGATCCCGAAAAAACGCTCGAGCGTAGATGGAGGACGGTACGGCCGTGCGCCATGGGTGGAGAAACCAAGCTGAGGCAGCGTAAAATGACTCCCTCTCCTTTAGTACGGTGGACAATCGCCAAGCATGAGCACGTCACTACGCGACCAGCTGCTTAAGGCTGGCCTGATCGATAAAAGACAGGCTAACGAAGCTGAACGTCAACAGCAGCGGCGGGAGAGGCAGGCGCCGCCCAAGCACAAATCGTCAGTCACCCCCGACGGGTCACTGGCCCGTCAGGTCGCCCAGAGTGCAAAAATAGCTCGCGACCAGGCGTTGAACCGCCGGCAACAAGAGAAGGCGGAAAAGAAGGCGCGGCTGGCTCAGATTAAGCAATTGATCGAGCAGAACCGACTACCGAGTGTGGAGAATGGCGAGCCCTACAATTTTGTCGATGGCACCAAGATTCGCCGCGTCGCGGTCAATGCCTCGATTCGTGATCAGATCATTCGCGGTGAGATTGCCATCGTGCGCCACGAAGGACGCTACGACTTGGTGCCCGCCGCGATCGCGGCGCGCATTCGCGAGCGCGACGAAGATGCTCTCGTTAGTTCCAGCGTCGGCAAGGACGGTTCTGACTCCGAAGGAGCCTACGCGGGTTTTTCTGTCCCGGACGACTTGATTTGGTGATTGCCATTTCGGGAGCAATTCGTAACTATTAACATAAGATATGTTATGTAAGTGATTGATTTAATAGTGATATTGTTGATCGGATTTCGGGCTCAGGTCGTTTTTCTCGTAACCTCTAAATCCGTCCGTTGCCCTGAGCACGGCCTTTCCCCGGACCGACAATGATGCAGGAACAGAACCAGGGCAGTATCGCGCCGCCACGGCGGGCCGCGACCGTCATGCTGGTGCGTGACGAACCGTTCGAAGTGCTGATGGTAAAGCGCAATGCCCGGGAGCCGTTTGCATCAGCCCTCGTGTTTCCGGGAGGTGTCGTCGAGCCAGAGGATTACTCGGATTCGTGGCTGGCGCACTTGGATGGTGACGCATCATTCGACGTCGAAGAGCGCGCGTCGCGAATTGCTGCGTGCCGCGAGACCTGGGAAGAGGCGGCGCTGCTGCCGGGTGCGCGTGGCGGACCCATGTCGAAGGCCGACACGGGCTCAGAGTCATTTCTAGAAGCCATGATCCGGCATGGCGTACGGCTTGCGCTCGGTGATTTAGTGAAATTTGCCCACTGGATTACGCCGACGATGGCGCCGAAACGATTCGATACGTATTTTTACATTTGCCGCGCGTCAGCGGCCGAGATCGGTCAGTGCGACGGTCGTGAAACCGTGTCTTTGGAGTGGATTCGACCCGTGGAGGCGGTCGCCGGCGCAGAACGCGGCGAGAGATCCTTGCTGCTTCCCACGTTGGAGAATCTCAAGCTCTTGGCTGAAAGCGCCAGCGCCGAAGCCGCGCTCGCCATGGCGCGCAGCCGAAAAATCGTCCCAATTACGCCGCAGTGGCAGCAACGCACGGGCTCGTAGAGTGCGCCAGTAAGGATAGAACCGTGACCTGCAACAGACGCATCGAGCTTGCGTAGGCCGGATCGTTGGTCAAGCGGTGAAACAAGCTTCGCGCACCTCGGCCCACACTTCTCCAAATCCGATTCGTCGCGCACCCTCCCGCTCGCACCAGCCGCGCATGACGACGACGTCCCCGTCCTCGAAGAAGGTACGGAGTTCGTCGGTGCCTACCTTGATAGGGACCTTGCCTCCCGCCGTCAGCTCGAGCAAGGAGCCGGCTTCACCGGGCGTCGGTCCAGACTGAGTACCGGTGCCGAGCAGGTCACCCGGCCGCAGGTTGCAGCCATTGATCGTATGGTGACTGACCAGTTGAGCGGCAGTCCAGTACGCATGACGGTAACTCGTTTTTGACAGCTGTTGCGCAGGGAGTTGTTTTCGACGCATGGTGCTCGTTTGAACGGCCAGTTCCAGCTGAATGTCGATGGCGCCGCCGGCGAGATTGCTCGGCGAGTCCAGGTACGGCAATGGAGGCGGGCTGCCTGGGGGTCTTTGCAGGGGCGCCCGAAAAGGTGCGAGGGCTTCGAGCGTTACGATCCAAGGTGACAGGGTGGTCGCAAAATTCTTCGACAGGAAGGGACCCAAGGGCTGATATTCCCAGGCCTGAATGTCTCTCGCGGACCAATCGTTCAGGAGGCAAATTCCGAAAATATGGGATTCTGCCTCTTCCAGTCGAATGGGATCTCCCAACTGATTGCCCACCCCCACATAGATGCCGAGCTCGAGTTCGCAATCCAAGCGCGTGCTGGGTTGCAGAGTCGGTCGGTCGGCGCCGGCGGGCATGGTCTGACCGCTGGGTCGATGGAAGGTTTGGCCCGAAATGCCGATCGAGGAACTGCGGCCGTGATACCCGATGGGGATCCATTGATAGTTGGGCAGCAAGGGGCTGTCCGGCCTGAACAGCCGGCCCACCGCCGTGGCATGGTAAATAGACGAATAAAAATCGGTGTAGTCGCCTATTCGAGCGGGAATCGCATATTCGAGCTCATTTTGCGGCACCAAGCATGGGCCCCAGATCGCCGCTGCATCAGACCCGCTGCGCAGCGCCTCTGAGAGCGCGCGGCGCAGCGCCGACCATGCGTGAAACCCCAGTCCCATGAATGTATTCAGAGCAGGCTTCGCAGCCTCAGCCAAGACGTACGCGTCAAGTTTGCCCAGAGTTCCGGCCTTGCATACCGCAGCCAGATCCACGATTTTATCGCCGATCGCAACTCCGCCGCGGAAGGGTTCAGTGGATCCACGCCTCCGAAATACTCCGAACGGCAGATTTTGAATGGGAAACGGGCAGTCGGGGTCGTTCGCAGATTCGACCCAGCTGCGTAGCGCCGGGTCGTGCGTTTCGTTAATTAGGTTCATGGGACTTAGCTCTCCCCGTCCGGCTGTCGTTCCGGCGAGGCGCGCCGACCCCACGGCGACAATAATTGAAAAGCCTGAGCATGGATCAGACGACGCCGCGGCGGATCTGATCGAGTTCGATCGATTCGAACAGCGCCTGGAAGTTACCTTCACCAAAGCCCTCATTGCCCTTGCGCTGGATGATTTCGAAGAAAATCGGACCGAGTACATTAGCCGTGAAGATCTGCAGGAGAATGCCGTCTTGCGCCGATCCATCGATCAGAATGCGCCGGCGCCGAAGCTCGGCCAAGTCTTCCTTGTGACCGGCGACGCGACCGTTGACTCCGTCGTAGTAAGTGTCCGGCGTATCCTGGAAGATGACGCCTCGGGCCCTCAACCGATCGACTGTCTGATAGATGTCATCGGTCGCCAAAGCCAGATGCTGGATGCCCTCACCTTTGTATTGCCGCAAATACTCCTCAATCTGTGATTTGTCGTCCTGGGATTCATTGATCGGGATGCGGATCTTTCCGCAAGGACTGGTCATGGCCTTGGAGAAAAGCCCGGTCGCCTTGCCCTCGATGTCGAAATAGCGGATTTCGCGAAAATTGAAAAGCCTCTCGTAGAAATCCGACCACAGCTTCATATTGCCGCGTTTGACGTTGTGAGTCAGATGATCCAGCAATGTCAGGCCAGGTTCACCGGCGCCGTCTGGATGTTCCATCGGAATGAAATCGACGTCATAGATGCTTCGCTCACCGTATCTGTCGACGAGGTAAATCAGGCTGCTACCGATACCCTCGATCGATGGAATATTGAGCTCCATCGGCCCGGCGGATTGTGGGCCCGGCTTGGCACCCATTTCCAGTGCCCGCTTGTAGGCAAGGGAGGCATCTTTGACTCGAAACGCCATCGCGCATATGGAGCCACCGTGCTCGTTCGCAAAACGTTGCGCGAAGCTCCCCGATTCGGCATTGATGATGAAGTTGATGTCGCCCTGGCGATGCAGGGTCACATTGCGTGAGCGATGCCGGGCCACGGCGGGGAATCCCATTTGGCCAAACAGCGCCCGCAGCTCGCTCGGATCGGGAGCCGTGTATTCGACGAACTCGAAGCCGTCCGTGCCCATTGGATTGGCCGCCATAGATCTCTCCTTGGCTGCAATTCGTAATGATAGTAATCGAAATTGCTTGCCAATCGAAGGCGCCCTGAAATCGCCTTACAGAGGGGCCCATTGAATCAATATGTCACGAAGTCACACCCCGAAATTCACCGGAAAAATGGGGGTCTCCGTACCCCGGCACTTTTGGCATGTACAAGGGAAGGCCTAGTAGCTGTCGTGGCGATCCCGATCGCGCTCATGGTCACGCTCATGGTCATGGTCATGGTCGTGGTCATGGTCGTGGTCATGGTCACGGTCGTGATCATGTCCGTGACCCCGGTCATGGCCGTGATCTTCGTCGTACCTGCGGCGATCGAAATTCGGCTCGTATTCCTCGGATCGTACGAAGTACACCGGCCGATTGCAGGCATGATACTCGTGGCAATGCTTGCGCCAATCCCGTGCATGCCCCGGCGGTACGTGTAAATAGACGGGTGGGGGTGGGGCGTCCTGCGGTTCGATTAGCACCGGTTGCGCGTAGACCAACGGCGGCGGTGAGGAGTTGCCGAGCTGAACCTGTCCATAAATACCCGGCGCCACTTGTCCCGATACGATGATATGGATACCCAAATCCCCGGCGTACCCGACACCGCTGAGCGCGGCTGCCGACACCAATCCCATAAACCATCGCTGCATGTGCAATCCTTATGATTATCGGCGCCGCGGCGCCGCGAAAGAGTTTGAATCGTTGAGCGGCAGCGTAATTTTGCTGTCCGTCCGTCCGAGTCTCATCATGCAAGGCGACGCCGACCAATTCAAGGCGCCCACCGTCGTGGATTGCCGACAGAATCGTTCGCGCGCCTTTCGCCCCGTCAAACTGTGAACCAGTGCCGCTTTGAATTTGCCGTGATCTCATTCGTCGTTCTGCACTACTATTGAATTAGGTTGATCAAATGCGACGAAAATTACGCGCGTGTCTCGATGCCATATCGGCGAGCTTCGCGGCGCTGAGGCCCTGACCATGTTTACAGAGTTCCATTTCTATGAGCCGGCCGCCGGGCATGGCCTCAAACATGATCCGTTCAATTCCATCGTCGGCCCCAGGCCGATCGGTTGGATAGCGTCGCGCGACTCCTCGGGTGTGCTGAACCTCGCGCCCTACAGCTTTTTCAACGCATTCAACTACACACCGCCCATCGTCGGCTTCGCGAGCGTAGGCTACAAAGACACGGTTCGAAACATCCAGCAGACACGCGAATTCGTGTGGAATCTCGCGACGCGCCCATTGGCGGAAGCAATGAACCAGACCAGCGCCACGGTTTCTCCCGATGTCGATGAATTTGCCCTGGCGGGCTTGACTGCGGTTCCCTCACGCCTGATCGGTGTGCCGCGGGTGGGAGAAAGCCCTGTGTCCTTTGAGTGCCGGCTGACGCAGCAAATTCAGCTCGAGACGATCAACGGAGACGCGGTGCAGACCTGGCTGACGCTTGGCCAGGTCGTTGGCGTACACATCTCCAATTCCCTGCTGAAGGGGGGTGTATACGATACCGCCGCGGCGCAACCCATACTTCGAGGCGGGGGTGCGGGGGATTATTTCGCGATAGAGCCCGACGATTTGTTCCGAATGACGAGACCGCGTTAGACGCATCAACTGATACGGTTCGTGTTGTCAGCGCTGAAATCGACCAGGTAGCGCGGCTCCGCCAGTGCACTTGGATGTCCTATGGTCGGAACGCGCGGGGCGACAACAGGGCATCCTCGTCGCTGCGTCGAATCACCGCAGCTGACTGTCCTTGCTCCCACGTCGGTTATAGCCGGCAAATTTGGCCAGGTCGCGGTCAATGACATCCTGACAGGAGACGCATAAGCGAACACCGCTGAAGGCGGCTCTGCGTGCCTCTGGAATTTCATTGCCGCATTCCGCGCAGTGGGTCAAAGAGGGTCCTTGAGGCAAGCGACTCTGTGCCCGGCGGATACCGTCTTTTACGGTTGCGTCGATCTGATCTTGCACCGCACCGTCGCCCGCCCAACCTGTCGCCACGTCCGCTCCTTAATATGGGTCGGTCTGTTACCAGTCATGAATTATTATTTATATAGACTCGAATCGCCCCTTTGCAAGGGCTCCATCGGGTGGGACGCTCTTGGCGAGTGCGCGCAACTCATTAGAAACGAACGACGAATATCGTCGTAACTAATTGAATATACGTGATTATGTTCGGGCCACAATCTCGGCTTATCCACCTCGGTGACCCGTACCTCGTCCATCGCAGCCATAAATTACTTCGATGCTTGCACCCTCTGGGGATGTCCCGTTCGTATTCCTTACCAAGACTTGAATTGTATGCATTCCGCATTGCTCGACATAAGGAGAACCGACCGTGAAGATTCCCGTCGCCAAACTGGCACTCGCTTGCCTTCTGCTGCCGACTCTGGGGGCCGCTCAAGACCTGAAGCTCAAGCTGCCGGATTTTGGATCGCTCGCGGACAAGGCAACGGAGTCGGTGAATATCAGCCTAAATCCGTGGCTGCTGCGCATCGCAGCCGCAAGTATCGACGACAAGGATCCGGATAGCGCAGCGACCAAGAAGCTCCTTGCCGGCATCAAGTCGATCGAAATTCGGAGTTATCAATTCGCTACCGACTCTGCCTACTCCGCCGCTGATATCGATGCCGTCAGGCTACAGCTGACGGCGCCGGGTTGGAGCCGGCTGATGCAAGTCCACAATCGCAAGGACAGAGAGGATGTGGATATGTACATCCTCGTGGAGAATGACCGCACCAACGGATTCGCATTGATCGCCAGCGAACCACGGCAGTTCACGATCATCAATATCGTCGGTTCGATCAGCGTCGAGGACCTGCCGAGGCTCGAGAATCACTTGCATCTACCTAAACTCGACGCCGGGCAGGCCCATTTTTTGATGTAACGGCCGGCGAGGTGATTGCGTATCCTGTGCGTCATGCACGGACTAGCTCACGTTGAATGAGGCAGCGTCAGCTTTTTCGGACGAGCAGCTCGCCGCGGCGCGCTCGGGCGACGCTGCCGCACTCGGATCGCTGATCCAGGCGTATCAGCGATCCGTCTACAGCCTGGCACTCCGAATGCTGGGTACCCGGGATCTCGCGGAGGATTTGACGCAGGACGTTTTCGTGCAACTGAACGGCAACCTGAATTCCATTGCCTCGACCACGCACCTGGCATTTTGGCTGCGCAAGGCGGCGACCCATCGGGCCATCGATCAATTGCGCAGGCGATCCTATATGGAAATGACGCCGTGGGATGATGAACCTGTGGTCTCGAGCACCGATGACGGCGGCGATCCGCTGTGGCAGGGACACCTGCGCCGGCTGCTTGCGGAACTGACGCCGCCGGCACGCGCCGTGTTGTTGCTGCGGTACCAAGAAGATCTAGATCCGGTCGACATCGCTCGAACTCTGGATATGCCGATCAATACGGTAAAGAGCCACTTGAAGCGATCCTTGGAGACTCTACGGCAGAGGACTACAGGTCCGGAACAAAGTCGCTGCGAGGACAAATCGACATGAGCGAACATTTGGATTCCCGGCTGCGCGCGGCTTTGCGTCCCGTGGCGCCCAGTGATGAATTTACGCGGAACCTCATCGCGCACGTCACCGCGGACCAAGATTCACGCGCCAATGCGCCTGGCGCCACCGCGGACCAAGAATCACGCATCAGTGCGTCTGGCGCACGCAGGCGAAGGCGCCAGGCTTCAGCGTGGTGGCTTTCGGCGAGCATGGCCGCGTCACTGCTGATTGCCACGGCCATACAGCATCAGCTGCACGAGCGCCGCGACAGGGAGCAGGGGCTCGAAGCACGGCGCGAGGTGATCGAAGCGCTGCGTGTCACGAGTCAGAAGCTGGATTTGGCGTATGAAGCGATAAGAAGTCAATCAGCGTCGCCCGACGATGAAAAGCCGGGCGTTTAGCTTGCAATCGAGGAATGCCTTCATGAGTAAATGGTGTTTACGCATGCTCTTTGTGCTGCTGGCGCCGGCTCTGGCATGGGCTTCACCCAATCCTCGATTGGTGCTGCCGGAATTTTCGGCATTGGCGCAGAAAGCCACCGAGTCCGTGACCATCACATTGGATGCGGCATTGCTGGCGATGGCCGGCCGCTTTCTGAACGGCAACGATCCGCAAGATGCCGCGACCAAGGAAGTCCTGAAGGGGCTGCAAGGAATCTACGTCCGGAGCTATACCTTCGATAAAGACTCTGCGTATCAGCAAGCCGATATCGACGCGGTCAGAAATCAGCTGTCGGCGCCCGGTTGGACCCGCTTGGTGGAAACGCGAAGCCGCAAGTCGCGGGCCAATGTCGACATCTATATCATGATCGCGAACAACCAAGCAGTGGGTCTTGCCGTGATAGCCAGCGAACCGCGGGAGTTCACGATCGTGAATATCGTTGGTGCGATCGATCTGGAAAAGCTGCACAAGCTGGAGGGTCAATTCGGCGTGCCCAAGCTCGATATCGACGTGCCGAAGGCGCCGGCACCGAATGCCGGCAAATAGCCCAGGATGGAGCAGGGCCGTGCAGGAGCGACGTCCCAGTCTCGGGGTCACTGCTACTGCGCGGGCTGCCGCAAGGCGTCTCTGACCATTTGCATTCTGCAAAATGGTCATTTAGCATATGAAAATGGACATTTCAGTCACTGACTTCAAAGCCCATTGCCTGGATCTCATCCGTAAAGTGGAGGAGGGTGGCAAGGCCATCACGATCCGTCGCCGCGGCCGGGTTGTCGCGCGTTTGGAGCCGGCGAGCGGCGCGTCGGGGCAGGGCAAGCCTTGGGAGGAGCTCCGTGCTTTAGGAGGACGCACACACCTCGAAGCGGACGAGTCCGCCCTAGTGGATGAGGATTTCGAGGCTTTGCGTTGAAAGTGATTCTCGACACCCATATGTGGGTGTGGTGGCTCCTGCCGGATTCTCCGCTGTCCGATCGGGAGCGTAAGGCGCTTGACCGGATTGCCGACGAGAGGGGCATTTTCTTACCCGCGATCTGTCAGTGGGAAGCGCAGATGCTTCATCGCAAGAAACGGATCGAACTACCGGTTCCCTTTCCAAGCTGGCTGAGACGCGCTACGGCGTCGGAAATGCTGACGGTCCTCCCGCTCAACGCTGATACAGTTATCGAAGTCGATGATCTCCCCGCCGCCTTCCATGGTGATCCCGCGGACCGCATGATCGTTGCTACCGCCCGCGCCCACGATCTCCCTCTCGCCACGCACGACACAGCCATCAAAAAGTCCCGTCTTGCCAAGATTTGGAAGCCTTAGCGCGAAAAATCCATGTGAGGATCGGAACCGTTCCCGAGAATCCCGTGTGACCGCCGGGTAGGGCACGAATATACTGGCGCTCATGTTATTCATTGATACACAACCGGCCGTACTGACTGCCCATCCATCGACCCCCAACGACGCGGTGCGCAGTCTCGCGGTGCAGCTGCGGACGGAAGAACCCGGCATTCTCGTGTTCCAGTATTCACTCGACGCGGATATGTCCCGCGTGCGCGTTCCCCCATCCGGCGCGGGTGGACGTGCGGACGCTCTATGGAAGCACACGTGCTTCGAAGCTTTCGTCGCGCCTGCGGATGCGCCCGGCTACCACGAATTCAATTTCTCGCCCTCGCTCGATTGGGCGATCTACCGGTTCAGTGCGTACCGGGAGGGAATGTCGCCCGCCGAGATCGGCCGAGCTCCGGAAATCTCCGTGCGCCGAGGCGACGAGGGGCTCGAACTCCAGTCGGCCGTGCGCTTAGGTCATCTGGCTGCCTTGAGTGACGCTCGTTGCCTGCGGATTGCTCTGGCCGCGGTCATCGAAGATGAGAATGGTAGGCTATCGTATTGGGGGCTGCGGCACCCGCCTGGCAAGCCTGATTTCCACCACCCGAACGGATTTACCCTGGAAGTTGCCCGCTCATGAAATTTGGAATCGACCGACTGCTCGAAGAGCCCGAACTGCGCAAGCCGCTGGCGGGACGGCGCGTGGCGCTGTTGGCGCACCCCGCTTCAGTTACGCGCAACCTCGTCCATTCCCTCGATGCGCTGGCGACGGTAGGTGACGTAACCTTGAGCGCAGCGTTCGGCCCTCAGCACGGGCTGCGCGGGGACAAGCAGGACAACATGGTCGAGTCGCAGGACTACATCGACCCCGTGCACGGCATCCCAGTCTTCAGTCTTTACGGTGAAGTACGCCGGCCGACGCCTGAAATGATGGATACCTTTGACGTTCTGCTGGTGGATTTGCAAGACCTCGGATGTCGAATCTACACCTTCGTCACCACGCTGCGTTACGTGCTCGAGGCGGGCGCGAAGAAGCACAAGGCCGTGTGGATTCTGGATCGCCCCAACCCTGTGGGCCGGCCCGTGGAAGGACTGACGCTCAAGGAAGGCTGCGAAAGCTTTGTCGGCGCCGGCGCGATGCCCATGCGTCACGGCCTGACACTCGGGGAGCTGGCGCGGTGGTTCGTGAGGACTCTGCATCTCGACGTCGAGTGCCATGTCGTGCCGATGCAGGGGTGGGAGCCGAGCGCCGCGCCGGGATATGGGTGGCCGCTCGGAGGACGTACGTGGGTCAACCCGAGTCCCAACGCGCCCAATCTCTGGATGGCGCGCTGCTATCCGGGCTCGGTGATGCTCGAAGCCACGACGCTATCGGAAGGACGCGGGACCACGAGGCCGTTGGAGTTGTTCGGTGCGCCGGATCTGGACGTGCGGGCATTGTTGGCGGAGATGCGCTCGCTCGCAACGCCATGGATGAGTGGTTGTCGGCTGCGGCCCTGCTGGTTCGAGCCCACGTTTCATAAGCATGCGGGGAAGCTCTGCGCGGGTGTTCAAGTGCATGTGGAAGACGCTGCGTACTATGACCATGAGGGATTCAGGCCTTGGCGTCTGTTCGCGCTGGCATTCAAAGCCCTGCGGCGGCTGCGACCGGATTACGAGATCTGGCGCGAATTTGCCTACGAGTACGAGAAGGATCGGCCCGCGATCGACGTGATCAACGGGAGTGATTTGTTGCGCCGTTGGGTGGACGACCCGGCGGCGACGCCGGCCGATCTGGAGGCGCTGACGGCTCCCGACGAAGTGCGCTGGCGCAGCGAGCGCGAGGCGGTGCTCCTCTACTGACAGTTCTACAAGGGCCGTTATGAGGCGTGCGCGTGCTGGCGGGGATGGGTCGAGCGTGAGCATTGACAGCCATGCCTTGATGTATATACTTGTTTATACATCGGAGGCGCTCTATGAATAAAGCAGCAACGCTCACTGTTCAGCAATGGGGAAACAGTCTCGCCGTGCGAATTCCTGCGGCTGTCGCACGGACCGCTCGGTTTAGCGTAGGCCAGCCAGTGGAAGTGTCGGCTCAGGACTCCAACGTGTTGGTTAGATCAATCGGTGAGCCGAAACTGACGCTCGAACAGAAGTTGGCTGCATTTGATCCGGTGCTGCATGGCGGCGAGGAAATGGCGACCGGCCCTGTCGGCAAAGAGGCTCTGTAGTGGCCGGGAGGAAATCCTGGTGCCCGGATCGACGCGACATGATCTGGATTGATTGCAATCCCCAGGCCGGCCGCGAAATGAAGGACGTGCACCCACTCGTCGTTCTCTCCCCACGGATATTCAACGAACGGACTGGGATCGTGATCGGGCTGCCGATGACGACAGCCACTTATAACGACACCAACCCATTCGCGGTAAAGTTCAAAGGCCCGAGGGGTGTGGCTAGTTACATTCTCGGCCATCAGCCAAAATCATTCGATTGGCGGGCGAGAAATGCGAAACCACATCCACTCAAGAAAGTTCCGGAGGATGCGTATATGCGCGCTTGTGAAACGCTAAACCAGATCATCGCAATCGGAAGTTAGCTGCAACGGCCCAAGAACATAAACCCCAGGACCCGATAACATCACGCTGCACAGGCGCGGACCAGCGATGGCGCCGGTGATGCGCTCGGCAATCAATCGCGGATCTCCAGCGCCCGGTTGACACTCAATGCCGCCAACGTACACGCGGCGCCCGAAAGCAGATACACGCTCACATAGGCTAGGCCGAAATGCGCGGACAAACCCAGCGCAACCAGCGGCGCGAAGGCTGCTCCGATGAGCCACGCGAGATCCGAGGTCAGAGCGGCGCCGGTGTAACGGTACTTCGGCTCGAAGTTGGAGCTCACGGCTCCCGCAGCCTGACCGTAGGACAGGCCCAGCAGGGAAAAGCCCAGCAGGATGAAGATGTCTTGACCGAGCCGCCCGCCGCCGAGCAGCGTGGGCGCGAATCCACTGAATACCGCAATGAGCACGGCCACGGCGCCGAGTGTGGTGCGGCGGCCGACGCGATCCGCGATTCGCCCGGAGGCGATGATGCCGACGGTCCCCAGGGCGGCGCCGATCATTTGCACCACCAGAAATTCGCTGATCGACTGTGTCGAGTACAGCCGGATCCAGGACAGCGGGAATACCGTGACCAGGTGAAACAATGCATAGCTCGCGAGCGCTGCGAACGCGCCGATGACCAGCGTATTGCCCTGCGCACGAGTCATCTCGACCACGTTCGTGGGCTCGAGCTCGCGGGCATCGAGCAGCCGCGCGTACTCGTTGGTCGTGACTAGACGCAGGCGTGCGAAGAGGGCGACCACGTTGATCGCAAACGCGACGTAGAACGGATAGCGCCAACCCCAGTCGAGAAAGTCGTCCTGGGCGAGGCTCGCGTATAGGTAAGCGAACAATCCGCTTGCGATCGTAAAGCCGACTGGCGCTCCGAGCTGACCCAACATCGCGTACCAGCCGCGGCGATTCTGCGGGGCGTTGAGCGCCAGCAGCGAGGGCAGCCCGTCCCACGAGCCACCGAGCGCGATTCCCTGGCCCACGCGCAATACCGATAGCAGTAGGATGGACAGCGAGCCCAGGCTGGCGTAGCCCGGTAGGAAGGCGATGCCGGCCGTGGAAATACCGAGCAGAAACAGGGCCAGAGTCAGCTTGGTCTCGCGGCCGTAGCGGCGTTGGATGGCCATGAAGGCGATTGAGCCGATGGGGCGCGCGATGAAGGCAAAGGCGAAGATCACGAACGAATACAACGTGCCTTCGAGACTGTGCTCGAACGGGAAGAACACGGCAGGAAACACCAGCACCGAGGCGATGCCGTAGACGAAGAAGTCGAAGTACTCCGAGGCGCGACCGATGATCACGCCGATGGCGATCTCGCCGGGGGCGACTTTGGAGTGATTTGTGTTTTGCATCGCAGGTAGTGTCATATTGTCCCGATAGGATCGCATTCTCCATCGGGAGCAGGCGATAGGACAAAACGTCCAATCCCCAGCTGGGGCGGCTGCCCCTACAGTGGCCGGCATGTCATTTCCCAAGAAGAACGCCTACATGCAGCTCGCGCGGTCGGCTGCACTGTTTTCGGGCTGTAGTACGTCGTTGATGCATCAGGCCGGAGCAACGGTGGTGCTGCATCCAGCCGGCGCTGTGGCGGCACAGCAGGGTCATCTCATCGTCGTTTCCACGCTGCTGATGCTGCTCGTGATCATTCCTGTGATGGTGCTCACCGTGGTGTTCGCCTGGCGCTATCGCAAGTCCAACACACGACGCTACCTATGCGCCGGATTGGGATCACTCGACCCAACTGGAGCTGGTGATCTGGGCGGCGCCGCTGCTGATCATCATCGCTCTTGGCGCGGTGACCTGGATCAGCACCCATACGCTCGATCCCTATCGCCCGCTGCGACAGCTTGGATGCGGGCGTCCGGTGGCCACGACTGTGAAGCCGTTGATCGTCGAGGTCGTGGCACTCGACTGGAAGTGGCTGTTCATCTATCCGGAGCAGGGCATCGCGGTCGTGAACGACCTCGCGGCCCCTGTGGATGTGCCGATCACACTTCAAGATCACGGCCTCCTCCGTAATGAATTCTTTTTTCATCCCCGCGCTGGCCGGGCAGATCTATGCGATGCCGGGCATGCAAACCGAGTTGCACGCGGTCATCAATCAGCGCGGGCGAGTACGACGGTTTCTCAGCCAACTACAGCGGCGCAGGATTTTCCGACATGCGCTTCAAGTTTCATGGCCTGAGCGCCGGCGATTTCGACCGCTGGGTGCAGGCGGCCAAGGCAGACGCGTAACACGCTCGACCGCGACGGCTATCTGCAGCTGCAGCAACCCAGTGAGCGTGATCCGGTGCGCCGCTACGCCGGCGTCGCGCCCGGCCTGTTCGACTCGATCGTCGATCGCAGCGTGGCCGGCGACAACGTCATACCTACTTCCGCTCGAGAGCCCCGATGATCCAGTCCTCGCAACTAACCCGGCTTTTGTTGGGCCGCCTCACCTGGGACGCAATCCCGTTCCATGAGCCCATCCTGCTGTGGACCTTCGTCGCCGTGGCGTGCGGCGGCGTGGCGATCCTCGGCGCGGTGACTTACTTCCGGCTCTGGGGTATCTTGTGGCGCGATTGGATCACCAGCATCGATCACAAGAAGATCGGCATCATGTATGTCATGCTGGGTCTGGTCATGTTGCTGCGCGGCTTTGCCGACGCAATCATGATGCGCATGCAGCAGGCCGTCGCGTTCGGCGGCTCCCTGGGCTTTCTGCCGCCGCATCACTACGATCAGATTTTCACGGCACACGGCGTGATCATGATTTTCTTCGTTGCCATGCCGCTGGTGACGGGTTTGATGAACTTCGTCGTGCCTCTGCAGATCGGTGCGCGCGACGTGGCATTCCCGTTTCTCAATAACTTCAGTTTCTGGATGACCACCTTCGGTGCGGGACTGGTGATGATGTCGCTGTTCGTCGGCGAGTTTGCTCGTACCGGATGGCTCGCCTATCCGCCTCTGTCCGGCATCACGGCCAGTCCCGACGTGGGCGTCGATTACTACATCTGGTCGCTGCAGATCGCCGGCGTGGGCACGCTTTTGTCGGGTATCAATCTCATCGCGACCATCATCAAGATGCGCGCTCCCGGCATGAGCTCTGATGAAGATGCCGGTGTTCACCTGGACCGCCCTGTGCACGAACGTTCTCATCGTGGCCGCCTTTCCGGTGCTGACGGCGGTGCTCGCATTGCTGTCGCTCGACCGCTACCTCGGCACGAGTTTCTTCACCAACGACTTGGGCGGCAACGCCATGATGTACGTGAATCTGATCTGGATCTGGGGACATCCGGAGGTTTACATCCTGATACTGCCGGCCTTCGGGGTCTTCTCGGAAGTCGTTTCCACGTTCTGCGGCAAACGGCTGTTTGGATACGCCTCCATGGTGTATGCCATCGTCGTCATTACGATCCTGTCGTATCTCGTCTGGCTGCATCACTTCTTCACCATGGGATCGGGCGCCAGCGTCAACTCGTTCTTCGGCATCACGACCATGATCATTTCGATTCCGACGGGCGCGAAGATGTTCAACTGGCTGTTCACCATGTATCGCGGCCGGATCCGTTTCGAACTGCCGATGCTGTGGACCATGGCTTTCATGATCACCTTCGTGATCGGGGGCATGACGGGCGTGCTGCTTGCGGTGCCGCCCGCCGACTTCGTGCTTCACAACAGCCTGTTCCTGGTCGCTCACTTCCATAACGTGATCATCGGCGGGGTGTTGTTCGGTATGCTGGCCGGGATCACCTACTGGTTCCCCAAGGCATTCGGCTACCGGCTCGATCCGTTCTGGGGGAAGTGCTCGTTCTGGTTCTGGGTGGTCGGGCTTCTATTTCGCGTTCATGCCGCTCTATGTGTTGGGCCTCATGGGGGTGACGCGCCGCCTGAATCATTTCGATGATCCATCGCTGCAAATCTGGTTTCAGATGGCTGCCTTCGGTGCGGTGCTGATCCTGTTGGGCATTCTTTCGTTCATCGTGCAACTCGTGGTGAGCTACCTGCGCCGCGAGTCACTGCGCGATATGACCGGAGATCCATGGGACGGTCGCACGCTCGAGTGGTCCACCTCATCACCGCCGCCGGCCTACAACTTTGCCTTCACGCCGCGGGTGTATGACAACGACACCTGGGCGGACATGAAGAAGAAGTCATTACCGCGCGGCCGCAGGAAGGCTTCATCCCATTCATATGCCGAAGAATACCGGCGCAGGTTTCGTGATCGCCGCTCTATGCGCGGTGTGCGGCTTCGCACTGATCTGGCATATGTGGCTCCCGGCTGTCGTCGCCTTCGTCGCGGTGCTGGCGGCGGTGATCGTTCATACATTCAACTACAAGCGGGACTTCTACATTCCGGCGAGAGAGGTGACTCGCGTCGAGGGTGCCCGTACACGGATGCTGGCTGCCTATGTCTGAGGCACTCGAGAAAATGACTCCCATGAGTTCCGTGGCAGTGCAGGCGCCGGCTTCGAGTGCACGCTTTTACCTCACCGAAACGCATCATCCGGAGAACGGGACGCTGCTGGGGTTCTGGCTTTACCTGATGAGCGATTGCCTGCTGTTCGCGTGCCTGTTCGCCACCTACGCGCGTGCTGGGCCGTAGCTATGCGGGCGGTCCCACAGGCGCCGAACTGTTCGACCTGCCGCTGGTGGCGCTCAACACCTCACTGCTGCTCCTGTCATCGATCACCTACGGTTTTGCGATGTTGGAGATGCAGAACGGCCGCTTGCGGGGCACGCTCATTTGGTTGGTGATCACCGGCGCGCTCGGTGCCGGTTTCATCGGCTGTGGAGCTCCACGAGTTCGCTCATCTCATCCACGAAGGCGCGGGACCGCAGCGCAGCGCCTTTCTGTCGTCGTTTTTCACGCTGGTGGCTACCCACGGCTTGCACGTGACTTTCGGCCTCGTATGGCTCGTCACTTTGCTGGTGCAGCTCTCGCGGCCGGGACTCATTCCCGAGAATCGGCGCCGGCTGATGTGCCTTTCGATGTTCTGGCACTTCCTCGATGTGGTGTGGATAGGGGTGTTTACATTCGTGTATCTGATGGGAGTGCTGCCTTGAGTGAGAATGTAGCGGCTGTGGGCCACGAAGGCCCCACGAGTCACGACGGCCATGACGCGCATGGTGGTCATGCGAGCCATGGCAGCCTGCAAGGCTACGTTACGGGATTCCTGCTGTCGGTGGTCCTGACGGCGACTCCGTTCTGGCTGGTCATGGGCAAGGTATTCGAGCGGCCCGGCGCAACGGCCGCCATCCTGCTTGGATTTGCCGCCGTGCAGATCGTCGTTCACATGGTGTACTTTCTCCATATGAATGCAAAGTCGGAGGGCGGCTGGACGCTGCTGGCGCTGATTTTCACGCTGGTACTCGTCGTCATCGCGCTGAGCGGCTCTCTGTGGGTGATGTATCACCTGAACGAGAATATGATGCCCTCGTCGATGCCGGGTATGCGTCACATGTCTTGATTCCGTCGCAGTATCAGACCTCGTCAGGCGCCGGTTCTCCCCGGCGGGGAGAGCGGGCTCGTGATGCGGTGGCGCAGCGCGGAGCACGGCCGGCGCTGGTATTGTTCGCGATATCGCTCGGTGCGCTGATTCTCCTCGGCGTTTTCGTCGCGCTTGGTACATGGCAGTTGAAACGCCTTAGTTGGAAGCTCGATCTCATCGCCCGGGTCGAGCAGCGAGTGCATGCGCCGGCGGTGGTTGTCCCGGCGGCGTCGCAGTGGCCTGAACTGACCGCGGTCAACGACGAATACCGTCGCCTGCGGGCCACCGGCACTTTTCTCCATGAGTTCGAGACTCTGGTACAGGCTACGACCGAATTGGGAGCCGGATTCTGGGTGTTGACTCCGCTTCAACTGGCAGATGGAAGCGTGGTGCTGATCAATCGCGGCTTCGTCCCCCCAGAGCGGCGCGATCGGGCGGCGCACGGCGCCGGAGAGCCGGTCACGCCGGCCACGGTGACGGGGCTGCTACGAATGACAGAGCCGGGCGGGGCTTTCCTGCGACGGAACGACTCTGCCGCCAATCGATGGTATTCGCGGGACGTGCAGGTCATAGCCGCGGCGCGCGGACTCAGGCACGTTGCGCCGTATTTCATTGACGCGGAGGCGCCGGATATCGAAAACCCGGCCGCGGATGTGGCCGACACGCGGGCTGACTCCGCTCGTGCGGTAACCGATGCGGACAACGCCCGCGCTGACCCGTCCGGCGCTCCCGCCATTGCCACCGGCCAGGCGCCTGTTGGCGGCTTGACGGTCGTCTCTTTCCACAACAATCATCTGATCTATTCGATCACGTGGTATACGCTTGCACTCATGGTGGCTGGCGGAATGTGGATCATCGTGCGCGAGGAGCACCGGCTGCGCCTTGGTTTGGGCGCGCCGGATCCATTCCCTTGACGCAGGGGGCCACCATACCGCGCGAGCCTGAGCCCGCCGCGATCCTTGCGGGTGTGCGTGATGCCGAGGCGGCTGTCGCGACCTTCGACGACCCCACCGGTCGCGACAACATGCGGCAGCTCATCCAGCTGCGCTGGATTGCGGTCATTGGCCAGAGTCGTCACCATCGCGTTCGTCAATTTCGGCTTGCGAATTCGGCTGCCGCTACACGAAATGTCGGTAGTGTTGCTTTGCCTCATTGCATTCAACGCGGCAAGCCTGCTGCGCTTGCGCTTCTCGCACGAGGTCACCAACAGCATGTTGTTCGTCTCGCTGTTGGTCGATGTGGGCTCTCTGACGGCGCAGCTTTATTTCAGCGGCGGCACCACCAATCCGTTCGTTTTCCTGTATCTGCTGCAAGTCATCCTCGGTGCGGTGCTCCTCAAGTCCTGGTCGGTCTGGACCATTGTTGCCATCACCAGCGCCTGTCTGGCGGACCTGAACGTGTTCTACCGGCCTCTGGCACTTCCACCGGATGATTACGGTAAATTGTCCGGCCCGTACATCCAGGGATTGCTGTTGTGTTTCTTGCTCGACGCGGCGTTGCTGGTGATCTTCATCACGCGCATCAATCGCAATCTGCGCGCACGCGATGCGCGTCTGGCGTACCTGCGCGAACGCGCGGCGGAGGAGGAACACATCGTCCGCATGGGTCTGCTGGCCTCCGGTGCCGCACACGAGCTGGGCACGCCGCTGTCGACGCTGTCGGTCATTCTCGGCGACTGGCGGCGGATGCCGGCGTTCAATTCGAGCTCCGAGCTGCTGCAGGAGATCGACGAGATGCAAGCGCAGGTGACGCGTTGTAAGAACATCGTCAGCGGGATCTTGTTGTCGGCCGGCGAGGCGCGAGGCGAGTCTCCGGTCGAGACGACCGTCCGAACATTCCTGGACGACTTGGTTGCGGAGTGGCGTGTTACGCGCGCCGTTGCGCACTTGAGCTATGACAACCGCTTTGGTGTTGACCTGACCATTGTCTCCGATTCGGCGCTCAAACAGATGATCTGCAATGTGCTCGACAACGCGTTGGAAGCGTCGCCGAAGTGGGTCGGTTTCGAGGTTACACACGACGGTGACTCGTTGACGATGGTCGTCTTGGATTCCGGGCCCGGCTTTGCCCCTGAGATGCTGGCGCAGTTCGGCAAACCATACCAATCCACCAAAGGGCGTCCGGGCGCCGGCCTGGGCCTGTTTCTGGTTGCCAACGTGGCTCGCACGCTGGGAGGCAGTGTCATCGCACGAAATCGCGCGGAAGGCGGAGCGATGGTGACGTTGACCTTGCCGCTTGCGGCGATTACGTTGGAAGAGGAGGGTGTGGCGGATGGAGACTGAGCGCTCGCTGCTCATCGTCGAGGACGATGCGGCGTTTGCCCGAACTCTAAGCCGTTCTTTCGAACGACGCGGCTATACCGTACTGCTGGCCTCGAGCCTGGAGGAGGTCACCAAGGTCCTGCAAACCCATACGCCGGACTACGCGGTCGTCGACCTCAAGCTGTCGAGCGGCGCATCCGGGCTAGCCTGTGTGCAGACCCTGCATGCGCACGATTCCGCGACGCTCATCGTCGTGCTCACAGGTTTCGCGAGCATCGCCACGGCGGTCGAGGCGATCAAGCTCGGCGCCTGCCACTATCTGGCCAAGCCATCGAACACCGACGATATCGAGGCAGCTTTCGGCCGTGCCGAGGGAAATGCGGAGGTCGGGCTGACCGACCGGCCTACGTCGATCAAGACGCTCGAATGGGAGCGTATTCACGAGACGCTCGCCGCGACCGGATTCAACATCTCTGAGACGGCCCGGCGGCTTGGGATGCATCGGCGTACGCTGGCGCGGAAGCTGGGAAAGCAGCGGGTCAAATAGTTACCAATGGCGGCAGCCGTGACGCTTCAGGTTGAAGCTCGCATTTTAAATGTTCATTTAAAATGTTCATGATTTTTCGCGGCAATCACGTTTTGGCTAATGAAAGAGAGTAAATTGCTATCGAAGCGCCATGAGACCGTAATCGTTGCCGGGATTCTTAAATAGCGAGTCAAGCTATTGAGTATTCGGCGGTACGCGCGAATCGGCGGCGAGGGGCAGGGGATCCGAGGGATGACCTCAATACGATGCGCCACTACCTTCGGGGGTATTTCATGACCTTCCATCCCGCGGCAATTTTTCAACGCGACGACCAATCGAAGGTGTCTGTAGAATAAATATTTACCTCCTGCGGCTGCTCTATATCTTGATGTGCTTCGTGCTGGGAAGGGAGACTTGGACGCATATCCTTACCCACCCTTCGGAGGAGGGGAAAGCGTGATGCTATTCGCCACAGCGTCGAACTTACTGATCCAGCGCTCAAAGTAATGAATCGACGGCGCCTCAAAGGTTGCCAGCATAAATCCGCTGTTTAGCGCGGTCCCTATGGCCACGGATTCCATTGCGGCGCCACCGGTCGATTCTGGTGCTCGATACCTTACGTGGACGCGAAACGCTGGCTTGCCTGCAAGTTCGGCGGGTTCACTGGATACGACAACCAGATTGCGCACGGCATTGGGTCCGGCTTGAAGCTCGGCAATATAGTGCTCCGCGAGGTCCTCCGGGGCCGAATTCGAAGTCGACTCTTTCTTTGCATTCTTGAACGCCTTTTTGTGGGGAGTGATGGCGATCGTGATGCGATTCAACCCAATGCCGTCATGCGACGCGTCGAGCGAGTGGCGTGACGAGTCGTACAGCCAGGATTCAGGCAACTGGACCGAAAAATCTCCCTTCCCGGAACCCACCCGCTTTGATGGGTCGACGGATTCCCAGCCCGCAACTGCGAGGCTTGGTAGCAGGAGTGTGAGAATCGCGACGCATCGGATCATTTGCGAGATTCCTTCTTCAGTCGGTCAATAGTCTGGTGGGCGAATGGCGTCTCGGGCGCCTCCGGGGCAAGCGTCACGAAGCGTTCCAGATCGACAATTGCCGCATCGTGTTCGCCGCGTCGGGCGCGGAGACGCCCGCGCGCACCGTATGCGGGGGCAAAATCCGGGTACTTCTCGATTGATCGCGTGTAATGCTCGAGTGCGCGGGTCTCGTCGCCGTCTGCGGCGCGAAACCGGTACCCCTCGCCGAGAAAGAACTCGCCGGAAGGCGCAAATTCCGCGGTTCTGCCGGCGTCGCTAAGTACCGCAATCAGCTCCGCTCCGTCCCGGCGCTCATGGATTTGTTCGAGCGCGGTAATGCGCACCGCTTGCGTCGCGGCGACAAATTCATTCATGCGCAAATCGCCGGCAGGTGAGCCGGCTGAAAGCATCGCAAAGTTGTGGCCGCGCTCCAGAAGCTTCGGGTGGTCAGCAAAAATGTACGGCGGCTGTTTGATCTTGCGCTCGGTCACCTCGCTCGCCATGCGGTCGAAAACCGACGCGGCCGCCCTAGGTTCGTACCCGGCCGCCGTGAGTCGCCGGAAGCCGATATTGTCGGCTTCGCGTTCGAGGTCACGCGAGAAGCCGCCCATCGTCGAGTAATTGACGAGCGCACCGAGTCCCGGGAGCGCGGTCGCGAGACCCAACGTGAGTGCTGAGCCGATTCGCGCGACGGACTTTGACTCGACAATCCCCTTGTACATATGGTCACCCACCAAGTGGCCCCCTTCGTGACCCAGCACAGCCGCGAGTTCCGCCTCATTGCGAAGACGCAGCAGCGCTCCAGTGAACACATAGAGGTTGCCGCTTGCGACGGCAAAGGCATTGAACTCGGTGTTGCGCAACGCACGAACACGGTATTCCCCATGTTTTTCCGGATATAGGCGGTCCATCACCGATTGCAGGTAGGCATCCAGCGCGGCATCGCCATACAGGAGGCCCTGAGCCGCGAGATTTGCTTCTTGTTCGCGCGTCATGAATAGGATGCGCGCACGCTGCTCCTGTTCGGTTATTGCATGAACGGGCACCACGCACGCAAGCAGCGTCGTACCGATCAATCCGCCAATCGCGCGGCGTCGTTGTCTCAGTGGAGTTCTGAAATGCGTCTCGGTCGGCATGCGTCAGTCGGCCAGGGCCGGAATATTTGGATAAGATTCAAAAAGCTTCTTGATTGCTGCCTGCGTCGCCACCGCGTCGCGGAAATCGGCCCCGGAGGAGCCAAAGACATTTTTGGTCCGGCTGGAGCTGAACCAGGCGACCGTGCCGTTGTTCAGATCCAACAGGCTAATATTCAAAATCTCGCCGCCGCCGCCGTCGGTGGACACCACCGCGACTCCAGCGGCAGCCGTGGCCAGCGTACCCAGCAATCGCATCGCGACACGGCCCCCTGATTGCCTGACTTGCGTGCCGTCGATCAGCAGCGCGTAATCGGCGCCGGTGCGCTCGTGAAGAAAGTGCAAACCATCCCCGAAGGTGCGATCGAAATCCGCGCGATGATTGTGCCAATCGCGGTCCGCATACAGGGTTCCAGCTCCGACAATCAACTGTGCCACCGCGATGTGATCGTGCACGACGACGGCTTCCTCCGGTGTCAATTCCGGCAGCGCCTCTAGTTGCAAGCCGGTAGCTTGCAAGGAATCGCGTGCAGCGTCGCCCAGGTTCTTGCGCGCCGCCTCCGTCCAGTCAGGAATCGCCTCGAGGCCTGACACTGCGTTCTGGAATTCGATGAATGTCGAGGGCAGCAATAGTACCTTGTGTGTTTGAGGCTGCCGTGCGGGCACGGCGGCCGGTGTGGCCGCCGGTTCCTGAGCAGTTGAAGTGATAGGAATGAAAATTGCACCGGCCGCTGCCAGAGTTACGCAGACGAGTAGACCTGCCAGCGATTGCGGCCAGAGGATCGGGTAACGGTTCACACAGACTCCCTAAAATATTGGTATTGTCTCGATCCGAATTGTTCGAATTTTCCAACGCGGTATCCACGCGGCCATGATAGTTCCCTGCCGTTGGCTCCGAATCGGATTTTGTACGAACGAATCGTACAATTTTAGTCAGCTCACTTCCTTGTATCGTATTTCCCGATGCTATTATATCGCGGCATATGGATGCTACACAGCGTGGGTTGTTGCGCGATAGTGGCGGTTGTCAGCGGCATGGCCTGGCATATTTTAAGACGGAAAAGTCCGGCGTTGCTACTTGGGGTGTGCGAACTGCATTGCAATTTCACTTCACTGAACAAAAACGCGCCGGCACCGTGAGCGAACGAGGGAGTCTGACTCATTTCCGACTCATCGTACCTGTCCTTATATTGACGAGAGCTTCTATTAACCCATGCGATTCAACTGCAACAAATGTCCGGGCTACTGCTGTACCCATCCTCGAATTGCTGTGACCGATCACGATATAGCGCGCTTGGCCAAGCACTTCGGCATCTCAGACGCCACTGCACGCAAGCGGTTCACCTACAAATACACTTTCGCGGAAACGATAAACGAAACGATACTCCGTCACCAGAAAGACTCGGTCTATGCTTCAGTTTGCAAACTATTCGACCGTGATAAGCGCCAATGCTCGGCGTATGCTGCGAGACCTCATGTGTGCCGCAAGTACCCTTACGGCAACACGTGTGGCTACTATGGTTTCTTGAAATTCGAGCGAGAGTTTCACGACGATCCAGATTTTGTGCCCGCAATCTGACCCCACCGAGCCTCGTGCGGACGATCGCGCCCCGCACCATTCGAGCCCCTTATTAAGCTTTTCGATTTCCTACGCTCACTTGCCCGAGCCACCCGTGAGGACCTCCAGGTATTCATGAATCTGCTGCAACTCCGGCTCGGTTGCGGTCCAAATCACGTCGTGGCAAGTAGCTACCAGACTAATGTCTGAACCCCGATTGAGGGCATACGCCAGTTCGTCTATTGGCAATTCACTCAGTTGCTCCCCCCCGCATTTCGGACATACCACGGGAAATCTGATGGTAGGTTCAATCATCACTCACCTCGCGTCATGGTCGATATAGAACATACGTCTGAGACAAGGGAAATGATCCGTGACGGGAGTGACTGGGCTGCGGTGTCTATCGCATGCGATCCGGATTGTCATTTAACATAGGAGCCTATATAACAGAGGCAATGCCCGTAGTTTCAAAGAAAGCACTTCCTGAAGTTACCGCGAAACCGTCGGGCGAGCCGGATTACATTCGTTCGTATGGGAACGCCGGTGTGGGGGCTCGACTACGGCGTCTGTCGGAGCGGATCGACCGGGAATCGAACGCTGTGTATGCGCACCTCGGTTGCACTTCGAGCAGCGTTGGATGGGTGCCCTGATGTTACTGGATGAGCGCGGTGAAATGACGGTTGGTGAGTTGGCCGAGGCATTACGCATCACGCAACCCTCCGTCAACCAGACGCTTCGCTCGCTACAAACCGCGCGCATCGTGTCCGATAAAGCGGATCCACGCGATAACCGACGCCGGATCCAGCGATTGAGCCCAAAAAGACCTGCAGTTCATTGAGCAAGTGCGGCCCGTTTGGGTGGCGCTCATGCAAACGTCGCGAGACTTGGATCGAGAAGGCATTGACCTTCTCACTCCGATCGATCGGATCGAGAAGACCCTCGACCAGAAGTCGGTGCCCGTGCAGACGGTACCGGGAACTTGCAAAGCAAGGCAGTAGATCCGTACTTTTTTTTTGGGGGGGGTGACTCCGGAGCGGGCGTGCTCTCCGCAAGGTGAGGCATTAGTTGCGCCTGCCTTTGATACCGCTCGTGCTGTTATCGAAGGATGCGACAACCGCTGCAACCTGCACAGGCTCGAACCCGGCGATGATCTCCCGCGAGCAGACGAATACCGTGGCGCTTTTCGATCAAGCGGAAATGAGCCTCGACGCCGGTAGTGACGAAACTCACCGCGACGCCGCTTTCGCCTGCGCGTCCCGTTCGTCCTATGCGATGCACGTAGTCGGCGGTCGAGCGCGGCAGGTCGTAATTCACCACCGCCGGCAATTGCGCAATATCGATGCCACGTGCGGCGACATCGGTGGCTATGAGAACCTTGACCCGACTGGCCTTGAAATCGGCGAGCGCCTTGGTTCTGGCGCCCTGACTCAGCTCGCCGCTGAAGGCAGCCGCCTGGATTCCTGCCCGGCGCAGTTTCATCCGCGATGTGTTCGGTCGCGTACTTGGTGGCGACGAAGACCAGAGTCCGAGTCCAGCCATGTTCCTTAATCAGGTGGCGCAGAAGCTGGGTGCGGCGCGCGGGGTCGACGTGAATGGACCGCTGCAGGATGACAGGTTGCGTGGCGGTGGTCGAGGGCACGTCGATACGAATCGGATCATGTAGCAACTCTTCCGCGAGTAGGTGCACGGCGGGCGGGAAGGTCGCGGAGAACAGCAGGTTCTGGCGTCGCGCCGGCAGGCGTTCGATGATACTCGCGAGCTCATCGGAGAACCCCAGATCGAGGAGCCGGTCAGCCTCGTCGAGTACCAGTGTCGTCGACATCCGCGAGCCGCAGCGCGTTGTGATCCACCAGGTCCAGCAGGCGGCCAGGCGTGGCGACGACGATGTCGGCGCCACCGCGCAACGCCATCATCTGCGGATTGATGGATACGCCGCCGAAGACGATGATTGTCCTTGGCCGGCCGCGGCAGATAGCGGGCAAAATGTCGAATCGATTCCCCTACCTGTGCGGCGAGCTCGCGTGTGGGGACGAGTATCAGCGTGTGAACACGAAGCGGCGTGTCGCGATCGAGGTTCAGCGTCTTCTGCAGCAAGCGGCAAAGCAAAGGCAGCTGTCTTGCCTGACCCGGTCTGAGCGCAAGCCCACACATCCCTGCCTTCGAGAATCGCCGGTATCGCTGCTTGCTGGATCGGAGTCGGCGCGGAATAGTTGCGCTCGCTGATCGCACGCAGGAGATTCGGCCGATAAATCTAATGAGGAGAATGTCATCCTGGCTTCCAATCTCGCGAATCCGAAAGTTCCGACCTTTGATCTTCCCGACGCGCAGGCGTCGCAATGCCTTGTCATGCCATTCGCGCGCGATAGCGACATAGGTGCGCGTGGGAAATACGTCGATTTTTCCGACGGCCGTGGCTGGAATTCCCGCATCGCCGGTAGAGCGCTCCGAGCAGATCGCCGGGGCGTAGCTTGTGCTGACGACCGGCGTCGACCGCAATCGTGACAAAAGGAGCAAGCAACGGGAGCGCTAGTCGGAGGGGGAGGGTCGGTTTGCCCCACTGAAGCGGCTCACCGAGCCGATCTTCGATCAGGTTCGCGCGATTCGATTCACGCGGCAGGCAGAGGCTCAAGGCTACGCCGCGACGGCCGGCACGACCGGTGCGGCCGATGCGATGCAGATGCGTATCGGCGGTCGGCAGCAATATCGAAGTTGATCGACCATCGGAAGGTCGGTGATATCGAGCCCGCGCGCCGCGACGTCGGAGGCGACCAGGACCGTGCAACTGCGATTGGCGAAGCGCACGAGCATTTCCTCGCGTTCGCGTTGATCGAGCTCCCCATGCAGGGCCAGCACCGCGAAGTCGCGAGCGTCGAGCTCCTCGGCCACCGCACGGACGTCCTCTCGAGTGTTGCAGAACACCACCGCGGACTCCGGGCGGTACTGCAGGAGCAGCGCTTCGAGCGCAGCCAGCTTCTGCTCCGCCTTCGACTTCGAAAAAGGTCTGCTCGATGGTGGTCTCATCGGGCTCGTCGCGCAACGTGATGTCGAGGGGATCACGTTGCAGCTCTCGACTGATTTCCCGAATCGATTGCGGGATCGTTGCGGAGAACAGTAATGTCTGACGTTGCGTGCGGCGTGGCTTCGAGAATGCTGCGCAGATCGTCCGCAAAGCCCATATCGAGCATGCGATCGGCTTCATCCAGCACCAGCACCGATGGCCTTGAGCGGCAGTGCTTCCTTCTGGATCAGCTCGAGAATACGGCCCGGCGTGCCGACGACGATATTGCGGTTCGTGGGACAGTGAGGCGAGATGCGGTCGCAGCGGCACACCACCGCACAATGTCAGCACCTTTACGTTCGGAATGAACCTCGCGAGCCGGCGAATCTCGCGGCTGACCTGATCAGCCAATTCACGCGTGGGGCACAGTACGAGGCCCTGCAGCTTGCCCGACGTGGCATCCAGTGCCGACAGCAATCCAAGTGCGAACGCCGCTGTCTTCCCGCTACCGGTACGCGCCTGTGCGACAACGTCTCGGCCCGCCAGAATGGCCGGTAAGCTCGACGTCTGCACCGGGGTCATCTCGGTCATAGCCGACCTCTTTGAGAGCACGCTGTAGAGGGTCGATCAGCGCCAAGGTGGAAAATTCAGTCATCCGCGCATGATCGCATCAATCTTCAGCCTTCGTGCACACATCAGTGGCACCTGCATCAAAGTGCACTGGTTGAAGACAGCTAGATGACTTCTGACTGCAGCGATGCACCGGATTTTCGCGTGACTGTCGATCCGACAGCCACAAATGGCTTGCGAGTGAGGTTGCAAGTCATGGCCGACAAGCCCGTCACAATCCGGCGCGAACGAATCGGACGGCGGATCGGCCATCTTGACGATCAGGATATTGCGCGGCTCAATGTTGCCCTGGCGTTCGTCATGGGGCTGGCGGATTAGGCGACTGCGTGGAAATGTCGTGTTGAAGAGGAGGGCGCCTTATTTCCTTTGCTCTGCTTTTCCCGCGTTGATAGGCGCGGTCTGCCGCATCCGCGGCAGAAGCTCCCCCGTTCGAGCGGCCGACGAAGAATTTGATGCAGAGCCCCGCCCTAATTTCGATTCTGTCGGGACCTATGCGGCCGCGCGTTGCTCGGTTTCCCAGCCCTTGCAGGCCAGGAGTACGGTGCGTGGAACCTCGTGCTCGCCACTGGCGTAGTAAGCCACCTGACGCCGGGAGAGCCCGAGCGCCTCAGCTGCACTGGTCAGGCTCAGTCCGTTACGCCAGCGCCAGCGGATGAACTCGAGCGCATCGGTCCGGCCGTTCTGTTCAAGGGCCAGTTCCCAGAGCGTATCCGCACCGAGATCGAGATCGCCGGGCCAGGCGATACTGTGGCCACCTTCGCCAAGGGCGACGCGCGCAAAGAGCGATGCCCCGCGCAACGCCTTCAAACCCCTTGAGTGGCGCACGAGCACGCGTAGATCGACCGTGTAGGCCTTGCCACTGTTAAAGCGCAGCCGTACAGCTCGATCTCCCGCGCTCTTCACGCTCGTGATTCGATGCACCTTGCCCTCATTGATCCTCATAAGTCTTTCACTCCGAGTATTTCCGCCACAGGCGACGCAACGTATCGCGGTTAGTCTTGGCCCAAGCGAGCGCCTCGGTCACATCGCGTGAATCGGCCGTACCCGCCAATACTTCGAGCGATTCGATAACCACAGATACACGTTCGTTACTCGTGGTCTTTGAAGTACATCTCGATGCGACAGCGATTGAACCGTTCCACTGTGGGCATGCGACATCATAGTGCATATAGCACACTGGTGCAGCATGTGCACTGGCCGGACCCTTGGGCTCGAGTCTGCCAGATGCCAGCTTGAATCATCAGCTTCCGGACGGTCTCGTTAGAGACTTTGATCTTGTGACGTTCGAGCAGCTTCTCGGAAGCCAGGGTCGGCCCGAAGTCAGAGTAATGGGCGCTGATCAGAGTAACGATGGCTCGCCGGAACTGATCCGGAAACCGACGGCTGCTGGGTTGGCCTCGCTTGCGAGACACCAAACCGTCCGCGACTTGTTGGGCAACCGCCACGCATAGTCGTTGAACCTGCCGAACGCCCAGGTTCAGCATCCGGGCAGCTTCAACCTGCGTAAGCCGACGTTCGCGCACTCGCGTGATCACGCCGAAACCGATCCAACTCCGTATGACTCACCGGCACTTCGCAGTCTTGGCAGGTACGGTGCGCTGTTGTGCGCCACGGTCTTTCGATTCATTGGTATTTTAACGGCTATTTGCGCTTGTAGCACGACTCGACGACCGGCACAGTGTTGCGAGTGGACGCTTGAGCGTTTTGTTGCGCGATAGTGGCAGCATTGGCGCAACGCCAATTGGCAGGCATGAAAACCGTTGATAGCGCTCTCGTTGCGCCAACAGATGCCGAGAGGTGGCATTGCCCCCGGGAAAGGGCGACTATGTTGACAATTCTAGGTGTAGTGGGATAATCCCACCAATGATCTTGACCCTAGACGCAAAGCGCCGACTTACGCTGCCTACGAACCTGGTATCCGCGCAGCCAGGCGATAACTTTGAGGCGGTATTCGACCCCGAAGAGGATGCCGTAATTTTCCGTCGCCTGTCCAAGAATACGAATTGGCTGACGGTCCTCAAGGGCTGTCCGGTGAAGATGGACGATCTGCCTCCGCGGAGGCGCGAGTTTCCCAAACGCCTCAAGCTGTGAGCTGGCTTCTAGATTCCGATGTGCTGAGTCAGCCGGCTAAGAAGGCCGGCAATGCACGCGTTATCTCCTGGTTGGAAAAACATCAAGACCAGTGCTACACGAGTTCGATTGTCATCGCACAATTGGCATTCTGGGTGCGCACTAAGCGCGGAAAGCAACGCATTGCGTTGCAGAAGTGGTTGACGGATCTGATTGAGGCCATGCACGGTCGAATTCTTGGGTTCAACGTTTCGACCGCTCATGTATGGGCGGAACTGCAACACCAGTTCCAAGCGGCAGGTAAACCAATGCCGGTTGAAGATAGCTACATCGCGGCGATTGCGCGGCGGCATAACCTCACGGTTGCCACCGGAAACGTGAAGGATTTTCAGCGACCCGGAGTTAGGGTTTTCGATCCGTTTGCCGAAATTGATGAAACGTGAAGAGCAGCCTTTGTGCGGATGACTGAGCTGATTGGCCCTAACGGCACCACCCATCCCTTCGCATAATGTATATTATGTTAAATTATGACCACCCCGGGACGCACGCAGAACCCATCGACCGTTCCTTACTGAGATATCTTGAATCGCGGCAGCGGGTCAGGTAGCTCTGCCAAGACGTATGCCAGTACTGCCATGGTCGCGACCTGACTCCTGAGGCTTTGCGGATCAACCTTATCGAGTGTGTCCGCAGCCGTGTGGTGGTAATCAAAATAGTGGCGCGAGTCGACCAAGGGAGCAAAACCCGGCACGCCGGCTTCCTGCAGCGGAGCAATATCCGCGCCGAGTTCACCGTCACGCGGAAGGAGGGCTGTGGCACCGATCGGGCCAAGCGCATCGAGGACTGGTTGCAACGTGGCGAGCGAGTCCTTCGTCACTGCCGCAGCAATGCCCAGCGAGCGGCCGGCGCCCTCGTCGCTCTCGATGGCTGCGGTCTGGGTCGCAATGGTCTTGCCCACCGAGGCGAAATAAGCCTTGCTTCCGCGGCCACCGTTTTCTTCGTTCGTCCAGCCGATGAATCGGATGGTGCGTCGTGGGTGCAGATCCAGTTGCCTCAATATCTCGATCACTCCAGCGGCAGCCATTGCACCCACACCGTCGTCGGTCGCACCGGTAGCCAGATCCCATGAATCCAAGTGACCTGAAACGACCACGTACTCGCCGGGCTTTTCGCGCCCGGGCCAGTCGGCGATCACATTATTGCTGTCCGCATCCGGCAGTACCTTGGGAGTGAGCAGCAACTTCAGCGTCACGGGGCCAGCCGCCGCCAAGCGCGTGACGAGGTCGGCATCCTCGGCCGCAAGGGCCGCCGCCGGAATGGGAGCCTGATTGTCCTTCCATAGGGTGACGCCGGTATGCGGTAGTCGAAAATCGGCACCGCCAACCGAGCGCACCAGAGCCGCCGCCGCACCGGCGGCTGCCGCTGCCGATGGACCCTGGAACCGGTACAGGCCGGATTGTCCGTAGGCATCGCCCGCCCGGCCGTTGTCCGCCAGGCGCTGATCGAACTTCGATTCGAACAGCACGATATTGCCCCGGACCTCCTGGGAACGAACCTTGAGCTCCTCGAGATTGTGTACGACGATGACACGCGCCGTGAGGCCGGTAGCCTGCGTCGCCGACGAGCCGCCTAGTGCCGTCAAGCGCAGTCGTTGAGTCAAGCCGAGCACTCTTCCCGGATATTCGATCAAATCCGCCTGCTCTTCGCCCCGCACCCAGTGCGGAACCTTCGCCGGCTGCAGAGTGACCTGTGCGTGCAGCGAGCGCATCGCGTCCGCCACCTGCGTGATGGCTGCGGCCAGCTGCGGCGACCCCGATAGCCGAGGTCCGATCTTATCCGTCAGATCCGCCAAATGCTGCCAAGCCCAATCACTCGTCATAGCGGCATCACGAATACGTGCCAGGGTCGCCGCGTCGATCGGCGCAGGCGCCGCCTCCGCACCGATCGCAAGCGTTGCGAAGTTTGTGCAGCCGGCGATTGCGCAAAGCAGACCAAACCCCAGCCCTGCGATGGTCGCGCCAAAATTCCTCGTTCGATACATAGATGCCCTGTGTGTATGAATATGTGAATGGACAGTGAGTTGCGATCGGACGCGGTAGCCTACCCGATGTTGCAAAAGTCCGCCGCTACGTTCTGTTATTTATACTTTTGACCCCTATGCATGGCTCGCGTATGGTCTTGGATTATCTTTCGTTTTGACGTTCCAGTGACTGCAACGCGCTTGGTAAGCTTGTCATGACTTCACCGTAACCAAGTTCATTCCGATTTGCTTCATGAACAGCAGCGACGTTTGCGCCATTTTCGTCACTTACCATCCGGATGCCGGCTTCCCGGCACGGCTCCGCAGCATCTCTTCTCAAGTAGGCGCCCTGGTGATAGTCGACAATGGGTCTACGGATGCGGAAGTCCGGATGCTGCAGCAAACCACGGCAAGTGGCGCGATCAGCTTGATCCTCAATCCGGAGAATCTCGGGATTGCACGAGCGCTGAACATCGGCATCGAAAGGGCTGCCACACTGGGGTATCGCTGGGTATTGTTGCTGGACCAAGATAGTCAGGTGCACGACGACCTGCTCGATACACTGCTGGCCGCACGAGAGTCACACCCTGAGAAAGAGCGCGTGGCGGTCATTGGTTCCGGATATCGCGATCTTGGCAGAGGACCGCCCGATTCCCACCCGCATGAGGCCTCGGACCGTCTATGGGACCAGGTCGATTGGGTGATCACCTCGGGTTCCCTGCTCTCCTTGGCCGCATATTCGGTCATCGGACCCTTCAGGGAAGAGTTCTTCATCGACTATGTCGACATCGAGTATTGCATCAGGGCGAGAACAAACGGCTACTACGTCCTGAACGTGCGCCGCTCACTGATGTCGCATTCGATCGGAGCACCCACCGAGCACAAGCTGCTGTGGATGAATAAACGGACGACCAATCATTCCGCAGATCGCCGCTACTATTTCGCACGAAACGACACCGTCATGCTGCGTGAATACGGGAACTGCAAGTGGCGATCCTGGCCGATCAAGAGTTTCATGCGCTCGATGAGAACCTGTAAGCGGATCGTGCTCTATGAGCAAGAGAAGGCCGGCAAGATCGTCGCCGTCCTTCACGGATGGTGGGACGGGGTGCACGGCAATATGGGGGCGCGCAGAAGATGATCTTCGCTGGAGGAATAGCTCCCAACGCTGGAGGAATAGCTCCCAACGGATCCGCAATTCGACGATGCCTGACTCTATGTTTCCGCTTCCGCGGTCAACGACGCGCAGTCCACATCCTGCACTCTGCCGAGATCTACTAGTTTCACCGCGGAATGCTGCGCCTCGATGCTGATCGAGGGCTTGGCCAGCGTGCCGCGCACCAGTACAGGCGCCTGTAACTCCAGGAACCGAACCCCTCTGGGATGTCCGCGGATCTTCAAGTCGAGCGCTTCCGAATTGAGCTCAATGGCGCCCTCGCCTTCGATCACGGCGGCGTCGGTATCTATGACCATGGACTTGACGAGGAGATTGCCGTCATGGGCCGCAAAGCTCGCGGCTGCGCAACGAATCGCTGTTTCCCGCGGATTCTTGGTCAGAAACAGACGCAGACCGCGAAAGTCGGTGCCGGCAAGCTCGGCCAGCGACGCACGGATATTTCCGTACGGGATGGTTGCCGTGACCTTGCCGTTTGCGCTCGCGGCGATCTGATGGATCGAAGTTCCATGGCCGGTGACTGCGATGCGCACTTGCAAGGTGCCCTCCAACGGCGCCGGGTCCGAATGTTTGTAGGGAAGCAATCCGAGCTGCAGCTTGGAGATCTGAAGGTTGACGTCGGCTGCCGGATTGTCGGAGTTGGCATCGAGTCTCCCGCGCGCAGTCAGCGTACCTTCGATCACCTCGGCCGACAATGACGCCACGACCATGATGCCATGATCGATTGTCATCTGGAGCGCGACGGAGTACACCGGCACATGTCCGATGTCGACGCGGCGTGCATGAAAATTCGCCACGACCTCGCCGCGGCGCACCGTGCTGGGAGCGAGCGACGCGTTCGACAGCAGCAGCGGTGCGTCAGGATCGGGCTCGGAATGTCCGGTCGCCGCGCGCACGCCGAGATCGGACGTGCGCAGAAATTGCGACCTCAAATCCGCGTCGAGCCTGGGCCGTCCGCTGGAGCTGTCGATCGACACCCGGCCCTGCATGTCGCTCCGTCCCGAGTTCACAGCAAGATCGCTGAACGTGGAATGGGTTCCGCGGCGCGACAGCTTTCCGGAAAGATGGAAACGGCCGGTATTGATCAGGGTGACACCGGCCAAAAAGTACAGATCCTCGAGATTTGCGCCGGTCGCGTCGAATGTGGAATCGATCGCGTCGAAGTCGAATGCCTGCAACAGAGATCCACGACCGGACAGGCGGGAATTGCCCGAACGCTCGTCGAAGGAAAAGGCGAAGGGCTTCTCGTGGCTCGCCGTGGCGAGCGGATCTGCCGTGATTTCAAAGGTCGCCGCCCTGCCGTTGAGATCACCCTCCCCCGCGATCCGCAGCGGCGGCAATCCGTCGGCGGCGCTCACGTCCCCGGCGGAAACTGTGCCGTGGAACTTCAGATGTCTCAGATCATCCTGAAGTTCGGCACTGGCGCTCGGCATCCACAAGCTGCGGATGAGAGGCAACCCAGGTTCGCCACCCTTGCCCGGATCCGTCAACTGCCAGTTAGCATGGCCCTCGGCGTCGCGTTCGAGGTGCAGGACCGCCGCTTCCATGACCAGCCGCTCGATCTCGGAGAAGTGCCCCACCCCTGGCCACCGAAACACCAATGAAACCCGACCTATCTCAGCAGTGAGTCCGGCCGGCATCCAAGGGGGATTGCGGATCGTCACGCGCTCCGCCGTGAGCTGGGGATGACGGGTAAACAAGTGGGCCTGAATCTGTCCGCCGACCAGGATTTGTCGCCCGCTGCGGGCGGCAATATAACGAATCAAGGGCGCGCGAAAATAGCCCGCGTCCACCGCGGCAACCAGTGTGACAGCGACGCCGATCAGAGCGACCAGGGTCGCAACGACAACCGTGAATCCGCGGCGCACTACCGGCGAATGTTTCATTGCTCACAAACGCACAGATCGATTCTCCACCAATCCACCCGGGTCAGCTTTTGATTGTGGCCCATATCAATGGTGCGACGTGTCCTGGATTCGAGCCAAACAACGTAAGGCGCGTCCGACAGGGGGCCCATAGGCAGGTCTCTGCCCCCAGCTGTCTTTATATACAGCCAGGCTCCCGGCGGTGGCCGCCAATCCTGTGAGGATTTGCCTCGAATCAACGCACGGAACCTCTTACGTCAGGCCTAGAAAGCCCGCCAATATAAGACGTTGCACTTTCTTCATGACATGAATTAGAGTTTGACCACGATTCGGCACTCAGGGATGTTGGCACCATGGCTACACAAGCTCGATCGATTGCCTCCCTCACGATCTCCTTCGGCCTAGTTGCCATTCCGGTAAAGCTCTACTCCGCCACCGTTTCATCCGAACGGATTTCTTTCAACCTGCTGCGCCAGAAAGACGGCTCGCGCGTGAAGCAGCAGTACATCGCGGTCAATGACGGGAAGCCGGTGGAACGCGCAGAAATGGCGAAGGGTTATGAGTTCGCCAAGGACCAATACGTCATGTTCAGTCCCGAAGAATTGAAAGCACTCGAGGACACGACGACGCACACGATCGACATCGGACAGTTCGTTCCGCTCGACTCCGTGGATCCGCTTTATTTCGACGGGACCTATTATTTGGCGCCGGACAAGGGTGGTGCCAAACCTTATACCCTGCTCGCCACGGCACTTCGCAAAGCGCAGCAGTGTGCGGTCGGCCGCTGGATATCCCGTGGCAAGGAACACATCATCGTGATTCGAGCTTTGGAGAATGGACTGGCGATGCACCAACTCCATTTCAAGGCGGAGGTGCGTGACCTCAAAGACCTCGGGGTCGAGGCGGCGCCGGTGTCGGAACCTGAACTGAAGCTGGCACGGCAGCTCATCGACCAGTTGGGGGCCAAACGGTTCGATCCGAACGAGTACGCCGACGAACACCGGGCAAGGGTGGAAGCCGCGATTCAGAGGAAGGTCGACGGCAAGGAAGTCTCGCTGGCCGAAGCTCCCGTGTCGAACAAGGGCGGCAACGTCATCGACTTGATGGAGGCTTTGCGCGCGAGCATCGATGCCCGGGGATCGAAGGTCCCTGAGCTCAAGGAACGCAAGGCACCCAAACGTGCGGCAGCCCAAGCATCCTCGCGCAAAACCGCTCGACGATGAGATGCATGCCTATAACACGAAGGATCTGGAGCGGCTGTTTGGATTGCCCGCGTCCGCCGTTCGATCCCTGACGCGCGCCGGACACATCAACCCCGTCAAACGTCGCGGGCGCCTCCACTACTCGTTTCAAGATCTGCTCATTCTGCGCACCGCGAGTGCATTGCGGTCGGCAAAGATCTCGGCGAATCGAATCAATCGCACTCTGCAAACTCTGCGCGCGACCTTGCCGGTCGGTGCGGCATTGAACAAACGCACGCTCACTGCATTGGGTAATCAAATTGTCATCCGCGAAGGCAAGATGCTGTGGGAGTCCGATTCGGGCCAGTACGCGTTGGCGCTCGACATAGGCGAGGCGAACGGCGGTTTGTACGTGCTCCCCCGCGCCAATGCGTCGTCAAAATCCGTGGTTTCATCCGCAACCAGTTCTGCGACCGCATCCGGCAGTTCCGCCGACGAGCACTACACGAGGGCCTTTGCGCTCGAGGACACGGATCCGGACGGGGCACGCGCCGCATACGAGGCCTGCCTCGCGGCCGATCCGCATCACGTGGAGGCGAGAATCAATCTGGGCCGGTTGCTGCACATCCGTGGCCGTCTTGACGAAGCGGAACGAATCTATCGGTCCGCCAATGAAGCGGAGCCCTTATTGGCGTTCAATCTTGCGGTCCTTCTGGAGGATTTGGATCGGGAACTCGATGCGATCGTCGCATATCGCGAGGCCTTGGCGCTCGATCCGCAATTGGCCGACGCGCATTTCAATTTGGCGCGGCTCTATGAGCGTGCTCGAGATCCCAAGGCATCATTGCGCCATCTGCTCGCTTACCGGCGCATGATTGATCGGCAAGGCATCTGAATCTTGGCAAAGCCGGCACTCACCGTCTATCGCGCGAAGCGGGACTTTTCGAAGACCGATGAGCCCTCGGGTAGATCACGCGCGGCATCCTCGCCGCGCTTGCGGTTCGTCATCCAGAAACACGCATCGCGCCGATTGCACTATGACCTTCGGCTGGAACTCGGCGGCGTGTTCAAGTCCTGGGCCGTTACTCGAGGCCCTTCGATCGATCCTGCGGACAAGCGTCTGGCGGTGGAAGTCGAAGATCATCCCCTGGATTACGGAGATTTCGAGGGGAGGATTCCGAAAGGCGAGTACGGAGGCGGCACTGTGCAGCTGTGGGACCGCGGTTACTGGATTCCGGAAGGCGACAAATCGCCACAAGATGCCCTCGACAGCGGCGATCTGAAGTTCAGCCTGGACGGTACGCGGCTGCATGGCAGCTGGGTCTTGGTGCGAATGCGCGGCGACCGTTACGGCGGCAAGAGGACCAATTGGCTGCTGATCAAACACCGGGATGCCGGCGCAAAGCCCGGCGATGCCGATGAACTGCTCGCGGAGGACCGCTCGGTCGCATCGGGGCGAACACTCGAGCAAATCGCAGACGGTATCGGCAAACGCCCGAAGCCGTTCATGCTGGCAACCGCCAAGGCGGCGCGCGCAGACGCCGTGTGGAACACCAAGCGGCCCGCTGCGCCGCCTGCCGAGCGCGCCCTGCCCCGCCGCCGGGAGCCCGTGCTCGCGGCCAAAATGCCTCATTTTGTGGAGCCGCAACTCGCCAAGCTCGCCGATCAACCTCCCCAGGGACCTGGTTGGGCGCACGAAGTAAAACTCGATGGCTATCGCGTACAGCTCCGGGTGGCGCGCGGCGAGACCCGCATTCGCACACGCACGGGCCTTGATTGGACCGATCGTTTTGCCGCCATCGCCAAGGATGCCGAGGCGCTTCCCGACTGCATGGTCGACGGAGAAGTTGCGGCGCTCGATGAACAGGGCCTGCCAAGCTTCGGCGCGCTGCAAGCTGCCCTGTCCGAACACCGATCTGAGGATCTCGTACTCTTCGCGTTCGATCTGCTGTTCGAGGGCCGAGAGGACTTGCGTACGCTGCCTTTGGCGGACAGAAAGAGCCGCCTGGAGACGCTACTAAAGGCGCGCGGCATCAGCCGCCGGCTGCACTTCGTGACCCATCTGGTGTCGGATGCGCAGGCCGTCTATTCGTCCGCCTGTAAGGTGGGCCTCGAAGGAATAGTCTCGAAACTATTGGATGCACCCTACCGTTCCGGCCGCTCGGGAAGCTGGCTCAAGATCAAGTGCCGGGCCGGACAGGAGGTGGTGATTGGCGGGTGGACTACGGAAGGCGGAACGGTTCGCTCTCTGCTTGCCGGTGTCCATCGCGACGGCGAATTCGTGTACGTCGGACGAATCGGCACGGGCTTCGGACGCGCGGTCGCAAAGTCGCTCCTGCCGCACCTCAAACGATTGACCCAAGAGCACAGTCCGTTCCACGGCGTCGCCTCACCGCCCAAGGAGCGCAACGTTCGCTGGCTCGAACCTAAGCTCGTCGCCGAAATCGAATTCGCCGGTTGGACCGATACCGGCATGATCCGCCAAGCTGCTTTCAAGGGGCTGCGCGTGGATAAACCGGCTCGCGACGTCGTGGCGGAAATTCCAACCTCGAGCACTGCCGCCGACAGCACATCGAATGAGGCGCGGAAATCCATGATCAACAAACGATCCGGGGCAAAGAAACCCGCGAACCTCCCGAATTCGGCCGCCGCCATAGGTCCTGGTCCGACAATCGTCATGGGCGTGTCGATCTCAAAGCCCGACAAGGCACTCTGGCCGGATGCCGGCGCGGATGCGCTGCCCGTGACCAAGGCCGATCTCGCTCGATATTTCGAGATGGTCGGCGAGTGGATGCTGCCCCATCTGCAGGGCCGCCCCTGCTCTCTCGTACGCTTGCCGAACGGGGTGGGGACCGAACAATTCTTTCAGCGTCACGCGACGACCGGGATGTCCAACCTGTTCACCTCAGTGAAGATCAAGGGCGACAAGGCGCCGTATGTGCAGATCGATCGAGTCGAGGCCCTGATTGCGGCCGCACAGGTTGCCGCACTCGAAATCCACCCGTGGAATTGCGCCCCCGGCGATCCGGAAGTCGCCGGGCGATTGGTTTTCGACTTGGACCCCGCGCCGGACGTGAAATTCGCGGCCGTCATCGCCGGTGCGATCGAAATCCGCGATCGGCTCAAAGCGAGCGGCCTCGAATCCTTCTGCAAGACCACCGGAGGCAAGGGCCTCCATGTCGTGACCCCTCTCACGGCAGGAAAGAGCGCCGTTCAGTGGCCCGTCGCCAAGAACTTCGCACACATCGTTTGCGCTCAAATGACCCACGATAGTCCGAGCAAATATCTCGACAACATGTCGAAGAGCCAACGCGTCGGCAAGATCTTCCTGGACTATTTGCGCAATGACCGAACGGCGACTGCGGTGGCCGTGTTGTCGCCGCGGGCGCGCAGCGGTGCCCCGGTGTCGATGCCGGTGCCTTGGAAGGACGTCCGCAGCGGGTTGGATCCGAAGACATATACCGTGAAGAGCGCGCCGGCGCTGCTGCGAAAGGCCAAACCTTGGGCAGGCTACGCTCGAGCGGCCCGCTCGCTTGCGGACGCCATTCGATCAATCACCGGGATGTCCAGCCCGAAGGCGCGCAGCAGTTGATGGTGTGGCATCGGCAGTCCTCGGACGTGCCCAGGCACTCGTCAAGGATCTGCCGATATGATTGCCTTTCGCGAGCGATAAACCCGCCAATCACCTATGCCTAGCGGCGTTTTCGATTGATCGACCGGAACCTGACTCCCAGTTTCATGGCCTTCTGCGCGACCGCGCCGGGAGTACGGCGAAGCTTCTTTGCCGCCTGCGATCCTGAGAGCTTCGCCTTCGCATAAGCCCGCAGATTCTTCACATCTTCCTTCGACCACGCCAGAACCAGACGCCGCTTTGCCTTTGCCATCGATGTTTCCTACTAAATAAAAGCGCACATCATACCGGCGCCAGAGCGAAAAAACATTTCGGTTGAGTCGGCGAAACTTACCGGTACACTGCGCAATCCAATTGTGTTCCGTTCGCCGCCTAGGCGTGCGGCCACCGCGTGCACGAGAATTGATTTGACAACCAACTTGGAACTCGATATCAAGCCGCCGACCGATGAGCCCCAGCTTGCCGCTGTCGACATTCGCTATGGGCAGATGGGTCTGGTGCAGGTGCGCATTCGTACCACGGACCCGGGCGCCATCCTGGACGAACTGACCGGGCGCGTCGCCACCGCGCCGCATTTCTTTCGTCGAACTGCCATATGTCTCGATCTCGGCACGCTCAGTAGCGCGCCCGAAGTATCCGCGGTTCGTACGGTGATCGATGCGATCGGCCGCGCCGGCATGCTGACCATCGGCCTGGCCGGCGACGCTGCGGAGATGGAAGCGATCTCGAACGCTCTCAACCTGCCGATTCTTTCAGGTTTCCGCGCACAGAGGAGCTACCCGGTTGCCGTTCCAGCTGTGCAGCCGGCGCCTGCGGCGGCGGAACCTGCGGACTCGGGCTCAGCCACCTTGTTTCAGCATCAGACTGTCCGCTCCGGACAGCGCATCTACGCGCGCAATCGCGATCTCGTCGTCACGGCTGGGATCGGTGCCGGCGCCGAGGTGATGGCTGACGGTTGCCTGCACATTTACGGTGCGCTGCGCGGGCGTGCAATGGCCGGCGCGCGCGGCCAGCTCACCGCGCGGGTGTTTTGCCAGGAATTTCATGCCGAACTCGTATCGATCGCCGGCGTATTCCGCGTGTTCGAAACGATTCCGGCCGAACTGGCCGGCAAACCCGTGCAGGCTTGGCTGGCAGATGAGGATTTGCATTTCGCCCGCGTCGGTGCCTGAGGCACCGCCGCGAACCCGATCAATCACAGTCATCCGGCGGCTGGGCGGTGCGTTCACCTGAGCGCAACGTCGGCCGAAGGAGACATTTCACAGGAGATTCCCGCATTGGCAGAGATTATCGTCGTAACTTCGGGTAAGGGAGGAGTTGGCAAGACCACCACCTCCGCGAGCATTGCGTGCGGACTTGCGCAGCGTGGCAAACGTGTCGCCGTGGTCGATTTCGACATCGGACTGCGCAACCTCGATCTGATCATGGGCTGCGAGCGCCGTGTCGTGTACGACTTCGTGAACGTCATTCAGGGCGACTGTGCACTCAAGCAGGCACTGATCAAGGACAAGCGTGTCGATACGCTGTACGTGCTGGCCGCGTCGCAGACCCGCGACAAGGATGCTCTCACCAGTGATGGCGTGCGCCGCGTACTCGATGAACTCGCGGCCGACGGCTTCGACTACATCATCTGCGATTCACCCGCCGGCATCGAAAAAGGCGCACACCTTGCAATGTATTTTGCGGATCGCGCGGTCGTCGTGGTCAACCCTGAAGTCTCCTCGGTGCGCGACTCGGACCGCATCCTCGGCCTCTTGGCCAGCAAGACGCAGCGCGCCGAGCAGGGCAATGGCGGGGTGAAGGAGCATCTGCTGCTGACCCGCTACAACCCACGTCGAGTCGCGAGCGGCGAGATGATGAGCGTCGATGACGTCAAGGAGATTCTCGGTCTCGACGTGATCGGCGTTGTGCCGGAATCGCCCGACGTACTGTCGGCGTCCAATGCGGGCGCCCCCGTCATCCTCAACCTGGAGAGCGACGCGTCGCGCGCCTACGAGGACGCCGTGTCCCGGCTGCTGGGAGAGACTTTGCCGTTGCGCTTCGTCGAGGAAGCCAAGAAGGGCTTCTTCGCGCGCCTGTTTGGAGGCTGACATGGGGTTGCTCGCTCTGTTTCGAAAAACACCGTCCTCAGCCAACGTCGCCAAGGAACGGCTGCGCATCATCGTCGCGCAGGAGCGCAACACGCGCGGAAACCCGGACTATCTGCCGCTGTTGCGCCGCGAATTGCTCGAAGTGATCCACAAGTATGTCAACGTGGATCCATCGGCCGTTCAGATCAACCTCGGCCATGAGGAAGGCCATGAGGTGCTCGAGCTTTCTGTCGCGCTCCCGGAAGCAAAACACGGCAAATAGGGACTTGGGTCGTCGACTCGAGAGAACTGCGTCAGCGGCCCCTTAGTCGGCGCAACCCACGCGCCGGCGGCGAACTCGCCGGCGTGACCCCAAAACTGACTGAATAGCCATGGCAATATCGTATTGATTGCACGGTTTCGCCAGCCTGAGGATTCCTAACGACACAGGGTCGCCGGGAAGTTCCGCATAGCCTGTCGCCAAGATGACGGGAAGCCCTGGATACGTATCCTGAATGGATCTTGCGAGCTGCAATCCGGTCATTCCCGGCATCGCATGATCGGTGAGAACGACGTCGATGTCGGCGTTCGAGGCGAGCTTGGCCATGGCTTCCGTGCCCGAATGCGCCTCGATCGGCGTATGTCCCAGATCCTCGATCATCGCCGACACACCCGTCATCACCAACAAGTCATCGTCGACGATGAGCACCGTACATGGCCCGACGTGGGGCGCCGGAACGAGCGATGGGACATCGTTCACCACCTGCACCGCGGCGGCGGCTTTGGCCATCGGCAGCCATAGCTCGATGACGGTGCCCGCGTTGGGCTCGCTGCTGATGCGCAACAGCCCTCCGGACTGGGCAGCAAGACCATGCACCATGGACAGGCCGAGCCCCGTGCCCTTGCCCGGTCCTTTGGTGGTGAAAAACGGCTCGGTGGCCTTGGCGAGCGTCATCTGATCCATGCCGATTCCGTCATCGGCAAGCTTGATGTGCACATAGTCTCCCGGCGCGAGTGCAGAACCCGTGGAATCCACGGTCTGCATGTCTTTCGCCGCCGAAATCGACAGTGTGCCGCCGTTCGGCATGGCGTCGCGTGCGTTCAGCGCCACATTGAGCAGCGCCAATTCCAGCTGATTGGCATCCACCAACGCCGGCGGCAAGGTGTCCTCGAACTGCGTCCGCAAACTGACTCCATGTCCCAATGCCCGCTCGAGCAATTCCTTCATTCCGCTCACCAGTTGCTGCACATCCACGGCTTCCGGTTTGAGCTCTTGCCGGCGGGAAAACGCCAAGAGCCGCTGCGTCAGCGCGGCGCCCCTTTGAGCCCCTTGCACGGCGTTCTGCAGCAGGCGATGGCTGCGTGGATCCTCCGGCAGCCGCTTCTCGAGCAGACTCAGGCTGCCCAGGACCGCCATCAGCAAGTTGTTGAAGTCGTGCGCCACGCCGCCGGTCAACTGCCCGATGGTGTCCATCTTCTGAGCTTCGAACAACTGCGCGAGCGCTGTTTCCCGCTCCCGCGTCCGTTCCTTGATCCGCAGTTCCAGCTGCTCATTGAAGCGCTGCAGATCGGAGGTCCGTTCGGCGACGCGCTTCTCTAGTTCCGCATTGAAGCGCTCGAGTTGACGAGTCTTGCGGTACAAATCCAGGAACACCTTGACCTTGGCGCGCAACAACTCGGGGACGACCGGTACCGGCACGTAGTCGACGCCGCCCAGCTGATAGCCCCGCAGCTGATCCGGATAAGTCATCATCACCGCGGAAACGAAAATGATGGCCGTGGTCTGGAAGCGCGGATGCTCGCGAATCATGGCGGCCAGCTCGAAGCCGTCGAGGTCCGGCATGCACACGTCGATGAGCACCAGCGCGATCTCGTTCTTGAGCAGGCATTCGAAGGCTTGACGCGCCGAAGACGCCTTCAGAAGGTTCTCGCCGATCTCCGCCAATATCGCTTCGTGACTGAGCAGCTTCGCCTGCTGGTCGTCGACCAACAGGATGTTCACTCGATCGGACGCATTCATGTCCACGATGCCCCTAGCGGTGCAGCCACATGCGCAGCGCCGACAGCAGCTGCTCGATGTTCACCGGTTTCGCAAGATAGTCCGAGGCACCGGCTTCGAGACATTTCTCGCGGTCCCCTTTCATCGCTTTTGCCGTCAGGGCCAGAATGGGCAGCCGCCGGAACCCGGTCTTCAGCCGAATCTCCTGGATGGTTTCGTAGCCATCCATACCGGGCATCATGATGTCCATCAGCACGATCGCAACATCCGTGCGCGAACTCAAGACGGCAAGCGCCTCGCTGCCGGTCGTGGCCGTCAGCACCTCCATGCCGCGCCGCTCCAATACGCTGCTCAGCGCGAAAATATTGCGCGTGTCGTCATCCACCAACAGCACGGCGCGCTTGATCAGATCCTCGTCGGAACTGTGCAGCCGCTGCAACATGCTTTGTTTCGCCGGCGGAAGATCCGCCACCACCCGGTGCAGGAACAACGCAGTCTCGTCCAGCAATCGTTCCGGCGATTCGACACCCTTCACCACCACGCTGCGCGCCATGGTGCGCAGCCTGGCATCCTCCTCGGCAGACAACTCTCGGCCCGTAAACACCACCACGGGCACGTCACATAAATTCACATCGTCGCGAATCCTCTCCAGCACCTCGAAGCCGGACATATCCGGTAACTTCAAATCCAGCACGACGCAATCAGGCGGCTCTGCACGCAACCGGGACAATGCCGCTGCACCGGTATCCGCGGTCATGATTTCGATGTCCGCAGAATCCAGCAACTCCGATACGCCCCTGCGTTCGGCCTCATCGTCCTCGACCAGCAACAGACGCTTGCGGCGCGGAGCGGCATAGTCCTTGATCCGTGCGAAGGCGTCTTCCAAGCCGTCTGGGGTGGTGGGCTTCTGCAAGTACGCAAACGCCCCGCGTGCCAGACCATGATGACGATCTTCGTCCAAACTGATGATCTGAACGGGAATGTGCCGGGTCGCCGGATCCTGCTTGAGTTGACCCAACACCGTCCAGCCCAGCATGTCGGGGAGGAAAATGTCGAGTGAGATGGCCGTCGGCAGATGCTCGCGTGCGAGTGCCAGCGCCTCTGCGCCACGCTGAGTGACCAGAACCTTGAATCCCTTCTCTCTGGCGGCCGCCATCATGACGTGCGCGTAGTGCACATCGTCCTCGACGATGAGCACGATGCTGTCCCCCGCGTTCAGCGCGTCGCGGTCATCCAGGATTTGCTCGATCTGCCGGTCCGGCGCGCGCGTCAATGCCGCTTGCGCCTGCGCGCTGCGCTGCATGGCCTCCGCGGCGTTGCCGGATGCCGCCTTCGCCGTCGCGCTGCCCGAATAGGCGAGCGGCAGGTACAGCGTGAACACGCTGCCGGTGCCCGGAGTGCTGCGCAACTGGATCTCTCCACCCAGGAGATTGGCCAATTCGCGGCTGATCGCCAGCCCCAATCCCGTGCCGCCGTACTTGCGGCTGGTACCGGCGTCCGCCTGCTGAAAAGCCTCGAAGATGATGCGCTGCTTCTCCGGCGGGATGCCTATGCCGGTGTCGGACACCTCGAACGCCACCACGCTGGGCGCATGCCGCAGTGTGGGGTGGTCCGCGTTCCAGCCGCTTGCCGCGGGCGATACGGTGAGCTTGACGCCGCCTTCGGCCGTGAATTTGAACGCGTTCGACAACAGGTTCTTCAACACCTGCTGCAGACGTTTCGAATCGGTGATGATGCTGCGATCCAGATTGGGCGACATCGCCACATCGAACAGCAGGCGCCGATTCTCGGCCTCGTGGCGGAACGGCCGCGCAATCATCTCCAGCAAATTGCTGAAGTATACTTCTTCGGCGTCCACCGAGACGGTGCCGGACTCGATCTTCGACAAGTCCAGAATATCGCTGATGAGATTCAGCAGATCCGTGCCCGCGCCGTGAATGGTGCGCGCGAACTCGACTTGCTTGTGGCTCAAATTGCCGTCCGGATTTTCGGTCAACTGCTGGCCCAAAATCAGAATACTGTTGAGCGGCGTGCGCAGCTCATGGGACATGTTTGCCAGGAATTCCGATTTGTACTTCGAGGTGAGCGCAAGTTCAGTCGCCTTCTCTTCGACCGCCCGGCGCGCCTGTTCGATTTCCTGGTTCTTGGCTTCGACCTCGACGTTGCGGTCGGCCAGCTGTTGCGCCTTCTGTTCCAGCTGCTCGTTGGTCTGCTGCAGCTCGCGTTGCTGGGTCTGCAACTCGGTGGCGAGCTGCTGCGACTGCTTCAACAGTCCTTCGGTTTGCATGGTGGCTTCGATGGAATTGAGCACGATGCCGATGGACAGCGTCAGCTGATCGAGAAACGACAGCTGCAAATCCGTGAATGCCCCGATCGAGGCGAGTTCGATGACGGCCTTGACGTCGCCCTCGAACAGTACCGGCAACACGATGACGTGGCGCGGCGGCGCCCTGAACAAACCCGACCGGATCGGCACGACATTGGAGGGAATCTCGGTGATCAGCATGCGCCGCGCATCGCGCGCGCATTGGCCTATGAGGCCCTCTCCCAGCTGCAGTTGCTGGGCATAGCCGTTGGTCGCGTCGTCCGCATACGCCGCCAGCAGCTTGAGGCCCTGGAACGCACCGGCGCCCTCCACTTGGTAGATGACGCCGTGCTGCGCCTCCACCAGCGGCGCCAATTCCGACAGCATCATCCGGCCCACGGTAGCGAGATCCCGTTGTCCTTGCAGCATGTTGGTGAACCGCGCGAGATTGGTCTTGAGCCAATCCTGCTCAGTGTTGCGGTCCGTCGTCAGGCGCAGATTCCCGATCATCGTGTTGATGTTGTCTTTGAGCTCGGCCACCTCGCCACGCGCCTCGACTTGCACCGAGCGCGTCAAATCCCCCTTGGTGACCGCGGTCGCGACCTCGGCGATAGCGCGCACCTGAGTGGTCAGGTTCGCGGCCAGCAAATTCACGTTGCCCGTCAAATCCTTCCAGGTCCCCGCCGCACCGGGCACGTTCGCCTGTCCGCCGAGCCGGCCTTCGACGCCCACCTCGCGTGCCACGGTGGTCACCTGGTCGGCGAACGTCGCGAGCGTATCGGTCATGTTGTTGATCGTTTCCGCCAAGGCGGCCACCTCGCCCTTGGAGGCGACGGTGAGATTCTGCTTCAGATCTCCGTTCGCGACCGCAGTCACGACTTTCACGATGCCGCGCACCTGCTCGGTCAGGTTCGCAGCCATGACGTTCACGGTATCCGTGAGATCCTTCCACGTCCCCGCCACTCCCGGCACTTGCGCCTGACCGCCGAGCCGTCCTTCGGTGCCGACTTCGCGCGCCACCCGCGTCACCTCGCCGGCGAAGCCATTCAGCTGGTCGACCATGGTGTTGATCGTGTTCTTGAGCTCGAGGATTTCGCCCTTCACGTCCACTGTGATCTTGCGCGACAAGTCGCCGCGGGCGACCGCCGTGGTGACTTCCGCGATGTTGCGCACTTGAGTGGTCAGATTCGCCGCCAATAGGTTCACGTTGTCGGTGAGGTCCTTCCAGGTACCGGCCACCCCGGGGACTACCGCCTGCCCGCCCAAGCGACCATCGGTGCCCACTTCGCGGGCCACACGAGTCACTTCGCCGGCGAACGAACGCAGCTGATCCACCATCGTGTTCAGTGTTTCCTTCAACAGCAGAATTTCACCGCGCACGTCGACCGTGATCTTGCGCGACAGATCGCCGGTCGCAATCGCGGTGGCGACCTCCGCAATATTGCGCACCTGACCGGTGAGATTGCCCGCCATCGAATTGACATTGTCGGTGAGGTCTTTCCACGTGCCCGCGACCCCGGGTACCTGCGCCTGGCCGCCGAGCTTGCCCTCGGTGCCCACCTCGCGCGCCACGCGTGTCACCTCTCCCGCAAAGCCGTTGAGCTGGTCGACCATGGTGTTGATGGTGTTCTTGAGCTCGAGAATTTCGCCCTTCACGTCCACCGTGATCTTGCGCGACAAGTCGCCGCGCGCAACGGCGGTCGTGACTTCGGCGATGTTGCGCACCTGGCCGGTGAGATTCGACGCCATGGAGTTGACGTTCTCGGTCAAGTCCTTCCAGGTTCCCGCGACGCCGGGTACGTTCGCCTGCCCGCCGAGCTTGCCTTCGGTGCCGACCTCGCGCGCCACGCGCGTCACTTCCGACGCAAAGCGGTTGAGCTGATCGACCATCGTGTTGAGGGTTTCTTTCAGCTGCAGGATCTCGCCGCGCACGTCCACCGTGATCTTGCGCGACAAGTCGCCGTTGGCGATGGCGGTCGAGACTTCCGCGATGTTGCGCACCTGCGCCGTGAGATTGCCGGCCATGGAGTTGACCGAGTCGGTCAGGTCCTTCCAGGTACCCGCGACTCCGGGAACCTGAGCCTGGCCGCCGAGGCGGCCTTCGGTGCCGACCTCGCGCGCCACGCGCGTCACCTCGCCGGCGAACGAACGCAGCTGATCCACCATCGTGTTCAGGGTTTCCTTCAGCAGCAGGATTTCGCCCGACACCGTCACGGTGATTTTCTTCGACAAGTCGCCCTGCGCCACCGCGGTGGCGACCTCCGCGATGTTGCGGACCTGGCCGGTCAAATTGGACGCCATCGAATTCACGGAGTCGGTGAGATCCTTCCACGTGCCCGCCACACCCTTGAGCTGCGCCTGGCCGCCCAACTTGCCCTCGGTGCCGACCTCGCGCGCCACACGCGTCACCTCGCCCGCGAACGCGTTCAGCTGGTCCACCATGGTGTTGATGGTGTCCTTGAGCTCCAGGATCTCGCCGTTCACGTCGACCGTGATCTTCTTCGACAAATCGCCATTGGCCACCGCGGTGGTGACCTCGGCGATGTTGCGCACTTGACCCGTGAGGTTCGAGGCCATGGAATTGACGTTCTCGGTCAAATCCTTCCATGTCCCTGCGACGCCGCGCACGTTCGCCTGGCCGCCCAAACGGCCCTCGGTGCCGACCTCACGCGCCACGCGCGTGACTTCGGAGGCGAAGGCGTTCAGCTGATCCACCATCGTATTGATGGTTTCCTTGAGCTGCAGGATCTCGCCCGACACGGTCACCGTGATCTTCTTCGCCAGATTGCCGTTGGCGATTGCGGTCGACACTTCGGCGATGTTGCGCACCTGCGCGGTCAGGTTCGACGCCATCGAATTCACGTTATCGGTCAAGTCCTTCCACGTGCCGGCTACGCCGGGTACTTGCGCCTGTCCTCCCAGGCGCCCCTCGGTGCCGACCTCGCGCGCCACGCGCGTCACTTCGCCGGCGAACGCGTTGAGCTGATCCACCATGGTGTTCATGGTCTGCTTCAGTTCGAGGATTTCCCCCGACACATCGACGGTGATCTTGTGCGACAAATCACCGCGCGCGACGGCGGTGGTCACCTGCGCGATGTTGCGCACCTGGGCGGTGAGATTGCCGCACATGGCATTCACCGAGTCGGTGAGGTCCTTCCACGTCCCCGCCACTCCCGGCACCAACGCTTGGCCGCCCAATTTTCCTTCCGTGCCGACTTCACGCGCCACGCGCGTGACCTCGGAGGCGAAGGAGCGCAATTGATCGACCATCGTGTTGATGGCTTCTTTCAATTGCAGGATCTCGCCGCGCACGTCCACGGTGATCTTTTTCGACAGGTCGCCGTTGGCGACGGCGATGGTCACCTCCGCGATATTGCGTACTTGCGCGGTCAAATTCGACGCCATGGAATTCACGCTTTCCGTGAGGTCTTTCCAGACGCCGGTGACCTCGCGCACCTGTGCCTGGCCGCCCAACTTGCCGTCGGTGCCCACCTCGCGCGCCACGCGCGTCACTTCCGAGGTGAACACGCTGAGCTGCTTGATCATGGTGTTGACGATGTTGGCGGAGCGCAGAAACTCGCCCTTCAGCGCGCGGCCATCCACATCCAGCGGCACCGTCTGCAGCAAATCGCCGCGCGCCACGGCCGTGACCGTTCGCGTGACCGCCGTCGTCGGCCACAGCAGGTCATCGATCAAGGTGTTCACCGATGATTCCATGTCGGACCAGGCGCCTTCCGACAGGCCGAAACGCACTCGCGTACGGGTCTTGCCCTGCCGGCCCACCACTTCGCCGACGTGCTCGAGCTGCTGAGCAATGCGCTGATTGGCGGCAACGATGGTATTGAAGGCGTCGCAGATCTTCCCTGCAACCCCCACCTGAGAGCCGGGCAAGCGCACGGAGAAATCGCCTGATTGCATCGCCCGGAGCACATCGAGCAGCTGATTCAGATTGAGTTCTGAACCGCCTTCGGACGCACTTGCGCCGTGCCCGTTGTTCTTCTTCCGACGGGCGACGCTGGTATTAACGTCCATGACTAGTCTCCACGCTCTGGGCGCGAAATGTACACGTGTATAGGCCGGCCATCCCGCCCGAATCTTGGCAAACGCACACCCAAAAGTCCATGTCCGAACCCAAGCGTAAGTCATTGTAAGTTTTACAATTAGGCCATCCTCGCACCATGTGCGGATCGGTTAAGGGAAGCCCTGAGCGCAGCCACTCATAACCGCCGGTCACTTCGATATGCGTACTCGCTATTCGACTGGCCGGCCCCCTGAGCCTAGTTTAGGTGAGGGTCATTTTGTCGCCCCTCATTCGCCCGAACCGGAGTTTGTCATGGCGCAAATCGCCGAACAGTCACATCCTCGCTTTTCCGCGCGCCCCTCTCCCTGGGCCGAGCTATTCCGTAAAGAAGACTGGTGGGCAATTTGGATCGGCTTGGGGTTGGTGGCGGCAGCCATCGCCTTGTTCTCGAGCGGCGGCAGCATCAAGTGGATTGCCGTGGCCCCGCAGAAATGGACCCATCTGCAGGATGCTGCTGCGCAGTTGCGAGCGCACGGCGCGCAATATGCGGCGCTCTTCGTCCTGTGGGCGGCAGCCTTGGGTGCGGGGGCCGCCGCACTCGGAATCAAGCTGTCGCGATTTCTGCCCGCATTCCTTACTCTTTACGTGATCGCGGGTGCCATTTACTTCCTGGGCCTTTGGGATCAATCCGCTCACTACAACTTGGAGCCGCCGCTGGTGGCGCTCGGCCTGGGGCTGTTGATTTCGAATACCGTCGGGGTGCCGCGCTGGCTCGCCCCGGGTTTGCGCGTGGAGTTCTACATCAAGACCGGCATCGTGCTGCTCGGAGCGGGGCTGCCGCTGACGCTGATTGCCTGGGCCGGGCCGGTGGCGATCGTGCAGGCAGCTATGGTGTCCTTGGTCACCTTCGGCGTTATTTATTACAGCGCCGTGCGTCTGGGACTCGACCGGCGTCTGGCGGCGACCTTGGGCACCGGCGGCGCAGTTTGCGGCGTATCGGGAGCCATCGCCATCGGCGGCGCCGTGGGTGCAAAGAAGGATCAGGTGTCCGTCGCCATCTCGCTGGTCGTGTTCTGGGCCATCGTGATGATTTTCGCTCTGCCGCTGGTCGCGCGCGCTCTGCACTTGTCCACCGGCGTCGCCGGTGCGTGGATCGGTACGTCAGAGTTTGCCGATGCGGCCGGTCTTGCGGCCGCGCAAACTTATGGCGGGTATGCCGGCAACGTGCCCGGAATCGCCGGCCACGCCGATGCCGCCGTTGGCGCATTCACGCTCATGAAGGTCATCGGCCGCGATGTCTGGATCGGAGTGTGGGCCTTCGTGCTGTCGCTGATCGCCACCACGCGCTGGGAGCGAACCTTGGTGCACAGCAGGACGGACGCCCGCGAAATCTGGCGCCGCTTCCCGAAATTCGTGCTGGGATTCCTGGCCGCCTCCGCGGTCATCACCCTGGTGTCGAAGGGCTACGACTACGCGGCCTACAAGAAAGACGTGCTGCCGGGGCTGGTGGCTCCGTTGCAGGCGCTGCGCACCTGGGCGTTCACGTTTGCCTTTCTGAGCATCGGACTCACCACCCGAGTGCGTGAATTCGTGTCGGTCGGTGCGCGGCCGTTCTACGCGTTCACCATCGGCGTGGTGGTCAATGTGGTGTTGGGCTTCGTGCTCTCGACTCAGGTCTTCGGCGAGTTCTGGAGCCGGCTGGGACAATGAGTTCCGCGCACCCTGATTCCTGCGCTGGCTGCCGGCATTTCAACGGGCAGCCGCTCGACATCGAGGCGGCCCTGCCGGGCTTGTCCAGTCTGAGTTCCGCGTACGCCGCGGTGCGCTCGAATGACGGCATTTGTGCCGTGCATGACCGCTACGTTGCCGCCACCAGTGTGTGCGCCGCCCATGCCGCCGCCGGCGATCCTGAGTCGCTCAAAGCGCTTCGACCTGCACCAGGCAGTCGTAGAACGTCGGCGCTCGCCCCATGTCGGTGAGCGTGTCGCTGCTGGTGAGTTCGTTGGCATTCTTGCCGTCGCGGGCGAGTTTCTTCCACCAGACCGACAGGCCCACCACGACGCCCGCGGCGCGCGCGATCGGTGACTCGTGCGCGCAGCTCGATGCTGCCGCGGTCGTTGAAGACCCGCACATAGCCGCCCGCGCTCACGCCGCGCTTGGCGGCGTCGTCGGGATGGATGTCCAGCCAGGGTTCGCCTTCCGCTGCGCGCAGGCTCTGTACGTTGACGAAGGAGCTGTTGAGGAAGTTTCGCGCCGGCGGCGAGATCATCGCCAGTGGATAGCGGCTCGCTGCGGCGCTGCGCGTGTCTTCCTGCGGCGCGATGTAGTCGGGCAACGGATCCAAACCGAGTGCCTCGGCCCGGGCGGAGAAGAACTCCACTTTGCCGGAGGGCGTGTCGAAGCCACCGTCCGCAAAGCGCGCCACACCTGTGGGCGCACCCACTCGCTTCCATCCTACGGCGCGTACGGCCTTGAAATCCCAATCCTGGGCCACCGCGGCCTGCGCAATGGCCTCGTCGGAGTCATTGAAGCAAGGTTCCGTAAACCCCATGGCCTTGGCCAGCAGGCGAAATATCTCGGTGTTCGGTTTGCATTCGCCCAACGGCGCAATCGCAGGATTGTTGGCCACCATGTAGTAGTGGCCGTAGGGCTTGACCACATCCAGATGCTCGAGTTGCGTCGTGGCGGGCAGCAGGATATCCGCATAGTCCGCCGTGTCGGTCTGAAAATGCTCGAGTACCACGGTGAACAGATCCTCGCGCGCGAATCCTCGCGCCACTCGCGTGGAATCGGGCGCCACGGCGACCGGATTCGAGTTGTAGACGATGAGCGCCGAGATCGGTGCGCGATCGATCCAGTAGCGCATGACCGATGGTCGACATGTTGATGGTTCGCGGCGCGCGTCCGGCGAGAAGATCGGGGCGCTCCAGCGCGTGTTTATCCACGTTGAAATTGCCCGATGTCGACAGAAATAAGCCGCCGGCGGCGTCGCGAAATGCACCCACGAGCGCCGGCAGGCAGGCGATGTTGCGCGTCGCCATGCCGCCGCCGCGCGCGCGCTGCATGCCGTAATTCGCGCGAATCAGCGCGGGCCGGGTGGTGCCGTACAGGCGCGCGAGCGATTCGATTTCCCCGGCAGTGATGCCGCAAATCGATGCGACGCGGGCCGGATCATACGGCGCACCCGCTCGCACAGCCCGTCGAACCCCAAGGTGTGGCGCTCCACATAGTCGCGGTCGATCAGATCGTCGCGAATCAATACGTGCATGAGTCCGAGCGCGAGCGCGCAATCCGTTCCCGGCAACAACGCAATGTGCGTGTGGCACTTCTCCGCCGTGAGCGATCGGTACGGATCGATCGCGACCAGGGTCGCGCCGCGGCGCTTGGCTTCCTGCGCACGCGCCCAGAAATGCACGCTCGAGGTGATGGCGTTCGAGCCCCAGAAAATGATGAGCTTGGCCTCGTCGGCCAATTCCACGTCGACTCCGATGCGGCTGCCGAGAGTGATTTCGTGGCCGGCGGTGCCCGCCGAGGCGCAGATGGTGCGATCCAGGAAGCTCGCGCCGAGCTTGTGGAAGAACCGCATGGACATCGACTCGCCCTGAACCAATCCCATGGTGCCGGCATAGCTGTAGGGCAGGATCTGCTCTGGATCCTGGGCCGCAATCGGCGCGAGGCGCCCGGCGATGGCGGCGATCGCCTCGTCCCAGCTCGATTCTCTCGAACCGCCCTTCCCCCTTCTTGCCGATGCGGCGCATCGGGTAGCAGCAGACGATCAGGATGGTAGGTGCGCTCGGTGTAGCGGGCGACTTTGGTGCACAGCACCCCGGCGGTCGGGGCATGCGCTCGAGCTACCGGTGACCTTGATGGCGATGCCGTCCTGCACATGCACGTCGAGCGCGCAGGTGTCGGGGCAATCGTGCGGACATGCGCCCTTGACGAGGGTCACCGCAGGCGGCGCTGCGGTGCTTCCCGCCGCGTCGCGGATTCCGCTCACGCGGCGTATCCCGTTTCGACGATGCGATCCATGAATTTCTCACATTGCGCGAGCTGCTCGAGCGTCGACGAATTCGTTGGGCCGATGCGCCTGCGCGATGTCGCCCGGGCCACAAATGACGGCGGGCACTCCCATCTTCTGAAACAGACCCGCTTCGGTGCCGTAGGACACCTTGCCCACCTGCGTGTTTCTCGACAGTCGCATCGCCCATTGCACGATGGCGTCGGTTTCCGCGGCGGCAAGCCCCATGGTCTGGCTCACCCACTCCAGATCGATGCCCGACTTGTCATCCACCGCCTGCATCTCGCGCGCCAAGCCTTGCGCATAGGCGCGAATTTCCTGATACAGCACATCGGGCGAGGTCTGCGGCAAGGTGCGCATGTCGAATTGAAACACGCAGTCCTTGGGCACCACATTGGCGGCGATGCCGCCGTGAATCAGACCGGTCGACAGCGTCGAATAAGGCACGGTGAAACCGTAGTCGCGGGTTTCGATCTGCGCGAGGCGGTCGGCGATCTGGCGTATGAACACGACCAGGCGCGCCGCGTATTCGATGGCATTCACGCCATGCGTGACATAGCTCGAATGTGCCTCGCGTCCGTGCACGCGGCAGCGGAATCGATGCGTGCCCTTGTGGGCGATGATGGGCTGCATCGAGGTGGGTTCACCCACCACGCAGCCGGCAGGCCGGATGTTGTTCTCTTCCAAGTCGCGAATCAGTCCGCGCACCCCGATGCAGCCGACCTCCTCGTCGTAGCTCAATGAATAATGCAGCGGCGCATCGAGTCGATGGTCGTTGAGCGCCGCGACGAATTTCGGTGCCTGGGCGAGAATGATGCCGATGAATCCCTTCATGTCCGCCGAGCCGCGCGCATACAGCTTGCCGTCGCGCTCGACGGCAAGAAACGGATCCGTGTCCCAGTTCTGACCGTCGACCGGCACGACGTCGGTATGGCCCGAGAGAATCAGACCGGGCTTCTTCGAGTCGCCCAGAGTCGCGAACAAGTTCGCCTTCTTGCCGGTCGCGTCGTGAGTCAGCCGGGTGGCCGCGCCGAAGCCCTGCAGGTAATCGCGTACCCATTCGATCAATCCCAGATTCGAATCGCGCGACACGGTATTGAAGCCGATCAGCCGTTCGATCATGGCGCGGGATGCCGCGCTCGGCTGGCTGGGTGTCGACGTTGTTTCCAGGGCTGCATTCATGGTAGTCGCTCGCGATGAAAGCCCTACTCTACATCACCTGCATACGCCTCAGTAGGGTGCATGGTGCGATGCCATAGGAGTCGCGCCATCACTCCCAATCAGACCGCGCGAACTGATCGATGCCGATGCTACAGTGCCGGCTGACAAGTCACGAGCATTCGCCTTATGAAGCAGCCGCTCCTGCTCCTCTCCGGACTGTTGTGCGACGAAACCATTTGGGCCGATATCCCCGAGCGCCTCGGCGATGACGCGGATGTCCGCATCGTGTCATTTCGCGGCTTCTCGTCCATTCCCGCCATGGCCGAACATGTGTTGGCACTGGCCCCCGAGCGCTTCGCGATGGCGGGGCATTCCATGGGCGGGCGGGTCGCGCTCGAGGTGATGCGCTCGGTGCCGCGGCGCGTCTGTGGCCTCGCCCTGCTCAATACCGGCATCCACACGGTTCGCGACGGCGAGCCGCAGAGCCGCGGCCACCTGCTGCGCCTGGCATACGAGCGCGGTATGTCGGCTCTAGCGGCCGAATGGCTGCCGCCGATGATGGCCGGCGGCTCCCGCAGCGCGAAGCTCATGCCGCGCTTGACCGCGATGGTCGAGCGCTCCACCCCTGATTCGTATGCCGGCCAGATCAATGCGCTGCTGAATAGACCGGAGACATTGTCGGTGCTGCCCACCATCGGCATACCCACCCTGTTGCTCAGCGGCAGCGAAGATACTTGGTCGCCGATTTCGCAGCACGAGACCATGCGGCGCAGGATTCCGCATGCGACGTTGTTCGAGATCCATGGAGCCGGCCACATGGCGCCGTTCGAGCGGCCCAACGCGGTCGCCGTGGCACTGCGTCAGTGGCTCGCCGAGGTTCGGGCAACTCGTTAGGCGCTTTAGGATTAGCGGCAAGCGGTCGATCGCAGGGCCCGGGCGCCGCAGGCGCCCGGGTTGACCGAAGCGATCGTGTTCTCGAGGCTTAGGCGCCGGGCTTCTGCGCCCAGACCTTGCACCAGCCGCCCGCCGGTACGCTCTTGCCTGCGAAGATATTACATCCGCCGGTGGCGTCGCCCGCCTTCCCTTGGAATTGCGCACAGGTGCCGCACTTCTGGTTCGGCTTGTAGGTTGAATTGGCCTTGACATCCACCTTGGTGGCGTCGGGCGTAAAACCCAATGACTGCGCCGTCGGATCCTTCGGATCCAAGGGAGGAAGCCCTGCGGCGGTCGCAGAATTGGCCATGAGACCCACGGCGGGAATGAGAGCGCCGGCGATCAGTCCGCCTTTGACGATAGCTCGACGAGAAAACTTGCTTTGCATCGTAATGATCCTATGGGAGGAGAACCAACGTGCATTTTCCCGCTTTTTTTGGACCATTGGTGATAAATAAATATTAATTGTGGGCGCGCGACCACGAAGTGCGCGTTTGACCGCGAACGATAATCACTATCATCCACCACGTGACCCAAAATAATGGGATGTACGCCGGCTATCGATCCCTTTATTGTGGCCAAGCCCTGGTCCAACTTGGGTCTACATGAAAACAAACGCACGCATAGTCGTGGTCGGCGGTGGCATGATGGGTGCCAGCCTCCTGTATCACCTCGCTCTGGAAGGCTGCGCCGACACGGTACTGATCGAGAAGGGGGAACTGACCTCCGGTTCCACCTGGCACGCCGCAGGTCAATGCCCGAGCATCACTGGCAGCTATAACCTCGCGAAAATCCACGCCTACAGCAATGAGTTGTATCCGACACTCGAAGCGCTGACCGGGCAGTATGTGAGCTGGCACCCCTGTGGGGGGCTCCGGCTCGCGAACAATGAACACGAACTCGCCTGGCTCGAGCAGGTGTACGGGTACTCGAAAAGCATTGGCTTTCGCATGGAGATCGTCGGGCTCGACGACATCAAGCGGCTGAACCCGTTCCTGACCACGGACCACGTGATCGCCGCGGCTTGGACTATGGATGACGGTCACGGGGATCCCTCCGGTCTGTGCAATGCCTTGGCCAAGGCCGCCCGCGACTTGGGAGCGACGGTGATGCGCCACAATCGCGTCATCGACATTCGCCCGCGGCCCAGCGGTGAATGGGAAGTAGTCACGGAGAAAGGCAACATCGTCGCCGAGATGGTGGTCAATGCGGCCGGCTGCTATGCGCGCCAGGTTGCCGCCATGGCCGGTGCCGATGCGCCGATCACCAACATGCAGCACCACTACGTCGTGACTCATCCGGTTCCGGCATTCATGGAACGCAAGGAGGAAATTCCGGTGATGCGCGATTCCTACACGTCGGGCTATTTCCGGCAGGAACAAAAATCCGGCTTGATGGGCATCTATGAGAGTACCGGGCTGCACGAGGCCTGGGCCCCCAGAGGATTTCCGGAATGGGAGTCTTCGAATGAACTGTTTGCGGACGATCTGGATCGCATCGCGCCGTGGCTTGAGCGGGCCATCGAGCGCATGCCCATCTTCGCGGAGGTGGGAATTCGGCGGGTCATCAACGGCGCAATTCCGCACACCCCCGACGGCGCACCGCTGCTCGGGCCGGCGGCAGGTTTGAGAAATTTCTGGATGTGCTGTGGAACCTCGTTCGGTATCGCGCAAGGCGGCGGCTGCGGCAAGTACCTTGCGCAGTGGATGCTGCACGGCGATGCCGAGATCAATATGACGGAGTTCGACCCGCGCCGCTTCGGCGCATTTGCCGACGCGGCCTATGTGCGCGACAAGGTGTTTCTGGACTACCGGTTGACGTTCACCACGCGCAAACCCGGGGAAGAGGAAGCCGCGGGACGTCCGCGGAGAATGAGCCCGCTGCACGGCCGGCTGCGTGCGCAGGGTTGCGTGCACACCGAGACCTTCGGCTGGGAGCGGCCCAAATGGTTTTCGCTCGATGGCCGCATCGAAGATCATGGCTATCGGCACAACAATGTGTTCGAGGTGGTGCGCGATGAGGTCGCCGCCGTGCATGAACGCGTCGGCGTACTCGACCTGACGGGATTCGCCAAGTACGACATCTGCGGACCCGGAGCCGAGGCCTTCTTGAACCGTGTGTGCGCCAACCAAGTACCGCGCACGGCGGGCGGTATTGCGCTCGTTCACCTGTTGTCCCCGGGGGGACGCATTCAAGGCGAGATGACCGTCACTCGCCTGAGCGATGACACGTTCTACGCCCTCTCAGCCGCCGCCGCGGAACTGCGCGATCGGGATCTGCTGATGCAGAGCCTGTCGCCGGGGGAAGCGGTTCGAATCGACAATGTCACCGAGGATCGCGGCGTGCTCGTGGTGAGCGGACCGCGTGCCCGTGAACTGCTCAGCCTATTGACCGACACGGATCTTGCCAACGATGCGTTCCCGTGGCTGCGGGCCCGCGAGATCCTGATCGCGGGACAGCCGGTACGCGCGCTGCGCGTCAGCTATGTCGGCGAGCTTGGCTGGGAACTTCATCCGCCGATCGACTCGATGCCGGCTCTATATGACGCCATCTGGCATGCGGGCGAGAAATTCGGAATTGCCAATTACGGCTTGTATGCGGTCAATACGCTGCGGGTCGAGAAAGGCTACAAGGCCTGGTCCACCGAGCTGACCAATGAATTGAACATGCTGGAAGCGGATATGGCGCGCTTCATCCGATTCGACAAGACCGACTTCGTCGGCAAGGCAGCGACGCTCGAGCAGGCGCCACGCCCTGTCAAGATCGTTTACGCCGAGGTCGCGGCGGCCGACACCGACGCACGCGGCGGCGAGCCCATACTCGTGCGCGACCGCTGCATCGGGGTGGCCACCTCAGGCGCCTACGGGCACCGGGTCAAGAAGAGTCTGGCGTTTGCCTGTGTCGAACCGGAGTTCGCGGAACCCGGAAGCCGCTTCGATGTGCTCATCCAAGGCGAACGGCGCGCCGCGACGGTGCTCGGGGCGCCGGCCTTCGATCCTGACAATTCGCGGATGAGGAGTTAGCGGATGGCTTTGGATCTGCCGACGCGCGCGCGTGCCGTCATCGTGGGCGGCGGCGTCATCGGTTGCTCGGTCGCGTACCACCTGACCAAGATGGGCTGGAGCGACACGGTGCTCCTCGAACGCAAACAGCTCACCAGCGGCACGACGTGGCACGCGGCCGGTCTCGTGGGCCAATTGCGGCAGAGCATCAACATGACACAACTGGCGCGCTACACGAGCGATCTGTACCTCGGTCTCGAAGCGGAGACCGGACAGGCGACCGGGTACCGGCAGTGCGGTTCACTGTCACTGGCGACGACGCCCGGTCGCATGGAAGAGCTGAAGCGCAACGCCTCGATGGCCAAGGTATTCGGTCTGAAAGTCAATGTCGTAGGACCACGAGAGATTCACTCGCTCTACCCGCTCGCCAATCTCGAGGATGTTCTCGGCGGCATCCACATACCGAGCGACGGCTATGCCAATGCGGTGGACATCACACAGGCGCTCGCCAAAGGTGCGCGTGCCCGCGGCGCGCAGATTTTCCAGGATCTCAAAGTCACCGCCATCCATCACGACGGCGGACGCGTGAGCGGTGTGCAGACAGAACGCGGACGCATCGATGCCGACTACGTCGTGCTTTGCGGCGGCATGTGGACGCGCGATCTTGCCGCCGGCGTCGGCGTGACCGTGCCTCTGCATGCCTGCGAGCACTACTATGTCTTGTTCCAGGACGTGCCCGGCCTCGAGCCCGATATGCCGGTGCTGCGCGACTATGATCATTGCAGCTATTTCAAGTATGACGCCGGCAAATTGCTGGTCGGTGCATTCGAGCCTCATGCACGCCCCTGGGGAGCCGATGGCATTGCCGATGATTTTTGCTTCGGGGAGATCGCCGGCGATTTCGGTCACTTCGAACCGGTGCTGCTCGACGCCATGCGCCGCATTCCCGCCTTGGAGAAGGCCGGTATTCAAAAGTTCTTCTGCGGCCCCGAAAGTTTTACGCCCGACGTGCGCTATCACTTGGGTGAGTCGATCGAGCTCAAAAATTGCTTCGTGGCGGCGGGACTCAACTCCATCGGCCTGCAATCGGCCGGGGGCATCGGTAAAGTCGTCGCCGAATGGATCCGCGACGGGCACGCGCCCGTCGATCTATGGGAGGTCGACGTACGGCGCAATATGCCGTTTCAGATCAATCGCAAGTACCTGCGGGAGCGAGTGTCGGAGAGCCTCGGGCTGCTGTACGCCACGCATTGGCCGTTCCGCCAATACGACACGGCGCGTGGTGTGCGCAAATCGACCCTGCATGACCGCCTCGCCGCCGCGGGCGCCTGCTTCGGTGAAGCCTTCGGCTGGGAACGCGCCAACTGGTTCGCCCCCGCCGGGGCTGCACCCCGCTACGAATACAGCTATGGCCGCCAGAACTGGTTCGAGCACAGCGCGAAGGAGCACAGCGCGGTGCGCACGGCCGTCGGGCTTTTCGACCAGTCTTCGTTCGCAAAATTTCGCCTCGAAGGCGTGGATGCCGCCCGTGTGCTCAATCGAGTCTGTGCCAACGAGGTCGACGTTGCGCCGGGTAAGATGATCTACACACAGTGGCTCAACGAGCGCGGGGGCATCGAAGCGGATCTGACGGTCACGCGTCTGAGCGAGACGGCGTACTTGATCGTGAGCGGCGCGGAAACCGAAAGTAAGGATTTCGATTGGCTCAGCCGGCACATCGAGCCGGGCGCCCACTGCGTGCTGACCAATGTAACCTCCGCCATGGGTGTCCTGTCGGTCATGGGGCCGCGGGCGCGCGATTTTCTGCAATCGCTCACGCCGAACGATTTATCGCATGCGGCATTCGCATTTGCCACCAGCCGCGTGATCGAACTGGGGTACGCTCTGGTGCGTGCCTCGCGCATCACCTACGTGGGAGAACTCGGATGGGAGCTCTACGTGCCCACCGAGTTCATACAGGGCGTGTATGACGAGTTGGTGAGCGCAGGGAAGCAATACGGGCTCGTGCATGCCGGCTACCATGCACTGAACTCCCTGCGTATCGAAAAGGCGTACCGGCATTGGGGCCACGACATCACCGACGAGGACACGCCGTTGGAGGCCGGTCTCGGCTTCGCGGTCAAGTGGGACAAGCCCGGCGGATTCATCGGCCGCGAAGCACTTCTGCGACAACGGCGATCGGGATGCACCAAGCGGCTGGTGCAGTTCAAGCTCGAGTCCCCCGAACCACTGCTCTACCACAACGAGCCGATCTGGCACGGGGACGCCCTCGTCGGCCACATCCGGTCGGGAATGTACGGACATACTCTGGGAGCCGCCGTCGGTTTAGGATATGTCAGCGCATCGAATGGCGCTTCGTTCGAAACGATCGGTGCTGACCATTACGAGATCGAGGTTGCGGGGGTCCGGCATCCGGCGACGGCCTCGCTGCGGCCGATGTATGACCCAACCAACCTGCGAATCAAACGGTGACATGATGGCTACATCCAGCGTAATTGCCTCGTTGGCCCGGCGCACCAAGATCGGCTATAGCCTGGAGCGCGAGTTCTATTGCGACGATGCCGTCTTCGCAGCGGACATGCAGCAAGTCGTCGGCCGAAAATGGCTGGTTGCCGGCCATGTCGACCGCCTGCGCAACAAGGGCGACTATTTTCTATTCAAGATCGGCAACGAATCAATCATCGTGGTGCGAAGCGTCGAATCGACCATCAATGCCTTCTACAATGTGTGCCGCCATCGCGGGTCGCTGATCTGCACCGAACCCTCTGGCCGGGTGTCGCGCTTGACATGCGGCTACCATGCCTGGAGCTACGGACTCGACGGCGCCTTGATCTCCGCCCGCCTGATGCCGGCCGATTTTTCAAAGGCAGACAATGGGCTGCAACGCTGTCATGTTCGCGTGTTTCATGGCTTTATCTTCCTCAATTTATCCGATCAGGAGCCTGTGGACTTCGACGCCTCGTTCGGCGATCTGGCTCCCTATCTCGATTTCCACGGCCTCGCCGATGCGAAGATCGCATTTTCCCGATCATATCCGACGGCAGCCAATTGGAAGCTGGTGGTCGAGAATTTCGTCGAGTGCTATCACTGCACGCCGGCGCATCCGGAGTTCTGCTCGATGCACCCGCCCGAAGCACTCGTGGCCTTCGGTGCGGGTCCGAGTTCCGGTCCGGCCGACGCAGTCGAAAGATATCTGCCCGCCCTCAGAGCATGGGAACAGCGAGCTGCCGCGCTCGGGCGGCCGATGGGCACCGTCGATGATGGTCCGGAGTCGTCGCACCTGCGGCTGCTGTTGCAGCGTACGATTCGCGAAGGATACGAGAGCGAGACCCAGGACGGCAGGCCGGCGTCGTCCTTGATGGGAAAGCGGCTGGGATTCGATCAGGGCCGCATGTATCTGTCGTTCAGCCCCTTCTCCCAGTTGGTCGCTACCAATGATTTCGCCGTGCTCTTTATTTTCACGCCGCGCGGCACGATGCGCACCGACGTGGATCTGTATTGGCTGGTCGACGCCAATGCCGCCCAGATCGACATCGAGAGAATGATCTGGGGCTGGGATCGGACCACCAAGCAGGATCAGGTGATCACCGAGAACAATCAGGCGGGTATTCTATCGAGCCATTATCGGCCGGGACGGTATTCCGACCACGAGAGACGGGTGGTCACCTTCCAGCAATGGTATCTGGCTCAGTTCGGCTACACGCTCGCTCGAGATCCTTACAAATATGTATAGTCCAATGCAATAAAACTGAAACCTTGTGACCCCAGGATGTGCGGCGCGATTTCCGTTGCGGAAATCCAACGAGCTCCTAACACAAGGTGAATCATGTCGTCGAGTTATGGCTTTAGTCGTTTGCCGACGGCGCAAACGGCACTTAGTTGCGTTCTATTAGTCGGTTCAATGGGTTATGCGTACGCTGATGCGGTCGAAGACGCCGATCAGGCGCGCGCCCACAGCTTAGATCCGGTGCTCGTGACCGCCGAGGCCCTGCATGGACCTCAATCTGCGCCTTCGCAGGGATCACTTGTTGCCACCCAGCCACAATCGATCGTCGGCGCTGATTTCATTCAGAACAATGATGCGCCCGCGGCGAATTATACCGACATCATCAAATTCACGCCCAGCGTGTGGACCGTCGATCCGAACGGCCCGGGCCTGCAGGAAACCTTGGGCGTCTCGATTCGCGGCTTCCAGGACGGCCAGTTCAACGTCACCTTCGACGGCATTCCCTGGGGCGATTCGAACGATTTCACCCACCACTCGACCAGCTACTTCATGGCGCAGGACATCGGCAACGTGGTCGTCGACCGCGGTCCCGGCAACGCCGGCACCGTGGGCGATGCGACCTTCGGCGGCACGGTGTACGTGCAATCGGCCGATCCCAAGAAGACGCAAGGCTTCACGACCCTGGCCAGTTTCGGCAGCTTCAACACGCAGCTCTACGGCGTGCGCTACGACACGGGCGAAGTGAGCGACTGGGGCGGCGCCCGCGCCTTCATCAGCGTCAAGACCATTTCGTCCGACGGCTATCTCACCAATGCCAATATCGATCGCAGCAACCTCTTCTTCAAGGCCATCCAGCCGGTGAACGATTCCACCGACATCGTGTTTGCGTCGAATCTGAACAAGGTGAAGCAGAATCCGGCGGTCGGCGCCACGCCCAACCAGTTGAGCCAGTTCGGCGTCAACTACGGGTACAACAAGGATCCGGGCAGCCAGGGCTATTACGGCTACAACCTCGACAAGATCACCACCGATTGGGAATACATCGGCATCAACTCCAAGGTCGGTGGCTGGACCATCGACAACAAACTGTACACCTACGCGTACTTCCACGATGGGTTCAACGGTCTGGACGTCGGCGGCTCGCTGCCGCACGGCGGATTGGATGTGGGCGATATACCGAATGGCACGATCAATCCGAACGGCACGGCCAATCCCAACGACGTTCCCGGCCAGGAACTCACCAACAACTACCGCTCGATCGGCGATATCTTCCGCGTATCACATGATTTCGGCCCCGGTGAGGCTCAGGCCGGCCTTTGGTTCGACCACCAGACCAATCTCCGTGCGCTTACGGAAGTCGACTTCAGCAACAACCTGGGCTACAACTATGACTTGGCGGTGCCGCCCGGCGGTCTGGCCGAGGCCGCGTTTACCGACCGGCTGCAACACAATCAGTTGTTCTCTCGGCAGGGCTATCTGCAGTACGTATGGCACGTCATTCCGGGTCTCGATGTGACCGGCGGCGACAAGTATGTGAATTTTGAACGGGTCATCGTCGCTCCCGTCAACCAGGGCACCCAGTTGCAACTCGACTACAGCAAAACCTACACGCGCAACCTGCCGTCGTTCGACGTGCATTACAAGTTGGCGGACAACTGGTCTGCGTACGCGCAGTATGCCAAGGGATTCCTCGCGCCGAATTTGAATACCCTGTATCTCGCCAATCCTCAACTGAATACGTTGCAGCCCGAGGGCACGACCAACGTGCAGTTCGGTACTACATGGGTGGGATCGGCACTGACGGTCTCCGCCGACGCCTACACCATCAATTTCGACAATTTCATCCAGAAGCATCCGGGCAACGCCAATAACGCGTTCTTTGAAAATCTCGGCGGTGTGAAGTACAAGGGTGTGGAGACCGAAGCGACCTACACCGTGGGCGCAGGCTTGAGCGTGTACGGCAACGCGTCCGTGAACAGCGCGCGCTTGACGACCGATCAGACTTGGGTGGCAGACACACCGAACCGTACGGCGGCTCTGGGACTGCTCTATAACCAAGGCCCGTTGCAGGCGTCGTTGATCGACAAGTACGTGGGCGCGCGCTTCGGAGATGCCGGGGACTACTATCGGCTGGGCGGATACAGCACGACTGACGCGGCGATCAATTACGTGTTCGGTTCCTGGGGGTCCGTCTTGAAGAGCAGCAAGATCGGCGTGACCGTGCAGAACATCGCAGACCGCAAGTCCATTTACTTTCTGAACGGCTATTCGGGCAGCAATTCGACGGCGTTCGGGGCGAACGGCGTCCCATTGTTGTTCACGCTTCCGGCGCGCAGCTTCGAGGTCAATCTCTCGGCTTCGTTCTAACAGACTCTGTTGATCCCGGTGCACGGCCCACGGGGGCCGTGCACCCTTCCTGCCCTGGGGTTGCCTAGCCCGGCAACCGGCGCGTGACACTCGAGTCTGTTCACGCTACCGTTGCTCCAATGCCCAGTCTCGATTTGGAACGTATCCGCAATTCGGTCGTCAAGCTTCGCGCCGACGTGCCCGAAGATGCGTTCACGGCCGGCATATTGGGATCGCAACGTACCGGCAACGGGGTCGTCATCAACTCCGATGGATTGATCCTGACCATCGGTTACCTGGTGACCGAGGCCACCGATGTGTGGCTGACCACCCCGGATGGACGTGAATTGGCAGCTCACCCGCTGGCGTACGATCAGGTCACCGGATTCGGATTGGTCTTGCCGCTGCAGAAGGCGGACATTGAGCCCATACCCTTGGGATCGTCGGCCGGACTCAAGCCGGGCGATCCGGCGTATGTCGTGAGCTCTCCGGAATTCGCCGCACCTCAGCCGGTGCAGGTATTCGCCCGCCGTGAGTTTGCCGGCGCGTGGGAGTACTTGCTGGAGGACGCAATTTTCGCGATCCCGGCGCACCCTCATTGGTCCGGTTCCGCATTGATCGATGCCGCAGGCAGTCTGGTTGGCCTCGGCTCCTTGCTCGTGCGCGAACTGACGGCGGGCGAAGAAATAAACGCCAACATGTTCGTGCCCATCGATTTGCTCAAGCCCATACTCGATGAACTGACCACCCGCGGCCGTGCGTCGCGACAGCCGCGGCCATGGCTGGGCGTGTACGCCGCGGAGATGACCGGCAAGGTATACGTGACCGGCGTCGCCGAAGGCGGCCCGGCGCAGAGGGCGGACATTCGGGAAGGCGATCTCATCACGCGCGTGGCGGAACACGACGTCGCCACCCTGCCCGACTTCTATCGGCGGCTCTGGGCCGTGGGACCCGCGGGCACGGGAGTGCCGTTGACCGCGATTCGCGGCGGCACACGGCTGCATTTGATCGTGCGCTCGATCGACCGCGTGGACCTGCTCAAGCGTCCACAAGCCCATTAGTATCTCGGCACCGTGATATTGACCGGTTGACGAGCACCGCTTGGGTCAGCTCGTTCTCAGCCCCGAGTGCCCCACTCCCTAGGGAGATGCTTCCTCAATGCAGGGCGACGTGCTGCTCGTGTTCGTCGGCTATCTTATGCTCGGGGTCGGCCGCGGGATCGCAGGATCCATGGCCGATCAACGATACCACCGCGGCACAAGCATCGACGAGTGTCCCGCCCGAAACGCCGCCGGGGTGAGCGCTCGTATCCCGCAACAGCCGGGTCGCGTCGGCAGCCGATAAGCCGGATTTTTTAGCCAGCAACAATGCCAGGACGCCGCTCACTTGCGCGGTTGCAACAGAGTCCCCCGAGGCGAAGTCGTAGCGGCCGCCCGGCAATAGAGTCAGAATTTCCCGGCCCGGGGCATACAGCGCGGAAACGAGCGGTGACTGATTTCCGGCGCTGGCGACTTCGATGACGCCCGGCAGATGCAGCAGTCCCTCACTACCCAGCGATGTGCCGGCCGGCGCTGCGCCGACGAACAACACACCGCGGCGGACGCCCTCGCGAATGAGATCGGCCAGCAAGGGGTCGGCGGGACCCGCAAGACTCAAATTGACGATTTGTGCGTGCGCATCGAACGCAGCAACGAGCGCCCGGGCCAGAGTAAAGGAATTGCAGCGGGCGGCGTCGGCGTCGAGCTGCGCCTGCCAGCAGGCCTTGAACAGCAGGAGGCGCGCCCCGGGAGCGACGCCCACGATGCCTTCGTGATTATTGGCAACCGCCGCGATGACACCGGCCATTTCCGTGCCGTGACGGTCCTGCCGAAATTGTCCGTCGTCGGCGTCGACGAAATTGGCGGCCGACTGGATGGTGCCGCGCAGATCCGGATGCTGAACATCGGCCCCCGTGTCGATGATCGCCACTTTGACGCCATTGCCCCGCGACCAGGGATGAGCGCCGGCGACATTCATTTGCTGGAAGCCGCGCTGCAATCCCACGTAGGGGTCATTGTAACCGTCGGTGCGTGTCGCGAAGTTTTGCAGCGGCTCTGCCAGCTTGATGCGCCGATCCTGCGCCAGCGCCGTCAACAAGGTGCCCCGATCGATTCCGTCCGGAACCTCGAGTACGGCACAATGCATGTGCAACGGATCGATCGGCCACGCGCTCACCTCACGCAGCCCGTATTCATTCTCGAGGTCGCGCATCATCTGGCGTGCGGCTGTGCTCGCCCCGTAGACCGGGCTGCCATCGTATCCGCGCGGCGTGCCGCCGGCCCGGGCGACGAAAACGGCCGGGTCATTCTCGACCGCGGCAATGATGAAATGGTCGGGGGACTGCGATACCTGATCGGCGAGCGCGCGAGATTCGATCCGTACCGGCGAATTGCTGCAGGCGGAAGCCAGAACTACCAGGATCAGCGGCGCCCATCGCCTCATGGAGTATCGCCTGACCTTACCGCTGGTTGGATGCCTTCGGCAAAGCGAACCTCCTCATGTCCGCGCAACGATGCCAGCGAGGAACTTACCGGGCGGTTGGTATTCGCCGCCAATGAATACACTCCCGCCTCGGTCGGTCCGGAAATAATTCGCAACTGAGCTTCGTCGAGTATGGCCTGCAGCTCTACCAAAGTGATGGTCGGCGAAAACACGGCGCGAATCACCTCGCCCGGTGCTTGCACCATGGGAGTCGTGACGGTGTAATAATTGGGCGCCGCGGCGTGCGCGCGCAATTGCACCCATCGATCGGCCGCCAACAGGCTGAGAGCCACGGCGATCACGGCAACCGACGCCGCCATCAATCCCTGCCACGCCATCGTCCTGCGGAATGGCTTCCTGACTGCAGGCACGTCCGTCAAGGGGGCGGCCGCGATGCCGTCCAGCCGCGCCTGCAGGCGTTTCAGCGACGCTGCGGGCATGTATTCAATCGCGGTCTCGGCCGTCATGCCCTGATGAATGCGCCGCTCCTCCGCCAACCCGTCGCGGCACCTTGCGCACAGCATGAGGTGCGCGTCCACGCGCTCCCGGTCATGCTCACCGATCGTGCCGTTCACGTACCAAGGCGTGAGCGCCGAGACCTCTCGGTGTTCCCGCGTGTCAACGCTTCGACGATCGTGCGTCATTCGCTTCTCGCTGAAAATTCGGAGGCGGAGCCGCTCAATGACGGCAGGTAATGGCGCAACTTCTCGCGCGCGTGAAACATGCGTGCCTTGACGGTGCCTACCGGGCATTCGGTGATTACCGCAATCTCCTCCAATGAATGACCCATGTGATACGCGAGTTCGAGAGTCAGCCGCTGTTCGGCCGGCAGCTGGCTCAATCCGTGCTTCAGCCAATCCTGAACCTCCGCGTCGAACGTCGGATCGATGGTCTGTTCGGGGTACTCGTCCAGGCTGCGAGCGGCAGCGTGGTTCTTCTGCCGCCGCAAGGACTTGAGCGCCGTGCGGTAGGCGATGCCGATGATCCAGGTGGAGACTTGAGAGGCGTAGCGAAAGTCCTTGGCGCTTTGCCAAACGACCATGAACGTGTCGTTGATGATCTCTTCGACATTCTCGTAGCGAGGAGTGAATCGCGACAGGAAACGCGCGAGCCGCCGGTGATAACCGAGGTACAACTCTTCCAAGGCCTGGCGATTGCCCGCCGCGACGGCGACCAGCAAATCGTTGTCGCGCTCTCGAGCCGAATTTCTGGCCGGTACGCTCATCGGTGACAGCCACTCCTCATCTATGTCGACCCATTTCCCATAAGTACCGTCAGTGAGCCAAAGGGTTGCGATTTCGCCGACGAAAACTAGAAGCGCCAGATGACCGTGCCCGTCCAACGGCCGGCCGCCGCTTCATTGTAAAACAACGTCTTAGCTCCCGCCGAAGTGTCTACATAGGACAAGGCCAGGGACACCGACGCGACGCTGTAGGCGGCCCCCACGCTCCAATAGGCAAAACCCGCCGAATTCGGGCCGCCGAAGGTCGAATAACCGATTCCCCCAGTCGCTGACAGGCGACCCAGCACCGGCTGCTGTAGGTTCACCTCCGCCGACTCGGACGTCACCCCTGCGAGGCCGCGGTATGCCTGCACGTAGCGCGGTGCGTTTGGCGAATAGACCAGCGCGATATCCAGCCATTCCTGGTAGGCCACGTCGACGTCCAATTCGTCATAATCATAGCCGGAGCCGGGCCGGCTCCCCGGATAGGCATAATGGCCGGCGAGAATTCTGCCGTGCCAATCGCTGCCCGCTGTCCAGGCATAGCCGAGATAGGCATCGAGCTCGGCGCTGCTCGGTTGGTTGGGCTCGATTTGCGTGTTGGACGCAAACAGCCCCACCACGAATCCCGGCGTGATCGAATAGTGTAGATCGAGCTGCAGCGCAGCGCGATTGTCGCTTCGAGATACGCCGCGCACGATATAATCGCTCGTGACGGCGAGAGAACCGTCCCATAGATCGGCGCCTACCGAACGGGACGCGCCGATCATTAGACCCAGCGACAATACGACACCACCTGCGAGCAGACGCACTACTTCACAACCGCCACGTTCCTTCTACGGCATGCATTCCAATACCCTGACACTCGTCAGCCGCACAGAGTAAACCTTTCGGCCGGATATCTAAACCCGGGACTAAACCTGGGATAGAGTAAGGGGTACCTACTCCGGGATGTCATCATTTTCGCCATTATGAGTATCAGCATGCAGATCGATCGATATGGGGTATGGGCCGCGTTGCTCGTGGCCGCCTGCGCCACGGGCTGCGCAGGTAATGGGAAGGGACTTGATCAGAACGGACAGCCTGCCTCCTCGGGCAGCAGTTCGAGTGGGCCCGTCACCGCGGATCTGCAATCGATTCAAGAAAACGTGTTCACTCCGATCTGTTCGAAGTGCCACATCGGCGCGAGCGCACCTGAGGGGTTGCAGCTCGATGCAGCCCACGCCTACAACTTTCTGGTCGGCATCCCGAGCGCCGAGCAGCCGAATTTACTGCGGGTGAAACCCGGAGATCCGGACAACAGTTACATGGTGCACAAAATCGAAGGCTTGCCCGGCATTGTCGGCGGCCAAATGCCGCTGATGGAAACACCTCTGCCGCAAGCGACCATCGACGCCATCCGCCAGTGGATCACGAATGGTGCGCCAAACGTGGCCACGGCCGCCGCAGCGGCCGCAGCGTCGGGGTTCGCCGTGCAAGGCACGTCTCCCGTCGACAAGGCAACCGTGAAAGGCCCGTTGCCGCGGATCCTGGTGGCGTTCACGCAAGAGGTCGATGCATCGCTGGTCAACGATACGACCGTGCGGCTCGAGCGAATCAGTGGTGCCGGAGAGGGAGCCGCACCGGAATCCGAAATAGCGGCGGCAAGCACAGCGCAGAAGATGGCCGCCGTCGGCGCCCTCGCCGCACACAACCCCGCCGTGCTGCTGATTACCCCGCGCACCGCGCTCGACCCCGGCGTCTATCGCGTCACATTGCGTGGTACCGGCGGCGGAGCCTTGGCCAACATGGCCGCCTCGACACTTGGTTCAGACACCTCATTCGAATTCACCGTGGAGCCCGCTCAATGATCGGCCGATATAGCCTTGGCCTGCCTTGCCTGCTCGTGTTGTTGTGTTTGGGTGCATATTCCGCGCAGGCCGAGCCTTATCTCGCCGTTCAGATGGGCCTCAAATGCGGGCAGTGCCACGTCAACCCAACCGGCGGCGGGCTGCGGACCACCTTCGGCGACGTATTCGCGCAGACCGTACTGCCGGCCCAACATTTGGATACGGCTCTCGACAACTGGACAGGTTCGCTGGGTCCCTACCTCCGAACCGGCGGCGACTTGCGTTTTGATGCCCAGGTGACGCAGGCCCCGCATACCGCGTCCATCAACGAATTCTCGCTGGAGCAGTTCCGTGCCTATATGGAGGCGGAGATCATTCCGAACCGGCTGCTGGTGTACGCCGACGAACAGGTCGCTCCCGGCGGCGCGCTCAACCGGGAAGCCTATGTACTGTACTGGTCTGCCACACACGACTGGTATTTGAAGGCCGGACAGATGTACCTGCCCTTCGGTCTGCGGCTTCAGGATCAAACCGCTTTTATCTTGACCACGACGGGCATCAACATGACCACGCCGGATCAGGGCGTGGAATTGGGCTGGGAACACGGCCACTGGGATGCGCAGATCGCCGTCAGCAACGGTACTGCGGGCGGCGCCGTGACCAGCACGGGAAAGCAGACCAGCACTCAGTTGATCTACGTGGAATCCATTTGGCGATTGGGCTTGGCGGCCAACTACAACGCGCAATCCGGCGGAGCAAAGAGCGCCTATGGGATCTTCGGAGGGCTCCGGACCGGCCCCATCTCCTGGCTGGCGCAGGCTGAAATCACCGATGATCAGAGCATACCCAATGCGCAGGGCAAGCAGCTCGCCACTTTGCTCGAGGGCAACTGGCTCATCGCACGCGGCCACAACCTCAAGATCACGGATGAATTGTTCAATCCCAACCGAGCGGTGGCCAACGGCGAGGAAACGCGCTGGAGCCTGGTCTACGAGTTCACGCCGATTCAGTTCGCGCAAATACGCACGGGGTTTCGCTGGAACGATGGGATCCCTCAGGACAACGCCGAGCACGGGCGGCTGTATTTTCTGGAACTGCATGGATATTTCTGATGCATGCGGCATGGCTTCATCGACGCGGCGCGAACTTGAATTAACCCGGGATCTCGGCGCGTCGCTGCAAGTCAACCGGTAAGGTTCGCAGCAATCCTCTCGCCAAACGCTGTCCGGCCAGCGCTTGGCGTTCCTTCACAGCAGCTAAGAGCTGCTGGGCTTTGAGGCGAACGGCCCTTGCTTCTCGCCCCCGTCACCCCCTCCCAACCGGTCGTTGACGAACCCTGTCACGACCACGGTACGCACGTCCGCGGCCGTGCGCACCGAAGTGCAACGATTCAACCTCGAGATCTTTCCCGGCTCGGCGGAATAAAACGCGCGCCGCCGAGTCTTCTACTCACACGAGAGATCTGCGTGCGATTGCGCGCGGATATCCGCACCGAGGTCGCGGCCATCGATACCGGAGCGTGCTTCCCATGAAGCTCACAACAATTTCGAAAGTTAGACGTACATACAATTCAATCACCCAGTAATAAGAGGTCTTGCATGACAATGCGCGTTTCCAAGTGGGGTTCAGTTTCAACCGGATTAGCCGTCAGCGTGCTCGCGGGATGCGGCGGTGGTGGCGGTGGCGGCGGTTACGGCTCGAGTTCCGGTTCATCCATGCCGGCACCCACCGTGAGCGTCACGCAACCGGCACCCATCAATCTCGGTCAAGCCGTTACCGTGACCTGGACGTCGGCTTATGCCACGTCGTGCACCGCGACGGCGTCGAACGCTGCCGGCGGCACGTTCACCGGCACCCCGCCGGTGAGCGGCAGCCAGACGGTCGTCCCAACCGCTGCGGGCAGTTACACTTACACGCTCACTTGCACCGGTACCGGCGGCACGACGTCCGCAACGGGCACCGTGACGGTCGCGGCCAACCTTCTCGCCACTGTGACGGGAAAGGCTGCGACAACTGTGGGATCAACGGTCGATCCCACCAATGGCGATCAGAATCCCTATGGCCTAGTGATCGCTCCAGCGAGCGCCGGACCGATCACGAAGGGAGATCTCGTGGTGTGCAACTTCAATAACGCCACCATTACCACCACGAATCCCACCACAGGGAATGTTCAGGGCGCCGGAACGACGATCATTGGGCTACATCCTGCGACGGGCGCGACGCCTTCGACGCCTTACCGGATCGCGCAATCGACGAGTCTTCAAGGTTGCAATGCGCTCACCATGTTGCCGGATGACAGCATCTCGGCGGCCGCGTGGACATCGAACATGAATCCTCTGGTCAGCGCCACCGGTGCCATTGGAACACAGTTCCAAAGCGATACCTTCGCGCAGCCATGGGGAGAAGCATTTGTGGCAGCGACGGCTACTCAACCCGCGTCGATCTACGTATCGAACGCCCCAGGCAGCGCAACCTTCGCCTCCGCCGGCACCATCGATCGAATCAACCTCGGCGCCGGCACTGACGCGCAGACAACCTTCACGGAAATCGTCACCGGCTTTTGCACCAGCGGCGCACCGGGAGCCATCTATGGGCCTTCGGGGCTGACCTACGATCCCGCGAGCGATACCCTCTACATCGTCGATACGAGTTCGTACAGCGTGGTTGCCATTGCCGGCGTGTCCGCCATCACCACCAAGGATGCCGTGGTCGTGAATGGCCAGTGCAGCGGAACCTCCGCGCCCACTCCGGCCCTGACCTTCTCCGGACCGTCCGCGGCCTCGGCCAGAGTCATCGCCCATGGTGCACCCCTCAACGCACCGCTGAGCGCAGCCCTGCTGAAGAACGGCGATTTGGTGATCGGCAATGCGGATATCGGCATCACGACGGCCAGCGCGACGACCAATTTTCTGATCGAGGTGTCTCCGGTGACCAACGGCTTCGTTGGTTCCGCGGTGCAGGTAGACACCGGTACGCCCGGTGCACTCTTTGGCATCGCGGCCACGGTTGATGCTTCGGGGAATCAGATCATCTATTTCAATGATGACAATGCCAATGCGGTGATGCAGCTGGGTCCGGTGACATCTACCACCACCCCAACCACTGGCCCGGGCTACTGAGGCCGCCGGGCTGGCGCGCGAGGAGTGTACAGGCACTTTCGACTGCGCCAGCCCGTCTTGCATCCCTCATCAGGCAGCCCATGGACGAGACTGCGAAGTGATCCCCGGCGGTCTGGTAGCTCGCCATCGCCAGGGGACGCCGCGAGTCCGCCATGCTCGCAAGGACTAAGTACTCGAAGTTCGTCGGGCCCCAGTGATCGGCGCACGTGCGCGAACCAGGTCCATCGGCCGGCGCGGCTGCCATGCAGCTTGCACAGATTGCTGCACCGAGCCCAAGGCATAGCCGTATCAGCCGGCGCTTCCGGGACTCGTGCGAGCTCATGCTGCTCTCGGTCTACAACCGTCCGCTGACGACCAAGACCAGCAGCACGATGAGTACCAAACCCAGCCCCCCACTCGGGTAGTAACCCCAGCCGGTGCTGTACGGCCACGCGGGCAGCGCACCTACCAACAGTAGAACCAGGAGAATCAGCAAGATTGTGCCTAAGGACATCTTCATCTCCCTTGAAGCGGATTGAAGAAAAGAATAATCATGGTACCGGGATCGCGCAGTCGGGCGGGGTCGCCACGAACTGTAGGGTCCGTCCTACCGGGCGCCCGGCTGTGATCGGGACCTGCGGCGGGGGCGGCGCGGCTCGGATACATCCAATTTCTTGATGGATAGCCCCTGATTTTTGCGCTTTTTTGTTTGTCACTTCGATCCTATTCTGTGCCTCGGAGGTTTCCATGAACGACATCAGACGCAGCAATGAACGAGGGTTTGCCGATCACGGTTGGCTCAAGTCCTTCCATACATTTTCATTTGCAGACTACTTCGATCCGGAGCACGTGGAATTCGGGCCATTGCGCGTCATCAACGAGGACCGAGTGCAGGCCGGTGCGGGCTTCGGCACTCATGGCCACCGCGACATGGAAATCATCAGCTACGTATTGTCGGGTGAACTCGCACACAAGGATTCGATGGGCAATGGATCGACCATCAGACCCGGCGATGTGCAGCGAATGAGCGCCGGTACGGGCGTACGGCATAGCGAGTTCAATCCAAGCTCGAGCGAGCCTGTGCATTTCCTGCAGATATGGATTCAACCGGCCGAGCGCAATATCGAGCCCAGCTACGAGGAAAAGCGCTTTGCCTCCGACGAAAAGCGCGGGCGCTTGCGGCTCATCGTTTCGCCGGATCGCGCGGACGGGTCCTTGCTGATTCACCAGGACGCGAGAGTCTATGCCGGGTTGTTCACCGGCAATGAACGAGCGAACCTCGAGGTGGCGTCCGGAAGACGCATTTACTTGCACGTCGCGCGGGGCGCACTGAAAGCCAACGACACGGCGCTCGAGGGCGGTGATGCACTGCGAATCACCGACGGCTCACCCCTCGCGTTGAGCGACGCTCGAGACGCCGAGGTCCTGATATTCGATCTGCCGGGGGAAGGCGGCTAGGACGCGAGGGATTTCTTCGACCAATACCAGTAGAACGGCAGCCCGGCAGCCAGCAATCCCACGCCCTGCAGCGCCTCGCGTGGCGCCGCGACGAACGTATTGATGAGCAGTGCCGCGGTCACGAGCAGAAAGATCATCGGTATCACGGGATAGCCGAGCGCGCGGTATGGCCGCGGAGCGTCCGGCATCGTCTTTCTGAACACGAACAACGAGGCTGTGACCAGGCCATAGAACAACCAGGACGCGAAAATAACGGAGTCGGTCAGCCTGTCGTAGGAACCCGAGAGGGCCAGTACGCTGGCCCAGGTTGCCTGCGCCAGGATTGCCCGGACCGGGACATTCGAACGCGGCGAGAGCTGCGCCAGGCCGCGAAAGAACAGTCCGTCGCGCGCCATCGCGAATGGGACGCGCGAGTGAGCAAGCACGCTGGCATGCAGCGAGCCGAATGAGGAAATCATGAGGGCGACCGCCGTCATCGAGACCGCCAAGGGGCCCAGAAATCGCTTCAGCACCTCGGTGGCCACGGACGAGCTCATCGGTACGCTCGCAATCTCGAGGGGGGTCAATGCGAAGTAATAGGCCGCGTTGACGAACAAATACAGTGCCGCGACCACCAGCGTTCCGCCGACGAAGGCGCGGGGCAAATTGCGCTGCGGCTCGCGGATCTCACCGGCAAGCGGCGCTACGTTTTGCCAACCATCGTAGGCCCAAAGAGCACCGAGCATCGCCGCTCCGAAGCCCGCGATGCCGCCGCGTGCGCTGCTCGCCACTCCTTCGCACGTGCCGGCCAGCCCCGACTGGGCCAGGTGATTCCAATCCCCCGCGGCAAAGACAAAAGCCCCCGCACCCACGCTGATCACCAATCCTATTTTCACGATCGTGAGCAACAGCGCCATGCGGCCGCCGACGGCAACCGAAGCGCAGTTGATCAAAGCCACCGTCCAAATGGACGTAAGAGCCACGAGCGTCAAGCCGCTCAACCCCAAGTGCGAGCCAATCGAGCCCGCCCCGAAGTGCCAACGCTCCAGGGCTCCGCCCATCGCCACATTCATGAAGATCGCAATACCGACCGCCAGGGCAGCTTGCGACCCCGCCCGAACGACGGTGAACGCCATCCAGCCGTAAAGGAAACCGGTCAGGCGCCCATAGGCGCGGCGCAGGTAGACGTAGTCGCCCCCCGCCTCCGGCATCATCGCCGCAATCTCCGAATACGAGAAGGTGCCGGCGAGCGACAACAAGCCGGCCGCCAGCCACACCACCAGCACCATCTTCGCGCTGCCGACATTGCATGTCATGACGCGAGTCTTCAAGAACACGCCGGTACCAATCATGTTGGTGACGTTGACGGCCATCGCCGCCCAAGGGCCGACTGCGCGCGTAAGTTGGCGCGGTACGGCCTCACCTGAAATTCCAGTGCTCATGGGTACCGTAGTATCAGCCAAATGCAACCGGACTTTTCGCAAATCTGGCCGTTGATGTTTGTCGCCGACGGCATTTGAAAATCCGCAGACCGCAGAAGTTTTTGCTGACCGTCAGCTTAGTTGCGCCACTACAGCCGAGTGCTGTGCGGAAATCGAGGGACGAGGGCATACGCGCTGCGCCGCGTAGCCCGTACTGTTACCGAAATAATGCGATAAAAATCACGCACGTCATGAGCGCCAATCCGATCAACAACGTGTTATGGCCCCATCGGGCTACCATTCCAAGCATGTTCCAATCTCCTGAATTTACCCTAATCATCAACCGCCGATAGTCTACGGCGGCCCACGTCCTTTTGTGGGGGCGGAACTCTACATATCCAGCGCCAATAAAGCACGTACTAAGTCGCAAAAACGGCAATTTCGTATGAAAGATACCCAACACGGCGGCCGCTGCGGGCTTGACTTCTGCTGAGCATACGGGGTGTCTACATGCCCACTCCCCATCCCGGATAGGGTCAGCGCAGCACACTCAATCGATGCGGCGTAGAGTGCGAATCCTGCTGCCGCGGCGATCGAGCTAAACGCGCGCCATTTCAGCGCGCAGCCACTCATGGAGTTGCCGAACAACATACTCCTCGGGCATGACCACTCCGCGTGAATGCGGTCCCGCCCGCAGCCCCTGTTGATTGAGTTCACACACCTCGGCGTCTTCGGTCATGACGCGATTGGTGAAATCCACCACGTTGCGCAGGTTGAACTTAGGGTCAGCCAGTGTTTGCCGCGAGAACAGATACTCGACGCGAAGTTCGGTGCGCTCGGGCCCGAGGGGCAGCAGGCGCACCACGCGGACATAGTCGATATGACCCACCAGAAATACGGATGGCAATCCAGTCATGTAGATATGGCCGGCTCGTCGATCCGCATCTGAAAGACCGGGAAACGGAATGCCGGTCGTTTTCCCGTCCAGGGACCAGGTAGCGGCCCCGGCGCGCAACCCGCCCTTGAACTTCGGATCGGCGTCCCCGGCATGCGCGCTCCACTGCGGATCGTCGCGCTCCTCCAGCAGTCCGCGCCCGTAGATCGGCACCAATTGGGACAATTGCGGATGCACGCCGGGACAATGCAGGCACTCGTTGTAGTTTTCCCAGAATATTTTCCAGTTGCAGTGAATGGTCTTGAGCAGAACGTGGCCGACGGTCAATTCTCCGAGAGACCACGCGTCGAACCGATTCAGCGGCAAATCGAAAATCTTTTCAAAAGGCGGAGGATCGTCGGTCAGCGCAACGAAGATGAATCCATTCCATTCCCTGACACTGACCTTGTACAGTGGAAAATCTGCGACGTCGAACCCGCTGGCGTGCGTCTTGGAGGACGTGCGCAGCAATTCCCCCTGCAAGTTGTAAGCCCACGCATGGTACGGGCAGACGATCATTCCACTGCGGAACTGTCCCTCGGGTTCGCGGCACAGAGCCGCGCCGCGGTGCCGGCAAGTGTTGTGAAACCCTCGCAGGCGCCGCTGATCGTCGCGCACCAAGAGTACCCTCTGGTCGCCCAGTTCAAACGTGCGGAATGATCGGGTGCGTGCCACGTCGCTGGACCGGCCGACATACACCCAGTTGCGATACCAGATCCGCTGCAGTTCTCTCTCATACTGGCGAGGGTCGAAGTAGACGTCCGCGGGCAGGCCCGCGGTGTGCTCAGTGAGGCCGTTGTACCCCAAGGTGTCGATTTCGGGTGTGATTGACATACGCCCTCCGCATGGAATCCGAACGTGGAAATCAACGTCCTGCAATATAGCCCATGTCGCGGACGGTGCGGCAGCTCCTAGGCGCAGGCCGTCAGATTCGCATCAGTTTGCCGCCCGGATCGAAGGCAGCTCCCGTCAGGCGATGGGCTTTGCGGCGATCGCCAATGATTTCAATCTCAAACCCGGCATCGGCATTGGCCAACGCTTTCGGCACATAGCCGAGCGCCAGTGAGGCGTTGACGCGATGTCCGAATGCACCGGAGGTGACCCAGCCCACGGTCTTGCCATCGTGCCAGATGGGCTCATCGCCGATGGCGTCCGCATCGGCTGCGTCGACCTGAAACGACACCAGCCGCAATGCGCCGCCGCTGTCCCTCTCTGCGGTGGCCGCCGCGCGCCCGATGAATTCGCCTTTCTTGAAGTCGACGAATCGATCGAGACCGGCTTCGAAGGGTCCGTAGATGGGACGGTATTCGCGCGCCCAGCTGCCGAAGCTCTTCTCGATGCGCATGGAATTGAGCGCCCTTGCGCCGAATAGCTTCAGTCCGTATTCGCGGCCGGCCGTAACCAAGAGATCGTAGAGCGCACGCTGATAGTCGGTGGTCACCCAGATCTCGAATCCCAGGTCGCCGGTGAAGGACACGCGCCCGACGTAGCCCGGAACCATACCGATTTCCATGCGCCTGAACGACATGAAGGGAAAGGCTGCGGTGGACAAGTCGTCGCGCACCAGACTCTGCAGCAGCGTCCGGGAATGGGGTCCCGCGAGCGAGAGCCCGACGTAGTCCATCGCGCACGGGCGCACCGACACCCCCGAGGCCGGCATGTGCCGCTCGAACCAGCGCATGTAGTAGGTTTCGGCGGCATAGGTGCCCACGAGGAAGACGTGATCGGCGGCGATCCGGCACATGGTGAAATCGCCGATCAGCTTGCCGCGCTCGTTCAGCATTGGGGTGAGAGCAATGCGCCCGACCGCCGGGACGCGGTTCGCCATCATGTACGACAGCCAATCCGCGGTGCCGGGTCCGCGGATGTCGAACTTGCCGTAATTCGATATTTCCAGGAGCCCTACGGCATTCCTTACCGTCTGGCATTCCGCCGCGACATGCGGGTGGGCGTTGGAACGGCGAAAACTGACCAAGTCTTCGGCCTCTTGCGCCGTCGGTGCGAACCACAGCGGGTGTTCCAGCCCGCAATAGTCGCCGAACACTGCGTGTTCGGCCTGGAGCTTTTCGTAGATCGGCGTGGTACGCAAAGGCCGCGCTGCCCGCAATTCTTCATTCGGGAAGCGAATGCTGAAGCGGCGCGAGTAATTCTCCCGAACCTTGGCGTTGGTGTAGGCGAGCGTCGTCCAGTCGCCATAGCGAGCCACGTCCATACCCCAAATGTCGGCGCCGGGATCTCCGTCGACCATCCACTGCGACAACGCCAACCCGACGCCGCCGCCCTGGCTGAACCCCGCCATCACGCCGCACGCCACCCAGAAGTTCCGCAGCCCTCGTACCGGCCCCACCAGAGGATTGCCGTCCGGCGCGAAGGTGAACGGTCCGTTCACTATCTTCTTGATCCCGGCGGCTTCGAGCGCCGGAAAATGCGCGAATCCGACCTCGAGGCTCGGTGCGATGCGTTCCAGATCGTTCGGCAACAAGTCCTGCCCGAAATCCCACGGCGTCGTCACCGGCGACCACGGCACCCCCGCCCGCTCGTAGGTGCCCATGAGCATGCCGCCGCGCTCCTGCCGAAGGTAGATTTCGCCTTCGAAATCGATGGCGTGCAGCTGTTCCTTCTTGCCGGCCAATTCCGGCATGTCGCCGGTGATGAGATATTGATGCTCCATCGCCAGCACCGGCAGTTCGATTCCGACCATGCGGCCGACCTCACGCGCCCAGAGACCGGCCGCGTTCACCACGTGTTCGGCGTGCACGTTGCCGTGATCGGTGATCACATCCCAAGAGCCATCGGTGCGCGCCTTCAGATCCGTGACGCGCGTATGGCGCACGATGTCGGCGCCGCCGATTTGCGCGGATTTCGCATAGGCGTGGGTGACCCCGTACGGATCGACGTGTCCTTCGATGGGATCGTACATCGCCCCCGCGAAATGCTTCTTCTCCAGCAGCGGAAACAGCTTCGCCGCCTCGTCGACGGAAATGATCTCCAAGTCCATACCGAGGTACCGCCCGCGCGCCTTGGCCATTTTCAGCCAATCGAGCCGTTCGCGGGTGCCCGCGAGCATGATGCCGCCGGTGATGTGCACACCGCAGGATTGCCCCGAAATCCGCTCGATTTCCTGGTAGAGCTCGATCGTGTATTGCTGCAGTTTGGCGACGTTCGGATCACCGTTGACGGTGTGCATGCCGCCCGCCGCATGCCAGGTCGATCCCGATGTGAGTTCCGCGCGTTCGATCAGCAAAACATCCTGCCATCCGGCCTTCGTCAAGTGATAGAGCACGCTCGCGCCCACCACGCCACCGCCGATGACCACCACTTTTGCGTGGCTCTTCATAGAATCTCCAAGTTCATTGATTTCAAGCGGGAGGCAATCGCCGGCACGCGCAACCGTGCTTACTCATTCGAAACCGCCAAATGCAGATTGGACTGCGCGGCTGCTCCCTCGCTCGTCCCGAAGCGCTCGATCAGCCATGACCGGAACAGCGCGATGGCGGTGTCGCTCAAGGCTTCCGGGTGAGTGATCAAATAATAGCCGTAGCCGTCGTCGAGGCTGTTGTCGAACGGCTTGACCAGCTGACCGGTCCGAATGTAGTCGGCGAAGAGATAGTTGTCGACCAGCGCGATGCCCTCGCCGCTCAGCGCATATTGCACGGCGAGAACGGCGGTATCGAACACCAGGCCGCGTTCGACGTTCAGTGCGCTCAAGTTCGACCGGCGCACGAATTGCGTCCAAAGATGATGCCGCGGCTGATCCGAAATACGCACGTGCACCAACTCATTGGACTCGATGAATTCGGCCAGAGTCTTGTCCGCGTGCCGCGCGGCGATGTTCGGGTGGCACAGCAGATTCAAGCGCACGGGCCAGAGCAGATCGGTCACCAGATCGGTCACCGTGGGCTTCGAATACACCACCGCCACGTCGACATCGCTCGGCGGCGGTCCGACCCCGTACGGGCTCACCAGATCGATCTCCACTTCGGCGGCGGCGCGCCGGAAATCGCGCAGGATCGGCACCGCGAGATGCACCGCGAAGCTCGGCGGCATCTGCACTCGAAGGGTTCGCAAGCGTGGTCGAACCGTCGTTGCGGATGTCGTCGAGGGCGTACTCCAGGCGGTCGAAGGACTTCATGACCGCCGGCAGCAGATGCTGCCCGGCCTTGGTCAGCACCAGCGCGTGCGGCCGGCGCTCGAACAGCTGGGTGCCGATCAATTTCTCGAGCGCAATCACGTGACGCGACAAGGCGCTTTGTGAAATCAACAGTGCGTTGGCCGCGGCGGTGAAGCTCGAGTGCTTGGCGACGCCCTCGAAGGCGCGCAATGCGTTCAGGGGCAGCCAGCGGCGATCGATGGTGGTCTTGCCCATAACTCAAGGGGCCCACTCCTTCGTGTAGCCAATGGCCCGTTTCTGATCGGCGATGATGGTCTTGGACGCCAGGTACAAATGATACGCCGCCCAAAATCCGGTGGGAGCCAGAACCAGCAATGCGCGATGCGCAGCGATGCGGCATCCGTCATGTGCGCACCGCGAACCAGACGCTCAAGGCGCCCACCACCCAGGGCGCGACGATCAGGTTGAATACGTTGGCGACCAGCAGCGACACCGCAATGAACATAGTGCGCATGTGGCACGGCGCGAGATTGTTGAGCAGCCCGAAGCAGGGTCCGATGTAGAAGTAGATCGCGGGGATGAATATCCAAAACATGATCTTGCAGACCCACAGAGAGTGCGTCCAGTACGCGATGATCGAGGGAATGGTCGAAAGTCCAATCCCCGCCGCGAGCAGCCACACGACGCGGCGCGGGTCCGCCATGAAGGGCCTCGACAGCAGCCACGCGGTTCCGACCGTGGCCAGCGAGCCCCCGACTCAAATGAATGTTGCCGGTCACCGCGCCGGCCTGGCCGACGTCAAGTTGGTAGGCGCGCTGCAGAAAGGTCCGGCGTCCAGTAGATCAAACCCCAGCCCCACAGCGCGCACACGCCGCCGCCCATGACGACGTGGAACGCCGCCTTTTGCTCCCAAAGGAAGCGCAGCGATCGCCATGAACGAGGGCTTGATCTCGTCGACGATCTCATCCAAGCGGCCCGCGCCGCGGTTCGCGCACCGTCAAGTACACGATGACGCCCGACGACCAGACCGGGAATACCCAGCGCGATGAACGCGGCGCGCCAAGTATAGGTCTGCGCAACGGCACCCGCCATATCGGCGCCCATCCACGCGCCGATCGGCGCGCCCAGCGCCAGCACCGTCATCGCCATGGGCCGCCGGTCCGGCGGAAAGCAGTCCGAGACGATGGCGGTCGACGGCGGCGTGCCGCCCGCTTCGCCGACGCCTACCCCGATCCGTCCCAGCAAGAACTCCAGGTAGTTTCTCGACAGTCCGCACAGCGCGGTGAATGCGGACCAAATGATGAGAGACGCCGCGAGAATGTTGCGGCGGTTCGATCGATCGGCGAACCAGGAGATCAGAATCCCGAAGGAAACGTAGAAGGCTGCGAGCGGAGCGCCGGTCAGAAATGCCACGCCGGCGTCGTCCAGCTTCAGTTCCAGGCGGATCGGCTCGAGCACCGTGGACACGACGTAGCGGTCGGCGATGTTGATCGCATAAATCAGACAGGTCAGGATGAGTACGTACCAGCGCTCGATCGACGACGGCGCCCGGGATTGCGGTAGGTCAATTGCGGTGGTGCTCAAGCTATGCAACCTGTCTTGACTTGGCCTCAACACCATACAGGGTTCGACACCGTTACGCGACGGGCCGAGGTACGTTCGAAAAATGACATGGGTGAATCGCGAAATGGCATAGCGCGATCGGAACGAAGGACTAAGCTTGGCGGCGGTGGAAAATTTCGACTACATCATCATCGGCGCCGGCACCGCCGGCTGCGTGCTCGCCGATCGCCTGTCCGCCGGCGGGCGGGACCGGGTATTGGTGCTCGAAGCCGGCGGCACCGACCGGCGATTCTGGATCAAGACACCGATCGGCTATGGACGAACTTTCGCCGACGCCGCGGTGAATTGGAAGTACCAGACGCTGCCGAATCCCGGCCTCAACGGACGCAGCATTTATTGGCCGCGCGGCCGCGTGATCGGCGGGTCGAGCTCCATCAACGCACTGGTCTATTGCCGCGGCATGCCCGCGGACTTCGACGATTGGCGGCAGATGGGCAATGTCGGTTGGGGCTGGGACGACGTGCGTCCGTACTTCGAACGCTCGGAGCGCCGCGTCGATGCGGCCGGCCATGCCGGCGGCGCGGGGCCGCTCGACGTCAAGGACGTAACGCCGTTTCTGCATCCGATGCGCCGGAACTGGTTGGATGCGGCGGCGGAATTGGGACTGCCGTTGACGGATGACTTCAACGGCTCGCATCCGGAAGGCTTGGGCTGCTATCAAGTGACGGTCCGCCATGGGCTGCGGCGCTCCGCGGCCGATGCCTTTTTGCGCCCCGCACTGCGCCGCGCGAATATCCGTCTGGAGACAGGCGCCTGGGTGAGCAGGATTCGCTTCGATCAGCGGCGCGCGGTGGGCGTGGAATATGTCCGCGGCGGCGTAAGCCGATTCGCCGCCGCGAATCGCGAAGTCATTCTCTGCGGAGGAGCGGTCAATTCGCCGCAGCTGCTGCAGCTCTCGGGAATCGGACCGGCCTCCACCTTGGCGGCGGCGGGGATCACGCCGCTGCTCGACAACCCGTGCCGTCGGCGGCAATCTCCAGGATCACCTGGCCGTCGTGTATTCCTTCAAGGCCACCCGGCCGACCTTGAACGATGAGCTGCACTCGACCACGGCCAAGGCGATCGCCGGTCTGCGCTATCTGTTGGCGAGACGCGGCCCCCTGGCGCTGAGCGTGAATCAATTCGGCGGATTCGTGCGCGCCGACCCGCTGGGATCTCGCCCCGACGTGCAGCTGTATTTCAATCCGGTCACCTACGGCGCGGGCGATGCAACCCGCACTCGGATCGAGGTCGATGCGTTTTCCGGATTTTATCTGTGCTTCCAGCCGACGCGGCCCACCAGCGTCGGACGCATCGATATCGCAAGTCCTGACTTTCGCCGGCCGCCGGACATCGCACCCAACTACTTGTCCACGGAGAAGGACGTCGCCGACGTGGTGCATGGCGGACGTCTGCTGCAGGCGATCGCGCGCACGCGAGCGATGCAAATCCTTGATCCGCGAACCCGTCGCGCCCGATCTCGATGCGATGGGACCGGCCGACCTGCTCGCCGATTTTCGCGCACGAAGCAGCACGGTGTACCACCCGGTCGGCACTTGCCGCATGGGAAGAGCGCCGGGCGAGTCCGTTGTCGATGCATCTCTGAGAGTGCATGGCATCGAGCGATTGCGCGTCGTGGACGCATCCGTGTTTCCGACGGTCACCTCGGCGAATACCAACGCGCCGACCCTCATGGTGGCGCAAAAAGCCGCAGACCTGATATTGACGGGATGAAATCCCGGGAAGGGAAGCTTATGAAGCTCGACAGTGTCAAAGTATTCCTCGTGAGCAATCCGCCGCCGGGTTTCGGCGGCCGCTACTTCGTGTTCCTGAAATTGAAGACCGCCTGCGGCATCGAGGGAGTCGGCGAAGTGTATGCCGCCACCTTCGGTCCGAAGGTCATCGGCAAGATGATCGAGGATCTGTTTGCGCGGCGCTTCGTCGGGCGCGATCCGTTCCAGCATCGAGTCGCTCTGGCGCGAAAGCTACGGCTCCGGATTCACCCTGCGCCCCGATCTCTCGCTGATGAGCGTGTTCAGCGGGCTGGAAATGGCTTGCTGGGACATCATCGGCAAGGCGGTCGAGCAGCCGATCTACAATCTTCTCGGCGGCAAGGTTCACGAGCGCCTGCGCAGCTACACCTATCTTTATCCTGCTGCCGGTGAGGGGGATGAGTTCTACCACGACGCGGATCGATCCGCCGCGCGCGCCGCGGAGTACGTTGCTCAAGGGTTCACGGGACTCAAATTCGACCCCACCGGCGGGTTTTCGGCATACGATCCGCGGCAACCCACCCAAGAAGCTCTCGAACGCACAGTCCGCTTGGTGCGCCTGGTCCGCGAAGCGGTGGGTCGCCGCGCGGATCTCTTGGTGGGCACGCACGGGCAGTTCACGACCTCCGGCGCCATTCGTTTGGGCAGGCAGCTCGAACCGTTCGATCCGCTGTGGTTCGAGGAGCCGGTGCCCCCCGAGATGCCGGAGCAGATGGCGATCGTGGCCCGCGGCACCGCGATTCCCATCGCCACCGGCGAGCGCCTGACTACCAAGTACGAGTTCGCGCGGGTCTTGGCATGCGGCGCCGCGAACATCATTCAAATGAACCTGGGCCGCATAGGCGGTCTGTTGGAGGCGAAGAAGGTGGCGGCTCTGGCGGAAGTGCACTACGCGCAGATTGCGCCGCACCTCTACTGCGGCCCCGTGGTGGGTGCGGCGAACATTCAGATCGCCGCTTGCTCGCCCAATTTTCTGATTCTCGAAGGTATCCAGCAGTGGGGCGGCATTCACGCGGAGCTACTGAACAAACCAATCCACTGGGACCAGGGTTATGTCATTCCACCGACGGCACCCGGCCTGGGAGTCGAGCTCAATGAATCAGCGGCCCTCGCTCATGCTTATGTAGAGGACGGTCCCCTGCATCTGGAGATGATCGATCATCCCTTGGGTCGATGAGGAACGGAATATGCGCTACGGCTTCGTCGGACTTGGCAATCTCGGCAGACACCTCGCCGCCAATCTGGCGCAGGGCGGCTTCGATGTCGGCGTCTACGACTTGCAGCGTAGCGCTGCCGCCGCCGCGTTGGCCGCCGGCGCGCATTGGGCGGATTCGATACCCGAGCTCGCGCAGGCCTGCGATTGCCTGATTACGTGTCTACCCTCGCCGGCGGCGACCGCGGCGGTTTTGGATCTGGCGCTGCCGGTGCTGCGTCGCGGCAGCACCTGGATCGAAATGAGCACGAATGATTTCGCCGAGGTCGAAGCCCTCGCAGCGCGCGCTCGCGATGTGGGAATAGAGACCCTCGCCTGTCCGGTCACCGGCGGGGTGCATCGGGCCGAGGCCGGCGATATCACTGTCTTAGTTGGCGGTGCGCAACAGATTTATGCCCTGCATGAGCCGGCTCTCAGGGCCATGGGCGGCCGCGTCATCCATTTGGGAGGAATCGAGCAAGCCACGGTGACCAAGGTGGTGACCAACATGTTGGCCTTCATTCATCTGATCGCGGCCGGGGAAGCGCTCATGCTCTGTGCCAAGGCCGGGGTCGATCTGCGCGCTGCCTTCGACGCCATTGCCGCAAGCTCCGGCAACAGCTTCGTGCACGAGACAGAAAGTCAGGTCATCCTCAACGGCAGCTATGACATTGGTTTCACTATGGATTTAGCTTGCAAAGATGCTGGATTCGCCCTGCAGTTCGGACGTCGCTTCGGTGTGCCCCTGCGGCTTGCGGGGGTCATGGAACAGATCTTCATCGAAGGACGGGCAAAATATGGCGGCGGGGCCTGGTCATCGATGATCGTGAGGCTGCTGGAGGACTCGGTCGGCACCGAACTGCGTGCGCCCGGCTTCCCGGCGCGGCTGGGGCCCGATGACTCGACACACATCGAATTTCCGCATGGCAGAATCTAAAATCAGCATGCTCTCGATGCATACCCACAACAAAATAGGGCTTTCGCTTTATGTGGGCGATGCTATTCTCGGACTCAAATAAGAAAAGATGATGGCGATCGCTGCCACCGAAGCTAACACCGAATAACGGGAAGGGATGGAAGTATGAATTCAAACCAGAAGTTGTCCTATGCGATAGCCGCGATTTTGAGCGGATCCGCCGCAGGTTTTGCCCACGCGGCAACGGTGACGGCGACGGATACCGAGACGTCCGAGATCCAAGAAATCACGGTGACCGCGCAGCGCCGCACGGAAAACATTCAGAACGTCCCCATCACGATTCAGGCGCTGACGGCCGAGACCTTGAACCAGCTGAGCGTCACCACCTTCGACGACTACGTCAGGTACCTGCCCAACGTGACGGCCCCCAGCAACGGCCCGGGACAGGGCAACATCTTCATGCGCGGCCTCAGCGTCGGTGCCGCGGGCAGCCAGTCCAGCGGCACGATCGGCGGTTTTCCGAACGTAGCGATCTACCTGGATGACCAGTCCGGCCAGCTACCGGCTCGCAACCTCGACATCTACGCCGCCGATCTCGAGCGCATCGAAATTCTCGAAGGCCCGCAAGGAACGCTGTTCGGCGCCGGCGCCGAGGCCGGCGTGGTGCGCTACATCACCAATAAGCCGAAACTCAACGTGACCGAGGGGAACGTCGAGGCCGGCTACGGCACCACCGCGCACGGCGATCCGAACTCCGATGTGACGGCCGTACTGAATTTACCGCTGATCACCGATACCCTGGCGGTGCGCGCGGTGATCTACAACGATACCCGCGGCGGCTACATCGACAACGTCCCTGCGACGTTTACTCGGAAGAACACCGACCTCGGCATACATTATGCGAACTATCCCGGCGGCGGCGTACCACCCAGTGCGGCGGTGATCAACAACAACTCCGTCACCGGTAGAGCCATCAATCCGGTCACCTACCAGGGAACGCGCCTCGAGGCGCTGTATCAGATCAACGATGATTGGAACGTGTTGATCGCCCAGACGTACCAGAACATCGATTCGCAGGGCGTGTTCTACCAGCAGCCCAATGCCTCCGATGGCGCACCGCTGAAGCCGCTCGAGGTGACGTTGTTCAACAACGCCTTCGACAAGGATAAATTCGAGAACACCGCGTGGACGGTCAACGGCAAATTCGGCGATCTGAAGGCGGTCTACACCGGCGGTTACCTGGTGCGCCACGTCGACCAGGTGGGTGACTACACCAACTACGCGCGCGGTGCGTACGCCGATTACTATCAGTGCTACGGGCCGAGCAAGGGCAACCCGAATCTGCAGTCGACCTGTTACTCGCCGAGCACGACGTGGCTGGAAGTCGAGCGCAACGAACATTTCAGCAACGAATTTCGCCTGAGTACACCGGACGACTGGCGCACGCGCGGCATCCTCGGCGCGTTCTACGAGACGAACAAGCTCTTCGACCAAACAGATTGGTTGTACAAGACCGTCCCGGCTTGCACGGCAAATGGTTTGCCGGGGACACCGGGGAACACGGGTTGCCTATCGAATGTCGGCACCGCCCCTGGGGCAAGCGTCGAAAATCCCGGAGTCCAGAACGACAACGTCGCGTTCTTCGAAGACACGCGGCGTGAGGTCAAGCAAGCGGCGTTTTTCGCGTCCGGTGACTTTGATTTGATTCCCAAGGTGTTGACTTTCACGGCAGGTACGCGCCATTTCGTCTTCAACAACTCCTTCCTGGGCAGCGTGACCAGCAGTTTCGGCTGCTTCCAAAAGGGTGCGCCGGCGGGAGGATGCGTAGCGGGCGCCAACAACCTCGACGCGAGGAACCTCAAGGACACGGAATCGGGCTTCAAGAGCCGCGCCAACCTGACCTGGCACATCACCCCGGACATCCTGACATACCTCACTTGGTCACAGGGGTTTCGCCCTGGCGGTTTCAACCGCACAGGCGGTTCCACCCATATCCCCGGACCGGATTTGGTGAATCAATTCGTCATTCCGAGCACCTATCATTCAGACGATCTGACCAACTACGAGTTCGGCTGGAAGACTGAGTTCCTGAACCACCGCTTCCAATTCAACGGCGCCCTGTATCAGGAAGACTGGAACAATGTGCAGGTCGGTTTCTACGACCCGGGTGAGACCGGCAATCTGACCTTCGGTACCAACGGACAGAACTTCCGGGTTCGGGGTATCGAAACGTCCCTCGTCGCGGTGGTCGCGCCGGGGCTGACGGTGCAAGGTTCGGGGTCCTGGAACCAGAGCGAGCAGACCAACTCGCCGGCTTTGCTGGACACCAATCCGGGGAGCGTCAACTTCGGCAAACCCATTACCCAGGCATGTGCAAAGAATGCCGCCGGCGCGGTCGTCTGCGCGCCTCTCGCCAACCTATATGGACCCATCGGCGGCCCGAGCGCCGACTCGCCGCCGCTGCAGTTCAACATGCGTGCGCGTTATGAGTGGGCGGTCGAGAGCTACAACGCGTTCGTACAGTTTGGCGCAACGCATAGTGGCCATTCGTTCACGCAAGCGGGCAGCAATCCGACCATCTCGGCTCTAGGCATCAATACGACGGTTCTGCGTTTCGAGAATCCGGCGTACTCAACTTACGATGCCTCAGCCGGTGTGGCGAAAGATGCTTGGAACGCGCATCTGTTCGTGCAGAACCTGGCCAATTCGAACGCCAGCCTGTTCACCAACTCGGGGCAGTTCGTGGTGGCCCAGACGGTTCTTCGTCCGCGGGTGATCGGCGTGAAGTTCGCGTATAAGTTCTGAAGCACCGCTCACCGATTCGCGGCTCCCTGCGCCAATCGGAGACAGTAGAATCAAAGGCGGGCACGGGCCCGCCTTTTTCTTTCCGAGGCCCGAGTGTGTTCAGTCCGTGACGTCGCGGCGACCTGCTTCCGTACCCGGCGACCTCTCGATCACACCGCCTTTCATGACGAACGACACGTGTTTCAGCGCGCCGATGTCGTCGAGGGGATTGCCGTGCACGGCGATGACATCGGCGTAATAGCCCGGTTTGAGCCGGCCAATTTGTCCTTCCCATCCGAGCAATTTTGCACCGTTGAGCAAGTCCGCCTGCAGCACCGCCAGCGGCTTCATGCCGTACTTGACCATCAATTCGAATTCGCGCGCCTGGGTGCCGTGGGGGAACGGGCCTACGTCCGAACCGACGGCAAACGGCACGCCCGCAGCAACCTGTCGTTTGAATTCCTTGATTTTGTAGTCAAACATCAGACGCTCGCCGCGCGGATCCTCTGCTCCCGCCGCGGGAGTGAAGAACTCGAAGATCGTGAACGTCGGCACCGCCGGAATGTGCTTGTCCTTCATGATGGCGATGGTTTCATCGCTGAGCTGCGTGGCGTGATCGATGGACGCCACGCCGGCCTGTGCCGCGTATAACGTACCGGGCTCACCCATCGCATGGACGGCAACGCGCATCCCTAGGCGATTTGCCTCCTCGATGGCGGATTTGAGTTGAGCTGCCGTGTATTGATACGGCGTCAGCAGGACACCGTCGTGCATATGATCCGGACCTGTTTCGTATATCTTGACGAAATCCGAGCCCTCTTTGCGCTGCGCACGGATTGCGACGATGAGTTCATCGGCGCTGTTCGCATAGGTCGCGTTCGATAGCACGTGCTGGGCGGGATTGAAGTCGTTGGCGTCTTCATGACCACCGAGGATGTCGATGGCGTTGCCGCTGATGCGAAGCCGGGGTCCGGGGATCAGGCCCTTGTCGATGGCTTCACGCACCGCGGTATCTGCGGATCCGGCGCCTTCCGTTCCCATGTCCCGCTCGGCAGTGAATCCCGCCATCAGATCCGCCTTCGCCGCGAGGGCCGCCAGAATAGTCCGTTGCGGCACCGACTCTTGCACCGTTTGCAGGCTTTCATTTCCCGGGTGAAGGAACAGGTGCACATGGGCATCGATGAGACCGGGCAGCAACGTCGTGTCGCCGAGATCGATCATTTCCGCCCCGGCCGGATGCGCAACCGACGATCCGACCGCCTTGATATGGGAGCCCTCGACGAGAATCTCGCCCGGCATCACGATTCGGCCGGTATCGATCTCGAGCAATCGGGCGGCGTGCAGCACGACGGGACGGTCGGGAGCCTGTTCGGCGATCGCCGTAGCGCCAATTCCCATCAATGCAAAGACAGCGATGCTGTTCCGCCCGCGAACGAATCTCATCATATCTACACCTCAGTAAAATGGTCCCGCATCGTTACAACCAATACCTCGACACAGGGATTTTGACCGGTTCGCCTTCACGCTGGGCCGCTCAACATCACCGTGCAGAGAAGAACGAGCCACCGAGATACTAGATCCCGGCGATTCTTGCCGACTCCGTCCACAAGCGCTTCGCCGCCGCGTCGTCGCGAGCCTCCGCCGTTGGAATCGCTGGCCGGCATTTGTGGAAATACTCGCCGCTGATGCCGGCCACATCCGGCGAGGACGCCAGATAGACGAGGGTCTCTGCCCCCTTCTCCGGCGAAATCGCCACAGTTTTGGCAAGGCGCACCGCACTTGAAAGCCATCCGCCGCTGCCGTCGCCGAAGCGCGTGGCAACGAAACCGGGATGCAGACTGTTCGCCGTAATTCCTTGGCCGCTCCAGCGGCGCGCCAGCTCGCGCGTGAACAGGATGTTGCAGAGCTTGGACCGTCCGTAGACCTTGATTCCGGAGAAGCTTTTCTGAGCCTGCAAGTCGTCGAAATCCAGCATGCTTCCACGATGCGCATCCGACGCGGTGTTCACGACCCGCGCAGCCGAGGAGGCGAGCAGCCGCTCATGCAATCCTTCAGTGAGCACGAAATAGGCCATGTGATTGAGCGCGAACGTCAGTTCCAGATGGTCCTCGGTCATCTGACGCTTGCCGAACAAGGCGCCCGCATTGTTGATGAGGACATCGATGCGCGGTTCTGCCGCCGCGATCTCCCCCGCCAATCGTTTCGTTTCCGCGATGCGCGACAGGTCGCCGTAGTGGATGGAATGCGCAATGCCGCCGCTGCCGCTCAACCGCGCCAGAACCGCCTGGCCGCGCGCCTTGTCGCGCGCGATGAGCACGATACGGGCACCCATGGCCGCGAGTCGTTGCGCGGCCACTTCACCAATTCCCGACGTCGCGCCCGTGATGACGACGACCTTATCCCGCATAGGTTTCTCCGCACAGACGCAATCCCGCACTCTACCAGGGAGCACGCCGTCCCAGCTATTTTCACGACGTGCGGATCATAAATCGGCGGCGGTAACCCGGAGCCATCCGGCGAGGTGGTGCGCATACGCCCGCTCGACCAGCAACAGGAATTCGCCGGCTTGCACGCACACCGTCAACACCGCAAGCTCCGCCATTCGCCCGCTGCGCGCTTCTCCCAGGCCGGGAATCGCGGTCGCAGAGCCGAGACGCAGCAACAGCTCGCCGGCTTTACTTCCCCGCACTCGAAAAGCGCGTATGCCTCCGGTCTGATTCACCATGCTGCCGTCCGCCGCGGGCGCGAGTTGTCGCTCGAGTTCGTCGAATGCAGTCCGATCGTTGCACAGAAGCAGAGTCTCCGTAGGACTACGCCACGCCAGAACGATGTACATCCCTGGTGCTGCCTCGCCCACCCGGAGGGCACGCAATGGCTCCGGCAGCGCCCTGCCGATGGTCTCGCGCACCACGGCGGCGAATCGGCCCGTGTGACGGAAATAGCGCAACGAGGCAATCTGTACGTCGCGCTCGACATTGACGGACAAGCCGTCGATGTCGATGGCGGTATCGGTGTCGGTGTCGGCGAATTGGCCCTCCGGATCATCCATGAACACGCTCGCCCTTGGGATCGACGAACGGCGCTTTGACCACTTCGGCGTCGATGATGCTACCCAAGTGGTGGACGCGTAACTTCTCGCCCATCCGTTGTGTTCCTCGCACCAGCATGCCGAGCGCGACCGGGCGTCCGAGCTCAGGACTCCAGTAGCTCGAGGTCACATGACCCTCGGTTTGCGTCGGCGGCGCGCCGGGGGCGATTTGCGCACCCACCGGCAGCAGCGTGCGCCCGTCTGCCGGCGACAGCGCCACCAGCTGCAATCGATCGGAGTCGCGCGCGGCGGGCCGGAGCAGCGAGCGTCGCCCCACGAAATTCGCGGCCTTGCGGTCCAGATTGCGCGCAAAACCGATATCTTGCGGCAGAGTGGTGCCATCGGTGTCGGTGCCGATGTGGATGAAGCCCTTCTCGGTGCGCATGATCTCGAGAGCTTCGATACCGTAGGGCACGGCCGCGAATTCGCCCGCGCGCATCCACAGCCGCTCGATCAGGTCCTGGACGTGATCGGCCGGCACATTGATCTCATAGCCCAACTCACCGCTGAAGCTGGCCCGCAGTACCCGCAGGGCCACGCCGTCCAGCGAGCTTTCGCGGATAGTCATGTGCTTCATCGCGCGGGGCGCGAGTGCCGGGTCGAAGCCCGCCGCCGCCAGCCAGTCCCAGGCGCGGGGACCGGCCACGGTTACATTGCCCCAACGTGAGGTGACGGGTGTCACCAGCACCTGCATGCCCGTGTATTCGCATTGCAACCATTCCTCGAATGCCGCCGTGGTGCGCTCGACCCCCGCACTGGTGGTGTTCACCCAGTAGTGATGCGGCCCCAGGCGTGCGACTATGCCATCGTCGACGACGATGCCGTTTTCGCTGAGCAACAGCCCGTAGCGTGCCTGTCCCGTATCCAAGTTGGACATCGTTCCCACGTACATGAGATCGAGAAAATGCGCGGCGTCCGGACCGTAGATCTCGAGCTTGCCGAGCGGCGAACCGTCGAGCAGGCCGGCGCTCCTGCGCACCGCCCCGGCCTCCCGCTGCGCCGCGGACTCCAGGGTTTCGCCGGGACTGGGGTAGGCTGCCGGCCGCACCCAATTGCCGAATTGTTCGAACAGCGCACCGCGTGCCGCGTGCCACGCATGCGCCGGAAGAGTTTTCAGTGGCCGATACAAAGCCCCTACTCGCCGTCCCGCGAGCAACCCCAGCGTAACCGGCGCAAACGGCGGCCGGAATTTCGTGGTACCCACCTGCGAGGGCTCACGGCCGGTAAATTCGCCCATCAACACCAGCGCATTGATGTTGCTGGTCTTGCCCTGATCGGTCCCCATGCCGGTCGTGGTGTAGCGCTTCAAGTGCTCGACAGAACGATAGTTCTCTTGCGCGGCGAGACCGATGTCGCCGATGCACACGTCGTTTTGCAAATCCACGAACTGCTTGCCCGACACTCCGGGTACATGGGTGGCGGCCAGCGACCGGCCTGCTCCTCCCGACGCCGCTGCCGGGGCGCCGCTGCCGCGTGCGAGCGCGGCACCGAGCTCTGCCGCGTGGCTCGCCACGGTGTCCCGGTCGAATATTCCTGCGCACGCGCCTGCGCTCCAGACTCCGGGTGCCGGACCATCCGGCACGAACATGGCGGACTCCTCCACCCACCGTAATCCACCGCCTGCCTGCGAATGCAAATGCACCGCGGGCGCGTGACCTCCGGCGCTCAAGATCAGATCACACTCCAGGCGCTCCGGGGGCGCACCGTCCGTCTCGGTCGAGATCACGGTGCAATGGCGCACGCCCCGGGAGCCGCCCACCTTGGCGATACCGGCACTCACCAAGGTACGCACGTGGGGAGCTTCCGCGCCGATATCGGCTTGCGGCCGACGATCGACCAACGCAACCACATTCATGCCCGCCGCACGCAACGAGGCCGCAACTCGATAGGCGGAATCGCTGTTGGCTGCGATGATCACTCGCTGACCGCAGGCAACGCCGTAGGCGTGGGCATACGCGTCGGCGGCACCGGCCAACATCACTCCAGGACGATCATTGTTCGGGAACAGCATCGGCCGTTCCAACGCTCCGGCGGCGGCAATGACGGCGCGCGCGCGGATTTTCCACAAGCGTTCACGCAGCACGCCGCCCCTCCCGGTGCACGCAGCCGCCGATTGCAGAGTCTCGCGCGCACAGACGAGATTGTGATCGTAGATTCCGAACGCCAAGGTACGAGTCATGCGTCGCACGCCGCAGCGCTCGGCACGGACGATCAGTTCCGCGATTTGCGGATCTGGGCGCCAGCCCAGTGCACCGCCAAAAGCGGGTCCGCTCGACAGCAACAGCGTGTCCGCGCCTGCCTCGGCGGCAGATACCGCGGCGCAGAGGCCGGCGAGCCCTCCGCCGACGACCAACACATCCGCGCGCGCGGATACCTCTTCGTAGCGATCGGGATCAGGTTCTCCGGAAGCCCTGCCGAGACCGGCCATGCGGCGGATCGTGGGCTCGAACAGATGCCAGCTGGGCCATTTGAATGTCTTATAGTAAAAACCCGCCGGCAGCAGCGCCGCCATCCAATTGTTGACGGCACCCACGTCGAAGCCCACGCTCGGCCAGCAATTGACGCTCGCCGCGACGAGACCCTCGTGAAGCTCAACCAGCGTCGCGCGCATATTGGGGGTTCGCGCGGCGCCTTCGCAGAGATCAACGAGGCCGGTGGGTTCTTCGACGCCGCAGGAAAAAATCCCGCGCGGCCGATGCAGCTTGAAACTGCGCCCCACGAGCTTGATTCCGCTCGCCAATAGCGCCGACGCCAGGGTATCGCCGGGATGGCCGCTGAGGATGCGGCCGTTGAACTCGAACGACAGCAGACGCGATCGATCGAGGCGCGTTCCCAAGGGGGCCGGAAGACGCGATGCCGTCATGCGGGGGGCGGATCGGTGATGGCGTACACGGACAGTATCTCGTGGGTGACGGTGTTGCGCACCAGATTGAACCACTGTCCGCAGCCCTGCGCGTGGCGCCAGCGTTCGAAGTGCACGCCTTTGGGATTGTCGCGAAAGAACAAGTATTCCCCCCACACTGGGTCACCCTGCTCGAGCCGCGGCCGGGCCAGATGCGACGTCCCGCCGCAGGCGAACTCGCTTTCGTCGCGCAGACCACAGTGGATACAGGGGATCTGCATCATCAGTGCGCGATTCCCGATGCCGCGGCTTCGTCGATCAGACGGCCGGTGATGAAGCGCTCGAGTTGAAAAGGCTCGGCAAGGGGGTGGCTGCGGCCCGTGGCGAGCACATGGGCGAGGGTCCAGCCGCCCACCGGGATGGCCTTGAAGCCGCCCGTCCCCCAACCACAATTGATGAATAGATTGGGTATGGGCGTGGGTCCGATGATGGGACTGGAGTCGTGCACCACATCGACGATGCCGGCCCACTGACGCATCAAGTTGAGTCGGCTGAAGGAAGGAAACAGCGCGAGCGTGGCCGCGATGATGGCCTGCTTCACTGCAAAACTGCCGCGCTGAGCATAGGAAGGGAACAGATCGAGCATCGCACCCATCACGATCTCACCCTTGTCCGACTGGCTCACATAGGCGCCTGTGCCGGGAGATAGGACAACGGTGTCGAACAGTGGCTTGACCGGTTCGCTCACCATGGCCTGCAATGCGTAGCTGGTCACGGGCAAACGGAATCCGGCCAGTTTCGCGAGCACCGAGCTATGTCCCGCCGCCGCGATGCCGACGCGTTCCGCGCGAATGCGCCCGCGATTGGTATTCACGCCGACCACCCGGCCGCTTTCCTTGACGAAGTCGACGACCTCGCAATTCTGGATGATGTCCACACCGAGCGCGGAGGCCGCGCGCGCATACCCCCAGGCGACCGCGTCGTGCCGCGCCGTCCCGGCACGGCGCTGGGTGAATCCGCCGAGCACCGGCAGGCGCGCGCGCGGCGACAGGTCGAGGGCGGGAGCGAGCGCACCGACCTGCTCTCGGGTGAGCAGTTCCGCGGCAATACCGTTCATGCGCATGGCATTGGCCCAGCGCGACATGGCGTCGAGGTCGTGGCGGCTGTGGGCGAGCAATACCAGCCCGCGCTGGCTCAACATGATGTTGAAATTCAACGCCTGCGAAAGACCTTCGTACAAGCGCAGTGAAAAGTCGTACAGGCGCGCGCTCTCGGGGTACAAGTAGTTCGAGCGCACGATCGTGGTATTTCGGCCCGTGTTGCCGCCGCCGATCCAGCCGCGCTCGATCACCGCGACCCGGCTGACGCCGTGATTCTTGGCGAGGTAGTAGGCCGCGGCGAGTCCATGCCCGCCCCCGCCGACGATGACCACATCGTAGCCGGCTTGCGGGGCGGCATCGCGCCAGGCGACGGGCCAGTGACGCTGTCCCGACAATGCACCGCGCAGCAGAGACCAAGCCGAATACTTCAAACCCCAGCTTCCAGCAGTCTGCCCTCGAGATGCGTGCAATACCAGTGCACGAATTGCGTCACACCGGCCTCATGCACCGGAGAATACGGCGCCGGATCATAGGCCGGGGAATTCACGCCGATCTGATTTTCCTGACAGTTCCGTGTGTCCGCCGCGTTGGTCGCCAACCATACCTTGGTCAACTCCTGGACGTCATAGTCCACACCTTCCACGGCGTCGCGATGCACCAGCCATTTGGTGGTCAACTGAGTCTGCGTCGGGCTGATCGGCAACACGCGAAAGGAGATGGCGTGATCGGCGAGCACGTGGTTCCAGGTCGTGGGAAAGTGGAACATGAGCAAGGTGCCTATGTCCGGCTCCGTAACCGAATCCGCCAGCGGCCTGCGTACCGCGGCGTTACCGGACATGGTGAAGCTCACCGCCCCCTCGAGCAGGGGCGTGCGCACGGTGCGGTATTGACTGTTCGGCGACAGATGAAATCTGCTCGGCAACCCTATCGACTCCCAGTGAGCCCAGCGCGCGGCGGTCTTGGGATTTGCGGCGGCCTGAGCGCTGTCGGTCGCGGTCGGCTCCTCCGGAAAAGTTCGGATGAGCTCCGGATGGTTGGCCGCGCAGTGATAACACTCGCGGTTGTTCTCCCAGACCAGCTTCCAATTGGCCTGCTCGATGATGGTCGACTCGAAGGCAACCTTCGTCTGATGCAGTTTGTGCGGCAGAAAGTACGGCTCGATGTGGCGTCGAATCGGTTCGAAGTCCGGGGCCGCCTCCGCCAGGCAGATCCATATATAGCCGCCCACGCTCGCGCAATGCACCGCTTTCAAGCCATGCTGAGTCTTGTCGAACTCGCTGCCCATGTCGCGCGCCGCGAGCAGGCGGCCATCGAGCGCGTAGGTCCACTGATGATACGGACAGACCAGACGCGGTGCCGTCCCGTGCTCGGCTGAACAAATTCGCGAACCACGATGCCGGCAGGTGTTGTGGAAGGCGCGCAAGCTCCCCTCGCGGTCGCGTACCACGACCACCGGGTACTCGCCGATTTGCACCGTCAAATAGTTGCCCGGATTCGGCACCTCGCAGTCGTGACCCACGAACAGCCAATCGCGGTACCAAATCATGTCCAGATCGACTTGGTAGTCCTCCTGGCTGCAATAGAAATCTCGTTCCAAGGCGGTCTCGAGATTACGCCCCCGCAATCGCTTCAGCATGGCATCGCGCGCAGTCATGATGGGATCCTGGTGTCCAGACGAGTGTACAATATCAACAATCTGCGGCCAGCCCGTGCGCCGAAGCGACGTTTTTTACGATATATACGACAGCAGCGCCGGCGCTCAAGTAGCCGCTGCCGGGGCACCGTTCGCCTCGCGGCGCTGTCCGCGCTTGTCGCCGATCTTGCGCTCGGCGCTCGGCGGATACCCGAATTGCATGCGGTAGCACTTGGAGAAGTGCGGCGGCGACTGAAATCCGCAAGCCGTCGTGATATCCATGATGGGCATCGCAGTCTGCAGCAAGAGTTCGCGCGCGCGCCGCAGGCGCATCTCCAGATAATAGTGCTTCGGCACGCAATTCAAATCGCGCTTGAACAGGCGCTCGATTTGACGGCGCGATAACCCGGTGGACTTGGCGATCTGTTCGAGCGACAGCGGCTTCTCGATGTTCTCCTCCATGAGCTGCGCCACCCGAATCAGCCCCCGGTGCGACACGCCGATCTGCGCGCGCAGCGGAATATACTGCCGATCCGTGTCCTTGCGCACGCGATCGACGATGAACTGCTCGGAAACCAACTGCGAAATCCGTGGGCCCAACTTCGCCTGAATGAGATTCAGCATGAGGTCGAGCGGCGCCGTGCCGCCGGAGCAGGTAAACCGGTCACGGTCGATGGTGAACAACTGGTCACTGATTCGAACCCTGGGAAACTCCTCACGCAGAGCGGACAGATTCTCCCAGTGGATGGTTGCGCTGAAGTGATCGAGCAAGCCGGCGCGCGCCAGGGCGTAGCCGCCGGTGCACAAGGCGCCGAGCGGCACTCGGCGGTCGGCCAGCCGGCGCAAGGCGGTCAACAGAGCGGGCGATACCGCATCGCGAACATTGATGCCGCCGCAGACGAACAAGATGTCAACCGGTCCCAATTTGTCGAGAGCACCCGTCGGGGACAGGTTGAGTCCGCTGCTCGCATCCGTTGCCCGTCCGTCCATGCTGATGATCGACCACTCATAGACTTCCTTGCCGACCAAGCGATTGGCCATCCGCAGCGGCTCCAAGGCATTGGCCACGGCGATCAGGGAATAGTTCGGGAGGGTCAGAAATGCATACTTGCATTTGCGCAACACGGCGGGCGATTCCAAGATGCCTCCGAGGAACAACAGCAAAGGATCGGAACCCCGATAGTATGCCACCGGCGTCCTCTTCTTGTCTGTTTCCGACATGCCGCTGTCGTTTTCCAGACGGTTAAAATCGCCTGTACGGCTCAAACCGGGGCGTTTTCGGCCCTGCGTGGCGCATTTCCATAAGGGATTGTCGCAATTGGCGTCTTGTTTGGCGGTGCGGTAGCTACACTGCCTGACCGCATTTGTGTTGGGAGACATCGATGAAGACTCATGCCCGCGTCGTGGTGATTGGCGGCGGTGTGGTGGGCGTCAGCACGCTTTACCACTTGGCGCTGAAAGGCTGGACCGACACGGTGCTGCTGGAGCGCGCGGAGCTCACCGCGGGGTCTACCTGGCATGCGGCGGGCTTGCTGCCGCTGTTCAACATGAGCTACACGGTCGGCCAGCTGCACAAATACTCCGTGGATCTTTACAAGCGGTTACCGGGCGAGACCGGTCAAGACGTGAGCTTTCATGTCACCGGGAATTTGCGCCTGGCCACCTGTCGCGATCGCATGGACGAGTACCAGAAATACTGCGGCACGGCGAATACCATCGGCGTCCCCTTTCAGGTGATCGGGCCGGCAGAGGTACGCGAACTGTGGCCGTTGATCGACCTGGGAGACGGCGCCGGCACGCCGAAAATCGTCGGCGCTCTCTACCATCCGGATGACGGCCACATCGCTCCGGCGGATCTCACCATGGCACTGCGCAAGGGCGCGCGTAGCCGCGGCGCGGAAATCCAGGAGCAGTGCGAGGTCATCTCGGCGAAGCGCACGCCTTCGGGAGAATGGCATCTGACCACCAACAAGGGCGATATCTTCGCCGAGCATGTGGTGTGCGCCACCGGCAATTACGCGCGGCAGACGGGCCGCATGTTCGGACTCAACGTGCCCTCCATTCCGGTCGAGCATCAGTACATCGTGTATGACGAATCGCCCGAGCTCAAGGCCTACCGCCAGGGCGGCGGCCGCGAGCTCGCGGTGCTGCGTGAATCGGACCAGTCATACTATCTGCGCGAGGAGCGCATGGGCTGGATATTGGGGCCCTACGAGGCGGGTGCTCCCGCGCGTTTCGCGGACGGAGTGCCCGACTGGTTCGGCAAGAGTCTTTTCGAGGGCGACTTGGAGCGCCTGCTGCCGCACGTCGAGGCCGCGCAGCGGCGCGTGCCTTCGCTCGCCACCTGCGGCATCAAGGACATCGTGAACGGGCCCATTGCCTACACGCCCGACGGCAGTCCGTTGATCGGTCCAGCCTGGGGGGTCCGCAACTTGTGGCTCAATGAGGGCCACAGCTTCGGCATCACCGCGGCCGGCGGTTCCGGCTGGCAGCTCGCCGAATGGATCGTCGAGGGCGAGCCCGGCATCGACATGATGGCGGTCGATCCGCGCCGCTACGGGCCGTACACCAGCAAGCGTTATGTGGTGACGAAGAACGAGGAAACGTATCGCAACGTCTTCGTCATCCACTTCCCCGACGAGGAGCGCCCCGATGCGCGTCCCGCGAAGACCAGCCCGGTGTACGACAAACTCGCACGCATGGGCGCGGTGTTCGGTCAGCGCTACGGCTGGGAGCGCGCCAACTGGTTCGCGCCGCCGGGAGTCGCCGCCCAGGATCAGTGGAGCTTCCGGCGCTCGAATTACTTCGAGCACGTCGGCAATGAAGTGCTGCGTCTGCGCCAGCACGTCGGGGTCATCGATCTGACGCCGTTCACCAAGCACGAAGTGACCGGACCGGGCGCGGAGAGCTGGCTCGACGGGCTGGTGGCCAACAAGGTGCCGATCAAGATCGGCCGTATGGCGCTGTGCCATGCACTGACCCGCCGCGGCGGCATTCGCTCAGAGTTCACGATCACTAAGATCGCCGATCAACACTACTATGTGGTGAGCGCGGGCGCCGCCGAACGCTACGACAGCGACTATCTGCAGCAAATGCTGCCGCCCGACGGCAGCGTGACCTTGAGAAATATCACCATGAGCCGCGGCTGCTTCGTGGTCGCCGGACCGCGCTCGCGGGATGTGCTGGCCAAGCTCGTCGATGCGCCGCTGGACAATGCCGCATTTCCCTGGCTGACCGGACAAGTGGCCGAAGTAGGTCTCGCCACGGACGTGTATCTGCTGCGGGTCAATTTCGTCGGCGCGCTCGGCTGGGAGCTGCATTTCCCGATCGAGTACGCACATCATCTGTTCGACTCGCTGTTCGCCGCCGGCGCGGAATTCAACATCGGCATGACCGGCATGCGCGCGATGGAATCCCTGCGGCTCGAGAAATCCTACCGCATGTGGGGCAGCGACCTGACTCCCGACTACTCGCCCTACGAGGCGGGACTCGACCGCTTCGTACGGCTCGAACAAGGGACCGTTCATCGGCAAGGAGGCCCTCGAGAAGCAGCTCGAGCGGGGCGTACCGCATCGCTTCGTCACCTTCGAGGTTCACGGCGTCACGGATGCCGATCCACTCGGCAACGAGCCGTTGTTCGATGCCAAGGGCAACATCATCGGCCGCGCCACCGCCGGCTACTATGGCCATGCCTTGCGCAAGAGTCTGGGCTTGGGCTACGTCAAACCGGAATTTGCGGCGGTCGGCGGCGACATCGAGATCGAAATCTTGGGCGAGCGCAAGCGCGCGACGGTTCTCGTCGATTCACCGTATGATCCGGAGAACCAGGATTTGAGGGCCTGACCGACACTCGCAATGAACGACACGCCCAATCCCGCCTTCGTGCGTGAGAATACTCAATGAGCAGGCAATCATTTTCGGGACTGTCGCTGATCTGGCGCAGTCTCTCGAAGCATCGCGAGTTGGCAGCCGCAATGGCGCAAGCCCGAGCCCAAGGCACGCTACGACGCCGTCATCGTCGGCGGCGGCGGTCACGGTCTCGGCGCTGCGTACTATCTGGCCAAGGAACACGGATTGACGAATATCGCGGTCCTCGAGAAGGGCTGGATCGGCGGCGGCAACACCGGCCGCAACACCACGATCATCCGCTCGAATTACCTGTTCAACGAAAGCGCGGCGCTCTACGATCATTCGGTGAAGTTGTGGGAGAACCTCTCGCAGGTGCTCAATTACAACGTCATGTTCTCGCCGCGCGGCGTCATGATGCTCGCGCACACCGTGCACGACATTCAAGTGTTCAAGCGCCACGTGCACGCCAACCGGTGCAGCGGAGTCGACAATGAGTGGCTGGAACCGGCCCAAGCCAAGGAATTCTGCCCGCCGCTCAACATCGAAGACAACATCCGCTATCCGGTGCTGGGCGCGGCCCTGCAGCGGCGCGGCGGCACCGCGCGCCACGACGCCGTCGCCTGGGGCTATGCGCGCGCGGCCGATGCGCTCGGCGTCGACATCATCGAGAATTGCGAGGTCACCGGCATACGGCGCGATGCGGGCGGCGCCGTCGAGGCATTGGAAACCACGCGCGGCGTGATTCAGTCGCGCAAGGTGGGTGTTTCCGCGGCCGGCCATACCAGCGTGCATCATGGCGCTGGCCGGCGTGCACGTGCCGCTGGAGAGCTACCCTCTGCAGGCGTTGGTGTCCGAACCCGTCAAACCTATTTTTCCGTGCGTGGTCATGTCCAACACCATTCACGCCTACATCAGTCAATCGGACAAGGGCGAACTGGTCATCGGCGCCGGCACCGATGCCTACACCTCGTATACCCAGCGCGGCGCGCTGCACGTCAACACGCACACCTTGGATGCGATCTGCGAATTGTTCCCGAACTTTCGCCGCCTGCGGATGATGCGCAACTGGGGCGGCATCGTCGACGTGACGCCGGACCGTTCGCCCATCATCGCCAAGACGCCGGTGCCCGGGCCTGTACGTCAACTGCGGCTGGGGAACCGGTGGGTTCAAGGCCACGCCGGGATCGGCGCATGTCTTTGCCTGGACCATTGCGCGCGACGAACCGCACCCGATCAATGCGCCGTTCACCATCGAGCGCTTCCGCGACGGGTACTTGATCGACGAGGCCGCGGCGGCCGCCGTGGCTCACTGAAGCGGATCCCCGATGCTGCTCATCGTCTGCCCCTACTGCGGTAAACGCCCTGAAATCGAATTCACCTACGGCGGTCAGGCGCACCTGGCGCGTCCGCTCCAACCCTCGCAGCTCGACGATCAAGCGTGGGCGGAATTCCTGTACATGCGCGCCAATACCAAGGGCGTGCATGCCGAACGCTGGCGCCATTCGCGCGGCTGCGGGCAGTTCTTCAATGCGCTGCGCGACACCACGACCGATCATTTCCTGGCCTTCTACAAGACCGGCGAAGCACCGCCGCAGAGCGCGGACCGGGGCGTGCCGCGGACGCCGCGCGAGCGCACGCCATGAGTTCGCGGCAATGAGCGGCTTTCGCACGCCGAGCGGCGGGCGAATCGACCGGACGCAGCGCCTGCGCATTCACATTCGACGGCCAATCGTACGAAGGCGTCGCGGGCGATACCCTGGCATCGGCCCTGCTCGCCAACGGCGTGCATCTGGCCGGCCGTTCGTTCAAGTATCACCGGCCGCGCGGCATCCTGGCCGCCGGCTCCGAGGAGCCGAATGCGCCTGGTGACGGTGAGCCGGGATGCGCGCGCGCGTGACGCCCAATCTGCGCGCTACTCAAGTCGAGCTCTACGACGGCTTGATCGCCGAGAGTCAGAATCGTTGGCCGAGCTTGCAACGCGATTTCGGCCGCATCAACGATGCGATGTCGGCGTTCTTCCCGGCGGGCTTCTACTACAAGACCTTCATGTGGCCGCGCAAGGCATGGAAGGCGCTGTACGAGCCGCTGATTCGCCGCGCCGCCGGGTTGGGCGCGCGCACCGACGCATGCCGATCCGGACCGCTACGCGCAACGCTACGCGCATTGCGATGTGCTGGTCGTCGGCGCAGGGCCCGCCGGGATTGGCGGCGGCACTAGCGGCCGCGGACAGCGGCGCCCGGGTCATCCTGTGCGATGAAACAGCGGAGTTCGGCGGCAGCTTGCTGACCGACACGAGCGCGCTGATCGACGGGCAGAGCGCAATCGCCTGGGTGCAGCAATGCCGTCGCCGCCCTGGCGAAGAACAGCCGCGTGACCTTGCTCGCGCGCACCACCGCCTTCGGCTATTTCCCGCACAATCTCATCGGTCTCAATCAACGCCTGAGCGATCACCTTGCGCATCCGCCGGCGAGCCAGCCGCGCGAGCGGCTGTGGCAGGTTCGCGCGCGATCAGTGGTGCTCGCCACCGGTGCGATCGAGCGCCCGTTGGTGTTTCCCGGCAACGATCGGCCCGGCATTCTGCTGGCGGGTGCCGCACACACGTATCTGAATCGATACGGCGTGCGCGTCGGCACGCGCGCGGTCGTCGTGACTTCCGGCGACGATGCCTACCAGGCAGCCCTCGATCTGCAGGCCGCGGGCGTGGCCATCGCCGCCGTCGCGGACCTGCGCCCGGAGGCGGCAGGCGCCCTGCCCGACGCCGCACGCCGCGCGGGGATCGACGTACTCCCGGGATCGACCGTCCTCGGCACCGAAGGCGATTTGCGCGTCAGGGCCATCACGCTGGGCCGCGTGCAGGGCGGACATCAGTGCACGCCGGCCAATGCATCGAGTGCGACTGCGTGCTGATGTCCGGCGGATTCACCCCGAGCGTGCACTTGTTTTCTCAATCGCGCGGCAAGCTTCCTTGGAACGAAGATCTCCAGGCCTTCGTGCCGGGTGCATCGGCCGAGTGCGCGCAATCGGCGGGCGCCTGCCGCGGCGTCTACGATCTGGCCGAGGTACTGGCGGACGGTGCGGCAGCCGGTGCCGCAAGCCGCTCCGGAGCCGAGCCGCGCGCAGCCCCGCTTCCGTGTGGACGCGCTCAAGCGCCGCAGCTCTGCCTATCTCGGCATATTGCCGCAGCCACAGGCACCGGGCGGCGACAAGGCCTTCGTCGACTGGCAGCACGATGTCACGTCGCGTGATCTTGACCTCGCCACCCGAGAAGGTTTTCAGTCCATCGAGCACGTCAAGCGCTATACCACCACCGGGATGGCGACCGATCAGGGCAAGACCTCGAATCTCAACGCCATGGCCATCGTGGCCGAGTCGCCTCGGTGTAGCCATCCCGCAAGTGGGATTGACCACCTTTCGCATGCCCTACACGCCGGTCACCTTCGGCAGCATGGCCGGCATTTCACGCGGTGACCTTTTCGATCCGGTGCGCACCACACCGATTCATCCTTGGGCGGAGGCCAAAGGCGCGGTGTTCGAGAACGTCGGTCTGTGGAAGCGGGCTCGCTATTTTCCGCGCGCCGGCGAAGACATGCACGCCGCGGTCGCGCGCGAATGCCGTGCGGTGCGCGGCGCCTGCGGCATATTCGACGCGTCGACGCTCGGCAAGATCGAAGTCGTCGGACCCGATGCGGCCGAATTCATGAACCGGCTGTACGTCAATAATTGGTCCAACCTGGGCGTCGGCCGTTCGCGTTACGGGATACTGCTGCGCGAAGACGGCTTCATTTTCGACGACGGCGTGGTGGCGCGTACGGGCGCGGATCGCTTCCATGTGACCACGACCACCGGCGGTGCGCCGCGGGTCCTCGCCTTGATGGAGGATTACCGCCAGACCGAATGGCCGGACCTCAAGGTGTGGCTCACCTCGACCACCGAGCAATGGGCCGTCATCGCCGTGCAAGGCCCGAACGCACGGCGCGTGCTCGAGAACCTGGTCGAGGACATCGACATCAGTGCGGCTGCGTGGCCGCACATGAGCGTCGGCCGCGGACGGATTTGCGGTGTGCCGATGCTGCTGTTTCGCGTGAGTTTCACCGGCGAGCTGGGATTCGAAATCAACGTGCCCGCGGATTTCGGCCAAAGCGTCTGGGAAGCCGTGTATGCCGCGGGCCAGGCGCACGGCATCACCGAATACGGCACCGAGACCATGCACGTGCTGCGCGCGGAGAAGGGCTACATCATCGTCGGCCAGGACACCGACGGCACCGTGACGCCGGATGATGCCGGACTGACCTGGGCCATCGGCAAGAGCAAAGCGGATTTCGTCGGCAAGCGCTCCCTGGAGCGCGCCTCCATGAAATCGGCCGATCGCAAACAACTGGTCGGTCTGCGCACCAAGGACCCGCGCATCGTGCTCGAGGAAGGCGCGCAAGTCGCTGCGCAGGCCGGACAGAAGCCGCCCATGGAACTGATCGGTCACGTCACCTCGTCCTACTGCGAGCAGCGTGCTCGGCCATTCGATTGCGCTGGCGGTCGATCGCCGGCGGCCGTGCCCGTCTCGGACAGACCCTGTATGTGCCCATGCCCGGCGGCGACCTCGAGGTCGAAGTCACCTCGCCGGTTTTCTATGATCCCGCCGGAGCACGCATCAATGCCTGAAATCGCCGCACGCAGAGTGCCGATGCTGCCGGCGACCGAATGGATGAAGGCCATGCCGCCTGCGATGCGCTTCATCCTGCACGGCGACGCGCGCGCGCGCGCGGCGGCTGCCCCCGCGTGGGGAGCTGGCTTCGCGGAAGAACCGTGCCGTGCCATGCTGCAGGACAGCGCGGGCGACGCTGTGGCTGGGTCCCGATGAATACCTGCTGCTGGGTGCCGACGCAGCGTCGGAGGCCGCCGCCGCGGATGCACTCGAACGCTCGTTGAGCGATGTGCCCCATGCCCTGGTCAGTATCAGCCACCGGCAATTTGCACTCGAGGTGAGCGGGCCCCATGCGGCGACCATATTGAGCGGCGCCTGTCCGCTCGATCTGGACCTCGGTGAATTTCCGGTCGGCATGTGCACGCGAACCGTACTGGCGAAGGCCGACATCGTGCTGTGGCGTACTCGCGATGACGCGTTTCACTTGGAAGCATGGCGTTCGTTCCGGGGCTATGTGGCGGGGCTGCTCGGCGAAATTGCATTGGAATTCTACGGCGCCTGAGGCGCGCCTTCGGGGGAATGGCGCTTCATGACAAGTCCATGACGCAAACTGATCAGCCACCCCCGCTCACAGTGACCATACTCAGTTGAAACAGATCGGGAGATCGACGATGGACGAACAGAACACGCCGGCCACCCACGCACGACGTCCCAGCGGCCGCGACGCCAAGCGGGCTGCGCGGGCCGCGCGAGCGGGCGCGTCGATCCCCTACATTACGCGCAAGATCCCCTACTACGAGGTGCTGAGCGAGGAAGGCCTCGTGCTGATGGAGCACAACGCCGATACCATCCTCGAGGAGATCGGGATCGATTTTCGCGACGATCCCGAGGCGCTCGAGATCTGGAAGAAGGCCGGAGCCGACGTGAAGGGCGAGCGCGTGCATTTCGCACGCGGCATGTGCCGTTCTCTCGTGCAAGCGCACCGCGCCGCGCGAATTCACGCAGCACGCGCGCAACCCGGCGCGCAACGTGGTCATCGGCGGCGAGCAACACCGTGTTCGCTCCGGCTTACGGCTCGCCCTTCGTGCGCAGTCTCGACGAGGGTCGCCGCTATGCGCGAATCGAGGACTTCCGCAATTTCGTCAAGCTCGCGTACCTCGCCAATTCCCTGCACCATTCGGGCGGTACGATTTGCGAGCCGGTGGATCTGCCGGTCAACAAGCGGCACCTCGACATGGTGTACAGCCATCTGAAGTACAGCGACAAGGCGTTCATGGGCTCCGTAACGGCGCCCGAGCGCGCCGCGGATTCCGTCGCGATGGCGAACATCGTGTTTGGCGACGAACTGAACGATCCGCTGACCGGCCGTCCGAAGACGACCATCATCAATCTGATCAACGTCAACTCGCCGATGACCTACGATGCGACCATGCTCGGCGCCGCCAAGGTCTACGCACGCGCCAATCAGGCGTTGATCATTACGCCCTTCATTCTGGCCGGTGCGATGTCGCCGGTCACGGTCGCGGGCACCGTCGCACAAACTCTGGCCGAGGCGCTGGCGGGCCTTGCCTTCGTGCAATTGGTCAATCCGGGCGCGCCGGTGGTGCTGGGCAGCTTCGCCTCGTCGATCTCGATGCAATCGGGAGCTCCGACCTTCGGAACACCGGAACCGGCCTTGGTGCTGTACTCGATGGCCGCGCTGGCGCGCCGTCTCGGAATACCGTTCCGCTCCGGCGGCAGCCTCTGCGCATCGAAGATTCCTGATGCGCAGGCGGCCTTCGAGTCGGCGAACACCTTGCTGCCGACCTGTCTCGCGGGCGTCAATTTCGTGCTGCACACGGCCGGATGGCTCGAGGGCGGACTGGCCATGGGCTACGAAAAGTTCGTCATGGACGCGGATCAGGCGGGCATGATGCATACGCTGCTCGCGGGCGTGGACTTGTCGGTGAACGGCCAGGCGCTCGATGCCATGCACGAAGTCGGTCCCGGCAAGCACTTCTTGGGCTGCGCCCACACCCAGGCGAATTTCGAGAATGCGTTTTACCGCTCGCCGCTCGCCGACAACAACAGCTACGAGCAGTGGGAAGCCGAGGGCTCTCCCGACATGACGAAGCGCGCCAATACCCTGTGGAAGAAGCAGCTCGCTGAGTATGTCCCCCCGCCGATGGATCCCGCGATCGACGAGGCGCTGCTCGACTACATGGCGACGGCGCAAGGCGGCGTTCCCCGACTCGAACGTCTGAGGCGTGACCTCCGGCGGCGACGTCTGACGGCATCGCCGAGGCATCGCCCTGTCCGTCGATGCCTACGACGGTTAGCGGCGATTTCCGGTACGCGCCGCCGCAATTGTGGGTTCAAATGGGGGAGTCGTGACCGCGCCAAATCACCCCAGCAACCATGAAGCGGTGGCCCCAAGGGCTGCTTCATGACCCGCTCTCCCCCGCATCAAGCAGGCGATCCGCTCGATGAACTGACGCGCGCGCAATTGCTCGAGCGATTGCGCGCGGCTGAAGTTGCCCTTGCCGCCATTCACGACGGCGCCGATTCGGGAACGCCCGGTGACCTGCGGACGACCAACGCGCGTCTCGCCAGAGAAATCGAGGAGCGGGCGCGCGCCGAAGGCGATTTTCAGCTTGCCTTGGACGCTGCGGGGATGGGCAGCTGGGAGCTCTTCCTGGGCACCGGCGCGATACACCGCTCATTGCGGCACGACCAGATCTTCGGCTACCGAGAGTTGCAGTCAACATGGGACCTCCACACTGCGCTCGAGCATTTTCTGCCCGAAGATCGATCGTTGGTGAGGCAGGCTTTTGCGCAGGCGGAGTTCATGGGGTCGGTCGATGTCGAAGCGCGCATCCGGCGCGCATCCGATCGTGAAATTCGCTGGGTGCATTTCAGCGGACAGACCTTTTATGCGGAAGAAACACCGACGCGCATTGCCGGCGTGGTTACCGACGTAACCCATCGGCGCGCCGTGGAGGAGCGCTTGCGCCAGGCACAGAAGATCGAGGCGATAGGCCAGCTCACCGGCGGTGTCGCGCACGATTTCAACAATCTACTGCAGGTGCTCTCGGGCGGCCTGCAAATCATGGGACGCCCGGGCGATCAGGCCGGCCGCGAGCGCGTATACAACGCCATGAAACAGGCTGTGACACGCGGCGCAGCCCTATGCCGGCAGCTGCTGGCATTTGCCCGCCGCCAGCCGTTGCGTCCCGAGGCGGTGGATCTGCGCCGGCTGATCGTCGGGATGCGTGAATTGCTCGATCGCAGTCTGCGGGGCGACGTGCAGTTTCGATCCGAATTTGCACAGCATCTCTGGCCGGTTGAGGTCGATCCCGGCGAGCTCGAACTCGTCATTCTCAATTTGGCGGTGAATGCGCGCGATGCGATGCCGACGGGAGGCGTCGTCACGATCTGCGCCGACAATGCGCCAGCCCTGGCCGACCCGGAGCTGACCGGCGATTTCGTGCGTCTGGATATCAGCGACACGGGCGTCGGAATGACGCCCGACGTCCTGTCTCATGCCTTTGAGCCATTTTTCACGACCAAGGAGGTCGGCAAGGGTTCAGGGTTGGGACTCGCGCAGGCTCATGGATTCGCTCGGGCATCGAAAGGCGGCCTACGGATCGAAAGTACCGTGGGGTGCGGAACCAAGGTGTCCCTGTTCCTCCCTCGCACCCTCAAGACCCCCGCCTGTCCGAATGACACAGCGGTAGAAGGGCCTGCGGAGACGCCGATCTCGGCCGGGCAAGTCCTATTGGTCGAGGACGACGATGAGGTAGCGGCGCTGACCGCCGAAATGATCCGGGAACTGGGGTATGACACGACTCGGGTGGCGAGCGCCGAAGCCGCATTGGGTGCACTGGCAGACCAACGTGCGATCGACATCGTCTTCTCCGACGTGATGATGCCGGGTCGCATGAACGGGGTGGAACTGGCGCAGGAAATTCGACGGCGGCGTCCCAGTCTCCCGGTGCTCCTGACCAGCGGCTACGCCGAGGCGGCCAACCGCAGTGCCGCCGCTCACCGGATCAGGATCATTGCCAAACCGTACCGAATGGACGAATTGCGTGCGGCCTTGGCCGCCGTGACCGAGGAGGCAGAGGAGGCCATGTCGGACAGAAGTACAGCGCGTGAAGCCGGTCGTCCCTCGTCCGGCTAGGCAGAGCGGTGCATTCCTACATTCGGACAATGCATCGACCGACAGGCACCGAGCTTCCCTCGCGCGATCATCGGCCCTACATGCATTCTCCTGATTCAAATTCCCTCCCATCGGCGCGTCCGCACACATCCGAACGGTTATGGGCCCAACATCTAGTCCGTCGGTCGGACTGGTCGCCGGCGGAAGGCTCCTTGCTGGTCATCGCACCTCATCCCGACGATGAGATCATGGGTGCAGGCGGACTCATACACACCTGGGCGGGAATGGGAAGAAGCGTGACGGTGCTGAGCGTGACCGATGGCGAGGCGTCGATTCCCGGACGCGCGAACCTCGATCTGATACGGCGACAAGAGTTGAAAGAGGCATTGCGTAAACTCTCCGCCACTCACGTTTCGGTGGTCCGGCTCGGGATTCCTGATGGCCACGTGGCCGATTTTCAAAACAAGTTGCGCAATGCCATTCTATTGCTCGTCGAGCCTGCGATGACCATGATTGCACCCTACGAGCGGGATGGGCACCCGGACCATGATGTCGTGGGCAGCATCTGCTGTGAGATCGCCCGCACGCGCGGCATCCCATTGGCGCGCTATCCGATCTGGAGCTGGCAGCGCGCAGATCCCAACGAGTTCCGCGAGGTCAGCTGGGGGAAATTTCCGCTGGATTCGGAGGCGCGCAGGGCCAAGACCCACGCCTTGCAATGTTTCACCTCGCCGCTGGAGGCTGCTGCGCACAATCCGACGATTCCCCACCACGCGTTGAACTACTTTCAGAGATCCTACGAGGCGTTTCTGCTCGGACCCTGACGTCGCCGGCCCTCGGCAGATGACCGTGCGCGCGTGTCGGTTGATTCCTACGCGAACGCCTCAGTCCGTCTTCACCGGGTCCGCGCGGCGCGGCCGGCGGCCGCGGGTTTCACTTTGGCTCGTGGACTCCTTGGGCGCGGGCAGATCCACGACCTTGCGCAGGTTCGCATAGGCGGCGGTCTTGTGCGGAATCGCCATGGCCTCGACGAAGTGGTGCTGAAAGCGCGGCTCGATCGCGGTCTCCACCTTCTCGATGCGTCTCACCAGGGACTCGATGACGCCGCGCGAAGCGGCATCCAGCAGCGCAATGCGCGCGCCGGTGCCGGCGGCATTGCCGGCCGAACGTACTTGGCCAAGATCGCAGTCGGGAACCATGCCGAGAATCGTCGCGTACTTGACATCGATATGGCTGCCGAACGCTCCGGCGAGCCGGATACGATCGACGTGATCGATGCCGAGCCGTTCCATGAGCAGCGCGACGCCGGCGTAGAGCGCGGCCTTCGCCAGTTGAATCGCGCGCACGTCGGTTTGGGTGATTTTCATCTCCACCGCACCTTGATGCAGCAGATAGGCGAAAGTACGCCCATTCTCCACGATGCGCGGCGAGCGCGCCGCCAGTCGGCCGTCGAGGACGCCGTCCTGGTTGATGATGCCGGCGAGATACATTTCCGCGATGACCTCGATGATGCCGGATCCGCATACTCCCGTGATGCCGGTGGCCGCCGTGGCCGCGTCGAATCCCGGCTCGTCGGACCAAAGATCGGAACCGATGACCTTGAATCGCGGCTCGAGCGTCTCGCGGTCGATGCGCACGCGTTCGATCGCTCCGGGCGCCGCGCGCTGGCCGCAGCTGATCTGCGCGCCCTCGAACGCGGGGCCGGTGGGGCTGGAACAGGCGACCAGGCGCCGGCTGTTCCCCAGCACGATTTCCGCGTTGGTGCCGACATCCACGAGCAGCGTCATCTCGTCGCGCGAGATCCGGACGCTCGGCGAGCACCATTCCCGCCGCATCCGCGCCCACATGTCCGGCAATGCACGGCAGCACGTAGATTCGCGCGTTGCGGTTCAATTTGAAGTCGATGACGTTTGCCCGCAGCGTGAGCGAATGATCGATGGCGAGCGCGAACGGCGCACCGCCGAGTTCCACCGGATCGATGCCGAGCAGCAGGTGATGCATGATCGGGTTGCCGACCAGCGTCGCCTCGAGAATGTCCTCGTGCGAGATGCCCGCTTGTCGCGCCACGTCCACGGCGAGCCCGCACAGCGCTTCGCGCACGGCTGCGGTCATCAGCGCGGCGCCGCCCGGGATTCATCATCGAATAGGACACACGGCTCATCAGATCCTCGCCGAAGCGAATCTGCGGATTCATGACGCCGGCGGAGGCCACGACCTCGCCGCTCCCCAGATCGCACAGGTGCGCGGCAATGGTGGTCGAGCCGATGTCGACGGCGAGTCCGTAGGCGAGTTCATGCAGGCCGGGCCAGACGGCGATGATCTGTTTGGCGGCATGGACCGCCACGGTGACCTGCCACGATCCGGAGCGCAGGGTCGGCTGCAGGGTCTGCAGCACCGACAAATCGCAGGTCAGATCCGTGAGGTTCCATTCGGATTCCAGCGCCTCGTACAGCCGGCGCAGATCGCCGGATGGATCGTGCATGTCGGGCTGCTTCACCTGCACGTAGTGCAGGCGTACCACCGGATCGAGCTCGATGACGTGCGCGTCGGCCTCCTTGCGCACCACTTGGCGATGCACCTGGCTGCTCGCCGGCACGTCGATGACCACATCGGCCTCGACGCGCGCCGAACACGACAGGCGCCGGCCCGCCGCCAGGGGCACCCGCCGCGAGAAGCGCTTTTCCGGCTCGCTGAACGGCGACAAGCTGGCGCTCGGAGGAGATGACGCCATGCTTGGCGAACTCGCCCTCCGCGACCAAGACCTGGCAGCGTCCGCAAAGACCGCGGCCGCCGCAGACCGAGTCGATGTCCACACCGAGACTGCGCGCGGCCTGCAGCAGCGGCGTGCCGACCGGGAAAGTTGCCGCGCTTGCCGGAGGGCGTGAATACGACGAGTGGATCTCGGGTGGCCATGCAGCCGCCGAATCCTTAGGCCGGGCGCCGGCGATGGCCGCCTTCGCGGCGGCCGCGCGGGGCCTCTGCGGTCGCGCCGGCGGCGTTCGCGGCGCCCATGGCGGGCGGAGTCATGTCGCGAAAGCGGCGAATCCAGCGTGCGCAATCCGGATCGTGTCCGAGCATGACGTCCGCACCCATACAGGCCTTGACGACTTCGACATGCAGCGGATTGGTGATGGCAGAGGTCATGCCGGCGCCCATCGCCATCGTCAGGAAGGCGCTGTTGATGCCGTCGCGGTTCGGCAGTCCAAAACTGATGTTCGAGGCGCCGCAGGAGGTATTGACCTTGAGCTCGGTGCGCAGCCGGTGCACCAGCCGCATGACCTGCACGCCCGCCTGATTGATCGCGCCGATGGGCATGACCAGCGGATCGACGACGACATCGCACGCCGGGATGCCGTGGTCCATGGCCCGCTCGACGATTTTCTTCGCGACCGCATAGCGTACGTCCGGATCTTCGGATATGCCGGTTTCGTCATTCGAAATCGCGATCACCGCGGCACCGTACTTCTTGACGAGCGGCAGCACGGATTCCAATCGCTCATCCTCGCCGGTCACCGAATTGACCAACGCCTTGCCCTTGTAGACTGCAAGCCCGGCTTCGAGCGCGGCGACGATGGATGAGTCGATGGACAGCGGCACGTCGGTGATCGACTGCACCAGCTGGATCGCGCGCGCGAGAATCGCCGGCTCATCGGCCAGCGGTATGCCCGCATTGACGTCCAGCATGTGAGCGCCGGCCTCGACCTGGGCGCGCGCATCGGCCTCGACGCGGGTGAAGTCGCCGGCCGCCATCTCGGCGGCGAGGATCTTGCGCCCGGTCGGATTGATGCGCTCGCCGATGATGACGAAGGGTCGATCGAAGCCGATGACGACTTCCTTGGTGGCGGAACTGACGACGGTGTCGGTCATATTGCTGTCCTGTGAGAATATTGAGGGGCGTCGCGCTCGGGATACCAGGGAGAGCGACCTTGAAGGATGCCGGACTTATCGACGATTTCCGCCACAGACTCTTCCTGGCGGTAGGCCATGATGTGCACGCCGCTGATTCCGCGGATCTCGCGCATCGATTGAATCAACTCGATGCAGATATTGCGGCCTTCGCGGGCCTGATCCTGCGCGCCGCCGAGACGCGCGATGACGGCGTCCGGAACGTGCATGCCGGGGACGTTCTTGCGCATCCAGTCCGCAGTCTTCGCCGAGCGCAGTGGACCGACGCCGGCGAGAATGAAGACCTTGTCGAGCAGGCCGAGCGCCTCGACCTCCTCCATGAAGCGTCGCAGCAGCGGCAGATCGTAGCAGTACTGGGTCTGAATGAATTGCGCGCCGGCGGCGACCTTCTTCGCCAGGCGCTGCGGCCGCCACGCGTGCGGCAGGCCGGAGGGATTTTCAGCGGCGCCGAGGAACACGCGCGGCGCGAAGCTGATCTTGCGGCCGCTTTGAAAATGGTGATCGTCGCGCAAGGTGCGCGCGATGTCGAGCAGCGACACGCAGTCGAGATCGAATACCGGCTTCGCCTGAGGATGATCACCCGCCTGCACACCGTCACCGGTCAGGCAGAGCATGTTGCACACTCCCATCGCGGCGCCGCCCAGAATGTCGCCCTGAATCGCGATGCGATTCTTGTCGCGGCAGGAAATCTGCATGATCGGGGCATAACCGACGCGCGTCAGCAGCGCGCATACCGCGAGACTCGACATGTGGCAGTTCGCGCCGCTGCCGTCGGTCGCGTTGATCGCGTCGACATAGCCGTCGAAAACTCGCGCCCGCTTGTACACATCCTCAGGGTCGGCGGAATCCGGGGGCGCAAGCTCGGTGGTGACTGCAAAGCCGCCCGCGCGCAGCACGCGTTCGAAGCGTCCGGGCGAGGTGTGACCGGCCAGGATGGGCAGGGGATAGCCCGGAACCGGCTCGTCCTCGAATCTCATTGCTCCCCCTTCACGCTGCCCCGGTCCCCGCTCTGCGCGCCGTTCCCGGCTTTTTCGCGCGCAACCCGCAGCCACGACGAGCGGCCCTGGCTGCGCTGATCGACTGCGAACTGCACCTTGCTCATCGCCGCAACACCGCCCGGGATGCGTTCGCTGCCGCGATAGGCTTCGACCCAGACGCACTTCATGTCCGGCTTGACCTCGCAATTGCCGTCCGCGCGCACGCCGCCGCAAGGGCCGTTGCGCAACGACTTCGGACAGTTCATCGGGCACGACATGCCGGTGGAACTCAACACGCATTGACCGCACATGCGGCAGTCGAACAGCAGACTTTTGACTGCTCTTTCCGCCGCCGCCACCGGCCGCTCGATGCGTTCATACCCCAATGCCCGAAACAGAGGATCGAGACGCACCAGGGTTGCCTCGAAGCCGCGATAGAACGCGTTGAGGCCGCGCGCGTGGCGCACCGACCATAGCCTGACCGCGTACATCAGGCGGACTCGGAAGCCGGCGCGGCTCCGGAATCGGAAACCCCACCGTCGGCAACCGCAGCGTTCGCGTCCACGCCCTTCGCTCGAACCAGCCGCTCCAGAGTCCTCGTCCGTGAACTTCGCTTCGAGGCGCGCCGCCTCCGCCGACGCCTCGGCCTGCAGATCATCGCCGCACGGCCGCGGCGCGCTGCGCGCCCAGTCGGCGAGGTAGGCATCGGAGCTGCCCTTGCCGGCGCGCATGGCGGCGCGGTCCACCGCTTCTTGGAAGCGGTGCGACAGTTGCACCTTGGCAGCCTCACGGCCCCGCTTGACGATGACCTGGGCCGGGATGTCCCGCCAGGAAATGACGATCAGCGAACCGCACGGTCCTGGGGCGAATCGCCCCTTCGCCGCGCCGGGCGTCGCTCGCTCGTCACGGCGCGCAGCACGCAGCGTCGTCCCCAGCGTCCCGTAACCGGTTTGGCGATATTCGAAATACCAGTCCCATCCGCGCCGCAATCGCGCGCGCCTGTTCCTCTGAATCCCGCGCACGGGGACTGTGCCAGATAGACCAGCCTGCGATAGTTGCCGAAGTACGTTGCAAACAGTTCCGGATGCCGATCGAGCCCGAGGCCGCGAATCACCAAACGCTCGAAATGGCGCAGCAGAAAGTCCGTGAGATAGAACGTACCCGGTTCGGCGTCGGCGAGCGCTGCAAACACCGGTGCGGTGGCGAAGAACTCGTAGCAATGGGCGCCCGGAATGCGTTCAACTCCCTCCTCGCGCAGTACCTCGTCCAGCAATCCGCCCGTGCCGCAGTCGCCGTAGGCGACGAAAATCGAACGATAGCGGTCGCGCGTGGCGTGAATGACGGTGCGAACGGCGCCGGGAATCTTTTCCGGCCGGTTGTGCAGTTCGGCCGGCAGACAGCTCACGTCCAGCGAGTCCCAGCCGTTGGCGCGGCGCAGTGCCGTGATCTCGTGCGCCAGCGCTCCGCAGGCGATGATCAGCATGCCTTGACCCTGCGGCGCAACGTTCTCTGTCATTGCGCGCTTCGCTCAGTGGGCCGCCGCACCGGCTCGCCGCGCCGCGATCAGACCCTTCGCGGTCTCGACTGCAACGGCGGCATCGCGGCAATACGCATCCGCGCCGACGGCCTTGCCGAATTCCTCGTTGAGCGGCGCGCCGCCGACCAGCACGATGTAGTCGTTGCGGATGCCGCGCTCCTTCAGGGTATCGATGACCACTTTCATGTACGGCATCGTCGTCGTCAGCAACGCCGACATGCCGAGAATATCCGGCTTGTGTTTGTCGAGCGCCTCCAGGTATTTCTCGACCGGGTTGTTGATGCCGAGATCGATGACCTCGAAACCCGCGCCTTCGAGCATCATCGAGACTAGGTTCTTGCCGATGTCGTGGATGTCGCCCTTGACCGTGCCGATGACGATCTTGCCGATCGGCTCGACTCCGGTTTCCGCCAACAGGGGCCGCAGTATCTCCATGCCGCCCTTCATGGAGTTCGCGGCGAGCAGCACTTCGGGGACGAACAGAATACCGTCACGAAAATCGATGCCGACGATGCGCATGCCTTCCACCAGAGCGTCGTTCAGGACGCGTTCGGCGGACCAGCCTCGCTGGAGGAAAATCCGCGTCGCCTCCTCGACTTCGGTCTTCAGACCGTTGTATAGGTCGTCGTGGACCTGTTCGGTCAGCTCCTCGTCATTGAGCGAGGCCAGATCGAATTCACCCTCAGTCGGCGCTGACATACTCTCTCCAACCGTTATTTTCCGAATCGCCACCGCACCTTACGCGGCCCTCATCGCATTCCATGTTAAGACGCACGCGCCCTTCGAACTTGTGATATCGCGACGGCGACGTGTCCAGACGCGACATCATCAGGTCACCGGCGGCGCGCCGCCTTCCGCCTTGCGCCGGGCGACATAGGAGTCCAGCGCCTCGACAATGGCCGGATCGCGCGCAGGCGCGACATAACGCCGCAGTTCGCTCTGCCAGATCCCGCTCGCGCGCTCCGTCGCCGTCTTTGCGCCGTCGTCCGCCCAGCTGCCGGCATTGCGCCAGTCGGAGACCAGGGGCGCATAGAACGCGCTTCGATACCGCTCCATGGTGTGCGCGCAGCCGAAGAAGTGGCCTCCGGCGCCCACCTCCGCCACCGCCTCGAGGGCCAGATCCGATGGCCCGGCCCCCACCGGCTGAAACACTTCGGCGAACATCTGCAGCATCTCGATATCGAGAATGAATTTCTCGTACGAGGTCGTCAGCCCGCTCTCCAGCCAGCCTGCCGCGTGCAGGACGAAGTTGCAGCCGCCGAACAGCGCGCCCCACAGGCTCATCTGCGACTCGTAGGCGGACTGAGCATCGGGAATGTTCGAGGCTGTCGCGTTCGAGGAACGCCACGGCAGACCGAGAAAGCGCGCGAGCTGACCGGCGCCGAAAGCCGCCTTGACGTACTCCGGCGTGCCGAACGCCGGCGATCCGGATTTCATGTCGACGTTCGAGGTGAAGCTCCCATAGACGATCGGCGCACCGGGCCTCACGATCTGCGCCAGAGTCAGCCCCGCAAGCGCCTCGGCGTGCGCGAGCGTCAGCGCGCCCGCGATCGTCACCGGCGCCATCGCTCCCGCCAGCGTAAAGGGCGTGATGATGAGCACTTGGCCGGCGGTGGCGAAATCAATGATGCCGTCGGCCATCGGGATGTCGAGCTGCAGCGGCGAATTCGTATTGATGATGGTGTAGGTGTACGGACGCGAGCGGAACTCCTCGGGCGAGATACCGTGCGCGAGCCGGATGAGCTCGAAGTTGTCGGCGACTTGTTTGTGGCCACGCGAAAATATGAATGGAATCTTGTCGCAGAGCATGAGCTGCGCGCGCGTCACCTCGAGATGGCGGATGTGAACGGGAATGTCCTGAGGCTCGGTGGCTCCGCCGAGCACGTGGATCACCTCGAAGTTCTGACACAGCTTGATCAGGTTGCAGAAATCCTCGAGCGTACCGGCGCGCCGCCCGCCTGCCGTATCCATGATGTTCGGAGGCCCGGAGGTCGGGCGCGAAGGCGACGCATCCGGTTCGACAGCGGAACGTGGCGCTCCGGATCCACGGCGTGCAACGTAATCTCGTGCGGCGCGGTGGCGAGCGAGGCGCCCACCAAGTCCCGCGGCGAGCCGAACCATCAGCGTCGCCTCGTCCACTTCGGCGCCGGCATTTCGATACACGGCGCGCGCATCGGCGGACAGTACCTTCATGCCCTGCGTTTCGAGCATGACGAGCGCGGCCTCGTGAATGGCGGCGACCTGATCGTCGGAGAATACCTTCAACGGCTCGAACGGATTGCGCAAATGTCGGTACGGCCGCGTGCGGTCGAAGATCGCGTGACTGACGTCGGCGCTTCCGGGCCGGCGTCGGCTGCGCCGGCCAACCGTCTCTTCAGGTTGTTTCATGCAAGTGCTCGGTGAGGTGATGGGCGGGGAAAAGATTATAGGGAAAAACCATCGCGGCCCGTGCGGATGTGCGCAGTTTTCCCCATGCCGAAGCGAGTTATTTCTTTCGGCATGCCTTTATCCGATATGCCGGCTCCGGCACATGCCTTTATCCGATATGCCGCTCGCCTTCATCCCATATGCGGCCCGTCTTTCTCAGAGCACGCCGGCGTGGCCCGCGAGCGGCCGGCCCGTCGCCGTCGAACGAGCCACCGCCTCCGCAAGATAGTCGGCACCCGGACCCACCTGCGCGAGCTCTCTCGCTCACGCTGGTTTCGACATGCGGGTCGGCCGCACCGGCGCGCCGCGCCGCCGCCAGCGCAAGTTCGCGCGAAATGCGCCGCGCATGCTCGAGCGCAGGTTCCGGTTCCGGATAGTCCTGGCTCCCCGCCGGATCATGGACTCGAAACACTTTGAACGTCGGCTGATTGACCAGGATCTCGACGGTCTGCGAAACGACTCCGGCGACGGCGCCCACCGCGTTGCACACCGCCGCATGCGCGGGGATGGAGCAGCGGCGCGCCGAGCCGGCGAGCCACCTCCGGATAGTAGGCACCCACCGGCGCGCCGATCGCGACCAACGGGCGCGCCAGACCGAGCGTCGTCTGCAGCAGCGCCGAGAAGCGCCGTCCGGCAACGGTCTCCTCGATGAGTCGATCGCCGAGTTCGCCCCAGCCGCGCCCTCGCGCCTGCAGACCGGGTCCTGTGCCAATGCCGCGGCGAGCAGAACGCGGCCGGTTTCGCGTACGACATGTTCGTAGGTTCGCTCGCAGATCGCCTGCGGCGAGACCGCCGCGCGCGCGGCGCGCGCATTGCGTTCCTCGGTGGCGAGAATGCGCGCGCCGTACTCGGCGGCCTCACGGCTCCATCCCTGTTGCCGGTCGAGCACGTGCATGGCGTCGCTCGGCGTAAATGCTGCAAGGGTCGCAAGCCCCGCATCGGCGAGGCGGCGCAGCGCCTCGAGCCCCGCGCCGCTGTGCACGACCTCAGACACCGGCCGCGGCTCCAGATCCAACGCCTCCCACACCCGCTGCTCGACCGCCGACGAAATGCTTGGGAAGCGCGCGTCCGGGGTTGCGAAAGGCGAAATGCGCCGGATATGCCGGCAGGCGCTCGAGTTCCGCGATCGATCGCAACCTGCGCGAGCGTGGCCGGAAAGGTATGCGCCAGCAGGCTGAGCGGCATGGCTTTGCGCGGACCGACGCGCAGCCGATGTTGCCGGTCGAAGTGAACCTCGCTGTCGCCGCCGAGACCGCTGGTGCGCACATCGACGGCCTCGACCATCGTGCGCCAAGCGCCGACGAGAGCGCCCTGCGCCGCTGATGACCGGACGGCCGCCGGAAACGACGGCGATGTCGGTAGTGGTGCCGCCCATGTCGGCGACGACGAAATCCTCCAAGCCGGTCAGGAAGCCCGCGCCGACGACGCTCGCGGCAGGGCCCGACAGAGATGGTCTCGACCGGATACTCGAGCGCAATTTCGGCCCTCATCAGCGAGCCATCGCCCTTGACGATCATCAGCGGCGCCTCGATCGACTCCTCGTCGAGCACGTGCGACAACGCGTCGATCAGATGCCGTATCTGAGGCGTGAGGCGGGCATTGAGCGCGGCCGTCGAGTGCGCGGCGCGGCGCATCGAGCTTGGAGCTCAATTCGTGGGCGCAGGTCACGGGTTTCTGGGTCAGCGCACGGATCAACTTGCGCGCGCGCAATTCATGCGCCGGATTGCGCACGGAAAAATTGGCCGCGACGGCGAACGCCTCGACACGTGCTTCGTGCTCGGCGACCGCGCTTGCCACGGCTGCCTCGTCGAGCGCCGACCGACTCTTCGCCGGTGGCCGTATGGCCTCCCTGAATGCGGACCACCGCGCCGCCGCTGCCGGGGCTCTGCAGACCCGAACGCTCGACCATCGCATCGTCGAAGCCGATCAGCAGTGTGCACACCGGACTGAAGCGATTTTCGACGACTGCATTCGTCGCAAGCGTCGTCGACACCGACACGAGACTGACCCCTTCGCGGCGCGCACCCGCCGGAAGCAGTTCCAGCACGGCGCGAATCGCCTTGCCGATGCCGATGGCGAGATTCCAAGGAGTCGTCAGCGCCTTGGCGCTCGCAATGACCCGGCGGCCGTCGGCGAGCAGCACCGCGTCGGTGAACGTCCCGCCGGTGTCGAGGCCGAGCCACAGATCCTGTGCCGAATTGATCACGCTCATCGATGTCCTGGATTGCGGCCGCACGCCGCCGTTGCGCGGCGTAACATACCGGAATCCCGCCGCGCCCGCGCTGCCCGTTTCCTTGCGGTGCACGCCCCTTTCCTTGTGGCGCACGGATGGTTAAGCTCAACTCTCAGGCGTCGCAGGATAGCTCTGGGGCACCGAGGCACCGGGGCATCGCAGGATAGGAGAGGCATATGCAGAAAGCTGTGCGCAAGTATCTCAAGGCCCTTGAAGCGAACGACGTCGACAAGGCGGCGGCGCTGTTCACCGCTGACGGCTGGGTACAGTCGCCGTTCTTGGGCCGCCTTCCGGTACGCACCTACATGAGCAAGGTCGCGAGCGCATCGAGTTCCAGCAACCTGACCGTGCATGACGTGCTGGTCAGCGCCGAAGGCCACATGCGGGCGGTTGCCTACTATCTCTACGATTGGCGGCTGAAGGATGGCTCGCAAGGTCGCCTTCGAATGCGCGGACGTTTTCAATTTCGATCCTGACACCGGCCGAATCGCGTCCGTCGTGCTGGTCTACGACACGCATCTCGTGCGCGACACCGTGGAAAACAAATATCCCTGATCTTCGGCCAACGAAGTCCGCGGCGTCAGGTGTTTTCCGCTCTGGCAGCGCGGCGACCCGTCGCGCGCCGGCCCGTGGCACCGGGAGCGGCGCCGGCTTGACGGCTCAACTCGCCTCGCAATTGCGCCGTCGCACCGGTTGAAATGGCGCCGAGCGTCGATTCGATGGCCGCGAGGTCCGGCTTCGGTCCGCGCACATGGGCTTCGAGTGCCTGGCGCATGATGCGCAAGTGCTCGGGGGTGGTGCCGCAACAGCCGCCGATGATCCGCGCCCCCGAATCGAACGACAGGCGCGCGTACTGCGCCATCAACTCGGGGGTTCCGTTGAAACGGATCGCGCCGTCGACGAATTGTGGAATGCCGCAGTTTGCCTTCGCGACGAGTATGGCCGCAGGCTCCGAGGCCGTGGCGAGATTGACGATGCATGCGACGAGTTCGGAAGGCCCGGTCCCGCAATTGCTGCCGCATGCGGCGAGTCCGTGCTTGCGATGCAATTCGGCCAGTTCGGACGGCGTGACGCCCATCATCGTCCGGCCGTTGGTGTCGAAGCTCAGCGTGGCCACGACGGGCAGACCTGTCGTGCGCGCGCCGGCGACGGCCGCTTCGGTTTCCTCGACCGAAGACATGGTCTCGATCCAAAGAATGTCGGCGCCGCCCCGTGCGAGTGCGGTCGCCTGCTCGGCAAAGGCTTCGCGGGCAGCATCCAAGCTCAGGGGCCCAAGGGGTTCGAGAATCTCTCCGGTCGGTCCCATGCTTCCGGCCACGAGCACGGTGCGTGCCGCACGCCCCGCTTCGGTCCGCGCGATCCGGGCCGCCTTCTCGTTGAGCTCGGCCACGCGGCTTTCCGCCTTGTGCAGCTTCAGCCGGTGTCGGGTGCCGCCGAAACTGTTAGTGAGGATGATGTCAGCGCCCGCCTCCACGAAGGCGCGGTGCAAATCCGCAATCCGCTCCGGATACTCGGAATTCCAAAGCTCCGGAGCGTCGCCGGACTGCAAGCCACGTTCGAACAAATTGCTGCCGGTCGCGCCGTCCGCGAGCAGCCAGGGACGTTGCGTCAATAAGGAGGTCAGTCGATCAGTCATTGCGTACTTTCATAAAGTGATTCAAATGAAACTTTAACATGGCACAAATCAGCGGTCGCGAGCTTGCACCTGGGTCGTTCGAGCAAGAACCGAGTTAATGTTAATTATCCATATAACTAATAAATATATGTAAATAAACAATTAATATGTGTTACGCAATCGTCGACACCGCACGAACCATTCGCTGCTGCTCCGGCACTTGCCATTGACAACGAGATCGTCGAATTCACCACGCAAGGGGAAATTCGTCCACGAATACAATGTCGATTCGAGCCAGGGCTGCGCTTCCAGGCTCGATACACTGCGGAAGGGTCTGTGCAACTACGCCGTCATCGACGACGTAACCAATAGTCTGTCTCTATACAAACTGCACGATCGATAGTCGAAAAGCCGGCCGGGAGGTTCGCGGTGGCAATTCGGCGCCGCACAACCTCCGATTGGCGCCCGCATGATTCGCCCCTTGGTATTCGGGAACGCGCCACGCTTAGTCTATAATGTGCCAATTCCGACGCAGTTGCCCGGTACCTTGACGCGCCGAACGATTGGCTGCGGGCAACGGATCAGTTCATGAGGACATCGATATGACAGAGCACAAGACACTTTTTCTGCAGGCACCTTCGTTCGACGGGTTCGACGGCGGCGCCGGTTCGCGCTACCAGGCCAAGCGCGAGATCAAGTCGTTCTGGTTCCCGACCTGGCTGGCGCAGCCGGCCGCTCTGGTACCTGACTCGCGCCTGCTCGATGCTCCGGCCGATGAGCTGACCGTCGATCAGAGCCGGGAGATTGCGCGCGACTACGACCTCGTCATCATGCACACCAGCACGCCGTCGTTTCCGACCGATGCGAAATTCGCCGAACTGCTGAAGCAGGACAATCCGCAACATCAAGATCGGCCTGGTCGGCGCCAAGACCATGGTCGATCCGGAGGGCTCCTTGAAAGCCACCCGCGCGGTGGATTTCGTGTGCCGCGAGGAATTCGATTACACCTGCAAGGAGGTCGCCGATGGCCTGCCTCTGAAGGACATCAAGGGACTCTCCTATCGGAGCGACGACGGCCAGCATCGTGCACAACTTGCCGCGCGCCATCGTCGAGAACATGGACGACTTGCCGTTCGTCGCGCCCGTCTACCAGCGCGATCTGAAGATCGAGAACTACTTCATCGGCTACCTGAAGCATCCCTACGTGAGCTTCTACACCGGCCGCGGCTGCCGCTCGAAATGCACCTTCTGCCTGTGGCCGCAGACCGTCGGCGGTCACCGCTACCGCGTGCGCTCGGCCGAGAACGTCCTCGCAGAAGTGCGGTGGATCAAGGAGAACATGCCGGAAGTGAAGGAGATCATGTTCGACGACGACACCTTCACCGACACCTCGAACCTGCCGCGCGTCGAGGCCATCGCGCGCGGCATGGGCGAGCTCGGCATGACTTGGAGCTGCAACGCCAAGGCCAACGTGCCCTACAAGACCTTGAAGGTGATGAAGGACAACGGCCTGCGGCTGCTGCTGGTCGGCTACGAATCGGGCGACGATCAGATCCTGCTCAACATCAAGAAGGGGCTGCGCACCGATATCGCGCGGCGCTTCACCGAAGACTGCCGCAAGCTCGGCATCCTGATTCACGGCACTTTCATTCTCGGGCTTGCCGGGCGAGACCAGCGAAACCATCGAGAAGCACCATCGAGTTCGCCAAGGAAATCAATCCGCACACGATCCAGGTGTCGCTGGCTGCGCCCTACCCCGGCACCACGCTGTACAAGCAGGCGGTCGACAACGGCTGGCTGCAGGAGAACGATGCCGTCAATCTGGTCAACGACAAGGGCGTGCAGCTGGCCGCGATCAGCTATCCGCACTTGTCGAAGGAGGAGATCTTTCACAGCATGGAAGTGTTCTACAAGCGCTTCTATTTCCGGCCCAGCAAGATCTGGGAGATCGTCAAGGAGATGCTGACGAGCTGGGACATGATGACGCGGCGACTGCGTGAGGGCGTCGAGTTCTTCCGCTTCCTGCGCGCGCACGAGGCCTGAACGGCGCCACCGCCGATGCCGTCCGATTCGAGCGCTCATGACCGTCGCCGGTTTCGCCGGCTTGTGTCTGGCAGCCGGTTACGCCGTTCTGACCGTCGTTGCCGTGCTCGTCTGGCGAATGCAGCGCGCGCGCAGGCGATTCGCGCGCCTCGGCCGCCGGTAACGGTGCTCAAGCCGTTGTGCGGCGCGGAGCCCGGGCTTGCACGAGCACCTGCGCTCGTTCTGCCGGCAGGATTACCCGGAGTTTCAGATCGTGTTCGGCGTCCGCGATGCGGCCGATCCCGCCTGCGCGGTGGTGAAGCGAGCCTGACGGCGGAATTCCCGTCGATGCCGATCGAACTCGTGATCAATCCGCAGCTTCACGGCAGCAATTGCAAGATCAGCAACCTGATCAACATGCTGCCGTATGCGCGCCACGACATGCTGGTCATGGCGGACAGCGACGCCTTCGTGGGACCCGACTATCTTGCGAGCGTAACGGCGCCGCTGCTGGATCGCGACATCGGCCTGGTCACCTGCATTTACCGCGGCATGCCCACCAGCGGGATCTGGTCGCGCCTCGGCGCCATGTACATCAATGAATGGTACATACCCTCGGTGCTGCTGGCATGGCTCTTCGGTCACCAGGGCTATGTCTCCGGCCAAACGGCCTGCCTGCGACGGGAGACGCTGCAAGCGATCGGCGGCCTGCGGATGCTGGCCAATCATCTTGCCGACGACTATCGATTGGGCGAACTCGTTCGCAGGTTGGGACTGCGGATCGTGTTGTCGCCCTACGTGGTGGATGGAGAGCACCACGAGCCGACTTACGACTCGCTTACCCGGCATGAGCTGCGCTGGATGCGCACCATACGAGTGCTGCGTCCGAACAGTTTTCGGTTTCTTTTCGTGGGATTCAGCTTACCCCTGGCTGCTTCTCGGCTTCTGTGCCCTGGCGGCCGAGTCGTCGCTGTCGGCGCCGGCGTGCACCCTGTTCGGGATCACGATGCTCGCGCGGCTGGGATTGCATTTCGTGCATCGGGTACGCGACGGCCGGGCTCCGGTATCGGATCTCTGGCTCCTGCCGGTACGCGATTTGTTGATCCTGCTGGGTGTGGTGGCGCACCTTCTTCACCTCCCACGTCACCTGGCGCGGCAATGAGTTTGACGTCGATGCTGACGGCGTCATGCGCCCACTGTCCTGATACGGCCGGCCGTCCCGCCCTATTCGTGTCAAGCTAGAGTGTTAGCGAGGGAGCCGGCTTGAAGCACGCGGCATACATCGGTGGTCTGCTGGGGCTGGCATTGCTGGTCACCCTGGTCATTCGCTCAGATTTTTCTGCGATGCTGCATACCTTGGACTCGGGCGGCTGGCGGCTGCTCTGGTTGATACCGTATCGCAGCCTGTTCTTTGTCCTCTATGCCGCCGGCTGGCTCATCCTGCTGCGTCCGTACGATCCGGCGCATCGCGCCGGATTGGGATATTTGTTTTGGGTCACCACCGTGCGCGAAGCGGTGGACCGCCTGCTGCCGGTGGCCAGTGTCGGCGGCGGCGTGGTCGGGATTCGCTTGCTGCGCTGGCGGGGGCTCGCCGCCGCGCCCATCGGCGCCACCGTGATCGTCGAAATGGTAATGACCATGATCGTGGTTTACCTGTTTACCGCGATGGGTTTGCTTCTGCTGGTAGAGCTCAATGCGACGGACCGGGAATACCATCGATTGGTGCTCGCGTTTCTGTTGAGCCTGCCGGTACCCGTGCTGACCGTGCTGCTGCTGCGCTACGGCTCAGCCTTTGGCCGCTTGCAAAAATTCTTGGGTCCGCTGGTGGGCGTGAGCACCATGTCCGAACAGGCGGCGGCGCTCGATCATGAACTGCGCGCCTGTCTGCGCCGCGGATGGAGATTGCTCATCGCGGGTTCGCTGCAGTTCGCGGCGCTGATCTCGGGTGCCTTTGAAATCTGGTTCGCCTTGCGACTCTTTGGACATCCCGTCGGCGGCGGCACCGCCCTGGTGCTCGAGAGCATGACACAGGCAGTGCGGCACGTGGCATTCGTGGTACCGGCCGGTCTCGGCGTACAGGAAGCCGGACTGGTCTTGTTCGGGCACGCGCTCGGCATCAGCAGCGAATTGGCGTTGGCTGTCTCGATGGCCAAGCGCCTGCGTGAAGTCCTGTGCGGTCTGCCGGCGCTGCTGTCCTGGCAATGGCGGGAGGGCCGGCGGCTCCAGGGGTTCGATGGGGAATGCATCCCAATAAGCCAATCATTCGGCTGCCGTGCATCTTGCAGCGCAGGCTGGACGGCGCTGCCGGCGCGCTACTCAATCCGAAGAATGGCCGCACCATCGACTTCACTCGCCCCTCGGGAGAGGCAGCGTTATTCCCGCCGGACTCGGTGTCGTGGCGCATTTTCAAGAATCCTGTCGCGCTTCTCGTCGGCGGGATAGCCGCCGTCATTCTGGAATTGGCCGAACCCGCGGTACGCACCGGAGTCTGGGAACACTCTTCATTTCGCAAAGATCCGTTGGGCCGCTTGCGGCGCACCGGGTTGGCCGCCATGGTGACCGTTTACGGCGCACGCAGCGTTGCCGAACCCATGATCGCGGACGTCGTCCGGATGCATGCCAAGGTCGCAGGACGAACCCCTGATGGCGTGGCTTATTCCGCCGCCGATGCTGACCTGTTGACTTGGGTGCAAGCCACCGCCACCTTCGGCTTTACCGAAGCGTACAACCGCTTTGTCCATCCGCTCGGCGAAACGGAATTCGATGCTTTGTATAGAGAAGGGGCACCGGTCTCGCGGCTCTATGGCGCGTTCGACGCCCCCAGATCGGACGCTCAACGCCGTGCCCTGTTCGATTCCATGCGCGGCCGCTTGCAACCGTCGCCTATCATATTTCAATTCCTGCAAATCATGCGTGAGACACCGGCCCTTCCTGCATCGCTTCTCTGGATGCAACGCATGCTGGTGCGCGCCGCCGTCGACATGATCCCGCAATGGATGCGCGAATGTCTCGGCCTTACCGAGCATTACGGCCTGCGACCGCTCGAACGACGGATCGTAACGCTCGCCGGAGGGGTGTCGGACAGGATCGTTCTGGCCGCAAGCCCCGCAGTTCAATCCTGTCATCGGCTCGGGTTGCCGAGCACGTATCTGTACGCGTAAGTTACTGCCGGTAACTCGGCGCAGTACCTTACCGCTGCGCGTCCCGCCAATTCGGCGCCGCATAAAACGGCGCATCTTCGGGCTTGGCAAGGCCGTGCCCCAATATATGGTCCGCGGCCTTCTCGGCCAGCATGATGGTGGGCGCATTGAGATTGCCCGTGGTCACCGACGGCATGATGGACGAATCCACCACTCGCAATCCGTCGAGCCCATGCACCCGGGTCTCGGGATCAACCACCGCCATGGGGTCCTGCGGACTGCCCATCTTGCAGGAACAAGACGGATGGTACGCGCTCTCGACTTTGGCGCGGATGAAGGCATCGATCTCGGCATCCGTCTGCACGTTGCTGCCCGGCTGAAGCTCGCGACCTCGATATCGATCGAACGCCGGCTGAGCAAAAATCTCGCGTGTCAAACGCACGCAGGCGCGCATCTCGGTCCAGTCATCCGGTTCGCTCAAGTAGTTGAACAGGATATGCGGCTTGTCGAGAGGATTGGTCGATGCCAGCCGCACCCAGCCGCGGCTCTTGCTGCGCATCGGTCCCACGTGCGCTTGGAAGCCGTGCTCTTGCGCCAGAGTCGAGCCGTCGTAAGCGACGGCCATGGGCAGAAAGTGGTACTGAATGTCGGGATACGGCACACCGGGCCGGCTGCGGATGAAGCCGCAGGTCTCGAAATGATTGGTGGCGCCCAACCCGTCCTTGCGCAGCAGCCAGCGCGCGCCGATCAGAGCCCGACTCCACACATCGATGGACGAGTACAAGGTGATGGGTTCCTTGCAAGCCACCTGGAAATAGAATTCCAAATGATCCTGTAAGTTCTCGCCGACACCGGGCAAATCGTGAATCACGGGGATGCCGTGGGTGCGCAGTTCCGCCGCCGGTCCGACACCCGAGAGCTTCAGCAACTGCGGTGTGTTGATCGGCCCTCCGGACAGGATCACCTCGCGGCCGACGCGGATCCGGTGAGTCACGCCGCCCCGCAGGTACTCGAGGCCGATGGCGCGCCGGCCTTCGAATATGACGCGCGTCGCCAACGCATGGGTCAGCACTTTGAGGTTGGCGCGCCGCATGGCGGGCCTCAGGTACGCGTTGGCGGCGCTGCAGCGCCTGCCGTCGCCCACCGTCATGTCCATTCGACCGAAGCCTTCCTGCTGAAACCCGTTCACATCGGCCGTCCGCGGATAACCCGCTTGCCGGCCTGCGTCCAGCCAGGCCGCATGCAGAGGATTGCTCATGCTGCCGTAACGAGTGTGCAACTTGCCGCTGCTCCCTCGATACTCACCACCTCCCTCTTGGCGGGCTTCGGCGCGCTTGAAATACGGCAACACATCGCGATACGCCCAACCCTTCGCGCCCTGGGCGCTCCATCCTTCGTAGTCTTGCGCGTTGCCCCGGATGTAGACCAATCCATTGATCGACGAGGATCCGCCCAGTACTTTGCCGCGCGGCGTGTGCATGCGCCGCCCATCCAAATGCGGTTCAGGTTCCGTATGGTAGAACCAATTGTACTTCTGCATGTTCATCGGAATGGACAGCGCCGAAGGCATTTGAATGAAGATCGAGCGATCCGAACCCCCATATTCCAGCAGCAGCACGCGGCACTGCCCGTCCGCGGTCAATCGATCGGCCAGCACGCAGCCGGCGGACCCCGCGCCCACGATGACGTAATCAAAATTCTCGTCGGCCAAGACTCGCTCTCCTAACTCTTCCGGTTGCTCGCAACTATCAGACGGGGTCGCCCCGACCCCGTTGAAAGGTGGCGCTGCGCGCCTAGTAACTGGCGCGCAGCGCCTAGTAACTGGCGCGCAGCGCCTAATAACGAGCGCCTAATACGGTGCATCGACATCGCCCATGCAGACGTAAACACTCTTGAGCTGCGTGTAATGCTCGATGGCGATGCGACCGTTCTCGCGGCCGAGACCGGAAAGCTTCACGCCGCCGAAGGGAAGCTCGATCGGCGTGACGTTGTACTGATTGATCCAGCAGGTGCCGGCCTGCAATCGCGCAATCACCCGGTGGGCGCGGGTCAAATCATTCGTGAACACGCCGGCCGCCAGGCCGAATTCGGTGGCGTTGGCTCGCGCGATGACTTCTTGCTCGTCCTCGAATTCCAACACCGACATGACGGGACCAAAAATTTCTTCGCGCACGATGGTCATGTCGTCGCGGCAATTGTCGAATACCGTCGGTGCAACGAAGTATCCCTTCGCGAGGCCCCCGGTCGTCACGCGCATGCCGCCCGTCAGGACGCTCGCGCCCTCGGCCCGCCCGCGATCGATGTAGGAAAGCACCTTGTGCATGTGCTGCTCGGATATCAGTGCACCCACCTGCGTCTCGGGGTTCATGGGATCGCCGATGCGCATCGCACCGACGCGTTTGACGAGACGCTCGAGGAACGCCGCTTTGATCGAGCGATGCACGAACACACGGGTACCGTTCGAGCACACCTGTCCGGATGAGTAGAAATTTGCCAGTAGAGCACCGGCGACTGCGTTGTCGAGCTTGGCGTCACCGAAGACGATCAGCGGCGATTTGCCGCCCAATTCCAGCGTGACGCTCTTGAGCGATTGCGCGGCATCGCGCATGACCGCTTTGCCGGTGCCGACCTCACCGGTAAGCGAGACCTTGCGGATGTCCGGATGCCGCGTCAGCAGCCGGCCGGTCTCGGCAAAACCCTGCACCACCTGAAACACGCCGGGCGGTACTCCCGCTTCCAGCAAGATCTCTTGCAACTTGACGGCGGTGAACGGCGTCAACTCGGCCGGCTTGAATATCATGGCGTTGCCGCAGGCGAGTGCCGGCGCGGCCTTCCAGCAGGCAATCTGCAATGGGTAGTTCCAGGCGCCGATACCGGCGACTACTCCGAGCGGTTCACGCCGCGTGTAGCCGAAGGCTTGGGTTCCTAGATCGATATGCTCGCCGCTGAGACTTTGCGCGAGGCCCGCAAAATATTCGAAGCAATCGGCGCCGGAGGACACGTCCACCACGCGCGTCTCCTGGATGGGCTTGCCGGTATCGCGCGTCTCGAGCTCGGCGAGTTCCTGATTGCGCGACCTCAAGATATCCGCGGCGCGGCGCAGTACCCGCGCACGTTCGGTGCCGGTCATGGCCCCCCACCCCGCCTGTGCCTTCTGAGCGGCGCGCACCGCCGAATTGACCTGAGCAGCTCCCGCCGCCGTGACGTGGCCGAGCACCTCACCGGTCGCGGGGTTGATGGATGCGAATCTCTCGCCGGCGGCAGGGGAGCTGAGCGCTCGCGCCGTTGCATCATCGCCCGGCGCGGCAGCCGCGGCATTGCTCAAGCGGCCGTCGACGAACTCGGTCAGCAAGGCACGCGCGCTTTCGCTGTCGGCCTCGCGCCAGCCGGAGAGGGCCGCCCGGAGCCAAACACCATCGATCATCGCCGCGATCATGGACGCCAGATGCTGAGCTTCTTCGGGTGGCACGAGTTTGTTCAGCGAGCTGCGCAGGTTCGACAAGGTGCGCCGTTGATACACCGATTGCACCCGCTTCAAGGAATTGACTTGCAAAACCTGGCCCCAGAACGCGAGCCAAGCGGTGCCGGTGCGTTGCTCGAACTCCTCCGGCGCCAGGTTCGCATCGATGACCGCTTGGATGCGCCCACGCGGCGTACTCACCAGGCGCAAGCGCGCACGAACGTGATTGCCGACCCGCCGCGCCAGCGCGCGAAAGGCCGCATCGAGCAGGCCATCCTTGTCGCCGAAGTAGTGGGCCACCAAGCCAGGCGACACGCTCGCACGAGCGGCTATTTGAGCAAGCGTCGTCCCCACGTACCCAAGTTCCGCTAGGCTATCGATGGTGACTTCGACCAATTGGCGACGCCGCATATCCTCGATCGGCGGCTGGGTACCATCCAAAGAGGTCATTGACTGATTGTTCAATTTAGCATCCTCGACAACTCGGGGAGGGCGAGTGGACGCCCGGCCGAAGTTGTGTCTAAGATACGTAACGATGGAATTTATGGGTTAATTTTCAATCCACTAGGGAAGCAAGGGTGAGCGCCAACCAGACCTCGTTAAACGCCTGTTCAAGGCTTGAGACTCTGCTTCAATCATGCCGCCCGACGGGACGCCCGGTCAAGCCCCCGAATCGCGTTGAGGGACGTGGGATAGGCGTTCGGCGGACTCTGACCGCCGCCCTATCGATCTGCGCCCTCGTAGGCACCCTGACGCTGCCGCTTCCCGGCTCCGACGCTCGCGCTGCGCCGCTCGACGATGCCGCCGCACCTGTCACCGCTGCGCCAACCGGCAACGCGGCCGTACCCGTCGCCGCTGTGCCGATCGGCAATGCAGCCGTACCCGTCGCCGCTGTGCCGATCGGCAATGCAGCCGCGCGGCTAGGTAGTGCAGCCGCACCAATTGCCGCTGCCGCGGCGCCCGCCGAGAGTACCTCGCCTGCACTCGGGGGCAAGCGCGATCCCGTCAGCTGCCAAACCGTGCGCTTCTCCGACGTCGGCTGGACCGATGTGACCGCCACCACCGCACTGGTCACTCAGTTACTACGTTCCATCGGCTACTTGCCGGCGGTCACCGTGCTCTCCGTTCCGGTGACGTTTGCATCGCTACAGAACAACGATATCGACGTGTTCTTGGGCAATTGGATGCCCGCGCAAGAGGGCGACCGAGGCCGCTACGTCAGGGAAGGATCGGTTGTGGTGATCGGCCCGAATCTGTCCGGTGCCAAATACACCCTGGCGGTCCCGGCCTATACCTACGCCGCGGGTCTGCGCGACTTCAAGGATATCCAGCGTTTCGCGCCCGCGCTCAATGAGTCGATTTACGGCATCGAACCCGGCAATGACGGCAACCGCCATGTGCTGGAAATGCTCAAGCAGGATCAGTTCGGCTTGGGTGGTTTCAAACTGATCGAATCCAGCGAGCAGGGCATGTTGGCGCAAGTCGAACGCGCCTACCGCGACAAGAAACCCATCGTGTTCCTGGCATGGGAGCCGCATCCCATGAACATGCGCTTCGACTTGAAATATCTCGCAGGCGGCGACGAAGTGTTCGGTCCGAATTTCGGCGGCGCCACGATATACACCGTGACGCGCAAGGGCTACAGCGCGGAATGTCCCAACATGGGCCGGCTGCTCGCCAATCTCAAGTTCACGCTGCGCGGCGAGAGCGAAATGATGGCGGCGATCTTGGACCGGCATGAAGCGCCCGATGCGGCCGCGACAGAATGGTTGAAAGCCAATCCCACGGCCGCCAAGGCCTGGCTCGAGGGAGTGTTGACCTTCGAAGGCCGGCCGGCGGTCTCGGCGTTGGCGCGCACCGCAGCGCCGCCGCGTTCCCGCGGATTCGAGCAATGGATCGTCAGCCACAAGATTCCCGTGGGCGATGCGATGGCCGTGGCGATCGACTACGTCAAGACGCATGGCACCTTTCTGTTCGATGGAATATCCATCGCCATTCGCGGCATGGTCGATGGCGTGACCGCGTTGCTGCGCGCCCTACCCGCTCCCCTGCTGGTCGCGGCGGTCGCCACGCTGGCGTGGCTGCTGCGGCGTTCGCTCTCCCTCACGGTCTTCGTCGCGTTGGCGTTGCTCTTCATCCTCAACCAGGGCTATTGGCTCGCAACGCTCGAGACACTGTCGCTCGTCATGGTGGCAACCGTCGCCTCGGCGGCCATCGGCGTGCCGCTGGGGATAGCCGCCGCTCATCGGCCGCGCCTGTTCGCGGCGCTGCGGCCGGTGCTCGATCTGATGCAGACTCTGCCGACCTTCGTGTACTTGATTCCGACTCTGGTGCTGTTCGGGCTCGGCGTGGTTCCAGGGTTGATCTCAACCGTGATATTTGCGCTGCCCGCGCCCATCCGGCTCACGCATTTGGGCATTTCCTCGGTGCCCAAACCGCTCATCGAGGCGGGCGAAGCCTTCGGCGCCACACCCATGCAGCTGCTGTGGAAAGTGGAATTGCCGAGCGCCGCACCCACCATCGTCGCCGGAATCACTCAATGCATCATGCTGAGTCTGTCTATGGTGGTGATTGCCGCCTTGGTCGGCGCCGGCGGACTCGGAGTGCCGGTGGTGCGTGCGCTGAACTCGGTGCAGGTGGGGATGGGTTTTGAAGCAGGTTTCACCATCGTGCTGCTCGCCATCATTCTGGACCGCATCAGCAGGCCTAAAGAGCGGGGAGAATCGCGTTGAACTCTGCCATCGCGTTGAACTCTGCCGTGGAATTCAAAGACGTCGATATTCTGTTCGCGAAAGAAGGACGCGATGGACGCAAGAGTCTGCGCGAAGCGCTCGCGGCTCTCGACGGCGGCGGCACGCGCAGCGATATTCAAAATAAATATGGCGTCGTCGTAGGCGTCGCCGGTGCGACCTTGAGCGTGGCTCGAGGCGAAATTTCGGTCCTGATGGGGCTCTCCGGCTCCGGCAAGTCCACCCTGCTGCGCGCCGCCAATGGCTTGAACCCGGTCACCCGCGGCCATGTGCTGGTTAGGGACGGTGAGTCCTCCATCGACGTCGCCACCTGCGACACCCTGCAGATGCGCCGCCTGCGGCGCGAGCGCGTTGCCATGGTATTCCAGCAGTTCGGCTTGCTGCCCTGGCGCACCGTACGCGAAAACGTCGGTTTCGGCCTGGAACTGCGCGGCGAAGGAGCGGCGCGGCGCCAGATCATCGTCGACGAGAAACTGGAACTCGTCGGCCTATCGCAGTGGGCCGAACGCTACGTCAGCGAGCTGTCCGGCGGCATGCAGCAACGCGTCGGCCTGGCCCGCGCCTTTGCCACGGATGCCGACATTCTGCTGATGGACGAACCGTTTTCGGCGCTCGATCCGCTGATTCGCGGCAAGCTGCAGGACGAACTCCTCACGCTGCAGGCTCGCGTCAAGAAGACCATCTTGTTCGTCAGCCACGATTTGGACGAGGCGCTGCGGCTCGGAGATCATATTTCCATTCTGCAGAACGGCCGGATCATTCAGACCGGTACCGCCGAGGACATCGTACTGGCGCCCGCCGATGAATACGTGGCGGAGTTCGTGCGCCACATGAATCCGCTCACCGTTCTCACCGGTAGCATGATCATGCAGCACCGTGCGTCGATGGCCGGCGAGGACGGCCACGTGTGGCTGGACAGCGGCCGGCGCTACCGGCTGTCGCTCAATTCCTCCGATGAAGCCCTGGGGCTGCATCTGGACGGCGTCGAACAGGCCTTTTGCCGCATCATGGAAGATGTCGACCTCAACCGCCTGGAGCCGGGATTGGCCGTGGCACCTGCATCACTGTCGCTGCAATCCATCATTCATCTGCGCCAGAGGACGGGGCATCCCGTGCTGCTCGCCGAGGACGGGAAGATTCTCGGGGTGTGCGGCGAGGCTGAGATAATCCGGGCGCTTGCCGGCGGTCGACATACGAGCGCGGCGGGCTCCTGAGGCGACTGCCATTCATGCTCCCTGCGCTCAGCGTCGGACCCGCCTTCGAATGAGAAATCAGCCGCAATATACCAATTGTCAGCCAGCTGGCTTAAATATTATCGTCGAGATAATATAACCACTGGAATAGTACCGTGTATCGCCGCTCAACCACTCGGGGAACTCCATGAATCATGACGTCATCATTTCTTGCGCCGTCACCGGCGATGACACCAAGGTCACCAAGAGCCCGCATTGCGCCATCACCCCGGAACAGATCGCCGCCACCGCCATTGCCGCGGCCCAGGCCGGCGCGGCCATCGTCCACATTCACGTGCGCGAGCCCGAAACCGGCGCGTTCAGCATGGAAACTCGGCACTACCGCGAAGTCGTCAAGCGCATTCGGGAGAGCAAGGTCGATGTGATCGTGAATCTCACCTGCGGCATGGGCGGCTACATCGTCGTGGGCGATCGCGGCCTCGAGGACACCCCCGGCCCGGGCAGCGATTTCGTCAGCCAGGAAGATCGCATGCGCCATGTCATCGACCTCTGTCATGAAGGCCTCTACCGGCCCGACATTGCGACCCTGGACTGCGGCAGCCTGAACTTCGGCGACGGCAATCGTGCCTATGTGTCGACGCCGAACTACCTGCGCCAGGGCGCCGGCATCTGCAAGGACCTTGGGGTCAAACCGGAACTCGAAGTCTTCGACACCGGCAATCTCTGGTTCGTCAAACAGATGGTCAAGGAGGGGCTGCTCACCGCGCCATCACTCATTCAATTGTGCATGGGCATAGCCTACGGAGTTCCGGCCGACGTGGGTCACCTGTTGGCCATGGTCAATTCCTTGCCCGAGAATTGCAATTGGGGCACCTTCGCGATCAGCCGCATGCAGATGCCCTGGGTGGCGCAGTCGATTCTGCTCGGCGGCAATGTGCGTGTGGGCCTCGAAGACAATCTCTACTTGAGCCGGGGCGTGTATGCGAGCAATGCCCAGCTGGTGGAGAAGGCCCGCATCATCATCGAGGCCATGGGGGCGCGGGTGCTGACGCCTGTGCAGGCCCGCGAGAAGCTGCAGCTGCGTTGAGTCGCCGATGATGGAGCTTCCCATTTATCACGCCGCGATCGAACCGGGCTGGATCGATTACAACGGACATCTGCGCGACGCCTACTACGGCTTGGTGGCGAGCTACGCCGTCGACGGCGTAATGGACCGACTGGGCCTGGATGCGGCGTATCGTGAAAGTACGCACTGCACTCTGTACACGCTCGAAGTGCATATGCATTACTTTCACGAGGTCAAGGGCTCGGACGATCTTCGAGTCCTCTCGTCGATGGTGGACTTCGACCGCAAACGGATCCATATCGGCTGTCGATTCATCTGCTCCCGCGTCAACGAGCCGGTCGCGACCGCCGAAATGATGCTGCTGCACGTGCATCAAGGGGAGAAACCCACGGTTGCCTCGTTTCCCGACGAGGTCACGGCGAAACTCGAGTCCCTCAAGATATCCCCCGGTGCGCGCGAAGCCTTCGGTCCGGGTTCCCGCAAGATCGAATTGAAGCGCCGCTGAAGCGTGCCGCCGATGGACATTCATCGACTCCTCGCGCCCCGCAGCATCGCACTGATAGGCGCGGGCACCTGGACCGACGCTGTTGCGGCCGGCAATGTCGCGATCGGCTATTCCGGTGCCGTGTGGCGCGTTCATCCGACTAGGCGCTCGACCGCGGCGGTCCCCTACTACCGCTCGGTCGCCGATCTTCCCGGCATTCCCGATGCGGCATTTCTCGCGGTGCCGAATCACGAAGCACCGGGCGTCGCCGGCGCGCTTGCCGCGCAGGGTGCCGGAGGGTTCGTGTGTTTCAGCGCGGGCTTCTCGGAGACCGGCACCGAATCCGGCCACCAGCTCACCCGCGAGCTGATCGACCACGCCGGCGCTCTGCCCTTCTTCGGACCGAATTGCTACGGCTTCGTCAATTTCTTCGACCGCGTGGCCATGATGCCGGATCAAATCGTGGGATCGCCCGTCGACCGCGGCGTGGCACTCATCTGCCAGAGCGGCACCATTGCGCTCACTCTCATGTTCAATCATCGCTCCTTGCCCATTGGCTATCTATTGACGGTAGGCAATCAGACGCGCCTGGCGGTGGAAGATCTGATCGAGATGCTTTGCGATGATGCACGGGTGACGGCATTCGGTTTGTACCTCGAGGGCGTCAAGAATCCCGAGCGATTTGCCCGTGCCACAGCTCTCGCCCGCGCGGCGGGCAAGCCCATCGCCGTCATCAAATCCGGACGCACCGCCGCAGCGGCGCGCACCGCACACAGTCACACCGGAGCGCTGGCCGGCGCCGACGAGGTATTCGACGCATTCTGCCGCCAGGCGGGAATCGCCCGTTGCGACACCCTGGCCACGCTGTGCGAAACGCTTAAAGTGTTTCATGCGGGGGGGCCGCTGCCCGGCCGCAAAGTTCTGGTCATGGGAGCATCGGGCGGCGACATGGCGATGACCGCCGACGTATCCCGCGATATGCAGCTGGACTTTGCACCCGTACCGCCGGAGCGCGCCGCAACCTTGCGCGAAGTGATGACCGACCGCGTCACCATCGCCAATCCCTTCGATATTCATACCTACCTCTGGTTCGATCCGCCGGCGTTGAGGCGGGTTTTCAGCGAAGTGCTGCACTCCGGCTACGATGCGGCAGGCTTCATGCTGGATAGTCCGCCGCAGGGCGCGGCGGATTCGGCGGCGTATGATGCCGTCATCGACGTTTTCATCGAGGCCGCGCACGGTGCACCGACCCGCGCCGCGCTCATCGCTTCCCTGCCCGAGACCATCAGTCCGAGAATTCGGCAGCGTTGCCTCGACGGCGGCGTCATTCCATTGCAGGGCCAACGGGAAGCACTCGAGGCCATCTCGCTGGCCGGCGGCGTCGGCGCCGCATGGCGGACCCAACCGCATCCCAGTGTGCAATTGCATCTGCCGGCGCCACCCTCGGGCGGTTTCTCCGGCATCCACACACTGAGCGAGCACGCAGGCAAGGCCGCGCTGGCCGAATTCGGCGTGCGCGTACCCCGGGGCAAACTGGTGCCTGCACATGCCGCGGCCGAGACGGCCCTGGCGCTGGGATTTCCAGTGGCCATCAAAGCCTCGGGCGCTCATATGGAGCACAAGACCGACGTGGGCGGTGTGGTACTCAACGTCCGCACCGAAGCCGATGCACGCAGCGCGGCAGAGCGGCTCGCGAAGCTGTCGGACACTGTGCTGGTGGAAGAGATGTTCACCGACGGCGTGGCCGAGATCCTGATCGGCGTCATCGTCGATCCGCAGTTTGGCCAGGTGCTGGTTCTCGGCGCGGGCGGAGTGTTCTCGGAGATCATGTCGGACAGCGTCAGCTTGCTGCCGCCGTGGACCCCGGCATCGATCGAGTCCGCCCTCGAGCGCCTGAGCGTCGCCAAATTGCTGGGCGGCTATCGCGGCAAGCCGCCCGCCGATGTCGGTGCCCTGGTCGGCACCGCCCTTGCTGTGGCCCGTTATGCGTCCGCCCGGGTATCCACTCTGGTAGAAATAGACGTGAATCCCGTCATCGTCCGGCCGGACGGATTGGGTGCGGTCGCGGTGGACACCATGATTCGCTTGAAGAGATCCCCTGAAGGAGGCTGACATGACAGATGGAATTCGTACCGCCAAAGACGGCGCCATTCTTGAAGTGACCATCGATCGGCCCAAAGCGAATGCCATCGACCTCAAGGCGAGCCGCCGCCTGAACGAGATCGTCAGTTCGTTCCGCGACGATCCTGATCTGCGAGTTGCCATCATCACCGGCGCCGGCGCCCGCTTCTTCTCTCCTGGTTGGGATCTCAAGGCAGCCGCGGCTGGCGAGGAATCAGACTCCGACTGGGGCGTCGGCGGCTTTGCGGGACTCAATTACCCCAGGAACCTCAACAAGCCCATCATCGCAGCGGTCAACGGCATTGCCTGCGGCGGCGGATTCGAGATCGTGCTCGGCACCGACATCATCGTCATGGAAGAACACGCAAAATTCGCCCTGCCGGAAATCAATGTGGGCGTGCTGGCCGACGCTGGCGCCATCAAGCTGCGGCGGCGAATCCCCTACCACGTCGCGGTGGAATTCCTGCTGACCGGGCGCTGGATGGACGCCGCCGAGGCCAAGCATTGGGGTCTCGCCAATCATGTCGTGCCCAAGGGCGAGAGCTTGCCCAAGGCGCGGGAAATTGCCCGCCAATTGGCGGACGGACCACCCCTGCTGTTTCCCGCGATCAAGCAATTGCTGCGCCATACTGAAATGGTGCCCGAGCACGAAGCGTTCGAATTGCACGACTCGCTCGACGCCGTGCAGCGGGTCGTCCGGTCAGACGATCTGAAGGAAGGCACTCGAGCGTTCAGCGAAAAGCGCAAGCCTCGCTGGACGGGGCGATGACGATCGACGATCAGTGCTATGTCATGCCAATGAGACAATCGAAATCTTAGAAAGGTCAAAGGTCACGAATGACTCACTGAGTTTGAATCCTACAATCGAATTCTCAAGCAGAAAACGAAGGTGGGGCAATGTCCGCGCCCGAAGCCACGCTTACATCTTGTTGGCACGTGCGATGGAATTATCAGCGGGAGCTCCGCCGACGTCCGGCCCCAGGTAAACGTCATGAAGGTCGTTTCGGCGTGCACGGCGGGTGTGCAGGGTTGTCGATGTTGGCGAACCATTCGCACTCGGGCAGTACATCCTCAAGCTGGCAGAATTCTGCCAAAGTCAACGCCCATCGGGGCGGTGCAACGTAAGCCCTCGAATAACCACAGTCTTCCCCCGCTGAGCTGACGAGACGATGCTCAGGCTCACGGCGATGTGCCGTGGACGGAGACGACGATGAATACGAGACGAGGCAAGCCAACACGGCGCGAGCAGGGGTTGCTCGTGCATGTCCGACGGGCGCAGGCACGCAAGATGCCGTTGACGCAATACTGCCGAGCGAACGGCCTGAACGTGCAGAGCCTGTACAACTTGCGCAGCCGATTGGCGAGGACCGAGAGTCGGCCGCGACCGGCGGTGCCCAAGAAGCGCAAGCCGGTGACCCCGTTTGTCGCCGTGCGCGTTGCGGCCCCGGTGGCGCCGTCATCGGCGGCGTGCCGATTGCAGGTCAAGGACTGGGTGATCGAGTGCGCAAGCCTACCGTCGCCTGAGTGGTTGAGTGGATTGATGGCCGGAGACACTCATGCTGTGCCCTGATCTGCGTGACGTGCGGGTGTACCTGCACCGTGAACCGGTGGACATGCGCAGGCAACGCAACGGGTTGGCCGCGCTGGTGCGCACAGTGATCAACCAAGACCCATTCGGCAACGCGCTGTTCTGCTTCATCGGGAAGGGGCGCGACAAGCTGAAGATCTTGTACTGGAACCGCAACGGCTTTGTGGTTTGGTACAAGGTGATTGAAGGCAAGGAGAAGTTTCACTGGCCGAGGCGCAGCGAGGAGGCGGTCGCGACGCTTACCGGCGAGCAACTCGGCTGGCTGCTCGAAGGTTACGATGTGTCGAAGATGCGACCGCATCGAGCGCTCGAGTTCGCGCACGCCTGTTGAGGGGTTTGAGCTTGGTTTTACGAAGATTTTCGCGATTGTGTGCTGACGTATCGAGTGCGGCCCGGTATCATTGTTCTCCGTGGTCGCACTCGAGACAAGACTTCAACAGAGCGAGAAGAAGAACGCGGAACTCGCCGCGCAGCTCGAAGTCCGCGAGCAGATCAACAACGCTCTGGTAAGCCAGCTTGAAGCCCGCAATCGATATCTGCAAGAACAGACCGAACGTCAGCAGCGCCAGCTGCGCGAACTTGAAGATACGAAGCGCCACTACATCGAGCTGACCACCGTCCTCAAAGAGGAGCTTGCCTGGTTCAAGGCCCAGGTCTATGGACGCTCCTCGGAGAAGTCCTCCGCGGAGGTATCCCCCGATCAGAGCATGCTGTTCAACGAGGTCGAAGTACTCACGGCGATCGCCCAGGCGATCGGCACGGAAGCCGATGCGGTCATCACCATCGAGGAGCATGAACGCCGGAAGAAGCCGGGAAAGAAGGCGATCCCGGCCGAGTTCCCGCGGATCCCGGTGGTGCACGACATCGCTGAAGCCGACAAGGCCTGCCCGCACGACGGAACAGCGCTCAAAGTCATCGGTCATGAGTCCGCCGAGCGCTATGACTACGTGCCGCCGCAGCTGCGGGTGCTCGTCGATCAGCGCCTGAAGTACGCCTGCCCCTGTTGTCACCAGGGGGTGAAGATCGCGCCGCTGCCGCCGCGGCTGTTACCGAAGAGCATGGCAAGCCCCTCGCTACTCGCGCACATCACCACCGCCAAGTTCGTCGATGGGCTGCCGCTGACCCGCCAGAGCAAGCAGTTCGAGCGCCTCGGCGTGAACTTAGGGCCCGGCACCATGGGACTCTGGGTGAACACCATCGGCGCCGAGAAGCTGCAGCCGCTGATTGCCTTGCTACACGAAGCGGCGCTCGCTGAACCGGTTTTGCACTGCGATGAGACCACCGTCCAAGTACTCAAGAGCGAGAAGGCACCGACCACCGAGCACTACATGATCGTGCGGGCGGCCGGTCCCCCGGGCCGGCGGATCGTACTGTTCGATTATGCCCAAACTCGCAACGTTGAGACGCTCAAGCGGGTACTGACCGGCCCGGACGGTCCGTACCGCGGCAAGCTCGTGTGCGATGGGCTTGAACTCTACGACTACGTCGGCGAGGACGCCACCTTCGCCGCCATGACGTTGTTCGGCTGCCTCACGCATTGTCGCCGTTACTACGACAAGTCGGCCAAGGTGACCGAGTCACCCTCGGTGCAGCAACTCTCGCGCGTGGCGCTCAAGGACTTCCTCGGCAAGGTGTTCTTTGCCGAGCGCCAAATCCAAGAGCAGCGCGAGGCGCGTGAGCGCGGCGGCGGCACCTGGACGCTGGCCGAGACTCACAAAATCCGTCAAGAGCGCTCTGCACCCGTCATGACGGCGTTCAAAATCTGGGTCGATGAACTCGCCCCCGCAGTGCCGCCGAAGAGTGCGCTCGGGAAGGCACTCGGCTATACCATCAATCAGTGGGACAAATTATCAAGGTTCCTCGATCATCCCGAGGTCCCCGCCCACAACAACCGGGTTGAAAATGACATCCGCCCATTTGCCGTCGGAAGACGAGCATGGTTGTTCATGGACACGCAGTATGGCGCGACCGCCAGTGCCAATCTCTACACCGTCGTTGGCACCTGTCGCGCGAACGGCATCAATCCGCACGCCTACTTGACCTTCCTGTTTGAGCAGCTGCCGCGGGCGACCACGCTCGCTGAACACGAGGCGCTGCTGCCCTGGAACGTCAAGCCGCTGCTGAAAGCCGCCTCGGCTGCGGAATCCCTGAAAAATAGTTGATCCGTGATCGCCGCCGATCAGGTGCGCTCGCCTTCGATCGCGATGACGTGTTTCCCTGAGGGCTTACGGTGCAACTGCGTTGCTTAATGTCATATCAATAAGAATGGCGAAAGGATCGCGTACCGGCTGAACTCCTACTTTGGAATATTCAGTTGGATAATTTTTCCTTCTGGAGCTTGTTAGTTAGTGCCACCTGTAGTCCCGGCAAAATGGACGTCGCCCATGCCCGACCCACCGCCGCTGACTCAGAGGTAATTTGAGGACTCAAACCTACCAGCTTTCGTCCTACGGGCGACCGGTAAAAATCCGTTAATTGCCTCACGTCGTCCTCCGTCAAGTGTTTTGTATAGATTGGTATAAGTTGGTCGACTAGATGATCCTGCTCGGCACGCCGCTGCAAGTAGCTTAAAGTGACCTCCGTTACAACATCTTGCACATGCTGCGAAATACCCGGGTCCGCCTGACGAAGCGAAGCAATTAGTTGTTGTGCTAGAGCGGGGCCTATTGTTGTGGGGATGTCTCCCGTACCACTCACTTGCAGCAGCACCCGAATTTCAGTAGGTGTCGGAGGCACTGACTGACCATGCGCAGTAAGCGGTACGCTAAAAACATTAATTAGCGAAAGCGCTATGTAAACCCACCTCACTCTCACTGGAATCATAGATGGCTCACCTGGTAACTACAAGACGTCGCGCGTGCCAGTTTCTATGGTAGACCTCAACATTGACCGCGCTCGAACCATCAAGGACAGGTACCCAAGATCAGCTATTAGCAAAGCGCCGCACAGTGCCAACATTGATTGGCCATACCATGGCTTTGAATCGGCAAACACCATCATGCATATGGCCAATAAGGGTATCCACATAGAATAGACCCAAGCTGAGGCACCGTGGACAGTACCGCTGGCGGCATCACAATATGCCACGACGACTCTAATACTTCTCAACAATGGCAAGCCCTGGTAAACAACGTGAACAAAATCTCCGCGCTTTAACCATCCTTTTTGAAAAGGATAAACGCTCAGGAACCCGACGCGTTCGCCATTAATTACAACATTGTGCGAACTGCGGCTGGCTTCCTCGAGACGACCCGATAGCAACACTTGCCACATTCCAATGTCCTTTGAGCCGGATCCAAAAGCAATATTTCCAATTACAGGGCTAATTACGTCCTCGTCGGCGCCTTCGACTCGGGGATTAGTGAGGCGGGTTAAGAACCGAAACCACATCAAAGCCAGAGGGAAAAAGATAATGGCCGCGACGATTTTCAATATCCCCAGCCCGATAGGCGTGCATATAAAAGACATGTAGCCATTCATGAGCTGGCCACAAGTATCTGGCTGCAAAACGACATATAGGACCGCAAACGTCCCAGGCAAAATCGTAAGGATCGTCACCAAGAACGCGGCCCACCCAAAGAGTCGCCTAGCATTTGGAGGCAAACGCGCAATCCACTGCGGCAGCGAAGATCCAGAGCTCATTCGGTGCAGCCAAAAACCGGAGCCAGTAACTTATCAAGGCCCAATGTCGTGGCTACTCCTAAGACTGTTGAAGTTGCGAAAGCACCTCCGGCCCCCAGAACGCCGAGACCAAAAGTCTCACCCGTGGCAGCAGCGGTTCCCGCCGCAATTGTTCCACTCGTCGCTCCACTAATGGCGACGCCTGTCACGCTCGGAGGAACGGCTCCTCCGAGTGCGTCACTGACAATTTGTGAGGCGAAGCCTCCTGAGAAGCCCTGGCCTGTCACTGCTCTCGCCGTCTGAATCACAGTACTAATGATACCAGCTACAGCAACTCCCGGAAGGTCGCCATTGGATGCAAGCACATTTAAAGCGCCTCCCGCGAAAGCGGCTGTACCGAGAGCAATCGGGGTCAGTCCTTCTAATTGCCCCGTCGATATGGCCAGGGCCGCCCCTGTAATGGCTCCCCCGATGGCCCCAGTCAAGGCATGCTGGAAACCACACCGCAATTGATGCGTGCGGTTCGCGGGTGGCCCGCCGCCCCCGCCACCCGAGCCGCTGCCCCTAAGGGTGCCTCCCCCTCCGAAACACCCCGAAAGCGTCGTTTGTAAGGTGTTGGCAACAACTGGTTGGCCGTCGGTAAACGATCCGTCCGGATTTTGGAAGCCAGCGGTTCCGTCTTGGCCCGGATTGCCAGTTGTTGTCAGGGTACAGTCATATCCGGTCGGGTCTACGTAAGTCAACGGATTGTTGTTGACGTAAGCGTAACGATTGTAATTCTGGGTATTACCTGGATCCGAGACATAGGGATCGGCGGACAGAAACGTGCTGCCAGTAGGACTATAAATGCGGCCGTTCATGTTCACCAGCAGGACTCCGGTATTGTTGATTTGCTCCTGGCCGGTGAATTCATGGCGCGTGATGCCCGCAATTGTCGCCTGTTCAGTTGCCGTATTTTCATTTACTCCCTGAGGACCAAATCTTTCCTTCACGACCAACGCGCCCGTTTGATCCGTAATTACAGCGCTGCTGCCTAGATGATCCTTCGTGATGTAGTACGTCAGGTTCGAGTCCGTGCTCATGCGGGTATACAGCACTGTATTATTGCCGGCCGAAATATAATGACGATACGTTGTACCGCTCGAATTGATTACCTTCTCCAACAGCCCGCTGACGTAGATCGTCGTTTCAGGTGACCCCGCAAAGCTGGCCGCCTGCTTATATCGCTGGTGATCGGCGTTGTAGTACAACTGGCCGGACGTGGTCCCCGAAGTGATCGCGCTCGGCTGGTTGAAGCTGGTCCAGCCAATCGACCCTACACTAATACCGGCAGTGATGTTGGTCATGTTTCCATTGGCGTCATAGCAGAACGACGTCGAAGTCCCGGTGCTCGAAGTGCTCTTGCGCACCGCATGCACTTGCGCGTTGGCATAATAGGTGCAGCCGGATTGCGGAGTCGTATAGTCGTTCGTGACCGTAGGCTTACCATACGCAGCAAAGGTCAAAATGCGGCCCATCCCGTCGTAAGCTACCTGCGTGTTGCTATCTCCTACGGTATGGTCGAGTCGATAGAGGCTGTCCGGAAAGGCATTTTCGGTCAGGCCCAAATTATTGTCCTGTCGCTGAGTCAAATTACCCACGGCATCAAACAGGTAAGAATTATTCTGCAGTGCAGCGCCCCCACCGACCCCCGCCTGAATACTTTGAACCCGGCCGGTCACAGCATCGAAAGCGTGGCTGGCGACAACACCGTTGCCAAAGGTTTCCTGAAGAATCTGGCCTTGGGGATTCGTTGTGTTTGCGGTCCAGTAATTTGTTCCAGGGCCACCCGCGGTGATGTCTTTGATCTGCTGCAAGATGCCGTTTGCATACGAATACTGGAGCTTCATTTGATAGGACGCCGTACTGACAGGATACTGCAGCGTATCCAGCAGGCCGGTCAACGAATTGTAGGTCTGCGTGTATGTGTAGGTGGCGTCGCCCGGAACCACGACGGTCTTGGTCGAGAGCCTGACTTTGCTGTCGTACACATACGATTCAGAATACGTGCCGGGGGAGCTCGCAGCGGTAACACTTTGAAGCTTACCAACGTTGAAATTCGCAGCACTATTGCCCCAGGTCCAATTGGTAATAAGATCGGGCTCCGTCCGCTGAGTCGGACGCGACAGTGCGTCATATATGAATGAGAAATTTTGACCTTTGGCGTCAATGTAGGAAGTTACTTCCCCCAGCGCATCAAACGTCTTCGTCCACGGCCCCAAATCCGAATCGGTCGAGCTGACCTGAAAAGCTTTGACTCCATATCCATAGGTCCCTTGATAGAGGGTAACCGCTGGCGCAGAGCTATCAACGGCACTTAGCAGCGAGCCAAACGAGTCGTAAGTAAAACTGACGTTATAGCCGCTGTTGTCCTTCGTTTTGGCTAGTAATCCCGAAGGTAGCGATATTGTTGTATTGATCCTCCCAGATGGAGCGGCTGCCGTCGGTGGATCGGTCACAGTAGTCGTGCGCCCGGAATAGCCCCACGATGTTGTCTGTAGTGTCGGGTTGGTCGCACTGACCGGACGCTGAATTGTTGTGAGTCGATTCAGCGCATCATAAGCATATGTTTGTAGTCCGGGACTCGAGGAGGTAGTCAGGTAAGGGAAGCTCTCCGTGTGAACTCTACCCACAGAGTCGAATTTGCGAACGGTGGTCCACGCCGTTGCACCATTGAGCAACGTATCCTGCTGGTAGATTTGCCGATCAAGCATGTCGTAATATAGATTCGACGTGGTCACGACATGACGAGCCGTGTCCAACACCTGTCGGGTCACCATCAGCCGCGGAAGCGGATCGCAACTAGTGCAAAGAGAATGCCCCCATTCAGTCAGCGTGCCATCGGGCCTCAATTCTGACGCGACTCGCCCAAACTCGTCGTATTGCCATGTCGTGACAATCGGATTGGCCGTGGTCGAATTCGGGTCTGTCTGACTCGTCTTCGTACCAAATCTGGAATCAAAGCCCAGCGCAACGGCTTGCCCAAGCGGATTTTGAACCGTCGCCGGAAATTGAGCCGTCGCGTTCCACGTGTACGTCGTCACGCGCGGTGTCATGCCGACGCCCGTCACGGTATCGGTCAATAGATTTCCGGTGGCGGGATCGTAACCGAAAGCTTCGGTCACCTTGTAGAGAGCGCTGTTGGGTTCGGTGACCTGTTGCGTCTGCTGGCAATGCGCATAATCGGGGGTGTAAGCCACCGTGCGCGTGATCGACGCTCCGCCCGGTGCAGTACTGGAATTGGTAACCGTGGTCTGGGTGGGCAAGCTCAGGCACCAGGTACTACCCGTCTGGGGTGCGATCGTGTTGGCCGTGGTCGAGGTCCATGTGTCATTGACATACGGTGACGCGGCATCGTTGTCCGTCACCGTTGTCGCGACTTGGATGGCGTTACCGGAGGTGTCGTAGGTGTAATTTGTGGTGGTAGTAGAAATGAGATTGGTATTTATCTCGTAGTTCAGAGTAGACGTGGTGCCGAAGTACGGGAAGTAACGTTGATTGTTGGCAGTACTGTCGAGCGCCGTGAACGTCTCGTTACTTGTTCCCGACAGGACAAGTAACTGATTATTCAATTGGTCTTGGGAAAGCTCCTCACATTCATGCATGCCGGTCCATGGGAATTTGTTGCTGAGACACAATCTTGTCCAGAGTCCGTTGCGGGAGTCAAATTGCTGCCACGTCAGGAAATTGCTAAAACCCCGCCCCTGCAAGTCCTTCCACGCGCCGGTATACAGAAAAGTTTGATCATATGTGCCGTTCGGGGGATTCGATGGATCGCTGAATATGGCCTGGTTCACGACGTACAGCGGAACAAGGTAATTTCTAAACGGATACACCGGACTGGCAAAGGGATAGGCTGAGTAATTGCTCTGCACAATTGAGACGTACGCGGGATTCGCCGAATTACCGTACCCATCCATGAACGATGTCGCGAGGTCCGGGGCAACGCCGGCCCCGTTATGTAGCCCGAAAGAAATGGCAAAGCTCGCTGCTGCATTTGCATACGCCAAATCGTCCAGCCCGTCACCGTTCTGATCCGTCACGACGACGGGACCGTTCGGAACCGAAATTCCGGTCGGCGCAGCACCGCCGAGGGAGGTTCCTTGAGATCGAAACACTTCCAATATCCCACCGACATTTGCGAGCAGATCGGTTTGCCCATCGCCATCCCAGTCGAGCGCAGCGACAATATTGGCAGGCGCGGCGATCGTGGTGGCCGCCCCACCATTGCAGCCAGCGATATAGATCGAGTTCGAGCCCGGAATGATGAAGTCGGTGCACGCATCATTGTTGAAATTGATAGGCAGAAAATTAGTCGGACTGCCTCCTAAGTTTACGGTGATCCCGATGTCGAATCCCGTTCCATTGGCCACCAGGACCTTGAACTGTGGTAGCTGCGAACACACGATACCGCCGCTCACTATGTGGCAGTTCGTGTTCACATTGCCGGAGTAAACGATATCGTCGCGTCCATCGCCATTGACATCGATGTGCTGCACATTGCTCGAGGGAAATTGATTGTTACCGGCGATTTGCATGGTCCCCGACAGGCCGCCGCCGGTAGAACTCGCCGTCGCGCTGCCGAAACTTAAGCTGCTGCCGTTTCCGGTGTTGAGTCGCGTATGGATGCTGCCATCGCTCAGCACGGCGACGAGGTCCGGCAGGCCATCGCCGTTCACATCCGCCGTCGCATAGTCATGAGTGGTGGACGGTTGTCGATTGGTATCGAGGGCCAACCCTGTGGGCGTGGCAACAAACGCCGTCCCATTCCAGCTGACCATCGTCCAAACACCGCCCTGGGGAGCCAAGAAGGAGATTTTTCCCTGTCCCAAAAAATCATCAAAGAGAACAGGATCGGTTTGTCCGGTCACCAAATGCGTATCGACCGGAGCGCCATAGCCGCTAACGGAGGCAAACTGTACCCACCAGTGAGATGTTCCCGTTCCGGTGGCGAAAATCAGGTCTTTCCGACCATCGCCATCAATATCAAACGAATACAGTTGGCTATTAGTCGCGCCGCTGCCACTCGCAGTGGTGAGGCTGGCGAGTCCCGGCGTTCCAGCCTGGTAGCCGACGCTCGTAGGGGGCAGGCAGTCGGCAGGCGACGTCGAGAGGCCGCATTGCTGAATCGACACCAATCGCGGGCGAAGCGTGCTCGGTAAAGCGCTATAGCCCAGTTGGTAGGATTGCATCGCGCTACCGGCACTATTGACCGTGATGGCGGACAATTGTTGCGTTTGGAGAACCTGAGTTCCTGCAATGTATTTCGCGATTGCGGATTGCGTGGTGTAAGTAAACACAATCTGATTCGGAAATGTCGTCGTTCCGCTGAGCGCCGCGTACTGGATACTGGCCAAGACGAAAGACCCATTGGTTTGGGCATACGTATAGGTCATGTAGTTGCCGAAGCGGTCCGTCACTTTGTCCAAAGCCCACACATACGGGGTCCCCCCCGACGTCGCGACCACCTTGGAATCAGTGGTGTTGCCATACTCGTAGGTCAGACCGTCTTTTCCTTGCACCGTAAAATACGACGGGCCATTGCCCGCTGTGGTCGGGGAGGCCGTGATGAGCGAGAAATTGGCAATCTCGGTTTGATAGGTCGTATTGGCTGCGCCGTACGTCGTCAAGGTTTCACTGCTCGTCAGGCGCAGCCGATTGCCATCGAGGCAAAACGCATCAGCCTGCGTGAGAGTGATTGGTGCGGGAGCGCCATCCTGGGCATACGTGCGATTGCAGCGAGATATCGTGGATACCCCGACTAGGTTCCAACCGGGACCTGCGATGCCGGCAGGTGAAGCACTGTCGTAGCTCAGCGCCAAATGTGGCTGCAGGCTGCGAATCCCCGGCGGCGTCACAATCGAGATTGTGTACTGCGCTTCCTAGGCCAGGGAGCGCTGCCACGCAGCTGACCCATTACAATTGGGTAACAAAATTTCCTGGACATTGCCCACCAAGTCTTGAACGATTTGCACCTGACAGTGGAAATACTCTTCTGTCGATGTAGGCAAGTGCCTCGCTTCATTCACCGGTGTACGTGGCTTGCGCCATATACGTTCAACACGCGCCTGAATTTGCCCGGAATAGATTCCTAGTAGCCGAGCCCGCTCAGCGTCGTCTTTACCATCGGTGGAGGCCGTTGAATCTTTATCCTGGTCGAGTGGTAGTGCTTCAATAGGGAAAGGCGGCACAATTTCGGCGCTAACCACCTTGATCGGAGTCTGATTTGCTGCTCGAACCGAAGCAAGAGATTCAGAGAGTCCCTGGTCGCTTTCGGAAACCATTGGTAGATCGAGCAACACTAAGCTCTCGGCGGGCTTACTCTTAGATTGGTTGTATGCCGATCCGAGTGTTTGCTCCTCGGGTGGACTATCTCTCCGTATCCCGTATCCCAATAGCGCCGACTGCAGTACAAGGGTATGCAAAAGTACGGTGCCGGCTAGACCAAAGAAGGCAGGCGGCCAGAAGCGCCGCTGGGTTTGCTTCGCGGGAATGATAGGGTCTTGTGATTCGCTCCAATTAGTAACCGAAATCCTTCGATTGGCCGTCACTTATCTAGAACTCCGTGTCATGGCATCAATGATTCAAAACGATGGCATCCGCGGCCTTCGCGAATTCGCATCATTCAACACGTGGATTCTTGACCGCTGCAAGCCTAGCTGGTTTTCCATGGCCTGCGACAGCTCACCCGCAAAGCCAAATACCATAGAATTGGTACGCGAGGGAATCTTTGATTGCCCTCTTGCGATTTTCTTGCTGATGGAGTTGCTGCATGCAGTTCAGGGGGATACCAAATAGGTCTTCCCGCGAGCGTCGCCAATTCAAAACATTATGAGCAAGAAGATACGCAATCTGAGTAATGCAGTCGAATCGGACTGCCGCTCCTTGCCGAGATCGGGGCGCGCTCACGAAAATGCTAGTCGCGTGCGCGCCGTCGGCATCCTCACTCGCGAAAGTCCTCACTTTTCGGCGATGGTCGCCGGTGATCGAAAGCCGATATACTCAAAAGGCATCTGCCCATCTTCGCGAACAGGTGAAACAATGGCTCCGCTTGCCTCGAGAGAATCAATCGTCTCCGATCGGTGCGAAACGAAATGCCAGCGGCCATGGTCGATCGCGCGGTCATCGGGATGAACCGCCCGCGTCAATGCCGCCAAGAACGCCGCCTTGTCCGGCGAGTACACCACGAATCCTTATACTGAAATGGTGCCCTAGCATGAAGCGTTCGAATTGCACGACTCGCTCGACGCCGTGCAGCGGGTCGTCCGGTCGGACGATCTGAAGGAAGGCACTCGAGCGTTCAGCGAAAAGCGCAAGCCTCGCTGGACGGGACGATGACGATCCATCGGTCAATGACAGGCACCATGTCATCAGCGATCTGCGCCTGTAGAGAAGGCGCGAACCCAAACTGCCGCTAAGACGCTCGGAGATAACCTTGGATAGATCTCGATATTCCCTTCGGATGGCTCGACACGACGACAGTCACACGATTGCTCAGCATCGAGCCTCGATGTTTAAGGACATGGGCCTGCTCGCGGAACGCGAGTCAAGCGACCTCACGAGTGCATCGGAGCTTTGGTTGGTGCGGTTGATGGTCACAGATGGCTATGTTGGGTGGCTAGTTGAACACAATGGCCTTGTTGCCGCAGGAGCAGGCGTTCTCATGCGAGAACAGGGCCCCGTTCCCGGCTGTCCACGCGCTGCAAAATGGGCGCACATCGTCAACGTCTATACTGAACCTTACCATCGGCGGCAAGGCCTTGCCCGCCGACTAATGGAAACGATATTGGACTGGTCCCAAGTCAATAGCGTCGATCACGTGACCCTAGGTGCCTCACCTGACGGCCGGTCGCTCTACGAATCACTGGGGTTCAGGTCAACGTCGGATATGAAACTGGCAGGATCGGCACGAATCTAGGCTGGCGCATCGCTGGCGGCTTACCGCGCCGACTCTCGAGCGTCAATGTGCAACGTCCACCCGCTTACTCACAATCTGAGCTAGCCGATCTGATCTGTGGTCAGACGGACAAGAAATTGATGCGCGTCGCCCGGATTGGCCTCGACCTTCAGCACTCCCCGCCAGTGGCGACCTTTTTGATCGTTGAAACGCCAAGCCGCTGCGAGCGGTTCGGAGGCCGTCATTCGAAAACTCCCAGGGGCCCATGGCCCGTCGGCGGCGTAACCCTTTTTATAAACCGTCTCTAACGCGCCGAGCAACTCGCTCGCCGAAAGTTTGGTGGTGAAGCGCTCCGAGAGTTCCCAATGAACGTCATCGCCTTTTAACCGGCGATCTTCCATTTCGCCGATGGCGTCGAGGTCCGGGTCGGGGTTCATACGGTCGGCCATCTTGGCGCGGACAAAACCCCCATCGGGGTGCCAGTCGTACTCCATATCAAGAGCGACGGTGCGCGCGACGTCGCGCCCGTCCATGACCTCGATCATGTGTAGAGCGCCGTCGATTCCCGCCGATAGGCCCGCCGTGGTCATAACCTTGCCGTTGTCCACTAGGCGTTGATCGCGGACCACCTTGATATCGGGATGCTGGCTCATCAGGTCTGCGATGAGACCCGCCGTGGTGGTCGCTGTCAGGCCGTCGAGTAGCCCGGTGTTGGCCAAGGTGAAGGCGCCGCTGCAGACCGACATGGTGTGCTCGGCGTGCGTGCTTTCGCGCTTGATCCAGTCAAGGACCGCGGGAGTCCTGCCCGGCGCCGCGTGTGGTCCACCACCGCCGGGGATGACGACGATGTCAGCCTGAGGCGCGTCGGCGAAGGTGTATTTGGGCGTGACCGCCTCGCCGTCGCCCGCGGCCGTGGTGACCGGGTTCCTGGTCTCGGCCACGGTGAACACGTCGTAGCCAGCGTCGGCGAAGGCCTCATAAGGTCCCGAGTAATCAATGATCTGAACGCCTTTGAAAATCAGAATGGCTACTTTCTTTGGCGTGGCAGGCCCAGCTTCGACGGCTAAAGTCGGGTTCGCGGCGCAGACCGTCAGCGTTGCGCCAGCCACCAGCGTGGCCTTTAGTATGTTGAACATCACGATTTCCCTCTAGTCAGGTGTGAGGCCGCGGTCATCAATATTCGCCGTATCGTCCGCGGAGGCGACGGGAGAAGGCTCTGACGGCCAAGGCAGGGTGATACTAGGCGCCGAAAGGGTTGACGGAAATGACAAAACCATGGCAATTCGCGCCATGCTCAACACCAAAATCTCGCCACGCGGATCGTGCTGATCTTCAGGATGAGCTGTGTGGCTCTTTCTCGAGATCGGGCGTAACCACAACCGTCTCTCGACGACGGTCGGCCGTCATTGAAAGCCGATGTACTCGTAAGGCATCTGCTCGCCTCGGCGAACGGGTGAAACAATGGCTCCGCTTGCCTCGAGAGAATCAATCGTCTCCGATCGGTGCGAAACGAACCGCCAGTCGCGATGATCGATCGCGCGGTCGTCGGGATGAACCGCCCGCGTCAATGCCGCCAAGAACGCCGCCTTGTCCGGCGAGTACACCACGAATCCTTCATCAGCCACCGCGGCGCAATTCAGATCCAAAACGGCGCAGAGCCTGCGCTTGATTTCGACGTCGTGCACGTCGGTGTCGCGCCACTGCTGAATATTCCGGCGCACGAGTTCATCCAACGCACGCCCATCTCGCTGCAATAGCGGCCGATCGGAGCTCCACGCCTCCGGGGGACATGCCTTCATGGCCGGCGCGAGCTGGGCGAAGGGATTGACCTCCACCGGATAGATGCGGCAGACGAGAGGCCGGCGCTCATAGATGCCGCAGCGCATATCGGCCTGGAGGTTGGGGCAGGCCCCGGCGAGATTCGCCGCAAAAATGACGACGACACGCGTAGGTGTAGAACCGCTCAGAGTTGCAAACGAGCGGCGCCGTCGATACGCGGCTTTCAAATCGTCGGCCGCAGGCTCCTCGGGCCAAGGCACAGCCTCGCAGATGACTTGAACCTCGCAACCGGCCGTGAGCCAATCGATGGCTTCGGTCACCGTCAAGGGCAGCTTGAGATTGCGGCAGCACTTGCCGCACTGAGTGCAATCGAAGTGCAGGTCCATAGTCGGCAACTCCTGTTGATGCGCCGGCTTCAGGCGATTGGCTTGACAGCGTTGAGGTACACCAAGCGATCCGTGGCGATATTCTTGCCCGATTCGACGATCGGCCGCATGACCTGTTCGAAGAATTGCCTTTCTTCCTCGGTGAACTGTTGCGCGAGAATGAGGCTGAGCGGCGGTGCCCAAGGATGCGGTGAGGTGCCCACGAACACATCCCAGGAACTGACCAGGGACGTGGTGATATCGATGTGCAGCTCCAAGTGAATCTCCGCAAAGCCGGCGTGACGGACAAAATTTAGCAAATCGCGCTCGGAGTAGTTCACGATCGGACTCATCGCGCATTGCTCTTCGGTGTCGGGAAACTGTGCAGCCTTCCAGCGATGCAGCAGCGTCAAGAAGCGTTCCGGTGGCCGGGCAGCCTGTGCGTCGAGGTGCTTTCTCAAGGCTCTCACGAAGAATGCCTCATCCTGTAGCATGGGTTCGGCAATCGAGATGCGACCGCCCGGCTTGAGTACCCGATGAAATTCGCGCAATGCCGCGGTCTTGTCGGCAACGTAGGCAAGGACCGCTCGAGTGGCGACGACATCCACCGTGGAATCCGCAATATCGCCGAGCTTTTCCGCCGAACATTCGAGAAACTTGCATTGGCTTCTCACCCCCCGCTCTATCGCAAGCCCCTCGGCATGACGCAGCATGGGGCCGGAAATATCGGTCAGCACGACTTGAAGCGTTGGACCGACACGCTCGATGGCTCTGAAGGCGAGAAGACCCTCGCCGGCGCCGATGTCGGCCAGAGTCATGCCGGCGGAGAGTTTCGCATCATCGAGAACGCGATCAGCCAGGCGTCCTACCGCACCCTGTACGATCCGTTCATAGGCGGAATCATCCGCATGGCGGCGATGCAAGAGCCATTCCGACCACACGTCAGACTGGAGCTCCGGCCGGTTGTCCATCAAGTTCTCCATGTTGGCGATTCGGAGGTCGGCCGGTGTTTCGGCGTCACGGTTTCCGGCGCAATTTCACGCTCTTTCCAGCAATACGGCACCGCCCACGCTGAGTATTCTTCGGCGCACCTCCCGCGGCAGCGCGTACATGAGCAGGCCCAACGGAAAGGAAAACGGGTACGGCCTATTGACCCGCTCGGCCTCATCCGCATGCGTAACTACCGCCCGCGGCCGCCAGCCGGACTGTTTGAAGAACTCGAACCAATCGCTCACTTGAAACAAGAACGGCGCGGCCCGCAATTTCTTGGCCCAGCTCTTCGGCATCTGACGCTTGCCTGCGTTATCGAAGTCCAGAATCCAGCGGCGGCACGATGGAATGGCAAGAACGTCGGCGGCCAGGCTGGCAGCATCCTCATTCGAGAAATACGGAATCACGCCTTCGGCGATCAACAGAGCATTCTTGGACGTACCTCCGTATCGAAAGAAGAGTTCCTTGCGCGATGTCCGGTCCAAGAGGTCCAAGCCGATACGCTCGAGCCTGCAAGCCGGCTTGTGATCCGCCAGTTTGGTGTTCTTCATTTCGACGATCGAGGGAAGATCGACTTCGACCCAGCGAATATGCGCCGGCAGATCCATCCTGTAGGGGCGAGTGTCCATGCCTGCCCCCAGATTGATGACGGTATCCACGCCTGTCTCTAGGGCTTCGCTGATGAGCCGGTCGATGGCAGCCGTGCGCAGCACCACCCCCCACCCCACCGCGGCGGACCGGGAAAGCGAACGAGTAATCTTAGGGCCCCTTTCACCCGCAAGAATCGACGCCAACGGGTCATGAAAGAGCGCATCGGCTCGCTGCCCCTCGGCAGCCCGAAAGGTCGCCACCCACAGAGCGGTGTCCGCAACGCTGGTGATCACCGAGTCAGCGGTCATTCGCAACCAAAGGCGCACGTGAACCGGTCAATGACCGGTGCGTCCTCCCAAATGTCACGCTCACTCACAAATATCACGCTCGCCAACGCTGCTGCATCGCGGCTCAAAGTACACGCAGAAGCTTATCCGGCGCAAGGGCTTTTGCATCGGCGTTGAGCGAACACCAAGGGGAGCACGGTAGGCTTTCCGCTACCGCAGCACACCCTATTCCACAGGAATGATTCGTGTCCGGCGGGCGTCAGGCACTCGCCGACGCCCGTTCGCCCGCGGCCTCATTCACTGCATATTGCTGTTGGGACGCACAGTCTGGACAATGTAGCGGCGCCGAGCCGATGGTGTAGCTCAACAGATCCGTCAACTCGTGCGCATTGTGATGAAACTCCTCGGCGTACGGCTCGTGCTGACGCACCAGATCGATGGCGACCGAAAACGCGCGCGCCATGTTCTGATCGTCGCCGAATTCGTCGTCGCAATAGAGTTGATTGTGGATGGGGCAGGTCTTGAGCACCTGCGTTTGCAGCGCAATGCCGATGGCGATCTCTTGTTTCTTGCCCATTGTCATTGCTCCCATCTCACTCTTCGGACGGTAGTTTTTGCGATGCGGCCATGCCTGGCCGGCGGCGCGCATCCCACCACTTTGAGCGCCCTGCGCCATGCGGCCGCCTGCGGGGCAGGCTCGGGCGGATCGTGGGGGGCAAACGGCGGTCTCTCCGGACTTGATGAGGTGGGTAAGTTTTCGCTGTGCATCACTGACTCCGTGACATAAGTCGAGGCGGCGAGTATCTCGCCGCCTCCGAGCCGTCGCGGTCGGCGCATTGCGTCGAGTCGTGTAGGAATAATCAGACGTCGTGCGTGCGCACGCCGCAGCGCGGCCACCCACTGCCAGCTCAGATGGCCAGATAGGGCCAAACGCCCGCGACGCCGTCTGCGTCCTGTCGACCTGCGTCGTGTCGGGCTGAGTCGCATCGCAATGAGCCGGGGGTATGCGTTGCGATCCGCGGCGCCGTTTCAGGGCGCGCATCCACTGGATCACGCGTGCAGGCGTCCAATTCCTTGATCAAGTCACGAATCTGCGCCTGGAAGCGCCCCAAGCTATCGCTCAAATCCGAAGACCAAGTCAATGCCCGCGCATCATCCACTTCGCGCGCAACGCGCCGCAACTCATCGGCGAAGATATGCAGACTTTCGCCTCGATATCGGGCGACTCTACGCAGCAGGTCTGCGTTGATGCGATCGTACAGACCGCGCACTTCGCTGGGTCCCTGCTGGTAGCTCGAGTAGGGATGCGCACGAAGCCACCCCGTAATCACACGGGCGATCCGCCAGCAGATCAGGGCGCCTCGAGAGAACACCGCGTTTCGGTGCGCAGAACCTAAGTTCAGCGCGGCGGCAATCGCTCGTGCCCGCAGTGCTGTATTACGCAAGCCTCTTAGACGCATCACCTCAGTGTCGATCATGTGTCACCCCTGTCTTTTCTTTAATATTCTTGCGCCCCGGACCCCAGCTTCGGGGAATCGAGGCGGCGTGAATATTCTCAAGGGTGTCAAACAGGGTCTGTAGGACGCAGGCGCATAGCGTTGCAGGCTTAGGCCCGCAATGTAATCATGATGTCAAATTGACGCGCGCCGTCTCGTGCACGCCGCCCAGTCAGCCGCCCAAGGGCCGGAGCAGGCTGCGCGAAATGATATGACGCTGGACTTCGCTGGTACCGTCCCAAATACGTTCGATGCGGGCGTCGCGCCAAATGCGCTCCAGCGGCAAGTCGCTCATGAGGCCCATGCCACCGTGTATTTGCAGCGCCTCGTCGGCGACCATCGCCAGCATTTCCGTGGCTTTGACTTTGGCGATGGCCATGTCCATATCGGTGTCGATCTTTCGATCACGTTTCCACGCCGCCTCCAGAGTCAGCAGTTCGGCCGCGCGCAGTTCGACCGCCATGTCCGCCAGTTTGAAGCTGACCCCTTGAAATTTGCCGATTTGCTGACCGAATTGCACTCGATCCACCGCCCATTGCGTCGATAGCTCCAAGGCGCGTTCGGCGCGCCCCAGACAGGTGGCCGCCACCTGCAAACGAGTGGATCCCAGCCAGGTGTTTGCCACATCGAAGCCGCGGTGCAGCTCCCCCAGTATCGCGGTCTTCGGCACGCGGCAATCGCTGAACTCGAGAATGCTGTTGGTATAGCCGCGGTGCGACACATTCTTGTATCCGGGCCGTACTTCAAAGCCCGGATGTCCCATGTCGATCAGGAACGCCGTCATCTTCTTGCGTGTACCGTGAGCGCCGGCCTCTTCGCCGGTGGCCGCGAATAGGATGACGTAATCCGAATGATCGGCGTGGCTGATGAAGTGCTTGGTCCCGTTGATCACGAAATCGCCGCCCCGCGCGACCGCCGACGTCTTCATTCCGCGCAGGTCCGAGCCCGCGCCCGGCTCCGTCATGGCCAGGCACTCGACTCGATCGCCGCGTACGGTCGGCAGTAAGTACCGTTCTCGTTGTTCGCCCTCGCATGCCAGCAGAATATTGGACGGGCGTCCGACGCAGGAGTAATGCAGCGCGTAGCTGGTGCGTCCCAACTCCTTTTCATACAGAACCCAGGTGACGGTATCCAGACCCGCCCCGCCCACGTCCACCGGCATGTTGGCGGCATAAAGACCCGCTTCGATGGCCTTCGCCTTCAACTCCCGATGCAGATCCTCGCGCAGCGCGCCAGTCTCCTCCACCTCTCTTTCGTGCGGATAGAGTTCATTGACGACGAATTCGCGCGTCGTCTTGACGATCATCTGCTGTTCATCGCTGAGCGAGAAATCCATAGCTAGCCCCTCATTTAGGCCGGACGCCGCGGCGCGCGCCCTGCTTTCCCCATTGACGCAGTAGCTCCAATTGCAGGCGCAGTTGTTCGACCTGAACCGCGGCCGGCCAGTCGCCCGGACTGGTGACCGCGCCGGCGGTGAGTCCGTTGATGAAGGTCACCACCGAACGCAGCACTTGATCCTGCGTCGGCTGCGGCCATGCCGCCCATTCCTCCCAATGCTCGGCAAAGCACCTCGTGAACAAACGCAGGTACTCGCGGTGGACCCAGACGTTGAGCCGCTTGAGCTTCTTGTCCGTGGACATCTGCCCCCAGAAGGCCATCCAGAAGGCGCACTCGGTGGATCGTTGCTCATCGATAGCCAACGCCTCCGACAGCACTTTCAGGAGATCCGCTTCACCGCTCTCGCGCTCGCGCGTGAGCCTCTCTTCGATCCGCAGCAATATCAGGCGCAGGGCGGCCAAAATAATGTCCTGTTTGGACTCGTAGTAATGGGCGATCATGCCCGTGGTATAGCCCGCCGCACGCGCGATACGCGCCACCGTGGCCTGCTCGAAGCCGTGCTTTGCGACGACTTGACAAGCGATGTGCGCGATCTCATCGCGCCGCCTCGCGTGATCGACGATTTTGGGCACGGCAGCCTAGCTCCTCGCACGCCCAACCGAGCGACCCGCTTCAGGAGGAAGCGGCAATCCGGCATGACCAGCGCGAATCGACTCGAGATTGGCGCGAATCTTGGCATCCGTCGGCGCCGCCTTGGCCGCGCCGGTATCGACATGCAGGTACATCTGTTCACCCGTGGCAATCAGCTTGTCGTCGCGCCCGCGATGCATTCGATGAAAGACATGCAAGCGCTTGTCATCGATTCCGAGAACCTGCGTCGTGACGTAGAGTGGTTCGCCCGCCTTGGCCTCTCCCAGGTGCTGCACGTGGTTCTCCACCGAGTAATACATGCGGCCTGAATCGCGATAAGCCTCGTTCACTCCGGCTCGGCGAAACAGCGCATCCATGGCATCGCCGAATACTTGACTGTAGCGGAAGTCGGACATGTGACGGTTGTAATCGACCCATTCCGGCCTCACCACGGTGTCCAGCAACCGCAGCGGTTTCCCCGTTTCAGCCGGCCGCGCGGCGTGAGCGGCGGCCGCATCCTGATAGAGGCGCTCCTCGAGCGAGCGCAACGTAGCGCCCGCGCCGATATTGTACTGCCTCAGCACTTGCTGAATCGCGACCAGATAGTCGTCGCGCAGCCGTTCGAGCTCCCGAATCGAACGGCCGGCGGCCTGGGATTGGGTGCCCTCGACCATGCGATCGATCAAAGTATCGTTGAGCTCGGGTGCCTCGAGCTTGGTCCACGGCCACTTGAGGCACGGACCGAATTGCGCCAGCATGTGCCGCATACCGCTCTCGCCGCCGGCGAGGTGATAGATCAAATTCGTGCCCATGGCCGCCCACCGCAGACCGGGTCCGTAAATGATGGATTCGTCGAGTTCGCCGGTGGTGGCCACGCCGTCGTTCACCAGGTGCAGAATTTCGCGCCACAATGCTTCTTGCAGGCGATCGGTCAAGTGTCCCGGCACCTCGCGCCGCACCTGCAGCGGGTGCATGCCGATATGGGTGAAGAACCGCGCCGCCGCCTCGATGGTGGCCTGCGCGGTGCTGCGCCCGCCCACCAGTTCGACCAAGGGCAGTAGATACACCGGATTGAAGGGATGCGCCACGCAGAAGCGCTCGGGATGAGCCATATCGCGCTGCAGATCGCTCGGCGTGAGTCCCGAGGTGCTCGAGGCGATGATCACGTCCGCCGCCGCACATCGGCTCACCTCGGCGAGCATGCGCTGCTTCAACGCCAGCTGCTCGGGAATGTTCTCCTGGATGAAATCGGCCCCCTCTGCCATCACCCGAAGATCCGTCGTGAACGACAGCTTGCCCTTGGGCGGCAAGGGCGCGAAGGTCAGTCGCGCCAAGGCAGGCTCGGCGTTAGCCACAGCTCCGCGGATCCACTCTTCCATTTCCGGCTTGACGTCGGCCGCAATGACGTCGATGCCGAAATGCAGCGCTCGGGCCGCCCATCCGCCGCCGATGACGCCGGTCCCGAGAAGCCCGAGAGTCTTCACATTCCGCATCGTTACCAACCTCGCACCAGATCATCTTTGTAATGTCATGAGTATAATATAAACGGGGGGCAACCGCAGGCGTATTGCCGGACCCATCCGCGCGCATCGCGCATCGCGCATCCCGCATCGGGCGCCGGCGCCGGCGTCGGGAAACTTTTGCAAAAACATCTGGACAGCAGAGTGAGCTACTTGCGATGCTGAGTGATATCGGTCACTTACTCGAGGGGATGGAAAATGCTGAGGATCGAACGACGCCGCGGTTTGATGCTCGCCTTAGGTATCCTCGCCACCTCGGTTACCTGCGTTGCCGTGGGTGCGGAAGATGTGGTGCGTACTCCCCTGCCCGACGGTAATCCGTTTCCCATCTCCGCAGCGGTCACCGTCCGCGCCGGCCTCGACACCGTTTATGTCAGCGGCGCCCTGCCGTCGGCGATCAACAAAGATGCCCCGAAGGGTACCCCACCTATATACGGCGACATGGAAACTCAGACCGTCAGCGTGCTCACTTCCATCAAGGGCACGCTTGCCAAGCTCGGGCTCGGAATGGGCGATATCGTCAAGATGACGGTATTCATGGCTGCCGATCCGGCCAACGACAACAAGCTCAATTTTCCCGGATTGATGGCCGGCTACAGCCAGTTCTTCGGGACCAAGGACCAGCCGAATAAACCTGCACGCAGCGCCGTTCAAGTTGCCGCACTGGTCGCACCCGGCGCGTTACTTGAAATCGAAGTTATCGCTGCAAAGCCGCACAAAAATTGAAAGTCCGATCCGGTCGAGCGGGTTAATCGCAACCACGAGTCTGTTGCATTAAGCACCCACCAGAAGAAATCTAACGTTTTCCTCTAACAAGCACTGCAACATCTCTTTGTAATCTTTGTTCAGCATTTATGCTCTGAAAGAAAGACCAGACTTCCTGGGTCAGATCCCAAACCTGCGAAAGTCGTTCTTCGGGAGGGACCGACATATAACCACCGTCATCTGCTGCGGCGTGCGAACGGTAAATACGTACATGCTTTCGATCAAGGGGGGGCATAGTACAAGTCCCAATGGATCCTTCACTCGATATAGTAGTTATACGCGCACAAGTGCATGATTGAAATGACTATTTCTCCGTGCATGCATTCATTGCTCGCTGCCATCGAACAACCAGTCATTGCTGCAGAACCACCGCACAGTTGGGACTCCAGCTCAGGTACACCTCGTCGCTCCAATCGATGGACCACTCCGACGTGCGCCGATCGTTCTGTGCGAAGACGGTCACGAGCTTCCCGGTCTCCGTCTTGATGCGATACGTGGAGCGGTTACCGAGATAGCCCAACTCCCACACCATCCCCTTGATCTGGTTGAAGCGGTTGCCCGCGATCGGTTCCTTGCTCAAGCGGATTTTCTCGGGCCGCAGGGCCACCCAGACGCGTTGCCCGCTGCCGAAGCGCCCCAGTTCATCGACGATCAGATCGCAACCCGCCTCGGCGCTGCGCACGATGATGTGGCCAGGCTCGCTACCGCTCACCGTGCCCTCGAACAAGTTGGTGGTGCCGATGAAGTCGGCCACGTATCGACTCTGCGGAAATTCATAGATCTCCGACGGAGTGCCGACCTGTAGCACCTGGCCGCGACTCATGACCGCGATTCGCGTGGAGAGGGCCATTGCTTCGTCTTGATCGTGAGTGACGAAAACGAATGTAATGCCCACCTGCGATTGAATGTTCATCAACTCGAATTGCGTCTGTTCGCGCAATTTCTTGTCCAGGGCGCTCAAGGGTTCATCGAGCAGCAACACCTTCGGCCGGCGGATGAGCGCTCGCGCCAAGGCGACCCGCTGCTTCTGCCCGCCCGACAGTTGATGCGGCTTGCGCTTCGCAAGGGCGGCCAATTGCACCATGTCCAACGCCTCTTGGATCCGCTCGAGTTTGACGGATTTCTCCAGCGCCATGCGCCGCAAGCCGTACCCCACATTGTCTTCGACCGTCATGTGGGGAAACAGCGCGTACGATTGAAACATCATGTTGACCGGGCGCTCATGTGGCGGCACATGGGTCATGTCCGCATCTTCGATCATGATTCGGCCGGCGCTCGGCGAGGTAAATCCGGCCAACATGCGCAGCAGCGTCGTCTTGCCGCAACCGGAAGCGCCGACCAGCGCGAACATCTCGCCCTTGTATATCCGCAGACTCACGCTGTCGACGGCGGTAAATGCGCCGAATGTCTTGTTGATGCCCTCGATGACGATCTGCGGCTTCGCATCCGGATCGAGCCACGGGCGGTCGACGATGGATTTCGGAGTGGCGGCCATGCTGGCTAGAACTCCGCGGGAGGCGTCTTGCGGCGACGCTCGGGGGCGAAAAAGGGACGTTCGACGACCAGCGCTCTCGACATCCGCCGCTCCCATACGAGTTCGCGATTCAAGTAGATTTCAGCCCAAACGGTCGAGCCGATCCGCCCATGCGGCGCATCGACCATAGCAAGGGCGATGTTGCGCTTGCAAGTCGGCGACCAGATCGCGGACGTGATGCTGCCGATTTCGCGCTTGCCGCTGTCGTCGGTGTAGAGCAGCGAGTTGTGGGCCGGCTTGTTTCCAGCGATATCCAGGCCGACCAGTTGGCGGCGCGGACCTTGCGCCCGTTCGATCAGCAGCGCGCGCCGTCCCGTGAAATGCCCCTTGTTGAAATCCACCAGCCACCCAAGGCCCAATTCCAGCGGCGAACGGTCGCGCCCGATGCGAATGGTGCGCTCCGCGGACACGAAATCGACGTTGGGCATCAAGAACCCCGCCTCGATGCGCGCGACGTTCAAGGCTTGTGAACCGATGGCGCGGATTCCCCGTGAACGTCCCGCCTCCATCAGGGTATCCCATACGGCCTCGGCCGCTTCGGGCTCCATCCATAGCTCATAGCCCAAGTCGCCGGTGAACCCGGTGCGCGACACCGTCAACCGGCGCTCCCCGAGCGTGAAGTAGCCGATGTCGAATGGCTTGAGCTTCTCGACTCCCCGCAAACCCGCCGCCTCGAGGACCGCACAGGAGGTCGGCCCCTGGACCGCTAGCGCGGCAATGTGCTCGGTGACCTCGCCGATCTCCACATCGAAACCGATGGCGGAATCCAACAGCCAATCGATCTGGCGCTCCGCGGTGCAAATTCGATATTCGTCCCACCTTAAGCGAAATATCGTGCCATCGTCGATGACATGACCTGCATCGTTGCACCACACGCAGTAGGCGACGCGATCGGGTCTGAGCTTGGCGATATCGCGGGTGACCAGGCGATTGAGGAACGCCGGCGCATCCGGACCCGCCACGCGGTACTTCACCATCGGCGTCAGGTCATAGAGCGTCACGGCATTGCGAATCGCGAAATATTCTTGCTCCATCGTGGTGAAGACGTCGACCGTCGTGTATCCCGCCCATGGTATGAAGCTATCGACCTGGGACAGTGCGCGGGCGCGCTCGTGAAACGGAGTCTTGAGCAGCGGCTGTTGGAAGTGCGGCACCAGGGATTCAGTCATGCAACCAGCTCATGGCAACATCGTAGTGTCCGCGAGGTGGCCGTTGCCACGTTTCCGCGGAAACGTGCGCCGTCACCGGCATCGACCGAAATGCAATCATGTTCATGCGTTCCCCGAGGCTAATACCTGCCGCGCGGCATTGCGTCCGGCAATACCCATGACTCCGCCTCCCGGATGACATCCCGCCCCGCACAGGAACAAGCCCTCGAGCGGCGTGCGGTACTGTGCGGCTCCCGGCACCGGCCGAACCATCAAGAACTGATCGAAAGCCAAATCCCCGTGATGCCAGTGCCCGCCGCTGATGCGAAACTGCTGCTCCATATCGGCCGCAGTCAGCAATTCCGACCCGACGATGCTGCCGCGAAGGCCGGGGGCAAATCGCTCCAGGGTGTCGAATGCCGTGTCCGTGAACCGTTGCCGGCCGCTCTCCCAGCCCTCCTTGAGCGCATACGGCGCATACTGCACGATGGCAGACAACACATGCTGCCCGGCCGGCGCCAACCCCGGGTCGTTGATGGTCGGGACGGTAATTTCCATGACGGGCGCCGCCGAGAATTCACCGTACTTGGCATGATTGTATGCATGCTCGATGTGCTGCAACGAGGGTGCGATGAGCAATCGGCCCCGCAAGCCCGTCTCCGGCACACCGCTGAACGTCGGCACCCGATTCAACGCCAGATGCAGTTTCGCGGCAAGGCCGCTCGAGCGGATGTGGGTGACACGGCGTACGAAGCCGGTGTCGAGATGCCGCGGCCCCAGCAGGCGCAGAAATGTGGTCTTCGGGTCGGCATTGGAAATCACGCTCCGCGCGCTGATACTCTCACCGGACTCGAGCACCACGCCTGAAGCGCGATCGTCTTCGACCAGAATCCTGGCCACGGGCGCGCCGGTCCGTATCGTCGCTCCGGCGGCAGTCGCGGCCCGGGCCAGCGCATCACACAGGGCACCCATACCTCCCTTCGGCTGGCACAAGCCGGCGGCGCCGGCCGCAGATTGCCCCGCCAATCGATACAGCAGCGTCAACACGGTTCCGGGCGAGCGCGGACCAAAGTTGGCGCCGAGCACGGCATCGAATCCGAGCGCCCCCTTGAGCGCCGCGGAATCGAAGTTCTCTTCCAGCAAGTCATAGACGTTCATGCCGCCGATTCGCAGCAGTTCGCGCATGTCGCGCCTTCCCAACCTGCGTATCTGCCAGCCGATCCGCAGCAGCGCCAGACGATCGGCCCAGCCGGTCGTGCCCAAACGCGGCGGCACGCGGGAGAAGATGGGCGCCAACGCCGCCGCAAAGCGCCGCATGCGCGCCGTATAGGTGGCATACGCCTGCGCGTCGGCGGCGGACAGTCCCTGCTCTGCCCCCGCCTGAGTCAGGCTCAAGCGGCCGCCGCCGGGAAGCAGCGCCGTGGTCGCCATTGCTTGCGCCGCCCATTCGAGTCCATGCGATCCGAGCTGCAACTCGCGCAGCAGATCTTCGGGCATGAGATGCAGCAGGTGAGCGCCGGTCGACACGCGGAAGCCGGGCGCGAACTCCCGCGTCAGCGCCGCGCCGCCCACTCGAGTTCCGGCCTCGAGCACCAGCACGGATCGGCCGCCGCGCGCCAGTGTCGCGGCACACACCAGACCATTGTGACCGCCGCCGATGACGATGCAGTCGTAGCGGGAGTTCCCAGAGAGCGCTGCGGTCACTGCATCCGCCCGAGGTCGCGCAGCACCGCGCGCGCCGCGTTCGCGCCCGGCGCCCCCATGACGCCGCCGCCGGGGTGCGTGCTCGAGCCGCACATGTATACGCCGCGCACCGGCGCCCGGTACTGTGCGTACCCCGGCACCGGCCGGTTGAACAACAACTGATCCATGGTCAATTCACCTTGAAAGATGTTCCCTTCGGTGAGACCCACTTCGTTTTCGATGTCCCAGGGAGTGCGGATTTCGGCATGCAAAATCAGATCCTTGAAGTTGGGGCTGTGCTGCGCGATGGTGTCGATCACCGTGTCGCCGAAGGCTTTGCGCTTGGCGGCATCCCATGGACCGTCGGCCAACTGGTACGGGCAGTACTGCACGAAGACCGACATGTAGTGCTTCCCGTCGGGCACCATGGTGGGATCGATCTGCGAGGGAATGAGCATGTCGATGTACGGCGCCCGCGACCAGCGCCCGTCTTTCCAATCATCGTACGCGCGTTCCATCATCTCCAGCGTGTCGGTGACATGCATGTCGCCGCGGGTGCTGGGCGAGCCCTGGGGGATTGCGGGAAATCGCGGCAGTCCGTCCAGAGCGATGTTCAATTTCCCGGACGATCCGCGAATCTTGAAGTTCCTCACCTGGCGCAGGAATTCCTCCGGCAAATCCTTGGCATCCATGGTGTCGAGAAAGGTCCGGCGCACGTCCAAATTCGAAATGACCAGCGGCGCATGAATTTCCTCGCCGTCCGCCAGCGCGACTCCGCGGGCGCGGCCGTTGCGCACCAGAATTTGCGCCACCGGCGCTGCACTGCGGATGGCGCCGCCGCCGGCCTCGAATGACGCGCCGAGCGCCTGAGTGATCGCGCCCATCCCGCCGCGCGCAAAGCCCCAGGCGCCGACCGTATCGTCGATGTCACCCATGTAGTGATGCAGCAGCACATATGCAGTTCCGGGCGAGCGGGGTCCGAGAGCCGTACCGATGATGGAACTGCCGGCGAAATGCGCCTTGACGATTTCGCTCTCGAAGTATTCGTCGAGAAAATCCGCGGCGCTCATGGTCCAGAAGCGCAGCGTATCGTACATGCGTTCCTCGCCCAGTCCGTGGAAGCGCTTGCCGAGGTACATCAACTCTCCGAGGTCGCGCGGTTTGAAAGAGGTGGGATCGGGCGGCTCGCGCATGAGCAGCGGCTTGATGAACTTGCATTGACGGATGACATCGCGCGAGTAGCGATCATAAGCTTCAGCGTCGCGCTTCGAATGCCGGGCGATTTCGCGGCGCAGTGCATCGTGATTGTCGTACAGCGCCAAATGCCCGCCGCCCTGCATCAGGGTGCATCCGCCTTCGTACGGGATGATCTGCAAACCATATTTCGGCAGTTCGAGGCTGCGAATGATCTCAGGCCGCAGCAGACTGCACACGTACGAGCAATTCGAGTAGGTGAAATCCTGGTACAGGCGGCGGCTGACCGCGGCGCCTCCGATATAGGGCTGACGTTCCAGCACCAAGACCTCGAGTCCGGCGCGAGCCAGATAGCACGCGGCGACCAGGCCGTTGTGGCCGGCGCCGACGACGATCGCATCCAGGTCGGCGGAATGCTTCACGCGGCGGGCGGCCGTACTCGAGCGGGCACTTTGTGCGTGGCGCCGCTCGACCTCAAGGTGGCATCGACCGCAATTTCGAACGCCTGCAACGTGTCGGCGAGGCAGGACGCATCGTGCGCCGCCGAAACGAACCAAGGCTCGCGCGAGTCCGGTTCGCACAGCACGCCCTCGTCGTGCAACACCTGCGCCATGGCGTCATAGAAGGAATAGTCGCTGCTCTTCCAGGCACGATAGTTGCGCGGCGGCTCGTGCGCGAAATACAGACCGCTCATGGAGGGATGTCCGACGAAGCTATGAGAGATTCCGCGTGCGCCGAGCACCGCGTGCAGCCCTAAGCGCAGGCGAGTGCCGTAGTCGGCGATACGCTCCAGAGCATCGGTTTCATCGAGGATCTGCAGAGTCTTCTCCGCCGCCGCAAGCGATATCGAATGCGCCGTGTAAGTGCCTCCGTGCGCGACGCCGCGGCCGATTTTGCGCATGATGTCCTCACGGCCCGCGAGCACGGAAATGGGATAGCCGTTGGCCACGGCCTTGGCGAAGGTGCAAAGATCCGCCTTGACCCCGTACAGTTCCTGCACTCCGCCGCGTGCGACTCGAAAGCCGGTCTTGACCTCATCGATGAGCAGCACCACGCCATGCTTGTCGCAAAGCGCCCGCGCCGCCCGCAGATATTCCGGTTCGGCGGCGATCCCCAGGCAATTGCCCATGATGGGCTCGATCAGCAGGCAGGCAATTCGCTGCGAGTGGCGCTTGAACACATCTTCGAGCTGATTCGCATCGTTGGCTTGCACGAAGTGCGCAAAGCTGCGCGTGCTGATGGGCACCCCTTCGCTGTACGGCTTCACTTCGGGATCGCCCACCTGCGACCATTTGTCCATGGGCGTGAACCACATCGCCGCATCGAAGAGCCCGTGATAGCCGCCCTCGAGAATCACGTAATCGTCTCTTCCCGTAAAGGCGCGCGCCAGGCGCAAACCGGCCATGACGGCTTCGGTGCCCGAGTTGGAGAAGCGCACGAGTTCGGCGGCCGGCACCATTTTTGAAATCCGTTCGGCCACGGCGAGTTCGCGCTCCGTGGACAAAGCGAATACGCCGCCTACCGCCATGCCCTCACGAGCGGCTTGATCGACTTCGGGGTGAGCGTAGCCCAAAATCGCCGGACCATAGCCCATGCGGTAGTCGACGTACTCATTGTCATCGAGATCGGTGATGCGCGCGCCGGCGCCGCGTTTCACATAGATGGTTCGATCCTCGCCCCAGTAGCGGAAATTCGACGCCACGCCGAGCGGCAGGCGTTTGACGGCGCGTTGGAAGTGCGCGTTGTTCTTGGTCAGTTTTCTGGCCATGACGTCCCCCCTGAAATCTGGTGACTTTGAATCTATTCGCACGAACGTAGCATTCGTCGCACGCCTCGTCCAGAAATATTATATGTTCATATAATTTAAGCGCCAACACCGCACGTCAGCTCGGCGGCGAGCAGCCGTTGGACATCGTCAATACCCCGACAAATAAGTAATTTACGACCGCTATTTCCTGCCGCACTGCACTCGAGTTGCCAATCGCGCGGCCTTCGGCGTACATTAAATAACCATATAACTCGCTGCGGGGAAAACCATGTCCAATCTGTCCGTCGCGCAACGCGCCGACGAGGCCGCAAACGCCCTGCCGCACGCCTTGCCTGCCTGGGTCTACAACCACAGCGAGATGACCCGGCTCGAGCTCGAACGCATCCTGATGCCGAGCTGGCAAATCGTGTGCCACATCAATTCCGTCCCCAAGGCCGGCGATTACCAGACTTTCGACCTGGGTCCGGAAAGCATCATGGTATTGCGCGATCGCGATGGTTCCGTACGCGGCTTCCACAACGTCTGCCGGCATCGCGGCGCGCGTCTTCTGGATGGCTCGGGAAACTGTCCTGCAGCCATTACCTGCCCCTATCACGGTTGGACCTACCGGCACGACGGCGCCCTGATCGGCATGCCTGTGCGCGAGAGCTTTCCGGGACTCGATCGCGCAGAACATGCCCTGCGGCCGGTGCGCACCGACACCGCCTTCGGTTTCGTTTTTGTCTGTCTGACAGGCGACCCGCCGCCGGTGGCCAAGATCTGGGGCAAATTAGCCGAGGAATTTCTGCCGTATCGATTCGAGGAAATGGTGCCGCTCGGACCCATTAGTCAGGAGACATGGAACGTCGATTGGAAGATCGCGATGGACAACTACCTCGAGTCCTATCATGTGCCCATCGGTCATCCCGGCCTATATCGCATGTTCACGCCGGATTACGAAGACCAAGCCTCGGTGCCCGGCGTCGCGCGCGGCGTCAGCTGGTTGCGCAGGCACGAATCACCGCGCTGGTCCGAAGGCCTGTATCAAAGAATGGTCGGCAGCGTCGCCACGCATCTACCCGAAGATCAACGCCGTTGCTGGCGTTTCTACAGCGCGCTGCCAAATCTGGGGATCGATGTGTTTCCCGACCAGATGGATTTCTTTCAAGTGCTGCCCAACGGCCCCGGCAAGTGCATCATTCGCGGCGCCGTGTTCGGTCTGCCCGACGAGCGGCGTGAAATGCGCGCCGTCCGCTATTTGAGTTCGCGCATCAACACGCAGGTAAACGACGAGGACCGATGGCTCTGCGGCCGGGTGCAACGCGGACTAGCGTCCGGCAGCTACCAGCCAGGACCCCTGTCGCAGCTGGAACGCTGGATGCACGAATTCCATAACCTGCTGCGCGCGCGCATTCCGGAATTCTCTCTGCCGAATGCGCCCAAGCAGTTTGGTTGACTGATACCCGATCGACAGCACGGCGCAAAAGGCAACCTGAACCGCCCCCGCTGATGATGTATATCGGCCCACGGCGAACGTCTGGAAGGTGGGCACTTCCAGCCAACCGGTCAAAATCTCGGTGCCGAGATACTAGCCCAAATTGATCCAGGCCGACTTCGTCTGCGTGTACGACAGCAAGCTCTCCACGCACTTGTCCCTGCCTTGGCCCGATTGTTTGTAGCCGCCGAACGGCTGCGTCATGTCGCCGTGATCGAAGCAATTCACCCAGATGACGCCGGCTTCCAGATCACGCACGGTTTTATGAGCGACGCTCAAATCACGCGTCCACACCGACGCCGCCAGTCCGTAGATCGAGTCGTTTGCCACGGTCAGAGCTTCGGCGAGGCCGTCAACCTCGATGGCGGCGGCGACGGGCCCGAAGATCTCCTCTTGCGCGATCGTCATGCGATTGTCGACGCCGGAGAACAGTGTGGGATTGACGAACGACCCCGGTAGATCCGGCGAGCTGCCGCCGAATTCCAGCCGCGCCCCCTCCGACTTGCCGCGGTTGATGTAGCTCATGACCCGCGAACGATGCGCGGCGGTCACCAGCGGACCCAAATTGGTGGTGGGATCGAGCGGATCGCCGGCGCGATAGGCGTCCTTGCCGCGCTCGATGAACCGCGCCAGAAATTCCTTGGCAATGGGACGATCGAGCAGCAGCCGCGAACCCGCGTTGCAGACCTCGCCCATGTTGCCGAAGATTCCGTTGATCGCGTAGGTGACCGCCGTATCGAGATCCGGCAAATCGGCGAGGAAGATCTGTGGAGTCTTGCCGCCGCATTCCAGACTGACGCGCTTCATGTTGGACTGTCCGGCATAGATCAACATCTGCTTGCCGATTTCGGTCGAGCCGGTGAATGCGATCTTGGCCACGTCATTGTGCAGCGCCAGCGCGGCGCCGGCGGCTTCGCCCAATCCATTCACCACATTGAACACACCCGGCGGTCCGCCCGCCTCCACGAACAGCTGCGCCATCAACAACCCCGACAGCGGCGATTGTTCTGCCGGCTTCAACACCACGGAGTTCCCGGCGGCAAGGGCCGGCGCCACCTTCCAGGCGGCCATGAGCAGGGGATAATTCCACGGCACGATGCAGCCCACCACGCCCAAGGGCTCGCGCAGAATGTAGTGAAATGCATCCGCGGCGGTCGCAGTGACCATGCCGTCGATCTTGTCGATCAATTCGCCGAAGTAGGCAAAATTCCTGGCCGCCGCCGGCACATCGATGGTCACCATGTCGGTGATCGGCTTGCCCATACACAGTGTGTCGAGCAGGGAGAACCTTTCGGTATTCTCCTCCAGGAGCCGGCTGTACGCCGCCATGATCGCCATGCGATCGCGCGGTGCTTTGCGGCTCCAAACCCGCGCGGCAAAACTGCGTTTGGCGGCCGCCACCGCCAGATCGATGTCGGCCCCCGTGCCCGCGCTCACCTCGCAAAGAGGCGCGCCGGTGGCGGGATTCACCACGGTGAAACGGCCGCGGGCGATCGAATCCACGTATTGACCGTCGATGAAATGCCGGGTCTCGTAGCGCACGGCGGCGGCGCGCGCGTGCCAGTCTTTCGTGGTCAGGGACGTCAAATTCATTCGCGCTGCTCCCGATGAATGTCGCGGTGGATGCCGAGTATAGTGATTTCCGTCAAAAATCGTTCGGGGGCCGAGCGAACGCCATCACCGGTATGAGCGTGACGAGTTGCCGCCGAAACGCCGCGACCGCGGGTGCGGCCTGCGCGCCGTCCGCGGCCTCGTGGCCAAAAGTGACGAGGCCCTTTTGAGTCGATTCGGCGACCGCGATCGCTGATCGCCGTGTGTATGGGTTCAGCCGCGCCGCCAGGTACTCGGCGGCGCGTGCGGGCCGGTCTGCTTCGCACAGGGTGTGGTCGTGTTGGCGCAGCAGGCAGCGGCCCGGTCCGACGGGCAACACCTGCAGGATGGTGTAGCCGTCGGGCCGCAGCTCGATCCGATGATTCGGCGTCAGGAACCGCCGTTGCCAACTGAAGTGCTCGGAGGAACTCAACAGCCGCTTATACGATCGGGCGCTCCAGCCATGCTCATCCGCGTCGCGTGATCCGCCGCTGGTGGTCAATTCGAGCCATTGCTCTATCACCAGCTTCCAGTCCGCCGCAATCGCGGTCTCCATGGGTCGCCCCACGGGCCGCGCACCCGGCGGCAGCGCGCAATCGGCCCAGGGATCCGCCGCGGGCGCATCCGACGCCCGCCGGCGCTCCGCGGAGCGCACCAGGATCAGGTCGCCGACCAGACGCAAGTCGAGAATGGTGAGGTCTGCCGCGCCCCGCGCCCCGCGGCGTTTGCCGTCGAGCCCGAATTGCAGGCCATGAGCTGTGCAGCGAATCAAGTCAGCTCTGCCGGTCCGTGCCGCCACCAGCGTATGCGGCGCTTCGCTGCAGCTATTGCGGAAGGCGCGTACTTCGCCCGCCTCATCGCGCACCACCAGCGCCCGTTCGATGCCGAGGTCGACGCTGAGGAAATCCCCGGCAGACGGGATTTGCGCCTGATGCGCGACGAATTGCCAGGAATCTTGGAACAAAGACTGCCGCTCGATCGCAAACAGGCGGCTACTGGCGTACACCCACCCCGCCAGTCGCTTGTCGCTTCCCGCGCCGCCCGTATCGGCAGAGGCAATGAACTGACCGGGAAAGATCGAGCGCAGATAGGCCATGGCACGGCCCTTGGCGGCCACGCGATCGATATCGGCCTCGCTCTGGAAGGCGAAGGCTTGCCACAGCATTTCCAGCACGCCGATGAGGCCGAGCGCGATGCCGTCCGGGTCCAGTTGCGGCTGCGAGGTTTCGATGATCAGCCGCTCGATGAGCTCGCGCACCAAGGCCGCAAAGCTCTCATCCTTCTGGCCGCAAATATCGTAGTATTCCTGTCGTGAGCTCGCCTCGCCCCAGAACGCATACCAAACAGAGACCTTGCGGGGGCTGGCGATCTCGGGATCGAGATACAGGTCGACCATCAGTTCCAACGCTGCAACCGGTCTGGATTTGAGCCGCGTCACAGGCACCAGTAATTGCTCCTCGAACTCGGTTGCGAGGAATTGCAGGGACGCGACCAGCATTGCCGCCTTGGAGGCGAAGTAGAATCGGACGATGCCGGGCGACATCTTTGCAATGGCCACCACTTTTTCCACCGTCGTGCGCGACGGACCGTAGATGTGCAGGGCGGAGATGCATGCATCGATCAAGCGCTGGCGCTGGCGGCCGTGGGCATTGCGCGCGCGCGCAACGCGCGCCGGCCCGGGGGATTTTCTCTTGAGATTGCGCATGCTGCGGCTTAGGCACTCATGACGACGGCGATACCCGACGGCGCTGCGCCGCGCTCTGTGCCGCACGCACCGCGCGCGCCGTGGCGGGAATGGCTGATGCGCCGGGGGAAGTGGCTCATCATCCTGCCGCCCCTGCTGTTTCTGTTGGTGTTCTTTCTCATTCCGTTTGGTTTTGCCCTGAGCATAAGCTTCGCCGATACGGCGGTACGAGTACCGCCCTTCACGGATATTCTATCCGTCAGCCCCGACTGGCACATCCACCTCACCCTGAATCTCGGCAATTTCAAGTATTTGTTCACCGATGAAGTGTATGGCCTTTCGTACCTCTATTCGCTGAAGACGGCGTTCTTCTCGACCCTCATTTGCCTTTGCCTGGGCTATCCGATGGCCTACGGTATCGCCCGGACTTCCAAGAGCACCCAAAGCCTCTTGTTGCTCATCATCATCCTGCCGTTCTGGACCTCGTTCCTGCTGCGGGTGTACGCGCTCGAGGGAATCATCCGCGAGACCGGCTTGCTCAACACCGCCCTGCTGTGGCTGGGGGTAATCCACCATCCGCTGCAGATCATGCGCACGACATTTGCGGTATACCTCGGAATCATCTATTCCTATCTGCCCTTCATGGTTCTGCCCCTGTTTGCCACCCTCGAGAAGCTCGATCATTCCCTGCTCGAAGCTGCGAGCGATCTGGGCAGCCCCCCGTGGCGGGCCTTTCTCGAGGTGACTCTACCCTTGTCGATGCCCGGAATCATTGCCGGCTCCATGCTCGTGTTCATTCCCGCCATCGGCGAATTCGTGATCCCGACTCTGCTCGGCGGCCCGGACAACTTGATGATCGGCCGAGTACTGTGGGACGAGTTCTTCGGCAACCGCGATTGGCCGGTGGCGTCCGCCGTGGCCATCGCATTCCTGGTGCTGCTGGTCGGCCCGATCGCCCTGTACCAGCACTACAACACCAGGCAGCTCGAGTCCTAGGATGGACAACCGCATTTCACCCTTCCTGATCTCGACCCTCTGCATCGGCATCGCGGTTCTGTACATTCCGATCCTCGTCCTGATCGGCTACTCATTCAATGCCTCCGCGCTGGTGAGCGTTTGGGGCGGCTTCTCGACCGCCTGGTACGCAGAACTCGTTCACAATGACCAGATACTCGAAGCGGCGTGGCTGAGCTTGAAAATCGGCGTCGTGGTATCGACCGGGTCGGTCATCTTGGGCACGCTCGCCGCAATCTCGCTCGTGCGCTTCAAGATGTTTCGCGGCAAGTTGCTGCTCACGGGCATGGTCAATGCGCCGCTGGTCATGCCGGAAATCATCACCGGCATCACCCAACTGCTGCTGTTCGTCTCCATGTTGCACCTCTTGGGTTGGCCGCATCGCGGCTTCACCACCATCGTGATAGCGCATATCGCGTTCTGCAGCGCCTACGTGACGGTCACCGTGCAATCGCGACTGGCGAGTGCCGACCGCTCACTGGAAGAAGCCGCCATGGACTTGGGTTCAGGTCCGGTGCGCGCGTTCATCGACACCACCCTACCCAGCATCGCCCCGGCGTTGGCCTCGAGCTGGCTGCTCAGCTTTACGCTGTCGCTGGACGATTTGGTGATATCGAGTTTCGTGTCGGGACCGGGCGCAAGCACGCTGCCGATGGTGATCTTTTCCAAGGTAAAACTGGGCGTGAGCCCCGACGTCAATGCACTCGCCAGCTTGATGATCTCGCTGGTTGGAGCCTGTGTGCTGGTTGCCGGCTATCTGATGCGCCGCTCCGAACGCCAGCGCGTTCTGGACGCGCAAATGGCCGAACACTGACGCCCGACTCCGTTGCGCCGCTGCGCCATTTCGCCGCTGCCGCCGCCTCGCCGCCAAGTTCCTACGCCGCGCCCACATAGCGCGGATCGTGCGGCGGCCGGCTGAAAATCTCCCGCAGACGGGACTCGAATGTAGCAAGCGGTTCCGATGGATAGCCGGGATCGAACGAGCATTGGTGTGCCGTCCTCCATCCGGCGGAAACTCACCACTTCGGCGTCCGGTGGGGCTCCAAGTTCGTTGCTGCGCGTCATCTGGCGGTCTTTACGCGAGTCCACGTGCGCGTGCGAATGCGCTCGGTGGCGGCGCTCGCCTCGTCTGCTCTGTACAGCCTGGCCTCGATTTCGGGCGTTGGATACAGCGTGGGGTCGCTGAGAATGGCGGGATTGACCAAGGAGCGCGCAGCGATATTGTCGTTACCGTAATAGATCTCGTTGGTGATCTCGGCTATCACATCCGGCCGCAGCATGAAATTGATGAACTCATAAGCGGCCTGCCGATGAGGCGCACCCTCCGGAATCAGCAGCGAGGTGAAGTTCTGGTTGGTGCCCTCCTTGGGTACGGTGAACGCGAGGTTGACCTCGACGCCCACGGCCCGCGCGCGCGCCCTGGACAGGGCATAGTCGCTGGACCAAGACATCGCGATACATAGCTCCTGATTCGCCAGTCCGTTCAAGTACTCGGCGGAATCGAAGGAGCGCACATAGGGACGCACCTTGAGCAGCAATTGCTCCGCTGCCTTATAATCCTCGCGCTTCGTGGTGTTGGGATCCAGCCCGAGATATTGCAGCGCCAGCATCAGAGTATCCGCCGCAGAGTCCAGAAAAGTGACGCCGCAATCGGCGAATTTCGACACGATTTCCGGCTTGAACAGCATGTCGAGACTGTTGAGCGGAGCATTCGGCATGCGCGCCTTGATCATATCGGCGTTATAGGCAAAGCCGGTGATGGCATGCATATAGGGCACAGAATGCGCATTGCCGGGATCATGAGCGGTCTGGATCGCAAGAATTCGCGGATCGAGGTTCTTCCAGTTCGGCAACTTCGACCTATCCAGCGGAATATATACGCCCGCCTTGATTTCGCGCCCGAAATACTCCGTGGACGCGATCACCACATCGTACCCGGAGCTTCCGGCCAACAGCCGGGCGTCCATAGTTTCCTCGGAATCATAGACATCGTAGGTCACTTTGATTCCGGTCTGTTTCTCGAATTCGGCGATGGTGTTGCGGCCGATGAAATCGGTCCAATTGTAGATGAATAGACGCTTCTCCTCGGCGGCGCCGGCCGGGTCGGCGAGGACCGCGATCAGCGCGATCAGCGGCAAGAGCACACGGGCTGCTCGCATCAACCCGCGTCGCCGCCCGGCGGGTGGTTCGGCTTGGCCGTGGGATTCTCCCGCAGCGAGCGCAGCGCCTCGCGCGGCAACTCATCGAGTTCCTCCCCCGCCGCGTCCATCTGCCCGATGAGCTTCCTGCGCATCGTGGGGGTCCAAAAACTCCTGATGTGATTGGCAATGCCGGTGATGGCATCGGGTCGCGGCTGGGCGCGAAAAAAGTTGCCGATGTCGTTCGCCATGTGGATCAGGTGCTGTGTGGTACTCATGATGCCTCCAGTTTGAGGGAGCCTTCGACTTGGGCTGCAACCCACCCCTGCCCGAATACGTCGGTTCAGTGAGCGTACTCGCTTGCCGACACTTCCGCCAAACTCCGATCGAGCAGCGCGATCGCTTCATCCACATCGGTTTCATCGATCACCAACGGCGGCATGAAGCGCACCGTGCTCTGTCCGCATGACAGCAAAATGAGGCCGTTGTGGTAGGCGCGGGTGATCAAGGCATCGCACAGCCTCTTCGCCGGCTCCTTGCTCGCGCGGTTCTTGACTAATTCCACACCGATCATCAGTCCCTTGCCGCGCACCTCGCCCACGACGGGGAATTTGTCGGCGAATGCCTGCAGGCTGCGCATGAAATAGTCGCCCACCTTGGCCGCGTTGGCGCAAAGCCCATGCTCGACCAGATCGATGGTGGCAAGCGCGGCGGCGCAGCACAGGGGATTGCCGCCGAAGGTGTTGCCGTGGGCGCCGCGCGTCCACTTCTGCATGATGCTGCGCTTGGCGACGACCATCCCAATCGGCAATCCCGATCCGAGACCCTTTGCCAAGGTCATGATGTCAGGTTGCACGTCCCAGTGCTGCGCGGCGAACATCTTGCCGGTGCGGCCGATGCCGGACTGCACTTCATCGAATATCAGCAGGATTCCGTGGCGATCGCACAGTTCCCGGAGTCCCTGCAAAAACCCGTCCGGCGGCACGAGATAGCCGCCCTCTCCCTGAATCGGCTCGACCAGAATGGCCGCCACCTCGGCGGCGGGCACATTGTGGACGAACAGAACATCCTCGATATAGCGCAGCACGGCGCGCCCCTGATCCGCACCGGCAAACAGAGGACGATAATTATTGGGATACGGCACGTGCGTCACGCCGGGCATGCTGGGGAAAAAGCCCTTCTGCTGGGTGTACTTGCTCGACGTGAACGACAGCGAACCCATGGTTCTACCGTGGAAACCGCCCAAGAAGCCGATGAACCGGCCGCGCCCCGTGGTGTACCGCGCCAATTTCAAAGCCGCTTCCACGCTCTCGGTGCCGGACTGCGCGAAGAAGCTCATGACCGGCTCCTTCATGGGGGACAGCTCATTGAGGCGCTCGGCCAACTTGACCTGGCCTTCATGCCAATAGTCGGATGAAATGTGCAAAAACCGATCGGCGGCGTCCTTGATCGCCTGCACCACCGCCGGATGACTGTGGCCGGTGCTGCACACCGCGATGCCGGCGGCAAAATCCAAAAAGCGATTGCCGTCAACATCCCAAATTTCCGCCCCCTTGCCATGCGACATGACGAAGGGGTAGTCGCGCGGATAGGACGGCGAGACGACGAGCGCATCGCGCGCGAGCAGTTCCCGTGCTTTGGGACCCGGCAAATCGGTTTTGATGTTGGGTTTTTTCACGGCCGGCCCCCCGCTCCCGAATAGTGCATTCATTATAGGCGCTCCGCTGCTTTTGATTCGCCGCGTCAAACCGATTACGATCTGAGTCATGCGATCTGTCAATCTCCATTGAGCCGACCCATGTGGAGATCTTTCATTGCAGTATCGCTGGGCGGAATGCTCGGCTGCCTGTTTCGATGGGGCCTCGCCATCTTCCTCAACCGCTACTTTCCGACGATCCCGCCGGGCACTCTGGCGGCAAATCTCATCGGGTGCTACATCATCGGCATGGCCATCGCCTTCTTCACGGCGTACCCGGCATTTGCGCCGGAATGGCGGCTGTTCGTGACCACCGGATTTTGCGGCGGCCTGACCACGTTCTCGACATTCTCCGCCGAGATCGTGGTCCTGCTGCAATCGGGTCGCGCCGCATGGGCACTGGGCGCCGTGGCGGCGCATCTGGCAGGCTCTTTATTGATGACCTTCGCCGGCATCGCCAGCGTCATCTGGCTCAAGGACTAGGAGTCCTGTCTGACCAATGATGCCTGCTGCGGGCACCCCACAGCGGCATCTTTGGGCCGCCCGTGCGACGCATGCGGCGCACCCTCGCGGCGATCATTGGTCAGACAGGCTCCTAGCCCGCGCGGCGCAAGCTGAGCAGCTGTCTCGCTAGCCGCGCGCGCGACACCAAGGCGCGTACGATCGGCGCGGCGTTCTTCTTGCCCGCCTCGATCACCAGCAAGTGCGTGATTCCCGCATCTTCCAACACGTGCAGCAAATCACCGGCGCGCGCCGATTGAACACTCTCCCAATCCACCGCCAACAATTTATCCCACGGCGTCATGATATGGCCGACTCGAATGTCCTGGTGCCGCGTGTAAGTGGATGTCTGTAGGAACTGCAGCGGCCTTTCGCCTTGAATGTCGTACGAGGTGATCAAGCCCACGATGCGCTGTCCGCGCACCACCAACATCGCGCGCACGCCGAGATGAATCATGTCGTGCAGCGCATCGTCGATCTGGCGATCTTCATCGACCGTGACCGGATGTTCGCGGGTGAAATCGGTGATCGCATGGATCGCCGGGTCGCTCGGATCGAGAAGCTGTCCATCGGTCACCGAGCGGCGGGGTAATACGGCCTCGCGGAAATTCGTTGTCGGCATCAACGACGCACCTTTCATGAAAGGCTAGACCATGGGGTCGCCGCTGGGTTCCCGATGTACTCCAGAACTCCGTGTCGCTGCCGGCAGGCCCTAGGGAGGGCCCGGCCCTCCAGCCGTCAGTTTGACTGCTGCGGCATGTGTGCTATATTTATTAGATAGCTAACCATTAGAGATCTTGTAAATGATCGATCTCGACGAGCGTTTCAGCAGCGCACTGCACAGCTCATACAGAGCCTGGCGCCAGGCTCTCGACCGGAGACTGAAATACTTGGGCGTCAGCCAAGCCAGCTGGATGACCATTGCGGTTGCTGCCAAGGCCCGCACACCTCTGTCGCAGTCTGAACTGGCCGATCAACTGGCCGTTGAGGGAGCGACCATGGTGGCGATGGTGGACCGCTTGGTGAAGTCGGGATTGGTCGTGCGCGAGCCCTCGACCACCGACCGGCGAGTCAAGCACGTGGTACTGACGCAAGCCGGCAATCTGCTGTATGACAAGGTGCGCACGGAGGCGGCCGCGTTTCGCAAGGAACTGCTGGCCAATATCGATCCCAGCGCATTACTCGTGGCAACCGAACTTCTCGAAGCGCTGGAGGGCATCATCAGCGCCCTGCCATGATCCGTCCGCTCAATCGTCCCATGATCACGTTGTCCATCATGTTGGCGACGATCATGCAAACGCTCGACAGCACCATCGCCAACGTGGCGCTGCCGCACATGCAAGGAACGCTGTCAGCGTCCCAGGATCAGATCGCTTGGGTGTTGACCGCATACATCGTGGCCGCGGCCATCGCCACTCCGCTCACCGGCTGGTTCGTCGATCGCTTCGGGCAAAAGAACATATTTTTGGCGTCCATCGGCGGCTTCACCGTGGCGTCCATGTTGTGCGGCATGTCCAATTCGCTGGCGGAGATCGTTGCCGCACGGCTGCTGCAAGGAGTATTTGGCGCCGCGCTGGTGCCACTGTCCCAGGTCGTCCTCTTGGATATCAATCCGAAGGATCGCCAAGGCTCTGCCATGGCGATCTGGGGCGTGGGCGTCATGGTGGGACCGATACTGGGACCCACGTTGGGCGGCTGGCTCACCGACAGCTACAGCTGGCGATGGGTGTTTTTCATCAACGTGCCCATCGGGCTGCTGGCCGCCTACGGCATGTGGAGATACATCCGCCCGGTGCCGGGCCCGCGGCGGCAGCGTTTCGACGTGTTCGGGTTCGCCACCTTGAGTCTGGCCCTCGGCGCGCTCCAGCTGCTGCTCGACCGCGGCCAGCAGAACGACTGGTTTTCATCGACGGAGACTTGGATCGAAGTGATCGCCCTGGTGGTCATGACGACGTACTTCGTCGCACATACCGCCCTGACGCCGGCGGACAAGTCCTTCGTAGATTTTCGGCTGTTCAAGAACCAGAATTACGTCACCGGCATCCTGTTCATCTTCATCGTCGGACTCGTCCTGTATGCCACGCGCGCGCTCATACCGACCATGCTGGAAACCCTGATGAACTATCCGGTGGCCACCACCGGATTGGTCACTGCGCCATCGGGAGCCGGCACCATGATCACCATGCTGATCGTCGGACGCCTGATCGGCAAGGTCGACCTGCGATTGATGCTCTTCGTCGGTTTCACGGTCACTGCCCTGTCTCTTTGGCAGATGGCTCATTACACGATCGAACTATCCGAAGGCGACATCATCTGGCCGGGAGTGATTCAGGGCGTCGGCATGGGTCTGGTCTTCGTACCGTTGAGCGCGGCAACCTTCGCCACCTTGAGTCCGGCCATGCGCGCTCAGGGCACCGCCCTGTTCAGCCTGGTACGCAACATCGGCAGCAGCATCGGCATCTCGCTGGTGCAGACCCTGCTGGTGCGCAACACCGTCATTGCGCATGCCTCGCTGACCGAGCGCGTCACCTCCGCGAATCCGGCTTGGCACAACCCCGCGGTCGCCGGAGCCTATGACCTCGGGACCTTGGGCGGTACGGCCTTTCTCGACAACACGGTCACCCAGCAAGCGGCCATGATCGCGTACATCGACGATTTCTGGCTGATGTTGTTCCTCACATTGGCGGTCACGCCGCTGCTGCTGCTCATCCGCCCGCCAAGGCAAACTGCGCCCTCGGACGCGGACAGCCATGCAGTGATGGACTGAGATGCGATGCTCGGCTGGCAACCGAAGATCTGCTGACCTGTGGTAATGGACTGAGGACAAGTTCCAGCAGCGGCAATCTCAAGCGACGGGTTCGGCGCTGGACGGCGCAGGCGAGCCGGCCAGCAGCTTGCCGGCTTTGGGCGCGATCCAGCGCTCGATGTCGTCGAGAACGGTGAATACGGCCGGCACGATGACGAGGGTGAGCGCAGTGGACGTGATCAACCCGCCGATCACCGCGATCGCCATCGGCCCGCGGAAATCACTGTCTCCGCCCCATCCGATGGCCACGGGCAGCATACCGGCCACCATGGCCACCGTCGTCATGACGATGGGCCGCGCCCGTTTGTGCCCTGCCTCGAGGATGGCCTCGACCCGCGTCTTCCCGGCGCGCATCTCCTCGATCGCAAAATCCACCAGCAATATGGAGTTCTTCGCGACGATGCCCATCAGCATCAAAACACCGATCACCACGGGAAGCGAGAACGGCAGGCCCGTGAGCAGCAGTGCGAGAACGGCGCCCCCCAAGGACAGCGGCAGGGCGGACAAAATCGTGATGGGCTGCAGGACACGCACGAACAGCAGCACCAGCACGGCGAATACCATGAGCACTCCGGCGCCGACGGCCAGCAGAAAATTCTGGTACAGCTCGCTCATGAATTCAGTGGCGCCCGTTTCGACCAGATGCACGCCGTCGGGTAGATGCTTCAACGTCGGCAGTGCATAGATTTTCTTGGTCGCGGTGCCGAGTTCGATCCCCGGGCTCAAATCGGCCTCCAGAAACACGCGCCGGCTCTGATTGTAGCGGCGCACCGCCGAAGGACCTTGGCCGAAACTCAAGTCGGCGACGGATTTGAGCGGCACGCTCGCGCCCGAGGCCGTGGGTACCGGGAGATTCTCCAATGTCGAGAGATCGCGCCGCGCGCTTTCGATCAGGCTGACGCGGATCGGGATCTGCCGATCGGTCAGGGAAAACTTGGCGCCGTTCTGTGGCAAATCTCCGAGCGTGGCGATGCGGATCGTTTGACTGATACTTTGCACACTGACGCCCAATTGCGCCGCGAGATCCAGCCGCGGATGCACGATGATCTCGGGGCGCGGCAAATCCCCCTTGATCCGCGCGTCGCGCACTTCCGGCAATGCACGTATTTCCGCGAGGACCTTACGCCCCGTGACTTCCACCTTGGACGGATCGTCACCGGTCAAGTAAAGCTGTATGTCGCGCCCGCCGCCACCGTCGCTGGAGAAGTTCAAATGTCCATCGGGTACCTGGCCGAGCAGCGGCATCATCGCCTGCTCCCACTGCTTCTGGGTCATGCTGCGCTCGTTGCGCGGCGTCAGGTTCACGGTGAGGATCGCATTGCGGATCTCGCCCTCGCTGCTGCCGACGAATTCGATCACGTCCGTCACGATCGGGGATTTGCGCAAGATGGCGGCCGCCGCGGCCGATACTCTCGCCGTATCTTCCAACGTGCCGCCCGGCGGCAGCTCAATGTCCAATTCCGAGCTCGCGAAATCCTCCGGGGGTACGAACGCCGTGGGAATGACCCCGAGAGCGGCCACCGACAGGATGAAAAACGCCGAACCGGCCAGAATGGTCTTCCAGCGGTTCGCCACGCACCAGCGCAACATGCTCAAATAGCGCGCCATGATCGGACCATCGACGTGGTGTACGACGAGAGAGTCGCCGCGCAGCGCATAGGCCGCCAGTACCGGAGTGATGAGCCGCGCAACCATGAGCGAGATGAACACAGCCGTGGCGATGGTCAGGCCGAACTGCTTGAAGTACTGCCCGCTCACGCCTCCCATGAAGCTCACCGGCAGAAACACCGCGATGATGGTGAAGGATGTCGCCACTACCGCGAGGCCGATCTCGTCCGCCGCATCGATGGCCGCCTGGAAGCAGTTCTTGCCCATGCGCATGTGCCGAACGATGTTCTCGATCTCGACGATGGCATCGTCCACGAGCACGCCCGCGACCAGAGAGAGTCCGAGCAGGGTAATTTGATTGAGCGTGAAGCCCATCCATTGCATGAAGACGAATGTGGGAATCGCCGACAGTGGAATCGCCAGCGCGGAGATCACCGTCGCGCGCACGTTGCGCAGGAAGAACCATACGACGACGACGGCGAGCACCGACCCTTCGACGAGGGCGCTCATCGCCGAGTGATACGTCCGCAAGGTATGGTCCACCGAGGTGAATATGCTCGTGATGCGCACGGCCGGATTTTCGGCCAGAATTTTGTCGAGTTCTTTTTTTACCGCCTCGGCCACGCTGACGTCCGAGGCTCCTTTGGCCTTGAACACGCCGAACGTGGTGGCCGGGCGGCCGTTGAGCCTCGCGATGGTGCGCACTTCGGCGACTCCGTCATGCACGTCGGCGATTTCGCGCAGGCGCACGGATTTCCCGCCGCGCAGGATCACCTGGGTGTCCCCGAGCGCCTCCGCCGATTTGGCACCGCCCAGCACGCGGATTGCCTGTTCGCCCCCGCCCACCTGCGCCCGGCCCCCGGGGGCATCCAAATTGAGCGCTCTCAATTGCTCGTTGACTTCAACCGCCGTGAGGCCAAGGGCCTGCAGCCGGCCGGGATCCAATTCGATGCGAATTTCCCGGTCGACGCCGCCGCTGCGCGAGACCTGCGCCACGCCGGGAATCGCGAGCAGCCGCTTGGTCACCGTATTGTCGATGAACCAGCTGAGCTGTTCGGGGGTGAGGTTGGTGGTGGTAACCGCGTAATCGGCGAACGCGCCGCCGTCGACGTTCACCCGCGACACGAGCGGTTCGATGATGCCCTGCGGCAGGTCATTGCGAACCTTGGCTACCGCATCGCGAACATCGGTGACCGCGCGATCGATCGGCGTGCCGATCTCGAACAGCACGAAAATGCGCACCTCACCCTCGACGATGAAGGTGGTGATATTGCGCACATTGCCGATGCTCGATATGGAGCCTTCCACTTTTTGCGCGATCTGAGTTTCCATCTCCGTGGGCGCGGCGCCCGGCTGCGAGACGACGATATCGGCTGCGGGAAAGGACACATCGGGAGAGAGGTTGATCGGCAAGCGGATGAACGCGGCTATCCCCAGGAAGAACAACACCACGAACAGCACGATCGGCGTAACCGGATGACGGATGGCCCACGCGGAGATGTTCTTCATGAGCGGCCCGAATCTCTCGGGACCGGATTGACCAGTTCACCCTCCTGCAGGAACGCCCCCGCAGTGGCGACGACCAGTTCCTTGCCGCTGACACCTTCGGAAATGGTCACTCCGTTCTGCACCATCCCCGACACGTGCACGGCGCGCCGCTCGATCTTGTGCTGCGCGTTCACGATCAGGACATAACTGCCCTTGTCATCGGTCAGCACCGCAGTCTGCGGGAGCACCGCGCGATCGGCGTTGCTCACGGTCACCTCGGCGCGCGCGAATGCTCCAGGCCGCAGATTCTGATCCGGAGTCAGGGCGACTCGAACCACTCCCAAACGGGTCTGCGGATCGATGACGGCGCCGAGGAGACGGACGCGGCCTTCGTAGATCCGGGTAGTGCCGGTCAAGCGCACGTTCACGGATTGACCGACCTTGAGCAGCGGCAAATCTTGTTCGGCGACCTGGCCGCGCAGTTCGACCTCCCCGCCCTCCGACAGACGAAACAACGCCTCGCCCCCCGGCATCGCCGTTTGTCCGACCTCGACGCTGCGGGTCAATATGACTCCATCCGCCGGTGCGCGCACCGCGGCGCGTGCGAGACGCGCCTGCGCCTCCGCCAACAGCGCGGCGGCCACTTTGACCTTGGCGGCGGCGGTCACTCCCGCGGATTTACGGCGCTGGGTTTCCTCCGCCGACAGGGCGCCCGATGCCCCAACGGCCTGCGCACGGTGGTATTCCGCATCGGCAAGCTCAGCCTCGGCCCGCGCCTGCTCGAGCGCAGCCTCGAGATTCGCGACCTGCGGTTCCAAAACCGAAACATTGAGTCGCGCCAGCACCTGGCCGCGCTTCACATGGTCGCCGGCCTCTACATAAATCGCAGAGACGCGCCCGGCATCTCCTTCGACGCCGATGGGCATGTCGTATCGCGCCGCGATGGTGCCGATGATGCTCACCGTCGTCGGCATGGTGCTCACGCCGACCTCAGTCACCGACACCGTCGGAATCGGGATTTTGTTGGGCACGACCTTCACGCCCAAGGCATGAGTCAGCCTGACCGCCAATAACACCACCGCGGCGACAACCACGGCCCCGATCGCGGCCGCCAGCCATAGATTGCGCCGCCCCACGGGAGGGGAAGCAACTGCTTCTGGGTATTCACTCGATGCATTCATGAAACAACATCCAAGGGATGACTTCCTTTGTCCAGGATGAACCCGCCACTCCGCTCATCTCCCTAGTCGGCGACGCGATCGATCACGAGGTTCCGTACTCCGTCGCGGCCCACATCATAGGAGAGTTCGCCGTACAAGTCCCCTGTCGACGCTGTGGGTTGTCCGCTGAAGGATACGCGCGCCGTGATGGACACCTGCTGGCCCTTGACGAGAACGAGTCCCGGCACCATGGAATCGGCCGGCGACAGATGAACTTGCGTCCCGAGGGCGCTGCTCGTCAGACGCTTGACCGCGAGCGGTGGCCCGTGACTGCCTGGCTCTCGTCGCAAATACGAACAAAGGGGCCTCCGATACCAGCCGCGACTTCAAGGCTGGTGCAATGCTGATATTGACAGCAACTTCCGCCCCGCTTAAGCCCCCCGGCGACGTGCTCGTCCCTGCCGGGGCCGCACTCGTCCCAGCCGGGGCGGCGCCGGCCATGTCGCCGGCAGCCGGACTGCCTGTCGCCGGGCTCAGTTCAGCAATGCGCGCATCGAGCATTTGCATGATCTGCGGCGGCGGATTCAAATCCTTCAGTGCCTGCCAGCGCGCACGCGCGAGCGGCCGATCGCCGCGCACTGCAGCAGCGAAGCCTCCGTACAGCAAGGCCTTCGGGTTCGCCGGCGCCGAGGCCAAGGCCTCCTCGAAGAGTTGCGCCGCCTGCGGAGTGATGTCGCCGCCGGCCCGCAGGCTCATGGCTTCGCCGAGCCCCATGGCCCCATCCACGTTTTTCGCATCCAGCCGATGAGCATGATCGAAGGCAAGGACAGCATCATCCAAGCGATTCAGCGTCAGATAGGAGCGGCCGAGCATCAACCAGCCGGGCAAATCGCCGGGCTGATCCTGCATGTGCTTCTCCAGCTTGGCGACCATGGCGCCGACGTCCGGTCCGGGGGCGGATTCGGTTTGCGCCGGCGCATGCCAATTCCAATTCGACCACAGCGGGTAAAGGGCCGCCGACGCGCCGATGACCAGCACCGACACCAGCGCACCGAGTAGGCGGCTATGTCTATCGCGAAGCAGAGGCAGGGCGACCGCGCCCGCGGCGATCGCAGCCATGACGGCGGCGACAACGAGAAATGTATTCATTGTTTACTTGATGTGCTCAGGATCGCGCGGCGGCTCATCGTCGAGCGGCATGCGCGAACGTTGGCGCGCGACGCGATAGATGATGAAGCCGCCCAGCAGCAGCATGAAAAACGGAGCGCCCCAGATGAGTGCGGTTTTAGGTTCCAGTGGGGGACTGAAGCGCACGAACTCGCCATAGCGATCCGTCATGAAATCGAATATGGCGTCATCGCTCTTTCCGGCGATCAGCATCTCGCGCACCTGCTTGCGAAGATCGCCCGCAAGATCCGCATTCGAGTCGGCGATGGACTCGTTTTGACAGACGAGGCAGCGAAGCTCCTTGGCGATGCGTTCGAAGCGGGCTTGCAACTGCGGATCTTGCAATTGACCGTTCGCATCCACCGCCTGCATCGCTGCCAAGCTCGCGACTGTGCCTAGTACGCCCAGCAGCACGAGTGCGAATGCGCCGATGCCCGCGGGCAAGCGCCCTGCCCGCCGGTTCACGCGCCTCCTCGGCGCGCGGCGGCGATGCGCGGCAAGAACTCCCGCTCCCATACCTGCTGCGTCATGGGCGAGATAAATTTGAAAATCACCCGGCCTTGGCCGTCCACCAAGTAGGTCTCCGGCGCCCCATAAACCCCCCAATCGATGGCCGCGCGCCCATCGCCGTCGAATGCCACGGCCTGATAGGGATTGCCGAGTTGCTCCAGCCACTGTTTGGCCCGGTCGTGCTGGTCCTTCCAGTTGAGCCCAATGATGGGTACCACGTGTTGCTGCGAAATCGCGAGCAGCGCCTCGTGCTCCTCGCGGCAGGGAAGGCACCAGCTCGCCCACACATTCAAGACGTACACCTGTCCATTCAGGGTCGTGTTGCTGACCGAACGTGAAGGATCCAACACATCCGAGAGAGTGAACGCCGGTGCCGGCTTACCGATCAGCGGCGAGGGCAACGCGTGGATATCGCGGTTCGGGTTGAGCCCAAAGGCGAATAGCACGACGAGCGCAACGAATGCCGCAAAGGGCAGTAAGAACTTCCACATCACGCTTTCCCAAATTCGACGCGCGGATTGGGCGGCGCGGACGCCGCAGCCTGCGAGGCGGCCGGTACCCTGACCCGGTATCGGCGATCGGTCGCGGCGACCAGGCCGCCGATCGCCATCACCAAGGCGCCGAGCCAAATGTAGCGAACCAGCGGCTTGTACTGGATGCGCATGCTCCAGGCGTCTTCGCCCAGCGGATTGCCCATGGCGACGAACAGGTCGCGTGCCCAGTTCACGGAGATGGCAGCCTGACTATTGTCGGTCTGCTGCACCCAAAAATGCCGCTTTTGCGGCTTCAAAATCGCCACCGGTTTACCGCCGCGGGTGACTTCCACCAACGCTTCGACCGCATCGTAGTTCGGGCCGCGCACGTTCACCGCGTGCACGAACCGAAAATCGTATCCGGCGATGGCGAAACTTGCACCCGGTTTCAAGGCCACATCCTTTTCGATCTTGTAGCTCTCGACGCCGCTCGCGCCGATCGCAAACATCCCGACGCCCAAATGAGCGATGCACATGCCGAGCATCGCTGCCGTCACCGTCTGCCGCTGACGCCAGCGGCGCACGGGCTCGAGCACCGAGGAAAAAATGATCCAGAAGCCGAAGCTGAAACCGATCAACCCCACCGGGTGGAACTCGCCGAATACCAGCCCTTGGATCGCAACGGCCAGGGCCGTCGATATTCCCAGCAACCACCAGAGCGGATTGGCGGTCACCGTGAGTTTGCCGCGCCGCCACGCCGAATGCATGCCGATGGCCAGAAACACCATGAGCGGCAGCACGGGCACCAGGAACATCACCGCGAACACCGGCGGCCCAACCGAAATCTTCCCGATACCCAGCTCTTCGTAAACCAGCGGAGACAACGTACCCCACAGCACGAGGCCGGCGACGCTCACCAGAATCACATTGTTCACCAGCAGAAAGAATTCCCGCGAAAAGAGCTCGAAGCCTCCGGGGGCGTACAGCTTCGGCGCCCGCCACGCATACAGGGTCAGCGATCCGCCGATGGTCAATACCAGGAACGCGAGAATGTAGAGCCCGCGGGTGGGATCGGTCGCGAACGAGTGCACCGACACCAGCACGCCGGAGCGCACCAGAAAGGTTCCCACCAGACTCAGGGAGAACGCGAATATCGCCAGCAGTAAGGTCCAGCTCTTGAAGATGCCGCGCTTCTCGGTGACGCTGAGCGAGTGGATCAGCGCCGTTCCGACCAGCCAAGGCATGAAGGAGGCATTCTCCACCGGATCCCAGAACCACCATCCGCCCCAGCCGAGTTCGTAATAAGCCCACCAGCTGCCGAGCGCGATGCCGATGGTCTGAAACATCCACGCGAAAATCGTCCACGGCCGGGTCCATTTGGCCCAGGTCTGGTCGAGGCGTCCTTCCAGCATGGCGGCGATGGCGAACGCGAAGGCCACCGAGAACCCCACGTAGCCGGTGTAGAGCATGGGTGGATGAATCGCGAGCGCGAAATCCTGCAGGACGGGATTCAAATCGGCGCCATCCGCCGCCGCGGGCATCAAGCGCAGAAAAGGATTGGAGGTCCAGAGCGTGAACAGCATGAATCCGCTGCTGATCAGACCCATCACACCCAGTACGCGGCTCGAGAAACTCGAGGGCAGCTGGCGGCTGAAGCCGGCGGCCGCCACGCTCCAGATCGACAGAATCAAGATCCACAGCAGCAGCGATCCCTCATGCGCGCCCCAGACGGCCGCCACCTTGTAGAACAGCGGCAGCTGCGAATTCGAGTTGCGCGCCACATACAGGACCGAGAAATCGTTGTTGACGAAGGAATAGACCAGACAGGCAAATGCCATGATCACGAACACGAATTGCCCGGTCACCGCCGGACGCGCCACGGCCATCCACACCGGCTTGCCGCGCCAAGCGCCGCCGAGGCCGAAGAAGGCCTGCGACAGACTCAGCACGAATGCCAGAATGAGTGAAAAGACTCCTAATTCGGGTGCCATCGCAATACTCCAGCGGGGCCTAAGTAGTCGGCCCTTGCATCGCCGGATTGGGGCCTGCCGTCGAACCGGCGCCGGCCTTGTTCTTCAACGAAGCGGCCACTTCCGGCGGCATGTACTTCTCGTCATGTTTGGCGAGCACTTCGTCGGCGACGAAGGCGCCGCCCGCATTCATGGTGCCGTGCGCAATGATACCCTGCCCTTCGCGGAACAGATCGGGCAAGACGCCGGTATATTCGACCGGAACCTGGTGCGCGAAGTCGGTCAGCACGAACCGAACCTGCAGATCGCCCGGCTTGCGCGCGACGCTGCCCTTGACGACCATTCCGCCGATGCGAAAGCGCTTGGTGAGGGGGGCTTTGCCCTGAACGACCTGGCTCGGATCGTAGTAAAACATGATGTTCTCGCGTGAGGCCATCACCGCCAGCGCCACCGAGGCGGCTACCCCGCCCAGAATGCCGAGCACCACGAACAGACGTTTTCGCCGCGGAGTCATGATGGGTCACCGGCCGCCATGACGAGCGCCCGCGCCGCCCGCAGGCGCGCCGCGGCATGATAGCGGCGCGCGGCCCATAGGTTCCAGGCGAGCACGAGGCACGCAAACGCAAAGCACGGCCACACGTAACGCGCATAGCCGCCCATCGACCAGAAGCCACTGCTCGTCACGATTCGATTGCCTCCCGCACCCACTTGGCCTGCCGCTCCCGATTGAGGACTTCGCCTTGCAAGCGCGTGCACAATACTGCGCCGTAGAACAACATGAACCCGAGCAGCATGGATAGCAATGGCCACAGCATGCTGCCCGGCATCTCGGGTTTGCCTAGTTTAGCGACCGTGGCTCCCTGATGCAGTGAGTTCCACCACAGGACCGAATAATGAATGATGGGCACATTCACCACGCCGACGATCGCCAACAGGGCGGCCGCCCTGTCGCCCCGCGCGGGGTCCTCGAATGCCGAACGCAGCGACATGACGCCGACATAGAGAAACAGCAGGATCAGCTCCGAGGTGAGCCGGGGATCCCACGCCCAGTAGGTGCCCCACATCGGCCGACCCCAAAGCGAGCCGGTAACCAACGCCAGCAAGGTGAAGGACGCGCCGATGGGCGCCGATGCGGCTGCCACGGCGTGGCCCATCTTGATGCGCCAAATGAGCGCGATAGCCCCCGCAACCGCCATGCTGGTATAGGCAAACAGGGACATCCACGCGCTCGGCGCATGCACGTAAATGATGCGAAAAGCATCGCCCTGCTGATAATCGGGCGGCGCGAACGCCAGGCCGGCCACAAGTCCATAGCCGATGGTGATTGCGGCCAAGCCCAGGAACCATGGTGCAAGCGCGGCAGCGGCACCGTAGACATGCGGCGGCGACGCAAGCTTGTAAAACCAGGTCCACATAGTCGATTCCGATCCTCTATTCGAGCGTGATGCGCAACGCCATGGTGGCGGCGAACGGCGCCAGGGTGCACGTAAAGACGCAAAGCGCCGCCAAAAAATACAAGGCTCCGGCGACACTCGTGCCGGAAATCGCCCGATCCGTCGCACCCGCGCCGAAGATCAGCAACGGCATGGCCAGCGGCAGCACGATCAACGAGAGCAGCACATTGCCACGTCTCAAGCCCACTGTGAGGCCGGCACCGATGGCGCCCAACCAACTCAAGGTCAAGGTGCCGAGACCCAGGCTCAACATCATGGTCGCAAAGGCAGCGGCCGGGATCCCCAAAGCCGTCCCCACGATGGGCGAAACCAGTACCAGCGCCGCGCCGGTCACCAACCAATGAGCGAAGGTTTTCGCCACCACGATGGTCGTCAGCCCCTGGCCACAGAGGGCCAGCTGCTCCAATGTGCCGTCATCCGCATCGCTCTTGAACAGCGAATCGAGCGACAGCAGCGACGATAACAGCGCCGCCACCCAGAGCACACCCGGTGCCATGTCCCGCAGCAGCGACAGCTGCAGACTCAGACCCAGGGGAAACAACGTAGTTACGATCAAAAAAAACACCAAAGGTTGCAGCAACTGATCCGGCCGCCGGAAACTGAGACACAGTTCTCGACGGACCACCAAGCCAAAGGCCTCCCAGAGACCAACGTTCATGTCGTGAGTTCCAGGCGATGCACATTGCAGTCGAGTTTCAAGTCATGGTGTGCCACGACCAGCGCCGATCCGCCCTCATCCACATGCGATCGCAGCAAGCTCGTCAACACATCGCTGCCCGCCGCGTCCAGATTGGTAAACGGCTCATCCAAGAGCCAAAGGGAAGCTTGCATCGCAATGACTCGCGCCATGGCGACGCGGCGCCGCTGCCCGGCCGACAACACGCGCGCCGGCAAATCGGCGCAGGCAGCCACGCCGGTTCGTTCCAGGCTGGCGCGCAGCTCGCCTGTCCCGACTCGACGCTTCAGTCCCACGGCGAAGCGCAGATTCTCCAAGGCGGTCAAATCGCCCTTGAGCGCCGGTTCGTGCGACGCATAGGCAAGAGCGGCCTGATAGTCGGCGCTGACACCCGTGATGGGGTTCCCGAGCCAGGATACCCGCCCCTGTTCCGGCCGAAGCAGGCCGCAAACGACGCGAAGCAAGGTCGTCTTGCCGGTGCCGTTCGGTCCTGAAACATGCAGCAGCTGCTGCGGCCGAAGCGTGAGGCTCACACCCTTCAGCACATGACGGTCACCGCGCCAAACGTGGACCTGATCGACGCAAAGACCATCGGCTGCCGTATTCATGAGGGCGCGAGCTTAACTAAATCAACGAGTTGAAGCCACCTTTTCATCGCCAACGAGCGACGCGAGTGCGCTATATTGCGCGCGGGGCCCGATCGCCGCCGATGACATAAACTGATTACCGAGAGCCGGGTACTCACGATTGAATACTGTGCCTGATTTTCAGGCGCCCTCCGCTGTTAGCCCATGAGAGAGTCACAATTTGTCCGCTGAAGCGTTCGCAGTTCACCCGCCTCTCTACCGGCTGCCGCTGGTTACTCTCTATGTGACCGATCGCTGTAATTCCCGCTGCGTCACCTGCGACTACTGGCGGCACGGCCGGGACGACATGGACCTTGCGGCCGTGACGCGCCTGCTGCCCAGTTTCACGCAACTGCACACCAGGTGGTGCTCCTGTCGGGCGGCGAGCCGCTCCTCAACCCCGACTGGCCGGCGATTGCACAGACGTTGCGCAGCAACGGGCTCAAGGTGTGGCTGCTCACGTCGGGCCTGTCGCTGGCCAAGCACGCCCGCCGCGCGGCGGAACTGTTCGACGTCCATCACGGTGTCGCTCGATGGAACCGATGCCAAGACCTATGCGGCAATTCGCGGCTTGGACGCGTTCGACAAGGTGTGCGAAGGCATTCGGGCGGCAGCTGCCCACGGTGTGCCCGCCGGCATCCGCGTTACGCTGCAGCGCGCCAACTACCGGCAGTTGCCGCGCTTCGTCGATCTGGCGAAAGAACTCGGCGCCCGCGAGATTTCCTTTCTCGCGGTCGATGTCGCCAATCCGCATGCCTTCGGCCGCACGGATGATTTCGTCTCCGACCTGGCACTGCAGCCGGAGGACTTGCCGCAGTTCGAGCAAGTCCTGGATTCCGTGGAGCGAGATCATGCGGAGGACTTTCGCTCCGGTTTCATCGCGGAGAGCCCGCAGAAGCTGCGGCGCTCCATCAATACTTCGCCGCCATCCACGGGCAGGCGGCCTACCCTCCGGTTCGCTGCAATGCGCCGGAGTTTTCCGCCGTCATCGGCGCGACCGGCCGCGTGCAGCCGTGCTTTTTCATCTCGGGGCCCTTGGATGCACGAATATCGGATACAGGCGCGTCCGCTGCCGGCACGCGAGCAGGCAGCGATCTCGCCGGCGTGCTGAACGGCGGCGGCATGAGTGCGCTGCGCACGGCGATTCGCGAGGGCGGGCGCGCCGAATGCAAGACCTGCGTCTGCTCGCTCTGGCGCGATCCCGACAACATCGAGATCTCGAAGCGTTCGTCGGCACTGCAGTCGGAGGCCGCGATGTGACCGCGAATCTCACTGCGGAAACGCTCGCGGCCTATGAACGCTGGGCGCCGCTCTACCCTCCAACCGCTCACAATCCCCTGATGCGGGCCGAACAGCACGCGATGCTCGATCACTGGCCGCGACGTGGCCGGCCGGCGCGCACTCGACCTCGCCTGCGGTACGGGACGTTATTCGCAATTACTGGCGGAGGCGAAGGCCGCCCAGGTCGTGGCGATGGATTTTTGCGTGCCCATGCTTCGCCAGGTGTCCGCCGCCGCTCCGGTGTGCGGCAGCATGATGCAGCTGCCGTTTGCCGATCGAGGCGTTCGACGTCGTGATATCCGGCCTCGCACTCGGTCACGCCGCCGAGCGTCCACGCCTGGATGGCGGAGGTTGCCAGAGTGCTCGGCAGCGGGCGGCACGCTGTTGTATTCGGATTTTCATCCCGAGGCGGCTCGGGCGGGCCTCACCCGATCCTTCAAAGACGCAAAACGACGACACGTGCACGGTGCCGCATCGCTGCTACGATGTGGCTGTCCAACGAGAGGCGGCCGCTGCCGCCAAGTCTGACTATCGACGTCGTTCATGAGGTGCGAGTGGGCACGAACTGCGCGAGCCGTTCCCAAAATCGGAAGAGTTCTACCGGCGATGGGACGGCCTGCCGATCGTGCTGGTCGTCCGGGCTCGAAAGTGATGCAGATACGTCCATCCCCTCCCGCGGCCTCACATTTGTCAACGCTCAATTGAGCGACGGCGAACATCACCAGCATGCGAATCGTGGGTCCGCGCATCGCCGCCTTGGGTGCCGATCCCCATCCGGGCGACGCGGTAGTCGACCTCGACGGCGATCGAGTACTGCCGGGTCTCATCAATGCGCACGACCATTTACAGCTCAACAGTCTGCCGCGCCCCGAGTCTGAGCAAGCACTATCGTCATGTGCGCGAATGGATTTCGGACGTCGACGCGCGCCGGCGATCCGACCCGGCAGTTCGAAGCAAGCGTCGCGGTCGCGCGTGATGAGCGTCTATTGATCGGCGGCATGAAGAACCTTCTGAGCGGCGTTACCACGGTCGCACATCACGATCCTCTCTATCCTTATCTGTCGAACCCGCACTACCCCACACGCGATCGTCCGCGACTACGGGTGGTCGCACTCTTTATACGTGGACGGCGAGGCAAAGGTCGCCGGTTCCTATCGAGTGACGCCGAGCGACTGGCCGTGGATAATTCACGCCGCAGAAGGCCTGGACGATGAGGCCGGAAATGGAGTTCGAGCGCCTCGATGCGCTCGGCTGTCTCGGACCGAATACACTTGCTCGTGCACGGCATCGCGCTCGATTGCGCGCAGCGGATGCGGCTCGATCACGCGGGCGCCGGGCTCATTTGGTGTCCATCGTCGAACCTGCACTTGTTCGGCAGGACTGCGGATGTCGCCGACCTCGCAGCACGGGGTCGCGTCGCATTGGGCACTGATTCGCGCCTGAGCGGGACGCGCGACTTGCTGGACGAATTGCGCGTCGCCGCCGAACTCGGCGGGTTCGATGAACGAACCTTGGAGTCGCTGGTCACGCGCGACAGCGCACGCATGTTGCGGCTATCGAATCGCGGAGCACTACGGGAAGGTGCTCGCGCCGACATTCTGATCCTCCCCGCTCGGACACGCCTGGCGGCGGCGAGCCGCACGGATGTTCGTCTCGTACTGCTGGATGGTATCGTACGGTACGGAGATAGGGACTGCGCCGAGCGCGCCGCACCGCGCGCGGCATGGACGGACATCAAGTCGATGGCAGAGCGAAGATCCTGGATCCCAGCATCGCCGCTCTTCTGTCCCGTGCCAAGCCGAGCGAAGCCGGCCTTGATCTACCCAATTTGGAATGGAGGGCGGCATGACCGCTTCGATACCTCGCGCAAAGCGACTCAAAGTCCTGCTCTACAATCCGCAGGCGGTGTTCTTCACCATGCCCTTGGCGCTGCTTGCGATCGGTTCCGAACTCGACCCGGACATCTACGAGGTCGTTACCATCGACGCCCGCCTCGACCCGGACGCCGAACGTACCGTTCTTTCGCACATCGACGATGCGTTGTGCATCGGGATCACCGTGCTCACGGGCGCACCGATCTCTGACGCACTGCGCATTTCGCGTGCGGCGAAACGCGCGCGTCCGACGATACCCGTCGTCTGGGGAGGTTGGCATCCGTCGATGTTCGCGCGCGAATGTCTGATCGAGAAATCGGTCGACGTCACGGTTCGCGGCCAGGGTGAGGAAACCTTTGCAGAGATCGTGCAGCGGCTCGCCGCGGGGCGTTCGCTGGACGGCTGCGCCGGGTGCACGGTCCGACTCGAGGACGGCACCATCCAAGAGAACCCGGCCCGAGAACTGGCGCAGGTCGATAAGTTCCGCGCGCATGACTACGGATTGATTCCGGTAGAGCGCTATTTCGAACTCAAAGGCAAGCGACAGCTCGATTTCATATCGTCCCAGGGATGCAATTTCCGCTGCGCGTTCTGCTCGGATCCTTTCGTTTACGGGCGCAAATGGGTAGGGCTCGAGCCGGTCCGGATGGCGCTCCGATTGAAGGAGCTATGGGATCGATATCACTTCGATGACGTCAATTTTCAGGACGAGACCTTCTTCACGAAGGCCGGCCGAGTGCACGCGCTCGCCGACCAAATCGTCGAATCCGGCATGAAGATCACCTGGGCCGCGACGATGCGAGCCGACCAGGGCATTCGGCTGCCGGACGAAGTCTGGGTGCGCTGCAAGCAATCGGGGCTGCGGCGACTGCTGGTCGGCGTGGAGTCCGGCTCCAACGAGGTACTGAAGCGCATTCGCAAGGACATCAAGATCGAGCAGGTCTATGAGGTCGCGGAGAAAATGCTCAAATTCGGCATCGCCGGGCATTTCCCCTTCATCGTCGGTTTCCCCGACGAGACGGATGCTCATATCCAAGCGACTCTGGACTGCGCCAAGCGGCTGCGGGCGATGAGCCCGGATTTCCTGACCCCCATTTATTATTTCAAGCCCTATCCGGGAAGCGCGCTGGTCATCGAAGCCGTTGCGCGCGGATTCCGCCTGCCGGAAACACTGGAGGCATGGGCAGAGTTCGATTACGTGGCCGGGGAACCCGGCCCGTGGGTGTCGCCGGAAAAATTCGAACTCATCGAACGCTTCAAATTCTTCCACGAGCTCGCCTGGAAGCGTGTTTCGCGAGGCAAGCGTTTTCTACAGCAGCTCGCGCGATACCGTTGCGACAAGGACAACTACCGCTGGCCGGTGGAAATGCTCTTTACCCGTTGGCTGGTCCCGGTTCAAAGGTTGTCATGACTCCGACCAAGCACATTTTGTTGATCAACCCGACGATCACGTCGCGCCGCAGCGCGCGCTTCCCTCTTGCGGTGCTCAATTTGTCCGCCGCTCTGGACGGGAAGTACACCTCGAGCATCATCGACGGCAACGTCGACAGTAACTTCGTTTCCACCACCCTACGTACTCTCGACAGCGGACGGATCGATGCGGTTGGTGTCAGCGTGATGGGAGGCCCCCAGCTTCGAACCGCCATCGAAGTGTCGCGGGCTATTCGCGCAAAATCTCCGGCGACACCGATCATCTGGGGCGGTCATTTCCCCTCCATCTGCGCGGAGCCGGCCCTGCGCGCCCCTTACGTCGATTACGCCATCAGAGGTCAGGGCGAAGCGACTCTGATCGGACTCCTCGACGCGCTATTTGGTGGGAACGACGCTGCCCTGGCTGCGATCGACGGTCTGTCGTGGCGCGCGGATGAGCTAATCGTCCACAACAAGAATCGAGCCTTTACGGCAGCCGGCCTTGCAAGAGCCCTCCCCTACGAGCGCCTGGGGAACACGCAACAGTACCTGGGCAGAACCTTTCTCGGCCGCCGCACCACCGGCTACCAGGCGGCCCTGGGTTGCCGCTTCCGCTGTACCTTCTGCGGAGTGGCATCGATGTTTCGCGGCAAGACCGCGCTGCCGGCTCCCGAGCGCGTGGAACACGATCTCGAATTCCTGACGAAGCGGTTCGGCGTGGATGCCATTCAGTTTTTCGATCATAACTTCTTCGACCGCGAAGAAGACACGGCGCCGTTGCTCGAGGTGCTGGCGAAATTCCAACTGCCGTGGTGGTGCTTCGCCAGGTCGGATGCGCTGTTGAACCTCTCCGAGCGTTCCTGGGCGCTGGTCCGCAAGAGCCGCCTGCGCATGGCCTACATCGGCGCCGAATCGCCCAGCGATTGGCTGCTGCACGATGTCCGCAAGGGCACCAGCACCGATCAGACCCTGGAGGCCGTCGAGAAATGCCGCAGCAATGGAGTCATTCCGGAGCTGTCATTCATGTTGGCGCCCCCGCAAGACCCGGAGGGCGAGACGGAACGAACCTTCGACTTCATCCGGCACATCAAGCGCGTGCATCCCAAGGCGGAGATCATGCTCTACGTCTACGCCCCGCTTCCGGCCGGACCGGTGAGCAAGATTCCGCAGGTCGACCGCGCCCTTGCCGACCTTCGCGACAGCGACGGCAACCCCATCGTCTTCCCGGCAACGGCCGATGAGTGGGCCGAGCCGCAGTGGATCACCTACTGGTGCCACACCGACGTCCCCTGGCTGACGCCGAGGCTGCGCAACCGCATCCGCGACTTCACCACCGTGCTCGGCTGCAGATTTCCGACCATTACGGATGTCCGCTCGCCCTATTGGGGAAAGTCCGCGCTGCGCACGCTGGCCTCATGGCGCTACCGCTTTCAGCGCTACGGGAATCCGTGGGAACTCGACTTCTCGAAGCGCTTCATACGCTTGTGGGATCCGCGCGTTTCGGGGCTTTGATGGCGGTCGGGCGACGACACACATGAATTTGCTGTCCGAACTTTGGAGCGTACTCACGCCGCAACAGAGACGTTGGATGGTGTGGGCGCAAATCCTCTCGATACTGATGGCCTGCTCGACCGTCACGGGAATTGCATCGATCGCGCCTTTTTTCGCCGTACTGGGCGATCCGCAATTGATCGACCATCCCGGGCTGCTGCGATGGCTGTATCTCCATTTCGGATTCTCGAGCAGGCGCGCCTTCGTGGTTGCGTTGGGACTTGCATTCATGGCCGTGGTGCTCGTGGCAAACCTGGTCAACATCATAGGTTCATTCGTGATGATCCGGTTCTCGCATCGGATCAGCACCGAATTTCAGTCCACTTTGTTCGAGGAATATCTCACCCGACCCTATGTTTTTCACGCCAAGACTCACAGCGCAACGCTCGTGAACAACATCATCCACGAAACCAATCGGGTAACCAACGACATCCTGCAGGCCATTTTTTCGCTGGTGACGAACATCGTCACAGCGACGTTCATCATCATATCCGTGATGCTGCTCAATCCCGTTATCGCCACCGCGATGATGGTCGCCTTGGCGGGCGGCTATGTTCTCATCTACCTCGCCGTGCGCAATTTGTTGTATCGAACCGGTCAGATCAAGATAAATTTCTTGAACGAGCAAACCAAGGTCGTCAATGAGAGCCTGGGCGCCATCAAGGAAATCCTCGTCCTGCGGATCCAGAATTTCTTCCGCGACAAGTTCGAGCGGGCGAGCCAGGCCGTCGCGCGCGGGGCCGCCCATGCCCAGCTGATCTACCAGAACCCCAGGCACGTCATGGAATGCGTTACTGTCGCCGGACTGGTCCTCGTTGCTCTTCTTGCAGGCGGCCGTGAGGATGGTATAGGTCCCTGGCTGGGTCAATTGACCTTTCTGGGATTCGCCGCCTATCGGCTTCTGCCGACACTTCAACAGGCATTCACCTCGCTCGTCAGAATTCGCGGCGAACGCGCCGGATTCGCTTCCATAGCTCCAGACCTGCGTCTCGCCCGAACCAGAAAACATGTGAGCGACGCGCCGGATGCCTCCTGGCAGGATCGGCCCCAGCGGGAAATACGGCTGCAAGCAGTTTCGTTCCGCTATGAGCCGGACCAGCCGCCCGCGGCCAGCGAAGTGACTCTCCGTATACCTGCCCGGGCCGCCGTCGGCTTTGTCGGCACGAATGGCTCTGGAAAAACGACATTGGTCGATTTGATCGCAGGACTGCTCGTGCCCGGAGCGGGCCGGATAGAAGTCGATGGAATCACCCTGGATGCGACGAACCGCGCAACCTGGCAATCCCGGATCGCGTACGTCCCGCAAAACATTTTCTTGCTGGACACATCCATTGCCCAAAACGTCGCACTCGGCAGTTCCGGTGCGGCAATCGACCGCGAGCGTTTGCTCAACGCCGCACGGCTCGCACAGCTCGACGAGTTCGTCGGCACTCTTGCCGACGGGTACGATCACATGATCGGTGAGCGGGGTATGAGATTGAGCGGCGGACAGCGCCAGAGAATCGGCATTGCGCGTGCCCTGTACACGAATGCATCCGTCCTCATATTGGACGAAGCGACGAATGCTCTGGATGGCCTGACGGAACAGGAATTGATGGCGACGATCATGAGACTGCGCGGACGCTATACGGTCATCCTGATCGCGCACCGATTGAGTTCGGTGCGGACATGCGATGTGATCTTCGAGCTCGATCACGGACGCGTTGCGGGAAGCGGCACTTACGCTGAGCTCCTCGGGAACTCTGAAACCTTCCGACGCTTGGTCAATGCTCCCTGAGCAATCGTGAATTACATTCCTCATGAAGACATTGGAACTGACGACGTCGGACCCTCTATATGAGATTTTAATTTGGAAGGACGATCACCGTTCACCTCTTCTCCGACGGCCTTGGGAATTGCTCTCCTCCTCGCGGAACGCCATCAATCAAAGCCCGAAATATTTTGACTACCTCCTGGACAGCAATCGGGACGGACGGCTCGATGTCCTGACCGTAAGGAACAAGCGTACGGAGGAGATTGTCGGCGTTGTGCCTATAAAGGTCTGGGATTATCGGCTGCAGTTTACATTCCGGGCACGTGCGTTCTTCGAGATAGAGCGTAGGAGCATCAGTATTCTCGGCAGCGAGCCGATAATCCCGGAGAACCCGGACGCATTCGACGAGTTGTTCCTCGCGTTCGTGCGGCACTTTCCGGAGTCACAGGTCATCTACATAGATGCCGTCCCGGCGATCAGTTATGTTTGGCAACATCTACAGACTTCGCAGACGATTCGCAGCCTTTACCACATTCTCATCGTAGATGGATTCCGCGAATGGCATTCCGTCCCGTTGCCGCAATCGATAGACGAATACTATAAAAGGCTGACTCGCAAGAAGCGCTATAACTTGATGCGCCAAGAACGACTGTTACAGAGCCACAGCGGGCATCTCCTTCGATTGATCACCATCAACAAGGAAGATGACCTTCAATATTTGTTTGAGGCAATAGACAGATTGCCGACCGAAAGGAAATATAACTTTGTTTTTAGTAGGCAGGAGTACGTTCTACTGGCTCGACACGGTCTCCTTCATTGTTATGTACTGAGGTCTGGGGAGGACATCATTGGGATGCTGCTGGGCACGAAAGCTGGAAAGACGTTCAAGATAGATAGATTGGTACATGACCCCTCTTTGAATAGATTCTCCCCGGGGACGACGCTCTGGCAGTTGGTGCTCAAGGATTTGATCGGCAACCGTGAATTCACCACCGTCGATTTTGGATATGGCCTCCCTGCATACCGGCACAGTTCGACAAATGTCATCGAACAGAAGGGACGGATCCTGCTATTTCGTCGATCGATCGCCAACCGTTGCCTGATTCTTGCGTACTCGTGGTATTCATCGGTGGTCAAATTCGTCACGAATAAATTGGGACGCGGTTCACGGCCGCACGTACCGACAGAGGGCTAGCCGGGCATGGAGTGGAATCGTGCCGCCGGTCATCCTGCTGGCTTCCAGTCGTACGATCGGTCTGATTGCGCGGCAGTAGCCGGGTTCTTGTCGCGCCACGCTATCAGCAGAGCCGTGAACACGATCCAACCTCCGATCAAACGCGGATAGCTCAGCAGCACAGCCCAACCGGGATGAGGTGCCTTGTAATTCATCGGCCAGCCAAGCAAAAAGGTCGCGGCGAAAGCGCAGCACAGCGCCCCGACGGAGCGGAACAACCAGGCTTCGTGCCACAACACGATGAGCGGCAATAGCACCAAGAGGTAGTGGTATTGCAGAGCAACCGGACTCAATAGCTCTATGAGTGCCACAGCAGCCGCAAAACTCACGTGCGCTGGGCGCTTGCGCACAACCAGAGCGACGCAGGCGGCAGCCGTGGTCCCCATACTGAGGATGCTCGCCAGCGCCGGAGCATTGATGAGCGGATTTGGATTCAACCGCGCATCAAAACGCAACCAATGCTGCCAAAAGCCGGTGGAGTCTTGGTAAGCCGTCAAAGTCGCGGCAGGCCATCGCAGCACTTTCGGCATGGCGACGAAGAAGAGCGTTCGCCACGCATCGATCCCGACCCACGGCAACGTGACAATAGCGGCGCCGACGCCCGTAACGATCGACCATCGCACCGCGGTCCAGCGGCGGCGCGCGATCATCAACAACCCGATCGGCCATCCAGATATCTTCAATGCCAGGGCCAAACCCAGCGCGATACCCGCCGTGGCATCTTGACTCCGTGAATAAGCTCGCCACCCGATGACGTGCAGCAGCAACAGGAACGAATACATTTGACCGGAGTAGAATTGCTCCCGTGCCGGCGCAGGCAGCGTGAACAGAGCGGTGATGCCGGCAAGTGCCCATAGTTGCCGCGACGATGGAAGTTGGGTCGTGACCAATCCAATCGCGCACGCCAGCCAGAGCACACTCAACCCAACCCATAATTTGCGAGCTTCTTCGACTGGCAAATACGCCAATGGCAGCCACGCGACCGCCAGAATGGGAGGATTCACCAGATAGATGTCGGTGACCTGGTCCGCACTGACCTTTCTGACTCGCGCCGAGAACCACTTCTCATCGTACAGCCGCACGCCGGGTTCGCCATTCTTGATGGTCTCCGCCCCGACGTAGTATCCGAGAAATCCATCGGTCAACTCGCCTGCCGCTGGAATGATGGTATGCACCAAAAATACCGCAACCAGGGCGGCAAGAAGTGTCCACCCGACGGTCGCTTGCACGACCGATTTTGCGCCGAGCTTGCGCAACTTGGCGGGCAGTCCATTGAACATCGAATTTTCTGCCTCCGTCATCGTAGATTCCACACGAGCATACCTAACCTCAAGGTGAAGTTTTCGGCTAGTTTGCCGCCCCGAAATGCCCTATGCTCTATGCAATCTTACTCTGGCAGTTCCGGTTTAGCCTTGCACTTCGACTCCAAGCTCGACAGCCACTGGATCCCGCTCGATCGGACCGTAGCCGTCACGAGTCCCTCACAAGATATTTCCAGCGAGCAACATGTCAATTCTCATTGAACTTTGGCAATTCCTTCGAGCCAGGAAACGATATTGGCTCTACCCCATCGTCATTGTCATGGTGCTCGTCGCGGTGCTGACGGTCGTCAGCCAAGGCTCGGCACTGGCTCCATTCATATATGCTCTCTTCTGAGAGGAGATGAATCCTCATCATTGGATTGGAGTTCCTGTAAGTGGTAACCGGAGAAAACCGTTTCGAACGATGGTTCAGCAAGGGCCGTTTCAGCCGACTCATTTTGATTTTCACTTTACTCATCGTATGGCTGCTGTGCGATTCCTTGGTCGCGCTACTGATCGTAAAAAGAGGACATGCAAAATCCGAAGATTTTTTCGCAACCTCCCTGCAGTCCGTTTATGCCGATCATCGCAATATTCCGCAGATCCACGAATTGTTGGCAAGGCACCCACGGATTTATCCGGAATATCAGAAGCGCTTTCAGGCCGATGGATTGCTCGGCGCGCGCCTCATACCCAATTTTCTGACTTTCGTACCCGACCGCTGGGGCAACGCAACGGTTTCCGCCTATGCGGCAAGCAAGACCTTTTGGTTCATGACCGACGAATACGGTTTTCCGATAGTGGCCCGCCTGGGTCACCACTACTCGTTGCGAAAACCCGCCAACGTATTCCGTGTGATCATGCTGGGCGGCTCCACCGTCGAGGGGACCGGCGTCCAAAGTCCCCTCGAGAGCCTTCCGTCAAAATTACAACTGCTGCTGGAGCGGGAGCTTGCGCATACGTCGAAGCAAGTCGAAGTCATCAACGGCGGAATATCCAGTTTTGCTTCCGATCAAGAATACCTGTTACTCATTGCCGATCTGCTGCGGTTCGAGCCCGATTTGGTGATTGCCTATGATGGCTGGAACGACTCACAACATGTGCCCGACGCAATTGCGGGAGCTCCACGCACCCGCCCCTTCCGATCGCCATCTCAGGAAGACAATGAGGATCGTTTGAATGCAAGCTTTTCTCCGATCGGGTCGTTCGGCCTATGGGCGTCGATCAGCGCCGGTCGCACACTCGAATTTTTGGTTCACTTTGCGACATTTCGGCTGTTGAACTACTACACAGATCTAATAATCGAACGTGTCCGGGGAAAGGACTATGCCGCGCACCATGGTACGGCATACAAACCGGCACTGTCCGTCGAGGCTGCGCAGATTTATATCGAAAACCGAGAGCGCATGTTGTTCATTGCCAAGCAGAAGGGTTTTCGGTTCGCATCGTTTCTGCAGCCGATAATCGGGGTCGACGAAAAACCATACACGGCAATCGAGGCTCAGTACACTTTGCCTGCCATGGAGCAGATGCGTCGGAATTTCTACCAAACAGTACGTCCGCTGCTTGGAAAATTTGCAAGTGCAAACGAAGTATCCAGCAAATCCTGTGTGGCGGACATCAGCACCACGGCTTTTGCAGGTGTTTCCGATACGGTATACGCCGATACCGGTCATTTGCTGGCGAACGGCAATGAACTGGTTGCGCAGCACATTTTTACGGAGCTCGAGCGCTGTAAACTTCTACCCCGTTAGGCATTTGCCATGCCGCCCGGGACCGGGCAAAGAATCCGGCTAGTTTGCCGCATCGAAATACCCTATGCTCGCCGCAATCGTACTCTTGGAGCCGTCTAGGCAGGGTGGATATTGTCTAAACCCAAAATTGATCTTGGAATGTTTCACGAGAATCTGCGCGAGAACTCTGATTCCAAGGCGGCATCTCCCCGGTCTTTCGGGCTGTCCTTCGCGGCACTGTTTCTATTGATCGGCCTATTTCCCGTACTTCGACATGGGCATGTGCGCATTTGGAGCCTAGTAGTCGGACTGATGCTCCTGACCATCGCGCTCTCTCGGTCTCGGTTGCTCGAACCATTGAGTCGTGCCTGGTCACTGGTTGGATTATGGTTGCACCGGATCACGACGCCGGTATTGATGGCACTCGTGTTCGTTTTCGTGGTAACTCCACTAGCACTGTTGCGCCGCGCAGTCGGCAATTACGGCTTGGCCTTGCGCTTCGACTCCAAGCTCGACAGTTACTGGATCCTTCGCGATCAGACCCTGGTCGACGCGGAATCTCTCACGAGACAGTTCTAGCAAGCACCATGTCAATTCTCATTGAACTTTGGCAATTCCTTCGAACCAGGAAGCGATATTGGCTCTACCCCATCGTCATTGCCATGGTACTCGTCGCGGTGCTAACAGTCGTCAGCCAAGGCTCGGCGTTGGCGCCGTTCATATATGCCCTCTTCTGATCTTCGCGTCCTTGGAATCTCCGCTTTCTATCATGATAGCGCCGCCGCACTCGTTGCCGATGGCCGTATCGTTGCCGCCGCGCAAGAAGAGCGCTTTACCCGCCGCAAACACGACTCGCGTTTTCCGGACAACGCCGTTGCCTTCTGTCTCGCCGAAGCGGGATGTCGCCTGGATGACGTAGATCTCGTGGTGTTCTATGAAAAGCCGTTTATAAAATTCGAAAGGTTGCTCGAAACGTATCTGAGCTACGCCCCACGCGGTTTCAACAGCTTTCGCCGGGCGCTGCCATTGTGGCTCCGGGAAAAGCTCTTCCAGAAGGACGTTCTACGAAGGGCCCTGCAGAAATTCGATGCGAATTTCGACAGCAAATCCAAGTTGCGGTTTTCTGAGCATCATCTTTCGCACGCAGCCTCCGCTTTCTATCCCTCACCGTTTGCGGAGGCGGCGGTGCTCACCCTCGACGGTGTCGGCGAGTGGGCAACGGCATCGCTGGCGATCGGCTCCGGCAAGAGCCTCAGAATCATCAAGGAAATGCACTTTCCGCACTCACTGGGACTTCTGTATTCGGCGTTCACTTATTACATAGGCTTTCGCGTCAACTCAGGCGAATATAAATTGATGGGACTTGCGCCGTATGGCGAACCCCGATACGCCGCGGCGATTTTGGAAAAGCTGATTGATCTGAAGGCTGACGGCACGTTCCGTCTAGATCAATCTTATTTCGACTACTGCACCGGGCTGACGATGGTCAATGATCGTTTTGCGACGCTGTTCGGCCAGCCCGTTCGCCGGCCGGAAGATCCATTGACCTCCTTTCACATGGATATTGCGGCGTCGATCCAGACCGTTACGGAGGAGATCATGACCCGTCTGGCGCACTCAACGGCGCGGGAGACCGGCATGCAAAAGCTGTGTTTAGCCGGCGGAGTTGCCCTCAATTGTGTAGCGAACGGTAAGATTCTCCGTTCCCGTATTTTCGATGACATTTGGATTCAACCGGCCGCGGGCGATGCCGGCGGTGCGCTCGGAGCGGCCCTGTATGCCTATTATCAACAAGGCGGTGCGCTGCAAAAGCCATCGACCGGTGGCGACGCTATGCAGGGAGCATACCTCGGGCCGGCCTATACGGCGTCGGATGCGGAATACCGGTTGCAGCGCAGCGGCGCACGCTACACGAGGCTCGCCGAAGATGAGCTGATCGAGGCTGCCGCTCGAGCGTTGGCGGCAGGGAAAGCGGTGGGGTGGTTTCAAGGTCGAACGGAATTTGGACCCCGTGCCTTGGGCGCGCGATCCATCTTGGGAGATCCACGCTCACCCACGATGCAGAAAATACTCAATCTCAAGATCAAATATCGAGAGTCGTTTCGACCGTTCGCGCCGTCGATTTTACGTCAAGACCTCGCGGAGTGGTTCGATTGCGATGTCGATTCGCCGTATATGCTCCTCGTCGCTCAAGTGAAAGAATCGCGTCGCCTCCCCATGACTGCCGCAGAGCAGGGGTTATTTGGCATCGACAAGCTCAATGTTCCACGCTCCAGCATTCCCGCGGTGACCCATGTGGATTACTCAGCTCGGATTCAGACCGTGCATGAGGAGACGAATCCGCGTTATCACGCATTGATCAGTCGTTTCAAACACCTCACCGGTTGCCCAGTGCTGGTCAACACGAGCTTCAATGTACGGGGCGAGCCCATCGTGAATACTCCGGAGGACGCCTTTCGGTGCTTCATGGGCAGCGACATCGACGAGCTTTTCGTCGAACAGTGCCGTCTGGAGAAGTCACAGCAGGATGCTGCGCTGCGACTCGACTACAGGAATGCCTTCGCGCCGGATTGAATTGCATTGGAGTTTCTGTAAGTGGCAGCCAGTGAAAATCGTTTCGAACTGTGGTTCAGCAAAGGACGCTTCAGCCGTCTGATCTTGATCGCCGTTTTGGCAAGTGTTTGGCTGTTGTGCGACTTCTTGCTCGCAGTCGTAATCATAAGAGCCGGATACGCCAAGCCGGAAGACTTTTTCTTGACGTCGCCGCGTGCTTCCGCTCACCCGGGTCCTCGTGATGTCCCGGAGCTCCGCACCTTGCTGTCATGGCAGGTACGGCGTTTTCCGAGATACTTGGACCGTTTTCAGGCCGATGGGCTGCTCGGCGCGCGCCTGGTACCGAATTTTCTGGTCGTCAGGCCGTCGGCTCGCCGCGACCGAGCGGAATCCATAGATGGCGCCGGTAAGATCTCTTGGTTCATGACTGATGAGTACGGCTTCCCGACGGTTGCCCGCGTCGGTCACCACTACCAGTTGCGAAAACCCGCCGATGTATTCCGTGTGATCATCCTAGGCGGTTCGACCGTCGAGGGAATCGGCGTCGATAGTCCACTCGAGAGCCTGCCGTCTAAATTACAATTGCTGTTGGAGCACGAGCTCTCACAATCGCCGAAGCAAGTCGAGGTCATCAACGCCGGCATTTCCCATTTTGCGTCCGATCAGGAATACCTATTGCTCATCGCCGATTTGCTGCGGTTCGAGCCCGATTTGGTGATTGCCTATGATGGCTGGAATGACTCGCAATTTATGCCTGGGACGATCGCCGGAGCGCCCCGAACTCGGCCCTACCGGACAGCGTCGCAGGAAAATAATGAGGACCGGTTGAACGCGAGCTTTTCCACGAGCGGCTCGTTCAGCTTGTTTGCGACGCTTAGCGCCGGCCGGGTGGTCGAGCAATTGAACCATTTTTCGACCATTCGAGTGTTGCACTACGCCGTCGGCCGAATCGCTGAAATCTTTCACGGCAAGGAAAACGGTGCACCGCGTGACCCACCCTACACACCGGAACTGTCCGCCGAGGCTGCGCAGATCTACATTGAGAACCGCGAGCGCATGTTGTTCATCGCCAAGCAAAGGGGCTTTCAGTTCGCATCGTTTCTGCAGCCGATAATCGGGGTTGACGGGAAGTCATACACGGCAATCGAGGCTCAGTACGGTCCGCCCGCCGCGGTCAAACGGGAGCGTGAGATCTTCTATCAAACCGTACGCCCGCTACTTGGCACATTTGCGAGTGCAAACGAAGTATCCGGCGCATCCTGTGTGGCGGACATAAGCACCACGAGCTTCGCAGGTATTTCCGATACGGTGTATTCCGATACCGGCCACTTGCTGGCGAATGGCAACGAGTTGGTTGCGCAGCGCATTCTAGCGGAACTCGAGCGCTGTAGACTCTTACCCCAAGCATGGAAATGAACGAATTCGATACAACTAGGCGTGACGAAGGAATTGGAACATCGTGGAGGATTTAGGTGCCGAGCTGGCAAAGTCTAATCGACACCTGAATATTCAGTTTCGGCCTGATATCGAAGGGTTGCGGGCCGTCGCGGTCTGCCTGGTGGTGCTGTACCATGCCGGCGTCCCCTTTCTGCACGGCGGCTTCATCGGCGTCGATATCTTCTTCGTCCTGTCGGGATATCTGATCACCCATCTGCTGACCCGGGAGCTGGACTCATCCGGGGGAATCAACCTTTCCAGGTTCTACGCACGAAGAGTGCGCCGTCTGCTGCCTGCAGCGGGTCTCGTGGTGATCGTCGTCTGCCTGATTCAAGTCATCGTCGCCAGCCCGATCGCGCAAATCGAGGCCTTGAAGGCGGCTCTGGCGACGATCCTTTACTGCAGCAATCTATATTTCGCACACATACAGCTGCATTATTTTTCGCAGGGATTGACACCTAGTCCGCTGCTGCACACATGGTCGTTGGCGGTCGAGGAGCAGATTTATTTCGTCTGGCCGATTTTTCTTCTGCTGCTGACGAGGATGGCCGGCGGTGCGGTGATCCGAATACCGGTGATTACGGCGATAACGGCCATATCGTTCATCGGCTGCGTTTGGCTCACGTCGTCGAATCAAGTCATGGCGTTTTACCTGTCGCCGCCCCGCGCATGGGAGTTCAGCATCGGCGGATTGCTCGCCTTCGTACCCATCCACTGGCTGACCGCACGCGAGACTCTGTGCAAGTGGCTTGGAGCCGCGGGCTTGATCGCCTTGGTGCTGTGCGGTGTATGGATTGCGGATTCCGCCAGATTTCCTGGGTATATCGCCGCAATTCCCGTGCTTGCGACGCTCGCCGCGCTCCAAGCCGGGGCGGGCGCGCCGCGCTCTCTCGCCGTTCGCTTCTTGAGCTCGCGTCCGTTGCAATACGTGGGGGGAATATCCTATTCGCTGTATTTGTGGCACTGGCCGGTGCTGATGATAGCGCGGGAAATCTCCCACAATGACTCTGCCGCGGTTCGAGCCGCATGCGTTGCCTTGTCGGTTGCATTGGCGGCCGTGACTCAGGTGACCGTCGAGAACCCCATCCGTTTCAATTCATTCCTCGTCTCGAGGCCGCGGCTGAGCCTGGGGATCGTCGGACTATCCATGACGGTATGCATGGGTGGATTCGCGGCATGGTGGGTTGCACTGAACCACTCGGCGCAGTTTCGCAAATTCAACCAGGTACGCAACGATGTACCTTCCTTCTATGCAACGGGATGCACGGCAGATTTGATCGACGCCAGTCCGAAGCTGTGTACTTTCGGGGAAACCTCCAATCCGGTATCGACGGTGGTTCTATTTGGCGATTCCCATGCCGCGCAATGGTTTCCGGCACTGAAGGAAATCGCCGAATCGCGGCATTGGAAGTTAATCACCATTGTGAAATCCGCATGTTCTCCGATGAATGTAAGAATTCTGCGTAACGTGGGGGCCATAGAAGCATGTGAGCAGTGGAGGAAGCTGGCAATCGCGGCCATCGAAGACATTCGCCCGAATATGGTCGTCATGTCCACTTCGTCACTCTATCGACAGCGAGACGGTTCGAAACTCATCGATGCCTCGGACTGGGAGAAGGGATCGCGAGACACCTTTCTGGCCGTTGCACGGCACGGCATTGCCGTCAGGCTGATCAGGGATACGCCCCACGCAGATTACGATGTCCCATCATGCCTGGCTCAGTTGGCATGGAACGGCCGCGCTACATGCCCCCCACTGCTTCGAGGAAGCGCGTTGAGCCCCGACATTTATCAGGCCGAGCTACGTGCCTCGGCCAATATCGAAAATGTGAAAGTCATCGACATGTCTGATGCTATCTGCGGTGTGGATAGCTGCGACACGCAGCAAGGAGATGTTGTGAAATATCGGGATGGCGATCACTTGACGTCAAGCTACATCGAGAGCCTCTCTGACGCGCTGCAGACGCGGCTGCTCAGCTCCTCGCAGTGATGACAACGGGATCCTATCGCGTCTATCTATCGGATTTCTTGGCGCGCAGGCATAACTGGGCATAATCGCGCGCGATCTCTTCCAGATGGAGCAATGTCCCATCGAGGCTCGGCTGGCGAACTGGCGCAGGTCGGACGGGTACCTTGGGCATGCGTGCAATTTCGGTGATGAGTGTCTGGATCTCAACGACGGACGCTAGGCTCCGTTCTATCAGGTCAGAGAATTGCCCGCGAGCCTCTTCGCTCAGGAAAAGTGCCGGCACGCCAAACGCCGCCCCTTCCGCTGATGCGCCCGAAAAGCGCGACACCAAAACGCTGACATGCCGAAGCAGAGCGGGCAGCGGCAGCGACAATGACTGATCAACCATCACATTGGGCAGGCGCAGCGACACTAGACGCATGTACTCCGCGTCTTGATACGCGCGCGCCGACGGATGACGGCGAATCCACCAGCGCCATGTGGGAGGCGCGGCCTCGATCTGCTCAGCCAGTGCATTCCACTGTGCACGATAACCGCCGACGGGCTGGAGCGCGACTAGAATCTCCCGCTCAAAAGCCCTGCCCTTCCCTGCCGCCTCGGAAATGGCGTTGAATTTCGCATCCCATGCCTTGGTTCCCGGATCGCTGTCGTCCAGAAAGGGTGCAAGCTGCCTATGGCCGCCATGCACGCTTCGATGCCAAGGCGAGGCGAGCTTGCCTGCCCAGTTTCGGATGTAGGCGGCGTCCTCCTCCATCCAGTTCCAGAATACAGCCGGCAACGTAGGGTATCCCTCGTCCGGCAGCGCAGACCAACCATAGGCCTTGTGCGCACCGTCCTGCGGACAATGCTGCAGATCGACGGAAAGAACGCCTTGACGCCGGCAAGCAAGGACAAAGGCGGGCCCGAGGTCGGCATAATAAGTGACCACGAAAGCAATTTTTGGCTTCACAGTCCGCAGCACCCGCTCGAATGCCGACGCCGTCGCGAGAACAGTGCTTGCGCGGCGTGCGAGTTTGTCCCGACTGAGAGACGGCGCTCGTTCACCGTTGCGGGAAAGAAATTCCAGTACCTTCTGGTGATCCGGCAGATTCACCAACTTCGCCGCCGTATAGCTTCTCAGCGAGCCCCGGACGGCGATGACATTCGCGGCGAAGGTGGGGCGGCGCCATGGCAAGGTGCTCAGGTTCCCGCTTTGCATTAAGAATGTACCAAGCCCTCGCCTTTCCAGGGCGGCGATCAGCGGCTCGCCATAACGGTCTTGCCATCCATCGTCCATGCGATCCAACGAAACTCCATCCCCCAAAAGGATGGCATGGGCTGGTTTAGGCCACGCGACCCAATGGGCAAGATCTTGCCTGCTTTTCCACAGATTCGTTAGCGGGGTTGCGACGCGTGCAATGGCGCGCAGAGGCAACGGACGCGAAGCGAACAGAGAGCCGCCCACATTGGCCCAGTACATGTCGAGATAAAGATCCATCCGTGCCAATGGCCATATCTCCACGTCGTCGCTTGTCCAAGCCGCGACCGGAAAATTCCGTTCTATTTCATCGACGAGGGTCAGATAGCGGCGATGAAAAGGTACAGCTGCTGCCTTGGTTCGCTGCGGCATCATTTACGTCTTGGTGCGCAAGTGTTCCACCGAAATGGAATCGACGATGTCACCCGCCAGGTGTGCGGCCACCTTCCGCACCACTTCCTCGGCGGCGGCCGCGTGCATGTCGGGGGATCCGCCCGCAATATGCGACGTGAGAAACACATTCGCGAGCTTGCGCAGGGGATGCGAGGCAATCAGAGGTTCCTCATCATAGGTGTCCAGGCAGGCGAAGATGTCGCCCTGCCTCAGGCGCGTAAGGAGCGCAGCGGGTTCGATCAGGGCGCCGCGCGCTACATTGATGAGCACCGCGCCCGGACGCAATTTGGCGAGTTCGGCGGCGCCCAGACAATGCCGTGTACTTTCGCTGAGGCCGCGATGCAGAGACACGATGTCGGCGACCAACACCTCCCCAAGAGAGACGGGTATGGCCCCAGCCTTGCGTATATCGTCTTCCGCCGCATGTTCGGAGTAAGCCAGGACTCGCGCCCGCGCGCGCGCAAGGCGCTCGGCGAAAGCACGTGCGTTGGCGCCCCAGCCGATCAGTCCCACGGTGGCTCCCTGTAGATCGCGCGCTACGACTGCGCGTGCACCGGGCGCTTCCATCAGGGGTCGAGCCGCCCTCCAGGCGCCCAGAAAAAATGATTCGAGTCCGATCGCTTTGATGGCGGGACGTAAATTGAGCGCGGTCCGCTTCACCCAGCCTCTAAGTCCGGGCACCTTCATTGCGGTCCCCCAGCCGCCCGCACGCATCACGTTGTGAGAGATGAAGGCACGGCGGCGGCCCAAGATCGCCAACCCGAGCGCAAATTCTGCCACGCTCTCGGCGTAAGCGTCGCCCGCATTGACCAGCGTGATGCCGCGCGCCAACAGCGCATCGGGCTCATGGCGCGCCAATGAAAGGGCCATGATGCCGACGATGCCAAGTCGTGGTAGCTTGGCAAGTACTTGCTGAGGCAGGGGAGATGAGCCACGACCCAGAATTGCGGCCACGATCTCGGGGCGCTCGTTCGCCGAGCCTCGAACGTCCTCGAGAGAAATCAGCTGATATTGGGATAACAAGCGTGCAAGCGACGGATGTAATTCGGCAGACGATGCGACCAGGATGGCTTTCGCCGCGGGATCACGCACTCGGCGCACAGCTGCAAGTTCCGCCTGGGGCAGTTGTACTCTTCCGCAAAAGCCGTTTTCGATCAGTTCGGCAAGAAACAGGGATGGTGCTATCGCGGCGAGGCTGTGCGGTGGTTCCGCGCCGCTGCGGATCGCCTGCAGGAAAGAGTCATGCTCCGCCGTCACGCCATCGCCGATCGAAGGATATGCCGTTTTCACGACGGTATTGTCCTTTTCAATGGTGAGACCGGTTTCGGTGATACTGCATGTCTCGCCAAGGCCATGAAAAACATATTCCTCGCGACGCGAGCCCGCATTGTTATTGCACAAGAATACTCCCTGACTCCCATCGCGCCAGCGCATGAGCGCGGAAAAAGCACTCGGCGTCACCCCACAGGCCTCACCCGCAAGTGTGGTTAAGTACTCAGGCAGCCCGCCCATCATGAAGACAAGTGCATCCAGCCCGTGAATGCCGTTCGCCCCAAGCCAACTGCGTGCGCCGAAGAGTGGCGGCTTGCCGAATTCGGGTTTATGGAACACCGCCTCAGCATAGCGCCAGCCCGCCCTTCCGGCGCGCGCACGGACCGCGGCAAGCGATTTGTGGAACCGGCGATTGAGCCCACCGACCGCGATGAGTCCCCGTGCCTGCGCAGTCTGCGCCAGGTTGTGCGCCTCTGTGTACGATGGCGCGACAGGTTTTTCGACGAACAGATGTTTGCCATTGAGCAGCGCAGTCAGGCCATATTCGTAATGAAGCTGTGCACTGCCGAAAATATAGACGGCATCCACATCTCCCCGTTCCAGAGCCGCGGTAGCGTCACCGCTTTCTTCCAGAAATCCGAACGTGCGTCGCGCCGACGCAGCACGTTCGCTTTGGATATCGCAGACGAGCATGAGGATAAGTTCGCCTTCGTCGCGCAGCCGGGCTAGAACCGGCAGATGCATGGCAACCGCAGCCGGGCCGGCACCGATGACAAGCACGCGAACTGGCCGCTTCTCGGATTTCTCAGAAGTCATTTTGGGTTCCTTGGACAATCAGCGTTGCAACATCAAAAGCCGAACATGTGGTCGAACGAGAATCCACCGGCATGGTCGCCCATGCCATGGAACCCAAACAGCCGACACGAGGGATCCCTTATCAATACATAACCGGCTTCTCCCGCACGTTGCAATTCATCCTTGCCAAAACACCGTGACAGATACCTGATTGTCGAACCAGAACAGGCGATCTTGAGCTCGTGAGTCGCCAGTAGAACGCCCGCATCGTCATACAATTCCAGCGACGTATTCGAATATTCATGCCATACGGCGGATGCCGGATAGATCAGCACGCAGAAGCCGTCCCTTCCACCAAACCCGAGTTTCAGATACAACTTGGTGGAAAGGCCGGGCGGCGGCCCCTTATAAGATTGCGGCTCGCCCTTATACGTCATGATGGTGTTGAATATATGCGCGCCAAAACTGCTCTCCGCGACATGCCCCGTCTCGCGGTGCTCATAACGGAACAATGCGTGCATCCAGCCGTTCGCATCGCCGCCACCGCGAAAATCATAGACCAGTTCGGCGTGTCCGCCCTCCTTCAGCAAATCCGCGCCAAGCACTGTGTCCAGATCGAGCGCCACATCATGGTTGCGTGGCAGCACTCCAAGATAGCGTTCCGCGACCTTCGCGCCATCATTTGAAAAAACATCAAGCCGTAGCGGCACGTTCATTTCGCTCGTAGCCATTGGTGTCGGCAGCACGGCGGTCCGGAAACTCGCCCTCGGCAGCACCGGAAACGGCAACAGAAACCCGCGCCCCAAGGTCGGCGACAATGTCTTGATCTCCGGATCAGCCCGCAAATCGCTGCGTTCCACATTGATATGCGCAATTCGCGTGCGGTTATTCCGACCCACTTCGTAGCGTGGCCGCACCACATGCCGGCCCGCTCGCAACTCAATCTGCGCCGGCCAGTGCAAGCCGGGCAAAAGCTTCGAAACATCGACCGGGCAAGTTGCGAATGGCGGAATTTCTTGATTGATCGACACCGGTGATTCCGCGCCCATTCGATCTAGCGCCATCGTGTCCGCTGGGATGGACACGGCGTGGCTGTTCTGCAGCCACAGGATCACGCGTTCATCCGGCAACGGTGCCGGCAGGCCAGCATACCTGTCGGACGGCCAAGCATTCGCATCATGCGTGCACGAGAGCGACGAACCATCGTCAGTCGAGTACGTATCCAGCGCATATTTCACCACGTCATGGCCCGCCACGCCGACGGCATGGATAAACAATTGCCCGACGAACGGCGTCAAACCGAATCGCCGCCGAACCTCGCCACTATCGATGAGAATTCCACCGGCCTTTTCCGGTGCGTCCTGTTGCCACTCGGTCAGCACGAGGCCAGCCCTATCATAAAGGCGGATGAATAGCTTGACCGAGCGAGCACCATATCCTGCCCAGTAATTCGCCGTCGTCAGTCGCGTTCCAAAATGGTCATCATCGCGAAAAAATGCAAAATTCGTCGCGAAGTTCACCGCATCCAGGTAACGCTCAGAATTGGTAATCAAGTACTCCGGTAGCTTCACTTCATTCAATGTCAGCACCGTGGCACTCGCCGGAACAAATGACGCAATCCTTGCCGTCAACCGGCCCGTATCGAAGGTTGCAATCAGTACGGTCGCTACCCTTGCCGCCACCAGATCCGTCAATGGGCGCGCACGATGTCCGCCGCGTACCTGGCCCACTGTCCGCGTGTCGTGAACATAGACGCCTTCCACGTCGATATTCGGGCTCAGTGCCAACAACAGTCCGGCGATTCCGTCCGGGTCGTAAATCCCCACCCGACCGGCCTCATTCAGCGATACTGTCAGCCGCACCAGGGCTGCTGCCGCCACAGGATGCGTCAGCGCCTTGTAAGCGAGATTGCCGCCTCGCAAATTATCGAACGTCTCAATATCCAACATCATGCTTGTCCGGCGAACGACGAACCGCCAATTCTAACGTATTGATGCCTCACATTCCGTCGGGATCCATCGCACCGCGACAAGGAGTGAACAAGAGCAATCCGAAGGTTATCCACCAGCCGGATGGTAACTGCATGCACGGATGGCCGGCCGGTTCCCCATGCTCTTGTGGATTCCATGGTACTTGCCCACAATACCGCTTGCTTCCTGATTAGCCACCTGCCGATTTTCAATTTGCGACGGCAAGCCCCATGCTCCATCTTCTTCGCAGAGCCAACGAGCGGTTTTTGCCGGCTCATCTCTTTTTCGGCCCGACGCATGTCGTCCTAGGGGTCAATAATTTCTGCAACCTGCGTTGCGTCATGTGCGACGTCGGCACAGGCAATGACGAGACGAACTTCGGCGCCAATCTGGTAGGCGCCAAGACGCGATCCATGTCGGTAGAGCTGTTTAGACGGATCGCCGACGAGATGGCGGCTTTCTGCCCGAGAGCGCACCTCGCCTTCACCTTTACTGAGCCCTTGGCCTGGCCTCCTTTGGGCGAAGCGTTGCGCTATGCGCGTGATCGCGGATTGTATGCTTCGGTCACCACCAATGGCCTGTTGTTACCCCGCCGTGCGCAGCAGCTCGTAGCCGGCGGCTGCGTGAACCTGTCGGTTTCGCTGGATGGGCCCGAAGCCGTTCATGACCGCATTCGTCGGCGCGTCGGCAGTTTCGCTAGAGCCGTCGAGGGAATCGAGACTGTTGCAGCCATGGCAGACGCTCCGAATATAGCGGTATTCTGCACGATCACTGAATGGAATGTGGGATCGCTCAGGCAGTTCTTACGCGATATGAGCCGCTTGCCGCTCAAGCGTGTCGGCCTCATGCACAACAACTTCGTGACAAACGAACAGGCTCAGAATCACAATCTGATGTTTGACGGCCAACTGCACGCGACACCCTCCAACGTTTTTGAATCGGACCCGACAAAGATAGACTTGGAGTTGCTGTCCGCGGAGCTGCGCGAAATCGAAAAATCCAAATACCCGTTCCCGGTCACGATACAGCCCCATCGCACCGGCGTGGACGACTTGGTAACCTATTACCGGCGGCCGGAAGTTTTCGTCGGCCGTCGTTGCCACGACGCGAATCGTATCCTAATGATTGACTCGGACGGTGAGGCGATTCCTGTTCATGGCCGCTGCTTCCGCTTTCCCATCGCAAATATCCGCACGCATAGCCTCAAACAGATTTGGAATCACGAGAGCCAGTCGCGGCTAAGACGCGCATTACAGCATGCGGGCGGTCTTCTTCCGGCTTGCAGCCGATGTTGCGGCGGGTTCGGGTCGGCAGATCCGAAGCCATTGACCCCAGGGTGACGGCACCAGAGACGCCTCGAGGTCGCGACTTCCCGGTGTGCTCAAGGAAGGTCGCCCAAAGGAACTGTCGAAAATAATTTCCCGCCGATTGCACTCACCAAATACTCCGCCGCTCCCGCGCTCAGGTGACCATAATCATAGGTTACCAACTGGTCACCGCCGTCATTGACATGAGTCAGGCAGCCTTTGCTGTTGCATAGCACCTGGTAGGCAGATATGTATCTGATATCCAAACGCCGTGCCGCCTGTCTCAACGAGGTATCGACCTCGGGAACGTTGGGATCAAGTCCGCACTTTGAATATCGAGGGAATTCGTCCGATGACGAGCGCGGTCGCCAACAACGCAGGATTGATCGGAGCAGACTGCCGTTCCACTGCGGAACCGGGCCAAGCAGAACTATGTTATCGGCACCCGCATTCCTCAATTGCTGTACGGTCGAATCAAGTTGGGAAAGATCGTAGGCTTCCCAATTGGCATGCAGCACGACGATGTCGGGTTTCGCGAGCTGAATGCTGCGCAAGGCATAGTCATTTATTTCCTTGCATTTTTTGTTGTCATTGGACTGAAAATTCAGCAGAGGTGGACAACCTAGGCCAGTCACTTCCAACATGCCAATTTCACCCTTGTTTTGCAGAGGGATGAATCCCGCAGCAGCGCTGTTGGCGTGAGAATCACCCCAAATGAATATCGCCGGGTGGCGCAGGACTTGCGTGCATTTCGGCGGGAAATTCACTCTATTGTAAAGTTCACAATCATAAGAAACCCCCCGCGGCGCCAAGCGGGCGAATTGATTGAATTGTTGCGGCAACCTGAAACCGAATCCCCCGCTCGAGTAAATCGACAGCCCGAACGCCCCACAGAGCGCCATGCCGGCTACCAGATAGACTGCAGAACCTCCTGTTCGCCCGCCGCGTCGGATGGGCTTTTCAATGAGCAGATAGGTCATCGCTGCCAATAGGATGCTAACGACGACGACGATCAGTCTTGTCCAGCGCGACGACGAACTGACGAGGTAAGTCAAATACAGCAGCGGCCAATGCCACAGGTACAAGGGATAGCTGATTCGCCCAACCGCTGCCATCCATCGGTTACCGAGTACCTGACGATTGAACCAGGTCGAGGGTGTTGCGGAGAGAATCAAGAATGCGCCGATCGTGGGCAGCAACGCCCACCAGCCAGGGAACGCCCTGTCATCCCCGAGAAAGAACAAAGCCCCAGCGATCAGCAGCAGCCCAGCCAGCGACCGGGCACCGGAATACCTCGGAAAGTACTGAGGCTTGTGGAGGGCCAAGTACGCGAGGATGCCTCCGATCATCAGCTCCCAGAAGCGAGAGAGCGGTGAATAGTACGCCGCGACCGAATATTTGGTTACGGTCTCGACATTGATTGCAAACGATGCGAGTGCTATGAACGAAGTCAACGCGAGGAAGTTTCTGTGGCGGCGATAAGCCAGCCAGAGCAGCAGCGGCCAGAAGAGATAAAACTGCTCTTCGAGCGCCAATGACCACAAATGCAGCAGCGGCTTTGCGTGTGCGGACCAGTCGAAGTATCCGGACTCGTTCCACAGCGCAAAATTCGATATGAACACGGCACCGGCAGCAACGTGCTTACCCAAGGCCTGGTACTCGTCAGCCAGCAACAAAACCCAGCCCACCGCCAGGCACGCGATCAATACGATTGTCAGCGCGGGAAAGATTCGCCTCACGCGCCGAGCATAAAACTCTAGAAAGCCGAAGCTATCGTGTTCCAGATTGTCGAATATGATGCTGCTGATCAGAAAACCCGAGATGACGAAGAAAATATCGACGCCGATGAAGCCGCCCCTGAGTGCGTTTGGAAATGCGTGATAGATGACGACCGAGAGTACGGCAACCGCGCGAAGCCCGTCGATATCGGCACGATAAGCGGGCCGGGTCAAACGCTGACTGCCTGGTCGCGCTGGAACGGTTAGTTGCATGAATAGGGCAGAACGCTGTAGGTTAGTGGCGCTACCGGTTGCCGAGCAATTGCCCCTGCAACGCACTAGCGAGGCTCTCGGCGTACCTTGAAGTCAAGTGATCGGCATCCCGATATTTGACGACATCCCCTTGTTCCGGGTCGCAGCTATCCTTGCTGCAAATAGCATCCGACATGTCAATGACTTTCACGTTGTCAACATTGGCCGCCGCACGAAGCTGTGCCTGATAGATCTCGGAATTCAACGCACTCGCTCGAAGCAACGGAGGACAGGCGGCATGGCCGTTCCATGCCAATTGCGCCAGGCAGGGCGGGATATCGTAATCCGCGTGGGGCGTATCCCTGATCAGCCTGACGGCAATGCCGTGCCGTGCAACGGCCAGAAAGGTGTCTCGCGAACCCTTCTCCCAGTCCGAGGCATCGATGAGTTTCGCACTGTCGCGCTGCGGATAGCGTGATGAACTGGACATGACGACCATATCCGGGCGAATGTCTTCGATGGCCGCGATTGCCAGCTTCCTCCATCGTTCACATTCCTCTATGGCCGTCCGCGTATTTTTCAATATTCTAATATTCATCGGCGAGCACGAAGACTTTATGATGGTAACCAGCCTCCAACGCCGCGATTCGGCGATTTCCTTCAATGCCGGAAACCATTGCGCGGCATGGGAGTCGCCAAATAGAACCACCGTCGATACCGGACTGGAGGTTTCCCCGAAAGTACACAGCTTGGGGCTGCCGCCGATCAAATCTGCCGTGCATCCCGTTGCATAGAAGGAAGGTACATCGTTGCGTACCTGGTTGAATTTGCGAAACTGCGCCGAGTGGTTCAGTGCAACCCACCATGCCGCGAATCCACCCATGCATACCGTCATGGATAGTCCGACGATCCCCAGGCTCAGCCGCGGCCTCGAGACGAGGAATGAATTGAAACGGATGGGGTTCTCGACGGTCACCTGAGTCACGGCCGCCAATGCAACCGACAAGGCAACGCATGCGGCTCGAACCGCGGCAGAGTCATTGTGGGAGATTTCCCGCGCTATCATCAGCACCGGCCAGTGCCACAAATACAGCGAATAGGATATTCCCCCCACGTACTGCAACGGACGCGAGCACAAGAAGCGAGCGGCGAGTGAGCGCGGCGCGCCCGCCCCGGCTTGGAGTGCGGCGAGCGTCGCAAGCACGGGAATTGCGGCGATATACCCGGGAAATCTCGCGGAACCTGTCATCAGCACGCCGGACAGCACCAGCGCAATCAAACCCATGGCTCCAAGCCACTTGCACAGAGTCTCGCGTGCGGTCAGCCAGTGGATGGGTACGAAGGCGAGCAATCCGCCGATGCTGAACTCCCATGCGCGGGGCGGCGACAGGTAAAACGCCATCACTTGATTCGACGACGTGAGCCAAACGCAGCCGATGAACGATATGGCCGTTATCGCCGTAATCACCGGTATTCGGATCACCGCACCGCCGGCCATCCTCGTCAGCAGCAGAAGAAAAATCGGCCAGACGAAATAAATCTGCTCCGCTGCAGCCAGCGGCCATGTGTGCAGCAGCGGACCGCCTGCGGAAGCCTGCGAAAAATAATGCAACTGTATGTGTGCGAAATATAGATTGCTGCAGTAAAGGATCGTCGCCAGAGCCGCCTTCAAAACCTCGATTTGCGCGATCGGGCTGGCGACGATGACTTGAATCAGGCAGACGACGATCATCACGAGACCCGCTGCGGGCAGCAGACGGCGCACTCTTCGTGCGTAGAACCTGGAAAGGTTGATTCCCCCGGATGAGTCCAGCTCCCGGGTCAGCAGACGGGTGATCAGATATCCCGACAGGACGAAGAAGATATCGACGCCGATGAAGCCTCCGCGCAGAAAGGGCACGCCGGCGTGGCACAGCACCACCAGGCAGACCGCGACGGCCCGCAAGCCCTCGATATCCTGCCGGAACCCAACGCCTTGATCTTGCCCCCGTGTCACTTCTTCTTCATCACGATCAGGAAATGATCTCCCATCCCGCGAATCACCGGCCAACCGGACACACGCCGGTCCAGGCGCCACAGCCGCTCGTGCCAGCTGGCGTGTTTTTCGCGCACCCAGGTCAAATAGGGAGGCGGCGCAAACACGCACAGTCCGCGAAAGTGCTCGAGCGTGAAATGCGATTTGAACGCTCGATAGAACTCGCGTGGTCCGTAGTACTGCGTCCATATGGTGTGGTTATTCATGCTGACCGGTACCACACCGCGCGCGAAGCGCACTTTCGCCCGCGCCCAACGTCCACGCCGTAAATAATGCGCAATTTCCCATGGACAGATCCGGCCGATCACCGTGAACACGAGTGCGCCGCCGGGCTTGAGCAAGCGGGCACATTCGCGCGACACCTCGGCGAGGTCGGGCACGCAGTTGAGCGGACCGAGATCGGAGTATGCTCCATCATAGACGCCGTCCCCGTCCAAACGATGCAGTTCGTGAGCGCCCACGGCGCACGTCTGCACCCGGTCCTTCACGTGCTCGCGCTCGGCTCGGTCGCTGGTTCGTTGCACCATCTGCTGCGACCAATCAGTGGCCGTGACGTGATGCCCTAGCTGCGCCATGCGAATGGCGTCGAGGCCAGTGCCACAGCCCAAATCGATCAGTCGGCTGCGTGGGGCGAACGTGGCGTCCAGCCAATGCCACATTTCGCTGCGCATGTCCTGGATCAGAGCATTGTTGCCGCGTGACCCGTCGTAGTCCGCGGCGACGCTGTCAAACGCATCCTGGGTATCGCGCAATCGCGGCGACGTCGAAACCGTTGGCGCTGAAGGCGAGTTTCGAGGTGTGTTCATAGGTTTCATAAAGCAAAATACGTGTCGCCGTTACGGCACGGTTCCCGGTATGCTGCGAAGGCTACATGACTCGCAAGAATGACACCATGATACCCGATCAGTATGCAGATCCGTTCGGCGAACGGGCGCCGGCGATGATGCGCAAACACCTGCAATTACTGGGCGGACGGTTCCAGTTCGAGAGCAATAGCGGTCAGCTGCTTCGCCTGGTGGATTCGGCCTACGCAGGTCTGCCGCGGCACCGGTTGTCGGCCGCTGTCCCGCGTCTGCGCGTCAGATTGTCGCTGATGTCGGCTGGCCGGCCGCATCGACGCTCGGAGCCGGCCGCTCTCGATATGCTTTCGGGCGCCGGCTTCTTGGGCGGTGCAACGGATCGGTCGAACTTCGTAGTCCTGTCTCCGGAGCAACGGGCGGCGCTCGTGGTCGTATCCCCGCAAATGCTGAAGTTTCCATACCATACTCGATATGAGCTCATCGAATTCGCGGTGTTCACCCTTGCGGCGCGCTCGCAGGGGTTGGCGTCCCTGCATGCCGCCTGCGTCGGCCGGGCCGGCCGCGGAATTCTGCTGATGGGGCCAAGCGGTTCGGGGAAATCAACCGTGACCTTGCAATGCTTGCTTCATGGCTTCGATTTTCTGTCCGAGGACAGCGTGTTCGTCGCTCCCGACACGATGCTTGCGACGGGCGTTGCAAACTTCTTGCACGTCCGTTCCGACTCCCTGCGCTGGGTCGAGCGGGCGCGCGACGCCGCGGCGATTCGCAAATCACCCGTTATCCGGCGCCGCAGCGGCGTCAGAAAATTCGAAGTCGACCTGCGGCGCAGCGACTATCGGCTTGCCCCCGCCCCCTTGAAGATTGGCGCCGTCGTGTTCCTTTCCCCTCGAAGTGCCGGCAGTGGCCAGCTCCTCAAGCCTCTGCCCAAGTCCCTCTTGCTGGTAAAACTAGCGGCCACTCAGGGCTATGCGGCAAACCAGCCGGAATGGAGCACATTCAACAAGAACGTATCGAAGCTCGATGCATTCGAGCTGCGCAGGGGACGTCATCCGCTCGAAGCGGTCGAGGCACTTGAAGCGTTGATCGGATCTCAGAGGCGGTAGGCCGGCGGCGGCGACCCGCGTTCGCCCGCCCTAGATTTCACCGACGGCCAGCGTGAAACTCTGTAAAAAATGAAAATCCGGGCGTCGCAATGCGTACTGTGAATGCTGGGGGTCACACAAGCGTCCGAGCTCGGCGTAGTCGTCATCCGACAGATAAGGCCGCAGACGCTGGCCCCACGTACCGCGAAAGATCGCCTCTAGAAGGTAGGATTCCGTAGCAGTGTCCACGGGAGACACCCGCTCGATCATAATTGTTCGCGCGGTGACGTTTCGCAAATCCGCTCGACGCAGCGTCCCGACGATGGCCCGCACCGATGCCAGGTCACGCTCTTCGAGGTGGTAGCGATCTCGGTAGTACCGGCGGACGGCTTCATTGGTCAAGCGCTCGAGCCGCGAGTCCCATGCAAAGTACATATCCGGCAGCAGCGAACTTTGGCCGAGCACGATTCGCCTCCCCGGCCGCAGCAGGGTCGCGAGTCGGTTCACTCCTTGGACGGGATCATGGAGATGGTTAATGGTATTGACGCACCAGACAAGATCAAAGCTCGCGGGATCCAAAGGAGCCTGCAGCATGTCTCCCTGGAGTACTTCTATCTGCGTCGAGGCATGCCGACGAGCCGCGCCTACATGCGGCGCAGCGAGATCGATACCGACCACCGTGCCCGAAGGTTTGACCTGATCAAACAGCCAGTCGAGTGCTTCACCCGTCCCGCACCCTGCATCCAGTATCCGCATCCCGGGAGTCAGACCCAATCCCTTGATGAGCTGGCGAAGCTCGGGCTCCGCGAACGAATTGAACAGACTCAATTTGTGCGAATAGTCTCGTGCCGGCGTGTCGCCCAGCAGGCCCGTAGACGTCACAGTCTCCGCGGCAGGCGTCGTCATTGCGCTTGCGACAGCGCCGCGCGAATCGCGTGCATGGTCGGTGCCCGCGTCGGACGCGACGTGATCCAGCGCACCATGCGCCGGCCTTGTGACAGGCGATCCCAGGCACTTTGGGACGCCCAGGCTTGATTCTTGACGTCGTGCTCACGCAACGCCACATGTCCTGCGTCGGGCCTCACGCGGCTTGCAGCGTACTCCAGCAATTCGCCGAACGACTGCGACCATTCGATGCCTGGAAAGGCCTTCACCCAGGGATAGGAATAGGAAACATCGTACAGCGTCCGGCGCGCAGCGACCTTTTTCAACACATACGAGCACTCGTCGCCAAGCAAGGCGAGGACGCGGACCGGAATGGATGAGGGGGAATACCGGGATACCAATTTGAGCGGCGGAAAGGCCCACCATAGCCGTTGCCTGCGCGAGCTCTGCTCGAGTACCCCGTCCCAATCCGACTCCGTCATCTGCAACGACAGCCTCGAGAGATCGTGCAGGTGCAGCAAACGCAACGCCCGAGTCGTCATCGATCCGGCGGCGTGCAGCAGTAAATGGATCATCAAAGATGCCTCGGATGGATAGGCGTTGAGGCCGGGCCGCGGCTGTCCGGGAAAGATGAGTTCCGACACATCCGTGATGCGCGACGGCAACTTTTCGCAGATTCGCTCATGCAGCTCGATTTTGACGCTGTTATCCGCATGCTCCCCCAGCCCCCCGGGCGCATGATCGTCATTGGGAATGAACACCCGCTCCTTCCAGCCCGCGCTGGATTCGTGGAAACCCAGTGAATGGAGCATCCGAGCGGTCTGCGGCGTATCCTCCGGCCGCACCAGCAAATCGATGTCGGCCATGGGGCGGTCACCGGCCTCATACAGGCGCATCGCGTGAAGCGCCGCGCCTTTCAAGGCTACCGCCGCGACACCTGCCTCGCGCGTCCGCTGATCGATGAGCTGTAGCAGGTCACTGATGCGCTCGTACCGCCGCGCCGTATGGGTTCTCTGCTCGTCGAGGAATTGCACCCAGCCGGCCGGACCGCGCCAGCGCAATGTGCGCGACAACAGCGGAGAGACGCCGTGCATGGCCGCCACGGCCCGCGCGACCACCCACTCGAATTCGGACCAGTCGGGCGCTACCTGCGTCGGGCCTGCGAGTTCCCCCGCGAGGGTCTCCGTAATCTTGCGTAGCGTCGTCTGTAGGGTCCTGGGCGGTATCGCAGTGTGCGAGTTGTTCATGTGCCCCGCCGCCGGCCGCGACCCTCCTCCGTCAACCTGTCGCCGCTGATCGTCTTACCGGTGAGCGATATTGAAGTTCACGGCCGAGCAGTGCCTGCCAGCGTTGCTCGAGGGCATGTTTTGCGCGGACGCTCTCTGCCTCATCGTGCTGCGTGACGGGCGTCTGCAGCAATACTTCATCATGCAGCAAGTCCCTGATGGAACGATAGAAATCAGACGTGTAGGTGCCTTGAAACATCATTTCCAGGTCGTTGCTCTCCTGCCAATGAGTCTTGCCGTGGAGCTGTGCCTTGACCAGATCGTAAAATTTCGTCCCCGGCAGGGGATAGGAAACGCTGACGCCGATCTCATCGGGTCGAGCCGCATCGATCAGGTCGCGCGTGGCCTGAATGTCACTGAGCTGTTCATCCATGTAGCCGAGCTGAATGAAGAATCCCACGCGAATGCCGGCCGACTTGAGGCGATCTCGCGCGACTCGGATTTCCTCCACGGTGGTTCCCTTGTTCATCGCATCCAACACGCGCTGACTGCCGCTCTCGGCGCCGATCCACGCCTCCCGGCATCCGGCATCGCGCAGTGCCTCGGCCATGCGCTCGCTGACCAAGTCCGCCCGGGTCTGTATGGTGAACGGGACCCGAGAATCCGCAGCCCGCACCGCAGCCGCAAACTCCTCGACCCAGTCGACCCGGAATCCGAAGATATCGTCCGCGAACCATATGTGGTCGGGATTGAACGTTCGCTTCAGGTAGACCAATTCCCCGGCGACCTCGGTCGCATTGCGCTGCAGGTATTGATTGCCCCAAATCGGCTTCGCGCACCATGCACAGCGAAACGGACATCCGCGCGAGGCTGCCATGTTCAAACTGAAGTACCCATGCGCTTTCAGCCACATGGCCCGGTACCGGTCCATGTCCACCAGGTCCCAAGCCGCCAATCCGACATCCGTGGCCATCGGCATCATCTTCGATCCGCTTTTGGTCAGGACCTTGCCGCCGCTCAGCGAGGCAATTCCGGTCAGTCCGTGCGCGAGCTCTGCATTGTCGGCGTCCGGGCGCGAATCGAGACGCGGCAGCACCTCGAGCAATGCGGACAGGCCTTCACCGATCAAAGCAAGATCTGCGCCGACTTTGAGGTAAGGCCCCGGGGCGTCGGTCACATCGGGTCCTGCCGCGATGACTCTGGCGCCGGCGCGGCGGGCCGAAGCGATCATTTCGGAGGCGGCGCGGCGCATCGTGCCCAAGCACATTTTGCTCAAGAAATTGAAGTTATCTTCGTAGAACAGGACGAGTTGGGGTTCTGCGGTCTGCAGCAGGCGATCGTATTCGTCGATCCCGTCGGCCAGCATCGAATCGAAGAACGACACTCGGTGTCCTGCCTTGCGCAGCATGGCAACCACCTGCAGCGTGGCGAGCGGCGGATAGGGTTTGGCGCGAAGTACCTGCTTTTGATCTAGACGCAAGTAATACGAGTGGCAAACCAAGATTGAAAGCATCGTCGCTCCATCAATTGCGGCGCAGAATCACTCGGTGCCAACTGTTCGGCCACGCCCTCACGCGCGCACATGGCGCGGTATACGGAGTGAGTGCTGTAATCCGGCGTTTAAGTTTAACTTAGGACCTCAATTCCGGTACTTTTATCGCCGGCCCCCTCCCCTACATCGGCGACTCTGACACAAAAGCGACCCAAAAAGAAACGGCGCCCCTAGGCGGCTGCACACAGCCCCAATGGGGGCATTTACGGTGCGGCCCCGGATAGATCGACTATTCTCGCCTGGAGACCGTTTCCCGAGACGATAATCTCGCCGACGGAAATCGGCAGCTTGAACCGTCGCGGTCCGCAGCTTCCCGGATTGACGTACAAAATGCCTTCGCGCTCCTCGACCATGGGGCGGTGCGAATGCCCGGAAATAACCACTCGAACTCCAGCTGCACAGGGGTCGATGTCGAGTTCCTCCAGATTGTGGATGACGTAGACGAATACGTCACCCATTCTGATCAACTCGGTCACCGGGAGCCGCATCGCCCAAGGACCGGTGTCATTGTTGCCCCTGACCGCAATCAGGGGCGCGACGGCCGCCAGCTCATCGAGAATCTCGACGCCGCCGACATCGCCGCCGTGAACGATGTAGTCGCAACCCACGAGAAACGCGCGCGCCTCGGGCCTCAACAATCCGTGGGTATCGGAGATGAGTCCAACGCGCAGATCATTGGTTGCGGCCACGGAGCACTCCCTCGTTGCGGACTCTATCGTGGCTCGCGGCGGCAGGTGGTGCAATGCCTCGCCTCACCCGCCGCTCTGTCACGAACCAAGCCGTCAGTTCGGCCTAGCGCTCCCAGTGTCCCGGTTCATGGTGCCAATGCGGTCCACGTTGTTCCCAACGAGCGCCCACCCAGTGATAGCCGCGACGCTCGCGGATATAGTGGCCGGGCACCCAAACATGGGCGTGATCCCGCCACTCCCAGAATCCCGGCGCCCAGACGAAACCGACGCGCGGTTCGGGGACCACCTCGACGCGCACCGGCGGAGGGGCTACGTCTATGTCGATGGCAATTCCAGCCGATGCGATGGTGGGTGCGACGACCGCACCGGCAGCTACCACCAACCCTAGTAGCAATGCCTTACCAGAAGCTTTCATTCCGTACTCCTTACCTGATGTAACACCCGGTCCCAATGGCGGCCGAGCTTCATTGCCCAAACGTGCTCCGTACATGGTCCGTTGACCACTTTCCGGTGTCTGTAGGACAGAGACCTACTCAATATCACAGACTTTATTGCGTAAACCATTGATCAGTCAGCAGAAAATGGCGTAATTGCCTCGGCCTTAAGAGTCGGTAATGTGGTAACGCTGCGGATCACGGGACGACGCCAGGCCACCAGAGCGAGAATGAGCGCAGTGGTACCCGCGAACCCCAGCGCAGCACGCAGGCCCAGTTGCTCTCCCAGCCAGCCGCCCAGCAGCGCGCCAGGTCCCGCGGGGATCAGAATGAGCCAGCGCATGGTGCTCGTCATGCGGCCCAGCATCGGCCCCGGCGTGACCGACTGCCGCAACGACAGGAAGTTGATGAAGATGAACACCGCTCCGACGCCGAACATCAGCAGCATGAGCGCGTAGGCGACCACGCCGAGGGCGTTCAAGGGGGCAAGACTCAGCAGCAGCCAGCCGGTGCCGGAGACGGCGAATCCAAGCACCAGCGTGGGCCCCGGCCCGAAACGGCGCACTACGCGGTGTCCGTTCGCGCTGGCAAGCACCGTCCCCACGCCGAGCGTGACATAACTCAATCCCACGCCCCGCTCCGTCAGTCCGAGCTGACGGGTGGCAAACAATATTTGCACCACCATCGCCGCCTGATTGCACAGTTGCCAGGCGCCGACACAGATCGCCATGGTGACCAGAAGTTTGTGGCCGCGCACGAAATTGATCCCCTCGCGCATGGCGGACCAAAACGGCTTGCGAAGCGCGATCGGGTTCTCCTTGACCGGAACCCCGCGCAGAATCGAGGCCGAGATCAGCAATAACAAGGCGTCCGCCAGCAACGCGATGGGCGCACCCGTCAGTTTGATCAGTGCGCCTGCCGCTCCGGGACCGGTTACCTCCGCCGCCGAGGTGGCGAGCGCGTTCTTGGCATGCGCCTCGACCAAGCGCTCGCGCGGCACGATCTGCGTAAGCACGATTTGTGCCGCGCTGCCGGCGGTGGTATTCACGGCGCCGATCAAGAAGCCGACCAAGTACAGCCAGTGCATCGACAGCCAGCCGAACCACCATGCGACGGGCACCGTGGTAACCGCGACCGAGATCAACAGTTCGCCGACGACGTACACCGGCAGCTTCCGGACCCGGTCGAGCCATACTCCTGCCGGCAGCGAGAACAGGACGAACGGCACGATTTCCATGGCCGTCAGCAGGCCCATCTGCGTCGGTGCGGCGTGCATCAGCACCGCGGCAGTCAGCGGCAACGCGAGTAAGGTCACCTGGCCGCCGAAGGACGATATCAAAATCGAGGTCCACAGCCGCCGATAGGTTGCGTCGCGCAGCAGATCAGTAGGCGACAGGGCGAAGCGATTCAGCCACCGGTCCGGCAGCCACGTGCGAAAAGTTGCTAGGTTCATGGTGCCGATGGAGGTATCGCGCATGGTAGTCGAAAATACGCGACGGGGCGAGCGGCCGGGTGCGGCGCTCTTTTCGACTACAATCGATGCATGACCGCATTCGCTCACCTTTTCCAGCCGTTGCGCATCCGCGGCTGCACTCTCAAAAACCGCATCATGTCCTCGGGACACGACACGACGCTGCCGGTGGACGGCACGGTCAATGCGGCGCTGGTAGCCTACCAGGAGGCGCGTGCCCGCGGCGGAGTGGGCCTGATCGTGCTGCAAGTATCAGGTGTTCATGAAACGGCCCGGTATACCAATCACGTGTTGATGGCGACGGACGACTCCTGCATTGCCGGATACCGCGAAGTCGCGCAAGCGGTACATCGCCACGGTACCGTGCTGTTCGGGCAGCTGTTCCATCCGGGCCGCGAAATTGCGGAGGCGGATGGTGGGCTACTGAGTGTCGCGTACGCACCCTCCTCGGTTCCAAACGAACGATTCCGCGTCATGCCTCGTGCCTTGAACCAGCCTATGATCGACGCCATCGTGCAGGGCTACGGCGATGCAGCCCGGCGCATGCAGATGGCGGGATTGGACGGCGTCGAGATCGTCGCAAGCCACGGCTATTTGCCGGCGCAGTTCTTGAACCCCCGTGTCAACTTGCGCAGTGATGCGTACGGCGGCGATTCCGACCGCCGCCTGCGCTTCCTGCGCGAGGTCATCGCGAACATTCGCACCAAGGTGACTCGAGACTTCGTGGTGGGTCTGCGAATATCGGGATCTGAAATCGACGAGCAAGGACTGATCGAGGAAGAGACCGTCGATGCCGTGGCTCGTCTCGATGACAGCATCGACTATGTGCACGTCACGCTCGGAACGTCCGCCAGCCTGGGCGGTGCCATTCACATCGTGCCACCCATGACCCTGAATACCGCTTATGTCGTGCCCTACGCCGCGCGCATCAAACGGCAAGCGCGAATACCGGTTTTCGTCACCGGACGCATCAATCAGCCGCAGGATGCGCAAGCCGTGATCCAGAGCGGTCACGCCGACGTGTGCGGGATGACCCGTGCGCTCATCTGCGACCCCGAGATGCCGAACAAGGCGGCCCGCGAAGCACCCGAAGATATCAGGGCATGCATCGCTTGCAATCAGGCCTGCATCGGCCATTTTCACAAGGGATATCCGATCTCCTGCATTCAGAATCCGGTGAGCGGGCGAGAATTGCGCTTCGGGACATTGTCCTTAGCCTCGCGCCGCAAGAACATCATGGTGATCGGCGGCGGACCAGCCGGCATGAAGGCGGCGGTGATTGCGGCCGAGCGCGGTCATCACGCCACGCTGTTCGAAGCGGAGCGGCGCCTCGGCGGCCAGGCGCTGCTCGCCCAGATGCTTCCCGGACGCGCGGAATTCGGCGGTCTCATCACCAACCTGCAACGCGAGCTGGACCTGGCCGGGGTACAGGTACGCAAGGGGGCCCGCGTCGATCGAGCGGCGGTGTTGGCTGCCTCACCGGATGTGGTGCTCATCGCCACGGGAGCCAAACCTTATCGGCCGGCCTTTCCGCAAGAAGGAGCATTGCAGATCGTGGATGCCTGGCAGGTGCTGCGTGGTCAAGCGACGATAGGGCATTCGGTGGTGGTCATCGATTGGCGTTGCGATTGGATCGGCATCGGCATCGCCGAACACCTGGCCCAACAGGGAAGAACGGTGCGGCTGGCCGTCAGCGGGACCGCTGCCGGGGAAGCCCTGCCGCTCTATGTGCGGGACACTTCCGCGGCGGGACTGCACAAACTCGGGGTCAAGGTGCTCCCCTACATGCGCCTGTATGGCAGCGATTCGGACAGTGTCTATCTGCAGCACGTCAGCAGCGGTGAGGCCGTGGTGATCGACCAGGTCGATACCCTGGTGCTGTGCACGGGGCACACGCCGGTGGATGAACTTTCCGATGCGCTGCAGGATCTCGACCTCGACGTTCATGTCATCGGCGACGCAGCGTCGCCGCGCACGGCCGAGGAAGCGATTTATGAAGGACTGAAAGTCGCCGCGGAGATTTGACGTCGAGGAAGGGCCGCATCGTCGACATCCTCTCCCAGAAAACCGCCGCTTTGATGAGCCCAAAGCCGCGCGTACAGCCCTCCTGCGGCCAACAGCGAGTAATGATTGCCTTCCTCGACGATACGGCCCTTGTCGAGCACCACCAGCCGGTCCATGGCGGCGATGGTCGATAGGCGGTGCGCAATGGCCACCACCGTCTTGCCTTCCATCAGGCGATTGAGACTCTGCTGAATGGCGGCTTCGACTTCACTGTCGAGCGCGCTGGTGGCTTCATCGAGCAGCAGAATGGGGGCGTCCTTGAGCATCACGCGCGCGATCGCTACGCGCTGCCGCTGGCCGCCGCTCAGCTTGACGCCGCGCTCACCGACGTGGGCGGCGTAGCCGGTACGCCCCATCGCATCGCTCAGCGCGGCGATGAACTCGTGCGCCTCGGCGCGCTTCGCCGCCGCTTCCATATCCGCGTCCCCGGCATCGGGTCGGCCGTAGCGGATGTTGTCGCTGACCGACCGGTGAAGAAGCGATGTGTCCTGAGTCACCATTCCGATCTGCGCGCGCAGACTATCCCGCGTCGCAAGCGCAATGTCTTGGCCGTCGATCAGCACCCGTCCCCGCGGGATGTCGTAGAAGCGCAGCAGCAAATTGACGACCGTGCTCTTGCCGGCGCCGGAGCGGCCGACGAGACCGATTTTCTCGCCGGGACGGATATGCAGATTGAGATTGTCGATCACCAAGCGCTGTGGGCTCGAGGCGCCACCATAGGCGAAGCTCACCCCTTCGAAGCGTATGTCGCCGCGAGTGACGCGCAGCGGCTGTGCATCGGGTCGGTCCAGCACGGTGGGAGACCGTGCCAGCGTCGTGATGCCGTCCTGCACCGTGCCGATTTGCTCGAACAGCGACGCCATTTCCCACATGACCCAATGCGAAATCCCGTTGAGGCGCAGGGCCATGGCGGTCGCCGCCGCAACGGCGCCCACTCCGATCCTCCCTTGCGTCCAAAGCCACAAGGTGACGCCGGCGGTGCCCGCGACCAATCCCATGCTGAGGGCGTGATTGACGATCTCGAAGGCCGTCACCATGCGCATTTGGGCATATACGGTCTTCAGGAACTCGGCCATCGCGCTCTGCACGTAGCCCGCCTCGCGTTGAGTATGCGAGAACAACTTGACGGTCGTGATGTTGGTGTAGGCGTCGGTGATGCGGCCCGTCATCATCGAACGCGCATCGGCCTGCGCCATGGCGACCGCGCCGAGCCGAGGCACGAAGTAGCCTATGGCGACGAGATAGATGGCCAGCCACCCCATGAACGGCGCCAGCAGCCACAGATGAAAGTTGCCGACGACCAGCGCAATGGTCACGAAATAAATGACCACGAAGACCAAGATGTCCGCGAGTATCATCCACGTGTCACGAACCGCGAGCGCGGTCTGCATGAGCTTGGCCGCGACCCGGCCGGCGAATTCATCCTGATAGAAGCTCAATGATTGCGCGAGCATGTTGCGATGAAAATTCCAGCGCAACCTCATGGCGAAATTGCCCGCGAGCGTCTGCTGCTTGAGCAGGCTCTGCAGGCCGACCAGCGTGATGCTGCCGGCAAGAATCGCGGCCAGCAGGATGAGGTGCCCGCGCTCCTGGGTCCACAATCGCGACGGCTCGACCTTGGCCAGCCAATCGACCACGTGGCCCAGCATGCTGAACAGCAACGCCTCGAACGCTCCGATCACGGCGGTGAATACGGTCATTGCCGCGATGTAGCGGCGCACCCCGCGGGCGCAAGCCCAAAGGAATGCGAAAAAGCCCTGAGGCAGCGGCGGCGGCGGAGTGTCCGGATAGGGTGAAACGCGATTTTCGAAGTAACGCAGCAAAGCACGAGCTCCGGCGGTCGGGGTAATCCGCGAATCTTACCGCGAATGGCGCAGCCTAAGTACCGCGCACGACACCACTTGCCGCAAGCTCCAATACGCCTCGCCGAAGAAAGATGCGATACTTTGCGTGCTCGCCCGCGGGCAAGGGGAAATGATTGGTCTTTCGAAACGTACAGGCGCTTCGCGCCGCCGCCGCACTGCTGGTCGTTGCCGCCCATGTCGCTGATACGAATGGATTTGAGGCGCGATACCTTCCGCCGCTGCTTGTGCTTCCGCAAGTCCTCGGGAGGGTGGGCGACTACGGCGTCGATCTTTTCTTCGTAATCAGCGGTTTCATCATGACCGTGACCACATGGATGCAGTTCGGCAGCGCTGCCAATTCGTTTACGTTTTTGCTGAGGCGGATAACTCGCATCTATCCACCATACTGGGTCGTCCTGCTGCCGGTGCTGGTCGTCTACCTCATGCGTCCGGACCTCGTGGACTCGCATTCAGGGGGGCCTCCGGGCGTGACGGCTTCGTTCTTATTGCTTCCGCAGATGGGTGAGCCTTTGTTGCTGGTGTCCTGGACTCTGGTTTTCGAAATGGCGTTCTATCTCGTTTTTGCCTTCGCCTTGTGTTTCGAACGCCGCCTGCTTCCTGTCATTCTTCTCGCCTGGACGCTGAGCATCGCGATTGCATCGATCCTTTGGGCTACGAGTTCAAACCCATATTTACGGTTCCTCGCCAATCCCCTTTCCATCGAATTTCTCTTCGGCATCGCGGTTGGGGCACTGGTAATGCTCGGCGTCTTGAAGCGACCGGCGATTGCCTTAGGCCTCGGCGCCGCGCTCATCGCCACCCTCATGACGTTGGGCACGATCCATGACGATTCGGATTATCCGAATCTCTGGGGGCGAGCAATGATGGGAGGCTGCGGCTTTGCGTTTCTGCTGTACGGCGTTGTCGCATTGGAGAAGGATCGGGGCGTGCTCTTTCCCCGCTGGCTCGATGCCCTGGGCGACGCGTCGTACGCGATGTACCTTTGGCACATCCCTGTGTTGGCCGCGTTGGGGTTGACCGTCGCCCGGCTGCACGCAAGCGGCCTGCCGGCTCACATTGCCCTGCTCGCCGCCGCGTTCGGATCAGTCATCGCCGTGGCATTGTTCGTCTATCGGTACATCGAACGGCCGCTCACGCGCGCCCTGCATCGCCGCCTATCAGGTTTGGAATCTCATCACTCGCCAATGTCCCGTCCCGGCCGCCTCGGAACAAGGCCAAGTACCCACTAGCCGCTCGATCTCCGCCGGCTTGACGGGGCCGCTGAAAAATCGGCCTTGGGCGGTATCGAAGCCCGCACTGCGCACGAACTCGAGCATCTCGCGGCTCTCGATGCCTCCGGCACAGACCACGAGCTCCAACGTGTGCGCAAGGTTGGCGATTGCTTGCACGATGAGCATCGCCTCGCGCACTCGAAGGACGTCGGCAATCAGCGCGTGATCAACTTTGATCTCTGCAAACGGCAATCGATACAGTTCCGTGAGCGACGATACCCCTGTGCCGAAATTATCGAGCGTCAATCCCACGCCAAGAATACGCAGTCGGGTGAAAACATCGAGCATGAGATCCCTGGTCTCGATGCTCGGCGATTCGGTCACGTCGAAGACCAACTGCTGCGCGGGCAACTCATTCTCCCGCAGCAAGACGGCGACGCGCTCGGGGAATTCCCTGTCCGTTATGAGACTCGGACTCAGATTGACCACCATTTCGAGCGGCAAACCCAGTGAGCGCCATTGGCTGGCTTGGCGCACGGCTTCAGTCATGACGAAGTCGGTGAGGCGAACCATCATGTCATGGTCTTCCATGGCACGCAGAAAGTGCCCCGGATACAGCAAGCCTCGACGCGGATGCTGCCACCGAACCAGCGCCTCAACGCCTCGCATCCTCGGGGTTTCCGTACGGATATCGATCTTCGGCAGATATTCGAGTATCAGTTCGTGCTCCGTGAGCGCGCGTTCGAGCTCACCGAGCGTAATGGGAGGCGTATGCTTCAGATGAGGCATCAACAGCAGTTCGACAGCCGCCGGATCGAGCGGCCGGGTGGCGACTCCTATCACCCGAAGCCCTTGTGTTTCCGCAGTCCTGCGCGCGCCGGCGAGCACCCTCGCGTGCACGGCTCCGATGAGCAATGTCGCCGGTTGAACGGCCTCTTCGGCGAGAAGCCGCAGCATGGCCAAACCGTCGACGTCGAGACCGTCGACTGCCATCACGGCGATCGTGGGGTGGCGGGTCGCGAGGATTTCCTGCAGACCATCCGCCGAATCGGCTTCGACGCAATCGCAGCCCAAGCTTTGCGCAACCGTCCGCAGCACGCTCAGAGATTTTGGATCCTTATCCAGGATCAGCAGTAAATCGTTGTCGTTCATCGGCGAATGCCCCACCCGCTCATCATGCCAACCTCCCATGTCACGGCCCTCTCGGCATCCAGCCGCTTTATACCCCGTCACGAAAGTCCCGTCTGTGCTCCAGCGCACTTTTCAGGGCAATTTTGGAATAAAGCGCACGTTCTCAAAGTCTACAGTGTACGAACCACACCGGAGGTCGCCATGAGCATTCTTTCACTCACTGTCATCACGAACACCAGCCTCAAGATACCGGGTGTGGACCCTTGGCATGCGCATCCGCAAGATCCAGCCCTGTCCGTGATGACGGACTTTCGCGAGCGCGCATCCGTGACAGTCTCTGCGACTGCCATGATCGATGAAGCACTGGAACACATGAAACACACCGGCGTACGTTCCGCGTTCGCCATCGATGATCAGAGCCGCGTCGTCGTCGGTCTAGTCACGGCCTACGACATCACCGGCGAGAAGCCGATGCAATACATGCAGACCGCGGCAATACCGCGTCGCGAAGTGTTGGTTCGCGACATCATGCAACGAATCTCCGACTTGCGCGTTGCGGATATCAAGCAAATCGAACTCGCCACCGTTGCCGCCGTGTTCGATATTTTCACTGATGAGCGGCTGACCCACGTGCCGGTCATGGAGACGAGCGAGGCCGGCGAGCAGCGCCTGCGAGGCTTGCTGTCGGCGGCGAAGATCAAGCGTTTGCTATCGAGGCCCGAGGCGCCACGAGGTGCGCAGCACCGTGCTCATGGAGCGATCGCAAGAGCAGTTTGAGGTCAAATGGTGCCCTCGCCCGGACTCGAACCGGGACGGCCTTTCGGCCAACGGATTTTAAGTCCGTTGCGTCTACCGATTCCGCCACGAGGGCTTGAAGTTCGAAAGTTTAGCAGCTTCCTCAGGCGCTTACAGCGCGAGGCGCTCCGCAGCGGGCACGCACCAGATGTCGATCGGGACGCGTCGCCCGCGCAGTTCGAACTGCGGCAACTGCAAAAACGGCCTCGCTCCCACGGGTACACCCGGGGTCGCCGAGCTGTTCTCGAGGGCCGTGGCGACCGTACACGAGAACAACACCTCGCCGGCCCGGGCACGGCTGCAGAGTCGTGCGGCCACATTGACCGTATCGCCGACCAACGTGGTGGCTTTGTGTCGGGGGGGGCCGAGCACTCCGAAGGCCACTTCTCCGAGATGCAAACCGATGCCAATTCCCGCATCGATCGACAGTTCTCGGCGCCAGCGGGCAGCAATTGGCACGAAATCTCTTAGAATTGCGTGGCCCGCGGCCAGCGCTTCGCGAGCCCCGTTGTTTTTCTCGTCGTTCAGGCCGAATCCAGCCATCATTCCGTCCCCGGCCATGTGGAATACCGTGCCGCCGTAAGTCTCAGTGGCGCTGCCGAGCACGCGGAGGAACTCGTCCAAGAGCGGTACGACACCGGCGGCAGGCAGGCGCTCGGCCATCCCCGTGTACCCGCGCAGATCGGCGAACAGCACGGTGACCACCGCGGTGTGCACCGCGGCCGGCCGAACCGGGCTGACGATGATCGTGCCCGCCGGACGCAGCCGAGTACGCCCCTTCTGTCGTTCCGTACTCATTTAAATCCGCGTGCCATCTTGGCGGTAATGGTGTTCATTATGAATTCCCCTCCCTGCTTTTGGTCTAAGTCTACACCCGTTAGAATGCGTTCCTGCACGAATCACTGTGCGCTTGTGAAGACGCCCGCGTCCATGTTCATTAGACTCATTGCCTTGGCGGGTATGCTTTGCTGCGCCTGCGCCACCGCTGCCTCACTGATCGCACCCGGCACCTATCTGATCGAGGGCGACACCGCGCCGAACAGCCTGCCCGACGGCAACAGTGTCATCATCGTGGCGCCGCAGGGTTTGATCGTATTCGATACCGGTCGACACAAGGAACACGCACAGAAACTGCTTGATTTCGCCCGCGAGCAGGGTCGCCCGATCGCCGCCATCATCAATTCGCACTGGCACCTGGATCATGTCGGCGGCAATCCGCGGCTGCGCGCTGCGTTTCCCGACATCCGTGTCTACGCGAGCTCGGCGATCGATGCCGCCCGCAAGGGATTTCTCGCCGACTACCGCGCGCAATTGGTGACGGAATTGGCCACCTCGCGAAGAGACCCCGAAGCGCAGGTCAATGCGTGCGCAATACGTGCGGAAATGGCGCTGATCGACGCGGGAGCCGCGCTCGGTCCGACCGATGTCATCGCGAAATCCGCTCCGCTGACCATCGCCGGACACGGTCCTGCAGCTGCATCTGGAATCGCACGCCGTCACCGCCGGCGACATCTGGGTGTTCGATCCCGAGACGACGCGTGCTTTTGGCGGGCGATCTGGTCACCTTGCCGGCGCCGTTCTTCGAAAGCGCGTGCCCGGCACGGTGGCGTGCTTCGCTGGCGCGTCTCGAGAAGACGCCATTCGACTGGCTGGTGCCCGGGCACGGCGCACCCATCCGCAAACCGGAATTCGACGGCCTATCGCAAGGCATTCTCCCATTTGCTCGAGTGCGCGGCCGGCAACGCGGGAGAATGACTGTGTATCGATGGCTGGATCAACGACGCGCGCCGGTGCTCATCAACTTCGAAGGATGTGAGCTACGCAAGAACCCTCATCGGCTACTACTTGGATAATTACCTGCGCCATCCCACCGAGCGTATACGCAATTTTTGCACCCTAAAACGGGTAATTGAGCCCGGTGAACGCAGCAACGCCCTCGCTTCCGTAGCCGATGTCCACGTATCCGACCACGAAGGGCCGCGCGATGCCGCGGAACCCTACGCCGTAGACATGGTGCAGCTGCTCCAAGCGGAAATGCGCCGGTGCGCGCGAACACCCGGCCGACATCGATGAAGGGGGTCAATTCCACATCGATGACGGTCGAGGTGGCATCGAAGGACAGCACCTTGCGGCGCAGCTCGAGACTGCTGGAGAAGGAATCGCGATCGTAGAACCGGCCGGCGCCGAAGCCGCGCAGCGGCTGCTCGCCGCCGACCACGCTGTCGCCCCCGCCGATGCTGCTGAGCGCCCAGAACGGCACATCGTGCGCGGTCGGCAAATAACGCAGCGCCGTGTGTGCAGGCCAGGATCGTGTCTTGCGCGATGGGCCAGAACGCGCGCCCGTCTCCCCCGACTTCGCTGTACATCGAATCGTTCACCAGGCCATCGCGGCTGGCCAGTCCGCCATAGGCGATCAGTTGCAAGCCGCGGCTGGGCACGGTCAGGTCGTCCCGGGTGTCATAGACGAGGGACAAGCGATTGAGTACTTGCTTGGTGGTGCCCAGGCCCAAGCACGTGGCCAAAGCGAGTCTCGATCGACGGGACTTTGTCGCAAGGTCCCGGGCAGCACGTCGACGACCTGCAAGCGCCCGGTGTAGAGCAGCTGCCACGTCGTGAGTCAGGTTCAGGCCGACCTGCGCCTGCGTCCGTTCCTGCTGATTGGTGTAATTCGTTTGGGCGCTCAGGGACGATTCGTTGCCGATGCCGTAGAAACGCGGCACGCCGCTGCGATCGTAGATCACACTGGTATTGATCGACCACCGCTCCTCACGCAAGCGTCCGCGCTGATACTCGGCGTCGAATTCGCGCTCGACGCGCTCCTTGATGCCGCTGATCACCGACCATTGCTCGTCCCCGGAGGTGTAGCCATACACGCGTCCGTGCACGCCATAGCCGAAATACGGGTTGTACAGGACATCCGGCGCGATGATGCGGCGGATCTCGTGATTCTCGTCGGTTTTCACCCAGGTCGGAATGAGGCCCACCGTCGTGCCGCTGTCCGGATCGACGCCGATCAACGGCACCGGAATGAACGGCGCGGTCGCGGGATTGAACCATCTCGACAAACCGGTGGGTGATTCAGGCGGTGGAATCGGGCCGGGGGCCGGCGCTTGCGTCGGGTTATCCTGAGGCTCGACCGCCCAGGACGCAGTCGTCAGCAGCGCGGCGAGCATCAGCAGACGGGCTGACACCCTCACGGGATTGACGATTGCGAACGCAGGCCGCAGCCGGCCGCGAGAATGATGGCGCATTGATTCCGATCTATTCGATAGGCTTGCCGCAGCGAGCCAGTACGCCTCGAAGATCGCGTATCGGCGGAAACACCTCGTTGTTCCAGTCCGCGCCCTGCGCGTCATACGCTCTCTGCTCGTACTCCACGATTTCCTTGTCCTCGCGGAAGATGTTCTCCGTGAACCAAGTCACGAAGGGCCATACGGCGTGAATGATTCCCGGCATGCGCGGTTTCTTCACCGACAGATACCCATAGGTGCGGTTGGTGCGCTGCTCGGCATCCAGCGGCGTGTAAGCCAGCCACACATCGAGCACCGGATCATCGGATTGCTGGATATCGCGTCCCACCCAGACCTTCAGGCTCTGAGTCGGATAGTCGGTACGGATCCGCATATGGTCGGAAAAGTCTTTCTTCGCCACGCTGCGCTTGCGCATCAGATCCACGATGACTTGTTCGCCTACCGAGGATTTGCCTTCGGTTCGGCTGAAGCTGTATTCCACTTGCGCCCAATTGTCGCCGTGCTGGCGGCCCAGACACCTGGCCCTGATCGAGCCCATCTGTTTGCGATGCATGAACTGGTGGTTCATATCGAATAGGTTCTCGTGCATGAACGTGTAATGGCACGCCACTTCACGGTTCAGCCGCCGAGTCTTGTAGTCCTTGCGCTGCGAGGAACCCAACGCCTGAGGCAGGCGACCCTCGGCGAGAGCCGCATCGCCCGGAAACACGAAGATCAAGCCGTCTACTTCGCGCGCGGGATAGCTCTTCACGCCGGTGGGCAGGCGATCCGCGCCGAGATAAGGCACGTTCACACACTTGCCCGTTCGATTGTAAGTCCAGCCGTGATAGTGGCACTTGAGCTCATCGCCGCTCACCACCCCGAGATGCAGAGGCACCTGGCGGTGGGCGCAGCGATCCTCCAGCGCGAACACTTGTCCGCTTTTGCCGCGATAGAGCACGATCGGCAGGCCTGCGAAGCGGCGGCCGAGCGTGCGGCCGGTCTTGAGCTCATCCGACCAGGCTAGCGGGTACCAATAGTCCGGGTGCGCACCCACGCGGCGCAAATCGGCTGCGTTGTGCGCACTAGCGGCATATAAGGTGGCCAAGTGGGAACTTTCTTCGGACATCTCAGGTTCCGGTGAATCCTCGGAATGGTACCCGATTTTAATTGGCGCCGTGCGGTGCGTGCGGATCCGTCACGCCGTGCTCTATGCATGGAGGCTAGGAGCGGAATCGAACCGCTGTACGCGGCTTTGCAGGCCGCTGCATGACCACTCTGCCACCTAGCCCTGGTCAAAAATAGCGAACCCCGGACTTGCCGGGGTTCTTCGTGATCTGGAGCGGGAAACGAGGCTCGAACTTCAGACCACAATCTTGGCAACGCTGTGGTTCGAATTGCCTAACTCATTGGATTCCCACCAGATTTCGGATATTAACAGGTCGCTCGATAGCGCACAAGCAATCGTGGCCACACCGTCAGCCCCGCATATCTCAAACGGCTACGCTGTGATGACACGGTTGCGGCCTTGGTGTTTTGCGTTGTACAGGCGTTCATCGGCTACTCGCAGAATGTCATCGATGGCATCGCCATCGCGGCCGGACTGCGCTATCCCGATACTCACCGTGACCCCGGTCAGACGCTGCACACCGCATTGAAATGAAGCGCTTGCCACTGCGGTTCGCAGGCGCTCTGCGATGACGAGTGCGGCTTCGAGTACGACCTGAGGGAGCAGCACCATGAACTCTTCCCCGCCCACACGGGCGACGCAGTCATACAGCCGGATCGAAGCGACGCATGTCTGCACGAACCCCTTTAGGACCTCATCACCTACCTGGTGTCCGTAGCGGTCGTTGACGGATTTGAAATGGTCCAGATCGAGTGCCAGCACGCAGAACGCTGGACCGCCGCGCCCGACACGGTGAATCTCAGTTTCGACGTGCTCGATGAACCGGCGTCGATTGTCCGCGCCCGTCAGCGGATCGGTCGCAGCCAGGCGCTCGAGCGTTTCATTGGTGCGCCGCAGTTCCTGCAGCGCGTTCTCAGTGCGGGCCATCTCCTCGGCGAGTCGCGTCATCAGCTCCTCTTGACTGTAGATCGTCGAGAACGAGCGCGTGGTGAGGAACGCCCGAACCACGCCGTAACTCAACAGGAAGAATCCGGCCGCGAAAATTGCATGAGCGAGCCACCACATGTGATTCCACGGGCGCGCGAGAATGAACGCGAGAGACGATAGCGCGAACACCGTGATCGAGATGGCGAAAATCACCATCAGCGGCGAGCGGATCCGGCGCAGCAGAAGCACCGTCACGTTGACTGCGGAAAACACGAGGGCCCCGCTTTCCATCGAGAGGCGCACCGCGGAGTTGCCGGCGACGGGCGAATTCGCGAGGTACGCCACCGCCAGGTCCACCAGCAGGAACACACCTATCCACGTCAGCCACGGGCCGAGCTTCGCGCGCTGCATCTCGGAGTCGGGCGGGCGGTGGTACGACAGCAGTGCGACCAACAGCAGGATCGCCATCACCAGTCGTGAGGCAGGCCCATATAGCAAGAAGAGCCAAATGTTCTGGTGCGCGAGCCCGGTGAACGCCCCGTGCAGCATATAGATCAGCGTAAAGCCGAGAAAGCCAAGCGTCATCCAGCGCAGCAGCGGCTCCCCGGACGACCTGTAGCAACGCCAGGTCACATAGCACACAAAAAGACCTTCCAGGGTGGAGACCGCGATCGCAATGACGTGGAACGCATGGTCCTCGAATTTGAGGCTGGGATCCTGGAACAAGAACAGGTAGCCGATCAGGGCGGCCGGAATGAGCGCAAAGCCCGCAAGGAGCAACCGCGCATAAGTCTCGATCACGAGACTGATTGCCGAGGTTGGCCCTTTGGGCTCAAGCACGAGACGGACTGGCTGCAGCGGGTCAGCTACCAGGACCGCACTCATGTGCGTGCGTCCCCCGAGACAGTCGCCGCTACCGCCGCCAAATCGCCGCCGACTTGGTGGTCACCGCCGAACCCGCAAAGCGTGCGCCGCACAACGGCGGCGCTCGGGCTGCAGGCTGCGCTACGAATGTTGAGAGTTTGCACAGGCAGTTTGTTGATTGATGGGGCGCAAGAACAGATTAGTCGCATGCACGGCGCAGGTCCGTGCGCCAGCATACACAGGGACAACGATCCAGTTGCGCGTGGCGCAAGGCGCACGCGCACGGCCTTAGGCTATCTTGCGTATGGATCCGTGGCTGCCAATGCTCCGGGGCAACATTGCCTGTGTATGAAGCGCCCACCTGCCAGGTACATTTTTGACAATGTAGCCTCATGTGGCTACATTGTCAGCATGAAAACCGTGGGCATACGTGAGCTGAAGAACCACCTGAGCGAGTATCTCCGTCGGGTGCGTCTCGGCGAAAGCGTACTCGTAACCGACCGCGGCGAAGTCGTTGCGGAGTTCTCGCCACCGACCCGCGGCGCCGATACCTCGCTTCCGGTCGCCTTGCTCGGGCTCGCTAGGCGCGGTCTCGTCACGCTCGGTGCACCACGCGACGGCGGTGGGTATGAGTCGCTCCCGCGACAACGCCGAGGCGGTCGCACCGCGGCGCAGCTTCTCGACGAAGAGCGCGGAACCAGGTGAATCTCTATGTGGAGTCGAGCGCCGTCTTGGCGTGGCTTCTGGATGAATCGTCGGCTGATGAGGTACGTCGCCTGCTTGCCGGCGCCGAGCTCATTTTTACCTCAGACCTCACATTGATCGAATGTAGCCGCGTACTCATCCGAGCGGTGGCTCTTGGCGAATTGAATGAGGCGGAAGCCGCAGACCGGCGGGCGCATCTGGCCGACGCGGCAGCGAGCTGGCATGTTTTGCACATTGCGTCCGAGATCATCGATCGCGCCAAACAACCGTTTCCCGAAGAGCCCATCCGCACTCTCGACGCACTGCATCTCTCCTCAGCGTTGACTGCCCGCGCTACCGTGCCGGCGCTCGAGATCTTGAGCCTCGATGAACGAGTGCGTAAATCTGCAAAAAAACTCGGCATCTCATTTCTGCCCAAGAAAATTAACTAGCCGGAACGGGAAAGATTAGTCGCTCTGGAATCCACCCGGCCAAGCGGCGTCCCATGAGCACACAACGCGCGCCATACCGCTCAACCCAGCACTGGCATCCCGGCATGGTGCGCGTCCACACCTACATCGCCCATGCCCAACAGATAGGTTGCCGGCACACAATTCGGCCTGTATATGTCCATTTTGCATGGTAATATGGACGCATGATACCCAGAATGATCTCATCAGCGATCCGTCAGAGTCCGAAGAGCGTGCTTCTGTTGGGACCGCGGCAAGTGGGCAAGTCGACTTTGATGCTGAACCTTGGGCCAGACTTGATCATCAACCTAAATGACGACAGGACGTATCTGGATTTCACCAGCAACCCCAACGAATTGAGGGAACGACTTGCTGCCCACAGCGGGATCGACTCCGTCCTGATCGATGAGATTCAGCGCCATCCAACAATTCTGAATACCGTGCAAACAATCATTGATCACAAGGCGATCAAGTCACCGAAGTTCTACCTCACGGGATCAAGCGCCCGAAAGCTCGAGCGCGGTCAGGCCAATCTGCTTCCCGGCAGGATATTCAGCTATGAATTGGGCTCGCTGTGCGCGGCCGAACTCGACTATAAATTGGATGTGAACGCGGCGATGAGCTATGGCACCTTGCCCGAGCCGTACCTGTCGCAATCGGCATCATTTCGCGAAAAGCTACTGACGACCTACTCGGGTATCTATTTGAAAGAAGAGATCCAAGCAGAAGCGCTGACCAGGAACCTGGAGGGCTTTAGCCGCTTCATCATGTCAGCCGCCGAACAATCCGGACTGGTTCTGGATTTCTCCAAACTGGCAAAACAGGCAAAAATCGAACGCAAAGCTTGCGCTAGGTTTTATGAGATTCTCGAGGATACGCTGATCGCGTCCAGACTCGAGGTCTTTGACAAGACCGATGCGGATATCAAAAAGCGCCCGAAATTCTATTTCTTTGACACCGGAGTGCTCAACGGGCTGCTCGGGAATTTCGTCGCCTCCGGCGACCGGCGCGGCATGCTGTTCGAACACCTGGTGGTAAGCCAAGTGCTTGCCTCGGCGAAGGCTCGCGATATCCCCGTCAAACTCAGCTATTTTCGTACCCGCAACGGATACGAGGTAGATTTGATTCTGGAGCTCGGCGGCAAAACTTATGCCGTCGAAATCAAGGCCGGACGCGTCGACCAAGGAGACGCCGGAAAACTGGAAGACTTTGGCAACTACTACAAGGACGTGGATGGCTTTTTTCTGGTGACGGCGGAAGCAACCTCAGCCCGAAAGATCGGGCGCGTACTCATCGCGAGCCTCTGCGATTTCTTGCGCGAGGTAGGCCTTTAGGCGATAGCACGCGAAGTTCGTGTTGGACAGCGGTGCGTTTTACAGCATTATGAGTTCCGCGACCGCTGCGGAATACAATTTCAAGCTGACGCCGGCACCGTTCGGATTCCGGGTCACTGGCATCGGCGGAACGGCATCATCCCTTAGACGCGCCGCAACCGGCAGGGTCCAGCCCAAATTCCCTACAAGTCGTTGACGACAAATGAAGTTTTGGAGCGGGAAACGAGACTCGAACTCGCGACCTCAACCTTGGCAAGGTTGCGCTCTACCAACTGAGCTATTCCCGCGCTAAACCGAGGCGCAATTGTAGGGCCGTACCGCCGGGAGTCAAGAAAAACTCGCTGCGAAAAACATCTAAAGCCTTGAACTACCCCGCAATTCCGGCCACGCCAGGCGCAAATACTGAATCATCGACCAGAGCGTCAGCACCGCCGCCACCGCGGTCAGCAGCAAGCCGAGCTTGTAGGTGGGGATGCCGAGCAAATTCTGCCGAAACAGCAGCAGCGACAATCCGACGATCTGCATGATGGTCTTATACTTCGCCAGCACCGACACCTTGATGCGGCTGCGCGCGCCGATCTCAGCCATCCATTCGCGCAGCGCGGACACCGCAATTTCCCGGCCGATGATCACGACCGCGACGATGACCACGAACCATCGCGGATCCTTGCTGACGATCAACACCAACGCCGCCGCAACGATGAGCTTGTCCGCGACGGGATCCAAGAACGCACCAAGGCGCGAGGTTTGGCCCAATTTGCGCGCGTAATAGCCGTCCAAACTGTCGGTGATGCCGGCGAGCGCGAATGCCGCGCAGGCCGCGGGATCCGCCCACGGATAGGGCAACAGGTAAAACAGCGCGAAGATCGCCGGAATCATCAAAATGCGCAGCCACGTCAGCGTATTCGGCAGATTCCAATGCGAATGACCGTCAGCGCCCTGGGTGGAGGTGCTCATAAATTACCTCGGCGAGGTCGCGTCCCAGGCCGCGGATTTGTACGAAGTCATCAATACCCGCACGCAGAATCCCCTGCAAGCCGCCGAACTGTTTCAGCAGCTCGCGTCGTTTGACGGGCCCCAAGCCCGGAATGGTCTCGAGTATCGACTGGCTATGGCGCTTGGCCCGTTTGCGCCGGTGCCCCGTGATCGCGAAACGGTGCGCTTCGTCGCGCACGCGCTGAATCAGATGTAATGCCCGCGAGTCCGCAGCCAGTATAGTGGGCGTGTCCTGGCCCAACAAGAACAGTTGCTCTTGCCCCGGCCGCCGGTCGGCGCCCTTGGCGACGCCGATCAGGGTAATTCCTGCCACTCCCAGTTCATCCAGCACCTTGGCCGCTTCGGCGAGCTGCCCCTTGCCGCCGTCGATGAGCAGCACATCGGGTGCGGAAAATTCTCCGTCGCGCACGCGCTTGTAGCGCCTGCTGAGCGCCTGGTGCATGGCGGCGTAGTCGTCGCCGGGCTGTATGCCGCTGATGTTGAAGCGGCGATAATCGCTCTTGAGCGGACCCTCCTCGCCGAATACCACGCACGAGGCCACTGTATCCGTACCGCCCGTATGGCTGATGTCGAAGCACTCGATGCGATTCGGTGTCTCCGCCAGATCGAACGCCTCGCGCAAGTCCTCCAAACTCGATTCGATGCTGGCGCGCGCCAGGCCGCGCATGGTCAGCGCCTGTTCCGCGTTGTTGCGCATCATTTCCAGCCAGCGCGCGCGGATGCCGCGCACCTGCGAGGCAATGCGCACCTTGTGGCCGGTCCGCTGCGCCAGCGTCGCCTCGAGCAGAGATCTTTCGTCGAATTCCTGCTCGACGATGATTTCCGGCGGCACCTCCCGCTCCAAATAATATTGCGCCACGAAGGCCGCCATGACTTCCGGTGGTTCGGCAAGAGCGGCTTTCGGAAAGAATGTCGTGCTGCCGAGGCTGCGGCCGGCGCGGACGAACATCAATGCGACGCAGTATTCGCCGTTGGCGGCCGCGAGCGCGATGACATCCGCGTCGTGATCGATGTCGGCAGTGACGATTTGCTGCGCCTGAACGGCTTTGAGCTTCGCCAATTGGTCGCGCAGCTGCGCCGCCTCTTCGAAGTGCAGGCGTTCCGCGGCGGCCTCCATGCGGCGGCCGAGATCCTGGGACACTTCGTCATTGCGCCCCTCCAGGACCTTGATCGCCGCACCCACGTCGCGTGCGTAGTCCTCCCGGGAAATGAGCCCCACACAGGGCGCCGTGCAGCGTTGGATCTGGAACTGCAAACACGGCCGCGACCGATTCGCGAAATACGTGTCGTCACAATTTCGCAAGCGAAACAGCTTCTGCAGCTGCTGCAAGGTCTCACGCACCGCTCCCGCCGAGGGGTACGGTCCGAAGTAGCGCCCGGGTTCCTTGCGCGATCCCCGGTAAAAAGTCACGCGCGGAAATTCGTGTCGTGTTTCAAAATGCAGATAGGGGAAACTCTTGTCGTCGCGCAACACCACATTGAAACGCGGCCGATGCTTCTTGATGAGATTGAATTCGAGCAGCAACGCCTCCGTATCGGAGTTCGTGATCGTGACTTCCATGTTCGCAGTCTTCGCGACCAGCGCCTGAACTTTCGGATGCACGTTGCTGGGTTGGAAGTACGAGCCGACCCGGCTCTTGAGATTGCGCGCCTTGCCCACGTACAGAATCTCGCCGTTGGCGTCCAGCATCCGGTAAACGCCCGGTCGAGCCGGCAGGCTCTCGACATAGGCCTTGGCATCGAATGGCAGCGCGGACGCGGGCACCGCCGCGTGCAGCGGTACCGTCTCAGACACTGGCGACGTCTCGGGCACCGGCACCGCCTCAGGCAGCGGTGCCTCCCCGGGCCTTGCAACCGTCGGCAGCACCGCCGGCAATGGCGACACAGCCTCGTCCTGCGATGGCGCCTCCGGCGGCTTTCGCTCTCCGTTCATCCCGGTCGTGCAGCCAACGCAAGGTCCCGCGCCCTGCCAATGACGCCTTCAAACATCGGGGTCGTGAGTCGCCGTGTCTGAGTGTTGTAGCGACTGCAATGATACGAATCCATCAACACTCGGCCGGCACTCAGTGCATGCTCCGCACCGTGCGCAAATCGATGGGCGCCGGCCGGCAGATCGCAGGCGCGCAGCACAGCCGCATGCGCGATTGCCCCCAGGGCGAGAATGACGCGAACCTCCTGGCTCTTCTCGAGTTCTGCGCGAAGAAATTGATTGCAGAGCTTGATTTCCAAAGGTAAAGGCTTATTGGCGGGCGGCAGGCACTTCACCGAATTGGTTATTCTCGTGTGGTGTAGCCTGAGCTCGTCGTGCGCCGCGGTGGAAACTGGCCCGCTGGCCAGTCCAAACTTGTGCAGCGTCGCATATAGCAATATCCCCGCATGGTCGCCCGTAAACGGCCGACCAGTGCGGTTGGCACCGTGCATACCGGGCGCCAAGCCGACGATCAGCAATCGAGCCTGCGGGTCGCCGAATGGCGGTACCGGGCGGCAATGGTAGCTCGGCTCATCCAGGCGTACGGCGTCGAGGAACGCGGCTAGCCGGGGGCAGCGCCGGCAGCCAAGATCAAAAGTATTCATGTCAGGCAGGTCGCAGCTCACAGGGCGCACCAGAAAAAACGGGCTACGCGGAAATTCCACGTAGCCCGCCGTCGATCACGCGCGGCTTTGGACTAACCCGAGCGCAACCCAACCCTCGCCCAGAACCTTAGGCATGAACCTCGTCAGACTCATTGCCTCCGGAAAGATTCCGCGCAATGGGCCATTAAATTCTTTAGCTTGTCCTCTGAGCAGTTGGGCCTCTCGGCACTCAATCTCAAGGGGCGGAAAAGGTTTGCAGGGCAGAATAGCATCTGCACGCATCGAGGCAAGTCGGCTTTTGAAAAACCGCCGCTCGTGATCTAGAGGGACTCTAGTTATCCATTGTAACCATATGATTTATATGGCTACATAGGCCAAATCGCCCGGAAATACCAGCCGGGGCAGCGGCCGCAATCTGCGGGGCAACAGCCCCGAAACCGCCCGACACGGATATCTCGGCCGCCGGAGCAGCCCCCACTAGCCCGCGGCATTCCACGACCTACCGATTCGCCTGCTGGCGCCGGCCCGACGTGAAATCAGCATGGCCAACTCCAAGGCCTGTTCACCGTTCAACCGTGGGTCGACTTGCGACCGATACGCACGTGCGAGGTCAGCTTCCGCCAACCCACGCGCGCCGCCGATGCACTCGGTCACGTCCTCGCCGGTCAGTTCGATATGAACCCCGCCCAGCATGGAGCCCTGCTCCTCATGAATGCGGAAGGCCGCTTCGACTTCTCCCAAAATATTGTCGAAGCGGCGGGTCTTCACGCCCCCCGCGGTGGTTTCCGTGTTGCCATGCATGGGATCGCAAACCCAGAGCACTTGCGACCCTGTGGCTCGCACGGCGCGGATCATAGCGGGAAGCCGTTGCTCGATATCCTTGACGCCGAACCGATGCACCAAGGTCAATCTGCCGGGTTCGCTCTGTGGGTTCAGCACTTGCACGAGTTCTTGCAGCCACTCGGCGCTCATCGCAGCACCCACTTTCACACCGATGGGATTGGAGATGCCGCGAAAATATTCGATGTGCGCGCCGTCGATGTTGGCAGTCCGCATGCCGATCCAGGGCATGTGCGTGGAGAGGTTGTACCAGTGCTTCTGACGCTCGATGTAACGCGTCTGTGCCTGCTCCGACAGCAAATGCAGCCCTTCGTGGCTCGTATAGAAATCGCCGCGCGTCGCGGCATGTACCCGCTGGCCGCTCATGGACTCGAAAAAATCCAGCGACTCGGCAATCGAATCGACGATTTTCTGATATGCATCGTGCATCGCCGCGTGCCGCAGGAAACTCAAATCCCAATATTCCGGGTGATGCAGATCGGCGAAGCCGCCGTCGATCAAGGCGCGCACGAAATTCAAGGTGAGCGAGGCGCGTTCGTAGCCACGCAGCAGCAGCTCCGGATCCGGTTCGCGCTCCGCCGCGCTGAATCCCGGACGATTGACGTTGTCGCCGCGATAGGACGGCAGAGTCACTCCGTCGCGCGTTTCGGTATCTGCCGACCGCGGCTTCGCATACTGCCCTGCAAAGCGGCCCACCCGGATGATGGGCTTCTTCAAGCCCTGCAGCAGCACCAAACTCATCTGTAGCAGGATCTTCAGGCGCCGGGCGATATTGTCGGATTCACAATCCTCGAAACTCTCGGCGCAATCGCCGCCCTGCAGTAGGAACTGCTCGCCGCGCTGTGCCTGAGCCAACTTCGCGCGCAGCGCCTCGATTTCCCAGGACACAACCAACGGCGGCAGCCGGCCCAACGCGGCCACGGCGCGTTCCAATGCCACGGGGTCGGAGTACTTCGGTTGCTGGGTTGCAGGACGGCTCTGCCAACTGGCGGGATGCCAATTCATCAAGGCGGGAGATTTCGACATTATTCGATCATGCTAGCGTTGTCGGCGCTCCCAAGTCAAAATGCGCCCCCCCGAATCGGCGGTATCGAATGGGCGAGAATTCAATCATGCAGCACATCACTGATCCCTTGCAGGCGCTGGGACTTAGCGACATCAACCCCGGAACTTGGTCCGGGACCCGCGGCTGGAGCTCGCAAACCGGCGGCCCATTGATCGACTCCGTCAATCCGGCCACGGGCAAGCGGCTGGCGCAGATTCGCGGCGCTACCCCTGAGGATTACGAACAGGTCATGGCCTCGGCCGTTGCCGCGGCCGCAGCGTGGCGCATGGTGCCCGCGCCCAAGCGCGGCGAAGCCGTGCGGCTCATGGGCGAGGAACTGCGCCGCTACAAAGATGCGCTCGGAAGCCTCGTGTCCATGGAGAACGGCAAGATCAAAGCCGAAGGTCTGGGCGAAGTCCAGGAGATGATCGACATCGCCGATTTCGCGGTCGGACAATCGCGCATGCTGTACGGCCTCACCATGCATTCCGAAAGGCCCCAGCACCGCATGTACGAGCAATGGCATCCGCTCGGTGTGGTCGGCGTGATTTCCGCGTTCAACTTCCCGGTGGCGGTTTGGTCCTGGAACGCATTCTTGGCGGCGATCAGCGGCAATGCCACCGTGTGGAAGCCCTCGCCCAAGACGGCGCTGTGTGCCCTCGCCGTCCAGCACATCTGTAACCGAGTGCTGGAGCGCCACGCATTGCCCGCTATTTTCCAGATCTTCATCGACGCCGGCACCGAACTCGCGATGCGCTTCGTCGACGACCGCCGCGTGGCGCTGGTGTCATTCACCGGCTCGACTCATGTGGGACGCCAGATCGGCGTGAAAGTGGCCGAGCGGCTCGGCAAGAGTCTGCTGGAACTGGGCGGCAACAACGCCATCATCGTCGACGAAACCGCGAATCTGGATCTGGCGGTGCCCGGCATCGTTTTCGGCGCAGTCGGAACCGCCGGTCAACGCTGCACGACGACGCGCCGCGTGCTCGTACATCGCACGCGCGCTGCCGAACTCGAACGGCGCCTGGTCGCGGCGTACGGCCAGGTGCGCATCGGCGACCCGCTGGCGGCCGACACGTTGATGGGACCGCTCATCGATCAGGGTGCCGTAGCGCGCTACTCGGCGGCAATCACCGCCGCTCGAGCCGAAGGCGGCGAGCTGCTGTGCGGTGGCAAGGTTTTGCCGCAACCCGGCAATTTCGTGGAACCAACCATCATTCGCGCCCACTCCGGCATGACCGTGGTGCGCACCGAAACCTTTGCGCCGATTTTGTACCTGATCACCTATGACACTCTGGATGAGGCCGTGGCCATCCAAAATTCCGTCCCCTATGGACTGTCGTCTGCGGTGTTCACCGACCGGCTGCAGGTAGCCGAGCGCTTCCTGTCCGCGGAGGGCAGCGATTGCGGGATCGCCAATGTCAATCTGGGCACCTCGGGTGCCGAGATCGGCGGCGCATTCGGCGGCGAGAAGGATACCGGGGGCGGCCGCGAGGCCGGTTCGGATTCCTGGAAGGCGTACATGCGGCGTCAGACGAACACCATCAATTGGAGTTCGCAGTTGCCGCTCGCGCAGGGGATTCGCTTCGAGGTCTGAACGATGAGGCCTGGGCCGAAAGGCAGCGTCAGAGCAACGAAGAAGCGGTTGCCCTGACGCTTCCCTCCCCAAGCCCTTCACGCCGTGCCTGTCAACTGTCCTGTGTCGAAGGACGAGATATCAGCGCGCTATCCATTCTTCGATTTCGGCGGCTCGTGATTCCAAACGCGCTGCCGAAATCGGCGCCAAGGTTTTGAGCTCCTGCGCATACAGCGACACCCGGTATTCCTCGATCCAATTCTGCAAGTCATCGAGTTCCGGGATCCAGCGCAACTCGGCGCCGACCTGGGTTGCCAGCGTCCGGTGGCGCGCCGTCCACTCGCGAAGTTCCCGTACCACGTTCGCCGGCTCGCCGCCGCGCGCGGCGCTGCGTTGCCAGCGGCGCTCCTCGGCCTTCAGGTAGCGCGGCAACTGGCGCAGCCAGTCCGTCGACAGCGATTCGAGGTTGCCGGCGCTCAATAGTCGACGCAGGTGCTCCTTGCTCTCGTTGGTTCCGTCGGCGAGCTGCGCCGTCCGCGGATCATCGAGCACCCGGCGCACCGCACGCGCCTCCGTGAACCAGCTCACCGCCCCGGCCGCGATTTCCTCCCAACAGGAATGCAAACCCGCGCGCCCTTGATCCACCGCCCTCTCGAACGCCTGCCGAGTGCGCGGCGCCTCGCCGTCGCCAAAGCAGGCGCGGCGAAAGACCAGTTGCAGCACGGTCTCGATCAACGCACTGCTCTCGAGATACGGACTTGCAGCGAGCAGCAACGGGGCGTTGCCGGCGATCGTCTTGCCGAGATCGCGCGCCTGAGCTGCGAGCATCACGCGTGCAAGCTGCACCGCGCCCCGCCGCCAGCTGCGGGCGGCCTCGGCGGCGGACCATTCGTACCGCACCTCGAGCGCGGCGCCTCCCCGTGCCAGTGTCGGAAATACCCACACCGTTCCCTGCTCGAGCGCCAGCGGCAACGCATCGGGCAATTCGTCGATCTCGAACCGCCGCCAACCGCCCTCGCGCCCATGCTCGGCTCGAGCGCGGCGCTCGAGTTCCGAGCGCGCCGCAGCGGCGCTCGCGCGGCGCAATTCCGGCAGACTCTTGCCATGCGCCAGTTCCTCGCGGTCAGCGGTGACGGCAAGCTCGGGCATCAAGTGGGCCGGCACGGCGGCAAGATCGAATCGAAGCAGCGACTCGGGAATGCCGCGCTGCTCCTTGAGCCAAGCCTTGAGACTGCCGGGATCCGCTGCCAACGCTGCCTTACGCGCGCCTGCGCTCCCACGCTCCGCCCCGCTTGAGCGCATGTCCGCGAGAAATTGGGCCGCCGTGTCGCCGATCGGAATCAAGTTCCGGCGCGCATCCTTGGGCAGCGAACGCAGCAGCGCCTCGATTCGGGGCTCGGCAAGTCCGGGTACCGCGGCATCCACCGCGGCGTGTGTGAGTCCAGGCACCGCCAGTAGCGGCACATGCAATATGGCGCCATCCCGTGATTCACCCGGGGCGAAGCGGTATTCGACAGGAACTGCCAGCGCATCGACCTTGGCGACTTCGGGAAATTGCGCGAGCGCTTCGGGCTGCGGCTGCTTGACGAAAATGTGCTCGGGGCCGAGGGTCAGGCTGCGCCGTTCGGCATCCGATAGGTGCCGGGTGAAATACTCCAGCGTCGCGCCGCTCGATACCTGGCGCGGTAACGCACGGTCATAGAACTCGACGAAGCTCTCGGCGCTCTGCACGAGGTCACGCGTGCGCAGGCGCTCTTCCATCCGCTGCGCGTCGCGCACGGCGGCGTCATTTGCCGACAGCCACTCCGGCCGGCGGTGCAGCCGCTGATAGACCAGCGCCTCGCGCGCGAAAATGAGACGCGCTTCTTCCGGTGCGATGGGTCCGTAGTTGACCACGCGGTTTGCACTCAAGACCAACCCGAGGAAACTGACGCGCTCGCGCGCCACCACTTCCTCGCGCCCCTCATCCCAATCGGGCTCGAGATACTCGCGCTTCAGCAGGTGCGCCGCCGCAGCCTCGATCCATTGGGGTTCGATTTCCGCCACGCGTCGCGCGAATACCCGCGAAGTCTCGACGATATTCGCCGCCATGACCCAGCGCGGCCGGCGCCGCACCAGCGGCGACCCCGGGAAAATATGAAAATGCACCCCGCGCGTGCCGAGATAGGCACCCTCCTCGCCGCGTGTACCCACCATGGTGCAGAAGCCCGCGAGCAGCGAGCGGTGCACGGCGGTGTAACTCGCCGCGTGCCGCTGCGCCACCAACCCTAGCTCGGCCGCGCGATCGGTGACCTGGGCGTAGACATCGTCCCATTCGGAGAGGCGCAGCAGCGAGAACCGCCGCTCCTTGCACCAGCGCCGCAATTCGCGCCGCGGTCCTTCGCGTGCCTTGCGGTATGCCCGCCATACCTTGACCAGCGCCGTAAACTCGGATTTGCCGTCTTCGAGAATGGCGCTGTGACCGGCATCCGGGGCTGCGCTTGCGGCGGCGCCGCCGGTCGATGCGATGCGAATATCCGGGACGCTCAAACCTGCGACTATGGCGAGCAACTCACTTTCGGCGCGAAAGCGCTGGCTCTCGAGCAGTGCCCGTGCGAGACGCGGGTCGAGCGGCAGCCGCGCCATGGCACGGCCGCGGCGTGTGATCCGCCGTTCGGCATCCAGCGCCTGCAGCTCCTGCAGCAGCCGATACCCGTCGCTGAGTGCGCGCGGATCGGGGGCGTCGATGAACGGAAAACTCTCCGCATCGCCCAGGCCGTCCGCGGCCAGGCGCAACAGCAGCGCGGCGAGATTCGTGCGCAGTATTTCCGGCTCGGTGAAGGGTGGGCGCGCGTCGAAGTCGGCCTGCGCGTACAGCCGCACGCAAAGCCCCGACCCTAAGCGGCCGCAGCGGCCCTTGCGCTGGTCGGCACTCGCGCGCGAGATGGGCTCGATCGGCAATCGCTGCAGGCGATTGCGGGGGCTGTAGCGGCTGATGCGCGCCAAACCGGAATCGATGACGGCGCGAATGCCCGGCACCGTAATCGATGTTTCGGCGACGTTGGTCGCCAATACGACCCGCCGGCGCCGGCCGCGTTGAAAGATTCGGCTCTGCTGCTCCCACGACAGACGCGAGTACAGCTCGAGCACGTCCACATCGGCCTGCAGCTCGCGCTGCAGGAGTTCGCCGACATCGCGTATCTCGCGCTCGCCGGGCAGAAACACCAGAATGTCGCCGCCGCCGATCTGGCCCGGTTCAGTGACTATTTCCTGGCAAGCCTCCAGAACCGCGACGGGCAGATCGGGATCTTCCGTCTCATCCGGCGTTTCTCGGTAGCGAACTTCGATGGGATACGTGCGGCCGCTGACCGTGATGATCGGCGCGTCGCCGAAGAACCGCGCGATGCGTTCGACGTCCAGAGTCGCCGAGGTCACGATCACTTTCAAGTCCGGACGGCGCGGCAACAGCCGCTTCAGCACCCCCATCAGCAAATCGACGTTCAGCGTTCGCTCGTGCGCTTCGTCGACGATGATGGTGTCGTAACGCCGCAGCAGTGGGTCCGAGGCAAGCTCCGCCAACAGCAAGCCGTCGGTCATCAGCAAGAGCCGCGTGGCATCGGAGGCCTGATCGGCGAACCGCACACGAAAGCCGACGCTCCCGCCGAGCGGCTGCCCGACCTCCTCGGCGATGCGGGCCGCCAGAGCGCGCGCCGCCAGCCGCCGTGGCTGCGTATGCGCGATCAACGCCTCCGTGCCGCGCCCGAGTTCCAGACAGTATTGCGGCAATTGCGTGCTCTTGCCGGAGCCGGTGTCGCCGGCCACGATCAGTACTTGGTTGCCGCGCAACGCCTCCATGATCGCTTCGCGTTGCGCAGAGATCGGTAAATCGGAGTCGTGCTTGAAGACGAGCTGAGGGACACTGCGTGCGCCAGCCCCTGCTCCACGTTCATTCCGCACGCTTGACTTCTTGCCAAAGCCTCTCTTGGCTTTCGAGGTTCAGCTCTGCGAAAAGCTCGCCGCGCCGCGCCGCCAGGGATTCCATGCCGCGAAATCGCCGCTCGAATTTGGCGTTGGCCGCGCGCAGCGCCGCCTCGGCATCGACATCGAGCTTGCGCGCCAGATTGGCGGCCGCGAACAGCAGATCGCCGATTTCTTCGAAAATTTCCGGCGTGGCGCCGGTGCCGGCACCCGAGCCGTTTGCCGCCGCGCCCTGCGCGGCCGCATCGCGCACTTCCGCGAGCTCTTCGGCAACCTTGTCGGCGGTTTGGCTCGCATGTTCGAAATCAAAGCCCACGCGCGCGGCGCGCTTGCTGAGTTTGAAGGCGCGCATCAGCGCCGGCAATGCCTGCGGCACGCCGTCCAAGTGACTGTGCTCACCGGCCGCCGCGGTATCAACGACCCCGCGCTCGGCCGCCTTGATGTCCTCCCAGGCGGCGCTTTGTTCGGCTTCGGTCAAGGGACCGGCCGCGCCGAACACGTGCGGGTGGCGGCGCAGCAGCTTGTCGCAGATGGCCCCGGCCACCGCCTCGAAATCGAATTGATTCGCCTCACTCGCGATCTGCGCGTGAAACACCACTTGGAACAACAGATCACCGAGTTCGTCGCGCAGGTGCCGCATGTCGCCGCGCTCGACGGCGTCCGCAACCTCGTAAGCCTCCTCGATGGTGTACGGTGCAATGCTGGCGAAGGATTGTGCCTTGTCCCACGGACACCCATCGGCGCCCCGCAGGCGCTCCATGATGGCAAGCAATTCGCGCATACGGCCGTTCGCCGCAGGTCCCCCGCTCATCGTGGCCGGGCGCCGCGGGTCTGCAGCATGCGCCGCAAGGTCATCAGCATGCCGGCCGTCGCGCCCCAGATATTGCGCTCGCCGTAGGGAATGTCGTGTACCTCGAAAGTCAGGTCGCCGAGCTTGCGCTGCCGGGACTTGTGATTGCCGGCATCCAGGATGAAGTCGAGCGGCACCTCGAACACGTCGTGAACTTCGGCCTCGGCGATGCGCAGCTGATAATCCGGATTCACGAACCCGACCACCGGGGTAACCCGAAAGCCCGTGATGACATGATGATCAGGCAAGTACCCCGCAAATTCCACGAAGTCGGGCAGTAGACCGATTTCTTCATACGCCTCGCGCAGCGCCGCGTGCCACGCATCCTCGTCCTCGGGCTCGATGCGGCCTCCGGGAAAGCTGATTTGGCCGGCGTGATCCTTGAGCGTTTCGGCGCGCTGCGTCAGCAGCACCGTCAATCCCGTCGCATGCTCCACCAGCGGCACGAGTACGGCCGCCGGTACCCGCCGCGCCGGGAGAGAGGCGCGCACCCGCGCCACGACTTCGGGGGATGCACCCGCCAGCCATTGCATGTCTTCTTCCGGCGTCGACGGTCGCGGATCGAGAGACTCGCGAATGTGCGCTTTCGAGTAGAGCGGATCCATCGTCACGCAGCGGAACCGGCGCCCTGGATGCCGCCATCGGTCAGCGTCTTGGGGTCGAGCAGGCGGCGCAGCTCATCGACGCTCAAGTCCGTCATCTCCGCCGCCACGTCCAGAATCGGCCGGCCCTCGGCATACGCCTTCTTGGCGATGGCCGCCCCCCTTTCGTAGCCGATGACGGGATTGAGGGCCGTGACCAAAATCGGATTGCGAGCCAGCGCCTCGTCCAAGCGGGCGCGATTCACCGTGAATCCCTCGAGCGCGTGATCGGCCAAATTGCGGCTACCGATGCCGAGCAATTCGACGCTTTGCAACAAGTTATAAGCAATCACCGGCAGCATGACGTTCAGCTGAAAATTCCCCGAGGCCGCGGCAATCGTGATCGTCGCATCATTGCCGATCACCTGCGCGGCGATCATGGCCACTGATTCGGGCACCACGGGGTTCACCTTGCCCGGCATGATGCTGCTGCCCGGCTGCAGCGCCGGCAGCGCAATCTCGCCCAAGCCCGCCAATGGTCCGCTGTTCATCCAGCGCAGATCATTCGATATTTTCATCAGACTGACACCAAGGACCTTGAGCTGCCCGGACAGTTCCACGGCCGTGTCCTGGCTCGACAGCGCTTCGAAGTAGTTATCGCTGGGGCGAAAGCCAAGTCCTGTGCTCGCCGCAAGACTGCGCGCGAACACTGCGCCGAACTCAGGCCGGGCATTGATGCCGGTGCCGACGGCGGTGCCGCCCTGCGCGAGCGCGTACAACCGCGGCAAAACCGACCGCAAGCGGGCCGCCGCATGGTCGATTTGCGCCTGCCAACCGTTCAGCTCCTGCGCCAACGTGATGGGCATTGCATCCATCAGGTGGGTACGGCCGGTTTTGACCACATCGCCAAATTCGGCCGCTCTCTGGCCCAAGACCGTGCGCAGACGCTCGAGCGCCGGCAGCAGCTGCTCCTGCAGCAGAAGCGATGCGGCGACATGAATCGCCGTCGGCACCACATCGTTGCTGCTCTGGCTCATGTTCACGTGATCGTTCGGATGCACCGCGCGGGACAACGAGCGCGTGGCCAGCGTGGCGATCACTTCGTTGGCATTCATGTTGCTACTGGTGCCCGACCCCGTCTGAAACACATCCACCGGGAAATGATCGTCATGCCGGCCTGTTGCGACCTCGAGCGCCGCTGTTTGGATGGCCGCTGCCAGGTCCCGCGGCAGGTCGCCGATCTCTGCATTGGCACCGGCCGCCGCGTGCTTGATGAGCCCCAATGCGCGAATGAAGGTGCGCGGCATGCAGAGCCCCGTGGCCGGAAAGTTCTGCACCGCGCGTTGGGTTTGCGCGCCCCATAGAGCGCTTTTTGGCACGTCGAGCGCTCCCATGCTGTCGTGCTCGACGCGAGTGGTCGCTGTCATTGCTCCTTAACCTCGCTGCTCCGCCTGTTTACGGTAATATTGCTGGATTCTACACTCAAAGCGACCTCATTCTCCGATGGCCACCTCATCCACCGACGCACTCTCACCTCTCGATGGCCGATATGCCGGCAAACTCGCGGCCGTTCGACATGTATTCAGCGAAGCCGGGCTCATGCGCGAGCGCGTGCGCGTCGAATGCGCCTGGTTTCTGGCACTGGCCGCCGGCCCGGCGGCGAGCGCTCTGGCCAAGCTGCCGCGCGCGGCGCTGGAGTTCGCAACCGCGCTGTCGAAGGACCCGGCCGGCACCGACGCGGCGGCCATCAAGCAGATCGAAGCACGCACCAAACACGATGTGAAGGCGGTCGAAATCTGGCTGCGCACCGAGCTCAAAGCGCGCGGCGCGGCCGCCGCCGAACTCGAATGGCTGCATTTCGGCTGCACGTCGGAGGACATCAACAATCTCGCCTACGCCCTCATGATGAAGAGCGCGCGCGCCACCCTGCTGCTGCCCATGCTCGACCGCATCGGCGGCCTGCTCGATTCCCTGGCCGACCGTCATGCCGCGGCGCCGATGTTGGCGCGAACTCACGGCCAGACCGCGACACCCACCACGGTGGGCAAGGAACTCGCCAATGTCGCCGCGCGCCTTCAGGCCCAGCGCGCCGGTATCGAGCGCGTCGGCATCCTCGGAAAGATGAACGGCGCCGTCGGCAATTTCAATGCGCATGTGGCCGCACTGCCGCAGGTGGATTGGCCGCATTTCAGCCGCAGCTTCGTCGAATCCTTAGGGCTGGCGTCGAACGCCTATACCACGCAGATCGAGCCGCACGATTGGATTGCCGAGTACTGCCATGCACTCATGCGCACCAACACCGTCCTGCTCGACCTGGCGCGCGACATGTGGAGCTACATCTCGCTCGGCTATTTCAAGCAGCGCCCGGTCGAGGGCGAAGTCGGTTCCTCCACCATGCCGCACAAGGTGAATCCCATCGACTTCGAAAATGCCGAAGGCAACCTCGGTTTGGCCAATGCGTTGCTCGGGCATTTCGCCGACAAGCTGCCCGTGTCGCGGATGCAGCGCGACCTCACGGACTCCACGGTGATGCGTAATTTGGGCGTGGCGATCGGACACTCGATCTTGAGCTACGGATCGCTCGATGCAGGGCTCGGAAAAATCGAACTCGACCCCGTGCGTGTAGCGGAGGATCTGGACCACGCATGGGAGGTGCTGGGCGAAGCCGTGCAAACCGTCATGCGCGCCCACGGGATCCCGGAGGCTTACGACCGATTGAAATCGTTCACCCGCGGCCGCGCCATCGACAAGAACGCCATGCGTGAATTCATAGCCTCGTTGGATCTGCCGCCGACGGAGAAAGAGCGGCTGCTCGGCTTGCAACCCGGCACCTATGTGGGTCTGGCGCCGCTGCTGGCAAAACGCACGCGTGGGCCATAACCGTACCGGTCATAGCCGAAACGTGACGCAGTTGGCACGGAGCTCTCCGGGCCAGACGGTACTATCTGCCAAAGTACGTGAGGGTGGGCAAAATGCCCGTAAACCTCCTATTGAGGCGCTCAGATATGGCGGGTAATACGGAAGAACGGACGAAAGCCAACGTGGACAGGGTTCCCGCGGCGCGCGCTGACGTTTCCGCGGGATCGGGCACCCGAACCATCCTGACCACCATGCCCGAGGTTCGCGATGCCAGCCTCAAGGTCGCCAAGTCGGCGCAGCGCCTGTTGTCGATCTTCACACAAGATCTGGAGCCCCTGATTTACGGCGAGGAGCCCTTTCTCGAAGCCATCAAGCGCCTGGTATTGGCGCGTTCCTATGCCAAAGTACGGGTTCTGCTCGCCGATCCGTCGCGGGCCATGGTCGACAACAACCGCTTTCTCGCCTTGGCGCGCCGTCTGACCAGCTGCATCGATTTGCGTGCCATGAGTCCCGAGTATTCGGCAAGCGCGGGCGCCTTCATCATCGCGGACGACAAGGCTTTGGTGTATCGGCTTCAGGCGGACCGCTGGGACGGCATTTCAGATATGAACGATCCCGCCGTCGTGCGCCGCTATTTGAACTTTTTCGACGAGGTCTGGCAAACCAGCATGCAAGAATCTCAAATGCGGCAAATGCTGATGTAGTATTCGGCTTTCCGCCGACGTCCGCACCGCGCACCTTGCGCCCCGTATAATAGGCGCATGCAGGCCATCCGCCCCGACTCCCTCTCGCCACTCCCCGATCCCAAGCTTGCCGGCACCGTCATCGTCGGCATGTCGGGCGGCGTCGACTCGGCCGTGGCGGCACTGCTGTTGCAGCGCGGCGGCTACGCCGTGCAGGGATTGTTCATGTCCAACTGGGAGGACGATGACGACGCCTACTGCACTACCGCAACCGATTTTCAAGATGCGCGCCGTGTGTGCGAAACATTGGGCATCGCCCTGCACCGGGTGAGCTTTGCCGCACAATATCGAGAGCGTGTCTTTCAGCTGTTCTTGCGCGAATACGCCGCCGGACGAACCCCTAATCCGGACGTCCTCTGCAATCGCGAGATCAAGTTCGGCGTGTGTCTGGACTACATGCACCGGCTGGGAGCCTCCTGGGTGGCCACCGGCCACTATGCTCGCCTGCAGCACACGCCTTCAGGAGCGCAACTCCTCAGGGCGGCGGACACCGCCAAGGATCAGAGTTACTTTCTCCATGGAGTCGCCGCTTCCGCCCTCGGCAAGACCCTGTTCCCGATCGGCGAGTTGCGCAAGGCCGAGGTGCGCAAGCTGGCGCATGAGGCAGGATTGCCGGTGTATGACAAGCCGGACAGCACCGGGATCTGTTTCATCGGCGAACGGCCCTTTCAAGAGTTCCTGAGCCGTTATCTGCACACACAACCCGGCCCGATCGAAACCGACACCGGGATGATCTTGGGCGAGCATCGCGGCCTCGCGCTGTACACCCTGGGTCAACGTTCCGGCTTGAGGGTGGGCGGACGCGCCGGCACGGCCGCCGCGCCCTGGTACGTGGCCGACAAGGATATGACACGCAACGCGCTCATCGTCGTCCAGGATCAGGACCATCCCTTGCTGCTATCCGATGCCTTCGATGTGGAACAAATGCACTGGCTCGATTCGGGCGCCGAGGCCGGCCGATCGATCGAATGCGTAGTCAAGACCCGCTATCGCCAGAGTGATCTCCACTGCACGGTGCATTCGTCGGCCGCGCAGGACGTTGCGGCCGCACGGGACGCCGCCGCCGATCAGCTCTGGCGCGTGCACTTGAGCGAGCCTGCGCGCGCCGTCACGCCCGGCCAGTACGCGGTGTTCTACAGCGGCGCACGCTGTCTCGGCGGCGGCGTCATCGCGCAGCGATTCAATTCCCGCATGGGCGCAGCGGCCAGCGGAATCACCTATAATTCACATTTTTCCGTGGAGGGGTCATGACGGATAGCTTCAAGGCAAGAACGACGCTCAAGGTCGGGGCGGAGCAATACGAGATTCTGAGCCTCAGTGCGCTCGAAGTCGCAGAATGTCGCCCGCCTGCCCTTTTCCCTCAAGATCCTGCTGGAAAATCTCCTGCGCTTCGAAGACGGCGTCAACGTCACCAAGAACGACATCGACGCTTTGCTGAAATGGGATCCGCAAGGCGACACCGAATCATGAAATCGCCTTTACGCCGGCGCGAGTCATCATGCAGGACTTCACGGGCGTTCCCTGCATCGTCGATCTCGCGGCCATGCGCGAGGCCATCGTTCGGCTCGGCGGCGATCCGCAGCGGGTCAATCCACTGGCCCCCGCCGAACTGGTCATCGATCACTCGGTGCAGGTCGACGAATACGGCGCGGCCGATTCGCTCGCGCACAACAATGAGATCGAGTTCAACCGCAACGGCGAACGCTACATGTTCCTGCGCTGGGGGCAAACGGCGTTCAGCAACTTCAAGGTCGTGCCGCCCAACACCGGCATCGTCCATCAGGTCAACATCGAGCGCCTGGCGCGCGTCGATTTTCGCAGACGATGCCGACGGCAGGAAGCTCGCCTACCCGGACACCTTGGTCGGGACCGATTCGCACACCACCATGGTCAACGGATTGGGCGTGCTCGGCTGGGGCGTCGGCGGCATCGAAGCCGAAGCCGCCATGCTGGGTCAGCCGGTGACCATGCTGATTCCGCAGGTGATCGGATTCAAGCTGACGGGCAGCCTGCCCGCGGGCACCACCGCCACCGACCTCGTGCTGACGGTCACCGAGATACTTCGCAAGAAAGGCGTCGTGGATAAATTCGTGGAGTTCTTCGGCGACGGGCTCAAGGGACTGCCGCTCGCAGACCGGGCGACCATCGCCAACATGTCGCCGGAGTTCGGCTCGACCTGCGCGATCTTTCCCATCGACGAGGAAACCATTCGCTATCTCGAACTCACCGGCCGAGCGCCGGAGCAGATCGCGCTGGTCGAGGCCTACGCCAAGGCGCAGGGATTGTGGCGCGTCAACGGCGCAGCCGCGGCCGATTACACCGATGTCGTCGAACTCGACCTGTCGACGGTCGAACCCTCTCTCGCCGGACCGAAGCGGCCGCAGGACCGGGTACCGCTGCACAAAGCCAAGACCGTATACGCAGAGCAGCGTGAAGAAAATGGCCGAGGAGCGAGCGCAGAAGAATCCGCAGGCCACCGGAGTCGCCAAGGCCGGCGTGGACGGCAAGACCTTCGAGGTGCGCGACGGGGCGGTATTGATCGCCGCAATCACCAGTTGCACGAACACCTCGAATCCTGCGGTGCTGGTAGCCGCGGGCCTGCTCGCACGCAATGCGCTCGCACGCGGCCTCACCTCCAAGCCCTGGGTGAAGACCTCGCTCGCTCCGGGCTCGCGAGTCGTCACCGACTACTTACAGAAAGCCGGACTGCTGAAGGATTTGGAAGCCCTGGGGTTTTATACCGTGGGCTACGGCTGCACCACGTGCATCGGCAACTCCGGACCCTTGAAGCCGGAAATTTCCGAGGCCGTCAGAAGCGCCGACGTCGTCGCCTGCTCCGTGCTGTCGGGCAATCGCAATTTCGAGGGCCGCGTGCATCCGGAAATCAAGATGAATTTCCTCGCCTCGCCGCCCCTGGTCGTCGCCTATGCGCTGGCGGGAAATCTGGACATCGACATCACCACCGAGCCGCTGGGACAGGGCAAGGACGGCAAGCCGGTATACCTCAAGGACGTCTGGCCGAGCGCCAAGGACGTCGCCGCCGCCGTGGCGGCCTCCGTGGATTCGGCGATGTTCACCAAGGGCTACGCCAGCGTGTTCGCCGGCGACGCGAACTGGAATGCCATCAAGACGCCGGCCGGCAAGATTTATTCGTGGGACGGGAAATCCACCTACGTCAAGAACCCGCCCTACTTCGACGGCATCACCATGACGCCCGCGCCGCTGGCGGACATCAAGGGCGCGCGTGCATTGGCGGTTCTCGGCGATTCGGTCACCACCGATCACATCTCCCCCGCCGGCAACATCGCGAAATCCAGCCCCGCCGCCAAATACCTGGTGGCCCAGGGCGTGCCAGCGATGGATTTCAATTCCTACGGCGCGCGCCGCGGCAACCATGAAGTGATGATGCGCGGCACGTTTGCCAACATCCGGCTGCGCAATCTCCTGCTGCCGGGCACGGAAGGCGGCGTGACGCTGCACATTCCGAGCGGCGAGCAGATGCCCATCTTCGATGCGTCGATCAAGTACAAGGCCGCGGGCACGCCGCTGGTGATCCTCGCCGGCAAAGAATACGGCACCGGCAGCTCGCGCGACTGGGCGGCCAAGGGCACGATGCTGTTGGGCGTCAAGGCCGTGATCGCCGAAAGCTTCGAGCGCATACACCGTTCCAACTTGATCGGCATGGGAGTGCTGCCGCTGCAGTTCAAGGAAGGTCAGAACGCGCACAGCCTAGGCTTGACCGGCAAGGAATCCTTCGAAATCGCCGGGCTCAATCGCGGCGCGGCGAAATTCGTCAAGGTCATTGCCACAAGCCGACGACGGTACTATCACGGAATTCGAAGCGCGCCTGCGCATCGATACGCCGAAAGAACTCGACTACTACCAACACGGCGGAATTCTGCAATACGTATTGCGGCAACTCGCCACAGCAACCAAGGCGGCCTGACTCATGACTCTCACCATGCATACGGCCACCGTGCCGACCTGTACCCGCGCGTTGAACAACCTCGCGGCAATCCTCGAAAAGGCCGCCGCGCACGCTGCAGCCCGCAAGATCGATCCTGTGGTATTGCTGAACACGCGGTTGTTCCCCGACATGTTCCCGCTTGGCGACGCAGATCCACATCGCCAACGACATCGCCCAGGGCGGCGCCGCGCGGCTCGCGGGTGCCGAAGTGCCGGTATTCGAAGCCAAGGAGAGGACCCTTGCCGAATGGATCGCCGCGACTCGCGCCACCGTCGCCTATCTCGAATCGCTCGAGCCCGGTCAGTTCGAAGGCGCCGAGGACAGGGCCATCACCTGGCAGACCCGCACCTCCACCCGCAACATGCAGGGCACCCCCTACTTGTTCCATCACGTGCTGCCAAACGTGTTTTTCCACATCACCACCGCGTACGACATCCTCAGGCAGTCAGGACTCGAACTCGGCAAGCTGGATTATTTGGGAAGGACTTGAGTCGAGGGACCGAGCGAATCGAGGTAGCGTCACCGCCGCGCTTCGGCTGAGCATCCCGCTTCGCGGCAACGACGGCGCAAGCGTCACCGCCGCGATCCGGGCTCGTGAGCATCCCGCTCCGCAGCAGGCGCGGCGTGGTAGCGCGTCGCACCATCTCGTAGTCGCAACAAACTGGCGTCCGGGATTTTGCAGGAGTACTCTCAAGCCCACACCGACGCGGGCACAAGCGGGAGAATCCGACATGTCCATCGACGAAACACGACTCAACGAGTTTCTGGGCAAAGCGGTGGGTGATCTTGGCGCGGCGATGAGCGCTGCGTTGATGCTGGTCGGCGATCGACTCGGTTTGTACAAGGAATTGGCCAAGGGCCCGGTGAGTTCGGCGGAGCTGGCAAAGCGAACGGGCACCAACGAACGCTACGTGCGCGAGTGGCTCGGCAATCAGGGCGCCGGCGGCTATGTGCAGTACGACGCGAAAGCCGATCAATGGTCGCTGAGCCCCGAGCAGGCACTTTGCCTCGCGGATCCGAATGGACCCGTCGACATGCCGGGCGCGTACAACATCGTCGAAGCCACCTTCCACGCCTTGGATCGTACGCTCGAGAATTTCAAGAGCGGCAAGGGCATGGAATGGGGCGAACATCATGCGTGTCTCTTTCATGGAACAGAGCGGTTCTTCCGCGCCGGCTACAACGCCAATCTCATCACATCGTGGCTCCCCGCCCTCGACGGTGTGGTTGAAAAGCTGAAAGCCGGAGCAAAGGTAGCCGATGTCGGCTGCGGTCATGGAGCGAGTGCCGTGCTCATGGCGAAAACTTATCCCAAATCGACATTCATCGGATATGACTACCATGCCGATTCCATTCGGACGGCCCGTGAAAGAGCTGCCGCCGCGGGCCTGACCAACATCAAGTTCGAGGTGGCGGACGCGGTGAGTTATGCCGACGCTTCCTTTGATCTGATCGCATTCTTCGATTGCCTTCACGACATGGGTGATCCGGTCGGTGTGTCGCGTCACGCGCGCCACGCGCTCAAAGCCGATGGGACTGCCATGATCGTCGAGCCGTTCGCGAACGACGCCGTTCAAGACAATCTGAATCCCGTCGGCCGAGTGATGTACGGAGCGTCTTCGCAGATTTGCGTGCCGGTGTCCCTGGCGCGCAATGGCCCCGCGCTTGGCGCACAGGCGGGCGAACGCCGCCTCCGTGAGGTCGTGGTGACCGGTGGGGGCTTCGGCAAATTCAGGCGCGCCACCGAGACCCCCTTCAATCTCGTGCTCGAGGCCCGGCCATAAAGACCATTCTCGGTGCGCTACACGGGGAGGACATACGGCAACTGCGACCATCCAAAGTTTTTCAACGCCGTGAATGACAAGGAGTCGAGCTATGAAAAGAATAATGGGTTTTGCTTTTTGCATGGCCATTTCATTGCCCACGCATTCATTGCCCACGCAGGCGCCAATCTGGAATCTCGCTGACGATTTCTCGATCAGCTCCAACCCAAACGGCCAATGGCGTTACGGCTCTACGACTACGGTCGGCGGTGATTTCAAGATATTTACCCGCACCGCGCAGATTCCTTATCAAGTGTCCCACGGCGCGGTCGCGGAGTGGGTTGGAACTTATTTCTCCGGCTTTGAATTATTCCCCTATGTCACCAAATTCTATGGAGATCCGGGGACAACTGTCAGCGTCAACAACGGGTGCAACGCCGTGACCTGCTCAATTGCGGATCCGGGCGTGACCATCATTCAGCGTAGCGCCAACGGGGTGGGTGTGCATCCCGCGCCTCCCGGACAGGGAGATGCCGATCTTCGGTGGACGGCCCCCAAGTCGACAACCTACGTCATCGATGTGTCGTTCTTCAGCATCGTGGTGGGCGGAGGCGCGACGACCGACGTCCACGTTCTGAGAAACCACGTGAGCCTATTCGACGGCGATGTGAACGGAATGGGATCTGTTCAAAATTACTCCACGGGGAGTCAGGGTGTCGCCCTGAACGCAGGTGATGTAATTGATCTGATAGTCGGGCCAAACGGTGACTATACCGCCGATTCGACCGGCGTCGATGCGACCATTCAGGTGCTTCCCGACGTGCTCAATTGCGTCGAGGGCAATGACAGCCTCTATAAGGCAGTCAAACCGTCCAATTCTGTCGCATCGAACGTCAGTCCGAACCTCTCGGGAAATCCGAGTATCTGCGCGATTCCATCTTCCAAGCCCGCCACTTGGTACATCAAGACCTCCTGGGACGGCGGCCTAACGTGGCAGTGGGTGGACACGCTGGGGAGCTTGGGACTGGGGCACAAATAGCAAATCAGTGCGCCGCCGGCACACTCCCCGCCTTGACCAGCACCATCGCGTTCGGATTGAGGTGGTTCTTGATGGCCGAATTGACCTCATCTCGAGTGAGGGCTTTGACTGCGTCCGGAAAGCTCTCCACTCGGCTCACGTCGTAGCCGCGCTGCACATCGGTCAAAATCGCATTCGCGAGGCCCGCGGTGGTCGATAAACCAACCAGGTAGCTGCCCACCACGCCCTGCTTGCGCGCCGCCAATTCCTGATCGGTGACGCCGTCCTTCCACCACCGGTCGAGCTCGCGCCGCGTCGATGCGATGCCCTTATCCAAGAGGGTCGGAGCAAAGCTCGCCGACATGTCCCAGCGGCCGTCGGCGATGCTGTCGTCGGCCATCGCTGCGCCGATGTTGTAGGTCAGGCCTTCCTTGTCGCGCACGATGCCCATCAACCGTCCGGTGAAACCGCTGCCGAGAATCGCCGTGCCCACGCGCAGAGCCAGCGCCTCGGGATCCTTGTAGCGCAATCCCGTGGGCTGTCCGATGAGCACCGACACGCTCGGTTTGTCGTCCAGCGGCACCGATACTTCGCGGGCCGCCCCGAGGACGGCGGGCGTCGCCGGCCGCACGTAGTCCTGGCCGCCGGTCCAGCCGGCGAATGCTTTCTCGATCTCGGCCTGAGCCGCAGGCGCGGCCACGTCGCCGACCACGACCAGCGTCATGTGAGCCGGACCGTAATACTTGGCGTGAAAGGCTTTGAGCTCATCCAGAGTCGCGGACTTCGCCGCGGCCTCATAGTCGCTGACCGTGTGCGGCCGGTTCGGATGCCCCTGGGGGAATATTGCGCGGCCGAAGGCCTCCTGCGCTCGCGCCTCGGTGTTCTGCGTAGAGGCTTCCAGGGCGCCGATGAATTGTTGCTTTGCCTTGTTGAACTCCTGCATCTGCAGCGCAGGCGTGCGCAGCTCCGCGGCAATCAGCCCGATCACCAGCGGCAGGTCCTTCTTGAGGCACTTGGCACGAATCTCGAGCGACTGCGTGCCCACGCTGAAGGCGATTTCGGCGCCGACATTGTCCAATTGCTCGGCGATCGCAAACTTGTCGAGGCTCTTCGTGCCGCGGTCGAGCATCATACCGGCGAGCGTGGGAATCGCGATATTTCCGGGCTCGGCCATGGCATCGCCCGCCGGCAGCGATGCGAGAATCACCACCACTTCCTTCACGTCGGTGTGATAAGTGATGAGATCGATGCCCGCAACATGCGAGCGGTGGCTCTGATCGGCCACGCTCGCTGCGGCGGCGCCGCTCATCGAGAGCAACGCAGCCAATGCAAAGTACCGCTTCATGAAGTGTCGCATCCTGTAGTGTCGCATCACGAACCCTTCTCCGCCGTCGGCGGCACCGGAATGAACCAGCCCGTCGTACTCTGATCGTCTTTGAGATACTCCTTCGCGACGCGCTGCACGTCCGCGGGAGTCACTTGCTGCACTTTCTGCGGAAAGGTCACATACAGAGTCCAATCGCCGACGGCGATCCACTCGTTGATCTCTCCGGCAATCGCGGCAGTCCCGTCGCGCTTGTACGCATCGGCGGCGATGTATTGCTGCTTCACTCGCGCCACTTCGGCTGCGGTCACCCCGTCGGCTTTGATCTTGGCGATTTCCGCCAGCAGCGCCTTCTCGACCTGAGCATGCGCCGTACCCGGCGCAAGCACGGCGTACACCGTGTGCAGCGACAGGTCACGATGCAGATCGGTGCCGGCGCCGGCGTTCAACGCCAGTCCTTGATCGACCAGAGCACGATACAGACGCGCATTCTTGCCCGAACTCAAAATCGCATCGAGCATGTCGAGCGCCGGCTGATCGGCGTCGCGGCCGTTCGGAACCTTGTGCGCAATGATCACGGTCCCGAGCTCTCCCGGGCGCTTGACGGTGACGCGGCGTTCGCCGCTCTGCGCCGGCTCCTCGGTGTAAATCGTGGGAATGGGCGCCGGAGAATGCGGATACACGCCGTAGTATTTCTTGATCAGGTTCAAGGTGGCCGCGGGCTCGAGATCGCCGATCACCGTCACCGTCGCATTATTGGGCCAATAGAACGTATCGTAGAATTCGCGCAATCGGCCGATGGGAACGTGCTCGATGTCGCTCTTCCAGCCGATCGTCGGATGATGGTACGGCAGCGCCTCGTAGGCCGCCGCGGTGACCTCTTCCATGAGCACGTTGTCCGGATCGTTCTTGCCGCGTTCGTACTCGTTGCGCACCACCGTCATTTCCGACTGCCGGTCGGCTTCACGCAGCCACAGATGGCGCATGCGGTCCGCTTCGATGGCGATGTACCCCTCCAGGCTCTCCCGGCCGATGGTCGCGAAATAGTTGGTGCGGTCGAACGACGTGCTGGCATTGAACTGGCCGCCGACGCGCTCCAGGAATTGTTTGACGCTATTGCCCTTCGGGTCATTGAACCCCTCGCTCCCCTTGAACATCATGTGCTCGAGGATGTGCGTCGCCCCGGTGGTCCCCGTTACCTCGTTGCGCGAACCGACCTGGTAGGTTACTTGGAAAGTCACCACCGGCGCCGAATGATCGGGCACCAGCAGCACGGTGAGCCCGTTGCTGTCGAGCCGGTACTCGTCTATTCCGCCCAGTGATTTGATGAAGCTGAATCCCGGCACCACCGCCGGTGACGCAGCCGGAGTCGGGGCCGCGGCAGATTGCGCAGCGGCCGGTGCCGTAGCGGCGGTTGCCGCGGCGGCAATCGTCGTGGCGGACAACACGGCGCCGAGCCCAGCGACGCTTGCGCAGCCGACCCAGCCGGCCAAGGCCATCCGCGACACCGGAGATTTTAACTTTTCAGCCATACGACTCCCACGTTCAGGCGCGGCCCACTTCGACCGCAATTTTCCATTGTAAATGCTTACGCCAATAGGTTGGTCACAATCAGGCCAATGCGCCGGCTCGAGCCAGGCTGGGCCCGCTCGCTCACGCGCTCAGCAGCCGGGTCAAGCCGAGGATCGCGCGCACGAACGGCGCCGGAACATCGAGACGATGCGCAATCTCGGCGACGGCGCCGAGCTGCGGAGCGAGTTCGAGCGGTCGTCCGGCTTCGAGGTCGGCGAGCATCGATGTCCTGAAATCGCCGAGCTTCTGCGTCACGGCGATGCGCTCGGCCGGCGTCATGCTCATCTGCAAATCCAGGCGCGCTGCGCACAGTTGCATCTCTTCCATCATGCGTATGCAAAGCTCACGGACATCCGCATCGCCAAGCATTCTGGAAGTTCCGCAGCGTGTCAGAGCGCTCAGCGGATTCATGTTCATGTTGCCCCAGAGTTTGGCCCACACGTCATGGCGGATACGCTGCGAAACCTGCGCATTGATGCCGCCGCCGCGCAAGCCGCTCACCACTGTCTGGAGACGCTCCCCCACCTCGCCGCCGGGTTCGCCCAGCAGCAGACGGTCGGCGGCCACCACTTGGACATGCGCCGGCGCAACAACCCGCGCCGAGGCATGCACGACCGAACCTAAGACACGTTTCCGCGGAAACGTGCGCTCCTGCGATTGCTCCGGATCGACGGACTGAAGCGACCGATTCGCCATGGGGCCCCCGAAATCATGGAAGAACCACCACGGGATACCGTTGGTGCCACTGATGACCACGGTGGACGGACCGATGAGAGGGCTCAAGGACGGGGCGAGATCCGGCAGCACCTGCGCCTTCACGGTGAGAAACACATAGTCATGAACTCCGAGCTCAGAGGATGATCCGGCCCGCGGCCTGCTGTGCCGGGACTCCCCGCTGCTTTCGACGCGCAGGCCATCCGCTCGCAGTGCCGCCAAGGTCGCCCCGCGCGCCAGCATCGACACCGCCCATCCGGCACGGTCGAGAGCGTCGCCAACCCAGGCACCGATGGCGCCCGCTCCCACAATGGCAACCGATGGATTCACTGTGCGTAGCCCTCCCAGAGCACGAGAAATAGAGCGGCGAAGAATAGCAAACTCCGGCCGGCACGCCGGTCACAAGCTCGGCGAGCACGCCGGTCACAAGCCCGGCCGTCCGACACCCGACACCAACACAGGGCAGCCCGTGGCAACCGATCTGCAATAATCATTCGAGATACTGAACTTAACTAATTGTATTAATTAATATATATTCCCTTCATGGTAATTCATTAACATTCATGACAAATCCCGACACTGCCGCGCCGCGGCGCTGGGTCGCCGTATTCGATCTGGACGGCACACTGACCTTTGGCGATACGCTGTTCCTTTTCTTGATGAGCTTTCTGCTGCATCATCCGTGGCGGGTGCTGCGGCTGTGGCGCATGCCGTTCGCCTTGGGCAGATTCCTCGCGCGAGATCGCGATCACGGCATGCTCAAATCCCGGGTGATCCGCATGTTCCTGGGCGGCGCCACCCGCCCTGTCATCGACGAATTCGCCGACTCGTTCGTGGATGCACTGAAACCGCGCCGTCGATTGAGGCTCGCCGCGCTCGCCGCGCTCGAGGCGCATCGCGCCGCGGGCGATCACCTGGTATTGCTGTCGGCAAGTCCGGATTTGTATGTGCCTCGCATCGGCCGGTTTCTGGGGTTCGAACGCACGCTGTGCACTGAGATCGAATGGCAGGGGGACAGCCTGGTGGGCACACTCAAGTCCGCGAATCGCCGCGGGGCCGAAAAACTCCGCTGCCTGGACTGGCTGCGCACGCAGTACCCCGATTTGCCCATCGTGGCCTACGGCAACAGTGCTACCGACTTGGACCATATGCGGCATGCCGACCGCGCACTGCTGGTGAACGGCAACGCCGCCGCGCGCGCCCTGGCGGCGCGCTGGGGCATTCCCACCTCGAATTGGACTTAAAGTCGCCCAAAACGAAACAATACCGGGGTTCGGCCGGTCTATGTACATGAATCCTTTGGACACCTGAGAGAGGCTATGCGCAAGAGATCAACAGATTCGGCGAAGATCCTGCCGTCCGAAATCACTCCCTACGAGCGGTATTTGTCGCGGCGTGCCCTGCTCGCGGGCGGCTTGGGATTGGCCGCCGCGCAGACCATCGGTGGATTTTCCCGCAACGCATTCGCACAGCCGGCAGGGCGCGCTCACCTACGTGCGCAATGCCGCACTCGAGCGTTTCCGACGCGCCGAATTCGTACAGCGACGTCACCACCTACAACAACTATTATGAATTCGGTACCGACAAATCCGATCCGGCGGAGAACGCACAGAAGTTCCGTACCCAGCCGTGGAACGTCACCATCGGCGGCGAGGCGGAAGTGACCGGAACCTTCAGCTTGGAAGACATCCTCAAACCGCATCCCTTGGAAGAGCGCGTCTACCGGCTGCGCTGCGTAGAAGCCTGGTCGATGGTGGTGCCCTGGGTCGGGTTCCCGCTGGGCGATTTGCTCAAGCGCTTCAAGCCCACGTCCAAGGCGAAATTCGTCGAGTTCAAGACTCTTTACGATCCGAAACAAATGCCCGGTCAACGTGTTCCGGTGCTCGAATGGCCCTACGTGGAGGGGCTGCGCATGGATGAAGCCATGCATCCGCTGACGCTCATGGCGGTCGGGCTTTACGGCAAGGTGTTGCCGAACCAGAACGGCGCTCCGCTGCGCCTGATCGTTCCCTGGAAGTACGGGTTCAAGGGCATCAAGGCCATCGTCAGCATCAAATTCACGGAGCGTGCGCCGCGCACCACCTGGGCGGGCGCGGCGTCGAACGAGTATGGTTTTTTTGCCAACGTCAATCCGGCCGTCGACCATCCTCGCTGGAGCCAGGCGAGCGAACGGCACATCGGCTCGAGCGCATTCGGGCCGCGGCAGCCCACTCTACCGTTCAACGGCTACGCCGCGCAGGTCGCCAGCCTCTACACAGGGATGGATCTGCGGAAATACTATTGATGTGGCAGATTCGCTGGGTCCTGAAGCCCCTGGTATTCCTGGCATGTCTGCTCCCCGCGCTGCACATGGGCGTTGGGGCGCTGAATGCCGTCGGCGTGCTGCACGTCGGCGGCATCTCGCTGGGTGCCGACCCGGTGAAAGTGATGCTGCACACCTGCGGTCGATGGACACTCAACTTTCTGATGATTACCCTGTGCATGACGCCGCTGCGGGACCTGACGCACTCGACCCTGTGGCTGCGGTTTCGGCGCATGTTCGGGCTATTCGCTTTTTTCTACGTGCTGCTGCACTTATCCGTGTATCTGCTGTTGGACCAAAGCGGCAAGCTTGGCGCTCTGTGGCAGGATATCGTCAAGCGTCCCTACATCACCATCGGCATGCTGGGATTGCTGCTGTTGATTCCGCTGGCGGTCACCTCCACCGTCAAGGCGCAGCGACGCTTGGGAAAGCGTTGGACGCGCCTGCATCGCCTGGTCTATTTGATTGCGATCCTCGGCGTCTGGCACTTCTGGTGGCAGGTCAAAAAGGACATCCGCGAGCCGCTGTTGTATGTGTGCGGCCTTACCGTTCTGCTGGCATACCGTTTATGGAAACAACGCCGCTCGACGGCGCGCGTCAGCGTCGCACCCCTCGTAAGGACTGGTGGAGCTTGAGCAGCAAGTCCTCCGTGGTTTGCCAGTCGATGCATGGATCGGTAATGGACAGGCCGTACTCGAGCTTGCTCAAATCCTTCGGGATGGATTGCTTGCCCGCTTTCAGATGGCTTTCGAGCATGAGTCCGACGATCGAGCGGTTGCCGTCGACTATTTGAGCAATGCAGTTTTCAGCCACCAAGGGCTGAAGGCTCGGATCTTTGTTGGAATTCCCGTGGCTGCAGTCGACGACCACGTTGGCCGGCAGATCGGCCGCGGCCAGTTCGCGCTCCGCCACGGCGATGCTCACGGCATCGTAATTGGCCCGGCCCCCGCCGCCGCGCAGCACGAGGTGCGCATGCGCGTTGCCGCGTGTCCGGAACACAGCCGACTGTCCCTGCTGAGTGATGCCCAGAAAATGGTGCGGATGCCGCACCGACTGCAGGGCATTGATCGATGCGGCGAGTGTGCCATCGGTACCGTTCTTGAAACCGACCGGCGTCGACAGGCCGCTCGCCATTTCGCGGTGCGTCTGGGACTCTGTGGTGCGGGCGCCGATGGCCGTCCAGGTAATGAGTTCGGACAGATACTGCGGCATGATGGGGTCGAGAGCTTCGGTGCCCGCCGGCAAACCGATCTCGGCGATGTAGAGCAGCAGTTCGCGCGCCATGAGGATGCCCTTTTCGATATGAAAAGAATCATCCAAATCCGGATCGTTGATCAATCCCTTCCAACCGACCGTCGTTCGCGGCTTCTCGAAGTACACACGCATGATGAGCACCAGCGTGGACTGCACCTCGACCGCCAACGCCTCGAGGCGGTCGGCGTATTCGCGGGCCGCGGCCACATCGTGTATCGAACAGGGACCCACCACCACGAACAGGCGCGGATCGCGGCGCTCCAGTATGGCGCGGACGATTTCGCGAGACCGGAACACGGTCTCGGCCGCGCGCGCCGTCAGCGGCAGCCGCCGTTTGACTTCCTCGGGCGTGGCCAACAGGTCGCTGGATGCGACATTGACGTTCTGTAATTGATCCTGAATGTTGGTCACTGATCGGCCTACATGGATGTTCTGATGGTCCAAAGTTCCGGGAAGAATTTGAGCTCCAGCGCCTTCGTCAAATACGAGACGCCGCCCGTTCCCCCGGTGCCGCGCTTGTTGCCGATGATGCGCTCGACCGTCTTGACGTGCGCGAATCGCCACAACTGAAATTTGTAGTCCAGATCGACCAGGCGCTCCGCGAGCTCGTATAAATCCCATTCCTTGACGGAGTTGTGATAGACGCTGAGCCAGGCCGCCGCGACCTGCTTGCTGGCCTGGTAGGGCAGCGCGAAATCGCGGTCGATGGCCGCGGGCGGCACGTCGAGTCCGCGGCGGCTGAGCAGGCGCAACACCTCATCGTACAGGCTGGGCGCGCGCAATGCGCGCCCGAGCATCTCGTAGGTCTGCGGATCGCCGCGAAACACCTCGATGGTATCGGCATTCTTGTTGCCGATGAGAAACTCCAGCATCCGGTACTGCGGCGATTGAAAGCCCGAGGACTTGCCCAGGGTGTTGCGGAAGGCCGAATAGTCATGCGGCGTAATCGTGGCGAGCACGTCCCAGGACTGCAGCAATTGCTGCTGAATCGTCGATACACGCGCCAGCATCTTGAACGTCGGACCCAAATCGTCGCGCCGCACGCAATCCACGGTCGCACCGAGCTCGTGCAGGCATAGTTTCATCCACAGCTCGGAGACCTGATGAATGACGATGAACAGCATTTCGTCGTGCTGATAGGACAGCGGATGCTGAGCGTCCAGCAACTTATCGAGATTGAGGTACTGCGAATAACTCAGCGACGTGCTCAAATCCCAATGCACCTGTTCATCGCTCAAATCGACGAATGGCCTGGGCAGAGGGGTGGTTTCTTTCGTATTCAAGACTTGAACACCCAGCCGGGCACGGTGCGCCAGCCCGCCAGCAAGTGGCGGTCGAGGCGCCGGTAATCCGGCTCGAGCTTTTCCACCAGGCGCCAAAAATTGGCGGAATGATTCATGTGCTTGGTATGCGCCAATTCATGGACGAACAAATAGCGCACGACTTCCAAATTCAAGAACAGCAGGGAGCAATTCAAGCTCACGGTGCCGCGTGTCGAGCAACTTCCCCAGCGGGTCCGCTGACAGCGGATGGACACGCGCGCCACGGAATAATTCAGTTCCCGCGCCAATTGCAGCAAGCGCGGCGCCAATCGTTCTTGGGCGGCCCGCTTGAGCCAGCCCTGCAGCAGTCCGCGCGCGCCGCGTTCGTCGGACGCGTGGACCTCGATCCGGTCTGCGGTCTGCCGCAGGCCGGATTTCGAACCTTTCTGCCAATCCACCGTGAACTTCTCATCGGTGAGCGCGAACTCGACCATCCCCGGCACCGGTTCGCTGGGCGCGGCGAAACACTGCATGGCGGCGACTTTGCGGTCGATCCACGGCGTGAATCGCTGCACGAAATCACGCACCGTATGGGCATTGACGCCGATGGGCACCACGATCTCTACTCGCCCACCGACGTGCACGCGCGCCGTCAGTCGCCGGGCTCGCGGGCTGACCCGAACGGCAAATGGGTCGCCGGAGCTACGAGTCTCGAACAGCGATAACTGCGTGCCTTGTGGCTTCATCGCGCGGAATCATACCAGGTTCAAGGGCGGCGGCGCCCGCCCGCCCCGCGCGCTCACACTCAACGGCGTACCAACAGCGCCAGCTGCTGCTGCGCTGCCTTGTAGTCGGGTGCGGCGATCAGCGATTTCTCGATCCAATTGCGTGCCCCCAACTGATCCCCGCGCAACTGCAGCTCCCGCCCCAGAGCCAAGTACGCCTCCGCATGTCCCCAGCCGGGCGTGTCGATGCTCGTGGCCGAGGTCGCCTCGAACAATTGCACGGCGAGCTGCAGCCGCGCAAACGCGTGCTGCCGAAGGGCGGTGCCGGGTTTCGCGTGGGCCATGCCTTCCATGCTCGACAGGAATACCGCGCGTGGATTGCGCGGCGCCAAATCGAGCGCCGCCTTCAGCCGCTCGTCCGACCGCGACCGCAGCAGGACCGATTCGAGCCTTCTGTGGTCAGCGAGGCCCGCGTAACAGGTGGACTGCAGGACCAAGGCCTCGACCGATTTGACATCCTGCGACAGCACCGGCTTGAGCTGATCGATGCAGTCCGCGAACGCGCTCTCGGCCTCATGGGCGTGTGCGGTGCCGGCCAATAGGCCCCGGCGGTACTGCGCGTGCGCCAAGTGATAGCGCAGCGACGCATCGCCCGTGTTCTCCTTGATCTGCGTCGCCAAATCCTGAATCAAGTTCGCCAGACTATTGGTATCCTCGGTTTGATATGCATAGAGGATTTGGGCTTGCAGATCGCCGCCGCGTTGCGCGGGCGACATCGCCGGCGCCAGCAGCAATGCCCATAGCACGAAATTTCTGGCGACGAACATGTACGGCAACTCCCTTGCGCCTTCGAATACCGGCGCTCGCGACTACAATGGCAGTATGAAGATATCACTAATCGATATTGGCTCGAATCTCACCCATGACAGCTTTGCAAACGATCGCGACGCCGTGATGGCACGCGCGCTCGAGGCGGGGGTGCGACGCCAGGTCGTCACCGGTGCTGATCTGGAAAGTTCGAGCCACGCAGCGGCGCTCGCGGCCGCGCACCCCACTCTGTTGTCGAGCACCGCCGGCGTACACCCCCATCACGCCCGGAGCTTCGATACGTCGCGGCGCGAGGAGTTGTCCGAGCTGCTGCGCCGGCCTCACGTGGTTGCGGCCGGCGAATGCGGCCTGGATTACTATCGCAACTTTTCGCCGCCCGAGGCGCAGCGTGCGGCCTTCGTCGCGCAGTTGGAGCTCGCGGCCGCCGCACGCAAACCGGTATTCCTCCATCAACGCGATGCGCACGACGATTTTGCGGCCATCCTCGAGGAGTTTCGCGGCGGCCTGAACGGCGGGGTTGCGCATTGCTTCACCGGAGGCAGAGCTGAACTCGAAGCATACCTGGCGCTCGATCTGCACATCGGAGTGACCGGCTGGGTGAACGATGAGCGCCGCGGACAGCTGCTGCGCGAGGCCGTACCCCACATCCCGGCCGATCGGCTGATGGTGGAAACCGACGCTCCGTATCTATTGCCCCGGGATCTGTCCCCCGCTCCCAAATCGCGGCGCAATGAGCCCTGCTATCTTCCCCACATAGCGCACGCCGTCGCGCGTTTGCGCGGCGAGTCCCTGGAGGCAGTGGCGGCATCGACTACGCGCAACGCGATCCGCTTCTTCGGAATCGACGCTGCCGAACACTAGGAGCCTGTCATTACTCGGACAGGCTCCGAGGCGACTGTCAAAGATTGGTAAAGAGGTGCGGGCTCGGCTGCAATTGCGCGACCAGCCGCCCCCAAGCTTCCGCCAGCGGAGCGAAATCCGGAGATGATTTCATGTTGCCGTCGACCACCGGAAATTCGACCTCGATGCCGTCCAGCATCAGCACCCATTTCGGAATGCCCTTGGTGAATTTTCCGGCATTCGAAAACAACAGACGCCCTTCCACCGGCGCATCGTCGCCGACCAGCGCTTTGACCGCCGCGATCCGGTCGTACAAGGCCGGCTGCGGATTGTCGAAGGTGTAGCGGCGGCCCCGCCCCATCACGGTCCAATCGCTCATCTGGTCCCCGCCGAAGATCAGTCCGGCAACCCGGCGCGTATCGAGCACCAGGACTCCCCGCGGTGTGAGCAACAAATGGTCGATGTGGATGAACCCGCCCATGCCGTCGGGCACCAGCACCTGGTGCGCGGCCTCGAATGCAACGCGCTCCAACCGTCCCAGCAGGGCGCGGCGCCGCGCCCTGCGCTGGTAGGCGCGCCAACCCCAATAGCCGCCGCCCAGCAGCAGCAGCAGGACCGCGCCTATCCCAATCCACTCCGGGTCTAAGTCCATGCTGGTCATTCGAGCGCCGCGGCCAAGGCCTCGAGCGTCGGCGGCAGATCCACGGCGTGCTGCGGCAGTTTCAACAGCCGGTCCAGGCTCTCAGGAACGGTGACTTGCTTGCCGATGATGGGCTCCACGATTTCATTGAATTTCGCGGGGTGCGCCGTGGCAACCACCACCCACGGGTTATCGCGGCGTTCCGCCTCGCTCAAGCGGCCATAGACTTCCGCCGCGGTCGCCGTGTGAGGGCACCATTCGCGTCCATACCGCATGAAATCTTCTCCGATACGAATTCGAATTGTAGCGTCATCGACGCTGTCGGCGCTCAATTGTTCACCGATTTCGCGGACACTGGGATACAGCGCCCGCAAACGCTCCATATTGCTGGGGTTCCCGACGTCCATGGCCGAGGCCAGCGTGGCGATGCTGGGTCGGGGCCGCCATACTCCGGTTTTCAAGAACTCAGGCACGGTGCGATTGGCGTTGTGCGCCAGAATGATCCGCGCGATGGGGAACCCGAGCGCGCGGGCCCATACGGCGGCGAAGGCATTGCCCAGATTGCCCGCCGGGATGATGTACGACGGCTTGGCCTGGGTGCGGCATTCCACCTCGAGACTGGACGCCGCGTAGTAGACGGTCTGCGGCAGCAGCCGCCCGATGTTGATGCTGTTGGCGGAACTGAACCTGAGCCTCTGCGCCAACGCCGCGTCACTGAAAGCCTCCTTCACCAGTCGCTGACAATCGTCGAAGGTGCCGGCGATCCGCAGCGAGGAGACGTTATCGCCCCAGCAGCACAGTTGCTGCTCCTGCCGCGGACTCACCAGGCCCGCCGGGTACAGGATCACCACGCGCACCCATGGGCGTCCGTGAAAGGCTGCGGCCACTGCCCCGCCGGTGTCGCCGGACGTCGCCACCAATATGGTCATGGGCTGCGGCGCCCGGGATTCCAGGCACTGCAGACTCTCGGCCAGGAAGCGCGCGCCGAAATCCTTGAAGGCAGCGGTCGGGCCGTGAAACAGTTCGAGCGCGAACAAAGGATCCGGGCACGCCTCGACGGCGGTCGTCGGTGCAGCCAGATCGAGCGCCGCATCGGCGATATCCCCGAGCACGGGCTGCAATCGGTCACCGGCGAAGAACCCCGCGAGCGCCAAGCGCGCCACCTGCGGCAACGACGACGTGCCGCCGATACCGGCCACATCCACCGACGGCAAACGAGTCGGGACGTACAAGCCGCCGTCCGGCGCCAGTCCTCTCGCGATGGCCTCACTCGAGGAAACGGGCGGCGCCGTGCCGCGCGTGCTCACGAACTTGAGATCCGACGTCAAGCCTTCACCACTCTGGCGCCGTAATTCTCCATTCCGGAGATCCAGTAGTCGGACTGCAAGCCGTGAGCGGCGAAGGCGGCCACCATGGCGCCGCGCACCGCTTCGGCATACTGGATCTCGGCCCACGCGAAAACCGTCGGTCCCGCGCCGGAGATGGAACAGCCCAGTGCGCCGGCCGACATGGCGCCGCGCTGCACGTCCTTGAAACCCGGAATCAGCGAGTGCCGCTGCGGCTCGATGATGACGTCGTTGAATGAATCGCGGATCATGTCCAAATCGTTCGAATAGCAGCCGCTGATGAATCCGGCCAGATTGGCGCTGGCCCACACGTAGTCCGAGCGGCTGACATCGGTCTTGAGAATGGCGCGCGCCTCGCGGGTACCGAGATACATGTGCGGATGCGCCAGAACACAGCGCAGTGAGGGCGGCACGGGAATCTGCTTGACGCGCGGATGATCGATACCGACCGTGAGAGTCAGTCCGCCGAACAGGCATGGCGCGATATTGTCGATGTGCGCGGAGCCGCTCGCGACGATCTCGCCCTCCATCGCATACTTGAGCAGCGCCAGCCGCGGCAGCGGCGCCTGCAGCAACGCGTTCGCGGCCACTACCGCCGCCACGGCGGAAGCCGCCGACCCACCCAGACCGGACCCGAGTGGAATGCCCTTGTCGATGTCCATCTCGAAGCCGAAATCCAATCCAAGCGCCGCGTGCATGGCCTGAACTGCGCGGCCCGCAGTGTTGTGCTCGGGCACAACCGGCAGATCGCCCGCCACCCCGGTGATCGAGCGGATGCGCACCCCCGGTTCATCGATCCGGCGCAGGCGTACTCTGTCCCCGACAGCCTCCACCGTGTGTCCCAGGATGTCGAAGCCGATGCCGACGTTGGCAACGGTGGCCGGTGCAAAGGCGGTGACGTCGGTCAGCATTAAAGGTGCGCCCCCAGATAGGCGGACAAGCGCAGCAGATCCGAGAAGACCCCCGCCGCCGTCACCTCGGGACCCGCCCCGGGCCCCTGGACGATCAGCGGATTGTCGCAGTAGCGGCGGGTTGCGAACCGCACCACATTGTCGGTCAGCGCAATATTGGCAAAGGCGTGCTTGGAGTCGAGACGCATCAATCCCACGGTGGCCTTGCCGTCCTCATCGACCCGGCCTACGTAGCGCAGAACCTCATTTTTCCGGCGGGCGTCGGCCAGCATCGTCGCCATTGCGGAATCGAACTCCGGAAGGCGCGTCATGAACTCATCGACGCTGCACCCCTCGAGCGCTTTCGGGACCAGACCTTCCACCTGCACGTCCGCCAGCTCCAGTGTCAGCCCCATCTCGCGGCCCAGGATGATGAGCTTGCGGGCGACGTCCACGCCCGACAGATCGTCGCGCGGGTCGGGTTCTGTGTACCCCCTCGCTTTGGCGTCGCGCACGATCGACGAGAAGGTCTCGCGGCCGTCGAACACATTGAACAAGTAAGCCAAGGTGCCCGAGAATATGCCCTCGATGCGAGTGATCTCATCGCCGGTTTCACGCAGGTCGCGCAGCGTGTGAATGATGGGCAGCCCGGCGCCCACGGTGGCTTCATATAAATAGTGCGTGCCCGCCGCGCGCCCCGCCTCTTGCAGCTCGCGGTAGTACGGCAGAGAGCCGCTATTGGCCTTCTTGTTGGGCGTCACGATATGAATGCCGCACTTCATCCAAGCCGCGTAGTTCATGGCCACATCGGCGCTCGCCGTGCAATCGATGATGACGGTATGCGGTATGTAGTCCGCTTGCACGTGATCGGCAAATCTCGCGAGATCCAAGGGTTCGCCCGCCTCGGCCATTCGCTCCTTCCACCGATCGAGATCGATCTCCGTCTCCTCCAGCAGCATGCGTTTGGAACTCGCGATCCCGCGCACCCGCAAATCCAGATTGAGCGAACGCAAACGTTCGATCTGCGTCTCGATCTGCGCCAGCAGCACGCGACCCACGGTTCCGGGTCCGATCAAGCCGATCGACAGCGTGTTCGGCGACAAGTAGAAGGCGGCGTGCACCGCGCGCAACGCCTTGGCACCCACTTTGCCGTCCACCACCACCGAAATATTGCGTTCCGAGGCACCCTGAGCGATCGCCCGCACGCTGATGGCGGCGTCGCCCAGCGAGTTGAATACTTTCGCCGCCACGCCGTGCGCGCCGGCCATCCCGTCGCCGACCACCGCCAGTATGCTCATTCCCAAGCCGACTTCCACATGCTGGATCTGCCCGTCGCGCAGTTCCGCATCGAAGGCACGCCGCACGGCCTCCTCGGCGCGCACCGCCTGCGCCTCCGGAATGGCGAAGCAGATGGAGTGCTCCGAACTGCCCTGGGAGATCAGGATCACCGAGATGCCGGAATCGCGCAGAGCGCCGAACAAGCGGTGCGCAGTGCCGGGGACGCCGATCATCCCGGCCCCTTCGAGATTCACGACGGCGACCGGGTCGATGGTGGTGATCCCCTTGACCTTGAGCGCCGACTTCGGGTTCGCACAGATCAGGGTACCGTGATTTTGCGGTGCAAACGTGTTGCGGATGAAAATGGGAATATCGCGTGCGACCGCCGGTTCCATGGTCTGCGGATGGATCACCTTGGCGCCGAAATACGCGAGTTCCATGGCCTCGTTGTACGACAGCTGATCGATGACCTGGGCATTCGGCACCAAGCGCGGGTCGGCCGACAGGACGCCGTCGACATCGGTCCAAATGATGATCTCCGCGGCGTCGAGCAAGGCACCGAAAATGGAGCCGGAAAAATCGCTGCCGTTACGGCCCAGCGTGGTCTGACTTCCCTTGACCGTGGTCGCGACAAAACCGGTCACGATCAGGCGGCCGCTGAACCCCGCCGGCACCAGGCGCTTAAGATTGGCTTCGCTCACCGCCCACTGCACGGCGGGCCCGAGCGAGGCCCATTCGACGATGATGACCTCGCGGGCATCGATCCACAGCACATCGCCCCGGATGCGGCCGCGCTCGCGGAGGTACGGCGCAAACAGCCGCGTCGACCATATCTCGCCGTAGCCCGAAATCACGTCACGCATGGAGTAGGTCGACGAGCGGATGAGGCGCACGGTTTGCAGCATGCCGGCGATGTCGCGGCAATCACGCTCCAACTGCTCGCAGTAGCTCGCGCATGCTTGCTGCGAGACGAGGGTGCGGGCAAGTTCCACGTGCCGCGTCTTGAGCGCCTCGATGGCCGGCAGGAAATCCCCGTCGGGCTTCTCCGCCAGCGTGACCAAGGCAAGCAATGCGTCGGTCACACCGCGACAGGCCGACAGCACCACCGCCTCGCGCGGATTGGACGACGCCTCGATGATATCGGCGACCCGGCGGAAACAGCCGGCGTCGGCGACGCTGGAACCTCCAAATTTATGTACGATCCACTTGTCCATTGCTTCACACGCGCCCTCCGAACCCGGGCGTTCTTGTCGCTCCCTAACCATATAAGTTGATGAATTGCGGCGGGAAACCGCTAGACAGCCAGAACTTTAATCGCACCGCGGGGAGGCTAGCAAGCGATTCCGTTCCCCGGCCTCAACGCCGGCCGCGCTGCTTCCCAACACTCGAGCTGCCGCCGGGCTTGCCGCCCGAACCGCGTCCCGATTTGGGCAGACCCGTGTGCTGGGTTCGAAATGGCAGCGTCGGCGCCGGCCGTTTCACCCCGCCGCGGATCGCCGATCCCACCGGCTGGTACGCCGGGATCAAATGGTGCTTGCCGTTGCCGATCAAGTCCGCGCGGCCCATGCGCTTCAGCGCCTCGCGCAGCACCGGCCAATTGTCCGGATCGTGATACCGCAGGAAGGCCTTGTGCAGGCGGCGCACTTTGATCCCCTTCGGCACGATGACCTCCTCGCTCGAGCGGGTGATGCGCCTGAGGGGGTTCTTGCCCGAGTGATACATCGCCGTCGCGGTGGCCATCGGTGATGGCAGGAACGCCTGCACCTGATCGGCGCGAAAGCCGTTCTTCTTCAACCACAACGCCAGCTCGAGCATGTCCTGGTCGCGGGTACCCGGGTGGGCCGCGATGAAGTACGGAATTAAATACTGCTCCTTGCCTGCTTCCTTCGAATACTTGTCGAACAGCTCCTTGAAGCGGTAGTACGCGCCCACCCCGGGTTTCATCATCTTCGACAGCGGGCCCTCGCCGATGGCCTCGGGTGCGATTTTGAGATACCCGCCGGTATGATGCGTCGCGAGTTCACGCACGTACTCGGGCGATTCGATCGCGAGGTCATAGCGCACGCCCGAGGCGATCAATACTTTCTTCACGCCCTTCAAGGCGCGCGCCCGCCGGTAGAGACTGATGAGCGGCGCATGATCGGTATTGAGGTTGGGGCACACGCCGGGAAACACGCAGGACGGCCGGCGGCACGCGGACTCGATGGCCGCGCTCTTGCAGTGCAGCCGGTACATGTTCGCGGTCGGGCCGCCGAGGTCAGAAATCACTCCGGTGAAACCCGTCACCTTGTCGCGAATGGTTTCGATTTCCCGGATGACCGAATCCTCGGAGCGGCTCTGGATGATTCGCCCCTCGTGCTCGGTGATCGAGCAGAAGGTACATCCGCCGAAACAGCCGCGTTGAATCGCCACTGAAAATCGAATCATGTGGTAGGCGGGAATTTTCGCCGTGCCGTACGCAGGATGCGGGCGGCGCGCATAGGGCAGTTCGTATATCGCATCCATGTCGGCTGTCGCCAAGGGAATCGGCGGCGGATTCAACCACAGCTCCAAATTGCCGTGACGCTGCACCAGGGCGCGCGCATTTCCGGGATTCGATTCCAAGTGCAAAATGCGCGATGCGTGCGCGTACAGCACCGCATCCGCGCTCACCTGCTCGAAAGACGGCAGACGAATGACGCTGTGTTCGCGCTGCGCATTCGGAACCTTGCGGTAGAACTTGACGACTTTTTCCGCGGGTACGACGGCCGCAGATCCGGGCGCGGCGGCCATCGCGGCGGGCGTGGCAGCAAGGGGTGCAGCGGCAGCGGCCATGACGGGCACGGCAACGGGCGCGTTCACCGCCCGCCGCTCCTCCTCGCTCGCGTACGGGTCGACGGGCGGATTCAGCGGCCCCGGGGTGTCGAGCTCGCTCGAGTCGATCTCCACCCAGCCCGCCGGCATGCCGCGGCGCAGATACGCCGTGCCGCGTAAATCAGTGATGCTGCTCAACGCTTCGCCGGCGTGGAGGCGCTGCGCAATGGCGCCGATCTGGCGCTCTGCGTTGCCGTACACCAACAGGTCCGCCTTCGAATCCACCAACACCGAGCGGCGCACCTGCTCCGACCAATAATCGAAATGCGCAATCCGCCGCAAGCTGGCCTCGATGCCGCCGATCACGATGGGAACGGTCTTGAAGGCCTCACGAATTCGCTGCGAATAGACGATGACGCAGCGGTCAGGGCGCTTTCCGCCCTGCCCTGCGGGTGTGTAGGCGTCGTCGCTGCGCACCCGGCGGTCGGAGGTGTAGCGATTCACCATCGAATCCATGTTGCCGGCAGTCACTCCGAAAAACAGACGCGGCGGCCCGAGCACCTCGAAATCCCGCGTGCTGTGCCAATCCGGCTGGGCAATGATGCCCACCTTGAACCCCTGCGCCTCGAGCACGCGGCCGATGATGGCCATACCGAAGCTGGGATGATCCACGTAGGCATCGCCGGTAACGATGATGATGTCGCAGCGATCCCAGCCGAGAGCGTCCATTTCGGCACGGTTGGTCGGCAAGAACGCCGCCGGCTCGAGGCCGGCGAGGTTCTCTTTGGTGCTGGAAAACAAGGGGGTGGCGGTTTGCACGCCGCGATTAGGCCTGATCTCTTACCCTATGTCGACGGGAACGTAAATCTGGGCATCGTCGCGCTGGATCAGCAAAGCGACGTTATGGCCCGCCCGCGCCACCTCGCGCTTCAGGTCCGCCACCGAGTCGACCCCCGATCCATTGACCCCCAGCACCACATCGCCCGCCTGCAGCCCGGCAGCCAGCGCCGGACCCGAAACATCCTCGACGACCAAGCGGCCGCGCGTGTGCAGTTCCTGCTGCTCCTTCGAGTCGAGCGGCCGCACCGCCAGCCCTAATTTGCCGCCGCCGTCATCTCTCTGGTTGCGTGCCGCCTGGGCCGGCTCATCATCCAGCAGCACCGTCTTGACCTGCACCTCGCCGGCCTTGTGGTCGCGCCAAATACCGATGCGCGCCTCGCTGCCCGGCGGAATTTCGGCGATCACCGTCGGCAGATCGTAGGACTCCTCGATGGCGTGACCATTGACGCTGGTAATGACATCGCCGGGCTTGAGACCGGCGCGTTCGCTCGGACCCTTCGGTTCCACCGTGCTGACCAGCGCGCCGTGCGGAGTGCCCAAGCCGAAGGTCGTCGCCAGTTTTTGATTCACTTCTTGAACCCCGACACCAATGCGGCTGCGGCTCACCTTGCCCTTGGTGAGCAGCTGATTCTTGACGTTGAGGGCGAGATCGATGGGAATGGCAAAGGACATGCCCATGTAGCCGCCCGTGCGACTGTAGATCTGCGCATTGATGCCGATGACCTCGCCATCCACGTTGAACAGCGGACCGCCCGAGTTGCCCGGATTGACGGCAGCGTCAGTCTGAATGAACGGCACATACGCCTCATCCAGGGGACGCGCAGTCGCACTCACCACGCCCGCCGTAACACTATTTGCGAAGCCGAACGGCGAGCCGATGGCAACCACCCACTGACCGGGCTTGAGCAGCGAGGAGTTGCCGAAGTGAACGGTGGGCAGCCCGGTGGCGGCAATCTTGATCAACGCCACATCGCTGCGCTTGTCGACGCCCATCACCTTGGCCACGAACTCCCGCCGATCGGTGAGCTTGACCGTCACTTCCGACGCATCGGCCACCACATGCGCATTGGTCAGTACGTAGCCGTCAGAACTCACGATGAACCCCGATCCGATGCCACGCATGGGGGGCGCGCGCTCGGGCGCCGGCATCTGATAGTGGCGGAAAAGCTGCGCGAGCGGATCATCGGCGTCGCTGGGTTCGCCCGGATTACCCGTTTTCTGTGCCTTCTCGACCACGCTGATATTGACCACCGCCGCGCCGTTCTCAGCCACCAATCCAGAGAAATCGGGCAGTCCCGTCACGCGGCCGGAAGCGGGGCCCGATGTCGCCGCGAGCGGTGCGGCGGCAGGCGCCTGGCCAGGCCCCGCGAGCCCGGCGTCGGCATTGGAGCGCTGATGAGCGACGACCACGACGAAGATGCCCGCAACCAGTGCGAGCGACCAAGTTCGAATGCTTCCCATTGGAATAAAGACCTCTTTTCAGCTACTTGCTGGACTGAGTATAAGACCCGCAAACGGCGATATTGGTTCCGAGACCCTCCGGGGAACCCTTAAAATGTGAAATTCCGACAGGCTAACGTCGCAGCCACGCGCTAGGCTGGCTTTCCTAGCTGGCAGATCTCATTTATGGCTGTTGTGACCGATCCGAACTTGTTGGTGTTGGGGGGCGATTCGAAACGCCTGCAGTGGCTCACGCACCATGTCACCAGCCATTGGCCGGACGCCCAGGTAACCACGATCCCGGACGAGGAGTTCGCCTCCTCGAGCCGGCTGATCTTGGACCGCGAACCCGATGCCATGATCCTGCAGACCGACTTCGGCGACGAGGCGGCGGCCGGCAGCGTGCTCGCCCGCATGACGCAACTGCTGCAATCGCACCCCACGCTGTACTGCATTTTACTCGCCGAGAACGGCGGCGAAATGGCGGCGGTGCGCGCCTTCAAGGGCGGCGCCAAAGACTACCTGCCGCTGGCGCGCATCACCCGAGATCAACTGCTCGCGGCCATCACCGAGGCGCACGCCAAACGCAGTGCGGCCGCGCCGGCGGCCAAGACCTTGAGCCGGCCGGACACCGAAGCATCGGGCATCGAAGTCCCCGGCTACTCCATCGTCAAGCAGATCGCCACCAGCAATTTCTCGCAGGTTTTTCTGGCGCGCAGCGAACGGCTGCGGCGCAATGTGGTACTCAAGGTCATGAACCGCGGCGAATCCTCGAAGGAACTCGACGATGCCGAGCGTTTCCAACGGGAACACGAAATCATCTCCAGCATCACGCATCGCGCCATCGCAGAGATCTATGATTTCGGTTCCCTGCCCCGGCATCTGTACCTGGCCATGGAATATTTTCCCTGCGGCGACTTGCGTGACCGTCTGCGCAACCCCATGAGCGTGGACGAAAGCCTGTACTACCTGCGCGCCATCGCCGAAGCGCTGCGCGTCATCCACGTATTCGGCATATTGCATCGCGATCTCAAGCCCGCGAATGTGATGTTGCGCGAGGACAACTCTCCGGTGCTCATCGACTTCGGCCTCGCCCGCCGCTCGATGGATGACGCCGGCACCACCGGAGTCGGTCAGGTGCTGGGCTCGCCGTACTACATCAGCCCCGAACAGTCTCAGGGACAGCGCGTCGACGTGCGCACCGATCTCTATAGTCTGGGCGTCATGTTCTATGAAATGCTGACCGGCGAGAGGCCTTACGGCGGCCGCAGCGCCGTGGCCATCATGTCGCAACACTCCAAGTCCCCAGTGCCCACCCTGCCGCCGTCCTCGGCAGCACAACAACCCCTGCTCGATCGTCTCATGGCGAAGCAGCCAAGCGCGCGCTATCCATCCGCCGATGAGTTGCTGGCCGATCTCGGCCCCTTGGTCGCTGCCGTCGCCTGAAAATGTGACCCGCCTCTCAGTCGCCCGCAATGGGGTGCAGCATCGACACGCGGCCGATGCAAGGCTGTGACAGCCATCAAGCCCCCTGCCTCCAACGTTTGGCACCCTCATGGTACATGTTCATTTCAGTCAAACGCCATGAGCGCGAGAAGCAGGAACTGATCGGCGCCGGCAACCGACTGACCGATGCCATCCTGCAGGGCAGTGCGCAAGGGTTGTTCCTGCTCGACGCCAAGGACAAGATCCTGCCGCAGGTATCGGCTTCGATGGCTGCGCTTTTTCGACGCCAGGATTTCACTCATCTGAGCTTCGACAAATTGATCGGCCCTGTGGTCACCGCAAAGACCCTGAGCACGGCGCGCAGCTTCGTGACTCGCCTGCTCGATGCCGCGGCGCCGAGCGACGCGGCGCAGCTCAATCCGCTGCAGGACGTCGAGATCCGGCTGGCCAATTCGGACGGCACATTCGACACGGCGCACTATTCCTTCGAATTCACTGCGGTCGATCTTCCGCGCGAACCGCGCGCCTGGCTGGTGCGCGTGAGCGATATCACTGCGCGAGTACAGCAGCAGCGCGAGCTCGAAGATCTACGCACGCAAATCCAGACTCAGAGCGAGGTGTTGCGCAGTGTCCTACAGGTCGGCGGGGCACGCTTCGGCGCCTTTCTGCAGCGCACCGACGCCTCGATGAAGACCATCAACGCGGTCTTGAAGAAGCCGGCGCGCGAGGCCGACGCATTCCGCAGCAAGCTCGAAGAGACTTTGGACGAAGTCGATCGAGTGCGGCGCGACGCGGCGGCGCTCAAACTCACCGGTCTCGAGGCCGCAGCGCGGCTGCTGGAAGATTCATTGCAGGAATTGCGCAGCCGCGGCGCGGTGAGCGGCAGCGATTTCCTGCCGCTGGCCGTCAAGCTCGACGAGCTCTACGGGCAGTTCGCGCTGCTGCGTTCGCAGATCGCACACACCGGGCCGGCAGAAGCCGACGACGAGTCGCCCGAGGCGCGCATGACCAACAACGGCACCCAGATCATCGAAGCGCCGAAGTTCCTGGCGCAGATGGCGCAGGCGCAGAGATCGGGACCCCCAAAATCCGCCGCCGGCTCCAAGGCACATCGCATCGCTCAGGCGGGCAGCCTCGAGAGCACGCTCACTGCATTGACCGAGCTCGTGGCGCAGGAGCATCGCAAGACCGTGGTGCTCGACTGCATCGGCATGCAGCTGGTCCCGCCGAGATACCAAGCAACGATCAAGAATGTGGCGATTCAGCTGATCCGCAATGCCGTGATGCACGGAGTCGAAACCTCCGCCGAGCGCGCAGGCGCCGGCAAGCCGGTGCACTCGACCCTGCATCTCGAATTCAGGACCACGCCCGACCACAGCTTCGAACTCCATTTCCAGGACGACGGCTGCGGGCTCGATCCGGACAAGGTCCGCGCCACCGCCATCGCCAAAGGCCTGATCACTGAGGATGCCGCGGCGCGCCTGCGCGATCGCCAGGCCATCAAATTGATTTTCAAGTCCGGCTACACCACCCTCGACTCGACACCGGGCGAGTCGCCGCACGGTACCGGCATGTCCCTGGTGCGGCGCTACGTGCACGAAGCCGGCGGCAAGATTGCGCTGGCCACACTGCTGGGGCACGAGACTCGCTTCAAAATCACACTGCCGCCGATTGCGGCGGCCGACGCGCGGGTGGCTTGAACCTCGAGTCAGAGATTTTAACCGCTTCCCATCCCCCCAGACCTTTCACGCCGGGCCGCTCAACATCAGTACCGCAGCATCGGGATGTGTATCGGTTTCAAGCGCGCACAATCCTTAGACAGCTGCAGATGGCTCGAGCGGTGACAGCTCGACCAATACCGAGCCCGCCGCCACTCGCTCCGTCAAACCGAAGGCGATGCGCGTGACCGTTCCCTCGTAGGGCGCGGTCAGCGTGTGTTCCATTTTCATCGCCTCGACCGTTACCAAGGGCGCTCCGCGAGCCACATGCTGACCGGCTGCGACGTGCACCGCGACCACGGTTCCCGGCAGCGGTGTGAGCAGAGAACCCTCTTCCGCACCGGCGCTCACCTGCAAGGCATCTTCGGTGTTGGCGGCAGCGCAGCACCGCATGCCGCCCGTTGCGGAACAGATGCAATGTTCCGTCGACCTCGATGACGCTGACGCGCTGCAGCTGTCCCTCGAACTCGACGTCCAACGACCGCGCACCGCGCGCCGACCAAGCGGAGCGGGATATTCTCTGCCCGCGATACGCGCCACATAGTCATTCGGCACGCGCAGTTCAATGGTCACGCTGCGATCCGCGAACACCCAGCTACTGCACGGGGTCGCCGCCAGCCGCCAGCCGCGGCTGTCCGCCCACAGCGCATCCCCCTCGGTGCGGCGAGTCGAGCACCAGAGCGCCGCCAACACGGCGTCGAGGTCGCCGACCGCCGGCTCGCCGAATGCCAAATGTGCGCGGCGCGCGTCGAGAAAGCCCGTCGTCACGCCGCCGCGCCCGAATTCCTCGTCCGCCAACACGCTCGTCAGCAGCGTGCGGTTCGTGGTCACGCCCACGATCTCGATGTCCGCGAGCGCCTTGTGCAGCCGAGCGGTCGCTTCGCCGCGCGACTCGCCCCACGCCACCACCTTGCCCAGCATGGGATCGTAGAACGTCGAGACCTCATCGCCGGCGTCGACGCCGATGTCGAGCCGCAGATGGGGAGCAGCATCAGGCCAGTGCAGGTGCGCAATTCGGCCGACGCTCGGCAGATATCCGTGCTCCGGATCCTCAGCGTACAGACGCGCCTCCATGGCCGTGCCATGCCGGCGGATATCGTTCTGCTCCCGCGGTAGGCGCGCACCCGTGGCGATGCGCAGCTGCCACTCCACCAGATCGATCCCGGTGATGAACTCGGTCACCGGATGCTCCACCTGCAGCCGGGTATTCATTTCCATGAAGTAGAAGTTCTGGCTCTCGTCGACCAAGAACTCCACCGTGCCCGCTCCCACATACCCCACCGCCCGCGCAGCCTGTATGGCGGCCTGCGACATCGCCGCGCGCACCTCATCGCGCAGATTCGGCGCCGGTGCTTCTTCGATGATTTTTTGATGCCGGCGCTGCACCGAACAATCGCGATCGAACAGGCTCACGATGGCGCCGTGAGGGTCGGCGAACACCTGCACTTCCACATGGCGCGCCTGCGGAAAATAGCGCTCCAGCAGCAAGCGATCGTCGCCGAATGCGGTGCGCGCCAGGCGCTGCGCCGATTCGACCGCCGCCGCAACCTCGGCGGCGGAGTTCACCACCTGCATACCCTTGCCGCCGCCGCCGGCACTGGCCTTGATGATGAGAGGAAAGCCGATCCGCTGCGCCTCCGCGAGCAGCCGCGCAGGCGACTGCTCTTCGCCATGGTAGCCCGGAGCCACGGGAACACCCACGGCCGCCATCGCGGCCTTTGACGCGCTCTTCGACCCCATGGCTCGAATAGCGGACGCGGGCGGCCCGACGAAGATCAGGCCCGCGTCGGCGCAGGCTTGCGCGAACTCGGCATTCTCCGACAGGAACCCGTAGCCGGGATGCACGGCATCGGCGCCGACGCGCCGTGCCAACGCCACGATCTTCGCCGCATCGAGATAGCTCTCGGCAGCCGGCGCAGGGCCCAGGTAGTACGCCTCGTCGGCCACCCGCACATGGCGCGCGCCGGCGTCCGCCTCGGAGTACACGGCGATGGTCGCCACACCCAGGCGCTGCGCCGTGCGCGCAATGCGGCAGACAATTTCGCCGCGGTTGGCAATCAGCAAGCGTCGAAGCATCGCGCCGCTCACATCCGAAACACGCCAAAGCGCGTCGGGGTTTGGTCCTGAGATTTCGTCAGCGCCAGCGCCAAGCCAAGCACCCGGCGGGTATCCAGGGGATCGATGACGCCATCGTCCCAGAGGCGCGCGGAAGCATAATAAGGGTGCCCCTGCCGCTCGAACTGCTCGCGAATCGGCGCCTTCATTTTCTCTTCCTCCACATCGCTCAAGGTGGCCCCGCCGCGCTGCAAGGCGTCCCGCTTGATGGTCGCCAACACGCTGGCGGCTTGCTCACCGCCCATGACCGAGGTGCGAGCGTTCGGCCACTGAAACAGGAAACGCGGACTGTAGGCGCGGCCGCACATCGCGTAGTTGCCGGCGCCGAAACTGCCGCCGATGACGACCGTGTACTTCGGCACACTGGCACAGGCCACCGCCGTGACCAGCTTGGCACCGTCCTTGGCGATGCCCCCGGCCTCCGCGGCCTGGCCCACCATGAAGCCGGCAATGTTCTGCAGAAACACCAACGGTATGCCTTCGCGGCAGCACAGCTCGATGAAGTGCGTGCCCTTCAATGCGCTCTCCGAGAACAGAATGCCGTTATTGGCCAGGATTCCCACCGTCGAACCGTGGATGTTGGCAAAGCCGCAAACCAGCGTGGTGCCGTACAGCGCCTTGAACTCATCGAACCACGAGCGGTCGACCAGGCGCGCGATCAGTTCGCGCACGTCGTAGGGTTTGCGCGAGGTCGGCGGAATGATGCCGTACAACTCCGCCGGATCGAATGCGGGGTCGCCCGCCGACGCCGCACCGCCCAGCGCCGCCCCAAGCACACCGCCCCCACCCGCCCCCACGGCCGCATTCACACCCGCACGCGGGATTGCGCCGGCACCGAGCCCCGCCGCCGGCCGCAGCCGCGCCACCGCGCGGCGCGCGAACGCCAGCGCATGCATGTCGTTCTCCGCATAGTAGTCGGTCACCCCGGAACGTCGGCAATGCACGTCCGCGCCGCCCAAGGATTCGGCGTCGATTTCCTCGCCGGTGGCCGCTCGCACCAGAGGCGGCCCGCCCAGAAACACACGCCCCTGATTGCGTACGATGACGGCATGATCGGACATGGCGGGCACGTAGGCGCCGCCCGCCGTACACGAGCCATGCACCACCGCGATCTGCGCGATGCCCTGCGCCGAAAGGCGCGCCTGATTGAAAAATATGCGGCCGAAATGCTCGCGGTCGGGAAATACTTCGTCCTGCTTCGGCAGGAACGCTCCGCCGCTCTCGACCAGATAGATGCACGGCAACGCGTTGTCGCCGGCAATCTCCTGCGCGCGCAAATGCTTCTTCACCGTGAGCGGATAGTAGGTGCCGCCCTTCACCGTGGGGTCGTTCGCCACCACCATGCATTCCCGGCCCGAGATCCGTCCGATGCCGGTGATCAGGCCCGCGCCCGGCAAATCCTCGCCATACACGCCCTGCGCCGCCAGCGCGGACAGTTCCAGGAACGGCGAACCGGGATCGAGCAAGGCCGAGATCCGCTCTCGCGCCAGCAGCTTGCCTGCCTGGGTGTGCTTGTCGCGGGCCGCCGCGCTGCCGCCCTCGGCATTGCGCCGCAGCGTGGCTCGCAGATCCTCCACCAGCGGTACCATGGCCGCGCGGTTGTCGGCGAATTCCTTGGAGCGAGTGTCGATTTTCGAGGCGATCTGGGCCATTGGCTTTGTTGCCCTGAGAGTGGCAAAATTGTCCGACAGTCCGATTATCCAACGATTTGGGGTCCGATGACAATGGGGGACCGCTGACCATGGCCAATTCCGCATACCGCGAGTTCAATTTCGGGCTCGGCGAAGTCATCGATACCGTGCGCGATCAGGTGCAGCGTTTCGCCGCAGAACGCATCGCCCCGCGCGCCAACGAGATCGATCGCAGCAATGTGTTCCCGCGCGATTTGTGGCGCGAGTTCGGCGAGCTGGGATTCCTGGGGCTGACGGTGAGCCCGGACTACGGCGGCGCCGGGCTGGGCTATCTCGCCCACACCGTCGCGATGGAGGAAATCTCGCGCGCCTCGGCCGCGGTGGGCTTGAGCTACGGAGCGCATTCGAATCTTTGCGTGAACCAGCTCGCGCTCAATGCCACCGACGCGCAGAAACTCGAGTATCTGCCGCGGCTCATCAGCGGCGAACACGTGGGCGCCCTGGCGATGTCCGAGCCGGGCGCCGGATCCGACGTCGTATCCATGCAGCTGAAGGCGGTCAGGCGCGGCGACCGCTATGTGCTCGACGGCCGCAAGATGTGGATCACCAACGGCCCTGAAGCCGATGTGCTGGTGGTGTACGCGAAGACCAATCCGGACGCCGGCGCACGCGGCATCAGCGCGTTCATCATCGAGAAGGGTTTCAAGGGATTCACCCCGGCGCAGAAGCTGGACAAGCTCGGCATGCGCGGCTCGAGCACCAGTGAGCTGGTGTTCGACGGCTGCGAAGTGCCCGCCGAGAACCTGCTCGGAGAGGAAAACCAGGGCGTCAGCGTGCTGATGCGCGGCTTGGATTACGAGCGCGTCGTGTTGTCCGGCGGGCCGCTCGGCATCATGGCCGCCGCCCTCGACGTGGCCGTACCGTACGTGCGCGAACGGCGGCAATTCGGCCAGGCCATCGGCACCTTCGAGCTGGTGCAAGGCAAGCTCGCCGACATGTACGCCTCGCTCAACGCCTGCCGCAGCTATGCCTACATGGTGGCCGCGGCCTGCGATCGCGCCGATGCCACGCGCAAGGACGCCGCCGCCTGCATCTTGTTCTGTGCCGAAGCGGCAACGCGGGCGTCGCTCGATGCGATCCAGCTCTTGGGCGGCAACGGGTATATCAACGACTATCCGACCGGGCGGCTGCTGCGCGATGCCAAGCTGTATGAAATCGGCGCCGGAACCTCGGAGATTCGCCGCATGCTGATCGGCCGCGAGCTGTTCGGGGAAGGCTAGTGACCGATCTATTCGTGCCGCTCGACGATCAACCGGCATACCGCCAGATCGCGAATGTCATCGAGCAGCGCATCGTCGCCCGCTCGCTGCGCACCGGCGATCCCCTGCCCTCCGAAACGGATCTGGCGCGGCAATTCGGCGTCAACCGCTCCACCGTGCGTGAGGCAATCCGGGAGCTCGAGACTCACGGCCTGCTGGGCCGGCTGCGCGGCGAGAAGCGGCTGCGAGTCACCCGCCCCGAGCCGCAGAGCGTGAGCTCCGGCGTGAGCCGCGCCCTCGCACTGCATGATGTGACCTTCCTCGAGTTGTGGGAGGCGATGATGGCGATCGAGCCCGTGGCCGCACAGTACGCGGCGGCACGCCGCACCCCGGCGCAGCTGCAGACTCTGGTGCGCGCCGCCGCGCGATTCAAGCGCGAAGTCGCCGATACCGCCGCGGCCGTCGCCGCGGTGGTGGATTTCTTCACCGCCGTCGCCGCGGCGAGCGGCAATCAGGTGCTTGCGCTCTCACAAGCGCCGCTCAATCTGTTGCTCGCCCCGACGCTCACCCGTATGATCGATCGCGTTCCCCAAGCCCGTGCGCGCATACAGACGGCACAAGGCAAGATCGCCGATGCCATCAAGCTCCGGCGCAGCGAGCAGGCGCGCAATTGGATGGAGAAGCACATTCACGACTTCAAGCGGGGCCATGAGCTCGAATCGAACCACACCAAAGGGTAGCCCATGAAACAACCACTCGACGATGCAGCACTCGACGCCCTGTTTCGCGAAGCGCGTTCCTATAACCGCTGGACCGGCGAAGCGGTGCCTGACCGGACTCTGCACGAGCTGTACGAATTGCTGAAATTCGGACCGACATCGGCCAACTCCACCCCGGCGCGGTTCGTGTTCGTCAAGAGCGCCGAAGCCAAAGCCAAGCTCGTCGCCTGTCTATCGCCGGGCAATGTCGTCAAGGTCGAACAGGCACCCGTCACGGTGATCATCGCCATGGACGGGACATTCTACGAGAAACTGCCCAGGCTGTTCCCGCACATGCCCGGGGCGGCGGACATGTTCAAGCACCCGGCCATGGCCGAGGTGACCATGATGCGCAACTCGAGCTTGCAAGGCGCCTACCTCATCCTGGCGGCGCGCGCCCTCGGTTTGGATTGCGGACCCATGTCGGGTTTCGACAACGCGAAGGTCGATGCCGCGTTTTTCGCCGGCACGCCGCTCAAATCGAATTTCATTTGCGCGCTCGGCACGGGAACGAACGAAAAACTGTTTCCGCGCAACCCTCGTTTGGACTTCGACGAGGCCTGCAAGATCGCCTAGCCCGTCGGCGCTCAATCGAAAATTCCCCCGGCAGGAATCTTGACACCTGGAAACGCTTGCGGCGACACGCTATCGGCCGCCGCGAATACGGCTTTGCTTACGTACCCCTTCGCGGTGGGTTCGCGATAGGCCACGACCCGTTTGCCCTCCACATCCACGACCCAGTACTCGGATATGCCGTATCGAGCATAGAGACCCAGCTTGACGCCTTGGTCGAAAGCCAGCGAGCTGTCAGACACTTCGATGAGGAGTAAGACATCCGCCGATTCCGGGATCTTGCCGCCGTAGAAATCCGCGCGGCGTTTCAACAGCATGAGATCCGGCTGCGGCTCCGAAAACTCCCCTAGATTGACCGGTCCACCGCTGACGACGGTGGCCGAACGCGAAACCGCCAATACGAACAACTCGTGGAGTCTCGACGTTATCGCCGCGTGCTTCGTTCCAATCGGCGCCATATCGAGCATATCGCCTTCGATCAACTCGATGCGATCGTATTTGGTCAACACTCCGGTAGCCACCATCATTTGGTAGCGGTTCGTGGTGATTCGCATTCGCGGCGGTGTGAATGCGGTGCTCATGGCTAGAGAATCTGTTCTCGCAGCGTGTCGGAACCGGTCGGGTCGTGCAGATTGGTGCTGAACGACACCAGCACCATCATGCTCTCGCCGGTATTGCGAAACGCATGCACCACACCGGGCGGTATGGTCAGCCTCCAGGTCTCCCCCGCCGGCACCTGAAGATCCCGAATCGTGCCCGCTTCCTTGAGACGAATCAGGCAGGGTCCGACGACACTGGTGGTCTCCACCGCAGTTCGATGCACGTGATTGCCGCGCACCTCATTCGGCTCCGTCAGCACGACATGCACGTTCTTCTGAGCCGCGAGTTCCGCATCGGTCAACGGTTCGAACAAGCTCCCGCGCGGATCGCGATGTGTCTTGACGGGTTGCACGACCACCCGTGTATTCGGCGTATTCATCCTGCGGATTATAGCCGAGAGGCGCCGCTATCGTCGCGGTCGGGCGCCATGCCGCCGCCCGGCGAGCAGCACGCCCACGACGAACATCATGTCCCACCAATCCAAGTCGCCGCCGCCGCCCTTGCTCGGAGCGGTCACGGTCAGCGAGGTCGAGGCACCTGCCGAGTTGCCGCCCGCCGGACCCGTCGACAGTGCGTTCGCGGCAATCGAGTTGGCATAGCTCCCCGCCGCCGCGCTCTTCACGCTCAAGGTCATGGTGCAGCTGCCGTTGGCCGGAATATTCGCGCCGGCCATGGTCACGGAGCCCGTGGAACTGGTCAGCGTGCCCGCCGCTCCCGGACATGTCGTAGTCGGCGCCGGCGAGGTCTGGATGGTGAGATTGGCGGGCACCGTCTCCGTAAACCCCGACTGGGTCAAGTCGAAACCGTTCGTATTGCTGAAAGTAATGGTGAGCGTCGAGGCGGTATTCTCGCCCACGCTGGCAGGGGAGAACGCCTCGGTGACCGTGGGCGCAGCGGGCGTGATGGTAAGCGGCGTTGGACACGCCGTGGCCGGTGTACCGGCCGACGCGGGCGCGGAGGTAGTTGCACCGGTGGACGTGAATGTCACCGTGGCGGTGTCAAAGTTGTTCGCCGAATCCGTTACCTTGAGCGTCAACGTACCTTGAGCACCAGTCGAAACCACCGTCACCTGCGCTGCACTGGCGCCTGACTGAATGGTGACCCCGCCCGTGGACGTCCACGCATAAGAGAGAGCACCCGGAACGCCGCAAGCCGCCACGCTGCCGCTGGCATCGAATACGGCATTGCTGCCTGCGCCAACCGTCGCGGGTACGGCGACGGCCGCAATGGGATTGAGCGCTGCCTTGACGGCGCTCAGCGCATTGACCATACCCGCGCCGCATTGCGTGCCGTCATTAGGGCAGGCGCATTCCGCGGTCGTCGGATCGGTGGCCGGACAAACCGGAAGACCGGCCGGCTGAGGAAACGGTTTCGCGCTCGATTCGATACGCGTGATCAACTGAGCGGGCGTCAAGTTCGCATTGACCGCTCGCATCAGCGCAGCGATCCCCGACACGATGGGGGCCGAAAAGCTGGTACCGAGATTGGGGTTCGACTGGTCCGTATAACCGTTGGTGCCGGGCGTCTTCAGCCCGAAATTGACGGTGGTATCGATGGATCGCAGGCACGCGCCGGATGAGTTCACGCAGTTTCCGGCCGGAGCGGAGACCCCCACTTCGGGACCGAAGCTGCTGTATCCCACCTTGGTGCCCACGTTGCGCAGCCCCGCAACCGCGAGCACACCGACGCAGTTGGCAGGCGCATCCACGGGGCCGCTCTCATTGCCGGCTGAAGCGACTACCAAGACACCCATCGTGGTCAACGTCTTGACCACGCTCTGATACGTCGATGGACAGCTGCCGCTGCCGCCCAGGCTCAAGTTGACGATATCGGCGGGATATGGATTACCCGGGACCCCGGTCACCGGCATGCCCACGGCCCATTGCATCCCCACAATGATGTCTGAGTCATATCCTCCGCATTTGCCGAGCGCTCGCACCGGCAAGAGGTAAGGATTCCACGTCATCCCGGCGATGCCGACCCCATTGTCGGTGAGGGCACCAAGCACCCCGACCACACGTGTTCCGTGCCAGGAACTATCCGCGACGGTGCAATCCTTGGCCGGAAACAGGGCATTTTTTTGATCGGTGGTGTCTATCCAATCGCCGGGATCTGATGGGTCCGGATCCCAGCCATCGCCGTCATTGGCGACGAGGAACGTGCCCAGGGCTGCACCCGTAGTGCGATTGTAGTCTTGGCCGACGAAATCGTAACCCGGCAGCAGCCGCCCGCCGAAGCCTGCCCTGGATGAATCGAACCCCGCCCGCAGAAGATCGGGATGATCGAACCGGACGCCCGTATCGACATCCGCAATGACCGTCCCCGTGCTGCCCGTGGTGATCGCCCAGGCGGACACCGCGTCAGTTGCCGACAAGTCCTGGGTCGTAACGCCGCCAAAGCTAATGATCGCCGCGCTGGGGGGTTGCATGAACCATTGACCGCTGGCTCCCGCCGTGGGCAGGAATAGCGGGTCATCAGGCGGGAGCGAATGCGCGTACCGGCGCTGATCCACATCGGCGAACTCGACCGCGGGGTCGGTCCGCAACTTCTCGAGAGCGGTGTTGACATCGGCGCCGTAGAGCGTCTTTTCCAAGAACAGTACATGCATGCTCGGCGTCATCTGTCGCGACCCGGCCATCGCCACGCCCGTCCGCTGCGCGAGACCGGCGACGTCGTCCCCCGACGTCTGAGCTTGGACGATCCTGACGCTCTGCGCCTGGGCACGGAATTTGATCGCCTTGACCACGGCATTGCTCGGGGTTGCGCGAAAACCGACCACCAGTCGGCTGGCCTCGGGGCCGATCTGGACGGCATGTGTGCGCACCGGATTCCATTCCGGGGCGGCCGCACGCGCCAGGTCGGGCATCAGGCAAATAGAGCCGCCGCAGGCGAGTGCGAGCAGCAGTCTGGCAATTCCTGGCATAAACACTCCAAAACCAACGTGGCCGGGCGGAATCGCCGGCCATCCCCGGCAATTTCGCGTCCGCAGCCTAGCAATAATGCAGCCGCCGGAGTGAGAACTACCACCGCAAACCCGCGTCAATTCTTGGATATTCCATGGTGCGGAACCAAGCGTCGGCGGCTGGCGACAACATCTCTGCGCCCTGCCAGGCCAGCGAGTAGAATGTGTACCTGGAATCAACGAGTGTTTGAGGGGCAGCTTGATGACGTACGACAATCGGCAGTTCTACATTGACGGCGCTTGGGTCGACCCGATCGAACCGAAGGATTTCAAAGTCATCAACCCGGCAACGGAGAAGGTCGCCGGCGTGATCTCGATGGGCAGCGCCAAAGATGTCGACCGCGCCGTCGCCGCCGCGCGCCGCGCGTTCGACGGCTATTCCCGCACCGCTCCGGCGGAGCGCCTGGCGCTGATGGAGCGCGTACTCGTCGCCTACAAGGCGCACTTCGGCGAAATCGCGCAGGCAATCTCCACGGAAATGGGCGCGCCCATTACGCTCGCGAAGGGGTCTCAGACCGAGATCGGCATCGGGCACATCAGCGCCATGATCGAAGTGCTGAAGAGCTTCAAGTTCGAGGAAATGCGCGGTACCACGCGATTGGTGCAGGAGGCGGTCGGCGTCTGCGCATTGATCACCCCGTGGAACTGGCCCATGAACCAAATCGCGGCGAAAGTCGTGCCGGCGTTGGCCGCCGGCTGCACCATGGTTCTCAAGCCTTCGGAGTATTCGCCGTTCAGCGCCATTCTGTGGGCGAAGGTCATGCACGAGGCCGGGGTTCCCGCCGGCGTATTCAATCTCATCAACGGCGATGGCCTCGGCGTCGGCGCGCCGCTGTCGTCGCACCGTGACATCGACATGGTGTCGTTCACCGGATCGACCCGGGCCGGCACGGAGGTCGCGCGCAATGCGGCCGCGTCGGTCAAGCGAGTGCACCAGGAACTCGGCGGTAAATCACCGAATGTATTATTGGACGATGCCGATTTCGAGCGCGCCGTGAAACAAAGCGTCCTGCATGTGTTCCAGAATTCCGGTCAGTCCTGCAATGCGCCGACGCGCATGCTGGTTCCCGCCGGAAAGATGGCGGCCGTGGAAGCCATTGCCAAGCGCATCGCCGAGACCGTGGTCGTGGGCGATCCGGCTTCCGAGAAGACCACCGTGGGTCCCGTCGTTTCCAAACTGCAATTCGACCGAGTCGAGGGATTCATCGAGAAGGGCATCGCCGAAGGTGCGCATCTCATTACCGGCGGCACCGGTCGGCCCGAGGGAATGCCTACGGGCTATTTCGTCAAGCCCACCATTTTCTCCAACGTACGCAACGACATGACCATTGCGCGCGAGGAGATATTCGGACCGGTCCTCTGCATCCTGCCCTATCAGAGTGAGGAAGAGGCGGTGCAGATCGCCAACGACACGCCGTACGGCTTGGCCGCCTACGTCTGGTCGCAGGACAATGTTCGCGCGCGGCGCGTGGGCAATCGCATTCGCGCCGGCCAGGTAGCCTTGAATGGTGCGTCGGGCGATATGCAAACGCCATTCGGCGGTTTCAAGATGTCCGGCAACGGGCGCGAATACGGTGAATTCGGCCTGCGCGACTTTCTGGAGGTCAAGGCGCTGATCGGAGTCGACGCCGCTTGATGCCGGCGAAATCTAGGAACCATGCGGGGTCTGGTGCCTGATCCCGCCGTTCTGCGGCTCGAGAACCTCGGTAAGCGCTATTCGCCGGATCGCCCCGCGATCTTCGAGGGGCTGGAGCTCGAGCTGCGGCAGGGCGAGTATCTCGCCGTGATGGGCGAATCCGGTGTCGGCAAGTCGACGCTGCTCAATTTACTGGCCGGTCTCGATCAGCCGGATTCAGGCCGAGTGTTGCTCGAAGGCGCCGATCTGTCGACCATGGACGATGACGCGATCACCTTGCTGCGGCGCCGGGCGGTCGGATTCGTCTTTCAAGCCTTCCATGTACTGCCTTATCTCAGCGTCGAGCAGAACGTCGCCCTGCCCCTCGATCTGCTGGGAGTGACCGAGCCCGAACGCAGCCGGCGCACCGCGCAGATGCTGGCGGCCGTGGGTATCGCCCCGCTCGCCGCTCGGCGTGCGCGGAGAACTGTCCGGCGGCGAGGTGCAGCGCATCGCCATCGCACGCGCCCTGGTGCATCAGCCGCGGTTGCTGCTGGCCGACGAGCCGACGGGAAATCTCGACCCGCGCAGCGCGGCGCAGACGCTGGCGCTGTTGCGCGCGCAGGTCAAGGCCAATGCCGGCGCGGGCATACTGATCACTCACTCGCGCGCCGCGGCCGAGACAGCCGACCGCATCCTGGTGCTCGACGCCGGCGGACTCAGTCCGATGAGGCGCCGGCGGATGAGCATTCCGCGCGTTTCCCGCGGAGCATTCACCATTTGGCGCGTGCTGCTGCTCGCGCAATTGCGCGAGTCGCCCGCGCCGATTGCTGGTCACCGTGCTGGCAATCGCCCTCGGCGTGGCGCTCGGCGCCGCGGTGTATCCTGGTCAATAGCGCCGCGCTCAATGAATTCGGCTTGGCCACGAAACGCTTGGTGGGCGAAGCCGATGTCGTCGTGCGGGGGCCGCGCGAGGGCTTTCCGGAGCAGCTGTTTGCCCGGTTGGCGCGCGATGCCGCCGTGAGCGCGGCGAGTCCCGTGCTCGAACTGGACGTGGCTCTGCCCGGGCGGCGCGACACGCTGAAGGTACTGGGGGTGGACCCGTTTCGCGCCGCCGCGCTGCAGCCTGCGCTCATCGGCGATATCGGCGGCGGTCTGTTTGCGCTCTTCCAGCCGGACAGCATCTACTTGAGCAGCAGTGCCGCGCAGGATCTGAAGTTGCGGCGCGGCGATCTGCTGCAAGTCATCGTCGGCAGCTCGCCCAAGGCGCTGCGCGTGCTGGGCATTCTGTCGGAGGGAACTTATTCCCAGGCATTAGGGCTTGATGGACATTGCCTCGGCGCAATGGACCTTCGATCGAATAGGCCGGTTGAACCGCATCGATTTGCGCTTGAACCCGGGCATCGATGTCGACGCCTTTCGCCGCGCCCTCGGGCCGAAATTGCCGGTCGGAGTTCTCGCCATCGCCCCGCAAGTCGAGCGCGACCGCGCCATTACCGTGACCCGCGCCTATCGGGTCAACCTGAACATGCTGGCGCTCGTCGCGCTGTGGACCGGAGCGTTCTTGGTTTTTTCGACGCAATCGCTCTCGGTGCTGCGCAGACGCCGCTCCCTCGCACTGCTGCGGGCGCTCGGCGTGACTCGGGGCCAATTGCAGCGCGCGCTCATCGGCGAGGGCGCCGCGCTCGGAGTCGCCGGGTCCTTCCTCGGCGTCATGCTCGGCTTGGCCGTTGCCGCCGCCGTATTGCGCTTCCTGACCGGAGATCTCGGCAACGGTCAATTGCACGCCGTGGGCGCATCGATGCGTGCAGCGCCGCTGCCGATGTTCGCGTTCTTCGTGATGGGCACGGCGGTGGCGAGCATCGGCGCATGGCTGCCGGCGCGCGCCGCGGCGCGCCAACCGCCGGCCCGCTCCCTGAAGGGCGGCGACGGCGACTACGTCGTCGTGGCTCGACGCAGCACCTACTCGGGCGTTGCTCTGCTGGGCCGCGGGAGCCGCGCTGTCGCGGCTGCCGCCCGTGGGAGGATTACCGGTTTTCGGCTACGCCGCGATTGCCGCCCTGTTGTTCGGCGCGGTGTTGCTGGTACCGACACTCACCGTGAAGGGCTTGAGTCTGGCGCCGCGCACGCGCCGCATCGTGCTCGACACCGCCGTGGCGCAGCTGCGGGAAAACGTCGGGCTATCGACCTTGAGCTTGGCGTCCATCATCGTGAGCTTCAGCCTGATGGTGGCGATGGCCATCATGGTGTACTCGTTCCGAGTGTCGTTCGATCACTGGCTGGGCAAACTCCTGCCCGCCGACATGCAACTGCGTGAGCCCTTCGGCAGCGATACGGCGTACTGGTCTGCTCGCCGATCAAGCAAACCTCGCGGCGGTCGCCGGCATATCGCGCATCGAGTTTCGCCGCACCCGGCAGCTGCTGCTCGATCCAACGCGCGCGCCGGTGACCTTGATCGCCCGCGGAGCGACCGCCGCGCAGGCCGCGGCCGAATTGCCGCTGGTGCGCAGCGACCAGCGGCCCCTGCCGTCCGACGCCGAGCCGGCATGGATCTCCGAGGCGCTGCAAGACCTCTACGGGTACAAGACTCGGCGACCAGATCGAGCCTGCCGCTCGCAGGCCGCGCCCAACGGTTCACGGTGGCCGGCATCTGGCGCGACTACGCACGCACCTCCGGCGCCATCGTGATCTCGCGTCAGGCATATCGCGCCGCGACCGGTGACGGCAGCGCCAACGAGGGCTCCGTTTGGCTGAATACCGGCGCCGATGCGGCGCACACCGAAGCGGCGCTGCGTGCCCGGTTCGCGCGCGGCGATGCTCTCTGAGATTTTGACGAGCACCGCGCTGCGCGAGCGCTCGCTGCAAATTTTCGATCGCGCCTTCGCCATCACCTATGCGCTCGAGGCCATCGCAGTGATCATCGGACTCACCGGCGTGAGCTTTGCGGCGAGTTCGACCGCCCTCGCCCGCCGCGCCGAGTTCGGCATGCTGCGGCATATCGGCATGCTGCGCAGGCAGATCGTCGGCATGCTGGCGAGCGAAGGCATTCTCACCAGCGCGTTCGGCGTGGCGTACGGCCTCGCTCTCGGCACGGCGCTGAGCCTGGTTCTGGTCTACGTGATCAATCGCCAGTCCTTCAACTGGAGCATCGACCTCGCCATTCCGGCCTGGCAACTTGCGATACTCAGCGTCACGCTGATCGCCGCCGCAGCCGTCACCGCGGTTTGGAGCGGACGCGCCGCCATGAGCCGCGATGCCGTGCAGGCCGTGCGCGAGGACTGGTGATGCCATGAGGACATCACGCGCACGATGGACGGCATGGCTGCTTTTGGGCATGCGCGGAGCGGGCGTGGGCATCAGCGTGAGCGTGGGCGCGGGCATTGCCATGAGCGCCGCTGCTGCTGCAGCGAGTGCGCTACCGGCGTCGACATCAGCACCAGCATCGGCATCGGCAACGGCAACGGCAACGGCAACGGCACCAACAGCATCCTCCTACGCACCCGTAACAGCCGACCGGCCGCTCAAGTTTCCGTCGGATTACGGCAGCCATCCGCAGTTTCGCACCGAGTGGTGGTATGTCACCGGTTGGCTTGACCACCGAGCATGGTGAGCCGCTCGGCTTTCAAGTTACGTTCTTTCGCACCAAGCCCGAGATCGACGAGCACAATCCCAGCGCCTTCGCGCCGCACCAGCTGCTGATCGCGCATTGCGCCATCAGCGACCCGAAGCGCGGCCGGCTATGGCAAGACCAGCGTATTCGCCGTGCCGGGCTGGGGCTCGCCGAGGCGGCTACGGGCGACACCCATGTGTGGATCGACAATTGGTCCCTCAGGCGCGACGCAGCCGCCTACACGACAAAGATCGATGCGGAGGATTTCTCACTGGATCTGACGCTTGTCGGAGACGCAAGCCGTTCTGCTCAACGGCGACTCCGGCGTCAGCCGCAAGGGCCCCTCGCCAAAAGCCGCGAGCTACTACTACAGCCTGCCGCACCTGCGCGTGGCGGGCACCATCGCCCGTCAGGGCAGCGCCGATCGCGTCACCGGCGAGGCCTGGCTCGATCACGAATGGTCCAGCGAGTACCTGGACAGTGAGGCGGTGGGTTGGGACTGGATCGGCATCAATTTGGACGACGGATCGCGGCGCTGATGGCGTTCCGCATCCGCGGCTCCCAGGGGCGAGCCGCGCTGGGCCGGCGGCACGTTGCGCAGCGGCGAGCGGTCAAGTGCAAATCCTGCAACCGGCCGATGTGGAATTTCACGCCGGCCGGCAATGGATCTCGCCAGCGAACGGGAATCACGTATCCGGTGCAATGGCACGTGCGCGCGGGCTCGAGAGAATTCGATTTCGAGCCGCTGCTCGACGATCAGGAAAATGACACTCGGCTATCGACGGGTGCCATCTATTGGGAGGGCGCGGTTCAGGCGTATGAACAGCACAACCTCGTTGGGCGAGGTTATTTGGAATTGACGGGGCTTGGCGAAAGGCTGCGACTGCGCTGAGGGCGCGCGCTCCCGCCATTCGAATTCAGATCACCGAGCTGCTAACGCCTGAAAAAGCGCCGCACTTGATTCAAGAAATGCCGATGTGCATCCCGGTCGGAGCGCACGAATCGCAGCAGTTCGGGGAATATTCCCCCACGCAGCAGCCAATGTCTGCGCAGCGTTTGGCTGGATTTCCCGACGTGCTGATTCCACGGGAACTCGCCGCCCCACTCCATACGCGGCCTCGGCGGGGTCTTGTAGGAAAGTATGTAGGCCAGGCGCGATGTATCGGACTTGTTGCCGAATGCGCCATGCAAAGTGCGGCCGTGATGAATGATCATCGCGCCGGCCGGTATGGGACAAACTTTCGCCGAGGCCGGATCAAAGCCTTGGTAGCATTCAATCGAGTTTGCCTCCGCGGAACCACCATGAGGCCGATGCGGAAGAATTCCCAATAAATGTGATCCGGGTATATATGCCATGGCGCCGTTTTCCGCCGTGCTCTCGGTGATCGCAATCCAGAAGCTCACTTGTTCCTGGTAAAAATGCGGGTCGTTATACGCCTCATCCTGGTGCCATGGGGTCGGGCCCCCATTTCGGCTCGGTTTGTAGATAGTGTTATCGAGCGCAAAGGACGCATCCGGACCCAGCAACTGCTTCGCCACGGTCAACACCTTACCTCGACAAGACAGCCCTGCGAGTTCAGTGGCATAAAGTGAAGGACGCACCATTTGCGGAGACGGAGTGTCCTCTCCGCCTAGTCTCGCGGCGAGATCGAAATTTCTGCCCTCTTTGCGGCCGACACCCTGCTCGAGCAGGCGCATCAAAATCTTGTTGCACCACTCCAGCTCAGCTTTGGAAATGAGAGGAGTCTCAATGACTAGAAAACCTTGCTGAAAGAACTCAGCAACTTGCTCGGCCGTTAGCGGTTCGTCCACTGTCACATCCAATGAAATATTTACAACACGCCTGGACAAAAAGCATCGCAGTGTGCACGTATCATAACGATCACCACGTCAGTTGTTAAGATAATTGTCGCGTCGCGATCACTCACTTCGTACATATTTTTGTGAACGCGAATGCATTTCAGCAACACTGCCTACCGCTGTCTCAATAGACAGACACGCGCTCGTGTTTCGAGCCACCACACACTGATCCACGCGTCGCACATATCGTTCTTTCTACACGCACTGGGTGCCTGCGGACGCACAAAACGCCATTGCGCGAGCATCACGCGGTTCTCTTAGTAATAAATACAAAGACGATCCGTCATGCGATTGCGCACGAACCGACCGACTCGCCGCCATGCCGTATCACTTGTAAGGGCGCACACTGTCAGTGACAATCGATCCACGCGTCGTTGCCGAGGCGGCACACCCAGCGAACCCACTGCTCGACGCGTTATTTCATGGGCTCAATGAGGAGATCGCATTTGGCCACTCTCAATCGTCTGCCGGTTGCCCGTAACTCCGCCGGTGGTTTGCGAGACTCGAGGTCCGCGTTTCGACATACGCTTCTCGTGGCATGCGCGAGCACACTGATCGCAACATCGCTCGCGCCGCAAGCGGCACAACCGCAAGCCCCCAGCGCCAATCGCCAAGATGCATGCATGGCCATCACGATGCCGACGCCCGATGCGCTGCTCAATTCGCCGAAGAAGGTCTTTGCACACTACTTTTACATGTTTCCCTTATCGATAGACAACAAGCCGTCGGCGCAGGATTACTACAATGTCCAGTATTTGGACAAGAACGGCGAATCCGGCAAATGGGTGAAGCACGGCGGATTTCTACGGCAACGGCCCTTGAGCGTCCCGGTGAACTCCGACCCGAATTGGCGGCTCTTGAACATGGAGAACGAGGTGAGAATGGCGCTGGCCCGCGGCATCACCGGCTTCACCATCGACGTATTGTCGGTCAAGGAAGCGACGGACAATAACGGCCACCTGCAGCTTTTGCTCCAGGCTGCCCAAGCGGTCGATCCTCGGTTCAAGATCGTGGTCATGCCGGACATTGAGCAGTTCAAGTCCGATGCGGATTCCGTGACAAAGATCATCGCCGCGGCAGCTGCGAGCCCTGCCGCCTATAGATTGGCAGACGGCCGCCTGGTCGTCACCGCTTTCAACGCAGGCGCGAACCCGCCCGAGTGGTGGGCCTCGATCATCAAACAACTCAATGCCCAGGGAGTCAAAATTGCATTCGTCCCGACCTTCCTCGGCTGGCGTGGGAAAGCCGCGGCGTTCGCCGACCTGAGCTACGGATTTGGCGATTGGGGCACCGCAACACCGAGCGGAAGCCGCGATATGCAGGCGGATCCCTCTGCGGCGCATGCGATGAATGGAAAGATATACATGATGCCGGTGGATCCACAGCAATACCGCCCCAAAGACCCGGGATTCTGGGAGGCCGAAAATAGCGAGACGTTCCGCAGCGCATGGACGAGTGCGATCACCGGCAACACGGATTGGGTACAGATCGTGACCTGGAGCGACTTCTCGGAATCCAGCGAGATTGAGCCGTATACCGACGCCACATTGGCACGTGATATCGGCACCGGCTACTACGACCTGAACGGTTACTATGCCACGTGGTTCTTGACCGGCCGGCAGCCGGTCATCACACACGATGTGTTGTACTATTTTTACCGCCGCGAGCCGTCCAGTGCGGCCGGCCCGGCGCAAAGTCTGCCGATCCATATCACGAACAGCACCGCGAAGGACGACATTGAGCTGGTCGCGTTCCTGACGGCCCCCGGCACGATAAAAATCACCATCGGTCAGCAGGACTACATGAAAGACGCGGCCGCGGGGATCACTTCGTTCAGGGTGCCTTCACAGCCAGGCGTACCGGTCTTCTCCCTGATGCGAAGCGGTTCTACCGTCTTCTCTTTCAAAGGTGGTGTGCAAATTTATTCCGCGAGCGGCATCCCTCCGGGGGTACTCGATCTGACCTACTGGAGCGGAAGCGCGGCACAAAGTGGACGCTGCTCGCTCTAGGATTCGATTGACCGTTCGAGCCCACCGGTCGATCGGGTTAATTTCCATACCACAATCGAGAACGGGATCAGCGAAAGTAGGGTCACCGCAATCGACGACGCCAACACAGCTCCCGCCGGCCCAAGATTACGGACCAGCAGAAACTTCAGCGGTATCGCAAGGCACGCCACCAAGGTCGACGATATCACCTGAATTCTGATGACATGCAGGCCATTGAGGAGCATCGCCAGCGCATTCTGCGTGCATTGAAGTACGCACCATATCGCCAGCGAGTAGAGCACGACCGGTTCGACGGGCACATCCCTGCGTGTCCAGAGCGACACGATGAACGGCCCCAGCAGCACGATCAGAATTCCGAAGGCGATGCTGATGCCCACCGACAGCGCCAACGAATGCCTCAACGTTTTTCTGACCCAGGCCCTGTCCTTCCTGGCCCAGGCCTCTGCGTATGCAGGCCAGATGGGCAACAGCATCACGAGCATCAGGTTCGCACCAACACCGAAGACCCTTTCGTAGACCGAATAGGCGGCCACCGCCTCGGCGCCGAGCAACCGAGCGATTATCAACTTGTCCGAGGCGAAACTTATCGACGTGCCGATCTGCATCGCAACGAACAACAGACCGGTGCTGAGAATGCGCTTCATCGCCGCAGCGTCCACGAACGTCCAACTTGGGCGGAATTGTTCGTATCGCTGGAAAAAAATGATCCCGTTGATGACGGCCGCCACGACTGGCGTCCCGAACATCACCAGGATGAGCAGGGCAACGCTCCCGCGCGCAGCCGATACCGCCCAAATCCCCGCCAACGTGACGAACAGGCCGATCGTGACCCACAAGTTGTTCACGAACCCCTGCTGCAACGCAAGTTGCGCCCTGGGCACGATCAAGGCGGCAATGCTGCCCGCAAAGCATGCGACCAACATCGCAATCGCCGGCCCCGCATCGGCGCGAGCGGCCGGCGAATGCACATTGAAGAGATGCGGCCAATCGACCGCCGGAAAGATGAAGATGAAGAAAGCCGCCAGGATGAAAACCGCGATGAGAACCAGGATGGCGAAGGCACTGGTGATATAACGGCGAATCGCCATTTGATCATCGCGGCCCGACGCCTCGGCCACCACGGTGAGCAATCCGTTACCGATGCCGAAATCCGCAAAGGCGAGCATCGATATCACCGACGTTACGGTCATCCAGAGTCCAAAACGCTCAGGACCAAGATAATTCAGCGTCAATGGCACGGACACGATGGTCATCAACATCGAGCTCGCCCGCGCAATCAAACCGGTAAACACGGTCAGCTTGATGTGCTTTCCACGTTCAGCCGTCCGCTCCTGCGCAGCGTCGCCGACTCCAAGATCCAAGTCCGCCATTTATTTCACGATGTTTGCTAAATTTCCGGGGGTAATCGGATCGCATTCGCGGGTCCGACACGAGACTCACTCAACCTGACAATCACTTCCGGGGAGACACCGACAGCGAGCGCGGCTTTTTCGCCTCAGCCGGACTTCCGTAGCACACCATCATCGATGGCAACGAGTTAAAGGCGTTGCTGCGTGCTCCGACCACCGCACCCCGGCCCACGGTTACGCCGGGACCGACAAACACGTCATTGGCCAGCCAGGCCTCATCTTCCACCACGATGCGGGTCTTCGCGGCGTCCATGACGTAGGGGAAATTGCGCTGGGTATAGTCGTGGCTTCCCGCACATAAGTAACAACGCTGCGATATGGATACATTGCGGCCAATGACGATTTTCTCGAGTGAATATATTACTGCCCCGTCACCCACCCAACTCCAATCGCCAATGCTGACCTTCCATGGATAGGTGATCCGCGCGGACGGTCGTATGTGAACGCCCGTTCCAATGCTCGCCCCAAACGCCCGAAGAAGCCAATTTCTCCAGCCGTACATGAATTGAGGGGACATCCCGAACAGGGTCGCTTGGATCAGCCACCAGAACTGCACATACCAGGCGGGCTTACCGCGAAATTCCGGAGGTACGGTAAAGCTTCGCAAATCCTGTACCGGGTCGTTTATGGGGCGATCACTCGACGTGGAAAGCATGTTGCGGTATCCGTGGAACTTTAGAATTTGAATAGGAATCCCGCCTTTCCGATCGTGTCATCGTAGCTCAAGGCCGCCTGATTGGATGCCCGGTGTTCTCGGCGCAAGGTAAAATTGAAGGTGAGTCCCCGCGCGGGCGTGAACACCAGGGGCGAATAAACGACGTTGACCTGGCCCGCATTGACGAGGTCTCGCCGATTCGCAAGGTTGATGGCGAATTCATTGGTGCCAATGAAATCCTGATCATCTCTGGAAATGACCACCGCCACCGAGATTTTCTCCGAAGGAATCCACGTCGGCGCAATACTCACCGCTTTGGAGACGAAGTAATCCGTCTGTGCGCCCAAATACGCCTGAAGATCACGCGATGCGCCAATCAAGAGCTCCGTCTTGCCGGTCGGGTGCCAATCGAACGTCAACCGCCAAATATCTCCGGCGAACGCACCGATCGCCGTACTCGGGTAGGTGCGCTTCAAATAGCCCACGAGCGCCTCGATCTGGGTCTTCTCCGAGATCATGTCCTTGAACGTGACGCGTCCGGTTTCGTCCCTGTAGTCCGGGTCGAACGCCGCACCGTTCAGGAAAGAACTGTGAGAATAACGTGCATCGGTATAACGGTAGTCGAAATCAAGGGTGCTCTCGGCCGCGGTCGCATATTCGAGCCCGAAATCAACCGCCTTGCGCTGATTATCGTTGACCTTCAATGCAGGGTCACTCAGCGTCGTGTCCCCATACAGGATCCCACCGAACAGGGCAATGCGCGGCCCCACCGTGTAGCGAATCGAACCGAAGTATTCCGATTGATCCACTATGTCGCGCGTATAAACGAATGTGTTGTAGAAGCCTCCCAGCGACCGGGAATAGTCCGTGCCGATTTGGCCGGTCAGCTTGCTGCCTAGAATCCAATTCCATTTGAACGCGTCGGTGCTCGAAACGTTATTGAGATTGTCATTGCGCACGAACCGATTATCATCGGCATCCAAATCCAGCGTAATGAATTGTCTGCCCACGGTCCACTGGCCGTTCAGACCGGCCGATGCGGTATTGATATGATCCTCGCGGCTTGCCTGGGGTCCAATGAGCGCCGCGATGTCGACCCCGCTTGGAAGGCGGAATATATTGTTGTCATAAGCGATCTGCTCCTGGACAAACAGGTTGAAGCTGCGGGCATCCGGATTCACGGGAACGCTGGGCGGCAGCAGCGCTCTTTCCAGCGTGTCGTTGTTTGCGACGTCGCCGTAACCCTTGTTGCAGATTCCCAGGGCGAATGCGGCCAGCAAAGCGGCCGCAGCCACTTTGCGCGCGGGACCCATTGCACTCCCCTTCCGGGACTCCGTCGGTCCGGCCATGTCATTCAACAGCGCTTCCAGCTCCGTCGATGCGGCGTCGTGCATGCGCCGTGCTTGCTCGAACGACGCACATTGAGCTGCTCGCAAACCGGCGATGTCGTGCGAGAAGCCGCGAATCCGACTCACCGCCGTGGCAACAAACGAGGGTTTGGCGCAAACGACCCCCGCCCCGTTTGCCAACATCTCCGCAATCGCCCCTCGCTCACACGCAATCACGTGCACCCCGCTGCGCAATGCCTCGTGTATCACCAAAGGTTCCGCCTCGTTGGCGTAGTCACTGGGAAACAGCAGAACATCCAAGTTCCGATAGAACTCATCCTTCGCACCGTCGTAGACCGATCCGAGGTAGGACACGTCGCTCGACTCCGCCAGCCATTTGTCGAATTCGGATTTCGTTCCGGCCGCCAACGGGCCCGCGATGCAGCCCCAGTACGGAATTCCAGCGCGCTTGAGCTCCGCGAGCACCGCAAAGAACTCGGCGATACCCTTCTCCAAGGAGACCGCCGACAGATATCCCACTCGTATCCGCGCATCGGTGCCCGTGGATCCACGGTGTTTCGAGTCCACCACGCGGTATTTCATGTCCACCGCGTAGAAAGCTGCGTTCGACACGATCTTCACCCGGGATGGATTCAGCCGGTAAATTCGGACCAATTCCGATCTCATGCGCTCGCTCAAAACAATGTGCGTACCCTCCCGCAGGGAGAAGAAAAGACATCTGTTCCGAAATGAAGGTGCATTGATATAGGCGAAGCTGTGGTGATGCACGAAAACACGGCGCCGAAACACCCTGCCGACGATGATGTACGGCCAATCGACGAGTTGCCCCAGCCCCCCGGACAGTCCGAGATACAAGGCGGCGTTCGTCGTTCTAATGCACCACACGCAATAAGCGGCCATATTCGCCAACGAACGCAGTCTCGCCACGCCGCCGCGCGGCGCGCGGTCGAACACACTCACGTTCGCCCTCGATCTCAGGAATCCCAGCATGGCCGCGCAGATGTTCGAGAATCCGTGTACAGGCGGCGGCAGCGGTGCAACGAACGCCAACGGCTTCCTCATGCTGCATCTCCCACGATGCGAGCACAACCGTCCAGAATTTGCGAGGCGGCGCGTTTTGGCGTGTACTCGGAGATCAGCGAGAGACACTGCCTGGCGACGGCAACCCTGTCCGCGACCAGATCTATTGCAGACAACATGGCCCGCGACAGCGCCTCGACATCCCCGACTTCGAACGAATAGCCGGTAACCCCATCCACCACCAAGTCAGGCGCACAACCGCACACGTTACTCACCACCACCGGGCATCCGTAGCTCATCGCCTCATTCACGACCAAGCCCCACGGTTCGCTGTGGCTCGGCAGCACCAAGGCGGTGCTTTCGATGAATAGCTCGGCAAATTCGTCGATGTTCTTCGCGCCCAGAAACGATACGACGTGCTCTAACTTGAGCTCGGATACTCGCGCCACCAATTCCGTGCGCAGCGGACCTGCGCCCACCAGATCCAATCGTGCGTTGCTGACCTTCGCGTGGACCGCTGCGAATGCCTCGAGCAAATCATTGATTCCCTTCTCGATGGCAAGACGCCCCACATAGGTAAAGCGGTGAACCTTTGACGCCCCCCGAGCCGGCGCGAGATAGCGCGCAAGCACATCGCGGGCGTCATATCCATGAGGCAGGGCAGCCGCCTGGCACCTGAAGACGATTTTCGATTCATCGGCACCGTATTTCATGAGATATTCCTTGCTGCGGATCCCATAGCAGAAGAACCCATCGCATCCACTGAAGAACAGGCGTTTGGCCAACTCCCGCCAATTGGCTTTCGGACGGTCAAACTCGGTCGAATCGCAAAATACCGCACGCTTTCGCCGCAGCACGATGCACACGAAGAGCATCGCCCAGTATTCCACTCTGTGATAGCCGGGCATCACGACGAGATCCGACGAATTCTGCAAGACATCCTGAACCAAGGTGACGACCCGGCGCCAAAGCGATGGGTGTCCATACGCACCGCGAAACAAGAGGCGGAACGGATACTGGTGGTACGACAGGTCCACGTCTCCCAGCGCCACTCGTTCATCGTCTGTTTCGGCAATTTGAATGAATGAGGTGCCGATTCCACGTGCCTTGCTCTGCACGTAAACTTGCGAAAACACTCCGCCTTTGTATTTTGACCAGAGAATATTGTGGTATATCGCGATGTGCATACAGAATAAATGCTCGTGTTGGTAGACGTCCCGAATCCTCGTCGCAGTCGACGGCACATCTTGACGAGATAGCTGCCTAATGTTGATCAACCTCTACTTTGGCGATGAAGCGATGATTCTCCGAAGCGGTGCATTGGTTCTCGCATGGGCACATGCGGCGCCCTCATCTGCGCCCGAAAATACCGCTGACCTATTTGCCGCGCCTCGGCCGATAGCAGCGTAGACGCGGCACGGAACGCCAAGAACCCCGCGACGCCATAGGCAATCGCGATCATCAGTGATCCGCGGAGTGCGAACATCAAGAACATCGAGCCGTAGATCGCCATCGGAAATGAAACCCATTTGCGTCCCGCCTTGGCGAACCTGTTCATTCCGGTCACGAGCCATGCCAGACCCGTGGCATAAAGCACGACGCCGGCGATCCCGAAGTCGATGTACGCCTCGGCAACCAATGGCGCCGACAGATTCGTGAACCACATGCTGTAATTGGCTATCAGAAAATTGGCAATGACGATTCCAGTCGCCAAGGGTTTGGTGTGCCACACCGAACTCGGCACGAAGAACAGGATACCGCCCAATAGTTGCTGCCCCCAGTGGAGTCCTTGTCTCCTGACCATCTCGATCGTCGAGTAAATGTTCGCCCAAGCGTCATAGTTGGTGGAAAAATAGTGGTCCTTGAGCGTATCCGCGACCGAACTCCACTCGACACCGCTGAAGATCTGGTCATGGTTGTGCGTAAATACGGTGATCGCCGGAAAAACCACCGCCATGCTCGCGATCAGCAGAATCAGCCGTCTATTTCGACCGCGCAGCTGCCACTCGAACAATATGAAAAACAAGCACAGATACACCGGCCCCAACCCGTTACGCTTCTCCGTCAGAGGGTTCTGCGTAACCAAGACCAATATTCCCAGCATCAGCAACACGCACACGCGGCTGAACAGCACCTTCGGCCCGGAGCGAAGCGTTTCGTGCAAAAGTATCAGAAACGTTGCGGAAGGCAGGAAAAGCAGAAACTTCCTGATGATCATTTCCGATGGCGAGATTCCCGGAATGTCGCTGGTTATGTACGCATTGTGTCCAAAGGCGGCGACGACCAGAACACAAACGCACAGCGCCAATCCGACTCCAAAGCCATCGAACCGGGATCTCGTGGCGACAGATCCGGTCGCACCAGCCTCCTCGGCGGTTTCCTGTTTAGCGTCCCAAGATCTAACGATCCGCGGCCGCCTGTTCAGGGACGCATACGCGACCGTAAACGTGACGATGAACAGCGCGCACACGAGATTGGTAATCAGCACCTGATCCGGCACGACCGAGGATGTGTTTACCAGGGTTCCGGGTACGCTGAGCAATTGAATCTTTGGGGACAGGTCGAGAAACAGCCAGTCAAAAATGAAGACGACGATGTCCGCCGGGGTTGCCGAATCCTTGCGAATGCCGAACATGAGCTGCAATAGCACCGCCAGCGTCACCGCAATGCTCGAGAGCACGAACTCCATGCCGGCCGCCGCCAAGTAATATAGGAACAGGATCTCGGTGAATACGATGAATGCCGCGAGCACCACGCGCGTACCTTCAGAACCGTCTCTTTTATTCTTGATCAATTTCGCCAAGCCTCACGACTACGCAGGTGAAGTTCCACGCTGATCAGTATTCATTCATGACGCTTCCCAGTACCCCCACTCCGCTCAGAACGAGGTTCTGCATGACCGCGCTCAATTCCGCGTGCAACGTGTGGTTGCGTCTTGCGATCATGAGCGCAGCTCCGGCACGGGCGGCCAAGATCTGTGCGTCCGCGGCTTCCATCGCCGCCGGCGTGTCGAGAATGACCAGATCATATTGCTCCGCAAACGAGGTGAGTACGACCTCGAAAACCGGACGGCCCAGCAATTCCTGAGGATTGGGTGGGCGCAGTCCGGCGGGCAACACGAACAACCGCAACTGTGCATGCACGCGGGCGACGATTTCACGCCCCGCCCGGCCCGTCAGCAACGCCGACAGGCCGATGGAATTGTTGATATTGAATAGGTAGTGTTGACGCGGATGACGCATATCGGCGTCGATCAGCAGCACCCGTTCTCCCATTTGCGCAAATACCGTCGCAAGATTGGCCGCGAGCCAGCTGCGCCCCTCGCCGCGTCCCGGACTGGTAACGGCCAGGATCCGGCGACCCGCGCCGTTGACCCAACGAAGTGACAACTGGCTGCGCAAGGCCCGTAGAGGTTCGACTAGCACGCTTTGCGGAAAATACGCCGCAACCACGTCATCCGCCACACCGTGCTTGCCGCCGCGCGCAAGAACGGGGTAGTTGAACTGCTGCGCCAGCGCCACCTCGATATCATTCCTCGTCAATAGATTCAATTGCAAAGCAGCGTCGCCGAATCGAATGTTGCTTTTGGTCGCAAACTTTTGAATTTCATCGACGTCCCGCTGACCTATTCGGCCCTGCTCGACGAGTATCGATCCAATTGCACGACTTTGATCGCGCGTCGGCGGCTCGGTAACCGTTCGCGCCGGTGCCTCCGAGACCGCTGTGGACTTGCGGGATATTTTTTCCATTATGGAATCTTGCTTGCCGGTGGACTGGTCAAACATGGGATACCCCCAGCGCCGCCGGGGCGCGCACATTGGCTTCTATGGCACGCGGGGTTACACGGCCAATCTTGCCGAGTATCGGTACGCCAAGAAGTTGCAGCAGATCCTCGTCAAGGCGAACGCGCGGATGAATCGACTCGAGGATTAACGCGGCCCCGATTCCGAATACGCCGCCGAGAAGCAGAGCGATCAAGGCATTGAGCAGCAGCTTGGGGCTCGACGGCAGCAGAGGCGCCGTCGCCGTAGTCAACTGCACCACGTTGGTTTGACTGCTCTGGCTTTCGAGACTGCTTTGAGCATAGCGCTCGGATACCGCATCCAGGTCACGCTGCGCGGAATTCACGTCGCTCTGAAGAATTGCCGCCTCGTCGTGGGCATGCTTGAGCTCGAGCACTTTGTTCTTTTGCGCTTCGAGGGCCTGCCTGACGTCCTCTTCCCGACGGACGTTGATCTGATTCGAGTTGCCGAGAGACGCGGCGATATTCGCACTCTCCCGTGCGATTCGTGAACGCAGATTGGCAATTTCGCCCACGGCGGCCTGGTAGTCCGGATGATTCTTGCCGAGACGGGCCGCTATATCCGGCTGTCTGGCTTCTGCTTGCGACAAATCGGCCTTCAGAGCCTGGATGACCGGACTTTGGAGCACCTCCGGCAGCGATTCGATATTAGCGCCCACGCCTTTTTGCCTGGATTGGCTTTCCTGGCGCAATCCTTGAATCGTCACCAGCTGGGTCGACAGCTCGGTCAAGCGTGCATTCTCGACGTCGAGCTTCTCGTCCGTGGCGACGAGACCGGTAGAGTTTTGGAAATCGGAGAGCCGCCTTTGCTTGGCGACCAAGTCATCGCGCAAAGCACGAGATCGTAGATTGAACCAATTGGCGTATTGCTTTGCCGGTTCGACCTTCAGTTCGATATTCGTCTCGATGGAGGCCTGCGCAAACGTGTTGGCCAATGCCGCCGCAAGTTCCGCGTCGGGCCAAGTCACCGATATTTCGATCACGTTGCTTGCGTGAGTGGGACTGTCATGGACGGGGGCGACGGTTAGCTTCTTGCTCACCAGATAGTCCGCCAGCCAGGCACTGAAGTCGCCGACTCCCTTGGTTGCCGATCGCCATTTCTTTACCAGCACGGGGTCTGCATCGAGCTTGAGCGTCCTTACGACACGCTGAGCAACTCGTCTGCTCGAGATGACATCCGACTGGGTATTGACGTAGCTGGCCAGCAGCTGTTCCGAATACCCCACGCCGGCGCCGCCGGAAACCGGATCCGTCTTGGCATCCACCACCAGGGAGCTGGTCGCCGTGTACTGCCTCGGCCATACCAGACTGAGGCCCACTACTAGAACGACCACAGCGCCGAAAACTCCGAAGACCAGCCGGCAGCGGGCACGCAGTATTACCAGGACCTGATTGAAGCTCATTTCATATTCTCACTTCGTGGCTGCCAAACCGGTCGCACTCGTTCAAAACAAACTCTCTTTGACGTAGATCACGTCCTTGTCCTGAACGTCGTCGTCCAGGCTGACGCCTTCTTCCTTCACCTTGCCGCTGGCATCACGCCGGTGGCGAACGATACCGCGCTGCGTACCCTTGCCCGTGACACCGCCTCCCGACGCAAGCGCTTGCATCACCGTCATTCCCCGTTCCAAGCGAAACTGGCCGGGCTTCTGCACCTGTCCGTAGATATAAAACATGGGCGCGCGATTGACGAATAGCGTATCGCCGCCGACGAGCTCGATGTCGTCGGCCGGACTCCCGCCGAGGGACATCTTGACGATATCCACCTCGCGCCGAAACGGCTTGCCGCCGCGCGTGCCGCTGACGATGACCAAGTCTCCGCCGGTTGGAGCCACCCCGCCGGCCGCCGCCAACATTCCCGACAGGTGACCTCCCGCAGTGTCCAAGGAATATCGCCCGGCTGTGTTGACCTCGCCGATCACCGACACCAGATTGCCGAATGCTTGCGTCAACAAAATGTTGACTTGCGGGTTTACGACAAATCCCCCGTCCTTGAGCATTTGCGCAATTTTCCTCTCTGCCCCGGGAAGTGTCAGTCCTGCGACGGGTACCGCACCGATGAGGGGATAAGCGATCAAACCGGCTTCTGACACGCGCACATCCAAGCTCAAATCAGTGTTCTTGAACACAGTAATCTTGAGGATATCTCCCGGCGCCAACAAGTAGTCCTGCGCCGCAATCGCTCGTGTCATGAAAACTGACATGCAAAACGCGGCGAAAAGCGCCATCGCGCCGCGCAAGCGGTGTCGGTGGGATAGCGAGCGATATCGGCGGAATGATGAATGGAGAGTACTTTCGGTTGATTCTGCACTGCGTTTCATAAATGTATTCTTCTGTAAACTCTCTTTTTTGGAACAGGACTTCAGGATGCAACTCCGTTCACGCGGCTATGTCATTCGCAATCCCCGCATCGGCTTGTTCGAGCGAGCCGAACGTGGCGCCAAGCACCGCGCTGCGCTCGAAATGCGTTTCCGCAAAGTCCCTCGCCCGCCGGCCCAACTCGAGACGCATGGGTATATCGTCGGCGAGCCGGCTCACTGCCAGAGCGAGTGCCGCGCTGTCTTGCGGTGCAACCACGAGGCCGCAGCGGGAAACGATCTCACTGATTTCCGTACCGGGTCGGCAAGTGGCAATCACGGGACGGCCGCTGGCGAGCATCCCCGAGAGTTTTGACGGAAGGACCAAGTCGGCTGCGTCCGGACTCTGCGGCAGCAAGTGAATATCCGCCATCGTGAGCAGTTCCGGCAAACGCTCCGAGGGCTGCAGCGGCAACAGACGGACATTCGGCAACCCGGCGACCGCCGCTTCGAGATGCGGCTTCATGACCCCGTCGCCGCACACGACGAATACGATGTTTTGCCGCGTTCGCAACAGACTCGCGGCGGCAGGAATCACCATCAATCCCTGCTTCCCCCCGAGACTTCCGGAGAACAATGCCACCACGGCGTCGCTCGGGATGCCGAGCTGGGTGCGATAGCTCCCTTTCATGGACCCGTGCCTCGTTCGCGCGATGTCGACCCAGTTGGGGAAGTACCGCGTGCGCTCGGGAACGACGCCCTTCGTGAGGAGCTTCTCTATCATTCGTCCCGAGATGGTCGACACCGTGTTAAAACGCTGCAGCACCCAACGCTCCATACGCAGCACGATCCTCTGCAGCAGCTTTCCCTTCATGAGACCCAATCCGAACGCCACGTCAATCTCGAAATCCTGCAGATGCAGCCATGACTTGGCGTGGACCAATCGCGCCGTGAGCAGCGCCGCGGGCGCACACACGAATGCCGGAGCAACCGTCAACACCAGCTCAGGCCGCCAAAGCACCTGCCACATCATGACGGGGAACGACGTGATCGCAAACGACAACAAGTGCAGGATCCGAGTGAATCCGCCGGGCGATGTCGGAACCCAAAGGGGGGAGCGCCATATATCGACGCCGCTCCACTGCTCGCGACGAAACGGCGGCCACACATACCTTCGATCAGTCTTCCACCCTGGGTAGTAGGGCGGCGCTGCAACCACCCGAACCTCATGTCCGTGAGCGGCGAGCCATACCGCCATTTCTCCCGAGTACTTTCCGATCCCTGTCGGCTCAGGCGCAAAATTGGTGCTGTAAATCAATATCCGCATGTGTTTGACCTTCAAGTTCGGCCTCGCCCGTCTGCAACCTTCATAGCCGCTGCAAGAAATATGCCCTTGACCGGCCATTTCCCAGCGGTGGTCGCTCCCCTCCTCATAACTATTTGGGCTGAAGAACTAGAAATGGTTCACATCTGAAATCAGCCGACGCGTTGCGGCCTCGCTGCCCTGAAATGCCTGCACGGCGCACTGCTTGCGGGCGTACGCACGGCTGTGCCGCAACATGGGGGATTACGGCCGCACTCGCCAACCCTTCGACATCCGCGTTTGTGGTCAACTATTTTTGTGGATCCCGCCTGCATGTCGGCATATGGCGACGGTATTTTTGCGCCACCGATGTAAATCTTTCACATCGTATGCGGCAACCGGGAATTGTTGCATCGCTGCAGAGCACGTCGCGAATCGACGCACCGATCATCCCCAGCGGCTCGAAGGCATCGGCTCCGCGGCATCATGCGAACGATTCCGTTGCGCATCGTGCAGTGACGTTGCGCATCGTGCAGTGATCCCACCGAAAAACAGCGAAATCTCTTTGCCGAGCCTTCGCAGCCGCATCACCCCTGTCTTCCGTTGACGACAGGTGCCGGCTGTTCCTTCACATGCTCTACTCGCGCCGCGACAAAGGCAAACCCTTCGCAAGGAGGGGGCGCAAAGCTTCCGGTCTGTCAGGGGCAGATAGCGGGGTTACCGAAGATAGCGGATCGCTATTTGCGTGACTCTGAGCCTTGGTTAAAGCCACTGATGTTCCGCGTCAATAACCTCAAATCAGGAACAAGTGGCTATGGTATTCAAGGCAAATGCACTGACTGCATTTGGTCAGTTGGTATGTGCGGTGACATTGCTCAACGGCTGCGGCTCCAGCAGCTCCGCCAGCAACGGTGCGGCGCCGTCGACCGCCGGCGTCGCAACGACTGCCGCCTCCAGCCCAACGATGCCTGCGGCCACTGCAGCAGCTTCAGGCCCTGCAGCTGCGACCCCCGCTGCGGCATCCACAACGACTGCAGGCACTAAAACGACCGCTCCGCCGGCATCTACCCCAGCAGCGCCAGCGCCTACTCCGGCACAAACGACCCCGGCATCTACGCCTCCTCCGGTCTCGAGCACGAGTGCAATCCCGGTCTCCGCCACTAACAGCGGCGATGCGTGCCTGCCCATTGCCATGCCCGCGACGGATGTCTTGTTCAATTCATCGAAGAAGGTTTTCGCGCACTACTTCTATCCATTCCCGGTGTCGATAGACAACAAGACACCTGTCAATGACTACTACAACGTCCAATATCTCAACAGGTACGGGGAATCCAACAAGTGGCTGGCGCAAGGCGGCTTCCTTCGCCAGAGGCCCCTGGGAGTCAATGCAAGTTCCGATCCTCATTGGCAGCAATTGAATATGCAGCATGAGGTAACCACCGCCATTGCCCGAGGCATCACCGGCTTTGCATTCGATGTCTTGTCCCTCAACGACGCGACTGACCCCGCCGGCCATCTGCATCTCATGCTGAGCGCTGCCGCGGCAGTTGATTCCCGATTCAAGATCATTGTAATGCCCGACATCACGGTTTTCGGAGCCGACGCCGACTCCGTCGTCAAAGTAATCGCCTCGGTCGCCGCCAGTCCTGCGGCGTATCGACTCGCCGACGGCCGCCTGGTCGTATCCGCCTTCGATGCAGGCCTCAACAGTCCCGCATGGTGGGCATCGGTACTGAGCCGATTGAAGGTTCAAGGCATCAATGTGGCCTTCGTGCCCACCTTTCTCGGGTGGAGCACTTACGCAGACCTTTTTGCCCCCCTGTCCTACGGCTTCGGCGATTGGGGAACGGCTACCGCCGCGGGCGCGGCTTCCTCGCAGGATGATCCGGCGATCGCGCACAGCTCATTCAACAAGATATTCATGATGCCGATCGACCCACAACAATTTCGTCCCAAGGATTTTCAGTACTGGGAAGCTGGAAACAGCGCGGCGTTCCGCAACGGATGGACCAGCACGATTCAGGGCGATGCGGACTGGGTGCAGTTGGTGACCTGGAACGATCTCTCAGAGAGCAGCGAAGTCGCGCCCTACACCGACGCGACTTTGCAGCGAAACATCGGCACGGGTTATTACGACCTCAATGGTTATTACGCCACTTGGTTCCTCACAGGAAAAGCACCGGCGATCACTCACGATGTCCTCTATTATTTCTATCGTCGCGAGCCCACCAATGCCAAGGCTTCTGCGCAAAGCCAGACGGATCACGTCACCGCGAGTACGCCTGAGAATGATATCGAGCTGCTTGCCTTCTTGACCGCCCCAGGTGAATTGAAGATCACGATCGGCGGCAAGACGTATACGCAGAACGCAGCTGCCGGGATGGCATCGTTCAAGGTTCCCTCGCAGCCGGGTGTTCCCCTCTTCACGCTGTCACGCAATGGAGCAGATGTGTTCTCGTTCCAGGGTGGCGTGCAAATCTACGGTACGAGCGGCATACCTTCGGGGGTCGCCGACATGACGTATTGGAGCGGAAGCGCGGCAAAATCCGGAGTTTGCTCCCTGTAGGATGAAACGGATGGACAGCGGCGGCCGGCCGCTGTCCTCCGCAAGAGTTGACTCGGCAACTCGCCGCGTTTGCGTCGATGTTTTCCACTACAGCAGTCCAGGGGATTCTTCCCGCTTTGCGCTGACGGACATGAGCCCTTTGACCTTCCTCACGATACCCCGCGCGGCAATCAGATAGCCCGGCAGCGGCGTACGGCAAAAAGCAAGCTTTCGAATATATTTATCGACGGTCCATTCGGCCTGCGATCCCGCAGGAAAGAAGATCGTATCTCCGGCGACCACCACCCGCGATCTTCCCGAGGGTGACCTCAATGTCACCGACCCTTCCAGAATATGCAGCGTCTCGTCGAAGGCGTAATACCAGTTGAACCGTCCGGCCGTGCAATCCCAATAATAAGTGCTGGCAGTGCCGTCGGCGCTGCTCGATAGCAGCGCAACGCGCGCAACAGGATCGCCCGCAATGACCCATGCAGGGCGTATCGGAGAAGCGATGAAAATGGGAGTTTCCGTTCCTGATGTAATCGTGCATTCACTTGCCATTCGACAAGAGTACTACGGCGAAGCAGCGGCGAAATAGTAGGCGGGTTGCGCGCCGAGTCGTCAGAGAACGTCCTACACGCGCACCGTGAGCCCGCAGATGCAGGCCGAAGCGCCACAAGAGTATGCCTGTTCGAGAAGCGCGTGCTAAGTTATGTGCGTGGGGAACCGAAGTGATGCACCTCAGCGGATCTGAATCCGCCGTCATCGGCAAGCGCCTTCAGCGCGGCGCTCGAGGTGCACGTCTGATTCGGTGGCGGCTTCGCCGTCTTTTCTCGTAGTAATAAGATGGCGACTTCGAATACGGTGATTGACCTGGTACGCGCGTTCGACAAGATATGGTCAACATAACTTTTACTCGCGGATTGCCCGCATGATCCCATCGTCGCACGCAAGTCTCATGCGCAACACCAGTGCGTTGCTGGGCAGAGCCTCACGCCATTCTGACCGTGTGATTTTGCCCATCAACGACAGCGCGCTCGCGGTGGACACACAAAGCCCTGCCTTTTATTGCGTCCATTCCGCATCGGGTGTGGCCGGAACTGATTTCCTGGCCCTGGCGCAGCTCTTCGAACCGTCCATACGTTTCTACGGGATCCAAGCGCCGCCCAAGCAGATGCTGGATCTCAAGTTTGGCAATTCAGTCGAGTCCCTTGCCGATTTCTACGCCGACGCTTTGGTGAAATTCCAGCCGAAGGGTCCGTTCGTGCTCGGCGGGTATTGCGTCGGCGGAATAATCGCGCTCGAGATCGCCAACAATTTACGCGATCGTGGAAGAGAAGTCGGACCCCTGCTCATCATCGACGGCGTGCCGGAGAACACGGGCGTCACCTTGCCCCGATGGACGCTGCACAATTGGCTCGACCTGGCACGCAATCTGCGAGGTTGGCTGGTGCACGGAGATCTGATGAGGAGCAGGACTCTTCGGTCATTGATGTGGAGTCTGTCGAACAATGCATACGCCATCGCCAAGGCCGCGATCGGCCTCAAACGAGGCGAAAAATTGGGCGGCGGATACTCGATAGAGGGGATGATGGATCTCTCGCCCTATCAACCCTCCCACCGACTGTTCATCGATCGACTCTTCGCCGCGCTGTTCGCCTATGTTCCCAGGGCATATTCCGGGACCGTCGTGGTCTACGAGGCAAAAATAACCCCGCTCCTGTATCTGCCGCAAATTGGCCGCACGTGGCGCCAATTCGCGCCGCAGTCGGAAGTAGTCGACATCGTCGGAACGCACATCAGCATGATGCGCAAGCCGTACGTCGACGCTCTTGCCAATGACATGCGCAAACGAATCGCGGATTTTTTCTCGCGAACTGCCCGACATGGGCGCGAACTTCCCGATGAGGGAATGCGATAATTCCGGAATAATTCTGGAACAATTCCGGCAAGAGGAGCACCCGCAATGCGCATCGGATTCATCGGTCTTGGCAACATGGGCGCGGCGATCGCCGCCAATCTGGTGCGCGCTCGCTACGACATTGCGCTTTGGAACCGCAGCGTGAGGAAAGCGCAACCTTTGGTGGATGCCGGGGCCACTCTTGCCGAGAATCCGAAGGCCGCGGCCATCGGCCGAGATATCGTCTTTACCATGCTGGCCGACGATGCGGCATTGGAAGCGGTGCTGGCCGGCGACAATGGCCTGTTCGCGGGCTTGAGACCCGGAGCCCTGCATATTTCGATGAGCACGATTGCCGTGGCCACTGCCGACCGAATCGCAGCGACACACCTCGCCCGTGGACAGCATTTTCTGTGCGCGCCAGTCTTCGGCCGCCCCGAGGCAGCGGCGGCGGCCAAGCTGTTCGTGGTTGCCGCCGGCGACCCCTCTGACTTTCAAGCGGCGAGTCCGCTATTCGGCAGCATCAGCCAGCGCGTGTTCTACTTGGGAGACAAACCGTCTGCGGCCAGCCTGGTGAAGCTCTGCGGCAATTTCATGATTCTGTCAGCCGTCGAAGCATTGGGCGAAGCCATGGCGCTGGCAGCAAAAGGCGGCGTCGCGAAGCAGCAGTTGCTGGAGGTCTTGACCGGCACCCTGTTCGATTCGCCGATCTATCGCGTGTACGGCGCAATTCTGGCCGAAGAGCGCTACAAGCCCGCGGGATTCGCCGCGCCGCTCGGCCTCAAGGATATGCGCCTCGTCGGACAATCCGCGGAGGCACTCCGAGTGCCCATGCCATTGCTCAGCCTGCTGCGCGACCATCTACTGCAGACCATCGCGCAAGAAGGCGAAGACATCGATTGGTCCGCAATTGCCCGGGTCATCGGGAAAAATGCCGGCCTCTAGTCACGGCTGACCGGCGACATTAGAATTGCCGCTCGAGAAATAATTGACGCCGGCCACCGGCAATCCGACAGCCAAGCACCCCACGCCCTCTGTCATTCAATTTCTGGTGAACACAGTGGTCTCAGTCACACGCAGCGGCTTGTCCCGGAATCCCGTATATCGGCCCACCGACCAGCCTCCCAGGATTTCGCTCGCAGGCCGATAACGGGTTCTGTCGCTATCGTCCAACACTATCAAGCGCGGCACGGCACCGCTGCTCACCGCGAAACGAATCGCATCAGTCCTCGACAAACCCGGTTCGTCCGAAAAATCCACGATCAACACCGTCGGACGCAGTTCGAGAAAGGCGGCGGCAAACAAGCTCTCGACCGAGCCCACTCTCACTTCGGCGTTGGGAAAATTGACCAGTTCTCCTTTGACGCGCTCGGCCCAGGAACGGCTAGGCTCCAAACTGACGACGCGACGCGTCCTTTGCGCGAACCACCCCGTCGAAGCGCCTGATCCGAGTTCCAGCACGACATCCTCCACTCCCAACAGCTGATCGAGACGCCTCACCGCCGCCGGCGCCATCCACGGCTGATTCTTAGCCTTCCCGGCGAAGCGATTCCACACCAATCCGGGGATCGAGGCGAGCTCGCCGGGGTTGCACAAGTCCCCTCTCCGGCTATGGAATCGCGATATGTGCTCTGAATCCTTGCCGACCACTTTCGCAGCGGCCTCTCGCAACGTTTCTCCTATCGCCATGATTGTCTCCTCACTTCAAATGACCAATCGCAAGTCCCGCCAAGCCTTTGAGGACAGTGCGGCACCTAAGTCTGGGCATTGACCCATTCGCTCACAACAAACGCCCTGAGTTTATGTGGGCATGAGGGCGCGCGAAGGTTGGCGCGAGAGGATTGCTATGTCAGAAGATGCCTACACCTGGGCTGCGTGGAGGCGGTGTGCTAGTTGGGGCATGTCAGCGCGAATGAAATCGGCAGCGGTGCAGCGATAACGCGTTTAGGCTAATGCGCCATTATCGGTTGCGGACGCGGACCGCGGCTTGATCTTTGCCAAGACCTTGGCGAGAGGGCCGCGCGTAACCTGCGTGTCGTAGTCGGCCTGCAAGCGCCGCCACCAGCCATCCGAGAGACCGAAAAACCGGCAGAGCCGCAGGTCGGTGTCGGTCGAATATTCCCAAGCAGCGTTTGGGTACAATGACGCACAGCTTGCCGTGCATATTGAGAACAGTCACGCCGAGCTAGACACAAGGACGGGTATGCAAGAAAGACCAGATCGGGGCCGGATTATCATCGTAAATTTCGAACTCGGCGGAACGGCGGTCCCTCCGGAAATGCGCAAGCCCAGTCGGCCGTGCGTGGTGCTACAGAACAACAAGCTTTTGCGAGGCCCGCTCGTGACCGTAGTGCCGTTGAGCACCTCGACACCTGCCCATCCTGGCCGGCATCATCATCAGATGAGCCACTTGTCGTTCCGTGAATGGCCGATCGAGTGGTCAAGCGATTCTCCGCGGTGGGCGAAATGCGACTATGTGACTACTGTGGCCCTCGATCGCTGCCATGATCCGTAACACCGAATTGCATACGGCGGGCGTCGCTATGTTCGCGTAAAGGCGGCGAAGGTCGACATTGAGGCGATCGACCGCTGCGTGTTGTGGGCCCTCGGTATTGATCCCACCAAGTACGCGCCCACAATTAGCCCTACCGAGGCGCTTCCTGGCGAGACCGGTGTCGGCAAAAATGACAACTGACCTTGCATTGCTCAAATTTGAGCATTACAGTTGGCAGCGCTTAGGGCTGAAACATGCCCGTGAAATCCCCGGCAAGCCGGGGTCCCCTTGGCCAGCGATGACAAGCTACCAAGGGTGCAGATAGGCCCCTTCGGGGGCCTTTGTCTTTCTGGGCCCTCGGCGGGCCCCCTACTCGCTGCCCATCTGTCCGGTGCTTGACCATTTGGCGAACCCCACCACCCCCAGAATGCGCAGCCGGGGAGTCAGGTGACTGATGTGATGATCGCCCAGAAGAGCAGGCCGCGCTGCGCACAGTGCATCTGATACCGGAATAACGGCGTCTTCGGGCGCGGAATGTGCTGCTGGGCCGGGTACTGTTGAGAGCGGTCAGCTAATTTGATGGGCTGATTTTCACAATCGGTGATGGTGCTTCGTGATTTGGGCCGATGTGGTTTTGTCGCCGACCGACAGACCCTTGAAGTCACAGGGCGTCGCTGCGTGGGTTGACCATGTGGCTACAATCGCGAGGCAAAGAAACACTCGAATTCCGTGTATCATCCCCGCTTCCCAAACCGATTGTTCCTTATCTTCTCTATAGCTGCGTCCATGCGATTTCGCACGGATTGGATTCCGCGATGGACTCTGACGTGACATGCCGGGCACAGTGCCACCGTATTGTCTGCGTGGTCCGCGCCTGAGTCACCGAGGCGTGTGATGTGGTGAACGTCAGGCGAGACGACTAGCGGACCGTCTATACACTTCGGAATTTCGCATTTATTACCGGCCCGCTTGAGAACCCACATCCGCGTGATCGCTCAAATAGATGGCAAGCCCAACCTACCACCACTTTTTCCCCAACCGAAAACATCGGTGTTGCCGATTGCAGCCAAGGTATGTTGAATCCGCCTTTTGTTGAAGAAATCCGCGAGCACACCCCACGTGAACTCGAAGTCCACCTGATCTGCTTATCGCCAAGCATGGGTCACGCCGCACATAGAGGCGACACCGGACGGGAACACAAGACGCGCGACAGAGACGTTGATGAGAATGGTGTCCGCGCCCAGAGGCAGCGCTTGGGTTCGCATCTGCTTCTTGTCGTCACCGGGAAACATATACGGTGGCACGCTTCGAACGAAGTCAACCGGTTTGCAGTTCGCCACCTCCGCTGTCGCACGTGTCGTTAGTTATGGGATTGTTTTGCTCGAAATCCCGAAGCCGCGCCGGAAGCCCTAGCGAAACCGCCCGCGAAATTGAAGGCTGCGGCAGCGCCGCCAACGCTCGAAGCGCTCGGCCGCAAGCTCGATGCCCTGTCGCGAAGGTGCGAGGCGACAGAGGCCAAAACATGGCTTTCGCTGCCTTCAACAACGACAATGGGAAATTGAGAGAAGAGTTCATCGCCGCGGTCGACAGTTGTTCGCCTGGGACAGCCAGGAAACCGTGACATATACCGTGTTTGAAAGCGATTCGGCGGGACATTGGTCACGCGAAATGCGAAAATACAAGCAGTAGTATTCGACACCTCAGGGAGGAACGCGTGGCACATAAAGCACAGGATATATTTACCCCGGGATCATTCCCATCACACACGTATGTTTCTAGAGCCGGTGAGAATCTGGAAAAATCGCTGCGAGACGCCATCGACACTAGCGGCCAGATTGTTTCTCTAATTGGTCCATCTAAATCCGGCAAGACTGTTTTGGTCGAAAAAACCATTGGCAAAGAGCTGCTGATCACGGTAACCGGTGCAGGTATAACGTCACCTGATCAGATTTGGTCGAGGGTGCTTGATTGGATGGAGGTCCCGTAGAGCTGGCCCCACTCTTTGAGACACCGGGATAAGTGGAAACTCCGCTCATTACAGGCGAGGATATCGCTTGAAAGGAAGGAGAGCCATGACGAAGAGATCCCGCCGCAATCACTCTGCGGCCTTTAAAGCTAAAGTAGCATTGTCTGCCATCAAGGGGGAAGAGACCTTGGCGCAGTTGGCAACGCGATACGATGTTCATGCGAATCAGATCGTGCAATGGAAGAACCAGTTGCTGGAACGAGCGGCTGATGTTTTTGGAGGACCAGGGCAGTCCGCGGAATCAGGCCCTGACATCAAAACTCTGCATGCGAAAATCGGACAACTCGCGCTTGAGAATGATTTTTTAGCAGGCGCGCTCGGACGGTCACCCGGATCGAGCGCCAAGCGATGATCAACCCGAACCATGGATTGAGCCTGACGCGCCAGGCGCAGCTCCTGGAGTTGTCGCGCGCCTCGCTGTATTACGAGCCCGTGGAGACGAGCGATGAGGATCTGCGGCTCATGCGCCGCATCGATGAATTGCACCTGCAGTGGCCATTTCTCGGCAGCCGCATGCTGCGTGACAAGCTGCGTTTGGAGGGCATCAGTGTCGGTCGCAAACATGTGGCCACGCTCATGCGAAAGATGGGCATTGAAGCGATCTACCGACGCGCCAATACGAGCCGGAAACATCCGCAAAACAAGATCTACCCGTACCTGCTGCGAAATCTGGACATCGATCGTCCGAATCAAGTGTGGGCGACCGACGTGAGCTACATCCCGATGGCGCGTGGCTTTGTGTACCTCGTCGCCGTGATGGACTGGTACAGCCGCCGGGTCTTGAGCTGGCGGATCTCCAACAGCATGACCGCGGACTTTTGTGTCGAGGCACTCGAGGAAGCGATTGCACGGTACGGTGCGCCGGAAATCTTCAACACCGACCAAGGCTCGCAATTTACCGCGGCAAACTTCATCGCGGTGCTTGATCGAAACAAGATCCGCATCAGCATGGACGGACGAGGCGCATGGCGCGACAACGTCTTCGTGGAAAGGCTGTGGCGCTCGGTCAAGTACGAAGAGGTCTATCTGCACGCGTACGACAGTGTCGCTGCGGCCAAGGCCGGCATCGGTCGCTACTTTGCGTTCTACAACGGCGAGCGCCCGCACACGGCGCTTGACCGCAACACGCCTGATAACGTTTACTTCGATTGTCAGCCGCTCGCGGCGGCTGCATAACCCGCGGAGTTCCACTTATCCCGACCGCGCATTTTGTCTAAATTTGCGGGACCACCTCTCGTATTCAACCGAGAAAAACCATACAACGTCGGTTAAGGGCAAGTTGGAGGGTAGTGCGAATGTCTCGGGCGGCATTCCCCTCGTCGGTAAGATAGAGGGAGAAATCAAAGGGGGCGGAGAGCTTGGCCATGACACCGGCAAAAGCGCTACCTACGAACGGACCGGCCTAAATCAAGTAGTCAACGATATAGCCCACAGCGACTACGTAGTTCTAGTCGATGATTTTCACTACATGCCTCGGGAGGTCCAAGCGGAGACTGCAAAGAGCTTAAAAGAAGCGGTTCGATTGGGAATTAAGGTGTGTACTGCATCTGTCGTGCATCGCGGAGACGATTTAGTTCGGGCGAATCCGGAGTTGCGAGGCCGCGTGCGCGGCATCGATCTCAAGTATTGGACCCCTCATGACCTGACACAAATTGCGGCTGCAGGTTTCGCCGCTATGAATATCGTGCTCGATGCGGGGACGATTAAGGCTCTCGTGCGTGAAGCCGCCGGCTCTCCGCAGCTAATGCAACTTCTTTGTTTACACACCTGTTTCGTGCTTGATATTCGTCGCTCTGAGTCTGGCTCGAAGCATATTACGATGACGCAGAAGCAAATTGAGGCTGTGATGGAACAGGTTAGTACTGCGACTGACTTTCGCAGCTTAGTAGATGTATTAGATGCGGGACCGAAAACGCGCGGTAGCGAACGGAAGCTTTATAACTTTCGCGACGGAACAAAAGGCGATGTTTATCGTGCCGTCTTGAAAGCTGTGGCAGCTGATCCTCCGAGGCTATCTCACAACTATGATGAACTGCTGAGCCGAACAGCAAAGGTTTGCTTGGACGAATCGCCAGTGGGGTCCAGTGTCACTGGAACGTGTCTCCACATCAGCCGATTGGCGCATGAGAAATTTCCTGGTGAACGGGCGATTGACTGGGACGAGCAAAAGCAAATTCTTGACATCCCTGACCCTTACCTTCTGTTCTATCTCCGCTGGTCTGGTCGATTGAAGGAAGACAACGGCTGATCATGTAGCGTCCGATGTGGCGCGGCCCGCGTGAGTTCTACCTAGACACCCTTTAATCTTAAACAGAACACCCGGAGGGTTCTGCAATGTTGATATTGACTCGGCGGGTTCGGGAGACAGTCATGATCAGCGATAGGATCGGGTGACGTGGTGGGCGTGGAAATCAGGTTCGCATCGGGATCGATGCCCCGACTGATGTAGCCGTGCATCGGGAGGAAGTCTACGAGCGGATCAAACACGAGAAATTCAATCAACGGGCCTGAGCGGAGAACGCCAAGGCATCGAAGCCGCCTCACCCTGGACCATGATGCGGCCAGGCTCGAACGTCGCTCAGAAATCGCCTCACTTCGATCTATCGCGCGATTTCTGCAGCAGCCACGCACCCTGCCTGGCCGCCGAATTCATCACCTGGGATTCCCGGGAATAAGTGGCTACCGAATCGGCACCTAGAACGGTTTTCTTGTCTTTCTAACCGCTCTTAACTCATTTTAAATTGGTCGGGGCGACAAGATTCGAACTTGCGACCCCTTGCACCCCATGCAAGTGCGCTACCAGGCTGCGCCACGCCCCGACCGAGGGACCGAATGATAGCCCAAATGGGCTCCGAGTGAGAGCGCCGCGTGCCCTAGCGGCGCAAAATTTTGATGAGCTCTTCCAGTTCGAGCCGCATTTGATGAATGAGCTGCTGGCTCTGATTGAGGTCCACCTGCGCATCGTCGCCGGTGAGGCGGTTCCGCGCACCGCCGATGGTAAACCCCTGTTCATACAACAGGCTGCGTATCTGCCGAATGATCAGCACGTCCTGCCGCTGATAATACCGGCGGTTGCCGCGGCGCTTGACGGGCTTGAGCTGCGGGAATTCCTGCTCCCAATAGCGCAGCACATGCGGCTTGACGCCGCACAGGTCGCTGACTTCACCGATGGTGAAGTACCGCTTCCCCGGGATCGGCGGCAGTTCGCTGTTATTGCTTGGTTCCAGCATACGCTTCGACGCGAGCCTTCAATTTCTGGCCAGGACGGAATGTAACAACGCGACGGGCGCTGATGGGAATTTCCTCACCGGTTTTGGGATTGCGGCCCGGGCGCCGATTCTTGTCTCGCAAATCGAAATTGCCGAATCCAGACAGCTTGACCTGTTCACCCGACGACAAGGCGGCACGAATTTCCTCGAAGAAAAGATCCACGAGTTCGCGCGCTTCGCGCTTGTTGAGGCCTAATTGATCGAATAGGGCCTCGGCCATCTCTGCCTTCGTCAGGGCTGCCATGCTTATTGATCTCTTATTGTGGCGCTCAATTGATCCCGTAACCGCGCAATCACTGCGGTCACCACGGCGTCTGCGTCAACGTCAGTAAGAGTGCGGGAAGAGTCCTGTAAAATCAAGCCTAAAGCGATACTTTTTCGTCCAGTTTCTACGCCCGGGCCCCGATAGACATCGAAGACCCGCAGCTCGCTTAATAGACCCGAAGCACTAACAGTAACATTTTCCTGCAAGACTGCGAGGGGCACGCTTTCGTCGATCACTATCGCCAAATCGCGCCGCACACTCGGAAACTTCGAAATTTTGTTAAATTGCAATGCCTTAGATATAAAAGCTGACTCTACTTCTAGCTCAAATAAAAATGCCGTGCTGTGCAGATTGATGGCTCTGGCGACCTGTGGATGGACTTCGCCCAACCACCCCACAGCCGTCGTGCCGCGATAGATTCGCGCGGCGCGTCCCGGACGCAAACAGGCCAACGCATCCGCTTCGAATCGCACCGAAGACACATCGCCCGTCAGCGCCAGCACACCTTGCACATCTGCCTTCACATCGTAGAAGTCGAGCGCCTCGCGCGGACCACCCCACTGCTCCGGCCAGCGCGCACCCGTGGCGATGCCGGCCAAAGTTTCGATCTCGTCGAGATGGCCGCCCCGATCCTTGCTCAGTACGAACTTCTTGCCGATTTCGAACAGCCGCACCCTCGTCTGCTGGCGCCGCAGATTTTCGCGGCAGGCCTGAACCAGACCGGTCCAAAGCGACACGCGCATGTCGCTCAAGTCCAGGGATATGGGATTCGCCAACCGCAGACTCTGCGTATCCGGAAACAATTGCTGCTGCAAAACCGGATCCACGAAACTATAAGTAATCACTTCGCGATAGCCGCGGTCCGCCATTGCAGTCAACAAACGCTCATTGGTCACTCGGGATTCGGTGGCATCTCCCGCGACCTGCGGCGCAATCGCATGACTCTCCGCGATGCTGTCGAAGCCGCGCAGACGCGCCACCTCTTCGATCAAATCCTCCTCGATGCGGATGTCGAACCGATGCGCCGGCCGACGCACTCGCCAGCCGCCCGAGACGGCCTCGACCCGGTCGCTCACCGCTGAGAGCACGGCGTGCACCTCATCGTCAGGCACGCTCACCCCGAGCAATTTCGCCAGACGAGTGCGCCTTAGGCTCACCCACTCCTCCGCCTCGGTAGCGCCGCCGGCAGCAGCGCGAGTCACTTGCACCGGTCCCGGTTCGCCCCCGACTATGCCCACCAGCAACGCCGTCGCGCGCTCTATCGCGATCGACGGCAGGGTCGGATCAACCCCGCGCTCGAACCGCTGCGCCGCATCGGTGAACAGCCCCAGCCGCCGCGCGCGCCCCGCAATCGCCTCAGGCACGAAATGCGCCGACTCCAGCAGCACATCGGTGGTCGACTCGGCGGCGATCGCCGTGCCTCGTCCCCCCATGATGCCTGCCAACCCGATCGCCCCGCGCGCATCCGCGATGACCAGAAAGTCGGGATCGAGTTCGTATTCCTTGTCATCCAAGAGAGTGATGCGCTCTTTGGGCTTCGCTGGTCTCACTCGAATGCCCTCGCTCACCGCGGCGAGATCGTAGGCGTGCATCGGCTGGCCCAAATCCATCATCACGTAATTGGTGACATCGACCACCGGCGAGATGCTGTTGATGCCGACCCGCCGCAGCCGCTCGCGCAGCCACGCCGGACTCACCGCACCCGGCTTGATCCCACGGATCACTCGCGATGCAAATACAGGGCAGGCAGTGCCCGCATCCAGCGTCACCGGGAATATTGCCGTGCCGCGCGCCGCCGCCGGTTCGACGCGGGCCGTGAGGTAGCGCCGCTCCCGCGCCGCCGAATAATCGCGCGCAATGCCGAACACACTCATGCAATCGCCGCGATTCGGCGTCGCGTTCACTTCCAGCGTCACATCATCGAGATCGAGCGCCACGCGCAGATCCTGGTTGAGCGGCAGCGAAGCCGGCAACTCCATGATCCCCTCATGCTCGTCGCCCAAGCCCAACTCGCGCGCCGAACACAGCATCCCGTTCGATTCCAGCCCGCGCAGCTTGGCGCGTTTGATGTTCACGTCGCCCGGCAGACGCGCGCCCACCATGGCCACCGCCACCCTCAATCCCGCGCGCACATTGCTCGCGCCGCAGATGATCTGCAGGCGATTCGAGCCATCGGTGGTCACCTGGCAAACCGACAATTTCTCCGCATCCGGATGGCGTCCCGATTCGAGCACCTCGCCCACCACGACGCCGGAAAACGGCGCCGCCGCGGGCGTGACCGACTCCACCTCGAGTCCCGCCAGGGTGAGTTCCTTGGCCAGCTCCGCCGGCGCGGCGAGCGCCGCGTACTCCTTGAGCCACGAATAAGTGATTTTCACGGGAACTGCTTCAGGAATTGCAAATCGTTGTCGAAGAACAGCCGCAGGTCATCCACGCCATAGCGCAGCATGGCAAGCCGTTCGATCCCCATGCCGAACGCATAACCCTGCCAATGTTCGCTGTCGATGCCCGCCGCCGCCAGCACATTGGGATGAATCATTCCGCAACCCAAGATCTCGAGCCACCCGGTCTGCTTGCAGACGCGGCAACCCGCGCCGTGACAGAACACGCATTCGATGTCGACTTCGGCGGACGGCTCGGTGAACGGAAAATACGACGGCCGCAAACGCATACCGAGAGGCTGCTCGAAGAAGCGTTCGACGAAGGTGTGCAGCATCGCTTTCAAATTGGCGAAGCTGACGTTCTCCCCCACCACGATGCCCTCGACCTGGTGGAACATCGGCGTATGCGTCATGTCCGAATCGCAACGATAGACACGGCCCGGGGCGATCACCGAGAGCGGCGGACGCTGCGCGCGCATGCTGCGGATCTGCACGGGCGAGGTATGGGTGCGCAGCAACCGCCCGTCGGGAAAATAAAACGTATCGTGCATCGCGCGCGCCGGGTGATTCCTCGGAATATTCAGCGCTTCGAAGTTGTGAAAGTCATCCTCGACTTCCGGCCCCGATGCCACTTGGAATCCCGCCTGCGTGAAGATCCGCTCGATGCGCAGCCGGGTCCGAGTGATGGGATGAACGCTGCCGGGTTCCTGCCCGCGCCCCGGCAGAGTCACATCGATGGTGCCCTTGGCGAGGTCCTGTTCGAGCGCGGCCTGCTCGAGGCGGATGCGATGCATCTCCAGCGCAGCCTGGATGGACGTCTTCGCATCGTTGATGCGCTGGCCCGCGGCGGGACGCTCGGCCGCCGAGAGCTTTCCCAAACCCTTCAGCTGCTCGGTGAGCAGCCCCTTTTTGCCGAGGAGCCGCACGCGCACCTCGTCCAGTGCGGCAAGGCTCGCAGACTTACCTAAGTCTGCGAGCGCCTGCTCGACGAGTGCTGAAAGCGAGTCCGTCACGGCTTTAGGCCGCGAGGCTTGCCTTGGCTTTCTCTGCGATGGCCGTAAAGGCCGCCATGTCATGTACCGCAAGATCCGCGAGCACCTTGCGATCGATGGCGAGACCCGCCTTGTTCAGCCCGTCGATCAGCGTGCTATAGGTCATCCCGCACAGACGCGAAGCCGCGTTGATACGGGTGATCCACAGCGCGCGGAACTCACGCTTCTTCTCGCGCCGGCCGCGATAGGCGTATTGACCAGCCTTGATGACCGCCTGCTTGGCGGTGCGGAAGACCTTGCGCCGGGCATTGAAATAGCCCTTCGCTTTCTTGAGAATTTTCTTGTGCCGCCGACCCGCGACGACACCGCGTTTAACTCGTGCCATTGTCTAAATACTCCTGACGTTATGCGTGCGGCAACAATTGCTTGATGCGGTTCACATCGGTCTCGTGAACTTGCATCTCGCGGCGCAGCTGACGCTTACGCTTGCTCGGCTTTTTCGTCAGGATATGACGACGGTGGGACTGACCGCGCTTGAAGCCATTCGCTGTTTTGCGAAAACGCTTCGCCGCAGCCCGCTTAGTTTTCAACTTGGGCATGATCGACTCCTAATTTTATGGCCCTGCTCACAGGCGTTCCGTCGAAGAATCCGTATCCCTCGAAAGACAGCCGCTACAGGCGGGACGGCAAACCTTTTACGGCCGGCCGCTCACTTCTTTTTGGGCCCGAACACCATGATCATCTGCTTGCCTTCCATCAACGGGTTCTGCTCCACCACCGAATACGGGGCGAGATCCTCAGAAATCCGCGACAACAGACGCCTGCCGATGTCCTGATGCACGAGCTCACGGCCGCGGTAACGCAATGTCACCTTGGCCTTATCACCCTCGGTCAGGAAGCGGATGATGCTACGCAGTTTGACCTGGTAGTCCGCCTCTTCCGTCCCGGGACGAAACTTCACTTCTTTGACCTGAATCTGCTTCTGCTTGCGCTTCGCGGCATGCGCCTTCTTGTTCTGTTCGAACAAGAATTTGCCGAAATCCATCACACGAACCACCGGGGGCTCCGCCATCGGCGAGACCTCGACGAGGTCCAGTGTTTGCGAACTGGCCATTTGCAGCGCTTCCGCGCGTGTCATGACCCCGGCTTGGCTTCCATCCGCTGCGATCACACGCACCGATGGTGCGGAGATCTCCTCATTGCGCCTTACGCGCTTCGACGTTGCGATACGCGATCCTCCAAAACAAGACGGCCGCGGCTCGCGACTTCGTCGCAAAGCAAGGCAGTGAGCTCGGCAAGCCCCAAACTACCTAAGTCTTTGCCACCGCGCGTGCGTACGGCCAGGGTGCGTCCCTCCACTTCCCGGTCGCCGGCGACCAAGAGGAAAGGGACACGTTTGATTGTATGCTCGCGGATTTTAAAGCCTACCTTCTCATTCCTCAAGTCCGTTTCTACCCGAAGCCCCTGATTTCTCAGGTTTTCCGCAACTTCCAGGCAATATTTCTCCTGTCTCTCGGTAATTCCCATCACCACGGCCTGTACCGGAGCCAGCCAAGCCGGCAGTTTGCCGGCATGATGCTCGATCAAAATCCCGATAAAACGCTCCAGCGACCCGAACATCGCCCGGTGCAGCATGACCGGGGTGTGTTTCTGGCTGTCTTCACCGATATAGACCGCGCCGAGGCGCCCCGGGAGGTTGAAGTCCACCTGCAGCGTGCCGCACTGCCAATCGCGCCCAATGGCATCTCTCAGCACAAACTCCAACTTAGGTCCATAGAACGCCCCTTCGCCGGGGTTCAGCGTGGTTTCAATGCCTGCCGCCGCCGCCGCCTGGCGCAGTGCCGCTTCAGCCTTGTCCCAAATGTCGTCCGAGCCCACCCGCTTCGGCGGTCGATCCGAGAACTTGATGCGCACATCGTCGAAGCCGAAATCCCGGTAAATACCCAAGATCAGCTCAGTGACCTTGACCGCCTCCTCCGTGATCTGGTCCGGAGTACAGAAAATATGGGCATCGTCCTGAGTGAAGGCGCGCACCCGCATGAGCCCATGCAATGCGCCTGAAGGCTCGTACCGATGGACCTTACCGAACTCCGCGAATCGCAGCGGCAGCTCTCGGTAGCTGCGCAGCCCCTGCTTGAATACCTGGATGTGGCCCGGGCAATTCATCGGCTTGATCGCGAAAATGCGCTCATCCGGCGTCTGGGTCATGAACATGTTGTCGCCGAAGGTCTCGATGTGCCCCGACTTCACCCATAACTCACGATCCATGACTTCAGGCGTGTTGACCTCCTGAAAGCCCGCCGCCGTCTGACGCTCACGCATGTAGGCAATGAGCTGCTGGAACAGCGCCCAACCCTTGGGGTGCCAAAACACCGCGCCCGGGGCCTCTTCCTGCAAATGGAACAGGTCGAGTTCCTTGCCGATCCGGCGATGATCGCGCTTCTCGGCTTCCTCGAGCCGAGTGAGGTATTCCTTGAGCTGCTTCTCGTTGGACCAGGCCGTGCCGTAAATCCGCTGCAGCATCTCGTTGCGCGAATCTCCGCGCCAATAGGCGCCCGCCACCTTCATCAGCTTGAACGCTTTGAGCTTGCCGGTGCTGGGCACATGCGGTCCGCGGCACAGGTCTTCCCAATCACCCTGTCCGTACAAGCTGATCGACTCGCCCGCCGGGATGGCGCCGATGATCTCAGCCTTGTAGTGCTCGCCGATTGTCTTGAAGTGCGCCACGGCCTCATCGCGCGGCAGGACGCGCCGGTGCACCGGCAAATCCTTGGCGGAGATCTCGGCCATGCGCTTTTCGATGGCCGCCAGATCCTCGGTCGAGAACGGCCGCTTGTAGGCGAAATCGTAGTAGAAGCCGTCCTCGATGACCGGGCCGATGGTGACCTGGGCGTCGGGAAACAACTCCTGCACCGCATTCGCCAATAGATGCGCGGTCGAATGCCGGATGATCTCGAGGCCGTCAGGGTCCCTGTCGGTCACGATGCTCAAAGCCGCGTCGTGATCGATGAGCGCCGACGTATCGGCGAGGATGCCGTCGATCTTGCCGGCGAGCGCCGCCTTGGCAAGCCCAGGGCCAATGCTCGCGGCGACTTCCGCTACGGATACCGCACGATCGAACTGTTTCTGACTTCCGTCCGGAAGAGTAATAACGGGCATAGACGCATCTTACCAAAGGGAATCCGGCTAAGGTGCCGGTCTTCCGGCACCTTGGCCATCAAGATGGTGCGCACTACTGGGATCGAACCAGTGACCCCCACCATGTCAAGGTGATGCTCTACCGCTGAGCTAAGCGCGCTCGAAGGGCGCGAAAGATACCGCACCTTGAGCCAAAAATCACGTCGCAGGATTGGTTTCGGCCGGGTCCGGCTCCGGAGAGTGGTGCACCGGCCTCGCCAGATAGCGGAATTGGGTCTCGCCGATCGTTACCGCGTCGCCGTCGCACAACGCCTGGCGCGTCACTTTTCGGCCGTTCACGAGCACCCCGTTGGTGCTGTTGAGATCTTCGATGATGGTCTCGCGAGGCCCCACCAGGACCAACGCATGGTGACGGCTCACCGAGCTCGAATCGATCTGCAGTTCGCAACCGGCCGCCCGGCCGATGCGGGTCCGCCGCGCCAGCACGTGCGTGACCGGCCGCTCACCGTCGATCCTGATCAGCTCAGCCGACCAATCCGCCACCGGTCCCGCGGCCGCGCCGGTGCTTGCGCCGCCCGACGCCGACCCCAATCTCTCGATGCTGGTCTGAATTCGTCCGAGCGCGTTTGCATTGTTGCTCTCGCTGCGCTCCAGCCGGCGGATGAGAAATTCGCGCTCCTCGAGCGCACCGCGGGTACGCTCCAGCGTCGCCCGCAGCTTGTGGTTTTCCTGGTCGAATTCCGTGCAAGCAGCGCTCTTCACGGCAAGCTCGTCGGTCAGGCGCTTGATGTCGGCCTCGATGGACTGGATCGGCCGCCGCGCCTCCTTGAGGTGTGCCATGAGCACGGCCATTTCCTGCTCGTGCGTCTCCGCCTCGGATTGCAAGCGCGCGATTTGCGCCGCCTGCTCGCCGCGCAATTGCTCCACTTGCGCGGCCGTTTCCGCCTGCCGCAGCTCCGCGGCTTCCAGCAATTCCTCGACTCTGCGTGCGGCGCTGCCGGCCCGCTCGCCGGCCTCCGCGAGCGCCCGGTCGCGTGCCGCCAATTCCGCCGTCAAACGGGCCGTTTCCGCCTCGGCCGCGGCCAATTGAGCCATCCGCTGTGCTTCCAACGCCGCCACCTGGCTCCTCAGGCGATTGCGCTCGGACTCGAGCGCGTCATGCCCCGCGTGCGCCGCCCCGACCTTGGCATCCAGCTCATGGAACAGATTTTGATCGAATCCACGGCGCCATTCGCGCGTGCGCAGCAAATCGAGATAGGAGCTTGCCTGGGTCTTCACGGCGCCGAGCTCGGATCGCGCGGCATTCACTTCGGACTCGCTGCGTTCGACCTGCACCCGCAGCGCGGCCACCGTCTGCCGGCCGGCGCGCAACTCCGCGGCGAGCGCATCCGCCTTCGCGCGCGCGGCCTGCAACTCCGCATCCAGCTGCGACGCGGATTTCGAGGTGGCCTCGAGCACGGGCACGATCTTCGCGTGCTCCGTGTGCAGCGCCGTCAATTGAGCGTCGCGCTCACCGAGAGAATGCAGCACCTGTGCTATGGCGGCATCGCGCGCCGCGAGCGTATCGCGCAGCGTGCGCGATTCGCCTTGATGGCGCTCCGATTCACGTAGGGCCTCTTCCACCCGCGAGCGGGCGGCCTCGAGAACACCGACTCTGTCGGCCGACGCACGTTCCAATTCACGCGACCGGTTTTGCTCCGACTCGAGCGCGGCGCGCGCCGCCGCAAGATCCGCCGCCAGCGCATTGGCGCGCTGACTCAACGCCGATTCGGCGTCCCGCGCGCGGTCATAAGCACGCGTCAGCGCCTCGTATTCGGCGTGTTGCCGGGAAATCCGCTCCTCGACCGAGCGCACACTCTCCGCCAGCGAGGGCAGATCGACGCCGGACGGCCGTACGAAATCGGGCGTGCCGGCGGCGGCCAGCGACGGACCCGGCAATACGGCGGTGTGGTCCAGCGGCACCGCGTCGTCTTGCACATCGTGATCGAACACGGCGTCGACCAGAATCGGCAGCCGGTCGGTACTGTCGAGATCCACCTCCGGAGAAGGACTTTGTTCCTTGGTCACGAGTTCCTCCGTTATCCCTTGATGCCGTTGTCCCGCTATCCCGCTCGAGTATCAGGTACGCCAAAAGCCGCATGCCGCAGTTTTTGAATCTGATCGCGCAGCCGCGCGGCCTGCTCGAACTCCAGATTGCGCGCGAGTTTCATCATGTCGGCTTCGAGTTTCTTGATGCGCTTCAATGCCTGCTCCGGCGCCAGTGCCGCAACATCGTCGTCCGCGCCAAGGCGCTCCCGCTCCTGAACCGAGCGCGCACCCTCCATGACATCGGCGACCGCCTTGACGATGGTGCGCGGCGTGATGCCGTGGGCCGCGTTGAATTCGATCTGCTTGTTGCGGCGCCGATCGGTTTCCGCGATCGCGCGCTCGATCGAACCGGTCCTCACATCCGCATACAGAATCGCCTTGCCTTGCACATTGCGCGCGGCCCGGCCGATGGTCTGGATCAAAGAGCCTTCCGAGCGCAAGAAGCCTTCCTTGTCGGCGTCCAAGATGGCGACCAAGGACACCTCGGGCATGTCCAGGCCCTCGCGCAGCAAATTGATGCCGACGATCACATCGAATTTCCCCAAGCGCAGGTCGCGGATGATTTCCGAGCGCTCGACCGTTTCGATGTCCGAGTGAAGGTATCTGACCCTGACCCCATGCTCATTCAAATAATCGGTCAGATCCTCCGCCATTCGCTTGGTGAGCGTGGTGACCAGCACGCGTTCATTGGCCTGTGCGCGCAGCCGAATCTCCGACAGAAGGTCATCCACCTGGGCCCGCACCGGTCTGATCTCGACCGCCGGATCCGTCAAACCCGTGGGCCGCACCACCTGCTCGATGACCTGGGCAGAAACGCGCTTCTCATAGTGCGACGGCGTTGCCGACACATAGATTGCCTGCGGCGCCATCTGCTCGAATTCCTCGAATCGCAGCGGCCGGTTGTCGAGCGCCGAAGGCAGACGGAACCCGTACTCCACCAGGGTTTCCTTGCGCGAGCGGTCGCCCTTGTACATGGCACCCAGCTGCGGAATGGTCTGGTGGCTCTCATCGATCACCAACAAGGCGTTCTTCGGCAGGTAGTCGAACAGACAGGGTGGAGGCTCGCCCGCGATGCGTCCCGACAGATAGCGCGAGTAATTCTCGATGCCGGCGCAATACCCCACCTCGTTCATCATTTCGAGGTCGAACAAGGTGCGCTGCTGCAGGCGCTGCGCTTCGACCAGCTTGCTCGCGCCGTGCAGCTCGAGGAGCCGAGTGCGCAGCTCGTCGCGGATCTCTTCCACGGCCTTCTGCACCCTCTCCTTGGGCGTCACGTAATGCGTCGACGGGTACACGGTGAGACGCGGCACCTTGCGCAGCACCTCGCCGGTGAGAGGATCGAAGAAGCTCAACGCGTCGACCTGATCGTCGAACAGCTCGACCCGCACCGCTTCGCGTTCCGACTCGGCCGGAAAGATGTCGATGACGTCGCCGCGCACACGATAAGTGCCCTGCTGCAGATCGATTTCATTGCGCGTGTACTGCATGTCGGCAAGCCGCCGCAGCAGCTTGCGCTGCTCCAACCGATCGCCGCGCGACATATGCAGCACCATGCTGAGATAGGCCTGGGGGTCGCCCAAGCCGTAAATCGCCGATACCGTCGCCACGATGATGGAGTCAGGCCGCTCGAGCAGCGCCTTGGTCGCCGACAACCGCATTTGCTCGATGTGCTCGTTGATCGACGCGTCCTTCTCGATGAAGGTGTCGGAGGCGGGCACATAGGCCTCAGGCTGGTAGTAGTCGTAATACGATACGAAGTACTCCACCGAGTTCTTGGGGAAGAACACCTTGAACTCGCCGTACAGCTGCGCCGCCAACGTCTTGTTGTGCGCGAGCACCAGCGTCGGCCGCTGTACCTGCTGGATGACGTTGGCGATCGTGAATGTCTTGCCCGAGCCGGTCACTCCCAGCAAGGTCTGGTGAGCAAGGCCGCTGGTGAGCCCATCCACGAGTTTTTCAATCGCTTGCGGTTGATCGCCTGCCGGAAGGTAATCCGAATACAGCTCAAAACTCATGATGCATTGTCTCACGCCGACCGCCCTCGGCGCACAAAGCCAGGCGACGATGCGCACCCGTCGCCGGTTCTGCCGGAAATATGTCTTCTTGGGCGCTGTTTAGCCGCTTTCCCGTCTGTCCGCCCGCCCCCACATTCCGTCGCCTGCCTGTTGCCGTGCCCTGCCGCGGCGTCCTGTTGCATCTTTCGTCAGGACTGTATTCTGGCGCCTGCCAGCAAAGTTTCGTACACTCGTCCGCCCCCTTTTTTCAACACAGGAAATCCCCTTGGCCGTGTCACTTTCCAAGCGCGTTCAGAAGGTTAAGCCCTCCCCCACCCTGGCCGTCACCGCCCGAGCCGCCAAGCTCAAGGCAGAAGGCAAGGACATCATCGGCCTGGGGGCCGGCGAGCCGGATTTCGACACGCCGCTGCACATAGCAGATGCGGGCGTCGAGGCCATTCGCAAGGGGATCACGCGCTATACGAACGTCGACGGCACTCCGGAGCTCAAAGACGCCATCATCGCCAAGTTCAAGCGCGACAATGGATTGACCTACGAGCGCAATCAAATTCTCGTCTCCTCCGGCGCCAAGCAGACCTGCTTCAATGTCTGCGCCGCGCTCCTGGACCCGGGCGATGAATGCGTGATTCCCGCGCCCTACTGGGTGTCCTACCCCGATATGGCGCTGCTGGCGGACGGCGTGCCGGTCAGCGTGTACGCCGGTCCCGAGCAGGGCTACAAAATCACCCCGGCGCAGTTGGACGCCGCGATCACGCCGCGCACCAAGCTGCTGTTCATCAACAGCCCGAGCAATCCCACCGGCGCCGCCTACACCAGGGCCGAACTGCAGGCACTGGGGCGAGTTCTCGACGAGCACCCGCAGGTGGTCATCGCCTCCGATGAAATGTACGAGCACATCTACTGGGCGGCGGAACCCTTCACCAGCTTCGTGCAAGCGAATCCGCAGCTCTACGATCGCACCATCACCATCAACGGCGTGTCGAAGGCCTATGCCATGACCGGCTGGCGCATCGGCTACTGCGGCGGACCCAAGGCAATCGTGGCTGCGATGGGGACGATTCAGGGCCAATCCACGTCCAACGCCTCCAGCATCTCGCAGCGTGCATCCGTGGTGGCTTTGAATGGCGACCAAACCTGCGTCGCCGAGATGAACAAGGCGTTCAAACAGCGGCATGATTACGTGGTCGCCGGATTGAATGCCATTCCCGGCATCTCCTGCCAACCCGGTGCCGGCACGTTCTACGCCTTTGCGGAGGTCACCGGCGCCATGCGCACCCTGGGAATCGCCGACGACAATGCCTTCGCCGAATATCTGCTGGTCGAAGCCGGCGTCGCCGTAGTCCCCGGCTCTGGTTTCGGCGCCCCGGGCCACATGCGCATCTCCTTTGCCTCCAGCATGCAGACTCTGGAGGACGCGCTGAGCCGCATACGACGGGCACTCACGTCGGCGGTGGCGAAGCGCGCCTGACGACCTAACTCTCGCCAACGTTTCCGCGGAAACGCAACTTTGTCCGAGGGATGGTCATCTATGCGTTTCCGCGGAAACGTCCCATTGTCTGAGGGTGGGTCGTCTACGCGTTTCCGCGGAAACGCGTTGGAGCAGCTTCGCCACAGAGATTTTGACCGGTTCACAGGTGCCTTTTACGCCGGGGTGTCGAGCGGTGGCGATCTCCTTTGTGTCGCGTTCAAAGCTTCCATTTATCGCCCTTTAATTACCCGGATAATATTGACCCAGCTTTTTTATCCGGATATTATTCAGGCATCGCGATCCGAGGGAAGTGCTATGAATGATCCGCAGCCCATTGAATTCACTGCGTTTGTTGGTTTTCGTCGGTTGGCTTCGGGATCCCTGGATCAAGTTGCCCTTGCGGCCAAGAAGGCGGTCGATCGCGGCATGCAACAACCGGTATTGATCTACAACGACAGTACCGGTCGTGCCATCGACATCGACGGCCGCGGCAGCGACGCCGAAATTCTCGCTCGACTCGCCTGCCCAGCCCCGCCGCCTCTGCCGCGGGGCCGCGGCCGGCCGAAACTCGGGGTGGTTGCCCGCGAAGTCACCTTGTTGCCCAGACACTGGCAATGGCTGAGCTCACAACCCGGCGGCGCATCCGTCGCGATTCGCAAATTGGTGGAAACCGCCCGGCGTGCGAACCAGGAAATAGATCAGCGCCGTCAACGCCAGGAGGCGGCCTCTCACTTCATGTCGGCCATGGCCGGCAACCTGGAGAACTTCGAAGAAGCCTCGCGCGCGCTGTTCGCGAACGATCACGCGCGCTTCACCGAACTCATCGGCGCCTGGCCGGCCGACGTGCGCGATCACGCGGCAAAACTGGCCTTCGGTACGACCGTGTCGAACGATAGGACCAACGGATAAATGAAATACAAGAACCTAGGCAATACCGGCCTCAAGATCTCCGAATTGTGCCTGGGCTGCATGAGCTTTGGCGTACCTGAGCGCAGCGACCATCCGTGGACCTTGCAGGAGGAACCATCCCGTGCGCTGATACGTCAGGCAGTCGAAGCCGGAATCAATTATTTCGATACCGCCGACGTTTACTCCGACGGCACCTCCGAGGAATTCCTCGGCCGCGCACTGAAGGATTTCTCGCGGCGCGACGAGGTGGTGATCGCCACCAAAATCTTTTTCCCGATGCGCAAAGACCCCAACGGCGGCGGACTATCCCGCAAGGCAATATTCACGGGAATCGACGCCAGCCTGCGGCGGCTTGGAACCGACCACGTAGACCTCTACCAGGTTCACCGTTGGGACTACACGACACCGATCGAGGAAACGCTCGAAGCGCTACACGACGTCGTCAAGAGCGGTAAAGCGCGGTATCTCGGCGCCTCGTCGATGTTCGCTTGGCAATTCGCCAAATCCCTGCATCTCGCCCGGCAGCACCGCTGGACCCCCTTCGTCAGCATGCAGAACCACTACAGCCTGCTGTACCGCGAAGAAGAGCGCGAAATGATGCCCCTGTGCAGCGCCGAACGCATAGCGGTACTGCCATGGAGTCCCCTCGCCCGCGGCCGGCTGACCCGCGCATGGGATTCCAAGACCGCACGCTCGCAAACCGACGACTACGGCAACAAAATGTTCGAATCCACGGGCGAAGCCGACCGCCGTGTCGTCGAGCAAGTCGCCGCACTCGCAGCCATCCGCGGAGTGCCGATGGCGCAGATCGCACTGGCATGGGTTGCGCAAAAGCCGTTCGTCACGGCGCCCATCGTCGGCGCCTCCAACCCCCAGCACATCGAGGACGCCCTCACCGCCCTCACCCTGCGCCTCGAACCGGCAGAAATCGCGCGCCTAGAAGCGCCCTATATCCCCCACGCCATCGCCGGACATTCCTGAATCCTTGACTTCGCAGCGCGGCTTCCCGACAATCCGCGCCTTCGCCAAATTCCCCGGTAGCTCAGTGGTAGAGCGACGGACTGTTAATCCGTTGGTCGGCGGTTCGAATCCGTCCCGGGGAGCCAATAAATCAACAAGTTAGCCAGCTTTCTTCGCTTCGGTCGAGACACTGTCTAACGGCTGTCTAACGTCCCGCGCCCCGCCCTCTATTACCCGCAGTTGAGGCTTCACGCCGAGCGCCCGAGCGGTCACGCTCTCGGCAACGCTCGCCATCCCTGACTGCATCGAGTGCGCGTACACCTCATCGACCAGGGTGCTGCGCTTGTGACCCATCATGCGGCTCACATTGAAGGCGCTCTCGCCTGCCGTGCGCCCCAGGCTCGCGAAGGTATGACGCAACGAGTAGAGGTCGAGCGCCCGGACCCCTGCCCGCTTCTTGAGTGGTATCCAAATATCGCGTCTCACGTTAGACGGGTTCATGGGCTTGCCGTTGGCGTTCGCAAAGACGAGGCCCTCCCCGCCCGAGCGCTGCTTGTGTGCCTCGAGCTCCGAGACCAGCCACCCCGAGAGCGGCACCACGCGCACCCCTGCGGCGGACTTGGGCTCGACGAACTTGCCTCCCCGGTGATCCCAGGACCTGAGCACCCGCAGACACCCGGCTTCGACGTCGACTGCCGACCAGTCGAGCGCATACGCCTCGCCAGGGCGCAGGCCCGTGAAGCACAGGAGCCCGATTAGCGCTCGCTCGTGCGGCCGAGCAGCAGCAATGACCGCCTGGACCTCGCTCTCACTGAACGCCCCGCGGCTCACGTGCCGCTCGCTCTTGCCGCCCTCGAACGGCCGGAATCGCTGCATGACGTTGCGCTCTACGAGCTCCCGCTCCAGTGCGAAGAACAGCACCGCCTTCATCGTCCGCAAGGTGCGGTTCACGGTCTGCACCGTGGCGCCGGCCGAGCGCATGGCATCGAAGTGATCAGCGATATCTGCGCGGCGAATGGTGCCCACCTCGCGCGGCCCGAACTCAGGTAGCAGGTGACACTTAAAGACCGTCTGATAGCACACCAGGGTGCTGGTGCGCCGATCGCGCGCCGCCCGCTCCTTCAGGAACATCTCGACCACCTCCGCGAAGGTGCGCCGATCTGTCTTGGCAATGTAGACACCGCTCGCGAGCCGATTCTTCTGCTGCCGCTCGAAGGCCTCCGCCTCGCGGCGGGTGCCGTTGACCGTGTGCCATTCCTGCTTGTGCGTGGCAGGGTTGTAGAGGATCACGCGCCAGCGAGTGCACTTGCTCGCCGCGTCGGTCTTCAGTGGTGCTTTCTGGATTGCCATAGATCACATCCTCCGTTTGTTGCTCATTTGTGCTTTCTCGCCGCGCGCTCTGCCCGCAGCGTCGCCCGCCGATCGCGCACTTTCGCCGGCCGGGCGCGATCGCGATGATCGGTACCGGGACAGTATTCGGTTATTGGACGGCCCCGGCGTTGCTCGGGTTGGGCGGCGAAAAAGAATCGTTTACATTTGTCGTAGCCGCATCGGCAGAGGATCGATTCCTGCTCCAGCAACAGCAGTAGCGCGTTTGCAATTACCGGCGATGGCTCGGTTTTCCACGACTCGAATTGCTCCCAGCGGTATCGGTGCTTACCGCCCGGGACGAACACCCGCAGGAATAGCAGCGAGGCGGCCCGCCGGCGCCAGAGTGCTGCGAGCGATTCTGAGACCTTGCCCTTCCCTCTTACGATCAGATCGAGCGAGTCCCTCAATTCCTGTTGCCCTGGTTGGATACCGCGGGTCAGTGGCTTATCCCCGTGTTGAGCAAGCTCCTCGAGGCTCACACCCAACTGCAATGCACGCGTGCGGCATATGAGCCGGTGTTCGCGAATCGCACTAGCGCCTGCACCACCTGGCTCGTTGGTCAGCGCCTGTCCCTCATGCATTTTCAGCTGAAAAACGCTGATCCGCGGCAGTTCTATCGGTTCCTCAATGTTTTTCATAGTGTGCTCATTAATCTTGATTTATGGGACCTATTAATCACGATACGCCCGCGCGAAGATGTTTGCAAGTCAGCAGTACTGACAAGTCAGCAAGTACGGAGTGTTACGGCTATGCAGCAGATTCCGAGATTTTTGGGGCGTGGAAGCCTGGCGCGGTACATGGGGATCAGCGAGGCACGCATTGGGCAGATCAACCCGCAGCCTGATGCCCTGGTTGACGGCCGCTCTGTATGGCTGCCCGAGACGGCGGCGCGGATGAAGCTCGAGCGTGAAACATGGCTGGCCGAGCGCCAGGCCGCCGGCAGCAAGAGGACGCGCCCAGTAGTAGGAGCTTCAGCGTGATCGATCGCGTTCTCATTCCGCTGGCCAGCATCGGCACGCTCGCTCTCAGCCGTGAAGCATTCGAAGCAGCGCTCGCTGAGGGTTCCAAGGCAATCGCAGCGCCCGCAACGTCCACAGCTTCGGACACCGAGCCGCTACTCGACGCGGAGCAGCTCAGCGCGAAGCTCTCAATTCCGACTACCTGGCTTGAGCAAGCCGCACGCGATGGTCGGGTGCCGTGTGTGCGGGCGGGCCGCTGGGTCCGCTTCTCACGAGCTGCCGTCGAGGCAGCGCTCGCTGCGAATGGCAAAGGCGCCCGCGCGTGATTTTCAAGACTCCACATATGGCGAAGGCCGCTAACCCCGGCAAGGGCGCGGCCTTCAATTTCACTCATCACCGGAAATCAACGCATGCGAATCGTACATCGCAATATTGAAAAACGCCAAGGCTTTCAGCAGAGCGCGCAGAGCGCCTTCGACCAAGGGCAATTAGCGCACAAGCCGCCTGCTCCACCGGGCAGGGTATGGCCCGCATGGGAAAACAACCAGCACAAGAAAGCGTTACGGGTAATAGAGCAAACCAAGCAGAGACCTTCTTGCGCGTGCCAAATGTGCGGCGCGCAGTTCGTCCCTAAGAGGAGCGACGCAAAAACCTGCAGCAACCCGTGCCGCCAGCGTGCTTATCGAATTAGAGACGCGGAGCCGCGCCAGTGACCGCCATCCGAACACCGTTCGTGCTGAAGCCGGGTGCGCGCTGTGATTGACGCACTGATCCAAGGCCGACTATTCGGCAATCCGCAATCGCGCACGAGCAAGAACGGCAATCGCTTCGCAACGGCGAAGCTCCGCACGCCGATGGCGAACGGTGAAAGCGCCTTCGTCAACGTAATCGTGTTCGCAAGTGATGCCATGGCAGCGTTGTTGGCTCTGCAAGAGGGAGACTCCGCGGCATTCGCGGGCGAGCTCAAAGTCAGCATCTACACGGATAAAAACGGTGAGGCGCGCCCGTCGCTCGACTTGACGGCACACGCGGTGCTCACCGAGTACCACGTCCAGCGAAAACGGAAATCTGTAGCTGAGGCGGATGAATGAGCGCAGTCATCGAACGTCGAAACGACGAAGGCGTCATTCTGCGTTACCACCCGGATCAGCTCGGACCCCATCACCTCGAACGGCGACCGCAAGTCGCTGATAGGCAGCGGATGCAATTGCTCAAGGCAGAGCGCTCGCTGTTGACGCTTTGGGTTATCGCCGAAAATCTAAACCTCAGCGACATCGCCATGACACGGATCGCCGATGAGCTCGAGACGATCCGAAGGGCGCTCGATACAAAGCGACGGGACTACGGCATGGCGCCCAACATCGAGGTGGCCGCTTGAGTTCAGCTCCCGATATCGGAGATTACGAGCGGATCCCCGATAGCGCCTACGAGGATTCCGCGCCGATCAATGGCGCCGCGAAAGAGGCGCCCAAGGATAAGCCGACGGGGTTTCACGTGTTGGCCCTTCACGAGATCAAGGAATCGGAAGCGCCCGAGATCGTTCAGCGGTTGTACGGCGGCGGCCAAGTTCTCGCAGTGGTTGGCGCGCCGAACGCTGGCAAAACCGCCCTTGGAATCGATCACGGGCTATCCATCGCCGCCAACGAGACGTGGTTCGGGCTGAAAGTTTCCGGCGGTCCCGTAGTCTACTTCGCGCCCGAAGCGCCTGGCAGCGTGATCATGAGGGCACGTGCAGCCGCGAGTCGCAAATATCCTGACCGGCGACTCCCGTTCTACATCGCCACCGGCACGCCCGAACTCGGAGGCGACATTAGCAGTGTCATCGATGCCGAGCGAGTGATTGCCACTATCCGGCAAGTCGAATCAACTGAAGGCGAAGCGGTAAAGCTTGCTCAGATCGATACCCTCGCGAGTTGCTTGGGCAATGGCGAGGAAAACGGCGAAGGCATGATACGGCTAGTCGCCGCGACGAAATACATCGCCACGACGATCGGCTGCGCCGTGATGTTGATCCACCACCCGAGCAAGGCCGACAGTACCGGCTTACGCGGTCATGGGTCATTGGCTGCAGCGTGCGACACCATCGTCACGATCGCCGTTGATGAGGTCTCGGGAACGCGCACGGGAACATTGGTCAAGTCTCGAGACTCAGCCACCGGCTTGCAGTTTTGTTACACCCTTGAGGCCGTCGAACTGCCCGAACTCGACTCATTCGGCGATCCGCGCACCACAATTATCGTGAAGCCCGCTCAGGTGAGTCAGAGCAAACCCCGACCCAGCGGTGCGCGCCAGCAAACGCTACTGACAGAACTTGAGCGGCGTCACCGCACTGGCGAAACATCATGGGATGAGGCTGGGGTGCGACAGGCCGCACGAGGTCTTGGAATGCAGCCACGCAGTTCGGTGGCCAGCGCGGTTCATGGCCTGATCAAAGCCGGGTACCTCACCGGCCCGACTTCCAGGCTCACGCTCAAGTTTCCGCCGGAACCGCTCACGTGATGCGCGAAATGTACGAAAACCACTTTCGTACCCATACGCACTTTCGTGCATTCGAGGGCGGCTCTATGTACGAAAAGTACGAGGCCTCTTTAGAGGCCGTACTTTCGTACATGCCTTTGTGCACCGCTTCCCGTACGGACCCTACACGCGCCAAACCTCCGCGAGCCGTTAGGGACGCTCGCAAATCCCGCGTATTCAATTTCTCCACGGATGTCTACATGACCAACGAATTTGTGATTCGCGACTCTACAAACTTTAGCAATGACGACAAGCACTTAGCATCGCCGTCTAACGATTCTCTAACGCCCGTCGGCTCTTGCTCGGTGCGCCTTCGCATTCAGCACGAGATGCGAATTACCCACGAGATACCCCGCTGATGGCTGAGCGTTCCACCAAAATCATGGCGACGATACCCGACAAGTACTCGCCAGACTTCGCTGAGCGCCTGGACAAGCGTACCTCGATTGCAAAAGCGATCATCGAACGCATCCAGACCATCGAGACCGACATGGGCGGCGCCGAGGCTTTGAGTCACGCGCGCCGCAGTCTCATCCGTCGCACCGTTTGGCTGGAGGCGATCATCGAGCACACCGAGCAGCGGCTGGCCGCGGGCGAAGGGATCGACCTGGGCGGCCATACCCAAGCGATCAACAGCCTCCTCGGCCTGTACAGGCTCCTCGGCCTAGAGCGGCGAGCGCGGCCCGTGGAGCGTCTACGCGACGTGATGCGTGGCGAGACAGAGCCGGAGGCCGATCGCGGCGCTGGCACCGCCTCCGCGTCTCAGCCTGGTGAGGTGATGCTGGGCGACGCTCCGGCGAAGGAACCGGCGCCATGAAACTGCATGCCTTCATGACGAATCGCAAGCTCACCGGTCCCGAGTTCTCCGGGCCGACCTGGGCGACCTGGCGCGTGATCGCTCGGCTCATCGATGGCGACGCACACCTGCTCACGGCCGAGGAAACGGAGCTCGCGCTCAGACTCACTGGCCGCACGGTGCTGCCGACCGTGGCGCCGCGCGAGGTGTTCGTCGGTGCCGGGCGGCGTGGTGGCAAAAGCCGGTTCGGGGCCATGGTCGCAACCTGGCTCGCCGCTGCTGAGTATCCGCAACTGTCCACAGGTGAGACGGCGATTGTTGTCCACATCGCGCCCGACAAGCGCCAGGCCGAGATTGACCTGAGCTACTCGCGCGGCATCGTGAAGGACAGCAAGCTCCTGCGCGCCGAGCTCATCGCCGACACAGCGGACGGGCTCGAGTTTGCTCACCGTACCCGCTTAGAGGTGGCGACCGCATCGTATAGAACGGTCAGAGGCAGAACGCTAGCCGGCGGCATAGTCGATGAATCCGCGTTCCTGCGGGCCGATGATTCGGCGCTGCCGGATAAAGAACTGGTCAGAGCGCTCCGCCCGGGGCTGCTGACGTTGCACGGGCTGCTGCTGGTGATCTCATCGCCGCACCGAAAGGTCGGCATCCTGTACGACGCGCATCGCAAGTACTTCGGCAACGATAAGCTGGACCGCGGGCTCTATATCCAGGCGTCGAGCCGCGACCTGAACCCCTCGCTCGATGAACAGGACATCGCCGAGGCTATGGAGGATGACCCAGCCGCCGCGCTATCCGAATATGGTGGGCACTTCCGTGCTGACCTGCAGGGATTTCTCGACGATGAGACGGTGGATGCTGCGATTGTCATGGGCCGGCGCATGCTGCCGCGCAGCCTGAGGTGCAAGCACGTGGCGTTTGCGGATCCCAGTGGTGGCCGGGGCGACAGTTTCACGCTGGCGATCGCGCATCAGGAGCCAGCGCCGGCCGGCACGCAAGCGGGTCGCGTGGTGCTCGACTGCCTACAAGCAGTTGCGCCGCCCTTCGACCCGGAATCCGTCGTATCCAGCATGGCCGAGACGCTCAAGAGCTACGGCCTGCAAGAGGTGACGGGAGACGCCTATGCGGGAGAATGGGTGCCGGCCGCGTTCAGAAGGTTCGGCATCACCTACAAACCGAGCGAGCTGACTCGGTCAGAAATATATTTGGAAATTCTGCCGATGTTCAGCCAGGGCCGCGTCGAGCTGCTCGACTTGCCGGTGCTGCGCACGCAGCTGCTCTTGCTCGAGCGGCGCACGCGTGCTGGCGGTCGAGATAGCGTCGATCATCCTCGGGGGGCTCATGACGATCACGCCAACGCCGCGGCGGGTGCGTTGCGGCTCGCGGCACCCGCCAAGGTGAGCAGTTCTTTCTTCAGCATGACCGATGCGCAAAGCGCGAATCTTCACCGCGCGCTTATGGGGACACGGCGATGACGACCGTAATTCTCAGCGCGCCACCGTCTGCTCACTACACCAAGAACGTGATCGTATGAAACTCGCTCCCGAGCGCCGCGCCGAGTTGCTCAATGAGCTGCGACTACGTGTGCTGTTCAAGGACAAGGCTCTGTGTCGCCGCTACGGCATCAGCCGCCGCACCCTGACGCGGCTGCAAGCCGAGGCGCTCGAGCAGCCGATGGCGCAAATTGAGCCAGACACGCTGCACGTTATTTGTTTTCCTAGCAACAGGTCAACAAAGAGAGTGAAAACGGCATGAGCAAGAGCGCTGATTATTGGGAGGGTTACAACCGGGAGGCCGCGCGGAAGGTGCGGGGCGGGGCGTTTGCGCAGCTCGCCGAACGAGTGTCTCAGTCCCTCGGCCGCGACAACAGCCGTAAACAGCGCATATTTCATCGCTCCCCCCACGTTTTCGCGGCGATGGATGCCGACGAACTCAGTCAGGCGTCCAGCAGCGAGATGGCCCGGCGCGAATTGAAGGAATTAGGAATCGACAGCGGTGATAACGACCCGGTCGCCATACTCGACGCTCACCACGCGGGACGCAAATACGCGCGCGACGGCGGCAAGCCTCTTGGAATGGAAGGCGGCAGGACTCTCGCAATGGATTCCACGGGATCTTCGGCTCTCGACAGGTACCTCCAGGAGTAACACGATATGGGATTGTTCAGTCGAAAGCCCGAAGCTGCGTCGGCAGCACCAGCACCAGCGCCAGCGTTACGGATGCGCGGTGGCGTGACAGGCGCCGAACTCAGTACCGCCATCTACGCAGTCTGCGCCGTGATGGACGATTGCTCGGCACGGCAGACGCTCGAACGGTTAGGGAGTTACGTCGAGGATAACGACCGCATGGTGACGTTCGACGGGCCGGTGCCGGTGAGTCTCGCAGCATTCGATGACGCGCTCGCCGAGGCGCAGCTGCACGATCTGCCCGCCGACACGCTGAGCCCACTGACTCAGGTCCGCGCAGTGCTCGCGCAAGCAGCCGAGAAGGCCGCTGCAGTTGGCAGCGAACCGGTGACACGCGCAGAGTTTGATGCTCTAGCCAACGCGCACGCGCTGGCCCTTACGATCATCTCGGAGATGCTGCGCGACACGTGCGCCGGCCCGCTTGGTGTTCGTCTCGAAGCCGCGGCGCAGGCCATCGAGTTCGAGTCAACCGCGGTCGGGATTCGGGCACTCCTCGACAGGCTCGAGAAGGCCGGCGATGCATACGGTGCGAGGCAACGGAGGCGCGCGTCGGGTCGGCTGAATGTTTTGTCGGGTGCCGGTGGCCGCAACTTTTGAACATCGAAGTAGATCGCTCCGCGTACTTGCGTCCGCGGTCGGCGATATCCCGCCCGTCTTTTCATTGACGGGGCGCCAGGCACCAGGTGCGCAAAAACAGGTGTCAGCCCGCGGGCGTTTTAGGTGGGTAGCACTCCTCCCCGCCTTTCCTCACGCAGCGCGGGCCGTTACTCCGACGAGACGGAGCCAAAGGTGCCGCGGGGTTCGTCCTTCCCCGCCAGCGCCAACTGGGGCGAAAAGGCGCTTGCGGAGTGACCAGCTCCGCGGCGCCTCGATCGCTTCACCATGATTGAGGGGGAATTGACTTGCCTACGATCATCGACAGCCTGTTCCTAGAGCTCGGCATCGACACGACGAAGTTTTCGAAGGATCAGCAGCGCGCGCTCGGCAAGATCCAGCAATTCGAATCGCAGACAAAGCGCGCGGCCGGCAATGCCCGCGGCGGCATCCAGTCAGTTGGTGACGCCTTCCGCGATTTGTCCAAAGAAACGCGCATCGGGTCGAGTGCCGCGTCAGTTGAAAATCTGGCAAAGAAAATAACGTCGCTCGGCGTGAGCATGAAAGCCTCCGGAGGAGGCGCGATGGAAGGCCTGGGAGGGATGGCCATGGGAATCGGCGCCATGCTCTCGCCTATGACCGTGGGCATCGTCACTATGAGCCTACTCGCCAAGGAGACGTGGGACTTCAACAAAAACATGACCGCGTCGAACGCGACGCTCGCCCGCAACGCCGAGCTGTCCGGGATGTCGGCCACGAATCTCTGGGCAATGGGCCAGGCCGCAAAGACCGTCGGCGGCAACGCCGAAGGGATCGAGGCGAGCATCGCAAGCCTGCAAACCTCGCTCGCTGGCATGTCGATCGGCGTGGGCAGCGCGGTCCCACAGATGATCGGCATGGCGCGGCTTGCGCGGTTCGGCGCGCGGTTCAATCCGGGCGGATTCGGTAAGGGCGTGGACGAGGAAACCTTGTTCAAGGCCGGGCACGCGATGTTTTTGGAGCAGGGCCGCGCCAAGACGATGGCGTTTTTGACGGGCTATGGCCTTGCGAATGAGGATCAAGCCAACCTCATCATGAGCCCAGGTGGCTGGCAGGAATACCAAAAAGCCCAGGCTAAAGCAAAGGCGATAACGACCGGCGGAGGATTTGAGGCGGTAGTTAGGAATTCTCTTCAGAGCCAGGCGGGGCTGGGAGAGAAGGATATCGCGGGAGCCATTGCCGCCGAAACAGCGTATGGCGGAATTCAGCAGCCGATGCAAACCATCGTCGGTCTGCTTACGAGCATCTACGGCGTCATCACCGCGATATTCAACTTCATCGCCCACCCATCGAAGATCTACGACGCCACGGTGGATGGCGCGTCGAGGATCATGGACGACATGGCCACCGCGGGCCACCTGATCAAGGATCTTGTGGTGCCTCCCGCCATCCGCGGCAAGATGTCGCGCGGCATGCAAACCCTCATGGATGCGGGCGTATCCAAAGACGACGCGGCATCGATCGTCGGCAACCTGGCGCAGGAATCATCAATGAATCCCTTCGCGCGCAACGGGAGCCACGTCGGTCTCGGGCAGTGGAGTAAGGCGCGCCAGGTCGACTTCGAAAAGAAATACCACTATCAGATCGGGGCGAGCGACGTTCCGGAGAGCCAGCAATCCCGCGATCAGACGTTGTTTTTCCTGGATGAATTGAGAACCACGCAGACGGCAGCCGCCAGCGCGATGGCGAAGGCGCGAGATCTTATGGGGAAGACGAGTGCCATTATGACGCTTGATGAGCGTCCTGGGGATAACTCCCTTGGCAAGCGATTGGCTTTTGCGCAAGACGCCGCGCGACTTGCTGACACTGCGGGAATGGTGCAGGCCGCAACTGCGCGATCTAGTCCGGTGCAGCACACGGTGACGAGTGAAACCCACATCGGGGAAGTCAACGTCCACACGCCGGCGACCGATCCAAAGTCCCACGTCAACGCGGTGGCCGATGGGCTTGCGAATCATCCGCTCCTGAACTTCGACGCCCAGGGCACCGTCTCTCTCGCCACGCGTGGCATGACGGGATGAGTACGCTGCGCCTCATCGCAGTGACTCTGCTCATACTGCCAGTGGCGGCCATCATGCTCGCCACGGGCGCTATCGCCTACGCGCTCACGCTCGTTACGTGGCCCTTCTGCTACCTACGCAACACGAGCGCACTGCTCTTAGAGGCGTTGCTCAAGGAGCTGTTCAGCGGCTTAGCATCGGCACTACGCCGGGGGCAACAATGAGCGCTCAGTTTCCCGGTCGCCTGCTGTGGCAATGGCGGATATGGTTCGCGCTGGCGCCGAATGCGCTGATGCTGGCCGGCATCGTGGCGGCGGTGTTTGCATGATTTTTATCGCCATAGACCCTGGTCTCACCGGCGCCATTGCCGCGATCGACGATGACGCGCAGCTGGTCCTATGCGCTGACCTGCCTGTCATTCGTGACAACAAACTCGAGTGGATTGACTCCAACGACCTGACCGGCCTATTCCTGGAATGCCTACAGGGGTCGACCGGCGCGCATCACGCTCGAGCGCAGCAGGCGATGCCCGGTCAAGGCGTCAGCAGCACGTTCACGACTGGTTGCGTACTCGGTTCAATCCTTGCGGCATGTCAACGCATCCATGCGCCATTGACGCTTGTCACCGCGGCCGTCTGGAAGCGCTCCATGGGCCTCGATTCGGTAAGGCCGTATCGCTTGATAAAGCCCGGCTGATCTTCCCTACGGCCGACCTGGACCGCAAGAAGGACCACAACCGGGCCGAAGCCCTACTCCTGGCTGAGTACAGCCGGCGCACGTTCAAGTGCTCCCAGGTGGCTGCATGAACCCAGCTACCCGGGCCGTTCCATGGCGCCTATCCGCACCAGCCACTCGACCAGAAGCTCACGCGCAAAGTTCGCACGCTCGGCGGTCATCGCTACGTGGTGGCGAAAGTACTCCATCCATCGGTCGATGTCGGCCTGCGAGACGCGCATCGTCGGGAAATTGGCCATGTCTTGCTCCATTCGGATTGGGATTTGACATTGCCTTCACGAATACTTTTCGAGGTAGTCCATGAGCCCTTTTGAACTTACCGGCGCCCACGGCGCGTGGCAGATGCTCGCCAATATGCACCGGCCGACCGATGGGGAGACCCTGCAGGCCGAATGCCGCCGACTCCGCGACGGCGGGCTGAAGCCTCACGACATCGCCAACGTCTTGCGGCTTGGCCTCGGCGCCGTCGAGCAAGCCCTGCGCGAGGCCGCATGAGCGCGCCTCAGCCCGCCCCCCACCCCACTTTCACTGAACAACCATGGAGATTTTCAGAATGATTCGATTCTCGACCCTTCGTCAGTCGCTGCTGAGCCTTGGCCTTCTGATCCTGTCGGCTGCGCTGCTTCCGCCGGCCGCTCGGGCGACAGCTTTGGTCCAAACGAAATCAGGGCAGGTTGGCGTCTCAGTCGCCGCCAGCGCGACACTGAGCCTTGCTTTCACCTCTACAGTGGCTTCCGGGGATACGGTGGCCGTGGCGTTTGGCTTCGCACCTAATGGAGGCGCTGGCACTTTGTCGCTGACGTCTATTACGGACGACAAGGGCAACACCTACACGGTAGACCAGAATAATCTCGATCCATTCTCCGGATCTAATATTGTCACAGCGCACGCTGTTGGCGTCACCAATGCGCCGCAGACGATATCCATCGTGGTCGGAAGCTCATCGACAAACACCATTGCTATAAGCGCTACCGTGTACGAGTTGTCGTCGGCGACGACCGTCGATGTCAATGCAGCGAGTAGCAGTAGCGCCAACCCTTGGGTCGTCTCATTCAGTACGGCAGCTGCGAATGAGGTCGCGATCATTTCAGACGGCGTGTCTAACTCGGCGGTCACTTTCACTCAAAACAACGGATGGACTCAGGACGAGACGAGTTCCGGAACCGCTACGTTTCAGTTCCACAATACTCTGTCGTCGGCAGGGTCCAATTCTATCAACGCGACACCGAGCACCGCTGTACACAATGCGTGGGCAATTCTGTCATTTAAAGGGGCGCCTTCAGCGCCATTCGCGCCGATCTCTCTCAATAGCGGATCGAATGCGCTCAACTTGGGAACAGGGCCGAACACGGGCACCGGGGATCCAGTGCGCACGGGAATGCAAAAGATCGTGCAGGACTTATCCGACCTCAACACCATGGTCGCCCAGCTGTATCCGAATCGCAGCACGCAGACCCCGGCCACTGGCTTCACGATCACCGCCGCCGCGGGCATCACGCAATTGGTTCTGACTCCGGCTGGAACGCTCGCGTCCGGCACGATCACACTGCCGCCAAACCCAGGCGACAATCAGCCCTTCATGGCGATGACTTCGCAGACCATCACCGCGTTGACCGTCAACACGTCGGACGGCACGACGATCCCCGCGGCGCCGACCACGCTATCAAACACGAGCGCCATCAAGCTGATATTCCAAGCAGCTTCGAATAGCTGGATCCGTGAGCAATAGGCCGCATGCTGGAGCTCGAGGAAACCGCAGAGGCCTTCGCTCTGCGGTGTGCGGCGCTGATTTTTACGAAGGCGGCTTAGCGCGTGTCGCACGCCGCATGGATTCTGTTTTCTGGCTGACCGCTTGACCGCATGTACGTGCAGTACTGAAAGAGATCCATCGTAGGATTTGCATCCGCGCGGGTTCTAGCGCTACGGGCACATAAAGGGCCGGGATCATCCTGTCCCGGAAGACGGTGCGCGCTCATTTTTTGCAAGCACATGGCCTTATCTTGCTGGTATACCCAACTGACCGCGTAACGCTGCCAGGCCTCGTGCTGGGCGGCCAGCTTAGCGGCCAGTTCCGCCGCCTGCTGCTGAGCTGCTTGAGTGGCTTCTTGCGCTTTGCGTTGTTGCTCTAATTCGGCTGCGGTGATCTGCGGTGTGATTTGCGCGTGCTTGACGGGTGCTGTCGGCGACGGAGCGGCTATTGCTGCAGGCGGCTGCGCCGGCGACGGATTCGCGTAGTTTTTCACGAACCGATCCACGATGCCGCGGTAGCAAATGTATGACCATCCTGAACCCCAGGTATACGTAGCGCTATCAGCAATTTCGCAGATTGGTGGATTGAGATTCAGTCTTGAGATTTGGTCACGCGTCGCGCAGGCGTAGCCGATCTCTTTGAGAGACGGCGGCACATTAGACTCCTGGACTTCACGTATCACTTTAAGGCGCGCGGCGTCACACCCGGTCGGTAACGGCCCGTAGACGTATACCGTCTCGGTAGAAAGAGCGCTGTACGCAGCAATTGCGTATGAATCGTTACCAGCTTTGACGATACCTGCGGTGAGCAAGAAAACTGCGAGAACTGGCAGCATCGTTTTCATAGCGCGTCCTTGAGCAACGAGTTTCATATTGTTTTCGCCGAGTAAGGGGGCGAATTACGCGCAAGATTATAGCCGATGCCCTCACTTGAGCCCGGAAAATCTCGCGAGTCGATCCGGGCTACGCCGGCATAGGTGGAAACGAGAGTGACCGAAAATATGCAGCGGTGCCAGCAGAACGCACGTTATGATCTCTCGATGCGATTATCCCAGGCCAAGGCAAATGCCAGTACTCCGTGGAGGGCATAGTACGTGGACGCTGAGACATTCAAACGGTTTCATCGAACGCACATCTCGCACGACGATTTTGAGGATGTGGTGCTGTTCATTCACGCAGCTCGCAACTATTTTCGAGAATCGCCAGAGTTCGAGGCGTTACTAATTGCAGCCATAATCGCTTATGCGCGGCCATTTTCCGGGAACGAGCGAGGCAAAAATCCTCCCGCCCATTCGCGCTTGGCTGCAAATCTAGTGCCGTTTGAGGGTATACAACGCGAACTCCACGAACGAATTATCAATGCGCGTAACCAGGCAGTGGCGCACGCGGAAGCCATTCACTATCCGGTGGAGCAGGTCCCGCCATCCGAACCAGGTACAACATATCTCACGACTACTAGCAGTCGATGGTACGTGGTAAAAGATCTCAATCCTGACTTGGATGCGTTTGAGGCTATCGCCAAAGAGATGCGCCAGCGCTGCGCCATTGAACTTTCCAACATGGCCGAGTTGTCATTCGAATCCGAAAGGCTCGACGGCGAAGCAACATGAAAAAGGCCGCCCCGAGAGAAGGCGGCCCGAGTTGGTGGCGACCCCGCGGCCGCCCGGCGTCATCAGTTACGACCCCGCCGCCGGCGCCGTTCCCTCGCGGCGGATCTGCAATTTGACGCTGCCATGATTGATTGCGCGCACTTCCTTTTCGATGACCTGCAGAAGATGCAGAACATCCACGAGGCCTCTATCCATCACATCATCGGGTTGGTCCTCGAGCACTTTCGCCGCGATCCGGATGGAGCCGGCCACCGAGCCTAGACGGTCCTCGGTATCGGGCGGATATAATGCCGCCCGATTCGTCGGCATCAGGATACCCATGGCCGAGAACAATTTCTCTCGCTGGTCGTCCAGCGCCGCCTGCATCCCCTCAATTGATATTTTAGGCCCAGCTATGCGCCGCGCCAGCTTGCGCTTCGGCGCGGGTATCGCAATGTCTGGCCGAATCGGCGTAACGTTGTCGCTCATGACGGTATCGCCGCCGCGCCCTGGCGGTTGAGCTCGGCGAGGCCGGCGGCCATGCCTTCGATGCTGCTGCGCTGAGACTCCGATGAGTCGAGGTAATCGCGCATCAGCCGAACGAGCCGCATCATCTTCGTGAGGTCTTCGAACATGTCCCGCGTGGTGCCGGGCACCATCATGGCCCATACCGGCAGTCCCCAATGGGCCGCAGCGGTGGCGTAGGTGCTGATCGGGGGATCTCCCTCGAGGTTCTCGACGTGCTTCTTTTGCAGAGCAGAATTCGAGTTAGCTGTGCGCACGGGACACCTCCTCCGCCGCGTCCGTAAAAGTGTGGATCTGCACTTGCACCACGACGCCAGCGATGCGCGCGTCGTCGGGCATGGGCTGGGTGTGGTAGATCGGGTTCAGCGGCTTGAGGCATTTATGCGGCCCATCTAACTCAAGCATTCTGAACGTTGTCCGTCCGTCCTGAAATTCCACCAGCACCGGATAGCCCGGCCCGGCCTTGCGGTTCGGGTCCACGATGATCATGCAATCATGCGGGAAAGTAGGCCACTGTCCCGCCGGAGCAACCATGCTGTCGCCGCGCACCTGCAGCGCAAAGGCGCCCACCACAAATTTTCCGTTCACACACATCCCATCGGGTGCTGCGGCCGGCGCTTTTTTTGATTTAACTGCTAAAATCCCATCTGCCATGATCACTCCTCATCAGTGGTTGCGGTTAGGCGTCGGTCGGTACTCGTAATACCGGCTGGCGCCGCTTCTAGAGTTTACGCTTCGGCACCTTCAATACTTTGTATTTGACCAGCAAATCGTCGAGCCCTTCGCGCAACAGTACCGCACGCGGAATGCGTGTTTGCTCGGCGAGCTGCTTGAGAAGATCGAGTTTGTCTTGATCCACATACAAAGTTTCAATCGTGCGTTTCGTCTTACCCATTTAGCTACCATATGTAACATGTAGCTATATGTCAAGTAACCGTCCGTAGGAGGTAGATTTGAGAAACTCAGCTTCCCCGTCCGCCCGGCCTTTTCCCGGCATGGCTTCATGAAATGGGTAACCGTCAAAAAAGCGGCCGAATTGTCTGGCTACTCCGAAAAGGCTATCGAGCGCAAGCGGCAGGAGGGAGTGTGGTTGGAAGGAATCATTTGGATCAAGGCGCCAGATGGCCGTATTTTGATTTCCCCAGACGCAATCGATGAATGGGCAGAGGGGCGAATGCGCGCGCCGCAGTCGCCGCGTCGCCCATCCCAATCATGAGCGCAGCGCGTGGACCAAACCCCACCATTGTTTCTGACCGACGCTGAACTAGAATTCATGAGCGGCTACAAGCAGCCGGCCGCGCAGATTAGATGGCTTCAGAGGTGGCAGATTCGGCACGTCGTCAACGCCTCTGGCTATCCGCGGGTCACGCGCGCCGCTGTTGAAGAAACAGAAAAAGCGGGGCCGCAGCGCCCAAGAACCGCACCAAACTTCGAGGCCCTCAATAAGTCGACCGAGGAACGCACAAAGAACTCCATGCATTGGTACTACCGGAAGCGTCGCCAAGAGATGGGCATTCCGGAGCCGCCCACCGTCAAGCCAACTCCGCCGACGCGCCCGCGCTCACGTAATAAACGAAATGCCGATAACGGTCGCGACTAGGGCCCAGCTGACATACAAGCACGGCTATGGCCGATCCGGCCGAGGCGCTGCAGCGCAGGCCGAATCTTCAGAATGGAAATCTGACACGCTGCGGAGGCGTGAAATCGGGCCGGTAGATGAGCGCGGTGTAGGAGAACACCCGGTAGAACTCGAGGCGCATCGCGGCGACGCAGGCGCTCCGCTCAATCTCCCGGTACCCATACCGAAACACATCGCCCAATTCGCCCGTGCGACCCAACATCGCGTACTCGCCGCCCTTGATCCAGTGATGCCAGTATTCCGGCGGCTGAGTGTGCGTGAAGAAAGTTCGCTCAACCCCGACGAATGTGCTGCGCGGTACGATGCGGTCCGTGAGGTGGAACGCGAGCCCGCGGACCTGCTTTCGCACCTCCCGCAATATGCGCTCGCCTTCCGGCCGTGATTCCGCAGTCAGCCTCTGGTGCTCTGTGCCGACGCCACTTCGCACCAAGGTGGAGGCTTCGAGGAGTCGGATATGAAGCCCCGGACGATCGGGCCGCCGCAGTCCCCGGTAGACCCGATCGCGCACACTATCAAGCACGGCAGGACCACCCGGGAGATCCCGGGAGACCAGGAACGCGAGGAAATAGTCATCGTCCAGGTGCGAGCCCTGGTTGCAGGCCGCACAGGCCGGGACCGTGATCAGATTCGGCGGGTACGGTCGCTCGAAGAAGGACTCGGCCGGTACGTGCTCGCGCGACGTGGCGGCGTTGATGCCGCAGAGCACGCACTGATCCTGAGTCATCCACCCTCCTCCCTGTGCCGATGCTCGAGAGTTGCACGGCGGTCGTCAGTCTAACGCCATCTAACGGATATCTAATGTCCCGCCAGAAACCGGGAAGATTGAGCAAGAGCGAGGCGTCGGTAAGTTATTGTTTTCCCTGACGCTCGATCTTGCTCGGCAATGCTCGAAATGCCGTGAATGCTACTGTTAATCCGTTGGTCGGCGGTTCGAATCCGTCCCGGGGAGCCAATTTGCAAAATTTTTCCGCCCACGCCAACCGATCCCTGTACGCCCGTCGACGGCAATTCGAACCGCCGACAGACAACAAGTCGGTTCGACAACGTCGCGCAGCGACGTTGATCGCCCGCAGGGCGACCCCGAAGGGGCGAGGCGCGCAGCGCCGAGTAATCCGTCCCGGGGAGCCAATTTGCAAATTTTTTCCGCCCACGCCAACCGATCCCTGTACGCCCGTCGACGGCAATTCGAACCGCCGACAGACAACAAGTCGGTTCGACAACGTCGCGCAGCGACGTTGATCGCCCGAAGGGCGACCCCGAAGGGGCGAGGCGCGCAGCGCCGAGTAATCCGTCCCGGGGAGCCAATTTGCAAATTTTTTCCGCCCACGCCAACCGATCCCTGTACGCCCGTCGACAGCAAATTCGAACCGCCGACAGACAACAAGTCGGTTCGACAACGTCGCGCAGCGACGTTGATCGCCCGCAGGGCGACCCCGAAGGGGCGAGGCGCGCAGCGCCGAGTAATCCGTCCCGGGGAGCCAATTTGCAAAGGTCCGTTCCCGGCATGTGGCCCATTTCATTCCGGACACATGGGTAACAGTCGCGACCTTCTGCGGTACCGGCCCGGCGGCCTCGGTCTTTACTCGCCGGATTCGGACTTCGAATAGCACGCGCGGCGTTGCACGATGAATGAAAGACGGGACATCGAACGATCAGTGCTCGGTGTACGATAGATGCCAAAGGTGAGGCAGGAGTTCCTCGATCCGGCTAGCTTTCTGAATCGCCATGGCCGATCTGAGCCCAACGCGTGCGCCCCACAGGATTGTTCGAATCGCGCTGTCTCTTACTCGCGCTCGCCGAACTCAAACCACATGGCGTTCAACACTCCGAACGCCAAGGCGAAGCCAAGGCCCAGTATCCAGCTGAAATACCACATCACCCAGCTCCTTCGTACTCTAATACGGTCCCACGTGCCGGCGAATGGCGTCGAGGGAGACCTGGCCACGCAATACGCGATAAACCCAAGCCGTATAGGCCAACACGATGGGGAGAAAAATGATCACGGCGATAAGCATGATGAACAAGGTCTTTGCACCGCTCGAAGCATCCCAGATTGTCAGGCTGTCTCCGGGATTCGTGGATGACGGCATGAGAAACGGGAAAAGCGCTATTCCCGCGGTAAATATCGTGGCGGCCTGCGTCACTCCACTGGTAACCAACCCCGCCCCGTGGCGGCCCGTTCGAAGCAGAAGCATCGTCAGCAACGCCGTCGCGATAGCTGTTGCCGGCACCAGCCAGAGCGCTGCGTGAGTGACGAAATTATCGACCCATGCACCGCGCGCGAGCACACCGCTCTTGGGAAGCGGATTCGATGGCCCGCCACCGTCAGCGATAGATGTCATTGACTGACCGTCGATACCCGTGAAGAGCCAGACTCCCGCAAAGATGAACGCCACCACAAAAACCGCTCCGGCAAGCTGGCCCACTTTTGCAGAACGCGCGCCGACCTGCCCCTCCACTTTGAAGGACGCGTAACTGGCTCCATGCATGACGAGCATGGACAGGCTCACCACGCCGCGCAGCAGGGCGAACGGATGCAACAGATTGAAAAATCCGCCCGTGTATATCGGGCGCATCATGGGATCGAAATGAAAGGGAATGCCGATGAACAGATTTCCAAACGCCACGCCGAAAAGCAGCCCCGGTACCGCGCCGCCCACGAGCAGCGCCCAGTCACAGCTATCGCGCCACTGAGGATTGGTGAGTTTCCCTCGAAAATGCGAAACCTACGGGCCGCAAGATGAAACCCGCCAATACTAAGAACATCGCGAGGTATAAAGAGAAAAACGACGCTGCGTACAGGAGCGGCCACGCCGCAAACGCCGCGCCGCCGGGCTTCCGGAAAGTGCGGTCTGACTACGGATAAACGCGTATAGGCAGTACCGCGTGAAACGGCGAGACTTCAATCGACATCTGTTCGAACAAGAAAGAGGGTCATGAATAGGTTTGCGCAACTTGGTTCCGGGTTATATCTCGTCCTATCAATCGCCGCGGGATTGATCAGTTGTGAGTCGACTCCCGCCCTTCAACAATCCGTACCCGTCGCACAAATTCGCGGCAAGGCGATCTATCAACGCGACTGTGTTGCATGCCATGCTCAACAGGGCGCCGGCGTCGCGTTTACGGCCGTACCGGCGCTCGCCGGGCAGCGTTTCGAATACCTACGTGAGCAAATCGTGAATTTCTCCACCGATGAACGTCACAGTCCGCGCATGCGATGGGCATACGAACACGCCTCCACGAAGCCGCTTCAGGCCGCAGATGATTTAGCGGCCTACTTGTCGCATCTTCCCGAACAGCGTTTCGCTTCAGGCGATCCTCGTTTTCATGCTGAAGGGGAGAAGAATTACGCGGCGATGTGCGCGGCCTGCCACGCCAGGGATGCTCGGGGCAACCCTGCGGGGACCACCCCGTCTCTTCGAGCTCAGCACGACAGTTATCTCATCAGTAGACTAAGAGGATTCGCGTCCGCGAGTCCGTCGATTAGGATCGCCGCGCACGAAGTGGACGATCACACCATCGTTGCCGTTGCCGCTTATCTCTCTTCTCTCCGTGGTGTGAATGACGATTCAGCCAAACCGCCCCCGCCGTAGTCGGGCGCCAGAATGGACCTCGTATCGCTCGAATTTTCGATGTCCATGACAGAGACAGTACCCAATCCTCGAGACTGTCGCACTAGCGGCTTATACGTAGTGCGTTGCGCCCCGAGGCGCCGCTTGGAGAAGCGCCGGCCAGTCGGACTACCGGCTCGCGAGGATCGGTCCGTCGTGCGGTCGCTTGAGTTTCGCGAGCTGACGCTTCGCATTTTCATAGGCCGAACGCAGCGGACTGTGGGCACCCGTCTGCCCTGCTTCCGGTGGTTGCGCGCTTTCCGCGTGGATCTGCGCGCCCGGCACGCTCAGATGAATCTTGACTCGAAACGGCGCGCCCCCCGCCGCCTCGGGGGAACCCTCGAACACGATATGGCAGGCCGTCATACGATCGTTGAGCCGCTGCAAACGGTCACCCACATCGCGCGCCGAGGCCTCGAGGGCGCCTGATCGAGGCAGATGGCGGAAAGTCAATGTCAGCGGCGAACTCATGGGCGTAATCCGATTGAAACGATAGAGCAAGTATCGGCTCGCGCCACCATCAATTAAATACGTGGATTCCCGTGCGCCATCGCGGCTCACTCAAGCCTGGTTCGATAAGCTCATTTGCAGTTTCACCAAGTGCGCCACCGACCGAGCGCCCATTTTTTCCATCACTTTCGCACGGTGAATTTCCACGGTCCTTTCGCTCAATCCTAAATCGATGGCAATGACTTTGTTGGCAGCGCCATCGACCACCAACGCCATCACCTGCTTCTCCCGGGGAGTGAGGGACTCGGCGCGGTGCAGAACGTCAGCGCGGCGCGCCAAGGTGCCGCGGTTCTCTTTATCCTGTTCCAAGGCATGGTTGATTCGGTCGAGCAAGTCTTGATCGCGGAAGGGCTTCTGCACGAATTCAAACGCACCCTCTTTCATGGCCTGGACCGCCATCGGCACATCCCCGTGTCCGGTGATGAAAATCACCGGCAGCATGGAGCCCATGCGGTTCAGATGCTGCTGCAATTCGAGCCCACTCATGCCCGGCATACGAATATCGAGTACGAGGCAGCCCGCCGTGTCGGGCTTGAATATATCCAGGAATTCCTTGGGACTCGCGAAGGCGGCGGTCTTAAACCCCACTGTATTCAACAGCAGGCTCAAGGCGCGTCGCATGCCATCATCGTCATCCACGACGTAGATGGTGGCGGCGCTTACAGCGACTTCGGCTTTAGCCATGGTGAACTCCTCGAGATGTCACGATCGGTAACCGAAACCAGGAACGGTTGCCGGTTGGGTTGCCCTTACCGGGCCCTTGCATTGCCTCCCTGGGAAGACTTACGCGAAGTGTGCCCGAGTTCAAGGGCTTATTCACCGGCGGGTTTCCGCAATAATATGTGCCATCCCCCTACACGCCATCAACAAAATTGCGGGCCTGTCCGGCGATACTCATGCGCTCCTGGCTGCCATAGCTGAAGTCATCGGCATGGAGTGATGATGCCTGAAGCTGGTTCGAGACGCAGAGAACGGGGCGCTACTCGGAATTTAACTCGGGCAAGGCGTCCCGCCCGCCGGCAGCGGGACGGGAGCGCAGCGGCGGCGACTGCCCGCGAGTTATCGCTCGATCCCCTCGAGTGAAGACCACGTGCCATCGGGTGAGCGCATCATGTATTGCCCCGCGACCTGCATGACGGTCGTGCCGTTGTTCTCCGCGACCGAGGAGACCTGCGGCAGAGCGTTCATGTAGGCGTCGAGCCTCACGGACTGCTTCGCGAAAGGGTTGTCGGCGATGAGACGCGCGAGCAGCTCGTTGAGCGCCGGATAGCTCACCGGCGCCTCGATGCGCACCGGTGTGTGGGGAGTGGAGAACGCGGCGTTCACCAGCGCGACGGCGACCGGAACGTGAGTGATGGCGGCGCTGGGTATTTCCCGCAGCCCTGCGATCTGGCGCCGATCTCCGCCCAGGGCCGCGCCGTGCTCCGCGACGAACACCACGATCACATGCCGGCCGGACGTCCGGAGCTCCTCCAGGAATCTACCGATGTCGCTTTGAAATTTCCCAAAGCGGGCCGCGTACGAGGAATCGGTCCGTCCGGGCCCGAGGACATGGTTCCCATCGTGCAGACTAATCGTGTTGTAGTAGAGCACGACGCGCGGTGCCGGATTCTTCAGCCGCCTGGCCCACCACCGCGAGAGCGTCGAATAGTCGTCATAGATCGGCGTGCCGTCGAAGGACTGCTGCGCCACGGTCGCCCCGGCGTTGTCCTCGAGCGCCGCTTTGAGCCCGCCCCGATCGCGCACATCGCCGAAGAAATTGCCGAAATGCCCGTCATGGTTCATCGCCCAATGGGGCTCGAAACCGGCGTTCTGCAACCCATCGATGACCAGACACTCCGGATTGGCGGGATCGTACAGCGCATGCTCCGGCGTCTGCCCGCACGCGCCCCGCAACAGCCGGATCGCTGCGGGCCCGCTGTAGCTGGCGCCGGAATTGAAGTTCGACATGATGAGGTCGAACCGCCCGAAGAGGCCATCAGGCGCGAGCCGCAAGGTCTCGAGGTCGTCCCAGGACAGGGAGCACACATGCAGTATGAGGATATCGTAGGCGGAATCATTGTCTTCGGGCGGTGCGAAGCGCACCTGCACCTTCATCTGCCCGGAATAGAACTGAGCGAGGCGGGCATCGAGGGCCGACGAACTGAGATCGGGAGTCCCGGCGGCCGGCGACGTGCTCGCCACGGCCGCTGGAGTGGCGCTCGATTGCGGCCAGAATCGGGCGTGGGGCACCAGCATGGCGGCGAAGATCCCGAGGAAGGCGAACGTGCTCATGCGCAGCTTGCGCCGCGCGAGAGCGTAGACCGCCAGCACCGCGGCGAGTTCGAGCAAGAGCTTTACGCTCAAGATCCGGACGAAGAGATCCCAGAGATAGGCAGAGGTGAAGGCGCGCAGGTTCTGCGCCTGCGCGAACGCTTGGGTGAACGGTGGCAGCCAGGAGTCATGATAGAGCAGGACCACGGCGAGAGGCACGGCGATGAGATTCTTCGATAGCCGCTGACGCTGATTGCCCGGAGTCAGTGTCGTGAACAGCGCGAATACAAGATTCCAGACCGGGTGAAAATCGATGTAGCCGAGGGCGTACAGCAACAGCTTGACGAGAAAGTAAGCGCTCCAGAGACCCATGCGTCCCTCCCCCGCTACGCAGCCGGCGACGCGGAGCGTCCACGCAGGCGCGAGAACAGTTCGTTGTAGACGCTCTGGAAGAGGCGCACATAGCCGGTCGCGCCGAAGGAGAACACTTCGGCGAAGCTCTCCAGCGGGTGATCAGGTGAGACATTGCGGTCCCAATCGTTCCAAGCGTCCGGTGAGCCGAAGGTGCAACGTACGTAATCCCGCTGCTCGAGGACGGACAGCTCGCTGAGGAGCAGACCCACATGCTGCTCGTGCATCAAAGCAACCTCGAAGGGGAACTGGTATTCCCGAGCCTCACACTCGAGACCCACTCGCACGCGTTCGCCGCGCGCCAAGCTGACGGGCAGCGTCACTTGCAGGCCCATTCCACGCATGGAGAAGTCCTCCGTCTTGCAGCCGACGCGTGTCCCATCGGGCAGATACAACGTGACCGGCATGCTCCGCGGGACGCGCGGTGCGGATCGAACCTGACGCGTCTCCGCGGCGACGCCGAGCACCGCGCCGAGCAAGGTGAGATTGAACAGAGTCCAGATCAGGTTGATGGCCACGGTATCGGCTTCGAAGGAGTTCCAGTACAGCAGGCGCGGCACCGCCAGCGCCGCGCCGACGACGTTGAGCACGACCAGGACGAGATACGGCGCGGAGATGCGCCAGTCGAAGAACTCCTGCTCGACCAGGCCACCCTTGGCGGTCACATTGAACTTTCCGAACTTCGGTGCAATGAGTGCCAAGGTGGTGGGCAGCGCTATATACCAGGACAACACGGCCTCGTACGCCTCGTTCCAGAACGAGTGGCGAAAGCGTCCCTGGATATGGGAATTGGCGAGACTCGATTGCACCATGTGCGGAATCGCGTAGAGCGCAATCGCCGCCGCGGCGGCGTTGATGATATGGAACTGGAAATAAAGATAGGCGAGCGGCGCGGTGAGGAACACCAGGCGCGGGATCCCTGAAAAAAAATGCAGCATTGCATTCGAGTAGCACAGCCGCTGCAGCAGCGTGAGTCCCTTGCCCATGAGCGGGTTGTCGAGCCTGAAGATCTGTGCCATGCCGCGTGCCCAACGGATGCGCTGTCCTATATGGCTCGAGAGGCTCTCGGTTGCGAGCCCTCCGGCGAGCACTTGGCGCAGGTAGGCTGTGTTGTGGCCATTCCGGTGTAACTTGAGGGCCGTGTGGGCGTCTTCGGTGACCGTCTCTATGGCGATCCCGCCCACCCCTTCGAGTGGCCCGCGCCGCAGGACCGCGCAGGAGCCGCAGAAGAAGGTCGCATTCCAGAGGTCGTTGCCATCCTGGATCAGACCATAGAAGAGGTTCCCTTCGTTCGGGACGCGCCGGAACGTGCCAAGGTTGCGTTCGAACGGATCAGGCGAGAAGAAATGATGCGGAGTTTGCAGCATCGCGCACTTCGGATCGCGCAGGAACCAGCCCACGGTGGTCGTGAGGAACGTGCGCACGGGAATGTGATCGCAGTCGAAAATGGCGACGAACTCGCCCTGAGTGACGGTGAGCGCATGGTTGAGATTGCCGGCCTTCGCGTGCGCATTGCTCGAGCGGGTCACATAGCCCGCGCCGCAGCTCGCCGCAAATTCGCGAAACTGCGGTCGGCGACCATCGTCCAGGATGTACACCCGGAGCTTGTCCGACGGCCAGTCGAGGCTCAGGGCGGCGAACACGGTCGGCTTCACCACCTCGAGCGGCTCGTTGTAGCTCGGGATGAAGACATCCACCGTGGGCCAGAGCGACCGGTCGAGCGGCAGCGGCACGGCCTTGCGCCGTAGAGGGCGAGCGTTCTGCACGTAGCCCAAGATCATGATGACCCAGGTGTAGCATTCCGCCGCGAGCAGGCCGAAGCCGAAGAAAGACTCGAAGCCCGGATTCAGATCCATCGTCTGCGTCAACCGCCACCAGACGTAGCGTGACGAGGCCACGATCGACAGCACGATCATGATGATTCCCGGCCCGTAGCCCGGGAGCTGCCGCACGATGAGCGTAAGCAACCACATCGAGGCGAGCAGCGCGCTCTGCTGACCGAGGCTCAAGGGCGTCGACGCCGCCACGACCAGGAGCGTCAGCATGAGCAGCACCATCCCGATCCGTGCCGCGATACCGGCGCGCTCGTAGGCGTCGGCGAGAGCTGTCGAATAGGTCTCGAGGCGAGCGGCGATTCCGTAGGCGACAGGCTCGAGCATCGGCGTCAGCGCGTGATGGACCAGGGTCCGCAAAGTCGCCACCGGGCGACGGCGGGCGCGCAGATACCTCTCGGGACTCGACCAGTCGCCGAGCGGCGGATTGACCAGCAGCAGGTGCAGGATCCAGGAACGCAGGCTTCGAGGGTTGCTCACGCTCAGCTCGTGGGCAAGCCGCAGCACGACCGGCTTCACATAGCTGTGCGTCCACCGCGGCCAGGGTCTCGCCACATCCGCCGGCAGCACGAACCGATGCCACAACCAGCGGGCAAACTCCTGAGCCCAGCCCACCTCGAGAGGTCGGCCCGGCGGGGTCAACATCGGAATGCGCCGGAATTGTATGGTCTCGTTGGGGTTCAGCATCGCAGGGCCATTCTGAGACGCCTCGAGGCGCCGCGCCCGCCCCTAAATGTGGCGTGGCTAGCAAATCCGAGAATTAGTGGCCTTTGGCGCCATGCATCGTCGGTAGATGTATGCTACACGCACAACATAAACCTGTGTTTCCTGATTTTCATGATTATGCACATACTCGAGTCGAACCCGCGCCGCTCGCTGGCGGCTCTGCTCGTCGCTCTGACGATGCAGATCCCGGCGCTCGCAGCACCACATGAGACCAAGGTCACATTCGCCGAGATGGGCGCGCATTCGATGGCCCTTCACGGCGTGCAATCCTCGGCGGGCGTGAATATCGGCATTCGCCGTGACGAGGTGGTGACGGGTGCTGTTCTTCATCTGCACCTCACCTACTCGCCGTCGCTGCTTCAGGACCTCTCGCACCTGCGCATCGCGCTCAACGGACAAGCCATTGCGGCGATCCTGCTTCCGAAGAGTGATGCGGGTCACGAAGTGGAGCGCGACGTCGCTCTCGATCCGCGCTACTTCAGCGACTACAACCAGATCAGTCTCGATCTGATCGGGCACTACTCCCTCGAATGCGAAGACCCTGAGCACTCCTCGATCTGGGCGACGATCAGCGGTCAAAGCGACCTCACCCTGACCCTGCGCCCCATCGAGCTCCGGAATGACCTAGGCTACCTGCCCGCACCGTTCTTCGATGCGCACGACAATCGTAGACTCGATCTGCCCATCGTCCTGCCGACCGGTGCATCGCGCGACATCGTGCGCTCGGCGGGCGTGGCCGCGTCTTGGTTCGGCATGCTCGCCGATTACCGAGGCGCCCGTTTTCCCGTGAGCTTCGACACACCGCCCACGCATCATGCCTTGGTCTTCGCCACGAATAGCTCCAAGCCCGCGGCGCTCTCTCTGCCGGACGTCGCCGAGCCGACGCTCAGCATCGTCGATCACCCCAAGGATCCATCGGTCAAGCTTCTGGTGTTCCAGGGTAGGGACGAGGCGCAGCTTCGCCAGGCCGTCGAGGGCCTGGTGCTCGGCAACGCCGTCCTGACGGGCGGCCGCGCGACGGTCGCAAAGATCGCCTACGAGCGCCGAGCGGCCTACGACGCGCCGCGCTGGGTGCGCACCAATCGCCCCGTCAAGCTGAGCGAACTCATCGATTCGCCCGAGCAGCTGCAAGCACACGGCATCGCACCCGCCCCCATCAATCTGAATTTGCGGCTACCGCCAGATCTGTTCACCTGGAATCGGGCAGGTGTGCCGGTCGACCTGCACTACAGGTACACGGCCCCCGCCGAGCGGGACAACTCGATCCTGACCGTCGCTATCAACAATCAGCTGCTGCGCTCCTATCATCTGCGGCCCGAGTCGGAGAGCGGCGGAGCAGGCAGGTTCCTGGTGCCTCTGCTACAAAGCGACGGATCGCGCGAGTCCCAAGGGTTGGTGATCCCGGCCTTTCAGCTCGCGAGCGATAACCAGATGCAGTTTCAGTTCGCGATGGACAGTCACCGCGATGCCATGTGCAAGAACGTATTCGTCGATAACGTCCGCGAGTCGATCGATCCGGATTCCACGATCGATATCTCGAGCTTTCCGCACTACGCGGCGTTGCCCAATCTGGCGCTGTTCGCCAATGCCGGCTATCCGTTCACTCGCTATGCGGACCTCGGCGAGACCGGCGTCGTACTGCCCGACGTCGCGGACCGAGCGGCGCTCGAACAGCTCTTCTTCATGCTCGGCCGCATGGGCCGCGAAACCGGTGCCCCGACGCTCTCCTACCGCTTGCTCGATACGCACGAGGCCGAGGCGGCGCGGGATCTCGACCTTCTGATCCTGAGCGGCCCGGCCTCCAATGAGCTTCTGGAACATTGGGGACACAATCTTGCCCTCGTGCTCGGCAAGCAGGGGCGTCTCGATTATAGGCAGCTCGGCGCGGTCGCGAACGCGATGGCAGGCCCCGCCGCGCGCGAGGCGGGCGCCCGCCCGTCCGAAGTGTTCGTTCGCGCGGGCGGCTCGCTCGGCGCTCTCATGGGATTCGAATCGCGGGTCACGTCCGGACGCAGCGCCGTCGCACTGGTGGGAACGGATGCCGCCGCCGCGGATTCGCTCATTGCCGTGCTCGAGGATTCGAGCAAGGTGCCGCTGATTCGCGGCGAGCTTGCGTTGGTCCGCGACGGCAACGTGCAGAGCTTCCTGGGTTCGGATACCTATTACGTCGGATCGCTGTCCTGGTGGCAGTGGCTATGGTTCCATTTCTCGCAGCACGCGTGGCTACTCATCCTGTTCGCGCTCGCGGCGGCTCTGGCAACCGGGCTTCTCATTTACGGTCGGCTGCAGCGCGTGGTCAAGAAGCGGCTCGAAGGCCGTACCGGGGCTTGATCGATGAAGAGAGCAGCATGTCACGGGGTGCTCTGCGCTGCGCTGCTTGCCGCCACCGTTCACGCGACTGAGGCTCCCTGCACCGCCTGGCCGTCGTGGGCGAAGTTCAAACAGCTCTACCTGAGCAACGACGGGCGCGTCGTCGACGCGAGCACCGAGCAGCGCATCACTGTCTCCGAGGGCCAGGCCTACGCGCTTCTCTTTGCCCTCATCGGCAACGATCGTGCGGGCTTCGACAGCGTGCTCGAATGGACGCGCAATAACCTGGCGCATGGCGATCTCGGGCACTCGCTTCCTGCCTGGAAATGGGGGCGGGCCGCGGATGGACGCTGGACGGTGCTCGATGCGAATTCTGCGTCCGATGCGGACGTGTGGATGAGTTATGCGCTCGCCGAGGCCGCACGGCTCTGGCACGCCGAGGCGTACGGAAATATTTCACGTGCGCTGTCCGAATCGATTCTGCGCGAGGAAGTCGCGCTCGTGCCGGGCCTCGGCTCCACGCTCCTGCCGGGCCCTCGCGGCTTCGTATCGGGAGAGATCTGGCGCCTGAACGCCAGCTACTCGCCTATTCAAGCGCTGCACGTGGTCGCGCGCCAGAGCGCCAACCCCCTCTGGGACGAGGTTCTCGCCTCCTCCGTGCGCGTCATCTTTGCCTCCGTGCCACGCGGGTACGCGGCCGATTGGATTGCCTACCGCAGCAACGCAGGCTTCTTCACGGACCCGGCAACGCATGGCGTCGGGAGCTATGATGCGATTCGCGTGTATCTGTGGTCGGGCATGCTGGCCGATGCCGATCCGCAGACTCAACCTCTCGCGCATGCCCTCGAGCCCATGATCGACTCCGCCGCGAAGCATTCCGTGCCGGAATCGATCGACACCACCCGTATCGAGACCCACGGGCAGGGATCACCGGGATTCGCCGCGGCGCTGCTTCCCGCGCTCGAGCGCGCCAAGGCCAACGCGGCCGTGCAGGCCACGCGCGCGCAGATCGATGCAACCGCCCTCAAGGACAACCAGCACTACTACAGCGACGCGCTCACGCTGTTTGGGCTGGGTTGGCTCGACGGCCGGTACCGCTTCGATCGGCAAGGACGTCTGCAAGTCCCATGGACCGGGCCGTGCAGCGCGCACTGATTGCGATCGCCTCGACCACATTGATTCTGTGTGCGGCGGCGGCGGCGCAAGGCGCTCTCCCGCTCGAGGCCTGGCCGCCCACGAACCTCGCCCTGCTGCACAGCTCACGGTTCTGGGAAGCTCACGAGCGCGGCGATCTGGCGCAGGCGGCCTTGAAGAAGCTGGTCGCCGCCCGGCCGGACTCGCCGCAAGCACTGGTGGAACTCGGCGAGCTCGATCTGCGGATCAACGACTTTGCCGGTGCAGCGGCGGTCGACCGGGATCTTACCGCACGCTTCGGAGGATCATCCGCAGCGGCGCGAGATTTCTCCGTCGCGTATCGGATCGCCACGCGCGATCGCTTGAGGCTTGCCTCGATCCGCCGGCTGGTCGAGATCGGCCGGACCGGCGAGGTACGCGCAGCGCTCGATAGGCTTTTTCCGCACGGTGCTCCGGGCGGATCGCTCGGTCTCGACTACTATTCGCTGCTCGCCAGCACCCCTCACGGCCTGGCGGACGCCTACGACGGAGTGCGGCGCCTGGCAGCGCTCCACCCGGACGATGCACGCTATCAATACGCCCTGGCACGCCTCATGCTTCGTCAGCGCGAGACGCAGCTCGCCGGCCTCGCGCTGCTCGAGCGGCTCGCGGCCCGCGACGATATCCGCAACGACGAAGTCGATTCCGCCCTCGCCGGCGGACTCGAGCGTATGGGAGCCGAGCGCGCGCCCGCTCCGATCCTCGATGCCTACCTCGCCCGACATCCGCACGATGCCGACGTGGTCAAGCTGCGCTCTGCTCAACTACGTGCCCTGGATGAGCGGCGACTGCTCATCGACGAGGAGCGCGGCACGGTACTCCCGCATCTGCAGCTGCTGCTCGCGAGGGAGCTGGCCGCACCCGCGCTGAGTTCCGGGGCGCACCCGCTGGCACGCGCGTGGCTGGCACGCAGCGTGGCCTCTCTTGGAGCTCGCCATGAGCGGCTCGCGGCGGCGGAGCTGCGCGCGGCATTGGCGTTGACTCGCGGCGAGTACGAGTCCGAGATCGACATTTCCAAGGAACTCGAGGCACAGGGCGCCACGAACGAGGCCGGAGAGCTGCTCAGCCAGGCAGCCCAGCTCGAACCAAGTTCCAGTTGGCTGTTCGAGACCGAGATTCGCTGGCTGCTCGCACACCGCGGCGTGGATGAAGCAATCGAGCGTCTCGAGGCCCGCGGCACAGACCGCCACTGGAGCGCGGCCGCCCGCGACAAGCTCCTCGCCTCCGCGCGCAACCAACGCGCGGCCGAGGAAGCCGAGGCGGGCCGAGGCGCGGCCGCCATCGCGGATCTCGAAGCGGCGCTTCGATTGTCGCCCGCAGATCCGTGGATGCGCTACAGGCTGGCCGAATTGTATGCGTCCGCCAAGAACGCCGAAGGCGGCCGGCGGTTGATGCAAGAAGGGGTCGCTCGAGTCCCGCGCGACGATGAGATGCGGTATGCGCAAGCGCTTTACCTCTCGCGCCTCGAAGATTACGGCGCCGCGTTCGCCGCGGTGGACGGCATCGAGCCTCAGCATCGCAGCTCAGAGATGAACGCGCTGCACGATCGTCTGCGGGTTGCTCTCGCGCGTGTGACCGCGCGCCGGCTCGGGACCGGCGGCGATCTAGCGGGCGCACGCGCCGCGTTGCTGGAGGCGGAACCGATCGCCCGACATGGCGTCGATCGGGCCGCCGAACTCGCCTATTCGTGGATCGAGTTGCATGACGCTCCTCACGGTGTCGGCTTGGTAGAGCCCTACGTCACGGGACCGCCTGCCCCCGACTCGGCCACCCTGATCGTCTGGGCCCACGTGTTGAACAGCGCCGACGATGATGCGCGCCTGGTCGATGTACTCGAACGGCTGCGTGCCGACCCGACGTTGGCCCTTGCCGATCGGGCGGACCTCGAACGGCTTCAGAGCGCGCTCGACCTGCGGACCGTGCGCAACTTGATACGCACCAAGAGGTTCGCCGCGGCGGAGCGACGCCTCGATGCGCTGCTCGCACAGCATCCCGACGACCGGAAGCTGCTCATGGCGCGGGCGGATCTCGATCTTGCGGCCGGTCGGCCCCGCGCCGCCCGAGACCGATACGCCGCGCTGGTAGCGGAGGATCCCGACGACCTCGATACCCGTCTCTCCTATGTGCGCGCCCTGACGGAATGCGGCGACCGCGTGCACGCTCAGGCGCAGCTCCAGGTCGTGGAAGAGAAGATCCCCGTGGGCGATGACGAACTGCACATCAATCTGGCGAGACGCCGCCTGGCCCTTGGCGATGCTGCGCAGGCACTTCGCACTCTCTCTCCCTTGCTCGCCCTCCCCACTCCGCGGAGCGATGTTCTCATGCTGGCTGGCCGCGCCGAGCTTGCCTTGCGGCATTTCGCACTTGCGCGCAGTGACTTCGATCGAGCCGCGGAGTTTGCAGATCCCGACGAAGCGCTCGCTGCACGCCGCGAGAGCGAGGCGCTCGGCGCACGGCTGGAATCGAACGCGGCCGCGGGTATGATGGTGCGGCACCAGCCGGGGTCACCCGGAATGTCGCAAATCGATGTGCTGACTCTACCCAGCACGTGGCTGATCGCGGCGAATTACGAGTCACGCATCACCGCGCACGCCGACGCCGTAGCGCTCGATGCCGGCCGTTGGAGCGGGGTTCAGCTGATCGGAACGCTGCCGACCGCCGCCCTCGGGCAGGAGCGCTATATGAACGATCGGCAGACGGGGGTAAGCCCCGGCGTCGGCTACCAGACCGACTCGTTCTCCGCGGACCTCGGGACCACACCTCTCGGATTCCTGCTGACGAATGCGATCGGCGGCATCGAGTGGACGCCGCACTGGCATTCCACGGATCTCACGTTCGGTCTATCCCGGCGCGCCGTCACCGGCAGCGAGCTCTCCTATTCCGGGATGCGCGATCCGATCACCGGCGCTGCCTGGGGCGGGGTCGTACAGAGCGGTCCCTACGCCGGATTCGGGATTTACCGGGAGAATTATGATGTTTCCGGATCGCTCCAGTACTACGACCTCACCGGCACACACGTTCCGAGCAACCAGTTCGCCGGCGCTCGTTTGAGCGGCAGCGTCAAATTCCTGAGTCGCGAGAACCTGAACGCCGATATGGGTGTGACGCTCAACTACTGGAACTACCAGCACAATCTCTCCAACTACACCTTCGGGAGCGGCGGCTACTATAGTCCGAAATCCTACCTGAGCCTGGCGGCACCCGTGCAAGTGGATGGACAGCACGCCGGCTGGGTCTACCGCGCACGCGCGGCGATCTCCTACACCGTGAGCGAGGTCGACTCCGCCCCCTTCTATCCAGAGGACGAGCAACTGCAGGCGCTCGCCGCACGCACGGCCTTGCCCGCCGGTTACAACTCACCTTTTTACTCGGGATACCACAGCACCGGATTTGGTTTCTCGGCCTACGCCGCCGCAGAGCGGCCGCTCACCCACAGCCTGGTCGCGGGATTCATGTTCGATATCGATCGCACCGACTTCTACCATCCGACGACGATCTCGATCTACGTCCGTCACGTCTTCGGCTCGCGCGCAACGCACACCGTCGTCCCGCCGAGCCCTGCCTACCCCTATAACCGCTAGCGGCTTCTCCCAATCCGCTTCGGCCGCGCTGCGCAGCGATGGCCCTGCTCCGGCGCCTCGGCTGATACCTGAGCCCGGCTCAGTTATCCCCTGGCAGACAGAGACGCACTCTGGCATTGTTCGCCCCCTGCGTATGCGCAAACATCGATTCAATCGCGGGCGAAACGATCTACTGACCAGTTTCCTGCTGGCGATGCTCCTGTTTCGAGCTTATGTGCCCGTCGGCTTCATGCCTGCCAGTGGCACTCCGTTCTTGCTGGAATTGTGCCCCGCAGCAGCACCTCTGCCGATGTCGATGCCCATGCCGGCGCATCACCATCATTCGGGTACCCACGCTCATTTCGAGAACTGCCCGTTCGGCAGTGCGTCTACTGCTGCGGGCCCGGCTCCACACTGGGGCACAGTCAGCGCAGTCCTGCGCGTCGATCTAGCACCCGCCGACACCATTGAGCTGTTGCCGGTTGGGACACGACTCGTCTATCTACCGCAACCTCGCGGACCTCCTCTCCACGCCTGAGCGATATCGCCGGCTGCCGGCGTGCTCTCACTCGACTCTGAGCACCAAGTCAGCCTCATCAATGCTCGCGCACGCGTTCGCCATCGCGAACGCAGGAGACTTTCATGGAGGGCCTATTCGGTTGCCGCTCGCCATCAATTCATTTGCGACCCGATCCAATTCACCAGCATCGCAGCTTCGGCGACGGGGCGGCAGCAGCACGACCGCCCGCGGCGCGCACACCAGCGCTGGCGGCATCTCTGGGAATGTTCTTTCTGGCGATGCTCGTGGTGCCGGCACAGATCTTCGCCGCTGACGTGGGTTCGGTGCGCGGCGTCGTGCACGATCCACAGGACTATCCATTGGCCCAAGCCGATGTCACGCTCAAATCAGCAACGTCCGGGTGGCTGCAAAACGCCAAGACGGACGGCACTGGAGCATTCGCCTTTGCAACGGTGCCGTTGGGCGACTACGTGCTGAACATCGCTCAACCAGGCTTTGCAACGATCGCGCAGGCAGTCACCGTGACATCGAGCTCGTCGCCCATTGCACGCGTCAAATTGTTCCCTGGACCGGCGCTTGCCCCGGTAACAGTCACTGCGGCGGCGGAAACTGCGATGGTCAATTCAGCAACGCCGACGACACTGGTCAACCGCCAGGACATCGAGCGCACTCCCGGTGCGAGCCGCAGCAACAGTCTGGCGATGATCACGAACTTCGTCCCCGGCGCCTATTTCGTGCACGATCAGTTGCATGTCCGCGGCGGACATCAGACCACCTGGGCCGTCGATGGGGTGGAGATTCCGAACACCAACATCGCGAGCAACCTCGGTCCTCAGATCGATCCGAAGGATATCGACTATCTGGAAGTGCAGCGGGGAAGCTACGAAGCCGATCAGGGTGATCGCACTTACGGTGTGTTCAATGTCGTGCCGCGTACCGGATTTGAGCGCGACAACCAGGGCGAGCTCATCGTCAGCGGTGGAAACTTCGGTCAGACGAATGACTACTCGAGCTTCGGCGGCCATACCGATCGCTCTGCCTACTACGCGAGCTTGAACGCCAATCGCAGCGATCTTGGCATTCAGACGCCCGGGCCCGGCATCAATCACGACGCAGAGGACGGGTATGGAGGGTTCGCCACCTACATAATCGACGCAAGCCCGGAAGACCAGTTCCGCTTCGTCAGCTCGGTCCGGCGCGATGACTACCAGATCCCAAACAACCCCGGGGACAGGCTGGATGACGTTCAGCGTGAAGCCGATGCGTTCGCGATTGCCTCCTGGGTTCGCAAACTCGGCGCCGAAGGGGTGCTGACGAGTTCATTCTTGTATCACTTCAATCGGGCCGACCTCGACGGCGCGCCGGGCGATTTTCCTATCAGCACGACTGACCAGCGTTCGTCGACCTATCTCGGCGGCCAGGAGAACTTGCGTCTTCACGCCGGTCGGAATGAGGCCCAAATCGGGGTGGTAGGGTTTAGCCAGCACGACAGTGAACTCTTCGATGTGCTCTTCAATGACGGCAGCAATGCGCCCGTAAATCAGAGATTGAGGCCGTCCGGAAATCTGATCGCGGCGTATGTCGAAGACACCTTCAAAGCAACCCATTGGCTGACCTTGACGGCGGGTCTGCGGCAGACGCATTTCACCGGCGGAGTCGAAGAGAACGCCACGAGCCCCCGCTTAGGGGTGACCCTGTTGCTTCCCCGGCTCAGTTGGACTTTGCGTGGCTTCTATGGTGAGTTCTATCAGGCGCCGCCGCTGACGACGCTCTCGGGCCCTCTGCTGGGATTTGCCCAGAACAGCAACCTCTCCTTCCTGCCGCTGCACGGTGAACGCGATAAAGAATATCAATTCGGCGTCTCGATTCCACATGGTGGTTGGACTATCGATATCGACCACTTCCGCACCGAAGCCAAAAATTTCTTCGATCACAACCCGATCGGCAACTCGGATGTCTTCTTACCCATCACGATTGACGGCGCGCTGATCGAAGGGTGGGAACTCACCGTTCGCTCTCCCCGGCTTTGGGATGTCGGTCAGGCGCACCTGGCCTTTTCGAATCAAACGGCGGACGGACGGGGAGCGATCAATGGCGGCCTGACCGATTTCACTCCCCCGTCCGGATATTTTGCGCTCGATCACGACCAGAGGAATACGGTGAACGCTGGAGTCGATGCCCACCTTCCTTGGCAGGCGTTTGCCTCCATCAACGTGTACTCCGGTTCCGGCTTTTCCAACGGCGACGGTCCGCCGAGCCACCTGCCGAGCCACACGCAGCTCGACATGTCCTTGGGGAAAACATTCTCGCGGAGTTTTTCAGGCTCTGTGACCGTATTGAACCTGACCAACCGCCACCTACTGCTCGACAATAGCCTGACATTCGGCGGGTTCCACTACAGCGAGCCTCGAGAAATCTTTGCTCAGGTACGCTATGCATTCTGAACTCGGCCGGTGTCGCTGCCGTCCGCCCTTTACCATGAATGGAACCTCGATGAGATCGGTTAAACTTGCCTCATGAAACTCCATGACAAGATCATTCCGGTAAGCGACGGCCCCTTTGGAACCATTGGGAATTGCTCATGAGCGGCTCGAGACTTCGATTGACAGCCCTGGTAACGGGCGCATCGCGCGGCATCGGCCGTGCGATTGCTCGGGCGCTCGCCGCACGCGGAGTGCGGGTCGTCCTGCACTATCACACCAACCGAGATGCGGCAGAAGAGGCCCGCGCGCAGCTCGCCGGCAACGGACATTTATTGTGCGCGGCGGACCTCGGGGATGCGGCTGCGACGGCGCGATTGTGGAGCGAGATCGCCCCAACCGTCGGACGGATCGACCTCCTCGTCAATAATGCGGGTCTGTTCACCGATCATCCGCCGCTCACTACGGATTTCGCCGCATGGGAGGCGGAATGGCGGCGAACTATCGGCACGAATTTGCTCGGTCCGGCGAACCTGTCGCTGCTCGCGGCCCAGGCCATGGCGGCTCAGCCCGAACTGCAAGACCCGTCCTGGGGTCGCGGGCGGATCGTCAACATCTCCTCGCGCGGCGCTTTCCGCGGGGAACCCGATTCTCCGGCCTACGGCGCCAGCAAAGCGGGCCTCAACTCACTGAGTCAATCGCTCGCGAAGGCACTGGCCGCGCGTGCCGTGTATGTGTACTGCCTCGCACCCGGATTTGTCGAGACCGACATGGCGGCCGGTCATCTTGCGGGGCCCGGCGGCGCCGATATTCTGGCGCAGCATCCCCTTGGCAGAATCACCCTGCCTGATGAGGTTGCGCGGACCGCGGTGTTCTGTGCGCTCGATGCCCCGGCGGCGATGACCGGCAGCATCATCGATGTGAATGGTGCCAGCTATTTACGGACCTAGGCGAAGTGCGCGATAAGCCAACCCCATTGACAATCCTCGGCGTGATCAGCGTCCTGATGATTGGGATGCTATCCGGCTGTGTCTCGTCGCAGGTGGTGCTCGTTGGCCGAACCAGGCCGGCGACATCTCCGGATCAAGTGCAGATCTACCTGCAGGCGCCCGAAACCCCCTATGAACAGATCGCCAACCTGGCCGCGTCGAGCAGCGGGTCTTTTTCGGTGACGGCGGCAGGTAAAATGGACGTAGTCATTGCACGCCTCAAGAAGGAGGCCGCGAGAGTGGGCGCCAACGGCATTCTGCTTTACGGAATCGGCAATCAAGCAGGTGGATCTGTCGGCGCCGGAATCAACTCCGAGACGACGCACTCACCCTACGGGCTGGGCTTCGGCGCCTCGGCAATGTTATTCGAGAAGTCGGGCGACGGGGTTGCCATATACGTTGAGCCCAAAGAGGGTTCCCCGACGCACTGAGCGCGTCGCATGGCGACATTATCATCAATATGGTAGATGATTTGGTTCGCTAACGCACATAGGCAATCCCTTTGGCCAACCCAAGGAAAATGGAATGCGAGCGACCGTCAGCGTCGATCAGCTGAGTATCGACAAGGTTTTATACGATTTCGTCCACCACGAAGTCTTGCCGGGAACGGGCATTCAAGAGCGGGCCTTTTGGGGCGGATTCGGCGCGCTGGTTCGGGCCCTGGCGCCGCGCAATACCGAACTGCTGCTGAGGCGCGATGAACTGCAAGCGAAGATCGATGCCTGGCACCGCCGGTATCCGGGCGCGGCGTTCGATCACTCCCGCTACAAGGCGTTTCTGCTCGAGATCGGCTATCTGGTACCCGAGAAGCAGCCGTTCGCCATCGACACCGCCCACGTCGACCCGGAGATCGCGCAAATCGCCGGCCCTCAATTGGTGGTACCGGTAACCAACGCGCGCTACGCGCTGAATGCGGCCAATGCACGTTGGGGCAGCCTGTACGACGCAGTTTACGGCACCGATGCCATACCCCAGGACGGCGCGCCCCGAACCGCCCGCTACAATCCTCAACGTGGGGCTAGAGTCATAGCCTTCGCCCGTGATTTCTTGGACGAAAATTTTGCACTCGCCGGCGGTTCGCACCACGATGCGTTGGGCTACCGCGTCGCCGCGCACGGACTGCAGGTTGAACTGAAAGGCGGCGGCACGACAGGGTTGCAAGACGCTGCGGCATTGCGCGGCTTTCAAGGAGACGGCAACTCGCCGACGGTGCTGCTGCTGGTCCACCACGGGCTGCACGTGGAGCTGCACATCGATCGCACACACTACATCGGCCGTGACGATCCTGCCGGCATCAGCGATGTGCTGTTGGAATCCGCGATCACCACGATTCAAGACTGCGAGGACTCTGTCGCTGCAGTGGATGCCGACGACAAGGTGCTCGCTTATCGAAACTGGCTCGGACTGATGACCGGCAGACTGGAGGCGAGCCTCGACAAGGGCGGCAAAACGATGCAACGCCGCTTGAATTCGGATCGGCAGTATCGGACACCGAACGGCGAGGATCTCATGCTGCGGGGTCGCAGTCTCATGCTGGTGCGCAACGTCGGTCACCACATGATGTCCTCCGCCGTGACGATGGACGGCAAGCCCATTCCGGAGACGTTCATCGATGCGGCGGTGACTGCGCTCATCGCCTTGCATGACCTGCGCGGTGCGGGTGCACGGCTCAATTCGCGCTCCGGATCGGTCTACATCGTCAAACCCAAAATGCACGGACCGGAAGAGGTCGCATTTGCGGACGAATTGTTCGCCGCGGTCGAAGATCTGCTGGGTCTGGCGCCGAACACCTTGAAGATGGGCATCATGGACGAAGAACGCCGCACCAGCGTCAACCTGACGGAGTGCATTCGCGCCGCCCGGCACCGCGTGGTATTCATCAATACCGGATTTCTCGATCGCACGGGCGATGAGATCCACACCTCGATGGAGGCGGCGGCTGTTCCGCGCAAGAGTGAACTCAAGAAGGCGATCTGGCTCGATGCCTATGAGCGGCAAAACGTCGACATAGGGCTTGGCTGCGGGCTGCGCGGCAAGGCGCAGATCGGCAAGGGCATGTGGGCGATGCCGGACCTCATGGCGGATATGCTAAAGACCAAAATCTCGCAGCCGCAAGCCGGGGCGAATACTGCCTGGGTACCCTCCCCTACAGCCGCGACTTTGCATGCATTGCACTATCACAAGGTGAATGTTGCGCAGGTGCAGACAGCGCTCGCCGGGCGGCCGCGCGCGAAGCTCGATGAGATTTTGACCCCACCTCTCGCCGCCGCTCCCCAGTTCAGCGCCGCCGACGTCGAGGAGGAGCTCAATAACAATGCACAGAGCATCTTAGGTTACGTGGTGCGTTGGGTCGATGCCGGAATCGGCTGTTCGAAAGTACCCGATTCCCATGACGTCGCACTGATGGAAGATCGTGCCACGCTGCGTATCTCCAGCCAGCACGTCGCCAATTGGCTGCGCCACGGCATCTGCTCGGCCGAGCAGGTGATGCAGGCGCTGCGCCGGATGGCGGTGGTAGTCGACCGGCAAAATGCCTCTGATCCCGCATACCACCGGCTCGCCGACGACATGGAGAACAATATCGCGTTCAAGGCCGCATGCGATTTGATATTCAAAGGCCGCGACCAGCCCAATGGCTACACCGAAGCGATTCTCCACGCCCGCAGGATTGAGCGGAAGGCGAGTACCTCGGCACCGTGATGTTGACCGGTTGCCTCCGGCCAATCGGTCAAAACCCTGTGTCGAGGCGCATTAGCCCGCGTCGCGCGGAAGGTTAACGATTCGCGGGCACCCAACCCCGTTCGCGCGCCGCTTCTTCGCCCGCTCGATCGAGAGGCTCACCGGCGATCTGGCCCTCGACGGACTTCAAAATCGTGGCGGACATGCCTGAACTGGCGGTTCGATATGTGGAATCGCCGGCCGTGCCGGGTTCCTGAACCAGTGTCTGTACCTGCCAGTCGCCGCCATGCAGGCAGGCGAGTCCGGACGGCGACACCGTACCGGAGAGCGCAAAAGTACGGCAGTAGTCACCGGACTTTGCCAAAAAACTAAGCCCGATCTGCACCGGGGCGGCCGGCGATTGTTCGGTGGTGAGCTGGCCCGACAGCGCCTTGGCAAGCTGCCCGCGGGCGACCAGCGCGCCGCCGGCGCTGCGCATCAGCGGCGGCTGCGTATGGCCCCACATGAAGAACCCCAGTCCTACTCCGGCGATCAGACTGGCGGCAATCGCCCCGGGTATTTGCCATTGCGGTCGCGGCACCTTGCGTACGCTCGCCGCACGCGCATCGCGCAGATTCACCACCTTGCTGTCCCGCGGATTCGCGACACCCCTGGCCGCCGTCAGCAAACGCTCGGGAATGCCTTCCGAGAGTTCGGCCGAGTAAGCGGCCTGCACTTTCCGGCGCAGCGTCCGATGCGCAGCGACGCGCTTTTCGATTTGCGGATCCTCGCGCATGGCCGCCTCGACCGCCGCCTGCGCCGCCGTGTCGAGTTCGCCGTCCGCGTATGCCATCAGGGTTTCATCCGAAATCATCATGTGGCTTCACCTTCCGGCCCCAGCAACGTTTGCAACGCCTCCCGTCCCCGCGCGAGTCGACTCGTCAGCGTACCGATGGGAACATCGAGCACCTCCGCAGCCTCCTTGTAGGGCAAACCTTCTACGAGCACGAGACTGACCGCTTCGCGCTGATCTTCCGGCAACCGCGCCATGGCCGACTGCACCGACATCAACTCGGTTTCCCTCGCCATCGAATCCGTGCCCACATTCTCGCCCGCCTCCGCGGCGACGAAAACCTTATCTCGCCGTCCGCGCGAACGAACTTCGTCGATCCAAGCGTTCCTGACGATCTTGAACATCCAACTATCCAGCCGCGCATCGCTGCGCCATTGGTCCAATCGCGTCAGGGCCCGCTCCACCGCAATCTGCACGACATCGTCCGCGTCATGCGGATTACGCGTCAAATTGCGGGCAAATCGTCTAAGCCGGGGCAATAAGGTGACGATTTGTCCATGGATGCTTTGCGACGTCTCAATCGTATTCATGTGGTAGACGTTCGAGATGTGAAGTTTCTTCCATTCATTGTATCAGCCGATCGGAAATATCCGCCTAGAATGGCCGCAGGGTCCTAGCGAAACCGAGAACTACCATATGCCGGGTTCGATTCACTGCATCTTAGCCCTGACAATGCTCGCCACCGGGGCGGCGGCGCAGGTACGCCTGCCCTTGACTCCTCTGCCTACGCTGCCCTCGCTTCCTCTGCAAACCCTGCCGCAGACGCTTGACCAGGCGCAATCCCAAACCCGCGACCGCTTGAGCGACCTGCGTCATCTAGAGGTCGGCCGCTTGATCCGCGCCAATCGACAGACCGTGGATACGGATCCGAATGGCGAGCCCGTAGTTCGCAACGAGATACTCGGGTTGGCACCGGCTGAGGGCGCGCTGGATCGTGCCCGCTCTCTTGGATTCATCGTCGATCGCGAACAGACCATCGGCGCAATGAACATCCGCTTGGTGGTACTCAGAGCCCCGCCGGGGATGTCGACGAAGAAAGCGCTGCGCGCCTTGCGCGAATCCGATCCCGGCGCAAGCTACGACTACAACCATATCTATAGCGGCAGCGGCACGCCAATCCGCGGCGGCCGGGAAATTTCCGCGCCCGCCGGGCGCGATGCGCCCACTTCCGTGCCGCCGGCCGCAAACCCTGCTCTACCCCGAGTGCGCATTGGTTTGCTGGATTCGGGCATCGATGTGACCCACCCGGTGTTCCGCGATTCGCTGGTCCACGCATGGGGCTGCGGCAACCGCGCTGTCCCCGCCGCCCACGGGACAGCCGTCGCGTCCCTGCTGATCGGGCACAGCGATGTATTTCACGGCGTGCACCCGGATGCCGAACTGTATGCGGCCGATGTGTTCTGCGGCCGCCCCACCGGCGGTGCGGTGGACACGCTGGTGGCGGCATTCGGTTGGTTGGTGCAAGAACGGGTGGCTGTCATCAATGTCAGTTTAGTCGGCCCCAAGAACGCCATGTTGGAGAGAGTGATCGGCGATCTGATTGCCGGCGGCTACGTTATCGTCGCTGCGGTGGGCAACGATGGCCCCGCCGCACCCCCGCTCTATCCCGCCTCATATCAACATGTCGTCGGTGTCACCGCAGTCGACGCCCATAGCCACGCATTGATCGAAGCGGCGCGCGGACCGCAGGTCATGTTTGCCTCGCCGGGGGCCGATCTGGCGGCTGCCGGTGGTGATCACGCGTATGCCGCCGTGCGTGGTACATCGTTTGCCGCGCCGTTCGTCGCCGCACTGCTGGCCTCCGGACTCAGCTCGCCAGATCCGGCCGATGCGTCCGCCGCCGTCGAAGCGCTTGCGAAAACCGCGGTCGACTTGGGACCGCCGGGCCGGGATTTGACATATGGCTTTGGACTGGTCGGGGCGGAGTATCGAATCGATCCGGCTTCGCTGATTCGCCGCTGAACCGCCCGCATTCGCCGCCGCGAACCGGATTTGAGAATTGTGTGTGCCCATGGAAGAAACCTGCCCGCCCCGTCGTATCAACAGCGAAGGCCGCGGGATGTCCGCGTCCACGCAGGAGTACGACATGAACAGCAAACATATATTCGTAGGCGCCGTGGCCGCCACCGTATTGGCCTTGGCCTCACCGGCGTTCGCGGGTCACTTGGGTGGCGTAGGCGGTCTCGGCGGAAGCCTCGGCGGCAATCTTGGCGGCAACCTCGGAGGCTCGAGCGGTGCGGGCAGATTGGGCGGCACCGGCGGCCTCAATTCGCAAGGCGACCTCAACGGCTCAGTGAACAAGAAGCCCGTTTCCAAAGCCGTGAACAAGGTCGATGGCACGGCGACGTCCGCCGCCCAAGCCGGCGGCGGCGCCGCCAATTCGGCGACCCAAACCGCGGGCGGCGTCAACGAGTCGGTGACGCAAACCACCGCCGGCGCCACGAGCGCGAACATCGCGGCAGACGCCTCGAAGTCGCTCAGTGCTTCAACAGCCTCCGCAACTAACGCGACATCAACAACCACCGCCCCCAGTGCGCCGGCGAAATCCACGAGCAATACGCCCGTGAAATCTGCCAGCCCCGCACCCGCGAAATCCACGGGCACCGCAGCCGCCCCGACCCCGGCCCCGGCGAGCGCCACGGCAAAACCCACCACGACTTCGGCCGCCCCCGCCAATCGCAGCGCATCGGCCGGCCTTGCGGGAAGCGCGGATCAGACAGCCACCCTCGGCAGTCACAGCGCCTCGGGTGGCGCCAGCGGATCACTCGATGCGCAGCACTCGAGCGGGTCGACGTCGGCCGCCGCCGCCGGGACCGTGAATGGCTCCCCGAACTGATCGACGTTCACGTGGCTGCGCACCGGCCTGCGTACTTCACCCCACCCGGGGTGAAGTACGCTCGCGAGGATGGCCCTCTAAACTCTTCTTCTTTGCACGGTGATGTTGAGCGGCCCAGCGTGAAGGGTCTGGGGGGATGGGAAGCGTCGCGGCAACTGGGCTCGTTCTTCGTTGCCGTGACGCTTCCCATCCCCCCAGACCCCATGCAAACCGGTCAAAATCCCTGTGTCGAAGTACTAGCCTGGACTCGGCCGACCCCATCCTGTACAGTGCGCGCACCTTAGTTTCAGGTCGGTGCTCGGTCAGTACCACCCTAAGTTCGCGATCCGTCCCTGACGCAACGCTTGATTTCCTCCTCGCTGCTGACCGCTGCGGAAGCAATTGCCTCCGTCGTGCGAGTCCATAAATCTTTAAGGATTATTTAATGTCATTTTCCGATCTCGGGCTATTGCCCGAATTGCTGCGTGCTGTCGCCGATAAGGGCTACGACTCGCCTTCCCCCATTCAACTGCAGGCGATACCGTCGGTGCTCACCGGCCGTGACGTACTCGCCGGCGCTCAAACCGGCACCGGCAAGACGGCCGGTTTCGTGCTGCCTATTTTGCAGCGACTTAGCCGCAGATCAGGCGAACGGTACCAGCCGGGCGCCGCGGGCGTTGGTGCTGACCCCCACCCGCGAGCTTGCCGCGCAAGTGGCGCAGAGCGCGCGCGACTACGGCAAGTACATGCAGCTGCGCACCTACCAGGTGTTCGGCGGCGTGAGCATCAACCCGCAAATCAGCGCCCTGCGCAGCGGCTGCGATATCTTGGTGGCGACTCCGGGCCGCTTGCTCGATCTTGCTCAGCAACGCGCGGCGGATCTGTCCAAGGTGCAAATGTTGGTGCTCGATGAGGCCGATCGCATGCTCGACATGGGCTTCATCAACGACATTCGCAAGATCATCAAACTGCTGCCCCAGAAGCGGCAGAATCTGTTGTTCTCGGCCACCTATTCGGACGATATTCGCGGCTTGGCGGAACGGCTGCTGCATGACCCCGTGTCGATTCAGGTCGCGCCGCGCAACGCGCCGATTGAATTGGTCGAACAGCGCGCGTATCGCGTGCAAAAGGAACAGAAGCGGCACTTGTTGGTGCACCTGATTCAAGAAGGCCAATGGCGCCAGGTCTTGATCTTCACGCGCACCAAGCATGGCGCGAATCGCCTGACGCAGCAGCTGGAGGGCGCGGGCATTCAAGCGGCAGCCATCCACGGCAACAAGAGCCAGGCGGCACGCGTGAAGGCTCTCGACATGTTCAAGCGCGGGCAGGTCACCGCCTTGGTGGCCACCGAGGTCGCGGCTCGCGGACTCGATATCAAGGAACTGCCGCAGGTGGTCAATTACGAATTGCCCAACGTGCCGGAAGACTATGTCCACCGCATCGGCCGCACCGGCCGCGCCGGGGCCGCGGGCGAGGCCATCTCCCTGGTCTCCATCCGATGAATCCGGATTGCTGCGCGACATCGAGCGAGTTCTACGCCGCAGCATTCCAACCGTCCCCACGCCGGTGTTCAAGATCGTGGAGTCGGCACCGCAGGCGGCATCTCACGGCAACCGGGCTGCGGGCGACCGCAGCGTCAGGCGATCGTCCGCGCTCAGGGCCACGGCCGTCAGGGACAGCACCAAGGGGGACGCGATTCGCGCCGCGCACCGGCCGGCGGCGGTTCAGGCACGAGGAGCTTCGGCCAGCAACAGCGCGGACGTTTCCGCTAGGCACAGGCTCTAGGCAGCTTGGGAACCAACTCTCGCAGATAGGCGGCGAAATCTCCGCCCAGGCTCGGATGCTTCAAGCCGTACTCCACGGTCGCTTGCAAGTATCCGAGCTTGCTGCCGCAATCGTAGCGTTTGCCTTCGAATTCGAAGGCATATACGGGTTCACGCTGCATCAGCTGGGCAATGCCGTCGGTGAGCTGGATCTCGCCGCCCGCGCCCTTGCCGATTCTCGACAGGTCATCGAAAATCGCGGGCGTCAGCAGGTAGCGGCCGACGACCGCGAGCGTCGACGCCGCCTTTTCCGGCTTGGGCTTCTCGACGATGTGCGACATCTTGCCGATACGCGGCGAGATCTTTCCCTCCAGGGTCACGATGCCGTACTTGTCCGTTTCCTGCTTCGGCACGTTCTGCACACCGAGCACGCTGCCCCGGTGTTCGTCGAATACCTCGACCATCTGCTTGAGGCAGGGCACCGTTGCGTCGATCAAATCGTCCGCGAGATGCACCATGAAGGGAGCATCGCCGACGACCGGTCTGGCGCACAGCACGGCATGGCCGAGCCCCAACGGGGCGGGCTGGCGAATGTACACGCAGGAAGCCCAGCTCGGCAGGATGCCGCGCAGCGTGTCGAGCAATTCCTGCTTGCCCTGCGCCTGCAATACCGCCTCGAGCTCGGGATTGCTGTCGAAATGATCCTCGATGGCGCGCTTGGAACTGCCGGTGATGAACACCAACGTGTCGGCACCGGCGGAGAGCGCCTCGTCGACCGCGTACTGAATGAGCGGCTTGTCGACGACGGGGAGCATTTCCTTCGGACTGGCCTTGGTGACGGGGAGGAATCTCGTGCCGCGCCCGGCGACGGGAAATACGGCTGTTTTTACGGCTTTGTATGACATTACTAAATAATAACGGATTTCACCGGTCTGCGCCGTCGGACAATTCTCACACGACACTAGCGGAGTTTGACGATGGCGTACGCCTCGAAGCTGTCCCATGAGTGGCAGGCAGGGCAATGCCAATAGAAGCTCCGCCCGGAGAAGCCGCATTCATTGCACCGATATTTCTCCGCATGCGCCAGCAACGCTCCGATCTCGTGCGCGGTTCGTTCGTATTGCTCCGGGCCGGCGCGCCATACTGCCTGCAGCGTCGGGTCCTGCGCGAACACAGTTTCGATCGAGGCTCGAAGCGGCTGGGCGCCGACCAAATCGGCGGCTATTGCCGCGAACACCAAGCGCTTCAGTTCGCCGAAATCCCGCGCCTGCGCCTGCGCCACGAGTTCGCCCAGCACCGTATCCCGGGCCTGCGGCTGTACCAGTTTGAGCAGATGCGGCAATTCGTCCTGCAGCAACTGCGGCGAATCGGTGAGCGCCCGCCTGAGCAGCCGCACTGCGAGCTCCGGCTGCGCATCACGCTCGGCGATCTGCGCCCGCAGCAAGGCCGCTCGCGGGAACGGTTTGGTTTCCGCGCGCGCTTCGCGCAACAGACGCCGCGCATCATTGGATTCGCCGCGCTCGATCGCAAGCGCGGCCAGTTCGCACAAGTAGTGGGCGGCGACTATGCGCGGCGGGGCCGCTTTGATGCGCGCGAGTTGGCGATACGCGTCCAGCGCCTGCAGCCAATCATGCTGCCGTTCGTAGACCAAGCGCAGCGCATCGAGCGCGCTGGCGCGCAAGCGCGGCACCTCGCTGACCTGCTGGAACAATCCTTCTGCGCGGTCCAGCAGGCCCGCACGCAAATAATCCTGGGCAAGTGCCAGCAGCGCCTGCTCGCGGTGCTCGGGGGGCAATGCGGTGCGCGCCAATAGATTTTGATGAATGCGGATGGCGCGCTCCACTTCTCCCCGGCGCCTGTACAGCGAGCCCAAGGCAAAATGGGTCTCGATCGTATCGGCGTTGGCGTCCATGAGCTTCAAGAACATGTCGAGCGCGCGATCGGGCTGCTCGGTAACGAGATAGTCGAGGCCCGTGAGATAATCGGGATGCAGCTTGCCGAGAGAAGCGGGCCATCGTTTGCCCCAGCCGAAGTGGCCGGCGAGTATCCCCAGGACCAGTGCGGCAATCACCAAGGCCCAAGTCAGCAGCGGCAGGTCGGTCATTGACGCGGGACCGCCCAAGGGGCCGAATCAATCGCGGATCGGCTGATCCGCACCGTCGTTGACCCGCTCGCGCAGATCTTTGCCCGGCTTGAAATGCGGGACGTGCTTGCCGGCAAGCGCCACGGCCTCTCCGGTCTTCGGATTGCGGCCCTGCCTCGGAGGCCGGAAATGCAGGGAAAAGCTGCCGAAGCCGCGAATCTCGATGCGCTCGCCCGTGGCCAGCGCATCGCTCATGATTTCCAGCAGTTGCTTGACGGCAAGTTCGACATCCTTCGCCGGCAAGTGCTTCTGCTTGGCCGAAATGATCTCAATGAGTTCCGATTTCGTCATCATCGATCCGTTGGCGTCACTCTGCATACTTAAGAGGGAAAGCGCGGCGGGATCGCCGCCGCGCTCAAGCCTTTCCTCTCAATCCTGACCGGAGATTTGCTCTTTGAGTAAATCTCCCAGGCTGGTACCGGTCGGTGAATCGGTCCGATAGTTCTGCATGGCTTCCTGCTCCTCGTGAATGTCCTTCGCTTTGATCGACAACGAGATACTGCGGCCCTTGCGGTCCACACCGGTGAATTTGGCTTCGACTTCCTCGCCCACCTTGAGCAGCAGGCGCGCATCTTCCACGCGGTCCCGCGACAACTCTGAAGCCCGCAACTGACCGTCTACTCCATTGCCCAGATCGATGATCGCTCCTTTGGCGTCCACCTCTCGGACCACGCCGGTCACGATACTGCCCTTCGGATGCTCGGCGATGTACGCGGAGAAAGGATCCTTGGCGAGCTGCTTGACCCCTAGGCTGATGCGTTCGCGCTCCGGATCGATCGACAATACCATGGCATCGACCTGCTGCGCCTTTTGGTAGCTGCGCACGGCTTCTTCGCCCGGCATATCCCACGAAATGTCCGACAAATGCACCAGGCCGTCGATACCGCCGGCGAGACCGATGAAAATACCGAAATCGGTGATCGACTTGATCTGGCCGCTCACCTTGTCGCCGCGGTTGTAGTTCTCGGCGAATTCCTTCCACGGGTTGGTCTTGCACTGCTTCACGCCGAGGCTGATGCGGCGGCGCTCCTCGTCGATGTCGAGGACCATGACTTCGACTTCCTGGCCGACATGCACCACCTTGGCGGGGTTCACGTTCTTGTTGGTCCAGTCCATCTCCGAGACGTGCACCAGCCCTTCCACGCCCTCTTCGATTTCCACGAAGCAGCCGTAATCGGCAATGTTCGTGACCTTGCCGAACAGACGCGTGTTGGCCGGATAGCGCCGTGCGATGTTCTGCCACGGATCCGCGCCCAACTGCTTCAAGCCCAAGGAGACGCGCTGACGTTCGCGGTCGAACTTCAAAATCCGCACGTCGATCTCTTCACCGACTTTGACGACTTCGGACGGATGCTTGACGCGCTTCCAAGCCATGTCGGTGATGTGCAGCAATCCATCGATGCCGCCCAAGTCCACGAAGGCGCCGTAGTCGGTGAGGTTCTTCACCACACCCTTGACGGCCGCGCCCTCCTGCAAATTGTCCAGCAGCGCGGACCGCTCGGCGCTGTATTCCTGCTCGACGACTGCGCGGCGCGACACGACCACGTTGTTGCGCTTCTGATCGAGCTTGATCACCTTGAATTCGAGCGGCTTGTTCTCCAGGTACGACGGATCGCGTACCGGACGCACATCGACCAAGGAACCCGGCAGGAACGCGCGCACATTGTCGATCTCGACGGTAAAGCCGCCTTTGACCCGACCCGTGATGATGCCGATGACCACCTCTTGCTTTTCGAAGGCCGATTCGAGGCGCGTCCACGTTCTGGCGCGCTTCGCCTTCTCGCGCGACAGACGGGTTTCTCCCGAACCGTCCTCGACGCTGTCCAAGGCGACTTCGACGGTCTCGCCGACGGCGACCTCGATTTCACCCTTTTCGTTCTTGAATTGGTCGGAGGGAATTACCGCCTCGGATTTCAATCCGACATTGACGATGACGTAGTCCTGGCCTACTTCGACGATCAATCCATTGAGGATGGTGCCAGGACGAATGCGCTGGCTCGCGATGCTCTGTTCGAACAGTTCCGCAAAACTTTCTGTCATGTTTTCTCTATAAACTTTACCCTAGCACTACCCTTGTGCCTGAGGGGTTACCATAAAATGACGGCGCTCATTCCATGAAAGCCGCAACCACTAAACTACAAAACTCCACGCGACAGACGCCCGCGGGCCACTTCCAAGACGCGCTCGACCACCGCATCGACGGACATCCCCGTTGTATCCAGCAGGACTGCGTCGGCGCTTGCGACTAGAGGCGCAATCGAGCGGTTCATATCGCGCTGATCGCGCTCCGCTATCTCCAGCGAAAGGGCGGCAAGGGTAGCAGCAACCCCCTTTTCTTTCAACTGCTTATGGCGCCTCAGGGCCCGCTCCGCGGCGCTCGCCGTGAGAAAAATCTTCACCTCGGCGTGCGGGAATACCACGGTTCCCATGTCCCGGCCGTCCGCCACCAGACCCGGGGGTACGGCAAAGCGCCGCTGGCGGTCCAGGAGCGCAGCGCGCACCCCGGGTAGGGCGGCGACCTTGGAGGCGTCATTTCCCGCCCCCTCGGTCCGAATGGTGCCCGTGACGTCCTTCCCTTCGAGCCGGACGACTTCCTCGCCGGATTCGCCCGAGCCGAAGCCTATGTCAGCCTCCGCCACCAGGCGCACCAGTCCCGTCTCATCGTCGAGATTGAGCCCCGCCTGCCGGCCCGCCAGGGCGACCAGCCGGTATAGCGCACCACTATCGAGCCACGCCCAACCCAGAGCTCGTGCGGCAGCGCGGCTGACAGTGCCCTTGCCGGATCCCGAGGGACCGTCGATCGTCATCACCGGCGCTTCATTCATCGCGGACCCTCAATCAGCATATTCGTCAACATCGAGGCCCGCCGATCTCGCCAGCGCGACGAAACCGGGAAACGACGTGGCCACGTTCGCCACATCGCGAATCGAAATGGCGGCGGCGGCCCGCAGACTGGCAATGGCGAAGGACATGGCGATCCGATGATCGCCAAAGCTGTCGATTTCGCCACCGCTGAATGCCGCACCTGCGCTGCGCCCCTCGATTCGCATGCCGTCGGGCAGCACGCTGTGCACTACCCCCAAAGCCTCGAGACCCGCGCTCATCGCCGCTATGCGGTCGCTCTCTTTCACGCGCAGCTCCGCCGCCCCCGTCACCACGGTCTCGCCGGCCGCACAGGCGGCCGCGATGAACAGCACCGGCAGCTCATCGATGGCAAGCGGCACGAGTTCCGCCGGGACTTGGATGCCTCGCAATGCAGACACGCGAACCCGCACGTCCGCCACCGGTTCGGCGCCGCTCTGGCGCAGATTCAGGATGTCGATGTTTGCGCGCATGCCGCGCAAGATATCGAGCAGTCCGGTGCGCGTCGGATTCATTCCCACGTTGCGGATCAGCAATCCCTCGCCCGCGGCGCCCAAGAGTCCCGCAACGATGAAAAAGGCGGCTGACGAGAAATCGCCGGGCACATTGAGCCGCTGATTCGCCAACGCCCTGGGCGGGTGCAGCGTCGTTCGCAGGCCGTCGATATCGAGATGTACGCCGCAGCCCGCGAGCATGCGTTCACTGTGGTCGCGGGTGATATTCGGCGCGATGACCGTGGTCACGGAGTCGGCATAGAGGGCGGCCAACAGCACCGCCGACTTCACCTGCGCGCTCGCCACCGGCATGTGATATTCGATGCCGCGCAAGTTGCGTCCGCCGACGATATCCACCGGCGGCGTGCCGCCGCGGGTGCGCACATCGGCCCCCATCTCGCGCAGCGGCTTCGCTACCCGCTCCATCGGGCGCTTCATGAGCGATGCGTCGCCGATGAGCTGTGAATCGAATGCCTGCGCCGACAATAGGCCGGTGAACAAGCGCATGGCCGTTCCGGCATTGCCCATGTCGAGAGGGCCCTTCGCAGCGCGCAAGCCGCGCAGGCCCACTCCGTGGATCACCACATGCGTGGGGCTCAGCTGCTCGATCTCGACCCCCAGGGCACGCATCGCAGCCAAACTCGCCAGGCAATCCTCGCTCGCCAGAAAACCGGTGACCTCGCTGGTGCCCTCCGCAATGCCGGACAACATCAGCGCACGATGTGAAATGGATTTATCGCCCGGAACCACGACCGCGCCCGACACGCCTCGCACCGGGCGCGCCTCGAACTTGCGCTGGGCGGCGGTTCGCATCACAGCACCGCCCGCGGATACGAGCCCAGTACTTTGAACAGCGAGGCACGCTGCTCGAGAGCCGCGAGCGCCTTGGCGACCGGCGGGTCGCCGACATGGCCTTCGATATCGATGAAAAACACATAGTCCCATTTGCGCTTGCGGGAAGGACGCGATTCGATGCGCGTCATATTGACCCGATGTTCGGCCAGGGGCTCGAGCAGGCGGAACAGCGCGCCGGAATCATCGGTGTCGGCGCCCGAGACCAGGAGCGTGGTGCGATCGACGCCGCTCGCACTGAACAGCTTTCTACCCACCACTAGGAACCGGGTGGTGTTGTCCTGCCGGTCTTCGATTTCATTCGCGAGCAGGGTGAGCCCATAAATCGCAGCGGCTGCGCGGCTGGCGATCGCAGCGGTGCCGCGCTCGTCGCGCGCGCGCCTCGCTCCCTCGGCGTTGCTGGACACGGCGACCCGCTCCGCGTCGGGGAGCTGTTCGTCCAACCAGCCGCGGCATTGGGCAAGTGCCTGTGGATGAGCGCAGACGCGCTTGACGGCATCGGTGCCGCTCATCTTCCCCATCAGATGATGGTTGATACGCAGCTCCACCTCGCCGCAAATCTTGAGCGCGGAAGTCAGGAACATATCCAGCGTGTGATTGACCGTGCCTTCGCTGGAGTTTTCGATCGGTACCACGCCGAAATCGGCGATGCCGCCTTCAACTTCGTGGAATACCTCGTCGATCGCCGGCAACGGCAGGGCGCGCACGGATGAACCGAAATGCTTGAGCACGGCGGCTTGAGTGAAGGTGCCTTCGGGCCCCAGAAAGGCCACTTTGAGCGGTTCCTGCTGCGCCAGACAGGCCGACATGATTTCGCGGAACAGACGCGCGATCTCTTCATCCCGCAGCGGCCCCTGATTGCGCTCGAGCGCCATGCGCAGGACGTCGGCCTCGCGTTCAGGTCGGTAGAAATCGACCGCCTTGCCCGTTGCCGATTTGGAAATACCCACCAACTGGGAGAAACGCGCGCGTTCGTTGAGCAGTGCATGGATTCGCGCGTCGACGGCATCGATGCTGTTGCGGATATCGCCCAGATCGCCGCCGACAGGCGTCATGCCGGGACGGCTTTTGGCCGCCCGGCTCTTGCCCGGCCGGGTTTTCTTCGGCCGATCCTTGCCCGGCGTCGTCCTACGGCTGGCCATGCTCGCACCTCACGCGTGTAATCGCTCGAATTCACGCATGAAGGCAATCAGCGCCTCGACGCCCGCGAGCGGCATGGCATTGTAGATGCTCGCACGCATGCCGCCCAACACACGGTGTCCCTTGAGGCCGTGCAGGCCGGCGGCGGCGGCCTGGGCGAGAAACTCAGCATCCAACCCCGGCTTGTCGAGGGTGAATGTCACGTTCATCCGGGATCGGGCATCCTGCGCGACCGAGTTTTCATATAACTGCGATGCATCGATGGCGGCATACAAGGTCTCCGCCTTGATGCGATTGCGTTCCCCGACCGCCGCCATCCCCCCGCCTCGCTTCAGCCACTTGAACACCAGGCCCGCCATGTACCAGGCGAATGTCGGCGGGGTGTTCAGCATGGACTGGTTGTCCGCGCTCTCCTTGTAATCGAACACCAGCGGCGTTTCGGGCCGCGCATGTCCGATGAGGTCGTCGCGCACGATCAGCACCGTCAAGCCGGAGGGTCCGATATTCTTCTGAGCGCCGGCGTAGATCAGGCCGAACTTCGACACATCGAGGGGCTGGGACAGGATACTGGACGACATATCTGCGACCAGCGGAACGCCACGGGTCTCAGGAACGTAGTCGAACTCCACTCCGCTGATGGTCTCGTTCGGTGTGTAGTGCACATACGCGGCGCCCGCGCTGAACCGCAACTCGCTCTGCGGCGGGACCCGCGTGTAATGGCCGCCGGCATCGCCGGCGAGGTGCACCGCGCAATAGCGCCCCGCCTCGGCGATCGCCTTGTGGGACCAATGACCGGTATTGACGTAATCGACCGTGGACTGCGGCGTCGCGAGGTTCAGAGGAACCAAGGAGAACTGTGCCGACGCCCCGCCTTGCAGGAACAATACCTTGTAATTGCGCGGTATCGACAAGAGCTCGCGCAAGTCCGCTTCCGCTTCGGCCGCCACTTGCTCGAAGGCAACGCTCCGGTGACTGATCTCCATCACCGACATGCCGCTCCGATGCCAATCGAGCAACTCGCCCTGCGCCTGCTCCATTACCTCCGGCGGCAACGCAGCGGGGCCTGGGGAGAAATTGAACGCGCGCATCCGAGCGGTCTTAAGTCTCGGCCGCGGGCGCGCCGTCCGCCGGCGCTGCACCGCCCTCGCCGTCTTGACGATCGGAGCCCTCATCCACCACGTCCCCGTCCCCCGCCAAGCCGTCGATACGCTCGAGCCCGGAAAGCTGGTCGCCCTCCTCGAGCCGAATCAAGCGCACCCCTTGAGTATTGCGCCCCACCACGGAAATATCCTTCACGGGCGTACGCACCAGGACGCCGTTCTGGCTCATGAGCATGATCTCATCCTCGATGCTCACCTGTAGAGCCCCCACCATCCGCCCGTTGCGGTCGGTGATCTGCAGCGCAATCACGCCTTGGCCACCGCGGCCGTGCGTCGGAAATTCCTCGAGCGGTGTCAGTTTCCCGAACCCGTTTTGCGATGCGGTGAGAATGAAGCCCTGCTCCGCCACGATCAACGCATTGACGCGTTGCTCATCGCTCAAGCGGACTCCGCGCACGCCTGCCGCCTCCCGCCCCATCGCACGGACCTCTTCCTCCGCGAAGCGAATCGCCTTGCCGCCGGTCGTGAACAGCAATATATCCTTGGTGCCGTCGGTAATCGCGACGCCCACCAGCTTGTCGCCCGGATCGAGCGCGACGGCGATGATGCCGCTCGCCCGCGGCCTGGAGAACAGGGCCAGCGAAGTCTTCTTGACCGTGCCGAGGCTGGTCGCCATGAAGACGAACTTGCCTTCTTCGAATTCCTTGATCGACAGCATTGCGCTGATGCGCTCGCCCTCCTGCAGCGGCAGGAGGTTCACGATGGGCTTGCCGCGCGAGCCGCGGCTCGCCTGCGGCAGCTGATAGACCTTCAGCCAGTACAGTTTGCCGCGATCCGAAAAACACAGCAGCGTGTCATGAGTGTTCGCGACGAACAGCTTGTCGACGAAGTCCTCGTCCTTGACGCTGGTGGCCGCTTTGCCGCGGCCGCCGCGGCGCTGCGCCTGATAGTCGGAAACCGGCTGCGCCTTGGCGTAGCCGCCATGCGACAGCGTGACCACCACGTCCTCCGGCGAAATCAAATCCTCGGTCGTGAGGTCCTCGTGATTGACGAGGATTTCCGTGCGCCGCTTGTCGCCGAAGGTGTCGCGGATGTATTCGAGTTCCTTGCGAATCACTTGGAGGAGCCGCTCCGGCCGGGCCAAGATGTCCGATAGATCCCGAATTTGTTCCAGCAATTCCTGGAACTCGGCGATGATCTTGTCCTGCTCGAGCCCCGTGAGACGGTTGAGGCGCATCTCCAGAATCGCCTGCGCCTGCATATCCGTCAGCCGGTAGCCACCCTCGACTATCCCCAAGGGCACGACTTCACCGTCGGGTCGGGTGCTGATGGCGCCGGCGCGCGCCAGCATCTCCGGTACCGCGCCCGAGTTCCAGGGCCGCGACATCAAGGCAACTTTGGCCTCGGCGGGGGACGGCGACGCCTTGATCGCCGCGATGATCTCGTCGATGTTCGCGAGCGCGATCGCCAGACCTTCCAAAATGTGGCCGCGCTCGCGCGCCTTGCGCAGCTCGAACACCGTGCGGCGGGTGACGACTTCACGGCGGTGGCGCAGGAACGCATCGAGCATTTCCTTCAGGCTGAGCAGCCGCGGCTGCCCATCGACCAGCGCCACCATGTTGATGCCGAACACCTGCTCCATGGGGGTCTGTGCATACAGATTATTGAGCAGAATCTCCGGCACTTCGCCGCGCTTCAGCTCGATCACCACGCGCATGCCGTCTTTGTCGGATTCGTCGCGCAGGCCGTCAGAGGCGATTCCCTCGATGAGCTTGTCGCGCACCAAGTCGGCGATGCGCTCGATCAGCCGGGCCTTGTTCACCTGGTACGGCAGCTCGGTGATGATGATGGCCTGGCGATCCCCCTTGCCCACGTCCTCGAAGTGAGTGCGCGCGCGCAAGTGCAGGCGGCCTCGGCCCGTCTTGTACGCCGCGACGATCTCTTGGGCGCCGTTGATGAATCCCGCCGTCGGGAAATCGGGACCGGGTACGATCTGCATCAGCTGACCGAGGGTGATCTCGGGGTTCTCGATGAGCGCAATGCACGCCGAGATGATTTCGGTCAGATTGTGGGGAGGGATGTTGGTCGCCATGCCCACCGCAATGCCCGACGATCCATTGATCAGCAGGTTCGGGATGCGCGCAGGCAGTACGGCGGGCTCGCTTTCGGACTCGTCGTAGTTCGGATTGAAATCGACGGTTTCCTTGTCGATGTCCGCGAGCAGCTCCCCGGCCAGTCTGGACATGCGAACTTCGGTATAGCGCATGGCGGCCGGCGGATCACCGTCCACGGAACCGAAATTCCCCTGGCCGTCGACCAGCAGGTAGCGCATCGAAAATTCTTGCGCCATGCGCACGATGGCGTCGTACACCGATGCATCGCCGTGCGGATGGTATTTGCCGATGACGTCGCCCACGACGCGCGCGGATTTCTTGTACGCCTTGTTCCAGTCATTGCTCAACTCGCGCATGGCGTAGAGCACGCGCCGGTGGACGGGTTTCAATCCGTCGCGCACGTCGGGCAAGGCCCGGCCGACGATGACGCTCATCGCGTAATCCAGATACGATTTGCGCATCTCGTCTTCGAGATTTACGGGCAATATTTCGCGAGCGATCTCGGCCATTTGCGAGAGTCCGGTGAAGCCTTCGCGGCTTGTTTAAGCGGGTTTAAAGGAGGCGAGACATGGTCTCAACATGGAGGAATTCTAGCACATATTCCCGTCGGTCTTAAGACTGTGGCGCCGATTAGCCGATATACTGGGGGAATGCCCGCCGTTCTTGCCGATTTAAGCATCGACGCCCGTTGGATCGTGCCAATGACGACGCGCGGCCGGGTCCTCGAGAACCATACTTTGGTGGTGCGTGACGGCCGGATTCTCGACCTCTTGCCGAGCGCGGATGCGGCTCTACGCTACGCCGCCACAGTCCTCGTGCAGCGGCCCGCGCATCTGCTGATGCCCGGGATGATCAACACCCATACGCATGCCGCCATGACTCTGTTTCGCGGACTCGGTTCGACCGTTGCCCCGCTCGAGCGGCGGTTCGTCGGTCCCGAGTTCGTGCGCGACGGCGTGCTGGCGGCGATCGCCGAGATGCTTTCATCCGGCATCACCTGTTTCGGGGATCGCTACTACTACCCCGAGGAAGCCGCCCGGACAGCCGCCGAACAGGGAATGCGCGCGGTCATCGGCTTGCCCGTGGCGGAGACCCCGAGTCCCTGGGCGGAAAACTCCGCCGAATATTTGACGCAGGGGCTGCGCGTCCGGGACGAGTACGCAGGCCATCCGCTCATTTCGACCGTGTTCGCGCCGCACGCCCCGGACAGACTCAGCGACGCCGTTTTTGTGCGGGTTGCCACTCTCGCCGACGAACTCGACGCGGGGATCGTCATCGATCTGCACGAATCAGCCGCCCAGATCTCCCAGTCCCTCGCACTGCACGGCATGCGGCCGATCGAGCGACTCTGGCAACTCGGCCTGCTCACCCCCGCCCTGCATGCGGTGCATATGGCGCATGCCACGGCGGCGGACATCGATCTTGCGCTGCGTACCGGCATAGCGGTCAGCCTTTGCTCTCAATCGAGCCTCGAGAGCGAGCATGTCCTGCCGCCGGCTGGCGCATTCGTTGCGTCCGACATTCGCATGGGCCTGGGGACCGGCGGCGCTCAGCCCCACGACATCTGGGGAGAGATGCGATTGCTGGCACTGATGACATCGAGTCGGCGCGTCTCCGGCGATTCCGACCACGCGGCCTGGGATGCTCTTGCCGCAGCCACACGCGGCGGCGCCGCGGTGCTTGGGCTGGACGGCGACATTGGGACTCTCGAGCCCGGGAAGTGGGCTGATCTCTGCTGCGTCGATGTGGGCGGCCCGGCGCTGCAGCCCTTGATCGATCCCGTGACGCAATTGGTGTACTGCGGCGGCCGTGACCTCGTGACCGACGTTTGGGTTGCGGGTCGCCAGCTGCTGTCGGCGCGCGAATTGACCCGTTTGGACTGGCCCGGCGTCGCCGCACGAGCCAACGCCTGGGCCAAACGGTTGAACCCCGGAGAGTAATCATGCATGAATCGTCTCGAAATGCCGATCCCGCGGAACTCGCGAAATTCTCCGCCCTCGCACAGAGCTGGTGGGACCCGAAGGGTCCGTCCAAGCCCCTGCACGACCTCAATCCCCTGCGCCTGAAGTACGTCGGACGCGCGGCGGCACTTCTCGACAAGCAGGTGCTCGACGTCGGCTGCGGCGGAGGTATTCTGTCCGAAGCGATGGCGCGCGCCGGGGCGCGGGTGCTCGGCATCGATCTGTCGCAGGCGGTGCTCGATGTGGCGGAACTGCACGCACTCGAGAGCAAGGTCTCGCTGGAATACCGGCTGACTCCCGTGGAGGTGTTGGCGCAAGAGCGCCCCGCCTCTTTCGATTTGGTGACCTGCATGGAAATGCTCGAGCACGTGCCCGATCCGGCCTCCAGCCTCAGGGCATTGGCCGCGTTGGTCAAGCCCGGCGGCGATGTCATCGTGTCCACGATCAATCGCAATCCGCTCGCCTTCGCGGTGGCCATCGTCGGGGCGGAATACATTGCGCGCGTTTTGCCGCGGGGCACGCATGAGTATTTGAAATTCATTCGACCATCGGAACTCGCCCGATGGGGACGGGAGGCGGATTTGGAACTGCGCGATTTGACTGGTATCACTTACAATCCGCTGACGCGCTCGTTCCGGCTCTCGCCGAACACCGACGTCAACTACCTGGCGCATTTCTCGCGGCCTGCGACCCCATGACAGTGCCTTTGAGAGTGGTCTTGTTCGATATGGACGGTACCGTGCTCGATACCGCGCCCGACATGGTAGGAGCACTTAATGCGCTGCGCCGCGAGCAAGGTTTCGAGCCGCTCCCCTACGAGCTGGTCCGCTCCGCCGTCAGTCACGGCGCGGCTCGTGTCGTGAAGATGGGATTTCCCGATGCATCGCCTGATACCGCCGCTGCCCTGAGCCGGCGCTTCCTGGAGATCTACCGCGCGGCGTTGAGCGAGGGCACGCAGCTCTTTCCCGGCATGGACGAGGTGCTGGATACGCTCGTCGGGCGCGGCCTCAAGTGCGGAATCGTCACCAACAAGCAGGCGTGGCTCACGGATCCCCTGCTCGAACAATTGGGGCTGCGCGCGCGCTTCGACTGTGTGGTCAGCGGCGATACGGTTGCAGAGCGCAAACCTCATCCCCTGCCCCTGCTGCATGCAGCGGGGCTGGCCGGAGTCGCGCCGCGCGAATGCATCTATGTGGGTGACGCCGAACGTGATGTCCAGGCTGCGCACGCGGCGGGAATGCCGGCGTTGGTCGCGAATTATGGTTACCTGCTCCCCGGCGAGGATCCGACGGCGTGGGGCGCGGAAGCTTATTTGGAAAAGCCGCTCGATCTCATGGACTGGCTCGACGCCAGCGGCCGGGCATGAGCGACGGCGCCGTCTGGTTGGCGGCGATCGTGGGCGCCGTGCTGGGCGCGCTCGCCGCACTGGTGTGGCGTGCGCGGCGCGAACAGCGCTTGACCCTCGAAACGGAGCTGTTGCGGGCACGCCTGAAAACCGAGGAAACCGTGAGCGCCGAACGCGAGCAGGCCTTATCGAGGGCGCGCGAGCAATTGCAGGCTGTGTTCGGCGAGCTCGCGCGCGATAGCCTGCAAAGCAACAGCGAAGTGTTCTTGCAATTGGCACGCGAACGGCTCACCCGCCAGCAATCGGACGCCTCTCAGGCACTGAAGGAGCGTGAAACCGCGATCGAGTCCCTGGTGCAACCGATTCGCGAGGCGCTGGCCAAGACCGAAGCGCAGATTCAAGCGATCGAGCGCGATCGGATCGATTCATTCGCGACGCTCAAGACGCAGATGGAAGCGATGGCCCTGGGGCAAACCTCGTTGTCACGCGAAACGCGCAACCTGGTCACTGCGCTGCGCCGGCCAAATGTGCGCGGACAATGGGGCGAGATCACTCTGCGCCGGCTGGTCGAATTGTCCGGCATGACCTCGCACGTCGACTTTACCGAGCAGCTGCACCAGAGCACCGAGGCCGGCGCCGTTCGGCCCGACATGGTGGTGCACATGCCTGAGCAGCGCGAGATCGTCGTGGACGTGAAGACGCCGCTCGACGCCTACCTCGCCGCGGTCGAGGCGGAAGATGACCAGGAGCGCGGCACGCAGCTGCGCCGCCACGCGCAAATCGTGGGTGCCCGAGTACGTGAACTATCTGCCAAGCAGTATTGGTCGCAATTCGAGCGCAGCCCCGATTTCGTGGTCTTGTTCCTGCCGGGCGATCAGTTTCTGTGGGCGGCGCTGCAAGAAAACCCGGGATTGCTCGACGATTCGATGCGGCAGAACGTCATGCTCGCCACTCCCACCAGTCTGATCGCACTGTTGAAAGTCGTCTCGCACGGCTGGAAGCAAACGATTCTGGCCGAGAACGCCGCGGAGATCCGCGGCCTCGGCGAAGACCTGTACAAACGGCTGGCGGTATTCGGCGAGCACCTCGCCAAGCTCGGGAAGTCCCTCGGCAACAGCGTCGATTCCTTCAATAAGGCCGTGGGATCGCTCGAACAGCAGGTACTGCCCGCCGCGCGCCGCTTCGAGGGCCTCGGGCTTCGCGTGAATCGCGAGATCGAGCCGCTCGAGCCCGTGGCCACGCTCACACGCATCCCGCGCAACGGGGGCGTCGGGGCGGACTCTTCGGCCGAGAGGAACACACCCGATGAGGCCGGCCCTGAAGGCGCTTGATGCGACCTACCAAACGCGCGCGCTGCCGCCGGGTACGGCGCGCTACTGGAGCTGGCTGTTCGCAACAGCGGAGATGCGCGCACCCCTGCTCGGTATTTACGCTCTCCGTGCCGAGTGGCAGGCACTGATGGATCCCGCGACCGACACCAGCGTGGCGCATTTGAAGCTCGCCTGGTGGCAGGAAGAGATGCGTCGGCTGGGCCAAGGCTCGGCGGTCCATCCCATCAGCGTCTATCTCGCCGCTTTGCCGCGCGCCGCGTCGGTCGATTTCACCCCGTTATTATCGGCCGTCACGGCCGCCGCGAGCCAGGTGAGCGGCGTACCTTTGGAACGCGCAGCCGACCTCGAGCCGCAATCCAGTGCGCTGTGGGGCGATCCGTTGGCACTGGCGTCGCGGCTCGCCGCCGATGTCCCGCAAGAGACCGATTTGCGCAAATGCACGAGCGCCCTCGCAGCCGCAAACTACCTGTCGAGGGCCATGCGCGACTATCGGCGCGAAGCGCAAGCCGGGCGCGTGCCCTTTGCCATCGATGAACTCATGGCGGCCGGCGTGGACAACGACGATCTCGCCGCCGACCCGCCGCCTGCGCATTTGCAGGGCTACCTCGACGGTTTGCGCAAACAGGCCGTACAGTACTTCGAGATCGCCGCGCAGTCGCTGCCGAACGCCGAGCGAGCCCGGCAACGGCATCTCCTGGTGCTTGCGGCGCTCGGACTCGCGCGTTTGAATAGACGCGCGTCGGCGCCGGAACGCCGGCGCGTCAAAGACCTGCTCCTCGCCTGGATGACGGCGCGGCGCGCCCATCGATGAATTCGGAGCTCAACTTGATCCCCAAGCAATTTACGGCCGACAACGACTTGCTCGCCGGACGCGTCATCCTGATCACCGGCGCCAGCAGCGGCTTAGGCAGAGCGCTGGCCATCGCATGTGCCCGAGCAGGCGCCACGGTGATTCTATCCGGCCGCAACGGCGGCAAACTCGAGCGCGTCTACGACGAAATAGAAACCATGGGCGCTCCGCAAGCCGGCGATCGCGATGCTGGATCTCGCCTCCGCAACAGCCGTCGACTACGACAATCTGGCAAAATCCATCGGAGATGAGTTCGGCAGACTCGACGGCGTGGTCCACGCCGCCGGCCTATTGGGGGACCGTACCCCGCTCGAGCAGTACGACGTGCCGACATGGTGCAAGGTGCTGCACGTGAATTTGACCGCACCGTTCGTACTGACGCAAGTTTTGTTGCCCATGTTGCGCAAGTCCGCGGATGCTTCGGTAATTTTCGTCAGCAGCGGAGTCGTGAAGAACCAGCGGCCCTTTTGGGGAGCCTACGCCGTCGCGAAGTCCGGATTGGAGTCGGTGCGCAGCATGCTGTCGCAGGAGCTCGACGGCGAACCGAACATTCGCGTGAATAGCGTGAACCCGGGACGCATGCGCACGCCGATGCGCGCAGCCGCCTATCCCGCCGAAGATCCGAACACAGTGCCGGCACCTGAGTCCGTCAGCGGAACTTTTTTGTACTTGCTGAGTGCACTCGGTCGCGGTATTGATGGACAATACATCGAGGCCCAATAACTTACGCGGAAAGAGCTCATGCAACTACTGAAACCGTTCTTATCGTGCGCGCTGTCGGCTGCGCTGTGTCTGTCGGCCGCGGCCCGTGCGACAGGTCGCGACCGGCGCCGCGCCCGCCGTCGAAGGCGACTATGTCATTCGTGATTTTCACTTTGCATCGGGCGAAACACTGCCGGAATTGCGCTTGCACTACACGACTCTCGGCAAACCGCGGCGCGACTCACACGGCCGGGTCGACAACGCCGTATTGATCCTGCACGGCACGGGCGGCACCGGCCGCAGCCTGCTCAACGAACATTTCGCCGGCGTTTTGTTCGGCAAGGGTCAGTTGCTGGACAGCAACCGGTATTTCATCATCCTGCCGGACGGAATTGGTCACGGAAAATCGAGCAAGCCGAGCGACGGTTTGCATGCGCGCTTCCCCCAATACGCCTACGCGGACATGGTGGCCGCGCAACACGCGTTGCTGCTGCAGGGTCTGCAGGTGGACCACTTGCGCCTCGTGATGGGAACTTCCATGGGGTGCATGCATACCTTCATGTGGGGGGAAACGTATCCGGATTACGCGGATGCCTTGATGCCACTCGCCTGTCTGCCCGTGCAGATTGCGGGCCGCAACCGGCTGTGGCGCGATCTCGTCATCCAGGCTATTCGCAAGGATCCTGAGTGGCAGCAGGGTGAATACAAGAGCGAACCGTTGGGCGCGTTGCGCACGGCGGCCGGCATGCTGTTGATCGCCGGAAGCGCGCCGATCCAAATGCAGCTCACCCTGCCCACGCGGGATGCCGCGGACCAATTCCTGGACAAATTCATGGAGCGCGAACTCGCGGACTTGGACGCCAACGATCTGCTCTACCAGGTGGCCGCGTCGCGCGATTACGACCCCTCGTCAGGGCTCGACAACATCAAGGCCCCGTTGTGGCACGTCAACTCGGCCGATGATTTCATCAACCCGCCGGAACTCGGCATCGCCGACCGCGAAATCAAGCGCGTAAAAAACGGGCACTTCGTACTGCTGCCGGCCTCCGATCAGACCCATGGACACGGCACACATACCTGGGCAGCCCTCTGGCAACAGTACCTCGCGCAGCTGCTCCAGGCCTCTCAGCCTTCGGGCAACTAGGTTACGGCGTCGGGCCCGGCGTCGGCGATCGGCTTGGCTGCGTCGATCTCGTTGATCAGCGCGTTGCGTTCGCTCGGCAACATCGCGCGCGAGTGACCCCGAGGCAACTCACGCGACAGATGCACCGGCCCGAAGCGCACGCGCATCAAACGGCTGACGATGATGCCGCGCGCCGCCCACCAATGCCGCACTTGGGCGGAGCGGGTGTCGCGCACCGTGACGTTGAGCCAATGATTGAAACCTTCGCCGTACTGCGCGGCTGCCTGCAGAATGCTCATCGCCTCGCCCTCACAGTCCGTGGCGGCGCGAAATTCCTCGAGCAGCTCATTGTTGAGCGGCCCGCGCATCCTCAGCACGTAGTCGACGGTGAGCGCGTGCACACCGCGCGACACCCGGTGCGCCCATGAACCGTCGTCGGTAAGAATTTCCAAGCCGCCGTCGACAGGCGGCATGGGCTGGATCGCCAGCCACCGGCCGGAGGAGCGCGGCAAGTTCAAATGTTCCGCTGCCCGCGAAGTCGCGGCCTTCAGATCGAGCGTCTCCCCCGGCGAGCGGTGAAACAGGAGCACGTGCAATTGCTTGACCGCCGGCGTATGCAGTCTGACCGGCCGGCCGTCCAGCGTGATGCGGTCGCGCGGCGTGAGCTTGGCACCCAAGGCCGGCACTTCGCCGTTGATTTGCAGGCGTCCTTCGCGAATCCAACGCTCCACTTCGCGGCGCGAGCCGACGCCCGCCGCCGACAGCAGCTTTTGCACGCGCTCCGTCGGCGGGTGGTCCTTTCGCGGCGGTGATTGCTTGCTAGGCGGCCTGGGTCGCATCAATTAGGGTCGTCTTGCGAACCGCTCGCGACCAAGCCGTGCGGCCGCGGCGACGCACTGTCGGCGTCCTGCTCGCCTGCCAACCCCTGTTCTTCATCATCTTCCGCGCCGGCGTCGAGCGAATCGGCCTCGTTCGCTGCGCTCGTAGACGCCTCATCGGAACCTTCCAATATCGCCTCGGCGGTGTCGGGGTCGGTGTCCGCGTCATCGGCGTCATCGGCGTCATCGGCGTCATCGGCGTCAATATCAGCATCAGCCCCAGCCTTTGCCGCAACCTCAGCTTCAGCTTCAGCCCCAACCTCAACCCCAGCCTCCTCAACCTCAGTCTCAGTCTCAGTCTCAGTCTCAGTCTCAGTCTCAGTCTCAGTCTCAGTCTCAGTCTCAGTCTCAGTCTCAGTCTCAGTCTCAGTCTCAACTTCAGCTTCGGCTTCAACGCCGTCTGCAACCGCGACCTGCGGGTCAGCACCCGGCAAAGTCAACTGCACGCGCAGGTCCTCGAGTTCCTTGAGCTGAGCCAGCGTCGGCAAGTCGTCGAGCTTCTTCAAGCTGAAGTAGTCGAGAAAGTCGCGCGTCGTGCCCAGCAGCTCCGGTTTTCCCGGAACATCGCGGTGACCGACCACGCGGATCCAGCTACGCTCCAGCAGCGTCTTGATGATGTTCGGGTTGACGGCCACGCCGCGGATTTGTTCGATCTCGCCGCGCGTGATCGGCTGACGGTACGCCACTAACGCAAGGGTTTCCAGCAACGCCCGGGAGTACTTGGCGGGCCGCTCCTGCCACAGCCGCGACACCGGCTCCGCCACACCGGCCCTGATTTGAATCCGATAGCCGCTCGCGACTTCGAGCAATTCCAGTCCGCGCGTCTCGTAGTCCGCCGTCAATGCCGCGACGGCACCGCGCACCTCCTCGGCGTTCGAGCCATCGCGCTCGTCGAACACGCTCACCAGTTCATCCATCGTCAGCGGCCGGCCGGCGGCGAGCAGCGCCGCTTCAACCACATTCTTCACGTATTGATCGTTCATTGGGTACTCGCTTCGTTCTCGTTGGCGGCATCGTCGGCCACCAGCCTCAAGTGCCGCCCCGGATTGCCGAGGCGGACGTGCAGCGGCGCATACGCCTCCGCCTGCGCTATTTCGATCAGACCCTCGCGCAGCAGTTCCAGAATGGCGACGAAAGTAACCGTCACGCCGCGCCGGCCTTCGTCGGCGCGAAACAGCTGCACGAAGTCCACGAATGCGCTCGTGGTCAACGACGACAACACCTCAGTCATGCGCTGCCGCACCGATAACGGCTCGCGCTGGACGTGATGATGGGCGAACATGTCGCTGCGCGACAATACTTCTTGAAAAGCCAGCAGCATTTCCTGCAGAGTCACCTGCGGCGGAATGCGTACGACTTTACGATCCGGCATATCCGCCGCGGCGACCCAGGTATCGCGCTCCAGCCGCGGCATGCGATCGATTCCTTCGGCGGCGCGCTTGAAGCGTTCGTATTCCTGCAGACGGCGCACCAGCTCGGCGCGAGGATCCGCCTCTTCCGCGGACTCGTCACGGCCGACGCGCGGCAGGAGCATGCGCGATTTCACTTCCGCGAGAGTTGCGGCCATCAGCAGATACTCGCCCGCCAACTCCAGTTGCAGCACCTGCATCAACTCGATGTAGCGCATGTATTGGCGCGTGATCTCGGCGATCGGAATATCGAGAATGTCCAAATTCTGCCGCCGTATCAGGTACAGCAGCATGTCGAGCGGTCCTTCGAAGGCCTCGAGAAACACCTCCAGAGCCTGCGGCGGAATGTACAAGTCTCGCGGCATTTCGGTAATGGGCTGCCCTTCCACCACCGCAAATGGCATTTCAGCCTGCGCAGGCTTCTGCTCGGCGGGCGGTGGCGCCGCCGCAGCGTTCGGCACGAGCGTCAAATCAGGTTTCATCGATAGTCCATGGCCATGGCTTGACGTACGGCGTCCAGCGTATCGCGCGCCGCAGCGCGCGCGCGCTCGCAACCTTCGGCGATGATACCCCGTACCACCTCGGGATTCTCCTCGAACTCCTGCGCCCGTTTCGAGATCGCAGACACTTCCTCGACGATCTTTTCGATCAGCGGCGCCTTGCATTCCAGGCAACCGATGCCCGCGCTGCGGCAGCCCTTTTGTACCCAGGCTTGGGTGTCGGCATTTGAATACACTTTGTGCAGATCCCACACCGGACATTTGTCCGGATCGCCCGGATCGGTGCGCCGGGCGCGCGCCGGATCGGTTTGCATCGCCCTGAGTTTCTTGACGATCGAATCCGTGTCCTCGCGCAAGCCGATCGTGTTGTTGTAGGACTTCGACATCTTGCGTCCGTCCAATCCCGGCACCTTGGGAGTAGCGGTGAGCAGCACCTCCGGCTCGGGTAAAATGGCGATGCCGCCACCCTCCAGAAATCCGAACAGCCGATCGCGGTCGGCGACGGTCAAGCGGGCGTTCGATTCGACCAGCGCACGCGCCTTGGCCAGAGCGTCCACGCTGCCCTTCTCCTGGAACTCCTTGCGCAAGGTGCGGTACATGGCGGAATTGCGCGACCCCAAGCTCTTGATGGCCTTTTCGACCTTGAGTTCGAACTCAGGCTCGCGGCCGTAGATATGGTTGAACCGCCTCGCCACCTCGCGGGTGATTTCCACGTGTGCAACCTGGTCTTCGCCCACCGGCACGTATTGAGAGCGGTAGAGCAGAATATCCGCGGATTGCAGCAACGGATAGCCGAGGAAGCCGTAGCTGCTCAAATCTCGATCGGCCAGTTGAGTTTGCTGATCCTTGTAGGACGGGACGCGCTCCAGCCATCCCAAAGGCGTGATCATCGACAGCAACAAGTGCAGTTCCGCATGCTCCGGAACTTTCGACTGGATGAACAAGGTAGCGACGCCGGGATTGAGACCCGCCGCCAGCCAGTCTATGGCCATCGTCCACACATACTCCTCGAGCTTAGAGGTGTCCTCGTAGCCCGTGGTGAGCGCATGCCAATCGGCGATGAAGAAAAAGCATTCGTACTGGTACTGCAGCTCGATCCAATTCTTGAGCGCACCATGGTAGTTGCCCAAATGCAGCAGGCCCGTGGGCCGCATGCCGGACAGCACGCGCCGATTTTGTACGGGACCGCTCATGACGGCGATCCGAACAGGGTGTTGATGATCCGTCCGATGAGCTTCAAGGCCGGATTGAACAGCCACCCGAACAGTCCCAAGGCGGACAAGCCGAGCACGATGAACAGACCAACCGGCTCGATCTTGTCCAAGCGCGCGCTCAAGCGAGGCGGCAGCAGCCCGCTCAATACGCGCCCCCCGTCGAGCGGCGGAATGGGCAGCAGATTGAATACCGCAAGAACCACGTTGCTCAAGATACCCGCCTGTGCCATGAGAATGATCCAACGGTCCAGTGTCTCATTGCCGTTGACCCGCAAGATTGCGCCCAGCACCGCACACCACACCGCAGCCATGAATAAATTCGCCGCCGGTCCGGCAAGCGCCACCATAATCATCGCCCGCCGCGGATTGCGCAGCACGCTGGTCGCCACCGGTACGGGCTTCGCCCACCCAAACAACGGACCGCCGACGGCAAGCAACAGGCCGGGAACCAGCAGGGTGCCGATGGGATCGATGTGGCGCAGCGGATTCAAACTCAAGCGTCCGAGCAGCTCGGCGGTGCGGTCACCGAAGTATCTTGCCGTCCAGCCGTGCGCCACTTCATGCAGGGTGATTGCATATAGCAAAGGGATTGCCCAGATGGAAATCTTGTATAAAAATGCAAATAAATCCAACGCTTACACTCATTATATAAACTAAATACGCGCCTCAACGCCCGCGGCTGCCGGCATTATACGGGTGCGGAGTCGGCAAAGGGGCTCACGTCGCCGCGGCCGATACGCGTCACGATGGCGCGGTCGCCGGACAGATCGATCACCGAGGTGGGAATGAGCCCGCAATTGCCGCCGTCCAGCACGAGATCTATGCTGTGTTCGAGTTTTTCGTAGATCTCTTGGGCATCGGTGCGCGGCAGATCCTCGCCGGGCAGCAACAACGTCGAGCTCATGATGGGCTCACCCAGTTCGCCCAACAACATCGCAGTCACCGGATGATCCGGAACGCGCAAGCCGATGGTGCCTCGACGTTCGTGCTTGAGCCGCCGCGGCGTCTCGCGCGAGGCCTTGAGCAGAAACGTATACGGACCCGGGGTGTGCGCACGCAACAAACGATACTGCCAATTATCGACCATTGCGTACTTCCCGACCTCCGCAAGGTCGCGGCATACCAGGGTGAAATGATGATTCCGGTCCGTTTGGCGAATGTCGCGGATGCGCTCCAGCGCCGCCTTGTCGCCGATATGGCAGCCGAGAGCGTAGCAGGAATCCGTGGGGTAGACGATCACCCCTCCGCCGCGCAAAGCCTCGACGGCCTGGCGCACGAAGCGCCGCTGCGGAGACACCGGATGCAGTTGCAGGTAGATACTCATTTCGTCGGCTATGATACGCGGATGAATCAGTTACTCGAATGGTCACCCCTCATCGTCTTTTTTGGCGGATTCAAGCTGCTCGGTATCTACTGGGCCACGGCAGGGCTGATGCTCGCCTGCGTGCTGCAGCTCGCGGTGCATCGGCTGCGCACCGGAGAGTTCAAGACCATGCACATCATCACCACGGCGGTCGCGGTTACGCTCGGCTCCGCCACTCTGCTGCTGCACGACAGCCGTTTCATTCAATGGAAGCCCACCGTGCTGCTGGCGCTGGCGGCGGCCGCTTTTCTCGGCAGCATGTTCATCGGCAAGCAACCCTTGGCACGGCGCATGCTCGAGTCGGCGTTCAACGAACCGCTGCAAATATCGGCGCGCAAGTGGTTGTTGATCAATGCGCTGTGGGTCGTCTGGTTCGCGATACTGGCGGGCGCCAATCTGTACGTGGCGCGCAACTTCCCGGAGAACGTGTGGGTTTATTTCAAGGTGATCGGCATTGCGGCGGCGACGTTCATCTTCATGCTGCCGCAAATCTTGTGGTTGAGCGGAAAAACCAATCCGGCACAATCGGACCAGGGCTAGGGCGATGAATCACACGGCGTCAGGCCGCGAGCAACGCTTGCGTAGGTGCCTCGAGACCCGTTTTGCCCCGACGCTGCTCGTCATCGAGGACGAGAGTCACTTGCACGCCGGCCATGCGGGGGCAGCCGGAGGGCACAGTCATTTCCGCATTCGTATCGTGGCCGAGGCGTTCCGCGGCATATCCCCGCTGGCGCGCCACCGCATGGTGTACGCCGCCGTTGGCGACCTATTGAAAACCGACATCCACGCATTGGCTATAGAGGCATCGGCCCCTCCGGCAACCGGCGCCGATCATCCGCCGAATTGACGAAAATTGGAGAGATCGCGCGGTAAAGGCTAAACTTCGGCCCCCGGGCGCGTCGGCCATGTCGGCCATAGCCGCCTTTTTCGCGTATAGAGGATCCAAATGACTCAATTTCTCAGTACACAGTGGACCCGTGTGTCCACCGTGGCAGCGATTACCCTGCTGCTGGCAGCGTGCGGCAAGGGACAGCAGTCGGCGGCGCCCCCGGCGGCAACCGACAAGCCGGCCACGCCCCCGGTCGCCATCGTTGACGGCACGCCGATTTCCCGCGACGCCTACGACGATTACTTGAAGGGTCTGCTGCGGGGCAAGCCGCTGTCTGATGTGACCGCGGATGAAAAGAATCAGGTCCTGGATCAGATGATCAACATGCAGCTCATCGCTGCTCAGGCCGAGAAGGACGGATTGGAGAAGGACCCGGACGTCGCCACGCGCGTCGCTCTGTTGCGCACGCAGATTCTGGCCGACGCCGCCGCGCAGAAGTACGTGAAGACCAATGAGCCGTCGGATCAGGAACTGCATGCCGCCTACGATGCCGCCACCGACAAGACTGAGTATCACGCCTCGCACATCCTGGTGCCAACCAAGGAAAAGGCCGATCAACTCATCAAGAAGCTCAAGGGTGGAGCTAAGTTCGAAGATGTCGCGAAAGCCGAATCCACCGACAATTCGAAGGCGAATGGCGGCGACCTGGGGTGGTTCACGACGGCGCGCATGGTCAAGCCGTTCGGCGACGCCGTGAAGAATCTGAAGAAAGGCGACATCACGACCGAGCCTGTGCAGACGCAGTACGGCTGGCACATCATCAAGCTCGCGGATACGCGCGACGCGCCGTTCGACCAGCTGAAAGGCCAGTTGACCAACAGCCTCATGCAAAAGAAATTCCAGGACTATATTGACGGCCTGAAGAAGACCGCCAAGATCGAAAAGAAGCTCTGAAGGTTGCCCGTAGACCTAAGTAGCGCGAGTTGACGCGGGCCCATCCAGGGCCCGCGCCGTTGACGGGGACCATCCTGGTCCCCGCCCTTCGGGCGCCCTACGGGCGTCTACTTCGGCATCCTGCCTCCGTGATCGGGCGCCCTGCGGGCGTTTGTCGCTACTTCTTCAGCATTTCTAGAAACGCGGCTTCGTCGAGCACGGCGATGCCCAATTGCTGGGCCTTCTTGAGCTTGGAACCCGCTTCCGCGCCCGCGACGACGTAGTGTGTTTTCTTCGACACACTGCCGCTCACTTTTCCGCCGAGCTCCACGATGGCCTCCTCCGCCGCCTCACGTGTCAGCGACTGTAGCGTTCCGGTCAGCACGAAGATCTTCCCCGTCAGCTCCGTTTGGGCACCGACGGGTGCGGGCGCGGGCCAGGTAATACCGCCGGCAAGCAGCCGATCGACGATGGCCGCATTGTCGGGATCCTGGAAATAGGCCGCGACATGCCTTGCCACCACCGGACCCACGTCCGGAACGCGCTGGATCTCGTCCTCCCCGGCCTCACGCAACGCTGCAATGTCGCGAAAATGCTGTGCGAGCGCGAGCGCGGTCGCTTCGCCCACATCGCGTATGCCGAGGGCGTACAGGAAGCGCTGCAAGCTGGTGTGCTTCGCAGCCAAAATCGCCGAGTGCAAGTTCTGTGCGGACTTGTCCCCCATGCGCTCGAGCGTCGACAGCTGCTCCGTCCCTAGGTCGAAGAGATCCGCCGGCGTTCGCACCCAACCGCGGTCCACCAGCTGTTCCACGAGCTTGTCGCCGAGTCCTTGGATATCCAGCGCGCGGCGCGAGGCGAAATGCTTGAGCTCCTCTTTACGTTGCGCTGCGCATATTCCGTCCTCCGGTGCACCGCGCGACCGCTTGATCGGCCTCCCGCACCACCGGCGATCCGCACACCGGGCACACGCTCGGCAGCATCACCGGCGAAGCGCCGGCCACCCTGCGCTCCGGCAGCACCCTCGCCACTTCCGGAATCACATCGCCGGCACGGCGGATGACCACCGTATCGCCCACCCGAACATCCTTGCGGGTCAATTCATCCATGTTGTGCAGGGTGGCGTTGCTCACGGTGACGCCGCCGACGAACGCCGGCTCGAGCCGCGCCACGGGGGTCAGCGCGCCCGTGCGGCCCACTTGAAATTCGATGCCGCGCACCGTCGTCAGCGCTTCCTCGGCGGGGAATTTGTGAGCGACCGCCCACCGCGGCGCCCGTGAAACGAATCCCAGCCGCCGCTGCAGATCGAGATCGTCGACCTTGTAGACCACGCCGTCTATTTGGTACGGCAGCTTCGATCGCAGCGCACCCATCTCGCGATAGTAATCCAGACAGCCGTCGGCGCCCTCCACGACTCGAGACTGCGGGCATACCTTGAATCCCCACTGGCGCAAAGCCTGCAGGATTGCGCCGTGATGCGTGGGCAGTTCGCCGCCCTCCACGATGCCGAGCCCGTAGATGAACAAATCGAGGGGACGCGCCGCCGTCATCTTGGGATCGAGCTGGCGCAGGCTCCCAGCCGCCGCGTTGCGCGGATTCACGAAACTCTTCTCACCGCGCGCGAGCGCTTCCTCGTTGAAGCGCGCGAAGCCGGCCAAGGGCATGAATACCTCGCCGCGAACCTCCAGCAGCGGCGGCGGCCGGTCGGTGCGCAGCTTCAAGGGCAGCGCCTTGATGGTCCGGAGATTCAGGGTAATGTCCTCGCCGGTTTCACCATCGCCGCGCGTCGCGCCCTGCACGTACACACCGTTCTCATACCGCGCGCTGATGGCCAAGCCGTCCAATTTCGGTTCCGCCGAATAGCGGACGAGTTCCTCGCGGCCGAGCCGCTCCCGGATGCGGCGGTCGAAGTCGCGCACTTCCTCGTCGCTGAATGCATTGTCCAAGGACAGCATGGCGAGCCGGTGTTTGACGGCGCCGAACGCGGCGACAGGAGCCGCCCCCACCCGTTGAGTCGGCGAATCCGGAATCAATGCCTCCGGGTGCTCTGTCTCGAGTGCGCGAAGCTCCAGCATGAGCCTGTCGTATTCGGCGTCCGGAACTTCGGGATCATCGAGCGCATGATAGCGGTAGTTATATCGGTCCAGCAGATCGCGCAAAGCCGCAGCCCGCGCCGCCGCCTTCTTCGCCGGGTCCGCTGCCTTCTGCGCGCACATCCTGTGTCAATTCCCGGGCAGCGAGACCTGAAAACGCGCAATGTCCTCGCGCAAAGCGGCCGCGCGCTGCGGCGACAAGGGCATGCCCTTCCCGTCCTGCACCATGCCGGACAATTCCTCTGCCAAGCCGCGCGCCGTGGCCAACAACTCGTCCATCGTTTCGAGCGGCTGGCTTGGCCCCGGCAAGATGGCGAACAAGGTGATGCCACGAAACTCTTGATCCGCCATCGCGGCGACGTCGAAAGTTCCGGGCTCGATGAGACTGGCAACGCAAAACAGACTGCGGCCGTCGGCATGCCTGCGATGAAACACCTGGTAGCGCCCAAACGCGAGCCCGTGCAATTCGAGCGCCGCCAACAATCGGCTGCCGGACCAGCGCGTCTCACCCATCGTGCAGACGCGAATGGTCACGATCCTCTGCAGCTCCGCGGCATTCGGAGTCGGCATCGTCAGGGTCAGGGTCGGGGGCACAGATGCTGTCGAAAGCGAAGGTGCAGGTGCCGCCCCAGGTACAAGTCCAGGCGCCACCGAGGCGGAAGCCAGCGTCGGCTCAGGCGCAGGCGCCGACGCAGGTGTAGGCACGGATGTCAGCACGGGCACGGATACGTGCGCCGATGAGCCCAGGGCCACATCGTCGGAGTTGACCATCATGGGGCCGTCCAACACCGGCACCTGATCGAAGTCGGCGGTGCGGATGTTGAGGGGCTCGAATGGCGGAACGCCCCATTCCCGCGGTTGCGGTTGCGGTTGCAGCTCCGGCTCCGGACGCATGTCGTCGTCGGAGGCTACATATCGAGAATCGAGCGGAGCTGTCGGCTCGCGCAACTCGGCGTTGCCCGGAGCTTGACCGTTGCGGCGCGCAGTCCACCACCAGATGCCGGCGAGCAGCGGCAAGCTCAGTCCCAACAATATCCAGCGCAGCTCGGCGGCCAAGTGCCGACGCCCTACATCGCTGCCATGCGCACGGCTTCGTCGACATCCACCGCCACCAAGCGCGACACCCCCGGCTCGTTCATGGTGACGCCCACCAATTGAGATGCCAGTTCCATGGTGCTCTTGTTGTGCGTGATGAATATGAACTGCACGTTGCGCGACATATCGCGCACGATGTCGCAGAAGCGGCCCACGTTGTTCTCGTCGAGCGGAGCGTCCACCTCGTCCAACAGACAGAAGGGCGCCGGATTCAAATCGAATATGGCGAATACCAACGCAACGGCGGTCAGCGCCTTCTCGCCGCCAGACAGCTGGCTGATGGTGCTGTTGCGCTTGCCGGGCGGGCGCGCCATGACGGACACGCCGGCCGCCGCGCCCTCTTCGCCCGTGAGTTCGAGGTAGGCGTGGCCGCCGCCGAACAGGCGCGGGAATTTCTCCTTCAGGCCCGCGTTCACCTTGTCGAAGGTGTCCTGGAAGCGCGTGCGGGTCTCCCGATCGATCTTGCGCATCGCCGACTCGAGCGTCTCCAAGGCATCCGTCAGATCCTTGCACTGCCTATCGAGGTATTCCTTGCGTTCGGATTGCTCCTTGAACTCGCCGATGGCCGCCAGATTGACCTGGCCCAAGCGCTCGATTTTCCCCTTGGTCTCCTCGAGCTGCGACTCCCAGGCCTCCACCGTGGCGTCAGCCGCGAGCTGTTCGAGCAGGGCGGCGAGCTCGAAATTCGTCACCGCCAGCTGCTCGGCTACGCTTTCACGGCGCACTCGCACTTGCTGTGCGGCCAATCGTGCGTCATCCAGGCTCGAACGCGCTGCCTCAACTCGTTGCTCGATGGTCAGGCGCGCCGCATCCCGTTCCCGCAGCTGGGAATCCAGCTCATCGCTGGCAACCTTGGCTGCCTGCAGTTCGCCCTCGATTTCCGCGCGCATCCGCAGCGCCTGCTCGAGCTGGGTCTGCGCCGCGGCGAGCGGTGCTTCACCCTCCTCCAGCTGGCCGGCCAGTTCGTCGCGCCGTGTTTCCAGACCTTCCAGCTGTTTCTCGATCCGCGACAGCGTCGTGGTCAAGGAGCCGTGCGACGAGCGCCGCGACTCGACTTGAAGTGCCAACTCCCGGGCGAACTGTTGCGCCGCCTGCGCCGCCGCGCGGGCGGTACTGACGGCCGCGCGCATGCGGTCGCGCTCCTGTTCCAGCTCGATGCGTTGCGGCTCCAAATCGGCCAATTTGCCGATGGCCGATTCCATGCGCCCGCGCGATGCGCGCAGCTCCGTCTCCGTGCGCTCGAGCTCGGAGCGTACGTCGCCGAGCCCCGTCTCCAGCTGAGCCATGCGCCGCGCCGCATCGGCGCTGCGCGCCTGCGCCGAGTCCAGCTCTGCGCGCCGATCGACATGCTCGCGATGCAGCCGATTGACGGCAGCCTGGAAGTGGTCGCGCCGATCTTCGTGCTCGCGCACGCGCTCACGGGTGAGCTCCAATCGATGTTCGAGGTCCTTGACCTCGTCCGCAAGTGCGCTCACTCGCGTGCGCATCTCACGCAGAGTCTCCTCGCGCTCGATCACACCCGTGTGGGGATCCGCGTCGCGCGACAGGCGCAGCCAATCCGACCCCAACCAAATGCCGTCGCGGGTAACGACCGATTCGCCCGCCCTCAAGCGGCTGCGGAGCCGCAGACCCTCGTTCAAGGTCTCGGCGGTGTACACCGATGTCAGCACCGAACCCAGCACGGCTGCGCCCTGCACCTTCGCCTGCAGCGAGGCCGCGTCGCCCGGAGCGGGGACTTCACCCGTGCTCACGATGGCCAAATGGCCGCCATCGAAGCTGCCCAAAAGATCGATGACGCTGTCCAGGCCGTCGACGCAGACCGCCTCGAGGTAGGATCCAAGCACCGTCTCAACGGCGCGTTCCCAGCCGCGCTCGACGCGCAACTGCTGCGCGACGCGAGGATGGCGGTCGAGCGATTTCGACTTCAGCCACTCGGTGATTTTCCCCGAGGCTTTGCCGAGCGCGGCGGTCTGCAGCGCCTCCATCGACACCTGCGACCCCAGCGCCTCCTGCCAGCGCGTGCGCAAGGCATTGAGGGCCTGCGACTCTACTCGTTCACGATCCCGAGTGACCGAGATCTCCGCCAGTAATTCTTGCAGCTCGGCCGCCGCCCTTTCTCCGGCATCGCGAGCCAGCGCGGCGCGTTCAGCCAGAGTCTCCAATGCAACTGCCGGTTGCAATTGAGCAAGCGTCGAGCGCTCATCTTCTTGGCGCTCCTGCTGCTGCAGGAGGTGCCGCTGCTGACTGTCCAGCTGTTCGATGCGCGCGCGTTCGACCCCGGTCTCCCTTTGGCCGAGAGCCACCGCCTGGGCATGGGCATCCCACGTTTGCTGCCACGCCGCCAGGGTCTGTTCGCACATCTCCAACGCCTGGGAAGTGCGCAATTCCTCGCCGTGCGCTGCGTCGAGGCCGGGAACCATGGTCGCCAATTCCTGCGATAGCGCTTCGAGTTGTCCGCGATCACGCTGTTGAACCCCGGTGAGGTCGGAAACCTGCACCTGTGCTTGTTCCAAATCCGAACGCTGCCGCTGGCGCAGTTCGCGCGTGAATTGAATGCCCTGTTCGATCCGTGTGACTTCGGCGCCCGCCTCGTAGAAGCGGGTCTGTATGGCGCCGAGAGCATCGGCCTTCGACCGCCTGATCGGCGCGAATGTGCTCGATGCCCGCTTCGACTTCCCGCAGATCGGCGAGCACGGCATGCATCGCCGTCTCGCAACTCGATGCCGCGGCATCGCGCACGCCGGCCTCGGCATCGAGACTCTGCAGGCGCAAGGCCAGCAATTCGGCCTGCAGCTTGCGCTCTTCTTCCTTCAGCGTCTGATAGCGCCGCGCGGTCGCGGCTTGACGCTGCAAGTGGCGAATCTGCTTCTCCACCTCTTCGCGCAGATCGTTCAGCCGATCCAGGTTTTCGCGGGTATGGCCGATCCGGTTCTCGGTTTCGCGGCGCCGCTCCTTGTAGCGCGAGATGCCCGCGGCTTCCTCCAGGAACGCGCGCAAATCGTCGGGCCGCGCTTCGATCACGCGCGAGATCATGCCCTGCTCGATGATGGCGTAGCTGCGCGTGCCCAGACCGGTGCCGAGAAACAGCTGAGTGATGTCCTTGCGGCGCACCTTGATGCCGTTGATGAAGTAGTCGGAAGTGCCGTCGCGGCTCACGGCGCGGCGCAGCGCCACCTCGTTGTAGGCCGCGTACTCTCCCCCGATCTTGCCGTCGGAATTGTCGAACACCAGTTCGACCGATGCGGTACCCAAGGGTTTGCGCGCAGCCGAGCCGTTGAAAATGACGTCCGCCATGGATTCGCCGCGCAGATGCTTTGCGGAAATTTCACCCATCACCCAGCGCACCGCAGTCGATGATGTTGGACTTTCCGCAACCATTCGGGCCCACGACCCCCGTCAGACTGCTCGGAAAGGTCACGGTCGTCGGGTCGACAAAGGACTTGAAGCCGGCAATCTTGAGTTTCGTTAAGCGCATTATTCCGGTGAACCTAGACGCGTGGCCGTCAATGAGGCGCGTAGTGTAAAGTAAACGTCACTTTCGTAAACCCCCGATGATCTCGCCGCAGCCCATGACCGAACCCAGCACCCGCTTGGAAACCTTTACAAACCCGGCGCCCGAGAGGGACTACACCATACGCATGACTCTCCCTGAGTTTAGCTGCCTGTGCCCGAAAACGGGACAGCCGGATTTCGCCACGCTCGAGCTGGAATACGTTCCCGCATGAGCTCTGCGTCGAGCTCAAGTCCCTGAAACTCTACATCTGGTCTTTCCGCAGCCGAGGCGCATTCCACGAGGCCGTAACCAACGAAATCCTGGGCGACCTGGTAGCGGCGACGGCACCCCGGTTCATGCGCCTGGCGGCGAAATTCAATGTGCGGGGGGGTATTTATACGACTATCGTGGCGGAACACCGGCGTTCCGGCTGGACCGGCGCCACGCCCGTTACCCTTCCCTAGGAGCCTGTCCTAGAGCCCCGGGCGGCGCGCCCGCGCTCCCCCCGCCCCTCCCACAGGGGTTTTGCTTTTCAATCATAGGCTTAGATAAATAAAATATGTTGCCTCAGTGGCCTGTACAGGCCTGATTGCGTCGGTATAATCGCGCGCTCTTTCGTTAGGAGGCGGAGACTTCAAATGCCCTCGAAGAAACCCAAGAAAGCGGCGACGCGGCCAGGTAAGGCAACACCGAAGAAAGCGACTCACAAGGCAGCCGCTCCCAAGAAGGTTGTACGCCCTCCTGCCAAGCCCACGCCATCGCGTCCCACATCGAAGGTAACAGTGAAACCCAATAAGCCAGCCCCTAAACCCGTGATCGCGAAGCCCGCGACCGTCAAACCCGTGCCGGTGAAGACGCCGCGCGCGAAGCCGGAACCAGCCATGGCCGGCAGCGAAAACGTTGCCCCCATCAAATTCGACACTCGTCCGCTCGTGGTGAACCGCGTAGCCGCAGAACGACGAGGACAACGACGTCGATTCCGCCGCATCGGCCAGTTTGTTGGCGGGTCCGCGCAATGTGAAGCCGTACATCGCCCGCCGCGGCGAGCAGTACATGAACAAGGAGCAGTTGGAGCATTTCGCTCGGATACTGCAGAACTGGAAGCGGGATCTGATGGTCGAGGTGGACCGCACCGTGCTGCATATGAAGGATGAGGCAGCCAACTTCCCCGATCCGAATGACAGAGCCACGCAGGAAGAAGAATTCAGCCTCGAGCTGCGCACGCGCGACCGCGAGCGCAAGCTGATCCGCAAGATAGACGAGGCGCTGAAGCGGATCGAGGATGGTTCCTACGGCTATTGCCTCGAGACCGGCGAAGAAATCGGCATCAAGCGCTTGGAAGCCCGGCCCGTCGCGACCCTGTCGGTGGAAGCGCAGGAGCGGCGCGAACGCCGCGAGAAGCAATACGGCGACCGCGACGACCGCTACCGATAGTACGCAGCCGTATGTAGGCCGCTTCGCCCCTACCCCTTCGGGCGACTTGCATTTGGGTTCCCTTTATACGGCGGCGGCCAGCTTCCTCGATGCGCGCGCACACGGCGGACGCTGGCTGCTGCGGATGGAGGATCTCGATCGGCCGCGCGAGGTGGCGGGTTCGGCAGACGGCATCCTGCGGACTTTGCAGGCATTCGGCTTCGAATGGGATGGCCCAGTCGTTCGCCAGAGCGATCGCACCGAATTCTATGTCCATGCCCTGCAAAGCCTCGGGGCGCGCAGCTTGACCTTCGAATGTTCCTGCAGCCGCCTGCAGCTCGGCGACGGGACCCGCTATCCCGGTACCTGTCGCGTGCGTCCGGCGACCTCGAGCATACCGACGGCTACCCGGCTGCGGGTCGAACCTGGGTACATCCAGTTCCGGGATCGGATCCAGGGAAGCTACCGCCAGGACGTCGCCCGCGACGTCGGTGATCCGATTCTCAAGCGGCGCGACCACCTGTTCGGCTACCTATTGGCCGTGGTCGTCGACGATGCGGCGCAAGGGGTGACTCACGTCGTGCGCGGCGCAGATCTCCTGGACAACACGCCGCGCCAGATCTACCTGCAACGGCTTCTGGGGCTGCCCCAACCTGCCTATGCGCACGTCCCGGTGCTTACCGAACCGGATGACACCAAACTTGCCAAGTCGCGCCGCAGCGTCCGATTGGACCCCCATTCCGCGTTGCCGCAAATTCTGTCGATCTTTTCCCTGCTGGGACTGACACCCCCCGATTCGCTGGCGCAGGGGAGCCTCACGGACGCCTGGCGCTGGGCCAGGGAGCGATGGGACGTCGACAAGGTCCCAAAAAGCTTGAATGTGCGCGTAAAGGGCTAAAAACGGTACCCAAAAATGCCGGTTTGCGTTAGCGCTGCATTGCGCTATCCTTTGCCAGTACGTCCAGGGATTGGTCACGCGTGGCTCAGGCACGAACCGGAATTTTCCGGCGGCGCGTCGGCCAACACGAGCGAGGAGCCCTATGAGCGAGCCGCGAGTGATAAAAAAATATCCGAATCGTCGCCTTTATGACACGGTCGAGAGCCGCTACATCACACTAGCCGATGTCCGGCGCTTGGTCGTCGAAAGGATCGAGTTCGTCGTCGTCGACAAGAAAAACAATGCCGACATTACGCGCAGTATCTTGCTGCAGGTGATTGCCGAGCAGGAGCATCTTGCGGAGCCCATCCTGACTCAGGACTTCATGGTCAACGTGATCCGCGCCTATGGCACCAGCGTGCAGGGTCTGGTGAGCGGCCACTTGGAACAGAGCCTGAGACAGATCATGAGTCAGCAGCCTCAGGGCCGTCCGCCGCGCATCCGTACGGCTGCCGAGGATTCCTTCAAGGCCTTATCGGTGCGTACGCGGGACGGCGAAAAGGACCGCGACGAGCACGTCGATACGAAGTGAGTTCGGCTGAAGGCAACTAGGGCGCAGCGATCACCAAATGACGCAGCGGCGGCGCTTGGCGCTCCCAAGGCCGCCCCGGCTGCGAGGGCCGCAGCCAGGACCGCTCCCGGCAGCTGGGTAATGCGGCACGGATTCACCGCGCGCGGTTATCTCGGGACTCGCCGCGCCGTCCAGGCCGCACTTCTCGCCTCGAGACTATCGAGCTTAAGCGGCGTCGACGTTGCGCATCGACAGACGCACGCGGCCCTGCCGATCCACCTCGAGAACCTTCACGCGCACCACATCGCCTTCCTTGAGCTTGTCACCGACGCGCTCGACGCGCTCTTCGGAGATCTGCGAGATGTGCACCAGGCCGTCGCGGCCGGGAAGAATGGTCACGAAGGCGCCGAAGTCCATCAATCGGGCGACCTTGCCTTCGTACACTCTGCCCACCTCGACATCGGCGGTGATGAGCTCGATGCGTCGCTGGGCTTCGCGGCCCGCGGCACCCTGCACGGAAGCGATCTTCACCGTGCCGTCGTTCTCGATATCGATCGAGGTGCCGGTCTCTTCGGTGATCTGCCGAATCACAGCGCCGCCCTTGCCGATCACGTCGCGGATCTTCTCCGGATCGATCTTCAGCGTGATGATGGTGGGCGCCCACTCCGACATGTTCGCACGCGGCTTGGAGAGCACTTTGTTCATCTCGCCCAGGATGTGCAGGCGGCCGTCGCGGGCCTGATCGAGCGCCACCTTCATGATCTCGCGCGTGATGCTGGTGATCTTGATATCCATCTGCAGCGCGGTGATGCCGTCCTTCGTGCCGGCCACCTTGAAATCCATGTCGCCGAGATGATCTTCGTCGCCCAGGATGTCGGTCAGAACCTGAGAACCGCGCGCCTTCTTTGACGAGACCCATCGCCACGCCGGCCACCGGCGCCTTGATCGGCACGCCCGGCGTCCATCAGCGCGAGGCTGGTGCCGCACACGGAGGCCATGGAACTCGATCCGTTCGATTCGAGGATCTCCGATACGACACGGATGACGTACGGGAATTTCTCCACGCCCGGCATCACGGCCTTGACGCCGCGCTTGGCCAGATTGCCGTGGCCGATCTCGCGCCGCTTCGGCGAACCCATCATGCCGGTTTCGCCGACGCTGAACGGGGGGAAATTGTAGTGCAGCATGAACGGCTCTTTGCGCTCGCCCGTGAGGCCGTCGATGATCTGCGCATCGCGTCCCGTGCCCAAGGTGGTGACCACCAGCGCCTGGGTTTCGCCGCGAGTGAACAAGCGCGGAACCGTGAGTTCGCGCCAGCACGCCGGTGCGGATGTTGATGCCGCGCACCGTCTTGGTGTCGCGGCCGTCGATGCGCGGATGGCCTTCGAGGATTCGCTCGCGCACCAGCCGGTATTCGAGATTGAAGAATTCGTTGCCGACCTGATCCGCGGTGAATTTCGGCGCACTCGCCGCCGGTCAAGGCAGCTCGAGCGTCGGCGTTCTTGATTTCGCCGATCTTCGCATAGCGCTGCTGCTTCTCGGTCAAGCGTATAGGCCGCCGCCAGATTCTTCTCGGCCAGCGCTGCCGACCGCGTTCTTCAGTTCCGTATTCGGCTCCGGAGCGACCCAGGACCATTTCGGCTTGCCGGCTTCCGCCGCGAGTTCGTTGATCGCCTTGATCGCCACCTGCATCTCAGCGTGACCGAACATGACGGCGCCGAGCATGACTTCTTCGTTCAGGCCGTCGGCTTCGGATTCGACCATCAGCACGCCTTCTTGGGTGCCGGCGACCACGAGATCGAGCTTCGATTCGGTCAGCTGCGTCGCGGTGGGATTGAGGATGTACTTGCCGTCCAGGTAGCCGACGCGCGCGGCGCCGATGGGGCCCATGAACGGCATGCCGGAAATGGCCAGCGCCGCCGACGCGCCGAGCAGCGATGCAATGTCCGGATCCACTTCGGAATTCACCGACAGCACGGAGGCAACGACCTGCACGTCATTGATGAAGCCTTCCGGGAACAGCGGCCGGATGGGCCGGTCGATCAGGCGCGAGGTCAGCGTCTCTTTCTCCGTCGGGCGGCCTTCGCGCTTGAAGAAGCCGCCGGGGATGCGGCCCGCCGCGTAGGTCTTTTCCTGGTAGTTCACCGTCAGCGGGAAAAAATCGCGTCCCGGGTGTCGCCTTCTTCAGGCCCACCGCCGTCACGAGCACCACCGTGTCGCTCATGGTGACGAGCACCGCGCCGTCGGCCTGACGGGCGAGTTCGCCCGTCTCAATGGTTACGGTGTGATCACCATATTGAAAACTTTTTTTGATAGCGCTCACGTTAGAGCCCCTTTGCGTAATCGAAAATGTATGGACGAAGGCCGAATGCATCCACGCAGCCGGCCTGCGGCGGCGCCTGTTAGCGGCGTAACCCTAAGCGTTCGACCAACTGCGTGTACTTGTCCGGGGTTCTGCTCTTGAGATAATCGAGCAGCTTGCGGCGCTGGTTGACCATCTTGAGCAGCCCGCGACGCGACGCATGGTCGGCCTTGTGCGTGGTGAAATGCTGGCTCAAGCCGTTGATGCGCTCGGACAACAAGGCAATTTGAACTTCGGGGGAACCGGTGTCCTGCGCGCTGCGCTGGAATTTACCGACGACGCCCGTCTTTTCTTCTCGAGTAAGTGGCATTGAAATCAAACCTCAATCAATAACTTAGACCTTTTAAGAAGGCGCGCATTGTACGCGTCGCGGCACCCACCCTCAAGCTGATTCGTCCTACCTGGAACTAGACCGACGAAATGAGCCGCAGCGGAACCAACCGGCCCGTTGGCCTCGATCTGCCCCAAACCCAGAAATCCCAAGCCGGTCGCGTAGATACGCACGGTACCCGGCAAGATTCCGGGGCGTTCGGCCGTAACCGGACACGGCCTGGCCCTGCCGGAATGCGCTGACCCCGCTCAGCGAAAGATCCAGTCGCCGCCAGTTCGTCAGCGCGGCATCCACCGGCAGCAGCACATCCTGCCGTTGCGCCGGGCTCAAGGATTCCAGCGCTTCGAAGGACCATTGCGGTTCGGCGTCGAACGGCGCCACGCCGAGTCTGCGCAGCGCCGACAAATGGCCGATAGTCCCCAGTTGCGCCGCCAAATCCTCCGCCAGGACCCGGATGTAGGTACCCTTCGAGCAGCGCACGTCGAATGACAGCTCGGGCGGCAGCCATTCCAGCAGGCGCATGTCGTGGATGATGATGGAGCGCGCCGCTCGTTCGCGGGTGATGCCCGCGCGCGCATATTCATACAAAGGCTTGCCGTCCTGCTTGAGCGCGGAATGCATGGGCGGCACTTGGGCATATTCGCGCGGAAAGCCGCTCAGCGCTTCGCTGATCTGCCGCAGTGCGTAAGGCGGCAATTCGCGCCTTTCGATCACTTCGGATTCACGATCGGCGCTCGGTGTGCGCTCGCCGAGCCGCACCGACACGCGGTAGGTCTTATCGGCATCCAGCAGCTGCGCGCCGAACTTGGTGGCTTCGCCGAAACAAATAGGCAGCATTCCCGATGCGAGGGGATCGAGAGAACCGGTATGTCCCGCCTTGCGGGCGTCGAACAGGCGCTTGACGCGCGCGACTGCACCCGCAGAACTCAGACCCAGGGGCTTATCGAGCAATAGAATGCCGTGGATGTCGGCGGGCATTACCGCCCTTTCGGCGAAAAATCGCCTTCGTCGACCACGTGACCCTCATCGTCGTCGGCGGCGCCATCCTCACCGCCCCCGCTACCCGACGTGTGCGACGTGTCCGCAGCACGGCTTTCAGGCTTATTCACCGAATCGATCAATTGGGTCAGGCGCACGCCGTGTTCGATCGAGGTATCGAGTTCGAAACTCAGCGTGGGCGTATAGCGAATCATCAACGAACGCGACAGCGCGTTGCGCAAGAATCCGGCAGCGCTCTCCAAGCCGCGCTGTACCTTCGGATCTGGGCCATCCTTGCCGAAAACCAAGTAGTACACCCGCGCAGTCCGCAGATCGCCGGTGACGCTGACAGCCGTGATCGTCACGTTGCCGATGCGTTCATCCTTGACGTTCCGCCGCAGCAACTCACCCAGCTCACGCTGGATCTGTTCGCCCAGCCGCCTCGCCCGCGGATTATCTTTGTTTGCCATATGTACTTCTGCCGCGGATTGGTTCTATCCAATCCTGAGCTCGCGCAGCGAGCACTAAAGGTCGGGGTCACTTCGACCCCGTTGATACCGCGCGTAGCGCATTCGAAATACCGGGGTCGCTTCGACCCCGTTAATAGGGCGCGCAGCGCGTACTAAAGAGTGCGCGCAACTTCGACTCTCGAGTAGCACTCGATCTGGTCGCCTTCTTGCACGTCATTGTAGTTCTTGACGCCGATACCGCACTCGGTTCCAGCGCGCACCTCGTTGACATCGTCCTTGAAGCGCTTCAACGATTCCAGAGCGCCCTCGAAGATGACTACGTTGTTGCGCAGTACGCGAATCGGAAAATTGCGGCGCACGTAGCCGTCGATGACCATGCAACCGGCGACCGTGCCGAATTTGCTCGAGCGGAAGACACTGCGGACCGCGGCAAGCCCCACGATCTGCTCCTTGACCTCGGGCGCCAACATGCCCGTGAGCACCGCTCTGATGTCGTCGATGGCTTCGTAGATGATGCTGTAGTAGCGCACATCGACGCCGTGATCCTTGATCGCGGTACGGGCCGCGGCGTCGCCGCGCACATTGAACGCAATGATGCGCGCCTTGGAGGCGGCCGCCAGCGTGACGTCGGATTCGGTGAGACCGCCGACGCCCGAGGACACGATGTTCACAGCGACTTCGCCGGTCGACAGCGCATTCAGCGCATCGCGCAACGCTTCCACGCTGCCCTGCACATCGGCCTTGACCAAGAGCTGCACCAGATCGGCCTTGCTCTCGCCCATGGTCGAGAACACGTCCTGCATGTTCGCGCTCTTCTGCGCGAGCTTCACATCGCGCGACTTGGACTGACGATGCATCGCGACTTCGCGCGCCTTGCGCTCGCTCTCGACCACCAGCAGCTCGTCGCCTGCGTTCGGTGCACCGGATAGACCCAGTACCACTACCGGGATCGAAGGCCCCGCCGCCGTAACGGCGTGTCCAGCCTCGTCGAACAGCGCCCGCACACGGCCGAATTCCTGGCCGATGAGCAAAGGGTCGCCGAGTTTGAGGGTACCGCGCAGCACCAGCACCGTGGCGACCGCGCCGCGGCCCTTCTCGAGACTCGACTCGATCACGTAGCCCGCCGCAAGCCCCGTGGTCGGCGCTTTCAATTCGAGCACCTCGGCCTGCAGCAAAATACTGTCAATCAGCTGGTCCACGCCCTGCCCGGTGCGCGCCGACACCGGCACGAAAATATTCTCGCCGCCCCATTCTTCGGGGATCACGCCGTATTTCGTTAGCTCCTGCTTGACCTTCTCCGCGTCGGCCTCGGGTTTGTCCATTTTGTTGAGCGCCACCACGATCGGCACCTTGGCCGCTTGGGCGTGCTGGATCGCCTCGATGGTTTGCGGCATGACGCCATCGTCGGCGCCTACCACCAAGATCACGATGTCAGTGACCTGCGCGCCGCGCGCGCGCATGGACGTGAAGGCCGCATGGCCGGGCGTATCGAGAAAGGTCAACATGCCCTTGGGCGTCTCCACGTGATACGCACCGATGTGCTGCGTGATGCCGCCCGCTTCGCCCGCCGCCACCTTGGTGCGCCGTATGTAGTCGAGCAACGACGTCTTGCCGTGATCGACGTGGCCCATGACGGTCACGACCGGCGGACGCGGCAGCATTTCGACCGAGGAATCGGCTTCGCCCTGCAGATCGTCCTCGATGACATTTTCCTTGCGCAACACGGCCGTATGGCCCATTTCCTCGACCACCAATACCGCGGTGTCTTGCTCGATCATTTGGTTGATGGTCGCCATCACGCCCATGTTCATCATGACCTTGATGACTTCCGTGGCCTTGACCGCCATTTTCTGCGCGAGCTCGCCGACGGTCAGGGCCTCGCCGATCGCCACCTCGCGCACCACGCGCTCGGTCGGCATTTCGAAACCATGCTTGGCATCGGACTCGCCGCCGACGGAACGACGCCTGCCGTCGCGCGACTTCTTCTTCTTGTGGCGGGAACTCACATCGCCGACGATGTGCAGCTCCTGCCGGCCGTAGCGCGTAGCCTTGTCGTCCACCACCACCCGCGCAGTTTTCCCGGGCTTGGCGACGACGGCGGTTTTTCGTTCGCGCTCGGCCTGGTCGCGCGCCAGCTGTTCGGCGACGCGGCGCGCTTCCTCTTCCGCGGTTCGCTTGCGCACTTCTTCATCGGTACGCCGGCGGCTCTCCTCTTCCAGGCGCTCGCGATCCAGCCGTTCCTTCTCGAGCCGCTCCTGCTCCGCTCGTTCGAGCGCGGCCTTGGCCTGCTCTTCGGATTCGCGTTGCCGGTCGATCTCCTCCTGCTGATGGCGCGCCTGGTCCTCGAGTACCTCGCGCTTGACGTACGTGCGTTTGCTGCGCACCTCGACGTTGACGGTGCGTGCGCGCCCCTGGGGGCTCGCCAGTTTCAGCTCCGATTGCGACTTGCGCCGCAGCGTGATCTTGCGCGGAGCCGCATCGGCCTGTACGTCGTCGTGACCATGGCTTCGCCGCAGATGCGTCAGAAGCTCGTGCTTCGCATCCTCGCTGATCATGTCCTCTGCGCTGTCGACCTTGATTCCCGCCTGATCGAGCTGCTGGAGCAGCCGGTCGACCGGGACCTTCAGCACCTCGGCGAATTGGGCGACGGTAACATCTGCCATAGTTGCTCCTAAACCTTAGCTTCTTCCGCGAACCAGTGCTTGCGGGCGTCCATGATGAGTTCAGCGGCTTTCTTTTCGTCGATGCTGCCCATCTCGACTAGTTCGTCGACGGCCAGATCGGCCAGGTCGTCGCGCGTGCGGACACCTTTGCGTGCCAAGGTCTTGGCGAGAGGTTCGCCCGCGATTTCGATCAGGTCGGCGGCCGGCTCCGCGCCGTCCACCGACTCCTCGCTGGCGATCGCCTGCGTCAGCAGCACGTCGCGCGCGCGCGTGCGCAGCTCCTTGACGATTTCCTCGTCGAATTCCTCGATGCCGTTCAATTCGCTGGCCGGCACGTAGGCGATCTCTTCGATGGTCGAAAAGCCCTCCTGCACCAGGATGCTCGCGACGTCGGCATCGACATCGAGCTGCTTCATGAACGTCTCGCGCAACGCCAGGGACTCGGTCTCGCTCTTGGCCTCGGCCTGCGATTCGCTCATGACGTTCAATTCCCAGCCCGTCAGCTCGCTGGCCAAACGGATATTTTGACCGCCTCTGCCGATGGCCTGCGAAAGCTTGTCCTCGGACACCGCGATGTCCATGGAATGCGAATCCTCATCCACCACGATCGAGGTGACTTCCGCGGGCGCCATGGCGTTGATGACGAACTGCGCATTGTTTTCGTCGAACGGAATGATGTCGACCCGTTCGCCGGCGATTTCATTGGAAACGGCCTGCACGCGCGAACCGCGCATGCCGACGCACGCGCCCACCGGATCGACGCGCGGATCATTGCTGCGCACGGCGATCTTGGCGCGCACCCCCGCATCGCGGGCAGCCGCCAGAATGTTGATCAGGCCCTGGCCCACTTCCGGCACTTCGAGCTTGAACAATTCGATCAGGAATTCAGGGGCGGTGCGCGACAAGAACAGCTGCGGGCCACGCGGCTCCGTACGCACTTCCTTCAAGTACGCCTTGATCCGATCTTGGGACCGCACGGGCTCGCGCGGAATCATCTCTTCGCGCGCTATGAATCCTTCTGCATTCGCGCCCAGATCGACGTAGACCCCGTTGCGGTCGACGCGCTTGACGATGCCGCTGACCAAGGTGCCGGCCCGGTCCTTGTAGGCATCGACGACTTGCGCACGCTCAGCTTCGCGCACCTTCTGCACGATGACCTGCTTGGCGGTTTGCGCGAGGATGCGCCCGAAGGGGACCGATTCCATGGGCTGTTCGACATAACCGCCCGGTTCCACGTCCTTATCGATGTCGCGCGCATCGTCCAAGCGCAGTTCGCGTTCCGGCACTTCGAGTTCGGTGGATTCGTCGGCAAACACCTTCCAACGGCGAAACGTGTCGTAACCGCCGGTCTTGCGATTGATCGAAACGCGCACATCCAGCTCTTCGCCGTGTTTCTTGCGGGTCGCCGATGCGAGCGCGGCTTCGAGCGCGTCGAAGATTATTTCCTTGTCGACACCCTTCTCGTTGGAGACCGCGTCTACCGCCATCAAGATTTCTTTGTTCATGGTCCTTTCGACTCCTCGTCACTCCGGCCGCAATCTCGCCTTCTGAATTCGCTCGAGCGGCAGGCTGTGCGCCTTGCCGTCGACCTCCACCACGATCACGTCGCCCGCAATCGACTTCAACTCGCCGACATAGCGCCGTCTTCCATCCAAGGGCACCTTCAACTCGACGAAGATCCGCTCGCCGACGAACCGTTCGAAATGCGCACGCGTGCGTAAAATTCGATCGAATCCCGGCGAAGAAACTTCCAGCGTGTAGTGCCCCTTGATCGGATCCTGGATCTCGAGCACCTGGCTCACCGCGTGGCTCACGAGCGCGCAATCGTCGACCGTAACGCTGGTGCTGGAATTCTCAGCGCGGTGATCGATGAAAATCCGCAAAACACCGCCTTGCCCCTCGCGCGCAAACTCGATGTCGACCAACTCGAATCCAAGCGCCTCGATCGGCGGCTCTAATAGGCGCATCAAGGCATCACGCATTGGCACAAACCCACAGCTCGAAACAAAAAAGGGGACCATCGGCCCCCTCTGTTCAACGAAAAGCCCCGTCGGGGGGCTACTAGTCCCAAGCGGGGGTTCGCTAAACTCGAGGTCCCCGCCGAGGGGCGCGATTATAGGCAAAGCCGACTTGGGCGTAAACCCTGATCGCGCAAATCCAACACTTTAAAACGACTGGGGCCGCATCGTTGCGGCCCCAGTATCTCGCACGATACTAAACGCTTACCAGCGCTTCGGACCGCGCGATCCACCACCACCACCACCACCACCACCGCCGCCGCCGGTGCGCTCCTGAGCCTCGTTCACCTTCAGCGCACGCCCGTCGACATCGTGGCCATTCAAGGCCTGCATGGCACGCGCAGCATCTGCGCTGGCCATTTCAACGAAGCCGAAACCGCGGGGCCGACCGGTGTCACGATCATTGATCAGCGCAACCGACTGTACGGCGCCATGCTTTTCGAACAGCGCGCGCACCGCGGACTCGTCCATTGAGAACGGGAGATTGCCAACATACATTTTCGTCATGTGAAGAATACCTACTGCAAAAGAAGCTATCGGCCGGTCACGCGTGCGTACTGCGATGCAATGTGCTGAGTGCCTGCCACCTGGATCGAAGAAACCTGCTTTGTGGGTTGTGGCCAAGGTGACGCCGGAGCGGCGCGGTGACCAGAAACGGACCAAGTAGAAATTCACGAACCGAGCCGGATCGTACAGCAATTTGCTGATAAATACGAATATTTGCTCTAGGGCTGCCTCCACCAAGAGAGTACGGGCGGCTGCAATCGATGCCGGCTCCACTTTCCCACCTCCGACCAGCGTGCGACGAAACGGAGTCCTGCTGCATCGCACAATCGTTCCGCCAGGGCCGCCTCCTGCATCCCATGATTGGCCATGAAGTACACCCCCTGGGGGCGCAGATTATGTTTAATCTGCCGAAACAAGGACTCCGGCGCCAGGAGCGTCAGCGGCAGGCGCCACGCCAAGATGGCAGCCGGCGTCAGGAACGGAAACCAAGCGGTAATGACGTCGGCCGGTTCTTGGATCGCGGTGTAATCCCCCACCACGAACCGGGCAGTTGGTAATTGTGCCAAGTAACCGGCCGCATAGTCGATGCGCGTGCGTCCGTCCCGGAATAGCCGGTGGCCTTCGATGTCCACCCCGGCCATTCGGTCCGGCCGGAAAAAGGCCTGCAGGGTCGCCGCGTACCAAAAACTGGCGCAGCCGATATCCCAGAGCACACCGCCTATCGGCCGCTCCATCCCTGCGCCGCTCCAGCCGCGATCCAGGATATCCAGATATTCGTAATTGTTGACGCTGGTCGCCACGCTCATCCGCTGCTCGAACTGCACCTGGTAACGGTCGCGCAACGCAGCTATCCTTTCGCCCTGCTCGAGGTTTATGGCACAAAGTTCGCGCGCCGGCGTTTCCACAAACGCACCGCGCGACCAACGAATGCGCTCGGAGACGCCGTACCAAAAGCTGTGCCGCAAGGACTTGATTCGCTGACGCAATGAATACATTGGCCAAATGCTATGCGGGACCGGGAACGGCGTCGAGCGAGCACGCGCATCGGCAATGCGATTAGAACTTCTTCTGCCCAAGTATTGGGCGACTTGGGCGGGCTTGAGCGTCATGCGCGCCATCGAACTGTTGCCGTTTCGCGCTCAGCGGCACGTCGGCTCGGCCCTGGGCAAGCTCATCCGGCATCTGCCGCTCGCCTATGTGCGCATCGCCCGTCGCAACATCCAATTGTGCATGCCCATGCTGTCGGCCCAGGAACAGGCAGACCTGCTCGATCGCCATTGCCAGAGCTTAGGGATGGGTCTATGCGAAACAGCCACGACCTGGTGGAGCAACGACCAGCGCGTACACGAGCTCGCAGAGGTCCAGGGACTCGAGAATTTGCAGGCCGCGCTCGCCAAAGGCCGCGGCGCCATCATGATCGGCGGCCATTTCACCACCATCGAAATCGCCACCCGCATCCTCGGCACCGTCCTACCGCTCAACGTGGTGTATCGCCCGACGAAAAACGCGGTCCTGTCGCACACGATGTTCACCAGCTTCTCGCGCCACGGAAAACCGATCGCGCACGATGACATACGCACCATGATTCGCGCACTCAAGAAGAATGAAGTGGTGTGGTACGCGCCGGATCAGAGTTATCGCAACAAGGGCGCGGCGATGGTGAAGTTTTTCGGGATTCCCGCAGCCACCACCACGGCCACGTCGCGCCTGGCGCGCATTTCCGGCGCCGCCGTGCTGACCTACTTCCCGGAGCGGCTGCCGGGCAACGCAGGGTATCGCGTCACGATCGGGCCCGCGCTGGAGGACTTTCCCGGCGGCGACGCAACGGTCGACGCCGAGCGCTTCCATCATCTGTTGGAGGCGCACATCCGCCGCGTGCCGGAACAGTATCTCTGGGTGCATCGTCGCTTCAAGGGGCTTGGCGCCGACTATCCGGACTACTACGGACGCGATTCCCGCAATCGCGCGCCCGTACCTACGAGCAAGACACCGTCCTGATCCGCGGCCGATTCGCTACGCAGAAGCGTGCAATGCCTCGCGCTGCTGCGCGGCGCTGCCGCCGGAGGCGATCGTGGGTATCGTCCGGTCCTCGAGTTTGCGCCCTCAGGGCGACGCGGCCTCATCCGCCTTCTCGAGCAATTTGGCGCGCATCTGCGACGCTTCGAGGCGCAGCGGCGCACTGCGCAGCCGTCCGATCTCGTCGGCTTTGAACGGCTGGAAATTCGCCGGTATGTGTTCCTTGTCGAAGCGCCACAGCATCCAGTTCATCACTTCGGACAAATCCGCATTCGACAGCGGCGAGGTGGCCACCCCCGGCACTCGGCCGAGATATTCCCGTCCTCCGGGCACGGACAAGAACCGAGCCACGGTGCCGGCGAGGCTCGGCGCCGTACCAGCCGATCCCGAGCCGTCGGGGCGGTGACACCCTTGGCAGTTGAGCGTCCAGTGTTGCCAGGCGCGCTGCGGGTTGTCTACGCCCGCCGGCACACTCTGCGCCGCAGGTGCCGAGCTTGGTGCCGGAGTTTGCGCGTCCGCCCTCCCGGAGCCCGGACCCTGCATCAAGAGGCAGGTCGCCGCCAACACGGCCAATGCCGGCAGCGCCGCCGCGGGTCGGGTCAGACGCACCGCGGCGATCATGGTTCTGCCGTTGCCTGCGGTCGGCGGAGCTTGCGCGCGCTACTTCTGATCAATGGCCACACCCAAAATGAGAGCCACCGTGCAGGTATAGGACTGGCTCTGGGTGCCGAAGCACCAGGTGACCTCATTGTTGTTCTGCGGGCGCACCACCGGACGATCGCCTTGATTGTTCTGACAGGCACACCGGCCCCACGCCACTCCGCCGCAACAATCGTTGTACGAAATGATGTAGTTGCGTTGGTCCGCGGGATTCCGGCAGGTGCCGATCCACGTAATCGGCGACATCTCCGTCCCCGGCGGGCAGGAATTCACGCTTCCGCCATAACAAGAGCAGAGCGACCCGTCGATCGCGCAATAACGCCAATAGTCGCATTTCGTCGGATCCCCGGGATCCTGCGGATTGCCGGTGCTGCGCGGCGCAGGCTGACCGGAATTGGGATCGGAGCCCGCACCGGATTCGGCTTCGCCCGCGCGCGCCACCGGCAACAAAGGCAGGGTGGCCGCGCCGGCAAGGAAGCCGCCAAGCAGGCTGAACATGCTGCGCCGTGATGTGCGGCTGGCAAAGCCACGCAATACTTTTTCCGCCAAATGATCGAATTGAGCCACTCTCATTCTCCCGAAGATGCATGCCTCGGTCCGCGCTGACTGAGGAATTGCTGGATGCTGGCGACGCCGGTTTCCTTGGCGACGAAGAGACTTTCCAAATGCTCGCGGGTGTTGACCAGACCGGTCGAGGACAATTTGCCGGCTTCATCGATCAACACCGCGTAGGGAAGCTTGGATACACCGTAACTGCGGCCCAGATGCTCGGAGACCACGTAGGGAAATTTCGTCAGGCCCTTGTCGCGTACGAACGCCTGATGCCTGTGAGGCTCCCCGTCGCTGGCCAAAACGATATCCAGCCAGCTCCGCTCGGCGCCTTGGGCCGAACGCAGCGCCGGCAATAGGGTTTCGCAGATCGCGCAGTCGGGGGACAGGAACAGCAGCAGCTGGCTGCGTCCGCCGCGCGTGCCGCCGATCTTCACCATCGATCCGTCCAAACCGGGCAGTTCCATCTCGGGCGTCGGATCCGCGAGTTTCAGCGGCTGACGCAGCGACAATGCGCCTGCGGGCGCGATGCGTTGGTGAAGAACGCCGACCTGGCGCGCCAGCGCCATGCACACCACACCGAGGATCAGCAGCCCTATCCACAACACTATCTGCGAGGCGATCAAGAAGCTCATGTCAACTCTCCCCTGCGCGGCGGCGTCAAGGCCATCACTTGATCGAGCGCGCCGTACAATGCGAGCAAGCCGAGAGCCGCCAGGATCTGTGCGGCGGCGACCGGACCGGCAACGCCGACGGCCGATCCCGCCGCCGCGAGTGTCGCCACGCCGATCAGCACCAGATTCCTTACTACTTGGAACGCGCCCAGCGGATGCCGGCCGCCGCCGAAGGTACACCCGCAATCCACATCGCGCCTGCCCAGCACGATGGCGCGCACAATCAATGCAAGATAGCCGCCCCAAATGAGCGCCGCCAGCATGCTGCCCACGGCTCGATGAGTGGGCATCCACAGCAGCAGGCTGGCGAGCAACTCAGCCGCCGCGATCGCCACGGCCGCAAACGGAGCAAGATGGCGCGGCACTCCGGCGAATTCATGCACCACGTTCCGTGTGTGATCACCCATGACCAATTTATGCAGGCCCGATGCCAGCAGCAGGACGGCCTCGAACGCCGCGAGCTGAACGGCCAGCGATTGAATCACCCCGAGCGTCGATGCCGCGGCAGTCATTACCGGATGGTCTCGATCTGCATGCGGGTATGAAACCCCGGCAGATCCAAACTCCGTATCAGGCCGCCGGTCGGCTCGTACACATCGAGCCGCTCACCCGCCTGGACCAACAACAGCTGTTCGGCGCCGTGAGTCAGTGAAATCGAGGAACCGGGGCGTGCAAGGCGCAGCCGTTTGACGCGGGTCTTGGTGACCGTGTTGTACACCCATACTTCCGTGGCCGGATCCTTATGAGTGCCCTCATGCGCGTCCGGCTGCATCAGCACGTACAGCAGCTTTTGTTCATCGCTCGCCACCACTTGCCAGCCGCTCGGTCGCCAATTGCCGGCCTCATCGGCGGCCGACAGCAGCCGCCAGTCGGGCAGCACCTTGACCTCGTCCCCCCGCATATCGATGGGCTGAACTCGGCCGTGCAAGCTTGGGAAGTAGCGCACGCCGCCGACCATGGTCGACGCCGTGAACAATGGATCGGTATCGAGAGGGTTGAAGGCTTTGGATTCGCTGCGACCGACCACCGCGCCGTTGGCGTCCAGCCGCACGGTCAACATCGTGCCGCTCGAACAAAGGGTCGAAAATCCACGTGTGCCGGACGGATACACGAGCGAGCAGCCCGGTATTTCCACCTCGCCCAGCACTTGTCGCTTCACCAGATCGACGATCGTCACCGATGAGGCGGGAGTGAAGTCGAACACCAGCGCCATCCGCTGATCGTCCGTGAACGCGAACAGACCTTCCATGGCCGTGATCAGGGCGCGCTTGCCGCCCGGCAACACGATCTCGCCGACCGGATTCAGCGTCTGGGCATCATAGACAGTGATGAAATCCGTACGCGTGCCGCGATAACCGCGAGACCACACTGTGTCCGCGACGTACAGTTCCGGACGCTTTTCGGAAACCAGGAGCGTTGCCGAATCGCGGGCTTGCAGCTGACCCTTGACCTCGCGGCTGTCGCTGCCCACGTTGCGCAACTCGATGCGATCGCCGGCGTAGTTCAGAAAACTCCAGGTCACCGGATACTTCGCGGGAAGCGTCTCAACCTTCTGCACCGGATCGGCCGGCAGCGGCGTGGGAAAATCGGCCGCCGCGTGGGCCCTCATGCCGGCAGCTGCGAACCACGCGCAAATAGCGATGGGCGCCGCTCGTAAAATGCTTGCTCTCATTATAGTTAAGCCTCTGTTCGCACGGTTGTCTCTATTCACGAGCATACGCAGGAGTGAAGCGGTCGATTCGCGCATACGCATTCCCCAATGCCCCTCGCGGTCTTCATGTAAGGCCAGCCGCCTCGTTGCGATCCAGTGTACGTCAACCGCCAAGAACTGAATACTATTGGCCGCCGCCGGGCATTTTCCTCTCCACCGCATGGTATTTCCCCGCGGCCATCGAGCATTTCCCCTCCGCCACCGGGTATATTGTCCGCATGAATGCCGCACAACTCATCTTTTATCTGGCCATCGGCTTGGCAGGCACGGCCTTCATCGTCGGTGCAATACGCGCCGCACGGCGCAGCACCACGATTCGGTGGCCGACGCCCGTAGAACTGCTCATCGGATTCGTCACCGACTTCTTCGACACTCTGGGCATCGGCTCTTTTGCGCCCACCACCGCGATATACAAGTTGCGGAACATCGTTCCCGACGAATTGATACCCGGCACTCTGAATGCCGGGCATACTCCTTCCGCCCTCGCCGAATCAGTGATATTCGTGACGGCCATCGTGGTCGACCCTGTGCTGCTGGTCACGGTGGTCGGCAGTGCGGCGGCGGGCGCATGGCTCGGCGCCGGAGTGGTGGCGCGCCTGCCGCGTCGTGCGATACGCATCACCATGGGTGTTGCCTTGCTCATCGCCGGCACCGTTTTCACCGCCATCAATTTGGGCGCGCTTCCGGGCGGCGGCACCGCGATGAGCCTCGCCGGCTGGAAGTTCGGTCTTGCCGTCGGAATCAATTTCGTGCTCGGCGCGCTCATGAGCGCCGGCATCGGACTGTATGCGCCGTGCATGATCACCCTCGCGCTTCTCGGAATGCATCCGCTCGCCGCCTTCCCCATCATGATGGGCGCATGCGCCCTGCTGCAGCCCGTAGCGAGCTTGCGATTCTTTCAAACCGGCAAATTCGCATGGGGTCCCTCGCTGGGGCTCGCCATCGGCGGCGTAATCGGCGTGCTCATTGCCGCTTATATCGTCAAATCACTGCCGCTGATCGCGCTTCGCTGGCTGGTGATCGTCGTCATCGCCTATGCAGCGTTTGCCATGCTGCGCTCCGCCGCACGGACGGAGAGCTGATTTGTGCCCATCACCCTGCGCAAATAGTCAGTCACGCCATAGCCGCCGCCAGCCCTCATGCCCCAGATCGCGCAGGGTGCGGATATTTCTGCGGTATATCTCGCCGGCGTCGGGCACCGCGGCGACGGCGCGTTCGACGCTCGCCTCGCGCAACAGATGCAGCATCGGATAGGGAGAGCGGTTGGTGTAGTTTTCGATGTCCTCCGCCTCGGTCCCGGCGAATTGGTACTGAGGATGAAAGCTGGCGACCTGCAATTCGCCTTCCAGACCCAGCTCGACGATGGCCGCCTCGCACACGCCGAGGAAATCGTTGTACTCGATGAAATCGGTCAGCACCCAGGGATGTATCAGCAGAGTCGTCTCGCAACGCAGCGAGTCCGCCGCATGCAGCTCGCGCAGCTCCGAGCGAAACTCTTCCAGCAGCGCGGCCGCGGACCGCTGTTCAGTGACGCGCAAGCGCACGCGATCGGCCCGGTAGACACTCTCGGCAAAGGGACACAGATTGAGGCCGATGACGGACCTTTCCAGCCAGCAGCGCGTCGCCGCAATGATTTCGTCGGTGGTGATGGCAATCCTCCTCAACTGCGCGCAGTTTAATCCCACCCACTTCGAGTATCCTAATCACCCGCTTCACTCACTCGAGAGCCAGAGACGATGCCACATTCAATACCTGCCACGCTGATCCCCGGAGACGGGATTGGTCCGGAAATCATCGACGCCACGGTTGCCGTCCTCGACGCCCTCGGAGCGCCCTTCGTATGGGACACGCAAGTCGCGGGATTGGAGGGCGTCAAGACCGCGGGCGATCCACTTCCGCCCAAGACCATCGACAGCATCCGGCGCACGCGTCTCGCCTTGAAGGGCCCGCTCGAAACTCCGTCGGGAGGTGGCTACCGTTCCTCGAACGTTCGCCTGCGGGAGGAGTTCAAGCTGTATGCGAACCTGCGCCCGGCGCGAACCATGGTTCCGGGCGGCCGCTTCGACAATATCGACCTGGTGGTGGTGCGCGAGAACCTCGAAGGTCTCTATGTCGGTCACGAGTACTACATCCAGATCGACGACGATCCGCACGCCGTCGCCATGGCCTCCGGAGTGAACACGCGTCAGGGTAGCCGGCGTCTGCTGGAATTCGCGTTCGAGCACGCCGTCGCCACCGGCCGCAAGAAAGTGACCATCGTGCACAAGGCCAACATCATGAAAATCCTGACCGGGATTTTTCTGGAGGCCGGTCAGGAACTGTACGAACGCAAGTACAAGGGACGCTTCGCCCTGGAGACGGTCATCATCGACGCATGCGCCATGAAGCTGGTACTCAACCCGTGGCAATTCGACATGCTGGTGACCACCAATCTGTTCGGCGACATCCTGTCCGATCTGGTCGCGGGCCTGGTGGGCGGCTTAGGGATGACTCCCGGCGCCAATATCGGGGCCGATGCGGCGATATTCGAAGCAGTGCATGGTTCGGCACCCGACATTGCCGGCCAGGGAGTGGCCAATCCCACCGCCCTCATGCTCGCGGCCGCGATGATGCTCGAACACTGCCACTTGCCGCACATGGCAGCGCGCCTGCGCACCGCCCTCGATCAGACGCTCAATGTCGACAAGGCGAGGACCGGCGACCTGGGCGGACATACCAGTACGGCCGAATTCACCCGCACTCTCCTCGAGCGCATTGCCAATGCCTGACGATCGGCGCCGGTGTATGAGGACGCCATGAAACCGGTCATTTCGATCCGCGATGTGGTGAAAACCTATGCTTCGGGCTTTCCGGCCCTGAAGCTCATCAACCTCGACATCGACAAGGGTGAAATCTTCGCCCTGCTGGGCCCGAACGGCGCAGGCAAGACCACGTTGATCAATATCATTTGCGGCATCGTGACCGCGAGCGGCGGCACGGTGATTGCCGACGGCCATGACATCGTGCGCGACTATCGGGCGGCTCGCGCCAAGATCGGCCTGGTGCCTCAGGAGTTGAGCACGGACGCGTTCGAGACCGTATGGGCGACGGTGTCGTTCAGCCGCGGCCTGTTCGGGCGCGCACCCAATCCCGGCTTCATCGAACGCCTGCTGCGCGATCTGTCGCTACTGGACAAGCGCAACAGCAGGATCATGACGTTGTCCGGCGGCATGAAGCGGCGGGTGATGATCGCCAAGGCGCTGTCGCACGAGCCGGAAATATTGTTCCTCGATGAACCGACGGCCGGCGTGGATGTGGAGCTGCGCCGCGACATGTGGAGCTTGGTGCGCAGCCTGCGCGATACCGGAGTCACCATCATCCTGACCACGCACTACATCGAGGAAGCCGAGGAAATGGCCGATCGAATCGGCGTGATCAACAAGGGCACTCTGATCCTGGTCGAGGAGAAGACCCAACTGATGAAAAAGCTCGGCAAGAAGCAGCTGACCTTGAATCTGCACGAGCCGCTGCAGCGCATCCCGCCCGAACTGGATTCGTGGGGACTCGAATTGAAGGCCGACGGTCACGATCTGGTTTACACGGTCGATGGCGCGAATAGCATCGATATTTCCGCGCTGCTGAAACGCATGAGCGAGTTGTCGATCGCGGTCAAGGATCTGCAGACGCGCCAGAGTTCGCTCGAGGATATTTTCGTCCAGCTGGTGAGCGAACCCGCATGAGTCGGCTCATGTCGCGCATCCGGTTCAATCGGCACGGCGTCTGGGCGATCTACAAGTTCGAGATCGCGCGTTCGCTGCGCACGTTGGTGCAGAGCCTGGTGACGCCGGTCATCACCACTTCGCTGTACTTCGTGGTCTTCGGCGCGGCCATCGGATCGCGCATGTCCGCGGCGGGCGGCGTCAGCTACGGCGCATTCATCGTCCCCGGACTGATCATGCTGGCGCTGTTCACCGAAAGTCTGTCCAATGCCTCGTTCGGCATCTACTTCCCGAAATTCACCGGCACGATCTACGAACTGTTGTCCGCGCCCGTGTCCTACGTGGAGATCGTCATCGCCTACGTAGGCGCGGCGTCGACCAAGTCGGTCGTTCTGGGCTTGACCATTCTGGCGACGGCGTCGCTGTTCGTGCCGATCAAAATCCTTCACCCGGCATGGATGATCGCCTTCTTGTTGCTGACCACGTTCACTTTCAGCCTGTTCGGGTTCATCATCGGCATCTGGGCCAAGGGATTCGAGCAGCTGCAGTTCATTCCCATGCTGGTCGTCACCCCGCTCACCTTCCTCGGCGGCGCTTTCTATTCGATCGACATGCTGCCGCCGGCCTGGCGGACCTTCAGCCTGTTCAATCCGATCGTGTACTTGATCAGCGGCTTCCGCTGGAGCTTCTACGGCACGGCCGACGTGAGCGTCGGCATCAGCATGGGAATGACCGTCGGATTCTTGGGCCTCTGCCTGGCCGTCGTCGCCTGGGTGTTCAAGACCGGGTTCCGGCTGAAGAACTGAGCATCTGATCTCGAGCCGCGTCGGGATCCAGCCCCAAGTCCGCGGCATGAGCCTGGCGGCGATCGGCCGCGACATCGAGCGAGCGGCACGCAGCGATGTACACCAGCGCCGATACCGGGAGCCCGACCAGCATCGCTATATCGGCGCCGCCGAGCGCCTGCGCCACGGGCCCCTTCCACGATTCGGTGCTGAAGAACGGAATCATCGCAGCGAACCCGATGCCATAGGCCCACAGCCCGCGCCCGTTCCAGCGGCCATACATGCCGCGTGAATTGAATATCTCACGCACCGAGTAGTGCCCCTTGCGAATCAGGTAGAAGTCCACCAGGTTGATCGCGGTCCAGGGCGTGAACAGGTACAAGAGAACTGCGAGGAACTCGCCGAATTTCTCGACGAAGTTCTGCGACGAGGCGAGCGCAAGGCTGGTCGCGATCGCTGTCGATACGAGCAAGGTCAGAAGGCGCCTGCCAAGCGTCGGGCGGCTGGGCTTGAAGGAATCCATGACGCTCAACAAGGTCAGCGACGCACCATAGTAGTTGAGCGACGTGATCGTCACGAGTCCGAGCAACGAGCACAGCAATAGTGGCTTGCCGAACCCTGGCAATACCGTGTCGGCCACGGTGCGCAGCGCCGTCGCGACCTCGCAACGTCGGATACAGCGCCGCGGCCAGTGTTCCCACCAGCATCATCCAGGTTCCGCCGATGAAGGCGCCCAAGTAGGTCCACCAGAACGACGCCGCCACCCCCACGTCGCGCGGCAAGTAGCGCGAATAGTCGGATACGTAGATGGACCAGGCAACCTGGTACGACGCGGCCGCGAAGAATTGCGCCAGAAACGGCACCGCGCGAAAGTCGCTCAGCGCGATTTCTGCCGCCGGCAGGTGCACCCGCGCGAGCACCGCCACCGTGAAAACCAGGAGCGCGGCGATCAACAGGTACGCGATCCAGCGCTGCGCGAGATGGATCAAGTCGTAGCCGATCACGGCCAGGGAGACGGACAGTATCGTGAACACCAGCCATGGTCAGGGTCGAATCGCCGCCATAGAGGGACAGCACGGTCTGCGCCGCCAGGATTTGATTGAATGCATTGAATCCGATGTAGGCGATGAGCGCCACTCCCCACACCAGGAGGGCGCCGACGTAGCCGAACTGCGGCCGCGACTGGATCATCTGCGGCAGACCCAGCTGCGGCCCCTGCGTCGAATGAAAGGCCATGAAGAACGTGCCGAAGGCGCACCCGAAAAGCACTGCGAGGGCCATCCACATGAAATGTCCGCCGAGCGCGATGCCGACCACGCCGGTCGCGACCGTCGCCAGGTGCGCGTCGCCCGAGAACCAGACCGGCCACAGATGCCAGACCTTGCCGTGCCGCTCGGCGATCGGCACGTAATCTATGGACCGCTTTTCGATCACGAAATCGCCGAATTTCGCAGCCATGTTGTGCTTTTATTTGGGATCCCGCCCAAAATACTAACACCGGCCCGGCCGGCCGCGGCGCATTCTCGACACGGCGACGGTGCGCGCCGCACTCAGAGGCCGAGCACCACCACCTTGCCGTTGATTTTTGGCGTCGGCCAAATCGGTGAAGTCATCCCTACGGCGACCGCGATCTTTTGCCCCTGGCCGGTGTCATAGGTAATCACGCCGCCGCCAACCGCACCGCCAAGATCAGTGGACCAAAGCTTCTTGCCGCTCGCCGAGTCGAAGACATAGAAATTACCGCCCATGTCGCCGAACAATAGCAGTCCGCCGCCGGTCGGGGTCACCCCGCTCATGATCGGAAACGGCGCATGGAACTGCCATCTGCGTTCGCCGCTGCCGGCATCGCTCGCAGTCATCCAACCGCCCCAGCGCTTGGGATCGTCCTGCCGGCCGAATCCCTCGGTCGCGCCGCTCCAGGGCTGGCCCGGCGGCGCGCCCACGAGCGCCGCAGCCGGCACCGCCTGCACCGTCGTGCACCAATCCACTTCACCGGTGAAAATCAGATTGTCCGCCGGATCGAACGCCGCCCCGTTCCACTCGGCTCCCCCTTGCGAGCCCGGGCAGAACCGCGTGCCCTGCGCCGTCATGGGCGCCTCGACATTCGACACGGTGGTCACCGGCTTTCTGTATACCGTCCGGCCGGTGTTGAGGTCAATGAGATAGAGGTGTCCATCCTTCGGTGCTTCGGCCAGCATCCGGTGACCCACCCTGTTCAGAAACAGCACCGGCGCGCTGGAGATGTCCCAATCATGAAAATCCCGCGCCACCAGTTGAAAATGCCGTCGATAGGCGCCGGTCTTCGCATCGAGAACCACGATTGAACTGGCGAACAAATTCTCGCCCGGCCGAGGAGCCTTGGCGAAATCCGGGGCGGGGTTGCCGCCGGGAACGTACAACAGCCCCGTGACCGGGTCCAGCGAATAAGAAGTCCACGTGGCGCCGCCCGTAATCGGCATACCCGCCGCATTCTTCCATGAGTTCGCGGCATTCGGCGCGGCTACCGGCGCTTCGGGCCCGCGCGCCGCATCGCCCGGCGCCTTCGGCACCATGTAGAACTCCCACACGATGCTGCCGGTCTTGGCGTCAAGGGCATACATGCGCCCTTTCACGCCCTTGTTGTCCCCGCCCGCGTTGCCGATGAACACCAGTCCATTCCAGGCGATGGGAGATGCCGGCACCGATTCGCCCTTTACCGGATCGGCGATGACAGTCGACCACAGAGGCTTGCCGTTCTTCGCAGTGTAGGCGATGACGCGGCCGTCGGTCGTGCCGCGAAATATCCGGCCGTCCAGCCACGCCACGCCGCGGTTGACCTTGAGAACTCCGGACGCGAACTCTCCATGCGCGCGCCAATTCTGTTTGCACGTGTTGGGATCTATGGAAAAGGTATCGTGCTCGGTGGTGGCGAACAGCGCGCCGTCGACCTCGATCAGTCCGGTCTGAAACGACATCTGTTCGCCGGTATCGAAGCTGCAGTGCACCTTGAGCCCGGCCGCATTCTTGGAATCGATGGCATCGAGCGTGGCATAGCGCTCGGACGTCAGCGTGTTGTTGTAGCTGGGCCAATCCTTGAAAGCCGCGTGGACCCATGCGGGACAGCTCACTAAGCCTGCGGCGGCGGTGAGAGCCGGAAGTTTCCACTGCATGTTCGTTCCTGAATGCGCAACAGATTTCGCAGTATTCATGCCGGCATGGACGGCGTCCAGCGTGGGAACGGAGCAGGTGGTGTAAGCGCCCACCTACATTTACGAGCGGTCAAAATCGCTGTGTCGGGTACTAGTCGCGTCGAGGTTGGTAGAGATAGCGCCGTGTCAGCGGCAGCGGCAGCATGCCGGCGGCGCGTTTGCTCGCCAATACCTGATAGATGCCGATATGCCCCGTTTCGAATTCCAGCGCACAGGCCGCCATGTACAGACGCCAGACTCGGTAGGTCGCTTCGTTGACGTACTGCAGCGCGCGTGCATGGTTGCGCTCCAACCGAGCGACCCAATGACGCAAAGTCAATGCGTAGTGTGGGCGCAGCGCCTCCACATCCGCAATTTCAAAGTGTGCCCGTTCCATGACGTGCTGGATATTGCTGATGTTGTCGAGCTGACCATCGGGAAACACGTAACGATTGATGAATTCGGTCGACAGCGATCGCTGCCAGCCTTCGGAGTCGTGCGTGATGCCATGATTGAGGAACAGGCCGTGCGGCTTGAGCAGGCGATGCACCGTGGAAAAATAAAGAGGTAGATTCTTCAGACCCACGTGCTCGAACATGCCTACGCTGGCAATCTTGTCGTAGGCCCCGTCGCCCTGAAGGTCGCGGTAATCCCTCAACTCCACGCTCACCCTGTCCTCGAGGCCGGCCTGGGCAATGCGCTGCCGCGCCACCTCGAGTTGTTGCGGGCTCAAGGTCACGCCGTGCGCCCGCACTCCGTAGCGCTGCGCCGCGTGAATCACCAGCGCACCCCACCCGCACCCGATATCGAGAAAGTCATCTCCCGCCCGCAACGACAGCTTGCGGCAGATATGGTCCAGCTTCGCTTCCTGAGCGGCGTCCAGACCGGTATCGGACGTCTCGAAATATGCGCAGGAATACACCATCGCGCGATCCAGCCACAGCGCGTAGAACTCGTTCGACACGTCGTAGTGGAAATGAATGGCGTCGCGATTTTCCGCCTTGGAATGCGCTCTGACGGTCTGTCCACGCGAGGGAGTCCACTGGAGTCGCGCCTCCCCCCGGTCCGCGTTCAACGCCCGCAATCGCATTGCGGCGGTGGCTGCTCCTATCTGCTCACCCACCGACATTTGCAACGCTTGCAAATGATCCTTGAGCTCGAGAGCCGCGAAAAAATCGCCCTCGATATCCAGATCTCCGCGAAAATAGGCTTCGGCAAGCCGCAGTGGATCTCTTCCGAGCACCGCCGAACAAACGACCTCGGGATTTCGGAATACCAGCTCGAACGGGGATTCTCGCGCGTCTGCAGCGCCCGCGCCCACCCTCAGGGTGTCGTCATTCCACAGACGCAGCGTGAGACTCAGGGGCAAACGGCGAAATAGCCGGGTCAACAAATCAGCTGCGAGTTCGCTTCCTCGGTAGGCTCCCTCGGTGGCCGGCGCGCGCCGAGCCTGGGCATTCGACATACGCCCGCCGGCTGCAGGACTCATCGTCGATTCTGTAGGCACCCGATTCTGCATGGAGGTCCCCCGCGTCACGAGTTCGTCACCGTATCGTCACAATTATACGTTGACGGATTCGTTTTGGAACCGCCAGGCGGAATCGCAAGCAAATTGCGTACCAGCGCCGCTGATTCGGAAAAATCAGCCGGCGCTGGTGCCGCCGCGCAGCTTTTACACGCTATTGACCCTTCTTTTGCACCAGCCGGCGCGCAGCGGGCGGCGCGCCGTCGGCCATCGTCCGGCCTTCGGCCCCGTTTCGGGTCTTTTCGATGAAGGCCGCGACATTGCCGTGCAGCGCTTTCAGGTCCGGTTCATGGGCGTAAACCATGTGCCCGGAGGTGTAGAAGTGCATCTCAATATTGCCCTGGAGCGCACTCTGGATGGGCAGCTGCCGCAGCTCGTACACGGCGGCGAAATAGGGTGTCGCAAGATCGTAGTAGCCGCCGTTCAGCTGCACCTTGAGGTTGGGGTTTTGCTTCATGGCGACCGCAAGATCCGGCATCACATTGATCGGACCCGCGACCTTGGTTGCCGAACCGGGCGGCTGGTGCAGCATGTCCCAAAGCTTGTCCACATCGAGTTCCGGTTTGTAGGTTTTCTTCTCGCCGAATTTGAGCACCGTCCTGACGTAATCGTTGAACGCCGATACGTACGCCGAGGAAATCGCCGCCGACTGCGGATCGTAATCGGCCTCTTTGCTCATCGGATCGATGGTGGGGCCGGCAAACCTGGTGTCCAGCCGTCCCGTCGTGGTATCGCTGCCCAGCAAAGTCTTCTCGAATTCTCCGCCGTTGACCCGCAAATTGGCGCGCTCGATGTAGTCCGCCGCGAGGCCGGTATAGTCGTGGAGCCTGGACGCGATCTCCGCTTTGCGCGCGGCGGGGAGCGCCGATCCCGCCGCCAGCGCCTGCGAATAGTCGGTCAATGCGAAGTTCTCGACTTCCTTCAACAGGGGCTCGAGCGCAGCGGGCTGATTGGGCAGCTTATGGTGGTACCACGCAGTCGCCGTATAGGTGGGCAGCGCCAGTACATACGGCAGATCCACGCCCGGATTGAACTGCGGCTGGTCGACACTGTCGTCGAAATTCAATATCTGCGACAACAGAATGATGCCGTTCAAGTCCAGCGATTTCTGGTTCTGCAGAATGTTCGCGAGCGCCGCGGAGCGCGTGGTGCCGTAGCTCTCGCCGAACAGATACTTCGGCGAATTCCAGCGGTTGTGCCGCGACAAAAATTCGACGATGAAATTGGCGAACGCGTGCGCATCTTGGTCGACGCCGTAGAAGGCTTTCTCCTTGTCCGCTCCGCGCAAATGACCGAATCCCGTGCCGGGCGCATCGATGAACACCAGATCGCTCACATCGAGAAGGCTGTATTCGTTGTCCACGACTCGATAGGGAGCCGCCGGACTGTGGGTGTCGTCAGCCGTCACCACCCGCTTCGGTCCGAACGCACCCATGTGCAGCCAGACCGTGGACGAACCGGGTCCGCCGTTGAACAAGAAGGTGATCGGCCGGCGTGTATCCTCTTTGTCGCCGCGGAAATAGGCCACATAGGACATTCCGGCCTCGGGCGGTTGCGGCGGCGGCGGCCGCTCTTGTCGTCGCGCAGCGGCGGAGCGTCGTCGTCCATCGGATCCTTCACGTGCACGACCAATATCCCCGCTTCGGATTGATAGCCGAGCGCGCGCCCGCCCATCGTGATCGACCCTTGAGTGACCTTGAGTTCGTCGCGCAGATAGCGCGGCGATTCGGTGGGCTCCGGAACCACCGATATCTTGGTGTCCGGCACATCGCTGGGCGGCGATGAACGCTGTGCACCCGGCGATGGCGATGCGGCGAGCGACGCACTCAACAACGACGAGCCAAGGAACAGCCGAATCCGTAAAGCCATTATCCGTACTCCGCAATGACAAACCGCCATTCTATGCGGTCGCGGAACACGGCTCCCTAATATTCGAACTGATACAGCAACCCGACGCTGCTTCCCGGATCGTTTTCCGGCGTAGTTCCCTGAACCAAGGCGTTGCCGTTCCCCAACCGGGTCTGCAGCTTCAGATGTTTGGTCAAATCCACATCCGTTTCGAGTTGGCTGGTCCCTGCCGTGCTCTGCTTGGCCTCGACATAGACGCGCTTGGAGATGTAGCGCCCGGCCGCGATGCTGGCCCCGGAATTCTCAGTTCCGGTCGCAGAGTTGGTCGTGCCGGCGCCGACCGTCAGGCGGTCCAAGCCCAGACTCTTCTGCAGTTTGACCAGCGGATTGAGGCCACCGCCCGCGCCGCTCAGCGTCGCGAGCGACGCGCCGACCTGCGCCAGCTGCAGTGCCGAAAGCTGTGCGGCGGGCACGCCGAACAGCAGCAGCGCCATGATTTCATCCTGGGGCTTGGACGGGCTGCTCGTGAACTCGAATTGAGGAGCATCCGCGAGACCGGTGATGTGCAGGGTTGCCGTGGTATCGACGATCGTCGTCTGCGCCGTGAAGTCCAACGTAGGATCGATCTGTTTCCTGAGGCCCGCGCCGTTGAAACTGACGCGGCCCGCGGTGAAATTGAGTTTGTTGCTGGCGAGCGCAAAACTCCCGCGCTGCAGATCGAACCCCCCGCTCACCAAGGGCGAGTCGGTGGTACCGCCGAGGTGCAGATCCCCGCCCATCTCCGCATCGAGCCCCCGGCCCTGCACGAGAATCTCCTGCGGCGCCCGCACCGTCACGTCCAGCCCGATCACCAATTGCTTGGCGGGCACGGCCGGCGCGGTCTTGCCGCGTCTACGCACGTCGAGCACCTGAACATCGGGAGGCAGGCTGTTCGGAATTCCAATCAACGTGCGATTCAGTTGCACCGTCCCTGCAATGTCGAGCCGCTCGCGCGCGGTCCCGCTCACGTGCAAATCCGCATTGAGATTTGCGGTCACCAACTTGCTCGCGAGCGGTTGCGCATTCTCGGCCTTGATCTTGAGATCCAGCGGCACTCCCGATTGCAGCACGCCGATCGTCCCCGTCATCGATACCGTCCCGGGCGCGGCCGACGCCGTCATGCTCTTGATCTGCAGAGTTCCCTTGCTGCCGACGGCGGCGGCCGTGATATCCGACAGGCTGAGGCCGCGCGCATAGTCACGCACACTACCCTTGGTGAGATTCAGCGTACCGCCGATCTGCGGCGCGGCGACGCTGCCGGCCACCGTCGCATCGACCTCGAGTACACCCGCGGCATGCTGGCCACGCGCCTCCAGCAGCGAATTGATCATTCCAACGTCGAGACTGCCGCCTATCTTCAGATCCAATGCACCGTCGGCGGCGAGCGGCGCTCGGCCGGTGACGCTCAATCGAGACGCCGTGCCGGCCACCAATCCGGCATCGATGTCCGCGGTATCGCCGCTCAATCGTGCGTCGGCATGTAGATCGAGCGGCGGTAGACCGAGGGCGTCATCGTCCGCCAACGCCAAGCCCGTCGCGGTGAGCCGGACTTGTCCCGTGGGCGATGCCAGCGTGCCCTTGAGCCGCGCGTCGGCCTCGATCGTGCCCGATGCCAGCAACCCCGGCGCGAACACATTGACCAGTGGGGGCTGCACTTGGTGCAGCGATGCGCGCACGTCGAGCGACGGCGACATACTCCCCTCGAGCTGAAACACAGCCTTCTGCGCCCCGATCTTGAGAACGTCGACGGAAACGCCGTCCGCCAAGGCAATCCGCGCCGGCGCGAGCAAGTGCAGCTCCTGCCCACGATAGTTGACCGCCGCGCTCGCCACGGCAATCGCGCGCGCGTCCAGGTCCAACGATCCGTTCGCGGACAGGCTGGCCGGGGAGCCGCGCAAGTTCGGCAGCTGCAAATCGAGCTTGTATCCCAACGAGTCGGCGGCACCCTTCACCGCCAGCTGGGCATTGCCGGCGAACTGACCCACCGTCAAGTCCCGAGCGTCGAGATGCAGCTCTGCGTGCGGGCGCCCCGGATCGGGGAGCAGCACGACCGTGCCCGCAAGGCTTCCTGCGACATTCATGCCGAGTAAATCCCGCAGATCGGCTAGTTGCCCCACTGCCAAGCGCAATTGACCGTGCGACTGCGGCCCATTTGGGGCAATCGTGATATCGCCCTCTGCGTGGGCACTCCTCCAATCCGCACCGTGAATGAGCGCTCGCAAGGAGCCGCCTTGGCCTCGCTCCATGGCCGCCTCGACATGCAGCGGCGCCCCATCCAACGATCCTTGCGCCGACAGCGTACCGCCCGGCGCCGACGGCAAGCCGCGCACCTTCAATATGGCGGACAACGCCCCGGGGGGAGAGTTTCGCACCGAGAGAGTCGAAGTCAGTCGTGCCTCTCCGCCCAGCGCCGTGAGCGGTCCATCCATCGTTCCGGACGCCTCCAGTGTGCCCGCGACGGCCGGCGACAATGACTTCAAGTCCCGGACATTGAATCCCCAGCGCGCATGGAGGATGGAGGGAGCTGGAGTCCGCGAAACAGGTGCGGGTCTCGAAATTTCGCCGCTCGCCGTCAGTGACGCCGCGCGCCCCGTGAACTTCATGTTCTCGAGAGTGATCGTCCGGTCCGTCAGCGCTCCGGACAGTTGCAAGGTGGCGCCATCCCCCACCGCTGCCGACCAGAGCTCAGTCCCGACGCGAAGAGCCGCGCTCGCATCGAGAGTCAAGTGTGTCGCCGCGGCATCATTGCGCAGCTGCGCCTTCACGATTGCGCCGCCGCGCACATTTTGGCCGCCGATCGCCGCGAACGGACCCAAATCCGGCAGGCGCAACTCCAACGTTGCGCTTCGCTCGCCCGCCGCTGCCGCGGCCGTTGCGGCCGAGGCATGCAAGGAAAACAAACGATGCGCAGCCGACACATCGAGAGGCCGCGCGGCATCATCCAGCCGCATCGATGCGTCGATTTTCACGGGGCCATCCTCCAGCAGCTGGGGCCGGGGACCGGGAATCCGCAGGCCGCCGACCAGCGCATGCAGTTCAGCTCTCCCGGAGTCGGCCGTGATATCGCCGCTGAGAGTGGCAAGCAGGGTACCCCCGGGCAGCCGCAGGTGATCAACTTCGACATGTGCGTCGGCGCGCGGTGCCTCGACGCTGCCATGCCAGCGCCCATGCACGCTGGCATGTTCCCAGGCGATATCGGATCGCGGAGCCAGGGCCGGCGAGTCAAGGGCAAAGTCGAGATCCGCCGACAGATCGGTCAGGTTGAAGCTGCCCTGCGCGCGTCCGCGCAAGCCGCCGGCGTCGATGGACAGTTCGAGACGTTCCGCGGCACGAGGTCCGTTCAAACTAGCCGTCGCTGCCAATGCACCGAGGCCGGGCAGCTGCAGCAGATTCTGCAACGGCCCGCCGGCAGGCTCGTGCAAGGTCAGCGCGGCATCCATCCGCTTCGGATCGAACCGTAACTGCAATTCATAGTCACCGTCGCCGTCGATGCGATGCGCCGCAGCGCTGATGACCATGTCCCGCACGGAACGCAAGTGGACGTTGCCGCGCAGCACCAGCGACGCAGGCGCGCCGGCGAGCTCCGGTCCGAGTTTCAGTAAATCAACCGTCACGCTTGCGGCATCGATGCGCGGTATGGAGACGGTGCCCCCCTGCGAGTCGGGTGATGATTCGGGGAAGACGCTCCATATCCAGGGTGGCCGCATGCAGCGAGTCGATTTGCAGCCGCCGCGCCAGCAACGCCAGCGGCGACCAGTTGAGCGTCACCCGTTCGGCGCGGAGCCATACGCCTCGATCATCGCGGAGCTCGAAGCGTTCTGCCGTCAAATGCTGAGGGAACTCGCCGGCCAGTCCCGACAGCGAGACATGGCCGGAGGTAAGGCCGTGCGTCAGCTTTTCGAGCATCGCGCGGCCGCGGTCGGTATTTCCGGCCATGAACAGGGAACCGACCACGAGCAACATCAGCAGCGCAAACGCACCCACGGCCCACGCGGTGATTTTCAAGGCGCGGCGCATCAGAAGGCCTGCCCCAGTCCGATATAGATCTCGAAGGCGTCATCACCGCAAACCGGCGGCGGCGAGATCGTCGACGCCACGCACTTTTCGGAGCGTCGCTTGGTCGGCGCAGCGACATCCAGCCTGATGGGTCCGATCGGCGTGTAGTAGCGCAACCCCACCCCGGCCCCCACGCGGTATGTTTCCGGCACGGCGCCGGGCACCGCTTCGAGGTTGGCGGTCACTTCTCCGGCGTCCACGAATACGGCGGCGCCGAAATTGCTGCCGAAACGCTGCCGCAATTCCAAACTGCCCGCCCTGATCGCGGTGCCACCGATCGGCGTGCCGTCCGGGAGCGCCGGGCCCACCGATTGATAGCGATACCCGCGAATGGTGCCGCTGCCGCCGGCGTAAAAGCGCTGGTCCGGCGGCAGACTGAATTCCCCCGCCCCTTCCGCAAGCCCCGCGAGCGCGCGGGCGGCGAGTACGGTACGGCCGGGCTCGGTGGGCAGCACGTGATTCAGATCGACGTAGCCCGCAACCGTGATCTGGCTCACGATGAACGTGGCATTGGGATGGCCCAGCGCAAGAGTGGGAGTCACACTCAGCGAAGCGCGCAGCCCGCGCCGCGCATCCTCGAGCGGCGAGGAAAGATTGGTGGAGTCGAAGGTCACATTCGACGGCATTGCCAACAGAGTGTAGTTGCGGGTGCCCTTCGCCAGAATGACTTTGCCCCCTTGCGCGGTCGTGTTCTCTTGAATGATTTGCTCATCCGTGGTCGCGCCGCCGACGCTCACGCTCCAGGCGCTGGAGATCTTGCGGGTCAGCGTCACACCGGTCGTGCGCGCGGTCTGATCGTAGGCTTGGAGCGACTGCTTGAGCGCGCCGACGGCAAACTGCAGTGATTGATCGCGGTGGCCGAAATCCGGCATGAGGTACTTTGCGCTGGTGTCGTAGCCGACTCCCGTGGTACTGCTGCCGCCAAGATTGATCCCCCGCGCAGCGAGGCTCAACTGCTCCGCATTGCCGAATACATTGCGGTCGGTCCAGGTGACGCCGCCGCTGCCGCCCAGGTCGCTGGAATACGCGGCATTGACCGAGACCGCGTGGCGCAGACGCTCGCGGATCTTGAAGGTGATCGGCACGCCGCCGGAATCATCGACCGCGGTGCCGATCTCGAGGCTGACCTGATTGAACACGCCCAGCCCCAACAGAGCATGGCGCGCCCGTTCTATGGCGGAGGGACTGTATGGATCGCCGGTGTGCAGCTGCAGCCTGGCTCGCAACAAGGACTCATGCACCCGCTGCAAGCCTTCGATGCGGATCTGGCCGATGTTCACCTTGGTTCCGGCGGCGACGTGAAAGCGAATGTCGAGCACCGGCGCGTCCGCCGCCTCATAGGCGACCGGCGGGTCCACCTTCGCGAAGGCGTATCCTCGTTCCTGCAGCGCAGTCAGCATGCGTGAACCTCCCGCAAGCACCGTCGAGGCGACCGCAGGCTCTCCGCCTACCAGGCCCAGCGTATCTCGAACCCCGTCGGGCAGATCGCCCTCGATGTCGATGCGGCGCAGATGGTAGAGAGGCCCCAGCGTAACGCCTATCGACACTCGGGCGTCCTCGCCCTTCGGCAGAGCGCTCAATGCATCGCCGAGACTCGGGTTGTTGACCGCGATGCCGTTGATCTTGATCACCACCGCACTCTGATAATAGCCGAAGCTCTCCAGCGCCGTGGTGAGCCGATCGATGTCGCTGCGCGCCCGTGCAATCAGGCCGAAAGGGCTGACGGGAGCCGTTGCGCGCAGCGATTGCAGGTCCGACGTGGCCTTGAGGGTCGCGTCCACCTCGCCATTCCCGACCGCAGCGATCTCGACCCGATAAGGTTGTGGATCAGCCGCATGCGCCAAGGAACCTAACAACGTAACAGCCAACAGAACAGCAAATACGGACTGGGTCATTCGGTGCGAGGATACACTGATGTGCGACTGCGACTTGTCGGCCAATGCCTACAATTCATGGCCGCCGCCTGCCCCGGATAGCCGCCGCCCTCCTCCGCAAATCCCGGGACGTTGCTGCCTTGACAATAGTTGCCGCGGCAACTATATTGAGGGTGTATGTAGGAGGTTTACGGTACCCCTATGGCAGAAATCCGCGAAGCGAAGACCACGGATGTGAACAACAGCCTGGCCCCCCTGTTGAGCCAGGTGCGCATGGCCATGCTGAACGGCATGGACCAGGAGTTTCTCCGCGACGACGAGGTGGCAGCTCTCGAAGTCACCGCCGCGCAATTCGTGATCATCGCCAATGTGCTCAAGGGACACGCGAATTCTGCATGCGAGCTGTGCAAGTACATGGACTACGATCGCGGCGCCATGAGCCGCATGATCGACCGCCTGGAAACCAAGGGCTTGTTGCGGCGCGTCGCCCTTGCCCATACGCGACGGACGGTGGCTCTCGAAGTCACCGAGGCGGGCAAGGCAGCCTTTCCGAAGATGCAAGCCTGCCTGACCAAGGTCGTGAATCGATTGTTGAAGGGCGTTACCAGGACACAGGTGCGCGAGGTGGAGAAGACCTTGAAACGGATGCTCGCCAACAGCTGAGCTTTTTTTAAGCTGAAGGTCGAGCGTTTTTTTTGAACTGATTGTTGCCCAGGCATATGTTGTTTAGGCAGCTACTGAAATTGCCGCGGGGCGCCAGCCACCGCGGATTGCGGGTAGCCGGAGATTGCAAATGATGCACTTTATCCAATCGAACGCCGGCCGCATCGCGGCCCGACTCCAGAGTATGGGCGGCAGCTTCGACCTCGAAGTCCTGTCATTGCCGGGCGGCAGCATCATCGCGGTACTGTTGTGGCTGTACGCAAGCACGTTGCTTGCCTTGAATCACGCTCCACCACGACCGAAGCCGGTAGATCCTGTTGCCGCATGTTCAGGTGCTTCGAGCATGACTGATTGCGAGGGATAGCCATGCGCGGACTGTTTCTTGTTGCCTTGATTTTGTGCGTCATTGCGGTGCTGATGTTCGGATTTCTGGATTTGGTGCGGGAATTGTCGATGCGGGATTTCTTCGGCGCGCCTTCGTTGCCGGGCGGCCCGCCGGAGCAGATCCAAGCAATGGAGCACGAAGCGGAATCGCGATCAGCTCAAAATAGAAGATGATGTCCGCAGATACAGGCGTGCTCCGGTGCACTGCGCCTTGACGTAGAACTTTCAGGCAGGGATCCTGTCTGGTAAGTTACCAGCGAGTAACACCTGGCGATGTTACCGATCGGTAACATCGCGGTCAACTGCGAGTTGGGTATGGGTAGCAACAAATCAGGCATGAGCGGAGGCGCCGAGCAATCGGGCCGGTGCGCTGCGGTGCCGGGTACGAAGACACGGGTGCGCGACCGCATTTTCGAAACGGCCTGTGACCTATTTTATCGGCACGGCATTCATGGAGTAGGTGTCGACGAGATCGCGGCGGAAGCCGGCTCCAACAAAATGAGCTTCTACCGCAGCTTCGCGTCCAAAGACGCGCTCGTCGTCGAATATCTGCGCGAGCAGGAACGCGAGTTTTGGACTTGGTGGGACGCCGCCGTGGCTAGATATCCCGGTGATGCCCGCCGTCAGGTAGAAGCTCTGTTCGAAGCGCAATTGGAAATCGCACTGACCGACGACTACCGCGGCTGCGCGCTCGGCAACGCCGCCGCGGAAATTTCCGATGACCAGGACCCGGTGAGCGTGCTCGTGCGCGCGCACAAGGAAAGGGTGCGCCAGAGGCTGCGCGCCATGGCGCAGGCCTTGGGTGCGGGCGACGCCGCGGGCCTGGGCGACTCGCTCATGCTGCTGCTGGACGGCGGATATTTCACCCACTTGAGTTTTCGACGCGCCGGACCCATTTCCGCCGCGCTGCCCGCCGCGCGTGCACTCATCGACGCGCACCTCGCAGCCGGAAAGTAGCCACAGGAATCAATATCTCGGTGCCGAGGTGCCAGTGAATCCGCGGCTGTCTAGTGGCGAAACTATCGATCATGGCAGTGATCATCGCGATCATGGTCGTCGCAGTGATGCTCTTCGTGATATCTGCCGTCGCGATCATGATCGCGCTCGTGGTCGTGATCGGGCGCGATGACACAGCCGCACGATACAAAGAGGAATCCGGCGATGGCGCCGTATCTGGCGATGCGCTCCAGTGTGCTCATAGAACTGCTCCGCTTGGTCAGCATGAAGATTTGGAAGGTAAAGCTTGCGGTATCCCTCGGCGCAGGAGCATCGGCAGACGGCTCGAACGACTGCAGGGACGCTCCTACAGCAGCAAAGTAAGTCCTGTGCCGCCGGGAGCAGCGGCTTCGCAATCCCCCATTAACGGATTTTAACAATCCGACCACTCGGGTTTAATGGCGCTGAGTCCAGGGTGGCGGGCATGAAATGGCAACCCTCTGGATTGGCGTTCGCGGGCGGTGTTTGCGCTGTGCTCGCCGCGTGCAGCGTAGGACCGGCCTACAAACGACCGGACATCGCGCTGCCCGCGCAATGGCACGAGTCAGCCGGCGCGGGCCCTGCCGGCGCGCCGGCATCCGTGTGGCCCGCGGCCCTATGGTGGCATGACTTCGGATCGGCGAAGCTCGATGAATTGATTGCCGAAGCCGAGCGCAGCAATGACGACCTCGCCGGCGCCATCGCCCGCGTTCAGGAAGCGGACGCCCAGGCGCGCATCGCCGGCGCCGCCCTCCTACCATCGCTCGATCTCAATGCCGCTGCCACCCGCGAGCGCGCCCGGGTGACCGGGGTCACCGGCAGCGGCCCAGCCATGTTCAACGATTTCAGCTTCGGCCTCAGCGCGAGCTACGAACTCGATTTCTGGGGCAAGAATCGCGCAGCACGTGACTCTGCGCGTGCGGCCGCCGTCGCCAGCCGCTTCGATCAGCAGACCGTTGCCCTGACGGTGATCAGCAGCGTCGCTACCACGTACTTTCTAGCGCTCGAGCTGCGCGATCGCATCGACGTAGCGCAGCAGAATCTGGACAACGGGCAAAAAATTCTTCACGGCCTGCAGCTCGAGCAGTCTGCCGGTACCGCAACAGGGCTCGATGTCGCGCAGCAAGAAACCGCGGTGGCGCTGTTGAACGCCGCCCTGCCACCGTTGAAGCAGCAATTCCGACAAGCCGTGTACGCGCTCGCCGTGCTCATCGGCAAGACGCCGGAGTCGGTCGATGTCGACATGGGTACGCTGACCGAACTGTCGAGCCCGGCCGTCGTCGAAGGTTTGCCCTCGGAACTGCTGTCACGCCGGCCCGATGTGGCCGAAGCGGAACAACAGCTCATTGCCGCCAACGCCGATATCACGGTGGCGCGCGCAGCCCTGTTTCCCCGCATCGAACTGACGGCGAGCGGTGGCTATGAGAGCACCGCGCTCGCGACGCTGGTAAATCCGTTCACGCGCGTGTAGGCGCTCACCGGCGGCTTGACGCAGCCGATCTTTCACGGGGGCGCGCTTCGCGGCCAGGTCGCCTTCAGCAAAGCTCGCTACACCGAACTTCTGACGACCTACCATAAGACGGTGCTCACGGCGTTCAGCAATGTCGAGGGCGCGCTGGTCGCCGTGCAGCAGACTGCCGAACAGCAAAAACGGCAGCAAGACGCGGTGAGCACGGCACGCCGCGCCTTTGAATTCGCGCAAAAACAAATGTCCGCCGGAACCGTGAACATTCTGACCGTGCTCAACACGGAGAATGCGCTGTTCGGCGCGCAGGATGAGTTGGTACAAGTGAACTACTTACATCTGCAGGCGTTGGTGGATTTGTTCACCGCGCTCGGCGGCGGGTGGCATCAAGGGTGACGCAGATGAAAGATCTCTCGAAGTTCCGCAGATATGCTTGGATCGGAGTGCTCGCCGCAGCGGCCATTCTGCTGTTCGAGTGGCGCGCGGCGGTGCAGAAGCAAGCCGAGGCGGCCACCCGCAAAGATCCGCCGGCGATCGCCGTCGAAACCGCGGCGGTGACGCATGCGGACGTGCCGATTTATCTGTCGGGTATCGGCACGGTACAGGCGTTCTACACGGTGACGGTGACCGCGCGCGTGGACGGCGAGCTGCAGAAGATCGCGTTCACCGAAGGCCAAACGGTACACAAGGGCGACCTGTTGGCGGAAATCGACCCGCGTCCGAACGAGGCCGCATACAACCAAGCCGTCGCCACCAAAGCCAAGGATGCGGCCCAGCTCGCGAATGCCCAACGGGATCTCGAGCGCTACACCATTCTGCAGCCGCAGGATTTGGCGAGCAAGCAAACCGTCGACACGCAGCGCGCGACGGTCGATCAGCTCGCGGCGCAGATCAAGGTCGATCAGGCCCTGATCGACAACGCTCGCACCCAGCTCGACTACACGCGCATCACCTCGCCGATCAACGGCCGCACGGGCATTCGCCTGGTGGATCCGGGCAACATCGTGCGCGCGGCGGCGACCACCGGCATCGTCGTCGTGACACAGGTGCAGCCCATTTCGGTGATCTTCACGCTGCCCGAGGAGGATTTGGCCGCCGTCAATGGCGCCCTCTCCGCCGGTCCGGTCAGTGTCACGACCCTCTCGCGAGACGGCGGCAGCGAACTCGATCGAGGCACCCTCACGCTCATCGACAACGAGATCGATCAGACCACCGGTACCGCGCGCCTCAAAGCGACATTCGGCAACGCGCACAACACGCTTTGGCCCGGTCAGTATGTCAATGCGCGGGTGCTGGTGCGCACTCTGCACGATGCGTTGACACTGCCGACGACGGCGGTGCAACTCGGGCCCAACGGTCCTTTCACCTACGTGGTGAAGCCGGATTCGACCGTGGAGGTGCGGCAGCTGAAAATCGGCGAGGAAAGCGGCGGCTTGACGGTCGTGAACACCGGCCTCGCGCTGAATGAGCGCGTCGTGACCAGCAATCAATACCGTCTGCAGGCGGGCGTGCACGTACGTGCGGTGACCGCGGAAGCGTCCCGCGCCGGCACGACACCGGCTGTCAAATCGTCATGAGCATTTCGGAACCCTTCGTCCGGCGGCCGATCGCCACCTCGCTGTTGATGGGGGGCATCTTTCTGGTCGGCCTCGTGGTGTCCCCCATGTTGCCGGTAGCGCCGTTGCCGCAGGTCGACTTCCCCACCATCCAGGTGTCGGCGCAGCTGCCGGGCGCCAGCCCCGAGACCATGGCCTCGTCGGTGGCGACACCGCTCGAATATCAGTTCGCGCAGATCTCGGGTCTGTCGCAGATGACCTCGACCAACTGTGCTCGGCACGACGCAGATCACGCTGCAGTTCGACCTGAACCGCAACATCGACGCCGCGGCCCAGGACGTGCAAACCGGCATCGACGCCGCCGGCGGCCAGCTGCCGAAGAACCTGCCGACACCGCCGACCTACCGCAAGGTCAATCCGGCCGACTCGCCGATTCTGATCCTCTCGGTGCATTCCGACGTGCTGCCGGTCACCGCCGTGGATGACTACGCCGAGAACATCCTCGCCCAGCAGATTTCGCAGATTCCGGGGATCGCGCAGGTGTCGATCGGCGGCCAGCAGAAGCCTGCGGTACGCGTGCAGGTCGATCCCACCAAGCTCGCCGCGCTCGGCTTGCAGATGGAGGACGTGGCCAACGTCATCACCGCCGCCACGGTCGACGCACCCAAGGGCTCGATCAACGGACCGAAGCGCAGCTTGACGATTTACGACAACGATCAGCTGCTGAAGGCCGCGCCCTGGAACGATGTGGTCGTCGCCTACAAGAACGGCGCGCCGGTGCGCATCCGCGACATCGGCGTCGCGGTCGACGGACCGGAAAACACCCTGCTGACGGCCTGGCAGAACGGCCACAACGGCATCCTGCTGCTGATCTACAAGCAGGCGGGCGCCAACGTCATCGAAGCGGCGCAGCGCGTCGAGACGCTGCTGCCGCATGCGCTCGCCTCCGTGCCGCCGTCGATCAAGGTGGACACCGTTGCGAATCGCACGACCACCATCAAGGCCGCCGTGCAGGACGTGGAGTTCACGCTTGCTCTGACCATCGCGCTGGTCGTGATGGTGATTTTCCTGTTCCTGCGCAATGCCTGGGCGACGATCATTCCCGGCGTCACGGTGCCGCTGGCGCTGCTCGGCACCGCGGCGATGATGTACGTCCTCAATTACAGCCTCGACAACCTGTCGCTGATGGCGCTGACCATCGCCGTCGGTTTCGTGGTCGACGATGCCATCGTGATGTTGGAAAACATCTACCGGCACATCGAGGAAGGCCTGTCGCCCATGGAAGCGACACTCAAGGGCGCCGGTGAGATCGGCTTCACCATCCTCTCCATCAGCGTCTCGCTGGTCGCGGTGTTCATCCCCTTGCTGCTGATGGGCGGCATCATCGGCCGGCTGTTCCGCGAGTTTGCGATCACCATGACGATGACCATCGTCGTCTCGGCCTTCGTGGCGCTGACGCTGTCCCCGACCATGTGCGCGCTGTTCCTGCGCGACGAGAAGCACGCGAAGCACGGCAAGGCGTACATGGTGATCGAGCGCGCCTTCGACCGCATCCTGGCTGGGTATACGCGCGGCCTGGACTTCGTGCTGGATCACAAGCGCGCCACCTCGACTGGTGTTCCTGATCACCGTCGCGGCGACCGTGGTGCTGTACATCGAGATACCCAAGGGCTTCTTCCCGCAGCAGGACACCGGCATCATCTCCGGCTTGTCCGATGCGCCCCAGGATATCTCGTTCGACGAGATGGTGCGCCGGCAGCACGCGCTGCTGGATGTCGTCGCCAAGGATCCGGACGTCGAGAGCTACGGCACCGGACTCGGCGGCAACCGGCCGATCAACAACGGCTTCGTGGTCATCGGTTTGAAACCGCGCGACCAGCGCAGCGCGAACGCCGATCAGATCATCAACCGTCTGCGGCCGCAGCTCGCCCAGGTGCCGGGCGCGACGCTGTTCATGCAGGCCGCCGCAGGATCTCAACGTCGGCGGCCGCACGTCACGCACGCAGTATCAATACACGCTGCAGGATTCGGATATCAATGAGCTCAACGAGTGGGCGCCGAAGCTGCTCGCGCAGTTGCAGAAGCTGCCGATGCTGCGCGACGTGGCCTCCGATCAGCAGACCAGCAGCGGCATGCTGTCGCTGACGATCGACCGCGATCAGGCGGCACGCTTCGGTATCCAGCCGGCCGCCATCGACCAAGCGCTCTACGATGCCTTCGGCCAGCGCCAGGCTGCGCAGTTCTTCACCCAGGCCAACAGCTATCACGTGGTTCTGGAGATCACCCCGTCGCTGCAGACCGATCCCGCCTCGCTCAACAAGCTCTACTTGAAATCGCCCTGACCGGCCAAATGGTGCCGTTGTCGGCCATGACCAAGTACGACACACAGCACGTGACCTACCTGTCGATCAATCACCAGGGACAGTTCCCGGCGGTGACGCTGTCGTTCAACCTCGCGCCGGGCGCGGCGCTCGGCGACGCGGTCGATGCCATCAACCGCGCGTCCGCCGCCATGCGCCTGCCGGCGACCATCACCGGCAACTTCCAGGGTACCGCGCAGGCCTTCCAGAGTTCGCTGAAGAGCCAGCCGTACCTGATTCTCGCGGCGCTGGTCGCCGTGTACATCATTCTCGGCATGCTCTATGAGAGCTACATTCATCCGCTGACGATTCTCTCCACCCTGCCCTCGGCGGGCGTCGGCGCGCTGCTGGTGCTGCTGATATTTCACATCGATCTGTCGGTGATGGCGCTGATCGGCATCATCCTGCTGATCGGCATCGTGAAGAAGAACGGCATCATGATGGTGGACTTCGCGCATCCAGGCGGAGCGCGAGCAGCATCTGTCGCCGCACGACTCGATTCGCCAGGCATGCCTGCTGCGCTTCCGGCCGATCATGATGACGACGATGGCGGCCTTGCTCGGCGCGCTGCCCCTGGCGCTGGGGCGCGGCACCGGCTCGGAGCTGCGCCAGCCGCTGGGCTATACCATGGTCGGCGGCCTGATATTGAGCCAGGCGTTGACGCTGTTCACGACGCCGGTCATTTACCTGTATCTGGACGAGTTCAGTCTGCGAGCTCAAGCGCCGCCGGCGCCGAAAGCACCCGGACGCGCCGAGGATAGATCCGCCGCCGCGGTCGTCCGATCGCGCGGTACCGCCGCTCGAGGGCACTACGTGAAAATTCTGCTGGTCGAAGACAACGAGCGGGTCACCCAGTTCGTCGTCAAAGGCCTGCAGGAAGCCGGGCACACCACCGATCACGCGGGCAATGGCCGCGACGGCATGTTTCTGGCGGCGAGCGAACCGTACGATGTGATCATCATGGATCGGATGCTGCCGGGCGACATCGACGGCCTTGCCATCATCGAAGTGCTGCGCAAGGCCGGCAAGCGCACGCCGATTCTGATTTTGAGCGCACTCTCGGAAGTCGATGACCGGATACGCGGGCTGCGCAGCGGCGGCGATGACTACTTGACCAAACCCTTTGCCTTCGGCGAGTTGCTCGCGCGCGTTGATGCATTGCATCGCCGCGCGCAGGCCATCAACACCGAGATTCCGCTCACGGTCGGCGACTTGCATATGGATCCGCTGACGCGCAAGGTGACCCGCGGCGACCGGCCGATTGCGCTGCAGCCGCGCGAATTCAAGCTGCTCGAGTACCTGATGCGCCACGCCGGCCAGGTGGTCACGCGCACCATGCTGCTGGAGAACGTGTGGGATTATCATTTCGATCCTCAGACCAATGTCGTCGACGTGCACATCAGTAAATTGCGGCAGAAAATCGATGCCGAATTCGAGCGCCCGCTGCTGCGCACCGTCCGCAATGCCGGGTACACCGTGACGGCGGATGACTAGCATGATGCGCTCATCGGCACTCTCTCTGGCGCTCGGCTATGTCGCATTGGGGATCACCGCGCTGGTGCTGTTCGCGGCGCCGCTGTGGTATGCCTGGCAGGTGACGATCCAGGACGGCCGCGCGGAGATTCTGCAGGTCGATGCTCAGCGGCTGGCCGAAGTCTTTCGGCGCGACGGCGCGGACGGCGTGAGGAGCTTCATCGATGCCCGCGTGCGCATGCAGATCGCCGGCGAGCGAATCTTGTTGCTGACCGATGCGTCGCTGCATCCATTGTCCGGGAATCTGCCGGCGTGGCCCTCAGTCGTGCCCATCGTGCCGGGAAACTACAAGGTCAATATCGAATTGGGCGAGCATGGCGTGCAGACCGCGTTGGTGCACGTCGCCACGTTGGGCAGCTACAACCTGCTGGTGGGCCGGGACAACGCGCTTTTTGCCCCTCTGCAGACGCGCTTCTGGTACGGTTTGGCCGCCGCCATCGCCGTGCTGTCGATCGCCGGCCTGTTGATCGGCCTCATCACCCGCCGCGCGCTCATGTCGCGCATCCACAGCATCCGACAGACCGTATCGGCCATCATCCACGGCGATTTGCAGCACCGCCTGCCGACGCATCTGAACGACGACGAACTCAACACCCTGTCGCGCACCATCAACGGCATGCTCGAGCAGATCGAACTGTTGGTGCACGGCGTGCGCAACGTTTCCAATTCCATCGCCCACGACCTGCGCACGCCGTTGGCCGAGTTGCGCTCCCGGCTCGAGGAACTGGCGCTGATTCGGCCGCCTCCCGAGCAGGTCTACGCGGAAATCGACGGTGCCGTCGCGGACGTCGACCGGGTGATTCGCATATTCGATGCGCTGCTTCGGCTTGCGGAAATCGATGCCGGCATGCGCCGCTCCGGCTTCGTTGCGCTCGACGTGGCCGACCTTGCGGCGAATGCGGTGGAATTCTACGCACCCGCCGCGGAACTGAAGAATATCGATCTCTCGTTTCGATCCGAGGGACCCGTGTTCGTATCGGGTGATCCGGTTCTGCTCGCTCAGGCATTGAGCAACTTGATCGACAACGCGCTGAAGTATGCACCCGTGAACGGCGCGATCGACGTGGCCGTGCTCGAGCGCAGCGACGGTACCGCTCAGATTTCGGTATCGGACAATGGTCCGGGAATCGCCGACTCGGAAAAGGGCAAGGTCGTGGAGCGCTTTTACCGCGGCGATGCGAGCCGCGGTACTCCCGGCGTCGGCCTCGGCTTGAGTCTGGTGCAGGCAGTCGCCAAGCTGCATGGCAGCGCGCTCGAACTATCGGACCAAAACCCGGGGCTGCGCGCCGCAATCGCCGTACGCCTCGATGCACCGAGTCCATCTGCCCTTGCGACACCCGAGCAGGAGAGCGACGGCACTGCAGTGGGTCCGGCGACCCTGGTCTCTTCGTGAAGACCCGTTTTCATCTGGGATGATATTTATATTATTCAATATATTACATTGAACAATTAACCAATACCCACGAATCAAATTCGCGAATCGCCGGAAGAAACTTTGGGTGCCCTCAGCGGCGCGGCCGGCCCCAGGTCAGCATCATCGTAACGGCGTAATTCCAGACCGCGCCGACGAGTATTCCCGCGATGGCGGCCGGAAACCATCCGCGACCCAAGCCGTAAACAGTGGACGCCACCCCTAGGTTCGCAAAGCCGCCGATACTGCAGGCGAGCACGAATGACGCCCAACCGCGCAGCCAGCGCGCACCGCGCAGCCGCATGTCGCGATAGGTGAGGACGTTGTTGACTGCGAAGTTGAATGTCATGGCGCCCAGCGTCGCGGCCGCCTGGCCCGCGATAAAGCCGCGGTGCATCCCCTGAAAGACCAGCGTCAGTACGGCAAAATGCACGGCGACGCCCATCGCGCCGACGATCGAGAAGGCAAGGAAGCGCACCGGAATCCAGTGGCCCACCAACTTGTCGAGCAGCAGCATGACGTAATCCCAAGCCGTCACGGAATCAAGTTTGCTCTCTCCCGCTCGCCGAACTCTGAACCGGTAAGCCAATTCCTTGAATCGCAATGGCCGCGGGAAGGACGCGAAAACATCGGTCAGTATCTTGAAGCCGATCGCCGAGAGGTTGCGCACCGAGTCGTCCAATACCGACCGGCGCATCATGAAAAATCCGCTCATGGGATCCGTCAATTCGGCAGGGACCAACACTCGGCTCAGCCGCATGGCGAGACGGCTCATGCGGGCCCGCCGGGCATCCCAGTCGCCGATATCGCCGCCGGGCGCATATCGGCTGCCGACCACGATGTCCGTATCGCCTTGCTTCAGGGTATCGAGCATCTGCGGCAGCAGCCGCTCGTCATGCTGTAGATCGGCGTCGATCACCGCCAGATAAGCCGCCGTGGTCGCGAGCATGCCCTCGACACAGGCCGAGGACAGACCGCGGCGGCCGATTCTCTGCAGACAGCGGACCCGGCTATCCGCCGCTGCGTACTCGCGCACGAGGTCGGCGGTGCCGTCAGGCGAGTCATCGTCGACGAAAACGACTTCCCACGAACGACCTTCCAGGCACACCACGAGGCGCCCGATCAGCTCCCCGATATTGTCCCTTTCATTGAACGTCGGCACGATGACCGACAATTCCGGGCCGGAACGCACGGGAACTTCGGTCGGACTGAGGGCCGCACTCTTCAGGTACGTCTCGAGCGGTTGATGGGGTTCGGCAGCAATCATTGCGTGTATCGTCTCCTAAGGAAAGCTCAGAATCACCGAGTGTCCAACGCTCATCGTTGTTACTATAATCACCAAGCGGCGCTGACGCACGAATTGATGATGTAAGTTCGCGCTCCAACGGTAAATTAGCATTCCGAAAGGTGAGCGCCTCTGCGGGAGAACAATGAAACACTGAGCCGCCGCTTCATCCAAACGGCGTTGCCCCCGCTCCTCGATGCCGGTCTCTTTTGCACCTTGATCGGCCGTGGACTGCCGTTGCGAACCAGCCATATCGCGAGCTTCGCTGTCGCCATGGCCTTGAATTACTTACTGAAAGTACGCCCGATAGTCGTTGCGACAAAGCGAACAGGGGATTGGCGGTTGCACGGCCGTCTGTTGACTGTGAGCTTCATGGCGCTGTTCCTGCGCGGCGGCGTGCTCGGCTTGTTGTCACTCTCCTGGGGTTGGCCACCGCAGGTATCCATCCTATTCGCCGTGATCGCGGGACTGGCGGTGACCGCCTACGGATACCCGGAAACACGTTCATCGGCGGAGGGCGCGCCCGTGCGTGCGCTGGCGATGGGGCTCGTCGTCTACGCCGTCGCGCTTCGTCTGGTGTATCTCGGGTCCGTCGAACTTCTCCCGGAAGAGGCGTATTACTGGAATTACTCGCGGCATCTCGACATCGGATATCTCGACCACCCGCCGATGGTGGCGTGGCTGATCAAGCTGGGCACCGCCGCGTTCGGCCAGTCGCAGTTCGGTGTCCGCGCGGGGGCGCTGTGCTGCGCAGTGATCACCTCGGTATTTACGTATCGTCTGACGCGCAACCTCTTTGATGAGGCGAGCGCGCTGGCTGCCCTGGCATTGGGACAGGTACTGCCCTTCTTTTTTCTGTCTGGGTTGCTCATGACTCCGGACGCTCCCCTGACCGCCGCATGGGCCGCCTCGCTCTACTACCTCGAGCGCGCGTTGGTCGCCGGCAAATCATCCGCCTGGTGGCGTGTGGGACTTTGTCTGGGGCTCGGCTCAATCTCAAAATACTCCATCGGCCTGCTCGTTCCGGTCACGCTGGCCTTCATGCTGTGGGATCAGGGATCGCGGCGCTGGTGGCGGCGGTGGGAGCCCTATGTCGCCGCACTGATCGCTTTCGCGGTTTTTTCGCCGGTCATACTTTGGAACGCGCAGCACGAATGGGCCTCCTTCGCATTCCAAACCTCGCGCCGCCTGGCGGAGACTCCGAGATTCGCACTCCACAAGCTGATCGCCTCCGCGCTGATACTCATCACTCCGACGGGCGTGCTGGCTGTGGCGGCGTCGCTCATAGCTGCCCGGCCTGCGAGGTGGGGAGCTGGCCACGCTAGAGCCGGGGCCGACACTGGCGCGGCCACCGGCGCAGGCGCAGGCGCAGGCGCAGGCGCAGGCGGGGATGGAGACGCCCTGCGCCGCCGGCTGTTCATCAGCATGGCAATTCTCATTCCTCTCGCGGTGTTCGCAGTCTTCAGCCTGCGTCACGAAGTGAAGCTCGATTGGACCGGTGCGCCATGGACCGCTGCGCTACCCATCATGGGGGCGGGAATGGTGTCGGCCGGAGGGGCCTTGAGGGGCCTGCGTGCATGGATCCGTGCGGCATGGGCACCGACACTCGTGACGATGCTGCTGATTTACGGCGCCGGCCTGCACTACCTGGTGCTGGGGCTTCCCGGTCTTGGCTACGGCAAGCACATCGAGCTGATTCCGGTCGGTTGGCGCGACTTCAGCCAAAAGATCGGCGACACCGCCGCGGCGATCCGCACCGAAACCGGCGTCGACCCGCTGATCGTCGGTATGGATCGCTACGCCATCGCCAGCGAGCTGGCATTCTACGGGGCCGAACAAACCCGGTCCGCGGTGGAAACATCGAGCGCGCATCTGTTCGACGGAATCGGTCTCATGTACGAACGGTGGACCCCGCCCCTGCTGCAGGAGGGCCGAACCCTGCTTCTGGTCGCGTGGGACCCCGGGGAACTTTCCGGCAAAGCCATCGAATCCCATGCCGAACGCTGGGGACCGATCGAAGACCGCGTACTGTGGCGTGACGGCCAAGTAGTGCGCCACTACTACCTTCGGCTCGCCTACAATTACCGATCCACCCCGCACTCATGACGGGGCGAGCGAGTGCTCTCGGAGAAACACGATGATTCGGACGACACAGTGGCTCGTATCGGCGGGGCTCGTTGCGGCAGGCGTTCTGCACCATTCGATCGCCGCCGGACAAACCCCGGAGCAGGAAAAGTTGTGGGAGGCACAGCGGGCCCAGGCGCAGGCCGACGAGAAGGTCAAGGCGGAGCAGCTGGCCAGGCAGCGAGAGGCTCGGCGGGCGGATCCGATGGCGTGGGTGCGCACGCTCGATCCCATGTCGCCCGGTGGCTGGGTATTCAGGGCGGTCGGCGCAGACGGATCCTGGGCGACCTTCAGCACGGATCATCAATTGAAGCGTTCAGGCCGTCTCGTGACGGAATGGCTGAGGCAGGAATTCCCGGAGCCGCAACGCAGCGCCGCCGGAGAAATATTCATGAGCAACGTCCAGAAAGTCCAATACGACTGCGACAAGGCGCTCGCCCGAGTTCTGCTGGTGATTTACTACACCGACAACAATCTGGCCGGCGGTCAGCAAACCGAGGAGGCGGACCCGAAGCAGGTCGAATGGGATCCGATGGTTCCGGGCACGCAGAGCGAATACATCTTTCAGCTGGACCTGCGGCGGCTCAGCAGGGACGCGACCAAGATAGGCGGATGGTAGCGGCCAGCAGCTGCGATCTGTCGGCGCAGGGACCCACCAGAATCTCGACTTCGCCGGGCTCGAACACGGGCTCGAGATCGAGCGCCGAGAAAGCGCAAATCCGTGGCACGCAGCGACAAAGTCACCGTTCCCGCCTCGCCGGGCCGCAAGTGGATCTTGGCGAATCCTTTGAGCTCGAGCAGCGGCCGGGCCACGCTCGCGATCTTGTCGTGCGTGAACAGGAAGACCGTCTCCTGCGCGGCCCGCGCACCCTCATTGCGCACGTCGACGCGAATCTGCATGGTGTCGATGTCCTCGGCATCGACCGGGGTCACGCGCAGATTGGACAGCGCGAATCGTCCATAGGTGAGCCCGTGGCCGAAATGGAAACAGAGGCTCATTCGGCACGTCGAGATACTTGCTCGTGTAATGATCCTGCGGATTCGCGGGTCGGCCGGTCGGACGCTCGCCGAAGAAGATGGGAATCTGTCCCGCTGCGCGCGCCCAGGTGACCGGCGTGCGGCCGCTCGGGGACACGCGTCCGGTCAGCACGTCGCCGATTGCATTGCCCGCCTCGCTGCCGAGGAACCACGCCGCGAGCACGGCATCCGCCTTCTCGACCAGCCACGGCACCACCAGCGGGCGGCCCGAGAATAAGACGACGATCACCGGCTTGGCCGCCGCGCGCGCTTGCTCGAACACGGCCTCGGCGAATTCGCGCTGCTTCCCCGGAAGATCCAAGTGCGCACGGCTCGCGGCCTCCCCGCTCATGGTCCGCCGCCTCCCCCAGGCAGAGAAGGATGGCATCGGCCGTCGCGCACAGATCGAGAGCCGCTGCAATGCCCGACACATCCTCGCCGTCGATTTCCACGCCCGGCGCATGCGAGGACCCGGGATTCGGAGCGAATCGCACGCAGGCCCGCCACCACGCTGACATGACCCTCCGGCGTCGGCAGCTCCCCACCAGGGCCCGCGCATCTCCGCCGGCGCGTCCGCCAGCGGGCCGATGACCGCGAGACGCCGCAATGAGCCGTGGAGCGGCAGCGTCGCATTGTCATTCTTCAACATCACGATGGCGCGCGCGCCCACGGTCGCGCGCGAGCTGCCGGCGATGCGTAAAGGCCGCGGCAGCTTCAGGCGTTGCGCCGCGACGATACGGATCGTCGAAAAGACCCAGCCGCTCCTTGAGCGTCAGCACGCGCCTTACCGACTCGTCGATCTCCGCCATGGTCACCAGTCTGCGCTCGAGAGCCGTGGGCAGTCCGCGGCGATATGCATCGGCCATCATGTCGATATCGACGCCGGCCTTGAGCGCGTGAGCGGCGGCTTCGGCAAGATCGGCGGCGATACCGTGATGCATGAGCTCCGCGATGGCGTTGTAGTCGCTGACGATGACGCCCTTCGAACCCCCAGCGGCCGCGCAGCCAACCGCGCAGCAGCTCCTTGTTGGCCGTCATGGGTATGCCGGCAAGATCGATGAACGCGGGCATGACGGCCGCGACCCCCGAGGCCACCGCCGCCGCGAACGGCGGCATGTACACTTCGCGCAGGGTGCGCTCGGAGATGTCGACCGAGGCATAGTCGCGTCCGGCGGTGACCGCGCCATAGGCGCAGTAGTGCTTGGCGACCGCCGCGAGCGCATCCGCTGCCGCGAGGTTGGCGCCTTGGAAACCGCGCACCTTCGCCTCGGCAATGCGCGCGGCGAGCCAGGGGTCCTCCCCCGGACCCTCGACGCTGCGCCCCCAGCGCGGGTCGCGCGCCACATCCAGCATCGGCGCGAAGGTCATCGCCAGTCCGTCGGCCGCGGCCTCCTTGGCGGATTCACGCGCGGTCAGCGCCCAGGTTTCAGGATCGAACAACGACGCCTCACCCAAGGGCACCGGAAACAAGATCCGATGCCCATGCACGATATCGAATCCGATGAGCAGGGGAATGCCGAGGCGCGACTCCTCCACCGCCAGCCGCTGCATTTCGCGCACATGAGCCGCTCCGACCATGTTGAGCAGATTGCCGATGGTGCCGGCCTTGATCGCCTCGGTCGAATCGCCGGCAATGATCGGTCCGGTCACCGCAAAGCCTGCGGCGGTCATCGTGAGCTGGCCGAGCTTTTCGGCCAAAGTCATGCTGCCGATCAAGGATTCGATCCGGCTCACTTAATGTCGCTCCCCCGCACGCGGCGTTGCCCGATAATGACGTGATCAAATTACTCCAGAGACGTGCATGAACCGCGAATCAAATACCGAAGAGATTGCCAATTCCGGCCTCGTGCCGCAACTCGGCATGATGATCCGGGCCCTGTGGGCGGCACCGGTGCGCAACACGCTGTTCTACCTGTCGGGCGCACTGTTCCTCGTCATCGCGGTGACCGCCTATGGGCAGATACGCCTCAACAACTGGAACCAACCCTTCTATGATGCACTGTCGCACCGCGAATTTGCGCAATTCCTGGAGCAATTGGGTGTCTTTGGCTTGATTGCCGGGGCGCTGCTCTGTCTCAATGTGGCGCAGCGCTGGCTCGGTGAAACTCTGAAGCTCCGGCTGCGCCAGGGTCTGACGCACGATTTGGTCCAGACTTGGCTGCAGCCCTGCCGGGCCTTCCGCCTTGGCCAGGCCGGCCCCATGGGCGTGAACCCCGATCAACGCATGCACGAGGATGCACGCCATCTCACCGAGCTGTCCGCCGATCTTGGTGTCGGCCTGCTGCAGTCCTCGATTCTGCTGGCCACCTTCGTGAAGGTACTGTGGTCACTGTCGAGCAATTTCGTCTTCCACCTCGGGGACCGGCACCTGTCGATCCCGGGTTACATGGTGTGGGCCGCGATCGTGTATTCGGGGTCGGCCTCGTTGTTGAGCTATTGGGTCGGCCGAAGTTTGATCGACCGCAACGCGCAACGCTATGCGCGCGAAGCCGATCTGCGATTCTCGCTGGTACGCGTCAACGAGCACATCGATGCCATTGCGTTGAACGCCGGCGAGGCGGACGAAGAGCGGCGCATCGAGATCGATCTTGCCGCGGTACTGGCCGCCAGCGGCCGGCTGGTCGCCGGTCTCACCAATCTCACTTGGATAACCGCGGGCTACGGCTGGTTCACTCTGGTCGCTCCGATACTGGCCGCGGCGCCGCTGTACTTCGCGGGCAATATTTCTTTCGGCGGACTGATGATGGCGTCGGGCGCCTTCATGCAGGTTCAGTCATCGCTGCGCTGGTTCGTGGACAATTTCAGCACCATCGCCGATTGGCGCGCCACCTTGCTGCGTGTCGCGAGCTTCCGCCGGGCCGTCATCGATACCGACGTGCTGCACGACGTGCAAAGCCGCATCGCCGTCGCCACCGGCGAGCCGGGCGCGATCAGCATCGATGATTTGGAGATCGCTTCGCCGGCCGGCGCCACCATGCTCGAAGAGAAAAAGGTGCAGATCAAGGCCGGAGAGCGGGTCTTGATCGTCGGCGAATCCGGAACCGGCAAGACCCTGCTGTTTCGTGCGCTGGCGGGGCTGTGGCCGTGGGGTGCCGGGCGGGTCACCCACCCGCGTGACGAGGAGATCTTGTATATGCCGCGCACACCTTACCTGCCTCCGGGCACGCTGCGCGAAGTCCTTGCCTACCCATCGGCGATCGCAACTTTCGACGCCCCCGCCTACGCGAATGCGCTGGTTCGGCTCGGGCTGGAACGGCTGGTGCCTCTTTTGGACGTGGTGCGGCGCTGGGATCACGAGTTGAACGATGACGAACAGCAGACTCTGGCGTTCGCGCGCGTGGTGCTGCATGCACCGCCGTGGATTCTCATCGACGAGGTGCTCGATTCCATGGATGAGGATGCACGCCGGTTCATTCTGGATCTATTCGTCAAGGATTTGCAGCACACCGGCATCATTCATATCGGCCGCGCCGACGCCCACGATCATGTCTTCTCGCGCGTTCTGCATCTGGTCAAGGATCCGACGCTGCGCAGACTTGCGGCTGGCGTGCCGCAAGCCGCCCTGAGCGCGTGATCAGACTGCTGAAATCTCAGCCTCGAGAATCCCCTTGCGCCGCGCAGACGCGGGTGCCCTTCATCTTGCCAGCAGCACCACAGCGATCACTGCGGTCACGAACGAGACGACGACGGTCGCGACCATGCCGAGGATGCCGTCCTTGTGCTCCCGGTACCACAGATCCATGCGTCCGCGGCGCGTGTGGAGGCGAATCGCCCGATCGGCGCCCGCAAACGTCACGGCGATGACGAGCGTCGCGTCGTTGCGGCGGGTGTACTTGATCAGCCTTCGGTATTGCAGGTAGCGGAGAGGCAATTCCAGTTTCGCGGTGAGGAGCTTCGAGCGGATCTCGTCCGGAAAGGTCGACGCATCGACACCTTGCAGTTCACCCTCCTTGCTCCAGGATTCACCTTCCCTCAGGGGATGCATCGCGAGCCACAACACCTGATCGCCCGTGACCTGCACGTCCTCATCAATATTCTCGTGATGGTAGTACAGGCCGTGCAAGATCCGATCTTCGTCGTCTCGACTCATGTCACTGGGGCGCCGCTGCTGTATGAGCAGATCAGTGTACTCGGTAGTTAAATGCCCATAAACTCCCCTGATGTCGAGGGCATCACCTTGAGGATCTTCCGGCGCAATCACTGGCGCACGTGGGTCGGCGTTACCGCCGGCCTGTTGCTGGCCACGGGTCCTGCCGACGGCGCCATGAGCGTGGCGCCGCGGGAGTCCGGCGATGGCTCCGCGGGCGCACAGCCTCAACCATATGGCCTACCCGCTCGAATTGCGCCGGCGCCGTACCTGCGCATGCCGCACCTTGCGGGAGGCAAGATCCCGCAGCTGCTTTCGCAGACAGGCGCGTTCAGAGATACGCGCAACCTGGTCATCGCGAGCGGCCTGATTCCGTACGATATCGTCGTGCCCTTTTGGTCGGACGGCGCGAGCAAGTCGCAGATGGGTCGCCGTCCCGAACGCGAAAGTGAAATATTCGCCCACTGGCGATTGGAGCTTTCCGAAGGGCACGGTGTTCGTCAAGACTTTCCAATTGCGACGACGCAGCCAATCCCGGCATCAAGCGCCGGCTGGAAACGCGTCTATTGGTCTGCGACAGCGCCGGCGGCGTATACGGAGTCGTTTACAAATGGCGGCCGGACAACAGCGATGCGGATTTGATCGGCACGAGCCAAACCGAGGAGATTGCGATCAGAACGGCCGCCGGAGAAGTGCGCGAACAGACCTGGTACTACCCGAGCCGGCAGGATTGTCTGGCTTGCCACAACCCGAACACCAGCGGCGTACTCGGCGTGAAAACGCGCCAAATGAACCGCTCATTCACCTACCCATCGGGAGTGACGGACAACGAGTTGCGCGCGTGGAATCACGTAGGGTTGTTCACACCGGAAGTGAACGAGGCTGACCTGGCGAAGTTGCCGACACTCGCGGCGGCCGATGACGGAACGCGGACCGTGCAAGACCGGGCGCGATCGTATCTGGACGCCAATTGCTCGCAATGTCACCGGCCGGGAGGCACCGTTGCCTATTTCGACGCCCGATACGACACACCGCTCGAAAGGCAGGAACTGATCGACGGACCGGTGTTGATCGACCAGGGAATCGACAGGCCGCGGGTCATTTCGCCGCATGACATCTGGCGCTCGATCGTCTACATGCGCGTAAACACCGTGGATGACATCAAAATGCCGCCGATCGCGCGCGAAACAGTAGATCAAAAGGGCGTCAAGCTGCTTGCAGGATTGGATAACGAGCTTACCCGGGCGCCGCGGTATTGGACCCGCCGGCCATGTCGCCGCCAGGCGGAACTTTCGGCGGACCGGTCGAGATCTCATTGACCGAACGCGAACCCGGCGCCGACATACGCTACACCTTGGACGGGAGCGTGCCGGGACCGTCGGACATGCGCTACGAAAAGCCGATCAAACTCACGGGTCCCACGGTGCTGCGCGCAAGAGCCTACAAGGACGGCTTCACGCGCAGCATCACGGCGCAAGAAGTATTCATCGTCGGAAAATGATCCGCTGCACCGCTTCGCTCAATGCGTACCGGGCACGACGGCCACCGCCCAAGGACTCGAACCCGCCTTGACCCGCGCAATCTCCTTATTGGCTTCGAGATCGACGACGGACACATCGTTGGATGGTCCGTTGGCCGTATACAGAAACTTTCCATCGGGTGAAAGAGCTATTCCCCAGGGACGCATGCCCACCTTGATCGTGCTCAGCAATTCATACGTGTGGCCGTCGAGCACGGACACCGTTCCGGCACGTCCGTTGCTGACATAGATCTTGCGGCCGCCGGATGCCACTTTCACGCTCATCGGCCGCGAACCTTGCGGCAGGGCGATGACCTTTGAGCACCTTGAGGTTCACGGTATCGATGACGTTCAATTCACCGGTCGATTCCGACGGAATGAACCCGATCGCCGGCCGCCCGGCAAGAAATCCATGCTGCGCGGACGCACGTTCACCTTGAAATGCCCGACGGTCGTGTAACCGGCGGTCATCGATGGCGATAGACGTCGCCGCCGGCTTCGCAGGTGACATAGAAGCGCTTTCCGTCGGGCGCCGCGGCCACCCCCTCGGGCTCCTGCCCCACCGCGATGATGTGCTCCACTTTGCCGGTGGCGATGTTGATCACGCTGGCGGTCTTTGACGTCTTCGTTGGAAACGTAGAGCTTGGTGCCGTCCTTGCTGAGCGAAAACTCCTCCGGGATCCGAGCCCGCGGATATCTTGCCCGTCAGCTTTGCGTTGCGCAACGTCCACGACGCCGATCGCATCGGCCGATTTATCGGCCTTGACGCCGTCGTCATCGTCGTCATCCTTGCCCTTTTGGAAGATCGGATTGCCCTTGGCATCCAGCTGAGGCGGCGCCGCTATGGGCGTGCCGCTCAGGGCCACGTACACCGTCTTGCCGTCCGGACTCGCGTGGATGCCGCGCGGACGCTTGCCCACCGGAATCGTGGCCGAGCACTCGATTGTCGCCGCCGTTGATGACGGTGACATCCCCCGATTTCTCGTTGGACACATAGATCTGATAGTTCTGGCCCGCGTGTGCTGCCGCGAAAGTCAGCGCGAGCAGCGCGGATCCCGCTGCTCGCAGGCCCAAAGACCGGGCGATGGATTCACTCTTCGGCATCTGCACTCCCCTACGCCGCAAAGTCCGGACCAAGGCAGGAATTATAGAGCGCAAACCGGCGCGCGCACGGTCAAGTAAACTAGTCCCCGCCGATAATCCAATCGATTCATGTCAAAATCACATACACCCGCCGCCGCTATGTTCGGGCGCCGCATGCGTATCACGTATGTTGACGATCTGGTCTTGTTGCTCATCGCACGGATGTGGAGCGTGCAACGTCGTGCATGGCTTTCTCGGAGTGGACGCGAGACACGGCGAGATGGTGAGCATTGCCGGCCGACTTTCAGGATACTCGACCGAGGTCCTGCAGGCGGCCATGGTGCGCGTCTATGCACCGCAGACGGCGGCCGACGACGTCGTCGATCGTGCAATCTCGAATTGGGTTGCGCAGCAGGCCAAGGTAACCGACCTGCTGGCGCGAGTCTGTGCGGGGGACGATGCGCTGTGCACCGACTTCGGCAACCTGGAGGCGCAAATGCTCACCGTAGCCGAGAACGCGCGTGCCGCCGCCGGAGCGCCGCCCGGCGAGCGCACCGCGGCGCTCCGCCGCCTCACCGAACTACGTGCCAACTACGCCGCGGCGGTCGATGCATGGGTCGATGCGCTGGCGGCGCGCTTCACGGCGGAAACCGTAGCGCAGCAGCACAAGCTGCTGCTGCGGGTCATCACGCAGATGTTGGCCACCGTGCTGGCCGTGGTGATCATCATGGAGCCCGTCATCCGGCGGCTGCAGCGCGAGCGCTCCGATGGCGACCGCATCGCGGAGCGGCAGAGCCGCCTCCTCGCCATCGTCGAGCACGCGGGCAGCGCCGTCATCATTTCCGACCCGAAAGGCAGGATAGAGTGGGTGAATCAGGGGTTCGTGCGTTTGACCGGATATTCGATCGGCGCCGTTACCGGTCGCCACCAGAATGAGGTTCTATGCGGCGAGGACACCGATCCGGCAGCGCGCGTAGCGCTGCGCGCAGCGATCGACGCCGGCAGCAGCTGCCAGGTCGAGCTGCTCAATCACACGCGCGGCGGCACTGCGTATTGGGCGCACATCGACTTTCAGCCGATCCATTCGCCGAACGGCGCCCTCACCTCCTTCGTGGCCATTTGTACCGATGTCACCGAGCGCAAGCGCGCACAGGACGTGCGCCAAGAACTGCTCGGCCGATTGCAGAAGATGGCTTCGCAGCTGCCCGGCATGGTGTACCAGTATCGATTGCGGCCCGACGGCACCTCGCATATGCCGTACTCCAGCGAAGGCATTCGGCAAATCTTCGGTGTGTCGCCGGAGTCGGTTCGTGAAGATGCCGGCGGCGCATTCGCGGCGCTGCATCCGGACGACCTGGCGCGGGTACGCGAATCGATCGCGAACTCGGCGGCGCACCTTACCCACTGGCGTGACGAATATCGTCTGCGCCTGGCGGATGGCCGCGAACGGTGGGTACTCGGCAACGCGGCGCCCGAGCGCGAATTGGACGGCAGCGTTCTATGGCACGGCTTCATTACCGATGTGACCGAGCGGCGCAAGGCGATGCAGGCGATCGCCGATGCGCGAACCCTGCTGCAGAGCGTGCTCGACGCAGCCACCGAAGCGGCGATCATCGCAACCGACGTCAACGGCCTGATCACGGTGTTCAATTCCGGCGCCGAGCGCATGCTGCAATATCAGGCGGCTGAAATGGTCGGACGCGTGAATCCCTTGGTCGTGCATCTCGACAGTGAGGTGAGCGCGCTTTCCCGCGAGCTCACGGTGCTGAGCGGCCGTCCGATCGAAGGTTTGGAGACCCTGACTTATCCTGCCCAGAAAGGCGAATTCTCGGTGCGCGAATGCACGTACGTACGCAAGGACGGCTCGCACCTCACCGTGAGTCTCAGCGTTACCGCAATTCGCAACGCCGACGGCGACATCGACGGCTACCTCAGCGTCGCCACCGACGTCACGGAGCGGCGCCAGGCGCGGGAAACGCTGCAGGCCGCGAAAGAAGCTGCGGAGCGCGCGAATCGCGCGAAAAGCGAGTTCCTCGCAACGATGAGCCATGAAATCCGCACTCCGATGAACGGCGTGCTTGGTTTCGCCAACCTGTTGCGCGACACACCGCTCGACGCGGAACAGCGCGATTTCGTCCACATCATCGAGAAGTCCGGCCAGAATCTCCTCGCAATCATCAATGACATTCTCGACTTTTCGAAGATCGAGGCCGGCGCAATGACGCTGGAGAACATCCCGTTCGATCTCTCGGACGCGATCGAGGAAGTGGCGGCTCTGATGGTGGGCAAAGCCGAGGAGAAGCAGTTGGAATTGGGGCTGTCGATCGACCCGACGGTACCCGAGCGCATAGTTGCCGACGCCGGGCGCCTGAAGCAGATCCTGGTGAATCTGATCGGCAATGCAATCAAGTTCACGAGCCTGGGCTACGTGCATGTCGAAGTGACCGCGATCCGCAAGGACAACGATTGCGAACTGCAGGTCAGCGTGCACGACACCGGCATTGGGATCTCGCAGGCCGCCCAGGCGGCGCTGTTTCAAAAGTTCACCCAGGCGGACGCATCGACGACTCGCCGCTACGGAGGCACGGGACTCGGCTTGGCGATTTGCCGCCAGCTCATCGAACTCATGGGCGGTAAAATCGGAATCGACAGCAACCCTGGGGCCGGCTCGACGTTTTGGTTCACGATGCCCGCCACCGTGACCGAAGCCGCTGAATCCTCCGCGGCGCCCGATGAGATCGCGGGACGCCGCGTGCTCATCGCTGATGATCTCGAGATGAATCGACGCGTGCTCGAGACCTGGCTGAAGAGCTGGGGCGCCGAATGCACGAGCGTCGGTGGTGGACGGCAGGCGCTCTCCGCCTTGGAACAGGCGTACGCGGCGAGCCGGCCGTTCGACATCGCCTTGGTCGATCACTCGATGCCCGATGTCGACGGTGCGGAACTCGGCCAAATGCTGCATGCAGATCCTCGGTTCAGCGAATTGAGGCTCATACTTCTCACCTCGGGCGAGCAGCTCAGCAGCGCCAGAGAACTGCTGGACCGAGGGTTTTCCGCCTACCTGACCAAACCCGTAGTGCGCGCGCGCCAGTTACGCGAGGCGATATCCTCCGCGCTGTCGCCGCCCTCGGTGCAGCGCCTGAAACTTCCCGCCGAATCCCAGGCGCGCACCGAGGGCCCGGCGCCGGCGGCGTCCAATCTGATACGCGTGCTGGTCGCCGAGGATAACTCGGTAAACCAAATGGTCGCCGTGCGCCTTCTAGAGCGTCTCGGGTGCCGGGTCGACGTTGCCGGAAACGGCGCGGAAGCGGTGCAGATGGCGGAACGGTTGCCATACAGTCTCATATTCATGGACTGCCACATGCCCGAGATGGACGGATTCGAAGCCACATTGGAAATTCGGCGCCGCGAAATAGACCGCGGCCTGGCAGCCATGCCGATCGTGGCACTGACGGCGAGCGTGCTTCAGGAGGATCGCGATCGCTGTGTGTCCGCCGGCATGGACGCCATCATCGGCAAGCCCGTGCAGCCCGCGGAACTCGCGCAGGTGCTGCGGCGCTTTGTCCCGGGTGCAAAGGCAACCGAAGCGCCGGCGCCCAATATGCCGCCTAAGAGCCTGTCCGAGTAATGATCGACGTCGCGAGGACGATCATTACTCGGACAGGTCCCAGGCGCCATTGAGGGCGGAATTGCCGCTCATTCGACTTCCTGCCGAACCCCACCCGGGGCGGCGCGATCCGCGAAGCACCGTTGAATTTCGCCCGCGATGCCGCGGCGAAAGGTCATCACGCAGATCACGAAGATAGCGCCGATGATCACGGAAACCCAGGCTCCCACGAAGTCAGACACATACTCCTGCAGCGTAACGACGATATTCGCACCAACCACGGGCCCGAGAAAGGTTCCGCTGCCGCCGAGCAAGGTCATGAGAATCACCTCGCCCGAGGTTCCCTGGCTCACATCCGAGAGCGTGACGAAACCCAGCACCAAGGCCTTGAGGGAGCCTGCCAATCCGGCAATGCTCGCCGACAGGACGAAGGCCATGAGCTTGTAGCGGTCGACCTTGTACCCAAGAGAGATGGCACGGGGTTCGTTCGCGCGAATCGCCTTGAGAACCTGGCCGAAGGGCGAGTGCACGATACGGCGAATGAGGACGTAGGCCGCGACGAAGGCCGCGAGCACGAAGTAATACATCGTGCGGTCACGACCCAGATCGAGTATTCCGAAAATGCGGCCCCGCGGGATACCCTGCAGGCCATTTTCGCCGCCCGTGAAATCCGCCTGCAGACAGATGAAGAACACCAGTTGCGACAAAGCGAGCGTGATCATCGCAAAGTAAATACCCTGACGACGCACGGCGATCGCGCCGATCACGAGGCCCAGCAACATGGCCACCGCGACGCCGCCGAGCAACCCCTCTATCGTCCCCCAACCGTGAACCGTCACCAGCCACCCGGTGACGTAGGCCGATGACCCGAAATACGCAGCGTGACCGAAGGACAGCATCTTCGTGTAACCGAGCAGCAAATTGAAGGCGCAGGCAAATATTGCGAAGCACAGCAGCTTCATCAGAAACACGGGATAAAGGCCGAGGAATGGGGCGACCAGGCCCAGAATCGCCAGGACGGCATACATCGCCGTATGGGCGCGCATTTTCACTCCCTACCGAACAGACCGGTGGGCCGCCATATCAGCACCAACGCCATGATGACGAAGACCACGATATTCGATGCCTCAGGATAGATGACCTTGGTCAGCCCTTCGATCATTCCGAGCACCAAGCCGCTCACGATGGCGCCGATGATCGAACCCATGCCGCCAATGACTACCACCGCAAAAACCACGATCACCAGTGATGAGCCCATCAACGGACTCACCTGAATCACGGGTGCGGCGAGCACTCCTGCCAACGCGGCGAGCGCCACGCCTGCGCCATAGGTACTCATGACCAAGAGCGGAACGTTGATGCCAAAGGCCTGCACCAGGCGTGCATTCTCGGTCGCCGCGCGCAGCATGGCCCCGAGGCGAGTCCGTTCGATCAGAAGCCAGGTCACACCGCACACCGTCAGGGAAGCGAGCACCACCCAAGCGCGATAGATCGGCAGCACCATGAAGCCGAGGTTGAGTCCTCCGCGCAATAGTTCCGGCACGGGATAAGATCTGCCGGAAACGCCGAAGAGGCCGCGCATGATCCCCTCTGCGATCAACGCGATGCCGAACGTCAAGAGCAGCCCGTACAGAGGATCGAGCTGATACAAATGGCGCAGGAACAGGCGCTCGAGCACAATTCCCAATGCACCCACGGCCAGCGGCGCGAGCAGCAGCGCGAACCAGTAGTTCACGCCGAGGAATTGCAGACCGATGTACGCGGCAAACGCCCCGAGCATGTAGAAAGCTCCGTGAGCGAAATTGACGACTCCGAGGAGCCCAAAGATCACCGCCAGGCCGAGACTCAGGAGCGCATAGAAGGATCCATTGACCAATCCCAGCATGAGCTGGCCGAGAATCGCCGGCAACGGCACACCGAACACTGCGGTCACAGGTCGTTCATCATCACGGGACCGGCCGGCCGCAAGCGCCCTACTTCTTGCTCAGAGAACAGGACGGGTCTGGTTGAGACCCGTCGGCTTCCTCTCCCGGCATGACTTTGATCACCTTGTAGTAATCCCACGGATACTTGGACTCCGCCGGAGTCTTCACCTGCATGACGTACATGGTATGGACCATCAATCCGTCGGCCCGGATGTAACCATTCTTGGTGAACATATCATTGATCTCGACCTTTTTCAGCTGCGCCATGATGCGGTCCGGATCGGTCGATCCCACCGTCTTGACTGCATCGAGGTACTGCATCGTGGCTGAATAGTACGCAGCCTGGTTCATGGTCGGCTCTCGCTTCATCTTCGCGAAATAGCGCTTGGCGAATGCCCGCGTCTCATCGTTCAGGTCCCAGTACCAGCCCGTCGTCAGGTATAGGCCCTGTGCCGTTTGCAGTGTCAGGCTATGTATGTCGCTGATGAATGCCAGCAGCGCCGCGGGCCTCATCGTCTTGGTGAGGCCGAATTCGTTGGCCGCCTTGAGCGAGTTCGAGAAATCGGTTCCGGCGTTCGCAAGTCCCAGAACCTGCGCACCCGACGCCTGCGCCTGCAGAAGAAAGGACGAGTAATCCGTCGTGCCCAGCGGCGCCCGTACCGCGCCCAACACCTTGCCGCCGCTTGTGATCACGACGCGCGCGGCTGCCTCCTGCAGCTGTGTGCCGAACGCGTAATCGGCCGTCACGAAGTACCAGCTCTTGCCGCCCTGCTTGACGATCGCGCTCGCGGTGCCGTTGCCCAACGCAGTCGTATCATAGGAATAGTGCACCGTGTAGGCGGTGCAGTCGGCGCCGGTCAGCGAGGCGCCCCCCGCCCCGATGGCGAAAAACGGTACTTTTTTCGCGGCGGCGACCTTGGCCATGGCAATGCTGACACCGGTGTTGGATCCCCCCAGAAGCATGTTCAGACCATTCTGATCCGCCCACTCGCGCAGCTTCGATGCACCGATGTCCGGCTTGTTCTGGTGGTCGACGCTGAGTAGCACGATTTTTTTGCCGAGTACTGAACCTCCGAAGTCGGCGATGGCCATATTGACGGCCTCGATGCCGCCTTGACCGATGACATCCGCGTAGACGCCGGACATGTCGTCGATGTCGCCGATGACTACCTGTTCGCCGGCAGCGCGAGACTGCGAGGATGCACATAGGCTGAGCAGCACACCGAGCGCGGCGGTCATTGATTTGAGCATCATTTTGGTATCCTTATGTTGAATCAAACACCCAGATATTCGTGCAGCAGCCCCATTTGCGCAGCGAGTTCGGATTGTTCGAACTGTTTGACGATCCGGCCACTCTCCATGACATAGAACCGATCTGCCAGGGGGGCTGCGAATCGGAAGTTCTGCTCGACCAGCACCACGGTAAACCCCTTGGTTCTGAGGGTGCGGATCACGTTACCGAGCTTCTGTACGATCACCGGAGCCAGGCCCTCTGAAATCTCATCCAGCAGCAACAGCTTCGCGCCGGTACGCAGAATGCGCGCCACCGCCAGCATCTGTTGTTCCCCGCCCGACAAGCGCGTTCCCGGACCGGCCGCACGCTCGCGCAGGTGCGGGAAAATGGCGTAAATCTCGTCGAGCTGCATCGCCTGGGCACCCTTGAGCTGCGGCGGCAGGAGCAGATTCTCCTCAGTCGACAGCGACGAGAAAATGCCCCGCTCCTCCGGACAATAACCCACTCCGATGCGGGCTATCCGATGCGGCGCCAGCCGCACAGTCTCCACCCCGTCGATCAGCACGGACCCGGTGCGCGCACCGACCAACCCCATGATGGCGCGCAGCATGGTTGTTCGTCCCGCGCCGTTGCGCCCGAGCAGAGTGACGACTTCGCCTTCTTGCACGGTCAGCTCGACACCATGCAAAATGTGCGATTCTCCGTACCATGCCTCGAGATCGGTGACCTTCAGTACCTCCCGCGCCATCAGCCGGTCCCCGCGAGCTCGGTACTCGAGCTTCCCATGTACGCTTCGACCACCTGCGGATTCTTGGACACCTCGGCATAGGGGCCGGCGGCAATGAGCCGCCCCCGCTGCAGCACCGAAATGGTATCGGCGATGGAGGCGACGACGCTCATGTTGTGCTCGACCATGAGCACGGTGCGTTCAGCAGCAACTTGCTTGATGAGCTGAGTGACGCGTGATACGTCCTCATGCCCCATGCCCTGCGTCGGTTCGTCCAGCAGCATCAACTCCGGCTCGAGCGCCAGAGTGGTGGCAAGCTCCAGGGCACGCTTGCGTCCATAGGGGAGCTCAGCCGCCGGTGTGTGAGCCCATTCTCCAAGACGGACCTCGGCCAACAGCTGCATCGCTCGATCATCGAGTTTCGCCAGGCTCTTCTCCGAGCGCCAGAAATGATATGACGTGCCGACGCGGCGCTGCAACGCCACGCGGACATTCTCGAGAACCGTAAGGTGCGGAAAGACGGCACAAATTTGGAAGGATCGCACGATGCCGCGGCGGGCAATGTCCGCAGGCTGCTCCCGCGTAACGTCCTTGCCCCGATAGAAAATCGCACCCGATGTCGGCTGCAGAAATTTAGTGAGCAAATTGAAAAAAGTGGTCTTGCCCGCCCCGTTCGGACCGATCAGGGCGTGCACCTCTCCGCGCCGCACTTGCAGCGAGACGCCATCGACGGCAACGAACCCCTTGAACGCCTTGACCAGCGTGTGCGTCTCGAGGATCACTTCTCGTCCCAGCGCCATCCCCCCTCCCAATCAGTGCACTCGTGTTCGAGCTCGAGTTCGGTCCCCTGCACACACGCGTTCGATCTCGAGCTCGGGCTCGATCCCCTGCCACACACGCGACGGTAAACTCTTTTGAGCTTCAGTGTCGAGAAAAAAGGCGCGGCTGCCGGACGGACCGCCCGGTGTACGGCTAGTCGTCCTCGCCGGCGTCCTTGCTTCCGCGGCTCGCCGGTTCCGGATTCTTGAAGTCGCCCGGATTCAATCGGTAGCGTGCCAGAAGCTTGTAGAAATCGGTTCGAGTACGCTTGGCAAGACGCGCGGCCCGGGTCACGTTGCCGGCTGTACGTTGCAAATTCTCCGCGAGGTAATCGCGCGAAAACTGATCCCGCGCTTCGTCATAGCTCGGTATTTTCATAGGGTCCGCGCCCAGCGACTGCTCCACGAATTCCTTGGTCATGACGTTGCCGTGCGAGAGCGCGACGTTTTGCTTCACCAGATCGAAAAGCTGCCGCACATTTCCCGGCCAATCCGTGGTCGCCAGCAGTTCGATTGCCTTGGGGGTATATATCTTCCGTCGACTGCCCGGTTCAGTGGCCTGCTCCAGAAAATGCGACACCAGCAAGGGAATGTCCTCCCGGCGGCGGCCCAGCGGAGGTATCTCGATGGGCAGAATGCTGATTTGGTAGTACAAATCTTTCAGAAACGCGCCGGTATCCATCAGCGGTTTGAGGTCGCGGGATGTGGTGCAGATCAGGCGCACGTCGAGGCGCGCCGCGCGCACTCCCCCTCGCGGAGGAATATGATTTTCGGCCAGCGCTTTGGCGAGCGAAACCTGTAGCTTGATGGGCAAATCAGCGATTTCATCGAGCAATAACGTGCCGCCGTGCGCCCGTTGGAACGCCCCGGGGCGCAGCTCGCCTGCAACCCCCGGATCGTCGGGGTCGCCCCCGAAGAGCTCCGACTCCAAGGCATCGTCCGCCGTGTTTCGGCAATGAACCGAGACGAAGGGACTTTGGCGGCGCGCGCTCGCCGCATGGATCGCACGCGCAAGGAGTTCCTTTCCAGTGCCGTTTTCGCCTGTTAACAGCACAGGAAGATCGCTGCCTGCGGCTCGATTGGCGATCCCCAGCCGATCTTCCATGAGCTGACTACGCGACACGATGTTCGCGCGCCAGTCGCCGTCGGTCAACGTAAAGGTCGAGGTGGCAATCGCACGTTGCACTTGCCCCAATAGCTCATCCTTTCCAACAGGCTTGACCAGATAACCGAATGCACCGCATTGAGTCGCTTGCACCGCCTCGGCAATCGTTCCGTGGGCAGTGAGGATGATGACGCTCAACTGCGGCCAACGGCTCTTCAACTCCTTCAAGAAGGCAAGTCCGCCCATGTCCTCCATTCGCAAATCCGTGATCACGAGATTCGGACGGGACCGCACACAGGCATCCAATGCGGCTTGCGCACCGTCGGCGGTTTCTACCGCATAGTTCGCCCCGCCGAGGCGCGTCACCATGAGGCGGCGCAATGCCGGGTCATGGTCTACCACCATGATTTTGGCCTTGCGGGTTTCCGGCGCCTCAGCGGTCTTGGACCTCGTGCGGGCAATGCCAAACCCCAGAGAGACTGTCGGCATTGGTGTGTCGGGCTTCTTCAGGATCCCTCCAGGCGGGTGTAGTCCAAACCCATCGTTTTACGGCCTCTCCTCGGCCACTCGAAAGAGTCCCATTTTAAGGGGCCGGACTAAAATATCATACCCCAGGGACCGCCGGACGCACCGGGTGGAGCTATCGCCCTTACCAGGTGTATGCGAAAGAGAGCGCAAGTGCGCGTTGCACGGTTCTCTGTGTGATCGGACTGTCCCTTGCGCTTCCCAGCAGGTGGTTCACGGCGGTATCCAAATTGATCAGCCAGTGCTCCGTAATGAACCGGGTCACACTGAAGCCTAACCCCACGGCATCGGATCCTGCATGAACCTCATATATCGGATATCCGGAGGCCAATGCCTGGGCCGGAGTCACTCCGAATTCGTTTTGCAAGTAGCGGTGATCCGCATAGGTAATCGAAGGACCGGCGAACATGATCAATTTCTTCGAGCTTCCCGGGAGCGGCATATACGCTCCCAGATCTGCTACCAAGCCGTCGGCCCCGCCAACGATCTGGCGAACATCTGCGCGCAAAACGAGGGGAAACGCCTTTGAGATCGCGTAGGAGGCGAAGGCCTCGACGGTGGGAGCACGTCCTATGTCTCCCAGACCGTGCAGATGCCCGTAGTCGTCCGAGACGCGCCGTCCAAGGTCATATCCCAGCAGGACGCCGGCCCGATAATTTTCGCCGTGGAGCAGGTTTACACCGACGCCCTCCCCGACGGAGATGAAGGCGATGTCGCGGTACCGAATGTTGATCACGGGACCGCCTTGCACCCGGCCGAGCGCCGCACCGTCATACAGCGGCTTGGCTTCCGCGGCGGCGCCCAGCACCACGCGCCATTCCGGTAAATCCGGCTTGAACAATCTTTCCAGAACGATGCCGCTCGAATACTGCCATTCCTGAAGAGGAGACGGCGTTTGCGCCGATGCGCTCGAGGACATGCAGGCCCACAGCATGACAGCCAGACACACAAGCCACCGCCGCGAGATCTTCGCCGCACCGGGGATATTACCGTGCATCTGTTAGTCGGAGGCCCAGCGCGGAAGACAGTGCATGCCGCGACTATAACTCGCGAATCGCATTCTTGAATATGCGGTAAAAATTACCATTTCGCCGGCGCATGACCGCATGGCATGATGGAACGCTGACAAAGGCAACCTTTTCAATTCAATCGGCCGCCGCGGGACTGTACGGGCGGGTGCCACGGCGGGCTCATCAGTGAAAATTTCAGGCAGACACTACCGAACCATCTGGCCCACCCCCGCCGGTTCCGTCCGAGTCATCGATCAATCGAAACTTCCATTTGAATTCTCGACCGTCGACCTTGATACTCTCGATGACGCCGCGCAGGCAATCCAGAGCATGGTGGTGCGCGGCGCTCCGCTGATAGGGGCGACCGCCGCCTATGGCATGGCACTCGCTCTGCGGTCGAGCGCGTCGGACGCGCACCTCGACGAAGCGGCCCGCACACTGCGGGCCACGCGCCCAACAGCCCACAACCTCGCGTGGGCGTTGACCCGCATGCATAGCGTGCTTGCGCCTCTCGCTCCGGAGGAGCGTGCCGATGCGGCGTTTCGAGAAGCGGCTCTCATCTGCGATGCCGACGTCGAACAGTGCCGGACAATCGGCTTGCATGGCGTCGAGATCATCCGCCGCTTCGCCGACACTGCCGGTCGCGTCGTGAACATCCTGACTCACTGTAACGCCGGTTGGCTCGCCTGTGTCGATTGGGGCACGGCTTTGTCGCCCATCTACATGGCGCATGACGCGGGGATTCGGATCCACGTGTGGGTGGACGAAACCCGGCCGCGCAACCAGGGCGCCGCGCTGACGGCGTTCGAGCTTGCGGCACACGGTGTGCCGCACACGGTCATCGCCGATAACCTCGGCGGCCATCTCATGCAGCGGGGCCAGGTCGATATGGTCATCGTCGGCAGCGATCGGACCACCGCCGCGGGCGATGTCTGCAATAAGGTAGGTACCTATCTGAAGGCGCTTGCCGCCCGCGACAACGGCGTGCCTTTCTATGCGGCGCTGCCCCTCAGCACCATCGACTGGTCTCTGGACCAGGGCAGCGATATACCCATCGAGCAGCGATCGCCGACGGAACTCACGCACATCACCGGCCGGAGTCTATCCGGCGCCATCGAGACCGTCAGAGTGGTGCCGGAGGGAAGCCCCGCCCTCAACCTGGCTTTCGACGTAACGCCGGCGAGGTTAGTGACCGCATTGATCACGGAGTGCGGACTCTGCCCCGCTACCCGAGCCGGGTTGCAAAACCTGCGTCTCGCTCGATGAGCAGCACCATGACCGATCTCGATGCGATCACGGACCAGAAGCTGCGCGAAGCGGTGATTGCCGCCTGTCGAGAACTCGTGCGGCGCGGTCTGGTCTACGGCACATCCGGCAACGTCAGCGTGCGCCGGGATGCGCGGCATTTTTTCGTCAGCCCGACCGGAATGCCGTATGACGCCCTCGAACCCGGGGATATTCCTCTCATGGACCTTGACGGCCGCTGGTTCGGCCGCCGCCGTCCATCGAGCGAGTGGCGCTTCCATCGGGACGTATTCAAGTACCGAACTGAGGTCGCCGCCATGGTGCACACGCATTCACCCAAGGCGACGAGTCTCGCCTGCACCGGACGCGGAATACCTTCATTTCATTATATGGTCGCGGTTGCGGGCGGCGCCGACATCCGTTGTGCGCCCTACCACACCTTCGGAACGCAGGAGCTTTCTGACGCCGTCCTTGCCGCATTGGAAGGACGCAAGGCGTGTTTACTGGCCAATCACGGCGTCATTACGGTCGGTGCAGACCTTCCTGCCGCTCTCGCGCTCGCCGGTGAGGTCGAAAATCTGGCCGCGCAATATGGCATGGCGCTGGCGGTCGGGGAGGTCCGTATTCTCGATGACGCCGAGATGCGCCGAGTGGTTGAAAAGTTCCGCACCTATGGAGACCAAGATGCATCCGACTCGGGTCTCGTCTTTGGCGGCGGAGATATCCCAAGCGCAGCCATCAAGGGAAATTGATCATGGCGGATGAAGCGAGTCCCGCGGCGTATCGGATTCTCGACCCCAAGAGCCTGCGTGCGCTGGCCGGAGACATCGAAGACGTTCGTGCGCTTCTCGGCGGGCGGCCCGAAGACTGGCAAATCAGCGAAGTGGGCGATGGAAATCTCAACCTCGTATTCATCGTGGAGGGACCGGACGGCTCGGTCTGCGTGAAGCAGGCGTTGCCGTATGTCCGTGCCGCGGGACCGGCATGGCCGATGTCACCCGAACGAGCCTTCTTCGAGAACTCCTACTACGCTGCCGTGGCCCCTTATGTAGGCGCGTTGATTCCCAAGATTTATCATTACGACTCCGAACTGTATTGCACGTTCATGGAGCGGCTGTCGCCCCATATCATTCTGAGGCAGGGCTTGATTGCCGGGCGCCGCTACGGCAATTTCGCAGGCGACATGGGCGACTATATCGCCCGCGCCTGCTTCTTCACGTCCGACCTCGCCCGGCCGTTCGAACATAAAATGGATGGAATTGCGCTGTTCGCCGCGAATAAGCCGCTGGTGCGCATCACCGTAGATCTCGTCTTCGCGGATCCCTACTACATCAGCGCGCGCAATCGTCACACCTCTCCGCAACTGGACCGGATCGTCTCGAGTTTTCGCAGCGATGGGTCGCTCAAAATTGCCGCCGCACGCTTCGGCCAGAAATTTCTCAATGAGGCCCAAGCGCTCATACATGGCGATATCCATTCCGGCTCGGTGATGGTGACGGAAGACGACACTCGCGTGATCGATCCGGAGTTCGCCTTCTATGGCCCCATCGGATTCGACCTGGGAGCATTTTTCGGCAATCTCTTGCTGAATTGGTACTCCCAGCCGGGCCACACGGCGCCGAGCGACGACCGCGTCGCTTATCAGGAGTGGATCCTGAGCCAAGCGAAGACCTTCTGGCACACGTTCCGCAGCCGTTTCCTCGCGCTGTGGAACGAACATGCCAAGGGAGACGCGTTCCCGGCCGCGATGTTTTCAACTCCCGAGGGCACCGGCGCGCTTCGGGCGGCGCAGAGCGCCTTTCTGGACACACTGTTTGCCGACATGCTGGGCTTCGCCGCCTGCAAGATGATCCGCCGCATCCTCGGCTTCGCGCATGTCATCGATTTTGAATGCATCCGCGACGCCGCGCTGCGCGCCGAATGCGAAGCCGGTGCGCTGGCCATGGCGCATAGGTTGTTGACGCATCCGGAGCAATTCCATTCCATTGATGACGTGCTTGACGCAGTGCCTACCATGGTCAGGCATGCGTGAGACAGCGCCTACAGAGGTTCACCGCCTTGCGCCACTGGCAGACGTAGACCAATTAAACGTAGCCTAGGACCGCAAAAGGTGAAATGCACTTCAAGGAGCATCCATGGCCAACGAATCCCAATCATGGCGAGGGAAACCCGGAAGCCGCGGAGCGTTTCAATACCGCGGAACGTGAATTCGTCGATTCTGCTCGCGGCAAACAGAAGATCAAACAAGGACCCCAGGTACTCGCAAACGAGGAAACGGATCTCGCGAACGCGGAGCAACAGGGTCGCGAACGAGCCAAAGCCGACGATTCGTCAGAACGGCCGCAGAAGCGCTAGTGACGGCACGCGTCACCGCTGCTCCGCGGCCTTCTGGTCTCTCACGCACACGATGGCGCCATTCCAGGCATGGCCCGCAAGCCATCCTCCCACTTGGCCCGCGCCATCACTGTTGCGGCTACTGACCGCCTTCCCTTCGAATACCAAGACGTGTTCGCCGCCCTTATCACCCGGCGTGGACGTCCAAAATCCCAAATAGCGCAGAATGTCCTCGTTGGCTGCCAGTGCGCCATCGAGCCGCACCGCCGCCGAGTCAGGCGCGAAGTGATAAACGCGCATGAATTCATCCACGGTCGGCAGGCGCCAATCTGCATACCCAAGCGAGCGAAGCGAACCACAATAATCGGTCGCCCGCGTAAAATTCGCATGAGCATACTCGGCGGGCCGATTGTATCTTGCCCACATGAGCCCGGTAGCGGGGTCGATCCAGGTCAATTTGGCAACCAGACGCTGCCTCTCATCCGCCAGCCGCGCCTCTGCTCCGGCCAAGCGGCTGCGTGCCAGCGCGGCGAACGCCCCGTTCGGGTACTGAGCCAAGTAATTCTGTAAGTCAGCCGTGTTGCCGCTGTTTTCAATGGACTTCCACAACACGATCTCGGTTTGGCTGGTGCTCGCCGTAACAGGAATGGCCGGCGTGGGGGTGTCCTTCGTGGAGGTGTCCTTCGTGGGGATGTCCCTGGTGGGGGTCGCCGTCGCAGGGATGGCCTGGGCACCTGCATTGGCTGTCACGGGATATCCGGATTCGGCAAGCAGACACTGCCGACGCAGATCCCGCAGTGCCGGCTGCTTTGGTTGCGGCGCCCGGTCAATCGCTTTGCTCAAAGCATCGGCCGCGTCCTCGTAGCGCTTCAAACTCATCAGCGCACTGCCCGTTAGTGCGTAGCCCTCCCACCGATCCGCTCTAATTCTTATGGCTGCTGCGCCCGCATTGAAGGCCTGATCGGCGCTGCCGGCCTGCAGCTGCGCGTTGCCTTGCTGTATGGCAGCGTCATAGTCCGATGGGGAGTGCGCGCCCGAATGTGCGGCGCCAGCCATCAGCGCAACAGCCAAGAACATCGATGGGAAGGACGGAGTATTCATTGCGTTGACATTCTTCCGGAAACAAATCGACGACGTGGGAAAATCCCATGATACAGGAGGATCGAAATGCCGCGACCGGCGGCAGACGCCGCCTATCCGGCTGCGCGAAATTCGCGTCGGTACAAGGATGGTGAGGTGTCGAACGCCTTACCGAAGTGCAGACGCATCGACAGTGCGGAGCCGAAGCCGGCATGGGTTGCGATCTGATCGACAGACTGGTCGCTCGTTTCCAGCAGCCGTTGCGCCAGCCCGAGGCGCTGGCCCAGCAGCCATTGGCCGACGGTCGTACCGGTGAGTTTGCGAAAGTGACGGGTGAATGTACGGCGGCTCATGAGCGCTTTTTCGGCGAGCGAATCGAGGCTGTGAGGCTCGTTCAGATGAATCGCAGCCCAGCTCAACGTACGGGTCAACGGAGTATCGCTTGCGGTCATCATTACGGGCTGCTCGATGTATTGCGCTTGGCCGCCCTGTCGATGCGGCGGCACCACCAGCATGCGGGCAATACGATTGGTCGCCTCAGCCCCGTACCGCTTGCGCACCACATGTAGGCAGCAATCAATCCCTGCCGCAGTGCCTGCCGAGGTGATGACATCACCCTCATCGACATACAACACGTTAGGATCGACCCGGATCTTCGGAAAGCGACGGGCGAAAAGCGTGGTCCAGCGCCAGTGGGTGGTGGCACGGCGACCGTCGAGCAAACCGGCCTCGGCAAGCACGTACGCGCCGAGGCACAGACCCACGATCAGCACGCCCCGCGCATGCGCCCGGCGCAGCGCGGCGAGCAGGGGCGCGGGCGCCGGCTCCCGCGGATTGCGCCACGATGGCACCACCACGATTTTCGCCCGCGCCAAATCGTTCAAACCATATGGGGTGCCTATGGTGAAACCTATTTGGCTGTGCAACTCGCCAGGCTCGACGGCGCACACCCGAATATCGAATAGCGGCCGCTCGGCACCTCCAGCCTCGCCGAACACCGCGCAGGGCACCGACAAGTGAAATGGCCGGATTCCGTCGAAAGCCGCTATCGCCACCCGCGTCGCAGCCTGAGTCGCCTTCCGAGTTGCCGCCCGCGCTGCCACCATATTCACTCTCTCCGATAATTGGCCCAATACTAGCCAACATTGTCATTCGGGTCACTAGTGATCGCAGCCATACGGGCCGATCATCTCTCTCGCCGTAGCGATGCCAAACATCAACCCAAGAGGATCACGTCATGACCCAGACCAAAACCCCGCGCCGCGCCCTGATCGTGATCGATGTGCAGAATGAATACGAGACCGGCGGTCTGCGTATCGAGTACCCGCCCGTGAAAGACTCACTGCGCAACATCGGCGCCGCGATGGATGCGTCCCGGACCGCGGGCATCCCCATCGTCGTCGTACAGCAAATGGCGCCGGCCGAATCGCCGTTGTTCGCCGCCGGTTCGCACGGCTGGGAGCTGCACGAGACTGTTGCCCGGCGCCCACGAGATCACTTCGTACCCAAGAAGCTGCCAAGCGCCTTTGCCGGCACCGACCTCGGCGACTGGCTGAAGCGGCATGACATCGATACGGTGACCGTAGTCGGCTACATGACCCACAACTGCGACGACACGACCATCAAGCACGCATTCGACGCGGGTCTGTCAGTGGAGTTTCTCATGGATGCTACCGGGAGCGTGCCGTATGCGAACCGGGCAGGCTCCGCCACGGCTGAAGAGATTCATCGCGTATTCAGCGTAGTACAGCAGTCACGCTTCGCGGCCGTGCTGAGCACGGCCGCGTGGCTTGAATGCCTATCCGAGGGCACCATTCCTGAACGGGACACGATCCATTCATCGCATCAACGTGCCCTGAACGCGACGGCACCCCGAACGGCAGCGTAGCAGCTGCCTTCTGGGCAATGAGGTAGCCGCCTTCGCCCTAATCTTCATCGGCGAAATCGAGGTCTCGCGGGGGTTCGAGATCCACACGCAAGCGAGGCAACCGAGCCTTGCCCAGGTCCCGGTTCAGCGCAGCCACGTCATCGCCGCGCAGACGCTGCCAGCCGGGCTCGAACACTCGCCACTCCTCGAGTGCGCGGTCCGTTTCGGCCGCCTGCACCGTCGTCGGCGCCGCATCGACGTCCGTGACTTGCGTATACAGCGTTGCAATATCGCCGTTCAGTCGCTCGAGTCCCCGGTGAGGCGCGGCGCTCTCCTCGCCCGATTCCAGCAACGCGGCAACGTGAACATCCAGCGACCGGATCCTCCCGGCCAGATCTGCGCCGGCGTGCGCCGCCAGATCCTTCAGCTGAGCACGGATGGAGCGCGCCTCGAGCACCGCGCCGGTGCTGCCATCGAGCGCAGCGGCGAGGCGTTGTGCGAGTGAGGCCTGGGCGGCGAAATCCGCGGGAGCGATCTTTACTCGCGGATCCGGGGCAACCGTGAGCGGTGCCTGCCACTGATGCGAGCCGATGCGCAGGCGGACCTGGTAATTGCCCGGACTCGCAAGCGGCCCGGCCGGCTCCACCGGCGTATCTCCGGGTACCGCGGAAATGGGAAAACCGCGTTGCACGCTGCGCGGCGCCGCATAGCGCAAATCCCAAACCCAGCGGTGCATGCCGGCGCCCGTCGCCGGCGGTCGTATCATCCGAATCCAATACGCCGGAATCAGCTCACGATCGAGTTGTTCTTGCGTGAACGGCGCCGGGTCGGTACTCGATGCGCGCCTCACCAAGGTGCCGTTCGAGTCGAGTATCTCAATCGTTACGGGGTGGCTTGCGTCGCGAGCAAGGTAGTAGTCGATCACCGCACCATCCGGCGGATTGCGCCCGGCCGGTTCATCCGGCTGGATCGGCGTATCGGTGCCCGTACTGCGCCTCACGCGTATCGCCGGCGCGGGCTTGAGCAGTGTCGCCTCCCCTACCTCGAGATTTGCCGTGAACTGCCGCAAAGGACTGATGTCATCCAGCACCCAAAACGAGCGGCCATGCGTGGCAACGATCAAATCCTGATCGTGGACCGCCAAGTCCCGCATCGACGTGTGCGGCAAGTTCAGCTGCAACGAGCTCCAATGATCGCCGTCGTCGAACGAGACCCACACTCCCTTTTCGGTTCCGGTAAACAGTAGACCTCGCCGCATCGAGTCCTCGCGCACCGTATTGACCGGTGCATCGTCGGACAATCCAGAAGCGATCGGCGTCCAAGTCCGCCCGCCATCCCGAGTGCGGTATATATAGGGCTTCAGGTCATCGACACGAAATCGGCTCACGGAAATATAGGCAACCTGCGGATCGAAGTGCGAGGCCTCGATCTGGGTCACCTTGCTCCACGGCGTGAGCAGCGGCGGCGTTACGTTTTGCCATGACTTGCCGCCGTCGCGAGTTACCCAGACGAGGCCGTCATCGGTGCCCGTCCAGATCAGTCCATCCTGCAACGCTGACGCGCTCGCCGCATAAATGACACCGCGCTGCATGTCGGCCTTCGGCACCCGCAGGCTGCCCACACTCGCCGGCGCGCCGGGGTTCTCCCGAGTGAGGTCCGGGCTGACGACGCGCCAATTTTGACCGCCGTCGGTGGTCTCGTAGAGACGGTTGGCGGCGTAGTACATACGGTGCGTGTCTTGCGGCGCGAAGAACAGCGGCTCGGTGCGATCGACGCGAACTCCGGCGCCTTTGAGCGGAATCGGTGTGATGTCTTGGACCTGCCCCGTCGACAAGTGCGTTTTCGACACCTGGTTCCGTCCGGAGCCGTACACGACGTCGGGATCCAGAGGATCGGGAAGGACGTAACCGTATTCGATCACCCCGACCGGATGCCAGTCGCGAAAAGTGATTTCGCCGTCGTTGCCGCGGCTGGCGATGCAAACCGAGCCGCTCTCTTGTTGGCCGGAACATATCCGGTACGGGAAGGTGTTGGTGATGCCGATGTGGTACAACTGTGCCGTCGGCTGATTGAGCCAAGAGCTCCAGGTCGCGCCGCCGTTGACCGTGATGATGCCGCCCTGATCACCAACCATGGCGATGTGCCGGGGATCATCCGGACTGATCCAGAGATTCTGGTAGTCATCGCCCCCGGGAGAGCCTCGAAGCGACGACCAATGAGCGCCGCCGTCCGTCGATTTCATCGTCACTATGCTGGCGCTGTAGAGCACATCGGCGTTGCGCGGATCCACCTTGATGACCGGCAGATCGCCACCACCGATGCGCAGCGCCGGCCGCGGATCGCCGGTGGCGCGGAACCAGGTTTCACCGCCGTCATCGGATCGATACACACCGAGCCCGGCGGCCGAACTTGGCTGGCTCTCTGCGATAGTGGCGACAGTCGCGTACAGCCGGCCCGCCTGACTCGGCGCAACCGCCACTTCGATTTGCGACAGATTTTCCGGCAGCCCGCGCGCAAGCCTGCGCCAGTGCTCACCGCCATCGGAAGACTTGTAGAGGCCGCCGGCGGTGCCGTTGTATTCGTTGTTGTCCTCCCATGGGCCTGAGCGCACGTTCCAAAGCCCGGCGTACAGCACGTTCGGATCATGCGGATCGATCTTGACGCCGGAGCCGCCCGTGTCGTCGTCGATGTACAGCACTCTGGTCCAATTCTTCCCGCCATCCGCGGACCGGTAGATTCCGCGCTGCGAACTCGGGCCGTATGGATGGCCCAACACCGCCGCATACAGCCGGTTTGGATCTCGCGGGTCCACCGCGAGATCGGGAATCTGTTGCGCATCGTCGAGCGCCAGGTGGGTCCAAGTCAGCCCGGAGTCCGCGGAGCGATAGATGCCGTTGCCTACCGAGAGGTCAGGCCGATGCAAGCCTTCGCCGCTCGCCACATAGATGATCGTCGGGTCGGATGGCGCAACCGCAATCGCACCGATGGATTGGGTCGGCGCCGCATCGAACAGCGGAGCCCACGTCCGGCCATAGTCCGTCGTCTTCCAAACCCCGCCATTCACCGCGCCCACCAAGAAGGTCTCGGGCTGGCCGGGTATCCCGGTTACCGCTCGCGTGCGGCCGCCGCGAAACGGACCGACCAACCGCCAGTGCAGCGCTTGCGAGGCCGTGCCGACCGGCGCCTCCGCCGCGAACCCCGCTTGATAGGACAGCCCAATCAACAGGCCCCCAAGCAACAGCCGTTTTGCAACGATCATGGCTTGTTCACCTCGCCGATTGACGGTACGCCATGAGCGCGCATGAGCGATTGAAGCGCCGGCAAATCGGTGTCGGATACGGTGCGCCACTTCGTGATTTCACGGGTCAGTTCGCCATGCAGGTACGCGTACACCTGCCGCTGAGACTCCGTCGGCCCAAAATCCTCCGTGTCGAGCGTGGCAGAAAACGTGTCGTACTGTTCGTTCAGCATGTTCGGATAACGAAGGTTGTCTTCGGAAGCCGCCATTTTGACCTGCAGGAGCCGACCTTCGATCGGCGCCATCTTGGTACTGAACTCGTTCGCCGCATCGATTACCGGTTTGGCCGCGGCATCGTCTCCGATCCATTTTTTGATTGTCTCCAAACGGGAGCGTGTCTCGCGGATCTGGTTCACGGCCTTGTGTAGGGCATCGATATCCGACCACGTTCGCACCGACAGATCCGCAAGCTCATTGACGTCGCCCTCCCTTATCTGACCCACCAGTCGGGGATCCTGGACGACCTCGAGCGGCGCGACCTGACTCTTGCCGTGCACGGTCAGACGAACCTGGTAATGCCCCGGCGTGACTATCGGTCCGCGGGGTCCGTCGTCACTGTAGAAGGCGCCGGGAATTTTCTCCGGGTCCTCTCGGCGCAGGTCCCAAGCAAAGCGATTCGCGCCGGTGGCGGCGGGAATCGTATCCGCAGGCTTCTCGCGGTCTGTCCATTCCTCCGGCTGCTCGGAACCGTCCGCCGGCCGGTGATTCGATAGACGCCGTATCGCCTTGCCATCGGCGGTCAGAATCTCGAGCGTAATTTCCTCGCCGTCGGCCGGCTTGCTCTTCAGGTAGTAGTCGATGACCGCGCCCGCCGGCGGATTGTCGCCGACCGGAAGGCGGCGCTCGACCTCGTTCGGATAATGCAGTTTCACCGCATGCGCCGGCTGGAACAGGTGGAAATCATCGGCAGTGAACCCCTCGGCCGCTTGCCGCAGCGGCGACACGTCATCGAGAATCCAAAACGAGCGGCCGTGAGTTGCGGCCACGAGATCGTTGTCCTTGACGACGAGATCGTGTACCGGCGTGGTCGGCAGATTGAGCCGCAGCGCCTGCCAATGAGCGCCGTCATCTGCCGAAAAGAACACACCGAGTTCCGTCCCCGCGTAGAGCAGTCCCTTGCGGACGGGGTCTTCGCGCACCGCATGCACATAGGCCCCGTCCGGAATACCGGCGACGATTCGAGTCCAAGTCTTGCCGAAATCGTGAGTCCGATAGATCAGCGGCTTGAAGTCATCGAGCTTGTGACGATCGACGGCCGCGTAGGCCGTGGCCGCATCGTGCGGCGAAGGATCGATGAGGCTCACCATGCTCCACGCCGGCATATCCTTCGGCGTAACGTCCGTCCAAGTTTGGCCGTCATTGCGCGTCAATTGGATCAGGCCGTCATCGGTGCCGGCCCACAGCAATCCCTGTTGTCGGGGTGACTCGGCGAGCGCGAACACCGTGTCGTAGTACTCGACACTGGTGATATCGAGTGTGATCGGGCCGCCGGACGGCTGCTGTTTGCTCTTGTCGTTGCGCGTAAGATCCGGGCTGATCGCCTTCCAGCTGCGTCCTTGATCGGCACTGCGCAACACGAACTGCGCCGCCGTGTACAGGACGTTCGAATCATGCAGTGACACGAACAGCGGCTCGGTCCATTGCAGGCGGTATTGCAGGCTCGCGGCACCGTTGCCCGACACGTCGAGCGGAAACACGGACACATCGCGGAAGTTGTTGGTGCGATGGTCGTAGCGGGTCATCTGACCACTATCCGAGTTGGCGTAGATGATCTCAGGATCCTTCGGATCCGGAGCGATGAACCCGCTCTCGCCGCCGCCGACCGGGTACCAGTCCTGGCGGCCGATCACGCCCTCATCGTCCCGACTCGCGATGGCGATGGTCGAATTGTCCTGCTGTGCGCCATACACGCGATACGGCCAGCGATTGTCGACCGCCACATGATAGAACTGTGCGGTGGGCTGATTGTACGGCGCGGTCCAAGCCTTACCGCCGTCCACGGAGATGCTCGCGCCGCCGTCGCTGCCGTTGATCAAATGCCGCGGGTCCTTCGGGTCGATCCACAGCGCGTGGTGATCGCCGTGCGGGGCCGGCATCAACTCGAAGGTCTTGCCGCCGTCGGCGGAACGGAACGCGCCGGTGTTCAGTACGTAGACGACATCCGGAGATACCGGGTCGGCGAACACGTGACTGTAATACCACGCGCGCTGCCGGAAGCGGTGGTCGTCATTGACGCGAGTCCACGTGTCGCCCGTATCGTCCGAGCGGAATAGCCCGCCGTCCTCTGCTTCGACCATCGCGAACACGCGCCCCGAACCGCCGCCGGCCACCGACACGCCGATGCGCCCGAGAATCCCCGCCGGCAAGCCATGTCCTTCGAGGCGCTTCCAGGTGATTCCGGCGTCGGTTGATTTGTAGAGACCGGAACCTGGACCGCCACTCGAGAAATTCCAAGGTTGGCGGCGCATCTGCCACAGCGAGGCATAGACGATGTTCGGATTGTCCGGATCGAACGCGACATCGATCGCACCGGTGTCTCGATCCTTGTACAAGACCTTGCTCCAGGTGCGCCCGCCGTCGGCGCTGCGAAATACGCCGCGTTCTTCGTTCGGCCCGAACGCATGTCCCAGCGCTGCGACCAGCACGATGTCCGGGTTCTTCGGGTGCACGATCACCGCACCGATGTGCCGCGTATCCCGCAGCCCCAGGTTCTTCCAGGTGCGGCCCGCATCGACGGACTTGTAAACACCGTCGCCGTAACTGATGTTGCCTCGCGGGCAGGCTTCTCCGGTGCCGACGTATACGACGTTGTGATCCGAATCGGCGACTGCGATCGCACCGATCGAGGAGATCTTTTGATCATCGAACACCGGCTTCCAGGAAGCGCCGACATCGTTACTCTTCCAAACGCCGCCGGCAACGCCGCCGAAATACCATGTTGACGGGTCACCCGGCACGCCGCTGACCGCAACCACGCGGCCGCCGCGGAACGGGCCGATTTGCCGCCATTTCATGCCGTCGAGCAGTGCCGGGTTGATCTCAGCCGCCGCCGCGGCAGACCAACACGGTACCAGGACCAGCAGTGCAAGCATTGCCGACAATCGATGCGTCATGAATTTAGTCTCCCTGCCCTTATTGCGCACTGCCGCGCATCCTACATTAGAAGTGCGGACCCCGAACCCCCCGGGCGAAGATGGCCAGGTTTGCGCGAACTCCCCCCGGAACCATCAGCGCCAGCCGTAGCCCAGGCGCAACCAGAGTGCGCGGGACGCGAGCAGATAGAACGACTGACTGCCAAACTCGCTGGCGGACACCGGCGGCCGCCGGTCGGTGAGGTTGGTACCTTCCAGTGTGATTCGGTAGCGATCGAATCCGAAGGTGACGGTTGCATCGAGCCTCGTGTATCCGCCGACCCGCGCCGTGTTCTCTTCATCGAGAAAACGCCGACCCACATAGTTCGCAACGACGGTCGAGCCGAAGCCCCGTTTCGGCGTATAAAGCAACCCCGCCGATATGAGCTCATAGGGCGACAGCGGCAGCTGCCGCCCGGCGACATTCACGCTCGATACGCCGTCGAAAAACAAATATTGCGTGAAGCGCGCGTCATGACACGAAGCGTTCGCCGCCAGGGCGAAGTCGGGCGTGATCTGATAGCGGCTCTCGACTTCAGCACCCTTCAGCTTCTCCCCCGCCGCATTGGCCAGTGCCCCGGTGGGCGTCGCGACGACCAGATTGTTGAAGTTCATCAGGAAAAACTCGGCCTGGTAAGTGAGTCGACCGTCCGCCGCCGCGCCCTTCAGCCCCGCTTCATAGCTCTGTGCAGTCTCAGGGCTCAGCAAATTCGGCGTGTAGTCCGGGCCGAAATCGAGTGCGGAGGGTTTGAATGCGTTGCGAAAGTCCGCGTAAATGACCGCTTCATCTTTGTCGACCGCCCAGACGCGATAGCTCGCACCGACGGTCTCGGAAGGCCGGACCATCGTCTTGCCGACGCTCTCCGAGGCGAGCTGCGGCGGCGGCAGGATCAAGTCGCTGGAATTTTTGTGCTCGTAGACCTCGTTCAGACGAATTCCCCCGAGCAAATTCCAGCGGTCATTCGGTTTCCAGTCGAGCTGAGCGTACTGACCGGCAAACACGCGGCGATCATCGACCGTACCAATCTCGTTGACCGGCAGTGACGCCGCCGCCGGCGGCAACTCCGAGCCGTTCAGCGGCACGGTATAGGCCCCATTGCCGTTCAACGTGGTCTGGCGGCCGAGGCCGTACAGGAGATCAGTGCCGACGATCAGGGTCGCACCACGTGCAACGTCATTGGTCAAATGACTGTCGAGGTAGCCGTCATCGATGGACCGGCGCTGATTTTGAGTATCGGCTGTACCGCTGAGATCGGGATGCAGGAAGGCTCGAATGTCCCTGACGTCCGAATAGGCAAAGGACACGAGGCTGTCCCACACACCGGCTGCGGTAGGCTGCACGTAGCCGACGGAGACGTGATATTTGTCTTCGTCGATCTTGGCGTCCGCAGGATTGAAATTTGCATTGATGGGCGTCAGCGTCGTCAGCGACGTACCTTCCCGAACGACCGGACTCGGCGGAACGTCACGGACCAGCGAAAGATCCGCATCGACGCGCAGCTTGCCCGTTCCCAACTGAAGTTCGCCGCGGTAGAGAATCCGTTCGTCGGAGACTACTTCACGGGCATCGGCAAATCCGAGGTTCTCGCCGGAGATGGCGACGGACTGACGATAGTTGCCGACTTGCGGCAGCGCGGCTGAGATCGATCCGCGCACCGAACCATACGTGCCGTACGCCGCGTCGGCTTCGTCCGCGGCTTCGCCCGCCGGGTAGTGGATGGCATGCACCACGCCCACGAACGAGGTTGCGCCGTACATTACCGGCGCGGCGCCCTTCAACACCTCGATGCGCTCGATGTCCGTTAAATTCAAGCTGGTAATCGCCGGATTGAAGGCGCCGCCCCACGGAACACCGTCGACCACCAGCAAGAAGGCATCGAATTCGTGCAGACCCCAAAAAGAAGGCACCGCACTCGACGGCCCCGCATCGCCGCCTGCGGGCGCTTCGGCGCCGGGCACGAGACTGAGCGCGCCGGCCATGTCCGACGCGCCGCGCGCAGCCAGCTCATCGCCGGAAACGACGGATATTTCAGCGGGAATTCGCTCTGCCGGCTCGGGAATTCGAGTTGCGGTTACTACGACTGAATCCACCAACTCGGCGGCCGCAGCCGTGATCGGCATGACCGACGCCAGCAGAATGCCTGCGGCCCACGCGATGGGCCCGGCAACAGCGCGTCGTACACGCCTGACATGAAGCGTCTGTGGGCGAGAGAATTTGCTTTGCAAACAGGCACCATTGATCTGGCTGTCGGAGCTGACCGCGCACTATACGGCCTGCACGCACGGTGCGCGACGCGAGCCAATCCCTCAACTTAGGTCGCGCGCGCGCTTACTTAAGGTCACGCGCCGCCGTCAGGCTTCGACGCATATCAACTGGTACACGACTATCACCACCAGGACGCCATGAGCGCGCGGCAAAATCACAATGCAAACCTGGTGCGCAACAAAAAGGGCTGCTATTGGGCATGGCACACCACAGTGGTTCGAGCCGACGGGGAAGTAGCGCCGTGTTGCCGCTGGCATGACAATTTCTCGATCGGGAACGTCAGCAACAAGACATCAGAGCCCTATGGCGGGCGATCGATATGTGCGGCTCAGAAGCGGTTTCAAGACCATGCGGCCGGAGAACATGCACCCCGTTTGTGCTCGCTGTCTCGGCGTGAAACCCACCGACGTGATACCGTCGCGCCTCGCAACTGCATGTCCTGCTCAGTTATCCCTTGCCGCCAACGCACCCGCAGAGTTGACGTCGGCACGCGGAGCGTCGCATGAGAATTAGACGGCGCTCTCACAACCGCTTCTTGCCTCATTGATATACAGTATATTACAATGCTTTTGATTGGCGGCCCGTCGAGGGTCGGGGGGCGGACCACCGCCGATTTAAGTCAAATTTCACAAGGAAAGCGTTCAGCTGCCGAATGGGGCGTGACGCTCAAGATCTCTCGGTCTACGAATCGGTGCACCAATTGCGACGTAACGTGATGTGGGAACGGCCCTTTGAGAAATAATTGGTATTCCAGATCGGATCGGCCGTGTCGCCTGCAATCCCTCGCAACGGCTGTTTGGTATTCAAAGCGCGTCCCACGACAAGTTCGGCCGCCACGCATTGATCGTTTCCCATCGTCGTTTCACAAACTCGATTTTCCAACTGGAGAGCGGCAACTGGCGCTGTTCAGCCCTTCCACGTTCGATTTCCCAGCTCACAGAACTCACTAAATGAACGAACCCAAGCTAAAAAGCGTTATTGCGAACACCGACCTTCAACAGTCAGAACCGGCGGCGATCGAAAAGCCCGAACTGACGGACGGATTTCATCTTGTCATCGATGCGTTGAAGTGCAATGACATCGATACCATCTTCGGCCTCGTGGGCATCCCCATCACCGACTTGGCGCGTCTTGCGCAAGCTGAGGGAATGCGATTCATCGGCTTCCGACATGAACAAAATGCGGGCAATGCCGCGGCAATCGCCGGGTACATGACACAAAAACCGGGCGTCTGCCTGACGGTGTCGGCGCCCGGATTTTTGAACGGCCTGACGGCATTGGCCAACGCGACCACCAACTGTTTCCCGATGATCCTGATCAGCGGTTCGAGCGAGCGCGAAATCGTCGACCTGCAGCAGGGCGACTATGAGGAAATGGATCAGCTGAACGCGGCGAAGCCATTCGCCAAGGCTGCCTATCGGATCCTCAAGGCAGAGGATATCGGGATTGGCGTAGCCCGTGCGATCCGCGCTGCCGTGTCCGGTCGTCCGGGTGGCGTCTACCTGGATTTGCCCGCGCAGTTGCTGGCACAATCGCTGGACGCCGTCCATGGTAAGAAGTCGCTGGTCCGCGTGGTCGATCCCATTCCGCGCCAAATTCCGGCGCCGGACGCTGTCCAACGCGCCATCGATCTTCTCAAAGGGGCAAAGCGGCCCCTCATATTGCTCGGCAAAGGTGCGGCCTATGCACAAGCGGACGCGGCCATTCGCGCGCTGGTCGAGAGCTCTGGGATACCCTATTTGCCGATGTCGATGGCGAAGGGCCTGCTTCCCGACACCCATCCCCAGTCCGCTGCAGCAGCCCGCTCGTATGTCCTGGCTGAGGCCGACGTCGTCCTTCTCATCGGCGCTCGCCTCAACTGGCTGCTGGCGCACGGCAAGGGCAAAACTTGGGGTGCACCGAAGCAATTCATCCAGATCGACATCGCCCCGACTGAAATCGACAGCAACGTGGCCATCGCCGCTCCCGTGATCGGCGACATCGGGTCGTGCGTTTCGGCGCTGCTCGCCGGGATCAAATCCGGCTTCAGCAAGCCGAGCGCCGAATGGACCGGATCCATCCAAGCGCGCAAGGATAAAAACCTCGCGAAGATGGCGGCCATGCTCGATCAAAATGCCGTGCCGATGAACTTTCACGGGGCGCTGCGGGCAATCCGCGACGTGCTGCGGACGAGACCCGATGTCAACGTGGTCAACGAGGGTGCCAATACCCTCGATTTTGCCCGCAGCATCGTCGATATGTACGAGCCGCGAAAACGGTTCGACTCCGGCACCTGGGGCATCATGGGCATCGGCATGGGTTATGCCGTTGGCGCCGCCGTCACCAGCGGCTTGCCCGTGGTCGCAATCGAAGGGGACAGTGCTTTCGGGTTCAGTGGCATGGAACTCGAAACCATTTGCCGCTATCAGCTGCCCGTGGTCACGATCGTTTTCAACAACAACGGCGTCTACCGAGGAACCGATGTGAATCCGACCGGCGGTGCCGATGTCGCGCCGACCGTTTTCGTCAAAGGCGCTCGCTACGACAAGATGATCGAAGCGTTCGGCGGTATCGGTTACCACGCCACAACGCCGGCCGAACTCTCGAAATCCCTGACCGAAGCGATCGCGGCGGGGAAACCGGCACTCATCAATGCCGTGATCGACGAAGCAGCAGGTACGGAGAGCGGTCGGCTAACCAATTTGAATCCGGCCAGCTCTGCTACCAAGAAGTAAGACAACTCGTAATCAATCAGCCTTGAGGAATTTCAATAATGACCATGCCATTAGAAGGTATACGCATCATCGATTTCACGCATGTGCAGGCGGGACCGGCATGCACCCAGTTACTCGGATTTTACGGTGCCGATGTCATCAAGGTTGAGCGTCCCGGATCGGGCGACGTTACCCGCTCTCAGTTACGCGACGTCCCTGGTGCCGACGCGCTGTACTTCACCATGCTCAACGGCAACAAACGCTCATTGACTCTCGACACGAAGACCCAGGAAGGCAAGGAAGTGTTGGAAGCGATGATCAAGACCTCGGATGTATTGGTCGAGAACTTCGGTCCCGGAGCGTTGGATCGCATGGGCTTCAGCTGGGAGCGCATTCAAGAGCTGAATCCCAAGCTGATCATGGCCTCCGTGAAAGGCTTCAGCGATGGTCACTCGTATGAAGATCTGAAGGTCTATGAAAATGTCGCGCAGTGCGCCGGCGGCGCCGCGTCCACCACCGGATTCTGGGACGGCCCTCCCACTGTTTCTGCCGCCGCACTGGGCGACAGCAACACTGGCATGCACCTCGCCATCGGCATTTTGACGGCGTTGATGCAGCGTCAAAAGACCGGCAAGGGACAGAAGGTTTCCTGCTCGATGCAAGATGCGGTGCTGAATCTGTGCCGCGTGAAACTGCGCGACCAGCAGCGCTTGGACAAGGTCGGTTACCTCGAGGAATACCCGCAATACCCGCACGGCAAGTTCACCGATGTGGTGCCCCGCGGCGGCAACGCCGGCGGCGGCGGACAGCCCGGCTGGGTCTTGAAATGTAAGGGTTGGGAAACCGATCCGAACGCGTACATCTATTTCACCATTCAGGGGCATGCATGGGAGCCGATCACCAAGGCCATCGGCAAACCCGAGTGGGCCAATGATCCCGCCTACATGACGGCCCAAGCGCGTCAGGATAAGATTTTCGACATCTTCAAAACGATCGAAGAATGGCTCAAGGACAAGACCAAGTACGAAGCGGTCGACATTCTGCGTAAGTTCGACATTCCTTGCGCGCCGGTCTTCTCTATGAAGGAATTGGCGGAATCCCCCGATCTGCGCAAGAGCGGCTCAATCGTCGAAGTCGATCACAAGGTTCGCGGTAAGTACCTGACGATCGGCAGCCCGATCAAGTTCTCCGACATGCAGGTCGAGGTAAAGCCCTCGCCGGTGTTGGGCGAGCACACGGATGAAGTGCTGCGCGATCTCGGTTATGGAAAGGAAGCTATCGCCAAGTTGCATGCGGCAAAGGCCGTTTAAACAACCTAAGCAGCTGTCGAGAAAGAGGCGCCCAAATGGGCGCCTCTTTTTTCCCCGTTTGCTAGGAGTAGCCTCACCTCATGAACACGCAGTTGGATTTGGATCAATTGTTCAATGTGCTCGGTGACGCCGTGGTCGTGGCGGACACCGCTGGGAACATCGTCGGGTGGAATACGGCTGCCAGCCGGGTCTTTGGCTTCAGCGAGACCGAAGCGTTGGGCCACAGCTTGACACTGATCATTCCGGAGCGGCTACGTCATCGCCATAACGTCGGTTTCGACAAATCCATGGAGACCGGAACTACGCGCTATGGATCGCAATTATTGAAGGTACCTGCGACTCACAAGGACGGACGAACCTTGTCGATCGCGTTCAGCGTGGCCATGCTGTTCGACGAGAACCACGAAGTCACCGGCGTTGCGGCGGTGATTCGCGACGAAACGGCGCGCTGGCTGGAAGAGCGGGAACTCAAGCAGCGTCTCGCCTCCTATGAATCGAAATCGGCGGTCGTATCGCCGGCACCGACCCTTGGTGACGCCAAGACCTAGTATCTCGACGCATGGTGCCGAGGTGCTCGGCCCTTACGACGATCTGGCGTTGACGGCAAAGATTCCTCACTCCCTGTAGAGAACTGAGCGGACGCATCGGGCGGCCGTGTCAGGCCTGCACGGAACTTTGTGTTCCGTGCAGGCGCACCGATCATCCAACACCTACCAAAAGTGATACCAGGCCTTGTGCACATTCTGCGTGGCCTGTGCTTTCTTGTTATTCTCGGCCGCATTGCTCGCCAGTGTCGTTGCCGTCATCCCCTGCTTCGCCATGGTGGCGTCACTGCGCTTACTGCCGCGATCGTTGCGCATGTCGCCCCGATCGGCACGCAAGTCCTGACGGTCGGCGCGAATATCCCGCTGGTCGGCCCGAATGTCCGTCCGGTCGCGCGCAATATCTTCGCGGTCGGCCTGCATATCTCTGTGATCGGCCTGTATGTCTCTGCGGTCCGAGCGAATGTCAGCCTTGTCGCGCGCAATATCTGCCTGGTTATTTACACCTTCGCGCCGCTCGACGTAGTCGTGGCGCAGATCCCTTTGGTCTGCGCGAATATCCGCCCGATCCTGCGCGATATCTCTGCGGTCAGCCTGTATGTCCCTGCGATCGGTCTGTGTTTCCCTGCGGTCCGCGCGGATATCCGACCTGTCTCGCGAAATATCAGTACGGTCCGCTCTGATGTCGTGTTGATCGCGGACCATATCGCGTTGATCCTTGGCGTCGTCGCCTCGGTCGGTGCGGCCGATATTCTGCCTGGGAGCGTTTTGCGTCGCGCCCACACCCTGGCCTGCGGCGCGCGGGCTGGCGGCTCGACTGTAAGAAGAAGCCCCCTCGGCTGTGGCCGCCGCCTGCTGCTGGCCATCCTGGCCGGGTGTGGAAGGGAGCGGTTCGGCGGCGTACGCCCCTGGCAGGGTCGCTCCGAGGATTGATCCAACTGCTAATGCAATTAGCGCCTTGCGGTGCATAGTACCTCCTCTCTTTTGGCTGAAGTGCCATCGACGATTACGGATGGATGTCCGCTCGCCGTACTAGTTGCCCTGATCGCCCTGTTTGGATATTTCAGCGTGTTGTTCCGTATGCGATCGCCCTTCTTGCGCGACGAACCCTTCGACCAGAGCAAAGAAACTGTTGTAGAAATTCGGATCCTCAATCGTTTCCCGTCTCACGACCCCAAGCACCTTGGCCGAGCCCGCCGGCATCGTGATCGTAGCCGGCCCGATGCCCGCGCTCGTGGACTGCTTCATTTTCTGCAGCGTGCTGACCTCCCGATTCGCGGTGACGAAGATGATGCTCGTGCCGTTACGATTGTCGGCGCAGGTCGTCTGCAGACGCAGCGTGACGTTGACCTTCTCCTGGGGCTGAGCATCCCGGCTGCCGGTCAACACACCGGCCTCGCCGGATGATCGCTCCAACATGTACCCCTGACTGAGGAGCGCGCGCTTGACGCTCCAACAGACGGCATCCCCTGAACCGGGAATCGTCTTACTGAAAGGAGCCGACCCCACAAACGGTCCGCGCGTATCGTGCTTCGATGCGCAGCCTGTGACAGCCGCCGCAATGATGAGCAAGACGAGGCGAGGTGCAACCATCGAACTCTGAATTTTGCGCATGGCAAGCTCCGTCAAGGTCCTGTGCCTATTTTTGACAGGTCCTCAGGGGGTCGAAGTTCCCCGCAAAGAACTCGCGAGTATTTACCCGCCGATCAGCGCGTTACGATTAGTTGTAGGCGCATGACTACAGGCCGCAGAGAGCAAGACGCACAAGTTCGCCCCTCTTGCCCGATCCTTGCCGGCTCGGTGAAAAGTTCAGCTAGTTCCAAATTCCACATCAGTTTTGTATCGTTTGCGACAACGACGGCGTGATAATCTTGGGCCATGATTCCTGCAAGGATATGGACACCGCTGCTCGCTGCACTCGTGCTCAGCCTCGCAGACACCGCCGCGGCCAAGCCCGTGACCGTCGCTGATCTCCTCGCCGGCTCACCCGCCGCAGACTGGCGCGTGCCGGACCCTGAGGACACGCTGTACATGGATCTCGCGCGCGGACGGGTCGTCATCGAACTCGCCTCGCGCGTAGCGCCTCAGCATGTCGCCAACATTCGCGCACTCGCCCGAGCGCATTACTTCGATGGTCTCGCGATCGTGCGCGTTCAGGACAACTACGTCGTGCAGTGGGCCGATCCGGATCACCATCGCCCCGTTCCGGCCGGGGTGCGCGCCGCGGTGGAACTCACCGCCGCTACCGGTACCGATGCACGTTTCGAGCCCCTGCCGGATCGCGACGCCTATGCACCGCAGATCGGATTTATCGACGGTTTCCCCGCCGCACGCGATCCGCGCTCGCACATCGCGTGGCTCGCACATTGCTACGGGATGGTGGGCGCCGGGCGCGACGATCCGCCCGACAGTGACGGCACCGAGATGTATGCAGTGATCGGCCATGCGCCGCGCCAGCTCGATCGCAACGTCGCGCTCGTGGGGCGCGTCCTCGAGGGCGTGGAGCTCCTCTCCAGCCTGCCGCGCGGCAGCGGCGAGATGGGCTTCTATGTTCCATCGGAGCCCACGGTTCCCATCCGCTCGGTGCGTATCGCCGCCGACGTGCCCAAAGGGCAGCGCACGCCGATCGAGGTGCTGCGTACGAACAGCGCCACTTTCCGAGCGGTACTGGAGCAGCGACGCACGCGGCACGAGCCGTGGTTCAAGTTCAGCCCCGACCACATCGACCTCTGCAACGTGCCGCTGCCGGTACGCGCGATCCCCTCCGCGAACCCTTGAGCTGCGCAAGGGCTCCGGCGCGCCCGCCGCCGGATCGAGGTCTCGGCGGCGGGCGTTGCTATTACTTGAATTTGTAGTTGAGGTCGATGCCCGCGGTGCGCGGTTGGCTCACCGCGATACGGTTGAGGTCCGGTATGTTGGCTGCGTCCTGGGTGATGTTATTGAGCAGCGCGCGCTTGTCGGCGACGTTGTTGATGAACAGAACCGCAGACCAAGACCCACCATCGACGCCTGCACGGACGTTGGTGAGATCATACGCAGGCAGCGTGTTGATGTAATACGTCGCGTCGGTGCGGCTGCCCGTGTAGGTCGACTCGCCGCGCGCCGTGATGGCGAGCCCGTTCGTGAGGTCATGCCGGTATATCACCGCCAGGGTGCCGGTCCACTTCGGTACCTGCTGGATCTCGCTTCCTGGATTGAAGGGCGAATCGACGAGACTCGAGCTCACCAGAGTCGAATGTGAGTACGAGGCGTTGGCCGAGAGCTGGAGATCATGCACGACGACCGTGTTCACCTCGAGTTCGCCACCATAGACATGAGCATCGCCGGCGTTTGCCGTATAGATGTAACCGCAATTGAGCGGATTGACCTGTTGAACTCCGGCCCAGTTCTCGAAGTAGCCGGCCGCGTTGATGGTGACGCGATTGTCGGACGAGCGCCACTTCTCCCCCAGCTCGTAGCTCCAGACGCTGTCGGAATTGAACGCCAATGGTCCAGGCACGAACCCTCCGTGGGAGTTGTACTCGGTCTGAAGCTGAGCCTCGCAGGAGAGCGGACCCGAGGTCGGTACCGGGCCCGTGCCTCCGCCGGGACGGAATCCCTTTGCCGCCGTCGCATAAAAGAGCAGGTCCTTGTCGAACTGATAGGAAAGCGTCGCCTTCGGCGTCACGCCTTGAGCACTCTCGGAAGTCGAGGCCACGACCGTCGGGGTGAGGCCGCCGTACTGGTCGAGATACACCGGCGCATCGTAGTGATAACGGCGCGCACCCACGGTGACCGAGAAACGCTCCGTGATGTTGTAGGTCACCTCGCCGAACACCGACTGCTGCAGAATTTTGAACGGTGTGTAATAACTGAAGAGATTGTTGGTGCCGATGTTCGGGTTCGATGCCCCGCTCTGCGAGGGAAAGATGATGTCCCAAGGCGATATGAAGTCCGAATAGTAGTAGCCTAGGAGCCACTTGAAGCGGGTATCGCCGACCGACGACACGCGCAGCTCCTCCGTCGTCTGCTGCTGCTGATTGTCCTCATCGGCGAAGGACTGACCCAAGTTGCCACCCCCGGGACCGTAGCCCGTGAGCCCGATCCCCGCCGGCAGGAGGGACGTCGTCCAAGACTCCGCGGTATCCTGGATGAGCGGCTCGTGCCGGGTCCAGTAGGCCGTTGCCGAGGTGATCTCGAAGGCGTCGGTGCGATACTTGACGGTCAGGGCCTCGAGCCTGAACTCGTCGCGATAGCGCTCGGGCGTGTCGAATGGCTGGTAAAAGGCGTCGGTCCCCGGGGGGCTGTCGATGTACGGTAGCCCGCCGGAGCGCAGCTTCTGGTAGAAGTAGCTTGGCGCGATGGTGAGCCCGTCAATGGGTTGGAACACGGCGGCCAGGCGCACGGCCGATTTCTCGACGTCATTCACGTCGTGGTACTCCGTGCCGATGGGAGCGGCCAGCACGTTACCACGCGTCGAGTAGATACCGTTCACCAGAGTCGGCAACGGGAACTGCCCGGGCGCGATCACGACCCGATCGATCCAGCCCGCATCGTTGCTGTAGGAGCCGACGATGCGCAATGCCGCCTTGCCGCCCCAGAACGGCAGATTCACCATTGCGTTCTCGCCATGGTCGAACCCGCCGTGATCGGTGTCGGCGAATTTCACCTCCGCCGAGGCCTCGAACAGATTGGGATTCGGTGCATTGGGCACGACCTTGATGGTGCCGCCCAGGGACCCCGAACCGTAGAGCGTGCCCTGTGGACCGCGCAGCACCTCGACGCGATTGAGGTCGTAGAGGTCCGGCGAGATGACGATCTTGCCCTCGTTGGTGGCGGCCGCGGCGGTGAGCGACGTGTCGTCGAAATAGAACCCGACAGTCGGAGAGTTACCCCCGTTCGACGCGACGCCGCGCAACTCGAACTCATTCAGCCCAGGGCCGCTGGTGCGGACGGACACGCCGGGAACGGTCTGCAAGAGAGACGCGAGATCCGTGAACCCGCGGTCGGTGATGTCGGCGCCCGAAACCGCCGTGATGCTGATCGAGGTGGTCTCGATCGTGGTCTCGCGCTTCTCCGCGGTGACGATGATCTCCTCGATTTGTCCCGTGTCGGAACGGGATTGCTGGGCGATCCCAACGTCGGCGAGTATCCCCCCTAAAACCGATACGCAGCCGATGCCCGCGATGGACTTGATTTTGTAATTCACGGAACTCCCCTACACTGGCACCCCTAATGCTGTGTAGTGTAGCGAAAACCTCCACGGTTCGGATACCCGTCGAACCGCCGAACGCCTGCTTTGCGCTCACCCCCTACGCGCTGCCGATGGCTTGCAACTGGCAGCGGCACTGGTCGCGTCTGATCACGACGAATTTTAGGCGCGATAGGAGGTCATAGTACTCAGCGATGACCTTACGAGGTCGATTTCCTAATGATGGTTACCGCTCCGCGGACAGGCGTAAAACGCACGCTCAATTTCGATCATAGCCGCTCCCTGGTGTCGGGCGACGCGACGACACGCAGCTGGCTAGGCGGCATTTCGTGGAAGCGGCCCCACGCCCGGCGCAATTGCCGGGCGGATCCAAAGCCAGCGCGTTCGGCCACCGTTTCGATGTCGAGCCGCGAGCCCGTTAGCAGTTCTCGTGCCAGGGCGACGCGCATACGATTCACATAATCGATGACGCTCATACCGGCGTGTTCGTTGAAAAGACGGGAGAGATTGCGGGCTCGCCGCCGCGACATCCGCCAGCCTCTGGACCGACCAGTCGCGGGTGGGATCCGCGGCAATGGCGTCCTGCGCGCGGTGGATAGCGGGAGCGTAGCCTCTGCCACGAAATCGACCGCATAGCCAAGATCGGAAGCGTGGCGAGTTGTGGTCTCGCAGCACTGTTCGGTACGGATGCCGGAGATGATCACGCGGCGGATACCGTTCCGGGTCAACCAGACATCAAGGCCCGAACCGACAAGGGCGCTGTGACGACGCTTCCTATTGGCTGTATCAGGCATGCGACGCAGCGCCGCGCGTCGCCGGTATGCCGGACATGACGACGAGCAGGTCCGTCTGCGTGACAATTCCACGAATGTGCCGGTCGTGATCAACGATCACGACCGCGTGAATCTCACCACTGGTCAGATGACTCAGCAGCCCAAGCGCCGGGGCCTGCGGCGAAGAGACTGATGAGGCGGACATGATGTCGGCGATGCACTCCCCCTCTTTTGCCAAATCCGGCCATCCGACTGTACCAAGCAATTGACCTGTAGGATCCACCACGGGAAGGGTCCAAATGCCATGATGTAATAGGATCTCCCTGGCGGATTCAGGGGCGGCGGTGCCGCTGATCGAGATGACATCCCGCGACATGATGTCCGCGCAGGTGATCGTAGCGTTCGAGCGCGTCAGCGCATGCAACTCGACCTGGCGCAATAGCCTGTCAAGATCGCCCTTCTGAATGTCCAACGGCTCGCCAAAATCCTTCAAGGCTGCGTTGAGATCCTCGGCCTGAAACCCACTGCGAATTTGCGGGGCAATATCGTGAGTTCCCACCACTGACGACCGAATAGGCTCGGATCTATGGGGGTAGGTATGTCGTGAAAATTTATGGAAGATCCACCCGCACATCACTAGCAGTATGGAATTCAACGCAACCGGCACAAAGGCAAACACAAATCCCGCGATTACGACGGAGTGGCCGCCGAGGATGGCGGTCAGCGCCGCGGCGCCTCCCGGCGGGTGTAAGCAGCGCGTGAGAGACATGGCGGCAATGGCGAGCGCGACCGCCAGTCCAACCGCGATCATCGGGTCGTGGACCAGGTGACTCACAGCGACGCCAACCAGCGCCGAGATCGTATTGCCTCCGATGATAGGCCAGGGTTGCGCAAGTGGGCTGGCGGGTACGGCAAACAGCAGGACGGCCGATGCGCCAATCGGCGCGACGAGAAGGGGCAAATAGGAGTCGTGCCGGAACATCGCGCTGCAAACCAAGGCAGTCAAACCGATTCCGGCCAGTGCTCCACAGCATGCCAATGCGCGGTCCCGCAGCGTCGCGCCCGGCAAGATCAAACCGGTCCAGTGAGGAGGTGATTTCGGAGGTTGCTGTCCCGGCAAGTGAAAGTACGGCATTCGGTGTAATCCAGCGGCTCGCCTCACTGACCGGACAAGCGTTTCGCGAACGAAACTGCGTAGGCGGGCGAGCGGAATAGCAAAATGGGATCGTTGGTTGGAGCAATACCATCAGCCATGACCAACGGGTCGAAGTTTAACAGATAGATATTCTTAAAACTCCAAGCTAACCTGCGGCGCGGGCCGGCTCCGGCGTTGGCTTGGCTGCGTAGGGCCTAAAGGTTGATGCGATCAAAAATGCGCCAATACCTATGCCCCACGCACCGATATAGAGCCATCCGTAACTGGCAAACGTATCGTAGATCAAACCTCCGGCCAGCGGGCCCGTCGCCATGCCCAGACTACCAGCCATTGCTGTTCCGCCGATGATCGTCCCCATCATTCGTAGCGGGAAATTTTCGCGCGCAAGTACCGCATAAAGGGGCATTACGCCGGCGTAGATGAAACCAAATAAGGCCGCCACGGCGTAAAACGCGCTCAACTCACGCACGAAGAAATAGGCCAGTGCGCCGAACGCCTGCAGCAGCAGGCCTGAGACCAGGACGCGTTTCGCTCCAAGTCGGTCGCCGAGAAAACCGAACGCGACACGACCGCCCAAACCTGCCAGCCCTTCCACGCTGTAGATCGAAACAGCAGCAGTTAGCGGGATCCCACAACTTATTGCGTAACTCACCGTATGGAAAATTGGACCGGAGTGCGTGGCACAACAACAAAAATTTGTCAGCAGCAGCGTGATGAATTGCGGCGATCTAATTGCCTGCCCCAATGTGATCCCTGATTGCGGCTCTTCGTGTGTGGCAAGGACAGCATTTTCGGATCCCAACGGCGACGGGCGACGCACCAGCAACGCTACTGGAATCATGACGACTGCGACGAGTACGGCGAGGATTTGGAGGGACGTTCTCCAATCGTGGTTGGAAATGAGCCGCGCCGCCAATGGAGACATGGTCATTGGCGCCATTCCCATGCCGGCGGAAACGAGCGACACGGCTAGGCCGCGCTGGGTGTCGAACCAGCTTGTCACGCAAGCCATCATGGGCGCAAAGATGGCCGCTGTCGCAGCGCCGACCACCAAGCCGAAGATCAGCTGAAACTCGATGAGCGATGTCGCCCGGCTCGCGAGCGCCAGAGCGATGGCCAAGACAGTGGACCCTATCAGTACTATCAGGCGCGGACCGAAGCGGTCTGACAGATTTCCCCAGATGATGCTTCCCAACGCCATCGCGAGAAAACCGAAGGTCATGGCGCTGGATATGCCGGTGATGGACCATCCGGTATCCCGTGAGATGGGCCGAAGAAAAACAGGCAATGAAAACATGGCGCCTATTGCGACGCAGCCCAAGAGGCCGCCGGCTGCAACTATCACCCAGCGATAGTGAGATTTACTCATTTTTTGCTTCCCATCCAACCGTTCCGGCTAATTGCAACGACGAGCGAGAATGACAAAACTCGCCACCGACCGGCACATATTGCCAACGCGCAAGTTGGATAGCGCGCCTTACAGTTGATCGAATTGTATCGTGACGCCGATTTCTGCGGAGGACAGGCTTTGCTGAAAGCCCATTTCACCTCTTGTGGCGGAGCGATGGTTTCCACCCCAGGAGCGCCTCTGCGCTCCATTCCGCGGCGGTGAGCTTGGAGATGAAGAGGTCGGCCAACGCGCTCACCTTGGCCGGCCGTGCGCGAGCAGTGGCCGCGCACCCCCGCGCTGCACACGGGCTGCGGCTAGTGTAGTATTCCGTCCACAAATTCACTTTCCCCAATCATGGAATGCTTATGAAAAAAATAACACCCGCTAAGATAGCCGGAGTGGTTTCCGCGTCGATTTTCTGCGCGGTCGGCGCAAACGTCGCGTTCTCGCAACAAGAGGTAAAATCCGATCAGATCGAAGAGATCGTGGTCACGGCGCAGAAGCGCGAATCCACCATCGAGAGCACCCCCATCAGCATCACCGCGCTCTCGGGGCAGGACCTCGCAGAGCGGGGCATCACGGACATCACCTCCATCGTGCAGTCCGTCCCTGGCGTGTCCATGCGGACGAGCGGTCCCGGCCAGACGGAGCTCGAGATTCGCGGGTTGACCTCGGCTGGCGGCAATTCGTCCACCGTCGGGTTCTATCTGAACGACATTCCTCTGAGCGCGCCGGCGTCCGCACAGAACGGCAAAGTGGTGATCGATCCCAATCTGTACGACCTCAATCGAATCGAGATATTGCGCGGGCCGCAGGGCACCCTGTACGGCGCAGGTTCCATGGGTGGCACCATCAAGCTCATACCCAATGAACCGAACCCGGCCGCCTTCGAGGCATCCGGACAGGCAATTCTCGGGCACACGGACGGCGGCAATAGTCTCAATCATACCGAAAACGCCATGGTCAACCTTCCGCTCGGCGACACGGTTGCCGTGCGCCTGGTCGCCTCGTTGCAGGACAACAGCGGATGGATCGATCGCATCGTGACCGCACAACCGAGCGCGACCTCGGCCGGTTTTCCCGGGCCGGTCAATGCGACGACTCGCGGCAATGTTGCCGCTGCGCCGGTCGCGAACGACTTCAGAGACGTCAATGACGAAAGCCTGCGCAGTGTCCGCGCCACGCTGTTGTGGAAGCCCACCGATCGGCTGTCCATAGAACCGTCGTTCATGTACCAGGAGATCACGCAGGGCGGTCTCAACCTCATCGATAGTCAACCGGGGACCTTGACGCAATATCAGCCCTACAACTCGCCGGAGCCATTCGAGGATCGAATCGACATCGGCAGCCTCAACGTCCAGTACCACTTCGACGGTGCCGACCTGACCTCGACGACATCCTACTGGACCCGTGATGAGAACCTGCGGCAGGACGGCACGGAGGAGATCGCCTTTGCCGTCGGCGCGCCGATTTATCCCGCCCAGGGTGGCGCAGGACAGACTTTCCCCACATCGCTGGAAGACGACAAATCCAAGCAATATAGCGAGGAGGTTCGCCTCACCTCATCCGGCAACACCAATTGGAAGTGGCTGCTCGGCTACTTCTACCAGGATTTCGAGTCGGACTTCGATGAGTTCGTCGATACGCCGTTCACGGCGATTCCCGGCACCATTCCGGACGCGTTCACGCAGGTTCAGCCGACGAAGCTCATTCAGAATTCATTCTTCGGCGAAACCTCGTACACGTTCCTGGACAAGTTCACGGCCACCGCGGGACTGCGGCGCTTCTACTACACCGGTTCGGTGAACACCGCAGTCTCGGGGTGGTTGAGCTCGTCGGGCACCAACGCGAACAACTACTACTCCACCAGTGAGCGCGATTCGGGAATCACGCCCAAATTAAATCTCTCCTATCAGTTCGACAAGGATGCGCTGGTTTATGGAACCGTGTCTCAGGGCTTTCGACCGGGAGGCGGCAACCAACCCATTCCTACCTCGGGCGCACTCGGTAATACCTGCTTGGCGAACCTCGAGGCCATCGGCTTGAACTCCGCTCCGCTGGGATTCAAGCCGGACAAGGTGTGGAGCTACGAACTCGGTCAGAAATATCGTAGCGGTGATGGCCGCATGACGATCAATTCGGCCGCGTACTTCGAGAATTGGCAGCACATCCAGCAGAACATCCCGCTCGGATGCGGATTTCCGTTTACGGGAAATGCGGGCGATGCTCACATTTATGGTGCCGAGCTCGAGGTCAATGCGGTACTGTTCCCCGGCCTCATCGCATCGGTGAACGGAAGCTGGCTGCACGCCGAATACATCGCGAATGCGGTGCCGGCGACGACCATCGATGAGCGTGTGCAGAACGCTCCGGAAGTGACGGCGTCCGCGTCTCTTGCCTATCGGCGTCCGATCAGCGATTCGCTCACTCTCGTCGGGCGTATTGACAACAACTATGTCGGTTCGCGGGTCGACACCACCGCCCAAGCGAACTTACTACCGAGCTACGATTTGACGAATCTGCGTGCGGGTGTCGAGGGCAGTAACTGGACGGCCGTGTTATTCGTCAACAACGCCACCAACAAGCTAGCCTTGCTGAGCAATTCCCCGGCAATCAACGTCAACATACCGACCTTCAACCGGACTGCCGTGGAGCAGCCGCTGACGATCGGAATCGACCTGAGCTACAAGATAGGTCGATAGCTCAGAGCGGGTGGGGCTGGGCGGCGCGATGCCGCACGGTCCCACCCGCGTTCGTTATCGGCGAACGTACGCGTCCGCGGCGTGTGCCAATCGGCCTTTCTCCCCCAAGTGAAACCGCACGGTTTCCATGCCGCGATCAGCGATAAACCGAGAGTGTTTGGCGCTCTGGGTTTTTGGTTGATGATAATTTCTGTTTGAACTCGACCGGAGTCAGCTGCCCGAGACTTGAATGAGGTGTTCGTTTGGCGCATATTGTCATTATGCGCCAATAAAGTTATTCTATTGGCGCACAAATCACTACTGCGCCAAATAGACGCCAATGCCGAAGCAGCTACCGGAAAACCTTCTAGCCCTGGTCCGCGCAGAGTTGGCGGCCCTTCGCGACGGCGGCACCATTGAAGAGCTCGCCGCCCGACTCTCCGGCCGAGTCAGTCGTCGTTCATTGCAGCGGAGGCTCGCGGCGTGGGCTGACGCTGGTCAGATTCGCCCCGAGGGCATCAAGAGAGGCCGGCGGTACTTTCTTGCGGTGCAGGAACCTGAGCAGAAGTTTTTTAATGAAGCGGATGACTTATCCGGCGGCCAAGCTACTGAGAACCTTTGGTCGTCGTCTCCCGTGGTGGACGATCACCTGCCGTTGTCCACCGCTGGCCGCGAAGTTCTTGGGCTGATTCGCCGCCCAATATTCGACCGCCCTTCAGTTGGCTACCGAAGGGGTTTCCTTGATGACTACGTACCGAACGACACTATGTATCTGCCGAGATCCGCTGTCAGCCATTTGCACGAGATGGGTCGCCCGCCCCAGGGAGGCCGACCAGCCGGCACCTTCGCACGCGACATCCTAGATCGCCTGCTAATTGATTTGTCCTGGGCGTCGAGTCGACTGGAGGGAAACACATATTCACTGCTCGATACAGAGAGGCTGATTCACGCCGGCCAAGAAGCCATTGGTAAGAACGCCAAAGAAACGCAGATGATCCTGAATCACAAAGCGGCGATCGAACTGCTGGTGAATTCGGCTGAGGAAATCGGTGTCAACCGATTCACAATATGCAATCTGCATTCCTTGCTTGCCGAGAACCTGCTTGATCACCCTCAAGACGCGGGGCGCGTGCGAACCATTGCGGTCGGTGTGACTGGAACAATGTACATACCCACGGCCATCCCGCAACTTATCGAGGAAATGTTCGCGCAGCTACTCGCGAAAGCGGCCGCAATCAGAGATCCATTCGAACGAGCCCTATTTCTGATGGTGCAGCTGCCATACTTGCAGCCGTTCATCGACGTGAACAAGCGTACTTCGCGACTCGCGGCAAACATACCCCTGATCAAGCACAACCTGGTGCCGCTCTCATTCATCGGCGTTCCCGAGCGCGCCTATACGGAAGGCATGCTGGCCGTTTACGAGTTCAATCGCGCCGAACTCATTCGCGACGTGTTCGTCTGGGCGTACGAGCGCTCTTGCCAGAAGTATGCCACCGTGCGCGATTCGTTGCCGGAGCCCGATCCGTTTCGGTTGAAGTATCGAGCCACGCTCCGAGAGGTGATTGGCTCCATCATTAACGGCGGCAAGAAGGCAACTGCAGATGTGATTCGCGAGCAGACACGTAACCTAGTACCAACAGAGGATCTACCCCGCTTCTGCGAAGTTGCTTTGCAGGATCTACAGGGCTTGCACGAAGGCAACATCGCTCGCTACAGCTTGCGCCCTTCGGAATTCAGCGCTTGGTTACAGCGTGTGTAGACATGCGCAAAACACTTACGACCGTACCGGCGCGGCATACGGTGTGCGCGGCGGTCAATCGCTCCCTCGACAGTGACGACGAGGCCTTGCACTCGAAGGCCTTGGAAAACACCCACCACCAGCTTGGTTGCCCAGTGCATATCGGTCACGATCCTCATCTTGAGCGGCCGCCACGAACAGCTCTACACCTGTTTCATCTTCATGATGACGCTCACCTACGTTCTCACGGTGGGTGCAGTCTTCGTCTTGCGCCGAACCCAGCCGGATCGGCCACGACCTTACCGGTGCGCGGGCTATCCGTGGCTGCCCCTCACCTACCTGATCGTGGCATGCGGCTTCGTGCTGTCGACTTTGCTCGCTCGGCCTCGCGAGTCGCTCGCAGGCCTCGCCTTGGCTCTGCTCGGCGTCCCGCTTTATGCGCACTGGCAGAGGCAGGAGCGCCGGCGTGCGCGAGATTCAGAATTGATAACGAAGCACGACGTGCGCTGACCTATATCGAAATATCACTGATCGAGCTTTTTGATCAGCACGCTGGCAATCTTCTCGATGCCCGTAGAAATAGGGACATATCCAATTGTCGGGAGTATCCCAGTGCGTTCGGTGCTGTCAAATCAGCATGTATTCGCGGAACGGCGGTGGAACGCGTGCTGGAAGTCTGCGTTTGAAGCGCTTCCGCAATCTTTATCGCGGCTGCAGAAGTTGAGCGCGGCAACACTATTGCAAATCGATCTCCCGAAATGCGTGCGGCCAGGGCATCGTCCGGCAGCACCGGTGCCGACAACAGATCGGCTATGCGCACGATCAGTTCATTTCCAAGTTCAAATCCGTGCATTTCGTTCGCGATGTGCATGTGGTCGATGTCAAGGTAGATGACGCTGCTAACAAACCGCGGCCGACTTCGAACGTGCATGCGTCAGACATTTCAAATACACGAGCGTGCCGCTTTACCAAGACGCGAGTCATGCCGTCGAGGCAGCAAGAGCCGAATATCCTCAATTTCAGGAGAAAACCTACCAGCTTGCTTCGTTCCGATTGGCTACGACAATGCGTTAAGCACCGTCTACTCGAAATGTCAGCCATTCCAGTCGGCGAATGCCTGCAACGCTGCATCAGGCAGTTCCCCGGCGTACAACCTCCTGGCGAACGCAAGACGTCGCTCTCGGCGCGTCAGGTCGAGAGGCAACGAGGATTCGATGATGGCCCGCGCCGTCTCGAACATCGAGGAAGCGATTCTCATGCGCCGATCGGGCGTCATGAGTTTGTAGCGGTCGGCGACCATTTTGTCCATTTCGGGGGAGGTATCGTTCACTTGGAGGCCTCATCCAATTTGGCGGCGACACCCAACTTCGCGGCCCAGTCTTTCAGATAGGGCCAATCAACGGATTCGTCGATCAGCGTGCGGACGTCGCGCAGTTGCATCTCCGAGCCCGTGTCGCCTGCCCAAACAAGCTTTGAAAGGATCAGGTCTTCGCGGCTCGTAATCCACGTGGATATTCCGGCAAATTCGACCGACTTGCGGCGCTCAAACTCTGCGTGCCGATACTCCGAATTCTTCCGCACGATCAAATCAACTTTGATCGCACTATCTAAATGCATGAGATTGAACATCCGCTGCGATTTGATCGCAGAACGCGCGGCATCCTCATCGATGTAGAAGTCCGTAGAAAATGCTTTCACAAGAGCGTCGACGTCGCGTTCAATCAGCGCCACAACAAAATCGAGATCGCGGGTCATGCGCGGCTTGCCGTAATACCCAAGCGCAAATGAGCCCGTCAACATGAAGGGAACATCGGCTGCACCCAGCCGCTCGCTGATTATTCTGAGTACATCGAGTTCCTCGGTCATGACGAGGATTCTAAAAGACTTAATACCGTGCCGCAGCTAAGTAGCCGGACATCGGCATCGACGTTCTTTCGACGATGCGATAGCACCAATGCTATGGATAGCGCCGGCGGCACCTGATTTGTACCTGCGCCCGTAAGTATCTGACTTATATAGATAAATATATAGATTGGTAGCGGGGGTAGGATTTGAACCTACGACCTTCGGGTTATGAGCCCGACGAGCTGCCAGACTGCTCCACCCCGCACCGGAAGAGCCGCTCATTGTACCGGGCCGCTCCGTTATTGCAAGTGGCTGGCGATGCAATTTCACCGCACTCCACCCTTCCCTACTGCAAACCAATGTCCTATCGCAAACCTACTGCAAGGCTCGTTGACAAAGCTGCAGCAGTGCCCCGGGAATCACCCCAAGCCCGAACGCCAGCAACGCATTCGCGCTGAGCACCGTCCGCATGAGCACCGATCCGCCGATGACTGCGGTGTCGGTCGGCTCATCGAAGTACATCAACTTCACGATGCGCAGATAAAAGAACGCGCCCACCACGGAGAACAGCACCGCCACCACGGCGAGCCAGGTGTAGTTCACGCCGAGCACCGCCTGAATGACGCCAAGCTTCGCCCAGAATCCGATGAACGGCGGCAGGCCAGCCAAGCTGAACATGAGTATCGCCATCATGCCGGCGAACCAAGGGCTGCGCGCGTTGAGTCCGCGAAAATCCACGATCTTGTCCGCCTCGAAGCCCTGACGGGCCAGCAGCAAAATCATGCCGAAGGCCCCGGCAGCGACCAGGGTGTAGCTGATCATATAGAACATCGAAGCCTGGTAGCCCTGCGCGGTCCCCGACAGGATGCCGAGCAGAATGTATCCCACGTGCGAAATCGTCGAGTAAGCCAGCATGCGCTTGATATTGCTCTGCGCGATGGCGACGATGTTGCCGATGGCCATCGACAGCACCGCGAGCACGATCAGCATCTGGCTCCAGTCTCCTTGCGAACCCGCCAGCGCCTCCGGCAGCAGACGCATGGCGAGCGCGAACGCAGCGAGCTTCGAGGCGGTTCCGATGAACACGGTCACGCTGGTGGGCGACCCCTCGTACACGTCCGGGATCCACATGTGGAACGGCACGGCGCCGAATTTGAAGCCCACGCCGACGATGAGGAAAGCTATGCCGAACACCAATCCGATGTTGTCGCCGAGCCCATTGCTCACGGCAGCGGCGATCGACGCGAGCTCGAGGTGCCCCGTCACTCCGTAAATGATGGACATGCCGTACAACAGCGTTCCGGACGCCATGGATCCCAGCACGAAGTATTTGATGGCCGATTCGGCCGCGATCCCGGAGTCGCGGTCGAACGCCACCATGGCGTACAGACACAGCGACATCAATTCGAGGCCGAGATACAGCGTGATCAAGCTTCCGGCGGAAGTCAGCACCATGGCGCCCAAGGTGGCGAATAATCCAAGCACGTAGTATTCGCCCTTGAGAATCGCGCGCCGCTGCAGGTAGTCGGTGGAGTACACGAAGACCGCCGCCACCGTGAGCAGCGTGACCACCTTCAGCACCTGCGCCATCCGATCCAATTCGAACAGCCCGCCGAGCGCCACGATCTTCCCGGATAGAGGCTGTATTCCCACCAGCACGGCGGTGATGCCTAAGCTGATCACGGCCAGCACGCCCGTCCAGCGCCGCTGTGCATCGTTCAACAACAGGTCCAGCATCAAGATGGCACAAGCGGCCAAACCGAGGAAGATCTCCGGGCAGGCGTAGATCAGTCCGGCGTTGAACTGGCTGACATTGAATTGAGCGAGGGAGTTCATGCGTGAACCTTAGGGAGCGATCTTCGAGACCAGCAACTGCTGGGCTAAGTGCTGCGTGGAGGCGCGCATCACATCGAGCAGCGGTGCGGGCCACAGCCCCATCAACAGAACCGCCACGGCCAGCACGCCGAGCACCAGGAACTCGCGACCGTTGAGATCCTTGAGCGCCGCCACTTTCTCGTTGGCGATCTCGCCGTAGATGACGCGCTTGACCAGCCACAGAGTATAGGCCGCACCCAGAACCAGAATGGTGGCCGCCAGGAACGCGTACCAGACGTTCGCCTTGAACGACGCCAGTATGACCATGAATTCGCCGATGAATCCCGACGTGCCCGGCAGTCCGGAATTCGCCAGCGCGAACAGCACCATGAAGGCCGCGAACTTCGGCATGGTATTGATGACGCCGCCGTAGGCACTGATCTCGCGGCTATGCACCCGGTCGTACATGACTCCGACGCACAGGAACATCGCGCCCGACACCAGGCCGTGCGACAGCATTTGCACGACGGCGCCGTCCATGCCCAAGGCAATGCCGCTGGTCCTGCCCGTGTGAGCCACGATTTGAAAGCCGATGAACATCCCCAGCGTGACGAAGCCCATGTGCGCAATCGATGAGTACGCGATCAGCTTCTTCATGTCGCGCTGTGCCAGCGCCACGAAGCCGATGTACACCACGGCGATCAACGACAGCGCAATGATCAGCCAATCCAGCTCGCGGCTGGCATCCGGCGCGATCGGCAAAGAGAACCTCAAGAAACCATACCCGCCCATCTTGAGCATGATGGCCGCCAGCACCACCGATCCGCCGGTGGGCGCTTCCACGTGCGCATCGGGCAGCCAGGTATGCACCGGCCACATCGGCACCTTTACCGCAAACGCGGCAAAGAACGCCAGGAAGATGAAAGTCTGTTCGGTGAGCGTCAGCGGCATGCGCTGAAACACCGCCAGTTCATAGCTGCCCGACTTCAGGTACATGTAAATGAGTGCGACCAGCATCAGCAGCGAACCGACGAACGTGTACAGGAAGAACTTGATGGTGGCGTACACCCGCCGTGGGCCGCCCCACACGCCGATGATGATGAACATCGGAATCAGCATGGCTTCCCAGAACACGTAGAACAGCGCCCCGTCCAGTGCCGAGAACACACCGATCATCAGTCCTTCCAATATCAAGAAGGCCGCGAAGTATTGCGCGACGCGCTTCTCGATATTCTCCCAACTCGCGATCACGATGAGCACGGTGGTAAAGGTGGTCAGCAGGATCAACGGCATCGAAATGCCATCCACCCCGATGTAGTACTCCGAATGAATGGTCGAAATCCACGGCGAACGCTCGATGAATTGCATCGCGGCGGTGCCGGTCTTGAACGCGGTATACAACGGCACGCTGAGTACCAGACTCAAACCGCTGACGATCAAGGACAGCCACTTCGCGGCGGTCACTCGGTCGCTGAGACCGAGCACGACGAACCCGCCGACGATCGGCAGCCAAATCAACAGCGACAGGAGGTGTCCGCCGAACATCATGTTCGCCATAGGATCCACAGTAGGAAGGAAGCCAATCCCAAGATCATCGCAAACGCATAGTGGTACAGATACCCTGACTGCGCGTAGCGCATCACCGAACCCAGCCAGCCGACCGTGCGTGCACTGCCGTTGACCAGACCATCGTCGATCACGATCTGATCGCCGAACCGCCACAGACCGCCGCCGAGCAGCCGCGCTGCCGCCACGATCACGTGCTCATTGAACCAATCGAAACCGTATTTATCGACCAATATCGTGTGCAGCCATTTGAACGAACGGGCCGCCGAATCGGCGAGGGCCGGCTTCTTGAGAAAGAACAGCCATGCCGTGAACACCCCCGCCGCCGCGAGCCAGATCGGCAGCGCGGTCAATGCCGACTGCACGAAGGCGCCGGAGCCGTGGAATTCCTCGCCGAGCCGCCCGAGCACATCATTCGCCGGCAGCACATGAATGGCCCCGTCGAAATAGCCACCGAACAACATCGGTTGGACCGTGAACCAACCGATCAGCGCCGAAGGGATGGCCAGTAGAATCAACGGCACCGTCACCACCCACGGACTCTCGTGCAGATGCTCCCGCGTGTGGTGATCCATGCGCGGCTCGCCGTGGAAAGTCATGAAGAACATCCGGAAGGTGTACAGGGCGGTGATGAATACGCCGGTGAGCACGCAGAAATAGGCATAACCGGAGCCCGCCCGATGGGACAGGGACACCGCATCGATCAGCGCGTCCTTCGAGAAGAAGCCCGAGGTGCCTGGGAAGCCGATCAAGGCCAGCGAGCCCACCAGACAGGTCCAATAGGTGATCGGCAGGTACTTCCTCAGGCCGCCCATCTTGCGCATGTCCTGCTCATGATGCATGGCCATGATCACCGAGCCCGCCGCCAGGAACAGCAGAGCCTTGAAGAAGGCATGCGTCATCAGATGAAAAATACCCGCGCCGTAGGCCGATACCCCGAGTGCCACCGTCATGTAGCCCAGCTGGGACAGAGTGGAATACGCCACTACCCGCTTGATGTCGTTGCTCACGATACCGAGCAGTCCCATGAAGAACGCCGTGGTCGATCCGATGACCAGCACCACGGACAGCGCCGTCTCCGACAGCTCGAACAGCGGCGACATGCGCGCCACCATGAAGATGCCGGCGGTCACCATGGTTGCCGCGTGGATCAAAGCCGAAATCGGCGTCGGGCCCTCCATGGAGTCCGGCAGCCACACGTGCAACGGGACCTGAGCGGACTTGCCCATGGCGCCTATAAACAAGCAAATGCAAGTGAACGTGATCGCCGGCCAGGCCACGGTGTTGCTCACGTGAATCTGGGCGGCTGCGATTTGCCCGGCATGCGAAAACACCGTGGCATAGTCCAGAGACCCGGTGTAGCGCAGCACCGCCGCAATGCCGAGCACGAAACCGAAATCGCCCACCCGGTTGACCAAGAATGCCTTCAAATTGGCGAAGATCGCCGACTGCCGCGTGTACCAGAATCCGATCAGCAGGTACGACACCACGCCCACCGCTTCCCAGCCGAAGAACAGCTGCACGAAATTGTTCGACATCACCAGCATCAGCATCGAGAAGGTGAACAACGAGATGTAGCTGAAGAAACGCTGGTAGCCCGGGTCTTCATCCATGTAGCCGATGGTGTACACGTGCACCATCAACGACACGAAGGTCACCACCACCATCATCATGGCGCTGAGTCGATCGATCAGGAATCCGACGTCCATGGTCACGCCGTCGCTCACCAGCCAGGTATAGACCGTGCCGTTGAACGGCGCCTGGCCCTGGAACAGGATCTGATAGAGCACATAGAACGACAGGGCGCACGAAATGCCCACGCCCAGTATGGTGATGCCGTGCGCACCGGCCTTGCCGATGGCCTTTCCGAACAACCCGGCGACGACGGCCGCAACCAAGGGCGCCAACGCGATCGTGAGATAAATCGGCTGCATGATTCGCCCTCAGCCTTGCAACGTGTCGAGATCTTCGACTTCGATGCTGCGGCGTTCGCGAAACAGCACGACCAGAATCGCGAGGCCGATGGCGGCTTCGGCCGCCGCCACGGTCAATATGAAGAACACGAAAATCTGGCCGCCGATGTCGCCCAGATAACGCGAGAAGGCCACGAAATTGAAATTCACGGCGAGCAGCATCAGCTCGATGCACATCAGCAGCACGATGATGTTCTTGCGGTTCAGGAACACGCCCGCGACCGCGATCGCGAACAGAATCCCGGACAGGGTCAGCACGTGAGTGAGCGTGATCATGGTCTTTTCTCGGAGGCCATTTTGACGATTCGAACGCGGTCCTTCGCACGCGCCGCCACCTGCAGCGCGATGTTCTGCGGCTTGCCGCCCGTACGCCGGCGCAACGTCAGCACGATGGCGGCGACGCTCGCCACCAGCAGTATGACGGCGGCGATCTGCGCGGGATAGGCATAGTGCGTGAACAAGGCCGTGCCGAGATCGCGCGTGTTGGAATAGCCGGCGGTGAGCGGGGGCGCCGTCCTCATGCTCATGCCGCCCAGGTGCTTCACCACGATGATGTTGATCATGGCGAAGACCACGAAACCCGCGACCGCAACCGCCAGCGGCCAATAATTCGCCAGTCCTTTGCGCAGCTCCTCGAGGTTGATATCGAGCATCATGACCACGAACAGGAACAGCACCATCACCGCGCCCACGTACACCAGCACCAGCACGATCCCCAGGAACTCCGCGTTCAGCAGCAGCCAGATCACGGCGCTATTGAAGAAGCACAGCACCAAGAGCAGCGCCGAGTACACCGGGTTTCGGGCCAGGATGACGCCGAGTGCGGCTGCGATCAGCGTAGCGGCGAATATGAAGAACAGAATGGTGGGAAACATCAGCGATACCGTGCGTCGGCGGCGCGGTCCGCCGCAATCATGGCTTCGTAACGTTCGCCGATGCCGAGCAACTTGTCCTTGCTCATGATGTTCTCGCCACGATTCTCCATATGGTACTCATGCAGCCGCGTCTCGACGATGGCGTCGACCGGACAGGCCTCTTCGCAAAATCCGCAGTAAATGCACTTGAAAAGATCGATGTCATAGCGCGTGGTGCGGCGCGTGCCGTCGGCGCTCACGTCCGACTCGATGGTGATGGCGAGCGCCGGGCACACCGCTTCGCACAGCTTGCAGGCAATGCAGCGCTCCTCGCCGTTCGGATAGCGCCGCAGGGCGTGCAGTCCGCGGAAGCGGTGGCTCTGCGGAGTCTTCTCCTCCGGATAGTTGATGGTCACCTTCGGTGCGAACAGTCCCTTCAAGGTGACCCACAGACCCTGCAGCAGCTCCCACAGCAAAAACGTCTTGAGGAAATTGCGAATGCCTTGCATCAGAGAGTCCCCTTCCACGGTCCCACATGGAAATAAACCATGATGCCTTCGACCATGAGCCAAACCAGCGTGACCGGAATCAAGGCCTTCCAGCCCAGGCGCATGATCTGGTCGTAGCGATAACGCGGAAATGTCGCCCGCAACCACAGAAAACTGAACATGGGGAACAGCGTCTTCAATCCGAACCAGAAAAAGCCGGGCGCGGCCAGCCACGAATCCTCCGGCAGCCAGCCGTCGAAGGGCGACAGCCACCCGCCGAAAAAGAATATGACGGTCAGCGCCGAGATCAGAATCATATTCACGTATTCGGCGATGAAAAACAGCGCGAAGGCCATGCCTGAGTAGTCGACATGGAACCCGGCGACGATTTCCGATTCACCCTCGGCGACGTCGAAGGGCGCGCGGTTGGTTTCGGCGACGCCCGATATGAAGTACACCAGCATCAATGGGAACAGCCAGGTCCAGTTCCAGCCGAATAGTCCGTGCTGCGCATGAATGATGTCGCCGATATTGAGGCTTCCCGACGCCATCAGCACCCCGACCATCGCGAAACCCATGGCAATTTCATAGGCGACGATCTGCGCCGCCGAGCGCATGGCGCCCAAGAAGGCGTACTTGGAGTTCGCGGCCCAGCCGGCGAGGATGATGCCGTACACCCCCATCGAAGTCAGCGCCAAGACATACAGCAGCCCCGCATCGATATTGGCGAAGGCATGTTCGGGCGCAAAGGGAATGACCGCCCAGATGGCGAGCGCCGGTATCAGCGCCAGGAACGGCGCCAAGCGGAACAAGAACCCGTTGGCGTCGGCCGGGATCAAGATCTCCTTGAACATGAGCTTGACCACGTCCGCGAACGGCTGGCCCAGTCCCGGGATCCAGAACAGATTGACGCGATTGGGACCGCGGCGCGCCTGGATCCAGCCGATGACCTTGCGTTCCGCCAGTGTGTAGAACGCCATGGTCAGTATGAGGCCGATCGTCACCATCGCTGCCTGTACCAGCGTCAGCAAGGGATAGGTCCAGTACGGCGTGATGACGCCGGACAGCCAATCGCGAAGGGGGCTCCACTCCCACACGTCAGATCACGGTGCGGGCCAGACGCCCGTCCTTGGTTTTCGACAGCGCCTCGGACCCGCGCACCAGCGCATCGCTCTGGTACGGCGGAATATCCACCCATGAACCTTGCGGCGTCTGTCCCTTGGGCATGCTCACCGCAGAGCCGGCGGCGACGTTCGACGCCTCGGCACGAGTTCCGCACAGAGACCTCAGCGCTTCGCGAATTTCCTCGGAGCTCACGTAGTCGACGCCGTGGATGTTCAGCAAGTTCGCAAGCACCCGCAACACCTTCCAGCCCGGGCGGCTTTCGCCCGGCAGTTTCGCGGCGCCCGCCCAGCTCTGCCAGCGACCCTCGGCATTCACGTACGTGCCCGAAGTTTCGGCGAAGGATCCAATGGGCAGCACCACGTGCACCGTCGAGCGCAGGCTCTCCGGAAGATGCGTGGTCACCGCGACCACCAGCTCCGCCGTTTCCAATGCGCGCGGCTCGGCCGAGAAGTCGGACGCCGGATCAACCCCGCCGAACAACACAAAGGCCTTGAGCGCCGACTCCAGCATGGCGCGTGCCGACAAGCCCACTGCGGCGGCCGGCGCGCCACCGGATTCGCGATGCGGCACCGCGCCCGCGAGGTAGGCTCCCGCTGCATTGGCACCCTCGGTGATGCACCCGACGCTGGCAGCACACAACTTCGCCAGCATCGCCGCCAACGCCGCGAGCTCCGAATAGGCCGGATGCCTCTGCGCCAAGGTTCCGAGGATGACGGCGCGATGAGTGCCGTTCATCAGCGCACCGACCACCGCCCGGTGGGCGTCGTTGACTTGCGCGTCCGCGACACCCGCCGGCACCGGCTGATTTACGGCCGCCGCCGCCGCGCGCACGATGGCCGCCAGCTCGCCGGCCAAATCGGTTTCGGCTGCGACATAGGCCGCGACCGGAAACATGTAATCGAAGCGGCGCGGATTGAGGAAGGCGACCTTGGCGCCGGCGTTGCCCACCGCGGCCTTGCGGATACGGTGCGCCAGCAAGGGCATTTCGTGCCGCAGATTCGAGGCGATCACCAGCACACCGTCGAGGCGTTCGATGTCGGCGATCTCGAGTCCGAGACTGGGGAAGGCGGCCTCGTTCTCCTGGGCGCGAAAATCCAGCTGACGCAATCGATGATCGATGTTGGCGCTGCCAACTCCCCGCGCGACTTGCGCGAGCAGGTACAGCTCTTCGACGGTCGCCGTCGGCGATGCGAGGAATCCCGTTGCGGCTGCGCCGTGCGCGGCAACCACTCTCTGCAAACCTTCCGCCGCCTCGTTGAGCGCTACTTCCCAGTCGACCGCCTGTAGCTCGCCGTTGATGCGCACCATGGGTTGCGACACCCGATCCGGCGAGTACATGCCTTCGAAGCCGAAGCGATCGCGATCGGCGATCCAGGTTTCGTTGATCGCTTCGTTTTCGCGCGGCACCATGCGCATCACCCTGCCCCGCAGCACGTGTGCATACAAATTGGTGCCGAAAGCATCATGCGGCGATACCAGCGCATGCTGGGTCATCTCCCAGGAACGGGCGTGATAGCGAAAGGGTTTGTTGTTGAGCGCGCCGACCGGACACAGATCGATGATATTGGCCGACAGCTCGTGATCGACGCTGTGCTCGATGTACGTGCCCACTTCCATGTTCTCGCCGCGGCCCGTGGCGCCCATCTGCGGATAGCCTTGGATTTCCTGGCCGAAGCGAATGCACCGCGTGCAATGAATGCAGCGGGTCATGTCGGTCGACACCAGCGGCCCCAGATTCTTGTCCTTGACCACCCGCTTGCGTTCGTTGAAACGGGAAATGTCGCGGCCGTAGCCCAAGGCCAGATCCTGCAGCTCGCACTCGCCGCCCTGATCACAGATCGGGCAGTCGAGGGGATGATTGATCAGCAGGAATTCCATCGTCGCCCTCTGGGCCGCAACGGCCTTAGGCGACTTGGTGAACACCTTCATGCCTTCGGTCACGGGCGTGGCGCAGGCCGGCAGCGGCTTCGGCGCCTTCTCCACCTCCACCAAGCACATGCGGCAGTTGGCCGCGACGGTGAGCTTGTCGTGATAGCAGAAGCGTGGAATGTAGATATTCGCCGGATCGGTGGCCTGCATGATCATCTGACCCTTGCGGGCCTTCAGCGGCACACCATTGACCTCGATATTGACCGTGTCGTCGCTCATCATCCGCCCTATGCCGCCACGGCCGCGGCAACATCGGCCGATGGCTGACCTTCGACGATCGAGCGGCCCTTGTGCTCGATCATGTATTGGAACTCGTGCCTGAAGTGCTTCAAGAAGCTCTGCACCGGCCACGCGGCCGCATCACCCAGCGCGCAGATGGTGTGACCCTCGATACGATTCGCGACGTCCATCAAGAGGCCCAGATCCTCGCTCCTGCCCTGGCCCGCGATGATTCGCTTCAGCATGCGGTCGAGCCACCCCGTGCCTTCGCGGCAGGGAGTGCATTGGCCGCAGGACTCCGACATGTAGAAACGCGCCAGGCGCTCCAGCGCGCGCACCATGCACGTGGTCTCATCCATGACGATGACCGCGCCGGTGCCGATCGACGAGCCGGCCTTCTTCACCGAGTCGTAATCCATATTGGTCGCCCACATCACATCGGCGGGCACTACCGGACAGGACGAGCCGCCCGGAATCACCGCCTTGAGCTTGCGTCCTTTCCAGACGCCGCCGACCAGCGCCATCAGGTCCTTGAACGGAATACCCATGGGCAATTCCAGATTCCCGGGTTTCTCGACATGACCCGAGACGGAGAAAATGATGGTGCCGCCCGAATTCACCGGTCCCAAGCCCGCAAACCATGCAGCTCCCTTGCGCATGATCGTCGGTACCGACGCGAAACTCTGGGTGTTGTTGATGGTGGTAGGCTTGCCGAACAAGCCGAAATTTGCCGGGAACGGCGGCTTGAAGCGCGGTCTGCCCGCCTTGCCCTCGAGAGATTCGAGCAGCGCCGTTTCTTCGCCGCATATATACGCGCCCGCGCCGATGAACATGTGCAGATCGAAATCCACCCCGGAGCCGAGAATGTTCTTTCCGAGCAGTCCCGCCGCATAGGCCTCGGCCAGGGCGGCTTCGAACCGCGGAATGGGCTCGCCCAGGAATTCGCCGCGAATATAGTTGTAGCCGACGGTGGCCGTCATCGCGTAGCCGCCGATGGCCATGCCCTCGATGACTGAGTGCGGGTTGTACCGAAGAATGTCGCGGTCGTGACAGGTACCGGGCTCGGATTCGTCCGAATTGCACACGGCATACTTCTGCACCGGCGAGGAGCGCGGCATGAAGCTCCACTTCACGCCCGTGGGGAACGCCGCGCCGCCTCTGCCGCGCAGCCCCGAGGCTTTGACCTCGTCGATGATCTTCTCGCGCGGAGTCTGCTCGCGAAGGATCTTTTCCCAGGCCTGATAGCCGCCGAATTCGCGGTAGCCTTGCAGCGTCCACGGGCGCTCGTGCTGGAGCGCTTCGAACAACACCAGGTTCTGCTCGTGAGCCATCAGCGGCCTCCGCTCATGTCAGTTCATCCAGAATTTTATCGATGTTCTCGGGCGTCAGGTTCTCATGGAACACATGATCGACCATCATCATGGGCGCGCCGGTGCATGCCGCGAGACATTCCTCTTCGCGCTTCAAATAAATGCGCCCATCGGGCGTGCTCTCGCCGGTCTTGATCCCCAGTTTCTTCTCGACGAAATCGACGACTTCCTGCGAACCGCGCAGCATGCAGGAGATGTTGGTACACACCGACACGTGATGGCGGCCCACCGGTTTGGTTTCGAACATGGAATAAAACGTCGCCACCTCGTACACCTGGATGGGTGCCAATCCCAGATAGGCGGCCACCGCATCCATGAGATCCGTCGTCAAGAATCCGTTGTTCTCGTGCTGCGCCGCATGCAAGGCGGAAATCACCGCGGAACGCTTGCGGTCTGGCGGAAATTTCGCCACCCAACGGTCGATTTCCTCGCGCACATGCTCGGACAGTTGCACGCTCATCGATCAATCTCTCCAAACACGATGTCTTGAGTTCCTATGACCGCCACGACGTCCGCCAGCATGTGCCCTCGGACCATTTCATCGAGCGACGCCAGATGCGCAAAGCCCGGCGCGCGCACCTTCAGGCGGTAGGGCTTGTTGGCTCCATCGGATACCAGGTACACCCCAAGTTCGCCCTTCGGAGCCTCGACGGCGGCATACGCCTCGCCTTCCGGCACGCAGTAGCCCTCAGTCATGAACTTGAAATGATGGATCAGCGATTCCATGTCGCCTTTCATCTCTTCGCGCCGCGGCGGCCGCACCTTGCGGTCATCGATCATGACGGGGCCCGGATTTGCCCTGAGCCACGCGATGCACTGATCGACGATGCGCGTCGACTGGCGCAATTCCTCGACCCGCACCAGGTAGCGATCGTAGCAATCGCCGTTGACGCCCACGGGAATGTCGAAATCCACACGATCGTAGACGTCGTAGGGCTGCTTCTTGCGCAAGTCCCACTCGATCCCGGAACCGCGCAGCATGGGACCCGAAAACCCCAGCTGCATGGCGCGCTCTGGAGTCACCACCCCGATGTTCACCGTGCGTTGCTTCCAGATGCGGTTGTCGGTGAGCAGAGTTTCGTATTCATCGATGCAGGCGGGGAAACGCTTGGCGAAGTCGGCGATGAAATCCAACAAGCCGCCGGAACGGCGCTCGTTGAGCCGATCCACGTCCTTCTTGCTGCGCCACTCGGAATGCTGGTACTTGGGCATCGCGTCCGGCAAATCGCGGTACACACCACCCGGCCGGTAGTACGTGGCGTGCATGCGAGTGCCCGACACCGCCTCGTAGCAATCCATCAGATCTTCACGCTCGCGGAAACAGTACAGGAATACCGTCATGGCGCCGATGTCGAGGCCATGCGCCCCCAGCCACATCAGATGGTTCAGGATCCGCGTGATCTCATCGAACATCACGCGGATGTACTGCGCACGCAGCGGCGGCTCGATGCCCAGCAGCTTCTCGATCGCCATGACATAGGCGTGCTCGTTGCACATCATCGACACGTAATCCAGCCGATCCATGTAGCCGATCGACTGGTTGAAGGGCTTGCTCTCGGCGAGCTTCTCGGTGCCGCGATGCAACAGCCCGATATGCGGATCGGCCTTCTGAATCACTTCGCCGTCCATCTCCAGCACCAGGCGCAGCACGCCGTGCGCCGCCGGATGCTGAGGTCCGAAGTTCATCGTGTAATTGCGAATCTCAGCCACTCTGCTTACCCGTAGTTGCCGCCGACGCGTTGGTGAGCTGGGGGTCATAGCGGTTGTCGTGACGGATCACCTTCGGCACGAGCACGCGCGGATCGATGCTCACGGGCTGATACACGACGCGGCCCTTCTCCGGGTCGTAGCGGACTTCGACGTTGCCCGACAGCGGAAAATCCTTGCGAAACGGATGCCCGATGAAGCCGTAATCGGTCAGCAGGCGGCGCAGGTCCGGATGCCCCTTGAACAAAATGCCGAACATGTCGAAGGCCTCGCGCTCGAACCAATCGGCGCCGGCCCAGACGCCGGCGACCGAATCCACCATGGGCTCGGCGTCGTCGGCGCAAAACACGCGCAGGCGCACGCGCTGGTTGAGGGAGACCGAGAGGAGGTGGTACACGACGGCAAAGCGCCGGCCGGGGCTCACCGGGGCATCCAGTTCCGGCCCGCGCGCGACGCCGCGGCTGAACCCCGACGATGTCGCGCCCTGCGTCTTCCATTCGGCGCGGCCGTGCTCCAGATAGTCCACCCCGCACACGTCCATGCACATCTCGAATTTCAGCTCGGGAGCATCGCGCAGCACCCTTGCCACGCCCAGCAATCTCTCTGCGGGGACTTCGTAGGTCAATTCGCCGCACGTATTCGGCACGGCACGCAATTGATCGGGCAGCGCCCGCGCGACGGCTGCGACAAGGTTATCCAGGCGGGTCGGCTCTGCCTCCGCCGCGGCGCTCGGAGCAACGCTCATCGGATGATCGCCTTGTTACGCTTGATCTTGTTTTGCAATTGAATGATGCCGTAAAGCAGCGCCTCGGCAGTGGGCGGGCAACCCGGCACGTACACATCCACGGGCACGATACGATCGCAGCCGCGCACGACGGCGTAAGAGTAGTGATAGTAGCCGCCGCCATTGGCACAGGAGCCCATGGAAATCACCCAACGCGGCTCGGCCATCTGGTCGTACACCTTGCGCAGGGCCGGAGCCATCTTGTTCACCAAGGTGCCGGCCACGATCATCACGTCGGATTGACGCGGACTCGGACGAAACACCACCCCGAAGCGGTCGAGGTCGTAGCGCGCCGCGCCGGCATGCATCATCTCCACGGCGCAGCAAGCCAGTCCAAAGGTCATCGGCCACAACGAACCCGTGCGGGCCCAGTTGATCAGCTTGTCGACGGTGGTCACTTCAAAGCCGCGCACCGTGCCTACATCTCCGGACACGGCTTCTAATCCCATTCAAGCGCCCCTTTTTTGTAGTCGTACACCAGCGCGACGACCAGTACCAAGGCAAAAATCAGCATGGCCAGCAGACCGAAGGCGCCGGTCGCCCGCAGCGAAACGGCCCACGGAAAGAAGAACGCGATCTCGAGGTCGAACACGATGAAAATGATGGCGACCAGGTAGTAGCGGACGTCGAATCGCATCCGCGAATCCTCGAATGCCTCGAAGCCGCATTCGTACGGGGACAGCTTCTCCGCGTCCGGACGGCGCGGACCCAAGATCCAGCCGATGGTGAATAACGCGAGCCCCAGGACACTGGCTAAACCCATGAAAATCAATATCGGTAAATACTGTCGCAGCATCATCAGCGTCCGATCACGTCAATTGACCATAATTGTATCAGGCGCAAACGTGTTGCGTTGCGTAAAGGATTTCCACATTCATAAAAACGATGGTGCCGACGGCCGGAGTCGAACCGGCACAGGTTGCCCCACTAGCCCCTCAAACTAGCGCGTCTACCAATTTCGCCACGTCGGCTTGTCATGGGCTTCGCCCAACTCTTCACGGGGTTCGCGGACGAACCCCGTCAACTCTGCGGCGCTGCGCGCCGTAAGAAAAACCCTGTCACACACGCGAGATACTATCACTTACCGATTACTTCGCCGGTGCCGTCGGATTCGGTACGGCCGGTGCCGGTGCCGCCGGCTGCGTGGCGGCGGCCGCTTGTGCGGCGCGCTCCAACACGCTGGTCGGCTCGGCAGTCGGGCGCGCGCCCAAATACGCCAGCGTCAAACTGGTCGCAAAGAACATTGCCGCAAACACAGCCGTCAATTTCGAAAACAACGTGCTGGTGCCGCGTGCACCGAACACCGTGCCCGACGCACCGGAACCGAATCCGGCCCCCGCCTCGGCGCCCTTGCCCCGCTGCAGCAGCACGAGCCCAATGATCATCAGTGCAAGCAGTACATGCACACCCAAAATTAATCCACGCAACATAACAAATCTCTCATTGGCGAACGGCCGCAGCCGCGCAAATCTGCTGAAACTCATCGGCGCTCAGCGAAGCACCGCCCACCAATCCGCCATCCACGTCGGGCATCGAGAACAGCTCCGCCGCATTGCCGGCTTTGACGCTGCCGCCGTAGAGGATCCGCAAATGGCGCGCTATCTTAGCATCTTGCGCGTGAATGCGATTGCGCAGGAAGGAGTGCACCTCCTGCGCCTGCTCCGGCGAGGCGGTACGGCCCGTGCCGATGGCCCACACCGGCTCATAGGCGAGAATGGCCCGCGCAAAACCGCCCACCCCGTGCATTGCGATCACGGCATCCAGTTGCCGAGCGATCACCGCTTCGGTCTGGTGCGCCTCCCGTTCCTCCAAGGTCTCCCCGACGCATAGCACGGGGGTGAGGTCGGCGTTCAAAGCAGCCGCAAATTTACGCGCCACGAACGCATCATCCTCGTGGTACCAGCGGCGCCGCTCCGAATGCCCGACGATCGCGTAGCCGCAACCCACGTCTTTCAGCATGGCGGCAGACACCTGCCCCGTGAAAGCGCCGCCGGACTCTGCGCACACATCCTGCGCACCGACCGCTATGCGACCGTCCTCCAACATGCGGACTGCATCGCTTATATATACATAAGGCGGAAAAACCACGATGTCGATCGGCCATTCCGGCTTGAGATTCATTTCCAATTCGGCGAGTAATGCTTGATTGGCGGCCTGAGAGCCGTGCATTTTCCAATTACCCGCGACCACCTGACGACGCATAGGCTAACCTTCGGGCATTTACCCTGCGGGAAAGGCGGCGAAGATTAGCCGCGCGGCCGGCTAACTGCAAGTCCTCAAATGCTAAGGTTCTTTCGCCAGTGCGGCGGCAGCCTCGACCACCGTCGCGATTTCGCGCGCACCCTGCTTCACCAGACCCGCGTCATATCCTTCCACCATCACCCGAATCACAGGTTCGGTGCCGGAGGCTCGCAGTACGATGCGCCCGCGCCCGTCGAAGCGGCGCTCCACCTCCTCCGCCGCCTTGACCACCGTCGGTTCGCGCATCGGATCGAAGCGCTTGGCCACGCGCACATTGAGCAGCACCTGCGGATACTTGCGCATGCCGGCGCCGAGTTCGGCCAGCCCGGCGCCCGTCTGCTTCATGACACTGAGCACCTGCAGAGCACTGATCAAGCCATCGCCGGTGGTGGTTTTGTCCAGACAGAGGATGTGACCCGACGTCTCGCCGCCCAAGATTCCACCCAGCTCATTGAGCATGGCGAGCACGTGGCGGTCGCCCACCTGGGCGCGGCGAAACGCAATGCCGGTGTCGGCAAGCGCATGTTCCAGCCCGAGGTTGCTCATGACAGTGCCGACCACCGGCCCCTTGAGATCGCCCCGATCCTGTCCGGCCTTCGCCAATATGTAGAGCAATTGATCGCCGTCCACGCAGCGCCCGAGCTCATCCACCATCACGACCCGGTCGCCGTCCCCGTCGAGCGCCATCCCGAGCTGCGCGCGCACGCCGGGAACCGTCAGCTGGAGCAATTCCGGCGCCGTCGATCCGCAACCGTCGTTGATGTTGCGGCCGTTCGGCGAGCAGCCGATGGGCACGATTTCAGCGCCCAAATCCGCAAGCACTCGCGGCGCCACCTTGTAGCCCGCGCCATTGGCGCAATCGATGACGATCTTGAAGCCCTGCAGATTCATGCCCGTGGGAATGGTCGAGGCACAAAATTGCTGATACTGCAGCCGGCTGCGATCGATGCGTATCGCCTTGCCCAAATGCTGCGATTCCTGCGTCACCACGGGAAGGTCGAGCAGGCATTCGATCTTGCTCTCCGTCTCATCCGACAGTTTGCTGCCGGTCGCATCGAAGAACTTGATGCCGTTGTCCTGATAGCTGTTGTGCGAAGCGCTGATGACCACACCGAAGCTGCAGTCCAAACGCTGCGTCATGTACGCAATCCCTGGCGTCGGCAGCGGGCCGATCAACATGACATCGACCCCCGCGGCAACGAAACCCGCCTCCAATGCCGACTCGAACATGTATCCGGATACCCGGGTGTCCTTGCCGATGAGCACGCGCCCGCCGCCGGGCGCCAGCACGCGCGCCGCGGCGCTCGCCAGCCTCAGGGCAAAATCCACGGTCATCGGAGCTTGGCCGACCCGGCCGCGTACCCCGTCGGTCCCGAAATATTTGTTTTTGTTCAACTGTCTATTCCTTGCAGGACGGCATTCACCATGCCGATCGCATCGCACGTCGCGGCGACATCGTGGGTGCGAACGACTCGGGCGCCCTTCATCACAGCCAGTGCCACCAACCCCAAACCACCGTACAGCCGCTCATCGACGGCTCTCCCGAGGATTCGCCCGATGAAGCTCTTGCGCGATACGCCCACCAGCAGCGGCGCACCGAGCGCGGCACAGCGCGACAGCTCCTGGAGCAGCGTCAAGTTGTGCACCAGCCCCTTGCCGAAACCGATCCCGGGATCGAGCACTATGGCTTCGGCGGCGATGCCGGCAGCCATGCATGCATCCCGCTCGGCCGCCAGAAAATCGCACACCTCTGCCACCACATCAGCGTAATGCGGACTGTCCTGCATGGTACGCGGCTCGCCTCGCATGTGCATCAGGCACACCCCCACGCCGGCCGCTGCGGCCCACGAACGCGCACCCGGCGCACGCAAGGCATACACGTCATTGACGATGCACGCCCCCGCCGCCACGGCCGCCGCCATCACCTTGGGCTTGCTGGTGTCGATGGAGATCGCAATGTCCGATGCGGCCGCGATGCCCTCGACGACCGGCACGACGCGCGCAATTTCAACCTCCTCATCGACCGCCGTCGCGCCCGGCCGCGTGGACTCCCCGCCCACATCGATGATCGCCGCCCCCTCCGCCACGATGCGCCGCGCTCTCTCGAGCGCCGCGTCAACGTTCGCATAGCGGTTGCCGTCCGAGAAGGAATCCGGCGTCACGTTCAAAATCCCCATGACCACCGGCCGCCTAAGATCGATGACCCTATGTCGACAATGCCATTGCATGCTCATAGCCTAAGGTAGTCGGCGTTCGTTCGCTTACAGCGCTCGCGCTTCACACGAACACTGGAATCGGTCGACACTCGGTGCCGGGGGTACAGGCGGGTGTTGAATACGTAGTTTTCTCGCTGACGGGTGTGAATGAGGCCGCACGACCGAAGATGGCCGCTCGCGCTGCCATTACCGTGATGCTGAGTGGCTGGCCTAGGGGGAAGGGGAGCCTGAAGGCAACTGCATCTTTACGCTGCCTTCAGGCTCCCCTTCCCGCTAAGCCATTATCTATGCGAGCCGCTCATCATCACCGTGCCGAGCGAGCGACGAGTACTCAGTGCTGTCCGGCTGGATTGACCAGAGGCGCCGCCGGCTTCTCCGCCGTCGGACCGCGCGGTGTCGGCGTGGGTGTATCGTCCCAATCGCGCGGCGGTCGCGGCACTCGACCTTCCATGATGTCCTTGATCTGATCCTCGTCGATGGTCTCGTACTTGATCAAGGCTTCCGACATGGCCTGCAGCTTGTCCATGTTGGTCTGCAAGATTTTATAGGCCCGCTGGTAATTGCTGTCGATCACCCGGCGCACTTCTTCATCGATCACATGCGCGGTCACATCCGACACCTGCTTGTGCTGCGTGACGCTGCGGCCGAGGAATACCTCACCCGACTCCTCGCTGTAGGTCTGCGGGCCCAAGCGGTCCGACAGGCCCCATCGAGTCACCATGTTGCGCGCCAATTCCGTGGCACGTTCTATGTCGTTGGACGCTCCGGTGGTGACCGCATCGGCGCCGAACACCAACTCCTCGGCGACCCGGCCGCCGAACAGCGTGGCGATGCGGCTCTCGAGCTGGCGCTTGCTGGTGCTGTAGCGATCGGCTTCCGGCAGGAACATCGTGACCCCTAAGGCTCTGCCGCGCGGAATGATGGTCACTTTGTACACAGGATCATGCTCGGGCACGCTCAAACCGACAATGGCGTGTCCCGACTCGTGGTAAGCGGTGTTGCGCTTCTCTTCCTCGGTCATGACCATGGAACGCCGCTCGGCGCCCATCATGATCTTGTCCTTGGCGCGGTCGAACTCTTCCATCGTGACCGAGCGCTTGTTGCCGCGGGCCGCGAACAACGCCGCCTCATTCACCAGGTTCGCCAGGTCCGCGCCGGAGAAGCCGGGCGTGCCGCGCGCGATGACCGACGGCTTGACATTGTCGCCGAGCGGCACCTTGCGCATGTGTACTTTGAGGATCTGTTCACGCCCACGCACATCGGGCAACGGCACCACCACTTGGCGGTCGAAGCGGCCCGGACGCAGCAGCGCCGGATCCAGTACATCGGGTCGGTTGGTGGCGGCGATGACGATGATGCCCTCGTTGCCCTCGAAGCCGTCCATCTCCACCAACAACTGATTCAGGGTCTGTTCGCGTTCGTCATGTCCGCCGCCGAGGCCGGCGCCGCGATGGCGGCCCACCGCGTCGATTTCATCGATGAAAATGATGCACGGAGCGTGCTTTTTGGCCTGCTCGAACATGTCGCGCACCCGCGAGGCGCCCACGCCGACGAACATCTCCACGAAATCCGATCCGGAAATCGTGAAGAACGGCACTTTGGCCTCTCCGGCAATGGCGCGTGCCAGCAGGGTCTTGCCGGTTCCCGGAGAACCGACCATGAGTACACCCTTCGGGTATCTTGCCGCCAAGTTTCTGGAACTTGCCGGGATCCTTCAAGAAGTCGACGATTTCGACCACTTCCTGCTTCGCTTCCTCGATGCCGGCGACATCGGCAAAGGTGATATTCACCTGATCCTCGCCCAGGAGGCGCGCACGGCTCTTGCCGAATGACATGGCCCCCCGTCCGCCGGACGCGCCCTGCATCTGGCGCATGAAGTAGGCCCAGAAGCCAATGAGAATCAATATCGGGAAGGCCGAGATCAGCAATTGCAGGAACACCGACTGTTGCTTCGGCGGCTCGCCGCGGAATTTGACGCCCTGCGACTGCAGCAGGCCGATCAACGCGCCGTTGCTGGTCTCCGGGTTGTACGTGACGAACGAATCGCCGGAGGAGCGCCGCTTACCCTCGATGATCTCGCCCTTGAGCGTGACCGAATCGACATTGTTGCTCTTCACTTCGGAGAGGAACTGGGAGTAATCGATGGTCGCCGGCTGGCCGGTGCGCATGCCGAATTGGCTGAAAATAGCGAGAAGAATGACCGCCAATGCGACCCAGAGCAAAATTTGTTTCGTCAAATCGTTCAAGTTTCACCTACGGTCGCAACAACCACTAAAACGCCTGGCGGGCGCTCCGGACGGGCGGTATCCCTACGAGGACACCCGACCAGCCTACCGAACTTACACCATCCCAAACTGCCGCGCCAACAGATAGATCTCGGAGCTGCGCGTTCGTGACGCCTTCGGCTTTTTCGTCGCCACCCGCCCATAGCGGCCGCGGGCGTCCCGGATGATCTGATCGAATCCCGCTCCTTGAAACAATTTCAAAAGCAAATCGCCTCCCGGCGCCAAGACTCGATCCGCAAATTCCAGCGCCAACTCCGCCAAATACATCGACCGGGGCTGATCAATTGCGTCTATGCCTGCCATGTTGGGGGCCATATCCGACAAAACAAGGTCCACTTTGTCCGCGCCGACGCACTGCAGGACTTGCTCCAAAACGGCCGGCTCGCGGAAATCACCCTGCACGAAATCGACGCCGGGAATGGCATCCATCGCCAGGATATCCGTCGCCACTATGCGACTCGTGCCACCGATGATGCGCGCCGCGTACTGGCTCCAGCCGCCGGGTGCGGCGCCCAAATCGACGCAGCGAATTCCCGGCCGCAACAGGCGCTCTGTCTCCTGAATCTGCGCCAGCTTGAACACCGCGCGCGAGCGCCACCCCTCGCGCTGCGCACGCTTGACGAACTCATCATTGGCATGTTCGGCGAGCCAACGAGCACTGCTTTTTGAACGCTTGGGCATGGGTATTTCGATCGCGGTTACAGACTATAATCCCGCCATGGCACTCACTGAAAAACAAAAGAAGCACTTGCGCCGCCTGGCGCATCCCATGAACCCGATCGTCATGCTCGGCAACGCCGGTCTGACCGACGCGGTCGTTGCTGAACTCGACCGCGCCCTCACCGACCATGAGCTGGTCAAAGTGAGCGCCCGGGTCGGGGAGCGCGACGCCCGCAACGAAGCGTTGGCGCTGCTCGCGAGCCGCACGATGAGCGAACTCGTGCAGCGCGTGGGGCACGTCGGCGTGTTCTACCGCCGCCGCAGCGAACTACCGAAAATCCTCATTCCAGACTAGCCGCAGCACGGCGAGACAAGCCGCCACGTACAGCACGGCCGATACCCCGTGCCAGGCGCCGAACCCCAATCCCGCCGCCGTGCCGTGGGCGTGGGCCTGCGCCATGATGCGCTTCAACACCCATTCGTTGATCGATAGCAGCGCGGCCGCGAAATACCCCCAAACGAATTTCGTTCGGCCCGGCAGCAGCAGTGCCAACACGGCCGCCGCCACGCCGACATAGGTCTCGATGCTGAAGAGTCTCGCGGCCAATACGCCAGCGAGGTGCCGATCGTTCTGGGCGTAGAACAACGTGGGCGCCACCCAGGCGGCCAGGGACCAAAGACTGCCCGCCCACAGCACGAACAGCACTCGGAAAGCGCTACGGAGCACGGGTTGCCTCCGGGCCGCCGCTCCTCCGCAGGCCCCGCGGCACGCACATCGAACGCTTCAAATGTAGCGCACGGACACGATTTCGTAGCTGCGCGTGCCGCCCGGCGTCGTCACATCCACGACATCACCTTCGGATTTGCCGATGAGCGCACGGGCAATCGGCGAGGACACCGACAGCAGACCCTGCTTGATATTCGCCTCATCGTCACCGACGAGTTGATACGTCACCTTGCTGCCTCCGTCCTGATCTTCGAGCTCGATGGTCGAGCCGAACACCACCCGGCCGCTGGCGCTCAACTTGGTGACGTCGATGATCTCGGAGTTCGACAGGCGGTTCTCGATGTCGTTGATGCGCCCTTCGATGAAGCTTTGCTGTTCGCGCGCCGCATGGTATTCCGCGTTCTCGCTCAAATCACCGTGCGCGCGCGCTTCAGCGATCGCCTTGATGACGTTCGGGCGAGCTTCGCTCTTGAGCTGTTTCAACTCCACTCGCAGCCGCTCGGCGCCGCGAAGAGTCATGGGAGTGCGCTTCACGCCAGCATTTCCTTGTGCAAATCCTGCAGTCGGTTCACTTCGATGTCGCCCAGATGATCGAGCGCGTCGCAGGTCGCGCGCGCTCCGGCCACCGTCGTGTAATAGGTTACCTTGCGTGCGACCGCCTCGCGTCGAATCGAGCGAGACTCGCGCACCGCTTGCTTGCCTTCGGTGGTGTTGACGATCAGCGCCACCTCGTCGTTTTTTATCATATCGACGACGTGCGGGCGACCCTCCCGCACCTTGTTCACCCGGCGGCAGGTCACACCCGCCTCCTCCAGCACCAGCGCCGTGCCGCCGGTGGCGGCAATCTCGAAGCCGCGCGCGATCAGCATCTTCGCCAGCACCGCCGCCGCGGGCTTGTCGCGGTCGCGCACGCTGATGAAGCACAGCCCGTGGGTCGGCAGTATCACCCCGGAGGCTGCCTGCGCCTTGGCGTAGGCCTCGCCGAAGGTGTGTCCGGTGCCCATCACCTCGCCGGTGGACTTCATTTCAGGACCCAGGATGGGATCGGCCTCGGGGAACTTGCCGAACGGGAACACGGCTTCCTTGACCGAAAAATAGGGAGGAATGCGTTCCGCAGTCCGCTCCTGCGCGGCCAGCGTCTTGCCGGTCATGACGCGCGCGGCCACCTTGGCGAGCGGAATCCCCGTGGCCTTGGACACGAACGGCACGGTGCGCGAGGCCCGCGGATTGACCTCGAGAATGTAGATCACGCCGCTTTGGATGGCGAACTGAATGTTCATCAAGCCCACGACGTTGAGCGCCTTGGCGAGTTTACGCGTCTGCGCCCGCAGTTCGTCTTGGATTTCCTGCGACAAGCCGTTCGGGGGCAGCGAGCAGCTGGAGTCTCCCGAGTGCACGCCGGCTTGTTCGATGTGCTCCATGATGCCGCCGATCAACACATCCTCGCCGTCGCTCACCGCATCGACATCCACCTCGATGGCAAGATCGAGAAAGCGATCCAGCAGCACCGGGCTGTCGTTCGAGACTTTCACCGCGTCGATCATGTACTGGCGCAGGTCATCCTCATTGAATACCACTTCCATCGCGCGGCCGCCCAAGACATAGCTCGGCCGCACCACCAGCGGAAAACCGACTTCCCGCGCCAGCAGCACCGCCGACTCCTCGGTCCGCGCCGAGGCATTGGCCGGTTGTTTGAGCTTCAGGGCGGTCACCAGCTTTTGGAAGCGCTCCCGATCCTCGGCGACATCGATGCTGTCGGGCGTGGTGCCGATGATGGGCGCCCCCGCCGCGGCGAGCGCCCGCGACAGCTTCAAAGGCGTCTGCCCGCCGAACTGCACGATCACGCCCTCGGGTTTCTCCTTCTCGATGATCTCCATGACGTCTTCGAAGGTCAGGGGTTCGAAGTACAGTCGGTCCGAGGTGTCGTAGTCCGTCGAGACGGTCTCGGGATTGCAGTTCACCATCAGCGTCTCGAAACCGTCCTCGCGCAGCGCCATGGCGGCGTGCACGCAGCAATAGTCGAATTCGATGCCCTGCCCGATGCGGTTCGGTCCGCCGCCCAGGATCATGATCTTGCGGCGGGTGCTGGGGTTCGCTTCGCATTCTTCTTCGTAGGTCGAATACAGGTAGGCGGTGGAGGTCGAAAACTCCGCGGCGCAGGTGTCCACGCGCTTGTACACGGGGTGCAGTCCGAGCTTGCGGCGGCGGCTGCGAATCGCCGCTTCGTCGCGCCCCGTTAATTTCGCGATGCGCAAATCGGAGAAGCCCTTGCGTTTGAGCGCGCGCAGGCGCGGCAGCTCGAGACTGTCGAATCCGTCCTTGGCCAGCTGCGCTTCCTCGCTCAGTAAGTCCTCGATCTGCGCCAAGAACCAGGGGTCGATCTTGGTGGCGTCGAACACCTGCTGCAGGGTCCATCCGGCGCGAAACGCATCGGCCACGTACAGGATCCGGTTCGGTCCCGGCCAGCGCAGCTCGTAGGACAGCTTCTCGGCCGCCTCATCGGTCAGCGGCAGGGTCAGTTGCTCATCGAAGCCGTCCAGTCCGGTCTCCAAGCTGCGCAGCGCCTTCTGCATCGATTCCTGGAAGGTCCGGCCGATGGCCATCGCCTCGCCCACCGATTTCATTTGAGTGGTCAGGCGCGTGTTCGAGCCCGGGAATTTCTCGAACGTGAAGCGCGGAATCTTGGTGACGACATAGTCGATGGTGGGTTCGAACGAGGCCGGGGTCGCGCCGCCGGTGATTTCGTTCTTGAGTTCATCCAGCGTATAGCCCACCGCCAGCTTGGCGGCAATCTTGGCGATCGGGAAGCCCGTGGCCTTGGACGCCAGCGCCGAGGAGCGCGACACCCGCGGATTCATTTCAATGACCAGAACCCTGCCGTCATCGGGATTGATCGCGAACTGCACGTTGGAACCGCCCGTGTCCACGCCGATCTTGCGCAGCACCGCGATGGAGGCGTCGCGCAGGCGCTGGTACTCGCGATCGGTCAGGGTCTGTGCCGGCGCCACGGTGATGGAATCTCCGGTGTGCACACCCATGGGATCGAGGTTTTCGATGGAACAGACAATGATGCAATTGTCGATTCGGTCGCGCACGACTTCCATTTCGTACTCTTTCCAGCCGAGCACCGATTCCTCGAGCAGCACCTCATTGGTGGGCGAGGCGTCGAGTCCGCGCCCGACGATGGCTTCGAATTCCTCGCGGTTGTAGGCGATGCCGCCGCCGCTGCCGCCCAGGGTGAAGGACGGCCGGATGACGGTCGGAAAACCGATTTCCGACTGCACGGCCAGAGCCTCTTCCATACTGTGCGCGATGCGCGCGCGCGCCGTCTCGAGACCGATGTCGGCCATCGCGCGGCGGAACAGCTCGCGATCCTCAGCCATATCGATGGCGCGCTGCGACGCACCGATGAGTTCCACGCCGTGCCGATCGAGCACCCCCTCGCGTACCAGATCGAGCGCCGTGTTCAGCGCCGTCTGACCGCCCATGGTAGGCAGCAAAGCGCTCGGGCGCTCCTTTTCGATGATCCGGGCGATGGTGCGCCAGTTGATCGGTTCGATGTAGATGGCATCCGCGGTCTCCGGATCGGTCATGATCGTGGCCGGATTCGAGTTCACCAGCACGACGCGATAACCCTCTTCTTTCAGGGCCTTACACGCTTGAGCTCCGGAGTAATCGAACTCGCAAGCCTGACCGATGACGATGGGTCCCGCGCCGATGATGAGGATGCTTTGGAGGTCGGTTCGCTTGGGCACTTAACTCTCGGCCGATTTCTGTTTGACGGAATTGCGACCCCGGGAATTCGCTTGCAAGCGTTTCACCATCAGGTACATGAAGTGCTCGAACAGCAGACGCAGATCATGTGGGCCTGGGCTGGCCTCGGGGTGTCCTTGGAAGCTGAATGCCGGACGGTCGGTGCGCGCCAAACCTTGCAGGGATCCGTCGAACAGCGAGCGATGGGTTGCGCGCAGCGTGGCCGGCAATGTGGCATCGTCCACCGCGAAACCATGGTTCTGACTCGAGATCAGCACCCGGCCGGAATCGATCTCGGATACCGGATGATTGGCCCCGTGATGGCCGAACTTCATCTTCATGGTCTTCGCGCCGCTGGCGAGACCGAGCAATTGATGGCCCAGGCAAATGCCGAACACCGGCAGATCCGTTTCGAGAAAGCGCGCAATCGCTTTGATGGCATAGTCGCAGGGCTCAGGATCCCCGGGACCGTTACTTAAGAAAATACCATCAGGATTCATCGCAAGCACTTGATCTGCCGGAGTTTGTGCCGGCACGACGGTCATGCGGCAACCATGCTCGGCGAGGATGCGCAAGATATTGCGCTTGATGCCGAAGTCGTAGGCGACCACATGCAAACGGCTCTGCGGCCGCGGCGGTTTGCTGGTTGTTTTCCAGATCAAGCCGTCGTTCCACTGATAGATCTTCTTGGTCGACACCGCCTTGGCAAGGTCCATGCCTTTCAAGCCGGGAAATTTCTTGGCGGCACGCACCGCGGCGGTTTCATCGATATTGTCGCCGGTCATGATGCACCCGGACTGCGCGCCCTTCTCGCGCAGCAGACGAGTCAGCTTGCGGGTATCGATATCGGCAATCGCCACCACTTTGCAGCGGAGCAGGAAGCTCTGCAGCGACTCGGTGGCGCGCCAGTTCGAATGCAGCAAGGGCAAATCGCGGATCACGAGACCGGCGGCGTAGACCGCGCCCGATTCCAGATCCTCCGGTGTCGTGCCCGTGTTGCCGACGTGAGGATACGTGAGAGTGACGATTTGCCGGCAGTACGAGGGATCCGTCAGGATCTCCTGATACCCCGTCATCGCCGTATTAAAAACTACTTCACCAGTCGTGTTGCCTTTTGCGCCTACTGAGACGCCACGGAACACGGTGCCATCTTCGAGAGCTAGCACTGCAGGTGTCGACACTCCGGTTCCTCGCTTTGCGCTACGGCGCGTTACGCAGATGCGCAAAGCGGGAGGCGCTCCTTCAGAACGTCCTCCCGCTTCATGGGTTAATTCGCGATCAGTTTCCGGGCGCGAATATTAACGATGCGCGCGGTGACTGTCCATGCTTCTTCTACAGTCCGAGGACGTTCTGCATGCCATAGAGGCCCGCAGGCTGCCCGGTGAGCCATTCGGCGGCACGCAGAGCGCCTTGCGCAAAGATGATTCGGTCGGTGGCCCGGTGGCTGATCTCCACGCGCTCCCCGGCAGCGGCGAAGGTCACGGTGTGTTCCCCCACGATGTCGCCGGCGCGCAGGCTCGAGAACCCGATGCTGCCGGCGCTGCGCGCGGCGTGTTGACCGGCCCGGTCGTAGGCGGCGATATCCTTCAATTCCCGGCCGCGAGCGCCTGCCACCGCCTCGCCCAAGCTGAGCGCGGTGCCGGACGGGGCGTCGCGCTTCATGCGGTGGTGCGCCTCGAAGATCTCCACATCGTAGGAAGGTCCCAGCTTCGAGGCCGCCAGCGCCACCAGTGTGGCAACCACGCTCACGCCGACACTGGTGTTAGGGGCAATGAGCACCGCAACATCCCGCGCTGCCTTCTCGAGGCCGCTGCGGGTTGCGGCGTCGAGCCCCGTGGCGCCGACCAGAATCGGCACGCCCGCCGCGGCGCAGTGCAAGGCATGCGCCAGTACGCAATTGCCCGCACTGAAATCAACGGCCACCGATGCCCCCAGAATCCCCACCCTGGGGTCCGAGGTGATCGATACCCCGGTGGGTGCACCCTCTGCGGCCGCATCCTGCCCCAGCCGGCCGCTCGTGGTAGAGGCAATGGCGCCGCTCAGGGTGAAGGACGGAGTCTCCCGCAGCGCACGCACCAGGGACTGCCCCATGCGACCGGTGATGCCGAAGATTGCCAGGGCAGGCATGTTTGCAGCCCTAGTCGACCGTGCCGGTAAAGAACTTCTTGACGCCCTCGAAGAAGGATTGTTCGCGCGGCTGATGGCTCCCCTCCCTGATCGAGGCCTCGAATCTCCTCAGCATCTCCTTTTGCTCGGCTCCGAGGCCGACCGGAGTCTCCACCACCACCTTGCAGAACAAATCGCCGGCCGCCCCCCCGCGCACCGGGCGGACGCCTTTTTCGCGGACGCGGAATACACGTCCGGATTGAGTCTCGCTCGGAATCTTCAGCGTCACTGCGCCGTCGAGAGTCGGCACATCCACAGCGCCGCCCAGGGCGGCGGTCGTGAAGCTGATCGGAACCTCGCAGGATAAGTGGCTGCCTTCGCGCTCGAAAATGGCGTGTTCGCGAACCCGCATCTCGACATACAGGTCACCCGCAGGTCCGCCGTTGCGGCCCGCCTCACCCTCACCGTTCAGGCGAATGCGATCGCCGCTGTCGACCCCGGCGGGCACCGTGACGGAAAGCGTCTTTTCCTGCCGTACCCTGCCCTGTCCGAAACAGGTATCGCAAGGGTTGCTGATGATCTTGCCACGACCCTTGCACCGAGGGCAGGGCTGTTGGATGGTGAAAATCGACTGCTGCACGCGCACCTGCCCCTGACCGTGGCAGGTATCGCAAGTCTTGGGCGCGGATCCCTTGGCGGAGCCCGATCCCTTGCAGGTCTTGCACTCGGCCAGGGAGGGAATCCGGATCTCGGTCTCGGTGCCGAACACGGCCTGTTCCAGATCGAGCTCGAGCTCGTAGCGTAGGTCCGCGCCGCGAAATACCTGCGACCTGCCGCGCTGCCCGCCGGAGAAAATGTCGCCGAACATCTCACCGAAAATGTCGCCGAAGGCCTCGCCGGCGCTGAAACCGCCGCCCCGCCCCCCCTCGAGCCCGGCATGCCCGAACTGGTCGTAGACCGCGCGTTTCTGCGGATCGCACAGGATTTCGTAGGCCTCTTTGGCCTCTTTGAATTTATGTTCCGAATCCGGGTCGTCCGGATTTCGATCCGGATGATATTTCATCGCGAGGCGGCGATACGCCTTCTTGATATCTGCCTCCGTCGCCGTTCTGGCCACATCGAGGAGCTTGTAATAATCCTGCTTCGCCATCGCTCACCTTATCGGGTGCCCACAAAAACGAACCGCCGGCACACCCAAGTGCCGGCGGTTCAGCTTACCGTTCCACGCGGCGCGGAAGAAGCTCAGGCCTTCTTACGGTCGCTTTCCTTGACCTCTTCGAACTCGGCATCCAACACGTCATCCTTGGGCTTTTCCGTGTGGCCGCCCGAGCCGCCCGCGTCGTTCCCGCCGCCGGCGCCCGCCGCCGACTGCTCGTACATTTTCTGCAGCAACGCGGTCGAAGCCTGTTCCAGGGCCTGCGTCTTGCTCTCGATATCCTCGCGATCGTCGCCGCCCATCGCCGCCTTGACCGCCGCGACGGCCTCGCTCGCCGCCTTCTTCTCGTCGTCGGAGATCTTGTCCCCGACATCCTTGAGCGCTTTTTCCACCGTGTGGATCGTTGCATCCGCCTTGTTGCGCGCTCCCACGAGCTCGCGGAACTTCTTGTCCTCCTCGGCATGCGCCTCGGCGTCGCCGACCATGCGCTTGATCTCAGCCTCCGTCAGGCCGCTCGATGCCTTGATGACGATGCGCTGCTCCTTGCCGGTTTTCACATCCTTCGCCGACACATTCAATATGCCGTTGGCGTCGATGTCGAACGCCACTTCGATCTGTGGCATGCCGCGCGGAGCCGGCGGAATATCCGTGAGGTCGAATCGGCCCAGCGATTTGTTGTCGCTCGCACGATCGCGCTCGCCCTGCAGCACATGGATGGTCACACCCGTCTGATTGTCGTCCGCGGTCGAGAACGTCTGCGACGCCTTGGTCGGGATGGTGGTGTTCTTCTCGATCACCTTGGTCATGATGCCGCCCAGAGTCTCGATCCCGAGCGACAGCGGGGTCACGTCCAGCAACAACACGTCCTTGACGTCGCCGGCAAGAACGCCGGCTTGGATCGCCGCGCCGACCGCGACCGCCTCATCCGGGTTCACGTCCTTGCGCGGCTCCTTGCCGAACAAGTCCTTCACCGCCTGCTGCACCAAGGGCATGCGGGTCTGGCCGCCGACCAGAATGACCTCGCTCACTTCCTTCATGGACAAACCGGCATCCTTCAGCGCGATGCGGCAGGGTTCCATGGTCTTCTGCACCAAATCCTCGACCAAGGACTCGAGCTTGGCGCGGGTCAGCTTCATGTTCAGGTGCTTGGGGCCCGCCGCATCCGCTGTGATGTACGGCAGATTGATTTCGGTCTGCTGGCTCGAGGACAGCTCGATCTTGGCCTTCTCCGCCGCCTCTTTCAGGCGCTGCATGGCCAGAGGGTCCTTGCGCACGTCGATGCCGCTTTCCTTCTTGAATTCATCGGCAAGATAATTGATGACGCGCAGATCGAAATCCTCGCCCCCCAGGAAGGTATCGCCGTTGGTCGACAACACCTCGAATTGGCGCTCGCCGTCCACTTCGGCGATTTCGATCACCGACACGTCGAAGGTGCCGCCGCCCAGGTCATAGACCGCGATCTTGCGATCGCCGCCGTCCTTGTCGAGGCCGTAGGCCAACGCCGCCGCGGTGGGCTCGTTGATGATGCGCTTGACGTTCAAGCCCGCGATGCGTCCGGCGTCCTTGGTCGCCTGCCGCTGCGAATCGTTGAAGTAGGCCGGCACCGTGATGACGGCCTCGGTGACGGGCTCGCCCAGATAGTCTTCGGCGGTCTTCTTCATCTTCATGAGGACGCGTGCCGAGACCTCGGGAGGCGCCATCTTCTTGCCCTGCACTTCCACCCACGCGTCGCCGTTGTCGGCCTTGACGATCTTGTAGGACACCATGCTCATGTCCTTCTTCACCACATCGTCGGTGAATTTGCGGCCGATGAGACGTTTGACCGCAGCCACCGTGTTGGCCGGGTTGGTGACGGCCTGGCGCTTGGCGGATTGCCCCACCAGCACCTCGCCGTCCTTGGTGAAGGCAACGATCGATGGCGTCGTCCGGTCGCCTTCACTGTTCTCGATGACCTTGGGCTTGCCGCCCTCCATGATCGCGACGCAGGAATTGGTCGTGCCGAGATCGATGCCTATCATTTTACCCATTGTGAAGACCCTCTAGAAATTCTTGACCTATGACCGCTAAGTGGGGCAATCCCCGGCATTTTCAATTGCCGTCCCGGTGCCTTGCTGACAATGACCCGGGCCGGCCGCAGCAGTCGGCCGTTCAGCGAATAACCCTTTTGAAACACCGACAGCACCGTATTCGCCGGGTGCTCCCGGCTCTCCTGAACCGTCATGGCCTCATGCCACTCCGGATCGAAGGGCTGGCCCGCGGGATCGATGATTTTGATGCCGCCCTTGTCGAAGGCGCGATGCAGCTGCCGCAATGTGGCCTGGGCTCCCTCCAGCAGGGCCGGGCCGGGATTCGCCGAGCCGGCATTGATCCCGGCCTCCAGGGCATCGCCCACGGTGACCAGTTCCTGCGCGAAGCGTTCGATGGCGAACTTGCGGGCATTGTCGATCTCGCGCTCGCTGCGCTTGCGGAAATTCTCCATTTCCGCGACGGCCCGCAAATAATTGTTCCGGTTCTCGGTCGCCCTGGCCTCGGCCGCGGCCAACGCCGCCTCCGCCCCACCCGACGGACTCGCCTCGGCGGAAATCGCGCCCTCGGCTTGATTGGTTTCGTTCACTCGTGCAAAGCCCCCAAAGATAATGGCGGCATTAATGCCGCTCGAAGCGCCTTTGTTGGGGGCTACTTACGCGCGTTCAAGGCCGAACCCAGCAGTTTTGCGGTGACGTCCACGATGGGAATGACCCTCTCGTAGGCCATACGGGTCGGGCCGATGATGCCCAACACCCCCACCACTCGGTTATCCAGCGTGTACGGCGCCGTGACCACGCTGATATCGTCCAGGATCCGGTAGCCTGACTCTTGACCGATGAAAATCTGGATTCCGTCGGCCCGCAGACAGCTGTCCAACAGGCGCAGAATGTCGTGCTTCTCGTTGAACGCCTCGAACAGGCGCCGCAGCCGGTCGACATTGGAAAGTTCCGCGAAGCCCATCAGATTGGTTTCGCCGGCGATGACGTATTCGACCCCCTCGTCGGGCTTGGTATCGAACACCTTCTGCGCCATCTGGATGGCGTCCTGCATGAGCTGGTTCATGTGCTGCCGCGTCTCCTGCAGCTGCCCGACCAGCTGCGCCCGCACATCCGGCAGCGAGCGTCCCGCGAACGCCTCATTGAGGTAGTTGGCCGCGCGCCGCAACTCCTCCGCCGAATAGCGGCGATCGAGCTGCACCACTCGGTTCTGTACCTCGCGGTTGCTCATCACCATGATGGCGAGCACACGATTCTCCGACAGGGCGATGAATTCGATCTGCGACAGGGCGACATAATTGGGGTTCGGCAAGGTCACGAGCCCCGCCATGTGCGTGACGTTCGACAGCATCTGCGACACGGTCTGCACGAGCGAGCGGCCGTTGGCCGCGTCCGACCCCAAGCGGCGCTCGATTTCCTCGATCTCCTCGTGGTGCAGGGGCTTGAGCTTGAGCAGGGTGTCGACGAAGAAACGGTAGCCCTTGTCGGTGGGTATGCGCCCTGCCGAGGTGTGCGGCGAAGCGACGAAGCCCAGATCCTCCAAGTCGGCCATGACATTGCGAATCGTGGCGGACGAAAGACTCAAGCCCGAGTCGCGCGACAGGGTTCGTGAACCGACGGGCTGCCCGTCGCGGATGTAATTTTCGATCAAGGCCTTGAGCAGCAACTGCGCCCGCTCGCTGAGCCCTTCATCGGAACCTTCTGTCATAGTACGTTCCATATAACATGTTTGAAGCTACCTAGCGTATCTGCTCGAAGTCAAGTCGAGGGATTTGCGCTTAAAATGTTCCGTTTCATCGCGTGACCGGCTGCGCGTGGGCATGCTACAAGGACTCGCTTATGTCCCATTCATTTCAATCCATAGCGCTGGTCGGCAACGCCAAAGACTTGCGCGTCGCGGACTGCATGCTGAGCCTCGCCGGTCATCTCTATTCTAAAGGCGTGCGCGCGCTGGTCGATCCCGGCGTGGATCTCGCCTTCCCCGCGGGCAGCGTGGCGCCTTGTCCGGAACAATCCTTCGCCACCCGGGCGGACCTCATCATCGCCATCGGCGGCGACGGCACCCTGCTGTATGCGGCGCGCCTGGTGGCCGGAAATTCGGTGCCGCTGCTCGGTATCAATCGCGGCCGGCTGGGGTTCCTGACCGACGTCAGCCCCAATTCCATGCTGGAAGACGTGGACACCCTGCTCGCCGGGCGCTACAGCGAGGATCGGCGCTCGCTGCTGGCTGCACGGCTGGAAAAGCACGGCGGCGGATCCGTGCGCACGCTCGCCTTGAACGACGTCGTGGTCAACAAGTGGCAAACCGGCCGCACCATCGACTTCGAGACCTCCATCAACGGGCGCTTCGTCAACTCGCATGGCGGCGACGGCATGGTGATCGCCACCGCGACCGGCTCGACCGCCTATGCGCTGTCCTGCGGCGGTCCCATCGTGGAGCCCGATCTCGACGTGTGGGTGCTGGCCCCGATCAGCCCACACACCCTGAGCGATCGCCCCATCGTGGTTCGTTCAGGCAGCAAGATCCAGTTGCGCATGTCCGATCGTTTCGAAGCGCGCGCCCAGGTCACCTGCGACGGCAGCGCCCTCGGCGACCTCGAGCAGGGCGACAATCTGTATGTCGAAGGAGCCGACGCCCAGATCACTCTCCTGCATCCGCCGGGCTATGACTACTATCGTCTGCTGCGCTCGAAGCTGCATTGGGGCCGCGGCGCGTATGGCGGTCAAGACGACAAGCGAATCACCGAGTAAGTCTGCATGCTCACCCATCTTCAGCTGCGCGATCTCGTCCTCGTCGATCAAGCCGAGCTCGAGCTCAAGCCCGGCCTCACCGCTCTCACCGGCGAGACCGGCGCCGGCAAATCCATCGTGGTCGATGCGCTTCTGCTCATTGCCGGCGGCCGCGCCGCGGGCGACATCGTGCGCCAGGGCGCGGAACGCGCCGAGGTGGCGGCGAGCTTTGACGCGCTTCCGCCCGCAGCGCAAGCCTGGCTCGAGTCGCAGTCCATCGAGCACGACGGCGATCTCGTGGTGCGGCGGGTGATCGGCGCCGACGGTCGTTCGCGCGCCTATGTGAACGGCCAGATAGTGCCCATGCAAGCGTTGCGCGAGCTGGCGGAGTTTCTCATCGAAATCCACGGCCAACAAGAATTCCAGCGGCTGGTGAACCGGGGCGCCCAGCGCGAGATGCTGGATGAACACTTGGGAGATCCGGCATTGCTCGGCGCCGTGTCCGAACTCTACGAACGCTATCGCGCCCGCCGCCGCGACTTCGAATCACTCAAATCCGCCGCGCTGGATCGCGACTCGCGCCTCGATCTGCTGCGCTACCAGCTCGCCGAGCTCAAGGCCGAGGTCACCACCGTGGCCGCCATCGAAGAGCTGTTCGTCGATCAGAAGCGCGTTGCCGGCCGCGGCCGTCTCGCGGCCGCGGCTCGAACCGCGCTCACCGCCGCCTACGAGTCGGACGGCGACAGCGCACACGATCTATTGGGCAAAGCTCACGCGGCGCTGCGCAATGTCGTCGACGCCGACCCCGCGCTCGCGGCCATGGCAAAGCTGCTGGCCGAGGCCATGATCAACACCCACGAGGCCTCGGAAGCGCTGCGGCGCTACCTGGACGTGCTCGACATCGATCCCGCCCGCCAGGAAGAGATCGAGCGCCACGCCGCTGCGCTCGAGGCCCTCAGCCGAAAGCACCGGGTCGGCGTCGCGGAGCTTCCCGAACAGCTGTCGCGCATCGAGACCGAATTGGCCCTGCTCGACAACGCGCAGCTCAATTTAGCCACCCTCGAGGTCGAACTGGCCGCACTGACTCGCGACTACCGCGCCGCCGCGCAGCGCTTGACCACGGCCCGTCAGACTGCAGCCAACCACTTGGGAACCCACATCACCCGGCTGATGCAGGGACTCGGCATGGCCGGCGGCCGATTTGCGGTCAGTATCGTGCCTAACGAGGCGGAATTCGGACCCAAGGGCAGCGACGACATCGAATTCCTGGTGAGCGCGAATCCCGGACAAGCGCTCAAAAGCCTCGCCAAGGTCGCCTCCGGCGGCGAACTGTCCCGCATCAGCCTCGCAGTGCAAGTAGCGGCGGCCGCCAAGACCTCCGCCCTGTGTATGGTGTTCGATGAGGTCGATGCCGGCATCGGCGGCGCAGTAGCGGAAATCGTCGGCCGGCAACTGCACGACCTGGGGGAACGCGCCCAGGTGTTGTGCGTGACCCATCTCGCGCAAGTGGCGTCGCAGGCGCACAGCCAATTCCGGGTCACCAAGCTCTCCGACGGGAAGATCACTCGTACGGCAGTCAAGCCCTTAGGGGCGCCCGAGCGCGTCGACGAAATTGCGCGCATGCTGGGTGGGATCGACATCAGCGAACAGGCGCGCGCCCACGCACGTGAAATGCTGGAGCGCGCCGCGCCGGCACAGACCAACCTCAAGAAGAAACGCGCGCCGGCGGCGCGTCGCTGAGCGACCGCCCGGAGGCGCGCAGCCGCAGCCGATATCGGCTTCGGGGCATCAGCGGCCACCGGATATCTGCCGACCAGGCAGCGTCAGCCGATTATTTGACGTGCGCGCGTTTCTGATTGGGGCAATTGGGCTTGCGGCAATGCCCATACAGGATCAGCGCGTGATCGCTGATCTCGAATCCCAGGCGCTTCGCCACCGCGTTCTGGCGCTCCTCGATCCCGCCGTCCATGAACTCTTCGACCCGGCCACAGTCAACACACACGATGTGATCGTGGTGTGCTCCCTGATTGAGCTCGAACACCGCCATGCCGCCTTCGAAATGATGGCGGGTGACGAGACCGGCCGCTTCGAACTGGGTCAGCACGCGATAGACGGTGGCAAGGCCGATGTCCTCATTGGATACCAGCAGCTTCTTGTAGATGTCCTCGGCGCTCATGTGGCGCGCCGAGCCGTCTGCCAGAATGTCGAGGATTTTCAGTCGCGGCAGCGTAACTTTGAGGCCCGCATTGCGCAGGTCGTTGCTTTCACTGGTCGCATCGGGTTTCAGGCGCTGCGGCATGCTGTGCCCTCGGGTATGATACATGTCCAATTATCAATCATTTAACGGCTGCGCACCACCTTGATGAAAATACTGCAACGGGTTCTATTGGGAATGGCCTTGGGCGCAGCGGCGTCGGGATGCGTGTACCGCATCAATATTCAGCAAGGCAATTTCTTGGACCAAGCGGCCGTCGAACAGATCAAGGCCGGCATGACGCGAAGCCAGGTCCGCTACCTCCTCGGCACCCCGATGGTCGCCGACAGCTTCAACAAGGAACGTTGGGACTACATCTACTACTTGAAGAAGGGCCGCAGCCGTCACGTCGATTCGCGGCGCGTCACGGTGTACTTCGACGGCGACAAGGTGGCACGGCTCGATAAGCCGACAGCGGCCGAAGCGGCGGCGCAGGATGCTTCTGCGGCGCAAATCAAGAACGGCAGAACTTATTAGGCGCTGGTGCGCCGGGTTCAACGGGGTCGAAGCGGCCCCGCCCTACAGGCGCCCGCGCGCAAGCGGAAGAAAATACCTGGGCGCTGGGCGTCACCGTCGGCGGGCTTGCTTGGCGCGAGCGCGGCGCGCAATTTTGGGGTCCGCCGCGAGCGGCCGATAGATTTCGAGTCGATCGCCTTCCTGCAGCGCCTGATCCTTCCCCGTCACCTTGCCGAAGATACCGAGCGCCGCATTCGCGAGATCCACGCCGGTGAAATCCGGGTCGAGAGCCGCCGAATGCAAGGCATCCGCTACGCAAGAACCGCGCGGAAGGTGCAAGATCTTGGCGATGACGCGCTGCGGCTCGGCATAGACGATCTCGATCCGCAGCGGCGCGTCGCTCAACTGCCTACCCCGGATAAATTGTCTGCGCCCGCAGCACGAAGGCGTCGACGATGGTGCCGCAGAGGGATTCGAACACGGCGTTGAAAGCGGCCGCGGACAGTCGGTTCTTGAACTCGAATTCGACCTTGAAATGAACCCGCGAGCCGCGTGCGCCGATCGGCTCGAAGCGCCATTCGCCCGTCAAGTTGCGGAATGGCCCGTGCATGAGCTGCATGTTGATTTGCGCATTCTGCTGCAGGGTATTGCGAGTGGTGAATTCGGTCTGCAGCACACCGCGTGTCACTTTGAGGGTCGCGATGCGTTCGTCCGCGGCAACGTCCTCCACGCGCGCGCCGACGCACCAGGGCAGGAATTCCGGATAGCGGGCAACATCGTTCACCAAAGCAAACATCTGCGCGGCTGTATAGGTCACCAGTGCGCTGCGTTCGACGACCTGCATTTTAACTCCCTGGCGACATCGCGCTACGCGGATTCTCCGGCAAAAGCGCGGGCGCCGCCACTGGCGAATCGGTAGACTTGCCATGCAATTGCCATGCGCTTCGCGCAACTTTTAACGGGGCCGAAGCGGCCCCGCCTGATGATTGTGTGAAAAAAGATGAAAACCGCCGATAAATTGCCGCCGATCGCCGTCAACCGCAAAGCGCGCTTCGATTACTTCATCGAAGAGCGCTTCGAGGCCGGCATCTCGCTCATGGGCTGGGAGGTCAAGAGCATGCGCGCCGGCAAAGCGCAAATCGCCGAAGCCTATGTGTACCTGAAAGGCGGCGAAGCCTTCCTGTTCGGCGCCCACATCAATGCACTGAATTCGGCGTCGACTCATGTCGACACCGACCCCACGCGCACGCGCAAACTCCTGCTCAACAGGCGCCAGCTCGATCACATGGTCGGAGCGGTCGAGCGGCGCGGATACACCATCGTGCCGCTGGAGCTGTACTGGAAGGAAGGCCGCGCCAAGCTCGAGATCGGCCTGGCGAAGGGCAAGAAGCAGCACGACAAGCGCGCCAACGAGAAGGATCGCGACTGGCAGCGCGACAAGGGCCGGATTCTCAAGGCCCACCGGCGCTGATACGGACAGCGATTCGGGCCGGCTCGGCCGGTACGCAACGGCACCCACAATACGGTACCTCCAACAAGAGCCCCCTAGGTGAGGTATCACCGAGACACCAAGCTCATTTGGTTCTAGGGCACAGAGCGCGTAAACTACCCGTTCGATTGGGGCCGACCGGTTTCGACATGGGTTGCGAAACTGCAGGGGCGTACCGAGGTGCAGGTTACCTCGTAAAACTGACTTGCAAACTTATAGTTGCCAACGAAGACAACTACGCTCTAGCTGCCTAATCGCAGCTGAACCCTGACCGGCCTGTGCTGATGCGAACGGTTCAGGGGTAGCGCTCATCAGCTAGCGGGACACACGTGTCTGGGGTGTATCTTGCGAATCGCTACCGGGCTGGCTGCACACTTTCCCTGCCCGTCGGGTTAGTGCGCGGCGAGAACAATAGACGTGGCTACGTACGTAGATCTTGTAGCGTAGGACTTGTGGACGGGGGTTCGATTCCCCCCGGCTCCACCAATTTGGCGCCTGAAACAAACGTTTCAGGCTGCCAACACGCCCTCCGCACCCCTCGAGTCCCGTGCCTGGGGCACGATTGGGGCATGATTTCCGAGCGGCTGTTCGCACCGAACCATGGACCGGTAATTTAGTCGGCCAGATCGCCCCGTGAGACGCCCCGCCTGTTCCCGAAACTGCAATCTCTTCGTGGCCGAAGCACAGTCAGCCGTCACAAAAACTTCATGTATTTCCGGAATAAACCGCGCCCCTCCTCAGTCTTTAAATTGACGCGGCCGGCAAGACCGTACATCGCCGCGGGATGGACATCTAGGGGTTCGATCTGAAGGAGATGAATGTCATGAAGTACAGACTGAGTGCTGTTTTGGTTTGCGCGATCGGCATGCAAGTGCCGCTGTGGGCCGGAGCTGCTCAACAACCCGCAACCGAGGCGCCTGCGGGCTTCGATACACCCACGCTCGTCAAGAGTCCCGGCTCGAAAAGCCTGAGCAACGGGATTGCAGAGCCGGCCGGCGACAGTTTTGCGCTCGACCAGCAGATCTACGAAACACAGCACGACGTGAACAGCGGGCTCGGCCCGGTGTTCAACGGCCGCGCCTGCGCCGAATGCCATCAGAACCCGGTCAGCGGCGGCGCAAGCCAATTCACCGAGCTGCGGGTTGGACATCTCGACGCCAATGGCGTCTTCGCGAACCCCGTCGTGCCGATCAACGACGGCGCGGCCAGCATTTCCGGCCGTTCTCTCATCAACGATCGGGCGGTCGTGCCCGAAGCGCAGGAACACATCCCGGTCACCGAAAACATCCGGGCGCTGCGCGCGGCGCTGAGCACGCTCGGAGACGGCTTCGTCGAAGCGATCGACGACAGCACCTTGCTCGCCATTGCCGCCAAGCAGCCGGAGATCAGCAGAGGCCGCATTCATGGCGAAGCGATCGAAGTTCCCGTCCTGGAGGCACCGGGTCTCTCCCGAATCGGCCGCTTTGGCTGGAAGGATCAGCACAGCAGTCTGCTGTCGTTCATCGGCGACGCCTACCTCAACGAAATGGGCGTCACCAATCGGCTGCGTCTTAAGGACGAGACCACCATAGGGAAAGTTACTCCGGACCCGGAAGACGTTCCTGATGCGCTTGGACTCGCCGACATCGATCACTTCGCGCAATTCGTCCGCGGCACCAAAGTCCCGCCCCGCGATGCAACTCTGGCGGCCACCCCCGCCGCAGCGGCGGGGGAGCGGCTGTTCGACCGGATCGGCTGCGGCGCCTGCCATGTCTCATCGATCACGACCGCCCCGGCCGGAACCGTCATCGACGGCGGCACTTTCACCGTACCCGCCGCGCTGGGGAACAAGATCATCCACCCGTACGGCGATTTCCTGCTCCATGACGTCGGCACCGGCGACGGCATCGTGCAGGCGGGACCCCAGGACACGGCGAACAAGTTGCGAACCGCCGCTCTGTGGGGCCTGCGGACGCGGCCCCGGTTCATGCATGACCTGAAGTCGCTGACGCTGCAGAACGCCATCGAGCGGCATGACGGCGAGGCCGAACACGAAGCGAGGAAATTCCGGGAATTGAGCGATACCGAGAAGCAGCAGCTGCTGACCTTCCTGCAGTCACTCTGACATCCGCATGAATCTCGGCGAGCGGCGCTGCATGCGCCGCTCGCCGCTGATCAAGGATTCTCAGCCGATTTCAGGCGAACGCGCGCTGCCGCTTGTGCGACAGCCACATACCCTCACCCGCGTAGACCAGCAGCGCCGCCCAGATGAGCGCGAAACCGAGGGCGCGGGTGCGCTCGAACCGCTCGTGAAACGCGAACACGCCGCAGGCCAGCTGCAGTGTCGGGGCGATGTATTGCAGCACGCCGACGGTCGAGTACGGAAGCAGGCGCGCTCCGTACCCGAACAGAAACAGGCCGATCGCGGTCAGCGGCCCGCTTCCGATCAGCAGTGCGGAGATCACCGGCCCCGCATGACCCATCGCAGCGGTACCCGCAGTCTCGCACCAGAAAAGATACGTCAATGCGAAGGGAAAGAGCACCAGCGTTTCGGTCGCGAGCCCGGGCAGCGATTCGACCTTCACGACCTTGCGGATCAGGCCGTAAGTCCCGAACGAGAACGCGAGAGTCAGCGCAATCCACGGCGGACTTCCGGCCACCACCGTGAGATAGGCGACACCGGCTGCCGCCAGCGCAACGGCCGTCCATTGCGCGCGCGTAAGCCTCTCTGACAACACAGCCACGCCCAGCAGCACATTGACCAGCGGGTTGATGAAATATCCCAGACTGCTCTCGACGACGTGGCCGTTCATCACGGCCCAGACATAAACGACCCAGTTGATGGTGATCAGCGTTGCGCTGACGGCGAGGCGCCAGACGATGCTGCGATTGACGAGCGTGGCGCGTAGCGTAGACAGCTCACCGCGCATCGCCATCCAGACGAGCACGAACATGCACGACCAGACGACGCGATGTGCGATGACCTGGAGCGGCGAGACCTGGTGCAGCGAGTGGAAGTAGAGAGGAAATAAGCCCCAAATTGTGAACGCCGAGGCAGCTGCGGTAAAACCCTTGCTAGTAGTCGTCATGCGGCCAACACATTACAATCCCTTTCTATTCAACTTTGCCGTACCTTGTTGAAGTCTGCCGGATATCGTGGGAGATTGGTAATCCATGACGCGGATTGAAGTTCCGAATTCCACGGGAAGGCGTCGGTCGACCGGTCGATTCGGCCGTTGGCTCTTGATCTTGCTGCTGGCTCTCATCGTCGGCTCCGCGCTGTGGACCTGGCTGACACTGGCGTGGGCGTACGCCGAGGGAGAGCGCGCAGGAGTGCTGCAGAAATTCGTGCGCCGCGGCTGGATCTGCAAGACTCAGGAAGGCGAAATCGCGCTTTACTATGGCGGCAGTCAATACATGGGCGCCGGAATATCGCCGCAATTGTGGGATTTCAGCGTGCGCGACAAATCGGTCGCGGAGTCCCTGAACAAAGCCGTCGGGCACCGAGTCCAGCTGCACTATACCGAGCATCCTGGAATCCCCACCAATTGCTTCGCGGACACTCGTTACTTGGTGGATCGCGTGACCGTGACCGACGATGAGCCGAGTGCCGCTGCGGGTACACCGCCGCCGAGGGCTCCGGGAGCGCCGGTGCCCGCCCCGGCGCCAACTCCGCGCTCCCCTTGACTCCGCGCTCGCCTCAGGAGAACTGGCGCCGCGAGTTCGCCACTTGCTCGGTGATGCTCACCGCGGTGCGCAGCGCGAGCAGTCCGTCTTCGCCGCTCACCTGCGGTGCGCAGCCGGTCGCCGCAGATTCGAGGAATGCCGCAATTTCGTCCTTGAGCGCATCGCCCTGCTCGTAGCTGTTTTCTTCGATGGCGACCTGGGGCATGCCGTCGGCACCCGCGCCCGTACCCTTGCGGATCACGGTCAGCACCTTTTGCTGCAAATCGAGAGAGATATAGGCGTCATCCTGGAATAAGCGCAGCTTGCGTTCGGTCTTCAAACTCACGCGGCTGGCCGTTGCGTTCGCTACGCAACCGTTGGCGAAGCGCAGGCGCGCATTGGCAATATCGACTTCTCCGGAGAATACACTGCTGCCGATAGCATCGACCGATACTACCGGGGAGCGCACGATGCTCAAGATCAAATCGATGTCATGGATCATCAGATCCAGCACCACGTCGACATCCGTGCCGCGATATTTGAATGGCGCCAGCCGTGCCGACTCGATGAAACGGGGAACCGTCAGGCTGGGCTGCACGGCCCGCACCGCCGCGTTGAATCGCTCCAAATGACCGACTTGCAGAACGCGGTTGGCGCGACGCGCAAGGGCGATCAGGCTCTCGCCCTCCGCCACGGTCACGGTCATGGGCTTCTCGACCAATACGTTCGCGCCGGCGTCGAGAAAATCTTTGGCGACATCGTAGTGCAGCGGAGTCGGCGTCACGATGCTGACGGCATCGACGTGACCCAGCAATTCACGATAGTCGGCATAGGCCGCAACACCCAGCTCGGCCGCCACGGCAGAACGCGCCTTCGCGGACGGATCGGCAACGCCCACCAAGTGCGAATTGGACAGGCTCGCATACTTCTGCGCGTGAAATCGGCCCAAATAGCCCACGCCAACCACCGCCGTGCGTATCAAGGCGGCGCGTCTCGCCGCCACTTGCTGCGCGCGCGGTAATCTTGGCGCAATTGCAAGGTGGCCCCACCCACGATCGCGAGCGCGGCGCCGGCGAAGCACAGCAGGCCGCGCCATACCGTCCACAGCCCGGCCGACAGCGACCACAGCATCGTCCCCAGCGCCAAAATCCCGCCGAGACCGATGAAGGCCCAAGGCTTTGCGTCGTACAGCGTCTGTGGGGTCCAGGATTGCATGGCGCAATTCTACAGTGCCAGGCGGCTCACGGCCCGATTCGTTTACAATCGGCCGCATGACTATACCGAGAATCCTCAGGAGCGCAGGATTGACCAGCCCATGGTCCGTGGAACTCGCGCTGGCCGCCCTCGGGCTGCTGATCGGCCTGGGTATCATGCCGATCCTCATTTTCTACGTCGGCGCCGCTACGCTCGGCCGCTTCGAGGGTGCCAGTCTCGGGCATCTTTATCACAGCCTGTTCGCGGGTCTCGGTGAACCATCGATCGCTTCCTGGGTGGTGCTTCTCGGACCCTACGGCCTTTACCTGCTCTTCAAAGGCCTGCGCACCTGGTGGCGCGCCGGCTCGCGTTTGACTTAATTTGTAATTCAAGTTCCGCGCCGCGCGGACGCTAACTGGCCATAGGCGGATCTTGATCCGGTATTGACTGTTGGAGCGCTGCGCGTGAATCCCGAGATCGAAGCTCTACTTCGTAGGTCCGTGAACTTCCCCTCGCCTGTCGGTGTGGCGACTCATATCATCGAGCTCGCCCAAGATCCGGACATCGAGATGGGCAAGGTCGCCAAGGCGTTGAGCATGGACTCCGCCCTGTCGACCAAAGTTCTGCGCATCGCCAATTCGCCGTTATATGCTCAGCGCCGCAAGAGCGAGAACCTGCGTCAGGCATTGGTCGTGTTGGGATTGAATGCCACCCTGACTCTCGCCCTGAGCTTTTCACTGGTCAAGTCCCTGCGCGGCGGCAAATCGAATGGCCTGAGCTTCGGTCTGTACTGGCGCCGGGCCCTGCTGGCGGCCACCGCGGCGCGTGCGCTCGGCGATGCCATGCGTCAATCGTTGGCAGAGGAAATATTCCTGACTGCTCTGCTCCAGGATGTGGGCATGCTGGCGCTGGACCAGGCCGTGCCCGATTTGTACTCCCTGGGGGAATCTCTGCAGCGCAACCATAGCGCGCTCGCCGAGCACGAAAAGCAGCGTTTGCAGGTCGACCACGCACAGGTCGGCGGTTGGTTGATGAAGGGCTGGAATCTGCCCGAGCGCCTGCATCGTGCGATCACGCAGAGCCATCAATTGCAGCTGAGCTTCAGCAGCGATCCCGCGCAGATCTTCGATCGCTGCGTCGCTCTATCGGGCCCTGTAGCCGATCTATTCACGCTGGAGCCCGAACAGCGCCAGTTCGCCGAGACGGCGCTGCGCGCCGAACGCAGCCTCGGGCTCGACAAAATGGCATTCGGCCAAGTCTTGGGCACCGTCGGTGCCATGATTCCCGAAACTGAAGCCATCTTCGAGACAGACCTCACGGCGAAACAGCATCCGGAATTGATTCTCGAACAGGCGCGCGAGGTATTGATGCTGCGCAGCCTGCATGCGCTTCGGGAGATCAACACTTTGAGGACGGCGGCGGACGATCCCTCGTCGCGCGCGCTGGAACTCGAGGAAGAGACGCGCCGGGACTTGCTGACCGGGATCTATAACCGCGCTTACCTGGATCAATTTCTGGGGCGTGAATTCGACAACTCGACGCGCCATGAATGGCCGTTGAGCATTGCCTTCGCGGATCTGGATAATTTCAAGTACATCAACGATCACTTCGGCCACCAAGCGGGAGACCGCATTCTGCAGGCGACCGCACGCATACTGCGCGGCAACACGCGCGAGACGGACTTGATCGCCCGCTACGGCGGCGAGGAGTTCGTGGTGGTTCTGCCGGCCACCGATGCCGAGACGGCGCACAGCATTTGCGAACGCATCGTCATGGCCTTTCGCAATACCGGGCATGTCATCGGCTCCGCTCATGCCACGGTGACGATCTCCATCGGCTGCGCCACCCACGGTACCGGGACGCTCTTCAACGACGTCGCCGACTTCGTCAAGGCCGCCGATCAGGCGCTATATACCGCCAAGCTGCGCGGCCGTGACCGGTCAGTGCCCTTCGATCAGCAAATGTCCGGGACGCTTGCCCGCATCGGTTGAGGGATGCCGCGAGAGCGCCCCGCCCGGGGCGTTGCGGCTCGAGTCGCGCCGCGCTCGGATTATGTCGTCATCGACTTGAACTGCGTCACAGTTTTGCGACGTGATCGGCTTCTCACTGTCGCAATTTGGGAACATGTGCGCGACGGAAAAAAATCAAAAACGCGGTAAGCGCTATTGACGCATCGGTTTTTTACAGAGGGAAGATGATGGCGAGCGACCACACCCGAAATGATTCGGAATCAACATTCAGCTTCGGCGTGCGGGAACTGCGGCTGGCGAACGCGGGGCATGAGGCCGACGTAAACGTCCCGCCGCTCAAGGTGGTGGACGAAGGCCACCGCGGCGTCGACCCCTACAATACCTCCGGCGCCTTCGACCGCACGAGAAACTGGAAGCGGGTCGGCAAGCGCTAGGAGCCTGTCTGACCAATGATCGCCTGCTGCGGCCGACCCACAGCAGCATCTTTTGGCCATTCTTTCGCTTCTACGGCGCCGCCCTGCGGTCTCGGCTTACGCGAAACTCACTATTGGGATACCAGCGGGGAAATCGCCGCGTGTGAGTCACTCGGTTGCCGACGTCGTAGTACAGCGTGAGGTCCTCGATCGCACCGCGCACATCCCAGTCCGGAGAGTATTGATCGCTCGGCTGGTGGTAGCGATGCGCCATGTAATCGTCGAGCCGCGCCCTCCCCCATCCGGGTCCGCGCGCGCTGTCGTCGAATCCGGCCTTGGCTAACAACACCGGCACACCGGCTCTCGCAAAGCTGAAACTATCCGACTGGTAGTAGAGTCCCTGTTGAGGGTCCGGTTCCGGGGTCACGTCGCGGCCCTGAAGCAGCGCCACCGCGCGCGCGTAATCCTCCAGATCCGTGTTCCCGGCGCCGAACAAGGTCACATCGCGAGTCGGTCCCCCGAGGCGCAGGGTATCCAAATCGAGTACGGCAACGGTGTCCCGCAACGAAAAAACCGGGTTCTCGGCATAGTATTCGGATCCCAGCAGGCCTGCTTCCGCGCCGGTCACGGCTAGAAACGCGATCGATCGATCCGCCACCGGCTTGGTGCGGGCGAACGATTGCGCCAATGCGAGGAGGCCAGCCACTCCGGAGGCATTGTCGACCGCCCCATTGTAGATATTGTGGCCCGCAAGCGCGGAGTCGATGCCCAAATGGTCCCAGTGCGCGGAGTACAAGACATATTCACGGTGGCGGCCGGCTCCGGGCAATTGTGCGATGACGTTGGCGGAGGTGAAGCTGCGAACGCTGTTATGCAGCGTGGCGTCGGCCTGCAGACCCATTGGCATCGCCTTGAATCCTGCATGGGCCGCCGCCGCCGCCGTGGCCGCGAAGTCGAGCCCCGCTGCGGAGAACAATGCACGTGCGGCGTCCTTTTGGATCCAGCCCTCGATGGCCGCGCGCTCCGCATCGCTCGCAGTCGCGAGCCCCAACTGTGCGCCGGTCCATGTGCTCTGCACCACGCTCCAGCCGTAGCCGGCCGCGTCGGTATCGTGCACGAGCAGCACACCTGCGGCGCCTTGTCGGGCAGCCTCCTCGATCTTGTAGGCCCAGCGCCCGTAATAAGTCGCGCTGCCACCCCTGAAGACGCGGGGGTCCTTGGTGGCGTATCCCGGATCACCGATCAACACGATGACGGTCTTGCCGTGCACATCGATGTCCGCATAGTCGTTCCAGGCATACTCCGGCGCGACGATGCCGTAACCCACGAATACCAGCTCGCTGTGCCTGAGTTCAGCCTGCGGCAAGCCGCGCTTGCTCCAGATCACCATATCCTTGCGGTAGGCAAGCGGGACGGTCCCATTTCGGCCTGCGAAGGATAGTGACGCATCGGCGCCGGCCACGCTTTCGACCATCGGCACCTGCTGCAGGAAGCTCTCGCCGTTGCCCGGCTTCAAACCCAATTTGCGAAACTGTTCGACCAGGTAGGCGACCGTCTTTTCCTCGCCGGGAGTGCCGGGTTTTCGGCCCTGGAAATCATCGGACGCCAACACGCGGACATGGTTTCGGTAGGCCGTTTCATCGATATCGGTCGAGGGAGGCGGGAGCCTATGGACCGCACCTGCACAAGCCGACAGCAGGCCCGCGGCGGCCAAAACGCCCCAATAACACCGAATTCGCATGATACAGCGCACTCCTCATTCAGTTGGGGCGGGCCAATAGATGAACACCAAGGCACACAGGCAGGCCGCCGTCGCCAGATGCGCCCAACCGCGCCATGGGCGCGCCTTTATCTGACCCAGGAAACTCCCCGCACTGGCGGCGGTCAAAATCCCGAATGCAGCCAAGCTCCCTATCAGCCGCGGCAATTCACGCGACAGCTCTGGGTGTTCACCGGCCAGGACCCAGAACACGAACAGGACGCTACCCAGGCCGAAAGTGATCGATGCCGCGGACCCCAGAACAATACCGATCAAAACAGTGAACGGACGCATACCTTAAGGCTCATATACACTTGCTAGCAGGGGCAGGCTTCTCTAGCCTTGAAGGGAACCGGGGATCGGAGTTTACAGGAGAACTGGTACGGTGATGACTAATAGGCCTTGGGCCAATCGTTCGCGGTGGATTACCGGCTTTGCCGTCTGCGCGAGCGCGGTAGGGCTTGCCGCACTGTTGGGCGCCGCCATGACGCCCTCACCCGCCGTTCCGGCAGCGACCGCGGTACTCGCGCCCACAGAGCAGGAAAACTATGTCGCGCGCCGTGTGGCCGACATCGTTGCCCGTGAACATTACCGGCGGGCGCCGCTCGACGATCATCTCTCGAGTTTGATCCTCGACCGATATCTCGATGCCATCGACGGCGGCAGAAGCTATTTCTACGCCAGCGATATCGCCGAATTCGAACGCTACCGCTATGAACTCGACGATGCCATCAAGGCCGGTGATGTGGAGCCCGCCTTCGTGATCTTCCGGCGCTACCAACAGCGCAGCCGCGAGCGCATGGCCTATGCGATCGACCTGCTCGCCAAGAAGCCGGATTTCGACGTCGACGAATCGTTCAATTTCGATCGCGAGAAGGAACCCTGGCCCGCCAACACGGCCGAAATGAACGAGCTGTGGCGCAAGCGGGTGAAGAACGATGAGTTGTCGCTCGTGACCGCCGGCAAACAATGGACCGAAGCCGCCGATGTCTTGCGCAAACGCTACGAACATGTGGCGAAGCGCATGGATCAGAGCAAACCCGAGGACGTGTTCGAGGCGTTCATGAACGCTTTCGTACTCTCGCTCGATCCGCACTCGAACTATTTCTCGGCGCGCAACTCCGAGGAATACAACATCCAAATGAGCTTGAGCTACGAAGGTATCGGTGCCTCGCTGCAATTGACGGACGACTACGTCACCGTGATCGACGTCATCGCCGGCGGTCCGGCCGCGACCAGCGGCAAGCTCACGGCCAACGATCGCATAACCGCGGTCGGCGAAGGCAAGAACGGAGAGTTGACGGACGTCATCGGTTGGCGCTTGGACGATGTCGTGCAGAAGATTCGCGGGCCCGGAGGCACGCAGGTGCGCCTGCAATTGCTGCCCGCGGGCGCAGCTCCCGGCTCGGCGCAAAAAGTGGTCGAGTTCACGCGTAACCGCGTATCGCTCGAGGCTCAGGCCTCACACAAGGCGATGCGTGTCGTGCAGCGCAACGGCCGTGACGTGAAAGTCGGCGTCATCACGGTGCCGAGCTTCTACCAGGACTACGACGCCAGCCGCGCCGGGGCGAAAGATTATCGCAGCACGACTCGCGACGTGCAGCGTCTGATTACCGAACTGAAGAAAGACGGCGCCGATGTGCTGATCATGGATCTGCGCGCCAACGGCGGCGGCTATCTCCCGGAAGCCGAGTCGCTGACAGGTCTATTCATCGACCGTGGGCCGGTGGTGCAGCTGCGCGACACCACCGGACGCATCGAAGTCGACGATGATCCCGATCCGTCGATTTTCTACAGCGGCCCGATGATCGTGCTGGTGGATCGGTTCAGCGCCTCAGCCTCGGAAATCTTCGCCGGCGCCATCCAAGACTACGGCCGCGCACTCATCGTCGGTCAACAGACCTACGGCAAGGGTACGGTGCAAAACGCGCACCCGCTCAACTACACGATTTTCGGACGCAAGCCGGAACTCGGCCAGCTCAACGTGACCATCGGCAAGTACTATCGGATCACCGGCGAGAGCACACAAGACCGCGGCGTGACCCCCGACATCGCACTACCCTCGCTGATCGACGCCAATGAGGTCGGCGAAAGCACTCGCGATCGCGCACTGCCGTGGGATCACATCGAGCCGGCAGCGTTCAAGGTTGAAGGCGATCTGAAGTCAATGACGGCTTCTCTGGAGAAATTGCACGAAGAGCGCACCGCGAACAGCGCCGATTTCCGTTACTTGCACGACGACATCGCCGCTCTGGAGACGATGCGCAACCAGAAGACGCTTTCGCTGAACCTCAAGACACGCGAGGCGGAACGCAAACGCCTGGAGAGCGAACGCCTGGAGCGGGAGAACACCTGGCGTGCCGCACACGGCGTCAAACCGGTCAAAGCCCTGGACGAAATCAAGGACGACGCCGCGGCCGGCATCCTGCTCGATGAAGCGGCGCAGATCGCCGCAGATCTTGCCGTGGCGACGCCGCATCGGACCGCACCCACACAGGCGAGGCGCACCGACATCCACTAGGTACCGTGGCACCGTGGTATTGATCGGTTGGAACACCCGCCTTATCGGCGGGTGTCTCCCGCCAATCGGTCAAAATCCCCGTGTCGCGGTACTAGCGCAGCAGAAGCGTATACAGGTCCCAGTAGTCCTCGGCCAACACGTTCCAAGCCGCGGTGGCCGGCTTCGCGGTCTTACCGATCTGCGCGTCGGCGGCCGCGGGCGTCAGTGAATCCGCCGTGGGTACGGTGTCTGCGTTGTTGCGGTATTCGCAGGTGGCGCGCAGGCGTTCCAACTTGACCTTGAGCGCGGCGGTGATCTGCTTCTGAGCAGCCACGGCGGCCTGGGCTTGCTGCACACGCAGCATATAGCCTTCGCATTCGCTGCGCGTGCCGAAGCTCATCTCGTGCACTCTGCGCGCGACAGCCTCCTTGGCGCGCCCCGCGAGCCCATAGGCGTCGACATGCTCGCACAAGAGCTCAGCAAAGCTGATGATGGCAAGATTGATGTTGCGGCGCGCGGCCAGCGAGATTCCCGGAAAATCGGGCGCAGCTTCATTGTCGATGGCACTGCGCTCGGCGTGCAGATCACCGACCGCCGCGTCGGCGACCACGACTTGGTGGCGCAGCGATTCGAGAGATTTCTGGCGGCGGCGGCGCTTGAAGTAGTGCCAGAAGGCAGTCATCCGTCCAATCTCGAGCTGCGCATCCGCCAGGTGCCGCCGCCGCAAATCCGCCTCGGTGGCCGCCTCCTGCAGGCGCTGATCGACATCGGCGAGCCGCAACTTCTTGGCTGCCTCCGTCTCCGCCTTGTGTTTCGCGAGTTCTCGCCCTTCTTGCTGGCGCGTGAGCTCGGCCGCGAAGGTGGAGAGATGCTGGTGGCAGGTCTTCCACAGCGCACGCAGCTGAAAGAACACCAGGGCGCCGAAGCCGGTTTTCGGATCGCCGAGCAGATCGCCGAGTCCGTCCAGCTGCTCCTGAACGCGTATGGTCGCGCCTTCCTGCTGCTTGAGGCGATCGCGCAGCAAATGAAATTCATCTTGGAGGTCGGCGTAAGCCTTTTTGAGGCCGGCACGATTTTGGAAGAGCTGCATGAGCCGCTCCTCTTCCGGACTCACGGCGCCCGCGTCCGCACCTCCTTTGAGAAAACTTAAGCGATCGATCAAAGTTCCGCCTGAAGCCTCGAGGGGAAAAATTGCGGCACATCGCTCGATCGCCAGGGCGACCTGAACCGCTAGAAGTGATGCCCCCGCTCGGCACAATATTCCAGCCATTTATTTAACATCATGTTTCGAGTCCAGCGCTGATCCAGTTCACGCTTGAGCCTCGACTGCAGCTTGGAGAGCTGCGGATGGCGCTGAAAACCGCGAAAGCTGCGCACCTCGGCCAATCGGGCGTCGTGATACACGCACACCTCCAAATCCGGGTCATGGACCGGCGCCGCGTCGAATTCGAACTCATACGTGAGACGAAACACGCTGGTATAGCGGCTCAATTCCAGCGGGGTGAGATAGAGATCACAGTCCGAGGCCACGTGCGACCCACGGCGCTCGGTCACCGCGCGAAGGTCGCTCACGAGCCAACCCAGGCGCACGAAATTGCTCTCGTACAGCGTCATCAGACTGACGAAGCTGCCGGGCTGCGCGCGCCAAGATGTCTCACACCATTGATCCGCTAACATGCTTCGAACTATACCACGCACCTCCGGTATGTCAGGGGCGCAAGCGCCGCTCGATGCCGGTACGGTCGAGAATTCTGCTGGATATTTCTTCGATCGAGACTTCGGTGGCGTCGAGCATTGGAATGCCGTGCCGCTCGAACAGCGACTCTGCCGCCCGGACTTCGAAGGCCACTTGCGGTGCCGAGGAATAGCGGCTGTCGGGACGGCGCTCATTGCGTATTTGTTGCAGCCGATCCGGTTTGATGGTCAAGCCGAACAATTTGCGCGAATATGCTTCGAGCGCCACCGGCAGCTTGCGCGATTCGAGGTCATCTTCGGTCAAGGGGTAATTCGCGGCGAAAATCCCGTATTGCATCGCTAAATACAGACAGGTCGGTGTCTTTCCCGATCGCGACACGCCCACTAGGATCAGGTCGGCCCGCTCATAGTCACGCACCACCGAGCCGTCATCATTGGCCAGGGCGAAATTCGTGGCGTCGATGCGGGTGGCGTACGCATGCGTGTCCGCCATGCGGTGTGTCCTACTCGCGACATGGGTGGATTGCGTCTTGAGTTCGTTTTCCAGCGGTGTTAGGAAGGGGTCGAAAAAATCCAGGAACAGTGCGCTGCTGCCGCGAACCACGTTGCGAACATCTTCCTGAACCAAGGTGCTGAATATGATCGGGCGCACACCCTCTTGAGCCCCAACCAGATCGATCTTGCGAACCGCCTCAATCGCCTTGTCAACCGTGGCGATAAATGGCACAGTCACCTGACGGAATTCGATGCCGTCGAACTGCGTCATGAGGCTGTGACCCATTGTTTCTGCAGTAATGCCCGTTTGATCGGAAACGAAGAACACAGTTCTCTTGATCACGGTAGCCTCACACGTTGGCGCATCGTCGCCGGCAAAGTGTTCCACTTAAACCTCCGTCCCACAAGCAGCGCACCATGAAGCCCTACATCATTCCTTTCGAGCAATTGAAGAATAAGGACGTTGAACTCGTCGGCGGCAAGAATGCCTCCATCGGCGAAATGATATCCGCATTGGCAACTCTTGGCGTCTCGGTGCCCGGCGGATTTGCGACAACTTCGCATGCCTATCGCGACTTCCTCGCGCAGGATGGACTCGACCAGCGTATCCGCGATGTTCTCGACACATTGGACGTCGATGATGTCGAGCGGCTTGCGGTGGTAGGAGCCCAGATCCGCGGCTGGATGCTTGCCACACCGTTCCCAAAACGGCTGCACGACGAGATACTGGATTCCTGGCGCAAAATGGGCAAGGCGAGCGGCAATGCCGCAGAATTCGCGGTCGCGGTCCGTTCCTCGGCGACCGCCGAAGATCTTCCGGAGGCATCCTTCGCCGGACAGCAGGAAACTTTCCTGAACGTGCGGGGCGAAGAGCATTTGATGACCTGCGTGCACGAAGTGTACGCCTCGCTGTTCAACGATCGCGCCATAGCGTACCGAGTGCACAACAAATTCGATCACCACGCCGTCGCCCTGTCCGTCGGCGTACAACATATGGTGCGCAGCGATCTCGGCGGTGCCGGAGTCATGTTCACGCTCGACACCGACTCCGGCTTTCGCGATGTGGTGTTCATCACGGCCGCGTACGGCTTGGGCGAAACGGTCGTTCAGGGCGCCGTCAATCCGGACGAATTCTATGTCTACAAGCCAGCGCTGCGCGCCGGTCGCCGCGCAATACTGCGCAAGAATCTCGGCGGCAAGGCGCTCAAGATGGTCTACGGCGAACCGGGCTCGAAGGAGCGCGTTCGCACCGTCGACGTCGCCGCGGGCGATCGCAATCGATTCTCGCTCGAAGAAGCGGATATCGTGGAACTCGCGAAGCAGGCGCTGATCATCGAAAAGCACTATGGCACGCCGATGGACATCGAGTGGGGCAAAGACGGCGCTACGGGCAAGATTTACATCCTCCAGGCGCGCCCGGAGACCGTGCAGAGCCGAGCCGGCCGCACCATCCTGCGATTCACGTTGAAGGCGCGCTCGAAGGTGCTGATCAGCGGACGCAGCATCGGTCAGCGTATCGGTGCCGGCAACGCGCGCATCATCAAGGATGTGAAGGAAATGTCGCGCGTCCGAGCCGGCGACGTGCTGGTGGCCGACATGACGGATCCGGACTGGGAGCCGGTGATGAAGCGCGCATCCGCCATCGTCACCAACCGCGGCGGACGCACCTGTCATGCCGCAATCATCGCGCGCGAACTCGGCATACCGGCGGTAGTCGGCTGCGGCAGCGCGACCACCGCGATCGAGGAGGGCCAGGCTGTCACGGTGTCCTGCGCCGAAGGCGATACCGGCCACGTGTACGATGGGATGCTGGAATACGATCAGCGCACCATAGAAATGGACGCCATGCCGGAGATTCCGGTGAAGATCACCATGAACGTGGGCAATCCCGACCGCGCTTTCGATTTCGCGGGTATTCCGCATAAGGGTGTCGGGCTCGCGCGCCTCGAGTTCATCATCAACCGTATGATCGGTGTGCATCCGCGCGCGCTGCTGGAATTCGATAAGCAAAGCCCCGAGCTCAAGGACACCATCAGCAAACAGATCGCCGGTTACGACGGTCCCGTGAACTTCTATGTCGACAAATTGGCCGAAGGAATCGCGCAGATCGCCGCTGCGTTTGCGCCGGAGCCGGTGATCGTGCGCCTGTCGGACTTCAAGTCCAACGAATACGCGAACCTGATCGGCGGCAAGAACTACGAGCCGCACGAGGAGAACCCCATGCTGGGCTTTCGCGGCGCCTCGCGCTATATCGACAAGGTGTTCAGGCCCTGCTTCGAACTCGAATGCCGCGCGCTGAAGCGCGTGCGCGACGAGATGGGACTGACCAATGTGCAAGTCATGGTGCCCTTCGTGCGCACACTGAGCGAAGCGAAGGCCGTCACCCAGCTGCTCGCCGAGAACGGGCTGAAGCGCGGCGAGAACGGATTGAAGCACATCATGATGTGCGAACTACCTACCAATGCCCTGCTTGCGGAGCAATATCTCGAATTCTTCGACGGCATGTCGATCGGGTCGAACGACATGACGCAGCTCGCGCTCGGCCTGGATCGGGACTCGAGCGTGGTGGCCAAGTCCTTCGACGAGCGGGATGAGGCGGTCAAGGCGCTGATGGCGATGGCGATCAAGGCCTGCAGGCGCCAAGGCAAGTACGTGGGAATCTGCGGCCAGGGCCCTTCCGATCATCCGGAGCTCGCGCGCTGGCTGGTCGAACAAGGCATCGAGAGCCTGTCCTTGAACCCGGATACGGTGGTCGAAACCTGGATGTTCCTGGCCCGCGATACCCCAGCCGTCAATGCGGGCGTCGTCACGCCGAACGTGAAGGCACGGAACTAGCCCGGAAAAGCTCGCGCAGCGAGCAACTAACGGACGGGGTGGCTTCCACCCCGTAGATTCGGCGCGAAGCGCCTGAGCGAGACGGGGTGCTTCACCCCGTTGAATTCGGCGCGAAGCGCCTGACAAAATTTTCGCGATAGTATTGCAGCTCGCGGATCGACTCGCGCACGTCGTCCAACGCCAAATGGTTGGATGTCTTGCGCACCCCCTCAGCCACCTGCGGTGCCCACCGCAGTGCCAGCTCCTTGAGCGTACTGACGTCGAGATTGCGATAGTGGAAGAATTTCTCGAGCGCGGGCATGTACCGCGCCAGAAAGCGCCGATCCTGACACACGCTGTTGCCGCACATCGGCGACCGTCCCGGTTCCACCCAGGCATCCAGAAAACGTAGAGTCTCGCGTTCGGCGGCCGCCGCATCGACGGTGCTCGCCAGAACTCGCGCGCTCAACCCGGAGCGGCCGTGCTGGTTGCGATTCCAATCGTCCATGGCGGCAAGCACAGCCTCGCTCTGATGCACTGCGAACACGGGACCTTCGGCAAGCACCGTGAGGTCTTTGTCGGTTACGATGGTCGCGATCTCGATGATGAAGTCGGACTCCGGCTTGAGTCCGGTCATTTCCAAGTCGATCCAAATTAGATTTTCAGGGGATTTCATGGGCTTTGAGCAACCAAAAGCAGCATGGTAGCAGAGCGAACGGAGTCAAATGGCGCCATCGGCGGCACGGGCACGGTGCTCGCCAGCTACGGCCGGGGCGTCTTGGTGCAAGCGGACGGGACCACGCTGCACTGCGCACTGTCGGGGCGCAAACAGCGCATCGTCTGCGGCGATCGCGTCACTTGGGCGTACCCACCTTCGGCCGACGGGCCGTCCATCCAGTCGATCGAGCCGCGCCGCAATCTCATTGAGCGCATCGATGCTCGTGGGCGCGCCGAGCCGGTCGCCGCCAACATCGATCGGCTCGCCATGGTCGTCGCCTCGGAACCCGCACCGGACTGGTTCCTGGTAGACCGCTACTGGGCGGGCGCGGCATTGAAGGACTTGGACGGTTTGCTCATCGTCAACAAGCTGGATTTGGGGACGGACACCCTGCGGCCGGAACTCGATACCTATCGCGACTTGCATTTGAATAGCGCCGAGGTGGCCTCCCAATCGGGAGTGGGCATCGCCGACCTGAGACGCACGCTCTCGGTCGGCGTGACGCTGCTCGTGGGACAGTCGGGTGTCGGCAAATCCTCCCTGGTGAACGCGCTCAGCCCAGAAGCTGCTGCGCAAACAGCGGAGTTGACTCGTGACGCCGAAGGGCGGCATACCACCACCACGGCGCGCTGGTACGCGCTGGAGAGCGGTTCGGCGATCATCGATGCACCGGGCGTCCGCGATTTTGCGCCGCCGGCAAGCCTCGTGCGCGCGGCCGAGCGCGGCTTCATGGAGATCCACCGGTTCAGCATCAATTGCCGCTTCAAGGATTGCCGGCACATGGAGGAACCCGGTTGCGCCGTACGTACCGCCGTCATGGCTCGCCAGATCGCTCCCCGCCGCTATGAGAGCTACCGGCGCCTATTTCGCCTCTACGAGAAACTGGCGCCTTAGGAACCCGTCTTGCCAAGGGGCCGCATCGGTCAAGTGACGTTGGTGCGCCCGGCCAGGGCGTGCGCCAATGTGCCGCCATCGACGTATTCGAGTTCGCCGCCGACGGGTACGCCATGGGCGATCCGCGATGCCTTCAACCCTAAGCGCAATGCCATTTCACCCAGGTAATGTGCCGTCGCCTCCCCTTCCGCCGTCGGATTGGTGGCGAGAATTACTTCGCGAACTTCACCTTCGCCGAGCAGGCGCTCGAAATCGTCCAAGCCGAGTTCGGCCGGTCCCACACCGTCGAGCGGCGACAAATGTCCCATGAGAACGAAGTAGCGGCCGCGAAATCCTCCCGATTGCTCGATGGCCACCACGTCGGCGGGAGACTCAACCACACACAGCTGCGCCACGTCCCGCTGGGTGGACGCGCAGACCGGACAGTAGTCGCTCTCGGTCAACATGCGGCAGCGCTTGCAATGTCCGACGCTGTCGAGCGCGTCCGCCAAGGCTTGGGCGAGAACCTTACCCCCGTTGCGGTCGCGCTCCAAAAGATAAAACGCCATGCGCTGCGCGGATTTCGGCCCGACGCCGGGAAGGCAGCGCAGTGCATCGATCAAGCGCGCAAGTTTGGGGGTGTACTTCAAAAGGGCAGCTTCATACCCGGCGGAAGATTGAGTCCGGACATGAGGCCGGAGTACTTTTCTTGACTGCGCGCTGCGATTTTCCGGACCGCATCGTTGACGGCGGCGACCAGTAAATCCTCGAGCATGTCCTTGTCTTCGCCGAGCAGCTTCGGTTCGATCGTCACCTTCTTCGCTTCGTGATGCCCGTTCAACGTCACTTTGACCATGCCGGCGCCGGACTCGCCGGTAACCTCGAGCTGCGCGAGTTCGGCCTGCGCCTTCTTCATGGTCTCTTGCATCTGTTGCGCCTGACGCATGAGATTTCCCAGTCCGCCCTTCATCATGCCAATCTCCTCATTGCTAACTCGCGGGTTTCACGGAAGCCGCGTCCACATCGGCGCCGAAGCGCTCACGCAGCCCCTTGACCGCAGGATCCGCCTCGAACGCAGCCGCGGCGCGAACGATCTTGTCCTGCTCCTGAAGCAGGCGCTGCCGCGCGGGCGTCGCGAGGTCCGATTGAACCGTTTCAAAGGTAATACGAACATCCCGTCCGAGATACTTCGACAAACCTTGCAGGAGTTTGTCCTCGATGACCCGCGTACGCCGATCCGCCGTCGCTTGATCGAGCTTCAACCCCAGCACGCCGTGCTCGAACATGGTCGGCACGCAATTCATGGCAAACTGGCGCGTCATACCGCTCAAGCCGGCCGCCTCGACCACCGCGGGCCAATTGCCTGCGTCGATGCTCGTCAATCCAATGCCGGAGGCATTCGGCGCGGAAGCACCGGACTCAGTCGCATCGGGCGCGGCGGCGGTCGTGGGTGCGGATGCGGCGGCCGCGGGTACGGCAATTGCGCGTGCTGTAGTCGCGGCAACGGATCCGGCGGCGCGTGTGGCATCGCCGGAAGCGGCAGTGCGCCCGCTCGAGGCACCGTGGACTGCGGCGGGGTCCGGACGAAACGCCAGCATGCGCAGCAGCGTCATTTCGAATCCCATACGAGGCTCCGGCGCCATCGCCAAATCGCGGCGCCCGCCGAGGGCGATTTGATAATAGAGCTGCACATCTTCGGGTGAAATCGTTTGCGCGAGGCGCGACAGCGAATCTGCATCGAACTCTTCGTCTTGCAGCGCGGCCTCGGGCACGATCTGTACGATCGCGATGCGCTGCAAGAATGCCGCCAACTCGACCAAAGCACGGTCGTAGTCAGGCGCGTCACGATCCAGCTCTCTGACTTCCGCCAAGAGGGCAGCTCCGTCCGCACGGGCCAACGCATCGATGAGTCGGCCCACATGGCCGCGATCGATGGTGCCGAGCATCGCGCGCGTATTGGCTTCGTTCAGGGTGCCCCCGCCGAACGCGATCAGCTGATCCAACAGGCTCAAGGCATCGCGCATGCTGCCGTCGGCTGCGCGAGCCAGCAGCGCGACCGCCGCCGGATCGAACTCCAGATGCTCGGCCGCGGCGATGAACTTCAGCCGTTCACCGATGAGCGAAGCCGGCAGCCGCTTGAGGCTGAACTGCAGACAGCGGGAGAGCACCGTCACAGGCAGTTTTTGCGGATCGGTGGTTGCCAGCAGGAATTTGACGTGCGGCGGGGGCTCTTCCAGCGTCTTCAGCAGGGCGTTGAAGGAATGATTGGAGAGCATGTGTACTTCGTCGATGAGGTACACCTTGTAGCGGCCTCGGCTGGGTGCGTACTGCACGTTGTCGAGCAGTTCGCGGGTGTCGTCCACCTTCGTGTTTGAGGCCGCGTCGACCTCGATCAGATCGACGAAGCGGCCTTCATCGATCTCCCGGCACGCGGCACAAATGCCGCAGGGATTGGCGCTCACACCCGCGGTCTCGCAATTCAGCGACTTCGCCAAGATGCGCGCAATCGTCGTTTTCCCGACCCCGCGGGTACCCGTGAACAGGAATGCGTGATGCACCTTGCCGCTGTCGAGCGCATTGCCGAGGGCGCGCAGCACGTGCTCCTGCCCCACCATTTCGGCAAACCGTTTGGGACGCCACTTTCGCGCTAGTACGATATAGCTCATCGTTCGAGTTTAGCTTCACCATCCCAGGATCGCGCGGATTTTAGGAGGCGGCCCGCGCCAGCAGGACTTCGGCGCCCGACTTAAAGTCGCTACCGCTGCTCCCTTCCGGGCCTGACGGGGTTCGTGACCAGTCGTCGCGAAGATGCAAACGCGAGCCACCATAGACTCACTTCAATAAAATCTACGTATCAAATGGCGGAGAGGGTGGGATTACTCGTCGCTCCGCTCCTCGCCCCTTCGGGGCCGCCCTAACGGGCGTTATCCCCGCTTCGTCGCTGCCTCGATCAGCGGTTCCATGCCGCCGATATTTTACGTACCAAATGGCGGAGAGGGTGGGATTCGAACCCACGAACACGGTTAGGTGTTACACACTTTCCAGGCGTGCGCCTTCGACCGCTCGGCCACCTCTCCATAAACCTCTATCTGCCCCACCACCGGGTGGGATTGACTCGGGCCCTCCCGGCCCTCGCCCTCCGGGCGCGCTACGCGCGTCCAAAATCGCTCCCGGCGATTTTGTCGAACCCACGAACACGGTTAGGTGTTACACACTTTCCAGGCGTGCGCCTTCGACCGCTCGGCCACCTCTCCACGCGGCCGCAAGGGTACCCGAGGCGACCCTAGCGATCAAATTTACGGAGGCGACGAACTCGAAGGCTCCGGAACCGGAGGCACCGAGGGCGCGGGTGCCGGGACGGCGTGCAGCTCGCTGGCCGCCTTATTGGGTGGCGCCGGCTGGTAGCGCGGCGGAACGTCCAGGCAGGAGTCTTTCGGGCCCGGCAGAGGCGGTGCAAGCGTCACGGGGGGAATGACCAAGGCGCCCTGGGTATTCGGCGAATCGAGCCCTGCCGGCACTTTCAACGACGGCACCTGGCCGGCGCGCTGATATTCCTGAGGGGTATGGCAATCCGGCGTCAGCTTACTGAACAGGTGACAGCCGCTCATGAGCGCCGCCGCAGCAACAACCAACAAAACTCGATCAAGACTCATGCTGCTTGGTCCTCAAAAGTAACTCCGGCCGCCCGCATGGCGCGCAGCACGGTATCGTGGTGCATCGCCGACAGGTCGACCAACGGCAGGCGGATGGCGCTTCCGATGAGACCCATTCTCGCCACTGCCCATTTGACCGGTATCGGGCTTGCTTCCACGAACAAATCTTTATGCAAAGACTGCAAGGTGGCGTCGAGCGCCCGCGCCTTGGCCATATCGCCGGCGAGGGCGGCCTCACAAGCCTCGTGCATGCGTCTCGGCGCGACGTTGGCCGACACCGAAATGACTCCGCGCGCGCCCACGCTCATCAAATCGATGGCGGTGGCATCATCACCCGACAGCAGCGTGAACCCCGGCGGACATAATGCAAGGGTTTCATGCGCCCGGCTCAATGAGCCCGTCGCTTCCTTGACCCCCACGATCCGCGGATGTTGTGCCAAACGAGCAATCGTCGGCGGCAACAGATCCGCGACGGTGCGGCTCGGCACATTGTACAGGATAACCGGCACCTCTGAGACGTCGGCAGCAGCCATGAAATGCCTGTAGAGACCTTCCTGCGGGGGTTTGTTGTAGTATGGAGTCACCACCATCACCGCATCGACGCCGAGCCGAGACAGCTTACGAGTCCGTTCGACCGTATCGGCCGTAGAATTCGTGCCCGCTCCGGCGATCACCTTGACCTTGCCGCGGCAGCGTGCGACCGCCCGCCGGGTCAACTCCTCGATTTCATCCATGCGGAGCACCGGAGACTCGCCGGTGGTACCGGCGACGACGATCCCGTCGGTGCCTTCGCGCGCATGAAAATCCAACAACCGATCCCATGCGGGCCAGTCGAGGCCCCCATCCGCGGTCATCGGGGTCACAATCGCCACCATGCTTCCGGAAAACATCAAGAGGCTCCGCACGAAATAATCGCTACCTTAAGTGGCAGACATACACCCTGGCAAGCGCCCATCCGGTAGAATTTGCACCGATGAAACAACATATCGTGATTTCCGCGGTTGGCGGGGACCGCGTCGGCATGGTCCACGAACTCTCGAAGGCGATTGCCGACTGCGGAGGCAGCATCAGCGAGAGCCGCATGACCTCGCTCGGCAACGAGTTCGCCATGCTGTTGCTGGTGAACGGCAATTGGCACACTCTTGCCAAGCTGGAGGGCGAATTCAAGAAGCTCGCCGACGGCACCGGCATGAACATTCAGTTGCGGCGGACCGAAGAGCGTGCCGCGCGCAATGACATGCTGCCCTACTCCATCGATGTGGTATGCCTGGACCAAACCGGCATCGTTGCGGGTCTTTCCGGATTCTTTTCCCAACGCGGGGTGGACATCGCCGAATTGTCGACTCGCTCGTATGCGGCCGCGCATACCGGCGCACCGATGTTTTCAGTGCAGATGATCGTGAACGTGCCGAGCCGGCTGCACATCGGGGTGCTGCGCGAGGAATTCATGGATTTCTGCGACCACCTGAACTTGGATGCCATTTTCGAACCTGTGAAGAATTGAGCCGCCCATGAGCAAAATCGACATCGGCAAGCCGGCGCCGCCATTTACCCTCGAGGGCACCGGCGGCAGCTGGTCTCTCGGCGATGGGGCCGGCAATCCCGTGGTCGTCTATTTCTACCCGCGCGACAACACGCCGGGTTGCACCCAGGAGGGCGAAGATTTTTCCGCCGCCCACGCAGCATTCAAGAAAGCCAAGACCCCCATTGTCGGCATCTCCGCGGACAGCATCGCGGCGCACGTGAAATTCAAGCAGAAAATGGGATTTCCGTTCGAACTCCTGAGCGATCCCGACAAGAAGGTTTGCAAGCTTTACGACGTGATCCGGGAAAAGAGCATGTACGGCAAGAAATTCTTGGGGATCGAACGCAGCACCTTCCTGATCGACGGCAAGGGCGTGTTGCGGCACGAATGGCGCAAAGTCAAAGTGAACGGCCACGCCGCGGCGGTCCTCGCGGCGGCGAAAGCACTGTGACCGGGAACTTGCGACCTGTGGCGGCCGCGGTCGTCAAGAACCGCCCATCCAAGCAAGAGCGCCGCATTTTCGTGCTCGACACGAATGTGTTGATGCACGATCCGACCGCCATCTTCCGCTTCGAAGAACACGACATTTATATCCCGATGACCGTGCTCGAGGAACTCGACGCCGGCAAGAAGGGCCTGTCGGAGTCCGCACGCAACGTGCGGCAAGTCAGCCGCTTTCTCGATGAACTCATGAAGGGCGCCAGCAAGAAGCAGATCGATCGCGGTCTCGCCCTGCCGACCTCGGTGCCCATCAATCACGGCAAGCGGCCGCCCGGCGGCCGCCTGTTCTTTCAAACACAGTTGCTGGAATCGGTGCTTCCCGACAGCCTGCCGGGTCACGGCGCGGATAATGCGATCTTGGCCAACACGCTGGCGCTGCAGCAGAAATTCCGTGCTGCCAGAGTCACCCTGGTATCGAAAGACATCAATTTGCGGATCAAGGCGGCCATCCTCGGCGTGCAAGCCGAAGACTACTCGAGCGACAAGACCATCGAGGATGCAGACTTGCTCGCCAGCGGCGTGCAGCAGCTGCCGCCGAATTTCTGGGAAAAGCACGCGAAGGGCATGGAGTCCTGGCAGCAGCAGAGCCGCACGTATTATCGAGTGCGCGGACCCCTGGTGCGCGAATGGCACGCGAACCAATTCGTCTACGATCCCGCCGAGAACGGTGTCGAGGCCATCATCCGCAAGCTCGAGGGCGAATCTGCCATTCTGGAACTCAACGTCGACTACCGCGCGGAACGCAACAATGTCTGGGGCGTCACCGCGCGCAATCGCGAGCAAAATCTCGCATTGAACTTATTGATGGACCCGGAAATCGATTTCGTGACGGTGCTCGGCCCCGCCGGTACGGGCAAGACGCTGCTGACCCTGGCGGCCGGGCTCGCCCAAACCTTGGATCACAACCGCTACAGTGAAATCATCATGACGCGGGTGACGATACCCTTGGGCGAGGACATCGGATTCCTGCCGGGCACGGAAGAGGAGAAAATGGAGCCCTGGATGGGTGCGCTCATGGACAATTTGGAGGTTTTGACGCAGGGCCAGCCGGGCGGCACCTGGGGCCGCGGCGCGACCAACGATTTGCTTCGGCACCGCATCAAGATCCGCTCCCTGAACTTCATGCGGGGCCGTACGTTCTTGAACCGCTTCATCATCATCGACGAGGCCCAGAATTTGACGCCCAAACAGATGAAGGCGCTGGTGACTCGCGCGGGACCGGGCACCAAGCTCATCTGTTTGGGGAATATTGCTCAAATTGACACGCCCTACCTGACGGAGACCACGTCGGGTCTCACCTACGTGGTCAACCGGTTCCACGGCTGGGCTTTTTCGGGGCATATCACGCTGGTCCGCGGGGAACGGTCGCGTCTGGCGGACTATGCATCCGAAGTTCTTTGATTTGGCGAGGGAAATGAGCGAACTTTGGGTCGGCGGGAGCACTCCAAGGATCTTTACGGAGGCCGAATGTCACTGTTGAAGTCCTTCTCTGCGTTGATGGCGGCTGCCGCGGTCAGCGCAAGCGTCAGTGTGGGCTGGGCTGCCGGCCTGGGAACGGGCTCGAGCGCCGTCGATCAGGATCTGCCCGACCTCGGAAGTCCGGCCACCGCCGCAATCTCGCTCGAGGAGGAATATCGGGCGGGTGTGGGCTGGTTCAGCACCATCCGCCAGTCCGGACAAATCATCGAAGATCCCGAGATCAGCGACTATATTCAGCAGATCGGCCACAGCCTGTCGAGCCATGCCGAGGAAGGCCAGCACCAGTTTTATTATTTCGTGCTGAAGGAACCGGTCATCAACGCCTTCGCGATGCCGGGGGGCTTCATTGCCATCAACAGCGGCTTGATTCTGGCCACCAGCAACGAAAACGAACTGGCCGGTGTGATGGCCCATGAAACCGCACACGTCACCCAGCGGCATATCGTGCGCGGCATCATCGATCAAAGTCATGCCAGCCTGCTTTCGACCGCCGCGCTGTTGGGAGCGATTCTATTGGGAGCGACCGCCGGCCGCGGTGACCCCGGCGTGTTGGAGGGTGGCATACTGGCAAGTCAGAGCGCCGCCATCCAGCACCAGATCAACTACACTCGCGCCAACGAATTCGAGGCCGACCGTATCGGCATCGGCACGATGGCGAGTGCCGGCTACGATCCGCTGGGAATGGCCACTTTCTTCCAAACCCTGGATCGAAACACCCCCGATCCGAGCAGGATCAAGGCGGTCGAATTCTTGATCGATCACCCGCTGTCGGCGGAGAGAGTCGCGGAGGCGCGCGGCCGCGCCGAGCAGATCGGCCGCATCCGCCACACGGACTCCTTGAGCTATACGCTGATGCGCGAGCGGCTAAGATCGATGGTCGGCAATCCGCAGGCAGCCCGCGACTATTACGTCAACCTGACCAGAAACGGCGGCGGCAAGAGCATCGAGGAGCGTTACGGCAAAGCAGTGGCGGACATCGCGACGCGCAACCCGGCGGCGGCCATCCCGGATTTGCAGGCGCTGGTCAACGAGTATCCTAAGGTGAACCAATTCTATGGCGCGCTCGGCCAAGCGTACCTCGCGAACGGCCAATTGAAGGAGTCGCAGGCCGTGCTGGATAAGGCGCTCAATCTGTTTCCGCGCAACGCGCCGGTCACCATTCGTCTCGCGGAGACGCTGATGCATGCCGGTGACAATAAGCGCGCGCATCTCATATTGGACGACTTGTTCAATGTGGTGGAACCGACGCCGGAACAAACTCGCCTGATCGCGAAGGCCGCCAATGCCGCGGGAGACGTGGCCGACTCGTACTATTACATGTCGTACTTCTATCTGATGAACGGCGATTTGAAGACAGCTGCGAATCAGCTGGAACTCGGCCTTGGGATTCCCGGATTGGATCCGATACAGCGCGCACGCTTCAGTGCGCGTCTCGAAGAGGTGCGCGCTGCGCTGCTGCCCAAAGATCGAAAGAATACCGTCGCGGACGACAACAGCGGCGGCAACGGCCGCCGCTGACAGACCGCGCTACCATATCCACCGCTGTATAGCAGGGCGCGACCCCTGTATCGTTGCGGTACCCGATTTGTTCCATTGATCCGTTCCATCAGGGAGAAGCTCTAAATGCTGAAAGCAAGGTACGCGCGTGCGGCGCTCGGCATCGTGTGTTTTTTGAGTGTAAGCGCCTGCGTCACGTTACCTCCGAATAGCCCACGTTCGCCCCAGGATCCGTGGGAGTCATGGAACCGAGGTGTCTACAAGTTCAACGACAAGGTCGATCGCGCGATAGCCAAACCCGTGGCGAAAACCTACGTGCGCATCGTGCCCCACCCCATTCGCACGGGGGTCAGCAACTTCTTCGCGAATCTCGACACCCCGACCGTCATGATCAACGACGCCCTGCAGGGAAAATTACGGGCGGCGGCGAACGACCTCGGACGCTTCCTCCTCAATTCGACCGTCGGCTTGGCCGGCATACTCGATCCGGCGACGCCCGCGGGATTGGATAAGAACAATGAGGATTTTGGACAAACACTGGGACATTGGGGCGTGCATCCCGGTCCCTTCGTGGAACTGCCCATATTCGGTCCCTCGGATGTACGTGATGTATCCGGCAAATTGGTCGACACCTACACCGACCCGCGCCAATACATCAAGAACAACTACATAAGATACGGACTTTTTCTTCCATCCTTGGTCAATACTCGCGCCGCCCTGCTGCCGTTGGATGAGACGTTGAAGAATGTCTACGATCCCTATGCCTTCATACGCGACGCTTACTTGCAACGCCGCGCCTACCTGGTGTCCGACGGTAAGAGCACGGGTGAAGCGCTGGTCGATCCGGAGGCGGGCCTGGACAGCGACAAGCCTGAGGCTCCCCCGGCTAAAGCGCCGGAGGATACGCCGCCCACGAGCCACTAGCCTTCGGCACCGTGACATTGACCGGTAGGAACACCCGCCGGGAGGGATAAGAAGCTGAAGGTACTGGCGCCAAGCCGGCGAAAATCGAGACCTATCGCCGGCTGGCGTCCGCCCCTAGCAACTCCTCCACTTCACTCAAGCGCGCAAGCTGCTGCAATTGGGAGGGGATATTTTCGAATCTGAGGGGCCGGCTCGCGCTCTTGGCAATGCTCAGCCATTCGATCAACAGCGCAAGTCCCGCACTGTCGCTCGCGGTCACCCCGGCCAGATCGATCACGGCGGCCCGGCCGCCATTGATCGCCTCCACCCCGGCGGCGAGCAATGCGCTCACCGTGGTGAAGTGCAGCGACCCGGTCACGCGCGCACGGTCACCGTCCGACGCTTCGAATGAGGCGTCTTGCGGTCCGTTGCCGCTATGTCTGCGTCTGGGGCTCAATGACTGCTTGCCGCGGCGCCGTTGGGCCTGGCCTTTCCGTCGGTCTCGAGCCGATTGATGACCTCATCCAGCCCTTTTTGCTGAATTTCCGCCGCGAAGTCGGTGCGGAAGCTCTTGACGTACGATATGCCCTCGATGACCACGTCCCAAACCTTCCATCCACCATCGGTCTTGCGCAGGCTAAAGTTCACCGGCACTTTGTCGCCGGAGGAACGCTTCACTTCAGTCCGAACGGTGGCCGTGGTCTCACCGGGATCGCCCTTGTAGGGAAGAATCGTGAAGCGATCAGCCGAGAAATCCACCAAAGCTGTGCCGTAGTTGCGCAGCAGCGAATGATAGAAGGCATCGACGAAGCGCTTGCGCTGCTCGGGCGTCGCAGTGCGCCAGGTCTGGCCCAAGACCAGTCGCGCGGCATAGTCGGTGTCGAAATTCGGCAGCAGTACGTTGGCCACCAAGGCATCGAGCTTCGCCGGATCCTTCGCATATTTCTGTCGGTCCGCGTCCAGCTCCACGAGCATGCGCTTGGCGGAATTCTCCACCAGCTCTCTCGGACCCAGTGTGCTGGGCGCCGCGGCAGGTGCTGCCGGCGGCGGATCGGCGGCGTATGCGCCGCCCGAGAGACTCAGCGCGAACAGGGCGAGGATGGTAAGTCTTTTCATTTCGTTTTCTCCATATGCTTAGGCGGCTCGGCGGATGCCGGCGCATCCGCCTTGGACTTGCCGGAATCCGGCTGTCCCGCGCTCTTTGTGAAGTTCGCCAAGACCTGGCCGATCAGATTTTCGAGCACGAAGGCGGATTGCGTAAAGTCGACGCGATCCTTGTCCTTCAAGTAGGTATCAGCGCCGCCGGCGGTCAGACCAATGAACTTGCCGCCCAAAAGGCCCTGGGTATAGATGGCGGCGTCGCTGTCCGTCGGGATGTGGTCGTAGCGTGCATCCATGCGCAAGGTGACGACGGCCTTGTATTGCTTCCAATCAAAGGCGATATTCGTGACCCGCCCCATTTCGACTCCGGACATCGATACGGGAGCTCCGACCTTCAGATCGCCGATGTTGTCGAACTGAGCCGTCAAATCGTAGTGCGGCGGACTCGCGAGTGTTATGCCGCGGCTGGTGGTCTGCGTCGTCAGAAAGAACAACGCTGCGAAACCCAGCAGCACAAACGATCCGGTGCCGAGATCCAACGTACGTGAATTGCGCATGCGATACCCCTCTACAGAAACGCGGCAGTGATCAAATAGTCCAAGAACAAGGTGCATACGGCGGATGTAACTACGGTGCGTGTGGTCGCCCGACCGACACCCTCCGCCGTCGGCGCCGCATAGTATCCCTCATACACCGCGATCAAACTGCAGGTGACGCCGAAAATGCAGCTCTTGACGATGCCCTCATTGATGTCCCTCAAGCTTACGGCAGATCGCATCTGCGACCAGAAGCTGCCCGAATCGACGCCCATGATCTGCACGCCCACGAGCTGCGCACCATAGATGCCGATGACGCTGAATATCGCGGCCAGCAGCGGCATCGCAATCACGCCGCCGAGAAATCGCGGTACGACCACCCGCCGTATCGGATCCACCGCCATCATTTCCATGGCCGACAATTGATCCGTCGCGCGCATCAACCCCAATTCGGATGCGAGCGCGGTGCCCGCGCGGCCTGCAAACAGCAGCGCCGTGACCACCGGACCCAGCTCCTTCACCAGCCCTATGGTCGCGGCGGTGCCCAAAGCGTCTTCGGATCCAAATCGCTGCAAAAGCTGGAATCCTTGCAGGCCCAACACCATCCCGACGAACAGGCCGGACAACATGATGATGACCAGGGACAAGGCGCCGGCGTTATACACCTGCTGCGAAATCAAATCGATCCGCAGCAGCGCGCGCGGGGACACCGCCAGCACGCGCAGCAAGAAGCGCACGACCGAGCCGAGTCCTACCAAGGCCTCGGTCACGCTTGCCGAGAGTTCTCGCACCAGTTTCATGCTCCCTCACCGCGCGCGAGCAATTCGCCGAAGTAGTCCGGCGCGGGGAAATGAAACGGCACAGGACCGTCGGCCAGACCGCCGATGAATTGCCGCACGATTTCCGATGGATAGGATTGCAGCTCCTGCGGCGTGCCCCGCGCCACCACCTTGCCCCCGGAGAGCAGGAAAATCACGTCGGCCACGCTGGAGATCTCTTGCACATCGTGCGAAACCACGATACTGGTGATACCGAGCGCATCGTTCAGACGCCGGATCAACCGCAAGATGACCCCCAAGGAAATCGGGTCAAGACCGACGAATGGCTCGTCATAGATCAAAATCTCCGGGTCCATGACGATGGCTCGCGCCAAAGCGACTCGCCGGGCCATTCCGCCGGACAGCTCCGCGGGCATGAGCTCGGCCGCGCCGCGCAGCCCCACCGCCTGCAGCTTGGTGAGCACCAATTGACGAATGAGCCGCTCCGGCAGATCGGTGTGCTCGCGCAACGGGAAGGCAACGTTCTCGAACACGCTCAAGTCGGTCAGCAAAGCTCCGTTCTGGAACAGCATGCCCATGCGACCCCGCAGCGCGTACAAATCCGCACGGCGCATGCCTTGCAGCTCTTGTCCCGCCACCACGATCGAGCCCGTGTCGGCGCGCGCTTGACCCGTGATGAGACGCAGCAAAGTCGTCTTGCCGGTGCCGCTCGGCCCCATGATCGCCGTGATGCGGCCGCGCAGAATGTCCATGTCGAGCCCGGCGAACACCGCGCGACCGGCCACCGCGTAATCCAAGTTACGGATCTCGATGATTGAAGAAGATTGGTTCAATGGTGTCGCTGCAGGGGATCTACGTCATGGACGCGGATCCCCTCGAGTGAAAGGTGAATCTTTTTGGCTCAGACCGCGGAATTTTCCATGGCGCCCTTGTATGCTCCGACCGCCGCCAAGCCGTTCAGCTTGGCACGAACGAACAGAGCCTGCTGGCCGCCCGAATATCCCGTGGATTTGCCGCCCCAGGCGTTCAACGCATTCTCCTGCAGCGCGCGTCCGTAACTGAACGTCAGCGCCCACGGCAGCGGGCCGGCCGCGTTCATCAGGCTCAAGTGCAGGGTCGCCTCGGTCGGGCTTTGGCCGCCCGATAGGAACGCGATGCCGGGAACCGCGGACGGTACCTGACGTTTCAGCGTGCGCACGGTGGCTTCCGCGACCTGCTCGGGACTTGCCTTATGAGCGCTCTTTCTGCCGGGCACTACCATATTCGGTTTGAGCACCATGCCTTCCAAAGACACTCGGGCGGCGAACAAATGTTCGAACACCCTATCGAGCACGAGGTTGGTCACTTCCTCGCAGCGCTCCAGCGTGTGCGCCCCATCCATCAGGACTTCGGGCTCGACGATCGGCACGATCCCCGCCTCCTGGCACAGCGTCGCGTAGCGCGCCAGCGCAGCCGCATTGGCCTCGATGGCGTAGCGGGTCGGAATTCCCGAGCCGATATCGATCACCGCGCGCCACTTCGCGAATTTCGCACCCAGTTTGTAATACTCGGCAAGCCGCTCGCGTAAGCCATCCAGCCCCTCGGTGATGGTCTCGCCTGGAAAGCCGGCGAGCGGTTTCGCTCCCATGTCGACTTTGATGCCGGGCAACATCCCATGCTGCGCGAGATATGCCGGGAACGGCACGCCGTCCTTGGTCTTTTGATGCAGAGTTTCGTCATACATGATGACGCCGCTGATGTACTCCTTCGCACCGGGCGCCGTAAACAGCATTTCACGATAGGTGCGCCGATTCTCTTCCGTGGATTCGAGCTTGATGCTGTCGAAGCGCTTCTTGATGGTGCTCGTGCTCTCGTCCGCGGCCAAAATTCCCCTGCTTTTTGCGACCAACGCGCGCGCGGTGGCGCTCAGTTCTGCGGTATTCATATCTGGCTTGTCTCGCTGATATCGGATGTCGTGTTCATCCAAGGATAACAAAATAAGGCTGTATCCGCCGCAGGGGTGGACCTTCAATTCAAATAGGACTAAACTTGTCCTACATAGAGTTTTGGACCAGAGGCAGGACTTTCCATGCTGCGAATGGGTAAATTGACCGACTACGCGACCGTGGTACTGGCAAGTTTAGCGCAAGAGCCCGCGCGGCATCGGGCTGCTGCAGAACTTGCGGAGCGCACGCGCCTCAGCCGGCCCACCGTGAGCAAGGTGCTCAAGGGATTGCAACGCGCCGGCATGGTGATCTCTTCGCGCGGTTCACAAGGCGGATATCGTCTCGCACGGAGTCCGGAGCAGATTACCGCAGCGCAGATTCTGGACGTATTCGAAGGACCTATCGCAATCACCGAATGCAGCGGCGCATCGAGCCAGTGCGGCATCGAGCGCCAATGCCGCGTCGGCGGCGCATGGCAGAGAGTGAACGCCGCCATCCGCCGCGCCCTGGAGGAGGTCACGCTGCGTCAATTGGCGGGCTTGGACTCCGCGACGCTGCGAGTTGCCGACTTGGCATCGGAAATTCGCGTGGATGCGTGGGTGAATTATCGGAAAAGCGACCTCACTTGAGTAACGACTGAAGCGTCATGACAACTGGAAAATTTCGTGTCTAGCAAATCCCAAGATGTAGAAACCCTTCTCGCGCAGAAGTACCGGCACGGCTTCGTCACCGATATCGAGTCCGACAGCCTGCCGCCGGGGCTCAATGAGGATGTCGTGACCGCCATCTCGGGGAAGAAGCACGAGCCGCAATTCTTGCTGGACTGGCGGCTCAAGGCATTTCGGCATTGGCTGACCATGCAAGAGCCTACATGGGCCCATGTGCATTACAAACCCATCGACTACCAGGATATTTCGTACTATTCGGCGCCGCGTGCACCGGCGAATGCCCCCAAGAGCCTCGATGAGGTGGATCCGAAACTGCTCGCCACCTACGCCAAATTGGGCATTCCGCTGCACGAGCGAGCCCGGCTCGCCGGCGTCGCGGTGGACGCGGTGTTCGACAGCGTGTCCGTCGCCACGACCTTCAAGGAAAAGTTGGGCAAAGCCGGGGTGATCTTTTGTTCGTTCTCGGATGCGGTTCGCGATCATCCGGAGCTCATCGAACGCTACCTCGGCAGCGTCGTTCCGCCCGGCGACAACTTCTTCGCGGCGCTGAATTCCGCGGTTTTCTCCGACGGCTCGTTCGTGTACGTGCCGGCGGGCGTGCGCTGCCCGATGGAACTGTCGACCTACTTCCGCATCAACGCCGCGAAGACCGGGCAATTCGAGCGCACCTTGATCATCGCCGCCGAGCGCGCGTCGGTGAGTTATCTGGAGGGCTGCACCGCGCCCATGCGCGATGAGAACCAGCTGCACGCCGCCGTGGTGGAACTGGTCGCGCTGGACGATGCGCAAATCAAGTACTCGACCGTTCAGAACTGGTACCCGGGCGATGAGAATGGCGTCGGCGGCATTTACAACTTCGTCACCAAACGCGGCGAATGCCGCGGGCGCAATTCCAAGATCTCCTGGACTCAGGTGGAGACCGGGTCCGCCATCACCTGGAAATACCCGAGCTGCATTCTGAAGGGCGAGAACTCGATCGGCGAGTTTTATTCCGTTGCGGTCGCCAACCACTATCAGCAAGCGGATACGGGCACCAAGATGGTCCACATAGGCCGCAATACCAAGAGCACCATCGTGTCCAAGGGCATTTCGGCCGGTCGTGCGGAGAACACCTACCGCGGCCTGGTGAAAATCCTGCCGAGCGCCGAGGGCGCGCGAAATTTCACGCAATGCGATTCGCTGTTGATGGGTCCGAAATGCGCGGCGCACACGTTTCCCTACATGGAAGTGAAGAATCCGACGGCGACGGTCGAGCACGAGGCCAGCACCTCCAGAATCGGCGAGGACCAGCTGTTCTATTGTCTGCAACGCGGCATCTCTGCGGAAGACGCCGTCAACATGATCGTCAGCGGCTTCTGCAAAGTGGTGTTCAAGGAGCTGCCGATGGAGTTCGCGGTGGAAGCGCAGAATCTGCTGAGCGTTAGTCTTGAAGGCGCCGTCGGCTGACGGCTTTAGAGGAACGAGATCTTGCTTAAAATTACCGATTTGAGCGCCCGCGTAGCGGGCAAGGACATACTGAAGGGCGTCAATCTCGAGGTCCGCGCCGGCGAGGTCCATGCCATCATGGGTCCGAACGGCTCGGGCAAGAGCACTCTCGCGCAAGTGCTGGCGGGCCGTGACGACTATGAGGTCACGGGCGGTTCGGTGATTTTCGAGGGCCAAGACCTGCTGGCGCTGCCTGCCGAAGAACGCGCCCGCGCCGGATTGTTTCTGGGCTTTCAATATCCGGTCGAAATTCCCGGCGTCAACAATGTCTATCTGTTGAAAGCCGCGCTCAATGCGAAACGCAAAGCGGCCGGAGAACCCGAAGTCGATGCCTACGAATTCCTGACTCTCATCAGGCAGAAGATGAAGTTGATGCAGATGAGCGAATCGTTCCTGACGCGCGGCGTCAACGAGGGCTTCTCCGGCGGCGAAAAGAAGCGCAACGAAGTTCTGCAGATGCTGGTCTTGGAGCCCAAGCTCGCGATACTGGACGAAACCGATTCAGGCCTCGATATAGATGCGCTCAAAGTGGTGTCTTCAGGCGTGAATAGTCTGCGCGATCCGAAACGCGCCGTCGTTCTGGTGACCCATTATCAGCGTTTGCTCGACTATATCGTGCCGGACCAGGTACACGTGTTGTCGGGCGGACGGATATTGAAATCGGGCGATAGCTCGCTGGCGCAGGAACTCGAGCGCCGCGGTTATGACTGGGTGGGAGCCCAGGTCGCATGAGTCCGGCACTGCGCTCCTTCGCCGCACAATGGGAAACGCGGTCTGCCGATGCGCTGTCGCGGGTGCGCGAACAGGCCATGCAGCGATTTCTCAAGCTCGGTCTGCCGACCGCGCGCGACGAGACTTGGCGGTATACCAACCTGCGCAGCCTCGCCGCCGAGAGCTTCGTGGATGCACCGCGCACTCTTCGCGGTGAGGTCGAACCGAATGCTTCGCTATCGCTTCTGGACAACACGGAGCGCGCCGCGGCGCTTCTCATGGTCAACGGCCATCCGGCGATGCCCACCTCCGATGGCCTTATAAACGGCATAGAAATCTATAGCTTACGAGAGATATCTCGAGTAGATCCCGACACGCTGTTGCGCTTCATGGAGCCCTTGTCGGACGCCGACCAGCAACGCTGGGCCCTGCTCAACACCGCGCTGTTCGTCGATGGCCTGTACCTCAAGATCACCGCCAAGGTACCGATGCCGTTGGTGATCCTGCATGTGGCCGCCGGTGACGGCGCTCACAACATCGCTTACCCGCGCATCATCATCGAGGCCACTCCGGGGTCCAGCGCCACCATCATCGAGCACCATGTGGCGCAGGGCGAACATACGCCGCTCAACAACTCCCACACGCACATTGCGCTGAAGCAGGACGCACAGCTCGAGCACTACCGTGTGTTCGCAACGGGCGGCGGTGCCACCCACCTCGATTCTCTCAATATCCGTCAGGATAGGGACAGCCGGTGTAAGCAATTCACGATCGTGCTCGGCGGCGGCATGGTGCGTACGACGCTCGAAAGTCATCTCAGCGAGCCGGGCGCCTCGCTCGACAGCTATTCGCTGCTGGTGGGACATGAGGATCGGCACGTCGACTGCGTCAACATCGTCACCCACGATGCGCCCGATACGCGCAGCAATCAGACGGCGCGCGCCATCGCCAGCGACGCGAGCCGCGTCATTTTCAACAGCAAGGTGATCGTCAACGCCGGCGCCGTGCATGCGCAGTCGCAGCAATCCTGCCGCGGCCTGCTGCTCTCGCCGACCGCCGAGATCGACACGCGCCCGCAACTGGAAATTCACGCCGATGAGGTCAAGTGCGCGCACGGCGCGACCACCGGCCGGCTCGATCCCAACATGCTGTTTTACATGCTCTCCCGCGGCTTGGACCGCGAGACGGCGCAGAGCCTGTTGGTATTTGCCTTCCTCGCCGATGTGCTCACCGGCATGTCCGTGGCATCGGCGCGCGAGGCGATCGAAAACGCGCTGATTGCTCAACTACCCGACTCGCAAACACTGCGGAAATTTCGATGAACAACACTGCATTGGCCGATCGGCCCGAACCCTTCGACGTGAGCGCCCTGCGCCGGCAATTTCCGGTACTGGCGCGCACGGTGCGCGGCAAACCGCTGGCCTATTTGGACAATGGCGCCTCGGCCCAGCGTCCGGCCTCGGTGATCGACGCCGTCGACGACTACGAACGCCGTCACCACGCGAACATACACCGCGGCGTGCATACGCTGAGTCAGGAGGCGACGGCTCTCTATGAGGCGGCGCGGGACCGGCTGATGCAATTCGTGAACGCCCGGTCGAGGCACGAGATCATTTTCGTGCGCGGCACCACCGAAGCGATCAATCTCGTCGCACAAAGCTACGCCAGGCCCCTGTTGAAGCCCGGCGACGAGATACTGATCACGCATCTGGAGCATCACGCCAATATCGTGCCGTGGCAGATGGTTTGCCAGCAAACCGGCGCTACGCTCGTGGTCGCGCCCATCGATTCGCGCGGCGAGGTCCACGAGGATGCGGTGACGGCGCTGATGAGCCCACGCACGCGCCTGTTCGCATGCGCCCATGTATCGAACGCCCTGGGGACTGTTCTGCCGGTTCGGCGCTTGATCGCCGCCGCAAAGGCGCGCGGCATCACCACACTGATCGACGGCGCACAAGCCGTGCCGCACATGCAGGTCGACGTGCGGGAACTGGGCTGCGATTTTTACGCATTCTCGGGCCATAAGATGTTCGGCCCCACCGGAGTCGGTGTCCTGTATGGACGCGAGCAACTGCTCGAAGCCATGCCACCCTGGCAAGGCGGCGGGGAGATGATCCTTGCCGTGACCTTCGCCAAGACCACGTACAACGGCCTGCCCAACAAGTTCGAAGCCGGCACGCCTAATATCTCGGGAGGCATTGGACTCGGAGCGGCGGTGGACTTCCTGCTAGGCATGGATCGCGGCGCCGCAGAGCGCCATGAGACCGCCCTGCTCGATCATGCGACGGCGGTTTTGAGCAAGATCCCGGAACTGCGCATCGTGGGTACGGCCGGCGACAAGGCGAGCCTGGTTTCATTCGTCGTCGGCGGCGTGCATCCTCACGATCTCGGGACGATTCTCGACGAGGACGGCATCGCGATTCGGACCGGTCATCACTGCGCGATGCCGGTGATGGATTTCTTCAAATTGCCGGCGACCGCCCGCGCATCGTTCGCGTTCTACAACACCTTCGAGGAAATCGACAGGCTTGCCGCGGGCGTCGAACGTGCGCGCAAGCTGTTCGCCTAGAGGCCACCATGGAACTCAACGATCTGTATCGCGACGTGATTCTCGACCACAATCGGCGACCGAGAAATTTCGGACCTTTGGAGCCCGCAGATGCAAGCATCGAGGGGTTCAATCCAATGTGCGGCGACCGCCTCACGGTGCGCTTGCGGATGGACGATGACAAGATCAGCGACATCCGCTTCGAAGGCCAGGGCTGCGCGATATCGACCGCATCGGCATCGTTGATGACCGAAGCGGTGAAAGGCAGCACGCGCGCCGAGGCGCTGCGGTTGTTCGATCGCATACACCAGCTTCTTACGGATGATGCGGCGCCGCCCGCCGATGAACTCGGCAAACTCGCGGCCCTGTCCGGAGTGCGGGAGTATCCCGCGCGGGTAAAATGCGCGAGCCTGTGCTGGCACACGCTCGCCTCCGCCCTGCGATCGTCCGATCCGCAGTCCCTTTCCGCGGTAACCACCGAATGAGTTGCTGAACGATGCATAGTTACGAAAATGAACCGATCGTCGTCCAACGCGAGGTCAAGGCAGTGGCCATTCCCGCGGGCGTCGAAGTCAATCTCAAGTTGGGTTCGGTGGGCTACATCACTCAGGCCCTGGGCGGGAGCTTCACCGTGTATATCGACGGCAACCTGTTCCGCATCGCCGGCCAGGATGCGGACGCCATCGGCAAGACCGCCGCAACGGCACCCGATGTGCCGCCGGGGGCCTCGGAAGAAGACATCAAGAACATCGTGTGGCAGCAGCTGAAGACCTGCTATGACCCGGAAATCCCGGTCAACATCGTCGACTTGGGACTGGTCTACGAATGCGATGTCAGCAAGAACGAAGATGCGACACGGACGGTGGATATCAAGATGACCTTGACGGCCCCCGGCTGCGGGATGGGCGAAGTCTTGGTCCAGGACGTGCGCGACAAGGTGCAGATAGTACCGACCGTTGCGCGCGCGAATGTCGAATTGGTGTTCGACCCGCCGTGGAATCAGACCATGATGTCGGACGAAGCCCGCCTGCAAACCGGCATGATGTGACACCCGGACGACGTGAGCCTGAATGATATGACGAAGGGGGCCGGGAAATGGATCGACGCGGGGCCGATCGCTCATTTGAGTGACGGACAGACCCTCTCCATCCCGGTGGGACGCCGGATGATCGCCGTGGCGCGCAGCGGCGAGTCCTACTATGCCATCGAAGATATCTGCACTCACGACGGCGCCGCACTGACGGGAGGCGCCATCGAGGGAACGGATATCATTTGCCCGCGTCACGGCGCCCGATTTTGCCTGCGAACGGGGGAAGCGTTGACACCGCCCGCTTACGAGCCGGTGCGCGTCTTCGAAACGAGAATTGAAGGTGGCCATCTGTGGGTACGCGCAGACTGACGCTGTTGCGGCACGGGAAAGCCCAGTCCATCGACGCCTGCGTTGAAGATTTCGAGCGCGCGTTGACGCGCCGCGGCTGCATCGAGGTGCAGGAGATGGCGACGCGCATCGTGCATCGCGATCTGATACCTGACTTGATCTTGGTGAGTCCGGCCGAACGCGCCTGGGCGACGGCCGAGATCATCGCGGCGGCCTGCGAACTCGATGCCAAGCAAGTGCAATGCGCGCGCGAATTGTACCTGGCCACGCCCGAAGCGACTTGGCGGCTGCTCGAGCGGCGCGACCCCGCGCTCCGTCACATCATGATTTGCGGCCACAATCCCGGCTTGAGTCAAGTCGCGAGCCGGCTGGGGCCGAAGCCTCGGCTGCGGGAACTGCCCACCGCCGGAATCGCGAGCGCGGTCTGGCGCAACGCCGATTGGGGAACGCTGCAGCCCGAGACCGCCGTGAGCTGCGACTTGGACGACCCGGAAAGCATGGCGGATGTCTGGACCTAGGAGCCAAAGTACCAGGATTGGTACCTTGCCCCACTCAGGATATCTTGAAGGCCGCGAGCCTGCTCTGGGTCACCGTGAACTCGAAATCTTCGGGCTGATCGGCTTCCTCGATGCTCGATCGAACCGATTCCTCTATTTCGCCGGCCGGAACCGCGGCGCTGCGATAAAACCCCTGGTACTGGTCGCAACCGAGTTCACGCAGAAGCTTGAGCTGGTCCTCCGTTTCGACGCCCTCCGCGACCACCTTGAGCCGCAGGCTGTGAGCGAGCGAGATGATCGCGCGGACGATGGATGCGTCGGCCGCATTGGTGGTCAACTCGTTGATGAAGCTGCGATCTATCTTGAGTTTGTCGATCGGGAAGCGGCGCAGGTAGCTCATGCTCGAATAGCCTGTGCCGAAATCGTCGATCGACACGACTATCCCCATGCGGCTCAGCTGTTCGAGGATGGCAACGGACCCTTCGGCATTGCCCATCACGGTCGTCTCAGTCAGCTCGATCTCCAGGTACTGAGGCTCCAGATCGAAGTCGAGCAGCGCCGTGTGCACGGTCTGCAGGAAATTGGACTCCCGGAACTGAACGGGCGAGACATTGACGGCAATTCGAATGAACGGCAGTCCCGCGCGCCGCCAGTCGCTTGCCTGCCGGCACGCCTCACGTAGTACCCACTCGCCGATGGAGAGGATGAGGCCGTTCTCCTCGGCCAAGGGAATGAATTCCGACGGACTCACCAAACCGCGGGTGGGGTGCCGCCAACGCAGCAGCGCCTCGACACTGCTGATGCGGCCCGTAACGACGTCGCTCTTCGGCTGGTAATGTACTTCCAGTTGGTTCATCGGGAGCGCACGGCGCAGATCATTCTCGAGGTCCAGGCGCTCGTGGGAGAACACGCTCATGGTTAGATTGAAGAATTGGAACATGTTGCGGCCGCGCTGTTTCGCGCAGTACATGGCCTCGTCGGCACGGGCGATCAGCGCATCCGCGCTGGTCGCATCCACCGGATACACGCTGATTCCAATGCTCGCGGACACATGCAGCTCTGTTTCCTTGACGGGGAGCGGCTCACCCAGCGCTTTTCCGATCTTCACGGCCACCGCCGCCAAATCGGATTGATCTCGGGTCTCGGCGATCAGCACGAGAAATTCGTCGCCCCCCGTGCGCGCGACGGTATCGACCTCGCGAACGGCGCCGGACAGTTGGCGCGCCACGTGGATCAGAACCTGGTCTCCGGCGCCATGGCCGAGCGTATCGTTGATCAACTTGAATCGATCGAGATCGAGCAGCAGTACGGCGAACCGGTGGCCATCGCGCTCAGCATGGGCGATTTCGCGGCCGAGGCGGTCCATGACGAGCACTCGATTCGGCAGATTAGTCAACGCGTCGTGGGTGGCCTGGTGCTGCAGTTTGGCATTGGCCGCCTCGAGCCGCCGCGCGTGAGTGCGCGTCCGCGATTGCAGATGGGCGTCGTAGACGGACGTGACCAGAGTCACGACCAAGAGACCGATTGCGAACAGTCCGATCGTCGCCGCGAGCCAGCGATTGTCGAACGTCACGCCGCCGCGGCAAAAAGACCCCTGCGCAAAGCGGGCGGCGGCCATTCCGGTGTAGTGCATGCCGCTGATGGCGAGGCCCATGACGACGGCCGCACCGATCCGTGCCAGCCGGTGCAGATGGGAGTGTCCGTCGCGCAGCTTGAAGAACAGCCACAACGCCACGAATGATGCGGTCACCGCGATGAGCACCGAGAGCGCCACCAGCACCGGGTCATAGCCGATTCCGGGTACGATCACGATCGCGGCCATTCCGGTGTAGTGCATGGCGCAAATTCCGGCGCCCATGGCCATTGCGCCCCAGGCCAGGCGGGTTAACGTCAGCTGCCGGCCGCTGGTTAGAATCAACGCGAACCCGGAGGTGACCACTGCAATCGCGAGCGACGCCAAGGTTGTCGGCACATCGTAGGCAAGCGGAATGGGCAGCGAGAAGGCCAACATGCCGATGAAATGCATGGACCATATGCCGACGCCCATTGCCAGCGCCCCCGCGCCGAGCCACATGCGCGTAGCAGGGCGTTCGCTGGTGGCAATTCGCGCCGCCAACCGCAGGGCGGTGTATGACACCGCCATGGCCACGCCAATGGACAGGCCGACGAGCCACGTGTTGTAGAAGGATTGCATGGGAACTTGAAAGGCCGCCTTTTTTGCAAAGCTACCGCAGCGCGCCGGTCGAATGCTGAGAGATGTTTCTCGTTTGCGGACGATGGCGGGCTGCTGCCGCCCTGCTCTATCCAGTCCAGTCCAGTCCAGCCCAGCTCTGTCCAGTCCAGCCCAGTCAGGTCAAGTCTGGTCCCGCTGCAGCCGCATCAGCCGCCGCCGATCCCGCTTGTCGGGGCGCGCATCGGGCCGCGGCCTCGACACCTGCGCCAGCCGCTGTTGTTCCCGCAATTTCGCGCGGCGCTCCGCGCTGGCCGGCGTCTCGAGGAAGAATGACTGAGCCTCGGCGGCCGGACCGCGTCGCTGCGGCAGCCCCAGCACTTCGAATTCGGCCACGACACCCTGCAGCGACAGACTCAAGCGATCGGCGACGCGGACACGATGCGCGGGCTTCACTCTCTCGGCGTTCAGATGCACTTTTCCGCCATTGATCGCGGCGGTCGCCAGGCTCCTCGTCTTGTAAAAACGGGTGTGCCACAACCACTTATCGAGGCGCTGATCGTCGCTTTTCGCATCATTTGTCATAGGAAGCCCCGTACGAGGTTGCCCAAAGCGGCCCGTGCATTCGCTATAATAACCGTATGAACGCTCAGCCTCGGTACTCAAGAACTCTGTGCTAAAGGAATTTCGCGAGCGCCTGGCGCGCGAAACGGCGGCGCTCGATGCGGCAGGGCTGCTGAAGCGCGAACGCGTTATCGGCTCCGCTCAGGGCCCCGTGGTCCGGCTCGCCGACGGGCGCGAGATGATCAATCTCTGCGCCAACAACTACCTTGGACTTGCCAACCACCCTGCGGTGCTGCAAGCCGCGCGGGATGCGCTTGGGCGCTACGGCTACGGTGTCGCCTCGGTGCGCTTCATCTGCGGTACGCAAAGTGTCCATCGCGAACTGGAAGAGCGCTTGAGCGCCTATCTGTCCATGGAAGACACGATCCTGTACTCCTCCTGCTTCGACGCGAACGGTGGGCTGTTCGAGACGCTGCTCGACGAACAGGACGCCGTCATCAGCGATGCCTTGAACCACGCCAGCATCATCGACGGCATTCGACTTTGCAAAGCGCGACGCTTGCGTTACGCCAACAACGATTTGAATGAGCTCGAGCAGGCGTTGAAGGACTCCCTGAACGCGCGGGTGCGCATGATCGCCACCGACGGCGTATTTTCCATGGACGGATCGATCGCGAAGCTGAAGGAGATCTGCGATCTGGCCGATCGCTACGGCGCGCTGGTCATGGTGGATGACTCGCATGCCACCGGCTTCATCGGCGCCCACGGACGCGGTTCGCACGAGTTGCGCGGCGTCATCGGCCGAATCGACATACTCAGTGGAACCCTCGGCAAAGCCCTGGGTGGAGCCAGCGGCGGCTACGTGGCCGCGCGCAGGGAAATCGTCGGCTGGCTGCGTCAGCGGTCGCGTCCATATCTGTTTTCGAACAGCATCGCACCACCGGTCGCCGCGGCCACCATCCAGGTACTGGACTTGCTGGAAGGTTCGAACGACCTGCGCGAGCGGCTGCACGCGAATGCCCGTTACTTCCGCGAGCAAATGCAGGGCCTGGGATTTAACTTGGTTCCGGGCGAACATCCCATCATTCCGGTCATGCTGGGCGATGCGCCGCTGGCGGTGAACCTCGCGGAGCGGGTACAGGCGCAGGGAGTCTACGTCGTAGCCTTCGCGTTTCCGGTCGTGCCCCATGGAAAAGCGCGAATTCGCACCCAAATGAGCGCTGCACACTCCCGCGAACAGCTTGATCGGGTTATTCAGGCGTTCAGCTTGGCGGGACGCGAATTAGGCATCATTCATTAGGGGCAAATCATGAAGGCACTGGTCAAGGCACGTGCGGAACCCGGCATCTGGCTGCAGGACGTCCCGGAGCCGGCGGTCGGCCACAATGACGTGCTCATCAAGGTCCACCGCTCGGCGATATGCGGCACCGACATGCACATCTACAATTGGGACGATTGGGCGCGGAAGACCATCCCCGTGCCCATGGCGGTGGGCCATGAGTACTCCGGCGAAATAGTCGAATTGGGCAGCGAAGTACGCGGCTTCAACACCGGCGACCGCGTGTCGGGCGAAGGCCACATTACCTGCGGGCATTGCCGCAATTGCCGTGCCGGCCGGCGGCACCTGTGCCGCAACACCTCCAGCGTGGGGGTCAACCGCGCCGGCGCGTTTGCCGAATATCTGGCCATACCGGCCACCAACGTCTTCAAGCTGCCGAACGCCATCGACGATGAAATCGCGTCCATCCTGGATCCGTTCGGCAATGCCACGCATACGGCGCTGGCATTCAACGTCGTCGGCGAGGATGTGCTCATCGCCGGAGCCGGTCCCATCGGCATCATGGCGGTGGCGATCGCAAGGCATTGCGGCGCACGGCACATCGTCATCACGGACGTGAACGACTACCGGCTCGGCTTGGCCGCAAAAATGGGTGCATCCAAGGCGCTGAATGTTTCGCGTGAATCCCTGGATGACGCCATGCGCGAACTGGGGATGGAGGAAGGCTTCGACGTGGGCTTCGAAATGTCCGGCAACGCGACAGCCCTGCGCGAAATGCTGCGTACCATGAACCACGGCGGCAGCATCTCCATGCTCGGCATTCCTCCCGGCGAAACGGCCATCGATTGGAATCAGGTCATATTCAAGGGCTTGGTGATCAAGGGCATCTACGGCCGGGAAATGTTCGAAACCTGGTACAAGATGTCGAGCATGCTGCAAAGCGGACTCGATGTGCGGCCGGTGATCACCCATCGCTTGGGGATCAACGATTACCGCGAAGGATTCGAGATCATGAAGTCCGGCAAGTCCGGCAAGGTCACCCTGGACTGGTCCAGCCTCTGAGAGTTAGGCACCGGGTACCTCGGCCCACGGATTTTGACCGGTTCCCAGACCCTTCACGCTGGGCCGCTCAACATCACCGTACGAGAAGAAGCGATCAGCGGGCGGCGAGCCCCTTGAGCGTCATGCGCGGTTCGCGGCACCAGCAATATGCATACAGCCCCCGGGGATCGTTGAGCCTAGCGACCGCGCGCGCCTGCTCGAGCACAGGATCGAGAACCCGCTCAACGTCGCTGCGCGGGGGAATGATCCCCGCGAGTTGACCCATGCGTAGCGTCTCGGAGCGCAGTTGCATCAGCAACTCCTGGCGCAAGCTCAACTCCGGTTCGATGTAATCGACACTGTAGTCCGACCCCAATTGAGCCAGCTTTCCCGCAGCGTCGATGGCATCCTTGAGGCCGCCCAAGTGATCGACCAGGCCGATGCGCTGGGCATCGACGCCGGCCCACACGCGGCCCTGCGCGATCTTGTCCACGTCCTCGACGGGCTTCTTACGACCGTCGCCCACGCGGCGCAAGAATTCCGCATATGCATAATCAACTGACGTCTGCAGTATGCGGCGGCGGGCGGGCGTGAGCGTGCGGTCCTGGCGCATGTCGCCGGCGGACGGGGTGGTGCCGATGCCGTCGACCTTGACCCCGAGCTTTTCCAAGGTGCGTTGGAAGGTCGGCACGACGGAAAACACGCCGATCGATCCGGTCAATGTCGTCGGGCTCGCGAATATCTGGTTGGCCGCCGCGGAAATATAGTATCCCCCGGACGCGGCATAGGTGCTCATGGACACCACGACAGGCTTGCCGGCTTTGCGCAAGGTCTGCACCTCACGGAGAATCTGCTCCGACGCAAACATGCTTCCGCCCGGACTGTCGACGCGCAACACCACCGCCTTCACTGCGTTGTCATAGCGCGCCTGCCGCAACAGATCGGCAGTGCTCTCGCCGCCGATGGTGCCGGGCGGCTGGTGGCCGTCGAGAATTTCACCCGATGCCACGACGATGCCCACTTTGGAATCCGATTTCGACTTCAGCACACGCTTGGAGCGTACCGAGGCGAGATATTGATTCATCCCGATGGAATTGAAGGAATGGGTGTCCTCGTCCTCGCCCACCAGCACCTTCAACTCGTCGGCCATTTGGCGGCGGCTTTTCAGCGCCGTCACCAGGCCCCGTTGCAGCGCCAGTTTGGCCGCATCGCCGCTCACCGCGCCGAGCGCGGACGGTTCGTCGGCCACGAACTCATTGAGCGCGCCGGCGGGCAGCGAGCGGGCACGCGTGACGTCCTGTTGGTACGCGTTCCACAACGCCTCGAGCCACACGGAACTCTCTTCGCGTTCGCTCGCAGCCATGTCGCTGCGGGAGAATTGGTCGGTGTAGCTCTTGTACGTGCCGGCGCGGAACACGTTCACATCGACGCCCAGCTTGTCGATGGCATCCTTCAAGAACATGCGGTAGTAGCTGAAGCCGTCCAGGTACACCAGCCCCATCGGATCGAGGTAGACCTCGCCGGCCTGCGCCGCCAGATAGTACTGGGTCTGATCAAGCGAATCGGCCGCCACCACCACGCGCTTGCCGGCTGCGCGAAATTCGCGAATCGCAGCGCCGATTTCTTGCAGCTTCGACAGACCGGACGAATCCAGGGCGCCGAGATCCAGCACGATCAGCTTGATGCGCTCGTCGGCTTTCGCGGCAGCAATGGCGTCGGTCACGTCGCGGAGCAGAGTCTCGGGCGCGGGGCCGCCGGAGGCCTGGCCGAAGGCGCGGCGCACCGGGTCGCTCGCCAGCTGCTCGACGAGTTCGCCCTCAGGCGCGATCACCAGCGCGGCCGAGCGCGGGACGATCGGAATGGAAGTGTGCAGGGCCGCGAGAATGAACCCGAAGATCACCAGCAGCAGAATCAGATGCAGGCCCCTGCGGATTCCCTCGAGAATCCGCCAGACCAGCCCGAAAAATCCCTTGAGAGCGGACCCGACACCCATTCAACGCCTCCCGTCCGCTCCTGGAGAAAGAACTCGGCCGATGCTTAGATCTTCTCGTCGATGCGCGCAGCTTTACCGGACAAATCACGCAGATAGTAGAGCTTGGCACGGCGAACCGCACCCCGGCGCTTCACGCTGACCTCGCTGATCGAAGGGCTGAACGTCTGGAACACGCGTTCCACTCCTTCGCCGTGCGAAATCTTGCGCACGGTGAACGAGGAATTGAGACCTCGATTCTTCTTGGCGATGACCACGCCCTCGTAAGCCTGCACGCGCTCACGATCACCCTCCACTACCTTGACCTGCACGACGATGGTATCGCCGGGATTGAATTCCGGCAGTTTGCGTGACGCACGTTCGCCGTTCAATTCTTGGATGATCTTGTTCATAGCTGTTGTCCTCGCCTTTCGGCCTCACCTTTGACTGTCTTCGATTCGTCCCGTGCCGCTCGCACGTTCGATCTTGAATTCTTCCAATAAAATTCGTTCTTCATCACTCATGCCGCGGCGCTCGAGCAGTTCCGGCCGCCGCAGCCAAGTCCGGCCCAGCGCCTGCTGCAATCGCCAGCGGCGGATCGCCGTGTGGTCACCCGACATCAACACCGCGGGAACCGCCTGCCCGTCGATCGCCGGAGGCCGCGTGTAATGCGGCCAATCCACCAATCCGTCGCTGAACGACTCCTGGATTGCCGACTCCGCGCTGCCGAGCGTCCCCGGAATCAGCCGCGCAATCGCATCGATCACCACCAACGCCGGCAGCTCGCCGCCCGAGAGCACGTAGTCGCCGATCGACCACTGTTCGTCGGTTTCGCGCTCGATGAAGCGCTCATCGACGCCCTCATAGCGTCCCGCCACCAGCACCAAACCCGCATCGCCCTGCGCCGCGCGCGCCATGCTCTGGTCGAATCGACGCCCGTCCGCACCCAAATACACCCGCCGGCTGCCCTGCGGCAGAGCCGCAACGGCGCCGCGCAAAGCGCTCCGCAATGGTTCCACCTTCAGCACCATGCCGGGTCCGCCCCCGTACGGCCGGTCATCAACCGAGCGATGCACGTCGATCGCGTAGTCGCGCGGATCGAAGCATTGGACCTCGAGGCCCCCCCGCTCCACCGCGCGCCCGACCACGCCGTGTGCGAGAGCCTCGCGGATCATCGCCGGAAACAACGTCACGACCGCAATGTGCATGCGCTTCAATCGTGGGCGAAGCCCGTCTCGTTCCAGTCGACCACTACCCGCCGCGCCTCGAGATCCACCCGTCGCACATGCTGAGGTACGGCCGGTATCCAAAATTCCCGCTCGCCGCGCACCACCATCAGCACCTGCGCCGGCGTCTCGACGAAATGCTGCACAACCCCCAACCCGATGCCGTCGAGATTCACCACGTCGCAGCCGATCAAGTCGGCGCGGTAAAAATCTCGAGTCGCCCGTTGCGGCAGCTCGCCGCGCGGCACGCACACTTGCGCACCCCGCAGGGCTTGAGCCTGGTCTCTGTCCTCGACCCCCGCCAATTTCACCGTCAATGCGCCGCCGCTGCGGCCGCTCGCCTCGATACGGTAGTTCTGCCAGACGCCGCCCTGGCCGATACGCAAACTTCGATGTTCGAGAAGTCGCTCCGGAGGATCGGTGTGCGAACGCAGCTTGACCCAACCTCGGACGCCAAACGGCGCTCCCACGAATCCCAGTTGGATGAGCGCCGATGATTCGTCGCTCATCGCAAGCCCTCCTCGAATCTTGACAAGGACCCCTTATGCGGCCTGCTTGCGGAAGCTGGTGAGAAGGAACTTGACGCGATCCGACATGTGCGCGCCCTTGGACACCCAGTGCTCGATGCGAGCGACGTTCAAGCGCAGCTTGACTTCCGCGCCGCGCGCTACCGGATTGAAAAGCCCCACGCTCTCGAGGCTGGTACCGCCCTGCCGCTTACGGCTGTCGGTTACCACAACGTGGTAGAACGGGGTCTTCTTGCCGCCGCGTCGAGTCAAACGAATCGTCACCATCTTTAATTCACCTTGCAGAGCGTAGCCGCTAATTGTAATGACAACCGGGGCTCCAGAGCAACAACTCGTTGAATCGGCAGTGAATGGAGCCCCTCGGGTGCCGTCAGGAGCCGAAACCGGGCGGCAGCCGCCCCGCCATGCCGCGCATCATGTTCTTCAACATGCCTCCTTTGGCGAGCTTTTTCATGGTCTTTTGCATGTGGTCGAACTGCTTCAGCAGGCGGTTGACCTCCGGGAGCTGCACCCCGGCGCCCGCTGCGATGCGGCGCTTGCGGGAGCCGTCGATCATCTCCGGCCGCCGGCGCTCCCGCGGCGTCATCGAGTCGATGATCCCCATTTGCCGCTTCAGGTTCTGCGCATTGACGGCGCCGGCCGCAGCCGCCGCATTGGCCTGCATGTGCGAGGGCAGCTTGTCCAACAGCGCCGACATGCCGCCCATGTTCTGCAACTGACTCAATTGGTCGCGCAAATCCGCCAGGTCGAACGATTTTCCCTTGGCGATTTTCTTGGCGAGTTTTTCGGCCTTTTCATGATCGACCTGTCCTTGAACCTGTTCGACCAGCGATAACACATCGCCCATTCCCAGAATGCGCGAGGCGATCCGTTCCGGCTGAAACAGTTCCAACGCCTCCGACTTCTCGCCGGTACCGACGAACAGGATGGGCTTGCCGGTGACCTGCCTGACGGACAGCGCGGCTCCGCCGCGTGCATCGCCGTCGGCTTTGGTCAGGATCACTCCGGTGAGACTCAAGGCGTCATTGAATGCCTTGGCGGCATTGACGGCGTCTTGTCCGGCCATGCTGTCGACGACGAACAGGCGCTCGTGCGGATTGAGGGCCGCCTCGAGTTCCCTGACCTCCGCCATCATCTCGGCGTCGATGTGCAGGCGGCCCGCGGTGTCGAGCAGCAGCACGTCGTAAGCCTGCAGCGTGGCTTCGGTCAATGCACGTTTGGCGATGGCCACCGGGGCTTCGGTCGCAAGCGCCGGGGCAAAGCCCGCGCCCACCTGCGCAGCCAGCGTCTGCAGCTGCAGAATCGCCGCCGGGCGATAGACGTCGGTGCTGACCATCAACACCTTTTTGTTCTGCTTCTCGATCAGCCAACGCGCGAGCTTGCCGGCACTGGTGGTTTTCCCGGCTCCCTGCAGGCCGGCGAGCATGACCACCACCGGACGCTGCGCGCGCAGATTGAGGCCGGTGCTCGGCTCGCCCATGAGGCGCGTCAATTCCTCGTGCACGACCTTGATGAAGGCCTGGCCGGGAGTGAGGCTCTTGGTGACTTCGACACCGATGGCCCGTGTCTTGACGGCCTCAGTGAAAGTCTTGACGACGCTGAGCGCCACGTCGGCGTCGAGCAGCGCGAGCCGCACTTCGCGGACCGTGTCGGAAATATTATCGTCGGTCAGCCGGCCACGGCCGGACAGCGACTTGAGCGCGGACGAGAGGCTAGAGGTTAGGCGGTCGAACATGGCGCGAATGTTATCATTTCGAACGGGCGTCGGCTTTCGAGCAGAGACGGCTGAGCTCGAAGACCGGCGGCTAGGAACCTGTTACCCGGACAGGCTCCTAGGCGCTGCCGGGTGCTTGTGTCATTATTCATCGTCATCATTCAGGCCCTGCATGATCCTAGGCCAGCCGTGATTCTCGCCATTACTTTGCTAGTGCTTTACGCCGCAGGCGCTTGGGTCATGCTGCGCAGTATGGGCAACCCTCGGCTGGAGCCCATCGCGTGGACGCTGAGCCTTGCGGCCATCGTCGCCCACAGCGACGCCATCGTGCACACGATGCGCATCAATGGGCCTTTTTCGATCGGCCTGTTCGAGGCCATCTCCCTTCTCGCCTGGACGCTCGCCGTACTTGCCTGTCTCATCTCGATGGAAAAGCAGAACCGCGCGCTGGGCGCCATTCTGTTGACGAGCGCGGCACTGGGTGCGGCGGTGACGGGCACGGGGCATACCTACGCGCAAGCCGCCGCCCCGGGATGGGAACTGACGGCCCATATTTTGCTTTCCATGGGTGCGGCTGCCCTGCTGTTCGCGGCGGCGGCTACCGCCTTGTTGCTGGTGTTTCTCGATCGCCGGCTGCGCAGCCGGCGCATCGCCGACCTGCCGAGTGTCCTGCCGCCGCTCGACGCGCTCGAAAGGGTCATGTTTCGCCTGATCGGCGCCGGCTTCGTGCTGCTGACGCTGTCGCTGTTCACGGGATTCGTCTTCGTCACCAACTTGTTCACGCAGCATCTCATTCACAAGACGGTGTTGTCGCTGATCGCCTGGACGATCTTCGGCGTGCTGCTGATCGGCCGCGTCCGTTTCGGCTGGCGGGGGCGCTCCGCGGTTGGATGGACATTGTGCGGCTTCGGCGTGCTGGCGCTGGCGTATTTCGGCGCGAAGTTCGTTCTGGAGGATGTGCTCGGGCGGCATTGGGGCTAGCCTCAGGCTGCGTAGCGAGCACGGCCCAGCACCTCTAACGATGCCACATCCCTCCCTAGGACTACTCTTCGGCGCGTTGGCGGGACTGCTGATTCTCGCGGCATTCTTTGCCGGCAGCGAAACCGCGCTCATGAGCTTGAACCGCTATCGTCTCAGGCATCGCGCCAACGAAGGAAATCGCGGGGCGCGGCTGGCAGAGAAACTTCTCGCTCATCCCGACCGGTTGATCGGATTGATCCTCTTGTTGAGCACCATCGTCAATGTGGCTGCACCGATGTTGGTCGGCTTCATCGCCTTGCGCCTGGGCGGCGAGTTCCTGGTTGCCTTCGGGGCCGCCGCTCTGACGCTGGTGGTGCTGATCTTCTGTGAGGTGGCACCAAAGACCTTCGGCGCCTTGCACCCGGAGCGTCTGGCGCTTCCGGCCGCCTACATCTACACACCCCTGCTGCTGCTGCTGTATCCCTTCGTGTGGGCCACCAATCTGATGGCCAACGGGGTGCTGCGCGCCTTCGGCGTCTCGCCGCAGCAGGCCTCGAATTCCTTGAGCAGCGAAGAGCTGCGCACCGTCGTTGCGGAGGCCGGTGCGATGATTCCGCATCGCCATCAGCAAATGCTGGTCAGCATCCTGGATCTGGAGAATGCGACGGTGGAAGACATCATGGTGCCGCGTAACGAGATCGTCGGGATCGACGTCGAGGATGACTGGGACCGGATCGTCGAGCAGCTGCGCCAGAGCCAGCACACGCGTTTGCCGGTTTACGAGGGGGAAATCGACCGCATCATCGGCGTGCTGCACATGAAGCAAGTCGTGCACGAATTGGCTCGCGGCCGGCTGGACCGCGACGCGCTGATCGAGGCGGCCGGCGCGCGCGAGGCGTACTTCGTGCCGTCGGGCACGACCCTGAATACGCAATTGCTGAATTTCCAGCGCGACAAGCGCCGCATGGCTTTCGTGGTCGACGAATACGGCGATATTCAAGGACTCGTGACCCTCGAAGACATTCTCGAAGAGATCGTCGGTGAATTCACCACCGATCCCGCCACCATGATGCACAAGGATGTGCGCGCCGAGGCCGACGGCAGCTTCGTCGCCAATGCATCGACCACCATCCGCGCGCTCAACCGATCCATGCGCTGGAACCTGCCGACCGACGGTCCCAAAACCTTGAACGGCTTGATCGTGGAGTTCCTGGAAACCATCCCTGAGCCGGGCACAACCTTGAAATTGGCGGACTACATGCTCGAGGTGCTGCAGACCGTGGACAATGCAATCAAGACTGTCCGGATCCGGCCGCCGGCGCCGCGCTAGGAAATACGTCGCAATTCCCGCCGAATCTCCTTGCCGCAAGCCGGAGGAGCGATACGATAAGGCCATGGTCCTCGCGGCTCAATCAACGATATAGGCTGGGCAAGTGCCGACCGATCTGTTCCGTACCATCGAAGCCAGGATCGCGCGCCGCGAGCTCAGCGAGCAGGATTCGGGCATCACCATAGAATTCGAGCCGAATCTGGCGCCGAATCTCGCGGAGCCGCGCGTGATCACGCAGCGCCTCACCCCCGACGCTCCGATCGATTCGGCCGTCGACTCGTCGGCAGCGCCTCGCCCTGAAATCGGCAGTGTGCTGCGTAATCGGTACGTTCTGGAGAGCAGGCTTGGCCGGGGCGGCATGGGAACGGTGTTCAAAGCGCTGGACCGCTATCGTGGCGATCTTCCGCAAGGAAATCGCCACGTGGCGATAAAATTCCTGGACGAGAAGATGGACGGCCGTGCGCAGACTCTGTCGAATTTGCGGCGCGAGTTCTATTGCGCGCAGGCTCTTTCCCATCCCAACATCGTCAAGATGTACGAGCTGGATCTCGATGATGATGCGGCGTTTTTCACCATGGAATTCCTCGAGGGCGAACTGCTGAGCAGCATGATCGAACGCCTCAGCCCGGCGATGATCTCGAGGGCATTTGCGTGGGCGATCATACGAGAGATCGGCGCAGCCCTGGCACATGCACATTCGCGCAACGTCGCCCACGGCGATTTGAAGCCCCAGAATATAATGATCACCAAGTCAGGCGAGGTGCGCCTGCTCGACTTCGGCGCCTCCAGCGCCCTGACCCGCCAACTCTTCGGCGCCGATACCGTGCATAACATCAACGCCACGGCGTTGACTCCCGCTTACGCGTGCTGCGAGCTGTTGGAGGGACAGCAGCCCGATCCGCGGGACGATCTGTACGCGCTTGCATGTCTATCGTACGAGTTGCTGGCGGGAAAGCACCCTTTCGAACGACGCCGCTCCACGGACGCGCGCGACCGCGGCATGCTCGCCCGGCGGCCGCCGGGACTGACGCGGCGGCAATGGCAAACCCTGGTACAGGGTCTTGCATGGAACCGACAAGATCGATCGATGTCGGTGCGCGACTGGATTGCCGGTGTGACCGCAGTGCCGGTGGCGCATCCGAGCCGCAGGCCCCTGCTCCCGACCACCTCGCGGCGCGCCGCCGTGGTGGCCACGCTCGCGGTGCTCGTCATCATCCTCGGCGCCGGCCTGTGGATCTCGTTTCGCGGTGCATCACTCGGCCACCGAAGCGGCAGCGGTGATGCCGCTCCGGCAATTGCGGCGCTGACTGCCGCACCGCACTCGGCTCTGTCCGCCGCTCCGGATTCAGCTCTACCGGCTGCATCAGATTCAGCTCCGTCGGCTGCGCCGGACTCAGCACCATCCGATGCACGGGACTCAGCGCCGTCGACTGCCCGGCCGGCCGCGCCAACTCCTGCGCCGGCCACCGCACAGCAGTCCGCCGTGAAGGCTGTGGGGTCCCTACCGAGCACCGTCGAAGCCGTTGAGCGGCGGACTAGAATTGCGGCAACCCCGCGCGCGAAGAACGCGGACCTCATCAGTATTTCTGCGGATGGCTACAAGATCCCGCGGGGACAGAAATTTGCGGAAATCCACGTTCGCCGATCCGCGGGTGCAGAGCGCGGCACGAGCTTTGCGTGGTGGACTGAACCGTCCACGGCCAAGCCTGGTGTCGATTATGCGGCCCAAAGCCGGATAACTCAGTTGCTGCCCGCGGGCAAGCGCATGGCGAGTTTGTTCGTTCGGCTCATTCCCAACCCGGCGCGCAGTCATGCCGCCGTGTTCTATGTCGTCATCGGCGAGCCCGGCAACGGCGCTGCGCTCGGCCGCGTCACCCGCGCCGCGGTGGAGTTGCCCGCAAAGTGACCCGAGTGCGGCTGCGAGCCTGTGAACCCGGTTATTACCGCGGCACCGAGATATTGACCGATTACCTCCCGCCAATCGGTCAAATTCCCTGTGTCGAGGTACATTACGAACCCTCGAGTGCCTGATTCAAACGCGTTACGCCGCGAACTGACATTCCCTCCGGGAGCCGCTTCGGCACGTTAGCCTCGGGTACCACCGCCGATTTGAAGCCGTGTTTCGCCGCCTCGCGCAGGCGCTCCTCGCCGAACGGCACCGGGCGAATTTCCCCCGCAAGCCCCAATTCGCCGAATGCGATCAAAGAATTCGGAACCGGCGTATCCCGCAAGCTCGATCGTGCAGCCATCACGATGGCCAAATCTCCGGCAGTCTCCGCCAAGCGCACGCCGCCGACGACATTGGCAAACACATCCTGCCCCTGCAGTTGCAATCCCGCGTGGCGATGCGCCACCGCCAGCAGCATCGTGAGACGATTGCCGTCGATGCCGACCGCCACTCGCCGCGGATTCGCACCGAGACTCGCATCGGCCAGCACTTGCACTTCGATCAACAGCGAGCGAGTTCCCTCGCGCATCACGGTAACGACGCTGCCTGGGACGGGCTCGGCATGCCGCGACAGAAAAATCGCCGATGGATTGGTCACCTCGCGCAGTCCCTGCTCTGCCATCGCGAAGACGCCGATTTCATTGGCCGCGCCGAAACGGTTCTTCACCGAGCGCAGCACGCGGTAACGGCTGCCGGTGTCGCTTTCGAAGTACAGAACGGTGTCGACCATGTGTTCGAGCACGCGCGGCCCGGCGATTTGGCCTTCCTTGGTGACGTGACCGACGAGCAGCACCGCCGTGCCGCTGGCTTTGGCGAAGCGCACCAGTTCGGCCGTGCACTCGCGCAGCTGCGACACCGCACCCGGCGCCGAATCGACCCGCTCTGAATGCATGGTTTGAATGGAATCCACGATCAGCACACGCGCCGCGAGACCCGACGCCGCACCGACGATGTCTTCCACGCAGGTCTCGGTCATGAGCCGGGCGGTGGCGGCTTCCAAGCCCAGCCGCCGGGCCCGAAGTGCGACCTGCTTCAAAGATTCCTCGCCGGTGGCATAGAGCACCGCTCCGCAAGTCTGGAGGGCTGCCGCGGCCTGCAGCATCAGCGTCGATTTACCGATCCCCGGATCGCCGCCGATCAAGGTCACGGAGCCTTGCACCAGACCACCGCCCAACACGCGATCGAGCTCGGCCGAACCCGTGGTCAGCCGGGGCTGCTCGAGAACGGCCTCGGCGGCCAATGACGTGGACACATCTGCCCGGGAGCCCCCGCCCGACCCGGGCGTTTTACGTGCAGTCGCCCGAGAAGCCTCGGCCAGAAAGGTGTTCCATTCGCCGCAACCACCGCATTGACCCTGCCATTTCGGCGAAGAGGCTCCGCAGTTCTGACAGATAAAGACCTCTTTGGACTTCGCCATTGGCTTCCTTCGCATCGATTTGTGATCTTAGCATTGCAGGTAACGCTGCCCGATCACCTATACTGCCCGGCTTCTGGAGTCGGATTATGTCTATTGCATGCGCAAATTTGGGCTGATAACAACGATTGTGGGATTGGGGACCTTGGGCTCGGGCCTATTGCTCCGCCTGACCGCGAATCTGAACACCTGGCTGTGGCTTCCGGGGATTGTCCTATTGACCGGCGGCAGCGCGCTTCTCCTGTGGTGCCGCTTCGCTGCATCGGCCGCGCCGGCTCCCGCGCGCAAGATGCCAAGCCCTTTGGGCACCGATACCGCGCGGCTCCTCGACAACTTCGAACAGCGCTTCGCCGAACTGAAGGGCCGCAAGCCCAACGCCACCGTGCTCGGTGACTTGTACACTCTCGGGTGCCAGCTGGAACAGCGCGGCCGCGGGCCGCAAGCCACTGCCGTGTTCCGCCATTTGGCGCGTTTCGACAATACCTACCGAGATGTTGCCGGGCGCCTGCGGCGGCTGATGGACGCCGATCGCGCCAAAGCGAAGGCCGCGCCGCCGGCCCCAGGCAAAGCCGCTGCGAGCCCGGTCCTTGGACCGTCGCCCTCTGCAGCGGCGCCGTCCGCATCGGCGCCGTCCGCATCGGCGTCATCCGCCTCAGCACCATCAGCCCTTGCGCCATCGGCACCGGCCGCCGGGAGCGGCGATATACGCGCGCCAGGCGAAATCCAGCGCCTCGGCCGCTACCAACTCGAACGCGAAATCGGACGCGGCGCGATGGGTATCGTCTATCTGGGCCGTGATACGGCCATCAACCGGCTGGTGGCGATCAAAGCCATCCCGCTTGCCAGTGAATTCAGCGACGCCGAACTGGCCGAGGCCCGATCGCGCTTCTTTCGCGAAGCGGAGACCGCCGGCCGCCTCAATCATCCGAACATCGTGACCATCTACGATGTCGGCGAGGAGCGTGGACTCGCCTATATCGCGATGGAATATCTCAAGGGCCGGCACTTGAGCGACTACGCGAAATCCGACAATCTCTTGGAGCCGCGAAAAGTGCTGGACTTGGTCGGCCGCACGGCCGAAGCCCTCGGGTTCGCGCACAAACAGCAAGTCGTCCACCGCGATATCAAACCGGCGAACCTGATGTACGACCCCGCCACCGACACGCTGAAAATCACCGACTTCGGCATTGCGCGCCTCACGGACGCCGGCAGCACGCGCACCGGCATCGTACTCGGCACCCCTTCCTTCATGTCGCCCGAACAGCTGGAAGGACGAACTGTGACCGGTCACTCGGACTTGTTTTCGCTGGGTGTTAGCCTATTTCAATTGTTGACCGGCCAACTTCCTTTCACCGCTGACTCCATGACCGGGCTGATGCAGCAGATTGCAGAGGCGCCGCATCCGCCGCTGCGAGCCTTCCGGCCGGATCTGCCGGCCTGCGTCGAAACGGTCATTGACCGTGCGCTTGCCAAGACTCCCGATGCGCGCTACGACTCCGGGGCTCATATGGCCGCAGCCCTGGAAGACTGTCGGTCGCGAATACCGAGTGGATTGCCATGATGGGGCGAAGCCGATGAGTTTGAGGGGAAAAATCTCCAGCGTGGCGCTGACCGACACGGGAAAGATCCGCGAGCACAATGAAGACATGATCGGCACCGAAGCCGACATCGGTCTGTTCGTATTGGCCGACGGGATGGGCGGCTACAATGCGGGCGAGGTCGCGAGCGGCATCGCCGTCAAAACCATCATCAATCTGGTGCGCGACGCCGTCATGCGCGAGGATCTGAGCGTGCCCGACGCGGAGTCCGGATTGACGCGCCCAAGCATCATCTTGCGTGATGCGATTCACAGAGCCAACAAAATCATCTACCACACTTCCAAGACCCAGCCTCAATGTGAGGGCATGGGCACTACGGTGGTGGCATGCTTGTTTCACGACAACAAGATGTCGATCGCACACGTCGGAGATTCGAGGCTTTACCGCTTGCGCGACAATCGATTCGAGCAGATGACGCTGGACCATTCGCTGCTGCAAGAGCTGGTGGACCGCGGTTTCTACTCGCAGCAGGAAGCGCAGCGTGCGACCAACAAAAATTATGTTACACGGGCGCTCGGAGTCGAACAAAACGTCGAGGTGGAGATCCACGAGCAGCCGGTGCAGAAGTCCGATTACTACGTGCTCTGTTCCGACGGTCTTTCCGACATGATCGAAGATGAGGATATTCACTTAACAATCAGCACCTTTAGTGCTAATCTTGATACAGTTGCTAAACAATTGATACAGCTCTCTAACGACAACGGCGGGCGGGACAATGTGTCGGTCATCATGGCTCATGTAACCGAGCCGTTCCCCGCGCACCGGCGTATATTTGACAAAATCTTGGGATGGTTCGGTTAGGGAAATGGAGTCTGAATGGCACGCCTGATGCTCAGCTTGGATGGTCAGATCCTCGCGGAATACAACATGAATAAAGAGCGCTATACGATAGGGCGCCTTCCGGACAACGATATTCGTATCGACAATCCGGCGGTGAGTGGCCATCACTCGCTCATCATCAATATTCTGAACGATTCCTTCTTGGAAGACCTGAACAGCACCAATGGCACGTACGTCAATGGCAAGCTGATCAAGAAACACGCCATGCAGCACGGCGACGTCATCACCGTCGGCCATCATCAGCTGCGTTTCGTCGACAGCCAGGATGTCGAGGCCGAGCAGGACGAATTCGAAAAGACCATGGTCATCACCCCGAGCTCACAGGGTGAGGAGCGCATTCGGCGCGTCGGCGTTGCCGTGGATCAAGCCGCCAAGGCGGTGGCAGCCAAGCGTCCCGGCGTACCGGACAATGCAACCGCGCTGCCGAAGGCTAAGCTTCAAGTGTTGAGCGGCGCTTTTGCGGGCCGCGAGCTCGAGCTCACCAAGGCGCTGACCACGCTCGGCCGTCCGGGAGTACAGGTGGCGGCCATCACCCGCCGCGCCGAAGGGTATTTCATCGTGCACGTGGACAGCGGCAAGGAAAATGACTTTCCGCAGGTCAACGGCGTACCGATCGGACCTCAAGCCCGCCGGCTGAACGACAATGACGTGGTACAACTCGCCGGCGTGAAGATGGGGTTCTTCGAGAGCTAACATCCCGCCGGGCCCCGGTTGATCCGGCGGATTTGCACGCTGACGCGGCAGCGGACCGCCGCGGAAGTCGAGTGCGCTAGGGAGTTATCCCGCGCCGCATGAATTCATCCGCAATTTTCGGCCACAGCTTCACTGCTTGCGCGATGTCGGCCTCGCCTTCCGGCGTCTTGCCCTTTCGCAATTTGTCGATGCCTCGCCCATAGAAGGACCAGGGGTCCTTGGGCTGGATTTGGAGTGCGGCATCGTAATCGGCAATGGACTTGTCGTAGTCGCCCAATCGCAGTCGAACCAGGGCCCGCCCATTCAGGACACTTGCGCTCAGCGGACTCGCCTTTACGCTCCGCTTGAGGGCGCTATCGCAATCGGACAGGGCTTTGGCAAGATCCTGACCCTGCAATGCCCTCGCCCAACATCGCCCATCTAACGCTTCCGGCATACGCGAGTCGGCCGCGTGAGCAGATATCCACAGATCGTATTGCGCGATCGAAGCCGGAAAAAGCTCGGCGCCCCGATAAGCGTGCGCGAGAAATAAGCGCACATCCGCCTCCTTGAGCGCGGCTCGATCCGCCGAATCCAGGTCGGCGCGTGCGCCGACGGTATCCCGCCGCCCCAGACGCAACCGCGCCCGGGCCTCCAATGCCGCCAAATGGTCGGCTTTGAGCTCGAGCGCCCGATCGAAATCGGCTGCGGCTAGATCCGTCTGCTTCTCATCGCGGTACACGATACCGCGTTGATAAAAATATTCAGGGTTGGTCGGAGCCAACTCACAGGCGCGTGTCAGGTCGGCGACCGCATGCTCAAAATCGCGGCGGCTGGCAAAAGCGGTTCCACGTCGGCTGTACTCTGCCGCGTCGGCGGGATCGTCGCCTTTGGGGGCTTCGTCCGGCTTGGAGGCCGGTTTGGCGGACGATGAAGCCAAGTTGAACACGGGGCCGCCGTTATACGTGAAGTACAGCTTGTGTTGACTGCTGGCGACGTAGACTCGGTGCGACAGAAAAAAATCCGCGCCGAGCAACATGTCCGTGTACCCGAGACCAATATCGCCGAAACGCAAACGGGTATTGCGTATTTCCTCCTCGCCGATCTTGAAGCTGGAAAATCGACCGATATAGGTCTTTACCCTGGTCCTTCCGATACCGCTGCTGTAGCCCGCGTCGATGACGCCCTCAGAGTCGGGCTTGACACCGGCACGCTCGGCCGCTTTGAGCGACAAAATCGAAGTATCCGCGCCCGTATCGAAGATGACTTGAACTTTGGCGCCGTTGATCATCACCGTACCGCTGGTATGCGGCGACTTCGGCGTGGCCCATTCAATATCCATGATCGAATAGTGTTCCGATGGCTTGACCCAGTACGCCAACAGCGCGTGTGAGCAGCCTTCGGCGCGCATCATCCGAATGATCCCGTTGCCGAGGTCATATTCGACGTCGCCGATGCGAAAGAAGTTTTGCCCCAACACGCCGACGTTCTCCAGCGCGCCCACGGTGCTGCCGCCGACCAGAAACTCGACGTTGTGCACTGGGATGCCGTCCAAGGTAAATACCTTGACTGTCGCAATCGACGGATCCACGTTGCCGCCGACGCCCTTGATATAGAGCCCGAAAGGAGCAGGACGTAGTTTGAGATTGAACTCCGCGGCGCTCGCCTCGGTCATCATGCTGTAAAATGCGCCGCTGTCCGCAATGAATCGCGCGTCTTGACCATTGATTTTCGCGCTTATGAGAGGCTTCAAACCGCTCATCGTGACCGGCAGCTCCGCCAATTTGGCAATTTTGCAGTCGGCAAACGCCCGGGCCGGTGAGATCGACAGACCGAGTATGGCGAGCCCGGCCAACCCAACGCGGCGCCATCCAAATACGGTGCTATCGAAACGCATTGCTGAACGTCCTTGTCGAGTCAAAGATTCGCCGATTCTGCACTGTCGCCTGCTGGCCGGTCAAAACTCGGTGAGATCGGCCATCGACGTTCAGCGCAAGGTCACCGCCACTCGCTGGCTGATTCCGCACAGAAGCTCATAGGGAATCGTGTCCGCCCAGACGGCGATTTCCTCCACCGGCAGCCCCTCCCCCCACAGGACCACGGGGTCGCCCAATGCCGGCGGCCGGTGAAGATCGGTGACGTCGATGCCGATCATGTCCATCGACACCCGGCCGGCGAGGCCCGCGCGCTCGCCGTTGACCAGCACCGGAGCGCCCGAGCCCAAGCTGCGCGGATATCCGTCGCCGTATCCCACGGCGGCCACCGCCAAGCGCGTGGGCCGGCTGGCGATCCAATCGCCGCCGTAGCCCACCCGTTCTCCCGGCGAGAGTTCCTTGACCGCGATCACGTGCGATTGCAAGGTCATCGCGGGCCGCAAGCCATAGTCCGCGCCGACGGAGCCGGCGAATGGCGAAACGCCGTAGAGCAGCAGGCCCGGCCGCACCCAATCGGCCTGCGCGTCCGGAAAACTCAACATCGCGGCGGAGTTTTCCAAGCTGCGCTCACCGGCCAAGGATGCCGTGGCGGCGGCGAATTGCGTCAGTTGTTCATGCGTGGTGGGCAGCTCCGGCAAATCCGCGGATGCCAGATGGGTGAACAAGTTCACGGGAGAGCTGACGCTGCCCAGAGTGCAGAGGGCCGCATGCGCAGCGCCGAACGCCGCCCCTTTGAACCCCAGCCGATTCATGCCGCTGTCGAGCTTGAGCCACACCTTGAAGCTCGTGCCCGCCGCGGCCGTTCGCAGCAGTTCGATCTGCTCTGGTGTGTGCACGACCAGTTCGAAATTAGCGGCGGCGGCGGCGGCGAGCTGCTCGCGGTCGAAGACGCCTTCGAGCAGCACCGTGGGCGTAGAGATGCCGGCCAAACGCAGCGTGAGTCCCTCATCGACGCGCGCCACCGCAAAGGCGTCTGCGGATTCGAGCGCGCGCGCCACGGCGACGAGTCCATGGCCGTAGGCATTGGCCTTGATGACGGCCATCACGCGCGATCGCGGCGCCAACCGCCGCAGCACACTCAGATTGTGACGCAAAGCGCCGCAATCGACCGTCGCGCTGACCATCGGCGTCACGGAAAGCTCATCGCGGCGTCACCGAAATACGCCCTCGGCGTACGACTCCGGCGCGTAGTTCTCGAACTTGGTGTACTGGCCGAGGAAGGTGAGCTGCACCTCGCCCGTCGGGCCGTTGCGCTGTTTGGCGATGATGATGTCGGCGATGCCTTTGCGCGTGGTGTTCTGATCGTAGAAATCCTCGCGATAGATCAGGAGAATGACGTCAGCATCCTGTTCCAACGCTCCCGATTCACGAAGATCCGACATCACCGGCTTCTTGTTCTCGCGCTGCTCCACGCCGCGATTCAGCTGCGACAGCGCGATGATGGGGACCTTCAACTCCTTGGCCAGCGCCTTGAGAGAGCGCGAGATCTCGGAGATCTCGGTAGCGCGGTTCTCCTTGGTGCCGGCCACCTGCATGAGCTGCAGGTAGTCCACCACGATCAGGTCGAGGCCGCGCTCGCGCTTCAAGCGCCGCGCACGCGCGCGAACTTCCGTGGGAGTCAGTGCCGGAGTTTCATCGACGAAAATATTCGCATTGCTCAACTGCGTCATCGCCGAATCGATGCGCGGCCAATCCTCCTCTTGCAGCCGGCCGGAGCGCAGATTGCTCTGATTGATGCGGCCCAGGGATGAAATCATGCGCAAGGTGAGCGACTCGGCCGACATTTCCATACTGAAGACCGCCGCCGACTTGTTCGAACCCAGCGCGGCATTCTCGGCGATGTTCACCGCCAGAGTGGTCTTGCCCATGGAGGGGCGGCCGGCGACGATGATCAGATCGCCGGGCTGCAAGCCGGACGTCATCTCGTCGAGCTGCTTGAATCCGGTGGGGATGCCGGTCATCTTGCCGTCGGAGTGATACATCTCGTCGATGCGGTTGACGACGTCCGGAAGAATGCTCTTCACGGTGCGGAAGCCAACCTTGCCGCGCGAACCCCGTTCGGCAATCTCGAATACCGCACGCTCGGCATCGTCGACGATTTCCCGCGCTTCGCGCCCTTCGGGTTCCAGAGCACTGCCGACGATGAGGTTCCCGGCGGTAATGAGCTGCCGCAGCACGGAGCGTTCGCGCACGATGTCCGCATAGGCGCGAATATTGGCGGCCGTGGGGGTGTCGCGCGCCAGAGATCCCAAATAGGAAAGGCCGCCCACCTGATCGAGCAAACCCTGGCTCTCCAGGTGCCCGGACAGGGTGACGGCGTCGCAGGGTTGGCTGCGTTCGATCAGCCCGGCGACGGCCTCGAAGATCAACCGGTGATCGTTGCGGTAGAAATCCTCGGCAATGACGCGGTCGGCGATCTGGTCCCACGCCGCGGAGTCCAGCATCAATCCGCCGAGCACGGACTGCTCAGCCTCTACCGAGTGAGGCGGCAGCCGCAGGCCGTCGCCGGAAGATCCGCTCGGCCCGAAGGAACGATTGCTGACGCGACCGGCCATGCGCTATCCCAACGGGACGGCGATTGCCGGCCGTTACTCTTCGGCGACGATGGTGACCGTCAAGGTCACGTCGACGTCAGTGTGCAAATGCAGCTGCACCTGATGTTCGCCGGTGACGCGGATCGGTCCCGTCGGCATGCGCACTTCGCTGCGGCCGATGGGCTGGCCCGCTTTGACCGCCGCTTCGGCGATGTCGGCGGTGCCGATGGAGCCGAACAGCTTGCCTTCCGTGCCCGCCTTGGCCCTGAGCTCCAGCTTGAAATCCACGAACTTGAGCGCGCGCGCCTGCGCCGCGGCCAGATCCTGGTTAGCTTTCGCTTCGAGCTCGTGGCGCTGCGTTTCGAACTTGGCGATATTCGCGGCCGTCGCCATGGTGGCTCTGCCGGTGGGTACCAGGAAATTCCGCGCGTACCCCGATTTGACCTTGACGCGATCGCCGATCTGACCGAGGTTCGCGACCTTCTGCAACAAAATGATATCCATGTGCTAGCCCGCCGGTTTAGTGCTGATCGGTGTATGGCAGCAGAGCCAGGAAGCGCGCACGCCGGATCGCGAGCTGCAGCTGACGCTGATAGTGAGCGCGCGTACCCGTGATGCGGCTCGGAACGATCTTGCCCGTCTCGGTGATGTAGCTCTTGAGCGTCGTCAGATCCTTGTAGTCGATCTGCTTGACGTCATCGGCCGTGAATCGGCAAAACTTCTTGCGGCGAAAAAAACGTGCCATGTTGGCCTCCTATTACCGTGCGCCCATGGGCACATCGTCGTCATCACCATCGTCGCCAAAGTCGTCGTGGCGGCGCGCATTTTCATCGGGCGCACGCGCCATCGGCGAAGGCTCGGTGACGGCTTCGTCCATCTTCACCACCAAGTTGCGCAGCACCGCATCGCTGAAGCGGAACGAACCGGTGAGTTCGGCGAGCGTCTTCTGATCACACTCGATGTTGAGCAGGATGTAGTGGGCTTTGTGAACTTTGGATATGGGGAACGTGAGCTGGCGCCGGCCCCAATCCTCGAAACGATGCACCGCACCGCCGCCGGCACTGATCATGCCCTTGTAGCGATCGACCATCGCAGGAACTTGCTCGCTCTGATCCGGGTGGACCAGAAGCACGATTTCATAATGCCGCATTGTAGGCTCCCTACGGTTTAAGCCTCCCGTTGCGAGCGGTGAGGCAAGGAGTGATGCCGGTCGGCCGGCGAAAAAGAGCGCGAAGGATACTCGCTCGAGCGGGTGAAGGTCAACTCATCCGCTGCCGGCGCGCCTCGAACAAGGCCACCCCGGCGGCCACCGACACGTTGAGGGACTCCACCTGCCCAGCCATGGGAATGCGCACCAGAAAGTCGCAGCGCTCCCGCGTCAAGCGGCGCATTCCGCCGCCCTCGGCGCCCAGCACCAGGGCAAGCGGCCGTTTCAAATCGGCCGCATAGAGCGTCTGCGGCGCCTCCCCGTCGGTTCCCACCACCCAAATACCGCGTTCTTTGAGCATGTCCATGGCGCGTGCCAGGTTGGTCACGCTCGCCACCGGGACGAATTCGGCGGCGCCGGCCGCCACCTTGCGCACCACACCGTCCACCGTGGCCGCGCGATCCCTCGGTATCAGCACCGCATGTGCTCCCACGGCATCGGCGGTGCGCAGACAGGCGCCCAGATTGTGCGGGTCGGTCACGCCGTCGAGGATCAGCAGCAGGGGATCTTCCTGCGCCCGGCTCAACGCCTCGATGAGATCGTGCTCGTCCCAGGCCTTGAGCGGCCGCACCGCCGCCACGGCTCCCTGGTGCGCCACCTCCCCCACCAGCTTCGCCAGTGCCTCGCCGCTCACGGATTGCACGCGCACGCCCGCGGCCTGCGCGCTCTCTCTCAGTACGCGAGTGCGTGCGTCATCGCGCGGCTGCGCAACCCAGAGTTCCAGCAGGCGCTCCGGCGCGCGCTCGAGCACCGCGTTGATCGCGTGCAAACCATAGACGAAGTTGCGTTTCGAATCAGCCACGCCCGCCGCGCCCGCGTTTGCCGCCGCCGCCGCGCCGGGGCCCCGCCCCACGCCTCGAGCCGCCGCCCTGACCGGCACCCGGCCCACCGCCCGGTCCGCGCCGCGAACGATTTTCGCCGCCGCCGCGCCGCGGCGCCCGCACCGTGCCGTGACTCGCGGCGTCGTTCGAGTCGAGCAATTCGAAGTCGATTTGGCGTTGGGTCAGGTCGACGCGGGTCAAGCGCACGCGCACCGCATCGCCCAGCTGCCAGCGTCGGCCGGTACGCTGGCCCACCAAGCCCATGCCGCCGTCCTCGAGCTCCCAATAGTCGCCGGGAATGGCCGAGATGTGCACCAGGCCGTCGATGGGCATTTCCTTCAGCTGCACGAACAGGCCGAACTCCAGCGCACTGGTAATGGTGGCGTCGAAAGTCTCGCCGACACGCGCTTGCAGAAACAAGCACTTGAGATACCCCATCACGTCGCGCGAGGCGTCATCGGCGCGGCGCTCGCGCTGCGAACTCTCGATCCCCAGCGTTTGCAGTTCCGCCGTGGTGTAGCGATGCCCGGACGCCGATTTCGGCAGCACCGCGGCCTTGATCGCGCGATGCACGAGCAAATCCGGATAGCGGCGGATCGGCGAGGTGAAGTGCGCGTACTCTTCGAGCGCGAGACCGAAGTGGCCGATGTTCGTTTGCTGATACGCGGCCTGCGCCAGCGAACGAATCACCAGACTCTCCAGCATCAGGCCGTCGGGTCGTGCGCTCAAGCGTTCGACCAATTGGCGAAATTCGCGCGGAGTCGGCTTTTCAGAGAACACCGCCCCCACCTGCAATGCGTTCAGGACCTTCTGCAGCTCCGTGACCCGCTTGTCCTCCGGCTGACCGTGGACGCGGTACAGGCTGCCGGCCTTGGCGAGACGCAGGGCTACCGCGGCTTCGACATTCGCGGCGATCATGCATTCCTCGATCAAGCGGTGCGCATCGTTGCGAGTCACCGCATAGAAACCCTCGATCCTGCCGTCTGCGCCGATGCGCGCCTTGACCTCGCCGCCGCGAAAGTCGAGCGCACCGCGGGCATCGCGCGCCTCCTTGAGCGCACCATAGACCGCATACAGCGTCTGCAGCGACGTGCGCACCGCCGCCGTCATGTCGGCGTGCGTAGCTTTGAGCGGTTCCTCCAAATAGGCCCACGCTTGGTCGTACGTGAGCCGGGCGTGCGAGCGGATCACCGCTTCATAGAATCGACTCTTGCTCAACTTGCCCGTCTTGCTGACGCGCATGTCGCAGACGAATGCCAGACGTTCCACGCGCGGCATCAACGAGCACAGATGATTGGAAAGATTCTCCGGCAGCATCGGGATGACGCGGTCCGGAAAATACACCGACGTGGCGCGCGACCGCGCCTCGGTATCCAGCTCGCTGCCGTGGCGCACGTAGTGGCTGACATCCGCGATGGCGACGATGAGCCGCCAACCTCCGCCGCGCAGGGCTTCTGCATACACGGCATCGTCGAAGTCCTTGGCATCCTCGCCGTCGATGGTCACCAACGGCACATCGCGCAGATCCTCGCGGCCTTCGCGGTCCGCCGCCTGCACCTGGGGTGCGAAGCGGCTTGCGGCGCGAATCACCTCCGGCGGAAATTCCTGCGGCAGGTCATGCCTGAGAATCGCGAACCGAGCCGCCAATTCCGACGCAGGCAGGTTGTCGAGCACTTCGACGACGCGCCCCTGTGCCGCGGCCTCACCTTGCGGACGCTTGGTCACCTCGACGATAACTTGGTCGCCGTCGTCGGCGCCGTGCCGATCGCGCATGGCCACTTCGACGGCGTACCAATGGCCCGGATCCTCCAATTCCACATGGCCCGCAACTCTGCCGCCGCCGTGTGCCGCGCGCCAGGTGCCGCCGATCCGCAGCGGCGCATCGCCGATGCGGCGGATCAAGCGTGCAATGCGCCGTCCGCGTTCATTCATGCCGACGGCGAGGACCTCGGTCCGGTCGCCGTGCATCAGGGTCGCCGTGTCGGCCCGCGCCAGCACCAAGGGTGCGGAACCGTCATCCGGCATCACCAGCACGTCGCCGTTGGCGCGCCCGCGCACCCGGCCGACCACGCGTTCGCCCTCGCCTGCCGTCGCAAAACCGCTCGGCCCCTCGATCGCCTGACCGTCGCGCACCATCGCAGCCAGACGCTTGGCCAGTGCTTCGCGCTGCGTGCCGGTATGCAACCCGAGACGCTTGGCGAGGCGCGCCGCGGTCAACGGCTCGGGCGCCTCCGCCAGATGTTTCAACAACAGCTCCCGGCTCGCGATGGGATCCGCATATCGCGCCTTTTCGAGCTCCAAATTGGGATCTTCGCCGCGCCAATCCGGACCGGACTGCGCCGCCTGTTTCGTCTTTGGCCGTCGCGAGCCCGTGGGTCCACGTCTTGTCATAGAGTGTTGTTACGATCCTTCGGTGGGTGGGCAAACCCGGCGTCCCGAGGCGGGAAGGCCGATTGCTTACTGCGGCAGGTTATCAGCTTTGCGCCTCGCCGGGCGCATATCCGGGCAGCGCCCGCAACACCGTTCGTTGACAAGCGCGGGGGCAGTGCGTACATTTCTGCGCCTCGCATCGGCACCCATCTTGCCCAGGTGGCGGAACTGGTAGACGCGCTGGTTTCAGGTACCAGTGGAGCAATTCGTGGAGGTTCGAGTCCTCTCCTGGGCACCACCGCTTGCATTCCCTGATTTTTCAGACACTTGCAAGTTATTTCTCACGAATCACTGCCGGACCGTACGCCGGATGGCGGTGGTGGTGAGATAGCTTTCATCCGCCACGCGCACCAGATCCCGCCCCTCGTTCTTGGCCACGTACAAGGCCGCATCCGCGCGCGCGATCATTTCATCCAGCGACCGTCCATGCTTGACGCTGGTTGCAAGGCCCGCACTCAGACTCACGCGCAGCCCCGCGCCCGAGGCAGGCAAGCGAATCCCAAATATCAGTGTTCGCATGCGCTCGAGATTCGCCTTGGCGATCTCCGCCGTCGCGCCGGGCATGACCAACAAAAATTCCTCGCCACCCCATCGCCCCAGGACATCCGAATCACGCAGCGCCTCGCGCCCGACGCGCGCGAATTCCTTCAGCACGAAGTCTCCGGTTGCGTGTCCGCAGCGGTCGTTGATGAACTTGAAATGGTCCAGGTCGATGAGCGCGATGGACAGCGGCTGTTCCGTGGCGATGGCGCGGACCACTGCCGCCGTTGCCAGTTCTGCGGTGCGCCGCCGATTGGGCAGGCCGGTCAGGCTATCCTGGCTCGCCAATTTCACGAGCTGCTGCCGATAGCGCCGGTTGGCCAGCAGAAAATAGATGAGCAGAGCTATCACCAGCACACCCGATGCGACCGCGATCGCGTTCCAGCGCAGCTGCCTCGCTTGACGCTCTGACTGCTCGCGCGACACTTCCAATTCGCGTTTCAACAGTGCATTGTTTTCGATTTCCCGATCCGTCTCGAATCGCGCGCGCATTGTCGCTGCCTGTCGGGACCGCTCGGCGTCGTTAGCCGCCGCGTAGCGCCGCGCATACTCGGCAAGATCGGTGTAGGCATCGCGGTAATTGCCCAAGGCAGCGTTGGCGCGCGCGCGCGATTCGTATAGCGAGGCCACCCGGGTCGGCAGCAAATCCGCCCCGCCCTGATCGAGTATCTCATTCAAACTGGCGAGTGCCTTGTCGGCGTGACCATTGGCAAGATCGATGCGGGCCAGCAATCCCAGGGCATCCTTCGCCTCGTCGGCCGAGTGCACCGCCTGAAAAGCGCGCAATGCACTATTGCACTCGAATGCGGCGCGCTGCAGCTGGCCGAGCTCGATGCGGGCATTGCAATCGAGAAGATCGGCGAACGCGACTCCCTGGGCATCGTTCACCTGTACGCTCAGCTTGCGCGCCTCGGTGAATTCGTCGATCGCCGGCGCGTACTGCCCCATCAAGTGCAAGATCTTTCCGCGCAGGAATCGGTTGACGGACAGCCTCAGCGTCGCGTCGTGCAGGGTGCCCCAGTCGATCACTTCCTGGTTGAGCGCCAACGCCTGCGTGTAGTCTCCCGTGCTGCGCATCACCGTCGACAGCACCTCTGCGGAGAGAATCCGCGGCTCCGCGAACTCGGGCGCCGCGCTGGCGCGATACGCCTGAGTCAGGTTGCCGATGGCGATGTCAGTGCGGCCCTGCCGGTAATGCAGCAGGCCCCTGGTGATCAGCAGGCACGTGTCGGCCAGGGATCCGGCAACCTGCGAGGCTCGGGCCTCGTCGATGGATTTGAGCGCGGAATCGATTCCGGCCGCATCGTATTCGCTCTCTGCATAGGTCGACAGCAGCTCGAGGTGCACGGGATCGTTTGCGCGCGTCGCGAATCGCAGTCCCTTCAACGCGGCATTCTTCGCGTCCCCGTCGAGTTCGAGGATACCGTAAGCCTGCGCCTGCACGGCATAGAGGGAGGCCAGAGACGGAGCGTCCGGTTTCGGCGCCTGTTCCAGAGACTGCAGCCGTGTCCCCAGTTGCTTCAGCACCTGTGATGCATCCCTATAGACCGAGGCCTGCAGTTCGCGAATCGACGGGTCATTGCTGCCGAGGCAGGCTGCGTGCGACGGTGACGAGGCCGCTGTCCACGCGACCGCGAGCAGGCAGCAGAGCCGCTTCCCTGCCGTTCTGAGTACTCGCCGGCCCGCATAGGTGGAATTGCGCATGAGGAAGCAAAAATACGTAATTCCCGACGGCCATTCGCTACCGAGCGTCACGCTTTTCACTTTCATCTCGGGCGCGGCTCGAGCGCGAGCCTGCGCCGTGCACCCGGTTTGTGACCGGATTCGCGGCCAGACAGGCAGCCTTATGCCCGTCCCGCGGAGATCGCATAGTGACAAGTCCCTACGCAGCGGGCATATTAACGGCGCTTGCCCCTACAATGAATAAACCGACAGGGCCGTATGACATCATCGTTATTGGATCGTCAGAGCACCGTTGCACCGCCGGGTTTCAATCGGTTTTTGGTTCCTCCCGCCGCCCTCGCGGTGCATTTGTCGATAGGGCAGGCCTATGCCTTCTCGACTTTCAATCTGCCGCTCACCAAGTTGATCGGAATCAGTCATTCCGCACCCGGCGACTGGGATCTGAAACAGGTGGGGTGGATCTTTTCCATTGCGATCGTATTTCTGGGCTCGTCTGCCGCCGTGTTCGGCCACTGGGTCGAAAATGTCGGTCCGCGCCGGTCGATGTTCACCGCTGCTCTGTGTTTCGGCGGCGGCTTCATCGTGTCGGCAATCGGCATTCACCTGCACCAGCTGTGGCTGCTCTACCTGGGGTACGGCGTGCTGGGCGGCTGTGGACTCGGTATCGGTTACATCTCGCCGGTTTCGACGCTGATCAAATGGTTCCCTGATCGCCCCGGCATGGCCACGGGTATGGCCATCATGGGCTTCGGCGGCGGCGCCCTCATTGCCGCGCCGCTCTCAGTGATGCTGATGGAACACTTCAAGACGGCAACATCGAACGGCGTGCTCGAAACCTTCGTCACCATGGGCGTCATTTACTTCATGTTCATGATGGTCGGCGTTTACGCGGTTCGCGTACCGGCAACCGATTGGAAGCCCGCGAATTGGGTCGCATCGAAGCACCCGAAGAAACTGGTCACCAGCGCCAATGTCGAGGTCAATGTGGCCTGGCGCACGCCGCAATTCTGGCTGCTGTGGGGCGTGCTGTGCATGAATGTGACCGCCGGGATCGGCGTGCTCGGCCAGGCCTCGCCGATGATCCAGGAAATCTTCAGCGGCCGAGTGGCGCCGGCCGCCGCCGCGGGCTTCGTCGGATTGATCAGCCTGTTCAACATGGCCGGTCGATTCTTCTGGGCCACCACCTCGGACTACATCGGACGCCGCAATACCTACATGGTGTTCTTTCTGCTCGGCATCCTGCTGTACTCGACGGTGCCGACGATTGGGCATCTCGGCTCCATCCCGCTGTTCGTCGCGGCCTTTTGCATCATTCTCTCCATGTACGGCGGCGGTTTCGCCACCATTCCGGCCTATCTGCGCGACATGTTCGGCACCTATCAAGTCGGCGCCATCCATGGCCGGCTGCTGACCGCCTGGTCCGTGGCGGGGGTGTTGGGCCCGGTGCTGGTGAACTACATCCGGCAGTACCAGATCGACAGTGGCGTCCCCAAGGCACAGGCCTACTCGGTCACCATGTACATCATGTGCGGCCTGCTGCTGATCGGATTCTTGTGTAATTTCGCGATGCACGCGGTCAACGAGAAGTATCACTACCGCGGGAGCACCCAGTCATGAAAGGACGGCTGATTATTCTGTGGGTTGTGGTCGGGATTCCCCTATTGTGGGGTGTCATGAAGACGCTCGAGAACGCCTTGAAGTTGTTCAAGTAACATCCGGAGCCGCGCCGCTGCTCCACAGGAGTCCGCGATGCATTTGAATCTCAGTCTCGCGCCCCTCGTTGCGCTGGTCGCCGGCATCTTGATTCTGATCATGCCGCGGCTGCTCAATTACATCGTCGCCATCTATTTGATCATCACCGGCCTGCTCGGCTTGTTCGGCGGCGCCGGCTCGTTCCATCTGAGGTAGGCCGCACCGCTGACGTTGGCTGCATCGTCGACGTAGGCCGCACGGCTGACGCTGGCTGCATCGCTGAGGTAAGCCACACCGCTTGCGGTAGGTAGGGTAGGCTTCGGCGCCGCTAAATGAAGGCTGCCAATGCAGCGCCATTCGGACTGCCGAGCCCGGTGCACGCATCCCACCCCGCGGCCGCATCGAAGTCGCCGTTGTTGCCGCGAGTGATGTCGCGCAGTACCCTCGGGTTCCGATACAGATTCGGATTGATGTAGCCCGCGGGTTTGCCCGCCGCTTGGTTGAGACGAGCGAGCAGCGCCGCCCACAGGGGCGCGACGGCGCTGGTGCCGCCGATCACGGTGTCGGTGCCGTCGATCCGCACAGCGTAGCCCGTTTGCGGATCGGCATTTCCCGCCACATCGGGCACGCCCCGCTTCGACAGCGCGATGATTTGACCCTGATTATTGGCGGTGTTCAGACCCGTCTGCCAGCTTGGCAACGCGAAGAAGCCGCTGACGCCGCCGCCGCTGGCTCCGTTATCGGCACCGTCATTCCACACGACTTCAGTGCTGATGCTGCTGCCGCTCGCCTCGAGACGGGTGCCGCCGCAGGCCAGCGCGAAGGGACTCGAGGCCGGAAAATCCACATGATCGCTGCCGTCGGTGACACCATCGCTCGAGCCGTTGTCGCCGGAGGCCACGCACACCGTGACACCCATCGCAGCAGCGGCCTGAAATGCGTCGTCCATCGCCGTCATTGCCTGCGCCGTCCATGAGGACTCGGGACCGCCCCAGCTGATGGAGATCACCGAGGGCTTGTGCGTGGTGTCGTGGATCGCCGTGGTGATGGCGTTCAGAAAGCCGGCGTCCGTGTTGGGGGCGAAATACACGACGATATTCGCCTGGGGCGCGATGGCCCCCACGACCTCGACGTCGAGCATGACTTCGCCGTCCGGCCCGTTTGCATCGTTCGTCGGACTGTTCGTGGCATGGTCCACGGACACCGCCACGACCGACGGCGTTCCGACCCCGAGGCCCTTGAAATACGTATCCAAATCCGCCAGGCGAAATCCGCCGCCCAATTCGATGAGGGCAACGCACTGGCCCTGGCCCGTGCCGCTCGGAAACCCATAGGCCGATGCCACCTGGATCGGCGTATAGGACACCGCTCCGCTCACCGCGGGCCGGCAAATCCGGAAGTGCGGCGATGCCTGCGGGCGGGCGTCCAACCCTAGGACCGCCTCGACGATGTCCGCCAAATCAGCGGCCATCGAGATGGGACCCGTGCGGCAGCGGTAGTTGCCTCGGGCATCGGACACCTGCCGCAATTCGACGCCGAAGGCTGCGTTGAATTGCGCCACCGTTCCCGACAGGACCACGGTGCGGCGAGCGGCATCCTCCTGCTCCACCGCGAGACCGTGCGCTCCCGCAAAAGCGCGCACGGCGCTGAGATCCGCGGCATCGGCACCGTGTCGCTTCGCAAATTCATCCCGGCTCAAGCAGCGTCCCGCTGCGCCGCCGGACGCGATGGCGGCCACGCGCGCCGCAAGATCCTGCCGGGCGCGCCGACGCACGAGGATGGTCACTTCCAGGCGCTCCGCCGGATCGGCGGGTGCGGTCGGGCCACCCGGCACCGCGGTGCGTTCGCTGCCCTTGAGAGGGATGTTAGTCATGATGGATCCCCACCGGTGATGCACTCGATGAGGGATTGTAGCCGCCGGGCGGCTACGCTTCTGTAGGTCAAACACCGATGCCGAGCGCGTTTCGGCCGCGGCCGCAAGCGCCGGAAGTCCTGCTAGTGCACCCTCGCGTTGAGCGGCCGGCGCGCGAACCAGCCGTAGCCGAGAATGGTGCAATAGCAGGCCGCCGGCACGACCAGGGCGTGCTTCAATCCCCAGAGATCCGCCGCATTGCCCGTCACCAGGGGCACGATGGCGCCGCCGACGATGGCGACGCAAATGACCCCGGAACCTTCGGCGGCGCGCTTGCCCAAGCCTTCGCTGGCGAGAGTGAAAATCGTCGGGAACATGATGGAATTGAACAGTCCGATGGCGAGCAGCGACCACCCGGAGACATTGCCCACGGTGTTCGCCGAAACAGTCAACAAGACGATGACGGTCGCCGCCGCGCACGCCAATACCTTGCCGGGTGCGAATAGACGCAGCAGCCACGCACCGATGAACCGCCCAATCATGGCACCACCCCAATACAAAGACACGTGCTTCCCGGCGAGGCCCGCCTCGAGACCGAGCACGCTCGGCTGCATCAGATAGCTCACGATCAAGGAGCCGATGGCCACTTCACCGCCCACATAGAGAAAAATACACAGCGTGCCGAATGCAAAGCGCGGTCGAGTGAGCAGATTGAACGCGCGCAATATCGGCGTCGGCTCCGCCGCAGCCTCGACCAATGCCTTGCGGCGCAACCATACGACGGCCGCCAAGATGACCAGCGCAATGGCGAGGCCCATGTAAGTGTGGACCACGACTTGGGTCTCGACTCCGCGAAAAGCGTCGAGAGCGGCTCCCGACAACGTGGCGGGATCCACCGTCGCCAACGAGCCCAGAATCAGGATCGACCCGACATACGGAAATATGGTCGTGCCCAGCGAGTTGAACGCCTGCGCGAAGGTCAGCCGGCTGCTCGCGGTGCGCGCCGGCCCCAGCATGGAGATCAACGGGTTCGCAACCACTTGAACGGTGGTGATACCCGACGCCAGCACGAATAGGGCCATCAGAAACAGGCCGAACAGCCCGAACGAGGACGCCGGTATGAACAACAGACACCCGAGCGTCATGGTCAACAGACCGACGACCGCCGAGCGCATATAGCCGATCCGCCGCACCAGGGCGGCCGCCGGAATCGAAATGATGAAGTACGCCGCGAAGAACGCGGACTGCACCAGCATCACCTCGCCGTAGCTCAGTGTGAACAGCGCCTTGAGCTTGGGGATGATCACGTCGTTGAGACTGGTGATGCCACCGAAGACGAAGAACAAGGCATAGACGAACGCCTGCAGATTGGTGGCGTAGGCGGCATTGGCCTCCCGGTTGTCGGTACCGGCAGGGTCCATGGGTACGACGGATTCAAATGCCATTGTTATTTTGTCCCTTCAGTTAAAAGGATTGCGGCGAATGATGGTCTGCTCTCGATCCGGTCCCGTCGAGATGATGTCGATGGGCACGCCGACCAGCGCTTGCAGCCGGTCGAGATAGCGCTGAGCGTTGGCCGGCAGATCGTCGTAGCGCCTGATCCCCACGGTACTCTGCTTCCATCCCGGCCAGTCTTCATAAACGGCCTGGGCAGCGCCCAAGTGCTCGGACAACAACGGCGGCGTCGAGGTGATGGCGCCGTCGATCCGGTAGCCGATGCAGACGCGGATCGTATCCAGTTCATCGAGCACGTCGAGTTTGGTGACGCACAACATCGAGCAACTGTTGTGCACGATGGAGCGGCGCAAAGCGACCGCGTCGAACCAGCCGCAGCGCCGCCGCCGACCGGTCACCGAGCCGAATTCGCGGCCCACACGCGACAGATGCTCGCCGCATTCATCGAAAAGTTCGGTGGGAAACGGTCCCGCACCCACGCGCGTGGCGTAGGCTTTGACGATGCCGAGCACCTCGTTCAGCCGGCGCGGGCCGAGACCCGTGCCGGCGGCCGCACCGCCTGCGGTGGTGGTCGAGGACGTCACGTAGGGATAGGTACCCAGGTCGACGTCGAGCATCGCGCCCTGGGCGCCCTCGAACAGCACATTGCCGCCCTCGACGCTCAGTTTATCCAGAATGCCGGTCACGTCCGCCACCAGCGGCTGGAGGCGCTCGCCGAGTTCCAGATTCGATTCCAGCACCTGCTGAAAGTCGATGGCGGGAACTTGAAAATAGCGCTGCAAAATGAAGTTGTGGTAGTCGAGGATTTCGCCCAGCTTCGCGGCGAAGCGCTCGCGGTGAAACAAATCCGCGACTCGCAAGGCGCGCCGTGCCACCTTGTCCTCGTATGCCGGACCGATCCCGCGTCCCGTCGTACCGATGGCGTTCGCGCCCTGCGCCTTCTCGCGCGCACGATCGAGTGCCACGTGCGACGACAGTATCAAGGGGCATGCCGGGCTCACGCGCAGCCGCTCGAACACGGGCACGCCCTGGGCGACCAGCATCTCGGCCTCTTTGAACAAGGCCTCGAGCGACAGCACCACGCCGTTGCCGATCAAACATTGAACCTGCGCATGCAGGATCCCGGAGGGAATCAACGACAGAATGGTCTTTTTGCCGCCGATGACCAGCGTGTGTCCCGCGTTGTGGCCGCCCTGGAAGCGCACCACGGCCTGTGCCTGGTCGGTCAACAGATCGACGACCTTGCCCTTGCCCTCATCGCCCCATTGCAAGCCGATTACGACTAGGTTCTTACCCATTGCGCGCCATCCACAAGAGTGCCAGTCCCGCTACCATGCTGATCAGTCCACCCCACCTTAATTGCGCGGGTTCCGTATTGGCAAGCTTCGCCATCAGCCGCTGCGCAGCGGCCGGGTTCACGAACGGCAATATGCCCTCGAGCACCAGATACAAGGCAAAGGCGCCGCCCAAATAGCGGGCGAGTTCGGTCCAGCCAACTTCCATCATCGCGGTTGAGGCTGCGGCTGCGATTTATTGAAATACTTGAAGTAGGAGTTGTCCGGTGCGATCACCAACACATCGCCTTGGGTTCCCACGGCTTCGCGATACGACTGCATGCTGCGGTAAAAGCTGTAGAACTCGGCGTTCTTCGAGTACGACCGCGCATACACTTCGCTGGCAGAGGCGTCGCCCTGCCCGCGAATCTGACCGGCTTGGCGCGCCGCGTCGGCCAGGATCTCGGTCTGCTGCTTGTTCGCGTCGGCCCGCGTGCGCTCGGAGGATTCAACTCCCTCGGCACGCAATTTGGCGGCCTGCGCCTTGAACGTCGCGCGCATGCGCTCGAACACCGAGTCTTGGACCTGCTGCGGCAGGTCGATCTTGGTGATGCGCACGTCGACCAGATCCACGCCCAGCTGTTCGGCCGCAGGGCGGGCATTCTTCATCATCGAGTCCGTGAATTCCGCACGTTCGGCGGTGACCACCTGCTGCAGAGTGCGCTGAGTCACCACGGTCTTGATGCTGTCCTTGATGGTCTCGCCGAGGCGGTCGTTGGCAACTTCTTCCGTTCCTCCGGTGGCTTCGTAGTAACGGCGCAGGTTATTGATGCGCCATTTCACGTAAAAATCCACCCTGAGCTGTTCCTGCTCGCGGGTCAGGAAGGGCTCCTGGCGGTACAGTTGAGTGATGATGCGCTTATCGAAGCGGCTGACCTCCTGAACCAGGGGAATCCGGAAATGCAGCCCAGGTTCGAATTTGGAGCCGACGATTTCGCCGCCGACCGACTTGATCGCGAGCTGTCCTTCCGTGACGGTGAACACGCTGGCGCGCACCAACAGGATGGCGGCAACCAGGCCCAGCAGTACATACAAGATCTTGTTTTGCATCAGCGTACACCGCGCGCGCGGGCGGGATCTTCAACCGGCGCAACTTGGATCTCGGGGACTCGCGCCGCAGGCACCGTCATCGTGTCGTTCGGCATCGAGATCGACTGGGCTCCGGGCGAAATCAGCTTATCGAGCGGCAAATACATCATGCTGTTGCCGTTCTTCGTGTCGACCACCACTTTGCGCGAATTTTTGTACACGTTTTCCATGGCCTCGAGATACATGCGCTCACGGGTCACCGCGGGCGCGTGCTCGTACTGGGCGAGCACCTGATCGAACCTTGCCGTCTGCCCCTGCGCCAGCGCCAGCACCTGCAGGCGGTAGGCTTCGGCATCGAGCACCTCTTTGGCGGCGGCGCCGCGCGCCCGCGGCAGTACATCGTTGCGATACGTTTCCGCGTCCTGCTGGTAGCGCTGGCGGTCCTTGTCGGCCTTGATGGCGTCGCGCTGCGCATCCTGCACCGCCTCGGGGACATTCACGCCGGTGAGCTTCACGCCCAGGATTTGAATCCCCATGTCGTAGCTGTCGAGCGTCCGCTGCAGCAGGAACTTGGCGCGGTTGGTGATCGAGACGTCGAACGCCAGAGCCTTGTCGAGCGAGGCCTGGCCGACAGCCTCGCGCATGGCGCTTTCGCTGACCTGGGTCAACGTGTCCTCGACGTCGCGCACTTTGAACAGCAATTTGAGCGCGTCGGGCTGGATGTATTGCACCGCGGATTTGACCTCCACCAGATTGGTGTCGGCCGTGAGCATGCTGGCGTCGTCGACGACGCTGTATTGATGCGAGACATTGACGATGATCTTGCGTTCGATCGGCCAGGGCAGGTGCCAGTTGTACCCCGGACCCGTGGTCTGCAGATACTTACCGAAGCGCAGCACCACCGCGCGTTCCTGCGCGTCGACCCGGTACAGGCCGCTGCCGATCCACACCGCTCCGATCAGCACCAGGATGCTGCTCATGGATTTGCCGAACGGGGGAGAGCCTTGGCCTGCTCCGCCTCCGGTCCCGCCGCCGCCGCGTCCGAACAACGCCGACAACCGCCGCTGGAAATTGCGCAGTACGTCGTCCAGATCGTTCTGCGACTGCTGCGGACGGTTCCACGGATTACGTTTCTCGCCGCCAGGTTCGTTCCAAGCCATGCGTCATGCCTATTTGTGAAGAGCGGCGCATTCTAACAGCCGACTTGGCCACCACAAGAGAGCTTATGCCACGCGCTGTTCCCGGGTTCGATTATCGGTGTCCACCAGGTTGACACCCTTGGTGCCTAACAATTTCGCCACTTCGGTCAAATCGAGCTCGACCGTGAGCTCCCAGCTCCCGTCGTCGCATTGCCGCTCGGTGCGCACGGCGTTGCGCCGATACAGATCCGAGCGTACGGCTGCGGCCTGCAACTCGAGATGCAGGGTACGGCATACCTGGTTCGGGCGCACGGCATGCGCCAAGGCCTCGCGCAACGCCGGAAGGCCCGCACCGGTGGCCGCGGAGGCCGACACCCGCGCCGCCACCCCGTCCGCGCCCTGGATTGTGCGGGGTTCGTCCTCGATCAAGTCGATTTTATTCAGTACCACGAGTTCGCGGATCTCACCCGCTCCGATGCCGCGCAGCACCTCGCGAACCTGTTCGATGCGTTCATCGCGCAGCGGATCGCTCGCATCAACTACGTGCAGCAGTAGATCCGCATCGCGGGCCTCCTGCAGCGTCGAGCGAAACGCCGCCACCAACTCGTGCGGCAGGGCGCGCACGAACCCTACCGTGTCAGCGAGCACTACTTCGCCGATTCCGTCCAATTTAACCCGCCGCACCGTCGGATCGAGGGTCGCAAACAGTTGATCGGCGACATAGGTGGCCGAGCCCGTCAAGGCGTTGAACAGCGTGGACTTGCCGGCGTTGGTATAACCCACCAGCGCCACGGTCGGGACCGGGACCTCGCGTCGTACGTGCCGGCTGGTATCGCGTTGGCGCCCCAATTTATCGAGGCGCGCCTTCAGGGTGCGGATCCGTTTGGCAATGAGCCGCCGATCGGTCTCCAATTGCGTTTCGCCCGGGCCACGCAAACCGATGCCGCCCTTTTGCCGTTCGAGATGGGTCCAACCCCTCACCAAGCGGGTAGCCAGGTGCGAAAGTTGCGCCAGCTCCACTTGCAGCTTGCCCTCGAAGCTGCGGGCACGCTGGGCAAAAATATCCAAAATCAAGCCGTTACGGTCTAATACTCGACGACCGGTGAGCTTCTCCAGGTTGCGCTCCTGGCTGGGTGTCAGGGTCTGATCCACCAACACCACGCCCGCGTCATTCTCCTCCGCGCAGGCGCGAATTTCCTCGGCCTTGCCGGTTCCAACGAAGTACTTGGGATCGGGCCGCGCACGAGTCGCAAGCACGAGGCCGACTCGCAGCGTGCCCGCCGATGCGGCCAGCGCCGAGAATTCAGCTGTGTCATTCGGATCCACAGGATGGCCTATCCCGACGCCTACCAGAACGGCGCGCTCACCACCCCGCGGGCGTTCAAACAACTGCAGAGAACCGCCCCGTCACTGGCGTGCGTGACAAAGTCGCCTCGGCCTGCGCGCCTCGATTGCCGTCACTCGACGATCGCCGGTTCCGTCACTTCGCCATCCTCGCCGGTGGGCAATCGCACATTGCGTGCGGGTACGACCGTGGAAATGGCATGTTTATAGACCATTTGACTGACGCTATTGCGGAGTAAAACGACGAACTGGTCAAACGAGTCGATCTGTCCCTGTAATTTGATGCCGTTCACAAGATAAATTGAGACGGGCACGCGTTCTTTGCGCAGGGCATTCAAGAATGGATCCTGCAGAGACTGGCCACGGGCCATGGGTGAAGCTCCTTGTTTTTTGATGTCATTTGGACTGCCGAACCACTTCCCTGCGGCACCAGGCACATTCTTATTCATGCTAGCACAGCGCACCTTGCGGCGTTACATCGGACGAGCCTGGAAATCCGTCCCGAGACAGTGCGCCGATCAGCATCCCTGCAACGTCCGGATGCATGGAATCGAACCACTGCGCGCGCTCGCGCCGACGCAGCCAGGTCAACTGCCGCTTGGCCAGTTGCCGCGTTGCCGCAATCGCTTGATCTACCGCCTCGTCCAATGCACATTGTCCCGCTAAATGTCGCCATAGCTGTCGATATCCGACCGCACGCATCGATGGATGTTCCGCGCCGAGATCGCTTCTTTCAAAAAGCTTGCGCACCTCAGCCAGCAGGCCGGCCTCGAGCATCGCGCCGAAGCGCACATCGATTCTGGTGTGTAAATCGCGCCGTTCAAGGGGCGCGACCGCAAATTCCGTGAAGTCCACGTCGGCAAACGCCGACACTCGCTCCTGCTGCAAACTCGTGATGGTCGCGCCGGTCAGCCGATACACCTCGAGCGCGCGCTGGATACGCTGTGGATCGTTCACATGAATGCGCGCCGCCGCCTCAGGATCCACTCGCTCGAGCTCGCGGTGCAGCGCCGTCCACCCGGAACTCGCCGCTTCGAGTTCGATGGCCGCACGCACGCCGGGATCCGCCTCCGGCAATTCTGCAATTCCATGGGTCAAGGCATGGAAGTACAGCATCGTGCCGCCGACCAGCAACGGCTGTCGTCCGCGCCGCCAGATATCCTGCATCGCCCGGTGGGCATCTCGCGTGAACTCGCCGGCGGAATAGTTCTCGGCGGGATCGCGGATATCGATCAGGTGGTGCGTCACGCGTGCGCGCATGGCTGCCGTGGGTTTGGCGGTGCCGATGTCCATACCGCGATACACCAGCGCCGAGTCCACACTCACGATATCGAGGGGTAGCGACTCGGCCAGACGCATCGCCAGATCGGACTTACCCGACCCGGTCGGGCCCATCAACAAGATCGCTCGACGGCGGTTGGACTCGCCAGCGCATCATCGTCCGCGCAAGAACAGCCGGTCCAGATCGGTGAGCGACAGACGCACCCATGTCGGGCGGCCATGGTTGCATTGGTCGGCGCGCTCCGTGCCTTCCATTTCACGCAGCAAGGCGTTCATTTCGGGCAGGCTCAAACTACGCTGCGCGCGCACCGCCGCGTGACAGGCCATGGTGGCGAGCAAGTGATTGATCGACTCCTCGACCCGCCGCGAGTGACCCTGCTCCAACAAATCCGAGAGCACGTCGCGCACGATGGCCGCGCGGATCTCGGCCCGCCAGCAGACTCGGAATCGCGCGCAGCGCCAGCTGATCCGGCGCGAGGCGCGACACGTCGAAACCCAGCGCCGCAAATTCCTGCGCGTGCGCCTCGGCCGCCTCGGCCTGCGCCGGCGTCACATGCAGAATCTGAGGCATGAGCAGTTGCTGCTGCGCTGTTTCTCCCGCCAGCAGTTTCTTCATGCGTTCGTACATCACCCGCTCGTGCGCGGCGTGCATGTCCACCAGCACCATGCCGTCCTCGGTCTGCGCCAGGATGTAGACCCCATGCAGCTGCGCAATCGCATACCCCAGGGGCGCGGAGCCGTTGATCGGCCGCTCGCCGGTGCGCCGACCATCGTACAGCGCGTCAAGTTCTCCGCCGGCGCTGGCGGCGGCACCGGCGCTCATGCCGCCGGCGAGAGCACCGACGCCTGCACCGGCGCTCGTGCCGCCGACGAGGGCACCGGCGCCTGCAGCTGCGCTCGCGTCGCCCGCGAGGGCACCGGCGCCTACAGCCGTGCTCGCGTCGCCGGCAACAGCACCGCCACTTCCACCCAGCGCTGCGCCGTCGGCACCAGCAGCAGCGCCGGACCCCCGGTCCGCGCCTTCGCCGATCCCAATTGGCGCACGCTCGACAAAATCGCGATACGCGTCCTCGGCCCGGCGCGGCGCCCGCCCCTCGGGCAGCACGAAGCGCGCCTGGTTCGGCGGCGCGACCCGCTCGAAGGTTGCACTGCCCGTGAGCCAATCGAGCGGCGCGCTGCCGGCGGATTCGGTGCTCGGACGCGTGTCGGCAAGCACCCGCTCCAGCGTGCGGAACACGAAGTCATGGATACGGCGCGAATCGCGAAATCGCACTTCCAATTTCTGCGGATGCGCATTGACGTCGACCGCGGTCGGGTCCAATTCCAGATACAACAGGTAGGCGGAAAAGCGGCCGTGGAACAGCACGTCCTGATAGGCGAGACGCACTGCTCCGGCCAACAGCTTGTCGCGCACGAAGCGGCCGTTGAGAAAGGCGAATTGCAGGTCCGACTGGCTGCGCGAAAACGTCGGCAGCGCCAGCCATCCCGACAGGCGCAGACTCTCGGTGTCGTGTTTCAGTTCGATGACGTGGCCGGCGAAGTTCTCGCCGCATATGGTCGCCACGCGCGCCAGGCGCTCCGCAGCGGTCAGCGCCGCGCGGCAAGGACCACACCGTCTTGCCGTTGTGGACCAGAGTGAATGCCACCTCGAACCGCGACAGCGCCATACGCTCCAACATGCGCACGATGTGCTGATATTCGGTGGCGTCGCTGCGCAGAAATTTGCGCCGGGCCGGCACATTGAAGAATAGATCGCGCACCTCCACGCTGGTTCCCGGCGGATGCGACGCAGGCATGGGGGCTGCGAGCGCTCCGTCGCGGACTTCCACGGTCCACGCGTGCGCAGCCGCCGCCGGACGCGAGACCAGCGACAACCGGGATACCGAGGCGATGCTCGGCAGCGCCTCGCCGCGAAATCCCAACGTAGCGACGCGTTCGAGATCGTCCAGCGAGGCGATCTTGCTGGTGGCATGACGCGTCAGCGCCAGCGCCATTTCCTGCGGTTGAATGCCGATTCCATCGTCGCGCACTCGAATCAAAGCGCAGCCGCCGCGTTCGAGCTCCACCTCGATGCGATTTGCGCGCGCGTCCAGCGCGTTTTCCACCAGCTCCTTCACCACGGACGCCGGCCGCTCGATCACCTCGCCGGCAGCGATTTGACTGATGAGTGCATCGGAGAGCAGTTGAATGGGCAAGATAGACCTCGTACCGTGCATTTTCGCACAGCACGAGACACGTCGGGGCGGCGCCGCCAAACCTCGGCCCAGTGATGTTGACCGTTGCGCGCAGCCCGGGGGGATGGGAAGCCTCCGTCGGCGCGGCTACTCGCCCGAGCCGCCCGCCGCCAGTGTCGGGCGCGGAGAAGCAGCGGCCGCGAGTTGCGCAACTCGCGTGCCTGCCGGCGGATTGGCATAAAAATAGTCATGCACGCCCTGATGTATGGCAGCGGCGAGCTTCGCCTGATGCGCCTGCCCGCGCAGCCGCAGCTCTTCTTGCGGATTCGAGATATAGGCTGTCTCGACCAGCATCGACGGGATATCGGGAGACTTCAGCACCATGAAGCGCGCTTGCTGTACCTGCGGCTTGCGCACTTCGCCGACGCGGTTCAATTGACGCAACACCCGCTCCGCCGCCACCTGGCTGGCGCTCAAGGAAGCCGATTGCGACAGGTCCAGCAGCACCGAGGCGAGTACATCGTCCTTGTCGTCCAGCGACACGCCGCCGATCAAGTCGGACGCATTTTCGCGCTCGGCGAGCCAGCGCGAGGCTTCATCGGTGGCACCGCGCTGCGACAGGATGTACACCGACGAGCCGTCGATGCGCCGGTCGCGAATGGAATCGGCGTGCACGGACACGAACAGATCCGCCGCTTGTGCGCGGGCGCGGCGCATGCGGTCGCGCAGGGGCACGAAGTAATCGCCATTGCGGGTCAGCACGGCCTTCATGCCCGGCTCGGCGTTGATCTTGAGCGCGAGTTCCCGGGCGATGGCGAGCACCACGTCCTTTTCGCGAGTGCCGTTCTTGCCAATGGCCCCGGGATCCTCGCCGCCGTGGCCGGCGTCGATCGCAATGACGAGATCGCGCGCATCCGGCGGCGCATGCTCCGCCTTGATCGGCGTAGCGACCGCCGGCGCAGCCCCACTCGCAGTCCCACTCTGGGTCAACCCCAGGTCGATGACCAGTCGATACCCGTAGCGGTTATTGGGCGCCGCCAGGAAGCTCTTGGCTTGGATGGGCCGCGCCAAGTCGAGCACGATGCGTAGCTCCCCCGAGGGACGGCGCGCCATGCGCACCTGTTTCACGGTACCGGTACCCGCCGGAGCGGCGCGTGCCGCCGCCGTGAGCCGGGCATCCGCCACATCGAGGACCACGCGATCGGGATTCTTGAGGATCTGCAAATTGTGTTGCGCGCTACCCGACAGATCCAACACGACCCGGGTGCTGTCGGGACCCGCCCACAGCCGGATGGCGCGCACATCTACCGCAAATGCCGGCAACAGCAGCAGCGTCGACAGCAATGCAGTCCAAACGATCTGCGATAACACGACTCTCATAGCTCAGCAAGTTAACGCCTAAGCCGGTTATTTTTCAAGTTAAATTAGAGACATAGGGGACTAATCTACTGTCGTGTCCCAGGTTATCCAACCACTCGGCTCCCAACGGAGTGTTGGCGCCGAACTCCGCGGCGCGTGCATCCCCCGAATATCTCAAGGTTACATCCAGATCGGAGGGGGGCAATGCGGCACCTCCCTTCTCGGGCCACTCCACCATGAGCAGCGAACCCGGCCCCGCCAAATCGCGCAATCCCAACTCATCGACTTCCGTCAGCGATTGCAGGCGATACAGGTCCACGTGAACGCAGGTGAGCGCTGCCAGACGGTAAGTCTCCACCAAAGTGTAAGTCGGACTGCGCACCAGCCCCGTGACTCCCAATGCCCGCAGCAAACTGCGCACGCACGTGGTCTTTCCCGCCCCGAGTTCGCCCTCCAGATACACCACGGCACCGCGGTACACGGCCTGCCTCTGCTCGGAACCCCTGTGCTCGGAGCCCCTGTGCCCACGTTCCTCTGTCTGCCCGGCGCCCGCGTACACGGTTCCCGGCAGTGAACGTGCGAGCGCCTGCCCCAATGTCTCGGTGACACTGGTGTCGGGCAAGCTGAATTCCATCGTGACTCGATGCATAGAAGTCCATTGGCGCAGCAGGCCGCGGGATTTTTAGACATTATACGGCCCACGCACCCAGTCATTTGCAATCCGCGTGGTTCCCCGCCATGAAGCCTTCGGCATCTTCGGTCAGCGCTCTCGACACCTCAGCCTTGCTGGCTGACCTGCGGCGTTGGAGCGAGCAGCTGGGCTTTGCCCGGATCGGTGTGGCGCACATCGATCTGGCGCGCGACGAGGCGCATTTTCTCGACTGGTTGAGCGCGGGGTTCAACGGCGAGATGGCCTACATGTCGCGTCATGGAGTGAAGCGCAGCCGGCCGGCGGAGCTGTTGCCGGGGACGGTGAGCTGCATCAGCGTGCGCATGAATTACTGGCCTCACGATGCCGCCGACGCCGAAGCCACGCTCGCAAATCGCAGCGTCGCCTATGTTTCCCGCTATGCCCTGGGCCGCGACTATCACAAGCTCATGCGCGCGCGGCTGCAGCAGCTCTGCGACCGCATCGAGGGCGCGGTGGGACCCTTCGGCTACCGGGTATTCAGCGACAGCGCGCCGGTTTTGGAGAAGGCCTTGGCGCGCAATGCCGGTTTGGGCTGGATAGGCAAGCACACCAACCTGATCGATCGCGACTCAGGGTCGTATTTTTTCCTGGGCGAGATCTACCTGGACCTGGAACTGCCCGGCGATGAGCCCAGCAGCGCGCACTGCGGCTCCTGCACCGCCTGCATGCCCGCCTGCCCCACCGGGGCCATCGTCGCGCCCTATCGGCTGGACGCGCGCCGCTGTATTTCCTATCTCACCATCGAGCTGGCCGGATCGATCCCCGTCGAGTTCCGCCGCGCAATCGGCAATCGCATCTACGGCTGCGACGACTGCCAATTGGTCTGCCCATGGAACAAATTCGCACGCCCAACCGCCGAGAAAGACTTCGCGGTGCGGCACGGCTTGGACCACTCGCAGCTGGTCGAGCTTTTCTCGTGGAGCGAGGCGCAATTCCTGGAAAGGACCCGGGGCAGCGCGATCCGCCGCATCGGCCATGAGCGATGGCTGCGCAATATCGCCGTTGCGCTCGGCAATGCGCCGACCTCGCCCGCATTGCTCGAGTCGCTGCAAAGCCGCGCGCAGCACCCCTCGCCCGTGGTGCGCGAGCACGTGCGCTGGGCGCTGGAGCAGCACCGCTTGGGCGGGGCTCAGCCTGGGGAAGGTAGCGGCCTTGGCCTAGGCTAACTTCGGCTTAGCCGGGCGGCAGCAGGCTGCTTCCGACCGGGTTGAAGAAATGCCGGCCGCGCCGCGCCTTGCAGATCTCGGCGAACAACTGCTGATAGTCGCCCTCGTTGTTGACCGGATCGATGGCGGCGGAGTTCACGATCAACAGCGGCGCGGCATCATAGCTGTGGAAGAACCGCGCATACGCCTGCGTGAGCTTATCGAGATAGCCGCGCTCGATGTGCTGTTCGTAGCGAATGCCGCGCTTGGCGATCCGATCCATCAGCACATCGACTGGAGCTTGCAAGTACACGACGAGATCCGGCTTCGGCGCATCCACGACCACCCGCTCGTAGACTCTCTCGTATAGACCGTATTCCGCGTCATCGAGGGTCACGCGCGCAAACAATCTGTCCTTCTCCAGCAGGTAGTCCGCCACGCGCACGGCGCCGAACAAATCCTCTTGCCGAACCTCTTCCAATTGCCTTGCCCGTTGAAACAGAAAGAACAACTGAGTCTGAAATGCCGCCGCGCGCGGGTTCTTGTAGAAGCGCTCGAGAAAGGGATTCTCATCCGCCTGTTCCAAGATCAATTGGCCGCCGAGCGACTTCCCCAAACGGCGCGCCAGACTGGTTTTACCGACACCAATCGGACCCTCGACGACGATAAATCGGTGCGGTATTGCGCTCGTCATTGAGAACTCTTGTGCTAGTCCAGGAGGGAAATGCCATCGCCGCCGGCACGCTGCGCCAGATCCCGCACGTAGCCATGGCCCGGGATGGCGAGCATGGGGGCGATGTCGGCCAGAGGATACAGGACGAAGTTGCGTGTCGACACTCCGGGGTGCGGCAGCGTCAATCCGGGCTCATCGATCGTCTCACCCCGCATCCAAACCAGATCCAGGTCGATCACGCGAGGTCCCCAGCGCTCCTGCCGGTTTCGGCCCATGTCCCGTTCGATCGCCAGCAGGCCGTCGAGCAACTCGCGCGCGCTCAGCTGGCTCAACATTCCCGCTGCCGCGTTCATGAAGTACGGCTGATCCTGCGGACCCATCGGTCGGGTACTGTAGAGGCGCGAGCGCGCCATTAATTGAGTAGCGGGCAGCGCCGCGAGCCGCTCGAATGCCTCGAGCACCCGCTCATGCGGGTGATTCAAGTTGCTGCCGATCGCCACATAGGCCGGGCGCCAGGACGCTGTCATAGCCTAGGTGCGCGCCGATCCGCCGCGCCGCCGGCGGCGTCGGCGTCGGCCGGGAGGTGCGGCAACATCACCCTCGGCCGCGGGTTCCGCGGGCCGCGCTTGCACCAGCTCCACCCGCGCTTCCTGCGGCAGCAATTGCACGTCGGTCCACCACTTCGCGAGCTCCGGATCAGCGACCCCGACCTGAGCGCGCAACAACAAGAAGTCATAGGCCGCGCGAAAGCGCGGGTGCTGCAGCAGGCTCAAGGACTTGACCCCACTGCGGCGGTTGAACCTCGGCTGCAGCATGAGCAATTCGCGCATCGGGATGCCGAAGCGCCGCGGAATCGCCACGCGCGACTGCTGCGCCCGAAGTACGGTGTCGCACGCCTGCATGAGCTGCGCGAGATCCGGCGCCGGACCCGCCTGCCGCTCGTTGAGTTCGCGCAGTACCGCGCTCCACAACAAGACGGCGAACAGGAACGTCGGCGTCACCGGTTTGTCCGCCGCGATGCGCTCATCGGTGTTGATCAAGCCGCGTTCCAGCATCTCTTCCGCATAAGCGTACGGCGGCAGCCCGAAGGCGGCGGCGGACAGCGGGAACAAATGCTCGAACAGCCCATACTGCTTCAGCAGCCGGTACGACTTCGCGCCGAATCCGGACAGGAACAGCTTCAGACACTCATCGAACAGCCGTGCCGGCGGCACACCGTCGAGCAGGAACGCGAGCTTGACGATGGGCGCTTCGGTCTCGGGCTCGATCGAGAAATCCAGCTTGGCCGCGAAACGCACGGCGCGCAGCATGCGCACCGGATCTTCCCGGTATCGCGTCTCCGGATCGCCGATCAATTTCAGGCGGCGCGCCCGCACATCGCTGACGCCATCGACGAAATCCCAAATCGAAAAATCGTCGATGTTGTAGTAAAGACCATTGGCCGCGAAATCACGCCGCCACACATCCTCTTCGATGGTGCCGTAGATGTTGTCGCGCAGGATGCGTCCGCGCTGATCGAAGGCGCGGTGCTCGGAATCGCTCGGCGCGGTGAATTCGGAGCGCTCGGAATCGGTCGGAGCGGTGAATTCGGCCTCGCTCCCCGGTCCGGCACCGGCACCGGCACCGCCCTCATTTTCCGCATCGGCATCGACCTCCTCCGCATCCTCCCGTTCCGGCGCAGCCGCCGCGCGGAAGGTCGCCACCTCGATGATTTCATTGCCGAAATGCACGTGCGCCAGGCGAAAGCGCCGGCCGATGAGGCGACAATTGCGGAACAGGCGCCTGACTTCTTCGGGCAAGGCGTTGGTCGCCACGTCGAAGTCCTTCGGCGTGATGCCGAGGAGCAAGTCGCGGACCGCCCCGCCGACCAAAAAGGCCTGATAGCCCGCCTCTTTTAGGCGGTAGAGCACCTTCAAGGCGTTCGGCGAGATCGCTGCACGCGAAATCGAGTGCTCAGAGCGAGGGATGACCAGGGGGGGAAATGGCGTCGACGATGCGTTCAAAAAGAGGTGTTCCGCTTGAGTCCAAAAAATTGGTCCGTATACTACCAGCCCTCTTGGGTTCAGGCGCCCAGAACCGCAAACAACCGCTCCCTTCGTCTAGAGGCCTAGGACACGGCCCTCTCAAGGCTGTAACACGAGTTCGAATCTCGTAGGGAGCGCCAATAAATCAATGAGTTACGTTCGCTCAGAAAAACAAAAATGCGCTTCGCGTAACTTTCGCGTAAGTCTCAAAAGGTGAATCGAGGCTGCTAAATAGGTCGCAGGGGGCGCTCAAGACGCGATCCGCGTCGAGGTGAGGACTAACCGTAATCGGGCGGCCCACGGTGGTGGCGCCGACTCAGACAATGGCTTGCGTTTGATAAGGGAGAATAAGGTACTCCAGATCATGATGAATCGGATTCTGCTCGCGCTTGGAAGCGGAGGCGATCTGTACTACGACTACTACAACCTAGGGCGCCCGACGGTGCAACTAGCCGAACCAATCCACGACGATCGGCCGGTTGCGCCCGCGCAGTAGGCACACACGCGCAGGCTGCAACTGTGTGGTGGGTCGATTGCGGAAGCATATCCGCCTCATCTAAACGGCAGAGGTGGAGTCTTTTGCGTGGTGCCGATCAAACTGTTTTTGATGTCCTTCCATCGTTCGGCGGAGAGACGAGGTTTCAGGGGCCCACCACCGGGTGCGGGTGACATTCGATCGCCACGAGCCTTCCGTTGAGCGATAAGGGCGTCGGTGGCGATCCTGTCGGCGGGGCTCAGTGCGGCGTACGCAGTGTCGAAGTACAGGCGGTGCAATCGATGTCGGCGCAGAAATTCCCGCCATCGTCGAGAAGTGGCTGCAATCGCGATGACCTTTTGGCACTGACGCTTGGCTGCCACCTGAAGGCGTCGTCGGGCGCGAAATTACTCGCGAGAACCCGGCGCAATCCATGCAGGCAGCCCCACGACCGCGTGTGACTAGACCCCCGGGCGCAGCGGCTCCCACTCGCGCGGCGACGGCGGAACCTGCGCCTAAAAACGAAATGTCGGCTCCGAGTGAAGTGTCGTCCCCCGATGGCGATTTGTTCGAGCACATGCGCGATCCACACGATCCTTAGCCCTCACGCTCACCGCAGTGTCGTCGCCCTGACGGACGCATCCGGCCATCCAGGCTAGTGGATGCGCTTGGAGTGCCGATTGGCGAGAATCCCCATCGAAGGCTATATTCGCCTCCAAGAATAACGACGACAAGCTGAGAACCGGCTCAGATGGCGCGCACGGAAGACAGTAATACAACCAGGGGAAAATGAATGAGCTTTGCATCCAGATATCAGACGGCCGATAAGGACATCAATTGGGGAGCCGTCGTTCGCGACGGCGCAATAGGCATAGCGGTGTTGATTCTGGTAACGATTGTCTGGCCGTTTTATTCGGTGCCGACCGGGAGCCGCGGAGTCGTCACACAATTCGGAAGAATTACAGGCATCGAAGGAGAAGGTCTCGCGATACTGCCTCCATGGCAGAAACTCACCCTGTTCTCGATTCGCTCGGAGCAGGCCGACATCGAGAATGCCGCGGGCGCCACCAGCGATACTCAGCCCGTCACGGTGAGCCTAACGGTGCGCTACAGCATCCTTCCCAACAAAGTTTCCGAAGTATTCGAGAAATACAGCCATGATGGCAATTTGGCGTCCTACGTCCAGACGGCTACGCACGAGATATTCAAGGCTGTGACAGCCAAGTACACGGCGCCGGATTTGATTGCGCAGCGGGCTAAAGTGTCGGCTGATATCTACGCGGCGCTAGCCGACAAGCTCGCGATCTACGGCGCCCAAGTGATCAACATCGACATGCGCAATTTCGCCTTTCAGGAATCGTACATGCGGGCGATCAATAGCAAGGTCGAGCAGGAGCAGCTCCGCCAGGCAGCGGACAACAAGCTGAAGACCGTCGAGTCAGAACAGAAGCAGAAAGTTGCCATAGCAGAGGCGGAAGCGTCCGCAGTCAAAGCGACGGCCGACGGCGAAGCGTATGCAAGGCTGAAGGTGGCGACGGCCGAAGCTGAATCCCTCAAGATTCAGAATGCCGCGCTGGCTCAAAGCAAGGATGTCTTGGAACTTCGGCGCATCACGGTCGAGCAGACGAAGGCGGAAAAATGGAACGGACAACTGCCGAGCGCCATTTACGCGGGTGCGCCGATTCCGTTTTTAAACGTCAAGTAATCCAAGTTATGCTTGGATAGATTCGAGCCACAAATGGTCAGGCTGATCCGTGGATCGGCTCCGCTACCGGGGCCACGCAAACCCGATCCCGCCCCTCTTCCTTGGCTCGATATAGCGCCTGGTCCGCTGCTTTGAGCAAGTCAGCCAGCCCGGTTCCGTTCGTCGGAGAGACCGCCACGCCGAACGAGGCTGTCGGGGCCGGCAATGTTTGCCCCAAATGGACGAGACTGGTCTCGCGGATCGCGAGCCGCATTTGCTCGGCTCGGACGCGAGCGCAATCCATATCCGCCTCCGCAAGCACGACAACGAGTTCTTCGCCGCCGTAGCGACAGGCGATGTCGGAGGGACGAACATTCTTCGCTATGATGCGTGCCAGCGAGCTCAGCACGAAATCCCCGGCGTCGTGCCCGAACTTGTCGTTGAATCGCTTGAAGTGGTCGATGTCGATCATCACCACCGATACCGATTTACCGCTACGCTCCGCGCGATGCAGCTCGCGGGTCATTGCGTCTTCCAGGTAGCGCCGGTTGTACAGACCAGTCAAGCCATCTCGCAGCGCCATCTCGCGCAGCGCGTCGCGCAAACTGAGATTCGCCAGTGCCAGACCGACACGGTCGGTCATGGCGCGCAGACGCCGCTCAATATCTTGCGCCGGGCGTGTGCTGCCCGGATCGACATCCACGGCGATATGCAGGAGACCGAGGACTTGCCCCTGTCCCTGGACTGGCATACAGACGTAGCTCTTGACGCTGTCGTGCTCGTGACGACACCGAATGGTTCCCTTGAGGGGAACGAAATGCGGAGTGCCCAGCCGCAGCGCCCAGCATTCATCCGGTGCCAGCGTCCGGGCGGGGGATCCTGCACTGCCCCAGGAACAGGCATATTCGAGCAGATCGTGCGCTTGGCGATAGATGAAGAGAGATCCCGCCGAGTCCGGAAACAACTGCTCTCCGGTCTCGCGCACGATTGCGTAGGCCTCGGTATAGTCGGTGCAGGACTGCAGAAATTCCGCCATGCGCGACAGCACTTCGCCGTCGCGATGGAACGATTCGAGCTGCCGGACGGTGGCTGCCAGTGCCTTGTTATTGCGCCGCATTTCCTCGTCGATCTTGTGACGCGCGGCAATTTCACGGGTCAAGTTACGATTCGCGTCGCGGATTCCCGCCAGTCTGCCCTGCAAATTCGTCTGTGCAGCGCGCAAGGCTTCATTCGACCGGTGCAGCGCGGTGACGTCGCGCGCGATGGTGATCTCACCGGCGAGCTGGCCTTGGGCATCCCGCAACGGCACCGTCTTGATGACAACACGGACGATTTCGCCGCTCTTCTTGCGCCGCTCAGTCGTGGAAGAGGTAGGAATTCCGGCGCGAACGCGCTCTAGGATGCGTTCGTAGTCCGACACGGAGACGTCGGCCGCATGCAGCTCGCGTAACGAATGACCGATGGCCTCCTGCGCGGAAAAGCCGTAGATGGAGGACGCCGCGCGATTCCAATAAGTGACGACGGCGTTCAGGTCCTTGATGATGACGGCATCATCCGTATGCTCGAGTGCCTGCATCAATTCGTGTTTGATCAGGTCGAACTGCCCGCTTTTTGTATCAGCGGATATATCCGCCTTCGCGATTCGCATTGAATACCTCGCCCTTCATCTCGCCAGATCACGTCAGGCATGAGTCCGGCACTCCCAGCCCTCGAGCGGAAGTCTAAAAGGCAACCGAACGGCCAATAAGGACTTCCATCACGCATCTCTCTGTATCGGCTAGAGTCGCGCCGACCAACCGTGGTCCCTTCACCGGAACTGTGACCAACTAGCCATTTCGGCGGGTGGCCTCCGGCCGGCGGTCGCGAGATGAATATTGGGGAGGTGGATCAACACGACGCCCCCAACTCTCCTAGTACCGCGGCCCCGAGATATCGACCGCTCGGAGCACCCGTCAATCGGTCAAGCCATGGGCCGACGTACTCCTCGCCCATAAGCGCGCTGTCTCGTCATGCCGTTCGTAGGTAGCGGGTTGAGGTTTCTTTTTTTCCATGTGGCCGCAGGTGCGATAGCATGTGCAGAGGCCATTTGCGCGCAATCGCCGCGGGCTGAACGACAAGAATGTATCTTTAGCAAGGAGTTCGGATGCATACCCCAATTCGCGTGCTGTTGCTGCTCGTTGCCGCGAGCGTCACTATCCCTGCCCTCGCCGACGAAGGAATGTGGACCTTCGACAATTTCCCCGCCACCAAGATGCGCGCGAAATACGGCTGGGCGCCGGATGCCGCATGGCTCGAGCGCGCGAGACTCGGCAGCATCAGGCTCACCCTGGGCTGCTCGGCCAGCCTCGTGTCGCCGGACGGTCTGGTGATGACGAACCATCACTGCGCACGCGAATGCGTCAGCAATCTGGCCGATGCCCAGCATGACTACATCGGCAATGGCTTCTATGCCGCCACCAGGGCGGAAGAGAAGAAATGCCCCGCGATGGAGGCCAACCAGCTGGTGCAGATCAGCGACGTGACCAAGCAAGTCGAGGACGCGACCGCGGGTAAATCGGACCGGGCCTTCCATGATGCCGAGCGCGCGGCAAAGGCGCGCATCGAAAGCACCTGTGGTACGGCGGCGGGCGTGCGCTGCGAAGTCGTGACCCTGTATGAGGGCGGCGAATACGACTTGTACAAATACAAGCGCTATCAGGATGTGCGCGTGGTGTTCGCGCCGGAGGAAAGCGCGGCATTCTTCGGCGGCGACCCCGACAATTTCACCTTTCCGCGCTACGACTTGGACACCGCCTTCGTGCGCATTTACGACAACGGCGCGCCGCTGCACACGGATACTTACTTGAAGTTTGCGACCAAGGGGGTCAAGCAGGGCGATATCGCGTTCACCAGCGGCAATCCCGGCTCCACCGAGCGTGACGACACGCAGGCGGAACTCGAATTCCAGCGCGACGCGGCACAGCCGTTCGTTTTGAACTTGTTTTCCGAACTGCGCGGCGTGCTGAGCGAGTACGCGACGAAAGGACCGGAACAGGCGCGCACGTCAAAAACCCTGCTGTTCGAAATTGAAAACTCGCTGAAGGGCATCAAGGGCCGGCAGCTCGCCCTGGTGGACGGACCGCTGATTGCCGACAAGGCACGCACTGAGAAGGAGTTTCGTCGGCGCGTGGCGGCCGATCCGGCGCTCGCCACGAAATATGGCGGAGCCTGGGATGCGGTGGCTGCGGCGGTGGCGCACCAACGGAATACCTTCGTGCGCTATGCCTTGTTGGAGCGATTCCCGCAGTGGATGTCCGAACTTCTGGGTCACTCGGTAGCCCTGAATCGATATTCGGCCGAAATCGGCAAGCCGGATGGACAGCGTCTGGAAGAATTCTCGGACGCGAACTTTCCGGCGCTGCGCCAGCAGATCGTCTCTCCGGCGCCCATACACGGTGATCTCGAGAAAACCGTGTTGAACTGGTGGCTCACCAAGGTACGCGAATACCTCGGCACTTCCGATCCCGACGTTCGGGCGCTCCTGGGCAAGAGCAGCCCTGAGGAGATTGCGGACATGCTCGTGGCCGGCACGAAGTTGAACGAGGCGCCTTTGCGCGCGCAGCTGCTGGCCGGCGGCGCGAGCGCCATCGATGCGTATCACGATCCGCTGATGGATTTCGCCCGCAAGCTGGACGCACCCGCCCGGGCGGCGCGCGCGGACAACGAGAACAACGTGAAGGCAGTGAAGACCAAGAACGCGGCGCTGATCGCCAAAGCACGTTTCGCATTGGAAGGGAAAGGCACCTATCCCGATGCCACCTTCACGCTGCGGCTGTCGTACGGGACGGTGGCGGGTTATGAGGAGAATGGACGCGCCGTGGCACCGACGACGAATTTCGCCGGCGCCTACGCGCATGCGACCGGACGCGACCCATTCAAGCTTCCGGCCAGCTGGATCGCGGGGGAAAAGGCCGTGGAGCCGAACGCGCAGCTGAATTTCGTGTCGACCAACGACATCATCGGCGGCAATTCCGGCTCACCCGTGATCGGACGCAACGGCGAGGTGATCGGTCTGATCTTCGACGGCAACATCCAGTCATTGGGCGGCGATTTCGGCTACGACGGCAACCAGAACCGCGCGGTCGCCGTCGACGTCACCGGCATCACCGAAGCGCTGAAGAATGTCTATCATGCGGATCGGTTGGTGAAAGAACTGACACATTAGAGGGCGTGCGCTGCCAGACCCGGCGAGCGATTCGCTCGCCGGGTCAATTCGCGTTTCGACGCGAACGAGGCATGGGGAGGAAATTTATCAGCGCAAGCGGCGAAATCGAGAAGCGGCACGGCATCGAATCCAGTCCCGACACGGACCTACTGGAGACTGCGACCGAGCATCACCGCGCGGGAAAATTCGCCGAAGCGCGCCGATTTTACCGGCAGCTGCTGGATAGAGTGCCGGGGCACACGCTCGCACTTTATCGCTGCGGGCTCCTCGAATTGCAGGATGGGCATCCGGTCGCCGCACTCGCCCTGCTCGAACGGGCCACGGCGGCCGTGGCTGATGAACCCCGTTATCAATTCGTCCTAGGCCAAGCACTCCAAGCACTTCGCCGCTGGGACAAAGCGATTGCCGCCTACGATGCGGCACTGAATCTGCAGCCGGACTTCCTCGATGCTTGGAACAATCTTGGGATTTGCCGGCAGCGGTGTCGGCAATTGCCGCAGGCGGCAGCAGCCTATCGGCAGGCGCTCGCGCTCGCGCCCGCCAATGGCGGCGTCATGGCCAACTTGGGCACGGTACTCCGTGAAATGGGCGAGTTGGCCGAAGCCGCGGAACTTCTGCGCGCCGCGGCGGACCTTGAGCCGGCCGTCGCCTCCCACGCGGTCAATCTGGGCATCGTCTTTTGGAACCAGGGCAATTATTCGGAAGCGGAACGCATCCTGAACCAAGCGCTGGCACGAAATCCCCACGATGCCGACGCAGCATTCAATCTAGGCAATGCACTGCATGGGCTCGGCAGGTGCCGCGAAGCCATCGACCGGTATCGGCAGGCGGCAGAGCTCTCCCCCGAGCATACCGACGCTTTCATCAATCTCGGCAATGTCCATGCTGAAATCGGCGAGTTCGCGGAAGCAATGAAGGCGTACGACGCTGCGTTGCGCGTGCGTCCGGATTCGGTCGTCACATTGAACAACACAGCCTGTCTCATGCGCACGCTTGGGCGCATCGACGACGCGGAGGCCACGCTGCACCGGGCGCTGCAGTTGGATCCAGCCAATGCGGTGCTCCACGACACCATCGGCAATGTGTACAAGGACGCCGGCGGCCTCGATGCGGCGATCGCGAGTTTCCGCCAATCTCTCGCGCTCGATCCAGCCTCTGCGGCCACTCACAGCAATCTTGCCTACGCGCTCAGCTTTCAATCTCCGGAAGCCGGCCCGATCCTCGAGGAATGCTTGCGCTGGAACCAACGATTCGCGGCCGGATTTTCCCGGCACGCGCACCACAGCACGCAGGATCAGGCGAACCGTCGCCTGAAGGTCGGCTATGTCTCAGCGGATTTTCGCGATCACTGTCAAAGCCTGTTCACCACCCCGCTGCTGTCGCGGCACGATCACGCAGCGTTCGAAATCTTCTGCTATGCCAGCGTCAAGCGCCCCGACGAGCACACCCGCCGCATCGCCGGCTACGCCGACGTTTGGCGCGACGTTCGGACGCTCGATGACGAGTCGCTCTGCCGCCTCATTCGCAGAGATCGCATCGACATTCTGGTCGATTTGACCATGCATATGGCGGGCGGGCGGCCGCTGCTCTTTGCGCGCAAGCCCGCGCCGATCCAGATTGCGTGGCTCGCCTATCCCGGAACGACCGGAATCGGCGCGATGGACTATCGTCTCAGCGATCCGCGGCTGGACCCCGACGGCTTCGACGGCCACTATTGCGAGCGTACCCTGCGGCTGCCCGATTCATTTTGGTGTTACGACCCGCTGACTGATCATCCCGAGGTCAACGCATTGCAAGCCATCGAGCGCGGCTACCTGACTCTCGGTTGCTTGAACAATCCCTGCAAGCTGACCGATCACACCTTGCGTCTCTGGGGCGGTGTGATGCGCGCGCTGCCCAACGCTCGGCTCTTGCTCATGGCTCCGCCCGGCCGTCATCGCCAACGCCTGTCGCAGCGCCTCAACGCGCAAGGCATCACAGCCGAGCGCGTCGACTTTCGCGCGTTTCAGCCGCGCGGCGAGTACTTGCGCTCGTATCACGATATCGATCTCGGGCTCGATACCTTCCCCTACAACGGCCATACCACGAGCCTGGATTCTCTTTGGATGGGCGTGCCGGTCGTCACCCGAGTGGGTCGCACCAGCGTCGGCCGGGGTGGCCTCAGTCAACTGTTTCAATTGGATCTGCTCGAGCTTGCGTCGGAGTCGGACCAGGCATTCATCAGCATCGCCGCGGCGCTCGGCCGTGATCTCGATCGGCTCGCAGCGCTGCGCCGCGGATTGCGGGCGCGCCTCGAGCGCTCCGCATTGATGGACGCCGCGCGTTTCGCCCGGCACGTCGAACATGCCTACCGAGAGGCCTGGCGAACGCACTGCATGCCACATTAGCGGCCCCTGCTGCTCGGCGTCGCCTCTAAGGGTGCTGCACCCCGATCCCGTACTCATAGACGTTCTGACCGCCGTGGTAACCGGTCACGATCAATGCCGCGGTCGCCGCCACGAGCACCAGGACGAAGAGCGTGGAAGGCCGCGAATCCTGCCGAGTACCGGCGCCGCGCCACACGGCCAGGAGCACCAGCGCCAGCGTGGTGAAGATGGCCCATTTCACGTGCACGAAAACGGCCTGGCGCGCGGCCGCACCGACTTGCAGTCCGACCAGCGCGGCCAATCCCGTGGCGAGTGCGAACAGCGCAAAAATGGCTCCGAGGCACAGATTCCACGTGCCCACGATAGCCAGGGTCGCGGTGTGTCGCTCATGCCGCAGCAGCCGCGCCGCCACCAGAAACATTGCGGCCGTCACCACCAGAGCCAGGGGAAAGTGCACGACCATCGGGTGCCACCCCGGACCCGGACCACCGCTGTTCACGAGCCGCTCGTGCTGGCAACGCTCATTCAGGCCTCACCGCGCGGGCGGCAACGGACAAGCGGCCGCGCCACCACGCGATGGTGTCGGTCAACGCCTCGTTCAGCGTAAAGCGTGGCCGCCATCGCACCTCGTCGCGCAAGCGCCGAATGTCCGGCACCAGCAATGACGGCTCGCCCGGCGGCGCGGGCCGGGCGCCGAGCCGCAGCAGTTCCGGGCGTCCGATCTGCCGCCCGATGAGGCCGACGAGATCTGCCAGCGCGACTCTCTCATCCGACCCGATGTTCACCGGACCTTCGAGATCGGAGTCCAACACCGCCGCAAACGCCGCCCCGACATCGGCGACGTGCAGATAACTGCGCACCTGTCGTCCGTGCGAACACAGCGCTGCACGGTTCAGCAGCAGATCGCAGATCACCGACGGCACCAGCCGAGCCGGGTGTTCATGGGGACCGAACTGAAAAAAGATGCGTCCCCAAACCGTCGATAGCTGCTCGTGACGCCCGAAATCGTCCAGAATCCCTTGCATCGCTATTTTGCAAGCAGCATAAGCACTAACACCCGCACCCGCACCCGCACCTGTACCTGTACCGACACCTGCACCAGTAGTACCTGCCCCAACACCTACAGCAGCGGCAGCGAGCGCATCACTCCCGCCGGCAGCTGCCGCATCGTCTAGAGCGGCTGCGGCGGCTGATGGAGTGGTTTTAGTCTTCGCCAGGGGGCTCGACAGCTCGTCGCACACCTCTACTCGCGACCAGTCATATTCCGCGCAACTCCCCGCCATCATCACGCGGCGGCCACCCTGGGCGCGAAAACTTCGCAACAGGCGCTCGCTCGCCGCGAGCCAGCGAAAATTATCCGCGCTGTTCCAATACACTCCCGGCGTCGCGATCCAGGCGAAGTGCAGCAAATGACTCGCCCGCACCTCGCTGGTCAATGCATCGATGCTCGAGTCATCGAGCAGATCCGCGCTGTGCACGTGCGCGCCCTGAAGCTGCTCGGGGACGTTGCGGCCCCCGTTGCGCGAAACTATCGCGTGCACCTCGTACCCCAGACGCAACAGCGCGGGAACGCTCCAACGGCCGATGAAGCCGCCGGCTCCGCTGACCAGCACGCGCTTTCCCTGCATCACACGCCGTCCGGCGCGCCGAACAACGCGTACGCGGCGTCGCGCTCCGAGATGACCGCGGGCGACAACGGCCATTCGATGGCGAACGCAGGATCGTTCCAACGCAGCCCTCGGCTGAAATTCGGCGCGTGCGCCACCGAGATCATGTAGTACACCTCCGTGGCGTCGGTGAGGCTGACGAACCCATGGGCAAATCCCGGTGGGATGAACAACGAGCGGTGATTATCCACCGTCAACTCCGCTCCAAACCAGCGCCGATACGTGGGCGACGCCGGGCGAATATCGACGATGACGTCGAAGATCGCGCCGGCGGTGCAGCGCACCAGCTTGTGTTCCTCATGAGGGGCGCTCTGGTAATGCATACCGCGCAGCGTGCCCTTGCGCGCGTTGTACGACACGCTGCACTGTCGTAATTCGGGTCCCAATCCTCGCGCGGCAAATTCGTCCGCGCAGTAGGAGCGCGCGAAGAATCCCCGTTCGTCCGGGAGCCGCTGCATGTCGACCACGTAGGCACCGGACAGCGGCGATTCAGTGAATATCATGGGGTCGCCGTAGCATCAGGATCGCCATGTTCACCGGGGTCGCCGGAGTTGCCGTAGTCATTGGGCTGTCGGCATCACGGGTGGATGCGCACTTCGGGCACGGGCGTGACGAACCGGCCGCCCCACTGTTCGATTCCCTGCAATTGCTGGCGGATTTCGTCCTGCAAATTCCACGGCAGAATCAACACATAGTCCGGCCGCGACCGCAGCAGCGCCTCGGGTGAGACCACCGGAATGTGCGTGCCGGGCAGGAACTTCGATTGTTTGTGGGGATTGCGGTCCGCCACCAGGGAAATGTCGGCCGGGGTCACTGCACAGAAATTGAGCAGAGTATTTCCCTTCGCCGCCGCACCATAGGCCGCGACGGTCTTGCCTGCGCGCTTGGCCGCGGCGAGAAACGCCAGCAGCGATCGCCGGCAGTTTTCGACGCGCTCCGCGAAGCGCAGGTAGGTGCGAAGATCGGCCAGACCCGCTGCACTCTCCTGCGTGCGCAGTTCGCGCAGCGAGGCACTGTCTTCGAGATCCGAGCGATTCGAGTGCGCGGCAAAGATTCGCAACGACCCGCCGTGCGTCGGCAATCGTTCCGCATCGTAGATCTTCAGGCCGTGACGGCTGAACACCTGCTCGATGGCGTACAGTGAAATGTACGAATAATGCTCGTGATAGATGGTGTCGAATTCGACGTGTTCGATCAGTTCGAGGAGGTGAGGAAACTCGATCGTCACGTAGCCTTTGGGTTTCAACAGCAAGCCGATGCCGGCGACGAAGTCGTTGAGCAGCGGAACGTGCGCCAGCACGTTGTTGCCGATGATGAGGTCCGCTTGCCGGCCCTCGCCGGCCAGCTGCGTCGCCAGACTCGCGCCGAAGAACTCGACAATGGTGGGAACGCCGATCTTCTCCGCCGCCGCGGCGACGGTATCGGATGGGTCGATGCCCATAACCGGCACCCCCATGGCGACGAAGTTCTTCAACAGATAGCCGTCGTTGCTCGCAAGTTCGACGACCAGGCTCTCTGAACCGAGACCGAACCGCCGGCACGCCATGCCGCAATATTCCTTGGCATGGGCCAGCCAGTCGTCGGAATAAGAGGAGAAGTACACATAGTTGCCGAATAGCTCTTGCGGCGCGACGTCGTAATCCACTTGCACCAATTTGCAGGATTCGCAAACCTTGGCCCGCAGTGGATAGCGCTTCTCGCCGTGCACCTCATCCAACGAGGCGAGGAAGGCATTCGACGGCGGCTGCAGTCCCAAATCGGCCATGGTCACCGTCAAATGGCCGCCGCATGCGCGGCAGCTGGTCACGAGGCCTACCATCGCGGCAGCCTCCGCATCTGCCGAAGTCTCATCATCGCAGCGGCCTCGGCATCGCTTCCGTCACCGTTCCCACAGCTTCCACGGCGCGGCCCCGCTATCCCACAATGAATTGAGGTTTTGCTTGTCACGCAGGGTATCCATTGGCTGCCAGAAACCGCGATGTACCCAGGCGGCCAACTGGCCATCCGCCGCCAAACTCTCCAAGGGCTCTTTCTCCCACACGGTGTCGTGGCCGTCGATCAGCTCGAGCACGCTGGGGTCGAGGACGAAGAAGCCACCGTTGATCAGCCCGCCTTCCGTCGTCGGCTTCTCTTCGAACGACACGACCTGACTGCCCTGCGTGACGATGCGGCCAAACCGCGCCGGCGGCCGTACACAGGCTATCGTCGCCTTGCGGCCATGCTCCGCATGAAAGGCAAGTTCCGCACCGATATCGATGTCCGCCAGGCCGTCTCCATAGGTCATGCAGAACGGCTCGCCGGCATTCAAGTACTTGCGCACTTGTAGGAGCCGGCCGCCGGTCATGCTCTCCTCGCCGGTATCGACGAGGGTGACTTTCCACGGCTCGCTGCGGCAGTCGTGGTACTCGACGCGGTTCTCCGCCATATCGAAGGTGACATCCGCCTGGTGCAGGAAATAGTTCGCAAAGTATTCCTTGACGACATAGCCCTTGTAGCCGAGGCAGACCACGAACTCCGTCACGCCGAATGAGGCATAGAGCTTCATGATGTGCCAAAGGATGGGTTGCGCGCCGATTTCCACCATGGGCTTTGGCCGCGTGCTCGACTCCTCGGCAATGCGCGTGCCCTTGCCGCCGGCGAGAATGACGCACTTCATCGGGGTTTCTTCATCAATTCACGATACCGCGCGACCTGCGCCTCGGAAAATGCCGCCATGTTCTCTCCCGCCGTATGGGCCGAATACCAATCCGCGGTCCACGACACGGACTCGCGGATGTCGAGCCTGGGATACCAGCCGAGCGCATGCCCGGCCAATTCCGAGGACAGGGTCAATGCTCGCGCCTCCGGCGGCTGGGGCGACGGATCGCATACCCATCCGGGTAAGCCTCCGAATCGCGCACTGAATGCGTCGACCACCTCGCTCACCGTGCAGAAGGATGCCGGGTCCGGGCCGAAATTGACAGCGCGCGGCGTGGTTTTGGGCGATTCTACCAGCGCCTGCGCCAGGGTCAGATAGCCGGACAGCGGCTCGAGCACATGCTGCCAGGGCCGAATGGCATCGGGGTAGCGCAGATTCACGCCCTGTCCGGTCCCGAGCGCTCTGACGCAGTCGGGGATGAGGCGGTCTTGCGACCAGTCCCCGCCGCCGATGACATTGCCCGCCCGGACCGTCGCGATCGGCGGCCCGTCGGCAAAAAAGCTGTCGCGAAAACTGGCCGTCACCAGTTCCGCACAGGCCTTGCTGTTGCTGTAGGGATCATGACCGCCCAGCGCGTCGCGTTCGTCGAAGGCGCGGCCTTCGCCCCGGTTCTCATAAACCTTGTCGCTGGTAACGACGACCGCGCACTCGAGATGGCGCAGAGAACGGCAGGCCTCGAGCAGTGCCGCGGTGCCCATGACATTGACGGCGTAGGTACCGAGCGGATCGCGATACGACTCCCTGACCAGAGCCTGGGCCGCCATATGAATCACGACCTGCGGATCGGCCTGGGCCACCGCTTCGCCGACGCGCCGTGCATCGCGGATATCGGCAATCACCGAGTGCGGCACCCAGCCTGCGTTCGGCGACGCGGTAACGATGCTCCACAAATTGGGTTCGGTGGCCGGAGCCAGCGCATACCCCGTGACTTCGGCGCCCAACGCCTTCAGCCACAAGCTCATCCAGGCGCCCTTGAAGCCGGTGTGTCCGGTGAGCAGCACTCGCCGATCGCGCCAAAAGTCCGCCATGGCATCGGTTTGCGCTGCTTGCATGCTACCGTCCGTCCTCTGGCCAGTACGATTTCAGCACACGGAGGCACGGCTCGATCCGCCGCAATCCCAACATGCCGCCGAGCCGGATCTGGAAATTCAACATTTTTCGCAGGCCGCAAATCAACAGGAATACATCCCGGTACTGGCCGCGGCCCGCCGTGGCATAGGCGATCTTCAGCGCGTCGCACACGATGGCGACCGGCAGCTTGTAGATCCGCGAGCGCGCCGCAAAGGGATCGCGCACCCGCGCCACGAAGCGGCGATCGCAGGTGAGCAACCAGGTAGCCATCCGCTCCATGACGAATATCTTCATCTGCACGTTCAAGGCGTCGCGATAAGGCGTCGGGGCGCGCAAGGCCTCGCCGAGAGGATCGCCGGGTGTTTCCGCGATCGCAAACATCTGCTCGTTGATCGCGAGCCATGCTCTCCAGAAACGCGGTTTGGCGATGAAATAATTCGAATGCACGGTGTTGCGCGAATCGGACACGAGCGCGTCCAAGTCGCTGGGTACTTCGAGCCGCTCGAACAGCCGTTTGGCGACATTCTTGAGGCCCGGATGTTCGGCGTCGCCGTGTTCGAAGACATTCAGATAGTAGGCGCTGTTGTGAATGCTGGGACTCAGCAGCACGACGTCGGCCGCGGAATCGGCGCGAATGAACTCGCGTACCGCATCGGAACTCAAGCCGGTCTTGAGCCTGAACTTCGGCGACAGAAAACCGTAGAAGGCATTCTCATCCAGTGCCTCGTTGAGCAAGAACTTTCTCATCGGCCAGTATTCGAACCAGTCGGGCCGCTCATTGACCGAGTTGTCCAAGACCCCGAAGCCCGGATCCAGCTCTTCGCGGCGGGTATAGTGGTTCAGAATCTGATAGATATGCATGTCCTGCATGGCGCGAAGAATACCGGCTTCCGAGGCGCGGCGCATTCAATCCCCCATGGGGCCCGCGGCCAGCCGCCGCAGCAGATCCAAATATCGCTCTTGATAGGTGCGCATCGCGTAGCGGGATTCGACGTGCGCGAGTCCGCTCGCACCGAAGCGCGCGCGCAGCTCGGGCGAGCGGATCAACGCGTCCAAATGCCGTTCCCACTCATCCGCGCCGCGCGCATGAAAACCGTTGTAGCCGTCGATCACCGCCTCGGTGTTGGCGCCGACCGGCGAGGCCACGCACGGCAATGCGGCGGCCATGTATTGCAGCAGCTTGAAGGCGCACTTGCCGCGCGCCCATTCGTCGTCGGTCAGCGGCATGACGCCGATGTGCGCCGTCGCGAGCGCCTGCGCCTCCGTCGCCGAACTCCAAGCAACGCGCTCCACGTTGACCTCCGGCCAGTCCGGAAACCGGGAGCAGATGACGCGCATCTTGAGCGCCGGGTGCCGGCTGCTCAACCTTGCCAATGCAGGCCGAATCATCTCCAGGTAGACCAGGTTCTCCGGGCTGCCGATCCAAGCGATGGTCGGGGGATCAGCCGCCGTGGCTGTCGTCGGCCGATAGGCGGCGGTGTCGATAGAGGTGGGCAGTATCGTGACGGCCCGCGCCGATGCGCGCGCGACGCCGGCCAAGACATCGTTGCCCGCGGCGACCGCGTCCACCCAGCGACAGGTTGCGGCAAATTTTCTCTTGCGCCAAGGCGAGTCGTCCGCCGCTTCGCCGAGCCGGCGCGGCTTGCGCACGTAGATGGCGTCATCGACGTCGAAGATCCGCCGCCGGCTGAAGGCGGCGAACAGACGCGCCTCGATCGCACTCAACTTGATCTGATGCAGCACCACCACGTCCGCGGCGCGCAGCAGCGAACGGCGCTCCCAGGTGCGCAGCCCGTAACGGCCGCTGGGAAAGCGCTCGGTCCGCACCTGCCACCCCGCCGCTTCGAGCGTGGCGATCAGCGAGCGCATGCGGTGGCGGAAGGATGGCTGCTCGAGATCGTAGCCCAATAAAACTGCTGTCGACATGGTCCCCTGCGCCAACTTTACGGCCGTGCCGCGTGCTGCGCAGCTTCAACGAGCTCAGCCAGCGCCCGAATCGCGACCTCGATCCCGTCGGCGAGCGCGAGGCCGGCCGCGCGCCCGGCAAGCGCCGCGCGCTGCGGCTCATGCCGCAGCAACTGCTCCGCGGCCTCCACCATGCTCGCCGAGTCGAGAGCCGCGGCCGCGGCAACGCCGGCGGCAACGCAGCGCCGTGTGCGTTCGATTTGGTCCTTGGCAATGGGTACCGCGACGCAGGCGCTGCCGCAGGCAATGCCCTGCAGCAAGGTCGAGCCGCCGTTGGTCACGATCAGGCGCGCCGAGCGCATGAGCTCCGCCAGCTCAGCCTGCGGCAGCGAACCCTGCAGATGCAAATTCGGCCGTTCGATGGGATCGCCGGCACCCGCATCGCCCGCACCGCTCGTGCCCGCATCGCCCGCATCGCCCGCATCGGCCGTGCCGGCGACAGCGGCATCACTCGTACGGGCGCCGCTCGGACCCACGTACACCGTCGCCACTCCGCGCGCGGCGAGAACACGCGCAGCCGCCAGGAATTGACCCACCGCATCGTGCGCACCCGGATGACCGGTGCCGCCACCCGGGATGAACAACACGTAGGTTCGCGCATCGCAGCCGGTACGCGACAGGGCGGCACCGCACTGTGCCGGATCCGCGCGCGATAAAATGACATCCAAGTAGCGCACGGCGGGTCGTCCGATCAACTTGAGCTTCAAATTCTCGAACAACCCCAGAGGCCCGGAGATGAATTGCGGATACGCGATCCAGTGTTCGTCGATCAGCCGCATCCAGCGCCAACGAAACGCCTTGCCTCGCTGGCGCCGGCGAGCGCTGATGTAGACGACGCGCGCGCCCGACCGTCGCGCCGCGCGCAGCTGCGCCGTACGTCCCGCGTTGTCGAAGATCACCACGTCCGGCCGCCACTTCCCGAGCAACTCGATGACCGCCGCCGAATGAAATGTCGGGGACGACGTCAACAAGGTCGCGGGGAAAGGCGCATCGGCCGCATAGGGCGCCTCGCGGCTCAACACGAATTGGATGGCGGCGCCCGGCCATCGCCGGCTTACCGCATGCGCGATTGCGACCGAGCGCGCGTATTCGCCCATGCCGTAGCGCCCCGACACCGGCACGAAGAGAAATCGTGGCGGCCGCCGCGGACCGGGCGCGTCATGCACGGCGGAAACATTGACGGCGAGTTCGGTCACGGGAGCGTCAGGCAAAGGCCGTGAACCAGCGGTCCAGCACCAAGAGGTACCAGGCCCTGCGGAATTCGCTTCCCACCGGACGCTGCAACACCCCGCGATCCATCAGACGGCCTACCGCGTCGCGCAGCACCTTGGGATGCCGCCGCAGCCAGCGATGCACCGGCAGACCAAAGCCGGATTTCGGCTGGTTCAAGTGGCCGGGCGGCAGTCGCGGTTCCATGAGCTGGCGGACCAATAATTTGCCGCGACGCCGCTTCTGATCGACGAGAATTTCAGGGTTCACGCTCAGCATGAACTCCACCAGGCGATGATCGAGCAGCGGCGGCCGCACCTCGAGCGAGTGCGCCATGCTGGTGCGATCGACCTTGGTCAACAGACCCTCGGCGAGATCCGTGTTCAAATCGAGCCAGCGCAATTGAGCGAGAGGGGACAGGTCCTCGCGCCAATATTGCCGATAGAACCACGAGTAGTCGTACTCCGGCTCCTGCCATTGCGCGGCCAGCAAGGAATCGATCTGCTGCGCCGTCATGCCTCCCAGCGCCGCGGCATAAGCAGGCAGCCCCACGTAGGCGTGCCGCTGCATCGACGAACCCAAGCGCGACAGCGGCGGCAAGTACCGGGCGAGCGACCTGCTGAAGATGCTCGAGCGCGCACCGATCCGTGACCAGTAGCGCGGATAGCCGCAAAAAATCTCGTCCCCGCCCTCGCCGCTCAAGGCAACCTTGACTTCGCGGCGTGCAAATTGCGCGATCAGATGATTCGACCATGCCGCGCTGTCGCCGAAGGGCTCGTCGAAGAGCGCAGGCATCCTGTCGAGAGCCTCCTCAAAATCCGCCAATGGCGCCGTCATCTCCAGGTGCAGTGTGCGCAGGTGCGCCGCCGCCCGGCGTGCCGCCTCCGTTTCGGAGCGCGCACCCGCATCGAATCCCAAGGTGTAGGTCCGCGGGGCATCCAAATAGTAAGCAGTGAGTGCGGAGTCGATGCCGCCGCTCAAGAAAACTCCCACCGGCACATCCGCCAGGGTGTGCGCCGGCACCACATCGCGCAGCAAGGCGTCGAGTTCCCGCACGGTGTCGGCGGCGCTGCGCTCGATGATCGCGGTCGACGGATTCCAATAACGCTCGATGCTGATGCGGCCCGCGGTCCAGGTGAGCGTGTGTCCGGCCGGCAACTTCGCGATGCCGCGATAAATGGTTTTCGGCGCGGGAATATAGCCATGGAACAAGAAATCGCGTACGGCGCTGCGGTCGATGTCGGGTTGCCCCAGAACCAACAGCGCCTTGAGCTCCGACGCAAATGCGATGCCGTCCGGCAGCAGCCGGTAGTACAAGGGCTTGATGCCCAGTCGATCGCGCGCGAGTAGCAGCCGCTGCTCGCGCGTGTCCCAAGCGGCAAACGCGAACATCCCGACCAGACGCTCCAGGCAGGCACTGCCTTGCTTTGCGAGCAGATGGACCAGCACCTCGGTGTCCCCGGTCGATTGCCACGGCCCCGGGAGCTCGGCGCGCAATCGCTCGTGATTGTAAATTTCTCCGTTGTAGGAGAGCACCTGGGAGCCGAACACCATGGGTTGGTGCCCGCCCTCGGACAAATCCAGGATGGCCAGTCGGCGGTGCGCCAAGGCAACTCCCGGTGCGCCCCACACCCCTTCGCCGTCGGGACCGCGATGGCGCAAACGCTGCGCCATGCCGCGGGCGATCTCAACGCTTGCCTGCGAACCTACGATGCCTGCTATTCCACACATGGCCGGCAGTCTAACGCGGCCGGGTCGCGATGTACCGCTGGCCATCGGGCAGCCGTTCGTTTAGGGTGCACCCTGGAGCTGCGAACACATGGCCACACCCGCCGATCAACGACTGCTGGAACTGCTGGAAAAATGGTGCAAGAGCCTCGAGCTGCATGCCAAGTACTCGTCGCTCGATGACGACAGCTATTGGAAAATCCAGCCGTGGGTCGAGCATCAGCGGCCAAGCCGTTGGATCATCGATCTCGCGAAGCAAAAGACCCTCGCGCTCAAGGCCCATGTCGAAGAACGCGTCAAGACGGGCGACTCGAAGTATTCGGATTCCCTGGAGCTCATGATTTTTCTCGCCAACCTCGTGGGATCCGATCACATCGAGCGTTTCATCCCCCTGGCCGATCCAGAGAACGAGCGTTCCTTGATGGCGGAGCCGCCGAACGCCGCCGCGCACTCGACGGCGGACACCGCCACGCGGGAAATGCCCCTGGTCTCGGCCACGGCCACCCGGGAAATGCCGGCGGTCTCGGCTTCAGCCACGCGGGAGATGCCGAAATTCCTGGCCGCCAAGCGCCCGCCGCCGCCCGCGGGTACCGCACAGATCGCGCGCACCGAACGCAAGGCGGCGATGCCCGCCAAACCGGCCGCAAAGCCGGCGGCCAAACATCCGGCGAAACCCGCACGCCCGAGCGGCAAACCCGTCCCCAAGATCGCGCACCCCGCGCCGGCCGGGCGCGACGCACCCACCGATCTCGCCCACGCGCAGGTCGTTGCCGATGCCGCTCGCCTGATGCAATGGGGACGCAAGTGGTACGAACTGCCCGAACTCATCGCACGCATGGCGGACCGCCCATCGCTGCCCGAGGTACGGCGGATACTCAAGGAAAATAAATCGGCCATCGATGCCAAGGTTAATTAAAATTTTTGAACCTCCTACGTTTATGAATGCTCCAAGGCGGCCATGATCACGACTAAAAATCTATCCAAACGCTATGGCGACAAGCTGGCCGTCGACGATTTGACGTTCAGCGTGGCGCCGGGCGAAGTGCTGGGATTCTTGGGTGCCAACGGCGCGGGCAAATCCACCACCATGCGCATGATCGCCGGCTTCATTGCGCCCACCGCCGGCCGGGTGTCGGTCTGCGGACACGACATCGAGCGGGCGCCGGTCGCAGCCAAGTCGTGCATGGGATATCTGCCCGAGGGCGCTCCGAGCTACGGGGAAATGACCGTGGCCGAATTTCTGGATTTCGTCGCCGACGTGCGCGGCCTTACGGGTGAGCGGCGGCGCCAACGGCTCGCCGTCGTCGTGGACCGGCTGGGTTTAGGGCCGGTGATCCGGCAGATCGTCGAGACGCTGTCCAAGGGCTTTCGCCGCCGCGTCGGTCTCGCCCAGGCGTTGATCCACGACCCGCAGGTGCTGATCCTGGACGAACCGACCGATGGGCTCGATCCCAATCAAAAGCACGAGGTGCGGCGTCTGATCAACGATCTCGGCAAGGACAAGCTGGTCATCGTCTCCACTCATATCCTGGAGGAGGTCCACGAGGTGTGCACGCGCGCCATCATCATCGCCAACGGCCGCATCGTCGCCGATGAAACTCCGACTGCGCTCGAAGCCCGCTCCCGCTACCACCACGCCGTCAGCCTGCGCTTCGAAAAGCCCGAGGAGCTCGATGCGGCGCGCCGCGAGATCGCCCTGCTCCCGGAGGTCGCCGAAGTGGAGTCCGATGCGCGCGAGCTCAGGCTCACGGCGGTGCCGAAACGCGGCGCCAATACGCTGTCCGCGGTGAGCGCGATCATCGTCAAGAACGATTGGGACGTGCCCGAACTGCATCTCGAATCGGGCCGTCTCGACGAGGTGTTCCGCTCGTTGACGCAACCGCCGGGCATCGCGATATCCGACGCCGCGCAGGGAGCCCGCGCGTGAATAAAGTCTTCGTGATATTCCGGCGCGAGCTGCGCAGTTATTTCGCCACCCCCTTGGCTTATGTGTTCATCGTGATTTTCCTGGGCATGGCGGCGGTGTTCACTTTCCAGGTAGGCGGCTTCTTCGAACGCGGTCAGGCTGACTTGCAGCCCTTCTTTCGCTGGCATCCCTGGCTGTATCTGGTGCTGATCCCGGCCATCTCGATGCGTTTGTGGGCCGAGGAACGCAACAGCGGCAGCATCGAATTGCTGATGACGCTGCCCATCACTCTGTGGCAGGCGGTGCTCGGCAAGTTTCTGGCGGCGTGGTGCTTTGCCGGAATCGCGCTGCTACTCACCTTTCCGATCTGGATCACCGTCAACTATCTCGGGTCTCCGGACAACGGCGCGATCGTCGCGGCCTATGTCGGCAGTCTGTTGATGGCCGGCGGCTTCCTCTCGATCGGCATGTGCCTTTCCGCCGCTACCCGCAACCAGGTGGTCGCGTTCATCACCGCGGCGTTGGTCGGATTCGTGTTCCTGCTGGCGGGCTTTCCGCTGGTGCTGGATTTCGTGCGCGGCATCTTGCCGCAGGCCATCGTCGACGCGATCGCCTCCTTGAGTTTTTTCACTCACTTCGAAGCCATCTCCAAGGGCGTCATCGACTTACGCGATCTCGTGTACTTCGGCGCTCTCATCGGCTTTTGGTTGGCCGCCACGGCCTTGGTACTCGACATGAAAAAGGCGGAATAGGTGAACGGTAGTCGTTGGCAGAGAACGGGCTTTGGGGTCGGAGGGTTGATCGCACTCGCCGTGTTGTTCTTGGGCGTGGTGATGCTGTCGAACATCGGCCTGCGCGGCATGCGCCTCGACCTCACGCAGAACAAGCTCTACACCTTGAGTCCCGGCACACAGCAAGTGCTCGTCAGAGCTCAAGGAGCCGGTGAATCTGTATTTCTATTTCTCGCGCGAAGCCGCCGCGAAGCAGGCGCCGCTGGTCATGCCGTACGCCGCCCGGGTGCGCGAGTTCCTGGAAGAACTGGCCGCTCGAGCCGGCGGCAAGATCCACGTGACGGTAGTCGATCCGCAGCCCTTCTCGGACGACGAGGACCGCGCCGCCGAATTCGGATTGCAGTCGCTCCAGGCCGGCAGCGGCGACGCCCTGTATTTCGGACTTGGCGGGGACCAATTCCACCGATGGCCGTTCGGCCATACCGAACTTCCAGGCGGATCGCGAGGAATTTCTGGAATATGACGTGGCAAAGCTCATCAGTGAGCTGGGTACGGCGAAAAAGCCGGTGATCGGCCTCATGAGTTCACTGGGATTGCAGGGACAGTTCAACCCGATGACGGGTCAAATGGGCGAGCCCTGGCCGATTCTCACCCAGCTCCAGGAATTGTTCACCGTGCGCTCGCTCACCGCCGACGTCGACCGCATCGACAAGGACGTCGACGTGTTGATGCTGGTCCATCCGAAGGAGCTGTCGCCGAAGACCCTGTACGCCATCGATCAATTCGTGATGCGCGGCGGCAGAGTTCTGCTTGTTCCTCGATCCGAATGCGGGCGCGGACACCAGCGGGCAAGATCCGTCGAATCCGCTTGCCGCGGCGATGGCCAATCACTCTTCGAATCTCGCGCCGCTGCTCGCGTCCTGGGGCGTCGACTACGACCCGACCAAGGTGATCGGCGACTTGGAGCGCGGACTCGAAGTGCGCACCAGCATGCAGTCGCCGCCGATACGGCATATCGGCATCTTGGGGCTGGGCCATGACGACATGAATCAAAAGGACGTGGTATCGGCCTCGCTCGACAAGATCAATCTTGCGACCGCCGGCTCGCTCGCCGCCCACCCCGGTGCCAAGACCACGTTCGAGCCGCTGCTGCTGAGCTCGACCAGCGCCGCGCCCATTCCTGCGCAGCGCTTCAACGCCCTCACGGACCCTTCGACCCTGCGGGACGGATTCAAGCCGACGGGGGTTCGCTACGCACTGGCCGCACGCATCACCGGACCGGTGGAGTCCGCGTTTCCCCAAGGAGCGCCGCCGGACCAGAAGGCTGCCGCCGGGCCGCCGGCCGCCCATCTCGCCAAGTCGACGGCGCCGGCGAACATCGTCGTCGTCGCCGACACGGATTTGCTGATGGACTATATGTGGGTGCAGACGCGTGAAGTGTTCGGTCAGCGCGTTGCGCAGGCGTTTGCCAACAACGGCGACTTGGTGGCCAACATTCTCGACAACCTGAGCGGAACGCAGCGCACTGATCAGCGTTCGCGGTCGCGCGACGTTTTCGCGGCCGTTCGAGCGCGTCGAGGCGCTCAGGCGTCAGGCGGACGACCGGTTGCGCGGCAAGGCGCTGGAATTGCAGGCCGAGCTGCAACAGACGGAAACCAAATTGACCGAGCTGCAGAGCAAACGCAACGATCAGTCATCGATCATGCTGTCGCCGGAACAAGAGGCGGAGCTGAAGCGATTCGTCGCGGAGAAAGCCCGCGTGCGCAAGGAACTGCGCGAAACGCAGCGTGGGCTGGACGTCGACATCAATCGCCTGGATTCCTGGCTCAAGGTCATCAACATTGCCGTTGCACCGCTGTGTGTGGCCGTCGCGGGCGTCATCATTCTGGTGCTGCGCCGACGGCGGCGAACGGCCGTGACGGGGGCGGCATGAACCGGCAACGATTCATCACGCTCATCGTCGCCGCTGCGCTCGCCATCTCGATCGCACTGTACCTGAGCGCCCAGCGCAATCAGCAGCGGGATGCGCACGGTGCGCAACTGCTGCCTACCCTGGCGGGTGAACTGAATACGGTGACCAGCTTGAGCGTGCGCCGCGCCGGCGCGACTCCTTCGGTCACGGTGCACGAACAAGACGGCCGGTGGACCGTGGCCGAACGCGGCGACTATCCGGCCGATGTGTCGAAGTTGCGCAAGTTACTGTCGGCCTTGAGCGAAGCGCGCATCGTCGAGCAAAAGACTTCCAATCCGGCGAACTTCCCGGTCATCGGCGTCGAGGATCCGGCGCTGCCGGGCGCGACCGGCGCGGAGATCAGCGTCACGGCGCGGGACGGCATGCATGCGGTAATCATCGGCAAGGTGGTCGGCGACGGCAACTTCGCGCGCCGCAGCGGCGAGAACACGAGTTACAGCATCGAACCCGGGATTTCGTTCGAGACCGAGGCTCGCTTTTGGATCGATCAGCGGCTGTTGGACGTTGCGGCGGCCGGCATCCAGAGCATCGAGGTCAAGCCCGCCGCCGGATCCGCGTATACCGTTCGTCGCGATACGGCCGCCGGCGGCTCTTTCACGCTCGACGGCGTGCCGCCGGGGCGAAAGGCGGCCGATGCGGCCTCGCTCGCACCCTCGCCCACCACTTATAGCGGCTTGACCGCCGACGATGTGACGCCGGTCGGCGATGTGGATTTCAGCAAAGCGACCGTCGCCACGGTGACCCTGGCGGACGGCAATGTGATCACGATGACCGGCGCGGCAAACGGCGACAAGCATTGGATTCAGCTGAGGGCGAGCAAGGACGCGGCGCTCGATGCAAAGACGGCCGGCCGCGCATTCGACATCGTCGGCTACCGCTTCGATGCCATTTTCCGGCCGCTGGAACAATTGCTGGTCCCGAAGGCCCCGCCGCCCAATGCGAGCAAAACCGCCGCCCTACCCTCGAAACCGGCGGCCTCCCCGGCATTCTTGCCGACGAAAAAGCCGGTGCCTGCACCAAAATCGTGACCGGCGGCACCAGCGCCGGATTCGGTCGACGCGTCGCCGCGCTGCTGTACGACGCCGTGCTGCTCGCGGCTCTGCTGGTGATATTCACATCCGGCGCCGTGTTCTTGAATCACAGCGTGGCGGTGGAACCCGAAACGGCGGGCGCCTGGGTGTATCTCTACCGCGCGGGCCTGTTCGGCGTGGTCGCCGGTTACTACCTGCTCAACTGGACTCGCAGCGGCCAGACCTTGGGGATGCGCGCCTGGCATCTGCGCGCGGTCACCGACTCGGGCCAGCCGTTGGCATTGAAAGCCGCGGCGTTGCGCTGCGTCTTCGGCGTGCTCGCCTGGGCCCCCGCAGGGCTCGGCGTTCTGTGGCTCTACGCCGATCCCGAGCATTTGGCGCTTCACGACCGGCTGTCGAAAACGCGGGTCGTCCATTTGCAGCGTTAGCGCCTTCGATTGACAGGGCTGATGCGTCTGCGTTGACAGCGTTGACGGGGCTGCATCGACGGCGTCAGCGGGTTCTCGATATCGCGATCAAAGTACAAAGTCCGATCACCGCGGTCGGCAGCCAGCCCACCAGCGCGGGATTCAGACCGAAGAGCTGTCCGCCCTTCTCGATGGTTCCGGTAATGAGGAAAAAGATCACGCCCAGCATCACGCCGATCACCGTGCGGGTGCCGGCGCCGGTGGTGCGCAGCGGGCCGAATACGAAAGGCAGGGCAAGAAGCGTCACGACGATCACCGCGAACAGCCTCGCTATGCGCGACCAGTAGCCGATTTCGTAGGGTGCGGTTTCCAAGCTGTTGCGGCGCAGATGATCGATGTACGAGGCCAGACCCCGCAGCGTCAGCAGTTGCGGATCGGTGGCGGCCAACCCGAGGAACTCCGGATTGACCTTCGATTGCATCATGATCCCGCTCGGCGAGTTCGCTGTCGATGTGCTCATCGCCGAAGTGCGTGGTCGCCACATTGTGCAGGCTCCAACGGCCGGGATTCGCGACCGAGATGCGCGCTCGGCCCGCTGGATCGAGCGCAATTTGGTCGGTCCATCCAATTGGAACAGCGACACCCCGCCGAAGGCGCGATCCGACCTCTCCCGTCTGCACCCGCAGAATGAGGTTCCCGTCCTTCACCCAGGCGCTGCTCGACCCCGCAAAACTCACGTCCGCCAATTTGTCCGTGGTCTTCTCGCGCTTCGCAAACTGCGCCATCGGCGGCGCCGCATACTCACCGATGCCGTACATGATGAGGGCGAGCGTCAGTCCGGCGAGGCCCACCGGCCAGGCGATACGCCAGACCGACACTCCGGAAGCGCGCGTCACCACCAGCTCGCTGCCGGAGGCAAGGTTGCCGAGGCCCATCAGCGCACCGATCATCGCGCCGATCGGCAGCAGTTCGAACGCCTGCTGCGGCAGATTGAGCATCGTGAACAGAAAGGCGTCCGCCGGCGCTGTAGCTGCCGACGCCGATATCGCCTTGCTGACTGATGAACACGAACAGCGCACCCAGGGTCAGCAGCACGGCCATCGCCATGGCGGTGTAGACGAGCACGGTGCGATACAAGTAGCGATCGAGAATGTTCACGCCGTCCTCGCTTCACGCACGACCAGGTAGAGTCCGAGGGCCAGCGCCGCCAAGTGCACCCACCAGACCCCGACCGCCGGCGACAGATTCTCCCTTCTCCAGCCACACCTTGGCGGCTGACAAGCAGATTCGAGTACACGAAATACACGACGATGGCGAATCCGACTCTGGCGTATCGGCCCTGGCGCGGACGCAGCCGGCTCAAGGGCACGGCTACCAGGGTCAGCACCAGCGCCATCAGCGGCGTAGATGCTCTGAATTGCAATTGCGCAATGTCGGACGGAGCGTCCGAACCGAGCAGTTCCCGGGTCGGCTTGGTATCCGGATCATTGGTACTGGCGGCGTCCGCGGGCGCGGAGATGGGAATGCCGTGCTCGCGGAACTCGATCACGCGGAAGTCATCGCGCCCGGGAACGCCCTCATAGCGGCGGCCGTTGAACAAAGTCACGAGGTGCACCCCGTTGGGCGCCGCTTTGGAATAGGTGGCCGTGTCTGCGAGCGCCACTTCGATTTGGCCCGCGGACTCGCGCTGCACGAACACATTGTGCAATACGCCCTCCGGGTCGACTCGTTCGGCGTAAAACACCGCATCGCCGCCGCTGAAGGAACGGAATCGGCCGGCGTCGAGTTGACCGAATTGCGCCTCTTTGAGCGCCGATTGACGCAGCAACTGCGCTTCGCTGTCGGCCTGCGGCACCTGCACGAAAACCAGCCAGCCTAACCCTACGGCAATCACGGACGCAAAACAGAACAGGGGCACCAGCAGCTTCGTCGGGCTGAACCCGCATGCCTGCAGCGCGGCCATTTCGCTGTCGTGGTATAGCCGGCCCAAGGTCAATACCACGGCCAACAGCAGGCTGACCGGCACGATGACCGATAAATTCATGATTGCGCCGAGTGCAATCAAATCGAAAACCACGTGCCGGCCATACTGGTTGTCCGCTGCCTGGCCGAGCACCCGGGACAACTGGTTCGACACCAGAATGGCCACCAAGACCCCCGTCACGGCGAGCCAGGTCTGCACGACTTCGCGCAGCACATACCTTTGCACTGTCCATTTCATGGCATCGAGCTTAGAGCCTTCGCAATAATCTAGTAAACTATTTACTAGAACCCCTGAAGGCAACCAACAGACAAATACGGAGTTTGGGACATGGAATTCAAGGCCATTATCGATGCGAAAGCGCTCAATGCGGCGGCTTGCGCCGTGGTGGGCGTGTATGAGGACGGTGATCTGGGCGCCGCGGCCCACCGGATCGATAAGCAATTGGGCGGACTGATCGGAAAGCTGCGGGGGGAAGGCGATTTCTCCGGCAAGCTCGGCGAAGTGCTGTTCCTGCCGACGCCGGCGGGAACGGCGGCCGCGCGCGTGCTGTTGATCGGTCTCGGTACCCATGGAGCCTTCGCCCGCAAGCAGTACCGCAAGGCCTTGAGCAGCGCCGTTCAGGCTCTCGCCAAGACGGGAGCGGGCGACGCGCTCGTGTACCTTGCGCTGGAGTCGGTCGCCGACCTCGACGTGCAATACCGCGCACGCGCCGTTGCGGAGATCTTCTGCGCACAGCTGTATAAGATTCCAGACCTGAAAACGAGCGCCAGGCCCAAAGCGCCGCGCTTGTCCAGCGTCAGTGTCGCGGTCGCCGACGCGCGCGGCGCGACGGCGGCCGCCGAGGGTCTGCGCATCGGAGCTGCGGTCGGCAGCGGGCTCGCGCTGTCCCGAGATCTCGCCAATCTGCCCCCCAACGTGTGCACCCCCACCTACCTGGGAAACCGCGCTCGAGCGTTGGCCAAGGATTTTGCAAGCATCAAAACCAAGGTCTTGGACGAGCGCGGCATCAAGGCGCTCAAGATGGGCGCGTTTCTCGCGGTGACTCAAGGATCGGACCAGCCTCCCCGGCTGATCGTCTGCGAATACCGCGGCGCCAACAAGAACACGGCACCGATCTGTCTCATCGGCAAGGGCATTACCTTCGATTCGGGGGGAATTTCCTTGAAGGACCCCCCGGCCATGGACGAAATGAAGTTCGACATGAGCGGCGCCGCCACCGTACTCGGCACGATGCGCGCAGTTGCCGAGCTCAAATTGCCGGTCAACCTCGTGGTGATCATCGCAACTTGCGAGAATATGCCGAGCGGCGGCGCGGTAAAGCCCGCCGATATCGTCACGACCATGTCGGGCCAGACCGTCGAGATCCTGAATACCGACGCCGAAGGGCGCTTGATTCTCTGCGATGCCATCACGTACAGCCGCCGATTCAAGCCGGCCGCCGTCATCGACGTCGCGACGCTGACCGGAGCCTGCATCATCGCTCTCGGCAACCACTTCAGCGGCTTGATGAGCAACGACCAGTCGCTGGCGGATGAACTGGAGTCCGCCGGCATCCGCGCCGACGACCGCGCCTGGCGGTTGCCGGTCGGCGAGGAATACGTCGATCAATTGAAGAGCAATTTCGCGGATATCGCCAATGTCGGCGGACGCGAGGGCGGCGCCTGCACCGCGGGTTCGTTCCTGTGGAAATTCGCCAAGGACCTGCAATGGGCGCATCTCGACGTCGCGGGTACTGCCTGGCTGAGCGGCGCCCAAAAAGGCAGCACCGGACGCCCCGTGCCCCTGCTCGTCGATTTTCTGATCAATCGCGTCCGGTCGACATGACCGAGCGCGTAGATTTCTACGTACTGAAAGGCACCGCCGCCCGAGAGCGCTGGGCATTCACATGCCGCCTGGCCGAAAAGGCCTATCTGCGGGATTTGAGCATCGTCATCGTCAACGACACCTTGGCCGATGCACAGGCGCTCGATGACCTGCTGTGGACGTTCAACGAGCGGTCTTTCATTCCGCACAAGATCTGCACGGACGAGCACTCGATGGATCCCGCGGCCAAGGTGCATCTCACCGTCCTATCCCCGGCACCCGGCGCTCCGCCCACGGAATCCGCCGCGCTGCCCACGGAGTCCGCCGCGCCGCCCGCCGCCGATCTGCTCGTGAATCTCACCGCTCGCCTGCCCGACCACTGGCAACGCTACCCGCGCATTGCCGAGATCATCGACGCCGACGAGGAGCGCCGCCGCCTCGGCCGCGAACGCTTCAAGACGTACCGCGACCTCAAGGTTACGCTGGAAACGCATCAATCCGCCGAGACAGCGGATATTTGACGTTCGCATGCAATCCGGACCGCATGATCCGCGCGATATCCCCATTCTCACCGATGCGGTGAAGGAGAACGCGCCGTCGTTGTCGCTCGAGGCCAAGGCGGTGCATGGCGCCATCTTGAGCGAGACGTTGGAACTCGCCGACTCGCTGTTGCATCAAGCGGTCAAGGACATCGAAGCAACCTTATTCGAACGCGTGCTCGACCGCCTGCGCGCGCAGCTCCCGGAATTGGTGGACCGGATTCTGCGCGAACACGCCGCGACACAGGAAGACAGCAAAGACAATGGATAAAGCCTTTTCGCCCGCCGACATCGAGCAGCGGATTTACGCGCATTGGGAAGCGTGCGGGTATTTCGCTCCCAGCGGCCAGGGTCCGAGCTATTCGATCGTCATTCCTCCGCCCAACGTGACCGGCACCTTGCACATGGGGCACGCATTCCAGGACACGATCATGGATGCGCTCATCCGTCATCGGCGCATGCAAGGCTTCAATACCCTGTGGCAGCCCGGAACCGATCACGCGGGCATCGCCACGCAAATGGTGGTGGAGCGGCAATTGAACGCCGCGGGCACCAGCCGGCTGGAAATCGGGCGCGAAGCGTTCATCGACAAAGTCTGGCAATGGAAAGAGCAGTCGGGCGGACAAATCGCCAAGCAAATGCGCCGGCTCGGCGCCTCGGTCGACTGGCGGCGCGATCGGTTCACGATGGACGCCGGACTGTCGCAGGCGGTGACCGAGGTCTTCGTGCGTCTCCACCAGGAAGGACTGATCTACCGCGGCAAGCGCCTGGTGAACTGGGATCCGGTGCTGAAGACGGCGCTTTCCGATTTGGAAGTGGTTGCGGAAGAAGAACCCGGCAGCCTATGGCATTTGCGCTATCCGCTCGATGACGGCACGGGATTTCTCGTGGTCGCGACCACGCGCCCGGAAACTCTATTGGGAGACGCCGCCGTCGCCGTGCACCCCGACGATGAACGCTATCGGCATCTGATCGGCCGCCGAGTGCGCCTGCCGCTCACGGCGCGCGACATACCCATCATCGGCGACACCTATGTCGATCCGCAATTCGGCAGCGGCTGCGTCAAGATCACGCCGGCGCACGACTTCAACGACTACGAAGTCGGACTGCGTCACGGCCTGCCGCTCATCAACATCATGAACCCGGACGCATCGCTCAACGATGCAGTGCCTGCCGCCTACCGCGGCCTGGACCGCGCCGCCGCGCGGACGCGTGTACTTGCCGATTTGCAAGAGATCGGACTGGTCGAGCGCATCGAGCCGCACAAACTGACCGTGCCGCGCGGCGATCGCAGCAACGCCATCCTCGAGCCCTTGCTCACCGACCAGTGGTTCGTCGACATCAAGCCGCTGGCGGAACCGGCCATCCGTGCCGTCCAACAGGGACACATCCGCTTCGTCCCCGACAACTGGTCCGCGGTGTATTACGAATGGATGCACAAGATCAAGGATTGGTGCATCAGCCGGCAGCTGTGGTGGGGGCACCGCATACCGGCGTGGTACGACACCGATGGACGCTGGTATGTCGCCCGCAGCGAGGCGGAGGCCCGCGCCGCCCACGGCATCGACCCGTCGATGCCGTTGCGCCAGGACGATGATGTGCTGGACACGTGGTTCTCCTCGGCGCTGTGGCCGTTTTCCACTCAAGGCTGGCCCGAGCCCACGGCCGAACTCGAGACCTACTACCCGACCTCGGTGCTGGTCACCGGCTTCGACATCATTTTTTTCTGGGTTGCCCGCATGATCATGATGGGCCTGAAATTCACGGGCGAGGTGCCGTTTCGCGAAGTCTACATCCATGGACTCATCCGCGACCATGACGGCCAGAAGATGTCCAAGTCGAAGGGCAACGTCATCGACCCGCTCGATATCGTCGACGGAATTTCGCTCGACGCCCTGCTCGCCAAGCGCACCAGCGGCCTGATGCAGCCGCAGATGAAACCGGCCATCGAGAAGGCGACCCGCAAGCAATTTCCGCAGGGCATTGCGCCGTTCGGCACGGATGCATTGCGCCTGTGCTTTGCGCGGCTCGCCACGCAAAGCCGCGATTTGCGTTTCGACATGACCCGGGTCGAGGAGTATCGCAACTTCTGCAACAAGCTGTGGAACGCCGCGCGCTATGTGCTGATGAATGTCGAGAACCAGGATGCGGGGGCGGAAGGCGCGGAATTCAGCCTGGCCGATCGATGGATCCAAACGCGGCTCTCGGCGATGCTTGCGCGCGTGGCCTCAGGATTCGACGAATACCGCCTGGATACCGTCGCCAATGCGCTGTACGAATTCACCTGGCATGAATTCTGCGATTGGTATTTGGAACTCTCGAAAGCCATCCTTCAATCGGAGACCGCCGGCGCCGCGGCGAAACGCGGCACGCGCTTCACGCTGATCAACAGCCTCGAAGTGCTGCTGCGCGCACTACATCCGCTCGCGCCGTTCATCAGCGAGGAAATCTGGCAGCGTGTGCGCGTGAGCGCGGGCGTGACCGGTGACACCATCATGCGGCGCCCGTTTCCGAGCGCGGCCGATGTCAAGGCAGACCCTGACGCGGAGCAGGAAATGCGCTGGGTGATCGGTTTCATCGAGGGCGTGCGGCAAATCCGCGGCGAAATGGACATAGCGCCGAGCCGCAAGCTCGAGGTGCTGCTGCAGAATGCCTCCTCCAAGGACACCGAGTATTTGCAGCGCAACCTGCCCTACCTGATGCGCCTCGCCGGCATCGAGATGCCCTGCAGCCTGGGGCCGGCTCAAGCTGCACCGATTTCTGCCGTTGCCTTCGTGGGTGCATTGGAAATATTGGTGCCCATGGCGGGTTTGATCGACCCCGCCGCCGAGCTGGCGCGGCTGTCGAGGCAGCAGGGCAAGGCCGATGGCGATCTGAAGAAATTGGAGAGCAAATTGAGCAATGCGGAATTCGCGAAGAATGCGCCTGTGGAAGTCGTAGCCAAGGACCGGCAGCGGCTGGCCGAACTGCGTACTGAAATCGGTCAATTGGCGGCCCAGATCGCCAGGGTGACCGCGCTCAAAAACCAATGAGCGGTGTGCAGCCCGAAATCGCCGCGGTCCTCGCCCAGATCAATCGGGTGATCCTGGGCAAGGACATGCAGATTCGCCTGTGCCTCGCCTGTCTGCTGGCGCGCGGTCATTTGTTGATCGAAGACATTCCGGGGGTCGGCAAAACCACTCTCGCCCACGCCATTGCGAAGACCTTGGGGCTGTCCTTTCAGCGTGTGCAGTTCACCAGCGACCTCTTGCCCGCGGACGTGCTCGGTGTATCCATCTATGACCGCGAAACCGGTCAATTCAGATTTCAGCGCGGGCCGATTTTTGCCCAGTTGGTACTGGCCGACGAAATCAATCGCGCCTCGCCCAAAGCCCAGAGCGCACTGCTCGAGGCCATGGAAGAACATCAGGTGACCCTGGACGGCCAGTCGATGGCGCTGCCGGAACCCTTCTTCGTCATCGCCACGCAGAATCCGCAGGACCAGGCCGGGACCTTTCCGCTGCCCGAATCACAATTGGATCGATTTCTGATGCGCGTGCATCTGGGATATCCCGCGGCGGCCGAGGAGCGCGAACTCTTGAGCGGCGTGGATCGACGCGATTTGGTGAACACGTTGGCGACGGTCACCAACGCGGACAGCCTGCGGCAGCTGCAGCAACGCGTGCTCGACATTCACGTGGCGCCGGCGCTCCTCGACTATGTCCAGGCGCTGGTGGCCCACACCCGTCATGCGCCCGGGTTGAACGCCGGTCTATCGCCGCGTGCAGCGATCGGGCTGTTGCGCGCGGCGCGCGCCTGGGCGTTGATCGCCGGCCGCGACGCCGTGATTCCGGAGCACGTGCAGGCGGTGTTTGCCGCCGTGGTCGAACATCGGGTGCGGCAGCGGGACAGCGGCCGCACCGCAGCCGCTCGGCTGCTCGAGGCCGTCTCCATTCCTTGAGCGAGGGCGAATGAACACCCTACGGCGGGCAGCCGCCAATAAGCTTCGCGCCTGGGCCGTGCGGCGCAACGGCCGCGATACCCTGCCGACCAAAATTCTGCGGCGCCGCATCTACCTCATGCCGACGCGCTTCGGCTTCATGCTGGGTTTGATTCTCACGGCGATGCTGATCGCCGGGCTCAACTACAACAGCAACTTGGGATTGGCCTTTGCCTTCCTGATGGCGAGCGTCGCGTTCGTCACCATGCATCACTGCAATCGCATTTTGCTCGGCCTGCAGGTGGATGCGACCACCGAGGTCGATGCATTTGCCGGCGGCGAGGCGAGTTTCGAGTTCGTGCTGCGCAACGAATCGAACGTCGATCGCCGCGATGTTGAAATCCGCTGCATGACCGCCGCCGGAATGCGCAGCGTTCCCGCGCGCTCCAGTGAATCGGTCAGCGTCGCCGTTCCGGTGCCGCGGCGCGGCGTCGTGCGCATCGATCAGTTCGAGCTGCGCACTCGCTATCCTTTCGGCTGGTTTTTCGCCTGGACCTACGTGCAAGGTTCGTTGACCGCCTACGTCGCCCCCGCCCCGCGCGGCAATCGAACATTGCCGGCCGTGGGGGGATCCGGATTTCAATCGCCGTCGGAAATACGCGGCGATGAGGACTTTGCAGGACTGCGTGCCTATGAGCCGGGTGTGCCGCTGAAACATATGGCATGGAAGGTGCTGGCGCGCGGTGGCGAGGCTGCGGTGCGCAGCTACACGAGTTCGGCCGCGCAGCCCGAATGGCTGGAATGGTCATCGCTCGAGGGCCAGGATGCCGAGTCCCGCCTATCGCAGCTGTGCCTGTGGGTATTGGAAAGTGAAACCGCACAGCGAGTCTTCGGGCTCAGGATCCCCGGGAAGGAGATTCCTCCGGCACGCGGCGCGGCGCATCGTTTCGCGTGTTTGCGGGCTCTTGCCACGTACGCGGTTGCAGGGCCTGCGTGAAGCCCAAAACCGTATCGTTCGAACAATTGGCGGGCATTTCAGCGTGTCTCGCCATGGCCTTGGTCGCGCACCTCGAAGCCCTGCCCGTATGGGTGCTGATCACGGTGGCCGTATCGGGCGGCATACGGCTGTTGCTCGCGCATCGCGGGCGCGCGGCGCCGCCCCGTGCCGTACGCCTGATCGTTGCCGTGCTCGCCGTGGCGCTGCTGTTCGTGCAATTCCGCACCTTCAACGGTTTGACCGCCGGCACGGCGCTGCTGGCTTTGATGGCAGGATTGAAACTGCTCGAGACCGAAGCGCAGCGCGACATCTACATCCTCACATTGATCATCTATTTCGTGAGCCTGTCGGCGCTGCTGGAAGGCGACTCCTTTTGGCTGCTCGGCTACCTCATCGGAGTCTGCTGGCTGACGACGGCCACCTTGCTGCGCCTCACCAGCACCCTGCCCGCCCCGGATTGGCGTCGAAGCCTGCGCTACGCCGGGCGAATACTGGCGCAAGCCCTGCCTCTTGCCCTCGCGTGCTGGCTGCTCTTTCCGCGGTTCGCCGCACCGCTCTGGCATCTGCCCGACGACGGCAAGAGCGCCGAATCGGGCTTGAGCGACACCATGAGTCCCGGCGACATCACGGATCTCGCGCAGTCGGACGAAATCGCATTTCGCGTGCGCTTCGAGACCGCCGCGCCGCCGCCGCAGGAGCGCTACTGGCGCGGCCCCGTGATGCATGATTTCGACGGGCACACGTGGAAGCATACGAGTTCCATCTCCTCGATCGCGCCCGCACTGCAAGTCCAAGGACCCGCCTATCGGTACAGGTTGAGTCTCGAGCCGCATCAGCACAACTGGATCTTCGCGCTCGACTGGCCGTCGCATTGGGATCTGCCGCGCGGCGCGCTCACCGGCGACTACACCTTGGTGCAGCCCGAGCCGCTGTCGCGCCCGATCGATGTCGAGGCGACGTCCTATACACGGGTGCAATCGCCGGAGCCGCTCAGCAACTCGTTGCGCCGGCGGGACACCCGGCTGCCGCCGAATCGCAATCCGCGTACGCTGCAGTTGGCGCAAACACTGCGCGGCGCACACCCGGACGAAATGGACTATGTGCGCGCCGTTCTCGACATGTTCACGCAGCAGGAGTTCTATTACACGCTGACGCCGCCCAAGCTCGCCGACGATTCCGTGGACGAATTCCTATTCAAGACTAAGCGCGGCTTCTGCGGGCACTATGCCTCGGCGTTCGCGATCTTGATGCGCGCGGCGGGCATACCGGCGCGCGTGGTGACCGGCTATCAGGGCGGGACTTTCAATCGATTCGCCGACTATTGGATTGTGCGGCAAAGCGACGCGCATGCCTGGACGGAGATCTGGATCGACGGCCGCGGCTGGCTGCGCATCGATCCCACCACGGCGATCGCCCCCAGCCGCGTGGAACACGGCCTGAGCGACGCCGCGAACGCTGATGAACCCCTGGGCAGCCGCTGGCAGCGCCGCACTCCCTGGCTCGCCGACACGCGGCTGCGTCTCGATGCCCTACGCCAGCTCTGGCGCGAACGCATCCTGCTGTTCGATCAAGACTCGCAGCAGAAACTGCTCGAGTGGCTGAATATCCCCGAGCCCGACGGTCAAAAACTCGTGTTGGTGCTGGCGGCAGCCTTGAGCCTGGTGCTCGCCTGGCTCACCTGGTCTGTGCGCCGCGAAACAGCTCCCTCCCGCAAGGAACCGCTGATTCGCGCCTACTCCCGGCTGTGCGCCAAGTTGGCCGCCGCGGGTGTGCCGCGGCTGGCGCATGAAGGAGCGGAGGACTACGCGGCACGCATCGCGCAGCACCGGCCGGACCTCGGTCCCACGGTCACCGCACTCTGCCGGCATTACTACAGCCTGCGCTATACCGCCGCTCCCGCACGCATCACCATCGGTCAGTTCGACGCCGCGGTGCGCGCCTTCCGCCCTCTGGCTAAACCCGTGAAATGAATCACTTGAAGATCCCCGGGGATGATCGCCGCCATCGCCAACCAAGGACGGGTTATCCCGACGTTCTGCGGAAACGCGTCCGCGTGGGCAAGGAGTTGAACCTTACGCCGCGAGATTCTCGCGAGTCTTGAGGAATTCGATCTCCGGCCATCGCTCCTCGGTCAACCCGAGATTGACTCGGGTGGGCGCGAGGTACACCAGTTCACCGGCATGATCGATGGCGAGATTGTCGTAGGCCTTTTCCCGAAACTCGCTGAGCCGCTTCTCATCGCGCAGGTTCACCCAGCGCGCCGTGGCCACGTTGATCGGCTCGAACACGCACTGCACGCTGTATTCGTCCTGCAGGCGAAAAGCGACGACTTCGAATTGCAGCTGGCCGATGGCGCCGAGAATCAAATCATTGTTGCGCAGCGGCTTGAACAGCTGCGTGGCGCCCTCCTCGCACAGCTGCGACAGTCCCTTTTGCAAGGCCTTCATCCGCAACGGATCCTTCAGTACCGCGCGCCGAAACATTTCCGGGGCGAAATTCGGGACACCCGTGAAGGTCAGATCCTCGCCCTCGGTGAAGGTATCGCCGATGTTGATGGTCCCATGGTTGTGCAGCCCGATGATGTCCCCGGCGTAGGCCTCCTCCGCCTGGCTGCGGTCGGCGGCCAGGAACGTCAGTGCGTCGGCGATGCGAACGTCCTTGTCGAGGCGCACGTGGTACAGGCGCATGCCGCGCGCATACCGGCCGGAACAAAGACGCATGAACGCGATGCGGTCGCGGTGCCCGGGATCCATGTTGGCCTGAATCTTGAAGACGAAGCCCGTGAGCTTCGGTTCGTCGGCATCGACTTGGCGCTGCAGCGTCGGACGCGGCAGCGGACCCGGCGAATGCCGCACGAAGGCCGACAGCAATTCTCTGACGCCGAAATTGTTGACGGCTGAGCCGAAGAACACCGGCGTCTGTTTCGCGGCACGATAGCGCTCCAAATCGAATTGTGGACTGGCGCCGCGCACCAGATCCACTTCGTCCAGAAACTCCCGGTATCTCGGCCCGAGGAATTCCCGCGCCTCGGCGCTTGCGATGCCGTCGATGGTCTCGTGAGTCCCTACCCGCCCCTTCTCCACCGGCACGTACACATAAATTCTATCCTCGAGCAGATGATAGACGCCGAGCAGATCGCGCCCCATGCCGATCGGCCAGGTGATCGGCGCACACTGGATCTTCAGTACGCTCTCGATTTCATCGAGCAGCTCGATCGGCGCCCGGCCGTCGCGATCCAGTTTGTTGACGAAGGTCATGATGGGCGTGTCGCGCAGCCGGCACACGTCCATGAGCTTGATGGTGCGCTCTTCGACACCCTTGGCGCAGTCGATGACCATCAGCGCCGAATCGACCGCCGTCAGCGTGCGGTAGGTATCTTCGGAGAAGTCCTCGTGACCCGGAGTGTCGAGCAGATTGACGATGCAGTCGTCGAAGGGAAACTGCATCACCGAAGAAGTCACGGAGATGCCGCGCTGCTGTTCCAGGCGCATCCAGTCGGAGGTCGCGTGGCGCGTCGCCTTGCGGCCCTTCACGGTTCCCGCCATCTGGATGGCGCCGCCGAACAGCAGCAGCTTCTCGGTCAGCGTGGTCTTGCCCGCATCGGGGTGGGAGATGATGGCAAAAGTTCGTCTTTTCCCTATATTTTCCGCTAAATCATCATTCATGTTTGGTACTATTTTCTGATTTTGTACAATTTTTGTACAAGTTGATGCCGGTGCATTTGGATGCCGCTGGGCTGTAGACAGCCCACCATTCTAGAGTGGTTGGCAGGTCTCGCTGTACTGAAAACCGTACAGCACGATGCCTAATTCCATAGAAACACCCCTGGAGAGCATTTTAATCACAATAAAACGCTCTTAAGAGCATATAAACGCTGCTGCGCAGCGCCGGGGTCTCAGAGCGGGACTGCGCGCTTCTAGCCGGAGCACTCGCTTATCCTGGATTCGGCAATCGTAGAGCAATAAATTGCCTCCCGAGAATGACGACACTGGCCGGCAACGGCTACTTCGCTTCCGGCAGCAACGCTCGTCGCAGCACCGCCGCGTCCTCGCGGCCCATGGTTGCCTGGTAGTACCCGCGCCGCACGCCCACCTGTTCGAAACCCATCGAATGATACAGCCGGGCAGCGGCCGTATTGGACGGCCTGACCTCGAGAAAAGCTTCGTACATGCCGGCGGCGCGCGCGCGATCCAAGAGGTACAGAAGCACCTTGCGGGCATAGCCGCGGCCGCGATATTCGTCGCTGATGCACACATTCAGTATGTGCGCCTCGCCTGCGCCGACGGACATGATGCCGTAGCCGGCCATGTTCGCCGCCGACATCGACCACGCGGCACACGTAGCCGACCCGCAAACAGTCGCGAAAAATACCTTCGCTCCAGGGAAACTGATAGGCGGAGCGTTCGATGGCCACGATCACGGGCACGTCGAGATCGTGCATGGGCCGGATCTCGATCGGGTCGAACTCGACTTCTTGTTTGACGCTAGACACGAGCAGATACCTCGCGGGCGAATTTCAAATCCTCCCATGCCTTGCGCTTGTCGGTCGGCGTGCGCAACAGATAGGCAGGATGATAGGTTACGACCAACGGCACTTGGGACAGGCCGAAGCGGTGCACCTGTTGGCGCAGGCGTCCCAGTGTGACCTCGGTGCGCAGCAAATTCTGAGAGGCGATACGCCCCACCGCCAACATGATCTTGGGCTTCAGCAGTGCGATCTGCTGCTCGAGGTAGGGCAGGCATTCGGCCGCTTCGCTCGCGGTGGGATCGCGATTGCCGGGCGGGCGGCATTTCAAGACATTGGCGATGTACACCTGTTCTCGCGCCAGTCCGATCGCGTGCAGCATGGAATTCAACAGCTGACCGGCCCGGCCGACGAAAGGCTCCCCCTGACGGTCTTCATCGGCACCCGGCGCTTCGCCGACGATGAGCCATTCAGCCTTTTGGTTGCCCACGCCGAAGACGGTTTGCGTGCGCGTGTTGCACAGCGTGCAGCGTGTGCAGGCGGCCACCCGTGCCCGAAGCTCGGGCCAATCGGCACCGGCCTCGCGCGCAGCAGATGAATCACTGGGCGGGGCGATGTCGCGGGACGGGGTGGCCTCGCGAGGCAGGGCGCCATCAGCTGCCTCGCAGCGGCGCGCGTGGCCTCGCGAGGCAGGGCGCCATCACGAGGCGGAGTGGCCTCGCGAGGCGGGGCGGCATCACGAGGCGGAGTGGCACCGCGAGGCGGGGCGGCATCGCGAAGCTGGGCGGCATCACGGGACGGCGCGACGTCGCGAGGCAGCTCGGTCTCCCGCGATCCGGCCTGCTTGGCGCGCGCGACCCACGATTCCAGCCCCAAGGCGGCGAGATATTCGCGGCGCAGCGCGTTATTCATGCCTGCGTGACCGGGCGGCTCCGTCGCCGCAGCTTGCGGTAGAGCCAAAGCGAGGGCGCGGATAGGCCGTACAAGCCGAAAATCACCAGCAAACTGATCGGTAAGTGCAGGAAAATGAAGATGAACGCGAGTGGCACCAAAATAATGTACGTGAAGCGCACTCGCGCGCCGGGATTCACTTGCTTGAAGCTGTTGAAGGCGAAGCGGCTGATCATGAGCGCACCGGCGGATGCGGTGACCAGGAACGCCAGGATCAAGCCGGGCAGACCTATGTTGGTTTGATCGCTGGCGAGCCACACCAGGGCCGCGACGATGGCGGCGGCCGAGGGGCTCGGCAAGCCCTCGAAGTAGTGCTTGTCCTGGGTCGCCGACCGTGAATTGAAGCGCGCCAGGCGCAAGCGCCGCTGCCGCCGCGTAGAAAAAGCACACCAGCCAGCCCAGCCTGCGCCACAGCGGTCCGTACTCGGCAATGCGCGCCACCCCCCATTGGTAGGTGACGATGGCCGGGGCAACGCCGAACGACACCATGTCCGACAGGCTGTCGTACTCCTTGCCGAAGGGACTTTCGGTGTGAGTCCAGCGCGCCACGCGGCCGTCCAATCCGTCGAATATCATGGCGATGAAGATCGCGGCGCCGGCACGTTCGAATTTCAAGTCGATGGCCGCCACGATGGCATAAAAGCCGGCGAACAATGCTCCCGTGGTGAGCAGGTTCGGCAGCCAGTACACTCCCCGCGGCCGCGCTGTTGGATCGTCCGTCGTCGCTCATGAGCCCCCATAATACCAGGGGGGCTGATGTAAGATATGCGGCTATGCGCTTATCTCAAAATCCGATCTCGACCCTCAAAGAGGTGCCCGCCGACGCGGAGGTCGTCAGCCACCAGCTCATGCTGCGGACGGGCATGATCCGCCGTCTCGCGGCGGGCCTGTATGTCTGGCTGCCGCTTGGCCTGCGCACTCTGCGCAAGGTGGAACGCATCGTGCGCGAGGAAATGGACCGCGCGGGCGCTCTGGAATTGTGCATGCCGACCGTCCAGCCCGCGGAATTGTGGAAGGAATCGGGCCGTTGGACCAAGTACGGCCCGGAATTGCTGCGCTTCAAGGATCGGCACGACCGCGAATTCGTCTATGGACCCACCCACGAAGAGGTCATCACCGATATCGCGCGGCGCGAATTGCGCAGTTACAAGCAACTGCCGGTCAATTTCTATCAGATTCAGTCCAAGTTCCGCGATGAAATTCGCCCCCGCTTCGGCGTCATGCGCGCCCGCGAGTTCTTGATGAAGGATGCGTACTCTTTTCATGCGGACGAGGCCAGCCTCGCCCAAGGCTATCGCCGCATGTACGAGGCGTACACGCGCATTTTTACGCGCATGGGCCTGAAGTTTCGTGCGGTTCAGGCGGACGGCGGCAGCATCGGCGGCAGCCACGTCCCAGGAATTCCACGTACTCGCGGACTCCGGCGAGGATGCCATCGCCTTCTCCAACGGCGATGATTACGCCGCCAATCTCGAGATGGCCGCCACCATCGCGCCTCCCGGGCCGCGCCCGCCGCCCGCCGAACCTCTGACCAAGATACCCACGCCGAACGCACGCACCATCGCGGAGCTGAGCGCGCAGGTCGGCGTGGATGCCGCGCGTTGCGTCAAGACCCTGCTGGTCGACGGCAGCGACGGCGACGTCGTCGCCTTGGTGATCCGCGGCGATCACGAATTGAATGCGGTGAAGGCGCAGAAACTGCCCGGCGTCGCCAATCCGTTGCGGATGGCGAGCGCCGATCGGGTGCGCAAGGCCACCGGCTCGGAGCCCGGCTTCATCGGGCCCATCGGTTTTGCCGGCAAGATCTATGTCGACCATGCGGCGGCTCACTTGGCGGATTTCGTCTGCGGCGCCAACGAAAAGGACATGCACTTCCGCGGCGTGAACTGGGGGCGCGACCTCGAGCTCGCGCAAACCGCGGATATTCGCAATGCGCAGCGCGGCGACCCCAGCCCCACCGGCCGGGGAACCCTGGAGATCGCCCGCGGCATCGAGGTGGGCCACATATTCCAACTTGGACAGCTGTACAGCGCATCCATGAATGCCAGCGTGCTCGATGAGCAGGGCAAGGCGCTGACCATGTTCATGGGCTGCTACGGCATCGGAGTCACGCGGGTCGTTGCCGCCGCCATCGAACAGAATCACGATGCCAACGGCATTCTCTGGCCGGAAGCGATCGCGCCCTTCCAGGTCGTCCTGGTGCCGATCAATTATCAGAAATCGACGCGGGTCCAAGAGACCGCCGACGCCATGTACGAGCAGTTCAACGCAGCCGGCATCGACGTATTGCTGGACGATCGGGATGCCCGTCCCGGGCGTCAAATTCGCCGATTCCGAGCTCTGGGGATCCCGCATCGGATCGTCATCGGCGAGCGCGGCCTCGCCGCCGGAAATCTCGAATATCGTCATCGCAGCGAGACCGAATCGACGGAAATCCCCGCCGCGGATCCGGTAGGCTACATCCGACATAAGTTAAATAGCTGAGGAAGACCGATGCAGCGGCCGCTGCGCGCAAGTATCGCCTGCGCTTTCGTCGCTCTGGTGTGGGCGTGCGCCCCGGGGACCGCGCGCGCGGATCAGCAGCGTGATCCGGAACTGAAGGCGTTGCTGCAGAAGATCATCGGCAGCTCCGATTGCTTCACCGACAAGTACGAGTCCGAAGTCTGGTACAAGACCATGGAGCCGCGCCTCGCCCGTCTGGTGCCGACGCATGAAGCGCGGGTCGAAATCCTGGATCATGTGTACTGCGAAGCGAAGCGCGATCCCTCGCTGCAGCTGCCCCCGGATCTGGTGCTCGCATTGATCGAGGTGGAGAGCCGCTTCGATCGCTGGGCGGTATCACCCGCCGGCGCAGTCGGGCTGATGCAGGTCATGCCGTTCTGGCCGCGCCAACTCGGCGTGCAGAATCAGCTGGTCCAGGTCGCGCCCAACATCCGCATGGGCTGCGAGATTCTGCGCTACTACCTGCGGGTCGAGAACCGCAATTGGTCGCGCGCGCTCGCGAGGTACAACGGCAGCGTCGGCCGCAACACCTACCCGGCGCTGGTGATGCAGCGCTGGCAGCACGCCTGGCGGTTTTAAAAGAACGGGTCCCGGCGATTTGGCGTTGCGGTGCCGCAGGTCAGGGTAGCGGCATCAACCTACTTCGAATTCCTCGGGGATCGGCTGGATCCCATCGTGCGCGGTTTCGCGGACCTCGACCACCCGCGCCTGCGCCGGTCCGCGTTGCAGCCACGCCCGCAGCTCCTCGACCGCGGCCGCTGCGCCCTGCGCGAGGACTTCCACCGAGCCATCCGGCAGATTGCGGGCGATGCCGCGGAGGACGAGCCTGCGGGCCTCGAGCCGGGCACTGTGACGAAAATACACGCCCTGGACTTTCCCAAAGACGAGAAAACGCCGAATGACCTGGTCCAATTCGACTTGGCCTCAGTGCGGCGCGGTTGACGGCGCCTCGGCATGCTGCGCATTGGCGAGAGCGGCGGCGGCATGACGCTTGGCCTCCAACGCCGCCAAGCGCGCGCGCGTGAACTCCTGTGCCTGCAGGTGGTTTTCGGCACGCGTAATGGCCGCCTGAGCGGCATAGAAATCCGGCGATGTCGCCGTGGTCGCGCCCGCCGCGCCGGCGGCGGCGATGGCCTGGCGCGCATCGCTCATCTCTTGCACGGGAGCTCCGGCGCATCCGACGAGGCAGGCAATACCGACAAATACAGCAAGGAAACGCAACATAGGGTGAACGGACACTAGCAACAGCCGCCAGAGCCGTCAAACGAGCAGCCGTTATACAATAGGTGTTCGGGCGCAACGAATCCGTTGCGCCGGCGCAGCATACACACAAATTTCCTAGTGATTTCCCGGAAGACTGCCGATGAATGAAATTTTGGTTCTGTATTATTCTCGCCAAGGCAGCACCGCTGCGCTCGCCCGCCAAGTCTGCCGCGGTGTCGAGACGGTCTCCGGGATGCAAGCGCGGCTGCGCACCGTGGCGCCGGTTGCCGCGACCACGGAACGGCTCGACCCTTCCGTGCCGAACGAGGGGCCACCCTATGCCACCCACGAGGACTTGGTGCAGTGCTGCGGGCTCGTGCTCGGGAGCCCGACGCGTTTCGGCAATATGGCGGCGCCGATGAAATTCTTCTTGGACGGCACCAGCGCGCTGTGGCTGTCCGGCGCCCTGGTGGGCAAACCGGCCGCCGTGTTCACCTCGACCCAGACGCTGCATGGCGGACAGGAGTCGACGTTGTTGTCGATGATGACTCCTCTCCTGCACCACGGCATGTACTTGGTCGGCCTGCCCTTCACCGAACGCGGCCTGAGCGACACGCGCAGCGGCGGGACACCTTACGGTGCGAGCCATGTAACCGCCGTGAGCGGTCACGGCGAATTATCCGACGCCGAGCGTGCCCTGGCGCGCGCCCTGGGCGCGCGCGTGGCTGCGCTCGCGGATCGCCTGCAGAGCCGCGCGTGAGTCTCGAGTACCACGGCCCGTTCGCTGACGATTTGGCTTTGGATCGCGCTCGTCCTGAGCCTGTTCGCGTGGATGACGGCCGGGTATCCCTGGCCGATTTGCACGCTGGCCGCTCTACCGTTGCTGGCGCCGCTCGGCGGCCTGTTGCGCGGCCGGCGCCACACTTACGCTTGGGCTACCTTGTTCGCCATACCCTATCTCGTGTTCGCGTTGACGGAATTACTGGTCAATCCCGCCGCCCGCTGGGTCGCCGCAACGAGTCTGCTGCTGGTATTCGGCTGGTTCTGCACTATGATTTTGTTCTTGCGTGCTTCTCGAGCGCATCGCGAATGAAGGGAATGGTGAGCCGGCGCTGCGCAACCAGCGACGCCTCATCGAGCTGGTCGAGGATGTCGAACAACGAGCGCATGTCCCGCGGCATGCGCTTCAGTAGATACTCGGAGGTCTCGTACGGCAGCTGCAAGCCGCGCTGCGCCGCGCGCAAGCGCAGCGCTTCGATACGGCCTTCGTCGTCGAGGTCGCGCAGCTGATAGACGACACACGCAGCCGCCCGCGAGCGCCAGTCCTCCAGGCGCCAATCCGGTTGCCGCGGCGGCGCCGCGGCGGCAAAAATCAATCGCGTGCGCAGTTCCGCCGCTTCGTTGAACAGGCGAAACAGCGCTCTCTCCCACGCCAAATCTCCGGCCACGGCATCCACGTCATCGACGCAGAGCACCCGAGCGCGCTCGAAACCCGCCAGTGCTTCGGGAGGCAATGCGGGCGGGCGGGTCAGCGGGAAATAAGCGGCCGGCGCATCGGACGGCGCCGCGCCCGCAGCCGCGCACACGGCCTGCAGTAAATGGGTCTTTCCCGAGCCACCGCGCCCCCAAAGCCACAGCGGCGCGGCACTGGGCGTGCGCAGAGCGGCAACGATCTTCGCCGTTCAAGTCCCGGCCAAAAGCTCTCGAATACCGCATCCGCCCGCAATCTCACTCCGAGCGCGAGCTGCTTCACGGGCGTCGGTCGCCGGCGCGTGCCGCGGCACGCGGCTTCGCGAGACCCAGCGCCCGCCGGCCGTAAATCAGCACATAGTCGAGGCCGCTGACGCTCACCGTCACGAACACCAGCGCGCCGAGCAGCGTCACCGTCCACGCCGGCGGCACCGCGAATTCCTCTCGGCCGACGACGGCCAGAATGAACGCGGCCTGGCACAGCGTATTGAATTTGCTCACGATCGACGGACGCACGTTGAGCGGCCCGAACCAAAACCGGTAGATCAGCGCGCCGAGCACGATGATCGCATCGCGAGCCACCGCGGCCGCCATCAGCCAGAGCGGAACGAGCTTCATGTAAGCGAGCGTGATGAATACGGTCGCCAGCAATAACTTGTCCGCGGCCGGATCGAGCACGGCGCCGAGTTCACTCTGCCAACCATAGCGTTTGGCGAGAAAGCCGTCGGCCGCATCCGACAACGCAGCAATGCCGAACAAGGCGATGGTGGTCGACAGTTGATGATGCGCCAACGCCATGGCGATGGGCGCGACGAGCAGAATTCTGATCGAGCTGATGACGTTCGGGATTTGGCGCGCAGACCAGGACACGCGATCAGTGACGAAGTTGAAAGCGCAGAATCCCATTGTCGCCGGCGGCGATCGGCTGCAGCCGCCCGTTCAATGACAGCGTGCGATGCAGCGATTCGGCTCCGCCGCGCGTGGCCAGACGAAATCTGACCGTATCGCCCGTCAAGGCCACCACGCTCACATGCGAAATGAACGTCAGCGATTCGAGATAGGTCTGCACATTGGCATACTCTCGAAGATCGCCGACGCCGGTCACCTCGATGTCGATCGGTACCAGATTGCCGCTGGCGGCGAACAGTCCCGCATACAAATCCGCGGTTCGATTCACACCTTCCAACGCCCCGGAAAATTCGCTGCTGCGGTCCTGAAACAGATGCGTCCAACGCACGTTGGCGGCCGCAGCTCGTGCCCGTGGCCCTGCCGATGAGTATGCCCTCGCCGCCCAGGCGCCGGCCGATGTCCGCCAGGGTGGACGGTGCGGCGCCGTTCACGCCGGCGTAGTCCAGGCGATTCTTTTGCACATCGGCAGCGCTCGGCCAGAGCAGCGGCACACCGCGCAGGACAGCGGCGGCGTCGATTGCCGTTTTCAATTCAGAGGTGTCGTCGGCGGTGATGACGATGCCGGATTGGGGACCCGTCTGCGCGGTCAGCCAGACGAAGGTCGTCGGCCGCTCATGGCCCCAAAGGGGCTGGCCATTCTGCGTGAGCCAACGCTCTATGGCCGGCCCGTCGAAGGACACCCACACCTGACCGTCCGGGGCACCGCGATACTGCTGCACGTAGCGGCGCGCATTGCCGACAAGCGGCGCGAGCGCCGGGTCATCCTCGGCCGAACGGCGGCCGGTGACGCGAATCAGGACGATCTTCATGGCGGTCTGGAAGGCCTCGGTCTGCGCCGCCTCGGAGCGGTCGGCCAAGGGCGCAGTCGCCTGATAGAGCTCGGCGCGAGTCAGCGCAAAACCGGCATGGGCGACGCACAAGGCAGCCACACTCAAGCACAAAATCGCTGCCGGACGCAAATTTCGCAGACAAAAGACGCTGAAATACTGTGGCATGGTGTTATCGCGGAAGCCTCGAGTTCCCTGATGTAAAATACCACAGCTGGCCGACCCGCCGTGTCGGGCCAACCGGCCTGCCCGACGGGGTATCCAACCACCATTGAGGATCAGAATGACTGAGCGAGCCCCGGTAACCTATCGCGAGGCTGGAGTCGATATCGACGCCGGCGAGGACTGGTCGAACGAATCAAGCCCCACGTCAAGCGCTCCATGCGCCGCGAGGTGCTGGGCGGCATAGGCGGTTTCGGCGCCTTGGTCGAGGTGCCGCTCGACCGCTACCGCAAACCCGTGCTCGTGTCGGGAACCGACGGGGTCGGCACCAAGCTGCGCCTCGCGATCGACACCCGCCGCCACGATACCGTGGGCATCGATTTGGTGGCCATGTGCGTCAACGACGTGGTGGTCCAAGGCGCCGAGCCGCTGTTCTTCCTCGACTACTTCGCCACCGGCAAGCTCGACGTCGGCGTGGGTGAACGCCTCATCGCCGGCATCGTGGACGGGTGCGTGCAAGCGGGCTGCGCACTGGTGGGCGGCGAAACGGCCGAGATGCCGGGCATGTATCACGGCGAGGATTACGATCTGGCGGGGTTCTGCGTCGGCATCGTGGAAAAGGACGCCATCATCGACGGATCGGCCACGCGCGCCGGCGACGTGGTTCTCGGACTGCCTTCCTCGGGACCGCATTCCAACGGCTTTTCGTTGATCCGCAAAATACTTCAGGTCGGCGGGCGCCGACCTCGAGGCTCCCATGGACGGCGTAAAGCCTGGTCGATCGACTCATGGCGCCGACGCGCATCTACGTGAAGCCGTTGCTGCGCCTGATCGCGGAGCTTCCGGTGCACGGACTGTCGCACATCACCGGCGGCGGTCTGGTGGAGAATATTCCGCGCGTGCTGCCCGACGGGTTGGAGGTGGTTCTGGAACGCAGCTCCTGGCGCCGCGAAGCGGTGTTCGATTGGCTGCAGCGCCAGGGTCAGGTTGCCGACGCGGAAATGTATCGGGTATTCAATTGCGGTATCGGCATGACGATTCAACTGGCGCCGGACCATGTCGATCGTGCCATCGCCATCCTGCGCGAACTGGGTCAGGAGGCGCTGGTCATCGGCGAAGTGCGCGCGGGTACGCGCGGTGTCGTCATCGCGTGAAAAGCTCGCTGCCGCGGCGGCCGGTCGTCATCCTCATATCGGGACGCGGCAGCAACATGCGCGCGCTCATCGAGCAAAGCCGCGATCCCGGCGCGGCCTATACGGTCTCCCAGGTGTTTTCGGACCAGCCGGTCGCGGCCGGGCTCGAGCTGGCACGCGATCTCGGTGTGCCGGCTCGAGCGCATCGCCGCCGCCCGGACGGCGGATCGCGCCGCCTACGATCGCACCCTGGCCGCCGCGATACACGAATGCTCGCCATCGTTGATCGTGCTCGCCGGATTCATGCGCATCCTGAGCGCACAGTTCGTAACGGATTTTGCCGGCAGAATTTTGAACATCCATCCGTCGCTGCTGCCTAAGTTTCCGGGCCTGCATACGCATCGGCGTGCTCTCGAGGCGCATGAGCCCGAGCATGGCGCAACCGTGCACTTCGTCACCGAGCAGCTCGACGGCGGTCCGCCCGTCATCCAGGCGCGCGTCGCCGTGGCGGCGGATGACGACGAGGCGAGCTTGACGGCCCGGGTGCAGGCCCAGGAACACCGCATCTACCCTCTCGCAGTGCGCTGGTTCTGCGAAGGCCGATTGCGTTACGACGATGGTCGAGCGTGGCTGGACGGAAAACTGCTGGACGAGCCGGTGCAGTTCACCGGCTCGGAAGGATAGGAGGTCCCCATGAGCGGTCGCGGACTCACTGCGCTGTCGCTGGCGATCTTGGCCTGCCCACTGACCCGGGCGGAGGTCGCGGCCTCGGCCGATACCGGCATCGCACCCTTTGCTGCCCACTACCAGGCGGACTGGAAAAGCATCAACGCGGGTACCAGCGAGCTCGAACTCAAGAAAGACGCCGAGCCCGGCCGCTACGTGTACACCTGGACGATCACGGCCCGCGGTATCTTCCGGATGGTCTACCGCGACGATTTGATTCAGGAAAGCCGTTTCAGCATCGATGCCGACCACGTTCACCCGATGAAATACCATGCCGTGGACGGCGCATCCAGCGTGGACCTGGATTTCGATTGGGATGCGGGACGCGTTCGCGGCACCTCCGAGAAGAAAGCGGTCGATCTGAAGCTCGTTGACGGGATCCAGGACGTGATGTCCATCCAGGTCGAAGTGATGCTCGATCTAAAGAGGGGGCATTTGCCGCAGACCTTCCAGATCATCGACAAGGATGAACTGAAGGATTTCATCTACACCCAGGAAGGGACTGCCAATATCACGACCGCTCTGGGGCAGCTAGACACCGTGATCGTCTCCAGCAAGCGCGCCGGCAACAATCGCGTTCTGCGCATGTGGTTTGCGCCCTCCCTGGGATTCGTGCCGGTTCAGGCGGAGCGGACCCGCGACGGCAAACTAGAGTTTGCCATGCGGATCAAAGCCCTGAAGCGCTAGGTTTTCGGCACCGCGAAGTTGACCGGTTGGAGCACCCGCCAAGCGGTCAAAATCTTTGCGTCGAGGTACTAGGTCTTCGGCAACGTGACGCCGCGCTGCCCCTGGTATTTGCCGCCGCGATCCCGGTACGAGGTTTCGCAGACCTCGTCTGATTCGAAGAACAGCATTTGCGCCACGCCTTCGTTGGCGTAGATCTTCGCCGGCAGAGGCGTGGTGTTGGAAAACTCCAGGGTAACGTGCCCTTCCCACTCGGGTTCCAGGGGCGTTACGTTCACTATGATCCCGCAACGCGCGTAAGTGGATTTCCCCAAGCACACGGTCAGCACGCTGCGCGGAATGCGGAAGAACTCCACCGTGCTCGCGAGCGCGAAGGAATTCGGCGGGATGATGCACACCGGTCCTTTGAAATCCACGAAGGACTTTTCGTCGAAATTCTTCGGGTCGACGATGGTGGAGTTGATGTTGGTGAAAATCTTGAATTCGTCGGCGCAGCGCACATCGTAGCCGTAGCTCGAGGTGCCGTAGGAAACGATTTTGTGACCGTGTGCGACCCGCACCTGCTCGGGCGAGAACGGGTCGATCATGCCCGCGTCCGCAGCCATGCGCCTGATCCAGCGATCGCTCTTGATACTCATTACGTTGGCTCTACCGTGATCTTGGGGAATGCGCGGCTGTAATCCTTGTTCAAGGTCGCGAGCCGCGCCGCTGTCCGGCGTGCCATCCGAAAGTAGGCCTGCGCACGCGCGCTGCCGGGCTCGGCAATCACCGTCGGAGCGCCCCCGTCCGCATCTTCGCGAATACGGATGTCCAAGGGCAGCTCGCCCAACAGCTGCACGCCGTATTGCGCCGCCATGCGCGCACCGCCGCCGCTGCCGAACACGTGCTCGACGTGGCCGCACTGACTGCACACATGCATGCTCATGTTCTCCACCACCCCCAGCACCCGAACCTCGACCTTCTCGAACATCTTGAGGCCCTTGCGAGCATCCAGAAGAGCGATATCCTGGGGTGTGGTGACGATGACGGCGCCGCTCACGGGAACCCGCTGCGCCAGCGTCAACTGTATGTCTCCGGTGCCGGGCGGCATGTCGACGACCAGATAGTCGAGATCACCCCACGTCGTCTCGCCCAGGAGCTGCGTCAAGGCCTGGGTCACCATCGGCCCGCGCCACGCCATGGGCTGTTCCGGATCGATCATGAAACCGATGGACATCACTTCGACGCCGTGAGCGCGCAACGGGGATAAATGCTTGCCGTCCGTGCTCTGCGGTTTGGCGCCGGCCAACCCCATCATCAGCGGCTGGCTGGGGCCGTAAATATCTGCGTCCAGCAGGCCCACTTTGGCGCCCTGGGCAGCCCAGGCCAGCGCCAGATTCGCCGCCGTGGTGGACTTGCCCACCCCGCCCTTGCCAGAGGCCACCGCCACGATGTTCTTGACGTTGGCCAAGGGCTTGAGCGTGCGCTGGACCGCGTGCGCCGTGATTTGCGCGCGCAACGTGAGCTCGAGCCGGGTCTGCCCAAGAAGGGGCTGGAGGTGGTCCTGCAACGCGGACTGCAGCTCTGCCGCATAATCCGCACACGGGAATCCAAGCACGAGTTCCACGTGAACCGTACCGCTCTGCAGTGTGACGGAGGCCACAGCTTTCGCTTCCCCGAAAGTCTGGGCGAGATAGGGGTCGGTATAGGTATTTAGTTTTTCGCGGATCGCGTTATCCGCGGTTGCAGGTTGATTCATATAAGCTGCCCATTGTACCGCACGCGGACAAGTGCGTGCGGTGTGGCATAATCCAGCGTAGAGAATCAAGACTGGGTGGGGCCGCCGCAGTGGGAATGGACGGCTTCCGAGGGACGTGCAAAAAAGGCACCGAATGAGTTTATTTGCCAACTATCGTGCCGATCGGCTCATCGCCGAGGTTAGATCCAGCGGCAACCCGGGCAGCCCCCTGGCGCAAAAGGCTTTGGATAAACTGGTGGCCCTCGGTCCGAGCGCCATCGAGCCCATCGTCGACGCGCTCACGACGGCGGAAAAGCGCGAGACCCTGGCTTATGTCGACGCGCTGTCGCGCCTGATCGACACCAAGTCGCTGCCGCAATTGTTCAAGACCATGGCGGAGGCCAACGGTCGGGCGATGTCCGGGATCGCCTGGGCGCTGTCGTCGAGCAAGAACTACCCGCCGAGCGCGCTGCTCGATGCCTTGAGCAAACCCGACATGCCGAAGCAGGCCATCCTGGATGTGATCGCCGCGCAAAAGACCCGCTTCACGGTGCGCGAACTCTTGAACGCCGCGTACAGTCAGGAACCCAACGAAAGATCCGGATTGTTCAAGATCATCGCCGAAATCGCCGACGAATCTTCGATCGACGATTTGATCGCCAGGATCGAGGGCAAGGACCCGGTCGCCAGACTGCATATCATCAATGTGCTGGCCCGCTTCAATACGCCCAAAGTACAGCAAGCCGTGCAGAAGCAGCTCAAGGACAACAGCAAATTCATCCGCTCCGCCGCCCTCTCGGCGCTCGCGCGAATGGATGGGCCATTCGACATGGCCGTTCTGTGCGGCATGCTGCGCGATCCGGAAATCGAGGTGCAGAACAAGGCGGTCGACGTCGTCGTGCACGCCAATCATCCCGACACGATCAAGTACCTGGTCGACGTGCTCAAGGACGAGAACGAGTACGCGCGGCGCGCCGCCGTCGAGGTGTTGAACGTGGTCGGCACGTCGAAATCGGTCAAGTACCTGCTGGAAGTGATCGCCGACAGCGATTGGTGGGTGCGCACGCGGGCCGCCGACGCGCTCGGCAAGATCGGCGGTCCGCGGGTCGTCGACGCCGTGCTCACCCTGGTCAAGGACGACAATCAGGACATCCGGCGCGCGGCCATCGAAATCCTCAATCAGACCAAGGACGAACGCGCGGTGGCGCAATTGATCGAAGCCACCAAGGACGCCGATTGGTGGGTGAGCGAACGCGCCGTGGATGCGCTCGCCGAGATCGGCAGCACCAAATCCCTGCCGCGCTTCGTCGAAATGCTGGGGGCGGGCGAGCCCAAATCCCTGCCGACCGTCATTCGCGCCATCGGCAAGATCGGCGATCAGAAGTGCATCGAGCACCTCCTGCCCATGCTGCAGCGGCCGGAAAACGAGATCAAGACGGAGACGATCACGGCACTCGCCAAGCTCGCGGACGAACGGCGCGCCGACACGATCCGGGTGCGGCTGCAGGCGGTCTCGGGCACGGCCGACGCGACCATCAGTCAAGCCGTGGCGCGCGCCATGACGGAACTGGACAACCGCTTCTCCACGCAGCAAATCGCCGCCAATCAGCGCGCCGAAAGAATGCAGGAGCCGGCCAAGACCCTGCTCATCGACAACCAGGATCTCGCCAAGGTCGTACAGGAGCAAGAGGTCCAGGCCGCCAAACTGGATATCGCCACGCTGAAGACCGGCGATATCATCGAGGGCCGGTACAAATACATCGAAAAGATCGGCAAGGGCGCATTCGGCACGGTATTGCTGATGGAAGACACCGTGGTCGAAGAGCGGCTGATCCTGAAGTTCCTGAATCCGAACGTATCCGCGGACGAGGAGATGATGAAGCGCTTCGTGCACGAGTTGCGCTACAGCCGCAAGATCACGCACAAGAACGTCATCCGCATCTATGATTTCCTCTACATCCGCGGCAACTACGCCATCTCCATGGAATATTTCCCGTCGCACACGCTGGGCGGCGAGATCGTCAACGAGAAGCCGGTCGCGCTCAAACGCGCGGTCAAATTCGGGATCGACATCGCGACCGGCATGGCGGTCGCGCACCAGGCCGGCATCGTGCATCGGGATTTGAAGCCGGCGAACATCCTGATCGACAACGACGGTCTGCTCAAGATCGTCGACTTCGGCGTGGCGGCGGCCCAGACCCAGGGCGACACGCAATTGACCAAGACCGGCTATGTCATCGGATCTCCCAAGTACATGGCGCCGGAGCAGATTCTGGGCAAGAAGGTCGATGAACGGGCCGATATCTACAGCTTGGGCGTCATCCTGTACGAGATGTTCAGCGGCGTACCGCCCTACTCGCGCGGCGATCACATGTCGGTCATGTACCAGCACGTGCAGGGCAAGGCCCGTCCGCCCATCGATATCAACAAAGATTTGCCGTTGGAATTGAACAACTTAGTCATGAAATGCATGGCGCTGGACAAGGCCAAGCGCGCGCAGAGCATGGACGAACTGCGCCTGTCGCTCGAAAAGTTCCTCTAGGAGCCTGTCTAACCAATGATCGCCGTCGCGAGGGCGAGCCACGGCGAGCAGATTTTGGCGATCGTTTCGCGCGCATAGTGGGCACTATCTAAGCGAAAGGATCGCCAAAAGATGCCGCTGTGGGGCGCCCGCAGCAGGCGCATCATTAGTCAGACAGGCTCCTAGGGCTTGATGGACCTCACGTTTATGGCTTGATTCCGGCCCAAACGCTCGAAAATCCAATCGCTTACGGGTAGCCTTGGGCGTTATGGCAAGAATCGACGCATTCCTCAAGTTAGGCGTGGCCCAAGGCTGCTCGGACCTGCATCTGGCCGTGGGGGTGCCGCCCATGCTGCGCATGCACGGCGATCTGATGCCCATCAAGTTCCGCGACTTGGGCGAGGCGGAACTCGAGGGCTATATCACCGAGGTGCTGACCCAGAACCAGCAAAGAACGCTGCGCGAAGGCAATGACATCGACTTCTCGTACGTATCGACGGAGGGCGGGCGCTTCCGAGTCAACGTATTTCGCAAGGAAACCGGCATCGGTGCCGCATTTCGCGCCATTCCCACCCAGATGCCGACCATGGAGCAATTGGGGCTGCCGCCCATCGTCCGCAAGCTCTGCGACTACCACCAAGGAATGATCTTGGTTACGGGCTCCACCGGCACCGGCAAGTCCACCACACTGGCTTCGATGATCGATTATCTGAATTCGACCCGTTCGCTCAACATCATCAGCCTGGAAGATCCGATCGAGTTCGTTCACCGCAGCAAGACGAGCCAAGTCATTCAGCGCGAGCTCGGCACGCACCTGCCATCCTTCGCCGAGGGCGTGCGCGCGGCCATGCGCGAGGATCCCGACGTCATCCTGGTCGGCGAGTTGCGCGATGCCGAAACCATTTCCATGGCGATGACCGCGGCCGAGACCGGACATCTGGTGCTCGGTACGCTGCACACGACCAGCGCCACCAAGACCATCGACCGCATCATCGATGCGCTGCCCACCGAGGAGCGCGAGCAAACCAAGAGCTTCCTGTCGCAAAGTCTGATCGCCGTCATCACCCAGGTGCTGATCAAGAGTCCCGACCAGCGCGCGCGGCGCGCCGTCTGCGAAGTCATGGTGCTCACCAAGGCCATCGGCAAGCTCATCATGACCGATCAGTCGCATCAGATTCCGAGCCAGCTGCAAATGGGCAAGGAATACGGCATGCAATTGATGGATCAAGCATTGCTGGCGGCCATCAACGCCAAGGAAGTCGATCCTGAACACGCGTACACCTATGCGTCCGACAAGCGCCAGTTCCAGCGCTTCGTGTCCGATATGGCAGGGGCGCCGCCCATCGCCCCCGTGAACTCTTAGGGAATCCCGTGCCGGCCATCGACAATTATTTGAAGCAAGTGTTGGAGCGCAACGGTTCGGACCTGCACTTTCTTGCGGGGGATCCGCCGCGGGTCCGGCAGTATGGCGAGCTCAAGGCATTGAGTCCCGAACCGCTCACGGCCGAGATGGTCAAGACGACGCTGTACGAAATCATGCCGAAGCTGTCGGTGGAGCGCTTCGAAGCCAAGGACGGCACGGACTTCGCCTACAGCATGCCGGGCATTGCCCGGTTTCGCGTCAATGTCATGCGCCAGTTGAACGGCATGGGCGCAGTGTTCCGCGCGATTCCTTCCACGGCCCGCACCGCCGCGGAGCTCAATCTGCCGCAAGCTGTCATGGATCTCTGCAAGATCAACAGCGGCCTGATCTTGGTCACGGGCAAGACCGGTTCGGGCAAGTCCACCACACTCGCGGCGATGATCGACGATATCAACACCCGCGAGAAAGGCCATATTCTCACCATCGAGGATCCGATCGAGTTCGTGCACATGCGCAAGAACTGCTTGATCAGCCAGCGCGAGATCGGGGTGCATGCAACCTCGTTCTCGAGCGCACTGTTATCGGCATTGCGCGAGGATCCTGACGTCATTCTGGTGGGCGAGCTGCGCGACCTCGAGACCATGAGCATCGCGGTCACCGCGGCGGAAATGGGCATTCTGGTGATGGGCACGCTGCATACCAACGGTGCCGCGGCCACGGTCGATCGCTTGGTGAACGCCTTCCCTGCGGACAAGCAATCCCATGTGCGCACCATGCTCTCGACCAGCCTGCGCGGCGTCGTTTCCCAGCAACTCATCCCCAAAGCGGACAAACAGGGTCGCGTCGCGGCCCTGGAGATCCTGATCAACACACCGGCGGTCGCCAATCTGATACGGCAGGGCAAGATGGACCAGCTGGAAAATGCCATGCAAAGCGGCGCAGCGGTCGGCATGCGGCTGATGGATACGGCCATTCTAACGCTGATGGAGCAGCGGCAGATTACCGGCAAGGAGGCCTTCAAGAAGGCCATCAACAAATCCCGGTTCGAGCAATATCGCGAGGCGTCCTAGTACCTCGTACTTCGCTCCCCACAGCGTCGTGTCCGCCAGCATGGCATAATTTGGCATGACCCAACGACGCCGAATTCTAGTTACCAGCGCACTGCCCTACGCCAATGGCCCGATCCACTTGGGCTATGTGCTCGAAGCCGTGCAAACCGACATTTGGGTGCGATTTCAAAAGCTTCGCGGCCATGAGTGCTACTACGTCTGCGCCGACGATACCCACGGCACGCCCATCATGCTCAAGGCGCAGTCCGAGGGACTGACGCCGGAGCAATTGATCGCGCAAGTCAACGTCGAGCACCGGCGCGACCTGGCCGACATGTTGATCGGCTTCGACAATTACGGTTCGACGCATGCGCCGGAAAACCAGGCGCTGTGCGCGAGCATGTATTTGAAGCTGCGTGCGGCGGACTACATCGACCAGCGCAGCGTGCGCCAGGCCTATGACGAAACGGCCAAGATGTTCTTGCCGGACCGCTACGTCAAGGGAGTTTGCCCCGTCTGCGGCACGGCCGATCAGTACGGCGATTCCTGCGAGAATTGCGGCTCCACGTACACGCCGGCCGATCTCAAGAACCCGGTCTCCGTGGTCAGCGGGTCGACACCCGTTTGGCGCGAGTCGGAACACTTTTTTTTCAAGCTGAGCGCCTTCGAGAAGCCCTTGAACACGTGGGTGCGCAGCGGCGCGGTCCAGGAGAGCGTCGCACGCAAGCTCGACGAATGGTTTTCGCAGGGCCTGCGCGACTGGGACATTTCCCGCGATGCGCCCTACTTCGGTTTCGAGATTCCCGATGCACCGGGCAAGTATTTTTACGTCTGGTTCGACGCCCCCATCGGCTACCTGGCCAGCTTGACGCAGCTATCCGCCCGCACCGGATTGAAGTTCGACGATTTTCTGGGGGCCGAATCGAGCGCCGAACTGCATCACTTCATCGGCAAGGACATTCTGTATTTTCACACCCTGTTCTGGCCGGCGGTACTGCAGGCGTCGGGAATGCGCCGTCCGACCAGCGTGCACGCGCACGGATTCCTGACCATCAACGGTCAGAAAATGTCCAAATCGCGCGGCACCTTCATCACGGCGCGCCGCTACTTGGACGCCTTCGCGCCGGAATACCTGCGTTACTATTTCGCCGCCAAGCTGGGCGCCGGCATCGACGACATCGACATGAACTTGGACGAGTTCGCCACGCGCCTGAATTCGGACATCGTCGGCAAGCTCGTGAACATTGCGAGCCGCTGCGCCGGATTCATCACCAAGAATGCCGACGGCACGCTGGCGGGCGCCCTGCCGGATCCGGAGCTGTATTCCGCGTTCGCGGCGGCCGGCGACAATATCGCCAAGTCATACGAGATGCGCGACTCGGCGGCCGCCGTCCGCGACATCATGACGCTCGCCGATCGCGCCAACCAATACATCGACCTGCACAAGCCCTGGAGCCTGGCGAAGCAGCCCGACAAGGCCGCCGAGGTCCAGGCCGTCTGCACCCAGGGCCTGAATCTGTTCAGAACGCTGATGATTTATCTGCAGCCGGTGTTGCCGGACATGGCGGCCAAGGCGCGGCGTTTCTTCCACGAGTCGAGCTGGGATTGGGCGGACGCCGCAACCCCCTTGCTGGGCACTGCGATTGCTCCGTACGAAGCGCTGGCGACACGCCTCGACCCCAAGGCCGTGGCGCGCCTGGTCGAACCGCAAGGTGCGACGGCGGCGATGCCGGCCGCCGCAGGTCGCCAGGCTGCCGTCAACGCAGCCACCCCCGGCGCGTCGGATACCGCCACCCTGGCTGCGGCAGTGGAGGGCAATTTGATCTCCATCGACGATTTCCTGCGCATCGACCTGCGGGTCGCGAAGGTGCTGAACGCCGATCTGGTGGCCGGTGCGGACAAACTGTTGAAATTGCGCGTGGATCTGGGCGAGCTCGGCGAGCGAGAAATCTTCGCCGGCATTCGGGCAGCCTACGAACACGCCGATCTGGTGGGCCGTCTCATCGTCGTCGTCGCGAACCTGGAGCCGCGCAAAATGCGCTTCGGCACCTCGGAGGGAATGATGTTGGCCGCCGGCCCCGGCGGCAAGGACATATTCGTACTGTCGCCCGACACGGGAGCGGCGCCCGGCATGCGCGTCAAATGAGATGACCGGCGAGACCGCGCCTGACATCGTGGCGCGCATCGATGCGTTGCTGCCGCAGACTCAATGCACGCGCTGCGGCTATCCCGGATGCAAGCCCTACGCCGCTGCAATCGAGAGCGGCGAGGCCGAGATCAACCAGTGCCCGCCGGGCGGCAGCGCCACCATTGCGGCGCTGGCGGCACTCCTCGGCCGGCCCGTGCGAGCCTTGAACCCGGTCCATGGAGCGGAAACCCCGCCGCGCGTGGCATGGATCGATGAATCTCGCTGCATCGGCTGCGCGCGTTGCCTCGCGCCCTGTCCGGTGGACGCCATCATCGGCGCCGCAAAATACATGCACACGGTTCTCGCCGAGCGCTGCACGGGGTGCGAACTGTGCCTGCCGCCCTGCCCGGTCGATTGCATCGAGCTGCGGCCCGGCCCTGTGCCGGCGGCGAATCAGCCGGCGCTCAATCGAACGCGATTCGAAGCGCATGCCGCGCGGCTGCTGAATCGGGTAGTCGAACGGCAGCGTGAACTCGACGCGAAGAAGGCTGCCGCGGTGCGGCGCACGGGCGCTTCATGAATGACGCGAAACGGCGCGCAATATTTGCGCGGCTGCGCGCGGCCAATCCCGCACCGCGCACCGAATTGATCTACCAGTCACCCTTCGAACTGTTGGTGGCGGTGATTCTGTCCGCCCAAGCCACCGACAAGAGCGTGAACAAGGCCACGGCGGCCTTGTTTCGCGCTGCGAATACGCCCGCCGCCGTGCTGGCATTGGGAGTCGATGGTCTGTCGCCGTTCATCAAGTCGATCGGGCTGTACAACAACAAGGCCAAGAACATCCTTGCCGCCTGTGCGATCTTGCTCGAGCGGCACGGCGGCGCGGTGCCCGCCTCGCGTGAGGAACTCGAGCAACTGCCGGGGGTCGGCCGAAAAACCGCCAACGTCGTCTTGAACACGGCGTTCGGCGCAGCCACCATAGCCGTCGACACCCATATCTTTCGGGTCGCCAATCGCACAGGTTTGGCGCGCGCAAAAACCGTGCGCGGCGTGGAGGACAAGCTGCTGAAATTCGTGCCGCCCGAGTATCTGCAAGACGCCCATCACTGGTTGATTTTGCACGGACGTTACGTGTGCCGGGCGCGCAACCCGGCGTGCCCCACCTGCCCCATAGAAGATCTTTGCGAGTATCGTCACAAGTCACATGCCAGTATTTGATTCCCATACCCGTGAACAATTGCGCCGATCCTATGCGGACGCGTGGCGCAAGCATCTGGCGCGTTCCCCGCTCACGGCGCTCGAGGCCATGATTGCCGATGTCATCGGTGCACATCCCGAATACCAGGCCCTGATGAGCGATGCCGAGGCGGCGACGGCGTTCGAACCCAACGCCTCCCTGGGTGCCGAGAATCCGTTTTTACATATGGGGCTGCATATCGCGGTACGCGAGCAGGTGTCCATCGACCGGCCGCCGGGAGTGCGCGAGTTGCACCACCGGCTGCAAGCGCGGTATGGTGACCTGCACCGCGCCGAGCACGCGCTCATGGAGGCGCTCGGCGAAGCGCTGTGGCAAGCCCAACGGGCCGGCAAGGCGCCCGACGAAGGGCTGTATTTGGCTCTCGCCCGCCGGCACCTCGAAGCGACCGACGGGCATTGAGCCCGCATGCGCCGTGCGGCGAACGTTAAGCAAGCTTCATCCCCGCTTCATCGGCTCGGTCACCTGCCAGCGCTATTCTTAAGATTCCACGAGCGCCTGCTGGCGGCTTTGAGTCTTCGAGGTAATGACCATGCGTATTTCGGCCGTGGCCGCCGCTGTGTGCCTTAGCCTGCTGCCCATGGCCGGTGGCTTTGCCGCCACGCCGCCGGCACCGCGGGGCGATGCTCCGGTAGCCGAAGCTGCGGGAACGGGCACTTCCGGAAGTGGTGCGTCGACTGCTGCGAAGCCGGCACCGCCGGCACCCGCCGCCCCGCCCTCCAGCGACGCGGCTGCGAAGCATGCCAAGCGCACTGCGTGCCTCAAGGCGGTCAAGACCAATAAGCTGGTCGGAGCCGAAAAGACTGCGTTCCTGAAGAACTGCATCGCTGCGCCGTAGCGCAGTGCTTCAGCGCGCGCGAGGCGGAGATTTTCGTTTGATGGAGGCGGTTCGGACGGTCCGCTTCGGTTGGCCGATTTTGAGATGCCGGCCTACATCCCCCATGCAAGTGTCGGCCAAAGGCTGCAGGCTGGTTTCCAAACGGCGATATCCCGCCACCAATTGAGTGCCAAATGCAGTCAGGACCACTCCGCCACCGCCGCGGCCTCCGACGCTGGCATGAGCCACCGGCTGGTCGAAACTCACGTTCATCTCCTCGAGCAGCAGCCAAGCGCGCCGATAGCTCATCCGCATCTCGCGTGCGGCTTGCGACAGCGAGCCGGTACGCGCAATGCCTTCGAGAAGTTCGATCTTGCCGACGCCGACCGAACACCGGTTGCCGAAATCGACTCGAAATCGCACCGTGAGGGCATTGGCCACGTACTCTTCCTCGTCAAAGCTTCCGCGGCGGTGATGGAGTGACGGTGACCAGCACCTCATCCTTCACGGCATTGCTGAACTGAAGGACGAGTGGCTGCATGCCGGCCAGGTCGAACTCCACGATCTTATGCGGCGCGCTGCATCCGCGTTGACCTTGGAAATCCGTCGGCGCTGCCAGGGTTCCATTCGACACCACATCGATCCACGAGGGCAGGTCGATCGCAACGCGGTAGTTGCCTGAGGCCGGTACTTTCAATGTCGCGAGGCCGGCGTATGCGGACGTGGACGCCGCCTTCTTCGCCGGACTTACCGCGGCGAAGGTCACTGAATCCTGGGGCAGGAGCTTGAGGCGGTACAGGCGATTCGGCACGACGACGGGCGCGGACATCGGGTCCTTGCCCGCCGCCGCTGCGGCCGGCGTTGCCGCGAACAGCGCGCGTTCCTTGCTCACATCCCATTTGAAATCCACGCAACCGTCGTCCGCAAACACCGGGAGGGCGGCGCTTCCCAGAAGGAGCGCGAGAAGAAACGAACAGGCCTTATCGCGGGTCGAGTGCATGGATCCTCGCTAGCGTTTCGGGATGTAGAGGTCCGTCAGCGTGCCCTCGAAGGCCTCGGCGGCGAACGCAACGGTCTCCGAGAGCGTCGGATGGGCATGAATGGTCAACCCAATATCCGCCGCGTCGGCGCCCATTTCGATCGCGAGTGCGGCTTCGGCAATCAGGTCGCCGGCGTTGGTGCCGACGATGCCCGCACCGATGATTCTATGAGTCTCTTTGTCGAACAGTACCTTGGTGAAACCCTCGTCGCGATTGAGCGCCAAGGAACGGCCGCTCGCGGCCCAGGGAAATTGGCCCTTACCGTACTGGATGTTGCGTGCTTTGGCATCGGCTTCGTTGATTCCCACCCAAGCAATTTCCGGGTCGGTATACGCAACCGAGGGAATGCAGCGGGCGTCGAACGCCGACTTCTGGCCGGCTGCCACTTCCGCAGCGACCTTCGCTTCGTGCGACGCCTTGTGCGCCAACATCGGTGCCCCGACCACATCACCGATCGCAAAAATATGCGGCACATTCGTGCGCATTTGCTTGTCCACGGCGATGATGCCGCGCGGGCTGACCGCAACGCCCGCGGCAGCCGCGTTGACCGCATTGCCGTTGGCGCTGCGCCCCACCGCCACCAGCACCCGGTCGAACACCTGCGGCTGCGGCGCATCGGGCCCATCGAATGTCGCGCGCAGTCCTTCCTGCAGCGCCTCGAGCTTCGCCACCTTGGTGTTGAGCAAGATTCGCTCGTAGCGCTTTTCAATCCGCTTCTGCAGCGGCCGCACCAGATCCCGATCCGTGCCGGGCATCAAACCGTCGCTCAATTCCACCACCGTGACGCGCGCACCGAGCGCGTCGTAGACGCAGGCCATCTCCAACCCGATGATGCCGCCGCCGATCACCAGCAGACGTTTGCAATCCGGCGGCAATTCCAGCGCGCCCGTCGAATCCATTACCCGGGGATCGTCCGGCAAACCCGGCAGACGTGCCGACTCGGAGCCCGCCGCAATGATGCACTGCTTGAATTCGACGCGGCGTGAGCCACTCGGTCCCTGCACTTCCAGGGAAAAAGGTCCGGAGAATTTCCCCTCGCCCTGAATCACGTCCACTTTGCGCTGCTTCGCCAGCTGCGCGAGCCCGTTGGTCAATTTCGTGACCACGCGACTCTTCCAAGCACGCAGGCGGTCGCGGTCGATTTGCGGCGGCGCGAATGCGATGCCGGCAGCAGCCATGTCGGCCGCATCCTCGATCACCTTGGCCGCGTGCAACAGCGCCTTGGACGGAATACACCCGACGTTCAAGCACACTCCGCCCAGCATCGGCCAGCGTTCGATCAGCGTTACCTTGAGGCCAAGATCGGCGGCCCGAAAGGCGGCGGTGTAGCCGCCCGGACCGGCGCCGAGCACCACTAGGTCCACGGCCCCCGCAGGTGCCGCGGCAGCAGCCTTGGGCTGAGCAGGCGTGGACGTTGCCACGGCCGCGGCTGCAGGCGCCCCCGGCGCAGCCGCAGGTGCGCGTGGCGCGGCAGGTGCAACCGGTGCGGTCGCAGGCGCACCCGAAGCTGCGGGTGCAGGCGACACTGCGGCTGCGGGTTTGGCCGCGGGCGCATCCGCAGGTGTTGCCGCCGCTTCGGCCACTTGCACGGTGGCGATCAACGTCCCCGCCGACACTTCATCGCCTTTCTCGAGCTCGACGGAATTGACCACGCCGCTCACCGGCGACGGCACATCCATCGACGCTTTTTCGGTCTCTATCGTTATCAGCGGATCGTCGATGCGAATCTCGCTGCCCTTCTTGACGAGAACATCGACGACGCTGACACCCTTGGCATCGCCGAACTCGGGAACGCGTACCTCGACGACGCTCATAGCAGCGCCTTGACATCGCCCAGGGTTTTGGCGAGGAACACCACGAAGCGCGCAGCTTCGGCGCCGTCGATCACGCGATGGTCATAGGAGAGCGACAGCGGCATGAGCAGACGCGGCAGAAATGCGCCCCGGTCGTAGACAGGTCGCTGGCTGGATCTCGACACACCCAGGATTGCGACTTCCGGGGCATTGATGATGGGCGTGAACGCCGTGCCGCCGATGCCGCCCAGACTCGAGATCGTGAACGTTCCACCCTGCATCTCGGTGTTCTTCAATTTACCGGAGCGCGCCTTCTCCGACATCGCCGCAAGGACGCGCGCAATCTCATAGATTCCCAGCCGGTCGGCATTCGCGATGACCGGAACCACGAGTCCATTCGGCGTATCGGCGGCGAAACCGATGTTGAAGTATTTCTTCAAAATCAGATTCTCGCCGCTCGCGTCCAGCGAGGAGTTGAATCTCGGAAATTCCTGCAGCGCCAAAATGCAGGCCTTGATGATGAACGCCAGCGGCGTGAGCCGCACGCCTTCCTGAGTCGCCTTGCCCTTCAACGCAACGCGAACCGCGTCGAGGTCGGTGATATCCGCGTCCTCGTGCTGCGTCACATGCGGCAGATTGATCCAGCTGGCCTGGAGCCGCGCGCCCGAGATCCGCTGTATTCGCGACAGCGGCTTGACCTCGATGGCCCCGAACTGCGCGAAGTCCACCGCCGGCACCCTGGGCAGGGCCGATGCCGGAGCCGCGGGCGGAGCCGTCAGAATCTTCTTCACATGGGCTTTCACATCCTCTTGCGTGATGCGGCCCTTGCTGCCGGTTCCCTTGATGCGTCCTAAATCGGCACCCAACTCGCGCGCGAATTTGCGCACCGATGGGCTGGCGTACGCCTTGGAAAACGCCGCTTCGTCGATCACGGTGTCGGTGTGCGCGGCGGGAGCAGGTGCCACCGCAGCTGCAGCCACGGACGCCGGCGCGCCCTCGAGCGCGGGGGCCGGTGAGGCCTCGGCGCGAGTTCGCGAAGGCGCTGCCCCGGGGGTGGCAGCGGGAGCCGAGGCTGCATCAGACGCCGGGGCTGCCGCGGGCGCCGGGCTGGCGCCGGGCACGGGTGCACCGCTCGCGGCCGCCGCTCGAGGGGCGCTTGCCTCGGATGCCGTCGCCGCCGGCTCGATCAGCAGGATCAACGATCCCTCGGAAACCTTGTCGCCCTGCTTGAGTTTGACCTGCGCGATGCGGCCCGCCACGGGGGCCGGCACGTCCATTGCCGCCTTTTCCGTTTCAATGGTGATCAGCGGTGCCTCTTTCGCGATCTCTTGACCGTCCTTGACCAGGACGTCGATGACGTTGACGTCCTTGAAGCCGCCAATGTCGGGAACCAGAACTTCGATTGGATTGGTCACGGTACCGCCTAGACCGACAGAGGATTGGGCTTTTCCGGATCGATACCGAAGGCCTGCATGGCATCGGTCACCTTCTGCTTGCCGATCTTGCCGTCATCGGCGAGCGCCTTGAGCGCGGCGATCACCACATAGTGCCGGTCCACTTCGAAGAACCGCCGCAGTTCTGCGCGCGAGTCGCTGCGGCCATAGCCATCCGTGCCCAGAACCGCGTAGCGGCCGGGTATCCACTGCCGAATCTGGTCGGCAACGGTTTTCATGTAGTCGCTGGCCGCGATGAAAGGGCCCTCGCGATCCGCCAGGGTCTGTTGAATATAATTGCGCTGCGGCGGCTCGTTCGGATGCAGCAGGTTGCGGCGTTCGATCGCCAATGCGTTCTTGCGCAATTCGCTGAAGCTCGTGACGGAAAAGACGTCGGCAGGCACGCCATAGTTCTTCTCCAGGAGCTCCGCAGCCGCCAGCACCTCGCGCAGAATTGTCCCGGAACCGAACAGGGTCGCCCGAACCTTGCCGCGGCCACCGGCTTGCAGCAGATACATGCCGCTCAAGATGCCCTGTGCCGCGCCCGCCGGCATCGCCGGGTGCGCGTAGTTCTCATTCATGCAAGTGATGTAATAGAAGATGTTTTCCTGTTCCTGGTACATCCGCCGCAATCCATCCTGCACGATCACGGCGAGTTCATAGGCGTAGGTTGGATCGTAGGCCACACAGTTCGGCACCGTGGTCGCAACCAGCTGGCTGTGTCCGTCCTGATGCTGCAGTCCTTCGCCGGCGAGCGTGGTGCGCCCGGCAGTGCCTCCCACCAGGAAGCCCCGCGCCTGACTGTCGCCCGCCGCCCAAATGAAATCCCCGACTCGTTGAAAGCCGAACATCGAGTAATAAATGTAAAACGGCACCATGCTCACGCCATGGTTCGCGTATGCCGTCGCGGCGGCGAGCCAGGAGCACAAGCTGCCCGCTTCGTTGATGCCTTCCTCGAGAATCTGCCCCTGTTTATCCTCGCGATAGAACATGAGCTGGTCGGCGTCTTGCGGCGTGTAGAGCTGTCCCACCGACGAGTAGATGCCGACCTGGCGGAACATGCCTTCCATGCCGAAGGTCCGCGCCTCGTCGGGAACGATGGGCACGATGTGCTTGCCGATGTTCTTGTCCTTGACCAAGGCGGTCAGCATGCGCACCAGCGCCATGGTGGTGGATATTTCGCGATCGGCCGTCCCTTCCAACAGCGAGCTGAACGCCTCGAGCGGCGGTACCGCCAGGGGCGGCGCGGCCGAATGGCGCGCGGGCAGATAGCCGCCGAGAGCGGCCCGGTGCTCCTGCAGGTACTTGAGCTCTTCGCTATCCTCCGCGGGCTTTCTGAACGTCAACCCGGCGATCTCTGCGTCGGAGATTTGAATATTGAAGCGATCGCGAACTTCTCTGAGCGCCTCGTCGCCGAGTTTTTTCTGCTGGTGCGCGGAGTTCAGGCCCTCGCCCGCCTTGCCCATCCCGAATCCCTTGACGGTTTTCGCCAATATCACGGTGGGTGCGCCCTTGTGGGCGACGGCGGAGGCGTAGGCTGCATATACCTTTTGCGGATCATGGCCGCCGCGATTCAGGTGCCAAATTTCCTCATCAGACATATTCGCGACCATCTCCTTCAGCTCTGGGTACTTGCCGAAGAAATGCTCGCGCGTGTAGGCGCCGCCCTTGGATTTGAAGTTTTGGTATTCACCGTCCACGCACTCTTCCATCAAGCGCTTGAGCAGACCCTTTTGATCGCGTTCGAGCAGCGGATCCCAGCGCGAACCCCACACCACTTTGATCACATTCCAACCCGCGCCCAGGAACGCCGCTTCGAGCTCCTGAATGATCTTGCCGTTGCCGCGCACCGGTCCGTCGAGCCGCTGCAGATTGCAATTGATCACGAAAATGAGGTTGTCGAGCTTCTCGCGTACCGGCATGGTCAGCGCACCCATCGACTCGGGTTCGTCCATTTCACCGTCGCCCAGAAACGCCCATACCTTGCGGTCGGAGGGTGGAACGATGCCGCGATGCTCCAGGTAGCGCACGAAACGCGCCTGAAAGATCGCCGTCATCGGACCCAATCCCATCGACACCGTGGGGAATTGCCAGAAGTCCGGCATCAGCCAGGGATGCGGATAGGACGACAACCCTCCGCCTTTGACTTCCTGGCGAAAGCGCAGCAGCTGAGTTTCGTCCAGGCGCCCTTCCAAGTACGCGCGCGCATAGATTCCGGGGCTGGAATGTCCCTGCACGAAGATCATGTCCCCGGGATGCGCGGCGCTCTTGGCGCGCCAGAAATGATTGAATCCGACTTCATAGAGCGTCGCCGCCGACGCGTACGACGCGATATGGCCGCCGTATTCGGAATTCGAGCGGTTCGCCTGCACCACCATGGCGAGCGCGTTCCAGCGTATGTAGGCCTCGTTGCGCCGCTCCAAGGAGCGGTCGCCGGGATAGTCGGGCTCCTGTGCCTTGGAGATGGTGTTGAGGTAGGCCGTGTTCGGCTTGAAGGGCAGGTACGCGCCCGAGCGCCGCGTGAAATCCACCAATTTTTCGAGCAGAAAGTGCGCGCGCTCCGGGCCTTGCGCACGCATGACAGAATCGATGGATTCGAGCCACTCCTGCGTTTCGACCGGATCAATGTCTTCGAACGGCGATTGTTGAGTCATAAATGCACACGCCCACGTGTCCTGTTAAGATGGCAGGCACGTTACAGCGCTGTTGCGCTAACTGCCACTGCGTTTTTCAACCGGCGCTATCTTCGGGGTTTGGTTTTTCACGGTCAAGCAAGGGATAGGCTTGCGATTTCACGATATGCCAACTCGCCTGCCCCTGGACCAGCTGCTCGTGCCCGTGCGCCAAATCGGCGCACGAGTGACGGTATCGCTCCTCGCCCGGTATTCCAGCGCGTTATTGTTCTTGCCGCTCGCGCCGAGTGCCGCCGACTGGCGGGCCTTGCCGCACGGCGCGGTGCTGCGCGGCCTGCACGCGCAAAAGGTACGCAAGGCCGGCGATTGCTTTCACTTACGGGTCGGCGCGCGCGCGCAGACGCTGTTGATCGTCGCGTGTCTGGCCGACGAGGCCGGCACCTTCGAACGGCTGCAAGCGGCCGGCAAGCTCGCGCGCAGCGCTTTGGACGGCGAACCGCAATCCCTGCTGCTGTGGCAGCAAGGCTGCGACGCGGAAGCGGCCAATGCAACCTTGAACGCCGCGCTCGCGGCACTGCAGGCGGCTGCGTTTCGCTTCGCATCGTTCAAGAGCAAGCCGAAACCTCGCGCGCGGCTGGCGCGCATCGATCTGGCGTCGGCCAGAAAATTGCCCGCGCTCGATCTCACTCTGGCGACCGCCGCCGGCAACAATCTGGCCCGCTGGCTCACGGCATTGCCACCCAACACCCTCGACGCGCGCGGCTATCGCCGAATATTGCAGGACATGTCGCGGCGGCTGAAATTCGGCTACAAGTTCTACGGCGAGAGCGCGCTCAAACGCCTTGGCGCCGGCGCGTTTCTCGCGGTCGCCCGCGGCAACGGCACGCACGATGCCGGCATTGCACATTTATCCTACCGTCCGCGCGGCGCCGGGGCGCCCGCCCTCAGCCTCGTCGGCAAGGGGATATGTTTCGATACCGGCGGGACCAACTTGAAGCCGCACAAGAGCATGCTGGACATGCACATCGACATGGAAGGCAGCGCCGTCGCGGTAGGGAGTCTCTATGCACTGCATGCCCTGCGTTCGCCGGCGGCCGTGGATTGCTGGCTGGCGATCACGGAAAACCGCACCGGGCCGCTTGCCTACAAGCCGCAAGACGTGGTGCGCGCCTACAACGGCACGACCATTCAAGTGATACACACCGACGCCGAGGGCCGCATGGTTCTGGCGGACGCGCTCAGCCTCGCGGCCGCCAGAAAGCCGCGTGCCATCATCGACTATGCGACGCTCACCGGCGCATGCGTGTATGCGCTCACCGAACGCTACAGCGGTGCGTTCACCAACCGGCCGGAAGCGCGCGATTTGATCGAAGCCGCGGGCAGCAGCAGCGGCGAGCGCGTCTGGTGCTTTCCCATGGACGCCGACTACGACACCGACCTGGAGAGCAGCGTCGCCGATGTGTTGCAGTGTGCGGCCGACGGTAAGGGCGATCACATCTTGGCCGCGCGCTTCTTGAGCCGATTCGTGCCCAAGGAAATAGCCTGGCTGCATCTCGATTTGGCGGCCGGTTCGCGCCACGGCGGTCTCGGCCACATCGCCACGGAAATAACCGGATTCGGTGTGCGCTACACTCTCGATTTGGTGCGCCGAGGCTGGCCGCCGGCGGCCGCCGCCGCGCACGCAGCCACGGCCGTCACGGCGCGCGTGCGCACATGAATACGCTAACGCTGCGGCGGCCCGATGACTGGCATGTGCATCTGCGCGACGGCGCTGCGCTCGCCGCGGTCGTTAAATTTACCGCGCAGCGGTTCGGACGCGCCATCGTGATGCCCAATCTGAAACCGGCGGTAGCCACCGCGGCAGCGGCGCGTGCGTATCGGGAGCGAATACTGGCGGCGCTCCCCGCCGATTCGAGCTTCGAGCCGCTGCTCACGCTGTATCTGACGAATGGCACCACGCCGGATGAGATCGACCGCGCGCGGGCTTGCGGGTTCATTCACGGCATCAAGCTATATCCCGCCGGCGCGACGACGCACTCCGATGCCGGTGTGAGCGACATCGCCCAGGTATACGCGGCCCTCGCGCGCATGGAAGAGATCGGCATGCCCTTGCTGGTGCATGGCGAAACACCTCACCCCGATGTGGACGTGTTCGACCGTGAAGCCCACTTCATCGACGCAGTGCTGCAACCGCTGGTCGAACGCTTCCGCGGATTGCGCGTGGTTTTGGAGCACATCACGACGGCGCGCGCGGTTCAATTCGTCACCGATGCCCGAGCCGGCGTCGCCGCGACGATCACCCCGCAGCACCTGCTGCACAACCGCAACGCGATTTTTTCCGGCGGCATCCGGCCGCACTACTACTGCCTGCCGATTTTGAAGCGCGAGCGCGACCGGCAAGCACTCCTCGCGGCCGCCACCGGCGGCAATCCGCGTTTTTTTCTCGGTACCGACAGCGCGCCGCATGAGCGGGCGAGCAAGGAAAATGCCTGCGGCTGCGCCGGCATGTTCACGGCTCACGCCGCCATCGAGCTGTACGCCGAGGCCTTCGAGTCGGCCGGCCGGCTCGACCGCTTGGAAGCGTTCGCCAGTCATTTCGGCGCCGACTTCTACGGACTGCCGCGCCACGACGATACTATTACTTTGGTCAAGGAGTCCTGGGTGCCCCCTCAAGTCTATGATTTCGGCGACGGCGCGCTGGTGCCCTATCGCGGCGGCGAACCGATCGCATGGCGTCTCGCCGGAGCCTGCCCCGCATGACCCAGCTCGCTCCGATCACTTTTGCAACGCGCTTTCGCGGCTTCCTGCCGGTGGTGATCGACGTCGAAACCGGAGGCTTCAATTCGCAAACCGATGCGCTGCTGGAGATCGCCGCGGTATTCATCGAAATGCGCAGCGATGGAACTTTGGCGCGCGGTCAAACGATTCGATACCACGTCGTGCCCTTTCCCGGCGCCAATATGGAAGCCGCGTCGCTGGCGGTGAACGGCATCGACCCCCATCATCCGCTGCGGCCCGCCATTCCCGAAGAGGACGCGCTGCAACGCATATTCCGTGAAGTCCGCAACTGCCATACGCGTCGCGGACTGCACGCGCGCGGTGCTGGTGGGACACAACGCGTTCTTCGATTTGAATTTCTTGAATGCGGCCGTGGCGCGCACGCAGGTCAAGCGCAACCCATTTCATCCCTTCTCGAGCTTCGATACGGCCACCCTGGGCGGCGTCGCCTTTGGCCAGACCGTATTGATGCGCGCGACCCTCGCTGCAGGCCTCGAGTGGGACACGGCGTCCGCGCACTCTGCGGCCTATGACGCCGAACGCACGGCCGATCTGTTCTGCACGGTGTGCAACCAGTTTCAGGGTGTGTTCGACGCCAGCCGCCGGCGCTTGGCCGCGATGGGACCGCTGGAGGTCGAACCCTCGGCCTCGGGCGACCCGCAAATCCTCGAAGGCAGCAGTTAAGCCGGCACGGCCCCGGCTTCCGCCAGCAGCTGCTTCAGCTCGCCGCTCTTGTACATCTCGATGGTGATATCGCAACCGCCGACCAATTCACCGTTGACGTAGAGCTGCGGAAAAGTAGGCCAGTTGGAATACGTTTTCAGTGCTTCGCGTACTTCCGGGTCCTCGAATATGTTCACATGCGCAAACTGCGCCTTGCAGGCACGAAGCGCGGACACCGTCTGTGCCGAAAATCCGCACTGCGGAAAATCAGGCGTGCCCTTCATGTAAAGGACCACCGGCGAGGCCGTCAGCTGGCTCTTGATCCGTTCGATAGCATTCATGATCGACAATCTCCAGATTAATCACTTTCCTGAGCACTAACGATAGCAGCCCGGAGGGCACCCGTATGCCCCGAAGCGCAAATATTGCCGCGGGGGTACGTCAGGGAAGCACCGGACATCGTTGAATTATTGGGGTTGGTCCCCTATTCTTCCAGTCCGCCGCAGCGCAAGAACTGGGCGGCGGCGCAAAGCCCACGGTGTGGGCGAGCCGGAATCCGACACAAGTACTCAAAAAGGGGAATCGCATGAACCCATTAACAACCGTGAAGTGGCCTTTGATCATCGGTTTCGCCCTCGCGGTGCTGATCGCAGCATTGGTGGGCGGCGGACTTACCTTCAACGCGGCGACTCTGGCCAGCCTGACGCGCTGGCTGCACATCGTATTCGGTGTGTTCTGGATCGGCCTGCTGTACTACTTCAACGCGGTGCAAACTCCGGCCATGGCCGTTGCCGCAGCGGACAAGGGCGGTCCCGGCGGCGCAGGGATCAATAAGTATGTCGCACCGCGCGCCCTGCTCTGGTTTCGTTGGTCGGCGCTAGCCACTTGGCTGGCCGGGGCCTATTTGCTGTCGCAAACCCACGGCCGCTTCATCAACACATTTACTTTCGGCCTGCTGGAAACTCCGGTGTCCCATTCCAATGTCATCATGGGCTTCGGCGCCTGGTTCGGAACCATCATGCTGTTCAACGTCTGGGGACTCATTTGGCCGAACCAGAAGAAGATCCTTGGGATAGTGCCTGCGACCGACGAGCAAAAGGCGGCGGCGCGTAAAGTCGCCCTGTACGCCTCGCGCATCAACTTCCTGCTGTCCATCCCCATGCTGATGTGCATGGTCGGGCCGTCGCACGGATTGCCGTTCTAAATCAGTGCCGGCTCCCGCTGACCTGCCGCAACAGGTCGCCCGCGCCCTGGCCGAGGATATCGGCAGCGGCGACCTGACGGCTGCCCTGGTGCCCGCGGAACTGGTCGGGCGGGCGGCCGTGATCACGCGGGAGCCGGCCATCGTTTGCGGCAGGCCCTACGTCGATGCCAGCTTCCACTCGGTCGATCAGCGGGTGCGCATCGATTGGCGCGTCGGCGAAGGCGACTCGGTCGCCGCCAATCAACTCTTGTTCACCGTCGAAGGACCGGCACGCGCCCTGTTGACCGGCGAGCGCACGGCGCTCAATTTCCTGCAGCTGCTCTCCGGCACCGCCACAGCCGCGCATGCCTATGCGGCGCTCCTCGAGGGCACGAATTGCCGCCTGCTCGACACCCGCAAGACCATCCCTGGTTTGCGCTCCGCGCAGAAGTACGCGGTGCGCGTCGGCGGTGGCCACAATCACCGCATGGGCTTGTTCGACGGAATCCTGATCAAGGAAAATCACATCATGGCCGCGGGCTCGATTGCCGGCGCGGTGGCCGCCGCGAAGCGGAGCGGCAGCCAAATCCCCGTCGAAGTAGAAGTTGAGACCCTATCTGAATTGCAGGAGGCCATCGCAGCCGGCGCCGATATCGCCATGCTCGACGACTTCTCGCTTCAGGCGATGCGCGACGCCGTGACCCTCAACGCACAGGCCAAAAAGCCGCTCGAGCTGGAAGCCTCCGGCGGAATCACCACCGCCACCATTCGCGAAATCGCCGAAACCGGCGTCGACTACATCTCCGTCGGCAGCATCACCAAGCATGTGCGCGCAGTTGATCTTTCAATGCGCTTCGAGTGGAAGACTTAGGATCGCGGCACGGGGATATTGCCGGCTCGCATGGCCCGAAGAAAGGGGGAGCCCGAGGGCAACGAGGGGAGCAGTTGCCCTCGGGCTCCCCCTTCCCTCGGACCATTAGCGCTGGGCCGCTCAACAGCACTGTGCCAGAAGAAGGAGGGCGCCAGTGCCTTCGGCACCGGGTGTCGACCGGTTCGAATATAGCGCGGCGGGATCAGAAGAACCGGCTGGCAACTGTGTTCTTCGTTGCCAGCTGGCTCTGCTGACCCCGCCACGCGACTGCTAGCTGCAGCCGGTCGCATTCCTCCCCGTCCCGAGGTACCAGTCGGCCCTAAACCTCAAACGCTGTTGGCCGCCTTCAGCACCCGCTGCGGCTGCGACACGCCATAGCCCTGCGCGTAGTCGACGCCCAGGCTTTGCAGCATATTGATGATCTCTTGATTCTCCGCGAACTCGGCAATGGTCTGCTTGCCGGTCAGATGCCCGATTTCATTGATCGAACGCACCATCTCGCGGTCGATGGGATCGTGCAGGATCTCCTTGACGAAGCTGCCGTCGATCTTCAAGTAATCGACCGGGAAGTGCTTCAGATATCCGAACGATGACAGGCCGGTGCCGAAATCGTCGAGCGCAAACTTACACCCCAATTCCTTCAGCGCCTGAATGAAGCGATTCGCCTGCGAGAAGCTCGCGATCGCCGCCGTCTCGGTGATTTCGAAGCAGATCTTGGTGGCATCCAGGCCGCTGCGGTGAAATTGATCGATCACGTAGGGCAGGAATTTATCGTCGCCCAGGCTCTGCCCCGAAAGATTGATCGAGCACATGGTCAATTTCTCGCGCTCGTCGGCTTCCGATACCAGCCAACGGAACGCGTTTTCAATGACCCAACGATCGATGCTCGGCGTGATCCCGTAGCGCTCCGCCGCGGTCATGAAGTTGTCCGGCGCGACGATCTTGCCGGCCTCGTCGCGCATGCGTAGCAGCAGCTCGTAGTGCGCGCCCGATTCGGGCGTCTGCAACGGCAGAATGGTCTGCCTGAACAGCTCGAACCGCCCCTCCTCCAGGGCATTGTTGATGCGCGCCGCCCATTGCATCTCACGGCGCCGGCGCATCAGATCGATGTCGTTTTCTTCGAAGCTGTGGACCCGGTTGCGGCCCGCCTCCTTGGCCGCCTGGCAAGCGCTGTCCGCGGCGCTCAGCACCGACGCCACGTCGGCATTGTCCGCGGAAAGCGGCACTACGCCGATGCTCGCGCCCAGACGGAAGGTGCGCTCCTCCCAGGTGAACTTGAAGTTGCGCACCGCCTCGCGCAGCGTTTCCGCCGTCCGCATGGCCTCATCCAGAGAGCAGCTCTCCAGAAGAATGCCGAACTCATCGCCTCCCAGCCGCGCCAGCGTATCGCGCCAGCGGACTTTGGATTTGAGCAGGCCTCCGACCTGGCCCAGCAACGCGTCGCCGGCGCTGTGGCCGCAGGTGTCGTTGACGATCTTGAACTGGTCCAAATCGAGGACGCACAGCGCGTACGAGGTCTCGCGCGCCTTCGCGCTCTTCAAGGCCCGCTCCATGCGGTTTTCGAATTCGCGCCGGTTGACCAGCCCCGTGAGGACGTCGTGGCTGGCGTGATAGCTCAGGCGCCGGTTCAGCTCGCGTGCCTCGCTGACGTCGTGGAACACGAGCACTCCGCCGGACACCGCGCCGCTGCCGTCGCGTATCGGAGATGCCGTGCTCTCGACATAGATCTCGTTGCCGTCACGCCGGATCAGCAACATCGGCCGCACCGATTTGATCGACCGCGTGCGCCTGATCGCAACGGCCAGCGGATTCTCCAGAGGCTCGCAGGTTTCCTCGTGAAAGGCGCGGAAAATCTCTTCGATGGCGCGGCCCTGGCTATCCTCGAGGCGCCACCCCGTGAGCGCCTCCGCAACCGGATTCACATAGTCGATCACGCCCTTGGCATCGGTGGTGATGACACCGTCGCCGATGCTCTGGAGAGTGATTTGCGCACTCTCCTTCTCGCGGAACAGCGCTTCCTCGTACAGTTTGCGCTCGGTGATGTCGAGTTCGACGCCGACCAGGCGCAGCAAGCGGCCCTTGTCGTCGACTTTCGCCTTCGCGCGGCTGATCACCCAACGCCACTCGCCGGTCGCATGGCGCATGCGATGCAGACTCTCGAAAATCGGCGTCTTGCCCGCCACGTGATCCCGAATGGCGGCTTGTACGCGCGACATATCGTCCGCGTGCACGAGGGTGCGCCAGTCCGGCTCCTGCCCCACGTCGGCTTCGTCATACCCCAGCATCGCTTTCCAGCGCGGCGAGAGATAGACGCGATTGTTGACGGTGTCGAAATCCCAAAGCCCGTCGTTCGCGCTGTACAACGCCAGCTCGTTGCGCTCTTCCAAATCGCGCAGGTGGTGCTGGATCTGGATGCGCTCCAATCCGGTGGACAGGCTGCTGCCCACGAGCTTCATCAGCAGATGCAACTGAACTTCCCAGTTCTCGCGCGGCAGCGCGCCGGCTACACCTAAGAGGCCTGCCGCCCGGCCATCGATGAAGTAGCCGATGATCAGCACCGAGCCGATGCCGAGATGAATCCACACGGCGGCATCGTCGCTCTGATCGCCGCGGGGCTTGGCCGTATCGCGCAACTCCGATACGCGCAGCGGCGCCAGCCGCGATTGCAGCCACGGCAGGGTTTCCAAGGACTGACCGCGCAACTGCTCCGGATTGCCGGTCGCGAGCATGCCGCGCGCAACTTGAATCTCATTGAACAGTCCCGACTCGGCGTCGAGATGGATATGGAAGGCGGCATCCGTGTGCGTCGACTCGCGCAGCAGTTCCAAGTTGGCGCCGATGACCTCGAACGCCGTCGCCGCGGTCATGGACTGGAAATCGACCGCGATCTTGGTGCAGATCACATCGAGACCCACGGCCGGACGCATACCGCGCCTCGGCCAGGCCTGCGGCGACAATATGTCCGACGCGGTCAGGTCTGGGTGGCGGGGATCGTGGGGGGCTATTGCCATGCGCCTGCGGTGGTCCCAGGAGAATTGTTGCGGTGAGAGATCAACAGTTTGCCACCGGATTCAAGGCAAAAACCGAATGCGGCACACAGTTCCGTTGATCTCGCTCGTTGCACGTACAGCTGGATTCTCGCACAAGTTGTAAGGAATACAAGCTAAGCGATTGTATTGTTAGGGCTTGATGACATCCCTTAACCGAGCGCGCGCTCGGCCCCCTCGAACAGCGCCTGCAGACGGCTTTCCATATCGGCCTGCACGCGGCTGAGGCCGGCGGCATCCAACCCCTTGGGAACATACACCGGTTCACCGACCGCGATCACGATCCTCGACAGCGGGCAGGGAATCACGAATCGATCCCATTTGATCTTCCAGGCGCGCGAGGCGGCGTAGCTCAAGGGGATCATGGGCCGCCCCGACAGTTGCGCCAGCAGCACGGCCCCGGGTTTGAACTTCCAGGGCGGGCCCCGCGGCCCATCCGGTGTGATCGCCGGCGACACCCCCTCGTGAGCCAGCGCCTGATAATAATCGCGCAGTGCCCGGGCGCCGGTGTGCGAGGACGAGCCGCGAATCACCTCGCCGCCCAAGTTCCGCACGATCATCGCGCCGATCTCGCCGTCCACCGACGGCGAGATCAAGAAGCCCAATTTCAATCCGCGGCGGCGCTCACCCAGCAGGTGCTTGACGCAGAAATACCTGGTGTTGATGCCAGTAGACCGGTATGAAAGAAGGCGCGCGCCCGAGCGCCGACGCGATGTGTTCGGCGCCGATGACGCGAACGACTCGGGACCAGCGCCACACCAAGCGCACCAGCGACAAACCCACCGGCACGAGAATCTTGTACAAAAACAAGCGCCCGCGAGTCAGCCGCCTGCCGGAGCGGGTCTGCTGTTCGTAAATCGTATTGCGAAGGCCGCCACCGGGTTTCTCTTCCACGGCCGGCATTGTCGAGAACGCCGTCGTACTGCGCAAGCCGGAGGCGCCCCGCTCGGCCCGCACCGGGTGCGCGTGCCCCCTCCTACGTTACAATATGATGATGCAAACCCCAGCACTGCCCCCGGGCCCCGCCGAAGGCTTCGATCTCGGCGGCAGCGACGAGTCGTTGGCTCGCTTGAACCGCTATTTCGCGCAGTTCGGCGACATCTATCGCGTGTTCGCACCCGGCCGAGGCGTCTACAACTACGTCATCAACCATCCCGACGACATCAAGCGGGTCTTGCTCTCGAACCATCGCAACTACACCAAGGGTGAAGGGATGGATCGCGTCAAGATCCTGCTCGGCAACGGCATCATGACCAGCGAGGGCGATTTCTGGCGCCGGCAGCGGCGCATGATGCAGCCCTCGTTCCATCGCCGCGTCATCGATCAGTTCAGCACCCTGATACGCAATGTCAACGACAAGTTCGCCGACCGCTGGGCGGAAAAGGCGGCGCGCGCCGAGCCGATCAACTTGAGCGACGATGCCAGCGAGCTCACCCTGGAGATCGTGCTGCACTCGATATTCGGCAGCGACCTGGCACGCCTGGAAACGGAATTCGGCGCGAATCCGTTCGAAGTCGTTGCCAAGGAGCAGAACCGCGACCTGAAATTCGCATTCCGATTCCGTTCACTGACCAAGCTGGTCGCCGAGTTGATCAACCACCGCCGGCGTACGCCTGAGGAGCATTTCGATTTCCTCGGCATGTTGATGGCAAGCCGCGATCGGGAGACCGATGAAGCGATGAGCGACAAAGAGTTGATCGACGAGGTATTGACGCTGATCGTCGCCGGGCACGAGACCACCGCGGCGGCGCTCACCTGGACCTGGTATCTCATCAGCCGGCATCCGGACGCCCAGGGGCGTCTGCAGGCCGAAGCCGATCGCACCAGTCCCGATCAGACACTTGGGTTGGATGCCGCGGAATCGCTCGAGTTCACTCACCAGGTGCTGCAGGAGTCGCTGCGGCTCTATCCGCCGGGCTGGCTCATCACGCGGCGCACGCTCGAGGCGGACGAACTCGGCGGCTACCCCATTCCCCCGCGCACCGATGTGTTCATCAGCCCCTACATGCTGCATCGGCATCCGGCCTTCTGGAGCGAACCGGAGGAATTCAGGCCCGAGCGCTTCGCCGGACCCGACGCCGAAGAACGGCATCGATTTGCCTATATACCCTTCGCGGTGGGGCCGCGGCACTGCATCGGCGAGAACATCGCGATGTTCGAAATGCTGGTGCACGTGCATGCCATGGCGCGCCGCTTTCGCCTCACGCGCGCCGGCAACGAACCCATTGAACTCGAGGCGCAAATCAATTTGCGCCCTCGATCCAACCTCATGATGACAGTGGAAGCACGATGAACGATGCCGCTAAGCTGATGAATTACACCACCCTGGTCGACGTCCTCGAAGCCAACCGCGGCATCGACCGCGCCGTCACCTACGTCGACGGAGAGAATTCCGAGCGGCGCGTGCCCTACGGCGAGGTCTATACGCGGGCGCTCGGCATCCTGTACCACCTGCAGGCCATGGGCGCGCAGCGCGGTGACAAGATGATCATTTTCCTGAGCAGCAACGAGCAATTCCTCGACGGCTTCTGGGCCGCGGTGTGCGGCGGCATCGTCCCGGTGCCGCTGGCCGTCGGCATCAGCGACGAGCATCGGCACAAGCTGCTGCGGGTCGCGCGCAAGCTCGGCAAGCCTCTTCTCTACACGGACGCCAAGAATCTGGAGCGCTTGGAAGGCCTTGCCGCCCAGGTAGGCGAGACCGCTCTGTTCGACGAGCTCAAATCACGCGCATTCCTGGTCGACTCCATCACCGACATCTCCCGGCCGGGCAAGCTGCATCGGCCGGCGCCCGACGACCTGGCCTTCATTCAATTCTCCTCCGGCTCGACCAGCGAGCCGAAGGGAGTGATGCTCACCCACGGCAATCTGATCGCCAACACCCAAGGCGCGACGGCCGTGGGCAAGTACAACGACCAGGATGTCACGTTGAGTTGGATGCCCCTGACGCACGACATGGGATTGATCGGATTTTATTTGATTCAATTCGCGAATCGCGTGCACATCCATCTGATGCCCACCGAGCTGTTCGTGCGGCGGCCTCTGCTATGGATGCAAATCGCATCCAAGAAGCGGGCCACCCTCACCTGCTCGCCGAACTTCGGGTATCGGCATTTCCTGAAGGTGCTGGGAGACCGCCGGCTCGAGGGAGTCGACTTGTCGTCGATCCGGCAGATCTACAACGGAGCCGAACCGATCTCCGTGGCACTGTGCAATGAGTTCATGAGCGCCCTGGCGTACACCGGCCTCCAGCACCACGCCATGTACCCGGTCTACGGACTGGCGGAAGCCTCGCTGGCCGTGGCGTTTCCGACACCCGGCGTGGACTATCGCTGGATCCGCGTGAATCGGCACAAGCTTGGCGTTGGGGCCCAAGTCGAGCTCAACCCCACCGACGCCCGCGACGCGCTGGAACTCGTGTGTGTCGGGCGCACGGTGCCCAATACTGAGTTGCGCATCGCGGATCAAGCGCGCAACGCTCTGTCCGAAGGGCAGGTGGGACACATCTTGATCCGCGGCGCCAATGTGACCCGCGGTTATTTCGGCGACCCGGAGGCAACCGCGCTCGCCATCGGCGCCGACGGCTGGGTCGACACGGGCGATCTGGGTTTCATGCACGAGGGCTCGCTGTACATCGCCGGCCGGAGCAAGGAAATCATTTTCGTCAACGGCCAGAATTACTACCCCTACGATCTGGAGAATATCGCGCAGCGGGCGCCGGGCTTGGATCTCAACAAACTGGTGGCCGCGGGTGTCGCCAAACCCGGCGCGCAAGGCGAAGAACTGGTGATATTCGTGCTGCATCGAGGCAGCATGGCGGAATTTCTGCCGACCGCGGCGGCGGTCCAACGCTTGGTCAACGAGCACACGGGCCTCGAAGTCGCGCAAGTCATCCCCGCCAAGCGCATTCCCAAAACCACCAGCGGCAAGGTCCAACGTCACCTGCTGGAACAGGCGTATATCGACGGCGAATTCGACGCCGAACTCGCGGAACTCAAAGCGCTGCGCGCGGCGCCGGGAGCGGCGGCACAAGTTTCCGGAAGTGAGCTGGAAATCCGCCTGCAGTCGATTTGCGAAACGGCGCTGCCGGGAAAGAGAATCGACGTGCACGACAATCTATTCGACATCGGCGCAAGCTCGCTCAAGCTGATCGAGATTCACGAGAACGTCGACCGCGATTTCCCCGGTCTCATCGATCTGACCGAGCTGTTCGATCATCCGACCATCGCCGACCTTGCGAAACACTTGGAATCCAAGCTCAAGGCTGCGCCCACGGCCGCAAGCAGCGCTCCTGCCTGAGGCGGCGCGCCGAAACCGGACCTGATCGATGCTACGACAGAGGCGTGCTCAACGGCGACAGGCCGGTCGATGGGCGGTCAATCGGCGCCGTATAGGGGCTTTTTCAAGCGCCAGCGGCGATAGGACCAGAGCCAGTCGGCGGGACTCTCGAGCACGTCGGCTTCGCAGGCGCGCGCATAGCGCTCGGTCATTGCATTCGGTTCTGCCGCCTCGCGTCCATCCCACAGCGGGCGCAGCTCGACTTCGTAGTAGCCGCGGCGCATTCGGCGCACCCGCGCGTATAGGATGGGCAGGCGCGTCGCGCGCGCGATCTGCTCGGCGCCGATGTAGAACGCCGTGTCCTGCCCCAAGAATCGCGTCCAGTAGCGCTTGTCCGTCGAGACCGGAGCTTGGTCGGCGTTCATCGCCACCGCCCGCACGATGCCCCGCCGCCGCAGAAAGTCCGCCAACAATTCCTTGGCGGGCACCAGCCGAGCCCCGAACCGGGACCGGATGCGCAGCATCAACCGCTCCGCCCATTGATCGTGCAAGGGCTTGTAGGCGGCATCGACTGGATAGCCCAATTGCAGCGCCACGCCGTGCAGCAGCCACTCCCAATTACACAGGTGCGAGGTCACCAGCATGACGGATTGGCCGGCATCCAAATGCCGCCGCGCGGCCTCCAGATTCACGATCCGCACGCGGGCGCGCATGTCCGCTTCGGTCATCGACACCGACTTCAGCACCTCGACCACGACATCGCAGAAGTTCCCGAGGAATCGCTTATGGACACGCTCACGTTCGGCGTCGCTCCACTCCGGAAAGACTTTTTCGAGCTGTTCGCGAATCACCCCATGCCGATGCCGCACCACATAGAATGCCAGTAGGTACAGAAAGGAAGAAAATACGTAAAGTGCCCGCAGGGGCACGCGGGAGAACAATTTGATCATGGGCGGTCCAGTTTACGGTATTCAGTCGTCGATATCCGGAATTTCCAGAATGTTACGTTCATATCCACCATGAAGAAAATCACGCCCAGGGAATTCAGCGATGCCTTCGTGGCGGTCATGCAGGCCGAGCGCAACAGCTTGCGCACGGCGGCGAGCTTCGAAGCCAAATCCTATACGTACTTCATGCGCACCAATATCTTCCCCAAGATCGCGCGGCATCTCGGTCTGCTGGCTTGGAACAAGGAGTACTACGCCCTCGATGGGATGTTTTATGAAGAACGGGGCAGGGATAGTTTCGGCAAATACACGACGTATGCCAAATGGATATCGGTTGCCCTGGAACACGCATACAAACCGGCGAGAACGTACGAAGAGATCAATAAGCTGCAGATGTTCAACGCCCCGCTGAAAGTATTGATCACCTACGCGGCCGAAGGTGCCGAAGAAGATGCACTCTTGCGCAAGTATGAGTCGGTCATCAGTGAATCCGATGTGTTCAATGACGTCGCAACTCTTCGGCAACAACTCGTCATTCTCGCAACATCCAAGGCACTCCAGGAGTGGCGCTTCTACACTTACGAAAACGACGGCTTCGTGCTGATGCTACCGCGCACGGCCTGATATATATCTCGCCGGGCTTTCCGCACCGCCGCATCGAACAGCCGCCAAGCGAGAGCCCGCCAATTTGTTGCATGGCAAGGGGCATCCTTGCGGTTAAGATGCTCCGGTCGAGTCTAAGATCCGGGCTCGCTTCCGGCGCGCCCTTCATAAGAATGCCAAATCACTCAAGGGGACGTTATGAGAATCAAAGACCACCCCGCCGCGTTTGCGGCCTTCCTTGCTCTTACGTTGTTTAGCGTTGCCGCGCTCGCCGATGAACATCCATTCACAGAAGGACAGGTCATCAACGTATCTGCGATACGGACGGAGTACGGGAAGTTTGACGACTACATGAGGTTTCTCGCCACCACGTGGAAGGCAACGCAGGAGGCGGCGAAAAAGGCGGGTTACATCACCGGCTACAGGGTAGTTACGGTAGAGCCACGCGGTGAAAATGATCCGGACATTTACCTGGTGGTCTATTACAAGAACTGGGCGGCGTTGGACGGCGCGACCGCCAAGGGCGACGCAATAGCGAACCAAGTGGAAGGATCCGTTGCGGCCGCGAACAAAGGCGCTGTTGACCGCGGCAAGATCCGTCGAATTCTCGGTTCATGGACCGGGCAGCAGCTCGACCTGAAATAACGCAGGGATCGCGAAGCGCAGAACTGAAAGCCGGGCCTCAAACCCGGCTTTCTCCACCCGCCAACACCACCACAGCAGCCACGCGCCCGCTGGATGGGCGGGCCCTTCACCGACCCGTACCAACAAAACAAACAACAGTCCCTCAGACGCCCGGCACGATCCGCACATCGCGCACGGCGCCACCGTCCAATGCCGCGAGGGCCTGTTGATATCCCGGGCTATCGTGTGCGGCGATCGCCTGCTCCACCGATTCGAACTCGATCACCACAGTACGTTCCGACTGCCCGGCCTCGTAAATTTTGGTGGGCGTTCCCCGCACCAAAAAGCGCCCTCCTCCCGCCTCGATGGACGGACCCGCAAGCTTCGCGTAGGCAGACAGCTTCGCCGGATCTGAAATCTCGCGGTAACAAGTAATCCAATACGCCTTGGCCATAAAAGCTGCGTCCTCGCACGGTGTCTGAGAAACCCGGACCTTATCAAGACGTGAGTATGCCCGGCGCGTCGATCACCATCCAGCGGTGATTGCACACTCGAAGCTCGCTACCCCGACTCGAGCGACGGATCGGCGACGTGCGTCGTGACCAAGTCTGTCGTATGCTCGCCAACTCACAACAAGTGGCTCCAAAGGACCGAAGAATGAGAACGAGCTTTACGGTTACTCGGTTGGCAACGCTGCTGTGCGCGGCCGCGATCATGGGCAATTCAATGCAGGCCGCGCAGGCGCGCACTCAAAAACCCGCCCTTCATGGCCAGCACTGGATGGCCGTCACCGGCAAACCGCTGGCGGCAACGGCCGGGGCAATGATCTTTCAAAAAGGCGGCAACGCGGTGGACGCCGCGTGCGCCATGATTGCCGCAACCTCCACCATGTGGGATACGCTTTCCTGGGGCGGCGAAACCCAGGCGCTGATCTACAACCCGAACACGGGCAAGGTCATCGGCATCAATGCGCTCGGCATCGCACCCACCGGGGCGACACCGGAGTTCTTTCACAAGAAGGGCATGAACTATCCGCCCGAGTTCGGCCCGCTCGCGGCAGTGACCCCCGGAACGCCGGGCGGCCTGATGACCATGCTCGCGGAGTACGGCACCATGAGTCTCGCCGACGTGCTGGCCCCCGCGATCCAAATGGCCGACGGTTATCCGATGGAGGCGGAACTGTCCAACACCATCGAGAAATACAAGGACAAGATTGCGCAGTGGCCCTACTCGAAGCGCACCCTCCTCATCCATCCCGGCGAGGCGCGGGAGGGCCCGCAACCCGGCGAGATCTTCCGCCAGCCGGAACTCGCGGCGACCCTGCGCAAAATGGTGGAAGCGGAGCACAAGGCTCGTGCGGCCGGCAAGGACCGCAAGGCAGCGATCTACGCCGCATACGATCGCTTCTACAAGGGCGATATCGCGCAGGAATTGGTGCGCGGTACTCGTGAACAGGGCGGCCTGTTCACGCTGGAGGACTTGGCCAAGTGGAAAGTGCACATCGAAGAGCCCGTGCACACGAACTACAAGGGCATCGAGGTCTACAAGCTCACGACCTGGGTGCAGAGCCCGGTGATGCTCCAGGCTCTGAACATCCTGGAGAACTTCGACCTGAAATCGATGGGCTACGACAGCGCCCGCTACATCCATACGCTGTACCAGACCATGAACCTGGCCTATGCCGATCGCGACTTCTATTACGGCGACCCGTACTTTCAACCTGAGTCGCCGATTCGCGGACTGCTGTCGAAAGACTACGCGCGGGAGCGGGCGAAGCTGATCCAACCCGATCACAATGATCCGGACATCCGCCCCGGCGATCCGTATCCGTACCAGGGCGGCAAGAATCCCTTCACGGCGATTCTGCAGAAGTGGCACAGCAAGATGCCCACTGCAACTCCGGCTGCCGCAGCGGAGTGGAGTCCGACGGCGCTCGTCGAGTACGACCGCACGTTCAGGCTCGGTACGACGAGCGTCGAGGCCACGGATGAAAAGGGCTGGGCAGTGTCGGTAACGCCCAGCGGCGGCTGGACTCCGGCCGTGATCGCGGGTCACACCGGCGTGGGCTTGAGCCAGCGCATGCAGAGTTTCGTACTCGATGCGTCCGAGAACCCATTCAATGTGCTGGAGCCCGGCAAGCGTCCGCGCGCAACGCTTACGCCGACGCTGGCCCTGAAAGACGGCAAGCCGTTCCTCGTGTTCTCCGTGCAAGGCGGCGACACCCAGGATCAAAACCTGCTGCAGTTCTTCCTCAACGTGGTCGAGTTCGGAATGACCCCGCAGGAAGCCACCGAGGCCGCCAACATCACCAGCTACCAGATGCGCGACTCATTCGGAACTCATGAGTCGATCCCCGGCCGCCTCACGGTGAACACAGCGACGCCGGTCTGGGTGCGCCAGGAACTGGTGCGCATGGGGTACAAACTCGACTTCGAAGAACGCAGCTCCGGTCCGATCAACGCGATCGAGCTCGATCGGGTGCACGGTACGATGTGGGGCGGCTCGAGCAACCACGGCGAGGACTACGGCATCGGATGGTGATTGCCTACAGAGGCGACGCAATCTGACAGGCGGCCCTGATCGCAGGGCCGCCTGTTCGTACAATCGCTGCCGATGACCGAGCGCGCACCCCCGAGCCAAGCATTCCCCGTCCGCGTCTGTGTCACGGTGCTTCCCTCCGGCGCCCAACATGTCAGCGCCGGCCCTCAGGGCAAACTCCGGTCAAGCGCCGCGACCTCGGCGGCAGTGATCGAGTCCTTGTATCGATTGCCGAAATGCGTGCGAACGTAGTTGATCACGGCCGCCATTTGGTCCGTGCTCAAGGTCGCAGGCGGACCGCCGAATCCGATGGCATGCCTGACGCCGAACGCCGGCATGTTACGCCGGCCGGTAAGGATCGTCAGCGCCATGTACTGCCGCGACGCCAGGGATCGATTATTCGCGAGAGCCGGGTAATGCCCCGCCCCAACCGCCCCCTGGCCACGCCTGCATATGGCACCCCTGGCAGATCTGCTCGAAGATTTGCCGGCCATCGGTCGTATTCAAAGTCGCGGGGTCGAAAATCCCGGCGGTGCCGGCCCGCACGGGTGTATCGACCAGGGAAACGGCCGCGAACGCCAGCCAAAAAACGACGCCGGCTCCTAACCAGCCCACAGCGGCCAGATATAGTTTGCGCGCATTCATGCGACGGCTCCTGCTGCGACGGCGCGCCGATGCAGCCGGTCGATCGCATCGAGCGCCGAGGTGACGGCGCCTTCTTGCCAAGCGGGCAAGTAGGAAGCGTGTTCTCCCGCGAGGACGATGCGGCCGTCGAATCCACACAAATTGTCGTAGTGCTGAGCACGGGTCGCCTCTGTCCATAGGCCGAAACAACCCATCGCGAACGGTGTCCGATGCCAGGCGACCGCGATCCCGTTATCGAACTCCTCACGGTATTGCGGATGGATGTTGCTGCCGTATTCGACGGCCTTTGCAACGCGCTCTGCCGGTGTCATCGACGTGAACTCCATGGAATTGAGCATGTCCCAGATATACGCGCCCAGCAACACGCCCTTGCCGTTGCTGAAAAATCCGCTGCTCGGATAGCTGATCTGACCGATCGGCAGGTCGGTATACGTAACTCCGCCGTAGATCTGCTCGTCCTCTTCCCAGAAGCGACGCTTGAACTGCAAGCCTACTTTGAGTGACGTGCAGTAGGGAACCGCGGCGATCGCCGCAGCCATCGGACCACCGACGTTCATTGGAATCTGGCCCAGGATCGACAGAGGAATCGTGCAGACGCACCAGTCCGCTTGCACCGTCTGCCGGCCGGATCCACCGACCGTATCCTCATAGGTGGCGCGGACACCCCGCTCGTCTTGATGTATGTCGACGACCTTGGCGTTGTAGCGAATCAACGGTGCCAGCTCACGCGCAAATGCCTGACCCACTTGGCCCATGCCGCCGACCGGCTGGAACATCGTCGTCTGAAAATCGTACATTTCGCCGAACGGCAGCGCGGCCCAGAGACCGGAGCTCAGCAGATCGCTCAGGCCGACGGGCTCCGAATACTGCGGCCGCCCACTGAGGCCGCCGCCCGGATCCCGTACATAGCCGCGCCGATCACTGCTTGCCCCGCCACTCACATATTTGAAATTCTTATCGAGCGCACCCCAGAACTGCAGCGAGTCGAGCAGCTTTGCCCGATCTTCAACGGTTACATCCGCATCGAGAGAGTCACGTTGAGCGGCCTTCGCCAGCAGTTCGGCGACATGACCCTGATAATCAGCCTTGACGGCGCGCCAACGCTGCGGCTTGCCGCCGAACGCCTTGCGGCTGTGCACGTACGCGTTGTGATTGATTTGCACGAAGGGCTCGAGTGCGACGCCGAGCCGCTTGCAGTAGCTCAGCATCCCTCGATGATGATACGGCAGGCGCCACGGGCCGGGATTGATGTAATGACCCGGATCGAAGCGGCACTCCTGGGTGTCCCCGCCCAATTCCGTATAGCGGTCGCCGCCGCGCAGCGTCCAGTTGCGCCCGCCGGCCCGGCCGTTGTACTCGAGTACCTGGACTCGGTAGCCGGCGTTGCGCAATTCGTAAGCGGCCACGAGTCCTGCAATACCGGCGCCGAGCACGAGGACCGAGGCACCCTTCGGGGCGGCGCTCAACTGCATCGGCCGCGTGAAATTGGTTTCGGCCGCAAAGCCGAGACTGTGCATCGCCTGGTACATCGCCGTACTACCGGCGCTCATTCCGATCATCGTCAGCAACCGACGCCGCGAAATCGATCTCTCTGGATCTTTATTCATACGATCCCGCTCATTGTGTGAATGGCGAAAGGCAGCATAAACGAAACTCCACGACTTGGGTCGGACGATTCAGACCCTCTGCGCGCTCACACGCACCCAACTCTCACAATCTTGGTTTCGCCACCAGCAAATAGAAAGCAATGAGCACGCCGATGAATGCGGGCCACCGCAGCGCAAACCATCGGCGAAGCTAGAGATGCTAAGATACCGGCACATCTTTGGAGATCCTCATGCTTCTCTACGTTGATTCCAATTTTGCCAGTCCCTATGCCTTGGTCGCGTTCGTCAGCCTTCTTGAGAAAGGCTTGAAGTTCGACGTCAAGCCCCTCGAACTATTCGCGAAAGCCCAGCAGCAACCGGCGTTCGCCTCGACTTCGATCACCAGGCGCGTGCCGACGCTCATGCACGACGACTTCGCATTGTCGGAATCCTCCGCGATCTGCGAGTATATAGACGAGACTTTTGCGGGCACCCGTTTGTATCCCACGAACTTACGCGACCGAGCGCGAGCGCGGCAAGTTCAAGCGTGGATGCGCAGCGATCTGATGCCGATTCGCGAGGAGCGGCCCACATTCGTCGTGTTCTGTGGAGCCCGCAGGCCCGCGCTATCGACGCAGGCCATTGAAGCCACCGATAAGCTATTTGCTGCGGCCCTTCAGTTGCTCGACGGTCGCACCGACAACCTATTCGGCCAGTGGTCGATTGCGGATGTGGATCTGGCCATGATGCTGCAACGCCTGGTGGCGCACGGTGATCCGGTACCTCCTCGGCTCGTCGACTATGCCAACCACCAATGGCGTCGACCCACAGTACAACAATGGATCAACCATACGCGTCCTCCGCTCACCGAGTACTGAGAGCGAGTTGCAGAAGCACCGCAAACGCACTTAGCTTCGCGCAGGTGTCGAGGGCGGCACCTTCGTGCCGATTCACGCGACTTCAGTTGTCTGCGCGACTGAGCGCGGGTTACGCTTTTGACTTTACTGATTACGAATGAGGTTTTTGGCCATGGGAACGACAACGTCTTTCAATCGCCCTGACGGTAAAAAGGTAGAGGGCTATCTCGCCGAACCGACAAATGCCGCCAACGCCCCTGGAGTTGTGGTGATTCAGGAATGGTGGGGCGTCAACGACCAGATCCGTGGGGTTGCTGACCGCCTGGCATTTGCCGGATACCGTGCCCTCGTGCCCGACCTTTACCGCGGTAAATCCACCGTCGAGTCCGAGGAAGCTCACCATCTGATGACGGCCCTGAATTTTGCCGATGCCGCGTCGCAAGATATTCGCGGCGCCGTGCAATTTCTAAATGCCCGCGGCAGCAAGGTCGGCGTGACCGGCTTTTGCATGGGCGGCGCGCTGACGCTACTGACCGCGTGCATGGCTCCGGAAATCGACGCCGCCGTCGTTTGGTACGGCTGTCCCCCGCTCGAGTACATCGATGCAGCCAAAATCAAGGCCCCTATCCAGGGGCATTGGGCCACGCAAGACGAATTTTTCAAGATCGCCACTATCGATCAGCTGGAGGACAAGCTCCGCACCGCGAATGTGACCTATGATTTCCATCGGTATCTCGCGCACCACGCGTTCGCCAATGAGACCGCCGTCGGTCCGCACCGTATTCCGCAAACCCAATACGACACCGCCTGGTCACAACAGGCGTGGGATCGCACCTTCAGATTCTTCGGTCGTTGGCTCGGCTAAAGGGAGCGAACTCCACCTGAACTCCATTTGTGCTCTCTGAACTCCAGCACCGCCGCCACGGCGGTGCTGGGACGCAGCATGGTTACTAAATGGCTCGCCGGACGTTGACGATGACCTCGTCGATCCCGCGAACGTCTTGTTCATGAACTGCCGAGCCCGCCGCCACTGCTCCCGCGGGATGATTGACAGTCGTCGCGGCCGGCTGCCCGAACACCAGGAACACAGCTGCCGATTGCGTAAATACTGCCAAAACGGCCGCAATGGAATGAATAATATTGCTGCGCATGCGTAGTCCTCCGCAGAAATCCGATGAACTGTCGCAGACCTACTCTACGTCGGTATGGGCAACCATTGAGCGTGCGCCGCTCGTACAAGCGAGATCGAAAGACATCGATTCCATCACGAAATAGCAGGAATCATTGCCCGTCCTCAGCCCTCTGCCCGAGCGGATCTCGTGCAAACGCGCTCAATGCCATCCTTAGCGTTTATTCGCGGGGAGAATTGGATTGCGACGAGACCTCGCCAGGGTCTGATATGTCTCTGTGCGCTGCTGGGCGTTTTGTAAAATGACACCGCGCCGATGATCATCGACCACGCCCCATTCCTTGATCTCCTCCAAGGATCGAAAGCAGCCGAGACATGTAAGGTCATCGTCTAGACAACAATTCCTTATGCACGGGGATTGAGCGGAGCTGCCAACATCACTCATTGATGACCAACCGAATTGCGAGGCCTCAGATTTGATCACAGAGGCTGACGAGAATCCGGGCAATGCATCACACGATATATTTATGTTACGCCGTCGATCAAGAGTTCTCCGAGATATTGGTCCCCCGGACGAGACGATCCGCTTCGAGCGGATCGTCTCGTTGGGGTCGATATGTCCATAGCGCATGCGCATCAGCCAACGCATGCACGAGGATCGGAAGTATCAGGTTGCCGCTCAAAATCGCCAGCAAACCCAAAATCGCTCCAACAATCGCCGTCCCGATAACCCCGTTGACTCCCTGGTAGAAGTGGCCGAGTCCAAACACCGCTGAACTGATCAACCATGCAGCGGTTAGGCTTAGCGGAATTCCTCCCTCGATTTTTCCCGACAGGAATTGCAGGAGGAAGCCTCGACAAAGCACTTCTTCGCAGATGCCTGCTGTCAGGCTAATCAAAAGCCACCAACGCCTCTCCTCCTGCGTTACCGGCAGAAAGTAACGAAGTTTCTGAGCAGCCTTCGCGTACTTCAGTCTTCGAGCTGACGTAGATCCAAAATATGCCATTTGGACCAGGTATATGAATAGGATGCCGCCCAACAGTATATTTGCCGCCACCATCGCAGCATCAGAACCCAACAACCAAGGAATATCCGCGATACTGCGCTCCAACAGCAGAACATTGCCAGGAAGGGTTAGAGTGGCGGCAATTACGGCAGCGAGCCACGACCATAGAGCGAGCGACCGGTACACCGCCAGGCGCCCTGCGGAACTGGTAAACCGCTGTAAACGCTGCATTTCCCCTAAACCAACGAGCGGAAGGGATACAACCAAGACCACAGCAAATAGCTGCCGCAGGTGGGGAAACCAGTCGTGGATGATTGTCGACATTGGAACTCCGCTCTTCCGTAAGCAGTCGGCATCTGCGGGCGACTGCCCAGACATTATGGGTTCAGGAGTTAGTGGCGTAAAGCTCGTCGAATGCTAGGAGCACACAGTACGCGAGCGCGCTCCGGGTGTGACGAGTATCGCACAATCTGGAGTGTGTCTGCCCAGACGAGCCAAAGCGGCTCACATGCGATTTCTCGAACCGTAAAAGTTCAGTAGCTCGTTATTGAGTGATCTCTGGCTCGACGAGCTTGGCCAAGTTTCGCAGCGACTCTTGCCAGCCCAAGTAACAGGCTTCGACTGGGATGGCATCCGGCAGTCCTTCCTGCACGATGTTGACTTCCGTGCCGAACGAGACTTTCTTCATCGTCACCGTCACTCGAATCTCACCGGGCAAATTCGGGTCCTCGAACTTGTCGGTGTAGCGCAAGCGCTCGTTGGGGATGAGCTCGACATACTGGCCACCGAACGAATGGCCATGGCCGGTGGTGAAATTCCGAAAGGACATCCTGTAGGAACCGCCCGCTTTCGGGTCCATGTGATGCACGGTGCAGGTGAAGCCATTCGGCGGAAGCCACTTAGCTATTGCGTCTGGCTCGATGAACGCACGATAGACCTTCTCGGGTTTGGTGGCCAAGACTCGATGGAGTCGCACGGTATTGGGCATGTCAGTCTCCTCGGGTTTCGCGATCCGCGGTGTCGAAATCACAGCTCGATGATGCGGTGCGCGGGGATAGATTCCAAGTTTCCAGATCATCCCCTCGCACCGTCGCGCGAACCACTAAGCGCCTGGTATGGGCAGCACCGGCATGATCTCGACGGAATCGCCCGGGAAAATGGCAAAGTGCGGATGCTTGTCGAAGAGCTTCGCAGCCGCCTCGTGCGAATCCGCACGCACAACCGTGAATGCGCCCATGTGATTGCTGGTGTCGTCGATCCCCGTTGCGTGACCTTCTTGGTTTTCCCCAATGGCCCGCCCATGCTGACAATGGCGGCGTGATGCTTCTCGACCCACGCCTTCCAGGCCGCCATGCCTTCTCGTTCCTTCGCACGTCGATCGCCTTCGGGAAGAGCGTCCCAGGCTACTCGCCGCGGACTGGTTTTGCTGCCAAGGAACACGGCGAGATAGGTATTGTTGGCACTCATGATCTCTCCTTCATTTTGCGCATTGCAGATTGGAACAACAATTCGATATAACCACGCAAATGAGCGATGCCCGCGGCCGCGATCGCCGGCCAAATCATTGCGCCCGATGCTGCCGCACGGTGCACCGATATTTTGACAGTCTACCGCACGCTGTGATCCGGCCTGCCAGACGGCACCGTCTTGGCCATCCGGCCGTGAATGGCGCTTTGGCGAATATCCTCGAACGTTTTCTCTACCACTTCGCGGCCGCCACGGCCCGTGTGATAGACGTTGGAGAGAAAGTACAGTGTGCAAATCGCCGCATCCGTGAACACAAAGATCGAGTCCACGAGGTTGTTATCCTGAAAATTCGGCGAAGGTTCGCCACGATACACGAGTTCGCAATTCTTGAACGTGCAGCCATGAAATCCGCTGCCAGCCAGTTCCACGCGTTCGCCGGTGAATGTCTTGTCTTGGTAGAACATCTCAGCGCTCCTGATGGCGGATAGGGATATATAGACCCCGTAGTGGGGGCGCTGTCAAGGGAGCAGCCAGGTGCCCCCTTAGTGATCACGCGTTATAGTATGGACTCAGCCGGCGAGTAACGCGCAATAGCGTGCAATGTCGACGTTGCCGCCGCTGATGATCACGCCGATGCGCTTGCCTTGCAGATCGGCTTTCATGGCACTGGCGGCGGCGAACCCGAGACAACCGGTGGGTTCGACTATGAGCTTCATGCGCTCGGCGAAAAAGCGCATGGTGTCGATGAGTTGCGTGTCGCTGACGGTGAGGATGTCGTCGACCTGGGCCCGAATAATTGGGAAGGTGTAATTTCCAAGGTGCTGGGTTTGCGCACCGTCGGCGATGGTGTTAGGTGTTTCTATATGGACGACGGCTCCGGAGCGGAACGACTGCTGGCCATCATTGCCGGCTTCCGGTTCGACGCCATAAAGCTTGCAGTGGGGCGACAGCGCTCGAGTCGCTAGCGCGGAGCCGGCGAGCAGGCCTCCGCCGCCTAGGCTGACAAACAGCGCATCGAGGGCCCCTACTTCCTCGAAGAGCTCTTTCGCGGCAGTTCCTTGGCCGGCGATCACGTCGGGATGGTCATAGGGAGGAATGAGCGTGAGGCCATGCTGGTGCGCGAGCGTGCGGCCGATTTGCTCGCGGTCTTCCGTGTAACGATCGTAAAAAACAACATTACCGCCGTACCCCTTAGTCGCAGCAACCTTACTGACCGGCGCGTCACGAGGCATGACGATGCTGGCGGGCATGCCGAGCAGGCGAGCAGAGAGTGCAATAGCTTGCGCGTGGTTTCCCGACGAGAAGGCGACAACACCAGCGCGGCGCTGCCGGGCGTCGAACTTCGATAGGGCATTGAATGCACCACGGAACTTGAAGGCACCCATGCGCTGCAAGTTTTCGCACTTGAAGAATACTTCGGCCGCGAAACCAGTGTTTGCCGTGCGCGAAGTCATCACGGGGGTGCGGTGAGCATGATGCCGAATGCTTTCGGCCGCGGCAACGACGTCATCGAAGGTCGGGAGGGTCAACATAGTGAGGATTTCATGAAGTCAAAGTGGCGTCGTCGCCTTTACGGTAAGCGTCGTAGACGTCCTCTCCGTCGAAACACGCATCGCGGGCCGTACATTCGATGTGTTACTTGTGCTGCACGGCCGCCTCGGCATTGGTCTTGGCATCTGTGCGCGCCGCCTTGTAGTCGGCCTCCGCCTGGTCCTTGCACGCCTTTTGAGCATCGCCGCTCAGCGATTCGCAAGTCGCCAGGGTCACTTTGCGGTTGCCATCGGCTTTTGCGACGGCCACATTGTAGCTTTGGTGTGCCGCGTCGTTGTTGAATTTAATTTCCTGGTCATTGACCTTCTCGTACGATTTATCCAGCGCGCTCTGAGCGCGTTCCTCGCTCTTCGTTAATTCGTTGTTCGCCTTCTGCTCGGCGTTGGCTATGTCTTTCGACACATCTTCCGGCGACTTCGACTTGTTACAGCCGGATAGCGCCAGAGCAGCAACCACGAAAATCGGCATCAGATATTCACGCATGTAATTTCCTCCTTGTTGCTGCGGACAGGCATCACTAGGATCGCTCGCAGCTACGCGACAGTCAACCAAGTTGTCGACTTCATATCTCCTCGCCCACGTCCAGCGACCCCGAACTCATGACCGGTCGGGACTTTGGCGTCGTGGCCGATGTTCGTCACAGAGACCCTGCGCCATCCGAGCGGCGTCGCCGTGCTCGCCAAGGTGACGGACGACTACGACAAGACCGGTCTCCCCGACCCGCTCGAACTTCGCTTCTATTTCACCCTCACAGGTGATGCGATCGCGCAGCTCGTGATCATTCCGACCAAAGGCCACTGAGCGGCACCAAGCAGCGCGAATCCGTCGGAATCATTCTTGCCATGGTCTTGTTGTCGTTCCTACCAGAGCTATGGCGAAAATACCTCTGAGCTAGTGACAGCAACCCCGCTGCTCTTGAATGGGTGGGCAAGCGACCGAGCCGTAAGAACAAAAAACGCAGCAGTCGCCGGCCTTCGGCTTGAGCAATGTCTTGCAACTCGTACACTCGTAGAAATACTGGCAAGCATCGGTGGGCATGATCTCCTGCCGTGCGTGGCCGCAACTCGGGCAAGTGAGCACGGACTCCAGGACTACGGTACTCACGGCTTGGCGATGAGCTTGGAGGGAAATCCCGCCGCGGTTGTCGCTAAAGTCAGCCGCGCCGTGCTCGCCTTATCCGGATCGAACGTCACGGTGGCCGTTTTCTTGTCAAAATCGACCGCGGCGGCACTCACGCCGGGAACCTTTTCCAGCGCCTTTTTGACGACGATGGGACAAGTACCGCAAGTCATATTCTCAACGGCCAACGTGGCCGTCTGCGGAGGACCGGCGAAAACGACGCTGGCGGCGAGCAGCATGCCGGACAGCGGGAAGCTGGATACAAGGGAGACGCGACGCATAGAATTTCCTTTAGCCAAAAAGTAACGGGGCGTACCAGGGGAAGGCGATGAGACCCGCGAGTCCCACGACGACGATCCAAAATATCTGCCGCTGCCGCCGTTGCAGCCGTGGATTCGCGCAAGCCTCACCTGGGGCGCATCGAGCCGGCACGATATAGAGCTGGCGAAACGCCAACCCCATGAAGACGAGCATCACGCCGATGAAAATGGGGCGATAGGGTTCCAGTGCAGTCAATTGGCTGATCCAGGCGCCACTGATACCGAGAGAGAGCAACACCAACGGCGCAACACAGCAAAGGGAGCCGACTATTGCGGCCAACACGCTGGCCCATAATTGCTTGGTTGCAGTCTGCATGGGGTGTAGCCTACACCATGTACTTAGGTACGGAGTCAAGTATGACTGAGGCAAAGCTCACCATTGGTCACATTGCTGAAGCCGCCGGCGTGAACGTCGAGACCGTGCGCTACTACCAACGGCGCGGACTTGTCAGCCTGCCGCCAAAACGCGTGCGCGGATTTCGGTACTACCCATCCGAGACCGCGAGTCGGGTGCGCTTCATCAAGCGGGCACAGGCCCTTGGGATGTCACTGAAGGAAGTACAGCGTCTACTGAAGCTCGATACCAAAGGGGCGTGCAAGGAAAATCGCTCCCTCGCGGTGGCGAAACTTGCCCTGGTTGAGAAGAAGCTGTCGGAATTATCGCGGCTGCGCGATGTACTGCGGGATTTAGTGGCCGCGTGCGACCAACCTCATGGGGCAAGCTGCCCGATCATTGAGCAATTGGAACGTGGGTTGACCTAGACGATGGAATGCGGCTTCCACGCGCGTCGCCTCGGTCGTAACCCCGCTAGTCCGTCTCGGGCGGAGCGGCATCGACCCACGGGTTGAACACTGCAACGCGAGCCTTCTCGAAATCACTGGTGTCACGCGAGACGATCGTTAAGTCGTAATGCTGCGCTGTCGCGGCGATGATGAGGTCCGGCTGCGAAAATGTATGGCCGATCTTGCGCCCCTCCTCGACTAGGAGCCTGCATTTGAGCATGACATCCTCGGTGATCGGTAGCATCCTCTGCTCGAACATTGGGCGCACCTTGTGGGCGAGCCAATCGTTGAGTTCGGAGCGGCGTGTTACGTCCGGCAAAACCTCAATGCCGAACCGAATCTCCGCCAACGTAACGACGCTGATATGGAGCAACTCCAGGGGTTGCTTGGCGACGAAGCCGACAACCTTGGGCTCCGGTTTCGGACGCCGCAGCTCGGACAGGATGTTCGTATCGAGCAGCCATCGAATCACAGCGATACATCGCGAACTGGCATCGTGTCGCGCGTCGGCGCGATCTCGATGTCGCGGTGAGGGGACGCCTGCATGGCTTCAATGAGTGCCTGGCCGGTCGCACCACCTTTGAGGCGGCGGAACTCCTCCGCCGCAATGACGACCACCTCATCGCGTCCATGCACGGTGACGTGCTGTGGTCCTTCGCTTCGTACCTTACGGACGAGCTCGCTGAAGCGGGCCTTGGCATCCTGCAAAAGCCAGTAGCCCGAACGTCCCTTAGGAGGGCGGGCCTTACCGCCCTTCGACGTCGCCAGCTTCGATTTGGACGATCTAGTCATTCTGACTAGATTAATCCAAAAGACCCGCTCGTTCAAGGAAAACTGCCTAGTTCTGTAAAGTAACAACAGACGTCTGGCACGTTCTGCAAGAGCATTGGCGTCTTTTGCTAGTTACGTCGACCCGCTCTGTGCTGTATTCTTCGATTTTGAAACATCAGTAGTTTCGATCCCTGGCAGCCCTCCGTCTTATCAACGATCACGCAAGTGCGGGGCGTGGCTCATTACGGCGCGCACGAGACTTCTGCACCGGCTGCACGGTAAGGCGCAATCCAAAGGCCGACAGGATGACAGCGAGGGTATCCAGCCGCGGATTGCCCCGCTCGGAAAGTGTCCGGTACAGCGTCTCTCGGGAAAGCCCTGTTTTGTCAGCCAGCGAGGCCATACCCCCCACAGCATCGACGATGGTGCGTAGCGCAACGGGAACGGCGCGCGCGTAACCGTCCTCTAGCATTGCTTCAATGTACGCGGCCACCTCTGCCTCATTTCGCAGGTGTTCCGCCGCGATGAACGGGCGGCTTGGCGAGGCGGGCTTTGTAGTCTTTCCAGTACGCATGGGAACGTATTGCGGTATCCGTCAGCATTTTGGGGGCATGCGACCTTGGCAAAGTGCGGATGCCCCCAAATATGCCCCCTCTTTTCGCCAGCCGTCAAGAATCGTTTCCGGACACCTTTGGACGAAATAAGCCTTGATTTATAGGGTTTATCGCTTAATTTGTGGACGTCTGTGGACGTTCTTGGAAGGGGGACTGGTGCCGCAAAGAGGATTCGAACCCCTGACCCACGCATTACGAAAGGGATTTTGGCCAGATTCCGAACTGTTTACAGAACAAGGACTTGTCGCTAGCATTCGCCGTAACTAATTGTTTTTGTTTAATATTTTAGTTGTACGGGGCGCGCCACACCACTCTCGCCTACGACCAACTTTTAATGACTTTGCACTTATAAGTGCAGTGATTTCCGGATTGTGAGTCGTCCAACGATAAGGGGTTGCACGTGCGTGGAATCATAGGAGCCAGACTTTTAGCGAGCCCAGAAGCACAGCCGGGGCGGGGTCCCTTCGAGATCCGCGATACGCGATTGCCCGGCTTTCTTTTGCGGGTTCAGCCCAGTGGCGCGCGAGCCTATGTCGCTCAAACCGGCCGTGGGGAGCGGGTCACATTCGCCAAAGTCGGGGTCCTGACTCCAGACGAAGCACGCGAACGCTGTCAGCTCATACTCGGAAACGTCGCCCACGGTCGCGAACCTCTTCACGGCATTGACGGAACAGAAAGAATAACACTCGGGGCCTTTATAGAATCAACGTACAAGCCGTGGCTGTTAGCTAATCGGCCTCGAAGCGCCGTACAAAGCCTCCAGCGTTTAGAGACCCTTTTTGCAAAATGGAATGCGACCCCTCTCGAACATTTGACCGTTAAAAGTTTCGAAACGTGGAAGCTTGATCGCATCAACCAAGGTCGCAAGCCATCCACGATCGCACGCGACCTCGCGACAATCTCTGGCGTTTTGAGTCGAGCCGTGAAACTCGACAAACTAGCGTCAAACATCATTAGAAAAGTTGATGTGCCGAAGTTAGACCGTTCACCAAAGGTGCGATACCTCAGCATCGAGGAAGCGGGACGCCTGCGCACCGCGCTGAGAACCCGAGACCATAAAATGCGTATGCAACGGGAGTCGGCAAATAAATGGCGAAGATCTAGACAAAAAAAACAATTGCCCAATTTCGAGGATTTCGCCGACCATCTCGAGCCAGCAATTATTTTGAGCCTCAACACGGGCATCCGTCGGGGAGAACTTCTTGGACTCAAATGGAGTTCTATCGATATGACTAATAAAATCCTTACCATTGACGGCGTCGGATCGAAAACGATGCAAACACGCCATATACCACTCAACACTGAAGCAATGAATGTTCTAGAGCGCTGGAAGAAACAAACGACGGGCGAACGTCCTTTCCCATTTACAGGCTTAAAGACAGCGTGGAACGCCTTGTTAGGGCAGGCAAAGATTGAAGCGTTTCGCTGGCACGACATGCGGCACGATTTCGCAAGTAGACTCGCCTCTAAGGGCGTGCCGCTCAATACAATACGCGAACTCCTTGGGCACCAGTCTTTAGCTATGACACTGCGCTACGCGCACCTGCAGCCAGATCAAAAGGCGGCGGCGGTGGCCACACTAGTTGACTTGAGTAGTCTAACGCAAGGAGCAGCCGCGAATGCGCCGGCTGCTCGCTCGTCATCAAGCCCTAAGGCGCGTTTGCGCGCTCCACACCCGCTAGGCGGCGCCGCGCGAGGCTGACCTGTGGTCATGTCGCCTTGCGTAACAACAACACGCACGGATCGCTCTTTGGCGTCAAAATTGTTGTCTGAACTTTCGCCCGAGTTACGCTTACGCGAAAATTCTGTCTTGCATGTGTCAGATCGCCATCCAAAATATTTCCGCGAACGATCCGGTCCGGATTGGAAACAATCTTCCCTTTTTGGGTTCTTGGCCATCCCTCGAATATTATGACTTCATCGAACTGTTTCCCTTTGGCCTTGTGCATATTCATAACGATTACACCTGACTCGGGCTTGTGTGCGACAGCAAAGTGATGCCGTGTGAATGCCTGCCGAACTATCTGTAATGCATTTTTGTAAGAACCGTTCTGCCGCCAATCCAGAGCCAGCGATTCGCGAAGCTCGGTCCCTCGGTCCAATAGCCTAACATTTTTTGCCTCTTCCGCGACCTGGCCGAACCGTTTGCACCCGCATTCCGCCAGTGCGACACGGATCATGGTCCAATCATCGGCGGGATTTCCCGTCCGCTTTGTCGCCACGCATGTTTCATACCCCGTTGACAATGGAATAACGATGCTATTTGCTGGAAGCGACTTCTTCTTCTCCTTACAAATTGTAGCCTTTTCGAAGGCCTTTAAGATGGCGATCGATTCTGAAATATCAGACGCTGAAGGCGCATCCCCGCCCCTCCCACGGAAGTAATTGCAGAGAAGATCCAAACACGCCCTGAACTCGCCGTCGGCACCAGCACATTGCAACAAAAAGGCAATGACCTCTGCCGCGAGAATTGCTCCTTCCATGTCGATTGCCGCGTGGTGAGATATTGATGGCATGGAGGTATCCTTCTCGCGAAATGCGTCTGACACTTGCCGCATCATCTTTTTGGTCGGCACCAAAATCGCCAGTGTCCAGTTGTTATCCTTAGCCTCGATCAGCCTCTTTCTCGCCTGAAGTGTGTGCCCCTTTAGAGACGCTATCGCTTGATTACCATTTGCCTCAAAGGTGAAAAGGCGCATCCCTTGATACTTATTCTGAAACTGTCCGCTAAGAATATGATTCCCGAAGAGCGCTATGTCCGTACCTGCACTTCGATGATTTTCATCGCCGAGATCAAATTCCTTAGGCTTAAACGTTTCTCTGAAATGGTTCAGACGCTCCGGATCAGCGCCGATGAAGTCATATATTCTTTGCTCTGCGTCCGCCAACGCGATGAGCGTACTGGCTATCCCGAGTCTTTGAACTACGCGCCATTGCTCCGCGTTCGTGTCCTGAAATTCATCAAGAACAATTACTGGATATACGGATGAGATCAACTCCCTGATCTTTCGGCTTCCGGTCAGTATTGTCGCAGTGAGATCAGCAAACAAATCGAAGCAGACCTTGCCATCTTCGAATGCAAGGCGTCGGACTTCGTTGCTTTCTCGCTGTATCTTGTCTATCCCCCGAGCGGGCGTCAGCTTCTTAATTGGACCAAACTCGTGCCTGATTTGAGATAGGGCAACGGCCTGCGCGGAGGGCGTGAGAATCTCTAACTTGCGTGGCATTCCGAGCAGGTAGCCATGCGTCTTCAGAATTCTCCAAAAGAACGCATGGTATGTATCAACCTCCACGCGCCTGCGTACCTCGGCATTATTTCCGGTGTGTTCGTCCAATGCTTCCAATATGCGAGCCACGGTAGCCCGCGCAAAGCTGAGGAAGAGCACCCTTTGAGTGTGCCGCGGCAGCCTTGCAACTAAGAGGTCCGCCTTTATGATGGACACAGTGGTCTTGCCAGAGCCGGGGCCGCCATGGACAAGCAGATGGCCCGCTTGAGCAATTATTCCCTTCTTCTTTTCCGATAGCTCAAACAAGGTCCACCGCATCCTCATCGACACCTGTTTCCTTTGGCTGCCCTTCCTCGTTTAGGCTATCTTCTTCTTTTTCTGATTCAATCTTCGCGGGTTGACAGAGGCCGCGTAGGCTTTGGCAAGTCTGTCGAATCCACTCTGGAATTTCATCTTCAGAACACTGCGAGAGAAACTCCGCCATGCCCCAGTTCCCTTTCGACCAGTCAAAATAGTCAGCTAGAAACGCTGCTGCCGACGCCTTTGGGTCGGCGTACTTCGACTTCAGGTGAGGGGGGACCTGAAGCGCGTCAATGAAACGCTCCATTGCCACCTTGGGGGTGTTCTTGAGAACGAGTTTTTCAAGGTCCGATTCGTCATGCATAAATAGCTTGGCAACCTGGCCCTCTATAGCCTTTTGACTTTCTGGAGTCTGGCTGTCACACACCGCGAAAACGGTTTTTCCCAAACTGCCGTAAAGCTTCGCGAGATCGGCGATCTGCGAGTCTGTCCCAGCGTCCACCGTACAGATGCCAAGCGCTTCGAATGACGAATACATATCGGGTCGAAGTTCTTCCAGGCGTCGCGCGGCGGCTGGGATCGAGGTCGCTTCAGTTGCACCTTCTGCCAGAAGAAGCCGCCGCGATAGCAAGCCTTCGCAAAATCGGGTCCGGAATTCCTGCCTGTATCGTTTTTGCTTTACGCTCGCGGGCAGCTCCACGGTCGCCTGCGTCATTTCGCCTTCGGCAGATCGCGTTAAGACGGCCAACTCGTCTATCCCGAACTCTTCAAGCACATAGGGGGAATGAGACGTAAAAAGGGACTGTGAAGAAAGCTTGCGAACTTCGTGAATAATTCGCTTTTGAGCATATGGTGGTATCGCGGTTTCCGGTTCCTCCATAGCGAAAATAACGTTTTGCTTGCCCTCTGCAATCTGGGACAACATTGCGAGCACGAGCATGTTGATCGTGCCATTTCCTTGTCTGTAGAAGGGCGCTGCATGCGATCCCTCGCCGGTTGCGATAAACGCGGTGATGACCTTTCGAAGGCTTTCGCGTGTGAGATTGGAGACCTTGAGATGCGGCGTAATTCCCCACTCGCGGGGAACGTATTTCTTTATGGCAGCATCTATGCTCTCCAAGACGCCGGATATTCCAATAGCCGGATCGCTCGCAACGTGGAATTGACTCAACTGATCGATAGTCTTTTCCCACATTTGAGGTCTTATTTCTTTTAACCGAAGGATAATGTCGAGCAGACTCCCATGCTCCAGGCTGAGGGCTCTACTACCGGTCCTTAATGCGCGAAGGTACAGAAATCCGCAAAACTGCTTGTCGGACTTGCGGAAGGGGACTGGTGACTCGCCTCCTTCCATACTTCTGGAGAAGTAGGTCTCTCCGTCAAAGTCATCCTCCTCGGGATCATAGAACCCGACAAACGTTACTCTTAGTGCCGCATGAACGTCCGGATGATCCAACCCGGCAATCGGGGCTTCCTGGAGCTCTCGCTTTGTTACATTCCACCATTCGATGCAGTCTACAAACCTGTCTTGCTGCTCATCACTTAGACCAACGACCGTCGCCTCGATTTTTACCTCTTTGCGCGGCTCTCCTTCTGCGCTTACGTATTCGCCAAGGTGGAAATCGTGTTCGTCAATCTTCGGTCGGCGATTTAGACGGTCAGGGCCAAGAGCGAGGTCCAATGCCTCAAAGACGGTTGACTTACCGACATTGTTATCGCCCACAAGCACAACGTGGTCAGGAAACTTGAGCGACGCAGATTTGATGCCGCGAAAGTTTGCGATTTGCAGCCTTGCTACTTTCATTCGTGAGCTTCCTTGCATTTTACGCCATGCCCCGGCACTGAATTCACCGAATGACTATTCATCTATTCTCAAATGTGAGTAATGCGCCCATTTGCGTCTACCAACAACACTGGGCCAATCAATTCATAAACATTGGCCGGTCGTGTGAACGTCGCGAGTTTTTTCTTACAAAATTCCAGCCCCAGAATGTGCATGTCTGTCGTTTCGTGGTTACCCTCAGCGGAGAAACCAGCATCGACGCCGATACCCCCTCGATCCGTGAGAAGATACCGAGCGTGGAAGTCTTCTCCATCGTCCTTTTGAGCCCAGCAAAAGACCTTTATTTTCATCCCGCTGGGTATTAGACCGCCAAACGCGCTCGCCACATTCCTTTCGATGTCAGATGGCTCAACTTTTCCTTCGTGATACCTATAGTGAATTTCATAGTCGGCACCTAGGTTCCGGGTCTTCGCTAACAGCAAGCATTGTTTCAGAGTGCTTTTGTACTTTTGATTGAATAGATCGAAATATGGATCGACGAATACTATCCGCGACCCGTGCACGAGGAACCCCGAAAGCGCGGCGGCAATGGAGACGGCATCGCGTGGAACCGCAAGGCTGGTAGCGACGATCATCTGCGGAGAGCGCTCGTCTAAATCTTCTGCAATCAGCACATCGCTGGAATTCGCGCTATTCTGATGGGCAATAATGCCCTTAAAGGGCAAGCGTCCATGCTCCGTCAGGGCGTTGTAGAGCCAGTCACCAGAGGCCGGATTATAAGGGCGTCCCGACCGAATCAGCTTCTGCTTTGCCAGGGTGAGTACTTCTACGACACGTTTCTTTTCTACGTCAGGAAGATTGAGCGTCGCGTCATAGACCTCGCGTAGCCAGCTTTTTGGAAATTCTGAAATCAAGCGCCCCTTGTCAAAACCAAATTTCTCGATGACATACCGGCAGGTTTGCCAACTCGAGCCAATTACTTGGGGCTCTACCGCATATTCATGGAACATCAAAACAGTTCCTCGGCCCGCTCCTCGAAGAAGCCATCGGGCCACTGGTCACGGAACTCCCCTTCTTCGTCGATGCGGAGCTGACGGAACAGGACGCCTTCGTCACCTCCTTCGACGTAAATTATTGACAACGCCTCCAAGTTCATCGCAGGCGCGCCTGGGGGCAAGGCCTTGGCGGTGGTCTCGCGTATCCGTCGGAGGAGGCGAAGCATGATGTGTTCGCTATGCGTCTCTATTAATAGTGATTTTCCTGTAGGCAAGCCTGAATCGGTCAGACGGATTGCCTGAATGAATAAGTCGCCTATGCCCACCTGGACGGCAGGGTGAATGTGAAGTTCCGGCTGTTCGACGGCCAATAGGCCAACATTTTTGGCGACACAACCGACAACCACGGGGATCATCTGCGAAATGCCAACACCGACATCACTGGGGGCGACAAGAATGCCTTTATTGAAATCGCGAAGCGCGATCTCTGATCGGCTTTCAAGGCTTAAATAAAGCTCCTGCAATTCGCCCAGATCGTCTTCTGTAAGCCCTCGCTCGAATAGCATACTCATCCGACTTGGTATGGCGATCTCGCGTAAATTCACTTTTTCGAGTCGATAGCCCGTGCCCAGCTTATCTTCGCCGCCAAGCCAACTGTTTACCGCGTCAATCAGACCGCCTTTGGCATCGGTATAGAGCAAATCCCAGGCCGCAAGCCCTAGCGCCCAGCGTGATTCGTCTGGTGATTGTCGCGGGCGGAAGCTGCGCGCGGGGATTTCACGCAACGGGCCAATGTAAGTCATGGTATTGAGGTAGTCGCGTGCGATACGCATTGGACCAAGGAGCAGCTCGTCCAGCAGCTCTTGAAGACCCCGCACACGCGGGGTGCTGCTCTCCAATTCAAACTTATGCACATCCGGGTCGCGCAATTCGGATGACAGGGGCCTATCGAGATCAGGCAACGCGCCGCTCACGGTAGCAACGGTAACTCTGAATTCCTTGCTCTCGGAGGCAGCCGTCTCCCTCGCCATATCACGAGAAAGCTGCCAAATCTCGTTCGCCAGAGGAGAGTCAAACGGATCGCCTTCTTTGGGAGCCTTATCAATTGCCGCTAGGTCATCTTCATCGAGTTCCTGATCTTGGTCGATTATCTGCTGGAATAGTGGATGGCTGAAATTAAAATCGGTTAGGTATGCCCGCCCTTCCTGCGGAGGCGACTCTATCGTGGCTATCGCGCTACCATCCATTTCGACAGCCATGAGTGAAACGTAAGGTCCATTAAGGAGCTCGCTCCACTGAACTTCTATTTCGACGCCGACCTCCTGAACAACGGCATAGTCTTTAAGATCATGGCTCTCTCCGACGATGTATCGAATGTTTAGATTGGTGAATTCCACGTCTCTGAAAGATGAGCCAGAGTTCAGAGTTAACCGATCACTGCCTTGCTCTTCCGAGAGATCTATAACCAGCTTGATGGTTATTGGACGGTCCAGCTCATGATTATGAACAAGCGCTTTAAAGCCCCCTAAGTCGATCAAACCGCCTGCAATTGTGTGGTCCGGGTCGGGATTGCGACGTTCAAGAATCTCGCGGGCATAGTGAAGCGCCTGTAGAATCGTGCTTTTACCTGCACTATTAGGCCCAAATAGCAGCGTAATCGATCTGAGATCAACAGCCTGACGGTTACCGACGCCCTTGAAGTTCTCCACTTCAATTCTCTTGAGTCTCATGGCTTTACCCTAAAGTTCGCCGCGAAACGCGCGCTGCGAAAGGGAATCGAAAAGTGCTTCGGCCTCTCTCGCGCGAGACTTTCGCTCCGAGGAAATTAGTCGGACTGATTGCCAGAGTGCGGCGAATGAGCGTTGACGATCGATTGGTGGAATTAAAATCGGATTGTTGATTAGCTTGGCCTTCGAAATATTGAGCATCGAACCACTGGTTCCAGTCGCACGAGCACACAAAAGATGTCTGTATTCTGGATTAGATAAAACGCACTTAAGATATGCCGGTTCAGCGACCTCCCTGTTGACGTCAAGCCTCCATAACTTATCGGGAAGAAATACGTTTTGTGGTGCGTTCAGAACTAGGCACGTCGCAGCGACAAGCTCTCTGGTGTTCGCACGACTAAAGAGAAGGTCACCCGCCTGGGGAATAATAAGTTGCTTACCTTCCGGGATAGCAGACACCATTTTATTCTCCGACGGGATATATTCTCCGGTGGTGACAGCGCTAATCTTGAGCACGCCCATCTCGTCCGAGGCAGCCGATCTAGAATCTCCGTTAGCACTCCATCCACCCGCTATTCCAGTCAAGCAATCATCAATTACTCCTTGTGGCCAACGCAGGGGATTGCTGATAGGGTCGCCGAACATGTGAAGAAACGCGGAATGCAAAAGCGAGTCCGCCTGTTCTTGCATCTGGCTGCAGTTGCGGCGAATTTTCTCTGCTTTACTCAAAATTTTTGCTATCCGACGCTGTTCGGATAACCCTGGGAAGGGGACGTCAAAGTCCGCAAGTACCTTTGGGCTCAATCGAGGGAGGTTTGCGCCGGTAGTACGCGAATTGGCGTACTCGACCATTTCCGGTTGGCGAAGAAAATATGCGAGGTATTGTCGGTCGAGGTTTGGTCCCGGCTTCACTGGAAGGATATCAGTGCTACAAATGCCTTCAAATTCTGGAAGCGATATTTTTGCTAGATACGGGCGCAGCTTCCCATACAGAATGTGATCGCGGGTAAACCGAAATTTTGCACTCGCCAGGTCCCCTTTTTCGACTGTACGAGGCTCAATTATTCGGCCGCCGGCCTCAATGTTCTCTAGCCCCAAATACTGCACTTTTGCAGTGAGAGCGCGAGGGTCCATTTGATCCCGTTCAATAGTCGCCACGTCTCCGAGTTTGACCGTTTCCCAGTTCACCCCAGCATCCCTTCTATTTCTTCGAGGTCGTTTGCGATCTCATCATTGAGCGCCTTCATACGTTTCACTATTTCTTTAGGCGGGTCATATTTCTCATGCTGATAAACACGTTGTTGATAACGATTGAGCGTCAGATCGAAATTGGCTGCGCGGATTTCTTCTGCAGAAACATGGAATCCTTTAGCCTTTCGATCATTCTGCGTCTTCGCGCCGCGAGAGCGCCAGCTTGCAAGGCAAGATGGTAGATCGCTCTCCTTCACTGGGTCTCGCTTGTCGTCTAGCGAGAAGCCGTCGGCGCCCACGTCATAGAAAAATACGTTATCTGTGCGACCACCTTTTGTGAAGACAAGGATACCGGTGGATACGCCAGCGTATGGTCTGAATACGCCGCTCGGGAGCGAAATAACGGCTTCCAACTGGTTATTATCGACAAGCATCTTACGCAGTGCTATGTGGGCGGTAGAGGAACCGAACAAAACACCATCTGGAACGATCGTGGCCGATCTTCCTCCGACCTTTAACATGCGCAAGATTAAAACTAAAAAAAGTAGCTCGGTCTTTTTTGTCTTAACATTCCGAAGCAAGCCTGCGTCAACATCTTCATAGTCAAGGCTACCCTTGAAAGGCGGGTTGGCGAGGACAATATCGAACCCATCCTCCGCCGCCTTCGGGAAACGCTCAGCGAAGCCATTGCTGAGAGTGTCCTGATAGTGGATATCTGGGTCGTCTACACCGTGAAGCATCAGGTTCATAGCCGCAATACGTAGCATCGTGGCATCGAAATCGAACCCATGAAACATCGACGTTCGAATATGCTCCCGGTGTCCTTCAAGCAGGTCGCCAGTATAAATTTTGTAAGCCTTTCCTGAGTCGGGATCAGTCTCCTCGATCACGCCCTCTGGGGACGTGTACTTCTGCAATAGGTACTCCATCGCCTGAACTAGAAAACCACCTGTGCCTGCCGCCGGATCAGCAATCACGTCTGTCGGCTTCGGCTCCAGCATATCGACCATCAGCCGAATGATGTGTCGGGGCGTTCTGAACTGACCATTGATTCCCGCTGTAGTCAGCTTGCTGAGAAGATACTCATAGAGATCACCCTTCGTATCGCCCTCCGTTAGCGGCAATTTATCGATCATGTTGACCGCTTTGACCAGAAGGCTGGGCTTCTGAATCATGAGCTGGGCATCTTTCATGAATTCCGCGAAGGTCGAACCGCTGGTCGAAGCTTTGCGGAAATGCGGGAACACCCTGTCCCGAACGAGCGGAAGCGTCTCTTCGGCGCCAAGATGCCGAAAATGCGACCAACGCAAGTCTTGTTCGTCCTCACCAAATCGATGTTTGAAGGTCTTGCCGCTGCGCCGCTCACGGTTTTCGTCACGGGCTTCGTTGACGTCTAACAGGCGTACAAACATGAGATACGTGATCTGCTCAATCACGGTCAGCGGATTGGTGATGCCGCCCTGCCAGAATTCCAGCCACAAGGCGTCGATGTCGCGTTTGAGGGCTCCCGTTATCATTGGTATTTCGTCCTATCAGTTGCGTCAGCACTTTCGCCATGCGCTGTCGGTGCGAACAGGTTTACAATTCTCATCAACTCATCGACATCCTGGTGCCGCTCAAAGATGCCCTCCGGCCCATCAGCATCGACCACGGTGAACGGCTGCTCATAGAGCCGGTCGATAGTGATAAATCCAAACTTGATGATGTGGTTCTGAAGGAGCGCCAGGAAACGCGTCTGCTTTGCGGTCAGTGATGGGTGGTTCAGGACAAATTCCGAGAAACGCGCGCGGACCGCGTCCGGGTCCAGGCCGACAATTGCACGGATTGTGATGTCCAGCGGCAGCGCGGTGGATTCGAAGAACTCGTTCAGGTCTTTCAGCGAGACATGAGGGTTCTGGGTCAACACGAGAGATACAAGCGATTGCAGGTCTTCCGGAGAAACCGGCTCACCCGCTCGGATTTTTTTCAGTACCGGATTGGTGTCAAAGTGCTTCTTCAACTCGGCTTCAACGAGCTGCTTATATGCCTTCATATCCACGGTACGCAGGCTGGTGCTACGGCGCGTCGTGAAGATAGCCGCAGTATCTTCGGATACATCAATGACCTTGGCCGGAATTCCACCCGCGCCGTCTTTTTCCCGGTAGTGAATGATTTCACGAAGGGGGCCGCGCACGGACTCCAGCGCGGCGACGGTGAGCGTTGGCCAGAATGCGTCTGATTTGACCCGCTGAATTATGTCGGCGCGCTCGCGAACCGGGTTCAGGTGCATTTGTAGTCGATCAATGCGCTCCAGGAATTCAATTTTCAAATCGGCCAGACCTGCGGTGCCGTTGAGGGTCGCAACCTGCATGCGGGCAACAAGGAGATCAAGGGCGTGAGCCTCACCGAAGCCGCGTGTCGTGCGCCACTGCATCAGCGGGGCAAGTGTGCATCGCAGCAACACAACCGTTGCCGGAGCGAATTGCTGAAGACGTCCCTCTTCCAATGCTGTGCGACGCTCCCGCCATTTCTCGCGGACCGAAACGGAATCTTCCGGCAAATCTGCAATGTCCGCTTCAATCAGCTTGACCATTGTATTGAAGACGTCGATTTCACTTTTTCGCAGGGCCGCTTCCGCCAGCACCAGCCGTTCTTCAAAGACCTGCTGTAAGAGCGACTTTGCCTGCGTGGGCTCGACCGGGGTATAGCCCATCTCAAAGCGTTCGAAATTTGCCCAATGATCGAAGATGCGAAAGACCGTTTTGTCTTTTCCGGGACCGAACAAGTCCGGGCATAGTCGGGTCCCGCGCCCGACCATCTGCCAAAATTTCACGGGCGACCTGACGGGCTTGGCAAAGACGAGGTTGAGAATTTCGGGAATGTCGATGCCGGTGTCCAGCATATCGACCGAAATGGCGATCGTCAGCTCGCTGTTATCTCCCTTTCCTTTGAAGTCATCGATAAGCTGCTCAGCGCGCGGATCATAATTGTCAATCACCTGACAGAACCGACCGCCATATTGCGGGTACATTTCATCGAACAGGCGGCTCATTAAAACCGCGTGGTCGTGATTGCGAGCGAAGATGATCGTCTTACCGACCACCTGGCCGTCCACATCGCGCAGCCCGTTTTCCATCAGGTTCCGGATGATGACCCGGTTGGTGTCCTTGTTGTAGATCGCTTTGTCGATTTGCTCCGATGTGAAATCGTATTGCGAAGGGTCTTCCCCTTGCTCTTCCAGTTCGGCGATTTGCTCCTTCGTCAGGCCGTCCAGCCGGATGCCGTCGCGCAGGAATTGCGTCGTGTGCTCAAAGACCTCGAATGGCGTCAGGTGGCCTTCTTCCACGGCTTGCTCAAGGTCGTAGTTCGCGGTCGGTAACTGACCTTCGCAGTTAAAGAGGTTGAAGGTGCTTCGCGTTACGAAATCCACCGGCGTTGCCGTCAGGCCAACCTGAAGCGCATCGAAATAATGGAAGAGATCGCCATAGACGTTATAGATACTGCGATGTGACTCGTCGGCAATAATCAGGTCGAAGAAACCGACATCGAAGGACTGGTGAACCTTCAGCATAGCGGGATAGGTCGAGATAAAGATCCGCTCGTTGGCAGCTCCCGAGACTCGGGAGTTGACGACCTTGATCGGTTCCGATGGCAGGAAATCAGTAAAGGCGTTTTTCGCCTGTTTTCGGAGTTCACGGCGGTCACAGAGGAATAGGACGCGCTTCGCCCAGCCAGCTCGGATCAACAACTCTGACAATGCAATGGCGACGCGCGTTTTACCTGTTCCTGTCGCCTGAACGACCAAGACCTTCCGGTGCTGCGCTTCGAAGCGCTCTGTGACTCGCTTGATCGCCTCCATCTGGTACAGACGGCTGACAATGCTTTGCTGCGGGGAAAGCCCAGACAGTTTCCCGCGACTTTTACGCTGGAACTTGACGAGGTACTGGAGACTATCCTTCGAGTAGTATCCGTAAACTTTGCGGGGCGGATATCCAGCCGCATCGTCCCAAAGCCAGATGTCGTAGCCGTTTGTGTAGAAGATGACTGGTCGCTGACCGTGCGCCTTTTCAAGTGCGTCTGCGTAGAGCTTTGCCTGTTTGCGTCCGCGCTCCGGATCAACCGAAGTCTTCTTGGCCTCAATGACGGCGAGCGGCGACCCGTCGTCGTCCCAGAGGACGTAATCGACAAAGCCTTTGCCCGACGTTGTCGGCTGATCGGCGACCTCATGCTCTTTGGCGACATTCGGGGTTGATTCCAGACCTGGGCCGACATTCCACCCGGCTGAGGCCAGCAGCCCGTCGATAATGCGAGAGCGGGTCGTTGCCTCATCGAACTTCAACAGGTCAGCGGTTGCACTGGCGGATGCACCTAGTGCAACCAGCTCTGCCGCTTTTTTCTCGGCTGTTTCGGCCTTTTTGCGTGTTTCATCCAGTTCTTGCAGGACGGCGGTGAGCTGGGCTTCTTGTGCCGCCAGCTTCTCTAGTGCCTTTTTCTTGGCGCGTTCCAGTTCTACTGTGGAAGCGGTCTGGTCCGGCGACGTCGGGTCTTTATAGGCGGGCAGGGTTTTGGGGTCTACCCTGTCGAAGTAGGCAGCAAGCCAGCGAGCCAGATCGTGGGCTTCCTTCAACAGCCATAAAGCGGTTTGAGGCTTCGCGGTCTCGCCATGTGCCGCCTTATTACCCTGCATCCGCAGCGCATGGAGCTTGTCCAACACGACTTTCGGCACGACGGAGCAGAACGCGCTGTCGTTCAAAAGGTCAACAAAACTCGGGCGAATTGGCAGTGGTAGCGCCATCGCCGCGTAAGTGTCGTAGGTGAGGTTTTCCGCAAACGACCGCAGCTTGACCAGTGAACTGGTCGCGTCCGGATACGCGTACGATTCGGCAAAGCCACCCAGTGAGGCCAGCTCCGGCCAGCGACGGCGCAGAAATTCGAAATTCTCTGATTTCATCGCATGGCCTCCGCAAGAGCGGCGTCAAACTCAGTGCGGTTCGCAACGACAACCGGCTTTTCGTGGGGGTTGTCGAGTAGATCGGAAACATCGAGACGCAAGCGCTTTTGGAAGTAATAAAGCAGCGCCATACGGACGGGGATTTCGGCCCGCCCGCCGGTCATCCCAAAATCCTGGGCAATGATTTCCTGCTGGCCGCCGCTCAAGACCGGGTTCGGCGCTAGTGCAACCGGAAAGCTCTTGTGCCATAGCCCATCGTCTTCTGGCTTCGCCCCCGGGTCCTGCAAATTACGGGCTCCGAGGCATCGCGAGAGTATGAAGTCCTTGAATTTATGATCTTCGTGGCAATACGCCCGAACATGCCAACGCAGCCCATCGTTGCCCAAGGCGTGAGGGGTGACCCTCCGCCATTTCGGTGTTGGCCGCTTTTCGTTCATCGACTGATAGCGGATTTCAACGGACCGATTTTCCCGGATAGCGTCCAAAATCGAGCGTAGTACAGCGACATTGATCCGGCGATGGGGAATCGGCATTGCGTCGAATTCGGGGGGTGTCGCAAGCCAAAGCTCGGACGAGCCATTATCCGGACCGGCAGAGGATTGAAGCTGGGAAAGATAAGCGTCCGCCTTCGGCTCCATGAATACCGGTTTGAAGTCTTTAGCGGCCCGGTAGAGCTTGGCGCTCTTGTCGTACACGAGGTTCCCCGGAGCCTTTTCTTCGTAGAGCGTCAGGTCCTTCGACGCCTGAGGAACCGAGACGCCAAAGCGCTCAATAATGTCAGCACGATTGATCCCCCCCTCCCAAAAGAGGCGGAATTCAATGAACTCCAATCGTTTCTCGACACCCCAGCGCATGGCCGAATTTCCTTTGCTTTGCGGGCGACTCTATGCTGAAGTCGCATACACATAATTACTATATGGATATAGTTTATAGACCCATAATAGAACCGTCAACTGAAATCGTTCGACGGAGCGCTCTTGAATGGCACTGGGTTGTGAGGGTAGTGAAATCTGGTCAGCAGTTTAAGCCCCCCGAAGATGTTGACGTGCACGCAACTCACGCAGGGTTGGCCTTGGGCGTGTATGGGGGCGCCTCGACGTCTATTCACCACGCCCGACTGTGCCTGAGCGCCTTGCGACCGAGCTTATTCTTTGAGGACACTGCGCCTATGGAGTTACGTCATCTCAGGTATTTCGTTGCGGTTGCCCAAGAACGACATTTCTCGCGTGCCGCGCAACGCGTCGGAATAGAGCAGTCTCCGTTGTCACGCGCCATTCGCACACTCGAGCAGGATTTAGGTGTCCGGCTACTTGAGCGCTCGACACGAGGATCTAAATTGACGGCCGCTGGCGAAGTCTTTCTCCAGCACGCACTGGCCATCGTTGCGTCTGCTGATCGCGCGAGGCTTGCAGCCCGGGCTACAGCGGAAATTCGGTCGGAATCGCTCTGAGCTACCGGTCGGTCGGCGCTTGCGACGATCGACGCATCGTGCGAAATCCTCGATCGCGATCGATGAACGACTGGAGCATGTACGGAATCAAAGTCGCCGCATCCACTTGTCGGCCACCCAGCTGGGAGTGGAGCTGAGCGTACTGATCGAGACTCTCCTTTAGCTCGACCGATATTTGCACCAGAATTTTGACTTTCTCCGGATTTGGCAGCGGCCCAATTTTCAGCTTCATTCCGTTCTACTCCCGTGCGCGTTACGAGTATGGTCGAAGGACGATGTCCTTATTGACGATCACGTTCAGTGGTAACCCTGGCCTTGCCGTCAGGGTCGGCTGAATACTCAAGTTTTTGCGAGTAATCTGCTGCCCGACTTGATTAACAGAGTCCTGCGCGCTCTGGCGTGTGGCAATGACGATGGAGCCAGAATTGGTGTTGGTATTCGCCGCAACGAGCTGAGCATTGACCCCCAGCAACGTCGTCAACGCGGCACCGGCGAAGATACGTCCCCAGTGCCAGTTGACACCGTCCTCGACCCCGGAGTAGCCCGCTGCATCGACCCCCGGCAGCCGCTCGAGCACAATGGATGATCCATTTGGCATCAGGAGCCGAGTCCAGACAAGGAGCACCCGCCGCTGACCATAGGTCACTTGGCTGTCGTACTGGCCGAGTAAGCGCGACCCCTGGGGAACCAGCAGATATCGGCCGAACACGGTGTCGTAGACGTTCTCCGTGACGGTTGCGATGATTTCTCCGGGCAGATCCGAATTGATTCCCGTTACCAAGGCCACCGGAATGATCGTCCCCGCCATGATCTGATACGGCGATCGCGGCGTCTGAAGCGATGCCGAACTGTAGATCTTGGGATCAGATACGTGATTGATGAATGACTGCTTGTGATCCTGCTGGTTTTGATCGAGAACGTCATCGCGAGACGCTCCCGGAGCTCCGACACTGGGTGGCGTCCCAGGCAAACCCGATTCCGGCGATGGCCTGGATCGCGAAGAGGAGTCCGCTACGTTTTCAGCATCTCGCCCATGCTTTCCAGTTTGAAAGAAAACCTGCGCCTTCGCAGCGGCTTCCGCTTCGTCTTGCATTCGAAGCCGCGCGACCCGATCAGCATCAACCTCGGAATTCGGGCGAAAATCGGATTGTCCGGCATCTGATGCAATTCCAGCGGCTTGTTCCTCGCGTAACACCGGTCGGCCGAACTCGCCAGCCGGCGGACCGAGTTGTGGTACCTTCGGGATACTCGCGTAGTCCCGCGGTAGTGTTTGCAATCCGTCCGCATGAGTGACCTGCTGCGTTGAGTGCAGCTCAGGCCCCTTGTCCGGCTTCTGGTTGCGCTTCGGTTGTAGCGCCCACATCGTTGCCAGGAATACGATCAAGCCCACGCCACCCATGAGGGCTGCGATAGTGCGCCGATTCAATCGCGTGACCGGCCGCGGCGACGCGCGCAGCGCGAGGGTTGCCGGATCTTCTTTTGGTGGGCCGTCAGTCATCGACGGCTACTCAAATCGTTGGCACTGACGAGATCGATCCGGCTGATCCGCACAACCTGTGCGTCCTTACCGCCCAAGCGCAGCTCTGCGATCCCAAAGAGGCGATCGATGATGTAGTACGGCGATCGAACGCGGTAATTGACCAACTCGGTCTTATCACCGTTGCCCACGATGAACAGCGGCGGCATCTCGCCCTGGCCGATGCCGGCAGGGAATTGCACGTAGACCTTGTTGCCATCATCGAAGGCGCGAAGTGGCCGCCAGGAGGGGCTTGCTCCCGTGATTTCGTAACGGAAGTTGAGCCGGTCGAGTGCGATACCGTCCGTGACGGGAGCGACGGCTTCCGCGTGGGAGTTCGTGCCGCGGAGAACGGCGAGTTGGTCCAGTGGATATTGCCAGGAAACCGACGCCATCCAGGTATCTGTCGTCGCCGTCAGTTCCAGATGGTAGGTCCGGCGATTGGTGTTGATGACCAGATTGGTTTTTAAATCAGTGCGGGTGGGTTTAACCAATATATGTACCCGCTGGCTCGCGCCCGCGCCGCTGGTGGTATCTCCCACCACCCACCGCACCGTGTCGCCGGCCGACACCGATGTGATCTCTTCGCCGACCTCGAGCGCAATGTCAGTGATCTTTTCAGGAGCCGCATACACCTGGTACAGGGCGTCCGGGCTATACGGCCACACCTGCGTGGCATTCAAATAGTTCTGCCGAGAGGGCTCGACCCGGGCGGTTGCGTTCGCACGCTTGACCCGATCTTGAGGATCGCCCGGTTCAGGCGCGGTAGTTGTCACCGCCGGTACTGGCTTCAGTTGACCCGGCAGCGGCAAAAGCTTGGGAACCTCGACGATCTCCACCGGCTTTGGAGGGTCGACGATTTTCACAGCGGCCACCGGCTCATCGAGCGGAATATCCCGCGGCGGCTTGCTCGCGCACCCGGCGACCGCAATAACCGCTACGGCGACCACACCAACCAATCTGCTGCTCATCTTCACGGTTCACTCCTTTCGCTTGCGGCGGTTCCCAATTCCCGGCTCCAATTCAGCCCATCGACGTACAGACCCAAAGGGTTCTTGCGCAGACGTTGCACGTCCGTCGGCGGTCGCACGACAATCGACAGAATCGCCGTCCAGCGCTCCGTCGTGGACGGCGCTCCGTTGGCAAAGCTGCGCTCTATCCAGCGGACCTGAAATGAGGTATCCGAAGCGCGCACGATGCTCGTGACCTCGATCGCGATCGAGTTCTGCCCGACATGCGCGAAGGGATCATTGGCGCGCGCATGCTCATTCAAGGTCGTCGCGCCCCGTTCCGTCGTGTAGTCGTAGGCTTCGAGCCAATCATCGCGAAGCACTATTGGGTCCAGCGGCACCGAGCGCACGTCGCGCATGAATCGCTCCAAATGATGTGCAATGAGTGCATCCGTCGGTCGATAGGCTTCGGTTGCGGGCCCCACCGCTTTGACATCGCCCAGGTGATCGACTTCGACCACGTAGGGCGTGATGCGCGATCGGCTGGATTGCCAGATGAGTCCCGCGGCAATCACGACGGCGAGACTCAAGCATCCGAAGGCCATGAGCCGCCAATTTCGGGCTTGTACACGCGCCGATCCGATTCGCTCATCCCAGAGCTGCTGCGCTGCCTGATACGGAGTCGCGGGTTGCGGGGTCGTCGAGTACCGCACGCTGGCTCGTTTGAATGTCATCCCTTACTCCTCCTCTCGTAGTGACGGATTGGCGCCCGACCCACCGCGTTCGCCCGATCTTAAGGTCTGCGCCGCCGTTGAGACGCCACGTTCAATGTGTTGCCGTCTTTGCAGCTGCTGTGCCCAACCCGGGGTCGAGCCGCCGCCGTCGGTACGCGCGTCGGCACTGCCAGTGGCTCGTTTCGCCCATTGTTTGAACGCATTACCAACCGACTCGGCGCCGGTGCGGCCGACTCCGGCGAGCCCGGCACCCATCGCCCTGGCACCAGAGGCACCCGAGGCGGTGGCGCTCTGCGAATAGGCGCTTCGTGCACCCTTCACCATCGAGGATGCGGCTCGAACGCTGGTCCCCGTCGCGCCGGCGGCAAGACGGGCGGCACCGACCGTCGCCGCTCCGCCGGCAACCGCCAACCCACCGGCACCGAGGAGCGTTCCCGCCGCGGCACCCGCGCCGAGCTGAGGGGCACCGGACACGAGTCCCGTCGCAATACCGGGGCCGAAGATCCCGAGTCCAAACAGCGCTAGGGACGCCAACATCAGGGCAAGCGCGGTATCGATCGTCGGGGTCACGCCAGCGGGAGGCGTGAATTGTCCGAAGATGCTGGAACCGATGCCGACGATCACGGCGAGCACCAAGACCTTGATACCCGCCGAAATCACATTCCCCAGGACACGCTCGGCCAGGAATGCCGTCTTGTTCCACAGCGCAAAGGGCACCAGCACGAATCCCGCGAGCGTCGTCAACTTGAACTCGATCAGTGTCACGAACAGTTGAATGGCGAGGATGAAGAAGCTCGCGATCACGACGAGCCACGCGAGGAACAACACCACGATCGTGTCGAGATTTAAGAATACGTCCGGGAATCCTGAGAGTTGACCGATCTGAGTCATCAGCGGCTGCGCAGCCGTCACGCCGACGGCCGCGAGTCGCCCTGGCTGCAGGAGCTGCGCCTGGGTGATCGCTGATCCGGTGGCCTCAAGTCCCAGGCCGGCGAAGGACCGGAAGATGACTCCGGATAGTGAATTGAAATTGTTCAAGATGAAGGCGAACGCACCGACGTAGAGCGTCTTCTTGATGAGCTTGGCGATGACGTCTTCGTGACCGCCCATCGCCCAGAACAGACCCGCCAGCGTGATATCCAGGGCGACGAGAATTCCGGTGAGCCACGCGACTTCGCCATGCAGCAGTCCAAACCCGCTGTCGATGTAGCGGGAGAAGACGTCAGTAAAACTGTCGATGACGGAGAGATTATTCACGAATGAATTCCCACTTCCTGATTGCCGTCGCCGATCTTTGGTTTTCCGCTGTCACTGCACGCCTCTCAAGGGCCGTAGAAGGTAACCGGTTGCGGCGTGTAGTTGACCCCTGGTGCCGTAAACTGCAATCGCACCGCGCGGGCTCGCGCTTCTGCCGCCACGGCGCGCGCCTGCTCGAGGGCGGTGGCGCGATCCTGGGTCACGCGTAATTGCTGATCCTGCACGGCTTGCCTGACTTGCAACGCTAGGAGTTGGTTGGTCGCCTGGGTTGCCTGGAGTGTCCCGCCCGCGGATTGGCTTTGGCTCACGAGACTTGCCAGCACGGATTGGTCGCTGCTGAAGTTCTGCGCCGATTGCGCTTGCATACTGATCGAGGACTGCAAAGCGCTTTGGGAATTGGTCAGTCGTTGCAAGGCATCGGAAGCCATTTGATTTTGGCTCATCGAACGGCCATAGCTCGCGGGATAAAACTGTGCGAACTGTTGTTGGGCACGGGCGAGCGTGAAACTCACCCCTTGCGCCTGGGCGAGAAGCTGGTTTGTTGCCGCGAGCGTCGCCTGCAGTTGGCTCAAGGAACTGAAGTTCAGGGACTTGAGGTTCTTCGCCTCGTTCTCGAGCATCTGCGCTTCGTTGGCCAGCTGTTGAATCTGATTTTCGATCTGCTGCAGCGAGCGCAGCGCCGTGATGGTGGTTTGCAGCAAGTTGGCGGGATCGATGACGACCCACTGAGCGCGTGCCGGCACGGTGAATGCCGCCAAGAGACAGACCAATGCCACGGTGGATAGCTTCTTCATGGTGATTTCTCCGTTGACAGTAAAAACTGGTCCGCAAGGGTCGCGGCCCACTCCAATCCCTTGTGACGTAGCCACGCGGCGGCGAAGGGTTGCATGCCCTGTTCGGCTAACAGTCGATCCATCGCGCGCTGGTCTTCCGGTCGCGAGGCCCCCGCAAACGCAAGCGCAATAGGCCCAAGATCCAAGTCGAAGAGACGGACGCCGAGCCGAGACTGGTAGTAGTAGTCACGCTTTGGGGTAGCGCGCGCGATGATATCGATCTGCCGGTCATTGAGACCGAACCCTTCATAGATCCCGCGTAATTGCGGCTCCGGCGCCTGCGGTGACGGAAGGAAGATGCGGCTAGGGCAGCTTTCAATGAGCGCCGGCGCAATCGGTGAGCGCTCAATGTCTGCGAGCGACTGGGTAGCAAAGATCACGGAGACGTTGCGCTTGCGTAAGGTTTTGAGCCATTCGCGGATGCGCCCCGAAAAGAGCGGATCATCGAGAAATACCCAAGCCTCATCGAGAATCAGTAGTGTCGGTGCGCCATCGAAGCGTTCCTCAAGCCGGCGAAAAAGATAGGTCAGCACAGGCAGCACAGCACTCTTGCCGTGCATCAGCTCCTCCATCTCGAACGCTTGAACATCGCCCTGACCTAAGCGATCCTGATCGGCATCGAGCAGTCGACCGTAAGGCCCAGTGAGGGTGTAGGGCTGGAGCGCCTGTCGTAGCCGATTCGATTGCAATAACACCGAGAGACCAGTGAGGGTCCGCTCTGCGATGGGCGCCGACGCCAGACTGCCGAGCGCCGACCACACCATGTCTTTGGTTTCGGGCGTGATCTCGACCCGTTCGTGGCCTAAGAGGCCAGCGACCCACTCGACCGCCCACGCGCGCACGGACTCGTCATCGATTCGAGCAAGCGGCTGGAAGGCTATGGCACCCTCAGCACCCAGGTCGTAGTGCTCGCCGCCTAACCCTAAGATCGTGGCGCGCGCCGAACCGCCTTTGTCGAAGACAAAGACTCTTGCACCGGCATAGCGACGAAACTGCAACGCCAGCATCGTGAGCAGCACGGATTTTCCGGCGCCGGTGGGGCCTACGATCAAGGTGTGACCGACATCGCCAACATGGGTGACAAGACGGAAAGGCGTAGATCCGGCAGTACGCGTCACCATGAGCGGCGGCGCGTTAAGGTGCAAATTGCGACTGGGGCCCGCCCAGACTGCCGAAATCGGCATCAAGTGGGCGAGATTTAAGGTCGAGATAAGAGGCTGGCGCACGTTGGCGTACACATGGCCCGGAATCGACGACAGCCACGCTTCTACTGCATTGAAGGTCTCGGCGATGGTCACGAACCCTCGGCCTTGGATCACCCGTTCAATGGCTTTTCGCTTGTCATCGGCTGCGGCGGCGTTCGCATCCATGACGACGACTGTCGCGGTCACGTAGCCGTAGGCCACAGCATCGCTCCCAAGTTCCTGCAGCGCGGCGTCGGCGTCTGCCGCTTTGTTGTCGGCATCGGAGTCGACCAGGGGACTTTCCTGCTGAAAGATGGTCTCTCGAAGCAGCGCCACGATATTCTTGCGCTTGGCGAACCATTGCCGGCGCAGCCGAACGAGTTCTCGGTCGGCATCGGCTTTGTCCAAGAGCAGGAAGCGCGTCACCCATCGGTAGGGAAAGGCCAAGCGATTGAGGTCATCCAGGAGTCCCGGCCACGTGGACGTTGGAAATCCGCGCACCGTCACCACTCGGATATGCTGATCCCCCAATAAGGGCGCGAGTCCCGCCGTCAGTGGCTGATCTGACAGCAACGCATCCAAATAGAAGGCAACTTCCGGAACTTCGACCGGGTGGTGCTGATTCGAGACGGTCGCATGCAGATAGGTTAGAAGCTCCGCGTCCGACAACCAGCCGATCTCCGGCATGACGCCTTCGAAGAGGGTCAAGAATCGATCCGTTTCCGTGATGAACCGGGCGAGCTGCTCGCGCCAATCAACACCGGACTGATCCTGGGTCTCGAGCAAGAGCTGACCCGCACGAGCCCGCGTCTCCGCCGGCGGTAGATAGGTCGTCGTCAGGAAATAGTTGCTCTCGAAGTGAGATCCCGCAGCCTCGAACGCACCGCGCCGCTCCTCCTCGATCAGCCACGACAGCGGATCGGGAAATGTCGAGGTCGGATACCCGGACGCCGCACGCCTCTCGGCTTCTACGAACAATGCCCAACCGCTTCCTAAGCGCTTGAGCGCGTTGTTGATCCGCGCGGTCGTCGCAATGAGCTCGCTTTGGGTTGCGCTATCGAGATCGGGCCCGCGGAACCGTGCGGTGCGCTGAAAGCTGACCGTCCTTGTTGAGCACGACGCCCGGGGCGACGATGCCGGCCCAGGGAAGGTAATCGGCCAGGCAGGACGGATGTTCTCGGTATTCAGCGAGACGAAACATCACTCAGGGCTCCAGAAATGCTTTGTGTTTGACGTGCCGCGCGAACACTTCCATGAACTGCGGGTCCGCCTTGGCTCCCCAGACGGCGAGCACGTGACCGACTAGGCCCAACGCAATGCCGACGAGCCAGAGCCGAAGCCCAATCCCGACCGCGGCCGCGAGCGTGCCGTTCACGATGGCCACCGCGCGCGGTGCGCCGCCCATAAAGATCGGCTCGGTGAGGGAGCGATGCAGTGGCACTTCGAACCCGTCCAGTAGCGCCTCCTCGCTCATGCGACGACCGCGCCGCCGGCGAAGCTGAAGAACGTCAAGAAGAACGAGGACGCGGCAAAGGCGATCGAGAGTCCGAAGACGATTTGGATTAGCTTGCGAAATCCGCCGCTCGTATCGCCGAAGGCAAGCGTCAATCCAGTGATCACGATGATGATCACGGCAACGATGCGCGCGACCGGGCCTTGGATGGAATCTAAGATCGATTGTAGCGGAGCCTCCCACGGCATATTGGAGCCGGCGGCCAGCGCCGGCAGCGCCAGCAAGCTTCCGATGATGGCTGCCAGAAAGCCGGAAAGCCGCTTCTGTGCATTGACGAGGAATCGACTCTGCGTCATGACGATGCTCCTGTTGAGTTGAAAACCGATGAAACCTCATAGCCGCCCGCGCCCAGACCGTTCACTTGCATGATGTCTTCGACCCGACGCGCACGGCCGCGGCCGGCAATGAACACGATGACGTTCACCGCCTCGGCGATCAGCGCCCGCGGCACCGTCACCACGACCTCTTGGATGAGTTGCTCCAATCGAGTGAGGGCACCGAAGGCAGAGCCCGCGTGAATGGTGGCGATACCGCCGGGGTGACCCGTGCCCCAGGCCTTCAACAGATCGAGCGCTTCGCGACCGCGCACTTCGCCAACGACGATGCGATCGGGACGCAAGCGCAGCGTGGAGCGAACGAGTTCCGACATGGACACGACGCCTGGCTTCGTGCGCAGTGGCACGTGATCCTCAGCGACACACTGCAATTCGACCGTATCCTCCAAGAGGATTACTCGATCGCCGGTGGTTGCCATCTCCTGCAATAGCGCATTGGCCAGCGTCGTCTTGCCGGTCGAGGTGCCGCCGGCAATGACGATGTTGCTGCGGTCCTTGACCGCTCGTCGCAGGTAGTCGACCTGTTGCTGGGTCAGTATCCCGTCGGCGACATACCTCTCCAATCGGATCACGCCGGCTGCGCGTTTCCGAATGGCAAAGACCGGCGCACGCACCACCGGCGGCAGCAGTCCTTCGAAGCGCTCCCCGGTTTCCGGTAGCTCCGCCGACACAATGGGTGCGCCGGCATGGACTTCGACGCGAACATGCGCGGCGACCAGGCGAACGATCCGCTCGGCCGCCGCCGGCGAGAGATCGAACCCGGAAGCCGAACGACCGCTGCCCAGTCGGTCGACCCACAAGGCACCGTCCGGGTTTAGCATCACCTCCACGATCTCGGGATCATCGAGTGCTGCCCCAATCACCGGACCCAGAGCGGTTCGCAGCATGCGTGTCTGACGGTCGATGACGGTACCCACCGGCGTCAGCGGTAGGATGCGGGGCTCGGTCACTGCCGCACCCCAGCCGGGGAATTAAAGGACGGGGCCTTTTCGCCGGACAGATTCTGTGTCGGTTGAATCTCCTCGCAGACGTCACGAACCAAGCTGCCACCCCGCTGAATATGTCGGGCGAGTTGATCGACGAACTGCTCGAATCGACCGCGACCTAACGCGCGGGCTGCGTCTTGGTGTTCCTCCGAGATGGGAGTGGTCACAGACAAGTAGTAGCGAATGAACAGCGCCATACTCTCGATCAGAATCGTCTGATCGCGTTCGAGTCGCTCAAATTGCCGAGTCAACTTATCGAGCCGCTTCGCCGTCGCCACCTCCCGGCGCTCGCCACCTTCCGGGGATAAGAAGGCGGCAAGCGCCGCGGCCACGACACTTGAACGAGATAGGTTCTTCATGGTGGCGAGTTCGTCCAGGCGCTTGCCGTGATCGCGCTCGATATAGACGTTGAGGCGGGACTTGTTCATAGCGCCATGCCGTCACTTGGATCCAAGCTCGCGAGTCGCGCGATTCGTTGGAATTGGCGCTGCTGTTCTGGCTTCTGGGTGTCGCCTTCGTCGTGCTCATCCAAAATCGTAAGATCGTCGGGTCGATGAACCGGCTCCAATACCTCTTCCCCAACTTCTGGGTGCCGATGGAGTCCGCCGTCATCGTCCACGCCGGCGGCGGCGAATCCTTTAGGGTCGGCGCTCTTTAAGATCACCGGCACCGCGAGTCCTGTCCAATCGTCGGCTTTTGGAACCGGCCGATCCGCGTAGCCGTTCGCCTGCAACGTGGGCGCCGGCAGGATTCGACTGGTGAAATTGCTGTCCTCGAAGTACCGCAGCTTCTTTGCCCGGATCGGCGGTTGACCGGAGATCATGACAATTTCCTCGTTGGCCGACAGTTGCATGACTTCGCCCGGGGTCAATAACGGCCGCGCGGACTCTTGGCGCGAGACCATCAAATGTCCGAGCCACGGTGAGAGCCGATGACCCGCGTAGTTGCGCTGCGCACGAAGTTCCGTGGCCGTACCCAAGGCATCCGATATTCGCTTCGCCGTCCGTTCATCGTTCGTCGCAAACGCCACGCGGACATGGCAGTTATCGAGGATCGCGTTATTTGGGCCATACGCCTTCTCGATCTGATTCAGGGACTGCGCGATCAGAAAGGCACGCAGTCCGTAGCCGGCCATGAAGGCGAGCGCACTCTCAAAGAAATCGAGCCGACCGAGTGCCGGGAACTCATCGAGCATCAAAAGCAGGCGGTGGCGATCGTGTAATCCGTGCTTCAGGTCTACCGTCTCGGTCAGTCGCCGCCCGATCTGATTTAAAAGTAGCCGAATCAATGGTTTGGTGCGTGAAATGTCCGACGCCGGAACAACCAAGTACAGCGAGATAGGATGTTCACCGCACACGAGGTCATCTATGCGCCAGTCGCACCGAGACGTGACCTCGGCAACTGTCGGATCTCGATACAGCCCAAGAAAGCTCATGGCGGTGGATAGCACGCCTGATCTCTCATTCTCGCTTTTGTTGAGCACCTCCCGGGCGGCGGACGCGATCACGGGATGCACCCGATCCCCCAAGTGCGCCGCGCTCATCATCGTCATAAGCGACCGTTCGAAGGGTCGAGCGGGATCGGAGAGGAAGTTGGCCACGCCACGAAGAGTTTTGTCCGGCTCGGCATACAAAACGTGGAGGATGGCGCCGACCAGGAGCGAGTGACTCGTCTTCTCCCAATGATTCCGCCGCTCAAGTGCGCCTTCCGGGTCCACCAGAATGTCCGCGATGTTCTGAACATCGCGGACCTCATGCGTCCCACGCCGAACTTCCAGCAACGGGTTATAGGCAGCCGATCGAACATCCGTCGGATTGAACAGGAGACAATGCGAGAACCGGGCACGCCAGCCGGCCGTCAACTGCCAGTTCTCGCCCTTGATGTCGTGAATGACGGCGGAGCCAGGCCACGTGAGCAGCGTCGGCACCACAAGGCCGACGCCTTTGCCGGACCGGGTCGGCGCAAACGCCATTACGTGCTCCGGCCCATCATGTCGTAGGTATTGTGGACCACATCGACCGACGACGATTCCTGCGCTGCGAGTCAGTCCAGCGCCAACGACCTCGCGCAAAGAAGCCCATCGGGCGGAGCCGTAGGTCGTCACGACTCGCGACTGCCGAGCTCGCCACACCGAACCAATGACCGCCGACGCGGCGCCCGCCAATCCGCCAGACGCAGCAATCATTCCGGCAGTGTTGAAGACATTTGGCGCGTAAGACTCGTAGGCGTACCACCATTCGAAGATTCGCCACGGGTAGTAAACGGGGAAGCGTAGGAATCGAAACCAGGGAATACCGAGTCGCCACTGAAACGCGAGATGCCAAGCCGCCCACTCCGTGGCGAACCAGCTCGCCGCAATCACGATTGCCAACACGATCGCGATCTGACCGATGAGTACCTTGGTTGGCGTCATGCCGATGTATTCTCCCGCTGGTCTTAACGCAAGATGGCGTTACCTTGGCGCGGAGAATTGGCTCGATTTATTGTTCTGTCAAAGACCGAGAAGGTCTGAATGGTGACTTATATTTTTTTGTTTCGCACGTAGGTGAGATGTAGCGTACGAGAGAGAATCCCATCGTGGATTTCCGCTCCCACAATTATTTTTTATCCCCGTGCGCACCTGTGTATTGCGCGGCGAGTCCCTAAAACGAGAGGCTCTGTTTCCCTCCACCGGGATTCTGCCCCGTGCGCTCCCGAAATTACTTTCGCTTGGCTCACCTTCTACCCTAGGTTACAGTGGCTCGTCCGCGCCGGTCAGGTTGAAAACAATGACTAAGAGTTTTCTATTTCGCTTCGACGGAGCCCTAGAGAACGATACGCACTGTATTGGGGTCAACCAAGGACAATTGTGCTCACCACGATGATGAAGATATTTAAGGAATCATCAAGGATTTCGTCTATGACCGTAGAGGATGTAAAAACCGTCTTTGACTGGGCAGTTGTTTGTCTCGCCGGTCTGACATTCGTATCTATCGCTGTGGTTCTTATCACCGGCAACATTATTAACAAGCGCCAAGCCGCCCAGTTGCGAGAATTCGACCAGGGATTGACTACCGCAAAAACGGAATTGGGGAAGCAACAAGAACGAGCGGCAAAGGCTGAGCGTAGCCTATTAGCATTGCGGGAACATCTGCAACCAAGACAGCTATCGCCGGAGCAGAAGGAATCGATTAGACATGCCTTGGAGGGAATGGAACCACGAGAGGTCCATATATCAGCAGTTGTGGGGACCCAAGATGGAACATTATTCGGGCTTGAGTTAGCTGCGGCCTTAAATAGCGGCGGATGGAAGGCCTCTTTTGGAGGGCAAGAGGCCAGCGGCGGCGAACTTCGCGGCATAGCGCTTATCATGAAGGATACGAGCAATCCCCCAGCGGGATCGTCCCAACTGCAAAACGCATTGAGCGCAGCGGGACTATCGTTACCAGCGTATAGCAATCCCCAATGGGGAGCGCCGCCGGCCATTATTAGCATACTCATTGCACCAAAAAAGGATTTGTAACCGCCGGATCGTGCAAGCAGCCTACCGTGACAGACTGCGACCGATGTCCCAGGACACGGCTTGCCCCCGCACGATCGCCGACACAGATTGCCCCAGACGCGCCTCGATCACCGGCCGCCAAGGGACGAGCGAGAAGCCCACTCCGTCGTCTATCATCGCGAATCGCCCGCTCGCGAGGAGCAATGAACGACGATAAGTACCCGAGACCCGGTCGCCATCGGGCGTGGGGCGGTAGACGAGCCCCGTATCCGACTCAACGCGGCGAGCGGCAGACTCCAGTTCCTTGGTGCGCAGTGTGGAGAGCAGATTTTTCGCAAGAACTACATGCTGGCCGCGTCGCCCGGCGAAACCCTGTTCCACGAGAAACAATTTTCTATCATCGAGCGCGCGCTGCACCGTCGCGCCAAAACCCACCGACAATTGCGGCGCCGAACCCCGAGCGAGCTGCTCATCCAGCCAGGTGGCGCCCACCGCACGAACCTGTTGGTCGATCGAGAGATGTGATTTGACGACTGGCTGCACCCCGGAGAGACGGCCTTGGTCGTAGCGCATTGCACTTTCCGGGAGATCTCGCGGCACGCGCCAAACCCCTTCGTCCAGACGCTCCACGACATTGCCGCGACGAAGCGCCTCGAGTCTGCGAACCTGTGCGTCAATGACCGCTCCCCGATTGCGCACCGCCGGTAATACGTCGGCCAATCGCTGTCGCACCGTCTCCGTGCGGTAGACACCATCGATCGCCATCTCGGCGATCGACCGATCGACTCGGCGTGGTTCTATCACGCCGCGCAGCTCTACGACCCCACCCGCCGGCAGATCGGAGATGTCGACGTTCGCGGCCAACCGCGCGTAATGCGCGCGACCGTCGATCCCGTCGACGATGACATAGGTTCGATCCGACAGTTCGTCAGTAAGTCCCTTGTCGGCGATCCGCCCGGTCACGGGTGCGGATCGCTGGGGGTCGAAGATCACGAGCTCGCGCTGAGCCTGCCCCAGCGCGCGCTGCATGGTGCGAATGATGTCCCCGCGTTCGCTCAAGGTTCGAAGGGTATGCTCGGCATTCGGCGCGACGGCCCATGTATCGGCGGCGACCCGTTCGGCCAGTCCCATGGTGGCCAAATGGCGAAGCCTCCCGACGAGGAGACTGCGATCGTATCCATCGCGACTCTGAGTCGCTGCGCTGAGGTCGATTCTGCCCAGATCCATCTGCCGCGCGATTCGCGTGTCCAGCGAGGTCCACCGCTCCTGGGTCACCTCACGGGTCAGGCTTTGCCGGATCTCCAGTTCCGTTCGAGGACCCAACCACTCAGTCGCGAGCTCTCGAGCGCGCGCCTGCATGCCACGTGAGATGTAGTCCGGGGCAATGATGAGGTCTCTACCGGCGTCGTCTTTCCCGCGTAAAACGATATGGGTATGCGGGTCATCGGTATCCCAGTGATCCACGGCAACCCATTCGAGCTTCGTCCCCAGATCCCGCTCCATTTGCTCCATCAGTTGGCGGGTGAACGCCCGCAACTCGCCGATGTCTTCGCCATCTTCCGGCGAGACAATGAAGCGGAATTGGTGACGATCTTCTCGGCCGCGCCCCTCGAACTCGCGCGTATCGGCCGCGTCGTCCATCGTGTTGTAGGCCTGCCCCGGTGCCCCTTCGCGGGTGACGCCTTCCCGCTCAAGATAGCGAATGTGGGTCGAGGTCGATCTCGGTCCGGCTCGCTTCAAGTTCACGAGCCGTGCCTTGATGACGACGCGGCGGGATTTCGGACCCAGCCCTTGGCCTGCCACCTTGGCAGCGACTTGGCCTCGACCCATGCGCAAAACACGTCGGCTGCGACTTAAGCCGCCTCCAGCCTGACCACTGGGCCCCGCGCGGGACACGGCCCGCAAGACCTTCGTAGTGAACCGCGGGATACGGTCGCCACCCTTCGCGCGCGGTCGCCCCGGCCGCGGGCGGAATCGATCATCGTCACCCACGAGGTTGAGCCCAAGTTACCGTACAGCGGCGCACTCCTGCGTGACCGTGCCGCCGCATCCCTGGCGGAATCAATCGCTTACAACGCGCACTCACACACGCGCAAAACAATGCGTGTGGGAGAAACCCTTGTGCAGACATCGACTTGACGTGGCAACCGTGCCGCGTCCTTTTATCTTGCCCTGTTTCGCGCGGGGCAAAATCCTCCCACCCCCGCTTCTCAGGGCTGCGATCTCCTGCACAATCGCCGGCGAGTCTACGATCGTTCATCATGTCATTTTCGTCACCAAGTCCACAGAGGAACGGCAACGCCTATAACGGATTTCACTGTGACCGGACCGTAGTAGCGGCTATCAAACGATGCCGCGCTGCTCGTTCCAAGAAGGAACAATTCAACCACCTTCAGTCGGCGGCAATCGCTCCAGGTAACTAGCGATCGCCCTGCCCCGTCCCGCTCCAGAGACTGAGCGACCGGGACACCATTGATGTACACGAGACCTTGCGTCTCGCACACTCGATCGCCCGCGACGGCGCCGACGCGCTTGAGCATGGGAACCGTCATGGGCAAGTACCGGCGTTGATCAGCAAAACGCGCAATCGGTGCCGGAAGCTTGACGAGCGCAAAGTCGCCTCGGCTCAATTCGGCCGGCGATTTGACCATGTACCATCCCCGAGGCGCGCTCGAGCTCGGGTTGTATATGATCCTGGGCGACGGATGATAGAGTAAGGCAACGACGATCAAGCCGACCGCGAATACCATCGCCCCGATCGCGCCGATTTGCCGGTGGTTGATCGGAATCATGTCACCGGTTCCGATGGACTTGCGAATTCTCGCTCAAGCAATTCTCGGAGCATGACGGCGACCGTCGTACCGCGCTCAAACGCGATAATCTTGATCCGCCCACGCAACGTCGGCGTCACGTCGATGGTTAGTCTTGCGGTCAATCGATTGGCGGAAGCGACTTGGTCTCCGCCTCCTTTTACCCACGACTCCGCGACCGAATCGCGTACAGGTCTACCGCCCATCGACAACTGCTTGCCGCTCACGGCACGAGCCCCCGAATCTCCTCCGCCAACAGGGTTATCTCTTCGGCCGCCAAGCTGTTCTTGTCCAATTCATACGCCAGCCTGCCGGAGCTCGAACACTCCGCGAATACCACCCGCTGGCATACTTCCGTGTCGAGTGTAGCGATCTCCAAACGCTTAAGCGGCGCCCTCAGCGCCCGCCCGATGATCGTTCCCACCACCACTCGATTCGCAATGAATGCGGCCCGAATCGTCGGCTTGAACATCCGCGCCTCCTTCACGACATCGACGATTTCCCCGCTCGCCCACACATCGAAGGCGCTCGGTTGAACGGGGATCATGACGAGATCGGAGGCGAGGATTGCGGAGCGGGTCAATGCCGTGACCCGTGGTGGCCCATCGATGACCACATGGTCATTGGATCGGGCGATGTCCGGCACTTCGAGGTGCAGGGTTTCCCTCGGTAACCCGATCACGGAGAAGCGCCTCGGGTAATCGCAGTGGTGCCGAAGCTGCGACCAGTCGAGTGCCGATCCTTGGGGGTCTGCGTCGATCAGTGTCACTCGCCTTCCGCCCATCGCGAGTTCACTGGCCACGTGTAGGGCCAGCGTCGTCTTACCGACACCGCCCTTCTGATTGACGAACGCAATGATCATGGATCCCTCCTCATCGGCCGATTGAAGTTATGCACAGGACGCCCGGGTTTGCGCCGCGTTAGAAGAAATACGAAGTATTTCTGGTTAGAAGAGTTACGATTGCCGAAATCGATGCTGGAACAAGGAGATATCTCTCTGCCCTGCACCCGATAGCACGAGGATCGTGCACCTGATAGCACGATAGTGAGCGCACCTGATAGCACGAGGCTCTTCACCGCTTATCCCCTGCCCGCAGCTTCGCTGCGAGTCGCGAGATGAGATCGGCCACCCCTCGGCGTGGTATGGGCCGGAATCGCAGCTCTTCCTTGGGACCACGCCGCACGACCGTGAGCTGATAACCCGGTATGGCCTGGCGTGCGGCGATGGCCCGCAGATCGATTGCGAAATTGCGGTAGCTGGCAAGGCTCCCCGACTTGGCGTGTAGGTACCGCAGGTCAAATCGCCAGCCGGTCGCCTGCCGACCTGCGTGCTTTCGGACGAGCCGGTACAGCCACCGCTCGATCCCGCCGGTGAGTTCAAAGTACGCCGAGTCGATCGTCAGGAATAAGCCATCGTCCAGCAGCCCGCGGTAGAACCAATCCGGGAGCACCAGCTCGATCCCAATGGGCCGGCCGTCGGCGTCAGCCCGTTCCGTCCATTCGTTGATCCACGAGAACCGATGCAGCCGGCGTTCCGTCGGCTGACGGATTGAGGTCGCAATGGTCGTGGACTGCAACCGATCCAGGGCAGCCTTGAGCCGGTGATAGGCGCGCACGGAGGTCCCACGGCGACCAAACGTCAAAATTTCGTAGGGAGTCATCACCATCAGGCGCGAGGTCGGCAGCCCTCGATCCCGCGCTTCGACGAGCTGCGAGGCTGCCCAAATCAACACATCGGCATCCCAGATCGTCGCCATTCCGAACTGACTCGTGGCTTCCACCTCGATCGTGAGGGCACCTGTGCGGAAGTGAATTGGGGCCACTCGCTTGGTCTTGGCGAGTGAGAAAAAGGGATAGGACATCAAATCCTGGGAGTCTCGAACGGCGAAGGGACCGGGCAAGGCATGAAATGCGTTGAGCGCGATTCGTTCGGGAAAATCGGCTTTACGTATCGGCGGATCTACGCCGATGCGCCTTTGAGGATCCACGGCGAGTCGCCGAGCCAGAGAGTCGTTCTTCCGGCTATCCGGACTCCCGGATAGCCGCGGTGTCGATTTTGCGGATCTACGCATGGCCGGTTTTACGCTTCAGCGCCTGTCGCCGTAGTGCGGATCTGAGGTGCTCTCGCAGGTTCTCTCGTTGGCCCAAGCTTCGAGATCCATCACGGCATACAAAACCCGCCTACCAAATTTCCGAAATCGAGGGCCACCGCCGATAACCCGCTGCTTCTCTAGCGTGCGGGGCGAGAGGTTCAGAAACTGCGCTGCCTCATCGTTGTTCAGAAATACACGCTCGGCTGGCACCATCGATTCGCGAAGTTGGGTATCCGTCGATGGCAGCACGCCAGGACGGTGACGTGATGGCGCTTGGACAGTATCCGATGTTCGATGGGTTACCTTGGTCATTTGAGCAGTCTCCGTCGCACCCTGAGGTTTGGCATCCGATTGCCGGGTGCGGGGGAGAGTGTTGTCCGAGTGGGGTATAACCGGCAGGGAGATTCGGACGAGTAGCGATTTCTCCCTGGACGCAACGATCCTCAACGATAAATCAGTGCCCGATAGCCACCGTCGACCAAGGTAGCGCCACGCTTCAAGAAGTATCGAATGCGGGCGCGTAGGTCGCCGTCGGGAGTCCATGATGAGCTGACGCGACGTTGACCGTAGATGGCCACGGCGATCTGTCGGTGCGTAGCGCCGGCGGCAGCGCCATCGATTGCCTGCAGAACAGAACAATGGAATCGATCAGCCCGGTTCAGCGCAGAGACCAGTTTCAGGGTCTTAGCGGACTTCGCTTTGAGATCGACGATGAACCGATCCGCGGCCGCGACTCTCCGGCGCGCGAATTCATCCATCGGGATCGCGATCGCAATCCGATCGTCTTCAGCGAGACCATCGGCAACATGGACTCGCCAGGAATTAGACTTCACCGAAGCAGTGCCGTAGGTTCCCTGGTCATCACGAACCATGTACGGGGTTCTTTCTATCTGGAGATCGTAGAGTTTTAGCCCCTCCTTCGCAGCCGATGCGCGAACGACACGCAGGGTGGACGGCGGATCCGGCTGCCAGATGGGATTCGCGGTGCGCGCGTCAACCGTCGGATCGATCAGTCGAAGCAATCCCCAATCGCGCGCCGCGGTTTCCGCTTCAGCAGGATTCCGCGTATCCCAAGCAGTGCAGTAGGCTGTATTTCTTCTCAGGTACTCCCAGGCCAGGAGCGGCCCATCGAGCTGCTCCGTATATTCAAAGGCTTCTCGGTTCTGCCAAGCCGAAAGCCCCTTCATCATGGGCCGCCTCCTTGCGCACCACCGCTGATAACTACCCTTCAGAAATGGTGAAATGCCTTCCTGGTAAGACTCTGGCGAGAATCTGGCGGCAATATGCAGATTGGCGGTCAACCTCCACCGGTTGAACGAAAAATGAATCGGCGCGGCATAAAAATGTGGCGGCGTCCACCTTACGGATTTGCACATCTGTGCGAATCCGCCGAGCCGGAAAGCCGCGTCGCCTCAAAAGCGTCGCGGTTTTTTTTACCGGCTATGCGCTGATTCCGCCGGCGCTACGCGCAACCGCCGCGTACTCACTGAGAGTACCGTCGGCGGTGAAGTGCATATCGCGCTCCACCAGAGGACCCAACCGACCGCGCGCGCTCTGCAGCTCCGAGATCCGTACATAGCCTAGTTCGGGACAGCCGAGCCCGAGGTCCAGAGACCGAAAGCTAACGTCCGGATCGGCTGGGTCGAGTTCCGTCAAGAGCCACGTGGCGTTCGAGACCGGAGTGAAGAGTTTCACGACGGGTTTCGGATCGTGATCTTTGCCTTGAGCAGAAACGGCTCCGTTGGCCAGGAGTTCAGCGGTCTGAGCATTGGTGAGAAGTTTTATGATCGTTCCTTTTAAGTCGAATCGCTCCCAATCGGAGCGTCGCGGCTTTGAGCGGCCGTCCAAGAGCGACGCCGTCAAGCCCGACACGGTCCTTGGTGCGGGCTGGGCTTGACGGGGAGCGGCGGCCGCCAGGGTTTGCGACGGAGTCCGATTGGGAGAGAAGTGAGGGAACGACACATCAGAAACCCTCGCTCTACCGCAGCTCCACGCCTTTCATGACGTAGAGCCGCGGCATGCACGTTGGCGCTACATAGCGCCCAGCTCGGCCATTAATGTGCAACTCAACATTCTGCCGAACGTGGAGTTGCTATGCGGGAGTGCGGGCTGACTATCGCTGGTTCTCCAGCGCTTTCGCACGCGAGAACTCCACATATTTAGCTCGAGTTACCCGCTCAAGTCATGGGACAAGCCGCGTCTTTGACCGATACGGCGCGCAGGGTGCCACAGAGCGAATTCGGCCAACGCTGTCGGTGACGGAGTTCGAGAAACCGCCACGAAGCGGTCATTCGCAACAGTAGACTATTCGACGACTCGCGCACCAGATTTCCACATTACCTGTGTTTTCCCGTACATAAGCGAGCGCCAGAGCCATTCCAGTGGTCCAAAGCGGAACCAACGGAGCCACAACGCGCTTCCAATCATTTGCGCGATGTAAACGCCTACGCCCAAGAGGAAAGCCGCACTGACGCTCATACGCCCAAACTGGCCCAACCCATAACCGAAGAAAATCCATCCGAATACCAATGACTGAACGACGTAATTGGTAAATGCCATCCGTCCTAAAGGTGCGAATAGTTTAAGAACGCGTCCGAGGTATGGAAGTTGTGCCGCAACAGCAATTAGTGCCGCGTAGCCGAGTGCCTGGACTGTGGGCGCAAGGTTCGACATGTAAGCGCCGATCGTTGGGGCATTAGAGAAAACATTCATTGTCACGGCCAGCGTCAATGAGATACCGAACACCGTCGCAATAAGACCGAAGATACATAGACCGCGTCGGTGTCGTCGAAGGTTCTGTGGCAAACCGGATCGCCATATGCACACACCCAGCAAGAACAACGCCAGTGTTCGCGGGAATACAAAAGCATGCAGTGGAAGGATCGCCTTTAGCTCACCGAAATTGTGGCAAATCACCTGAGGCAAAGTGCCTTGCGCATATACACGGTTTGCTGATTCTACGAGCTGTAGAAGAGTAGTTGAATCTGGAAAATAGATCGGCAAATGCAACGACGGCATAAATACGTAAAAGCCAAATAGCCCCAGGGAGAAGATAGCGAGGGTTCCTTGATCTTCGCGCAACAGCGGTAGCACGAGCAATCCAGCTAAAGCGTATTCCGTTAGGATGTCGCCGTTCCAGATGAACAATAGATGCACGAGTCCAAAGCCCAGCAGCACCAATAGTCGTCGTAGCAACCAGTAAAGCGGCCGTTCCCGAGCGGCGAGCCGATCGAACTGGATGGCGAGTCCTATCCCGAAGAGCAGAGAAAAAAGAGCGAATGCCTTCATTTCAAACGCATACGCGACAAAGGAATCAAGAAATCGATTCGCTGGTGGTTCGGGGCCGGAGGGCACGAATTGTGCAAAAAGCGAGACGCGAAACTCCTTTACCAAATTGACAATGAGCACTCCGACAAGCGCGATTCCCCGTAGAGTGTCGATCGGCGAAATGCGGTCAGTAGGCGCTGTCGCTGCCTGCGATGGCTCCATCCTTCCAACCGAAATGACGGCGGGTAAGTTCATGGTAGGTGCGGATGGCTGAGTCCAGGTTCAATCATGTGTCGGGATTCCGCTCGCTCTATGTTCGCAAAGTTTGCGCTAATCAGGATACCTTAAAGCCGTCATTGACATCCGGCGGCTCGAGGCGCTTTGCAGTCGTTGGCGGTCTCGCTAACGAACGAGCAGAAATGTGGAGTTAGATGCCGTCAAATCTCGCTCCCGCCGCAGCAGGAGCGAGATACTCAACATTTTAGAGTAGTCCAGATTCGGCCATCGAAACCACTTGCCCGCCGGCGACGATGAGGTGGTCGAGAACGCGGATATCAACCAAGGCCAAGGCCTCTTTGACACGCTGCGTAATGAGCTCATCGGCTTGACTCGGCTCCGCGACGCCGCTCGGATGGTTGTGAACCAGAATGCAGGCGGCGCTGTTTCTCTGCAGAGCCTCCTTCACGATCTCCCGCGGATGCACGCTGGCACCGTCGATCGTGCCACGAAACAGTTCCTGGCAGTCAATCAGGCGATTCCTCTTATCCAGGTGAATCACGCAAAATACCTCGTGTTCCCGCATCCCGAAGCGGAGCATCAAATAGTCTCGGGCCGCCCTGGGAGACCCCAGAGTAACCCCGCGTCGGATACGCTTTGCAAGGAACTCACGGGCCATACCCAGTATTTCATCGCCGGTTGCTTCGCGAAGCGTGCCGTTGCCGGCATCACAAATCAGTAAGGTGCGTTCGGTTTTCATGATCGACTCCGTCTTGAATCTCGGGCGGGATTGCCCAAGGGCGGAGTCACACGCCGCAGCGTAAGCGGTCAGGGCCGCCGAAGGCGCTCGCGAGCACGGACCGAAGGTCCGCGCGGAGGCCTTGACGGCGCGAACGGCGTGTAAAATAAAAAGACCTAAGCAAGCCCCTCCGATTTCCAACCTAGATTCCATCCAAGATCCGACTGGACTTGGCGTGGCAATGCGACGCCCGCGAGAGCGATATGGAGGGCGGATTGCCGTCCCGCGCCAGCGGGATGAGCGTCTAGCGAACCCGGAGGAGCGCGGTCGCGGCCTGCCGCGACTCGCCCTACTCTAGATCTTTCCTAGAGTCTTTCGTCACGCGCTTCACCACAAACCGACAACAGCCAATGTCAAAACCTTCGACGGCTGCCCGAATCTCTTGAAATGAGAAACGCCAAACCCAGCAGTGAGAAAGCACCCAAGATTATCCCGCTCAGTATGCGCCGGGACGCTGGTACAAAGACGAGAAGCGAAATCACTATCAGAGTAATCATTATTGCGCTCGACTTGGAAGATTGAGTCCACCAATTCCCTATTGCCTATTGCCTATTGGAAGCTTATCAGCATTCTACGTTCTACAATCACGTGCCTCGCAAGCGCCTGGCCTCAGGTCAAACTAACGACGAATCGACCACAGGCGCGATGCCGCCTACGAGCTAATGTTTACCGCTGCGTGCCGGATTGGCCCTGGGAACTGATTGGAGAGCCTTTTCCAGATGGAAGCTCGCGACATCGATCCTCTCCACAACCTCTGCCAGCATTTCCGACACATACCCGAGCGTGACTTCGGCGGCAATTCCCTGTGCCGGTGCTGGCGACGTAGCAGCTGCCGATGCCACCGCAGTGATCATTTGCGCGACCATGACCGCCTCGTGGGCCTTCTTGAGACCTTTGATTGCGGTGACGCTGTCAACGATCTCCGCGCTGATCCTGTCAACGATGTCCATATGACTATGACCTCCTCAGTTCCGGTAGAGTGGGTGAGGCGGATGGTGCGCGCATCGGTGAACCTGAAGATGATTGCTGTATCTCCGGCGTTGCAAGGGACGCTTGATCGATTTCGTTATAAACGTCCTTCAGCAGTCTGATGGCCCGACGAAGCGTTTCTTCCTCGTCTCCGACGATAGCCGATGGTCGCGTGGTAAGCGAACGGTGGCAGACGACAACTAGGGAGAGCGCGTCGGCAAAATGGCCCATGATCTCCTGCAACTTCCGTGAAACCGGGTTCACTTCAATTTTGGCCCGTTGATGATTCTTGCGCGCGCGGTGACCAAGCGGCTGACCCTTTTTCGAGCTGCTGCGACGATCCTTCACTTTGGTCATATCGTGTCTCACAGATGTTGGTGTCCCCACTTGGTCGCAGACCTCGTGCTGGGGCAGCTACTTCAGATTTAAAGTAACGGCCAGACGCGCAATCTCCGCGAAGGAAACGCCATGGCAACCGATCTGCATAGATCCGTCTGCACAGACCATTTGCACGCTCCATCGCCCAATGCGCGGTCGCTCCGAGACGATGCGCCAGATGAGCGGGCGTTGTTGTTGACGACATTCGCATGCGAGACCCCACAACAAGGCTGCCGGTACAGTAGAGACAGCGACCTTTTCCCTCTCGGACGTTTCGATCGTCTGCCCGTCGGACGAAAGCCGAAGCATGACGGGGCCTAAGGAAACATGCCTCAAATCCCGACCGCTGCGCCACAGGGCGCGCAGAATATCGAGCGATGGTCTGGCGTCCTTGCTCTCTCGCCGGCTGGCAACTGCATTTCGGTGAGCACGCGACAGCACGTCGCGCGAAACGTTGAGCTTTGGTTCGGGCAAATCGAACGCCCAGGCATATAGCTTTGCTAGGGCGGCTTTGCGTTGCGCACCTTGGAAGTTACCCCATGCATAACGTGTCGAGCGGGCGGTCGTAGCGATGGTTTGCTGCCACCCCCCGACCAAGTGCTTGATGTTCTCCGCGTGCTGGACCATCGTCGGCGAGGGTAGCGGGCATGGCACCCTGAGCGACGTGCCTCGAACGGCGTACACCGCTTGGTCGATGTTGGATTGGAGCCAAGACCGACCCATACGCAAGGCATAGAGTGCGATCTGTGCGCCGGTCTCGTCTGCCCTATCCAGCCAGCAGGCCACTGGACGATCGCCTACATACAGGGTTGGTCCGATCGCCTGCAGGCCGTCGGCCGCGGCGCTTCTTTGTTCAACCCATGCTTCCAAGACTTCCGTCTGACGCATGGGCAAATGTTAGCGTAGTCCGCTAACACTTGCAACGTCCTAAACCAGGAATCGCTCCTGGGACAAGTCCCATGCCACGACCTTCGGGTTGCGGTAAGCTATCGAGACCATCATGCGTGGGAAGTGTTATGGCAGCATCCAATTCCAAGACTTCGAAGAAGCCCGTGGTTCGCCTCCCCGGGAGCGTCACGGCCAGAATCGAGGCGCTGGCGGTCGGTGAGAGTCTTGCGGAGGCGATTCGGTTTGTAGTCGACAAGGGGACCCCCGCCGCAGCTCAGAAATGGCAGGACGAGACAGGGCGCCAATGGACCGTAAACGTCAATCGCGTGAAGAAAGGCCTCCCCGGCCGCGACTTTACTGTCGAACGTATGACCGACTTCTCCCGTGAGGGAGCCCTCTTGTGTGCGGTGGTCATTACGCGCATCGCGTGATAGTCGATGCGCGCTCGCGCGAACCCCGCGCTGTGGATCTCATTACGTGGAATTCTCAGGGACAAGGAGCAATTAGATGCTAATACTCACCAGACGCGTTGGCGAAACGCTCATGATCGGTGACGAGATAACCGTGACGGTAATGGGCGTAAAAGGGAATCAAGTCCGCTTGGGAATCAACGCCCCCAAAAACGTCGCGGTGCATCGCGAAGAAATCTATGCGCGCGTCGTTCAAGAGTCTCTCGATAAAACCAGTAGGAATACAAGTCACGGTCATGGCGGCGACGCCGCCCCGGGGTCCGGTTTCGCAGGGCGGTAATCGGCTGTTGGCACAATGCTCGCTAAAACCCGGCGTTAGAATCCTTTGCCACCTTGATCAAGGTTGTATAAGCTTTGTCCGTGGGTTTACATAAACGCGAAGACGACCAAGTGCTGACCATCAAAGCTGCCGCCGAGGTCCTTGAGGTGAGCGAGCAGACCCTCCGCCGCTGGGATAAGGCGGGGAAACTCCGAGCGAAGCGTCACCCACTGAACGGCTACCGGTTGTACCCCCGCCGCCAGATTATGGAGCTACGGAGGCAGATTCTCTCGGAAGTCGAGAAAGCGTCATGAAAGCTGACATCCTCAAGCTGCTGCTGCAGTCCCACGCGGAAGGCGATGAATCATCGTTCCGCAAAGCGGCTTTACAGCTCGCGGCAGCCGAGAGCACCGCCGGGCATATGCGCATTGCGGACGAGATTAGGGCAATCATCGCCAAGATGCCGGCGACAAGCACCCGCAGACAGGGACCCGTCGTTGACATCGCCGCGCCACGTGGCGAGCTCGCGGACATCCTTGAGGGCGGCCACCGCGAAGAGCGCCTCAAAGATATCGTTTTGCGCCCCGAAACCGAGGAAACGCTCGAGCGCGTGCTCTCCGAAAACCGCTCGCGCGCGCGCCTCGAACGGTTCGGGGTGTCGCCGCGCCGCCGCTTGCTATTCCACGGTGCACCTGGCTGCGGAAAGACACTCGCCGCTGCTGTGCTCGCCGGCGAGATGGGCCTTCCGCTCATGACCGTGCGATTCGATGCGCTGTTCTCGCGCTTCCTCGGGGCCACCGCCGTGCAGCTACGGGCAATCTTCTCCGAGATGCCGCGTCGGCCAGGCGTTTACCTCTTCGACGAGTTCGACTCTGTGGCGAAAGCGCGGGGCGACTCGCAGGACGTTGGTGAAATGAACCGCGTCGTTACCGCGTTCCTTCAACTTGTCGATGCTGACATGAGCAGCAGCATCCTCGTCGCCGCGACCAATCACATCGAGCTACTAGACCGAGCCGTCTACCGCCGCTTCGACGTGATCGTGCCGTTCAACAAGCCAACTCGCGAGCAGATCGTGGATCTGATGGAGCTGCGGCTCTCTACGATGGGCCTTACACACGAGGGGGCCGCGCGGCTCGCGGCGCTCGCCGAGGGCTGGAGCTTTGCGGACGTCGCGCGCGCCTGTGACGATGCCGTTCGCACGATGGCACTCAACGATTGTAAAGAGATCTCCGAGCGTGACGTTGTTCTGGCACTTGAGGAGCTAAAGCGACGCAACGTACCGGCCAGGAGTTGACCCATGGCCGAACGGCTCCCTCTCCTCAGAGGGCGAATCACCTCGGTGGAAACCTTTGAAGCGCCACGGCGAGGCGGCGTGCCGCCGGCGATGCCCTCGCTCGACCCGAAGGCGCATCGCACATCGCTGATCCAACAGCTCGATGCCATCACACAACAGGTGAACGCGCGCAATCAAAATGCGCGCGATGAACTAGCCAAGCGCGAGATCGTCGCCGTACGCTCAGCGGCCAACGCACAGCTCAGCGGAGACCAACTGGACGACGCGAAGGCTGATGCCCGCCTCGTCGGCGTTATGCCCGAAACCGGGACAGTGCTGCTCGATGTAGCGAGCGCTGACCTCGAGTACCTTCGGGAGAAGATCGACGCCTTCGCAGACGACTCTAAGGTGATGGCGAAGACCAAGAAGGACGGATCACCCAGGCTGGACGAGCACGGCGCCCAGGTGACCGCTCGCGCCTCGGAGAAGGCCATCGCACCGGTGGGTAGCATCGGTCTCGCACAACTCGACGATGTCGGCGGTGCGTACCTTAGAGCCGATGGGATCCCAATAGATCGCGCGTGCTGGTTCGAGATTGGATGTCGTGGCGGATACCGCAATCCTGTCGAAGACACAAACAACAGCCGCGCGCAGATTTCTCGTCAGCTATACCGGCTGGGCTTGAACCAGAAGCTCGACGAGTTCCTTGCCCCGGAGCAAGTCTACTTCTTCGCGCGGCTGGCGCGCGAGCAGCTTTCTGCGCTGCAAGCGGCGACCGACTGTATATACGACGTCGATCTGGCGCCGCAGCCTCTACGCGATCTCAGGCTGCTCGACGAAGTCGAAACCCAGGACATCGCCGACTTCGGGCTCACGAAGCCGCATGAGGACGCCCCATCAGTCGTCGTTCTCGACACCGGCATCGCCACAGGCCACCCGTTGCTCAAATCGGCGATCCTGACGGCGACTACAGCTGGCCCAGAGATTCCATCGCCCGAAGACACGCACGGTCATGGCACCAGAATGGCGGGCCTTGCGTTGTACCGAGACTTGGGCGCCGCCATCGAACGCGGAAGCGCCGACGCGCCACACTGGCTCCAGAGCAGTCGCCTACTAATCGCACCTGGTTACGGAACGTCGTCCGACGATAACTACGAAAAGTGGCCAATCCTCACCGAGCAGGCCATTCGCTCAGCAGAGGAAGCCGATGGCCGCATTCGCAACCGCGCCTTCGTACTCGCGATCACGCGAACAATGCAGGACCCTCCGCTCGACGGAATCGCCCCGACGTTGTGGAGCCAGGCCGTGGACCAACTCGCCTACAACACTGGACAGGGGCGACTCATGATCGTTTCGGCGGGTAACGCTCGATACGAGCAGTGGCGCGCGCTCGCGGAACAGCATCCACTACTGCAACTCTCCGAAAAGATTCACCAACCCGCCCAGGCGTCGAACGCGCTCACAATCGGCGCTTTCACGGCGCGCGTGGATCTTCCGAACGATAAGGATTACGCAGAAGCCCGCGTCGTCGCTACCAAGGCTGGCGGCATCTCGCCGTACACTAGCACAGGCCTCGTTGGAAACGGCTGGCCCATCAAACCCGACGTTGTGTTCGAGGGTGGCAACCTCGCGATTTCCGAGGCACTCTCGGACGACTCAGTACCTACGCTTTCGGCGCTCACGACAAGCTTTCGGCACACACTCGGCCGGCCCATCGCGCTGATTTCGATGACGAGCGAGGCTAGTGCCCGTGCGGGCAACCTCGCCGCCCACATTTGGAAGCTTGAGCCAAAGCTTCGTCCCGACACTATGCGGGGCCTCTTCGTACACTCAGCGACTTGGACGAAGGCAATGACCGAGGACTTCCCCGGCTTGAACGATCGGCTTCTGGCGTGCGGGTACGGTATACCCAACGAGCGCCTAGCGTCGGAGTGCGCCCAGGGCGTGGCGACGATCGTTGTGGAGGACTCGATGCCGAATACCGTCATCGAGGATGAGCCGAAGAAGACACCACCGAAGCGGGCCACAACAAAGACAACAGAGTCGAGGGCTCGGCGCAAGGTTAAGCTGTACAGGCTCCCTATTCCCGAGAGCCTGCTGACCGATGCAGACTTCGACGTCGAGCTGAGAGTTACTCTTTCCTACTTCGCAGAACCCAACAAGTTCGGGCGGCGCATCTACCACGGACTCGACTTGAAGTGGGACATGCAGGGCCCCCAGGAGTCCGAAGATGCGTTCATTCAACGCATCAACGTGTTGAAGCGCGCAATAGACAATGAGGGGAAGCGTGTGAAGCCTGCGAAAACGAAATCATTCGACTGGGGCATCGGCATTCAGGCTCGAAGCCGAGGCACCGTCCAGAGTGATCGATGGCGCGGGAAGATGTCAGCGCTGGTCGGTGACAAGCTGATCGCGATCGTGCCGGTCCTCGGCTGGTGGGAGCAACGGAAGGCGCTGAAGATGCAGGAGATGAAGTTCTCCCTGATTGTCTCCGTGTTCGGCCCTGGTGTCTACACGGCAATAAAGCCGAGGGTCGAGGCGGGCATCACGATTGATGTGTGAATTCCTCCCGCACGACTGGCCGCTCGGGCGGAGGTCATCTCAAACTGCCGTTACCGTGAATGAAGCTGAAAACAATACGGGCCTCTGTAGCGGGCAGTCGTGACCGACGGGGAAGGTCGCGAATCGACTATCGGAACGTGAGCGTCCCTAGCGCAGATACCTCATGAGGAGGATAGCTTTAGATCTCGCGAATGGCAATTTGCCGCGATCTCACTGGAGCTTATAAAAGATACTCCGCCCAGGCGGAGAGCTGCATCTGGGGGAACGGGCCAAATCGCAAAATCATAGTGGTCCTTGTTACGATCACCGTCGGGCTTGGGTGTGGCGAGACACTCCCCTGTGATCTCAAAAAACGCGTTCTGCCCTCCGATATATAGCCGCCTCGAAGGCAGCTGATCTACGATGTGCTCCGCCGTCAATGCGTAACGAAGACCGCCGACTTGTACCAATACACACGATCCATCCTGGTCTGGAATTCCGCTCGCCTTAATCGTATATATCGGTTGAACTGCCGATAGAAACTGCTCGCCGACCGCATGGGTCCACTTACCAACGACCGCGCGGGAAACAATGGGTAATCCAAAGCCCAAGAGACTCGTCTCAGGCTCACTACGTCTTGCCGAAACCATCTGTCGGCGTCGCTGAGATTACGAGGGAGCGGACTTTCTCCAAAAGATCCCGGTGGAAGGAATACGGAATCGAACCATGGTGCTGTAACTGCCCGACCAGAAGCCCTGGATGGACGCCGACTTGATCGGCATAGGCAAGAATGCTGCTACGAGAAGAAATCCGCGGAGTGTGCGCTATCCAAGCGTGCAGAGCTTTCTCATCGATGCAGCAGTTTGCAGCGTATTGATTGGCGCGCCGCTCCTCAGAGGGGAGCGCATCGCCGCTGGAGTGTTCTGCGTCGAACAAGTCGACGATGGGCTCCTCCTTCCCCTCGCCATGCAGCACATGATCTATCTCGTGAAACAACGTGTGCCAAAAGTTGTCGATTCGATCCAATCGAAGAGACAGGGCAATGACGGGTGACTTCCCGTTGTTGATCCAGAAACATGCGCCATCTAGTTTGGCGCTAGGCAAGAATTCAACGACGACGAGTCTCACGCCAGCTTTGAGAAGTAGTGCAGTCGCTTTCATTACGTCATCGACATTTCGTAGGCAGCCCTTCAAATTATCTATTGCCTCTTTGAGAGCAGATACAGTGAAGGCTCCGGCGTCGATTTTGTCCGCCAGCTGCTTGGCTCGTTTCAGCCAAGCCAACTGAAGGACTAAGGGCGCGCTGTCATAGCGCTGCTTTTTTGCCGCGTGCCCAAATGTCGGAGTTTTCTCGATTGATTCGACCCCAAAGAAATGACAGAAGTTGGCCTCTAGAGTCTGCAGATCGCTTCCCTGGCGGACCCAGCCTCGCCGAAGCAATTCCCTGACAGGGAACTTGTCATACAGCCTTGCGCGTCGTGCCACGACGGACGTTTCTACACGCGTCTTGGACAGCTGATACCCTGCCTCGAGTTTCATCCACAGTTCGGCGGATGTGCCCAGGGCGGCTTCAAGTCCCTTTGCCGTCTCGGGTGTAATCGCTCTCTTGCCTGAAACGATCTCACTAATGAGCCGTGGCGGCCGTGCCAGTATCTCTGCCAATTCCACCTGACTCCAACCGCGACAATCAAGTTCCTGCTTTAGGAATTCGCCCGGTGGTAGTACCTGAGCCGGCGTTCTAATGTTCAAGGTGGAGTCCTCCTCGTCGGGATCATGTGTCATTGATTCGCACTTCCACAATGCTCAGGACTGTTTCGCCCGGCCGCCTCCGCAGCTCCACGATCAAGCAGTACTGATTGTTCAAGCGAATCGAGTGTTGTCGGCGGGACCGGACCCGGCGTGGGCGGAACGCCAGGCATCGCATGGCGGCGAGATCGCGTTCGTCACGCGCGGCGCGTAAGAGCTGAATGCGACTCCGATACTGGCCCACTACGGCTGCCGGGAAACCGTGGGAATAGGTCGCATCAACTTCCAGTCGATCGTAAGCCTTGTCCTCAAATATAAGCTCCATGCTACTGAGAATATTGTAATTATATCATCAGAAAGTCCATCTTTACACCTAGTGTAATGATGGCTATTATACCTATTGCTCGAAATGCCCGCCGGCTATGCCGCGGGTTTAATTACGCCTGGTTAGTCTCGCCAGCATGCTGGGTGTATCAGCCGATTGTTGTTCCCGTTGCGATGGGTGAGGAAGCATGAACGCGATTCCGAGAGAGGTTATGCGTGAGTCCGAGATCGTCGGTGCACTGGAGCAAATTTGCCAAGCACTGGAGCTAACTTCGACTCAGCATGAGACCGCAAAAGGTCACTACGAAGCGATAGGTGATTGGCTGGCGGATGCCGACAACCACCTGCTGAGGCAACTGATCATTTATCCTCACGGTTCGATCGCCTTGGGTACGACCGTGAAACCGCATGGACGCCTGGAACACGATGTGGATCTTGTGTCGCGTGCGGTCGGTGTCACAATGAGCACGCCGCCGGCGGCTCTAAAAAAAGCGATCGGGGATCGACTAAGGGAACACTCCTATTACGCTTCCATTCTAGAGGAGAAAAGGCGTTGTTGGCGACTCAACTACGCGGGCGAATTTCATCTCGACATTACCCCATCTATCCTGAACCCCGCGTGCGCCAACGGCGGCGAACTCGTTCCTGACAAGGAGCTGCAGCGCTGGAAGGCAAGTAATCCGCCAGGATACCGTCAATGGTTTGAGCAGATCGCCCAGATGCAACCCCGCATTAGGTTCGCCAAGGCGTTCGCAGAGGATCATGTACGGGCAGATCGGGCAGAAGTCGCGCCGTTTCCAAGCCAAGTGGAATTGAAGGGGCTCTTGCGCAGAACGGTCCAGCTATCCAAGCGGCACAGGGATATCCATTTCGAGCATGACACCGCAGGTATTGCGCCCATCTCGACCATCATCACTACCGTACAGGCTCAGGCGTACGCCATTTGCGCACTGAACACCTACGACACCGAGTTGCAGCTGATCGCCGAGGTCATCCGGCTGATGCCCACTCTTATCGAGGGGCCCCTCACGACTGGCCACAGTCGCTGGGCGGTGTGGAATGCAACGACCCAAGGTGAGAACTTTGCCGAGAAGTGGAACAGCAATCCGGCACTCGCGTCCGCGTTCTTCACTTGGCACGCGGGTCTGCTGGCGGACGTCGAGCGTATGACCACGGTCTTCGGGTTCGACGAACTAAGGAAATCGCTGAGCGAATCCTTCGGTCCGCGGCCGGCAAACGCTGCCATGGACGCTTTCACCAAATCCGTGTCTGCGGGACGCGTGAGTGGGGATCTCAGAGTCGTGCCGAAGATCGGGTTGACTACTGCGGCGCTCGGGGCCGGGACCCGCGTGCGCGCCAATACGTTCTTCGGGGCCGAATGACGAGCCATGGGCATACCACGTCCACCACCGCTGACCGTGGCGCAGCAGTATTTCATGCTTCGGTCGAATCCTATCTGTGCTGGCGCAGGAAACGTGCAGCGCGGCCGGTTGACCTGGGAGTATGAAGCCCAGCCTACCCTTCTGAGCCGCACGTACACCATTCGGATCGCCTATCAGCTAGGCGAACGGCCGCAGATTGTGGTGAGGCATCCCGATCTCGTTGAGCTCGCAGGCCCTCGCCGGCTGCCACACGTCTATCAGCAAGCCCCCCCTCTGTTATGTCTCTATCGGACCGTAAAGGGCGAGTGGACGCAGAGGATGCGCCTTGACGAGACAATTGTTCCTTGGACGGCGCTGTGGCTTTTCTACTTCGAAGAATGGCTCGTGTCCAACGAGTGGAAGGGCGGAGGAGAACACCCGGGCGAGACTGACAAACCGCGGCGCGATCTCGAGCGCGCGGAGCGGTAGGCCGTCCCATGAGCAAAGGCGCCATTCTATTCGTCGTTCAACAGTCACCCTTACGGACGGTAACTGAAGCGGATGCGATCGGCACTCTTGAGGAGCGCGAGCAAGTTCTACCGCGTCGCGTATTTAGTCTCGACACGCGTCACTTGAAGGACGACGTGGAGGGCGGACACTGGCGTTCATCGCATCTGTTCATTCGTGAACAAGCAGCTCAAATCCTAAGTCTCGCGAACGATATGGGCGCCGGTGAAATCCGATATCTGGGGATCGCGGAAGTCCCACAGGTGCTCGCCTTGGGAGCATATCTGGGTGATGAGCGCCTGATTAAGGTCCGCGACTATGATCGAGATCGCAATATGTGGGACTGGCCGACCTCAGAGCCAACTCTCACACTCACAACGTTGAATCCCGTCAAAGAGCTCGTCGATCAGCGCGGCGACGCCGTACTACGGGTAGAAATCTCATACCCAGTCTTGGATGTTGACATCGAGTCAGCGATCGGGAAAGAACGTTTGTCGAACATACGGATCGTCCCTGAGGGGCGTTCCCCAGCTCCTGGCGTGATCCGATCGGAGCAGGACGTGGCGTCGGTCCGTCTTGCGGTCCGCGAGGCGCTGGCGACGCTCGCCTCGGCCCGTCCGAACGCCGACACGATCCATCTTTTTGTAGCGGCTCCGGTCTCTGTCTGCCTGGCGATCGGCCAGGAACTCCGGCTCCGGAATGGCAAGGATGTGCAGACATATAGGTATCGATCCGGTGCCGGTGATCGCGCGCTCACGCCGGCCCTTTTGCTGACCAGTGGCGATATCCGCGAGGCCCCAAGACAACTCTCCGTCGAAGAGGTCAGGCGTGCGCAACAGCTTCGATCCGTCTGGCAGACGGCACTCGAAGAAATTCGGCGGCACGCCAAACAGGTGGCGCCCCCGGATGCACAGTCACAGCCTTGGTACGAGACCCTCGAGCCGGCCGACGATCTCCGAGCGGCCGCGCCCTTCTCTACTCTGAGCCCAATGACCGAATTAATTAAGGATGCCGATCATGTCTCGTCAACGGCATTTCCGGAGGAGTTCGAGTTCGACAAAGATGCGCGAGCTTGGCACCTAAGCGACGAGCTGATCCTCGCGATGTTCGACGCGGCTGGGCGCGACGAAGAACGTCTGCGAGAGCACGCACGGCTTTTTTTCTGGCATGAGTACGTGCACGATTGGCAGGGATTGACGGCCTACACATCTATTGATGTTGGCCGGCTTCCCAACTGCCTCGAACGAGTGGACTACATGGCCGACGTATATGCCATGTGTCACCAGGTCGATTTTCTGGCTCGAAAGCGACCCGCCGCACTTCATGTCGACAGCTTCAGCTTTCGCGATGCGCTTCTCGCTCAGATCGATGTCGCGTTGCGTTCGTTTTGGGCGTTCGAGCCCCCGGCGCCGATGGCAGATACGCAAGAGCGCCGCCTTCGGCGCTATCTCAACTGGTATTGGCAGCGAGTGAGGGTCCGTGACAGTCTCGATCTTCGCTCCGCGCTTGATACCTTGGCGCAGCAGCCCTGCATCGAGATTTCTGGACTACGCCGCCGCCTTGCTGGCGAACGGATCTTCGTTGTTCTGCGTGATCCGGGTGGCTTCGGGCGACTACATATTGGAGTTGTGGCCGAAGATGGACACTTCGACCGGTTCGGCAGCAGCGTCGATTTGAGCATTGAGGAGCTATTGACTGCATTTTCGCAGCATGATCACGGGGCCATTGGCCGTTTCTTCAACGCTCTGGTCGAGCATGTGAAATAGGGTCCGCGAATGCCAATCAACTACGAGTCCCTCCAGATCGGGGAGGTGCGCGCCGGTCAGGTCACGGCCGTACCCGGACTCGGCGCATCTCTCTTGCGCTTCACGATCATTTGGTCGATGCACCCAAAGCACGATCATATCTACAGCGTCTTTGGAACCTACCTGCGAATATCATTGGCAGCAGAAGGCAGGAAAGATTCGTTGTACCTCGGACACGCAATGCCGGAAGTTGCCTGGACTGACGAGACTCGACCGGGTATCCCAGTTGACCGGCCGCTCATGTATCACCTCACGTTGTACGCCGATCAACTGCTTGCGCTCGAACAGCTGAGACAGGGTCGGGGCGTGCAGTTCGCACTGGACCTACGAGGGAACTCCTATGGTCCTCATGGCATTCGACAGATCGATTCTTCGCTGAATGTTAATGTGACTCAGAGTGAGTGGGTCAGTATCCTTCGAGACGCGAATGCCAAAGATATTTTGCTCGTGGGTGTAGAGATGCCCGTACACTCAGGGTCCTCCGCAATCGCCACCGCTCTTGGGTACGTTCGCCGTGCCCACGAATTCTTGCTTCGCGGGGAGGACAACTCTGCGGTGGCAGAATGCCGCCGGGCGCTGGAGAGCGTGTGGAAGTCTCGGGGTCTCGAGGAACCTGCGCGTAATGCAAGAAAGGCGCTCTCCGCCAATATGGATACAAGGCAGGGCATGTCAAAGCGAGACCGCCAGCTTGCTTTAGGCGAAGCAATCATAAACCTTGCTCATCCTGCACACCATGCGCGGGAACCTGGCAGCGCGGAAGACTTCAGCCGTGCGGACGCAGCTCTCGCGGTTGCGTCTACTGCCGCCTTGATATCAAGTCTTTTGTCGGCTTAGCGAGGCCAGCTCATTGGATGGAGGCGCGTTGCGGGGCCGGTGAGGCGGGTAGACTATCCCGACGTAGCCATCCCCTTGAAGGGCATCGGAATAGCCGGGCAAAGATCACCAAAGCGGGCGACGATGATGACACCGAAGGTCTTTATTTCGTATTCACACGATTCCCAAGAGCACAAAACTGGGTGATAGATCTCGCGCGTTTTCTTGTGAGCAACGGCGTCGACGCACTCATTGACGTCTGGGCCGTGCGTGCTGGTGAAGACCTCCCTAGGTTCATGGAGGGCGGCGTGACCTCCGCCGATCGAGTCTTGATGATCTGCACGAAGCGCTACGTTGAGAAAGCCGACGGCACCATTGGCGGGGTCGGTTACGAAAAGATGATCGTGACCGCAGAATTGATCAAGAACTTAGGCACGTCAAAATTCATACCCGTCATCCGGCAGTCGGAGCTTGATCGCAAGGTGCCAAAGTTCATGGCCGCGCGCTACTACATCGACTTGAGCGAAGGCGTCGACGTCGACGCAGCCCGGGCGCACCTCCTTCGCGATTTGCACAATGTGCCGCCGGACCGGCCACCTCTCGGTCTATCTCCTTTCGCCGCAAGGATGGTCCCGAAGGCCACCGAATCGGTCGAGGAGACCACCGATGGGCGCACGCAGTTCCTGGCGACACTGATGTGGGATCTCGCTTCGGTGGTCATCTTCGGCGAGGAGCTGGAGCATCGTGGGGTTAATCCGTGGTTGGATCTCATCCGGTCAACATTCGTCGAAATGGTGCGGAATTTGGCAACCGTCGCGGCGGTGGGGACCCCGTGGCTTTGGCGCGAGTGTAGCCATGGGTTTGGCATCGCGGGTCGGCGAATAGCTTGGGCACTGGGGGTACTGCCCCGAGGCACACTCGAACTAGATAGGCTTGAACTCGAGATCGCTGGCGAAGTCATCGTCGCTGACACGTGCATTCGTCTCACTAGGGACTAGCTTCCCGTCGCGCCGGTCTTCGGCATTCTGGAACGCCGACACCAAGTACCAGTCACGATTCCTGATGTGACTAGCATTCAAGAGATAGCTGCTGGGGATGTGCTTTAAGATTCCGTATCGCTCTATCAAGTGCCTGAAATCGCGACCCTCTCCCCATGTGCCGTTGTAGAAAAGCAATAAAGTTTCGTTGATTGATAGCTGCGCGCGCACGAAGTTCGCGTAACGAATTTTCTCTTCCTCGGACCGGTCGCTATTGTCGATAAACCGAAAAAGATGGAACAGGCTGCGAAAGTAGGGGCCAAGCTCCGCCTGATGCCGCTGGTAGAGCTTTCCGTAAAATTGAGGCGTCAGCCGCGCATCAACGTCGTAAGCGCCAACCGTGGCAATGCGGCGTTGATACTTCCTTTTTAATTCGCCCATCAGGTAGCTAAAATAGGCTACTCCCTCAACCGGCTCCAACGGCTCCCGCTCGTGCCTACCCCGAGCCAACTCAATGAAGTGCCTTAATAGCTGAAAGAATGATCCCTCATAGCTTTGCCGATCAGTGGCGATTCGTTGTCTCTCTGCATCCTTTTTCGCTTGTTGAAGCTGCCGACCTTGAAGATGGAGGTTTAAGGCCAGCGCGATTAGCGCAGCGAGTGACACCACCGGGCTAGTGATACCGCCAAAGTACTCGCCGAGGTAGGCCCAGTCTTCGGACTTCTCCGAGAAGGTGAAACCGAAACCGCCAAAATTCCTCCAATAGAGGTACGCCGTCACCGCCATTGAGAGCAAAGCTATCACGCAAAGCGTGATGCCAAATTGCAAAATCCTAGTGCGCCTCAAGGATTCATGACTCCGCTATATAACCTCGATGCCCATTTGTCTTAGCGCGCCGAGTTTACATCCCCGTCTCGCGTCCCAGCTTGACGCCTTCGTTCTCGGCGCTGAGACGCACCTGCCCCTTCATCAAAGCGCTTGCAAATCTCTTGTAACGGTAGCGCATCTCAACTGATCCGTATCGGGCGGGTGTATTCACCACGATCTTCCCATAGGATACATTCTTGAAATTACCTATAGCGTTCTTCAGACGACGCTCTTCGACGGTTCGCCAGTGAAGCCTCGCGGCGAGTTCGTGATACAGAGCCATCCACTCGTCGACTCGGATGTCAACGACGTCAGCCTGCGCCAGCGCCCAGATGAGGTGCTTGTAGTAGTCTTCACTGCGCTGAGTGGCGGTTTCGTAGACAACACGAAGCTCCTCTATGCTGTCCGCTACGGCACTCGCTACGCCTTTCTTGTATACAGCATCGTTTATGTAGTTCTCATTCGCCAGCACGGCCTCGACCAGCAACGCCTTGCCCATCAAGTGAGCGAAGTGTGGAAACCCATTGCCGATGATGGCAATCCGAAATAAAATACTTCGTGGGACTGTGACCCCGACTTCCTTCGCAGCATTCTCAACGATGTCGATCAAGGGCTGTGGAGGTAGTGGCAGCAGTGAGATTTCCTTGAGATATCGAGGGACTGACTCATGGGCACCAATAAGCTCGTGGACGTTTTGCGCGATTCCGACAAGGATGAACTTCAGCTTGATCTCTTGGTCCCCAAGCTGTTTAACGAAGTAGGCGAGGTCGGACCTATCGTTCTCGTCAAGTTCCTCCAGCTCGTCGAGGACTACCACCGTCGTTTCCGAATCGGGCAGCAGTGCCGATAGCTCGCGGATCACGCGAACAGCGGCGGCGGGATCATCGAAGTCATCGATCTTAGGAGTCCTGCACTCGAATGAGGTCTTGATCGACGGTGAGACCGATAGCTGTACGTCCACTGACTTCAACATCATCTCGACGTTAGTCAGCTTGAGTACAAGACTCATCACTCCTTCGGATATTTCGCGGAATATCTTCATCATCCGCGACCCAGGCGCGCATGCGACGTAGACATGCTCGCGGTCTGACTTCGTAACCATTTGCGCTGCCGTACGCGCTAGTGACGTCTTTCCGACGCCACGGTGCCCATAGATGAACGGCACGGCATGAAAGTACCGCAACTCACGCTCGATGCGCTCAAGGTCACTCATTCGCCCGCGTAGGAACTCGCTGGAGCGGATAGGACGCTCCGGGGACAGATTGGCAGCAATTACCCTAAGTTTTTCTTCATCTTCCATGAGTCCACAGTGTATCAGCGATGCTGTTCACACCGCCAACTACATGAATTTTCGACGCTCGAACGTCTTCACATCGTCACCGGTCAACTCAAACCATTCGCCGCCCCGTCGCTTCGCTGCAAACCGGCGACGCCAGTAACCCGCGATCCCGTAGGCTCATCCGTGTTGATGGCGTGGACCAATTCCAGTTCCTCTGGGAGGTTCACAGCAACCTAGCGCGCCCGCTGGTCTACCAGGCTGGCCTTGCCAATCTTGTAGCGTTTCTGTAGGCCTGCCCTCATGAGCGCCAGGTAAACGTAACCCGCTTCCAAATCCTCCCTCTTCGCTTTCTGCTGTCTGGCTTTTGGCTCCTCAGGGACAATAAGCGGTGCGCAGATCGCGGCACGCCAATCCGAAGAGTCAGCGCGTTCCCGTCGGGGCTGATCCTCGAACAGCCATTCATCGTCAAATGAGGCAGCTTGCGTCCGCGATGGTCAAGTCGAATGGGCGGCGGCTGGAGGCGCATGCGCCAACTCTGGTTCTATTTCAATTGCTCAAGATTCATCGAGGTTATTGAGAGGTGGAGAGAGCGGAAGCCCGTCCCAGCGAAGGAATCAGCTCAGCCAAGGTGATTGAAACGAACGAGATGTAGCGTTTGCGGTGGCGGATACCCCTCTCTCACACCCTGTGCATCTTGCACTTACGGTGCACTTACGGTAAAACTTCTTCCAAGCTGGAAAGCGCAAGTCATTGATTTAATGGTGCCGCAAAGAGGATTCGAACCCCTGACCCACGCATTACGAATGCGTTGCTCTACCAACTGAGCTATTGCGGCGTCGCAACCCGAAAGGGGCCGCATTCTAACCTGTGGGGCCCACCGACGAAAGACTGGTCCGATCTTTTGCAACCTCGCGCAATGCCTTGGGCAGCGCGAATATGACGTGTTCCTTCCGGCCTTGAAGCTCCTCGGCGATCTCCCCGCCCCATTGCCGCAGCTGCGCAATGACACCTTGCACCAGGATTTCAGGGGCCGAGGCGCCGGCCGTCAAGCCGACGGTTTTGACCCCGTCGAACCACTCGCGATGCAGATCCTCGGGCCCGTCCACCAAATAGCCCGGCTTGGCGTTCTTGTCGGCCATTTCGCGCAGCCGATTGGAGTTCGAACTGCTCTTCGATCCGACCACTACCAGTACCTCGCAGCGGCCTATCAGGTCCTTGACCGCATCCTGGCGATTTTGCGTGGCGTAGCAGATATCCTCCTTAACCGGCGCCTTGAGCCCCGGAAATCGGGCTCGCAGGGCCGCGACGATGGAGGCCGTGTCGTCGACCGACAACGTGGTCTGCGTGACGAAGGCCAGGTGCTCGGGGTTGCGGACCACGATGCGCGCGACGTCCTCGACCGTCTGAATCAGATAGATCGCACCGCCCAGCGTGGCGTCGAATTGGCCTATGGTGCCTTCCACTTCCGGATGTCCGGCGTGCCCGATCAAGAACACCTCGCGCGCTTCGCGGGCATAGCGCGTGATCTCCATATGCACCTTGGTCACCAACGGGCAGGTGGCGTCGAAAACGTTCAGCAAGCGCCGCTTGGCTTCTTGCTGCACCACGCGAGGCACGCCATGGGCGCTGAAAATCACGGTGGCGCCGTCCGGTACCTCGTCCAATTCATCGACGAACACTGCGCCGATCGTGCGTAGACGATCCACGACGTACTTGTTGTGGACAACTTCGTGCCGCACATAGATGGGTGCACCGAACAACACGACCGCTCGCTCGACGATGTCGATCGCGCGGTCCACACCGGCGCAGAATCCGCGCGGATTGGCCAAGAATATTTGCATCAGTTATTCCGCTTTGTTTCCAGAAAGGCATCTAACAATAAACATGCAGCCCCGACCGTAATCGCCGAATCCGCGACGTTGAAGGCTGGAAAATACGCCCTATCCCAGTGAAAGTGTATGAAATCGATGACGAACCCCAAGCGGATCCGGTCGATGACATTGCCTATCGCGCCGCCCAGCACCAGGGCAAGGCCGGCCGTCAGCAAGGCATGCGTGCCGCGTGGCAGCCTGAACAGCCAAATCGTGATGCCGATGCTGACCACCACGGCGAGACCGATGAATACCCAGCGCTGCCAACCGGAGGCCGAGGCCAGAAAGCTGAAGGCGGCGCCGACATTGTGCATGCAGGTGATATCCAGGACCGGCAGGATTCGCGTGAATTCAAACTGCAGGTAATGACGGGCGATGTATGCCTTGCTGACTTGGTCCGCCAGAACCACGAATGCCGATAACAGCAGCCACGACGCAGCTCGGCTGCGATTCTCCTCAATGGTCATGCGAATTGACGCTCCTCACCGGGACCCTCGACGTTGACGACACAGCGCGCGCAAAGTTCCGGGTGCCGCGGATCGCTGCCCACATCGCTGCGCAAATGCCAACAGCGTACGCACTTGGGCTGAGTACTGGGTTTGACCTCGATCCACACGCCGGGTTCGCTGGCCGGAACCGTCGAGGCCGGCGGCGTATCGGACCTGACGACGTGCGCCTGGCTGGTAATCAACAAAAATCGCAATTCGTCGCGCAGCGCCTCGAAGCGGCCGGCTTGCGCAGCAGGCGAGTAGATGGTCACCTCCGCCTCGAGCGGCGCACCGATGGCGCCGGCCGTCCGCAATCGCTCGAGGTCCCGCGCGACGTCCGCTTTGAGCGTGATCAGTGCCGGCCAATCGATCGCCGGCACACGCTCGGCGCCCAAAGGGAACTGATGCCAGGTGTTCAGGAACACCGATTCGTTGTGCACCCCCGGCAGGAACCCCCATACCTCCTCCGCAGTGAAGCTCAGGATGGGCGCCAGCCAGCGCACCATCGCCTGAGCCACATGATGCATGGCCGTTTGCGCCGACCGGCGCGGCGCACTGCTCACGCCCGTGGTGTAGAGCCGGTCCTTGATGATGTCCAAATAGAAACCGCCCAGTTCGACCACGCAGAAATTGTGGATCTTCTGGTAGATGTCGTGAAATTCGTAATTGCGGTACGCGGTGACCACATCGTTTTGCAGGGCGAAGGCTTTGGCCGTTGCCCATTGATCGATCGCGACCATGTGATCGAACGCAACCGCATGTTGTGCAGGATCGAAGCCATGCAGATTGCCCAGGAGAAATCGCAGCGTGTTGCGCATGCGGCGATAGGAATCCGCCATGCGCTTCAAGATTTCATCCGATACGCTCATTTCATTGGCATAGTCCGTCGCGGCCACCCACAGACGCACCACGTCGGCACCCAGCGTACTGGTCAGTTTCTGCGGTACCAGCGTGTTGCCGATCGATTTCGACATCTTGCGGCCCTTCTCGTCCACGGTGAAGCCGTGCGTCAGCACGCCGCGATACGGAGCGCGCCCATGCATGGCCACCGAGGTCAGCAACGAGCTGTGGAACCAACCACGATGCTGATCCGAGCCTTCCAGATACAGATCAGCCGGTACGGTGATCTGAGGCCACAATTTCGACACGCAGTGATGTACCACGCCTGAGTCGAACCACACGTCCATCACATCGGTGGCCTTGTCGTACCGGCTCGAGTCGGATCCCAGCAAGGCCGCAGCGTCCAGATCGAACCAGGCATCGATGCCCTCCTGCTCGACGAGTTTGGCGACCTCTTCGATCAACGCACCGGTATTCGGGTGCAACTCGCCGGTTTCCTTGTCCACGAACAGCGGCAGCGGCACACCCCAGGTTCGTTGTCGCGACACGCACCAATCAGGACGCGCCGCGATCATGCTGCTGATCCGCTGCTCGCCCCAAACGGGCATCCAATCGACATGCGAAATGGCTTCGAGCGCGCCCTTGCGTAAACCCGCCTGATCCATGCTGATGAACCATTGCGGAGTCGCGCGGAAAATCACCGGCGTCTTGTGGCGCCAGCAGTGCGGATAGGAATGATGATACGGCTCATCTTTCAGCAAGCGGCCGTCCTCATGAAGAACCCTGATCACATGGGCGTTGGCGTCGAAGACTTGTTCGCCCGCGAACAGCGGCGTCGACGGCAGGAATCGGCCGTCGCCGCCCACCGGATTGTCGATTTCCAATCCGTAGCGGCGGCCTACGATGTAGTCGTCCAAACCATGCCCGGGCGAGGTATGCACCGCGCCGGTACCGGCATCGAGAGTCACGTGATCCCCCAAGACCACCGGTACTTGGCGATCATAGAAGGGGTGGCTGCAGCAGCATGTGTTCGAGAGCCGCACCTTTGGCGGTCGCGATCAAGCTCCAATTGGCGACACCCACGGCTTTCATGACGGCGTCGATCAATTCGCTCGCCAGTATCAAGCGTTCAGGTCCCGCGCCCAAATCGAATTCGATGAGCGCGTAGTCGAATTGCGGGTGTAACGCCACCGCGCGATTCGCCGGCAAGGTCCAGGGAGTCGTGGTCCAAATGGCCAACGATGTCGGTAAGGCCTCACGCTCGCCGGCCCCCGCCTGTTTCCCGATCGCCTCGATCCCGAAACGGCGTGCCAAATCGGCCAAATCGACCACCGCGAAGCGCACATAAACGCTCGGCGAGGTCTTATCCTCGTACTCGACCTCGGCCTCCGCCAGGGCCGAGCGGCAGTTCAAGCACCAGTGCACGGGCTTGTATCCCTTGTACACATGGCCGTTCTTGATGATCAAAGCAAACGCCCGCAGTTGTTCGGCCTCGAAACGCGGCATCATCGTCAAATAGGGATGCTCCCAATCGCCGAGCACTCCGAGCCGCTTGAAATCGACGCGCTGCGCATCGACCTGTTTGTGCGCATATTCGCGGCACGCCGCACGAAACGCCTTGGCGTCGATTTTCTGACCGACGCGCCCATGTGTCTTCTCCACCTGCATCTCGATGGGGAGCCCGTGGCAGTCCCAACCGGGAACATAGGGCGCGTCGTAGCCGTCCAGGGTGCGCGACTTGACGATGATGTCCTTGAGAATTTTATTGACCGCGTGGCCCAGGTGAATCGCCCCGTTCGCATACGGCGGACCATCGGTGAGCACGAACGAGGGACGGCCCTTCGCGACGTCGCGAATTTTCTCGTACAAGCCGCTGCGTTCCCACGCCGCCAGCATGCCCGGCTCGCGGTTGGCCAGATCCGCCTTCATCGGGAAACCCGTATTCGGCAAATTAATCGTATGTTTGTAGTCAGCCACACTCCACCTTCGACAAGAGATCGCGCGCATTGGCGCCATCGATCTTCATTTGCACCGTCAACGCATCCAAGGAATCGAACTTGACCTCATCACGCAGCTTGGCGACGAACTCGACCTCGAGCGCACGGCCGTAGAGGTCGCCGGAAAAATCGAATACATGCACTTCGAGCAACGGCTCGATCCCGTTGACCGTCGGCCGCGTGCCCAAACTTGCCACCCCCGGCAGCGGACGCGAGCCGATCCCACGCACCCACACCGCCGATATGCCCCACACCGGCGGCTTGCGACGCATCAATCGCAGGTTCGCCGTCGGAAAGCCGAGCGTGCGGCCCAATCGCCGGCCATGCACCACGCGGCCCATCATCCGATACGGACGGCCCAGCAAGCGCGCAGCGCCGGGATAATCCGCGAGTTCCAAGCGCTCGCGCACGGCAGTACTGCTCACCCGCACCCCGTCGAACACGAACGGCGCCATCTGCTCCACCCCGAATCCATGCGCCTGGCCCGCTGCCCGCAGGCTCTCGATCGTCCCGCCGGCCTTGCTGCCGTACCGAAAATCATCGCCTACCACGATGAGCCGCGTACCCAACTTCTCGACGATCAATTCATCGACAAAGGAGCGCGGGGTCATGGCGCGCATACGTTCATCGAAGCGCAAAGTCACCAAGCGCTCCACCCCTTGCGCCGCCAGCGCAAGAAACTTCTCCCGCCACCGTGTCAGGCGCGGCGGAGCACCGTCAGGATCGATGAATTCTTTCGAACTCGGCTCAAACACCAACACCGTCGCCGCGGCGCGCAATTGAGCGGCCCGCGCCTTGAGCACGCCGATCATTTGCTGGTGACCCAGGTGCACGCCGTCGTAGTTGCCCACGGTCAGAACACAGCCTCGATGGCGCTGTGAGATGTTATGTAGACCGCGAACTAGTTCCATGGCGAAAGGCCGTGATTATACTCAGATTTCCGGCTAATCAGTGACCTCACTATAGCAAGCACAGGAGAGCCTCTCCGCTTATCGATTGACAAGCGCAGAGTCAATCGGCAAGCTACGCGGCTCTTTTGGGGTCCGATTTAGACCATTGTCTCGTAAGGAGTCTGCGCTTGGCGAATACGAAATCTGCTGAAAAAGCTGCCCGACAGTCGACGGTGCATCGAGCCCGTAACGACGCGCTCACCTCGCAGCTGCGCAGCGCCATCCGCAAGGCGACCCTTGCGCTGAAGGCCGGCAAGCACGACGAAGCTGCCTCCGCTCTCGCCGCCGCAACGCCGGTGATCGACAGCATGGTCAACAAAGGCATCATTCACCGCAATAAAGCCGCGCGCCACAAGAGCCGCCTGACCAAGCAGGTTCGCGCGCTCGCCAAGTAGTCGCGAAGGCCGGGACGCGCACTTGCAGCGTCCCGGAGCCACCGTCGCCTCTCTCAATTGCCTTGGCTCGCGGTCGCCTGTTACTAGGACGTCAGCAATCCGTGGGGACGGATAATCGTCGAGCCCCAGATTTGCGGGTGATCAGCACCCCTCTCCGCTGTAGGCATTGAACCCCTGGTTTGCGCCGAATTCTATTCGTTGATCGTGCGCACCGAATCCGCATCCGCGGCAGCCGCAACGCGCGGGTGCTCCTCCAGATAGCGCATCACCGCTTGCTTCAGCTCTTCCGTGCCGGCACCCGTGGCGCCCGAAATACGCAATACCGGACCTTTCCAACGCAAGCGCCGAACGATCTCCTTGGAGCGCCGCTCCACTTCGGCCGGCTCCAGAAGATCGATTTTATTGATGACCAGCCAGCGCTCCTTGGCCACGAGATCGGCGGCGAACTTTTTGAGCTCGGCAACGATCGTGCGCGCATCCTTGACCGGATCGGCTCCCGGGTCCGGCGGCGCGATATCGATCAAGTGCAGCAATACTCGGGTGCGCTGCAGGTGCTTCAAGAAGCGGATGCCGAGACCCGCGCCGTCCGCCGCGCCTTCGATCAGGCCCGGGATGTCCGCCATGACGAAACTGCGTCCGGGACCCACGGTAACGACCCCTAAGTTCGGGTGCAACGTGGTGAAGGGATAATCCGCGACCTTGGGCCGAGCCGCCGATACCGCCCGGATCAAGGTCGATTTTCCGGCATTCGGCAAACCGAGCAGCCCCACATCGGCAATCAGTTTCAACTCGAGCATGAGCTCGCGCTTTTCACCCGGCAACCCCAGGCCCGATTTGCGCGGCGTGCGGTTGGTGCTGGATTTGAAGCGAGTGTTGCCCCATCCGCCCTTGCCGCCTTTGGCAACCAACAAGGTCTGACCCTCGGCCGCGAGATCGCCCAACTGTTCGCCGGTATCTCGATCGGACACCACCGTACCGACGGGTACCGCCACATAGGTATCGTCGCCGCCATGCCCGGTGCAATCGTTGCCGCTGCCGCTCTCGCCGTTCTGACCCCTGTAGGTCCGTGAGATGCGAAAGTCCGCGAGGGTGTTCATCCCCTCGACGGCCTTCAGGTACACGCTGCCGCCGAGGCCGCCGTCGCCGCCGTCGGGACCGCCGAAAGGCACGAACTTCTCGCGCCGGAAGCTCACGCAGCCGCGGCCGCCGTTGCCGGCCTGGACCTTGAGTTTGGCTTCATCGACGAATTTCATGGCGGATTAGCTCGAATGAGTGCGCCGTGCGGCGCACAAACAAAAAGGGGGCAGGTTGCCCTACCCCCTTAGGGTGTCTGTCGGCGAGCCGCTTGGGCCCGCACGCATCGCTACTTCGTAACGACGTTGACGTAGGTGTGCTGCTCGGCGCCCTTGACGCGAAACTCAACGACTCCGTGAGCCGTCGCGAACAAGGTGTGATCGGTACCGATACCGACGTTCACGCCGGGGCGATACACCGTCCCGCGCTGACGGATCAAAATGTTGCCCGCGAGCACATCCTCGACCGCCGAATTTCTTGACGCCAAGTCGCTTGGAATGCGAATCGCGACCGTTACGAGTACTGCCGCCAGCTTTTTTATGTGCCATGAGGTATCTCCTGCGAAACCCGAATCTATGAAACTAGGCGACGATCTGCGTGATCTTCACGTCGGTGTAAGGCTGCCGATGAGTCTTCTCGCGCTTGTAATGCTTGCGGCGGCGGAATTTGACGATGCGAACCTTGTCGCCCTTGCCATGACTCTCTACCGTGGCAACCACCTTGGCGGAACCCACGTAGGGAGCCCCGATGGTCACGGAAGATCCGGCGCCGACCAGCAGCACCTGATTGAATTCGACGCTGGCACCCTGGTCTGCGTCGAGCTTCTCGATACGCACCACGGCACCTTCTTGAACGCGGTACTGTTTACCGCCCGTGGCAATCACGGCATACATTGTTGGACTCCGAGAGCGGCTTAAGTGGGGCCGCAAAAGAGCCGGGAATTGTACGGGTTGATCCGGTCGAGGTCAAACCCGTATCCCCGGATGGTGGGACTTCCCAATTCCAACCCTCGGCTGACGCAGCCAGTGCGTCGCCCTAGTCGGCGCATTCTTAGGTACCATGGCGTATTCGCTTGAGCGCTTCATGACACTAGAACAGATTCGTGGTTTGGTAACTGCTGATTTCGAGGCTGTCGACAAGGTCGTCAAACAGCGTTTGCACAGCCAAGTGGCACTGGTCGACCAGGTAGCCACCTACATTATATACGCCGGCGGCAAGCGCCTGCGCCCCCTCCTGGTGCTTCTCGCCGCCCGTGCCTGCGGCCATACCGGCGGCCGGCATATCGAGGCCGCGGCCATCATCGAGTTCATCCATACCGCCACCCTGCTCCACGACGATGTGGTCGACGGCTCATCGCTGCGCCGCGGGCGCGAAACCGCCAACGAAGTGTTCGGCAATGCCACGAGCGTGCTGGTGGGCGATTTCCTGTATTCACGCGCCTTTCAAATGATGGTCACGCTCGATCGCATGCGCGTCATGCAGATACTCGCGGACGCCACCAATGCCATCGCCGAGGGCGAAGTTCTGCAGCTCATGAACGCGCGCGATCCGAACACCACCGAAGCGCGCTACATCGACGTGATACGCCGCAAGACGGCGCGGTTGTTCGAGGCCGGGGCGCAGATCGCCGCGGTCTTGAGCGACGCGACACCTGAGATCGAGGAATCGCTGGCGCGATACGGACGACATATCGGAACGGCGTTCCAGCTGGTCGACGACGCGCTCGACTATCAAGCCGACGAAAGCAGCCTGGGAAAACACCTTGGGGACGACCTGGCGGAGGGCAAGCCCACACTGCCCCTGATTTATGCAATGCAGCACGGGAATGACGACCAGCGAGCCATGATCCGGCATGCCATCGAGAATGGCGGCTTGAGTCAATTGGCCGAAATCACGCGTGCCGTTGCAAGCCTCGGGGGCCTTGCGTACACTGCGCGCCTCGCTCAATGCGAGGCAGATCAGGCGCTTGCTGCGCTGGCACCCCTTCCTGAGACCGCTTTCAAAGAAGGCTTGAGCGAACTGGCAAAGTTCGCTGTGGCACGCAAGAACTGATTTGGCAGCCGATTCGGGGTGTAGCTCAGCCTGGTAGAGCACTACGTTCGGGACGTAGGAGTCGCAGGTTCAAATCCTGTCACCCCGACCACTAAAACCGGGGTCCGTTCCGGGCACATCGGTAACGTCTTATACCGAGCACATAGGTTCTTCGTTATTTGCTGCATTTCCCGCACTAACCACGAGGCAGTCCTGCTCTCATCAATTCTAGGTCACCACCATAATACTCGGCCATCAAGGCGCTGCAGTCCGTAGGAAAACATAAGAAGCTTTCATCAGTTCCGAGCCCGGGCGGCTTGAACAGTATTGCCGGTCGGATACCGCTGCGCTCTCGAAACATATCCATCAGCAGGAGGAATACTCTCAGTGCGTGGCGCGGCAGGCCGCGAACGGCCCACGCTGGGTGGTAGTGGCCAAGCACGTGTGGTAGCGTATAGCAAGTAATCTACACGTGGTGAAAAGTGCCTCTTAACATTCGAAACAAGCAGGCTGAAGAGCTGGCGGGGGCACTAGCCAAGCTGACCGGCGAAACCAAGACTGAAGCGGTTACGCAAGCGCTACGAGAGCGGCTCCAACGAGTGCGGCGTGCGCGCGCAAAGCGGCGGCTCGCCGATGAGCTCGATGAGATCGCCATGCACTGCTCGGCTCTTCCCGTGCTCGATCGGCGTAGCGCTGAAGAGATCATTGGGTACGACGAGAATGGACTTCCGCATTGATGGTGATCGACACCTCCGCAGTCCTGGCAATCCTTCAGAATGAGCCGGAGCGACGCAAGTACAACGAAGCCATCGAGACTGCAGAGAGTCGTTCGTTGTCGACCGCTTCCTTCGTAGAAAGCTCGATGATCCTCGAATCACGCTACGGCGCGGACGGCGTGCGCGATCTCGATCTCTTCATTTCCAAAGCACAAATCATGCTCGCCCCCGTCGACACCGAGCAGGCCCAACTCGCCCGCGATGCCTTTCGTAAATACGGTAAGGGGCGTCACGCGGCGGGCCTCAATTTTGGAGACTGCTTCTCATACGCGCTCGCTACGGCACTTGATGAGCCGCTGCTCTTCAAGGGAGAGGACTTCTCGAAGACCGATATCGAGTGCCACCCTGAGAGCGGGTAGCTAAGCAACGCCGGGAGCTGCTGCACCCGTATTCGGACCTGGAGTGCAGGAACATGCCAAATCCCTTCACCCCGACCAATAGAATCATGTCCTTGGTCCGCACCGAGCACATCGGTAACGGTTCCGGGCACCGCGTTGATGAGCGCATCCAGGCCGAGCACTCAAGCGAGGGCATCGGCCAACGATATAGTCCACGCTGGCACGGCGACTCGGAGCTTGGCGTCTTCCGTAACGAGTTTCAGCCTCAACTGCTTAGCAAGTGAGATAAAGCGAGCATCGTAGGCGGAGATTCCGAATTGCACCGCGTTCTCGAGGGCTTGCGCGTTCACCACGCTGTGTAGCGTCGGTATGTGAGCTTGTGCTTCGGCCAGTAGTTTGGCGCCCTGGGCTTGGGTCAAGGCCCCCGTACGAACGTAAGTTGCAATTACGTTCGAAAACCCCACCATCACAAACGCTTCGCTGCACCAGTCGCTATCGCGCTCAAATAGCTGTTGAGCGGAACCAGTACGATCACCCTGGATCATCAGATATGCGAGGATATTGGTATCAACGAGCACCACACTAATCGCGTCCGCCAGCGATCGCGGCCTCGATGTCTCGCATATCGAGGCGTGCGCCACCTTTCAGGCGAACGGGTTTGGGCGCGCGCAGCGGGCGTCCGCTCTCGGGCGCGGCGGCCATTCCAAGTTCCAGCAGTTGGGCGATGACATCCTTCAGTTTTTGATGGCGGCGCACTGCTCGCAGCTTTACCTGTTGCATCAGTGCGTCCGGCAGTTCAAGCGTAGTCTTCTTCATGGCCCCCATATTTCCATAAATCCATAATTATTTGGCGCAGCGACAACATTCTGCCTCTCTACAACCGGTAGCAGGTGACGGCGGGAATCACGCGAAATGAAGATGTACTGGGAGGGTGTCCCAAACGGCCGAAAGTTTACCGTAGCAGTCATACATCCCTTGGCCGCCCTTGATTCGCCCGATTGGGCCACGAATCTTTAGTGTTGAGGTCGCACGCGCCGAGGCGCATTTTTTATGTCACATTCGATTTGCAGTTGATCGAGCCACTCCTCCGCAGAGAGCTGAGTATCGAGCGCAATGCATTGGCGCTTGACTGTCGCAAAGTCCCCAGGGGTCAAGAATTTCATGAGCGTGAGCTTCAGCTGCCACCGCTCTTTAGTGGCGGGCGCTATGGTGGCGATCGTCTCGGTAAGGCCCGCTTCGCGCAAGAACATAGACCAACGCTGTGCGACGTCGAGTTCGAGGAACTCCATTTTGAACGTAAAGCGGCGCAACGCCGCGGCATCGAGGTCTCGAAACAAGTTGGTCGCCATGATCACGATACCGTCGAAGCGCTCCATTTTTTGCAACAGTTCATTGACCCGAGTCACCTCCCAACCGGCGCTCGCATGTTCACGACTCTGCAAAAAGCTATCAGCCTCATCGAGGAACAAAGCCCCGTCTTCCGCTGCCGCTTCTTCGAATGCGGCGGCGATATTCTTCTCATTATCCCCTACCCATTTGCTCATCAAGTCCGAAGCAGTTTTGGCAATCAAGGGGATGGCAAGCTGTTGGCACAGGTGCTCGGTGAACTGGGACTTGCCCGTGCCTGGCGGCCCGTAGAGGAGCACCGAACCGCGCGGCCGCTTTTTCAAGCACTTCAAGATGTCCTTTGGTGTAAAGCGTCCGGCGGTGTTCAAGTAGTCGAGGGAATAAGCGGTCACCGAGGGTTTGTGCTTATCGGTCAGATCTCGCGACAACGCTTTTTGGCTGCGCCTGATCGCCTGCACGATCGCCGCATCGTGATCCGCCTTCGAGAGGTTTCCCGCGAGGCGCGCGGCCTTCACGGCGGACTCGAGCTGCGCGCTCGACACACCGTCGAGTTTCAGAATCTCGGCGGTGGCCGCCTTGGATAATTTCAGTTTCTTCACCCGCAGCCGCACCAAACGTGCATGTTCTACGCGATGTGCCTTTTTCAAAGGGGCGTGGAACACAAAGCGAGCGATGGTATCTTCCGGCAAGCTCGCACTGTCCGAGGCGAGCCAAATGGCCGGAACTGGATTCGTCGCGAGCAAGTTTTCATCGAACGGAAGCGCATCCTCCGCGCTGATTTCCACCCCGAAGAGCGCCCGCAGCATCTGCGATGGATGGGTCTGGAGCACATCAGCTGGACGCTCGATGATGAGAACCGCCGAATCCTTCCTGGCCGCAAGCAACGAAAAGGCGGCGAATGTCAGGGAGGGTAATACCGCCCGTTCCGGGCTATCGAAGCGGCGGACGCGGAACGCCAGGCGCCCTGATTTGCCAATGACATCTTGCAGTAACTGACGTTTTTCGAGGGATGGCGCACCATACAATAGGAGGTTCACGCCTGGTTCAGAGTCATTTTTCAATATCTCGGTGGCGAGAATGCGATCCTCTTCGAGGAGACGCGCCGGGCGACCGGAACCGATTTTGTTGTCGAACGGCTCGAGCAGTGAATCAAACACGGACTCGCCACCTGCGATCAAGTCGATCCAAAATTCCGATACCCGGGCGATTTGGACTCGCCGGCCGGCGGCCATCAGCATCCCGCTCAAGCGCAGCGGCGAATCGGGGCGCATGGCCTTGCCGAGTTCCTCGGTATTCGTTTTGAACAGCGCGGTCCACAATACTCCGGCAGTCCAGCGGTTCTCGGCGAGATGCTCGAAAATGCCCGCGAGTTCTTGCGACGCGGTAGTTAAGAAGGCAAACGCGAGGATGTCCTGCTCTAGAGCCGAGAGGCCGAGTATCCGCCCGAGCTGATGCAGACGCGCGGCAAACGGGGAGATGGCTTCGCGAGCGTGGTCGGAGATCTCATCCAGCACCCCGAGGGTCACCTGCTTGTCCGATGCGAGGGCACGAAATACGAGGGAATTGTCAGAGACCCAATCGTGGACCGCATAACCTTCGAGGAGGAGTTTCGCTTGCTCAGCACTCGCACGCCCTGAAAAGGCATGGTTCATTTGAGCTAGCAACTTCATCACCCGATCGAGCGAGAGCTTTTTCGCGCGCTCGGTCCTTTGGATCGTTTCGACTTCATCCGGCCAATCGAGCAGGCCGTTCGCCGCCGCGTACCACGCCGAGAAGGCGACCGCGTCGCGGCACAAGTTATCGGAGAGCTGCGGGTGCGCCGCAAGGCGTAAAAGCCATGAGGCGGCTTGCGGGATGGAAATCTGCAGTTTGGATGACATGAAACGAGCCTCCGTATTTGCGTGGGAGTACAGGGGTATCGCGACGTGCTTTGGCCGACGGAATGCGATCTGCAATGCGCTCGAGCATTCGATCAGCATTCTTTTTGCTATTCCGATAAGTGAACGATTTCCGCTGCGGCTGCTGGTCGATCACGCACACAACGGTCAGTGCATCTTGATCATGCTCAGAGAACCCGTGATGTTCACCAAGCCCCAAGTTATGCGACTTATATGTAGTCTATCTATAAAGTGGTAGCGATGGAAGTAGTAGATGAATACCTTGCCTGAATGAGGGAGGAAAAACTTCTAACGAGCCTCGGCGCCACGATTCGCAAGCGTCGAACGGCTCTAAAAGTTAGCCAAGAGGCATTTGCTGATCTAATCGGAATGCACCGCGCGTATTACAGCGCAATTGAGCGCGGCGAAAGAAACTTAACTCTCGGCACCCTCCATAGGGTTGCCAAGGGTCTCGGTGTGCGAATGGCAGAGCTCATGCGGGATTGCAATATCTAACGTCCATCCCGCCCCAACCTCGCAATCGCGATGCAATGGAGCGCTATGCGCAGTTTCGCCGCCAATTTTCGCTGACGATCCTACGAATAACCGGCGCTCGCGCAATCCGATACGTGCAACGATCCGGATATTGGCGTCTGCGCCTTTGCTACACGGTCGGTCGGTCGACGTGCCGAAGGGTCCAGTCATACTGCATATAGGCTGCCGTCTCCTCCGCTGCGGCCTGACCCAGCAGACGGCCGACAACATGCAGCGCCATGTCGATCCCGGCACTGATCCCGGTTGAGGTGATGACACGACCATTGTCCACCACCCGCGCATCCGGCCGCACCTGAAAGTCCGTTCCGAGCGCGCGCAACTCATCCATCGCACCCACATGGGTTGTGGCTGCCCGCAGCGATTTTCTCAGTGCTGGCGCAGATCCTCAAGGAATCCGCGCGCTTGGCCGAAGATAACGCGAGCATTGTATAAAGGGTTGTTCGTGGCAATTACTATTCATCTGGATCTGATGCTCGTACTTCGCAAGAAAACGTCCAGAGAGTTGGCGCATTTCGTCGGCATCACCGAGCAGAATCTCTCGCTGCTGAAATCAGGCAAGGTGCGGGGCGTCCGGTTCGCGACGCTGTCGCGCATCTGCGAATTTCTGGAATGCCAGCCAGGGGACATCCTGCATTTCCAACTTGGCGACGACAAAGAGACCTGAATGTCGAAACGTCGGAATCTGAGCCGGTCGCCTACGTTCGGGACGGGCTTTACTGAACACCTTCCTCGAGCAGCGGCCCGAGTATTTCGGTCATGGTCTCCTGCGTGAAACCGCCGGCCGCTGCATAGCGCAAAACGCCCTTGCGGTCGATGACGAAGTTGGTCGGCAACGCCTTGATGTCGCCGTAGTCGCCTTTGAATTGTTTGACCATGGGAATGGTCAGAACCTTCGCCAGAGGCCTGAGCTGGTACGGCTTTAGAGAATCTTCAGTGGCGATGGCGAGCACTCGCAATCCCGCCTGATGCTGTGCACGGTAATATCCTTCCAGCAATGGCAACTCCCGCTTACACGGTCCGCACCAAGTTGCCCAGAAATTGAGCACCACGACTTGGCCCTTGAAGTCTGCCAGCGATAGTTTCTCTCCATCGAAGGTAGTCAGCCGAAATTCCGGCGCCGGCTGGTCGACTACCGGGGACTTGGCGGCAGCATCGCTGTCGCAGTTCATCAGGGCGAAGGCGACGACCAGAAGAGCGACTCGCGAACCATGTGTCATTGCGAACTCCATTTCAGCGGTTGACCCGAGAATCCATCATACGCAAGAAGGCCTTGGCGTGAGCGAGTTCCGGCCTAGCCGAGTGCACCCCGCCTCTGCAATTTGATAATAATTGGGAAAAGCAAAGGCGTTCGCCTTTTTGCACTGATTGTAGCACTTGCCGTTTCGACCACCTGATAGTCGCCCGCAAGAGGCTAAGGCGGAGCTGCTGCCGGTAATTTGCATCGGCGGTCCGCCGCCATTCCATAGCGGAAGCAGCCGAAGACTGCACGTGCGGCATGAGCGATCACCTCTCTCATGCAGTAACCGAAATGAGTTTGAGCCTCCGCGGCCATTTCAAACGAAACCAGACCCAGGTAACCTAGAATCAAAGGGAGAGGACATACATTGAAAAATTCACGCAGGCGTTTCCTGACCAGTGCATCTCTGGGTGTGGTTGGAGCAACCATTGGGGCATACGAAGTGGCCCCGGCCCAGTCCGATACGACCCCCGGTGCACCTTCCGCATTCGCAACCTCACCGCCTGTGGGACCTGAAGTTTCCGCCGCCACTTTCGTGGAAGCCGGGAAATTGATGCAAGTCGAATTGACCCCCCGGGAATCTCGTGACGCCGCCGGCAGCTGGCGGGAGGCCATGGCCCCTCTTTATGAGCGGCGCAAGGGACCCAAAAAAGTACAGTTGGAAGCAGCCCTTGCGCCGGCTTCACGCTGGGAACCCGATCAGTTCCGACAGAAGACGCATCCCAGCCAAGACCGATTTGTTCGCGGCAAAATCGAGTCGCAGCCTCTGCCTGCCGGCGATGCGGACATTGCCTTTGCCTCGGTGTCGCAGCTTTCGCACTGGATCGAGACGCGGCAACTCTCTTCAGAGAGGCTCACGCACATCTATCTCGAGCGCCTGGAACGCTTCAATCCGAAGCTGCGCTGTGTGATCACGCCGACGCGCGAGCTGGCGCTGGAACAGGCGAAACGCGCAGATGCCGAGATTGCGGCGGGAAAGTATCGAGGACCGTTGCATGGCATCCCGTGGGGGGCCAAAGACCTGCTCGACACGGCGGGTATCGCGACCACCTATGGTGCGGAACCCTTCAGGAATCGCATTCCCACGGCGGATGCCACGGTGGTTCGGCGGCTGCATGAGGCGGGCGCGGTGTTGGTTGCCAAGCTGAGCCTGGGAGCCCTGGCGCTCAACGACATCTGGTTCGGAGGCCAGACCATGAATCCGTGGCTCCTCGAGGAAGGGTCTTCCGGATCGAGTGCCGGACCGGGCGCTGCCACGGCTGCGGGTCTGGTTGGCTTCTCCGTGGGAAGCGAGACCGGCGGCAGTATCGTGGCCCCGAGCATGCGCTGCGGGGTAACGGGTTTACGCCCCACCTTTGGCCGCGTGCCGCGCACGGGGGCGATGACGCTTTGCTGGTCGCTCGACAAGCTCGGTCCCATGGCGCGCAGCGTTGAAGACACGCTTCTGGTCTTGCGCGCCGTTTCGGGGCCGGACGATCATGACGTGGCCTGCGTGCCGAGCACGCTGGACTATGACGCGGCCTCGCCCATGACAGGCCTGCGTGTCGGCTATTTTCCTCAGTGGATGAAAGAGGCCACCGACGTGGACCGTGCCGCGCTGAAAGCGGTTCGGAAACTTGGCGCAAGCGCAGTCGAGGTCTCGATCCCGGACTGGCCGTATGATTCGCTGAACTTGATTCTTTTCGCGGAGGCGGCTGCGGCCTTCGAAGAGTTGACACTCAGCGGCGGCCTGAATCAGCTGAAGATGCAGGTTCCGGATGCCTGGCCCAATATCTTTCGGCAATCGAGATTTCTCTCCGCTGTGGATTTGGTGCAAGCCGATCGATTACGCCGCAAAGTCGCGATGGAAATGGCGCGAGTGTTCTCCCAGGTGGATCTACTGCTGGTGCCCTCGTTGCGGGACGAAATACTGGTCATCACCAACGCCACGGGTCATCCTTCGCTGACCCTTCGCGCGGGTTTCGTGGAAGTCTCCGAGGCGCGCAGTGATTGGGCACCGGATCCCGCGAATCCGCTGCCGAAGTTCAATCCGCCGCGCCGCGTACCCCATGGCGTTACCTTGATCGGGCGCCTCTTCGGCGAAGGTACTATCGGACGAGTAGGTCTGGCTCTCGAACGTGAGTTTGGCGTGGCCGCCGAGAGACCGCCTGGGTTCGAAGGATGAAATCTCACGCTATACGGGCCGGGACACCGGCAGCTGTTGAACCAAGAAATCAAAGGAATGGCATGAACAATCTGCTACTCGGCGCGGCCTGCGCCTGTCTTCTCGTCGGCTGCAGCAAGGCGCCTGAGGCTCCGTCCCAGGCCGCCGCGCCGGCCGCACCAGCGCTGGTTTCCGGCATCGACATCCAATACGTGGACGATAGCGTCCGCGCGCAGGACGACTTGTTCAAACACATCAATGGCAAGTGGCTCGCGGCTACCGAGATTCCGGCGGATAAGGCCAGCTACGGTTCGTTCGACAAGCTGTTCGACGACTCTGAGGAGCAATTGCGCAGCATCGTCGATGGGTTACAGAAGTCGGCCGCGGCCAAAGATGCGGACCAGCAGAGGATCGCCGATCTGTATGCCAGCTTCATGGACGAGTCGGCTCTCGAAGGCCTGGGTTTGAGGCCGTTGGACGCGGAGTTCGCCAGGATCGACACGCTCAAGGACAAAAGAGAGCTTGCGGGGTTGATCGCTCATTTCAATCAGATCGGCGTCACCGCACCATATACACCGGGTGTTCATCAGGATGCCAAGGACTCCACCAAGTATGTATTCGACTTGGGCCAGGACGGGTTGGGGATGCCCGATCGCGACTACTACCTGCAGCACGACGAAAAGATGGAGCAGGCTCGCAAGCAGTACGGCTTGTATGTAGAGAAAATGATGACCCTGGCCGGCGACAAGTCCGCGGCGAAGGACGGCAAGGACATCGTGGCGCTGGAGACCGAACTGGCCAAGGTGCAGTGGACCAAGGTCGAGAACCGCGACCCGGTGAAGACCTACAACAAGGTGAAGTTCGCGAAGCTTGCTGCACTCGCCCCCGGCTATGACTGGCAGATGTATCTCGCCGACTCCGGTGTACAGGGCAAGGCGGACTATCTGGTGATCAGCCAGCCGAGTTACATCAGCGGCTTCAACAAGCTGCTGCAAAGGACGCCGCTGCCGGTGTGGAAGACCTACTTCCGCTGGCAGCTACTGAACGATTTCGCGCCCTATCTGAGCAAGAGTTTCGTCGATGAGCGGTTCGCCTTCTACGGCACGGTACTGCACGGCATCCCGCAGAACCGTCCGCGCTGGAAGCGCGGCATCGCACTGGTGGAGAGCTCGGTCGGCGAGAGCCTGGGCAAGATTTACGTGGCCCAGTACTTCCCACCCGAGGCCAAGGCGCGAATGGACCAATTGGTGCAGAACCTGCTCGCCGCCTACAGGGCCGACATCGATACGCTCGATTGGATGAGCCCGCAGACCAAGCAAAAAGCGCAGGAGAAGCTGGCCAAGTTCACGACCAAGATCGGCTATCCGTCGAAGTGGCGCGACTACAGTGCCCTGCAGATCGCCAAGGATGATCTGACCGGCAACGTGATCCGCGCCCGCTCCTTCGAGTACAACCGCAATCTCAACAAGCTGGGCAAGCCGATCGATCGCGATGAGTGGATCATGACGCCGCAAACCGTCAACGCTTACTACAACCCGGAGATGAACGAAATCGTGTTCCCCGCCGCCATCCTGCAGCCGCCGTTCTTCAATCCGAAAGCCGACGATGCGGTGAACTACGGCGGCATCGGCGGAGTCATCGGTCACGAGATCAGCCATGGCTTCGACGATCAGGGCAGCCAGTACGACGGCTTCGGCAATCTGCTGAGCGCTCCGGGTTGGTTCACCAAGGACGACCTCGACAAGTTCAAGGCAAAGACCCATGCGTTGGTGGAACAGTATTCCGCCTATGAGCCGGTGCCCGGGTTTCACGTCAACGGCGAGCTCACCTTGGGCGAGAACATTGCCGATAACTCCGGGATCGCCATCGCTTACAAGGCGTACAAGCTATCCCTGGGCGGCAAGGAAGCGCCGCTGATCGACGGTCTGACCGGCGATCAGCGTTTCTACGCCGGCTGGGCGCAGGTGTGGCGCGGCAAGACGCGTACCAACGATCTCATCGTGGGCATCAAGACCGATCCGCACTCGCCGGAAGCCATTCGCGGCACTGTGCCGGAAATGAATCAGGCGCCGTTCTACGATGCCTTCGGCGTCAAGGAAGGCGACAAGATGTACCTGTCGCCGGAGAAGCGCGTCAGTCTGTGGTGACGATCACCCGCCCCGAGCAGTCGGCGACAGCAGCGCGCTGCTGTCGCCGACCTGATTCCCGCAGGTCGCCGGCCTTCGACAGCCACCGATCCTCGCCGTAAGAACCGCGATTCCACCGGTCGGTTGCCCAACCGCACAAATCGAGAGCAGCGTATTGCCGAGGATACCGGGCACCCTCATAATAAATTCGCAGGGATGCAGGCTCGAAGTCGGCCGCGGATCCGCGCCACCCAATCAAAAATACAATGCGCAAAGGTAATTCAATGAAGCAAATTTTGATGTCCATGGCGATCTATTGCGTGGCGTCCTCGTTCGCCCCGGCGAACGCAAGTCCGGGCCCAAGCTCGATCACCCCTTCGGCGCCGATCGCAGCGCCGAAGGATCGGGCGTACGCCGGCGAGATTCGTCTCGCAGTCGACGCATCGGATCTCGAACGGCGTATCGTGCGCGTGCATGAGACCTTGAGCGGAGTCGGCGCCGATACCGTACTGCTCTATCCACAGTGGTTGCCGGGAACGCATGCGCCGGAAGGTCCTATCGACAGGCTCGCGGGCATCAAGATCACCGCGAACGGCGCGCCCGTGTCCTGGACGCGCGATCCCGTCGATGTCTACGCGTTTCACCTGCACCCGGCATCCGGGGTGAAATCGATCGACATCGATTTCGACTATCTGTCTCCCACCAGCGCCAAAGTCGGCCCCATCGAGATCACCCGCGACATCCTGTTGCTCGAGTGGAACGCCCTCGTTCTCTACCCTGCCGGCTACTTCACGCGTCAGATTCCGGTGGAAGCAAGCGTCACCTTGCCCGCTGATTGGAAATTTGGATCTGCCCTGGAAACCGTGGCCACGAGCGGCGGCCAATCCAAATTCAAGCGCGTCAGCGTCGAGACTTTGATCGACAGTCCGGTGTATGCCGGCCGGTATACCGCGCGGCTCGATCTCGATCCCAGCGGCGCGGCGCCGGTCCATCTGAACGTATTCGCCGACAGACCGGAGCTACTAGCAATCAAGCCCGAACAACTCGAGGCTCATCGGCATCTCGTACAGCAGGCCTACAAGGTGTTCGGCTCGCACCACTACTCCCACTACGATTTCCTGTATTCATTGAGCGATCAGATCCAACAAAACGGCCTCGAGCACCATCAATCGAGCGAGGACGGCAGCGATCCCGAAGCCTTCACCGAATGGGACAAGACCGCGTACGGCCGAGATCTACTGGCGCACGAATTCACCCACTCTTGGAACGGCAAGTTCCGGCGTCCGGCGGACCTGTGGACCCCCAACTACAAAGTGCCGATGCAGGACAGCCTCCTGTGGGTGTATGAGGGGCAGACCGAGTACTGGGGTCAGGTGCTGACAGCCCGCTCGGGTTTGTGGACCCAGCAGCAGGCACTCGATCAACTCGCCCTCACGGCGGCATATTACGAAGTTCAAGCGGGTCGCCGGTGGCGAGCCTTGCAGGATACGACCAACGACGAGATCATCAATCCGCGCCGTCCCATGTCCTGGCGCAATTGGCAGCGCTTCGAGGACTACTACACGGAGGGTCAATTGATCTGGCTCGACGCCGACACTTTGATCCGCGAGCGCTCGCAGGGCAAGCGGTCGCTAGACGACTTCGCGCGGACCTTCTTCGGCATCGACGACGGCAGCTACACGACCGTTACCTACACATTTGAAGATGTGGTCAAGGCGCTCAATGCGGTGGAGCCCTATGACTGGAGCTACGTTCCTGCGCACACGGCTCGATTCGATCGGCAAGCCGGCGCCCCTCGATGGGTTGAAACGCGGCGGCTACAAACTGGTCTATACGGACACCCCGAGCGACTATCTGAAGGCGCACGACGATCAGAGCAAGCGCGTGAATCTGCTGTTCTCCATCGGTATCGAGATCGACGACAAGGACGGCACCGTTCTCGAGGTGTTCTGGGACAGCGCCGCCTTCAAGGCAAAGCTTACGGAAAGCAGCGTGATACTGGCGATCAACGGTGCCGCCTACAATGTGGACGTGCTCAAGGACGCGATCCGCTCGGCGAAGACCACGAAGGCCCCGATCGAGCTGATCGTCAAGACCGGCGATCGGTTTCGAGTCCTTGCTCTCGACTATCACGATGGCTTGCGCTATCCGCATCTGGAACGCGACGCATCGGTGCCCGCACGGCTCGACGATATCTTGAGCGCACGCAAATAGTCCCAGCGCCCCGGGGGTGGCCCGTGCACCCCCGCAGCGCTGGGTAAGGTTGATTGCTGCTCCGCAACTCCGTATCTTCGAGGCTGTCGGGCCCTCTATGCACCAAGCCGCTCCTGATCGCTATCAACGAATCCCCTATGTGCCCTGCGGCCGCAGCGGTCTGCGATTGCCGCGCATTTCACTCGGACTGTGGCAGAACTTCGGCGGCGACGCACCGTTCGAAAACGCTCGTGAGATGGTGCTCGAGTCATTCGATCACGGTGTCACGCACTTTGATCTTGCGAACAACTATGGCCCGCCGCCCGGGTCCGCGGAGGAACACTTCGGCCGTATTCTGGCCGGCGATCTGGCGGCGCACCGGGATGAAATAATCGTCTCGACCAAGGCGGGCTACCGCATGTGGCCGGGGCCGTATGGCGAATGGGGGTCTCGAAAGTATCTGCTCGCGAGCCTTGATCAAAGCCTCGAGCGCATGCAGCTGGACTACGTCGACATCTTCTATTCGCACCGCTACGACCCCGAGACGCCGCTGGAGGAGACCATGGGCGCTCTTGACACCGCAGTCCGTAGCGGCCGTGCGCTGTATGTCGGGATTTCATCCTACGGGCCGCAGAAGACCCGCGAGGCCGTGCGGCTGCTGCGCGACATGAAGGTCCCGTTTGTGATTCACCAGCCCTCCTACTCCATGCTCAATCGGTGGGTGGAGAAAGGCCTGTTGGACGTCCTTTCGGCCGAAGGCATCGGCTGCATCGCTTTCTCGCCCCTGGCGCAGGGCATGCTCACCACGAAATACTTGCACGGCGTGCCCGATGCCTCGCGCGCCGCACAAAATGGCTCGTTCCGTAGAGAGATGCTCAGTGAACGCAACCTCGAGAACGTGCGCGCCCTCGACCGAATTGCCCGAGAACGCGGCCAAAGCCTCGCACAGATGGCGATCGCATGGGTGCTCAAGAATCCGGTGGTGACCAGCGCACTCATCGGGGCCCGCAACTTCGCGCAGATCAAGGAGTGCCTCGGCGCGCTCGACGATGTGCGCTTCAGCCAAGAAGAAATCGACAGCATCGATCGCCATGCGCTCGACGGCGACTTGAATATTTGGGCCGCCTCGAGCCAGTCCGAATGAATGCAAGCCATCAGCCCCTCACACCCATGAACACGCCCGCCCGATCGCCCCGCAAGGCCGAACCGGCGTAGCGGCTCGATCACCCGGCCTCGCCCCATTCCGGAAACGCAGACAAGGCGTCGACGAAATTGTGGATGACGTCGGTGTGGGCATCCTCCTGCCACCCGCCGGGCACCGGGTTGATGAATAGATCGCGCGGCCGGCCCAGTTCGTCGATCGAATAGAGCGTGAAGTTCAGGGCCTGCCGAGCTTCTGCGGCCAACGCAGCGGACCCCGTGGCGTTGGCGTAAAGCGCGAGCACCGCGCCGTAAGTCGAATTGATGCCGCCCCAGGCTTGTCTGTCCTCGTCCTGCTCGTGACAAACGCTGATACCGAATTCCGCATGCGTGAAGCTACCGCGGACGAATTCGATCAGCATGCCGGAATCGGCGCGCCAATCGGCATCGAGCTGTTGCCTTTGCTCGAGCAAGTACCGCGCAAGATTCAGGGGTGCCCATGCCGTACGATTCGTGGGCGTATCATGATCCTCGAAGAATTGAGCAAAGAGCGAGCCGTCGGCGGCCGCGTTCGGAATTTGATGACGCCGGATCCATTCCCAGAGCGAGCGGCGCGGCGCAGAAAATTCTTCATATCCATGCAAGAGGAGCACGTCGTAGAGCCGCAGGATATAGGTCATGTTCCCCGAAACCGGCCCCCGACCTTCGCCGTTGCGATAGTCGGCGCGAAAGGGCCAGGGCGAACGGGATGCATCACCCTCTTGCTGATTGGCGGCAAGGACGCGGGCGTTCTGCACTCCCTGATTCAGATACCTGCGCTCACCTGTGGCCTCGTACAGCCGCACCAGCGCATAGCCGGCGATACCGCCCTTGTCAGGCTCGATCTCGTACGGACGGTCGGCTTGCGCACCGCAGTCCGCAGGCTGCGGAAACCGATCTCGCTTGCCGGTCGAGCGAGTGAACGCCGGATATGAACCGGAACTCGGCGTAAGCGCCTCCTTCACCAGGTAATCGCCCATCGCTCGCGCCGTCAGCAGATATCCCGGGTCCCGCTTACCGCGTAATTCATGGAATTTGAGGTAAGAAATGATGCCCATTCCATTCTGAGTCGCCGGAATCGAATCAGTGCGCTCGGGAACAGGAGTCCAGTCGCCATCCAGAAAAGTCGCCAAAACGAAGCGGGGATACCCATGGTCCGCCGGACACCGCTGGTAGAAATTCATTTCTCGGTCCAGCGCGTCATTCCACGTCGTCCACGGCCCGAGCCGCCCCGACTCATCGAAGCTCGCGCAATGCCCCGCAATCATGAGCGGTTGATGGACGTCGCGACCTGATGTCATTTCCGGACCTGAGCCCGAGCCGGGCTTGGCGCAGTTTCCTTCAATTGCCGCCTCCTAGCTTCGCTGAGGAGCGATATCGCGCCAGCACCTCGAGCAGCCATCGATTGGTCGCAACGACGGGAGCGCCCCCGCATTTGATTGCGTAAGCCTCGCCGCTCAAACTGCTCTTGGTTGCAGCCTGTTCGATGAAATCCTCGGCCGATTCGATGCGGTCCCTTGCCACCAGGAAGTCGTACTTGCCGCGCAGATGCGTCCGTGCTGTTTTCGAGTCGTACCAGCTGCCGTTGCGGTAGAACCGGCAACCCGACTCCTCGATGAACCCAAGCAGATAGTTGATCTCCGACTGCGCAATCGCCGGCGGCACCGCGCGCGCCGCCGGCCAACCGCTCAGCGCGAAGACGAGACCGACGATCAATGCGGGTGGATGTCTCAAAGTTCCCTGTCGAGCGGCAACAGCGCCAATAGTTTGACCTTGAACCTTTGCCAGCCGCTGCGCGCAGGCTCGTGCGTATATTCGACCATGCGGCCGTCCTTTTCGGTCCGCCACACCAGGCGGGATGGACTCCCCTGCACGCCGCTCGAGCTCGAGTTCAATTCGACTATGTAGCACGCCTCCGGCTTGACCATTGCTTCGAAGCGCTGCGCCTCTTGTTGCGCAATTTCCGGACTGTCGATGATCAACCCTATCTCCGTATTGATGCGTTTCGAGCGCTGATCGTAGTTCATCGAGCCGATGAACAGCCTTTGGCGGTCGAAGACATACATTTTGGCATGAAGCGCATAGTTGCCGTAGCGCGACACCTTCGCGGTCTGGCCGCTGCCCTTGACGTTCCCGAGCAGCGCACGAACTTCGTGCAGCTCCACGCCGCTCTCCAGCAGCGGGACCCTGTAATGATCGTAGCCCGCTTGGGCAGCAACCTCAGTGGTCGACTCCAGCGAATTGGTGAGAACGCGTACGCGCACCTGGCGCCGGCGCAGATCCTTCAGCAATTGCAATTCGTCCGGGGTCGGCACGAAGTACGGTGAGACCATGACAAGTTCGGACTGCACGCCGCGGATAGAATCGAGCAGCGCGCGCGAGATCAACCGACCGGACGACGCACCGCTGACCACTGATTTCTTATCGGGACTGTCGTAGACCAACTGGGCATGCGTCCACACCAGGGGTAGTCTGCCGGCGATGATGCCGGCAAACGGGTCGCCGCTCTTGAGCAGGGCCGCGTAGTCTATTTGACCCGACTGGGGCGGCGGATCCCGTGATTCGCCGCTCGAGCGCTCGTGTTCGTGTTCGGTACGCGCAATCATGCCGGCGTCCGAGCGGCCGCTGCGCTGCAACGCCTGGGCAGGAATCGCAAACTCGCTGTTCCAGAACTCGTCGAAGGTGGCGGATAACTGGCTCACGATCGGTCCGGCGGTAAAGACATCGTCATCCGCGAACTGAGACTCCGAATCGACTTGAAAATATTGATTGCCGACGTTGCGGCCGCCTATGAGCGCGAGGGCGTTGTCGACCACCAACAGTTTATTGTGCATTCGATAGTCGAGCCGCCGCGCATGCAAGAGGAAATCCAGGTCACGGAGGAGCCGCGAATTCCCGCGATACGCAGATGGATTGAAAAAACGCACCTCGATGGACGGATAGGCCAGTAGCCGCAGGATTTGCTCGTCGCCGGCGACCTTATCCCCGTCGTCGACGAGCACGCGTACACGCACGCCGCGATCTGCCGCGTGCCGAAGGCTGTCGGTCAACATGCGGCCCGTTTCGTCACCGCGAAAAATATAGTATTGAAGATCGAGAGTTCGTTGAGCTGCGTCGATCATCTGCGTTCTGAGCCGGAATCCGTCCGCGCCGACATTGACGACGCGAAATGCCGAATTCCCCGCATGGTCGCGCGCCGCGGCTGCAAACTGTTGCCCAAGACGGGTGTCCTCCGGGTGAGCGAACGCCGCGGACGCAGGCTTGGGATGATCCGCGCCGGGCGGAAGCCCCGCGCAACCGCACAGGACCGCCGTGGCGAGCAAGGTGACGCCGCAGCGGATGACTTCCTCCAGGGAGGCGCCTCGGCGGCCTATCGCTGCCCTTCTTATTGATTCGAGCACGCTGTGATCCGGCAGTGATTCGAGCGGCCTATTATGCGCGCGAATGGAACATATGCCGCACCGCGACGCCATACTGCGCCTCGTCGCATGAGCGCAACGGAACGTATCATTATGCTATGCTTTTCAGCTTCGCAAGGCCGCTGTCCCCGCGTTGCGGAACGATTGATTCGTTCTCGCAATCGCATCCGGGCTTCCGATTGACCGCGACTATCGTATTGATAGAGAGCGCCAATTTGACTTCGCGCGGCCCTGAGGTCTAACGTCGCGCAAGCATGAATTAATTGATTCCGAATTTTCAATCGGAAGGAGTGATCTGTGAATTTAAAAGGTAGTAAGACGGAAAAGAACCTCAAGGACGCATTTGCCGGCGAGTCGCAGGCGAATCGACGGTATTTGTACTTCGCAGCCAAGGCCGACGTCGAAGGCTTCAATGACGTGTCCGCCGTGTTCCGTTCCACTGCCGAAGGTGAAACGGGCCATGCACATGGGCATTTGGAATATCTGGAAGCCGTGGGTGATCCGGCCACCGGATTGCCGATCGGTCCGACCTCGCAGAACCTGAAGGCCGCGATCGCGGGCGAAACGCACGAATACACCGACATGTATCCCGGCATGGCCAAGAGCGCCAGAGACGAAGGTTTCGGCGAAATTGCCGATTGGTTCGAGACCCTGGCCAAGGCGGAGCGCTCGCACGCCAATCGCTTCCAGAAGGCATTGGATAACCTGTAGTCCTGCCGTTTCGTTATCATTAGTGCCGAGCCGGTAACGGCAACGCAACAAGCGGGCTCCTTCTTGGAGCCCGCTACATTTCGGTCGGGAGATAAATCGTGTCGGATGGAGAGATCAAGTCAGGCCGCGAGGGCAGTCTGGAGGCGCCAACACGCCATGCCCTCGGCTGGCAGGATCCGCAGTTCTACGACGCCGGCGCCTTGGAGAAGGAGCTCGATCGCGTATTCGATATTTGCCACGGCTGCCGACGCTGCTTCAATCTGTGCAATTCCTTTCCGACCCTGTTCGATCTGATCGACGAATCCAAGACCGGTGAACTCGATGGCGTAGACAAAAAGGCCTATGGGAAGGTAGTCGACGAATGTTACCTGTGTGACATGTGCTACATGACCAAGTGCCCTTATGTGCCGCCACATCCGTGGAACGTCGATTTCCCGCACTTGATGCTGCGCGCCAAAGCCGTGAAACATCGCAGCGGCGGCACCCGTTGGCGCGACAAGGTGCTGAGTTCGACGGACACTGTCGGCAAGCTCGCCGGGATTCCCATCGTCGTCGAAGCGGTCAACGCGATCAATCGGAGTACCGTGGGACGCAAGCTCCTGGACGCCGCACTTGGAGTGCATCCGGAAGCGCCGGTACCGCCGTACCGATCCGACACCCTGCGCAAACAGCTCGCCAAGCGCGGCAAGCTGACGGTCGCCGCGCAGGCGGCGGGGGTCACTCGCGGCAAGGTGGCGCTGTTCGCCACCTGCTACGGAAACCGCAATGAGCCTGAGATCGGGTTGGATCTCGTGAGCGTGTTCGAGCACAATGGCATCCCGGTCACTCCAGTCGAGCAGGAGAATTGCTGCGGCATGCCCAAGCTCGAGCTGGGCGATCTGCAGGCGGTTGCGGACTTGAAGGCGAAGAACGTGCCGGCACTGATCGCCATGATTGACAGCGGGTACGATATCATCGCACCCATCCCCTCTTGCGTGCTGATGTTCAAACAAGAGTTGCCGTTGATGTTCCCGGACGATCCCGACGTAGCCAAGGTCAAACGGCACATATTCGATCCGTTCGAATACTTGCTGCTGCGGCACAAATCCGGACTGATGCGTACCGATTTTGCGCGTCCACTCGGCAAAGTCGCGTACCATGTCGCCTGTCACTTGCGCGTACAGAATATCGGACTCAAGACTCGCGACGTATTGCAGCTGATCCCTGGAACTACGGTGGAACCAATCGAACGGTGTTCGGGCCACAATGGCACTTACGGCGTCAAGCGAGAATTTCGCGACACCTCCATGAAGATCGGCAAACCGGTCATTCAGCGCGTTCAGGCGAGCGGCGCCGACTTCTACTCGAGCGATTGCCCGATGGCAGGCCATCAAATCGAAAGCGGATTGGACGATGCGTCACCGCCGACACATCCGATGACGCTGCTCAGAATGGCCTATGGATTGACCTCGCACGGAGCGGTGGGAGGATAAAGTGAAAAAATTGACGCGCCCGGATCTCATGAGCTTGGAGCAGTACTCCTCCGAACGGGCCCGGCTGCGCAGCGAAGTCATTGCCCACAAGCGAATACGCAATGTGCAGGTGGGTCCCAACATGACTTGGTGTTTCGAGGATTACACCACGATACGCTATCAAATCCTCGAGATGCTGCGCGCCGAACGAATCTTCGAAAGCGGCGGCATACAAGGCGAACTCGACGCCTACAATCCGCTGATTCCCGACGGCAGCAATTGGAAGGTGACCTTGCTGCTGGAATTTCCCGATTCCAACGAGCGGCGCACCGCGCTCGAGAATTTGATCGGCGTCGAAGATCGATGCTGGATACGCGTGAGCGAAATGGAACGCGTATTCGCGATCGCCGACGAAGACATGGATCGCACCAACGACGAAAAGACTTCGGCCGTGCATTTTCTGCGTTTCGAATTGTCTCCCTCCATGGTCGAAGCGATGAAAAGCGGTGCATCCCTTTGCATCGGCGTCGATCATGACAATTATCGGCACGTACTGGCGCCCCTGCCGCCTCAGGTCCGTGATTCTTTGACCGGCGATCTCGCATAGCAGCATATAAAACCCAGCAAAAAGAAACACTTACCCCCAGCGTCGGAATCTTCGGTATTGTCTTCTGTCAGTAAGTCTTAGGACCTGACACGAGGATCTCGATATGAGCGCTCAAGAGCCGGTCAGCTGGCCGCAGCCGCGCGCTGGAAGTGAAGGCGCTGCCCTTGCGTGGCTGGATGCCCTCGTGGGTGGCATCTGCACTCCCGAGACATTTTTGAATGCGATGCACGATCAGTTCCAAGGGAACCCGGAAGAGGGTTGGGAAGTCCTGTCGCTGCTCGATCAGTATTACCGGCGCGGAAAGATCAAGGCCGAACTCTTCCACACGCTCAAGTCCCGCCTCGAAAGCTCAGCTCTCAAGGGTGGGGACATGAGCACCAGCGTGCGGCCTCACCCCTCCACGGTCACGGCACCCGCCGTGGCGTCGGTCAAGAACGCAGCACCGGCGGCGCGCGCCGCGGCATCGCCCAAGGATGCGGCACCGCCGTCACGCGCTGCAGCCGCCAAAGACGCACCACCCGCTTCACGCCCCCCGGCCGCCAAGGATGCAGCACCCGCTTCACCTGCCGCGGCCGCCAAGGACACAAACGCCCCGGTTCGAGAAGAAATCCGAGAGGTAGCGGTAGGCGACGTGCTGCGTGGCCGATATAGAGTACGGGGAGTACTCGGCCACGGTGGTATGGGTACCGTATTCGAAGCGATCGACGAGTATCGTCTCGATCTGCCCACCTCGGGGCAACGGATTGCCATCAAAGTTCTGCATACCGCGGTTACTCAGCGGGATGAGCTGCTCGCCGAGCTGCAACGCGAGTTCCAGCATCTGCAATTACTGTCTCATCCGCATATCGTTCGGGTGCACGAATTCGACCGCGACGGCGACAATGCATTCTTCACGATGGAATTGCTGATCGGAACGCTGCTCAGCGGTGTGTTGGGCGCCAGAAACGCAATTGCTTTGCCGAGACCGTACGCGCTCGCCGTCATGCGCGATGTCGGCGCCGCTCTTGCCCACGCGCATTCGCGCGGCATCGTGCATGGAGACATCAACCCGCAGAACATCTTCGTCACCAACGACGGTGAATTGCGGGTCTTGGATTTCGGTGCCTCGCACAAATTGCTCCGGGATAAATGGACCGCACTGAGTGATTTGTCGCAACGCGCGCCCTTCGCCACTCCGGGTTATGCCAGCTGCCAGCTGCTCGAAGGCCAGCAACCCGACGCACGGGACGACCTATTCGCATTCGCATGCGTCGCCTACTTATTGTTGTCAGGACAGCATCCCTTCCCCAAGCGCACCGCCATCGACGCCCGCGCGCAACGCGTGCGCCCTCGCCGTCCGCCCGGGCTCACGGGCCAGCAATGGCGAGTCCTACGTGAGGGCCTGCGTTGGGACCGCAACCGCCGTCCCGCGGATGTGCAGAAATGGCTGGATCGCTTCGGCCTCGCCGCCGCTGCACCCCACCTGCCTCCATTGCCCGTGCTGATGGACGCGCCACCGCCCCGCAAGCGCGGGCTCGCACTGGCAGCCGCCGGCATTGTTCTGTGCGCATTACTGGCCGCCGGGGGTTATTGGGCGGTAACGAACCGTGACTCATTGTTGGCCTTCGTCATGCCGGCGACCCCGTCGGTCACCGAGCCGCCGCCACCCTCGATCGATCAATCGGCGCCTGCTCCGCGCGCGAATCCCGCCCCTGCGCCAATGCCCCCCGTGGGGCCCAGGGCCGCCGCAGCGTCCGTGGCCGCTTCGCCCACACCCACAGCTCATACGTCCCCAACCCCTGCCCCCACGGTCGCCGCGCGACCGACTCCGACACCACGCCCTGCTGCCGCCACGGCTGCCCGGTCGTCCGGCAGTGGGGCCCCCCCCCGTGCAGGCAACGGTGGGCCGATTCGCATAGAGATGGCCGCAGACGCCGTCGATGTCCCGGCCGGCGAACGAACGGCTCGTGTCATGGTCCGCCGCAGAGGCAGCCCATACGGCAGCGCAAGCTTTACATGGTGGACGGAATCCGGGACGGCAAAGCCAGGCCGAGACTTCGCTCCCGTGATGCCGCGCGTCGAACACATTGCCGAGCGCAGCGGCAGCGTCGATTTGAGTATTCCCATTTTGAGTACGGCAGCCGGCAAATCCAAAAGCTTCTATGTGGTGATCGACCGGACCGAATCAGGTGCTGCGCTCGGAGCGCGAACTCTCACCATGGTGACGATGCAGCCTCCGGAATGAAGGCGCCACAGCCATCCGGTTCGAGATCGCCGCTCAGGCGGAGGCCGTTCCTCCGCCATACAGCGATGCGTAAGCGCTGCGCAACACATTTTTCTGCACCTTCCCCATGGTATTTCGCGGCAACTCGTCGATGAGCAGCACGCGTTTGGGAACTTTGTAACGTGCCAGCCGAGTCTGCAAGTAGTTGATGATATCGGCCTCGGACAAGACGACAGATGCCTGCGGCACGACCACTGCCGTGACACCCTCTCCAAAATCCGGGTGTGGAACGCCGAACACCGCGCTCTCCGCCACACCGGAAAGCGCGTCCAACTCCATCTCCACTTCCTTCGGATAAACATTGTAGCCGCCGCTGATCACCAGATCCTTGGCGCGGCCCACGATGTGCAAATAGCCGTCGCGATCGATGCGGCCGAGATCGCCCGTCTTGAACCAGCCATCGGCCGTGAATTCGCCTTGCGTCTTCTCGGTATCCCGCCAATAGCCGGCAAACACATTGGGACCCGCGACCTCGATCGCGCCGGTTACCTCGCCTTGCGCTTCGGCGGCACCGGCGGCATCGACTACGCGGACCGCGACCCCGGGCAGCGGCGTGCCGACAGAGCCCGGTTTGCGCATTCCGTCGTAGGGGTTCGACGTGTTCATCAAGGTCTCGGTCATTCCGTACCGTTCGAGAATCGCGTGACCCGTGCGCTGCAAGAATTCACGGTGCGTCTCCGCCAGCAGCGGCGCCGAGCCGGAGACGAACAAACGCACACCGGCGGCAACTTCACGGTTGAGGCCGGTCTGTTCCAACAGTCGGGTGTAATGCGTGGGAACACCCATGAGCACCGTGACCCGCGGCAGATATTTCAATGCCGAAGCGGCATCGAACTTCGACAGCAGCATGAGGCTCGAGCCCGATGCGAGAACGGTATTGATCGCGGCGAACAAACCGTGAACGTGAAACAGCGGCAGGGTGTGCAGCAAGACGTCGCTGCTCGTAAAGCGCCACGCCTCGACGAGCGCGGCGGCATTGGACGCGAGATTGGCACGCGACAGCATGGCGCCCTTCGATCGACCCGTCGTACCGGACGTGTACACGATCGCGGCCAATGAATTGGCGTCGACGCCATGCGGCAGTTCAGGGTCTTTATCCGATTGCAGCGCGAGTTCGAGCAGCGACCCATCGCCGTCGGCCCCCAGAGTCTCTACCCGGGGCACCCCGGACCGCACCGCCAACGGTTCGAGCAATGCCCGATCGTCCGGACGAATGACCGCGACTCGGGGTTGCGAATCCCGGAGATAGTATTCAACTTCATTCGGCGTGTTCGCGACGTTGATCGGCACGAACACAGCGCCCAGGCGCAGGCAGGCGGCGTACAGCAGCACGGCCTCCGCGGATTTATCCACTTGCGCCGCGACGCGGTCGCCGGGCACGACGCCCCGTCGCATGAGAGCCGCGGCGAAACGGCCGGCCTGGTCACGCAGCGACGCGTAACTCAATGTTCGGCCGGCAGGAGTCTCGAGAAATAGACGGTGTGGTTGGTCGCGAACGGTGGCTTCGAACCAGTCGGCGGGATCTGTGGCGGGCATCCGGACAGTATGCCGTCGCACTCGGGAAAATTCTCTACCCGCGCTGCGTGCAGCGCGGGTAGAGAAGCAGCAATGAACCTAAGGCGCGACGGTGTAGCTGTACGGAATGCGCACAGTCTCGTCGCCGGTCGATACATTGAAATCGAAGGTATCGATGAAAATGAACCCGCTCACGGTCTTGCCCACATCGCTCGCGCTGGGCGCGATGCTGAGGTTGATGGTGCCGCTCTGGCCCGGCGCCAACAACAAGGGATTGAACGTATTCGTGTTCAAGGTCACATCAGCCCATATATCGCCGCTGTCCGCGGAAATCGCCGTATCGAACGCCTGCGTCAACACGAACGCGCTCGTTGTGACCGGCGCCGCCACCGCACCACCCGGACCGTAGGGTCCGATGAGCGAGGGACTGACGACCCAGAAGCTATAGGGCACTTCCGGTTCGCTCAGCAAGGCCGCCACGGTGTCGGGTGCGATCCGCTTCGCGAAGATATCGGGCGACCCGGTGCCTCCCACCCCAGTACCGACCTGATTGAACGCATCCATCGTGATTGGCACCGATGATTGCGCAACGAAGCCCGCAGTGCTGACCTGAGTCGGCAGAATGAACTCCCCGCACGCCCCGGGAAGGGTCGTCACCTTCGAGCATTGGAGCGGCGGCAGTTGCTGCACGGTCAGGGTATTCAACCGAGCATCGGCGAAGTACAGCCGCGCAACAGGGCCGGTGTTGGTCACCTGAACAGGAACCACGGTGGCTTGACTCGCCGACAGCGTGACAGTCGCGCTGTTTGGCAATTTCGGCGCCGTTACCTGCGCGGTATTGAACCCGATCCGTGCCACGAAGGGCAGCGAGGTCTGGTTTCCCGATGACGTGAAATTCTGCAGCAGCACGAACTTCCAGCGGCCCGGTTGCGGATTGTAGTGGGACAGCCCAAGTGCGAATTGCGCGCTGCCGTTGCCCGGATCCTGGTTGGGCTGAACGCTCAATTGCACCCCATTCGGATCCACCAACAAGCCTTCGAGCAGATACCCGTTGTCGGAGATCTCGAGGCTGAGGCTCATGTTGCTGACACCCTGAGGCACATCGAAGGCGAAGGTCTGCGTCGGGCCGGCGCCCGGCCGGCCGTTGCCGCCCGTGAGTGTCCCCGTGAAGTTGCCGCCGGTCGGTCCCGTCGGAATGAGCGTACGCAGCGTCACGGGAATTTCCGGCAGGTTGGCGGCAGACGCGTCCTGTGAATTCTCGAAGCGAATGGCCGCGGCCGAGTCACCCGGCTGGGCGGGCATCGCAAACTCGGCGGTCACAGTCTGGCTTGCGCCCGGTGCAAGGACGATATGCGACGGAGAGACGGATCCGAGCTGAACGAAACGCTCCGCACCCCAGGTGAGCTGAATGGGACCGGAGTAGCTGCCCGCCACGCCAGTTTTGCGCGTATACACGATCGCAGTCCAAACGCCCGCTTGCGGCTTGACCACGTCGACGTGCCCGTAGCCGCTGCCCAAACCTTGCGGGTTCGACAGCGCAGCCTGGCGTCCGGAGGGATCGACCAAGGCCAAGAAGACGAGCGGAGGATTGCTTGCCGCCAGGCTGAGCGGCGACCGGAACGCGACCGCAACATCCAGGTGGTCGGCATTCGCCGGCACTTTGAAGGTCTGTGTCGTGAACACACGCGTGTTACCGGCGACATTCACGAATGCAGGATCAACAGCCGGATTCAAAGTCAGGTTGAGCGTCGCGCCGGCGAACGGCGCGCCCAGCGTTTCCAGACTCGGCGTCAAATGCTGTGCCGTAGAACCCGTGTTGCTGATCGTGAAGGAAAGAGCATGGCTGGTGTTCGGCTGGCTCGTGACATGGGCGCTGGTCGGCGCAGCCAGCAGCCCGTCTCCATGAGCCTTGGGAGCCCCATTCTCGTCCTTGATCGCGAGCGCGGCATTGACCGCCGCCAAGGCGTTGATGAAGCCTGCACCCTGCTCCGAGGCCGGTGCGCCGAGATCGGTCGCGGTGCTCATGATGATTCGCTTGACCGTGGCGGGCGACGGATCGTTGCCTCCGTGCGTGCTGCGGTAGGCCTGGATCACCAGTGCCGCCTCGCCGGCGGTCAACGGGGACGATTCGCTCGTGCCTCCGAATACTTCGATCGCCGACGGCCCGAAGCCCGCGGCATCGGTACTGCAGTCGAAGAACAGGCTTTGATTGGTGGAACAGAGTGCCCAGCCAAGATCACCCGGGGCCACCGCATCGACCGTGCGTCCGTCCTTCTGGGAAAACCCGGAGGAGCTGAACCCGGAGATGTTGTTGTCGATGAATCCGCCGCTCTTCGTCAAGGGTATGACGCCATCGCCGGTCTGTGCATACACCCGGAATTGCGTGGTCGCGCCGGACGCGATCACACTGGCCTCGGTCGCCGGAGAACCCAACGTGCCGGCGGTACCGGCGTCTCCGGTGCTTACCACGACCGTCACGCCCGCGCGGACGGCCGCATTGTTGGCCAGCGAGATGGGGTCGTTTGTATTGTCCGGGAACGGATTGCCGCCGAAGGACTCGTTGATCACGTCGACATCGTCATGGACCACGGCATATTCGATGGCCTGCACGAAGTTCGACGTGGTGGTCGGGTTGATCTGCGAAAAGACTTTCAGGCCCACCAGTGAAGCGCCGGGCGCCATGCCGCGAATGCGAATGTTGCATGGTGATGGCAGCGGATGAGCCGCGTTCACGAACTTGCTGATATCGAAGGTCAACGGCTTGTTGTTCGGCATGTCCTGGGCGGCAATGGAACTCGCATCTCCGAACGCCTCTCCGCCGGCCGTGGGTGTTCCCGCAGGGTCACCCGTGAAATCCTGATAATCGATGAAAACGGGCGAGCCGTCCTGGTGAATGAATCCCGCAATGTTGGGATCGATGCCGTCGGCGAGGAAGGCCACCTTCACGCCCTTGCCCGTGACCGGTTGACCGTGGCCGTCGCGTACCTCTTGTGCCTGGGGTATCGACGGGTCGGCGAACGCCGTATGGGTCAGCTGCAATGCTTCCGGTTCCAGCGTATTGCACATCGCCGCAGCATCGGCGGACGCGCTGCTCGTACCGTGAGTGGCGGTGTCGGGGCTTTCCTTACTGCGCACCGGCGGCCGGATCACTGCATCGGGTACCACGGCCTGCACCATCGGATGGGCGGACAGCATCGCCGCCTCGGATGCCGAGACGGTGGCGGCGAACGCATTGATGGTGCTGAAGGATCGAACCTTGCGGTTCCCGGCATTCGGGAGCTGGGCCAGCACCGACCGTTGGGACGTCGCAAGGGCCGACGCGCGGGCGCCCATTGCTCTGCGCGCGGGCGGCAGGTTCGGCATTTGATCGCGCAGGATGACGATGACATCCCGTTGCGAATCCTGTGCGGCTTGCTGAAATTGGGCCGGCGTAAACGCCTCGGTCAACGCGCTCCCCGTAAGCGACAGAGCGATCGCAGAAATACACAGCTTCAGAGAAATGGGTCCCTTCATGACGTCCCTCTTAGTTCGTTTTATTCTGTTATCGCGCCCGGCGGCGGAGCCGTTGGACGACGATTCCTGAGCGGCACTTGAGCACAGTCGCCTAACAAACTGCAAGTTAAAATACAAATCACCAATTCGCATATCCACGTGATGGTGAGCCGGCCGCCTCCGCGGGAAGTTTTGAAAAACATACATGCCGCTCACGGCGGCCGTGTCACGATTATGTAATACAACCGTGCGTCCGCCGGCACGCGACGCAGCCATTGCTGCCTCTACGCCGACGCATCACTCAGCGCATCAACACATGAATCCGGTCAGTCGGATCGCCCGTCGGGAAAAAGATCGGCGCGAAATAGAGCGCAGCGGCGGAATAGGTGTACCCGTCGAACCATTCAACCAAATTGTCCACCGAGCCGCCGAAGACCACGTCGATGCGCGACACGTCGGCTATGGTTCAGTGCTTGTCGGCGTAGAACCAATACTCCGCCGAATACGCTACGCGCACTTCCCTGCCCTCCGAGGCTTGATCGCACCCGTCCGAGGGCGCATTGCCGCCAACCGTACGCAGCCGCTGAATGAATCGCACCCGCGTGAAAACGCCGTTTCCGGACGTCGACTTCGCGCTCAGCAGCAACCATGCAATGGCGTGCGGATTAGGACCACCGGCTCGCTCAACGACGGTACCCATCACTTTGCTCCCATCCGTAGCTTCCCACGTCGGACCTGCATAATGGTTTCCGATCTTCTTGCCGGAATGGTCGAACAAATCCGCTTCCGGTGCCTTCAACGCCCACTCGAACTGGGCAGCGTCGTCCTTCCCGGCGCTGCACCGGTAAATCTGTACTCCCGCGGCATGCGCCCGCAGCGTCAATTCTGAGTTCGCCGGGACCCGCAGGGGCTCGGGGATGTCGCCCGCCTTCATCCCGGGCGACGATGCGCAACCGGCAAGCAAGCCAATGAGCGGCACTTGAACTATGATCCGCATCAAATGATCTTTCACGACCGCACTCCCTCGGTTTGATGAACTATGATAATAGCGCCGATACCCTTCCGAGGCTTGAAGATGTACCAAGGCATCACGACAGAACGCACCGGCCTCCCATGAGTCCATCCATGCCATTCCGCCTGGACATCCCCTTCATCAAGGATCTCGGGATCGAGTTCATCAGCGCCGAGAACGGCCGCGCGGCCGTCGCGCTCGATCTCGCCCCGCGGCATTTGAACAGCTGGTCCGTCGCTCATGGCGGCGTGCTGATGACGCTGCTCGACTTGGCGATGGCGGCTGCGGGCCGGTCCCTCGATCCCGCCGCGGGCGGCGCGGTGACGGTGGAGATGAAAACGAGTTTCGTGCAGCCGGCGATTGCCGGAACGCGTCTCATCGCATCGGCGCACGCATTTCACCGTTCCAGCGCGATGGTCTTCTGTGACGGCGAGGTACACGACGAGCAAGAGCGCCTCATCGCCAAGGCGATGGGCACTTTCAAATATCTGAAACTTCAGCGCACCGCGTGAAACAGCTCGGACGCGTGACCGCGCACTTTCCGCGACTGGGATTCGAGCTCGAGCACGAGAAGTAGAAGGTTCCCTGCCCATGCATTGGCGAATCACAGTCACTTCGCTGGCGACGCTCATTGCCGGATGCTGCGCAATTTGGGGCGCATTGGCGCTGTGGTTCCAGGCACGCGGCGGCCGAGCGTCGAAGACTCTGAGCGTACTCTCGTGGGCGGGCTTCAGCCTCATGCTGATGATTGCGTTTTGGCAGGGACGGACCGCGGCCGGCTTGCTGGGATTCTCGGCGGCGTTCGGCGCGCTGCTGATCTGGTGGCAGCGCATCGAGCCGTCGAACGACCGTATCTGGGCCGACGACGTGGCGCAAATGACCACGGGCACGGTCGACGGCAATCGAATCACCTTGCGCAACGTGCGCCATTTCGAATGGCGCAGCAACACCGACTACACTCAGCGTTGGGAGACACGCCGTTACGACCTCGATCGACTCGATTCGGTCGACATGATCATGTCCTATTGGCGGGGGCCGGCGATCGCGCACATGCTGATTTCGTTCGGGTTCGGCGACGGTGAACACGTGGTCTTTTCGGTGGAAATTCGCCGCGAAAGAACCGAGAGCTATTCCGAGATCGGCGGCTTCTTCAAAGAGTTCGAGTTGAGCATCATCGCCGCCGACGAACGTGATGTGATCCGCGTTCGAACCAATGTCCGCGGCGAAGACACCTATCTATACCGCCTCATCATGCCGGTGCACGCAATGCGCTCCTTGTTTCTCGGCTACATCGAGGAGGCCAATACCCTCGTGCGCGTGCCGCGTTTCTACAATACCCTTACGGTCAATTGCACCACGCTCGTCTACCACATGATGCAGCGGATCGTCGGTTATCTGCCCTTGAGCTACCGCCTGATTTTCTCCGGTTATCTTCCCGAGTACGTTTACCGCGTCGGCGGTCTCGATCGGCGCTATTCCCTCGAGGAGTTGCGCGAGCGCGGCCGCATTTCAGAGCGCGCCCAAGAAGCCAATCGCGGAGGCATCTTCTCCGCGCATATCCGCCGCGGCATACCCAGCATCAATCCTCACGAAGTTCTCGCTTGAGTACCTTGCCGGCGTCATTGCGCGGCAGGCTGACCGCGATCTTGACCGACGCCAACCTCTGCATTTTGCCGAGCCGCTCATTGGCCCAGGCGGTCAACCCGGCCGCATCTGCGACGGCGCCCGCTTGCCATTCCGGCAGCACATCGACAGGGGCGGGGATGGACCCCGCGTCAGCCATCCAACGGTGCAGATCCGTGGGCCCGCCCGGACACCCCTGCGCCTGCCCGCCATGCTATCGTTCGAAGCGCATCGTCGATCTCATGGGGAAACCAATGCCTGCGTCCTACTCTGTCTGCCGTCTGTTCAGTTGGGTCGCCGTACTCGGCGCCTGGTGCTTGGCGAGTTCCGCGGCATCGGCACAGGCCCAGAGCACGGCATGTCCGGCCGATCAGACCGGATTGCGCTTACCCGCCGGGTTCTGCGCCACCGTATTCGCCGATGGGATCGGGCACGCTCGTCACTTGGTCGTGGCGCCCAACGGCGTCGTCTACGTCAACACCTGGTCCGGCAGATACTACGGCAATGACGTGCCGCATGCGGGCGGGTTCATCGTCGCCTTGCAGGACACCACCGGTGCCGGCAAGGCTGACGTGACGCAACGCTTTGGTGAAACCGTGCAATCCGGCGGGGCCGGCGGCACCGGCATCGGCATGTACAAGGGCGCCCTGTATGCGGAAATCAATGATCGAATCGTTCGCTACGCCCTCCCCGCGGGATCGATCGTGCCGCGTGACCCTCCGCAAACCATCGTCTCCGGTTTGCCTCTCGGTGCAGATCATCCGATGCATCCGTTCGCGATTGACGCCGATGGAATGATGTACATCGACGTGGCGAGCGCGACCAACTCTTGCCAGCTGAATAACCGCAAACTCCAATCTCCGGGGGCCGAACCCTGCAAGGAGCTGGAAACGCGCGGCGGAATCTGGCGTTACGACGCGAACAAGACGGGCCAGATGTTTTCACCGGGCGAACGACTCGCCACCGGAATACGCAACGCGGAAGGCTTCGCAGTCGACACCGCCGCCCATCGCATTTTCGTCACCCAACACGGACGCGACCAGCTGCACACGAACTGGCCGCAGCTCTACAAGCCCGACGAAGAGGCCACGCTGCCGGCGGAAGAACTGCTGAACTTGAAGCAGTCCGGCGACTACGGCTGGCCCGAATGTTACTACGATCCCTTCCAGCGCAAGCTGGTGCTGGCTCCCGAGTATGGCGGCGACGGCGGCAAGAAGCTGGGCCCTTGCGCCGACAAAATTGCGCCGGTAGCCGCATTCCCGGCGCATTGGGCCCCGGATGGAATGGTGTTCTACGACAAGGAGCAATTTCCCGAACGCTATCGCCATGGTGTGTTCATCGCCTTTCACGGTTCGTGGAATCGGGCGCCCTTCCCCCAAAGCGGCTACAACGTCGTTTTCCAGGCCCTCGCGGGCGATCGGGCGGGTGCCGCCTGTGAGGTATTCGCCGACGGGTTCGCCGGGGCGGCGAAATCGCCGGACAGTGCCGCGCACCGCCCGACAGGCGTCGCGGTAGGGCCCGACGGATCGCTGTACGTATCGGACGATGTGCGCGGACGGATTTACAAAATCGTCTACCGCGGTGGACCGGGATCCGACGGCGGCCTCAACATAACTCCATGTCCGAGCGCAACGGCCGCGGCCGGGGACGCGAGCGTCGCCGGAGCGAGCCCCCCGGAGGGCGTGCATCCCAACGCCGGCGCTGCGACGGCCAGTCTTCCCGTCGCCAAAGGAGCGACGAAACAGATGGTCGCCCTGGGGGATCGAATCTATCACGGCCAAGTCGGCGGAGCCGCATGCACGGGCTGTCACGGATGGGCCGCAACGGGCACGTCGTTGGGTCCCGATCTAACGGGTTCGAAGCGGCTCTGGAGTGACGGCAGTTATGCCGGTATCGCCAAGACCATCACCACCGGCGTGGCGCAGCCAAAGCAATATCGCAGTCCCATGCCGCCCATGGGCGGCGCAGAACTCTCGGCCGATCAAGTGTCTGCGCTCGCTGCGTATGTCTGGGGCCTGAGTCACCGCGGCAACTAGCGCACCGGCGTGAAGCCGTAGGCTTTGAAAGCAACCGCGCCCGCGGGGCCGCGGATGTACGCAACGAATTTAGCCGCTTCGGTCTTGGCCGCGCCGGCCAGAGCGACGGGATAGATGATGGGCAAGTGACTGTCGTCGGGAAATGCGTCCACGACCCGCACTTGCTTGTCGATCAACGCATCGGTTTCGTAGACGATGCCGAGCGGGGCTTCACCTCGGTCGACGAATGCAAGCGCCGAGCGGACGCTGTCGGCCCGGACCATGCGATCGGCCACGTCGTTCCAGACCCCCAAGGTGGTCAATGCCTCGCGCGCGTAGCGGCCGGCGGGCACCGAGTCCGGATCGCCGGTCGCCAAACGGCCCTTTCCCAACGCGGCAGCCAGAGGAAAGTGGGGTTCGATCTTGAGCTTGATTTTGCTGTCGGCGGGTGCGATCAGGACCAGCCGATTGCTCAGCACATCGTGCCGTGTGTCCGGCCGAATCAGATGCCGTGACTGCAGATAGTCCATCCACTCGAGATCGGCCGAGAGGAATACGTCGGCGGGCGCGCCATTTTCGATCTGACGGGCAAGCACCGAGCTGGCCGCGAATGAGAATCTGACGGGAATCGACGTCTCCTTCGTAAAACCATCCCCCAATTCCTGCAGCACATTGGTCAAGGAAGCCGCCGCGAATACGGTGATCGACGGCTTGTCGGCATCCGCCGCAGAGCCCCTCAGGCCGATCAGCGACAGCAGGAATATCAACGTCACGGCGCGGAGCTTTGTCATGGAAGAACCTCATTGAGCATAGAGTTGTTCATCTCTCAGGTTCCGCAGAATGTCGCGAGCACGCGCTCGCCGGGCTGCGGAGGATCGGCATAGGACTCGAACCCCTCCTGCGATAGGTAGGGCTGCGAAAGCACGGCCGACAGTCCGGCAAAAGGCTCGAAGTCCCGGTTCTCGACGGCCGCACGAATGACTTGTTCGATCCGATGATTGCGCGGAATGAACGCGGGGTTCACCCGTCGCATCGCCTCGGCACGCGCCCGCGATTCCAATGACTCTCGGGTCAAACGCGCACGCCACCGGACCGCCCATTCGTCGTATTCCCGCGAGTTCACGAACAAGGATCGAACCGCCGCATCGCCCGCCTTCCGCTGCGCATCGCCCTCTTGCTCCGCAGCGGCGCACAGCCCGCGGAACGTCAGCGTGAAGTCAGCGTGATTGCGGTGCATCGCATCGAGCAAGTCCGCTGCCAACGCCGCATCGCCGTCCTCGGGAGCCGACAGACCGAGCTTGCGCCGCATGCCGGCAAGCCATAAATCCGAAAAGCGCGTCGAAAACGCCGCGAGCGCCTCGCTCGCGAGTTCGGCTGCGCGATCGGTACGTGTATCGATGATGGGCAGTAGCGTCTCCGCGAACCGCGCGAGATTCCACAGGGCGGCGTGCGGCTGATTGCCGTAGGCGTAGCGGCCCTGACGGTCGATCGAACTGAACACCGCCGCCGGATCATAGGTGTCCATGAAGGCGCAGGGGCCAAAATCGATGGTTTCTCCCGACACCGCCATGTTGTCGGTATTCATGACGCCATGAATGAAGCCGACGTGCATCCAACTCGCGATCAGCGATGCCTGCGCCTCGGTGACGGCTCGCAGCAACGCCAGATAGGGCTGCGGGTCGCCTTTGGCTTCCCGATAGAGGCGATCGATCACGTAGTCGGCGAGACACCGAACGGCATCGACATCGTCGCGCGCGGCGAAGTACTGAAACGTGCCCACGCGCACGAAGCTCGCAGCGACCCGCGTCAATATCGCTCCCGGCAACGCTTCCTCGCGCAATACCTCCTCGCCGGTGGCCACCGCGGCGAGCGCGCGCGTGGCCGGTATGCCGAGCGCATGCATGGCTTCGCTGACCAGGTATTCGCGCAACACCGGGCCAAGCGCGGCGCGCCCATCGCCGCCTCGCGAAAAGGGCGTTCGGCCGGAACCCTTCAAATGAATGTCGCGGCGCGCGCCGGCGCGGTCGAGCGCTTCACCCAGCAGTATGGCGCGGCCGTCGCCGAGCTGCGGAACGAAATGACCGAACTGATGGCCGGCATAGGCCATCGCGAGCGGCTCCGCGCCCTGCGGAATGACATTCCCGGAAAACATCCGCGCCAGCGCCTCGTCGTCGAGGCCGCCGATATCCAGCCCCAACTCGGCGCCCAGCGCCTGATTGAATCGAAGCAGACGCGGTTGCGCGACCGGTACCGGGTTGAGCCGCGCGAAGAAATGTTCCGGTAATCCGGCATAGCTGCTGCGATTCATTCAAGTATTCCTGGCATTCACAGGCCGAGGGCATCGAACACGCGATACGCGAACACCGATGGCGCGAGAAACCATGGTTTGCCGTGATAGTACGGCCGCGACGGGAACGGAAGCCCGTCGAGCGCAGTGCGCCCTTCCGGGAGCCCCAGCATTTGCTGGCCGATGCGCTTGCCGAAATACGGCGCGAGCGGTACGCCCTGGCCGCAATACCCCATGCAGTAGTAAACGCCGTCGTGTTGGCCCAGATGCGGCAATGTGTCGAAAGTGTACGCCACCCAGCCCACCCACGCATGACTCACGCGCACGGATTTCAATTGCGGAAAAATCCGCTGCAACATGTGCCGCAGGCGCGACACGCAGGCGAGCGGGTCCCGTTCCGCCAAAGCGGCCCGGCCGCCGAATATGATGCGCTCGCCGTCCGCCGAAGGCCTGAAATACACCACCACTCGCCGCGAATCGACAATGTTTCGCCCGTGCGGAATGAGCGACCGGACTCGCTCGGCTCCCAGGGGCTCGGTCGCGATCTGATAGCTGCCGATGGGGATGACTCGCCGCCGATGCCAGGGCGACAGCGCCCCCGAGTATCCATTGGTCGCCAGCAGAATTTGCCGCGTGTGCACGACTCCGCGCGGTGTCAGTGCTTCAAAGCCATCGCGGGTGCGATTGACGGCACCCACCGGGCAGCGATCCACGAGGCGTGCGCCGCTGCCGAGCGCGAGGCGCAATAGCGCGAGCAGCATGCGCATGGGATCGACGGACGCATCGTCGTGGTACACACAACCACCGTGATAGAAATCGCTGGCAATCTCATCGTGCTGTTCTGCTTCGGGAACGACGCTGATCCTCTGCTCGAGGCCGCGCGGCTGGTGCTCCGCGTCGCGCGCCATTCGCACGAAGTGCCGCGGCGTGTGGGCTCCGAAAAAACACCCATCTTCGCGCCAGCCGAAATCGCCCCTCTGCCTGGCCATGGAGCGCAGGGACTCCATGGCATCGAGGCCTTCACGGCAAACCCTGAAAGCCCTGTCCGCTCCGAACCTGGCCTTCAAAGAGTCGTATGAGGGCTTGATGCTGTAGGCGACTTGGCCGCCATTGCGGCTCGAGCACCCCGCGCCGAATTCACCGGCATCGAGCACCAGCGTGGAACGTCCCGCGGCCGCGGTCTCGCGGGCCGCCGACAGTCCGGTGTAGCCCGCACCGATGACGAGTACGTCGACGCTGCTCGGCAACGATGCCGCGGATGGCGGCATGCCGGATTCCTGCATCCACAGAGGCGTTGTCGAAATTCCGTTGGACATCATGGAACTCTAATGCAGATCCCGGCTAGTACCTCGGCACCGTGATATTCGACCGGTAGGAACACCCGACTGGAAGGATAAGAAGCCGCTGCCTTGACGTGGCTTTCGACTTCTTATCCTTCCAGGTGGGTGCCTCCCACCAAGCGGTCAAAATTCCTGTGTCGAGGTACTAGGCTATCGCTTCACCCATCTACTCGCCGCCGAGTTCGAGTTCCAGCTCGTTGACCACTCGTTTCACCCCGGCAACTCTTTTGCTGATACGCATCGCCTGCCGCAGGTCCCAATCGTCGAAGACTATTCCGCGCAGTGTGGCGACGCCATTTCTTATCGTCACGGTGACATGTGCGTCATAGAAGAACTCGTCGGAATGCAGGGCTTGCTCCACTTGCTCCTTCATCTTCTCGTCGGCCACGGGATCGAAGCGCCGTTTTGCGGTCACTACGACCGGGTCGAGGCGGCCCGCGTCCGGCGCGGGTACGCTTTGCGCAGATGCCGATGCCGCAAGACAGATCAATCCCGCGACTATTCCACCCCATAGCGCCTTGATGGACGAACTGCGGTTCGGGCTTGAAAACTCCATTGCATGCTCCGGCTGGCTCTATGTGCGCTGGGCGAAGCATACTATGCCGGTGCATCGACTTCCGGCCAAGACGCGGCGATACCGGCCTACGGTCGCGGTTAAACCGCTCCCAGCTAGAACCTCGGCACCATGATATTGACCGGTTGCCTCCCGCCAATCGGAAAAAATCCCCATGTCGAGGTACTTAGACCCCGGTGCCCGTCCTTCTCGACTTCGCGAGACGCGAATACAGCTTCAGATAGTTCTGCGCCATGTGCTGAGCCGTGAAGCGCCGATCGAATTCCGCGCGAATGCGCTCGCGATCGAGCATGCCGATCCTACCCGCCGCCGCGACTGCTTGATTTTCATTCTGCACGATGAAGCCGGTGATGCCGTCTTCGATGACTTCCGGCACGGAACCATTTTCGAACGCAATCACCGGCGTACCGCAGGCCATCGCTTCGATCATCACCAGACCGAAGGGTTCGCGCCACGCAATCGGAAACAACAATCCCGCGGCGTTGCCGAGAAATTCGCCCTTTTGGTGCTCGCCGATTTCGCCGATGAATTCCACGTGGCCCTGCGACAATAGCGGCTCGATCGTGGTCTTGAAATATTCCACGTCGACTCGATCGACTTTTGCCGCAATTTTCAGCCGCATGCCGGCCCTGGCGGCAATGCGGATCGCCGCATCCGGCGCCTTTTCCGGCGAAATACGCCCGAGGAACGCCAGGTAGCCGCCCGCGCCGGAGCCTTTCGCCAGCAACTGCTGCGGCAGACCATGGTAGATCGTCGCGACGTAGTGCGCCTGCGGCAGCGGCGCCCGCTGTGAATCGGAGATCGACACCACGGGAATGTCTCCATATACCCCATACAGGGCGGGCAGCTCCGGCAGATCGAGGCGGCCATGCAGAGTCGTTACCGAAGGGACGTCGAGCAGCCGCAGCAGCGGATAGCCGAAATAATCCAGGTGCGCGTGGATCACGTCGAACTCATGCGCACGCCGCGCCACCATTTCCAACTCCATGAACACGGGCGCGAAGTAGTCCTTCACGCTGGGATCGAGGCGCAGTGCGCGCGGCCAGATCGGCGCTAGTTTCGCTTTCGTCAGACTGTCGCCGGATGCAAACAGCGTCACGTCGTGCCCGAGTTCCACCAATGCATCGGTAAGATATGCCACCACGCGTTCGGTGCCCCCATAGAATTTCGGCGGTACGGCCTCGGTGAGCGGGGCAATCTGCGCAATGTGCATGACGAGTCTCCCTGAGAGTGCGGCAGCGGAACCGATATTTTGACGCGACAAAATCGATTCGGTTCCACCATGCATGATCACAATTTGGATGAACCGATCACTGCGAATAGACTCTGACTAGAATGCGTTTTCGAACGCCGGTTTTTGTAATTTCTGCAATGCACGGCGCGCCGCCGGAAGCGCCCGGCACGCCCACCGGAGTAGTCACGTGAATGCACTATCAATGGACGAAGATTCCGTTCCGCAGTTCTATATTGCCGCCAGCGCGGCGTTGCAGGAACGACGAACTCTCACTCTGAAGCACGACGACACCTTCGCCGTATTCGATTACCACGGCGACATCGGCGCGCAGACGGGAAGTTCCGAGGGGTTGTATCACGGCGATACCCGGATCTTGTCGCACTTCCAGCTGCTGCTCGAAGGCGCGCGGCCTTTGCTGCTGAGCTCGATGACTCAGGACGACAACGCAATATTCAGCGCCGATCTCAGCAATCCTGATCTGCTGCTCAACGGACAGATCGCGCTGCGGCGCGAACAGATCCACCTGCATCGGCTCAAATTCATCTGGAACGGCGCGTGCTACGAGCGGCTCCTGATACGCAACTTCAGCGACCGCGCGTGGCGCATCCGCCTCGCGCTGCAATTCGGCGCCGACTTCGCCGACTTGTTCGAAGTGCGCGGCGAACACCGCAAGGCGCGCGGCGTCTCCTCGCCGACGCGCACCACCGACCGTAAAGCCGCACTGCGCTACATGGGGCTCGATGAGATCGAGCGCATCACCACCCTGGATTTCGATCCGGCGCCGCAGACACTGACACCCGAGCGCGCCGCATTCGAGATGGCGCTGAACGCGCACCAGGTCAAGCGAATCTTCATTCGGGTCGGAATCCCGGACGCGGACACCGGCCGCTGGGGCGGGCGCGCATTCTATCGGTGCATGCGCGCCGCGCGCCACGGGCTGCGCCAGTCGAGCGCGCGCGCGGCGAGCGTCGACAGCTCCAATTCCGTGTTCAACGAGATTGCGCGACGTGCGGTGTCCGACCTCTACATGCTGGTCACCGACACCGCGCACGGGCCTTACCCCTACGCCGGCACGCCCTGGTTCAGCACTCCTTTCGGGCGCGACGGCATCATCACCGCGCTCATGACGCTGTGGGTCGATCCGAGCATTGCAAAAGGAGTGCTGCGGTTCCTCGCAGCGACGCAGGCTACCGCCGTGGAACCCGAGCGCGATGCCGAGCCCGGTAAAATTCTGCATGAGATGCGCCACGGAGAAATGGCCAATTTGCGCGAGGTGCCGTTCGGCCGCTATTACGGCAGTGTGGATGCAACTCCGCTGTTCGTGCTGCTGCTCGGCGAATATTTTGCCCGCACCGGCGACCTCCGGACCGTGCAGGCGTTGTGGCCGAATGTACAAGCGGCACTGACTTGGATCGATGTGCACGGGGACCGCGACGGCGACGGCTTCGTCGAATATCACCGCCGCACCAAGCAAGGCCTCGCCAATCAGGGATGGAAGGACTCGCAGGACGCGGTGTTCCATCGCAACGGGGAGTATGCCGAAGGACCCATCGCGCTTTGCGAAGTACAGGCCTACGTCTACGGAGCGAAGCGGCACGCGTCACTGCTCGCCGCGATGCTTGGGTCTCATGCACAAGCCGAACGCCTGCGCACGCAAGCAGATGCGTTGCGCGAGAATTTTGAAGCCAAATTCTGGTGCGAGGACCTGGCGGTGTATGCATTGGCCCTGGATGGAACGAAGCAGCCTTGCCGCGTGGTGTCTTCGAACTCCGGACAGGTATTGCTGACCGGTATCGCCTGTGCGGAGCGGGCGCATCGGGTCGCGCAAACTCTGCTGGGCCCGGCTTGCTTCAGCGGCTGGGGCATTCGCACCCTGGGCCTGTCCGAGGCGCACTACAACCCAATGTCCTATCACAACGGCTCAGTATGGCCGCACGACAACGCCCTCATCGCCTTGGGATTGGCGCGCTACGGCGAAGTCCAGGCGGCCTCGAAGATTTTCGGCGCCATGTTCGACGCCGCCAGCTACATGGATCGGCGGCGCTTGCCGGAGTTGTTTTGCGGTTTTCTGCGCCGTCAGCACAACGCACCGACTCAGTATCCCGTGGCGTGTTCCCCCCAGGCTTGGGCGAGCGCCAGCATATTTGCGCTGCTGCAGGCCACTTTGGGCCTCAAGCTGTCGGAAAGCAGCGGCGAGATTTCGTTCTGTAGGCCGGTTCTGCCTGATTTCCTCGACCGCCTGCATCTTCGGAATTTGCGTTTGAGCAGGGGCTCCGCGGACGTGCTGCTGCAGCGGCACGGGCTCGATGTGACCATGACTCAGACCCGCCGCGACGGCGATGTCAGCGTGGTGATGCGTTACTGACGTCGTGGTCATTACCGATCGTTCGCGACTGTGCGTCCGAATCGATCGTCGGTCGGGTCTCCGGCATCGCCGCCAACACCAACGCGACGGCGGTGATGCCGAT